>NZ_CP086136.1:7991039-10692809 GCF_017565645.3 Bradyrhizobium barranii subsp. barranii
TGGCTTATCTGCGCGTCATCAACTCGCCCGCCGACGATCTCGCCTTCGAGCGCATCGTCAACGTGCCCAAGCGCGGCCTCGGCGACGCCACCGTGCAGATGCTCCACGACCACGCCCGCAAGCGCCGCATCCCGCTGTTCGAGGCGGCGCGCGCGGTGGTCGAGACCGACGAGCTGAAGCCGAAGGCGCGCGGAAGCTTGCGCGACGTCGTCGCCCAGTTCGACCGCTGGCGCGCCCAGCGCGAGGTCACCGCGCACACCGATCTCGCCCAGATCGTGCTCGACGAGAGCGGCTATACCGAGATGTGGCAGAAGGACCGCTCGGCGGACGCCGCGGGCCGGCTGGAAAACCTGAAAGAACTGGTGCGCTCGATGGAGGAGTTCGAGAACCTGCAAGGGTTCCTCGAGCACATCTCGCTGGTGATGGATCGCGACAACGGCGCCGAGGAAGATGCGGTGTCGCTGATGACGCTGCATTCGGCCAAGGGTCTCGAATTCGACAACGTGTTCCTGCCCGGCTGGGAGGAAGGCCTGTTCCCGAGCCAGCGCACGCTGGACGAACAGGGCCGTGCCGGCCTCGAGGAAGAGCGCCGGCTCGGCCATGTCGGCCTGACCCGCGCGAGGCGCCGCGCAAAGATCTATTTTGCGACCAACCGCCGGATCCATGGCACCTGGTCGACCACGATCCCGTCGCGCTTCCTCGACGAATTGCCGTCCGCCAATGTCGAGATCACGGAATCCAAGGGCGGCTCGGCCTGGGGCGGCACCGGCGGCTACGGCGCCTCGCGTTTCGACGACATGGAGGCGTTCGGTTCCACCTATTCGACCCCGGGCTGGCAGCGCGCCCAGGCCAACCGGAACCGGGGCGGTGGACGCAGTGGCGGCGGCCAAGGCGGCTTCGAGGAACAAGCCTCGTCGTTCTCCTCCTCATCCGGCCCGGATTTCGGCAGCTTCTCCTCACGCCGCCGCGGGCCGATGACGATCGAGGGCGAGCTGGTCGCCAAATCCACCGGCACCACCTCGGAATTTTCCCTCTCCGACCGCGTCTTCCACCAGAAATTCGGCTACGGCCGCGTCACCAAGATCGACGGCAACAAGCTCACCATCGCCTTCGACAAGGCCGGCGAGAAGAAGGTCGTGGACAGTTTTGTGCAGCGGGCGTGACGCCTGATATGCCTCAGTACGTCGCCATCATCGAGGACGCCGACCCGGACGACGCCGTCAGCTTGTGGTTTCCGGACTTGCCGGGCTGCATTTCCGGCGGCGACGACGTCGACGAGGCCCTGGAGGGTGCGCCCGAGGCGCTCGCATTTTATGCGCAGGAGCTGAGCGCGGACGGCCGCCAGCTTCCCCCGCCGCGGACGTTGGACGAGCTCAAGGCCGACCCTGCTGTGGCCGACGACCTCAGGAAACACACGGTCGCCCTGATCGAATGGCCGCCCCTCCCTGAGGCCGAGTGAGGACTGTTCGCCGCACTGGCCGGACGTTCGACAGTTCTCGCCCGAACGCCCCTTGACCACCGCGAACTTCCCCGTATCAGATGCGCCCATGGTCCGGGGCTCCATCACACTGATCTTGCTGGCATTGGGGATGCCGCCGCTAGCGGCGGCGGAGACCATGAGCTTTGGCGATTCGATCGGGCTCCTGGCCAAGAGCTGCGGCGCGGAAATCGTCGCCAATTGCCGCGGCGTCAACCCGGACTCGACCCGGCTGAAAGAGTGCCTGTCCCGCAACCGCGACGTGCTCTCCCAGCAATGCCAGAGCGACTATCTCGGCGCCTTCGATGCCATCCAGAAGCGCGTCGCCGCGCGCGTCACGGTGGCGAACGCCTGCCAGCGCGAGATCGTCAAGGTCTGCGGCGGCTCGACCAAGGAGACCAGCAAGTCGATCCCCTGCCTGGTCTCGACGCCCAAGGGCATCAGCAACAACTGCCTGAAGGCCGTCGACGACGCGGGGTATCGGTGATGCGCGCGAACGGAATCGCCATCACGCTGGTCGTGGTCTTGGCCCTGCTCGCGGGCGCAGCAAGCGCGCAGACGGCGGCGCCGACCCGTGACGACATTGTCGGCAAGCTGAACCATTTCGAACAGGCCGCCGAGGTCGACCTTCCCGCGCTGAAGCAGCAGGTGATGGAGCGCGCCAAGGCCAGGATCAAGAACGATCCGGGTCCGGTGAACCGGCCGCTGATCGCGCCTGACCTCGCCAACCTGCCCGCCTTCAACGCGCAGATCCAGTTCGACGCCGACACGCCGATCATCCAGCCGGCGTCCTATCAGACCGTCGGCCGCATCGCGGACGCGCTGGTTAACTCCTCGCTGCTGCCGTACACGTTCCTGATCGTCGGCCATGTCGAATCCAATGCGAAGACGCGCGAGGCCAATGCGATCCTGAGCCAGCGACGCGCCGATGCGATCCGTGACGTCCTGGTGAACACCTTCAAGATCTCGACCAAGCGGCTGCATCCGATCGGCCTCGGCGAGGAGCAGTTTCTCGACCGGGCCAAGCCGACCTCGGCCGTCAACGGCCAGTTGCAAATCCTGACCTATGCCAAGGTGCCGGAGGAGGCGCCTGCGCATCCGGCTGCGGCGCCCGGGCCTGCGGCGAAAAAGCCCGCCAAGAAGCGCTGAGCAAGATCGCTTCCCCTGACGGAACTCTTTGAAGTTCCAACCGTTTTGCGGCCTGTCGAAAGCGCAACAGCCATGCTTTGCGCGACACGCGATCCGGTTTGTGCACTGCCCTATCAGGTGCTATAGCCTGTTCTCGCCCTTCCCCGCCCCCATGCTGCACGAGACCGAGATGGCTGGTTATTTTCAACGCCAACTGGCCGATTACGTCGAATATCATCGCGATCCCTGGAACTGCGCGATGCACGTGGTCGGAATCCTCCTGCTCTTCACCGGCGCCGTGCTGCCACTCACTCTCGTGCGTTTTCCCATCTTCGGGATCGAGGTGAGCCTGGCCGTGGTTGCGGCCCTGCCGGTGCTGGTTTACTGGCTGATGCTGGACGCCGGGATTGGGCTCGGCATCCTCGCCGCGATGATCGTGCTGCTTTCGGTCGCAACCGCAATCGGCAATCAGGCCTCGATCGTCATGATGTGGTCGATTTTTGCGCTGCTGATCGGATTTGGCGTCGCAGCGCAGATCGTGGGCCACAGGGTTTTCGAGGAACGGCAGCCGTCGATGGTCGACCACCCCGCGCATTTCCTGCTTGGACCGATGTTTGTCATGGCGAAATTATTCATTGCACTGGGCTTCCGTCGCGACCTTGCCGCGATTCTGGCGCCTGTTCCGACCAATTCCCTTTCAACCCGATAGCTCTAGAAGCGAAACAGCAAACCTTCTGCATGGCTCTCGTACTGGTTACCGGTGGCAGCGGCTTCATCGGACATCATCTTGTAGAAGCGCTCCGCGCCCGTGGGCAGCGGGTACGCGTTCTCGATGTCCGTGCGCCGGCCGCGGCGAACGCGGACGTTGAACACGTCCACGGCTCGGTGCTGGACGGTACCGCGGTCGAGGCCGCGATCGCCGGTGTCGATCAGGTCTATCACCTCGCCGGCCTGCCCGGCATGTGGGTCGCCAACAAGCAGGACTTCCACGACGTCAATTGCCGCGGCACCGAAATCGTGCTTGCCGCGGCGATGAAGCGCGGCGTGTCGCGCTTCCTGCACTGCTCGACGGAATCGATCCTGTTCCCCTATTCCGACCTCAACGGCGTTGCCGCCGAAGAGGCGCTGCAGCCGGCCGATGCGATGCCCGGCGCCTATACGCGGTCGAAGTCGCTCGCAGAGCACCACGCCGCGAAGGCGGCGGCCGCAGGGTTTCCGCTCGTGATCGGCACGCCGACGATGCCGATCGGCGCCGCCGACCACAACCTGACGCCGCCGACCGCGATGCTGTGGTACTTCCTCCAGAAGAAGGTGCAGCCGCATCTCAACTTCCTGGTCAATCTCGTCGATGTTCGCGACGTCGCGATGGGCCTCGTGCTGACCATGGAGCGCGGCCGCATCGGCCAGCGCTACATCCTTGGCGGCGACTGCGTTCCGCTCGGCAACATCCTGCGGATGATGTCGGCGATGAGCGGCCGCCGGCAGTTCCCTGTCGTCGTGCCCGGCAAGATCGCCGAGCTCTCCGCGATCATGCTCGAACATATCTCCGATCGCATCACGCGCCGGCCGCCCAACGGCACCGCCGAGGGCGTACGCATCGCGCTTGCCGCGAGCGACCTCTCGATCGGCAAGGCGCGCACCGAGCTCGGCTACGCGCCGCGCCCGATCGAACCGGTCTTGCGCGAAACCATCATCCATCTGCTCGCCCGCAACGGCCAGCGGCCCTCCGGCGCCATCGAGCATCACGCGCTGTCCTCGCGCGCGAGCTAAGGCCTCCGCCCAAACGCAAAGAACCTTCATGTCCTTCGATTTCAGCAAGCTTCTCTCCGTGGCCTGGGGTGGCTGGACCACGACCTGGCCGACCGAACTCCTGGCCTTGATCTGGCTCGCCTTTCTCGCCAGCTGGGTCGGCGCCTCGTTCTGGCAGGGCCGCACCCAGAAGCAGGTCATGACGCTGGAGTCGCAGCGCTATCGCCTGCCGATCCTGGTCGGCGGAATCCTGTACACGCCGTGGGTTGCACAGGTCCTGGGCTGGAAGCCGCTCTGGGTGCTCGGCAACACCGGCATCTACATCGCCGCGGTCCTCTCGGCCGCCGGCATCGCCTTCGCCTGGTGGGGCCGGCTGCATCTCGGAAAATTCTGGTCCAACACCATCACCCACAAGGAAGACCACCGCGTTATCGACACTGGCCCCTACGGCATCGTGCGTCACCCGATCTACACGGGACTGATTGCAGGCATGCTCGTCACCGGCATCGCGATCGGCCTCGTAACGACGATCCTCGGCGCCATCCTGATCTCGCTCGGCATGTGGCAGAAGGGCCGGATGGAAGAGGTGTTCCTGTCGAAGGAGCTCGGCGAAGACGCCTACGGCGCCTATTGCCGCCGCGTGCCGATGATCATTCCGTTCCTGTCGCCGCGGTGAAGCGTCCTGAAGGCGCGGTCGCTGCGTTCCGCTTTCTCTGCACGACGTTACTGCTAGTGTCGGACTTGCGCTCGATCCAAGCTTTACCATCAGTCGCTTGCTTGTCAGCCAAGCAAGGGACGATACGAAATATCTCGCAGGACGAGAGCGGGTCTGCGAGGGCATGCGCCTAGCCCTAGCCGGGGTGCCAGAGGAGTGATGTCCGTAAACTGACAACGCTACGGAGAAGCCTATTATGCAGTTGTCAAAGGTCGCCGCGTTGGCGCTCATCGCTAGCTGTCCAAGCCTACTGTCTGTATCTCGGGCGGCGGCCGTTTCTGAATGCTCAATCTCAGGCACACTAGCGGATTGGGGCGAGAACTCGACGGCCGACATTGACCTCACGTCCGGAGGAAATTGCCAATTTCCAATCAAGATACGCGGCACGGTGAGTGGCTCGGACATCTCTCAAAAGCCGTCACACGGCAAGCTGAAAAGGCTCAACCTGTCTACGTTCGAATACAAGGCGAAGGCCAAATATAAGGGTAGCGATACCTTTGCCATCAAAGCGACGGGTCAGGGACCGACAGCTTCTGGCACGTCGGTAATCACTGTGCACGCGACGATCAAATAGCGTTCCTCGCTCGATTGCATGGTGAACGCGGAAGCAACAGCCGCCCGGTGTCTCGCGCCAATGGCACCACAATGAAAAGGGACCATCGGAGTAACCGATGGTCCCAAAAGCCTCAAAGGCTCTTCGCTGGCAAAGGCCTTGCCGTGTCTTGCCAAGTTGGGCTGCGAGCAGACTTGGCGGGCTGCTTGCAGGGTTGATGCTCGCTCTACGCTGGCCTTCTGGACCCTGGCCTCCTTGACGCTGGCCTTATGGACGCTGGTCCCGTCGGACACTGGTTGCCATGGGCTCTGGTCACGTCGGCGCTCGTCGCTCTCGGCGCTGGATGGTGCGAGAAACCGGCTCGATCAACCAATGCCAATTGAACTGCCGACCCGACGAATAGTCTAGGTGTTGTTGTCGGTTCCTCTCGAAGAAATTTGGGTTAGCGAGGCTGCCAATTCCCGCATCGTTGGATGTCATTTCTAACGACAACCGGCAGCCCGCCGACCGAATTGCGAATGGCGCACGTCCTCGCGCTGGACCCGTCAGCGCGAGTTTTGCTTTTTCGGGGATCGCACCCTTCTGGCGGGTTTTGTCACTGCGATGTCAGCCACAGCAGGGTTTGCGACTGACGCCTCGAGAATTTCGTATTGAGCATGCATCCAATGGACTTCCGCCTTTCCGTCGGGTTGCCCATCGGCGACCCAGAGGTGGTAGGCGCGCTCGCGAATTGCCTCTTCCAGATTTGGCATGGGATTTTCCTTGCGAATGATCCGCCCGGCCCCAGCCAAAAAACTTGCTCTCGTAGGGTTAATGAAATCTTAACGGGGCAGCGGAAGCCAAGCGTCGCGCGGGTGCCGCTCAAGGGCGGTCGGCGCTCATTGCGAGAGATCTCGGCAGCGCTCGCGGACGCAGGTCGCAACGAACGGTAATCCGCATGCGGCGACCGGCATCAAACTCATGCTTACCGAGGGTCGACGAGGCCGTGCACGGGTCGCCTCTTTGGGGGCTCGTGGCCCGATTGACACCAGCACAGCGAAACTAGTCAGTCGATTGGCGCGAGCCGTTCGTTCCACCGCGCCGCAAGGTTTTTGATCTGCTCGAAATGCAGGATCGCCGGTTCACCCTCGCGGACGATTGTCGTCCGCTTGCGTTCCTTGGGTGGCAACGTCATCGCGCGCGATACTGCCGCGCGCAGTTTCATCGAGCCGTGATCTGTCAGGGTGACGAGTTCTTCCGGGTCAAGGGCCATGGGTCCACGCCTACGCTACCGGCTGGCCCGCAAGCCAGCACACGCGCCCCGAATGCCCAATTCTCCAGATAGCCCAACATGGTTAATAGTTCGTTATCGTTTGGCTCTGTCATTTGGATTGGCGCGCGGGTCACGCGGCGTCTTGTCCCGCAAGTAAAATGAGCCTCTCAGGCTGCACCAGCCCCTATTTGGATCGAACCCAATCCCAGCCGATTTCAAATGCTGAAGGCGGTGGCTACCGCCAGGCTTGCAGCAGGGGTAGTTCGCCCGTGCCGCGCCGGTCCGCGCGGTAGCCCCCAGTGAGCCATTGCAGTCGCAATTGATCAGGCTACCGCTGCCAACCTGCCATCGGCATGCGGATTTGCGCAAAGCAGACGCTTGCGAATGGCCTCTTCAACGAGCGCGAGCGCTTCCTTGGCTTGTCGCGCTTCGGCTTCCGCAACTTCGGCGCGAAGCTCTACGGCCGTCAACTTATCCTTCTGAGCTTCAATGCAGCACTGGGCTTGCTCCAGCGCTCGGCAAGCATCTTGCAGCTTACGTTGGGTGGTTACGGTGAGTTCACGCTGTGCCCGCTCGGCGGCCTCCGCTCGCCCTTCGGCCAGCCGCAATCTTTCTATGGCGCTCGCGCAAAGTGATTGGGCACGGGCTTCGGTCTCGCGGGCGTGCTTCTCCATATCGCGGAAGACATCGGCCGCTTGATATACCAGATCGAGAGCTGTTGCTCCCTTGTCTGGTGCCAGCGGTGAGGGAAAGCTCAGGACGCCCTCATCCCCTCCAACTGGAGCTCTGGAACCACGCTGCGCCATGCAGATCAAGCTCGTCGCGAACACACATACACGGGCAGTATCATGAATAGCTATGGTTAACGGATGGTTAAACAGTTGCATGCCTGGAGATGTCGTCACGGCGCGCGGCGGGCAATGGCACCGAAAATCAGTCAGGTCTTTGGGCGTGCCTAGCGTAGCAGCAGAGGCTCGCGCCGGCGGCTGGACCGGCACATCGGCCGCTGACTTTCCTCTCCATGCAAATTTGGTCGGCTGCCATTCCTCGGGAATAGGCGCTGGTCGAGTTCCGTAACGGTTGACCTTTTTGCCGCTACCCAGTTGGATGCGCGCGCAAAAAGGCACGACGACATCCCATCGTGGATCTGGAGAGGTCGACGATAAGGTCTGAGCCCGCGCGGGGCTTTGGGCGATCCGTCGTTGGACTGTGCCGTACGTTCAACAGGGGATTTCCATGACCTTTTCCAGCATCTTCGCGCAGTTCGTCGCGCTGATCGGCGGTGCCGCGCTGCAATGGCGGCGGCTGTCGGGCACCGCGCCCGCGCCGGCCTGGGGCCAGGCGCCGGGCTCGACCATCCGCGCTGGATCGAGGTGCTGCCGAATGGCGACGTGCTGATCGCGGAGGCGACGCAGATTGCGGGCGCGCCGAGGTCGGTGTTTCACTATGCGATGCAGGCGACGATGCGGCGCGCCGCAGCGCTCGGCGTCAGCGCCAATCGCATCACGCTGCTGCGCGACAAAGACGGCGACGGCGTCGCCGAAGTGCGCGGCGCCTTCATGGAGAACCTCAGCCAGCCCTTCGGCATGGCGCTGGTCGGCAACACATTCTATGTCGGCAACACCGACGGCGTGATGGCCTTCCCCTATGTCGCCAATGCCGACCGCATCACCGCGCCGGGCAAGCGGCTCACGACGTTCAAGCCGAGCGGCCACTGGACGCGCAGCCTGCTCGCAAGCCCCGACGGCAAGAAGCTCTATGCCGGTGTCGGCTCGCTCAGCAACATCGCCGAGATGGGCATGGAGGTCGAGGAAGGCCGCGCCGCGGTCTATGAGCTCGATCTCGCCGCCGGCACGCATCGCATTTTTGGTGCGGGACTGCGCAACCCGGTTGGACTCGCGTGGGAGCCCAATACGAACGTGCTCTGGACCGTCGTCAACGAGCGCGACGGGCTCGGCGACGAGACGCCGCCGGACTATCTCACCTCGGTGCGCGACGGCGGCTTCTACGGCTGGCCCTATTGCTACTGGGGCAAGACGGTCGACGATCGCGTGCCGCAGGATCCCGCGATGGTCGCCAAGGCGCTTCAACCGGACTATGCGCTCGGCGGCCACACCGCTTCGCTCGGCCTATGCTGGATGCCCGCCGGCACGCTGCCGGGCTTTCCGGACGGCATGGTGATCGGTCAGCACGGCTCGTGGAATCGCAGCACGCTGTCCGGCTACAAACTGGTGTTCATCCCGTTCGAGAACGGCAAGCCTTCCGGCCCCGGTCGCGACATCCTGTCCGGCTTCCTGTCCCCGGACGAGAAGGAATCCTACGGCCGCCCGGTTGGCGTCGTGATCGGCCCCGACAAGAAGTCGCTGCTGATGGCCGACGACGTCGGCAACGTGATCTGGCGCGTCACGGGCGCGTAGAGGTTACGTCCCGACACAAAGCGTGGCGCGCTGCTTGCGTAGCAGCGCGATCACGGAGAGCGCCGTGATCAGGCCCGTCTTGGGATTCTCCGACGGGATGTTCTCGATCGACATCGAGAAGCGCGCCGAATCCGCTTCGACCTCGATGCGGTGAACGTTGCGCGTCACGGTCGGATCGGCCCAGATCTGCACCGAGGTGCGGTCGGGCCCGACGCCCGCGAGCGACAGCGCGACCGCGACGTTGAGATTGGCCGGAAAGCCCTTTGCGGCCTCGCGCGCGGTGCCCTCGAACAGCTTGAGCGGCTCGCGCAGATTGTCGATATCGATGTTGTTCTCGACGATGAAGGGCGCGCCCTTCAAGCCGTCGATCGGCTTGCGCGTCACCATCTTCACCGAGTTGATGGTGCCGATTGCGGCGGCGTTGACGGCGTCCAGCCCGATCAACGCCCCGGTCGGCACGATGATGCGGCCACCATTGGCGCGGGCGAGATCGACGAGATCGAAATTGTCGAGCAGCCCGCCGACGCTGACGACGACCGCGGCCTTGCCGCGTTTCACCGCGGGTTCGACGATCGCGCGCAACTGGCTGCTCGGCGCGCATTCGACCACGATGTCGGCGACTTCGCCGAGCTGCTCGATCGGCACGATTTGCGGCGGACGGCGCAAACCGCCGATAAAGGCCTGATGCTTTGCGGGATTGCGCACCGCGACGGCCGACAGGGTCAAGCCCTCGATACCCTGATCGAGCGCCGACGCGATCTTGGTGCCGATCGAGCCCAGGCCTGCGATGGCAACCCGCAATTCGTTCGAAGCTTTCTGTCCAGTCATCGCGTCCCACCTTCTCGCCACGCCCATGTCATAGCCGCTCACGCCTCCCGCGCATAGCTGCGCAGGCGCGCCTCCAGCACCGCCAGCATGGCATCGCGGGCCGGGTCGCGCGAACCGCGCAGCCATGCGGCGGCAAGCGGCAGCCGGCCAATGGGGCCGCTCTGCTTCGGCCGCAGCGGCACGAAGCGCACGCCCGTCACCGCCATCCGCGTGGTCCAGCGCGGCACGATCGCAACGCCGAGCTTCGTTGCCACCAGATGGATGATGGTCTGCTTCTCGTCGGCGACCTGCACGATGCGCGGCGTCAGCCCGGCCTGCTCGAACAGCTTGATCGTGAGGTCGTGGCTGTGCGGCCGCGAGCGGCGGTCCGGCACCAGCATCGCCTCGTCGGCGATCTGCGCCAGCGTGATCGACTTGCGCTCGGCCAACGCATGCCGCTGCGGAAACGCCACGATCGCGGTCTCCTGGAGCAGATCTCGGAATTCGAGCCGCTTGTCCGCACTGTCGGGCGGGCGGACGAAGGCGAGATCCAGCGCGCCGGTCAAAATCTTCGGCAGCAGCCGGACGGTCTTGTCCTCGAGCAGCTGCACCGCGATCTCAGGATGCTTGTCGCGGAAATCGCGCAAGAGCGGCGGCAGCAATCCCGCCGCCGCGCTGTCGATGGCGCCGACCCGCAGACGCCGCGCGGCGCCCGCGCGCGAGCGGTTGCGCAGATTATTCTCGACCGCCTCGACCTTGGCGAGGATGGCGCGGGCATCGCGCAGCAGCGTCGTGCCGTCTTCCGTCAGCGACACCGCGCGCGTGGTCCGTGCGAACAGCCGCGTTCCCAGATCTTCTTCCAACAGCCTGATCTGCCGGCCGAGCGCGGAGGGCAGCATCTGGAGCTGCTGCGCCGCATGGCCGAAATGCAGCTGCTCGGCCGCCGCCACGAAGCATCGCAACTGATGCAATTCCATCCAAGGTCCTCTCGTCTCGCCAGGCGAGGATTATATCATTTTTTTGTATAAACCAGCGCCAATTGAGTATGCCTCCTTCCCCGCCTAGGCTCGTTGCCGGCGTGGACCTCCGGGTCCGCCGATACAACAACAAACCGGAACTCGAGGAGGCCAGGGTGGCGAGCGAGATTCAGACGCGCGTGCTGCGCAAGATCACCTGGCGCATCGTTCCCTTCATCATGCTGCTGTACTTCGTGGCCTTCATCGACCGCGTCAATATCGGCTTTGCCTCGCTGACGATGAACAAGGACATCGGCCTGTCGCCCGTGGTCTACGGCTTCGGCGCCGGCATCTTCTTCTGGGGCTATTTCCTGTTCGAAGTGCCGTCCAACATCATCCTGCACAAGGTCGGCGCGCGGATCTGGATTGCGCGGGTGATGATCACCTGGGGCCTCGTGTCGGCCGCGATGGCGTTCGTGCAAGGCGCGACCAGCTTCTACGTGCTGCGCTTCCTGCTTGGTGTCGCCGAAGCCGGCTTCTTTCCCGGAATCATCCTCTACCTCTCCTACTGGTTCCCGGCGCGCCAGCGTGCCGCGGTGACCGCGCTGTTCATGGCGGCCGCGCCACTCTCGACCGTGCTGGGCTCGCCGATATCAGGCGCGCTGCTGGAGATGGACGGCCATTTCGGCTTCAAGGGCTGGCAATGGCTGTTCGTGCTGGAGGCGCTGCCGGCCGTGGTGCTCGGCTTCGTCGTGCTCGGTTTTCTGACCGATCGCCCCGAGAAGGCGAAATGGCTTGCGGAGGACGAGCGGCGCTGGCTGGTCGAGACCATGAACGCTGAGACCACCAGCAAGGCCGCGACCGCGAGCCACAGCATCTGGCGCGGGCTTGCGGACCCGCGAGTGCTGGCGCTGTCGCTGATCTATTTCGGCACCTCGGCCGGCCTCTACACGCTCGGCGTCTGGGCGCCGCAGATCATCAAGCAGTTCGGCCTGTCCTCGCTTCAGGTCGGCTTCCTCAACGCCCTGCCTGCAACCGCCGCCGTCGTCGCCATGATCCTGTGGGCGCGGCACTCGGACCGCACCGGCGAGCGTACCTGGCACGTCGTATGGGCCTGCCTGATCGCCGCTGCGGGCCTCGCCTATGCCGGCCTTGCGACCGGCGTCGTCGCTGTGCTGGTCGCGCTGACGCTGGTGAACATCGGCATCTCTTCGGCCAAGCCGCCACTGTGGAGCATGCCGACGCTGTTCCTGTCCGGCCCCGCGGCCGCGGCCGGGATCGCCACCATCAACTCGATCGGCAATCTCGGCGGCTTCGTTGGTCCGGCCATGATCGGCTGGATCAAGGACCAGACCGGCAGTTTTGTCGGCGGACTCTATTTCGTCAGCGGCCTGCTCGTTCTCTCGGCGGTCCTGACCCTGCTATTGTCGCGCGCGCAGACCGCGCCCGTCGAACCCGTCCCGCAGTCCCACTGACATCTCAAACGGAGCATCTTCATGCGCACTCATTCGATCGCAGCAATTCCGGCCGACGGCATCGGCCCCGAGGTCATCTCGGCCGGCGTCCGCGTGCTGGAGGCTCTGGCAAAACGCAGCGGCGACCTCGCCTTCAACGTCAAGACGTTCGACTGGGGCTCGGACTATTACAAGAAGCACGGCGTGATGATGCCGGCTGACGGCCTTGCCGAGCTGAAGAAGTTCGACGCGATCTATTTCGGCGCGGTCGGTGCGCCCGACGTGCCCGATCACATCACGCTGTGGGGCCTGCGCCTGCCGATCTGCCAGGGCTTTGACCAATACGCCAACGTGCGGCCGACCAAGATCCTGCCCGGCGTCGCCTCGCCGCTGCGCAATGTCGGCGTCGGCGATCTCGACTGGGTGATTGTGCGCGAGAACTCGGAAGGCGAATATGCCGGCATGGGCGGCCGTGCGCACAGGGGCCTGCCGGAAGAAGTCGGCACCGAGGTCGCGGTGTTCACCCGCGTAGGCGTCACCCGCATCATGCGCTACGCGTTCCAGCTCGCGCAGTCGCGGCCGCGCAAATTCCTAACCGTCGTGACCAAGTCGAACGCGCAGCGCCACGGCATGGTGATGTGGGACGAGATCGCAGCCGAAGTCGCGACCGAATTCCCCGATGTGACCTGGGACAAGATGCTGGTCGACGCCATGACGGTGCGCATGACGCTGCATCCGAAGAGCCTCGACACCATCGTTGCGACCAACCTCCACGCCGACATCCTCTCCGATCTTGCCGGCGCGCTGGCGGGAAGCCTCGGCGTCGCGCCGACCGGCAACATCGACCCGCAGCGCCGCTTCCCCTCGATGTTCGAGCCGATCCACGGCTCGGCGTTCGACATCACCGGCAAGGGCATCGCCAACCCGGTCGCGACCTTCTGGACCGGTGCCCAGATGCTCGAGCATCTCGGCGAGAAGGACGCGGCAATACGGCTGATGTCGGCGGTCGAGCGCGTCTGCGCGGCCGGCGTGCTGACGCCCGATGTCGGCGGCAAGGCGACGACGAAGGAAGTCACGGACGCCGTGATCGACGCGATCCACGGGACGAACGTGTAATCGCTACTCGACGTCATGGCCGGGCTTGTCCCGGCCATGACGAGTTGTGGATCAACTACTTCCGCCCTTGCGGCGGCGGCGCCGGCGCCGCCATCGCGGCCACAGGCTCCGGCGGCGTCAGATGGCGCGGGACGATGATGGACTGGCCGGGGGTGAGGGTCGCGTTCTCCGCCAGCGAGTTGCTCTGCGCCAGCGTCCACAGTGGCACGCGGCGGGCAGCGGCGATGCTCTCCATGGTGTCGCCGGTGCGCACGGGCACCCGCACGCCGCTGTCCCACAATTCGACCGGCGTGTTCGCCGGAACGAGATAGCGCAGCGGCACCGCATCGGCCTGGCTCTGCGCGGGGATGCGTGGCAGCTGCGTCACCATCTCGATGATCTGGCGATGGATGTCGTCCGACTTCTCGATGTTGATGTGCGAGACGCGGCTGTTCTCCTTGAGGTCGTAGCTCGCGTAATGGCCCCGATAGCCGGGCACGGCCACGACGTCGCCGCCGCCGAGCACGCTGTCGGAGAGGAAGATGTTGATGAAGCGCTCGACATTGAGCGGCACGTCGCCGGTCGCATGCGCGGAATCGATGGCGATGACGAGGCTGATCCGGATGTTCTCCTTGGCCGCCATCTCGGAGATCACGACCGAGCACAGCCCGCCCATTGAGTGGCCGATCAGCACGATCGGCGCCGGGCTCTCCTTGTAGCTGGAGATGACACGATCGCCGATCCATCGGCAGATGGTGAATTCATAGACATCGGCCGAGAAGCCGGCCTTCGTCAGCTTTTCGCTGAGCCGGTCCATGCCGGTCGAGAAGATCGGCCCCATGGCGCCGCGGAACAGGTAGATCTTTGGCGGCGGCAGCAGCTCGACCGGCGGAGCGGGAGGCGGCGGCGCAGTGGTCGCGACCGCGGGGCGCTTCGGCTTCGCAGGTGAGGCAGCGGCCATGCCGGTGCCTAGGGCGAGCAGCGCAACCGCTGCCAGCACGACTAGCCGCCTCAAATCGATCATCCGTCCAGCAGTCCCACCATGGGAGGCAAAGGGCTCCTCCGCGGGCTTAGTGACCACCGATTGGGTGGATTTTGGGGCACGGAACCGGGCCCGTGACGCCCGTCGGTCGAGGTTCTCATCCTGCCCCTTACATCCCCGGCATCAATTGAAGGGAACCCATGGCTGGGCTTCGCAGGTATCAAGGATCACCGAGCTCTGGACTCCCTTGTAGGCGTCATCGTCGAAAAAGACCGAATAGGCGGTGTGTCTGTCAGACGAACCAGCGCCCTGCCTCAGGCAGACGAAATACGCCCCCGGCCCGTGGTCAGTAGGGTGGACGGCGGATGTCTCGAGTCCCCCGGTCAGCTTGACTTCGGCGGCTGCCTTCCTGACGCCCTCCTGCACCGCCTTGGCACCAGGCGGACGCGGAGGATGATAGACAGGAGGCAAATTCCCGCTCGACGCGCATCCCGCCAGCAGCAGCGTCAAGATGGTGGACAAAGCCGCGAGAGATCTGCGGCGGCCGAAGACGGACCTTCGCGGGCCGCACGCCAACTCATATCGTGAATGCATCGCTTGTCCCCGGTGCCGCGCTCGCTGCGCGCCTCATCCCTGGGTCAGGACGAGATAGAGGCAGCCGGCGACCGTGGGCAGGAACGCGACCAGGGCCGTCATCCAGAAGCCGGGTTCGAGCATCGAGTCCTGGTCATCCCTCTCGTCGACTGCACGCCGATCTGCATTCGTCCGGCTCCACACTTCATCGGCCGTGAACAGGGGGACGCTGCTCGCGCGCGCATCGTTGCGCGCCGCGCTTGGGCGCAAAGCGCGTTGGGAAGGGCGAGTTATTCCGGATGTCAGCATGCCATTGTCTCTGATCGGCTACCAATATGTCGAGCTCGGATGTTGCGGGGCGCGCGGCCGCATCACTGTGTCAGCGCCTGCTCTGAATTCGCTCCGGGCACAGGCGGCGGGGCCGGATTGTTGGCCGGGCTCTCCTTGGCGCCGGAATCGGTCCAGGCCGGCGGCAGGCCGAGCCCCTGCCCCGCGAAGCCGGTGATGCCGGGAAACCGTCCGAACGCTTCGCAGGCGACATATTTGGGCGCACCGCCGAGCCGCACGGGAATGCTGTCCATCGGCGGCAGCGCGGGGATGCCGCCGAACGGCGACTCTCCGGTCGTAACCAGTTTTGCGAAGTCCGTGCCGAAATCGGCGGCGAGATCGTAGGCATCGCCCTCATTGGCGACCCGCGGAGAGTTGGTAATCGAGTTGGCGCCGCGCGCCCAGACCATGGCCGCCTTCTGAAATCCTGCAAAATCGCGCGCTTCCGCCTCGACCGACAGGCTGCCGAGCCCGACCGGAAGCCTCGGCACCGGTACAGGCACGCCGGGAAGCGCAACGGTCTTGGCAATCGACAGGGCTTTCGATGCGCCGGAGGCGGTCGGGCTGGTCGGCGCGGCATGCGTCACCGTCGCCTGCACCGTGAGATCGGCGTCGTCATCGGATGAGACGATACGGAAGCGCTCGCTCAAGCGGAGACACAGCTCGCGGCTGATGGCGTTCGCAACCAGGCGACGTTCCTTTTCGTTCAACACGACATCGGTGCGCGCGGGAAAGACGGTCGATGCGATCCGGATCGTCTTCGCCGCCAGCACATCCTGCTTGTTCACGCGGATCTTCGATCGCGTCACCAGCCCGTTCGCTTCCGACATCCGGTCATAGCTCCTGAGCGAGCCGGCCTGTTCGAGCGGCGCGGTCGCACACCCTCCGAGCGCAAGCGCGGCACCCATCAGGGCCGTCCGTGGAAAGCGCATGGTCCCATTCCCGCATCGGCAGCTTATTAGAGAGATCGCTCTAATAATCACTTCTCACGCCTCGCAACATCCGTCAACATAAATAGATGGAACTCTCTAATTTCGATTTTCTCGTGGCGGACCGTCGTGCTAAACGGGGCGAGCGTGAATGGAGATGTCCGGTTTGAGGAAAGTCGACCCCGTCAAGCACGAGCAGAAGCGCGGGGAAATCCTCGGCGCGGCGATCCGCTGCTTCATCAGGGACGGCTTCCGCGGCGCCAGCACGACAGATATCTGCACCGAAGCCGGCATCAGTCCGGGCCACCTCTATCACTACTTCGCGAGCAAGGAGGCGATCATCGAGGCGATGATCGACCTCGGTCTCGCGCGGTCGGCCGAGCGGTTTGAGAAGATTCTCGCGGCCGCCGACGTGATCGAGGCACTGCTCGTCGATATCGAAGAAACCAGCCTGCGGTTTCGTCCCGCCCAGATCCTCAATCTGGATGGTCTCGCGGAGGCCGCCCGCAATCCTGAATTCGCTGCGATCATCGAACGCCACACCGCGGCGGTCCGCCGCATGTGGAGCGACTTCCTGCGCCGCGCGCAGCAGCAGGGACGGGTGGATCCTGGGTTAAATCCGGACGCGACGGCAAACATCTTGATCGCCCTCGTCGACGGATCCCGCGCCATGCCGATCCGCAATCCGAAGCTGGATATCAAGCAGAGCGTAGAGCATCTGAGAACGATGCTCGCGCGCTTCCTGAACCCGCCCGACGCACAGAGCGCTGCGATCAAGCCCCGCATTCAGAAGGCCGGTCGTCCCCTGAAGCTGGTCAGGAAGCGATAGAGCCCGACCCTAGAGCGGCAGGAGCCGGTTCAGCAATTCCAGCAGCGTGCGCTGCTCGGCCGCGCTGAGCGGGGCCAGCATCTTTTCGTTGTAGGACTCCGTCAGCCTTGCCCCCTCGGCAATGAGCTTTGCACCCTTCGGCGTCAGCATCAGCTCGACGGCGCGGCGGTCCGCTTTCGAGCGGTTGCGCTTGATGAAGCCGGACGATTCGAGCTCGTTCAGGATCTTGATCAGGTTCGGCAGGCGCAACCGGAGCAGGCTGGCGAGGCTGCTCGGCGGCACGCCGGGATTGTCACGAATGACGGCGAAGATCGCATAGGTTGCCGGCGTCAGGCCCAACGCGGCGAACTCCTCGTAAAAGCCTTCGAAAAACTTCAATTGCGCGAGGCGCAGCATGAAGCCGGGCGTCCGCCGGAGCGCGCGCAGGTCCAGCGATTTCTCCGGCTGCTGATCGGACTTCAACCCGGGTCTTACGGTTTTCGAGCTCATGATCCTCAATCCGCGGCGGCCACAGCCGAATTGACACTCCCAAAAATAGCTATAAAATATAACTATTATTTAGCGGCACCAAGACCGCATATGGGAGGGACACAATGAACAGAAAATTCCTGCACAAATTGTGCATTTTGGCTTCGATGCTGGTTGCCGCGCCGGGCTTTGCCCAGGATGCCGTGAAGATCGGCATCCTGAACGACCAATCCGGTCCGTTCGCGAGCTATCAGGGTATCGGCTCGGTCGTCGCCGCAAAAATGGCTGTCGAAGACTATGGCGGAAAGGCTGCCGGCAAGCCCGTCGAGGTCGTCGCGGCGGATCACCAGAACAAGACCGACATCGGGATCGGCATCGCCAGGCGCTGGTACGAGAATGACGGCGTCGACGCGATCTTCGACATCCCGAACTCGTCGATCGCGCTCGCTGTCGCCGGCATGAGCGCCGAGAAGAACAAGGTCTTCGTCGGATCGGGCGCCGGCACGGTGCTGCTCACCGGCGAGAAATGCACGCCCAACACCGTGCACTGGACCTACGACACCTATGCCTACGGGCGTGGCCTCGGCAAGGCGATCGTGCAGCAGGGCGGCAAGAAGTGGTTCTTCATCACCGCCGACTACGCGTTCGGCCACGATCTGGAGAAGCAGGCCGCGGAGGCCGTGAAAGCGTCCGGCGGCGAGGTGCTCGGCAGCGTGCGGCATCCGCTGGGAACGGCCGACTACGCCTCCTTCCTGCTCCAGGCCCAGGCTTCGGGCGCGAACGTCGTCGGCTTCGCCAATGCCGGCGACGATACCATCACCTCGATGAAGCAGGCCGCCGAGTTCGGGCTGACCAAGGACCACAAGCTGGTCGGATTGATCCTGGGGATGAACGGCCTTCCCTCACTCGGACTGAAGTTTGCGCAGGGCGCGCAGATCATGAACCCGTTCTACTGGGATCTGAACGACGGCACGCGGGCTTTCGCCAAACGCTTCGCCGAGCGCATTCCCTCGAAGGCTTATCCCAACGACATGCAGGCCGGCGTCTATGCCTCGGTCATTCACTACCTCAAGGCGGTCGACAAGGCTGGCGGCGCCAAGGACGGCAAGGTCGTCGTCGCCGCGATGAAGGAGATGCCGACGGACGATCCGCTGTTCGGCAAGGGCTACATCCGGAAGGACGGACGCAAGATCCACCCGCTCTATTTGCTCCAGGTCAAGGCGCCCGAGGAGTCGAATTCGGCCTGGGACCTGCTGAAGGTCGTCGCCACGATCAAGGGCGAGGACGCATTCCGCTCGGAGAGCGAAGGCAAGTGTCCGCTGACCACGCAATAACGGCCGGGAGCTGACCATGAGCGGCATTGCGTCCAGTCCGATCGACCCGTTCGCGCCTGACTTCCTGATGGATCCCTATCCCGCCTATGAAGCGCTGCGCGCGCTCGGGCCTGCGTTCGCGCTGGAGCGTTACGACGTGTGGGCCATGGCAGGCTATGCCGAAGTCGAGCCGGCCCTGAAGGACTGGAAGACGTTCATGAGCGGCGAGGGTGTCGGGCTTCACGGGATGAATCCTGCCCTGCCGAAACCGCTGACACTCCAGATCGATCCTCCCGATCATGACAAGGGCCGCCGCGTCCTCGGCCGCCCCCTGTCCCCGGGCGTCGCAAGGAAGCTGCGCGAGACGTTTCAGCAGGAGGCGGAGAGGAAGGTCTCGGAGCTGATCGACAAAGGCACCTTCGATGCCGTGGCCGATCTTGCGGAAGCCTATCCCATGAAAGTGTTTCCGGATGCGATCGGCATCCGGCCTGACGGCCGCGAGAAGCTGCTGGTCTGGAGCACCTTCGTGTTCGACAGCTTTGGCCCGGAGAACGAGATGCTGGCCACATCGCGCAAGGCGGGCCTCGCCGCACAGAGCTGGATCATGGAATGCTGCGCCCGGGACGCGTTGCAGCCAGACGGGCTCGGCATGATGATCTACCAGGCGGCCGACGACGGCGAGATCACCGAGCACGAAGCAACGCATCTGGTGCGGCCGTTCCTCACCGCCGGGATCGACACCACCGTCAACGGCATCGGGAACACCCTGCTGGCACTCGCCACGCATCCGGATGAATATCGCAAGCTGCACCACAAGCCGGAGCTGGCGCGCAACGCTTTCGAGGAAGGCCTGCGCTACGACTCACCGGTGCAGACATTCTTTCGCACCACCTCGCGCGATGTCGAGATCGGCGGCGGCGTGATCCCCGCGCACCGCAAAGTGCTGCTGTTCATGGCCTCCGCCAACCGCGATCCCGCGCGCTGGGACAACGCGGACCGCTTCGATGTCGAACGAAGTGCGACCGGACATGTCGGCTTCGGCGCCGGCATTCACGCCTGCGTCGGCCAGATGATCGCGCGTCTGGAAGGCGAATTGATCTTCGGCGAGCTTGCAAGGCGCGTGAAGACCATCGAGCTCACGGCAGAGCCGAAACGCAGGCTCAACAATTCCCTGCGTGGGCTGGAGAGCATGCCGGTCCGCGTGACCGCCGCTTAGGCGGCATCACGCGGTGCTGCGGGCGCGACGCGCCCTCAGTTCCTGGCCGGAGCCGTCGCCGCCGCCGAGCGCGCCTGCCGCGGGGCCCTGGGTGCGCCGGGTTCGGCGACCGGACCTGCCGGGGCGCGCGAGCGCAAGATGGCGGCGTCGATCTCGCCGATGACGCGGCGCTGGATCGCCTCGTTCTTGTCGATCGAGATGTGGCCGACGCCGGTGCCGCGGACGTCGACATTGTCGAGCTTGCCACGGAGACCAGCCGCAGCGCGCACAGGCTCGCCGGGACCGTCGCCGATATAGATGTTGATGTAGCGTTCGGCGCCGGTCGACAGCCTGGTCTTGAATACGGAATCGAGGCCGATCGCGAGCTTCACGGGCACGCCGAGCTGGTTGAGCTTAGCGATCATGTCCGGCAGCGCGGTCGCGCCGGAGGAATGGCCGACCAGGACAATGGTCTTGACGCGACCGGCCCTGTAGTTGGCCGCGGCCTCATCAGCGAGCGAGGACCAGGACACGAAGTTCGCGACGGTCACCTGGACGCCCTGCGCCTGGAGGCGGGAGCCGATCGTATCGAGCCCGAGCGAGAAGATGTTGAGCACGCCGCGGAGCAGGTAGACATGGGTGGTCGCGGCCGCGGACTGGCTCGGCGCCGCCCTGGCGGTGGTCGGGCTGATGGCAACAGCTGACAGCAGGAGCAGGCAGATCGCCCACACACGGAGGGCGGGCAACTGGCTGGCGCCGGCGGTGTGACGGCCGTTCGGTCTCATCTCGATGTTTTCCCTGGGGACGATACGCTTTGCGATTAGCCGGAATCGTAGCCACGGCCTGCTCGCAGACGCAACAAAGAGGCGCGTGAGCGGCAATCTTAGCCACAAGCCGTGACCATCCCGCAACACTTGCCGGGAACCTGCCACCGAAGGGGCTGTTTTGAGACCATTTTTCTCCAGCCAATTGCGGCCGGGCAAGTGCATTCCTATTTCAGGGCTCCGCTGACCTCCTCCCGGACGGTTCCAGCCTCCCCTCCCCAGTCCTTACCTTTCAGCCCTGCGGCCATCATGTCCTCCATCATTTCCGTCGCCAAATTGTCGAAGACCTATGGGTCCGGCTTCAAGGCGCTCAAGAACGTCAATCTCGACATCAAGCGCGGCGAGATTTTCGCGCTGCTCGGCCCCAACGGCGCCGGCAAGACCACGCTGATCTCGATCATCTGCGGCATCGCCAACCCAAGCGAAGGCACGGTCCTCGTCGGCGGCGAGAACATCCAGACCTCGTACCGCAAGGCCCGCTCGCTGATCGGCCTCGTGCCCCAGGAATTGCACACCGACGCCTTCGAGAGCGTGTGGGCGACGGTGAGCTTCTCCCGCGGCCTGTTCGGCAAGCCGAAGAACCCCGCCCATATCGAGAAGGTGCTGAAGGACCTCTCGCTCTGGGACAAGAAGGACAACAAGATCATCACGCTCTCCGGCGGCATGAAGCGCCGCGTGATGATCGCGAAAGCGCTGTCGCACGAGCCGCAGATCCTGTTCCTGGACGAGCCGACCGCCGGCGTCGACGTCGAGCTGCGCAAGGGCATGTGGGAGGTGGTGCGCACCCTGCAGCAATCCGGCGTCACCATCATCCTGACCACGCACTACATCGAGGAAGCCGAGGAGATGGCCGACCGCATCGGCGTCATCAACAAGGGCGAGATCGTGCTGGTCGAGGACAAGGCGACGTTGATGGAGAAGCTCGGCAAGAAGCGGTTGACGCTGCATCTGCAGGGCAAGGTCACGACGCTGCCGGACAGCCTCAGCCATTACGAGCTCGACGTCTGCGACGGCGGCGCGACGCTCGTCTACGACTACGACACCAAGGGCGAGCGCACCGGCATCACCAGCCTGCTCAGCGACCTCCGCAACGCCGGCATCCGCTTCAACGATCTCGACACGACGCAATCGTCGCTCGAGGACATCTTCGTCGACCTCGTGAGGACGTCATGAACCATCGCGCCATCCGCGCCATCTATCTGTTCGAAATGGCGCGCACCTGGCGTACGCTGCTGCAAAGCATCGTCTCGCCTGTCGTCTCGACCTCGCTCTATTTCGTGGTGTTCGGTGCCGCGATCGGCTCGCGCATCAGCCAGGTCGAGGGCGTCAGCTACGGCACCTTCATCGTGCCGGGCCTGATCATGCTCTCGGTGCTGACACAGAGCATCGCCAACGCTTCCTTCGGCATCTACTTTCCGAAATTCACCGGCACGATCTACGAAATCCTGTCGGCGCCAATTTCCTATGGCGAGATCGTGCTCGGCTATGTCGGCGCCGCCGCGACGAAGTCGATCATTCTCGGCCTGATCATTCTCGCCACCGCCGGGCTTTTCGTTCCATTGCATATTCACCATCCGGTGTGGATGCTGGCCTTCCTGGTGCTGACGGCGGTGACGTTCAGCCTGTTCGGCTTCATCATCGGCATCTGGGCCGACGGCTTCGAAAAGCTCCAGATGATCCCGATGCTGGTGGTGACGCCGCTGACCTTCCTCGGCGGCAGCTTCTATTCCATCGACATGCTGCCGGCAGGCTGGCGCACCGTGGCGCTGCTGAACCCGGTCGTCTATCTGATCTCAGGCTTCCGCTGGAGCTTCTACGAGATTGCGGATGTCAGCGTGTCCGTCAGCATCTGCATGACGACGGCGTTCCTGGTGATCTGCCTCGCCGTGATCTGGTGGATTTTCCGCACCGGATATCGGCTGAAGAATTGACCGCAGATCCGTAGCCCGGATGGAGCGCAGCGAAATCCGGGACGAGCGTCACCTCACGCACCAGCGGCCCCGGATTGCGCTTCGCTCCATCCGGGCTACGGCACTACCTCACCTGTAGCAGTGGAAGCGATGGTAGCCGTCATAGTAGCCGCGGCAGCGGTAATGGCGGTGATGCGGAATGCCGAACACGCCCTCCACCGCACCCACGGCCCCGCCGACACCGGCGCCGACCGCGCCGCCAACTACGCCACCGACAGGGCCGGCGATCCGGTTGCCTTCATAGGAGCCTTCCTGGGCGCCGCGCACGATACCCTGGGTGTGGCCGGCTTGTGGCAGCGACAACAGCGCGAGCAGGATGGCGGTGGCTGCGAACAGCAGGCGGACGGGCAAACCGGCCGGCAATTGCACGGCGGCGATACGGGCTTTGTTCATCTTCGGTCCCAAGGGAATTAAAGGGGAAAGGGCAGCGGAAGCCGCCCGTCGAGGGCAGCCACGATCAACGCCTGAAGCGGCCGAATGGTTGCGGCTTTGTGACGAATTGTCGGCGTTGTGACTGCTCGGCACGCTCGCGAAAATGTCAGCGCCGCCGCCAGCCACGCGGCACAAAGCAGCCTTGCTTACGCCCGGCATCGCGTTAACGATGGACGGGCAGCCCGCTGGAACGAAAGCCGGATTGCAGGCATATTGCACGCCGGGGGACGGAGAGCCGCGGCGCCTAGCGTGAACAGGCCGGAGGCCAGAACTCAAATGCGTTTCCAGATGCGTTCCTTTTTCATCGCTTTTTCCTCATTGATGTTTTTGAGCGCGGGCGCCGCCCAGGCCAAGGTCGAGATCACCATCGACAAGGACAATCAGCAGATGACCGTCGCCGTCGACGGCGTCGCGCGCTATCGCTGGCCGGTGTCAACAGGCATCCCCTCGCGCGAAACGCCGGGCGGCGCCTTCCGCGCCTTCCGCATGGAAGAGGATCACTACTCCAAGGAATTCGACGACGCGCCGATGCCGCACGCGATCTTCTTCACCAAGGTCGGGCACGCGATTCACGGCACCGACTCGGTCGGCCGCCTCGGCTCGCCGGCGTCGCACGGCTGCGTGCGACTGTCGCGTCAGAATGCCTCGACGCTCTATGCGCTGGTGCAGCAGCAGGGCGTCCTCAACACCACGGTGACGCTGACCGGCTCGGCCCAGGTGGCTCTGGCCCGCAACCCGCGCGGCCGCAACCCCACTGCAGTGGCCCGCGCGCCGCAGCCGGCCGAAGAGCAGTACGCCACCTCAGGCGATCCCGTGAATCTCGCACCGCCGGCGCAGCCCGCCCGCCGCTACATGCCGCAGGACGACAATTACATCTACCCGGCTGACGGCAGCGACACCGGCACGCGCTATCCCGCGCCGCGCTCGGCCAGCCGCCCGCTGTATGACGCGCAGGTCTATCAGCAGCAGCAGCCGCAGCAGTACTACAATCAAGGCTACGGCCAGCAGGGCTACTATCAGCCACAGCCCCGGCAATACTATCAGCCGCGCGGTTACTATCAGAACTGACGCTACCGGAACGCGGCGTTGCCGCGTTCGACGATCTTTCGCGCAGCGTCGACGAAGGCGCGCGCGACCGGCTCGAGGATCTCGGGCCCGGTCGCGGCGAGATCATCCGACGGCGTATGAAACGTCCGATGGCGCCCGGCCATGCCGAGGAAATTGGCGTAGCCCGCCGCATGCACGTCGCGCAGCTCACCGACCGCCTGCTTCTCCGTCACCAGACGCTTGGCCTCGACATTCGCAAAAGCCTCGTCGGTCAGTGCGACGGCGGATTTGCTCAGCACGAGATAACGCTCTTGCTCGGGCCGATCGGTGCGGGCGCCTTCCGCGAAGGCATAGCAGGCGTTCGACGAACCGAAATGAATCCACGCCAGCGTGTCCTTCGGCGCCGGCGCTCCGTGCTTCAAAAATAGCTCCATGCCGCCATGGCCGATCTCGTGGCCGGCGGTGGCGATGAAAACAAGATGCGCCGGCCATTTCTCGGCGGCGACGGTGCGCGCCAGTGCGAGAAAGTTGGCGATGCCGGGGCCGCGCTCGCAGACGCACGAGTACCAGCCGGTCATCGGCGTGGAGACGACGATGACCGGCCCACGGCCGGCCCCGATCTCGGCGATGACGTTGCGGCCGACAACATCGCGCTCGTAATGGCCCTTGACGTCGAAGGTGACAGGCGCGCCTGAGGCGAGCGCGCGCTCGAACACCGCTCGCGACGCCGCGCCGACCACGATCACCGGCACCGGCCAGGGCGCATCCTCCTGCGTGACGTTATAGGCGAAGCGGTCGTCGGCGGGATTGCCGATCATCAGCAGGATGGCCGCCGGCTTCCTTGCCGCGGCTTCCGCGATCGCCGCACGATGGGTCGGCCCCAGATAGGCGCCGCGATCGAACGGCAGATCGAGCAGAAGGATCCTGCCGGTGACATCGCCATCGCGCGCGAGCGGCGCGGCGAGATGGAAGCTGGCCTTGTCCTCCGGCGGCCGCCAGAATGGCGTCGCCTCGACAGAGATGCCGGCAGCTTCAGCGCTGGCCCGCTCGACGACATATTGCCGCCCGAGCACGACGGGCTGGAAGCTGATTTCGAAACCCGCCTGCTTCATCTCGCCGGCGATCCAGTCGGCCGTCGCGCGATCGCCCGCCGAGCCGAAGCGGTGCAGACCGAAGGAGGCATAGCGCGCCACGTCTTCGTAGAGGCTCGCACCCGAGAGCACATCCTTGGCTAGCGCCTGTCCGACCATGAGAACCGCCATCGTTGCGATGAAGATAAGCCGCATATGAATGGCTCCCTGAACCGTTGTTTTTTGAGAGCCAGTTTCCGCCTTCCCCAGCCGCCGTCAAGCGCCTGTCGACCGCGAAGCTGGACGAACCGGGCGAAGATTTCATAAGCTCCTCCTTTCACCTGGGCTGCGAACCTTGATGCCGTCACGTACCGCGACAATCCTGATCGTGCTCTCGGTTCTCACTGCGGGACAAGCCATGGCCTTTGATCTCGAAGCGCACCGCGGCGGGCGCGCGCTGTTGCCGGAAAACACCCTGCCGGCCTTCGCCAACGCGCTATCGATGGGCGTGGACACGCTGGAGCTCGACGCCGGCGTGACCGCGGATGGCGAGGTCATCATCTCGCATGAACGCGGGCTCAATCCCGACCTCGCGTGCGATGCAGGAGGTGCTTACGTCGTCCCGCCCGGCACGCCGTTCGTGAAGCTGCAGTTGGCCGATGTCAGGACCTATGACGTCGGCCAGATCCGCCCCGACAGTTCCTACGCGAAGCAATTCCCCGACCAGCGGGCCGTGCCGGGGACACGCATTCCCACCCTGGGCGAGCTGTTCGCGCTGGTGCGCAAGGCCGGCAACACGCGCGTGCGCTTCAATATCGAGACCAAGATCGATCCAAACCATCCGGACGAGTCGCTCGATCCGCGAGGCTTTGTCGCAAAGCTGCTCGGGCTGATCGAGGCCGAGGGATTTTCCGATCGCGTCATGATCCAGTCGTTCGACTGGCGGACCCTGCTGCTCGTCCAGCAGCAGGCGCCCAACATTCCGACGGTGTATTTGACGCTCCAGCGCGGCTCGGGCCAGACGGTCGCGTTGGACAAGGCGACGAACTGGACGGCGGGTTTCAGCCCGGCCGATCACGGCGGCTCGCTGCCGCGGACGATCAAGGCTGCGGGCGGCGCGGTCTGGTCGCCCTATTTCGGCGATGTGACCGAGGCGGTCATCTCGGAGGCGCACACGCTCGGACTGCGCATCGTGGTCTGGACCGTCAACAAGCGCGAGGACATGGCGCGCATGATCGAGCTCGGCGTCGACGGCATCATCTCGGACAGGCCGGACCTGCTGCGGCAAGTCGCGGGCGAGAAGGGAATTGCATTGCCGGCGGGAACGCCGGTGATGCCGTGAAGTCTATCCGCCGTCATGGCCGGGCTTGTCCCGGCCATCCACGTGTTGCGGCATCGTCGGAAGAACGTGGATGCCCGGGACAAGCCCGGGCATGACGACCTCTCGTAAATCTGCGCGCCGTACCTTTGGCGTCCCTACTCCCCATCCCGCAGACGCCGGTACAGCGCGCCCAGAATATTGGAATAGTCGTCGGTCCAGACCCGCACCCGGTCGTCGGCTTCGGTCAGCTCCCATGACTTGGAGGAGGCGAGCCGGCCGACGTCGGCCTCCTCGCGCGCGGAGATGACGACGTCGGTCGAGAAGATGTAGTCCCCGTCGCGTCCGGAATCCTCGTTGAAGACCCAGCTCTTCAGATCGTTGGCATCGGCGATTCCGACCACGACGGTCTCGAGATCGAGGTGCCGGTTGGAGACGTGCATCACCACGGCGCCGTGCGGCGCCAGCTTGTCCTTGTAGATATTCATCGCCTCTTCGGTGGCGAGATGAATCGGAATCGCATCCGACGAATAGGCGTCGACGATGATCAGGTCATAAGCGCCG
Source organism: Bradyrhizobium barranii subsp. barranii (assembly GCF_017565645.3). Lineage (NCBI taxonomy): Bacteria > Pseudomonadati > Pseudomonadota > Alphaproteobacteria > Hyphomicrobiales > Nitrobacteraceae > Bradyrhizobium > Bradyrhizobium barranii. The sequence goes on from NZ_CP086136.1 coordinate 8,018,484, forward strand.
TCGGGCTCTTTCGCGAAGGTGAGGCGAGCATCGCCGATCACCGGCTTCAGGCCCGGCATGCAGCTCGATATGTAGCGAAAGTTCTTCGGATCGCTCGCCGCGTCGACCATGGACTGGTCGATCTCGAAGAAGGTCCAGCTTTCGCCGGGCTCGGCGGCGCAGGCGAGCGTGCCCGATCCGACGCCGATTGCAGCGACCTTCAACGGCTCGCCCTTGCGCTCGCGGATCGCGGTGATGGCCTGCCCGATCCCGCCGTCCTTGTGATAATAGGTGATCGGCTCGGGCCGGCCTACGACCGGCGTGCCGTCATTATTGCGGAAGCGCTCGGCGCCGTGGATCGTGGTGCCGTGCATCAGCACGTGGAAATAGCCGCCGGGCGTCACCACGATCTTGTGCACGCCGAAGAAGCTGCGCACCGTCGTGACGCGGCCTTCGTCCGCCGGATAAACGCGGATCAACGCCAGCGCGAGCGCGGCGGTGGCGAATATCTTCCAGCGGCTGGCGTTGAGCGCGACCGCCAGAAGTGCTGCGAGCACACCGACGGCCCCCGCGACCCAGACGCGATGATCCTCGAACCAGGTCGAGAGATCGCCGGTCATGTAAGACGGCGCGACCAGCGTCACCGCGAGCACGGCGAGTGCCAGCCAGTACCATCTGACGATGCCCGCCAGCCGCTCGTTCGCCGGCGGCCGGCACAGCGCGGCGAGCGCGACCAGGATCGGGTATTCGGCGATCCAGGAGAAGGTGAATGGAGCAACGAGGCCGGCAAAGAGGCCGCCGACCATGCCGCCGAACGACAGCGCGACATAGAAGCCCGTGAGATATTTGGCGGCCGGCCGTGTCCGCGCCAGCTCGCCATGGCAGGCCATAGCGATAACGAAGAAGCACAATTGGTGGCCGCCGAGGGTCAACAGCAGATTCTGTTCGCCACCGAACGCCAGCAGGACGATGACGCCCGCGATCGCGACCGGCTGGAGCATCAGCATCCATTTGTGCGGCAGCAGCGGCCGCGACTGAAACACCACCACCCAGGTGAGCAGATACAGCGACAGCGGCAGCACCCAGAGCAACGGCGCCGCCGCGACGTCGGTCGAGATGTGCGCCGTGACGGCGATCAGCAGGCCGGACGGCACCGCGGCGAGGAAGATCCAGCGCAGCCGCGTCACGAAGCCTGGCGCCGGCGCATTGATGTCCTCGGTTTTTGCGTCGACCACGGCCAGCTTCGGCGAACGCAGCAGCAGCAGCACGCCGCAGGCGGCGATCAGGAGGATCAGGAGGCCATAGCCAAGGGTCCAGAACCGGTTCTGCGTGTGCAGCGTGAAAATCGGCTCCAGCAGGAACGGATAGGACAACAGCGCGAGGAAGCTGCCGATGTTGGAGGATGCATAGAGGAAATAGGGATCGTGTCCGGCAGGATGGCCGGTGCGGACGAACCAGGCCTGCAGCAGCGGATTGTTGGCAGCGAGCGCGAAGAACGGCAGGCCGATCGAGACCACGAACAGGCCGAGCAGCCAGAACGCATAGCCCGACGCCGGTGGCTCGCCATAGGCGGTGGCGATGCCGAGCGGCAGCGTGGCGAAGGCCAGCGCCAGCAACACGAGATGCACCACCACGGGAACGATCCGGCTCCTGATCTGCATCAAGAGATGCGCATAGGCATAGCCCGCCAGCAGCAGCGACTGGAAGAACACCATCGCCACCGACCACACTGCCGGCGAGCCGCCGAGCCGCGGCAGCACCATCTTGGCGAACAGCGGCTGCACCGAGAACAGCAGCAGCGCGCTGACGAAGATCGCGGCGGTGTAGACCGTCAGCAGCAGCCGGTTGCGCGACGAGGACGGCTGCTCCGTGGCGGCGGGTTGCACGATCGAATCCATGGAAGCTCCGGCTTAAACCCCGGCGGGCGCCGGACGCGCGCAATGGAGCACAAGGCGCCTGAACGGGCAATAAAGGGTCTCGTGATGTTGCAGCGACGATTGCTTGATATACAGATGTCATTCCGGGTCTGGTCCTTCGGACCATCCCGGAAAGACCGCGGAACATTTTGAATCCTTCATGAGCGAAACCGACGTCATCATCATCGGCGCTGGCCATAACGGCCTCACCTGCGCGGCCTATCTCGCGATGGCCGGCCTGCGCGTGCGCGTCGTCGAGCGCCGCAAGGTCGTCGGCGGGGCCGCGGTCACGGAGGAGTTTCACCCCGGATTCCGCAACTCGGTCGCGGCCTACACGGTGAGCCTGCTCAATCCGCAGGTGATCCGCGACTTGGGCCTCACTGAACAGGGCCTGCGGATCGTCGAGCGGCGCGCCCAGAATTTCCTGCCCGCGCCCGACGGCAGCTATCTGCTCACCGGCGAGGGGCGGACGAAGGAGTCCGTCGCGCGGCTGAGCACGCACGACGCAAGCGCGCTGGACGGGTTCTCGCGCGAGCTGGAAGACATCGCCGACGTGCTGCGGCAGTTCGTGCTGCGTGCGCCGCCGAACCTGCTCGACGGTTTTGGCACGAACGCGATCCGCGAAGCCGTGAACGCGTTCCAGAGCGCCAACATCCTGCGTGGGTTGACGCTGGAGCAAAGCCGCAGCCTGCTCGATCTCTTCACCCGCTCGGCCGGCGAGATGCTGGACGAGCGGTTCGAGCACGATCTGGTCAAGGCGCTGTTCGGCTTCGATGCCATCGTCGGCAATTATGCCAGTCCGTACGCGGCGGGCTCGGCCTATGTGATGCTGCACCACGCCTTCGGCGAGGTGAACGGCAAGAAGGGCGTCTGGGGCCACGCCATCGGCGGCATGGGCGCGATCACGCAGGCGATGGCGCGCGCCGCGCAGGGCCGCGGCGTCACGATCGACACGGATGCGGGTGTGCGCGAGATCATCGTCGAGCGCGACCGCGCCGTCGGCGTGGTGCTGGAGAACGGCACGTCCATCCGCGCAAAATATGTCGCGGCCAACGTCAATCCAAAGCTGCTCTATACGCGGCTGATCGCGGCCGACGCCCTGCCCCCGGACTTCCTCGCGCGCATCCGGCACTGGAAGAACGGCTCCGGCACCTTCCGCATGAATGTGGCGCTGGACCGCCTGCCCTCCTTCACCGCGCTCCCGGGCGACGGCGATCACCTCACCTCCGGCATCATCCTGGCGCCAAGCCTCGGCTACATGGACCGCGCGTATCTCGACGCGCGCGCGCTAGGCTGGAGCCGGGAGCCTGTCGTCGAAATGCTGATCCCCTCCACGCTCGACGACACGCTCGCACCGACGGGCAAACACGTCGCGAGCCTGTTCTGCCAACACGTCGCGCCCGAACTGCCCGACGGAAAGTCCTGGGACGACCATCGCGAGGAGGTCGCCGATCTCATGATCGCGACGGTGGACAAATACGCACCCGGCTTTGCGGCAAGCGTGCTCGGCCGCCAGATCCTCTCCCCGCTCGACCTCGAACGGCAATTCGGCCTGCTGGGAGGCGACATCTTCCACGGCGCGCTGACGCTGAACCAGCTGTTCTCGGCGCGGCCGATGCTGGGCCATGCCGACTATCGCGGTCCCCTGAAGGGCCTCTATCATTGCGGCTCCGGCGCCCATCCCGGCGGCGGCGTCACCGGCGCCCCCGGCCACAACGCCGCGCAAGCGATCTTGAGGGATCACCGCTCGCTGTTCGGAAGCCGTGGATAGGTCTGTGGAAAGAGCTGTGGACAGGCTGTTGGCAAGGCTGTTGGCAACGCTGTGAGAAAACAGTGGACAGCCTGCGCGCGGCAGGCCCGGCGCGCCCCGTACAAGGCGGTGGAAAAGCTGGGGACGAGTGGCGGGATAAAGCCGTGGAAAACTTTCGGGAAACGAGTGGAGGGCCTGTGGGCATTCCGGTGCCCTCAAAACGACCTCGCCCGCCGGGGGCAAATCCCCGTGCGGGCGATCGTCAGGTAACAGCCTCTAAAGAAAAACAGCCCCCGCCAGGAAATGGGAGGCGGAAATTACTTCAAGGAACTGCTAATCGAACCGAACTTATCGTTCAAGCTGGTGCCCAGGCTGTTCACCACGGTGATGATCGCCAGCGCGATGCCCGCTGCGATCAGGCCGTATTCGATCGCGGTTGCACCGGATTCGTCCGACCAGAACTTCAAAACCATGCTCTTCAAGACTCGCCTCCGTTTCAATTCCAAGATGCGTTGGCTGTATCCAACACCCGGAAATGTACGGGGTACAACCTGCAGTCAGGTTAAATCGGAACCTGCAAGTTATGCGGAAAATTGGGAACAAAAGTCCCAAAAATTGAACTGACGGAACCCTAGAATGCAGCTTTCTCCCACTCATCGCGCCTGCTTTTCGATCGGCACCGAGGCCGCGGCCAAGCGCGTCGTCGACGTGCTCACGGAGGTCTTTTTCGACGGCGATGCGGCGGTCGCCGCCTTCGAACGGCCGGACGGACAGTGGGACGTCACGCTCCATTTCGCCGAGGCGCCCGATCAGGCATGGCTGCGGGAACTCATTGTAACTTCGGCAGGAAACGAGATCGCGGACACGCTCATCTTCGACATTGTCGAGGCCAAGGACTGGGTCAAGGCGAGCCTCGAGGATCTCGTCCCGGTACCGGCCGGCCGCTTCGTCGTGCACGGCAGCCACGATCGCGACCGCGTCGCGCCGAACAAGCTTGCCATCGAGATCGAGGCGGCGCTCGCCTTCGGCACCGGCCACCACGGCACCACCCGCGGCTGTTTACTGTTGCTTGACCACGTCCTGAAGAGTTCTCGGCCGAGGAACCTGCTCGACCTCGGCACCGGCACCGGCGTGCTTGGCATCGCCGCAGCGAAAGCGCTGCATCGCGCAGTGCTCGCCTCCGACATCGACCCGCCGTCGGTGCGGGTGGCGGCCGAGAACGCGACACTGAACCACGTCGGCAACCAGGTGCGGGTGATCCGCGCCACCGGATTTGCCGCACCGGACTTTGCCAGATGCGGCCCGTTCGACCTGGTCCTGGCCAACATCCTTGCCAACCCGTTAAGGCAATTGGCCGGCCCGATGGCGCGGCATCTCGCGCCTGGCGCGCGCGTCATCCTCTCGGGCCTCTTGACCCACCAGGCCCCCGCCGTGATCGCCGCCTACCGCGCACGCGGCCTCGTGCCGGTGCGGCACCTGCGGATCGAGGGGTGGAGCAGCTTGTTGCTGCGGAAGATGGGGTGAGGCAGCGTAGGCGCCGTAGGGTGGGCAAAGCGGCTTGTCCGCCAAAGCTCGAAGAGCGACGGCGGAACGCCACTACTCCGCCGGCTTCTCGTCCCGGCGCGTCGCGCGCTTGCCCTGCAAGGCGCGCCTGGCGCGGCGCTCGGCGAAACGGTCGATCATCTGGCTGATGAGGCCGCGCGGCTTCTTCGGTGTCGTTGCGGCCGGGGCGCGGTGGGCCGGCGGCGAAATCTTCTCAAACATGAACGCTGGCATCGTGTGTCCCCTCGCCGTTGAGATGAACCACCCGCTCGAATTTCCCTGTTATCCGGACGAAGCGCAACTGCTGCATCCTGTACTCCACTCAATTCGAATGGACCATTTTCAAGCACGGTCCGTGCCAGATGCGACCCCAAATGCGTCTACATTGCGGACTGATCGTCATGATCCTAAACTGAGCCATGTTCGAAGCACACTTCCAGACATTCGAGGAGCCCGAGGCCGGCGTCGCATTGACGGCGCGCCTTGCCGCGCTCCGTGAAGAACTCGCCCGCCGCAAGCTGACCGGCTTCGTCGTTCCGCGCGCCGATCAGCAGCAGAACGAGTATGTGCCCCCCTCGGAAGAGCGGCTGGCCTGGCTGACCGGCTTTACCGGTTCCGCAGGATTGGCGGTGGTGCTGACGCATGAGGCCGCGGTCTTCGTCGACGGCCGCTACACGATCCAGGCGGCCAAGCAGGTCGACGCCAAGGCCTGGGCGGTGGAATCGCTGATCGATCCGCCGCCGGAGAGCTGGGTATCGACGCACCTGAAGGCCGGCGACCGCCTCGGATTTGATCCGTGGCTGCACACTTCTTCGGCAGCCGAACGCCTCGCCGCCGCCTGCACCAAGGCCGGCGCCGAGCTGGTCGCGGTCGACAGCAACCCGGTCGACGCGATCTGGCAGGACCGGCCGCAGCCGCCGCTGGCCCCGGTCGCCGTGCACAGCCTGCAAAATGCGGGGGTCGCCGAGGCCGAGAAGATCACGCAAATCAAAAGCGAGATCGCCAAGCTCGGCGTCGACGCGCTGGTGCTCTCCGACAGCCACGCCGTGGCCTGGACCTTCAACATCCGTGGCGCCGACGTCGCCCATACGCCGTTGCCGCTGTCCTACGCGCTGGTGCCGAAAGACGGCCGGCCGACCGTGTTCATCGACCACCGAAAACTCTCCAATTTGACCCGCGACCATCTGGAGCAGTCCACCGACGTGCGCGAGCCCGATGCGATGGTGCCGACGCTGATGGCGCTGGCCAAGAGCGGCGCCGCGATCGCACTCGACAATGCCACCGCGGCCGACGCGCTCAGCCGGCTGATCGCAAGCGCCGGCGGCAAGCCGGTGCGCGGCAGCGATCCGATTGCGCTGCTCAAGGCCGTCAAGAACGCGACCGAGATCAAGGGCACACGGACGGCGCACCGCCGCGATGCCGTGGCGCTGGCGCGCTTCCTCGCCTTCGTCGATCGCGAGGCATCAAGCGGCAAGCTGACCGAGATCGACGCGGTCGAGGCGCTCGAGACGTTCCGCCGCGACACCGGCGCGCTGAAGGACGTCTCGTTCCCGACCATATCAGGCACCGGTCCGAACGGCGCCATCGTGCACTACCGTGTCACCCGCAAGAGCAACCGGCGCATCGCGCCGGGCGACCTGCTGCTGATCGATTCCGGTGCGCAATATGAAGACGGCACCACCGACGTCACCCGCACGATGGCCGTGGGCGAGCCGACCGGCGAGATGCGCGACCGCTTCACCCGCGTGCTGCGCGGCCACATCGCGATCGCGCGCGCGGTGTTTCCCGACGGCACCACCGGCGCACAGCTTGACACGCTGGCGCGGCAATATCTCTGGGCCGCCGGCGTCGATTTCGAGCACGGCACCGGCCACGGCGTCGGCAGCTATCTCAGTGTGCACGAAGGACCGGCGCGGATCTCGAAGCTCGGCACGACGCCGCTGAAACGCGGCATGATCCTCTCCAACGAGCCCGGCTATTACAAGACCGACGGCTTCGGCATCCGCATCGAGAACCTCGAGCTGGTGGTCGCCGCCGACATCGAGGGCGCGGAAAAACCGATGAACGCGTTCGAGACGCTGACCCTAGCGCCGATCGACCGCCGCCTGGTCGATGTCGCGATGCTCGGCAAGGACGAGCTCGACTGGCTCAATGCCTACCACGCGCGCGTCCGCGCCGAGGTGCGGCCGGCACTGGACGAGGCGACGAAGGCCTGGCTCGATCAGGCGACGGCGGAGCTGAAGGCATAAGCTCGCGCCGGAGATGCATGGCGCTACGCGATTTGCGCAACGCTCTCACCTCACACTCGCTGTCATGCCCCGCGAAGGCGGGGCATCCAGTACGCCGCAGCCTCTCGATTCAATCACTACGGCCTCTGGAATACTGGATTCCCCACCTTCGCGGGGAATGACACCGAAGATGTGGCACGACCGCACAACATCTCGGCACACGCGCCCCGTAGGATAACGGTCTCCACACGCTGTTATCGTAACCGTCCCGAAATCCGAATAGCCGCATTCCGAAACGCCGATATCCGTCTTGCGCGAGCACGCTACAGTCGATTCGACTTCGAAAGACGGACGACTATGCACGGCATGATCAGCAGGCCGCCGGACGCGGCGACGAAAAACATCGCGACCTCGCGCGTGGTGTTGCTGCTGCTGGTCGTCATGACCGGGATCGCACCGATCTCGCTCTACATCCTGGTTCCGGCGCTGCCCGTGCTGGCGACGACGTTCGGCCGCGACATCTCGATCGCGCAGATGACGGTGTCCCTGTACATGGTCGGCATCGCACTGTCGCAGCTCATCATGGGACCGCTGTCGGACAGGCTCGGCCGGCGTCCGGTGCTGCTTGGCGGCCTCGCGCTGATGGTCGCGGCGAGCATCGCCTGCATCTTCGCCGAAACCCTGCCGCAACTGATCGCAGCGCGCTTCTTCCAGGCGCTCGGCGGTGCCTCCGGCATGGTGGTGAGCCGCGCCATCATCCGCGATATCTACGAGCGCGACCGCGTCGCCTCCATGATCAGCCTCGTAGTCGCAGCGCTCATGATCGGCCAGATGGTCTCACCGCTCACCGGAGGCCTGATCGAGACCGCATTCGGCTGGCGGGCGATCTTCTACGCCGTCACGATCGGCGCGATCGCGGTCGCAATCGGCATCGCGATCGCGTTGCCCGAGACCCGCCGCGATCGCGCGGTCGGCAGCGGCGGCTTTCGCAGCGACGTCGGCACCCTGATCAAGAGCCGCGCCTTCATCGGCTATGTGATGTGCCAGGTGCTGGCGTCCCAGATCATCTTCACCTTCGCCGGCGGCGGTCCCTACATCGTCGTGACGCAGATGGGCCGGACCAGCGCCGAATATGGCGCCTGGTTCGCCACGACCGGCTTTGCATATCTCGTCGGCAATCTGCTCTGCGTGCGCTTCGCGCCGCGACACTCGCTGGAAAGACTGATCTGGTTCGGGCTCGGCCTGCAACTCTGCGGCAGCCTGTTGAACCTGCTCTGGAGCTTCACCGGCTGGAACGAGGCTCCGAGCTGGCTATTCGGCACGCAGATGATCGTGATGGTCGGCAATGCCTTCGTGATGGCGAACTCCGCGGCCGGCGCCATCAGCATCCGCCCTGAAGCCGCAGGCACCGCATCAGGCGCAATGGGCTTCCTGCAACAGGGCATCGGCGCGCTGATGTCGCAATTCGGCGCCTATCTCGGCGGCCACTCCGCCACCACGCTGCCGCTGACCTCCGCGGTGCTGGCGATCTCGCTGCTCTGCGCCTGCATGATGATCTTCGTCGTTCCTCGTCGCGAGGTGGTGGTGAGCGAGGAGTTGATCGAGCAGGCGGAGGAGGAAGAGAGCGGGATGATGTGAGGGGAGCGATTGGCCTCGCGCCAATCTCGGTGTCATTCCCCGCGACCCGGCTACGCCAAGGCATCGCCGGGGCTGAGGTCCAGGGCCGCCGAAGCCTTAGCGTAGGCGGCAAGCGGGGAATCCAGTACGCCGCGGCCCATCGGTTCTATCACAGCCGTCTCGGAGTACTGGATCGCCCGGTCAAGCCGGGCGACGACAGCGGAGTGAGTGGCGCGAGCGCGCCCCTCTCACTCCCCGATCAGCGTCAGCCACTCGTCTTCAGTCAACACCTTGACGCCGTGCTTGTTGGCTTCCGCGAGCTTGGAGCCCGCGCCCGGGCCGGCGACGACGAGGTCGGTCTTCTTCGACACCGAGCCCGACACCTTCGCCCCGAGACGCTCCGCGGTCGCCTTGGCCTCGTCGCGCGTCATCTTCTCCAGCGATCCCGTGAACACCACCGTCTTGCCGGCGACGGCGGAGTTGCTCTTCGGCTTCTCGGCGTCGATGATCTCGACTTCCTTGGTCAGCCGCTCGACGATGCCGCGATTGTGGCTCTCGCCGAAATAGTCGGCGATGCTCTTGATCACGGTGTCGCCAATCTGATCCAGCGCGTCCATCTCGGCCATCGCCTCCTCGTCGCCCTTGGCGACCTTGAGACAGGCGTCGTGGAAGGCGTCCCACGAGCCATAGCCGCGTGCGAGCGCCAGCGCCGTGGTCTCGCCGACATGACGCATCCCGAGCGCATAGACGAAGCGCTCCAGCGCGATTCTGCGCCGGCTTTCGATGGCGCCGAACAGGTTGCGCACCGACGTTGCGCCGTAGCCCTCGATCTCCTCGAGCTTCAGCTTCGCATTGCGCTTCTCCAGCGTGAAGATGTCGGCGGGCTCCTTCACCCATCCCTCGTCGAAGAAATACTGGAGCTGCTTCTCGCCAAGACCGTCGATGTCGAAGGCGCGCCGCGACACGAACAGCTTGAGGTGCTCGATCTTCTGATAGGGACAGGCGAATTCGCCCGTGCAGCGGGCGCGCGAGCCCTCTTCGCCGGCCGCCGTCTCCTCGCGCGTGACGTCGGTGTGCAGCGGGCACGGGCACTTCGTCGGGAAGTGGAATTCCTTTGCGCTCTTCGGCCGCTTGTCGAGGACGACGTCGACCACCTGCGGGATGACGTCGCCAGCACGCTGGATCACGACGGTGTCGCCGATCCTGATATCGCGCCCCTCGCGCAGCACCTCGCCCTTGTTGCCGATGCCCTTGATGTAGTCCTCGTTGTGCAGGGTGACGTTCTGCACGATCACGCCGCCGACGCCGACCGGTTCGAGCTTGCCGACCGGCGTGAACGAGCCGGTGCGGCCGACCTGGATCTCGATGTCGCGCAGCACCGTCACGGCGCGCTCGGCCGGGAATTTGTGCGCGATGCCCCAGCGCGGCGTGCGTGAGACGAAGCCGAGCCGTTCCTGCCAGTCGATGCGGTCGACCTTGTAGACGACGCCGTCGATGTCGTAATCGAGCTTTGCGCGCTGCTCCTCGATCGACTGATGGAACGCGAGCAACTCCTCGACGGAATGACAGAGCCTGGTCAACGGATTGGTCTTGAAGCCGCAGCGCTCGAACCAGCCGATCATGCCGCTCTGCGTACCCTCCGGCATCGCGCTCATCTCGCCCCAGGCATAGGCGAAGAAGCCCAGGGGGCGCGAGGCGGTGATGGTCGGGTCCTTCTGCCGGAGCGAGCCTGCGGCCGAATTGCGCGGATTGGCGAACGGCGCCTCGCCGGCCTCGACCTGCTTCTTGTTGAGTGTCAGGAAGGCCCTCTTGGTCATGTAGACCTCGCCGCGCACCTCGCAGATGTCAGGGACGTTGCGGCCTTTCAGCTTCTGCGGCACGTCTTCGAGGGTGCGGATGTTGGCGGTGACGTCCTCGCCTTCGGCGCCATCACCGCGGGTCGCCGCGGTGACGAGCTCGCCGCCCTCGTAGCGCAGCGACATCGAGAGGCCGTCGATCTTCGGCTCGGCCGAGAAATCGACCTTGTCGTCGTCGAGCTTCAGGAAGCGCACGATGCGGCCGACGAAGTCGCGGACGTCCTCTTCGGCAAACGCGTTGTCGAGCGACAGCATCGGAACGGAATGCCGGACTTTCCTGAAGCGACCCGACGGTGCCGCGCCGACTTTCTGGGACGGCGACTCCGCGCTGACGAAATCCGGAAAGCGCTTTTCGATCGCGTTGAAGCGCTGGCGCAACGCGTCGTACTCGGCGTCGGTCACGGTGGGCGCGTCGTCTTGATAATAGCGCCTGTCGTGCTCTTCGAGTTCGAGTGCGAGCCGCATGTGCTCGACCTTGGCCTGCGCCTTGGTGAGGTCGGCGACGTCGCGAAGCGGCCTTGCTTTGGATTTTGCTGCTCTTGCCATGGTGCTTGGATACGACGGAGCGGGCGGGAGGGTAAAGGCGGTTGGTCTCGTGCCCCGGACGCTGCGCAGCGCGGAGCCGTGCGCTGCAGAGCCGGGGCCTGTGTGGCGGCATTCCGTGTCCCGGCTCGCGCTACGCGCATCCGGGACACAAAGTCTAACTCGCCGCCTTGAGCAGCCGATCGGCGGCCGCCCTCGCCTCGGCCGTGATCTCGGCGCCGGCGAGCATGCGGGCGATCTCCTCGCGGCGGTGGTCGGCGGCCAGCGCATTGACGCGGGTGGCGACGCGCTTGCCCTTGTCGAGGGCGTCCTTGGAGATCAGCAGATGCTGGCCGGCACGGGCGGCGACCTGTGGGGCGTGGGTCACGGCCATCACCTGCACCTTGCCGGCAAGCCGCGCGAGCCGCCCACCGATGGCGTCCGCGACCGCACCGCCGACCCCGGTGTCGATTTCGTCGAACACCAGCGTCGGCGCCGAGCCGCGGTCGGACAGCACGACCTTGAGCGCCAGCAGGAAGCGCGAGAGCTCGCCGCCGGAAGCGACCTTCATCATCGGACCCGGCTTGGTGCCGGGATTGGTCTGCACCCAGAACTCGACGCGGTCGAAACCTTGCGGGCCCGGCGCGGCCTCATCGGTCTCGACTTGCGTCATGAACTTGGCGCGTTCGAGCTTGAGCGGCGCGAGCTCGGCGTTGACCGCCTTGTTGAGCTTGTCCGCCGACTTCTGCCGCGCCATCGACAGTTTCTTGGCGGCAGCGGCATAGCGCGCGTCAGCCTCGATCGCTGCCTGCTCCAGCTTCTTCAACCGCGAAGCACCGGCATCGATCAGGACGACGTCGGCAGCATATTTGGCGGCAAGCGCGGCGAGGCCATCGACCGGCGTCGAATATTTGCGCGAGGCGGCGCGTAGCGCGAACAGCCGCTCCTCGATGCGCTCGAGCTCACCCGGATCGAAGTCGGTCGCGGCGAGCGCGGCCAGGAGATGCTGGTCGGCTTCCTCCAGCGCGTTGATCGCGGTGTCGATCGCCTTCACGGCAGGCTCGACCAGCGCCGGCGAATTGACACCGCGCCGCTCCAGCCGGCGCACCGCGGCCGACAGGGAGGCGACCGGCGAATGATTGCCGCCGACGGCTTCCTGCGCCTCCCGCAAATCGGAGGCGATCTTCTCGCCCTGCATCATGGTGGTGCGGCGACCGGCGAGCGAGGTCTCCTCGCCATCCTTGGGCGCGAGCTGCTTTAGCTCGTCGGAGGCGTGGCGCAGATAGTCCGCCTCGCGCGAGGCGCGCTCCATGGCGGCGCGGTGCTCTTCCAGCGCGGCGCTGGCCGTGCGGCGCGCGTCCCAGAGCGCTTCGACCGCGGTGACGTCCTTTTCGAGCCCGGCAAAGGCGTCGAGCAGGCGGCGGTGGGTGGCGGCATCGACCAGCGCGCGCTCGTCATGCTGGCCATGGATCTCGACCAGGGCGCCACCGACCGCCTTCAGCGTCTGCACGCTGATCGACTGGTCGTTGATGAAGGCGCGGGTGCGGCCGTCGGCGAGTTGCACCCGGCGGAGAATCATCTCGCCGGTATCATCCAGGCCGTTCTCGGCCAGAATCTTCATCGCAGGGTGATTTTTGGGGATATCGAAGACGGCGGTGACCTGCCCCTGCTCCGCGCCATGGCGCACGAGCCCGGCGTCGCCGCGGCCGCCGAGCGCCAGTGCAAAGGCATCGAGCAGGATGGATTTGCCCGCACCGGTCTCACCGGTCAAAACCGCAAGTCCGGTGGCGAATTCGATATCGAGCCGCTCGATCAGGACGATGTCACGGATCGACAGACGCGCCAGCATGGAATCAAATTTCCTAGCCGAGACTATAGGCCTATCTTCTTGAAGGCCCTGCTCATCCAGGAACCCTGATTCTCGCTCGGCTCGAGACCCCCGGATTTTACAAGATTATAGGCGTCCTTGTACCAGCGGCTGTCAGGAAAATTGTGGCCAAGCACCGCGGCTGCGGTCTGCGCCTCGGCGACGATGCCGATCGTCATATAGGCCTCGGTGAGCCGGAACAGAGCCTCCTCGACATGGCGGGTGGTCTGGTACTGCGTGACGACGGCCTTGTAGCGGTTGATCGCCGCCGTGTAGTCGCGCTTCTGCATGTAATAGCGGCCGACATTCATTTCCTTGCCGGCGAGCTGGTCGCGCGCACCCTCGATCTTGGCCTTGGCCGAGGTCGCATATTCCGAGTTCGGATATTTGCGGTTCACCTCTTCCAGCGCGGCGATCGCCTTCTCGGTGCGGGCCTGGTCGCGGCTGATGTCCGGGATCTGATCGTAATGGGAGGCGGCGATCAGGTATTGCGCATAGGCCGCGTCCGGGCTGCCGGGATGCAGCGTGACGTAGCGGGTCGCGGCGCCGATGCAGCCGTCATAGTCGCCGCCCTGGTAGGAGGCATAGGCCGACATCAACAGCGATTTGCGGGCCCAGTCGGAATAAGGATGCTGGCGGTCGACCTCTTCGAACTTCTTGTTCGCCCCCTTCATGTCCTTCTTCTCGTTCATGAGGTACAGGCCCTCATTATAGATCTTGTCGGCGGGCTCCTCGGTGAAGGTGTCGTCCTTGGCGGTGAACTTGTCCCAGAGCGCGCCGGTGCCGCAGCCGGCCAGCGGCAGCGCGAGCACCACGAAGGTGGCGGCTTGAAGCAGCCCGCGGACTCCAGGCGAGACCGAGAGATATCCGCGCGTCATACGCTGTGCCGACATGAATTTAAGCCCTGACGCCCTGTGATGCGGTGTCCGCCAGCCCATGAACCCCGTCATGGGCGCGAAATGTAGCCGTGGCGCCTGCCATGCGACCACGCCGTGTAACCGAAAAACGATCTCGAACCAACCGGATAGGCAGGCATTTCGCCCGGATTAAGGCGAACGCGCCGCAATCCTAGCCGATCATCGTTACCAGGAGTTTCCCTGGGAAAGCCGCCGCCAAACGCCGACGGCAACAGAACGCCAGTGGCGACAGGTCTCTTCAGGACACGTCCGGCCCGTAGGCTGCGGCGATGCGCCCGCCGACGATGCCGCGACCGACTTCGCCCACGGGACGCGTGGTGCGGCGGACCGCCTCGCCCTCGACCACCCGCCAGGCGGTACGGTCGGCGAGCAGCGCGGTCAGGACAGCGTGGTTGAGCTTGTGACCGCCACGCACCGAGCGGTAGGCGCCAAGCAGCGGCAGGCCGGCCAGCGCGAGATCGCCGATCACGTCCAGCACCTTGTGGCGGGCGCATTCGTCGGCGTAGCGCAGGCCCTCGGTGTTGAGCAGCCGCTCGTCGTCGAACACGACGGTATTGTCGAAGGAAGCGCCGAGTGCGTAACCCGCGCTCCAGAGCCGGGCGACGTCGCACATCAGGCCGAAAGTCCGGGCACGGCCGACTTCGCGGCGGAAGCGCTCCGGGCTCAGATCGAAGCCGTAGCTCTGCTGGCCGATGACGGGATTGGTGAAGTCGATCTCGATATCAACGCGGAATCCGTTGGCGTGGGGCCGGATCTCGCCGAAGGAGTCACCGACCTTGGCCGAGATCGGCTTCAAGATCTGAATGAAGCGGCGCTGTGCCGGCTGGCTGACGATGCCGGCCTGGTCGATCGCGGCAATGAAGGCCGCGGCGCTGCCGTCCATGATCGGCACTTCCGGTCCGTCGATCTCGATGGTGGCGTTGTCGACGCCCATGCCCCGCAGCGCAGCGAGCACGTGCTCGGCGGTCGAAACCAACGGGCCGTCACGATCGCCGAGGACGGTGGCGAAGTCTGTCGCGATCACCTGGTCGGCGGTCGCCTGAATCTCACGGTCACTTCCCTCGAGGCCGGTGCGGACAAAAACAAACCCCGCATCGACGGGCGCAGGCCCCAGCGTGAGAGTGACGGGAAGCCCGGAATGAACGCCAACGCCGGCCACGGTGGCTTGCGCACGAAGCGTTGTTTGCCGGCTAAATTTCATCAGGAATCCGCCCCACTACGACCCACTGCGACTTATACTAGGCCCGCTTGGCCGGCCAGTGCCGACGGTTGCGAATCTCCGTATCCCCAAGTCACGGCAAACCATAGTCACAGCCTCAAACAGCGCCAACTCACGCTTTTTTACCGATTGTTACCCCAAACCTGCCGTATTCGCGCCAAGGCTTAACCAAATTGCGCCGGAGTTTGGGGCCGTTATCGGCAGTTTTACTGAACCACCAAATGCGTAATTAATGATTTAAAATCAGTTGTTTGATCCCGCAATCCGGGCATGCACGGGACCAAAGGAAAGGTCCCGGCAAGCTTCCCGCCGGGACCTTTTTTCGTCAGCCGTATTGTAACAATCCTCAGGTCGCCTGACGCCTCAGGAAGGCCGGGATATCAAGATGGTCGTCACCCTGTGGCGCCGGCGCAACAGGCGCCGGGCGGCCATGCATGTCCAGGCCCTGAGGCGCAGGACGGCGGGCATACTCCGATACCGGCTCGCTTGCCGCGATCTGCTGCGCCACGCTCTTCTGGGGCCGGCGATCGGGCAACGGCGGCATCGCGGGACCGGCGGTGCGGGCTGCGACCGGCGCCTCACTCTCCTCGTCGCGGCGGCCGAGGCCGACATTGGCGAGGCGCTGGAGCAGCGACAGGCGGGTCTTCTGCGGGGTCTCTTCTTCAACCTCGCCGCGGGCCTGGCGAAGCTCAGCCTGGGCCGGCATCGGCAGTTCGTCGATACGCGGCATCCGCGGTGCACGGACCGGCCCACGCTCGGCCTGCGGCGGGATGAAGGTTTCCGGCGTCATCGGCTCCTGCATCGCGACGGGGGCCATGTCGGGCTCCGGAAACAGCGTCGGCTTCTGCGCGATCGGGCGTACCGTGACGTCGCCATAGGTCTGCATCGGCGCGGGCGCCTGCGGGACCTCGGCAACGGCAGCCGCGATGGCGGCCAGCGCGGCGCGCTCGACATTCGGACGCGGCGCGGTCGGGGCGGCGGCCGGGATCTGGGCTTCCAGCTTCTGGGCGCGCTCGGCCATGCGCTGATTGTCGGCGCGCAGACGCGCGGTCAGATCGGCGAGACGGCTCTCGGCAGCGGCGGCCGGAGCAGCGGGAGCCTGCTGCACCTGTTGAATCTGCTGCGGCGCCGCGTTCGCGACCGGGGCGCTGGTGGCCTGGGTGTTGCGGGCGATCGTTGCCTGCTCGATGCCGGTGGCGACGACCGAGACGCGGATCAGGCCGTCGAGCGCTTCGTCGAAGGTCGCGCCGACGATGATGTTGGCGTCCTGATCGACTTCCTCGCGGATGCGGGTCGCGGCTTCGTCAACCTCGAACAAGGTGAGGTCCTTGCCGCCGGTGATCGAGATGAGGAGGCCCTTGGCGCCCTTCATCGAGCTATCGTCGATCAGCGGGTTGGCGATCGCGGCTTCAGCAGCGGTCAGCGCGCGCTTGTCACCGGAAGCTTCGCCCGTACCCATCATCGCCTTGCCCATCTCGCGCATGACGGCGCGAACGTCGGCGAAGTCGAGGTTGATCAGACCTTCCTTGACCATCAGGTCGGTGATGCAGGCAACGCCGGAATAGAGCACCTGGTCGGCCATCGCGAAGGCGTCGGCGAAGGTGGTCTTCTCGTTGGCGACCCGGAACAGGTTCTGGTTCGGGATGATCAGGAGCGTGTCGACGACCTTGTGCAGTTCGTTGATGCCGGCCTCGGCGGTGCGCATGCGGCGTCCGCCCTCGAAGTGGAACGGCTTGGTCACGACGCCGACGGTGAGGATGCCCATGTCGCGCGCGGTCTTGGCGATGACGGGTGCTGCACCGGTGCCGGTGCCGCCGCCCATGCCGGCGGTGACGAACACCATGTTGGCGCCCGAGAGATGGTCGCGCAGTTCGTCGATCACCTCTTCCGCCGCCGCCGCGCCGACGTTCGGCTGCGAACCCGCACCGAGGCCTTGCGTGACCGCAGTGCCCATCTGCACGATGCGCTGCGCCTTCGACATCGTCAGCGCCTGCGCGTCGGTGTTGGCGACCACGAAGTCGACGCCCTGGAGGCCCGCCGTGATCATGTTGTTGACGGCGTTGCCACCGGCGCCGCCGACGCCAAACACGGTGATCCGGGGCTTCAATTCGTGAATATCAGGAACATTGATGCTGATGGTCATGTTTGCCTCTCGATCACGCGCGCGTGGGTTCGCCCCGGCCGGCGGCCGCGGGAGTTGGTGAAATGCGAAGGTTGCGGAACCGGTTCATCAGAAGCCCTCGCGTAGCCATCGTCCGACCTTTCCAAAATAACCGCCCGTCCCTGTCTTGACCTGCTGCCGCGTATGCCGCGGTTCGACATGCTCGTGATGAACATATTGCGGGTAGACGAGGAGCCCGGCCGGCACCGCAAACGCGGCGTTCTTCGCTTCGTTGGGCAGCCGGCCGAAACCGAGCGGACGTCCGACCCGCACGGGCCGGCCGAGAATCTGCGTGCCGAGTTCGACGAGGCCGGTGAGCTGCGAGGCGCCGCCGGAGAGCACGACGCGGCCGTTGGGCTCTGAGGCGAAGGGCGAATCCTTCAGCTTGTCCCGAACCATTTCGAAGACTTCCTCGGCACGGTGCTTGACGATGTTGGCGATGGTGGCGCGGGAGACGATCTGCGGCAGATCCTGCTCGTCACCGGCTGTCGGTACAGACATCAGCTCACGCGAGTCCGATCCACCGGTGATGACGGTCCCATATAACGTCTTGATTCGCTCGGCATCGGCAATGGTCGCGGAGAGTCCGCGCGCGAGATCCATCGTGATGTGTTGCCCGCCGACCGCAAAGCCCGCCGCATGCACGAAGCGGCCGCCGGAATAGACCGCGATAGTGGTGGTGCCCGCGCCCATCTCGACGACGGCCGCACCGAGATCGGCCTCGTCGTCGGTCAGCACCGATAGGCCGGCCACATACGGGCTCGCCGCCATGGCTTCGACATTGATGTGGCAGCGCTCCACCGCCAGCATCAGGTTACGGGCAACGGTGGCCTCGCAGGTGACGACGTTCATGTCGACGCCGAACTGATGCGCGACCATGCCGCGCGGATCGCGGATGCCCTTGACGCCGTCGAGCGTGTAGCCGACCGGCAGCGCGTGCAG
The DNA here is from genome assembly GCF_017565645.3 of Bradyrhizobium barranii subsp. barranii. Classification (NCBI taxonomy): domain Bacteria; kingdom Pseudomonadati; phylum Pseudomonadota; class Alphaproteobacteria; order Hyphomicrobiales; family Nitrobacteraceae; genus Bradyrhizobium; species Bradyrhizobium barranii. The sequence goes on from NZ_CP086136.1 coordinate 8,037,000, forward strand.
CACGGTGCGGCCCTCGCCGGTGGCGTGGCGCATGCCGGTCGAGGTGACGCGGCTGACATCGGCCGGCGTCACGGCGCCGCCGCGGATGTCGGCCGCAGCTTCGACCAGCTGGCCGGAGAGCCGGCCGCCGGAGACCGACAGCAGCACGGACTCGACCCGCACCTTGGCCATCTTCTCCGCCAGCCCGACGGCCTGCCGTACCGCCTGCTCGCATTCGGCAAGATCGATCACCGCGCCGGCCTTCATGCCGCGCGACTGGATCTGGCTGTAACCGATCAGCTCCACCGCGTGGGTACGGTCGCGCAGGGCTTCGCTCGGCGCCGACGGCCTCAGCCGCGCAATCATGCAGGCGATCTTGCTGGTGCCGATATCGAGGCAGGCGACGATGCCGCCGCGCTTGTGCGGCATCGGGCGCGTCTTCGGGGTCTGGGTGCGATCAAGACCGGTCATGCGGCGTCCCCGGCCTTCTTTTTCTTCTTGTCCTTGAACAGGTCCTCGCGTGCCTTGGCGGCGTCGTCGGACAGCTGCACCACCAGGCGATCGGGCAGGCGCATGTCGACGGCGACGATGTCGCGGGAGAACAGCTTGTCCTCCTTGTCGAGCCTGGACAGCGTCGCGAGGGCGTTGCCGACGTCCTGCTCGGGCAGACGGATGTCGAGGCCATCCTTGAGCCTCAGGTTCCAGCGCCGCTCGCCGACATAGATCGCGGCCTTGATCACCGAATTGATCTGCGGATAGCGCGCCAGCAGCGCCAGGAAATCGCGCGCCTGGGTGTCGGCGCCTTTGCCGACCACGAGCGGCAGCGACAGGAACCGGCGCGAGACGTAAGGCTCGAGCACCGCACCATCATCGGCGATGACGGAGAGCCGGCCGGCCTCCTGCCACAGCGCGAACGCCTGGCGCTCGGTGATGTCGATCATGAGCCGGCCCGGATAGAGCTTCAGCACGGTCGCGTCCGCGATCCAGGGATTGGCCTTGAGCTTGTCGCGCACGACGTCGGCGTCAAGAAACAGCAGCGAGGAGCGGCCGCTGACCCCGCCGACCGCGAGGATCTCGTCCTGGCTAAGCTGCTTGCGGCCGTTGATCACGACAGAGGTGATGCGGAAGCCGGCGGAATTGGCCAGCGCGTTGCGGGTGTCGCTGACTGCGGCGATGAAATCCTGGAGGTGCCCGCCCCTGACGATGCCGAAGCCGCAGCTTCCGACCAGCAGCAGAACGGTCATGGTGATCCCGATCCGGCGCGGCGCATAGCGCTCGACCAGCGCGACCACGCGCGGCGGCGGCTCGCGCTCGACGACGGGCTTGGCTTTGGTCTTGGACCTGATCTTGTTCTGGGCGACAGCGCGCTTCTGGTCGCGCTTATCCTGCACCCACTCGCGCAGAAGCACGACCGCTCCGATAGCGGCCGCCTTCAGGTCAGCTTGGGGCCTCAGCGATCTCAGAAACGACCGGGTGAGGCTTCCTGCACCATCCATTGCACGAGCTCGTCAACAGTTAGCCCGCGACATCGCGCGGGTCCTGGCGAACATGACGTCTCGGACTTGCCGGGCCGGGTGCTGGTCTTCAGAAGAAGAAAACCTCTCCCCTTCAAAGCGTTCGCTGGAGGTGACATCACCCGCAACAGCCCACGCGCCGGCAGCCAAAGCGTCATATGCGCCGCCAGCGTTAACCTTCGGACGTCCTGGTAAACAAAAGGTAAACTTCGTTAACGCGGGATGCGTTTTGCCCAGGCATGTGAGGCATTTATGCCGCGATGTCCGGCATTTTACCGGTTTTGGGTTCCAAAACCGGGCATTTCGCCGGTTCGGCCGTTAACCAGTCCTAATTATTTTCTTACGCCCCGCTCGGCGAGCTCGACCAGGCCGCGCAGGAAGTCGACGACCTCGATGCCTTCGGCTTTCAGCGCCTTTGGGTAGAGCGAGGACTTGGTCAACCCGGGCAGCGTGTTGGTCTCGAGATAGATCAGGCCCCTGTCGGAGACGATGAAGTCCGAGCGGGAATAGCCGGTGCAGGACATCGCGCGATGCGCCAGCATCGCCTGCTCCTTCAGCGCAGCGGTGATCTCGGGCGAAAAACGGCCGGGGCAGATCTCCTGGGTCGACTTCAGGAGATATTTTGCGGCGTAGTCGAAATTGCCCTCGCCCGGAATGATCTCGATCGGCGGCAGCGACATGATCGAGCCGTCGGCGCGCTCCAGCACGCCGCAGGTCGCCTCGACGCCCGCGATGTAGGGCTCGATCACATAGTCTTCGTGCTTCGCCGCATTGCGGACGGCGACGAGATCCTGCCTGGCGTTGACGAAGATCAGGCCATAGCTCGAGCCGTCGCGCGCCGGCTTTGCGATCAGCCGGCCGTATTCGGCGAAGGCCTCGTCGATCTTGTCCAGCGCAACATTGGCCGGCGGCGTCACGCCGCCGAGCGCGGCGAAATGCTTGGCCGCAATCTTGTCGAAGGCGAGATGCGAGGAGGCCGAGCCCGATCCGGTGAAAGGCACGCCGCGCGCCTCGCACATCACCTGCAATTCGCCGTTCTCCGCGCGCCCGCCATGCAGGCCGAGCACCAGCACGCGGCCTTCCGTCTTGGCCTGGTCGAGCGCCTGCCCCAGCGGAATGCCCGATGTGCCGGGCTTGAACTCGTCCTCGAATGGACGGGCGTGTTCGAGCAGTTGCTTCGACTGCACGACATGCACCTTGTCCTCGACGTCCCACCACCAGAGATCGGCCTCGGGCAGCGCCTGATGTAACGCCTGGGCTGAGGCGACCGAAACCAGACGCTCCCGGTTGGAGCCGCCGAAGAGGATGGTGATGCGCATGTTCTCTCGTCGCCTGTCCAGGTTAGCCGGGAATTCCAATCCGCTTGATTTCCCAATGTAGCCCAATTCCGGAGTTTGCCTTCACCCGTTCGCGCACGGTCTCGCCCAGCGTCTCGATGTCGTGCGCGGTGGCATCGCCCGTGTTGATCAGGAAATTGCAGTGCATCTCCGAGACCTGCGCGCCGCCGACGCGCAGGCCGCGGCAGCCGGCGGCGTCGACCAGCTTCCAGGCGGAATGGCCGGGCGGGTTCTTGAAGGTCGAGCCGCCGGTCTTTTCGCGGATCGGCTGCGCGGTCTCGCGGTGGGTCTGCACCTCCGCCATGCGCGCGCGGATCGTATCAGTATCCCTGATCTCTCCGCGAAAGCGCGCGGAGGTGAAGATGATGGAGGGGTCGACGCCGCTGTTGCGGTAGACGAACTTCATGTCGGCGTTCGAGAACACGTGCTTGCTGCCGTCCCTCGCAACGCCGGTCGCCTCGATCAACACGTCCTTGGTCTCGCCGCCATTGGCGCCCGCATTCATGCGCAGCGCACCGCCGATGGTGCCGGGAATGCCGAAATAGAATTCGAGCCCGCCGATATTGGCGGAGGCCGCCACTTCCGCCACGCGCTTGTCGAGCGCGGCAGTTCCAGCGGTGACGACATCGCCGCTCGCGCTCGCCTCGCCAAAGGCGCGTGGCGCCAGCCGAATCACCACGCCCGCAATGCCACCGTCACGCACGATCAGGTTGGAGCCGACGCCGACGATATAGACGGGAATGTCGGACGCAAGATGCGCGAGGAAGTAAGCGAGATCGTCCTCATCCGCCGGCGTGAACAGCATCTGCGCGGGACCACCGACGCGAAACCAGGTGAGCTCGGCCAGCGACTGGTTGGCCAGCATCCGGCCGCGCAGCTCCGGCATTGCGGCTTTGAGTTCGGGCGTGATGTCGGGGAAGCTCATGGCGCGCTGACCGACATGCGAGCTAGATTGAGATTGCGCCGTGTGACGTTGTCCGCCAGCGCCCGGGGCTTACCCCTCTCCCCAACCCTCCCCCGCAAGGGGGGAGGGAGCCTGACCAGCGTGCTCACCTCATCCAGCGTCACAGCTGCGCTCTGATCCTTTGCGAGAGTCAGGGAGGCGCCGGCGGATGGGTTCCCTCCCCCCTTACGGGGGAGGGTTAGGGAGAGGGGTGGCCACACGGGCGGTGGTCGACGATGACTTGACATCCGCTCGCTCACCCCAGCGCCTTCAATTCGCCGGGCAGCGCATACGCCCATTGCGTGATGTTGCCGGCGCCAAGGCACACGACGAGATCGCCGGGCTTCGCAAGGCCCTTGACGATACCTGCGAGCTCCGGCGCGGCCGGCAGCGGGATCACCTCGCGGTGGCCGTGGGCGCGCAGGCCCGCGACGAAATGATCACGGTCGATGCCGTCGATCGGCGCCTCGCCGGCGGCATAGACATCGGCGACAACAACCGCATCCGCATCGTTGAAGCAGGTGCAGAATTCCTCGAACAGCGATTGCAGGCGGGTGTAGCGATGCGGCTGCACCACGGCGACGATCTTGCCGTTGGTGGATTCCCGCGCCGCCTTCAGCACTGCCGCGATCTCGACGGGGTGATGACCGTAATCGTCGATCACCGTGACGCCGTTCCACTCGCCGGTCTTGGTGAAGCGGCGCTTGACGCCGCCGAAGCCTGCGATCGCCTTGCGGATCGCCTCGTCCGACACGCCGAGTTCGCGCGCGACCGCAATCGCGGCCGTCGCGTTGGAGGCGTTGTGGCGTCCCGGCATCGGCAACATGAGATCGGCGATCTCGTGCACGGCGCCGGTCTTGCGATCGCGGAACGCCACCTTGAACTTGGAGCCACCGCCCATCGGGGTGAGGTCAAGCAACCGCACATCGGCCTGCGGATTCTCGCCATAGGTGATGATGCGGCGATCCTCGATCTTGCCGACGAGGCTCTGCACGACGGGATGGTCGATGCACATCACCGCGAAGCCGTAGAACGGCAGGTTCTCGACGAAATGCCGGAACGCGTCCTGCACCGCCTCGAAGGTCTTGAAGTGATCGAGATGCTCGGGGTCGACATTGGTGACGATCGCAACGTCCGTCGGCAGCTTCAAAAACGTGCCGTCGCTTTCGTCGGCTTCCACCACCATCCAGTCGCCGGCACCGAGGCGCGCATTCGAGCCATAGGCATTGATGATGCCGCCATTGATCACGGTGGGATCGAGGCCGCCGGCATCGAGCAGCGTTGCGACCATCGTGGTCGTGGTGGTCTTGCCGTGGGTGCCGGCGATCGCGACGCAGCTCTTCAGCCGCATCAGCTCGGCCAGCATCTCGGCGCGGCGCACCACGGGAATGCGCCGTTCGCGCGCCGCCATCAGTTCCGGGTTGTCGCGCTTGATCGCGGTGGAGACGACGACGACCGCAGCGCCGTCGACATTCTCGGCCTTGTGGCCGACCGAGACCTTGGCACCTGCCTTGCGCAGACGGTCGAGATTGTAATTGTCGGAGGCGTCCGAGCCCTGCACGGCGTAGCCGAGATTGACCAGCACCTCGGCGATCCCGCTCATGCCGATCCCGCCGATCCCGACGAAGTGGATGGGTCCGATCTCGCGCGGCAGTCTCATGCTCTGTTCCCTGACCTTGCCGCCGGAAAGGCGGCATCTGGCGAAGGTCACGGCCAAATCAGCCGCGCGCCTTTCCTACTGGATGCCCCGCTTTGGAAGGCCAAGACAAGGGCTTTTTCGCGTCAGATTCCCGCGACTTTGACCACCAGATCGGCCAAACGTTCGGCCGCATCGAGCCGCCCCGCCCCCTTCGCGGCCGCGGCCATGGAAGCAAGATGCGCGGGCTCGGCGGCGAAGGCGGAGATCTCGGCGGCGAGCCGGTCGGAGGTGAACTCGTTCTGCGGGATACGGATCGCGCCGTCGACCTTGGCCAGCACGCCGGCATTGGCGAACTGGTCCTGGTCGATCGAGCCGGGCAGCGGCACCAGGATCGAGGGCCGTCCGATCGCGGCGAGTTCGGCGACCGTGCCGGCGCCTGAACGCGACACCACCAGATGGTTGGAGGCGAGCCGCGCCGGCAGATCGGTGAAGAACGGCGCGAGCTCGGCGTTGATCTTGAGCTTGTCGTAGACCGCGCGCACGCGCGCCATGTCTTCGTCGCGCACCTGCTGGGTCAGGACGAGCCGGCTCCATAGCGCAGGCTCGAGGCGCTCGATCGCACCGGGGACGACGTCGGCCATAATGCGCGCACCCTGGCTGCCGCCGACGACGAGCAGGCGCAGCGGTCCGTTCGCTTCAGGCGCGACATATGGCACGGCGGCTGCGGCGAGGATCGCCGGACGCATCGGCGTGCCCACGGTCGTGGTCTTGCCTGCCAGCGCCGGATCGCGGTCGAGCACGCCGGGCAACGACGTCGCGATGGCGCGGACGCGGCTCGCCAGGAACCGGTTGGCGCGGCCGAGCACCGCATTGGCGTCGTGGATGACGCTGGGGACGCCCGCAAACTTCGCAGCGACCAGAGGCGGCAGTGTCGGATAACCGCCGAAGCCGACGACGGCGACGGGCTTCAATCGCTTGATCAGGCTATAGGCAGACAGCGCGCCGGCGGCGAGCGTGAGGCCGGCATAGGCAAGCTGCAATGGATTGCGGCCACGCGCGGTCTCGCTCGAGACGACGTCGATCATGTCCTTGCTGAACAGCCCGCTATAGCGCAGCGCCCGCTCGTCCGTGACGAGGCGGACGCGAAAGCCGCGCCGGATCAGCTCGACGCCGAGCGCCTCGGCCGGAAACAAATGGCCGCCGGTGCCGCCCGCGGCGAGAAGAATCAGGGGGGAAGTGTCCATGAAGACTGCTTTTACAAGGTCTTTCTCTTCATTGCGAGCGAAGCGAAGCAATCCGGACTGCCTCTGCGGAGACAGCCTGGATTGCTTCGTCGCTTCGCTCCTCGCAATGACGGCTTACGCGTAACTGCGCATCGCCTCGGCGTGGCCGCTTGCCTCGACTTCGGTGCGCGGGCGCAGCCGCGTCAGCGCCAGCATCATGCCGACGCCATAGGCCAGCGACACGATCGAGGAGCCACCGTAGGAGATGAAGGGCAGCGTCATGCCCTTGGCGGGGATGAGCTGGAGGTTGACCGACATGTTGATCGCGGCCTGCACGCCGAACAGGATCGCAAGGCCGGACGCCGCAAAGCGCGAGAACATGTCCTCGTTGGCGTAGGCGCGCGACAGCGTGCGGATCACGACGAAGGCGAACAGCGCCAGCATCGCAAGGCACAGGATGATGCCGAACTCCTCGGCGGCAACCGCGAACACGAAGTCGGTGTGACTGTCCGGCAGACTGCGCTTGGCGATGCCCTCGCCCGGCCCGAGCCCGAACCATCCGCCGTTGTAGAAGGCTTCCATGGCGGTATCGACCTGGAAGGTGTCGCCGGAAGCCGGATTCATGAAACGCTTGATGCGGCCGGCGACGTGCGGGACGAACAGATAAGCGCTGAACAGACCGGCCGCGGCGGCGCCCGCCAGGCCGAACACCCAGATCATGCGCATGCCCGCGATGAAGAACAGCGAGCCCCACACCATCAGGATCAGCATGGTCTGACCGAAGTCGGGCTCCATCACCAGCAGCGAGACCAGCATCAAGAGCAGCACCAGCGCCATCGAGGTCGCCGGCATCTCCGGCCGCCTGGTCGATTCCGCGAACAGCCACGCGGCGATGACGACGAACGACGGCTTTGCGATTTCGGAGGCCTGGATATTGACGCCGAGCAGCGTGATCCAGCGCCGCGATCCCTTCACTTCGGGGCCGATCGCGAGCGTCAGCACGATCAGGATGATGCTGGCCGCGAAGATGATCAGGGCCGAGCGGCGGATCGCGCGCGGCGTCAGGAAGGACACCCCGAGCAGCACCAGGCAGGAGGGCGCCAGGAACATCACGTGCCGGCTGAAGAAGTGGAACGGATCGAGCCCGATGCGGGTCGCGACCGGCGGGCTCGCCGCCAGCGACAGGATCACGCCGGTGAGCATCAGCGCCAGGATGGCGCCCATCAGCGGCTTGTCGACGGTCCACCACCACTCGGAAAAGGGGGTGCGTTCTTCACGGGAGAGCATGGGCGGCCGCTTTCGGACAGAGGTCGGTCCATTGGTCGCCGAGGTTGGTTACCGGGGGGTTAAGGAAACGCGGATGTTTGGAGATAGGAGCGAGCGCCGACCTCACATGCTCGTCATGCCCCGGCTTGACCGGGGCATCCAGTACGCCGTGGCCTCCCGGCTCAAGCACCGCCTCTGGGATACTGGGTCGCCCGGTCAAGCCGGGCGACGACAGCGGAGCAAGGAGTAGCCGCGCCCTACACCACCGGCTTCACACCCGGCAGCGCCTGCACCAGCTCGCGGAACTTGGTGCCGCGGATCTCGAAGTTGCGGTACTGGTCGAAGGACGCGCAGGCGGGTGACAGCAGCACCACCGCATCCGCGAGGCCCGAGGCTTCGGCATCGCGCGCGGCGTGCTCGACGGCGACGTCCAGCGTCTGGCTGATCTCGTGCGCCACTTGCGTGCCCAGCGTTCCCGAAAATTCCTGCGCGGCCTCGCCGATCAGATAGACCTTGCGGATGCGCGGGAAGTAGCCGGTCAGGCCAGTGATGCCGCCCGCCTTGGGCTTGCCGCCGGCGATCCAGAAGATCTCCGAAAAGGACGACAGCGCATGCGCAGTCGCATCCGCGTTGGTGCCCTTGGAGTCGTTGACGAACAACACGTTGCCGCGGCGGCCGACCTGCTCCATGCGATGCGCGAGGCCGGGAAAGCTGCGCAGCCCGTTCTGCAGCACATCGAGGCTGATGCCCATCGCGAGCGCGGCGGCGGCGGCGCAGGCCGCGTTCTGCGCGTTGTGCTGGCCGCGGAGCGAGCCGATGCCGCCGAGCTTTGCGACCTCGCTCCGCGCGCCGCCAGCGGTGCGCACGATATTGCCGTGCTCGACATGGATGCCGGAGGCCAGCGGGTTCTTGACGGAGATCCGCACCACGTTCTTGCCGGCGCGGTCGAGCCGGTCGGCGATGTCGCGGCAGAAGCCATCGTCGACACCGACGATCGCGGTGCCGCCTCCTTGCACGCTGGCGACGAGACGCTCCTTCACCGCAGCGTAGTGCGCGAGGGTGCCGTGACGGTCGATGTGGTCCTCGCTAACATTGAGCAGGATGCCGACGGAGGGATCAAGCGAGGGCGTGAGGTCGATCTGATAGGACGACATCTCGATGACGTGGACGCGGCCCGTGCGCGGCGGCTCCAGCGACAGGATCGCGGTGCCGATATTGCCGCCCGTCTGGGTGTCGTAGCCGGCGACCTTTGTCAGATGCGCAATCAGCGCGGTCGTGGTCGACTTGCCGTTGGTGCCGGTGATCGCGACGAACGGCGCGTTGGGCGCGTGACGGCGACGCTCGCGGCAGAACAGCTCGATATCGCCGATCACCTCGCAGCCGGCCTCGCGCGCCTTCAGCACGCTCCAGTGCGGCACCGGATGCGTCAGCGGCACGCCGGGCGCGAGCACCAGCGCCGCGAAATTCGCCCAGCTGACATTGCGCAAATCGGCCGTGATGAAACCCGCTTGCGCGGCCTTGGCGACGTTCTCGGCATTGTCGTCGGCGGCAATCACCTCGGCGCCGCCCGCTTTCAACGCGTGACAGGACGCAAGCCCCGAGCCGCCGAGGCCGAACACCGCGACCGTCTTGCCGGCGAAGGATGTGACCGGGATCATCGATCGATCACCGCAGCTTCAGCGTCGACAGACCGGCGAGCGCCAGCATCACCGAGATGATCCAGAAGCGGATCACGATCTGCGGCTCGGTCCAGCCGAGTTGCTCGAAATGGTGATGGATCGGCGCCATGCGGAAGATGCGCTTGCCCGTCATCTTGAACGACACCACCTGCACGATGACGGAAACCGCTTCCAGCACGAACAGGCCGCCGATCACCGCGAGCACGATCTCGTGCTTCACCGCGACCGCGATTGCGCCGAGCATGCCGCCGAGCGCGAGCGAGCCGGTGTCGCCCATGAAGATCGAGGCCGGCGGCGCGTTGAACCAGAGGAACCCGAGACCGGCGCCCAGCAGCGCGCCGCAGAGCACCGCGAGCTCGCCGGTGCCGGCGACATATTTGATCTGGAGATAGTCGGCGAACACCGCGTTGCCGGCGAGATAGGCGATCATCGCAAAGCTCGCGGTCGCGATCATCACGGGCACGATGGCGAGGCCGTCGAGACCGTCGGTGAGGTTCACCGCATTGCCGGCGCCGACGATGACGAAGGCGCCGAACACGACGAAGAACCAGCCGAAATGCAGCACGGTGTCCTTGAGGAAGGGAATCGTCAGCGCGGTCGACGCGGGATCGCGGTTCAACCGCACCAGCGCATAGCAGGCGACCAGCGCGATGGCTGCCTCGATCAGCAGGCGCAGCTTGCTGCCGAAGCCCGTCGTGGTCTGCTTGGTCACCTTGAGGTAATCGTCATAGAAACCGACGAAGCCGAAGCCGAGCGTCACCGCCAGCACGATCCAGACATAGGGGTTGAGCGGATTGGCCCACAGCACGGTGCCGACCGTGAGGCCGGACAGGATCATCAGCCCGCCCATGGTGGGCGTGCCTTTCTTGGCGAGATGCGATTGCGGGCCGTCGGTCCGGATCGGCTGGCCCTTGCCCTGACGGATGCGCAGATGGTCGATGATCCAGGGCCCGAACAGGAACACGAACAGCGCGCCGGTGACGACGGCGCCGCCGGTGCGGAAGGTGATGTAGCGGAAGACGTTCAGGAAGGTGCGAACGGCACCGAAGCCGGGAAATGTGTTGGAGAGCTCGATCAGCCAGTAAAACATTCAGACGGTCCTATGGCGCCTTTGCACGCGGCCCTGGTGTTGGCCTTGACTTGCCTCACGCGCATTCGCGGGTCTTCTTCATGGGGTCGGGCGACCTCTGGGAAAACGGACGGCTTCGCGCCGCAAAGGGTGGGATTCGGGAACAGCGCCTTCCAAGCAGTTTACGCCTTTGCCTGCAAGGCGGCCACTAGGCCCGGCACAAACTTGTTGACCCAGAACATCTTCTTGCTGCCCTTGACAACCACGACATCGCCTGCCCTCAGCAGATTTGCGACCTCGCCCGGCTTCAGCGTGGCGGGGTCGTCGTGCCAGCCCAGGCCCTTGCCCGCCGGCAACACGTCGTACAGATGGCGCATCAAGGGACCTACGCAGTAGACGCCGTCGATGCCGTCGAGATGCTTGGCGAGGGCCGTGTGGTAGCTTGGTGCGTCATCGCCCAGTTCCAGCATGTCGCCGAGCACCGCAATGCGGCGGCCGCCGGTCACGTTGCGCGCCTGGAGGCTTTGCAGTGCAGCAGCCACGCTGGCCGGATTGCCGTTGAAACTGTCGTCGATCACGGTGACGCCGCCGATCGCCTGCTCGACGCCGCGGCCGGTCATGATGCCGACCCGGTCGAGCTTGATCGCGAGCGTCGCCGCATCGAGGTTCGCGGCGCGGATCGAAGCGAGCGCAGCGAGCGCATTCTGCACGCGGTGCGGTGCGCCCGGCGTCAGGCTGAAGGCGATCTCCTTCTTGCCGAGCGCGGCCACGACCTGCCAGCTCTCGCCATGCGGCGCGTGCGCGACCTCGTGCACCTCGGCTTTCTCGCCGAAGCGTACGACCTTGCCCTTCCAGTCCGGCGCCTTGATCCCGGCAGGCAGCACCAGCACGCCGTCCTCGGGCAGGCCGAGCGCGATCGACACCTTCTCGCGCCTGATGGCTTCGAGCGAGCCGAGCTTTTCCAGATGCACCGGCTGAACGTTGACGACGAGCGCGACGGTCGGCCGCGTCAGCTCGCTGAGCCGCGCGATCTCGCCGGTCTGGTTCATGCCCATCTCGACGACCCAGAGGCTGGCATCGGGCCTCGCGTTACACAGCGTCAGCGGCACGCCCCAGAAATTGTTGAAGCTCGACGGGCTGGCATAGGCGCCGGGGTAGGCCGCGAGGAATTCCTTGGTGCTGGTCTTGCCCGCGCTGCCGGTGAGTCCGATCACCGGTCCGTTGAAACGGGCGCGTGCGGCGCGTGCGAGGCCCCAGAGACCGTCGATCAGCGTGTCCTTGACGACGATTTGGGGAATGCGGATGCCGGCGATCTCGTGCGGCACGATCATCGCGACCGCGCCCGAAGCTTCCGCCTTGTCGGCGAACTCCCAGCCGTCACGCGCACTCGCAAAGGCCGAGATGAAGCCGCCGCTCGGCGTACCGCTGAGCGCGACGAACAGACAGCCCGGCTTCACCAGACGGCTGTCCTGGGTGACGAAGTCGATCGGCGTGTCCCGAAATGATCCCGCAGCGCCCAGCGCACGCGCCACTTCGGCAACCGTCCATATTGGCGCGCTCATGCATCCCTCGACGCTAATGCGGCGGCGACCGCCTCGTGATCACTGAAGGGCAGCACCTCGCCGCCGACGATCTGCCCGGTCTCGTGGCCCTTGCCGGCGACGAGCAGCGCATCGCCGTCTTCCAACTCCTCGATCGCGGTGCGGATCGCCGCGGCACGGTCGCCGATTTCGCGGGCACCTTTTGCAGTCGCGAGGATTTCGGCGCGAATGGCTTCCGGCTTCTCGCTGCGCGGATTGTCGTCGGTGATGATGACGCGGTCGGCGTTCTCGGCCGCGATCTCGCCCATGATCGGGCGCTTGCCGGCATCGCGGTCGCCGCCGGCGCCGAACACGACGACCAGCCGGCGTTTTGCGTAAGGCCGCAAAGCCTGCAACGCCTTCTCCAACGCGTCGGGCTTGTGGGCGTAGTCGACGAAGATCGGCGCACCGTTGCGCTCGCCGACGCGCTCGAGCCGACCCTTGGCGCCTTCGAGATGTTCGAGGCTCGCAAACACGTTGGCCGGATCGCTGCCGGTGCCGATGGCCAGACCGGCCGACACCAGTGCGTTCTCGATCTGGAATTCGCCGGCCAGCGGCAGCCGGACCGCATAACGCTTGCCGCGATGTTCGACGGCAAGGACTTGCGAAAAACCTTCGACCTCGGCCGCGGCGAGACGAATGCCCTCGCCTCCCCCGTCGCCGTTGCGGCCGACCGCCATCACGCGCAGGCCGTGCGACCTGGCAGCATCGATTGCTTCCGCCGAGCAATCATGATCGGCGGAGATCACCGCCGCCCCATCCGCCGGTACCAGTTCGCGGAACAGGCGGAGTTTTGCTGCGAGATAATGCGCGACGGTTGGATGGTAATCCATGTGGTCGCGCGAGAGATTGGTGAAGCCGCCGGCGGAGACACGCACGCCGTCGAGGCGGTACTGGTCGAGCCCGTGCGAGGACGCCTCGAAGGCGAGATGCGTCACGCCTTCGCGCGCGATCTCATCGAGCTGCCGGTGCAGCGCGATCGGATCCGGCGTCGTCAGCGAACCGTAGACGGTACGCTTGGGCGAGACGAGACCGATGGTGCCGATGCTGGCGGAGGCATGCCCCAGCCGCTCCCAGATCTGGCGCGTGAACGCGGCGACCGAGGTCTTGCCGCTGGTGCCGGTCACCGCCGCGATGGTCGCCGGCTGTGCGGGGAAGAATTTGGCCGCGGCCAGCGCCAGCGCGCGGCGCGGATTGGCCACCGTGACGAACGGCACCTTGCTGCTATCAGGTGCATGGTCGCCGACGATCGCCACCGCGCCTGCTGCAATCGCGGCATCGACGAAGCGCGCGCCGTCGGTCTTGCTGCCCGCGAGGGCGAAGAAGAGATCGCCGGGCTTGACCACACGGCTGTCGAGCGCAACGCCGGTCACATCGAGCGCCGCGACAGCGGGCTCGATTGCGGCATCATTGCCTGGAATGTCCTGACCTAGGAGGTCGCGCAGCTTCATGGTCTTCCAGTCGACATGCCGTGCCGGAAAGCCGAATCTTCGGAAAAGCCCCGACTCAGCAGCGGCGACGGCCTCCCCCGTTGATTACTGGGTTGTCCTGGATGCTGCAAGAATAAGGCGGTCGGACGGCGGCAGGTCAAATCGTGGCTCGATGCCCAGAAGCGGCGCGATCCGCTCGATCACCTTGCCGCCGGTCGGCACTGCGTTCCAGCCCGAGGTGATGAAACCATGCGTTTCGGGCAGCGCCTGCGGCTCGTCCAGCATGATCAGGATCTGATATTTTGGATTGTCGGAGGGCATGATCGCCGTGAAGGAGTTGAGCACCCGCTTCTTGGCGTAGCGGCCATTGATGACTTTCTCGGACGTGCCGGTCTTGCCGCCGACATAATAGCCCTTGACGTCTGCCTGTCTCGCCGACCCGACCTCCGCATTGAGCCGCATCAGATACCGCATCTTGTCGCTGGTCTCTTGCTTGATCACGCGCTTGGCCATCGCCGCCGCTTCGGATTCGCTTCGCTTCATGAAGGTCGGCGGAATCAAATAGCCACCGTTCATCAGCGCGTTGATGCCCATCACCGCCTGGAGCGGCGCCACCGACAGGCCCTGGCCGAACGCGATGGTGACGGTGTTCAGCTCACTCCAGCGGCGCGGCACCAGCGGAGCCGCGCTCTCGGGCAGCTCGGTGCGCAGCCGCGTCAACTGGCCCATCTTGGCAAGGAACGCCTTGTGCGCCTCGACGCCCTGGCCGAGCGCGATCCGCGCAGCGCCGATGTTGGAGGAGTAATAGAACACTTCCTTGGTGTTGATGAAACGTCCGAGCGAATGACTGTCGTGGATGGTGAACTTGCCGTAGTGCAGGTTTCCGCGTGCATCCCACGACGAGTTCAAATTGATCTTTCCGGAATCGAGCGCCATCGCCAGCGTGAACGCCTTGAAGGTCGAGCCCATCTCGTAGACGCCCGTAGTCAGGCGGTTGATGCGGTCGGGGTCGTGCGCTTCCTTCGGATTGTTGGGATCGAAATCCGGAAGCGAGACCATCGCCACGATCTCACCGGTCTTGACATTCGAAACGATGCCGGAAGCGGCCTTGGTGTGGTACTTTTCCTTGGCCTTCAAGAGCTCGTCGCGCAGCGCGTGCTCGACGCGCAGATCGACCGACAGCTCGATCGGCTTTTGCAGCCGGTCGGTGGCAAAGCCTGCGCGGTGGAGATCGGCGAGCCCTTGATTGTCGAGCCACTTCTCCATGCCGGCGATGCCCTGGTTGTCGATGTTGACGAGACCGATGAGGTGGGCGACCTCGTTGCCGGTCGGATAGACGCGCTTGTTCTCGCGCAGGAAGCCGATGCCGGGAATGCCGAGCTTGTGGATGTCCTGTTGCTGCCTCGGCGTGATCTCGCGCTTGAGCCAGACAAAACCCTTTCGCGCCGACAGGCGCTCGCGCACCTCGGCCTCGTCGAGGTCGGGCACGGTGGCGGTGAGAAGCTCGATCGCCTCGTCCTTGTCGATGATGCGGCGCGGCTCGCCGAACAGGCTCGCGGCCTTGACGTCGGTTGCCAGGATCGCGCCGTTGCGGTCGACGATGTCGGGCCGCGCGGTCGCGACCACCGCGGCAGCACGGCGCGCGCTGTGGGCGTCGGCACCGATCGCGAACATCACGAGCCGGCCGCCGATCAGGACGTAGACCGAGGTAAAGGCGATCATCGCGAGGCCAACGCGCGCGCGCGCCTTCGCGGCGCGGTCAACGTTGCGCCCGTAGAGCAGACTGCGGATCAGCCGCTGCCGCCAGGGCTCGGTCGGCTTTTGAGTTGACTTGGCCGGGGTCACAGCGCTCATTGCTTGTCCTCGGGCTGAGGAACGGAGCCCGTCACCGTATCCGGATCGCTCGCGGCTTCGATGGTGTTGAGCATGGCCCCGATCGGATCCGGCTCGCCCGGCCTGAACATCCGCGGCGGACGCTCCGGCAGGTTCTTCAGCGAGTCATATTGCGTGCCGTTGACCGGCTTGAGCGGCAGATGCCGGTCGGACAGGCCCTGCAGACGCAAGGGCGCATCGAGCTTGGCCCATTCGGAGCGCAGCGCCGCGATCGCATCGCGCTGCTCGCGGATCTCCGCATGCAGCCGCAGCACCTTTTCGGTGCGCGCCGTGGAGTCCATCTTGATCCGGTAGACGTAGGCCGCCGCGAAGATCAGCGCGCCGATGACGAGGAGGTGGATGAAGCGCATGCGCTAGCCGCCCCTCATCACGTCGGAGAGCTTTGGCCAGGACGAGGTCTCGCCGTCGTCGTGCGCGGGCGCGGACGTGCGCTCGGCGGCACGCAGTTTTGCGGAACGCGCGCGTGGGTTATGGGCGACTTCCTCTTCGCCAGCGATCACCGGCCGCCGGGTCAGCAGCTGGAAGCTCGGCGCGGTTTGCGCCACTTCCGGCAGATGCCGCGAACCGCCGCCGGTCTTCGAACGCTCGGCGAGGAAATTTTTGACGATGCGGTCTTCCAGCGAATGAAACGAGACCACCACGAGGCGGCCGTCCGGCCTGAGCACGCGCTCGGCCGCAGCGAGCGCGGTCTGGAGTTCCTCGAGCTCTTCGTTGACGAAGATGCGCAGGGCCTGGAACGTTCGCGTCGCCGGATGAATATCGCCGGGTTTCGAGCGCACGACCCTGCCGACGATATCGGCGAGCGCGCGCGTTGTCGTGAACGGCGTCTCCTGCCGGTCGGCGACGATGGCGCGGGCGATGCGGCGCGACTGCCGCTCCTCACCAAAGAGATAGATGATGTCGGCGAGATCGCTTTCCGAGGCGCGCGCGACGATGTCGGCCGCCGTCGGCCCCGCCTGCCCCATCCGCATGTCGAGCGGACCGTCGAGACGGAAGGAGAAGCCGCGGCCGGCCTGGTCGAGCTGCATCGAGGAGACCCCGACATCCATCACGACGCCGTCGACGGCATCGACGCCTTGCGCCGCACAGACCTCGGCGAGATTGGAGAAGCGGTCCTCGACCAGCGTCAGCCGGCCCGCGGAGCGTTGGACGAGCTCAGCCCCGCCGGCGATCGCCGTGCGGTCGCGATCGATCGCAATCAGCCGGGTTCCCGGCACGTCGAGAATGGCGCGGCTGTAGCCGCCGGCACCGAAGGTGGCGTCGATATAGATCCCGCCCGCGCGCGGCGCGAGATGATCGACCGCCTCGCGGCCAAGAACGGGGATGTGCGGAACCGAGCTCATGCGCCACACCCGCAGAGCGTCCATGCGAGATCTGGGACGAGCGAGTCCATTACGCCTCGAATAATTCCGCGTCGCGGCGGTTCCACGACCCAACCCTCGTCCAGCATGGTTACCGAGCCCGGTCATCCCGGGCCGCAAACCCAGTGTTCCCAGTGGAATTTGTCGGGCAGCCATGGGATTTCGAGCCAAAATACGCTTTGGCCGCCTCCGGACGCGGGTCGGCTCTTCAATCCTCAGTAACGGCCCTTAGCGTTAAGAAACCGTTGATCGGCTTGTTACAAGTCGAAAAGGTGACGCGTCGGTGATGCTCCATCCACACACATGCGCCAAAATGCATCCATTAACCGCGCCGCGCGATTGCGCGCGGCGGAGGGTAAAGGAATAGTAAAGAGAAGGGCTTGGCCCACTCTCTGTCCGACTTGAGCTGTCTATGTCGTCCGGTCCTTCCACGCCGTCTGGATCTGATTCGAAACGTCAACGCGTTCTCCCGGTTCCCAAGGCCGCGGCGAACACGCGGACGTTCGAGCCGGATTCCTCGATCGTCTCCGACATCATCCCTTCGCCGAACCATGGCGACCGCAACAAGGGACGGCAGCCGGATATGATCCTGCTGCACTACACCGGCATGCCCGACGTCGAGGGCGCGCTGGCGCGGCTGTGCACGGCGGGCACCGAAGTGTCGGCGCATTACGTCGTGCTGGAGGACGGCCGCATCGTGCAATGCGTGCCCGAGGCCAAGCGCGCCTGGCACGCGGGCGTCTCGTCCTGGGCCGGCGAGGACGACATCAACTCCTGCTCGATCGGCATCGAGATCATCAATCGCGGCCATGACTGGGGCTATCCGGAATATCCGTCGCGCCAGATCGCCGCCGTGATCACGTTGTGCCGCGGCATCATGCTTCGCCGCAACGTCGCCGCGCACCGGGTGCTCGGCCATTCCGACGTCGCGCCGGCGCGCAAGAAGGATCCCGGCGAGAAATTTCCGTGGCATTCGCTGGCCAATTCCGGCGTCGGACACTGGGTGACGCCCGCGCCGGTCGTGCGCGGCGAGAGCCTGATGCTCGGCACCATCAGCGACGAGGTGCTGAGCCTGCAGCAGGCGCTCGCCCGATACGGCTACGGCGTGCCGCTGACCGGCAAATACGACGCCGCGACGATGGAAGTCGTCACCGCCTTCCAGCGCCATTTCCGCCCCGCGCGGCTCGATGGTGTCGCGGATCACTCGACGCTGTCGACATTACAGGCGTTGCTCGCGAGCCTGCCGGCGAATGCAACGGCGGTCGCGGCGAAGTAACGGCGTTCGTCATTGCGAGCGCAGCGAAGCAATCCAGACTGCCTCCGCGGAAAGAGTCTGGATTACTTCGTCGCTACGCTCCTCGCAATGACGGAACGTGCGGCGATTACTCCATCTCCCGCATCCGTCGCGCATAGAGCCGCCGTAGCGGCTCCAGCTGCGTCGCCGCCGTCGCGGCGACATACGCCTCGCGCGCTTCGTCCTTGCGCCCAAGCCGTCGCAACAGATCCGCGCGCACCGCGGGCAACAGCTCGTAGCCGCCAAGCCCGCCGCGCGCGGTGATCGCGTCGACGAGATCGAGCGCGCGCGCCGGGCCGTCGACCATCGAGACTGCGGCGGCGTGGTTAAGCTCGATCACCGGCGACGGATTGATGCGCAAGAGCACTTCGTAGAGGCCAGCGATCTGCGGCCAGTCGGTCTGCTCGTAGCTCGGCGCACGGGCATGCAGCGCGGCGATCGCGGCCTGCACAGCATAGGGCTGCGGGCGGCCAGGCACGCGGAGCGCGTCGTCCACGAGACGCAGACCTTCCTCGATCTGCACACAATTCCAGAGCGAACGATCCTGCTCTTCCAGCAGAACGACGTCGCCGGCTGTGGTCTCGCGCCCGGCACGGCGCGCATCGTGCAGTAACATCAAGGCGAGCAGGCCTTTGATCCCGGCGCGATCCGGCATCAGCCGGTCGAGCAACCGGCCGAGCCTGATCGCTTCGACCGCGAGATCGGGCCGCATCAAATCCGCGCCCGAGGTCGCAACATAGCCTTCGGTGAAGACGAGATAGATCACGGCGAGCACACCGTTGAGCCGCGGCGCAAGCGCGGCGTGCTCGGGCACTTCATAAGGAATGCCGGCGAGCCTGATCTTCTGCTTGGCGCGGACGAGGCGCTGCGCCATCGCATCCTCGCCGACGAGAAAGGCGCGCGCGACCTGCGCCATGGACAGCCCGCAGACGGTGCGCAGCGTCAGCGCGACCTGGACCTCGATGGCGAAGCCTGGATGGCAGCACGTGAAGATCAGCCGCAGCATGTCGTCATCGAGCGTTGCTGGCGGCTCGTCGGGCGCCTGCGCGTTGAACTCGAGCTCATGCACGAGCGCCCGCTGCTTGCCGCGGAACACGGCCTGCCGCCGGATGCGATCGATCGCCTTGTTGCGACCGACATTGACCAGCCAGGCGCGCGGATTATCGGGCACCTCGCCCGCCGACCAGCACTCCAGCGCGACCGCGAAGGCATCCTGGAGCGCGTCCTCGGCGAGATCGAAATCGCCGACGAGGCGGATCAGCGTGGCAAGCACCCGCCCCGCCTCGTCGCGAAAAATCCGAGCGATGTCGGCAGGACAGATCACTTGTAGATCATGACCGGCCTGACTTCGATGGATCCCTCTTTGGCCTCGGGAATCCGAGCAGCCAGTCCGACGGCGGTGTCCAGATCCTTGGCCTCGACCAGATAGTAGCCGGCGAGCTGCTCGCGAGTCTCCGCGAAGGGACCGTCGGTCGTCAGGGTCTTGCCCTCGCGCACGCGCACGGTGGTCGCCGTCGTGGTCGGCTGAAGCCCGTCGCCGGCCTTGAAATGGCCGCTCTGGATGATGGACTGCGTGTAAGTGCCGTACTCCGCCGACAGCGCCTGACGGTCCGCGGGGGACATGTTGATCATTTTCGCTTCGTTCCGGTAGATCAGCAGTAGGTACTGCATGGCTTACTCCTGTTGTTCGGCCTGATTGCCGACATCCAGTCGAACGGGGCCAACATCAAACGACATCCTCGGGATAATTATTCGATATCAGGGGACGAGATCATTTGTAGATCATCACGGGCCTGACTTCGATCGAGCCGTCCCTGGCTCCGGGAATCCGCGCGGCCATCGCGATCGCTGCGTCGAGGTCTCTCGCCTCGACGAGATAATAGCCGCCGAGTTGCTCGCGCGTCTCGGCGAACGGACCATCGGTCGCGAGTACCTTGCCGTCGCGAACGCGAACGGTGGTCGCAGTCGAGGTCGGCTGGAGCCCGTCGCCGGCCTTGAAGTTGCCGCTCTGGACGATGGACTGGGTGTAGGCGGAATACTCCGCCAACAGCTTCTGGTAATCTGCGGGGTCCATCTTGCTCTGTTGAGCTTCGTTCCGGTAGATCAGCAGCAAATACTGCATCGCTTAACTCCTGTTGCTCGGCTGGATTGCCGGCATCCAGTCGAACCGGGCCCACGCCCAACGACATGTTCAGGATAAATTATTCGCAGCCGGCGTGCGCGGCGATCTCTGCTTGACGGAACCGTCACAAATGCCCCATGCGTAGCCGGTCAGTCGGCCGGACGGCCGCTCCGGCAGGTGCCGAAAGGCCGCCGGGGAGGAAAGTCCGGGCTCCCTTGACATACGGTGCCGGATAACGTCCGGCGGGGGCAACCCCAGGGAAAGTGCCACAGAGAACGAACCGCCCGCCTTCGCCCTTTGGGCTTCGGCGCGGCAAGCCCTCGGGCCTGCCGTGCCATAGCAGCGCAAGCTGCGTAGGCAGGTAAGGGTGAAAAGGTGCGGTAAGAGCGCACCGCGGCTCCGGCAACGGAGCCGGCATGGTAAACCCCACCGGGAGCAAAACCGAATAGGGACGGCGTAGCGGGCTGTTCGCGCAAGCGATAACGCCGCGGGGCGATGTCAGGCCCGCCGTCCGGGTAGGTTGCTCGAGGCCATGTGCAAACATGGTCCCAGAGGAATGGCCGTCACGTATCGTTCGCGCAAGCGGACGGTGCCTTACAGAACCCGGCTTACAGGCCGGCTGATATCTTGCAACGAGGGGTTCGATGCTAGCGCATCGAGCCCCTCACCATTTTGGGCCGGCTGCCATTCCGGGGCGTGCGCAGCACGAGCCCGGAATCCATTCATCCACCGACTCTGCCGCCTGATGGATTCCGGGCTCTCGCTTCGCGAGCCCCGGAATGACGGCTGCGAACTAAGCGACAATCTCGTTCAACACGCCCATCAAAGCCTCGGGCGCCGTCACGTTCGGCGCATGACTCGCATCGAGCTCGAAATAGCGCCAGCCCTCCTCGCTCTTCGTGCGCTTCGCGAACTGCCCGAACACATCGCCCGGCGGAATGCGCCTGCAATAGATGTAGCTGCGCGGCATCGCCGGTTCGCCGTGTTCGAGCTTGAGCCTGGTCTCGAAACATTTGATCGGCATGTTGATGCGGCGCGCATTGAGCCGGTCGAGATCGGCCTGCGGCGTATCCGGCGGCGGCGGATTCGGCGGGATGCGGTAGCCGTCGCCCGCGGCTGCCGCCTTGCGCATCGGCTCGCGACCGCCCTCATTGAGATCGAACAGCGACTGGCCGTCACGCGGCACGAAGGCGTCGAGATAGATCAGTTGCGTGACGCGCTCGCGCGCGCGGTCGGCAACACCGGTCGCGACCATGCCGCCATAGCTGTGGCCGAGCAGCACGATGTCGTCGAGGTCCTCGAACTTGATGACGTTGAGGATGTCCTGGATGTGCGTATCCAGATCGATCGCGGGACTGGCCAGATGCGCGCGCTCGCCGAGCCCGGTGTAGGTCGGCGCCACCAGGCGGTGGCCGGCCTGCGCCATCAGCGGATGCATCTTCTTCCAGGCCCATCCGCCGGACCATGCGCCATGACAGAGCAGAAAAGTCTTCGCGCGTGCGGCCATCGGCGTTTCCATCGTTCTTGTTTCTACGATGGAGTGTAGCGGCCGCGCGCGCGATGTAAACGCTGCGGCCTCTCAGGCCGCGCGGGTGTTCACCTTCACAAGGACGGGCGCGACCGCCTCGCGCCGCAGCTTGCCCGCCTCAAAACCATGCATGCCGATCTGCCATTGCAGGCCGACGATGGCGCCCTTGGTCGGCTGCAGCAGCGCGAGCGACGCGAACAGCGTCACGGGCAGCCACACGGCCAATTGCAGCCAGACCGCCGGCGCGTAGGCCGTCTCGACCGCGAGGATCGCCGGCACGACGAGGTGACCAACCACGACCATCACCAGATAAGCCGGGAAGTCATCGGCGCGCTGGTGAAACAGCTCCTCGCCGCAATGGTCGCAGCTGTCGGCCACTTTCAGGAAGCGCCCGAACATATGTCCTTCGCCGCAGTTCGGGCACTTGCCCAAAAAGCCGCGCCACATCGCCTTCGAGAGAGAGACTGAACCGGTTGCCATGACAGCACCTCTTCCTTTTCGCTGATCCATACAATAATATCTTGTATCCATACATTCAAAGGATATGGGCCTAAATTGCATGGATTGGACCCCTACAATCTCGGAGCTGAGCGGGCCGCGCTACCAGCGCATCGTCGAGGCCATGGAGGCCGACATCGCCGCGGGTCGGCTGGTGCGTGGCCAGCAGCTGCCGACGCAGCGCGCGCTGGCCAAGGCCCTCGGCATCGACCTCACCACGGTGACGCGTGCCTACACCGAAGCGCGGCGCCGCGGCATCATGGAAGCCCGTGTCGGACAAGGCTCATTCGTATCCGAGACCAGCGCGCGTCGCGCGGTCGACTTGCCGCATCCGGTCGCGATCGATCTCTCGATGAACGTGCCGCCGCATCCGCTGGAAGCGCAGCTCGACGAGCGGATCATTGCCGGGATGGAAGCCATCCGCGCGCAATCGGGCCTGACGGCGCATCTCAACTATCAGCCGCCCGGCGGCAGCGCGCATGAGCGCGAGGTCGCGGCCCGCTGGATGCGTGCACGCGTTTCGCACGCACACGCCGACAGGCTCGTGATCTTTCCCGGTACGCAGACGATCCTGTTCAACCTGCTCGCTCAGCTCGCGCGGCCCGGCGACGTCGTGCTGACGGAAGCGCTGACCTTCCCCGGCATCAAGGCCGCCGCGGCGCGGCTCGGCGTCAAGCTCGTCGGTGTTGCCATGGATGACGGCGGCATCCTGCCCGATGCGCTGGCGAAAGCCTGTCGCGCGCACAGGCCGAAGGCCGTCTATCTCATTCCGACGCTGCACAATCCGACCACCGCGACGCTTTCCGCCGAACGGCGCAACGCCATCGCAAAGATCATCATGGATGCCGATACGATTCTGATCGAGGACGATGCCTACGGGCTGCTCGACCGTTCGGCATCGCCGATCGCAAACCTCATTCCGGAGCGGACCTATCTCGCGACCACGCTGTCGAAATGCATCGCACCGGCGCTGCGCGTCGCCTATCTCGTGGCGCCCGACAACGCCGCGCAGCGCGACATGCGTGCCGGCTTGCAGGCCACCGTGCAGATGCCGGCGCCGCTGATGGTCGCGCTGGTGACGCATTGGATCGAGAACGGCATCGCCGATCGCATCATCGCCGCCATCCGCAACGAGGCGATCGGCCGCCAGCAGCTTGCGCAGCGCGCGCTGAAAGGCTTTCAGTTCCTGGCAAAGCCCGCGGCCCATCATCTCTGGCTGCGGCTGCCGGAGGGCCGCCCCGACGTCGCCGCGCATCTGCTGCGGAATGGACTTGCAGTCGTCGCCGGCGACGCTTTCACCGTGGACGGAACACCGCCGCATGCCGCGCGCGTCTCGCTCGGCGCCGCGCGCAATCGATCGGAGCTGACGGAAGCGCTGCGCATCCTGGTCGGCGCGCTGCACAGGCCGGCCGACACGAGGCAGATCGTCTAGGCTCTCCTTATTGGTGGTGACGGCGGTGGCGCGGGCGAACGACCGGCGTCACACCAGACGGATAAGCCGCATAGGCCTCGCTCGGTGCCACTGTCTCGCCACGAGCCTGGCGCGCCGCAGGCGTGAGCTGGCCGCCGTTCAGCACATCGCGGTCGGGATGGGCGGCCTGATAGGCCGCGGGTTCGGAGAACTGCGCCTGCGCCATCGTCGGCATCATGGCCGCCGCAGACAGCAGCGCGGCTGCAACGGCAATCTTCGTGCGGGTCATGGTCGTTCTCCATCATCTCGTTCGGGGAAAGGCCAATGAAAGCGCATCATGGCGTCGGGCACGCCCCCGGATTGAAGTATGGTCATCATGTAGGCCTGCCATTGGCGAATGCCCGCGTTTGGGGATCACGCTTGCGTGCGGTTTTGGAATTGACCTGCACGGCCGCAGCCGTGCTATGCGGGCGTTGGCGATCAACAGTTCGGGATCGTCCGTTGCGACAAGGACAATCTGTTGGAAACGCTCACTTATGCGCTGCTGCTGTTCGGCGCGCTGGCCGGCGGCTTCGTCTCGGGACTGGCCGGCTTCGGGACCGCGCTGATGGCGCTCGGCATCTGGCTCTACGTCCTGCCGCCCTCGCTCGCGGTGCCGCTGGTGCTGATCTGCTCGGTGATCGCGCAGACCTCTACGCTGCCGTCGATGTGGAAGAGTTTTGACCTGTCGCTGGTCTGGCCGTTCCTGATCGGGGGCCTGATCGGCGTGCCGCTCGGCACCATGCTGATCGCCTCCGCCGCTCCAAAAGTGTTCAAGCTGAGCGTCGGCGTGCTGATCCTGATCTTTTCGACCGCTCTCTATCTCAACAAGAGGCCCCTCGCCGTGACGTTCGGTGGCCGCATTGCCGACGGCGCGATCGGCTTTGCCGGCGGCATTCTCGGCGGCCTCGCCGGATTGTCCGGGCCGCTGCCGATCCTCTGGGCCAATATCCGCGGCTGGAACAAGCACGAGCGGCGCGGCATCTTCCAGCTCTTCAATTTCACCGTGCTCGCGACCGCGCTGGTGTTGCAGACGGCGTCGGGCCTCGTCGAATTCAAGGTGGTCTGGCTCGCGCTGGTCGCCTTCCCGGGCACGCTGATCGGCGCGTGGGCCGGCGCCCGCGTCTATCACGCACTCAACGACAAGCATTTTGGCGACGTCGTGCTCGGCCTGTTGTTCCTGTCGGGCCTGACCCTCGTCTGGAACAGTATTGCCGCGCTCTAGGTGCGCGTCCTCTTCGCCGCGAGCGCCATGCCGCCGGCGACGCCGACACCGAGCACGTAGATCCAGCCCGAGGTGAAATCGAACAGATGCGTGTTGAGCAGTGAGGACAGCATGTTCTGCACCACGACCAGCATGCCGATCCAGCAGGCCAGTCCCTCGCCGCGAAACATAAAGAGGTGCGCGATCCACAGCGCGTAGAGGACCAGCACGCCGACGATGCCCCATTGCACGGCGTTGCTGAGGGTCTGATTGTGCGGGTTGCTGACGATCTCGCCGCGCAGCGGGTCGTCGTGCGGATTGGCGGCCACGCCGGCGAACAGACCGCGGATCGAGCCGGTGCCGTGGCCGATCAGCGGCGCGTCGGCGATAAACCTCAGGGACTTCCGCCAGTATTCGAGGCGCGAGCCCATGCCGCTGATCGAATTATTGTCGGCCTCCAGGCTCCTTTCATAATCGCTCTGAAACTTGCCGACGGTCGCGCGCAGATGCGGCGAGACGGCCCAGAGCGCTACGGGGATCAACGCCGTCGCAGCGCCGGCGACGAGCGCCGCCCGCCAGCGCAGATGCAGCAGTGCAAACACCACGAGCAGGACCGGCAGCGTCACCAGCGCCGTGCGCGAGACCACGACGAACATCATGTTGGCGAGGAAGCCGAGCGCCAATACGGCGAACAACGCCGCGATCCGAACGCGGCCCTGCTGGACAAGCGTCACGATCGGGTAGACCAGCGCGATCGCACAGAGCGCGAATTCCTGGCTCTGGTCGATATAGTTGCGCACGGCGATCCCGCTCTCGACCTGGTAGGACCCGCGCGACAGATAGAGCTTCAGCGAGAGCCTGGGATCGATCGCAACAGTGAAGGAGTACAGCATGAGCAGCGTGCAGGAGACCAGGAACGCCGCAAAAACCCATTTGCCGTAGGGCCAGCGCTCGAACTGGTAGATCAGCAGCGGGATCACCAGCAGTTTTGCCGGCGGCCCGAGCGCGTGCAGCCGCTCGGCCCAGGGCGCAACCGACCAGAGCGTGCCGACGAGTGCCAGCACGAACAGCGCGATCGGCAGCAGGCAGATCGGGCGCAGCAGCGAGCGCGGGAGCTCGCGAAGGTCGATGAAAGCAAAGGCGATCAGCCACGGCACGAGAGCAAAAGTCACGCCGGTGGTGCTCCAGGGCAGCAGCAACGCGACCAGCGCAACGAAGCGGGCCGGTGTGCGGTAGCGCGCCGCCCAGATCGCGGAGAGCCAGGACGCTCGTCCCCGCTCGTTCAACACCTCGGTCATTCCTATCCCTTGCAGATTCGCGGCCCACCCACGGCGCGGCAAACTAGCCGGAGCCGTGGGTGGGCGACAAGCGCGCGTCCGTTCGATCTGCTACGCGGGCTCGCGCATCGGAGGCACAACCGGCTCGGAATTTGCCGGCTTCGCGACCTTCTCCTGTGCCGGCAGCGCAAGGCGTTTTCTGAACTCCCGGAGCAACAGCCACACGCTCAGGGCGGCCTGTAGCGTGGTCGTCGCGATCGACAAATACCAGACGTGCTCCATCCGGAAGCCCGGCCACGTCGAGAGCCAGATCGACGGCAGGGAATAGGTGAGAACCCGCGTCGCCGAGGTCCACAACACCGGCTTGGTGTTGCCAAGCCCCTGAAACATACTGGAGCAGGTAAAGATCAGCCCCTGCGCCACCATGTTGAGCGAGACGAGGCGCAGGAACAGCGACGCAACCCCCATCGTCTCCTGATCCCTCGAGAAGCCGGCAAGCAACAGACCGGGCGCGAACTGCGCGAGGATCATGAAGACAATCATCACGGCGGTCGCGATAAGCGACGCCTTGACAAAGGTCTCCCGCACACGTGCTCCATTGCCGGCGCCGAAATTCTGGCCGGCGATGGGCCCTGCTGCGAGGGCGATGGCGAGCGCCGGCATCTGGATCAGCCCGAGGAGACGCGTCCCGATGCCAAACCCCGCCTGCGCCGCCGGGCCAAAAATGCTCAGCACGTAATAGCCCACGGCCATGATGATGAAGATCATCGCAAATTCCCCGCCGGCGGGCAGGCCGACATTGAGGATTCTCTTCCACTGCCGCAGCTGCGGCCGCCATTGCTCGGGGTGAAACGCGACGTAGCGCTCCAGCTTGAGGAAATAGCCGAGCAGCATCAGCACGCCGACGAAGACGGCGATCGAGCTGGCAAGGCCGGCACCGGCCACACCGAGCGCATGTCCGGTGCCCCAGCCCGTGATCAGCACCGGCGCCAGCGCGATGTTGATGATCACGGCCAGCGCCTGCACCAGCATGCTCGGCCGCACGATGCCGGTCGCCCGCAATGCGGACGCCATCACTTGCGTGGCGAATTGCAGCGCCAGCGCCGGCATGAACCAGAGCAGATAAACGGTACCGGCTTCGACCGTAGCTTCGTCGGCTGCAACCGCGCGCATGTAGGGGCGCGACAGCGCGAAGCCCGCGACCAATGTCAGGATCCCGAACAGCACCGACAGGACGACCGACTGGTTGAAGACCAGATTGGCGTCGTCGCGGTCTTTCCGCCCCACGGCGTGCGCCATCAGCGCAACCGTGCCGACGCCGAGCACCTGCATCAGCGCATTGACCAGAAAGCCCGCATTGCCGGCCGCCGCGACGCCGGCGATCGCCGCCTCGCCCAGACCCGAGACGAAATACAGATCGACGAGCTGACAGATCATGATCGTGATCATTCCGACCACGATCGGAGGCGCCATGCTCAGGATGTGGCTCACGATGGAGCCGCGCGTCAGGTCCTTCATCTCATTCCATCCTTAACGGCGTGACCGCGGGACTTGCGTCCCGCCGCCGCGCGCCTCTCATTCCGCCGCAGCGATGCGCCCGAGCTCCACCACCTGGCGCTCGAACAGACCGCGATAGATGCCGCCGGGCTTGCCCGCGAGCACGGCGTGGGTACCTTGCTCGACGATCTCGCCGCGGTCGAACACCAGGATCCGATCGAGACTGCGCACCGTCGACAGCCGGTGTGCGATCACGATCGAGGTCCGGCCCTTCATCAGCCGCTCCATCGCCTGCTGGATCAGCGCCTCGGATTCCGAATCGAGGCTCGAGGTCGCCTCGTCCAGGATCAGCACCGGCGCATCCGCCAGGAAGGCGCGCGCCAGCGCCACGCGCTGCCGCTCGCCGCCCGACAGCTTCACGCCGCGCTCGCCAACCAGCGTGCCGTAGCCCTTCGGCAGGCGCAGGATGAAGTCGTGCGCATTCGCCAGCCGCGCCGCATGCTCGATCGCCTCCAGGCTGGCACCGGGCCGGCCATAGGCGATGTTCTCCGCAAGCGTGCGGTGGAACAGGATCGGCTCCTGCTGCACGATCGCGATCTGGCTGCGCAACGATTGCTGCGTAGCGTGCGCGATGTCCTGCCCGTCGATCAGCACGCGACCACCGGAGACGTCGTAGAGCCGCTGCACCAGCTTGACGAAGGTCGTCTTGCCGGAGCCGGAGCGGCCGACCAGGCCGACGCGCTCGCCGGCGCGGATCGTGACCGACAATCCGTCATACAGTGGCGCGCGGTGGCCGCCATAGTGGAACGTGACGTCGTCGAACACGATCTCGCCGGCCTCGATCGCGATCGGTCGCGCACTGGCCGCATCGGCAATCCCGATCGGCTCGCCATGGATCGCCACCAATTCGTCCATGTCGTTGACCGAGCGCTGGAGGTTGTTGATGTGCATGCCGACGTCGCGCAGATAGGCGTGGATGACGTAATAGCTCGTCAGCACATAGGTGACGTCGCCGGGCGAGGCGTGCCCGGACATCCACAGCAGCACCGCGCCGCCGATCACGGACGCACGCAGGCATAGCAGCAGCGAGAGCTGCGCCATGGCCGTGTAGTTGTAGCGAAACCAGGTCCGCCGCACGCGCACGCGCCAGCGGTTGATGACGCGGGCGAGCCGCGTATCCTCGCGCGCTTCGGCGCCGAAGGATTTCACCACGGCGTTGCAGGTCAGCGCGTCCGCCAGCGTACCGCCGACCTTGGTGTCCCAGGCGTTGGAGACGCGCGCGGACGGCGCGATGTAGCGCGTCGAGAACAGCACGGTGATGGCGACGTAGAAAAGCGCGCCCACCGCGATCACCGCGCCGAGCGACGTCCAGTGCAGGCCGATCAGGACCATGGAGCCGATCAACACCAGCAGAGACGGCGCCAACGCCATCAGGATGGTGTCGTTGAGCAGGTCGAGCGCCCACATGCCGCGGGTGACCTTGCGCACCGTGGAGCCGGCAAAGGAGTTGGCGCCAGTCGGTCGAGAAGCGCTGCACGCGCGTGAAAGCCTCCTGGGCGACATCCGACATGATCTTGAGCGTGAACGGGACGATTGCCTGGAGACCGATCAACCTCAGCACCACGGACGCCGCACCGAGCGCCACGATGGCGCCGAACGCAACCAGCGCCGCGCGGCGCGCGTCGGGATCGGACGAGCCGCGCGTCAGCGCATCGACCAGATGTCCGGAGAATACCGGCATGAACAGATCGGCGATGGTTGCGCCCAGCAGGCCGCCGGCCACGATCAGGCCGCGTCCGGGCTGCTTCAGCCAGTGCCGGAATACGAAGGGCAGCACCACGCGTATGGCCGCGGGCCTTTTTGAGAGAGAGGTCATGACATTATCCGGCCGCTTTCGGCGCGGGCCGGCTCCATCGACGGACGCAAGTCCGCCACGGAGGGCTGACCGGCGTCACTCACAACTGATTTTGACTTGGGAAGTGGAGAGATCGGGACTCGTGACCCGATCGAATCTGGCGGAGGGGCCTCTAACAGGCCGCCGACATACCGAACCAGAACATCGAACGCGGGCGTACGATCTGCGAGTGCGACGAAATCATGCAAATCTCTCCCTGGCTCGATTGAATGAGGTGCGCTTTATAGATGTGTCACGGCTGATTTGCAACGGGGCTCCCGCAAGATCACACGCGAGTGTTGCAATTTGGTGCGGGTCGCCTAAGTGGAGCCGCCGCCCCCTCCATCTCCGCCGTCATGCCCCGCGAAGGCGGGGCATCCAGTACTCCGCGGCTTCTCGGTTCTAGCCGCGCCGTCTCGGCGTACTGGATCGCCCGATCAAGTCGGGCGATGACACCGATTGTGGCGCGCTAGTGCGCGTCGCCGCCACCGGTCATCGAGGCCGGTTTGCTCAGCAGCGTGACCAGCAGGCTGAGGCCGAGATAAAACAGCGTCAGCGCGAAGAAGGCGTCGCCAAAGCTCATCACCACGGCCTGGCGGTGCACGATCTGGCTGAGCTGCTTCATCGCCATCAGCGTGGAATCGCCGAGCCCCTGGAATTTCTGCATGAACATGGTCAGGGTTTCGGTCGCGGTCGCATTGCCCCAGGTCACCCGCTCCTGAAGGCGGGTGATGTGCAAATCGGTGCGGTTGTTGAGCACGGTGTTGATGACGGCAAGGCCGACCGCGCCGCCGAGATTGCGCATCAGGTTGAACAGGCCGGAGGCGTTCTTCACCCTGTCGGGCGCCAGCGTTCCGAGCGCGATGTTGTTGGTCGGCACCATCGCGAACATCATGCCGATGCCGCGCAGGATCTGCGGCACCAGCAGCTCGTAGAAATCGTAGTCGCGCGTGATCCAGGTCATCTGGTAGGAGCCGATCGCGAACACGATGAGGCCGAACGCGATCATGTAGCGCATGTCGACCTTCACCATGAGACGGCCGACCAGCGGCGCGACCAGGAACATGGTGATGCCCGAGACGAACATGGTCTCGCCGATCATCAGCGCGCTGTAGCCGCGCACTTCGGCGAGGTAGCGCGGATAGATGTAGGTCAGGCCGTAGAGGCCGATGCCGATGCAGAACTGCAGGACGCAGCCGACCGCGAAATTGCAGTTGGAGAAGGTGCGCAAATTGACGATCGGTTCGGCCGCGGTGAAGACGCGCCAGAAGAAGGCGATCGCCGAGATCGCGCAGATCCAGGCGCAGATCGCAACGGACGTGTCCTGCATCCACTCATGTTGCGGACCTTCCTCCAGCACGTATTCCAGCGTGCCGAGGAAGCCGGCCATGAAGAGCAGGCCCCACCAGTCGAAGCGGTCGAGCAGCTCGAAATGCGGCTCGTCGAAATCGACCAGCGCCAGCACGCCCAGGGTAATGCCGATGCCGGGCACGACGTTGATGAAGAACAGCCAGTTCCACGACATCAGATCGGTGATGTAGCCGCCGACCGTCGGGCCGATCGTGGGAGCCAGGGTCGCAACAAGCCCGATGATGGGACCGACGATGTGGAATTTGGAGCGCGGGAATACTGTATAGGCCGAGGCGAACACGGTCGGGATCATGCCGGCGCCCAAAAAGCCCTGAAGGGCACGCCAGAGGATCATCTCCTCGATCGTGGTGGCGAAGCCGCAGAGCAGGCTCGAGGCCGTGAAGCCCGCGGCCGAGATCGCGAACAGCAGCCGCGTGCCGAAAGCGCGCGACAAAAAGCCCGACAGCGGGATCGCGATCACCTCGGCGATCAGATAGGCGGTCTGGACCCAGGCGACCTCGCTGGAGCTTGCCGACAGGCCGGCCTGGATTTCACTGAGGGACGCCGAGACGATCTGGATGTCCAGGATCGACATGAACATCCCGAACACCATGATGATGAAGGCGAACAGCCGCTTCGGCGCGATGCGCTCCGAGGCGGGGTTCGCCATCATGGCGGGTGAAGCGGTGGTGGCGTTGGCCATGGTCTGACCTCGCAGCGCTCGATTTGTGGCTACTGCGGGTGGATCGCGGTGGGATCGTCGAGATCGATCTCGCTGTCGGCGTCGGCCGCGCCCTTGTTGGTGTCGACGGTCGCATAGACCGACATGCCGGCGCGGAGCAGGTTCTGCTTCGCCACCGATTTCGGCACGCGGATGCGGACCGGCACGCGCTGCACGATCTTGGTGAAGTTGCCGGTGGCGTTGTCGGGCGGCAGCAGCGTGAACACCGAGCCGGAGCCCGCCGCGATGCTGTCGACGATCCCGGAGAACTTGCGCATGCCGTAGGCATCGACCTTGATCGTCACCGGCTGGCCGGGACGGATGCGCTTGAGCTGGGTTTCCTTGAAATTGGCGTCGATATAGACGTCGTCGAGTGGCACGATGTTGCCGAGGCGCTGGCCGACCGCGACGAAGTCGCCGGCGCTGACCAGGCGGTTCGAGAACGTGCCGTCGACCGGCGCGCGCACCGCGGTGAAGGCGAGATCGCGCTCGGCCTTGGCGAGCGAGGTCTTGAGCTCGGCGAGCTGCGCCTGCGCTTCGGCCTGCTGCGCCTTGGTGACGTCGACATTGCTGACCGCGACGTCGTAGGCGGCCTGGGCGGCCTTGACCGCGGCGGCGCCCTGGTCGCGTCCGGCTTCCGAGCTTTCGAACGTGGCGCGCGAAGCAAAGCCCTTGCTGCTCAGCGCCTGCTGGCGCTCATAATCGAGATCGGCGCGCTTGAGGCCCGCCTCGGCCGAGACGAGCTGCGCCTTGGCCTGTGCAACCTGGCTGTCGAGCGCTGCAATCTGGCGGCCGATGCGATCGATGGTGGCCTGCTGGGTCGCGATCCTGGTCGCGGCGGCATCGACCGCGATCTTGTAGTCGCCGTCATCGATGCGGAAGACGACGTCGCCGGCGCGCACGGTCGTGTTGTCGCCGGCGAGGATCGAAGAGATGTGGCCAGCAACGCGCGCGCCCAGCATGGTGTTGTTGGCGCGGACATAGGCGTCGTCGGTGGCGACGTAGAAGCGGCCGACCAGCGTGTAGTAGCCGGCATAGCTCGCGGCCGCGAGCGCCAGCACGAGGCCAACACCCATCAGGACGAATTTGCGCTTGCCGGGCTTCGGCGCGTCGGCGGCAGCAGGTGCAGCCGGCTTGTCGGTCACGGGCGTCTCCGGCGCCTCATTGGTGCGGCGCTTGGTTTCCTCGGCCACATGAGAGCGCAACTGTTCGGCAAGGGCGACGGATTTCTCGGTCGCAGCTTCACTGCCGGCCTGCCCCGGCGTCGTCTCCACCGCTTCCTGGCGAAGGACACGCGCAGCCTGGTCTCTCGATACGGCCATAAAGGCCTCCCCAACAAAAAAGCAGCGACCAGGGACGGCCGTCCTGCGGCCGGTTCCCTCTCGCCCATCCCAAATATCATTGACCGAACGGTTCGGTCAACATAGATAATATTCCCGGGCAGGACCCTACTGGCCCGAATCCTTTATTTGGGTTTCATGGGTCGGGCCCGATCCAGAAACCTTCCGAGACGCTGAACCAATGGTTGTAGCCGGCCGCGAAAATCTCCACGTCGTCCAGGAGGAGGACAGCTCCAAGCGCCGCCAGATCCTGGACGGAGCCCGCAAGGTGTTCATGGATCTCGGTTTCGACGGCGCCAGCATGGGCGAGATCGCGCGCGCGGCGCAGGTCTCCAAGGGCACGCTCTACGTCTACTTCGCCGACAAATGCGCGCTGTTCGAAGCGATCCTCGAGCAGGAGGCGCTCCAGCACGGCCAGGTCGTTTTCAATTTCGATCCCGCGCGCGATGCCGAGACCACGCTGAAGGATTTTGGCCGGGCCTATATCCATCTGCTGTGCCGGCCCGGCGGCGGTTCGGCGATCCGCACCGTGATGGCGATCGCCGAGCGCATGCCCGATGTCGGCCGCCGCTATTATCTGCGCGTGCTGGACAAGACCATCAACCGGCTCTCCGAATATCTTAAATTCCATGTCGCCTCCGACGATCTCAAGATCGACGATTGCGATCTGGCGGCGTCGCAGTTCATGGAGCTGTGCAAGGCCTCGCTCTTCCTGCCGTTCGTTTTCCAGGCCGCGCCTGCGCCGTCGGAAGAGCGCATGACCGAGGTCGTCGACAGCGCGACGCGGATGTTTCTGGCGGCGTACCGGGCGAAGTAGCAGCGGCGGGCCACGCGTTGCGCAGCCCGCTGCCGCGGCATTATACTAAGCGCCATGTCCCGTGATCTTCGCCCGCCCGTCGATATCCTCCATTACGAGATCGTCCAGGAACAGGCCTCAGCGCTTGGACGGATGGGCAGTGCACTCGAACAGAGTCTTGCGCGCTTGCGCGAATTCGACGTCGCGCACGCGGAGGCGCCGGCCTCAATGCAAGCGGCGCGGCGCAAGCTGGTGCTGGAAGCCGGCCAGGCGCTCTGGATGTTCGTGGTGCAACGTGAGGCGTCCGGCTTGCGCGACAGCCGCCATATCATGCGGACCTACAACGTCCCGGGCGAGGTGCAGCGGTGCATGGGGCTGGTCCCCGCACCGTCGAAGCCGGCAGCGAAATGACTGTCCGGCACCCGAGCTAGGTCTCGATCTCTTCCATCTTGCGCCACCCATGCAGGACGCGGCGCCCGTCCCGGGTGAATGCGAAGCAATTGCCGCCGCCGGCCGCCTGATCGTGAACGCGATCGATGGCATGACCGGCTTGGTGACAGAACAGCAGCGTGCCGACGGCACCGTGGCCAACGAAGAGAACGTCGCCCGGGCGATTGCGGGATAGCACCGCCTCGGTCTCGCGCACGATGCGCGCCTGCGCATCGACGGCGCGCTCCCAGCCGCGGACGCTGAGATGTGGCTGCGCGAAAAACTGGTCGGCGACCTCCTCGAACTCGGCCGGTTTCAGGAAGCCGGTCGCTGAACGGTCGTTCTCATGCATGGCCTCGCGGATCTCGATCATGAGGCCGAGGCGGCCTGCGATGATCTCCGCGGTCTCGATCGCCTTGCGCTCGGCGCTCGAGACGATCTGCGTGGTGCTCGCGAGCCAGCCCGCATTCGCCAGCGCTTCGGTGCGCGCAAGACCGACCGGGCTGAGGCCCCATTGCGGCACGGGTACCGCGGGATCGATTTGAACCTGCGGATGGGTGAGATAGCGGACGATATCGGCGGGCATCTTACTCGTCGGCGTACTCGTCCTCTTCCTGTTTGCGCGTCGCGCTCTTGCGCGTTCCGAGCGAGCCCGTGACATAGGGATCACGCCGACCGGCGTAAGGGTTGCGCTGCTGGGCGCGGCCGGCGACCTCGTCGCCCGAGACGGCGGCGGGCTGGCAGATCAGGCGGCGGCTGGCGCGGCGCATCAGATCCACATGGATATGATCGTAGTGATAGACGTTCGAGCCCGGCGCGAGCACCGTGGTGAAATGCGCGCACGCGCCCGACTGCACGTCGCGCAGGAACCCCTGCTCTTCCGGCATGCCGCGCCAGCCGTCCTTCACGGTGACGCGGCGACCGTCGGCGAGCACGAAGGCGGCGATGTCGAGCGCGTTGCCGAAGGCGTGCTCGGAAATGTGGGCGTGCGAGTTGCCGTTCATGCCACGGCAGGAATAGGCGGAGATCTGCTTGATCTCGACGACGCGGGCGCCGAACCAGCGCATCGCCGATGGCTGCACGGTGTCGGCGAGCCAGCGATCGAGCTCGGACACGATCGGGCAGGCGAGCGTCGCAGTCGGCTTGATCGCGACGGGGCCGACGGCGATGACGGGATTGCCCTGCGCCGGACCAAGACGCGGCAAAGGTTGCTGCGCGGGCGCCTGCGAGTACGGCGCCGGCCGCGCCGGATAGCTCGGCGCATTCATGTAGCGTGCGGCGCCCGCGGCATCGGTGCCCTCGGGCGGCAAGTCGATCTCGTCCTCTTGCTGTGCCACGCCGGGCGCACTCAGCGACATCGGGCCGGGCGCGTTGCCATAGCCGGAGGGCTGGCGCACCGCGCTCTCGGGATAGTTCGACCGCTGCGGATAGGAGGATGACGGATAGTTCTGGTTCTGCGGAGCGTTCGATCGCGGCTGCGTCACCGGCCATCGCGGCTGGCCGCCGACACTCCCCGGCGGACGCAGTTCCTCGTCGGCAAAGCCATAGCTGCCCGAGGCTTCGCCGATGGCGGCGACCTTCAACGGGAACTCGGCGCCGCACATGCCGGGGCCCGAGATCGGCTCGATGCGGACGAGATCCGGCCCCTCTTTCACCGCGCCCGATTTCAGGCATGCGGCTTCGGCCTCGGCCCGCCACGGTTCGCGTTCGGCCTGGAAAAAGCCGCGTCCGCAACCCGCAAGCGAAACAAGGACGATGGAGCCGACGAGATACAAACGAACTCCGCGCGTCATGCACGCACGTTCGGTGAATTTACTTAAAGACTCTTCAACGTGTTGATTTCAGTGTTCTTTAACCATACCGGCGCGCACGCGCGTACGCCGCCAGACAGCAGCGGAAGCAAGGCTGACTTTTTCGGAGAGAGACTCTCTGTTAACCATGATGCGCTCGCACGGGGGACAGCAGCGGGAGCGACCTTATGACGTTCGCCGGGAGACTGAGCGTTATCACCGCGTGCCTCGCCATGGCCTTTGTCGGCGCCATCGTGCTCGGCATGATCTAGAGACATCACCGACCGCATCACGGGCTTGCCCGACGGCGCCGGATCATCCGGCCGCCGTGCGTTTTGCCGTGCTCAGAAATTCGAGCAGGACGATCCCGTGACGCCGCCGATCTTGAAGTCGTGACAGACCAGACCGGGATTATCGGGATCGGGATAGCCGTCGTCCTTCTCGCGAACCGTATGACTGAAGCGCCAGCCCCGCGTGCGCATGCAGCGCTTGTATTGCGCTGAGGTCACCGTGCCGTTCTGCGGCGCGCCGAGTTGCGCGTCGCAGA
Source organism: Bradyrhizobium barranii subsp. barranii (assembly GCF_017565645.3). Classification (NCBI taxonomy): domain Bacteria; kingdom Pseudomonadati; phylum Pseudomonadota; class Alphaproteobacteria; order Hyphomicrobiales; family Nitrobacteraceae; genus Bradyrhizobium; species Bradyrhizobium barranii. Next base: position 8,073,650 of record NZ_CP086136.1, read on the forward strand.
ACGCGCTGTCGACATGCAGCGCATCGTCGCCGCGCTGCTGCTTCAGCACGTTGTTCCAGATGTCGGTGTCGGCGTGGGCCGGGATCGCGCTGCCGATCAGCAGCGCGGCGATGAGGCCGAGACGTTTCATGTTGGCTCTCCTTGCATGCGTCGTCAGCCATCGGTCGCGTGCAAGCGAGATGCAGGTTCGGTGCGGGACGATTACAAATTGGACAGGGGATCTTTCTTTTCCTTCTCCCCTTGCGGGAGAGGGTAAGCAGCACGCCTGCCCGCGAAAGACTACGACCTTGCCCCCCACTGCCGTGATGTCGTGATCACCTTCTGCTGCCGCTCCTCGACGTGCGTCCAGTCGTTGCCGGAGCACCAGAAATGGCCGAGCGCGCAGGCTTCGACGCGAAGCCTGCCGGAAGCCGTCAGCGTCATCGTCCCATAATAGGTGCTGCCGCTGGAACGGCTGTAGATGCTGCCGGTCCAGGCGTTGTGCGTTTTCGGCTTCATGTTGACGAGCACGCTTTCGCCCCGGCTCGAGGCTTCGGTCAGCGCATAGCCGCACAGCGCGGCGCCGCAGCGTTCGATGCGAACCGTGCCCTTCGCGCCTGCGCTCTCCCATTCGCCGAGCGGCGAGTATGCCGGCTCGTCATCGCTGCGCTGTGCGATCGATGAAGTCTCGTTGATCTCGGGCCTCGGAGCGACGGCTGTCGCCTCCACACGCGGCCGATCGAGCAGGACGGCATTCGGCGGATCCATGCGCGGCAGCTCAACTCTCGGCGGATTGGGGCTCGGCGCCTCGAGTCTTGGCGGCGGCGGCAGGACGACAGGCTGCGATGTGGTCGCGGCCATGACGGGGGCGGGCGGCGCGGGCGGTGCCACGACGACGGCCGCTGGCGCCGGCCTGACCGGAGCTACCGGACAAGCCGGTTGCTGCGGCGCGACCGCGAGCGGCGGCGGAGCAGGTGTGGTGTCGACATCGTTCCTCGGCCGGAGGCTGCGATTGGATGAAACCGACACGCAGGAAGCAGCCCGGCAAGTCCGCGGCGCCTCGACATGAAACCGGTGGCCGCCGATCGAGAAGGTGTAGGAACCGGCGTAGGAACCGGCTTGGGCTGAAGACGCCATCGCCACCAAAGCGATCAATGTGCCAAGCGAAGTCGCAAGCCGCTTCATCGGCGCCTCCCTCTGTGTCGCGACGAGGTTACGCGGGCTGACTTGCCGCTGAATGTGCGCTGCCTCACCCAGCCGACGCGGTCCGTTGTGACGTCCATCACAGAAGTCGGGACAGGCCCCGGCGTAGGGTCGAACCACGCTTCATCCACCAGCGACACCAGTTCAGACCGGCACAATTTTCAGAGGTTGCCATGAACAAGCTCACCATCGCCGCCACCGCGCTCTTCCTCGCCTCGACCGCCGCCGCGCATGCCGGCAACTCGATTGCGTTCCAGATCGAAGGCCAGCACATCCGCATCGAGACGCCGCGCAACTGCGCCTCGCTCGATTGCGTGACGATCGTCGCACCGGGCCTGTCGGACAAGCCGATCAAGCTGAACAACATCAACCTCAAGGGCCTCGGCGGCTCCAAGGACGACGACGACACCACGCCAGCTCCGTCCACGACGACCGCGCAGCCGGCGCCGGCTCCGGTGCAGCAGCAGCCCGTGCAACAGGCGCCGGTGCAGGCGACCGCGCCGGCCGCGCCAGCTGTCGCCGCCCCCGCGGCTCCCGCCACGACGGTTGCTGCCGCTCCGGCCGCCGGCTACGACAACACCGCGCAGACCGCGCCCGTCGCAGCTCCCGTCGCCGCTCCGGCGCCGGTTGCTGCCGCGCCCGTGCAAGCCGCCAATACGCCGATCGGCGTCTGGGCGACCGAAGAGAACAAGGGCAATGTCCGCGTCGAACAGTGCGGCGCCAATCTCTGCGGTTACGCCGTGAAGTCCAACGAGCGCATCCTGATCAACATGAAGCCCGACGGCGCGAAGTGGAGCGGCCGCATCCACGATCCCGACTCCGGCCGCAACTACGACTCCACGATCGCGATGAAGGGCCCGAATGCGATGCGCGTGCAGGGCTGTGCCTTCGGCGGCATGTTCTGCGGCGGCCAGACCTGGAAGCGCGTCAGCTGACACCGGAGGTGTCATCCTCGACAGGTGCACAATGATCGTCATGCCCGGGCTTGTCCCGCCTGCGCGGCCAAAGCCGCTTCGGCGAGGCGAAGGCCCGGGCATCCACGTTCTCGGTAGCGCGCGTTAAGACGTGGATGGCCGGGACAAGCCCGGCCATGACGCAGTAGAGAGGGCCGAGCTCATTCGCTCGTATCGCAGGTCGTTTGAACGTTCGCCCCGTCCATGCGACACATGTTCATCCACCATTCAGCTAACCCCAGCTGATATCGGCCGATCTCGCCTCGCGTTCTCACCGGGACTTCCTCGTGACATCAATGGTGGCTTGGCGCCGCTTCGTCTTTGCGCTTCCGTTGCTGGCGTTGCCGCTGGCCGGCGCGAGCGTGGCGCTCGCATCCGATGCAATCGAGCTTGCGCAGGCCCAGCCCCAGGCGCAGCCAAATCCCGCCCCCTCCCCGACGCCGTCGGCTTCACCTGCGCCCGCCACGGACGCGCAACCCGCCGCCGTCGAGCCCATCGGCAACGTCGCGACCGTGACGGGGATCGCGACCGTGGTCCGCGACAGGAACTCGTATCCGCTGCGCGTGCGCGACGACATCTATCTCAACGACGTCGTGCAGACCTCGTCGAACTCCTCGCTCGGCATCACCTTCAACGACGCCACCACGTTCAACCTCTCCGCCAGCGCGAAGATCACCATCGACAATTACGTCTATGAGGACGGCGGCAAGCAAAATTCGGCGATCTTCGACATCGGCAAGGGCACCGTTGCCTTCGTCGCGGCAGCCGTGGCGAAGACCGGCGACATGAAGATCGCGACGCCGACCGCAACGCTCGGCATTCGCGGCACCACCGGCGTCGTCGACGTTCCCGAAGGCGCGGCGGCCAGTGCTGCGAACAACGTCAACATCAAGCTCTATCCCGACGCCGACGGCCGGGTCGGCCACATCGAGGTCAACGACCGCACCAGCGGCACGCGACTCGGCGCGCTGACGCAGGCCGCAAGCGGTTTTGCGATCCGCCCGGGCGCCGGAGGCACAGGCGGTATGCGCTTTGCCGCCGTGCCGATCACGATCGCTCCGCAGCAGATCGCGCGCGACCGCGGCTTCGTCAGCCAGGTGCATCTGGCGCAGACCACGGGCCGGCAGATCGTCACCGAGCAGCGCGACTTCCGCCGCGCCAATCCGGCCGCGATCAGCCGCATTCCACGGCCGAGCCAGCCACCACAGCAGCAGCAATTGCGACCGACGACAGCGCCCGGCCAGCAGCCGCAGCGCCCGAACGGCCAGCCTGGCCAGAACAACCGTCCAGGTCAGCAGCAGCCGGGCACGCCAGGCCGCCAGGGCGCGCAGCCGCCGCAGCGGCAAGGACAAGGCGGCGCCGTGCAGCCGGGCGCGCCGCGCGCGGGCCAGGGGCAGCAGCAGCGAGGCCAGCAACCACAGGGCCAGCAGCAACCAGGTCAGCAGCAAGGTGCGGGACAGCCGGCAGGTGCGCCGCGCACTGGACAAGGCACGCAGCCCGGCGGCGCGCTGCAGACGCAGCCGCAGCGAAACGGACAGACCCCGGCGCAGCCCGGCGGAGTCGTACCGTCGCAGCCGGGCACGGCGCCGCAGCCGCAAACGCCGCGCACCGGATTGCAGCCGGGCCAGCCGCCTGCGGCTCAGCAGCCAGGCGGCATCCAGCGCCAGGGCGGATTCCAGCAGCGCCTCCCCGCCGCGCAACGTCCCGCAGCACCGCGCAGACCGTCGCCGGCTCCGAAGGAGAAGAAAGAGCGGCGGTGAACGGTGCCTCCCCTCACCCTGAGGAGCTTGCGAAGCAAGCATCTCGAAGGGCGAGGCCACAGTCGGGCCGCATGGTTCGAGACGCGCGCGGTGCGCGCTCCTCACCATGAGGGCCGACGTCGAGTGGGCGGCCCTCTCCTCCATCATTGCGAGCGAAGCGAAGCAATCCAGAATCTTTCCGCTGAGGGACTCTGGATTGCTTCGCTGCGCTCGCAATGACGACTTGGAGGGAACTAGGGCTCCCACAAACTTGCTAGCTCGCGGATGTTTCCAAACTCGCGAGCAGAGCAGCGTGAAGACAACTCACGCTTCGCCGCGCAGCCAGGCCTTCACCTTCTGCAACAGGCCATGACGCAGTTCGTCGACTGAGGCGGCTTCAGCTGGTGTCAGGGGTTGCAAAGCTACATCGATGTCGTCGGTTGCTGGCGCCGGCTCGGGCACCGGCACAGGCGCCAGTCCTGCCGCTGCAAGCGCGATCGGACCGACCTGTACCAGGAATGCTCGCTCATATTCGCGCGACAGGCGCGCGAGCGCATCCTCCAGCGTCAGCCAGTCGACCGCCTTGATGTCGTTCATCAGCTTGCGAACGGGACCGCCCTCGGCCTCCATGCGCCAGAAATGCACGACCTTGGAGCGCCCTCCCGACTGGTAGACGAGCGTGCCGAGGAATTCGTGGATGGCCACATTGTGGCCGGTCTCTTCCAGCACTTCGCGGTGCGCGGCTTCCTTCGGCGTCTCGCCGTCGTCGAGCTTGCCCTTGGGCAAAACCCATTCGTTCCGCTTGCGCTGGCGCACGACCGCAACCAGCGGCGGCGCGCCACGCCGCAGCACAATACCACCCGCCGCCATCACCGGCGCCCGCGCCATCACAAGATTCCGTGTCGATCCAATCGGCCCGCCGACGATATAGGCTGCCGACGCGGCGGATTGAAGGCTAGTTCTTCTTCAACAGCGCTTGACCTGCGCGAATGCGGGTGCCCTCGCCAATGCCGTCGCAGAAGTTGAAATCACCGGGCGCCAGGATGATGATGGTGGAGCCGTGCTCGAACCAGCCGAGCTCCTCGCCCTTGGTCACGTTGACGTCGCAGGGGAAATTGACCGGCCCGCGGGTCTGCGCGTTCAGCACCATGTCGAGGAAGTGCAGGCGGATGCTCGCGACCAGGATCGCGGCGACCGGCACCAGCGTCACGGCTTCGCCGGTCGACAAATGCGTGCGGATCACCGCGCGCTCGTTCTTGCAGAACAGGCGCTCGACCCTCTTCAGCGCGATCGGGTTGACGTTCCAGACGTCGCCATGGATCAGCGTGACGCGTTCGATATGCGCGTCAAAAGGTGCATGGAAGCGATGATACATGCTCGAGGTCAACCGCAGCGTGACGAAGGAGCCGTTGCGATGTTGATCCACGAGAGCGGAGTCGCCGAGCAGGTCGAGCAGCGAATAGGGCGCACCCTTGACCTGGAACAGCTCGGTGTCGGCGATCCGGCCATGGGCGCCAACGATGCCGTCCGAGGGGCTGGCGACAATGGAAGGGTCGGGATCGAAGGGGCGCAGCCCGGGCTTGAGCTCCCGGGTGAAGCAGTCGTGCAGGCTCTTGAAGTGGGTCTTGCGCGCCTCCGACAGATCGAGGTCGGAAAACAGCTTCCACAGCGCGATCGAGAAGTCCCTGACGAGCGGGTTCTCGATCTTGGAGAACCGGCCCATGAAGCGGGTCAGGGCCGCGCGGGGGATGCGGTTGGTCAACAGGAAGTTGAGGTCTTCCTGCTGGGTGAAAGAGGCGATGAGGGCTTTGACTGTCATGAATCTGTCAGCTCGCAGTATTAGCGCTTGTTGTCATGGAAACGACACTCCCGATTCTCTCATTTTCCGTGGCCGCCGCAGCGTCCGCTGCCGCCGCCTTCCCGAAGCTCAAGGCGCGGATCGAACTCTCCCGCGCCAAGCACCGGTCGCTCGCCGGACACTCCAAGATGTCGCGCCGGGTGGCCAAGCTGCTCCCGTTCTACGAGTTCGAAGGTGACAAGTATTTCGGCTGCGACGGCGCGCCTGATAACGTGGTGAAGCAGCGCAAGGACGCCTTCTTCCGCCTCGCCAGCCTTTACGCCGAGCGCTACCCCAAGGGCCGCGCGATGACGAAGGAAGCGGCGGAAAAGATCTCCGACCTGCACTTCACCGAGACCTACCGCGTGCCGTTCCAGTTCTCGCGCCTCGTCCGCGAGCATCTGGGCACCTCGACCTTCCTGGAATCGTCCAGCGGCGTCACCGTCACGGATGTCGACGGCAACACCTCCTACGACCTCACCGGGTCCTACGGCGTCAACATCTTCGGCAACGACTTCTACAAGGAGTGCATCGAGGGCTCGGAGAAGCGGGCGCACGCGCTCGGTCCGGTGCTCGGCCCCTACCATCCCGTTATCCTCGAGAACGTGCAACGGCTCTGCCAGATCTCGGGCCTCGACGAGGTCTCGTTCCACATGTCCGGCACCGAGGCCGTCATGCAGGCGGTGCGGCTTGCGCGCTACCACACCAAGCGGACGCATCTCGTTCGTTTCGCCGGCGCCTATCACGGCTGGTGGGGCGACGTGCAGCCCGGCGTCGGCAATCCGATTCCCGCGCACGAGACCTACACCCTCGCCGAGATGTCCGAGAAGACATTGCACGTGCTGCGCACGCGCAAGGACATCGCCTGCGTGCTGGTCAATCCGTTGCAGGGCCTGCATCCGAACGGCAACGCGCCCGGCGATTCCTCGCTGGTCGATTCCTCCCGCGGCGGCAACTTTGACCGCGCGGCGTATACCGAGTGGCTGAAGAAGCTGCGCGAAGTCTGCACCGAGCGCGGCATCGCGCTGATCTTCGACGAGGTCTTCGTCGGCTTCCGACTCGCAGCCGGCGGCGCCCAGGAGTACTTTGGCGTCAAGGCCGACATGGTGACCTACGGCAAGAGCCTCGCCGGCGGCCTGCCGGTCGGCGTCGTTTGCGGCAAGAAGGAATTGATGCGCCGCTTCCGCGACGATCGCCCCGCCGACATCTGCTTCGCCCGCGGCACCTTCAACTCGCACCCCTACGTCATGACGGCGATGGACGAGTTCTTGAGCCGGCTCGCCAGCCCGAACTTCCGTGCCATCTATGATGGGCTGGACACTACCTGGAACGGCCGCGCGCAAAAGCTCAACCAAATGATGACCGACGCCGACCTGCCGGTGCGGTTCGCCAACTTCTCGTCGATCTGGACGGTGAAATACACCACCCCGTCCCGCTACAACTGGATGCTGCAATATTACCTGCGCGCCGAAGGCCTGTCGCTGAGTTGGGTCGGCACCGGACGGCTGATCTTCAGCCTGAACTACACCGACGCCGATTTCACCGAGGTCGCCGAGCGCTTCGTCCGGGCGGCCGAGAAGATGAAGGCCGACGGCTTCTGGTGGCACGACGGCGTGCTCACCAACAAGAATATCAAGCGGCAGATTTTGAAAGAGATGCTGGCCAAGCGTTTTGGGCGCTGAGGCTCTTCCACCCTTCGCCACGAACACCGCCTGCCCTTCTCCCTCGCCCCGCCCTTGTCCGCCGAAGCCTTGGCGAAGGCGGATGCGGGGCCGCGACGAGCTACGCTCGCGCTGAGAGGGTCGGGGTGAGGGGGACTCTCCGCGCGCGCGGTGAGAATTAGCGAACGATCCGGAAGCAGTCCTCCCGCGGAGAGCCCCCCTCACCCGGCTTTGCGCTACGCGCAAATCCGACCTCTCCCCGCAAGCGGGGCGAGGTGAAGAGAGCGCTGGTCTCCGCTGAGTCACTTTAAAGGTATCCCCAAGACGTGGATGCCCGGCACGAGGCCGGGCATGACGCAACCATCAGACATCGGAGTGTTGTGTGAGAACAGCGCGCTCAGGCGTGCTGCTCTTCGAGCGTGGGCTCGGAGATGAGGCCCAGCGTGTGCTCGGGGTTGAGGTGCAGACCGGGGTCCATCAGCTCGCCGCGCATCAGGGCGAGCGGCGCGCTACGATAGAGCATCAGGTCGTGGAAGGGATCGGTCAGGATCTTGGTCATCCAGACGAGACCGGTCTCGACGTCGCGGATGAAGAACAGGTGCACGGTGCGGAACAGAAGACCGCCGCCGCCGATCACCAGCCAGATCTTGGCGACCTGCCGCATGAAATCGGTCGCGCTCGCCCAGGGCGTGAACAGGCCGAACAGCGTCGGATCGACGAACAACACCAGCGGCGAGGCCGCCCAGATCGCCATCAGCACCACCTTGCGCTGAAGGTTGTACCCGACCTTGATGTCTTCCTTGTACTCGTGCGTCGCCTGGTTGATATGGTCGTAATCGTGCGGCTCGAAGAAGAAGTGACCGGCCTGGCGCGAGGTCATCGAGACCAGCCAGCCGACCAGCGCCGAGATCATGGGATCGACGAACAGCCAGACGTAGGCGAAGAGAAAGCTCAGCGCGCTGACGAAGTGCAGGCTCTGATTGATGCGGCTGTGGTGATAGTAGCGATGGTCGTCCCAGCGCTGGATCCGCAGCTGCTCGAGATAATTCTTGATCATGCTCTCCCCCAAAATGCTTTCGGGTTCTGGATTTACAGGGATTCGATGTAGGCCGTGTGACATCATCATTTTGTCATGTGACGATGTGCAGCGGCGCGATGACGCACGGGTTACTCTCTCCCCTCATCCTGAGGAGCGCGGAACGCGCGTCTCGAAGGATGAAGGCCGAGCTGCATCAGCCGGGCCTTCATGGTTCGAGACGGCGCTTACGCGCCTCCTCACCATGAGGAGTGACGGTCAGGCCGCCTTGGCGACGTCGACCTTGCGGAAGCGCACCAGCGAGAAATGGCCGAGCGGCGGAATCAGGCGGCGCTCGGCGAGCTCGATGCCGTTGGCACCGGCCAGCCACTTCGTATAACGCGACCAGGCGAACTCGGCGGTCCGGAAGCCGAGCGGGCGCACCACCGGCTGGAGCCTCTGCTCGATGAAGCGGCGCATGCCGGTGTCGGCGCTGACGCGGGTCAGGATGATCAGCTCGCCGCCGGGGCGCAGCACGCGCGCGAATTCGTCGAGCGCCTTCTCCGGGTTCGGTACGGCGGTGACGACATATTGCGCCATCACCACGTCGAAGGAATTGTCGGGGAATTCGAGCTTCTCGGCGTCCATCACCGCGAGGCCCTCGACGTTCTTCAGCTTGCACTCGCTGACCCGCTGGCGCGCCTTGTCGAGCATCGCTTCCGAAATGTCGGTGCCGAAGATGCGCAGATGCGGCGCGTAGAGCGGCAGCGAGATGCCGGTGCCGACGCCGACCTCGAGCACGCGGCCCCCGATCTTGTTGGTGGCCGCGATCGCGGCCTGCCGGCCCTTGGCGAACACGCCGCCGAACACGAGATCGTAGACGGGCGCCCAGCGGTCATAGGCCTGCTCGACCGTGCCACGGGTGAGGTCGAGCTGCTGGGTGCCGTCAAGGTTCATGATCTTAGCCATCGATGAGGTTCTCGCTGTGGGTCAAACGTTGCAGATCAGCCGCGCACCGGCCGCCGCGCCATGACCGGCGAGGCGCGCAGGATGCGGCTGGGCTGAAGTGAGGTGAGATTTCCGACGAACTGACGCGCGCTGTTTTCCCAGGAACGCTCCAGCGCGAAGTTGCGGCAGGTCTCGCGCGACATGGTGAGCGCGCGCAGGCACGCGGTACGCAGATCATGGTCGATCGCGCCGATCGGGTGATCGGCGATGACGTCCTTGGGGCCTGTCACCGGAAACGCCGCCACCGGCGTGCCGCAGGCGAGCGCCTCGAGCTGCACCACACCGAACGTGTCGGTCAGGCTCGGGAAGACGAAGACATCGGCGGCGGCGAGATGCGCGGTCAGATCCGCGCCCTTCTTCTCGCCGAGGAAGACGGCATCCGGATATTTCTTTTCGAGCGCCGCCTTCTGCGGGCCGTCGCCGACGACGACCTTGGTACCGGGCAGGTCGAGCGAGAGGAACGCTTCGAGGTTCTTCTCCACCGCAACGCGGCCCATGGTCATGAAGATCGGGCCCGGCAAATCGAGCTTGGCCGGACTGTCTGGATGAAACAGCTCGGTGTTGACGCCGCGCGTCCAGAAGCCGAGCCGCTTGAAGCCGCGCTCGGAGAGCTCCTGCCGCAGCGAAGGCGTCGCCACCATTGTCATCGCGGCGGCATCGTGGAAGTGGCGCAGCACGGCATAGCCGACGGCATCAGGGATGCCGGTCCGCACCGAGACGTATTCGGGAAAGCGCGTCGTGTAGGAGGTGGTGAAGGCAAGGCGGTTGCGGCGGCAATAGGCGCGCGCGGCCCAGCCGATCGGCCCCTCGGTCGCGATGTGCAGCGCTTCCGGCGCCGCCTTCTCGATCCGCCGCGCGATCTCCTTACCGCTCGGCAGCGCGATGCGCAGGCCCGGATAGGTCGGCAGCGGCCAGGACCGAAAGCCGTCCGGGGTGAGGAAGTCGATCTCTACGTCGAGCGCCTTGGCCGCGTTCGCCAGCGAGGTCAGCGTCCGGACCACACCGTTGACCTGCGGATGCCAGGCGTCAGTCGCGATTAATACCCGCATGGGGAAATCCCGAGAGTTTGATGATTCTCGGCTTAGGACCATCAACCACGGATATTTCAGGCGTGTGACGTCACAGAAGTGTCGGCCCGCTGTTTTGTTGGTTAACGGGTCCGCGCCGCCACGAAACCGTCATGAAACAAATCCTTTCCGCCATGAAACCGTTTTCGGTTTTCCGCGCAAAGCTCCCGAAACGTTTTGTCGTTAGTGATTTGGGCAACGGAGCACCGAAACGGTGCCGCGGTGGTCAAGAAACACCGATCAAACAGGGGCGATCAATGATCAATCTGGACACGTTCAAGACGTATTCGCGCGCCGTTGCGCTCAGCGCCATCGCGATCTCCGCAATCGCATTTGCCGGTCCGGCCAAGGCTGCGCCCGTGCAGCTCTTCCCGTTCTTCCAGCCGCTGCCGCCGATGGCCGCGCCGCAGCCGTACCAGCCCTATCAGGCGACGCCTTACCAGGCCGCGCCGTCCCAGGATCAGGATGCGGTCGAGATGCCGGCCCGCTTCCGCCGCCAGACCGTCTCCTACGCGACACGCGAGGCGCCGGGCACCATCATCATCGATACGCCCAACACCTATCTCTATTACGTGCTCGGCAACGGCCAGGCCGTTCGCTACGGCATCGGCGTCGGCCGCGACGGCTTCACCTGGTCAGGCGTGCAGTCGGTGACCAAGAAGGCCGAGTGGCCGGATTGGACCCCGCCGCCGGAAATGATCGCCCGCCAGCCCTATCTGCCGCGCCACATGGCCGGCGGCCCCGGCAATCCGCTCGGCGCCCGCGCCATGTATCTCGGCGGCACCATCTACCGCATCCACGGCACCAACGCCCCCGACACGATCGGCAAGCACGTCTCGTCCGGCTGCATCCGCCTGACCAATGACGACGTCACCGACCTCTACTCCCGCGTCAACGTCGGCACCAAGGTGATCGTGCTGCCGATGACGGAACGCCGCGCGGACCTCGGCGCCGCGACGCGCTAACGCGACAGGACATTGTGACGCAAACGGCCCCGGAACCCACCGGGGCCGTTTTCGTTTGCATCATGCTCTCCGGGCGGCCTCGCCTGGAGAAGCACTGTTCGGAGGCGCGGATGCGATCACGCCTGCAGATGTCGCCCGGTCCATGGCTGCGCCCGATCGTCGGTGCCGGCGCATTGACGCTGCTCCTGTCGGCGCCCTATTCGCTCGCCCAGCAGCCGGTGAACGACGAGGCGGCCCAGCGGGCTTTCAACAATTCCTGTCGCACCTGCCACTCGGTGAAGGATGGCGACAATCGCCTCGGTCCCAATCTCAACAAGATCGTGGGACGCAAGGCCGGCTCGCTGCCGAACTACAACTACTCCCCGTCGATGAAGGACGCCGGCTTCGTCTGGGACCGGGACAAGCTGACCCGCTTCATGGTCAAGCCGGATGAGGTCGTGTCCGGCAACAAGATGCAGCCATATGGCGGCGTCTCCGCGGAGGACGCGGCCAAGGTGGTTGCTTATCTGCAGGCGACGTCGGGTTCACAGTAGCGGGCCACGGTGCACCGCTGCATTTTGGTTTGCGATGCGATTGTGGCGCATCCTTCGAGACGCCCGCCTCCGGCGGGCTCCTCAGGATGAGGGCGGAGTGCGTGGCCGCAAATCTGTCCACAGTGCTTGCACCACGTCACGGATGCCAGTTAGCCTCATCCTGAGGAGACCGCGAAGCGGTCGTCTCGAAGGATGGGGCGGGCACGATGACAGAAGGCGCGTACCTCTACATTCTCAGATGCGTCGACGGTAGCTATTACATCGGCACGACGCGTACCGAGCTTGAGCTCAGAATCGCGCAGCACAACGCCGGCACGTTCGGCGGCTATACGAAGTCACGCAGGCCCGTGACCCTGGTCTTCTCGCAATGGTTCGTCCGGATTACTGACGCGATCGAATGCGAGCGCAAACTCAAGAAATGGAGCCGCGCCAAGAAGGAAGCCTTCATGCGCGACGATTTTGCCGAGCTGCATGAATTGGCGAAGCGCGGATCTCATCATCCTTCGAGACGCCCGCCTCAGGCGGGCTCCTCAGGATGAGGGCGGAGTGCGCAGCTCGAGGTTTTCCTCGAAGGACCTGCACGAACCTACGAGGGCTGGTTAGCCTCATCCTGAGGAGCGCGCTCTCGCGCGCGTCTCGAAGGACGAGGCGTTCACACCGGAAGCCGCTTACCGCGCCCTTCGCCGCTCCGCGATCAGCCTCAGCCAGGCCGCCGAATGAAACGCGCTCATCAGCAGATACATCGGCACCATCCCACTCAGCACAGGGCCGTACCCGGCGGCACACAGCATGTCCGCCGGGCCTCCGAGCACGGCCGTCAGCACGGCCATGATCGCGAAGGTCGGCGTCGCCGCCAGAGCCAGCCATCTGGCGAGGTGGCGTGCGGCCACCACGCCATCGCGGCTCGCGCCGGCGGCCACGTTGGCGGGACTAGTCACGGCCTTCCGCGGCCTCCTCGCGAAAAGCCTTCTCGCCGGCCGTCGAGATCTCGACCCACTTCTTGTCCGGCGCGGCGCCTTCCGCGTAGCTGTCGTGCCAGTTCCACCATTTGTAGGTTGGCGTCTGCGGATAGCCCTTTGGCGAGTCCTCCCAGACCTCCTGCCGGCCGAGCGGGGTGATGTCGAGATAGTTCCAGGTGCCGCCCATCTGCTCGTCGCCGCGGCTCTTGATGAAGTAGGTGCGGAAGATGCGGTCGCCGTCGCGGTAGAACACGTTGGTGCCGTGCCATTCGTCGACGCCGAAATCGGCATCGAAACTGTCGGTGACGGTGACCCAGGGCATGGTCCAGCCCATCCGCTGCTTCAGCCTGATGATGTCGGCCTGGGGCGCGCGCGAGGCGAACACGAGCGTGGTGTCGCGGGCGTTCAGATGCGAGACATGGGCGACCTGGTCGGCCACCATGGAGCAGCCCCGGCAGGCTTGATCGGGCCAGCCGAACACGCCCGGCTCGAAGAAGGCCCGGTAGACGATCAGCTGCCGCCGGCCCTGGAACAGATCCACCAGACTGATCTTGCCGCCGGGCCCCTCGAACGCATAGATTTTGGTGACGTCCATCCACGGCATGCGCCGGCGCTCGGCGGCGAGGGCGTCGCGGGCACGGGTATGCGCCTTTTCCTTCACGAGCAGTTGCTGACGGGCGGCCTCCCAGTCCTGCGGCGACACCACCGGCGGTGTTTGCATGGCGGCCTGTCCGTTAGTCCCTGCGTTGTCTGCTGATGTCATCATGGCTCTCCATTCCTCTTGTCCGGGCGGTCATTCCGCGTCGCGCTATGACAGACGCGGAACCGCTCGCCCCTCGCCGCACATTGTCGGCCGTCAACGATTTCTGGCACCAAGCGGTTGCGCGGTGGGAGTAACAAGTGTGGCGGGATTTGAATGGAGTCGCTGATCACGGCCGCCGCGCGCGCGTTAGAGGCCGGCGATCCGCTCGGCGCGCTCAACCGCGTTGCGCTGCGCAACGATGCACCGTCGCTGGCGCTACGCGGCATCGCGATGGCGCAGCTCGGCGATCTCGCGAAAGCGAAGACGCTGCTGCGGAGTGCCGCGCGCGCGTTCGGTCCAAGAGAGGCGGTGGCGCGCGCGAGATGCGTGGTGGCCGAAGCCGAGATCGCGCTCGTCTCGCGCGACCTGAGCTGGCCGGTGAAAACGCTCGCGGCGGCCCGCGCAACGCTCGAACAGCACGGCGATCTCGCCAATGCAGCCCATGCGGGCCACATCGAGGCGCGCCGCCTCCTCCTCGTCGGGCAGCTCGACGAAGCCGAGCGCACGCTGGCCGAGCTCAGCCCCTCCCCGCTCCCGCCTGCATCGCAAGTGGTCCGCGAGCTCGTGGTCGCCGGCATCGCCATCAGACGGCTGAGAGCAAAAGATGCGCGCGCGGCGCTCAACCGCGCGGCCCACGCAGCTCGGCAGGCGAAGATCCCGGCGCTCGTGGCCGAGGTCGACAGCGCGAACCTCATCCTCGACACGCCGGCGGCGCGCCTGATCGCGCGCGGCAGCGAACACCCGTTGCTGCTCGGGGAGGTCGAGAGACTGGCGACCTCGACGGCGCTCGTCGTGGACACCTTTCATCATGCCCTGCGCAGGCAAGGCCGCATCGTATCGCTCGGAACGCGCCCGGTGCTGTTCGCGCTCGCCCGCCTCCTGGCGCAGGCATGGCCTGCCGACGTCTCGCGAGAGGCGCTGATATCAGGCGCGTTCCGGGCGAAGCACGCCGACGAATCGCATCGCGCGCGGTTGCGCGTGGAGATCGGGCGGCTCCGCACCCAGCTCAAGCCGCTGGCCGACATCAGCGCGACGAAGCAGGGTTTTGTGCTGGCGCCGCGCAAGACGCGCGACGTCCTCGTGCTGGCACGCCCCGTCGAGGAGAAGCACGCCGCTGTGCTCGCCGTCCTCTCCGACGGCGAGCCCTGGTCGAGCTCGGCGCTCGCGCTGGCGCTGGGAACAAGCGCGCGCACGGTGCAGCGGGCCCTCGACGAGCTGGCGCGGTCGAACAAGGTGCAATCGTTCGGACACGGCCGGGCGCGGCGCTGGATGACCCCGCCCGTCCCGGGTTTCCCGACAGGCTTGTTACTCCCCGGACCGCTCCTGAAGGCGTAAATTGGATCACATCACAGGGATCAAGCACATGAAGCGTTCCGCCGCCGAGATCGTCAGGGAGTACGGACCTTTCGCGGGTGTCGAGGCCGTGCATGGCGTCACCTATGACGGCACCCATGTCTGGTTCGCATCCGGCGACAAGCTGAATGCGGTCGATCCGGCCAACGGCAGGATCGCACGCTCCATCGATGTCGCCGCGCATGCGGGGACGGCATTCGACGGCCGGCACCTGTTCCAGATCGCCGAGGATCGCATCCAGAAGATCGACGCCGCGACCGGCAAGGTGATCAGCACGATTCCGGCCCCGGGCGGCGGCGGCGATTCCGGATTGGCCTGGGCGGAGGGCTCGCTGTGGGTCGGTCAGTATCGCGAGCGCAAGATCCATCAGGTCGATCCGGAAACGGGAAAGATCCTCCGCACCATCGAAAGCAAGCGCTTCGTGACCGGCGTCACCTGGGTCGACGGCGAGCTCTGGCATGGCACCTGGGAGGGCGAGGAAAGCGATTTGCGCCGGATTGATCCTGAGACCGGCAAGGTGCTGGAGCAGCTCGACCTGCCCGCCGGGACGATGGTTTCAGGATTGGAGTCCGACGGCGGCGACCGCTTCTTTTGCGGCGGCGGCGATCGCGGCAATGTGAGGGCGGTCCGCCGCCCGAGGCGCAGCTAGGTGCGCGATGACGGATGCGCGGCACCGATGCTGCCGCAGCCGTTAATCTGTTCGCCCCAATTCCACCCCACCCGTGCGCTCTAGCGCCCCCCTCGCCTGCCCTGTAGACTTCCGGACCTGGGCGGCTTGGGGGATTGATGCGACTGACGCTGAACTTGAAGACTGTCTTGATCGCCGTGGCGGTGCTCGCGGCGTCGTTTTTCGTCAGCCTGAAGGCGATGGACTGGCTGTCGCCGCGCGCGGCGACGACTGCGCCGCCGGTCGCACAATTGCCGCCGCTGCCGCAGGTCGCGAAGAGCTCGATCGTGGTGGCGCCGGTTGCGATCGCGATATCGGCGATCCGTGAACAGGCCGAGAAAGCCGCGCCGCGCAATTTCGCCGGCAAGGCCGACAACCCGATTTCGCAGATCCTGGAGAATGCCGACATCGGCTGGTCCGCCGTGCGCGGGCCGATGGCGGCTGCCGGCGACAAGGACGTGCTGACGATCTCGACGCCGCTCAACGGCAAGCTCAACGTGACGGGCTCGCTGTCGTCGAAAGCCACCGGCGCGCTTGGCGACGCGCTGGGCAGCGTGCTCGGCGGTGACGCAGCGAAACGGATCGGCGCGGTCAACATCAAGAATTTGAACGCCAGCGCCGAGATCAAGGGCAACGTGGTCGTCACCTCGCGCCCGAAGCTCGCGGCCAACTGGCATCTCGAGCCAAATCTCGGCGCCCAGGTCAATCTCGGCGACACGAACCTCAACGTCTCCGGCGCCAAGGTCAACGTGCCGGCGCAGGTGAAGCCGCTGATCGACAAGAATGTCGGCGAGCAGATCAACATCGTCTCCGAGCGCATCCGCAACGATCCCTCGCTGCGCGACAATGCGAAGCTGCAATGGGCCAAGGCCTGCCGCTCGATCCCGCTGCAGGGCTCGGGCTCCTCGGCCGCGCTGCCGCCGCTCTGGCTCGAGATGAAACCGACCCGTGCCATCGCGGCGCAGCCGCGCGTCGACGCGCAGAACGTGACGCTGCTGCTCGGCCTCGAGCTCGAGACGCGCGTAACCTCGACGTCGACCAAGCCGGACTGTCCCTTCCCCGACAAGATCTCGATCGTGCCCCCGACCGGCACCGGCGTGAACATCGGCGTGCCGATCGACGTGCCCTTCACCGAGATCAACAAGCTGATCGCGGCGCAGATGGTCGGCCACACCTATCCCGAGGACGGCTCCGGTCCGGTCGACGTCACCGTGAAAGGCGTCAACGTGGTGCCGTCGGGCGATCGTCTCCTGATCTCGCTGCTGGTGCGCGCCAACGAAAAGAAGAGCTGGCTCGGTCTCGGCGCCGAAGCGACCGTGCACATCTGGGGCCGACCGATGCTCGACCAGGCGCAGCAGACGCTGCGGCTCGCCGACATCCAGCTCGCGGTGGAATCCGAGGCCGCCTTCGGCCTGCTCGGCGCGGCCGCACGCGCGGTGGTGCCGCAGATGCAGCAGGCCTTGGTGCAGAAAGCGACGCTCGATCTGAAGCCAATCGCCGCCAATGCGCGCGAGAAGATCGCGGCCGCGATCGCCGACTACCAGAAGAGCGAGGATGGCCTCAAGGTCGACGCCAAGATCGACAGCCTGACCCTCGCCGACATCGCCTTCGATTCCAAGACGCTGCGCATCGTCGCCGAAGCCGGCGGCTCGCTGAACGTCTACGTGACGAAGCTGTCGGGGATGTAGCGCGTCTTCACTCGCCGGACCCGCGCGCGTCGCTTGCGCCGCTGGCATTCTCGTCGGAGGATGCTAAGCTGTTTCTCGCAACCTCGAACGAGGTGCTGACAGCACTGCAGGGGACAACGCGAGGACAACATGGAAGCCGGCATGGTCACGCCTGCGCCGGCGCTGGTGCGCTTTTCCGGCATTCAGAAGACCTACGATGGCGAGCACCTCGTGGTGAAGAACCTCGATCTCGAAATCAGGAAGGGCGAGTTCGTCACCCTGCTCGGTCCGTCGGGCTCGGGCAAGACGACCACGCTGATGATGCTGGCCGGCTTCGAGGTTCCAACCCATGGCGAAATCTACCTCGCCGAACGGCCGATCAAGAACGTGCCGCCGCATAAGCGCGACATCGGCATGGTGTTCCAGAACTATGCCTTGTTCCCGCACCTGACGATCGCGGAGAATATCGCCTTCCCGCTATCCGTTCGCAACACGGCCAAGGCCGAGGCGCAGGAACGCGTCAACGCGGCGTTGCGCATGATCAAGATGGAAACCCTGGCGCACCGGCGGCCCGGGCAGCTGTCCGGCGGTCAGCAGCAGCGCGTGGCGCTGGCCCGCGCGCTGGTTTTCAATCCGCAGCTCGTGCTGATGGACGAGCCCCTGGGGGCCCTCGACAAGCGCCTGCGGGAGCAGATGCAACTGGAGATCAAGCAGCTGCACGAGACGATGGGCATCACCGTCGTCTACGTCACCCACGATCAGAGCGAAGCGCTCACCATGTCGGATCGCATCGCCGTGTTCAACGACGGCATCGTGCAGCAGATCGACCGGCCCGACGCGCTGTATGAGCATCCGGTGAACAGCTTCGTCGCTCACTTCATCGGTGAGAACAACGTGCTGTCCGGCACCGTCGAGACGGTCGAGAAGGACTATTGCCGCGTCACGCTGGCTGGTGGCGGCGCCGTGACCGCACGGGCGGTCAATGTATCGGGCGCGGACGCATCGACCTCCCTGTCGGTGCGGCCGGAGCGGATCGCCATCATCCCGGACGGCACCTCCAGCGAGGGACCGAACCGGCTGCCGGCCAAGGTGCAGAACACCATCTATCGCGGCGACCACGCGCTGGCCGTGCTCGATGTCGCCGGCAACGGGGAGTTCATGGTTAAGCTTCAGCCGGGGACGCATGACGGATTGAGACATGGCAATCTAAGATCTGGTGAAAGCGTATTCATCACCTTCCGTCCCGAGGACTGCCTGGCCCTCGATCCCGTCTGATCCGGACCGGCATCGATCAACCTCAACGCAACGCAGATGAAGAAGGAACAAGGACCATGCTGAAGCGCAAGACTGGCAAGATTGCTCTGGGGTTCGCCGTGGCGTTCAGCGCCAGCGCCGCGCTGGCCACGGTCGCGCAGGCGCGTAACCTCACCGTCGTATCGTGGGGCGGCGCCTATCAGGATGCCCAGAAGAAGGTCTATTTCGAGCCGTTCAAGAAGGCAGCCGGCGTCGCGATGAACGACGAGTCCTGGGACGGCGGCGTCGGCGTGTTGCGCGCCAAGGTGCAGGGTGGTGCCGCCACCTGGGACCTCGTCCAGGTCGAGAGCGACGAACTCGCGGTCGGCTGCGAGGAAGGCCTGTTCGAGAAGATGGATTATTCCAAAATCGGCGGCGAGGCCGCCTATATCCCGCCGTCGGTCAATCCCTGCGGCGTCGGCGCCATCCTTTACGATTTCGTTCTCGGCTACGACAAGGACAAGCTGAAGGACGCCCCCAACGGCTGGGCCGACTTCTTCGACACCAAAAAGATTCCGGGCAAGCGCGCCTTGCGTCACGGCGTCGCACCGAAGGACGTCTACAAGGTGCTGGCGACCGACGAGGGCGTCGAGCGCGCGTTCAAGAAGCTGGACACCATCAAGGGCGACATCGTCTGGTGGAAGGCCGGCGCCCAGCCGCCGCAATTGCTCGCCTCCGGCGAGGTGGCGATGACCTCGGTCTACAATGGCCGCATCGACACCGCGAACAAGAACGACAAGAAGAATTTTGGCATCGTATGGGACGGAGCGCTCTTCACCCTCGACAGCTGGGTCATCCTGAAGGGCAGCCCGAACAAGGACGCGGCCTACAAGTTCCTGGACTTCGCGGGCAAGGCGGAGAACCAGTCAAAGCTGTCGCAGAACATCGCCTATGGCACCTCGAACAAGGACGCAGCCGCCCTGCTCGCGCCCGCCGTTCTCAAGGACCTGCCGACAGCGCCTGACAACATCAAGAACGCGGTTGAGATCAATGTTGGCTTCTGGCTCGAGAACATCGACCGCCTGACCGAGCGCTTCAACAAATGGGCCGCGAAGTAACGCGCCCTGCAAGGCTCGACCAATGACGGATGCGCTCCTGACCGGCGCCAATGCGTCGACCGAGGTGCCGCTCAAGCGCCGATTGAGGCGTGCGGAGCGGACACGACAGGTCAAGGCATTGGCGCTGGTGCTGCCACTTCTCGTCTTCCTGCTCTTCACCTTCGCGGGCCCGATCGCCGGCATGCTGTGGCGCGCGGTCGATGACCGCGAGGTGCGTCAGGTTCTGCCGCAAACCATCGCTGCTCTCGCCGACTGGGACGGCAAGGACCTGCCGGACGAAAAGGCCTTTACGGCGCTGGCAAGCGACATCCTGGCGGCGCGCGCCTCCGGCGCCATCGCCATCGCGGCCAAGCGGCTCAACTACGCCCTGAACGGTTTTCGTACGATCCTGGCCAGCACGGCACGCAATCTGAAGGCGGCGCCGGAACCCGGCACCGCCAGGGAGACACTGGGCAAGATCAATCCGGCCTGGCGCGAACGGGCCACCTGGACGACGATCAAGGATGCCAGTGGCCCGGTGACCGGCTTCTATCTGCTGGCGGCGCTCGACCTGACGCGGAACGTCGATGGTGCGGTCGTCGCGGCCGCATCAGACCAGGCGATCTACCGCAACGTCTTCGCCCGCACCTTCCTCATCAGCTTCAGCGTCACGGTACTCTGCCTGATCCTCGGCTTCCCGGTCGCGTACCTACTGGCAACGCTGCCGCCGGGCCGGTCGAACCTGCTGATGATCTTCGTCCTGCTGCCGTTCTGGACGTCGCTTCTGGTCCGCACCTGCGCCTGGATCGTCTTGTTGCAGAGCAAGGGCGTCGTGAACGACAGCCTGCACTGGCTTGGCATCATCGACGAGCCGTTGCGGCTGATCTACAACCGCTTCGGTGCCTGCGTGGCCATGACCCACGTTCTCCTGCCGTTCATGATCCTGCCGCTGTACAGCAGCATGAAAGCGATCTCGCCTGCGTACATGCGTGCCGCCGCCTCGCTCGGTGCGCCACCGACCACTGCCTTCCTGCGGATCTACCTGCCTCAGACCCTGCCCGGCATCGGCGCGGGAAGCCTGCTCGTCTTCATCCTGGCGCTCGGCTACTACATCACGCCGGCCCTCGTCGGCGGCGCCGCCGATCAGATGATCAGCTACTTCATCGCGCTCTACACGACCGAGACGGCCAATTGGGGCCTTGCTTCGGCGTTGGGTGCGGTGCTGCTGCTGGCCACTCTTCTGCTCGCTCTCGTTTACGGCAAGCTGGTGCAGGGACAGCAAGTCACGGGAGGGATGAAGAATTGAGCGATCATTCTTCCCTCCGCACGCCCAGCCAGCGCATCGCGTGGACCGCGACCATCATCATCTCCACGCTGGTGTTCATCTTCCTGATCGCGCCGATCCTTGCGATCATGCCGCTGTCCTTCAGCTCGGGCTCGTACCTCACCTATCCGCTGCCGGGCCTCTCCCTGCGCTGGTACGACGACTTCATCAATTCGCCTCGCTGGATGAATTCGCTGAAGAACAGCATGATTATCGGCGTCGCCTCGACCCTGCTGTCCATGGTGCTTGGCACACTGGCCGCGCTGGGGCTGGCGCAGTGGAAGAGCCGGTTCAAACCGCTCGTGCTGGCTTTCGTGCTGTCGCCGGTCGTCGTGCCCGGCGTCATCACCGCGGTCGGTCTTTATTTCTTCTTCGCGCCGATCGGACTGACCGGCAGTTATCTCGGCTTGATCCTGGCCCACACCGCGCTGGCGACGCCCTTTGTGGTGATCACGGTCGGCGCGACGCTGCAAAGCTTCGACACCAATCTGGCACGCGCCGCCGCCTCGCTTGGCGCCTCGCCGCTTTATGCGTTCCGCCGCGTGATCCTGCCGCTGATCCTGCCCGGCCTGGCCTCGGGTGCGCTCTTCGCCTTCGCGACCAGCTTCGACGAGGTGGTGATCGTGCTGTTCATGGCAGGCCCGGAGCAGCGCACGCTGCCGCGCGAGATGTTCAGCGGCATTCGCGAGAACATCAGTCCGACCATCACGGCAGCGGCGGTGATCTTGACGACGGTATCGGTCATCCTCCTCGCGACCCTGGAAGGCTTGCGCCGACCTAACGAACGGCTCAAGGGCAGCAGCGCCTGAAAGGCGTCTTTCTTCCTTCTCCCCTTGTGGGAGAAGACGTTTTTGAAAACCCCATTAAACTCTTTGAATTTACAAGGGAATTTTTCAGGCAGGGTTTTTCATGTATCCTTGTGTGTATCCTATTCTGACGTGAAGCGAGAAGGCTCCAGCGTGCGCAGGGACGCGCGCCACGGGGCGTCCCTGCGGGGTCTGTCGATGACGCCCGAGACGGTCTGCACCCGCTTCTGTTACGATCACCAGATGATGCGACCAATGGCCGAGACGATCGTGCTGGCGCTGTTGATGCTCGCGATGATCGGCGCAGCGCAGGCGCAACAGCGCACGATCTACGACGCTTCCGGCAGGGTAGCCATTCGGTCGGCGATCGACAGCCAGGGCACGGTCATCAACTACGACAGAAGTGGCCGGGTCATCAGCCGGGAGACGACGACCGGCAACACGACGACGATCTATGATGCGGGCGGTCGCAACGTCGCAAGGTTCACAACGAACCGACAATAAGGCACACCGTGATGCTGACCATGCGGATGATCGGCGTGCGGGACGAGTGCGGAAGTGCTCGGCTTCAAGGGGCGAGCGCCATAAACGTTCGTATAGGTCCGTCATCCCTTACGTTAATTGAGCCGCTGATCGCGATCGTCTTAGCTGGGGGTATGCGGTAGCCACCTCGCTATCGCTGCCCTCCTTGGGCGTTTCCTCCCTAGACTTGGGCCGCTTGTGGCAACGCAGGCGGCCTTTTCTTTTGAGATAAAATGGCGGCAACATGAAGCGGCCGACCGATGACCAAATCCTCACCGCGCTGTGCTGTGTCCGAAATGCAAGATCGCAGGCTCAGCGTCCCTCCCATTGCGATTGAGGACCTCTCTGGACCCAATCGGGGCTGGGGTTCTCTGAGGGGCATAGAAATGTGGGGGTACCGCGCGACCCCACCCTTTCAATATATTTGCCCTGGCGGTTTCCCGGGTTGCGTTGCGGACCCAATCCAACATTTCACTTCGGATAGCGGCCATCGCCCGGACGTGCCCGTTGGTACTTTGAGGTGTGCTTTCTAGTGCAGATGCCGGATGAACGACGGCTTACCGTTGCCGGGCATGGCGCAGCCGGGTAGTACAATCCAGTTTCGTCGCAGCACATCCGCCGTCGCTTTTTGACGGACCATCCATCGCCGTGCTGCCATTCCAGAACGTGAGCGGTGATTCTGAGCAGGAATTATTTTGCTGATGGCATGGTCGGTTGCTTGGTTTACATTTCTGCCGTCATGAGCGACCGAATGTACGGCGCGAGTAGCTTGAGATTACAGACGTGACCCGTCTGCGAAAATCTCGCACGTCGGTGGGTTCCCTGAAATGCGCATCCTTGATCACGGGCGTCAGCTCGTTGCGAAGGGCTTCAGGCAGTGCGGCCATAAGTTCGTTCAGCGGTCCGTGAGGTGGAATTCGGACTAAATGTCCCCCAATTATTGCTACCCCGGGACCGCAGTTGATCACGCCCCAGAGGATGATCGCGATAATATCGTCCCGCTTGCCGCGCGGAATTCGGAGAGGTGGGGGACTCAACAAAAATCCACGTCCGGCGGAGGAACCAGCGTTGGTATGTAGTTCACCCCAGCCAACAATCGCCCCGGAATCATTCATTCGAAATGCAAAGTCTGGACTCCAACCGGATCCGGACGGGAAGAGATCGCTTACTGCTGTGATAAACCCTCCGCTTTGAAGATAGTAGTTAAATTCGTGCTCCAACAAGATTTGACCGTTAGCATTGAGGTCAACAATGCGGCCATTTGAGAATGGCGTGAGTGTGTCGGTGGTGGCATCGTAAATTGCCTCTACTTCGGGGCCGCCCCGACCAAAAAACCAAACCCACAGCTTGTCGTCGTTGGTGATGCGAATTCCATTGGACATGAAGGTGGGATTTGCCACCGCGCGCAGATTTGCACCATCGTAAAAGACGGGCACTTCGAGCTGATCGAAGCCTAGTACCCACCCTTGAACTCCGATCGCGTGGCCAAGATCGTTGATATCTTTCAATTCAAGGAAGGCCGTCGATCCGGGTGGTTGCGACGGTAACGTTGGCAACACCCAAGTAACCGCCTGGGTGTTGCGGTTGAAGATAAAACCTCTCATATCATCCGAGACGTTCAGGCTCTTTGCCGCTGTTCCCACCACATCGCCGGAATTATTCAGCACCGGCTGTACAATTGTGGGATAACCCGGAATTGCGATCGGCTCGGTCGTATTCGTTTCAAGATTGTAAAGCGAGTACTCCCGCGCGGTGGAGCCCTGCACGAGGGCGAGGACAACGCGATCGTTGTTGATGGCCTGTACAGCTATGATCTCAGATGGAAGAGTGATGAGAGTGCCGTCCACGAGGCGGACAAAGTGTGGCGGGTTCAACCCGGAGCCCGTCAGGATGACGTCGCCTCGATTGCTTATTCCTTGTGGCTGCATCGGACCAAGATCTACGACAGAATAGCCCATGGGGTGTCTCCTGCAGATTTCTGATTATCCGGCTCCGGCGGTGCGCAACACCGACATCGGGCGCAAGTTGAGCATGATGCGCTGGGGCATCCGCCACCACCGCAATCCCCTTTCGCCATCCGGGACACCGACCGTCAGGCAGCAGCTTTGTTCTTGATTGCACCAATGAGCGCAGTGAGTATGGCTCCGCCAGCGCCACCGGCAACTACTTGCGAGATAACGCCGCCGACAGTCAGATTACCCGACTGGGCTGCGGCTACGACCGATGGCAGTAACAACGTCACGACCTGCCCGAGAACCCCGCCTCCGACCAGACCAGAAATGATGTTACCAGCGGTCCCAAGATCAAATGTCGGCGATGACTTGCCTGCGCCAACGCCGCCAAGCGCTCCTGCAAGAAGGTTTATCAAAATCTGCTCCATTTCGATCTCCTGTGATCTGCAGCATTGGTAATCTCACACAAGACGAGACGGCTCCCGACGCGGGGTTTAGGGGGCGAGCGTCGGAGCCGTCCCGCTCCGCCGACCGCTCGCGTGCGGGTAGTCGATCCAAATGGTCGTCGGTGGGGTTGTAGCAAGCGGCAGGATCGCCCAACGACCATTGATTTATGTCAACGCACTAAGGCAACCGAGACCACGGTCGGAGCGGCTAATAGCCGAAGCGTATGCCAATCGCCATAAGACTTGGGCTTGCGGCATCAGCGTAAAAGGATGCGGTCTGGTTCGTACTGAATGAGCAGCGTCTGCTGTTCGCCTTCGCTGGCATCTGGACGACGTTCAGCGGTGATCGCGGCACGAAGTCGAAGCCGGTGCCGGGGCCGCATCAGGTCTACGGGTTTCTCACGACATCGCCCAACGCGGTGGTCGGGCCGATCCATCCCAAGGCGATGCCGGTGATCCTGACGACCGACGAGGAGCGCGACGTTTGGATGCGCGCGCCGTGCGCTACGCGGCGAGCCACCCTCTCCCACAAGGGGAGAGGGTAAGAACATCGCAGCCCCCTACTTATTCTCAACCCTCCTCGCGCATCTCGGGCTTTGCCGCCGCGACCGATTGTCGCTAGAACGGTCCCCGCAACAAAACCCAAACAACAACGCTGAGGGAGAAACACATGCAAAAACTCATCGCCGCCGTCGCGGCCGGATTTGCTCTCGCCGCCACGTCAGGCGCCGCGCAGGCGCAGATCTCAGACGACGTCGTCAAGATCGGCGTGCTCACGGACATGTCGAGCCTCTATGCGGACGCGACCGGCAAGGGCTCGCTCGCCGCCGTCGAGATGGCGGTTGCCGATTACGGCGCCAAGGTCGCCGGCAAGCCGGTGCAGGTGGTCGCCGCCGATCACCAGAACAAGCCCGACGTCGGCGTCAACATCGCCCGCAACTGGTACGACAACGACAAGGTCGACGCGATCTTCGACGTGCCGACATCCTCGGTGGCGCTGCCGATCTCGGCGCTGACACGCGAGAAGAACAAGATCAACATCAATTCCGGCGGCGGCTCGTCCGACATCACCGGCGTCGCCTGCTCGCCCAACACGGTGCACTGGACCTACGACACCTATGCGCTGTCGAACGTCGCCGGCAAGGCGATGGTGAAGCGCGGCGAGGACACCTGGTTCTTCGTCACCGCCGACTACGCCTTCGGCATGGCGCTGCAGCGCGACGCCGCCAACGTGGTCAAGGAGAGCGGCGGCAAGGTGCTCGGCGAGGTCCGCCATCCCCTCAACTCCTCGGACTTCTCGTCCTTCCTGCTGCAGGCCCAGGCCTCCAAGGCCAAGGTGGTCGCGCTGGCGAATGCCGGCGGCGATACCACCAACGCGCTGAAGCAGGCGGCCGAGTTCGGACTCGTTCAGGGCGGCCAGAAGATGATCGCGCTGCTCCAGGAGATCACCGACACCCATTCGCTCGGCATCAAGGCAACGCAGGGCCTGATCGTCACCGACGCGTTCTACTGGGACATGAACGAGGAGACGCGCGCCTTCTCGAAGCGGTTCAACGAGAAGGTCGGATATGCCGACCATGATCCAGGCCGGTCTCTACTCGGCGACCATGCACTATCTGAAGGCGATCGAGGCCATCAAGACCGACGAGGCGCCGAAGGTGATGGAGCAGATGCGCAAAACGCCGGTCAACGACTTCTTCGCCAGGAACGGCAAGATCCGCATCGACGGCCGCATGGTGCACGACATGTATCTGTTCGAGGTGAAGAAGCCGGAGGAGTCCAAGGGCGAGTGGGACCTCTACAAGCTGATTGCCACCGTCCCCGGCGACGAAGCCTTCCGCCCGCTCGACAAAGGCGGCTGCCCGCTGGTGACGCACTGAACGTCCTCTCCCTCTCCCCGCAAGCGGGGCGAGGTGAAAGACGAAAGACACGACAGCGCGCCCGGCGAAAACCGGGCGCGCTTCGTTTCGGCCTGTCCAACTGCCGAGAACCTGAGTCAAAGCTGCTAAGGTAACCCACAGTAAATGCGACGAACTCTCGGTTTCGGCTCCATTCTTTGCGAGTCTAGTTCGCGAAAAAGGCGAGCCATTTGATCATAAGCATCATATAAGCCGAGTCATTCGGTCGGCCACAATCGTCGGGCCACGCCGTCGCGTCCGAGGCGGGTTCGGTTGCTAAAACTCTATAGAGGAAGCATCGCGGCGCCTCGGTTTTGCCGAACCCCGGGCATGCGGCCTTTACCATCGCCGTATCATCGTCCGTTTCTACGTTCTCTACGACCAACCGGGACACGCCGTCGCCACGATGGCACACTGATGCCGGCCCGCGATGCTTCCAGCCTAGCAAAGACGCACTCGCACTTTCGAAAGATCTCGTGGCGATCATAGAACACAGCGCCACTCTTCTCTAAAATTAAGATGGGCCGCACACCCAGACGCGACACACGCCGCCCAACGCGTCCTGGGAAAGTACTAAGGAACTCAGCCGCGGCCTCTTCCGATATGTACGCCTCCGCAATTCTGAGAACGTCGACGCGCCTAACCCTTCGGCTTTTTACACTTTTGCGCCCACCATTCTTCTCGATGTAAATACCAGATCTTTCCAGTAGCTCTCTTGCCACTGACCACCTCAGCTTCAAGATTTCGGTCGCCATTTGAAGGGTAATAGTATCCCCGCAAACACCCTTTGGAACCTTCGAGTAAGCATACGAGCGGAATTCTGACTCTTCGACCAACAGGCGATGCACAGCGCTGGTCTGGTTGGTATCGACCCCGACACTGATCTTGCCCTCCAGGACCGCCTTCAAACCCAGATATGTGCCATCAGGCACCTTAGCCACTCCATTCACGAGGTGAACGGGTTGCATCAACTTTCTGGCCTTCGCTTCGATTTGTTCAAAGAGGGCCTTGATCCGACTACGATAAAGGTAAGACGCTGGCCTGATCGACGACTTCCCACGCCAGCACAATGCAACTTCCGGCCCGTCCGCATAACTGAGAAAGCCATCTGAAATGATACGCCGCAAGTTCGTTACGCTTAATCCCATCTCGAGCGCAGCGTTCGAAAATGAGACGAGATCCCAAAAGCGCTGCACCGCTCCCCCAACCTGCCGGGCGTCCAGCAGTACTGGCACGCCAGGCATGCGCGCCAGACCTCCGGGCGTTTTCACGAAACCCGGCACCTTCGTTAATTTGGAGATGCGGTTATAGTTCAGCCCATACAGCCGATACCTCTTGCAGGCCTCGGTTATTGAAATTGTGTCGTGCAGATATTTGGGCTCTCTGGTCTTCACCTTTGTATTTAGGGTCACACTCGAGCGTCGATTCAATGCATCTGGAATGTAAGATCTGAACTTGTTGACGACGCGGACCGAAAACGGCTTTTGCTCGGTTAATTCGATCAGTACTCCAACGTACTTCTCACAACTCCAACGACCAGGTCGCTCCGGCGCTCGCTCTATCATCATATCCAGCAGTTCATCGAATTTTGCAGGAAACCCCAGTACAATCTCTATACCGGCCACCAACTCCTCAGTCGTCCAGCTCACAAAATTTCCATTGCACAAGCTCATTCGTCGTCTTCTTGCGATCGAACCGATTGGATCGCTACGCGCGACTGCAAACAGAATAATGAGTTCGAGAAGTTCGGCGCTGGAGAGATCTGACAACTCAGCTGGGATTTGGCGCCTCGCGGCTTGCTGCTCCTTAACGTTCGGAGAATATAGACTGGCGAGAACTCGAATTTGCCGAAGCTGCTCCGGCTCGACAAACGAAGCGATCGTCTCCCTAAGATCGAAGCGGCATGCGGGATCGCCGCAGTTCTGTAGATTGTTTTTCCCCCACGTAAGGATCCTCCCGCACACGCATCGATCAATCAATTTCTCGCCGGTTTCGACGCAGCAAGTAAGCGGTAGCACGTCCCATATTGAACGGTGATATCCATGCTCGGCTACACTCATCGGTGCAATACGGCGGCGACCAGTTGAGAGACATTTGCGAGGAATTTCTTGGCCGTTTAGCCAAGCGACTTGACGCGGGGATGCTGCGTTGCTCGGACCTGTATATAGTTTGGCCCGCAGTATATCGAGCGGTACATTCAATAGCTGCGAAAGCGGCTCCAGATCAATTCCCGAAAACGGCAGGCTACATCCGATAAGTTGGCCAGGAAACGAAATCCGGAGGACTTGGTCGAGGTAGTCACGCCCATTTTCCGTTCCTACACGAGCGACATAACTCAACAGGCTTTCGTGCGGGTACGGGAACTCTAGTTGCACGGGAAAGGGCCGCGTCTCCCGCTGCTTTCCCTCTACAGGGTCATCTAGAAAGAGTCCGCGAGCGTCAAGCCAATTGGTTCCTTTGGACATCACAAGCGGCCTCGCTATTTCCAAGAAGCACGATCATATCGCTTAAACTTTCGGCGTCGCTCTTCTTCCAATCGTTCCAGGAGGGCCGCGAATGTTTCGTCGTCCAGCCACACTTCCTTGGCAGCCAGCAGACCTCCACGAAACGGATTTTTTCCCGCCCGCTTCATGAACAGCATCAAGCTATCAAACGCTCGCGCGAAATGCTTGATCTCCATTTTTGATGCACCTTCCTCAAGTCCTATTCTCGCTGCTGCGTGGATGAGTTTCGCTGTGAAGCCGGGCCAGCCCTGACTCGCCAAGAGGATCCGCGACGCGAACTCCACTACAGCCAGCCCACCGATTTTTGAAAACGCGCCCGTTGCCACTATTTCATGGTCAAAGCTGGCCAGATAACCGCGATATTCTTTGAAATCCTCAGGGTCATAAACGTTGTAGGGGTCCACTCGGAACTCATAGTCGCCAATTCGTCCGGTCAATTGGTCGTTGACAAGAAAAATCCTTGCCAACCGCTCCGTTCCGGCGACGACGAATCCGCATGAGACATCATTGATTAGCTGTTTTATCCATTCGGCTGAGTCATGATTTACTTCGTCATTCTTTCGACTGACCAAGTGATGCAGTTCATCAAAAATAATCATCCTGACGTTCAGCTTCTCAATGTAGTGGTGTATTCGGCGGAGACGCTGCTTTTCCGTGCCCTGCGTGGGATCCGGATCGCCAAGTGCCCACAAGACGGCCGCCGCAATGTCGTTTACGCTGGCTCTAGCTGGAGTAGGAACATAGAGTACCGGCACTTCCTTGAACCGCCCCTTCTCGTCCAGATGCGGCGGATGAAGCGCTAGGAACAACTTGATAGCCGTGGTTTTCCCAGCTCGGGTTGGCGCGATAAGCGGCAGACACGTCGACTCTGCCGTGCCGCCGCTTGACGCGAGCAGAAATTCGAGTTCATTCATGATTGCGTCGCACCGATCGTTCAGCACGATCAGACCTTTAATAGCCCTGTGAAGCGCCGCGCTCCTCCGAATAGCCGCATCTCCCTTCGAGCGATGTCTCTTGAGCGCTTCCAAATCAATCCCCGTCGTACGCTCCATTCTAGTTCACCTTCCTATTAAGAGTCGGGCGCTTAAGCGCGGCCATAACTTTACGCTGCTCTTCCGTGGCCTCTTCGTCCGAGATTTGAACATCCCCTTCGCTCTCGGTTGACGCCGATCGCCTGGCCCCTCGCGCCCGCCGCGATCTCGACTTGGACTCAGTCTTTCGTCGGGGCACACGACGACCGAACTGGGACATTCCAGCACCGCTCTGTGTCTCGGAGTTAGCGGTCCGGGCGCCGGCAACGACCGGCTCGTCCTCGTCAGAAGGAAACACTCTCTCGGCCTTGACAAACTCCTGCTCCAGCCATTCTTCGTCGGCAGCGTCGCCGTAGAGCTCATTTAATATTGTTGGATCAGTTTTTGAATCTCGTCGGACCTCCGCTTCGCGCGCCGCGCGAGTCCGTGAACGGAGCGAGGCCTTGGAGTTGAGCAGTCTGGCCAACATTGAGTCGCGGATTTCCTTTTTGGCGATGAGCCAGTTCTCGCGGTCCGCCAGATCATAACCCTTCAATCGCATCCACTTCAGCATGTTACGGTGCTCCCACAGCGAAGTGTCGTCGTCTCGACAAGGGAGCACGACTCGGCAGGGGAGCACTACGCGTTCGCCCGTTGTGGGGTCCCTCACCACGATTTCTCGTAAGCTGTCCGGATCTACCATGAAGAGGACGCGAACCTTCGGCTTCTTCGCTCGAATGAGCATTGCCGACACCTTTTCCTTGTCGCAGTACCTGCGGTGAAGGAACTGAATTCCCTTTCGATCCAGCGTTCTCCAGAACGACATTCCTAGGACAGCTAAGTCCGAGTCTCTTGCTGGCACGCGCGGTATCTTCAGCCGAATGCCACGCTCATATACGTCCCCGGGACGATCCAACAGTCCGGTGTGTCTCTTGCGAGGGTAGACGGCAATCACCCATTTGTGGAAGTTGTATCGGAGCTCCTCACAGGAAATCTCTGCCTCCGCAGAAGGGTCGCGCTCTTGCTTCGTTAGCTTCCGTGCGTCGCCCTTTGTTGAGCCAGGAAGCAGCTCCACGAAATTGGTGTTAACCGTGCGAATGGCCCTCTCGATAATCCCTTTCCATTGGGGAGTTCTCCTCGGGCACCAAACAACTTCGATTGCCAATTGAGCGCATGCTAGTTCAAATGAGCGACCGGTGAACTCAAGCGCACGGTCAACGACCACAACGTCGGGCAATCCGAATGAGAGCCATAAGCGATCGATGGAGGGATACTTTTTTCGAACGTAGCTCTTCGACTTGATCGCGTTTTTCAACGCCAAGGCCACGGAGTGTATCGATGGTGGTATGTATCCGATGTAGAACCCGACGATCAGCCGGCTGTAGGCGTCGACAACCACCGTAAGCCACGGCCTGCCCATCGGAAGTTTAGTCTTGCCATTGTAGGCCAAATGGCCGTCTAGGCGTGTGTGATCAATATACCAGACGTGATTTGCATGTTTTGCAATCGGAGGCGGCTTATCGACACCGATATACTGCCCATCGCCGGCATTTTTCCCATCGCGCTTCTTTTTCGTTTCGTAGCCTTTGTGCCGATCGATACGTCGAGAGATTGTGGTCGGATGGGGCTCGATGAGGAAGCCGAGCTTCCTCCGTTCGTCTTTGTCCAATGCGTTGTAGGTTGCATCTTCCATCTGCAATGCGGTTCGAAGCGTCTTGTTGCGCTTCGCGATCTCGCCGCCTATTGCCTCGATGATCTCATTCGGCCGCAGCTGGCGATTGTTCTTATAATAAAGCTCAATCGTCTCTTCGGTGATCAGATTTTCCTCTTCCTCGAGCCAGTCGGTGCGACCCTTCAACTCATCATGATCCCTCATAAGACGGGCAAACCTGTGCCCAGGCGCTCCACGCGTTCGCATCCACGTCGCGAGTGTCTTTGGAGCTGGACGCTCTAAATCCCCGATTTCCTCGGCCACGCGATCGACGACGGGCTGTAAGCCTTCATTGGTTTTGGAAGCGCCAGCGCGATCAGCTGCGATGAGATATTTGAAGCGCCGAAACGCGGGCCAACCATCGCGAGTGACCGTTGGCTCCACATGGTCGAGGGCGGATCGGAACCGCTCTGGGAGCTCGTCGAAGGCGTGATCGTCAATTGCGAGCTCGTCGTCGTGGTATAGCTGCCAGAATTGCTCGGAAGATAACGCGTCCGGCTCGCCA
This sequence comes from Bradyrhizobium barranii subsp. barranii, assembly GCF_017565645.3. Taxonomy (NCBI): domain Bacteria; kingdom Pseudomonadati; phylum Pseudomonadota; class Alphaproteobacteria; order Hyphomicrobiales; family Nitrobacteraceae; genus Bradyrhizobium; species Bradyrhizobium barranii. Next base: position 8,106,066 of record NZ_CP086136.1, read on the forward strand.
GTCTCTTCATCCTGCACCAAAAGACGCCGCGGCTTGCCCTTGGTAAGCCCAACGATGGCATGGACACGCCCACGAATCTCCAGAGTTGTCTGCCCCTTCTGAAATTTCGGGAATGGCAGCTCTGAGTCGGGGTCGAGTTCAGGAATCATGATTGCGTGCTGCGAGCAATGGGGACGACGACAGCCGCCGCAGACGAATGAGGGTTGTTTCGTCCACAGTACCGCTCATCTCCGCCTCGATCCGGCGCGATCGCAGTATTATCGACAGAACCCCATTTATGGGTGCAGCGTGAGATTGCACGAGAGCAGCGCAGGCTCCGAGTGGCAATTCGCCGTATCTGCGAAGCGCAGTGAGAACCCGATATTCATCGAGCGGATCAATCTCCGTCTTACCCAGGCGCGAGATCTCGGCAGCCGACTCCATCCAATCTGACGACGGGAGCCTGTCCTTATCCAAAACCCAGAATGGAATCCCCCTGGACTGGTAGAGCCGCTTGACCACCAAAAGCTTTTTTGCGAGCTGCGGATTCCTAAGGAGTAATTTCTTCGGCTTCGTCTCTACGCGAACATTCCAGGGAGCAATCCTCAGCTCGAAGTCGGGCGTATACTCGACTGGCTGACCGTCTAGAGCAAACTTCAGCGTCAGCGGCTGTGATCGATAGGACTCAACAGCCCCATCAACCTCAAAGACTGTCACGTACTGGCGCTCAAGCTTGAGCGTCGTGTAAATTGGGCAGCGCGACTTCCACGACGGAAACATTCGCGTTTCGAGATTAGGATGGAGGCGAACTACATCTCTCATGGGGCCCCCATCGCGTCGGCGAATCTCGCGTACATCGACGCCGAACTCAATATCGTCGTACTCGGAATTCTCGATCATTTGCCCTCCGCCTGTTTTACCCGCGGCGGCACATCGGCGCGTGGCGTCACCATTTTAGAAGCTGGAACCTGCCGCTGAGCTCAGTTGTCGGAGGATTGGGCAAGCAACCGTTGCTCAATTGAGCGGAGCCAGTCTGCTTCCCGCGAATTTAAAGCCCTCATTCGCATGTCCCCTTTCTTGCTTGCCGATCTGCCAAGCATTGGGAGCTGGAGCTCAGTGCGTTTTCCCGCCGCCCCACTTGCGACCGATAGATATCCCAGTAACAAGCGGCAATTCGTTAGATCCGTCGGAAGGGAGCTTGATTGCCGGTCTCCATCCGAACTCGATAGCAGTTTTGGAGAGGAGCCCCGGCCAATCACCCGAGGAAAACGCGGCAACATAGAGGGGGCCGGAATCGGTCCATGAAATGCTGAAGACCTTTCTGTCTCGCCAAACGTCGAGCTGCCACTCACCCCCAAAGGGCCGGCTGCGCATGATTTCCAAGCCATTGATCTTCACTACCTTGCACCGATGGCAATTTCCGCTCGAGTCAGGGATCATTATGTCTGCGCCGAAACGCTCCAAGATGCTGCAAGCAGCGTTTCGCAGCTCCAAAGATTCTTCCATCCGACTTCTCGAAACCTTCATCTGCAACTCCTGTTGTTCGTTGAGGCCGACGCATTCTCGAGTTTTTCGATCCGTCTTAAAACGGCGAACAGGCCTTCGCAGACTTACCGCATCGACAGCCTCAGTCAGAGAAGACTGATCCCGTAGACTCCGGTCGAAGTTTTTAATCGGGCAAGCATCGCGCAGAGCGGCGATCGAATAGAGCCCCAGATTGATTTAGACTGATACCGCTCTTTGGAACCACCGGAAGAGTTTTGGGTCCTCTCACAACGATGGCTTGGTTGTGCAATCATGATTCAGCAGCATGATCGACGGTCATCGCCAATCGTTACGGCCGGCGATGTTCGTTGTAGGATTTTCGCCAACCTCCATCGTCTTCTTAGCGTCTGCTAGATTCATGAACTGGAGTGCGTTTAGGCATTTGGGCCGAAATCGGCCAATGAACGCCTCGATGTTGCCTTTGATGCTCGGATTGATCCAGGAAGTGTAACGGAGCATAACGTCATGCTCGCCGGCCCAACGATCCAACTCACGTGACGGAAGCACAAATTCGCTGTGTTGATCGATCACGATTGTCGGCGGCAGCCAGACCTGCTTGCAGACTGCCTCCAACCTCTTCACGACGTCAGTGCCACGGAATGTGAACCGCGGCTCCAGCGCCAGCAAAGAGCGCGAGAATGCATCGACGATCGTCAACACCTGAATCTTGCGCCCGGTGGCTAATCGCTCGTAGACGAGGCTCACTACCCAGAACTCGTGGGCTCGCACGGCGGCCTGGAAGCTATCGCGCAGATCAGGCTTGACAACGAACTTTGGCTGATGGGGCTTCCTTTTGTTCATGGCGATACCCTCGCGCTACCAAAGGCGCGCAGCCGTAGATTCCCGAACCACTGACAAATGAACGCCAACTCGCGCAACCCCGTGCATGCGCATTCGACGTCCTTGACGTGGCGCTATCGAGATTGCCTCAGCGAAAGCCTCTTCTTCGCGACTCCATCTACGAAGGAAGCGCAGGATGCTGCGCCGCACAACAGTAGTACAATTAAAAGTTGTGGCATCTCTATACAGCTTCAGGGGTGGTTTTAGCAGGAATTTGGCTATTTGTCACCCGTTTTCATTCCTTGAGCCCGAGACCTTCGCCTTGAGAGCCCGCGACGTCATTCCAATGATTCAATTACGGCGTGTAATCGAATCCTTGAGAGATCAAGGATTCGATTACGTGAGATCCTTGATGGGGCGAAGGATCGGCAGCCGCGCATCGCTTTGGGAGCGCACTCTCGCCATGCAGTGCGGGTAGAATTCGCCGGACACGAAGAGCCGGCCTCATCTAGGAGGACGTTTGGAGGGGAGGCTTTTTAAACAGGCGTTCATTGAATCCTTGGGCTAGATCTTTCGCGGAAAAGGGATGAGCGGCTCGACTCTAACCGGCAAGACCCCGCGGGATTTCACGGTAGTCGTCGGGCCGAGCGGCTGGGTTTCTAGATCTAGCTCTATGACATCGGCACAAGCTAGCGCCATAACGGCCCGACTTCCTCGAGAACGGGTTTCTTGAATCTCTTCGAGGAGCTTTCTCAAATGCATTGATGGATGACCGGCAAGCACGGTCAATATCTGCATGCGCAGATCTAGGGGCACATGATGTCGGTTGTACAACCAAACTAGTTTCGAGTTGCTATATCGAGGCTCACGCATTAGGTCTTCTGATGTTAGTCGCTGCGTCGGGAGATTCAGCTCTCCAAGAGCAATGAGCGCAAGCCCTTCCTCCTCCAGGTCACGCAACGGCCGAGCAGGAATGACGTCAAGGAGAACTGAACCACCCTCGCCGCGCACCACGATTGCGTCGAGATCCACCTCATCCGCCCCAACAACAGCCGATTCGACGTAGTCGATGAAGCGAATGGCAGGATTGAGGGAGCACTGGATGAGAACATCTCTGATCGCTGGATGACGGACAGGAATAGCCCCGGTTGTTTTAGCTGAGGTGAAGTGCTCGGGCCCTCTAACTTGACTGTTGTCGGACATGTCATCTCTCGGAGGTACTGAAGAAGCAGCTCGATCGTCGCGGACTATCGGGGCGCAAAAGGAATTAGGATGTCTTCCTGCGCTGATGTGCCGACGACGTCCCAAACACCACCGCGGCTGACTTTGGATTCTACAGGTATTGATCCAACGGATTCGACCAAAGGTCTGGCTTGCACGCCTTGGGTTGGCGAGCAGATTTCAACAAACTCATCGCCGGCCCGGTCGTAGCGACAAACGACGACTTTGGTGCCGCCATCAATTACCTTCTGGACGAGATGGACGTTCTCAAAGCCAGACTCGCTTGGTATGGGATGCCCTCTAGCGTGCACGGCGCATCGGGTCATCATCACGGTTGTCGTCCGATAGAGGCAGCCTGCCTCACCGCATTCCTCACATGTGCAGTGCGAACGTGCCTCGGCACGATTGATGGCATCGACGATTACTGCACGCGATGAGGCCCGAAGCTTGCCACTCCAGTAGAAGCGCACCGTCCCGCGACGCTGGCTGATTTCTCTCACTGAGAACCTCTCCCCCTTCCCGAGTGCGGCCTCGATCCGCTTGCAGGCGCACTCCAGAAGGTCGCGCCACCCATCACCACACTTCGGAACTTCCGCGAAAGATCCGGCCTACTTGCGGGTGGATGGAAAAGCTGCGGATGAGATCCGACTAGAGTGATTCGCCAATCCCTCATTCCCTGCTCCCCGATCAAACAGCACGTCTTATATAATTATATAAGACTATAAGATTACGCAAGAGCAACAAGATTTTGATATGTATCAACCAGATACGGGCACCGCTCGGGGTATTCGCCGTCCAAATTTCGGTCGTAGCTAACAGACTGCGGGCTCCGCTTGCGGTCATGTGCAAGTCGTGGGACCTTGCTGCTGTTAGGCGAACAGCACGAAGCTGGGGATGATCGAAAAGAAGAAAGCGGCAAAGCGGGGCAAGAGAACGCCACTGGGACATCGCCGCCAGTTTCTGACGATGATGGACCCCGATGTGATCAAGGCCGTCAAGCAAGCCGCCCTGGAAGATGATCGTGCCGCTTGGGACGTAATGGAGGAAGCTGCTCGGCAGTGGCTGGACCACCGCAAGAGTAAGTAGATCGCGCATCACAACGTGGATGCGGAGCGATTTTAGCGCTCCTCTCGGCTCGTTCATTGAACGCTGTTGCCTGGAAGCCAGCGCGGTGCGTCGAGACTGACCGCAATTCGACCGCCCGTTAACGGGCAGACCTAAATCCCAAATGATCCGCCGGTGGCTCGCAGCGATCGCGCGGAGTGATCTGCAAAATCTTATATAATTATATAAGTGTGTTGACTTGCGCGTATGTTCGTGATTTGTTCTGTCCATCGTTTATTGTTGAGGTGCGCGCGATGGTGTCACAGCGCGTTCGAAGGTGTGTTTCGCTGGCTCGCGGGGACAAAAAGGATGCTGGTGATCACGGTCGATCTCGTGCCGGGCGGGTACGAGCCCATGCGGCGTACGATAGCTGCAATGAGCATCGCGAACATTTCGGATCTGGCTCAAATCTCCGACTATCGGATCGAGGCAAACGAGACCAGCAATCCGCTTGTCGGCACTCCGTCGCGCACCGTTCGATGCGTCATCCGTGGGCACGCTCGCGCGCAATCGGTATGGGCTCTGCTGGCGAAAGCCTCGGCGGAGGTCGTGAAGGCTACCCCGCCGAATTCGAGCGACGTCGGGTAAGGCTACGTCGAGTCCACCCGCGAATTGCTCGTCCGCCGCATGATCGAAAGGGTTGGCGCGACTTACTGGCCGAGATCACAGACCTGGGAAGTGCGCTCTGCCGATACTGTCGGTGACAGGAGTTCGAGATGAGTGAGGGCACGTCAGACGACGACGATTGCGACCCAATGGGATTGGCAACCGACCACGCGGAATTGAGCCCGGTCCTTGCCGCATTCGAGTCAGAGGGCATTCCCGCATCCGCAGCGACGATCCGGCAGGAGCACAGCTGGGATCAGAAGGCGGTCCGATATGTTATGGGGCCTCGCGTCAAGCTCGAAATACGCGATGCCCGCACTTGGGCCATGAACGAGTGCGACCGGATCAGGCTGGACGCAAAGCTTCGAGCGGCCGCGTCGTCCGAGTGGAACGGGCCTGACTTAGTCGTTTTATGGCGTCGGCCGGTGGCCGGCGAGTGGGCGGACGCCTGGCTCGATGCGATCGATAGGCTCTGGCGCGACTGGCGTCGCCGGCGCGTCTCGGATGACGCGTTTGAGGACGCGCGAGAGGCCCCCTCCGTCCGGGTGTGGGACGCAGCAGAAGACCACGGCCCGCTGCTGCCGAGGATCGGCGAGATCCTGACCGAGGCACGGAAACATCCGCCAGCGATGAGGCAGTTTCCGCCACTGCCGCCGGACCAGGTTGGTATGGCCGAGGTAATGGCCGTCTTGCGGCGCATCGCCAACGGGTCCGCGCACCCGCAGGTCGGTTTTCCAGCGAATGGCTGGAAACATCTATGGCATGGCGTCGGCGAGTTCATCGCGGATGGTTGGTCGATTGAGGCGTTCAAGCGCAATTTCGGGGATGAAGTACGTGCAGAGGGCTCGCGCGCCGGATGGGCGAACCAGTGACTACGAATCGTTTGCGGCGCGCGAAGGCAACCCGTTCAGCCCGCTCGAGGACGAGGAGCAGGACACCCTCTGCGAAATCCTGGAAAGGCTTTAGGTATTTGGGAGATCCCTTATGTCCGAGGTCACCTACTACGTCTGTCGCCACCGGTGACGGCATCGCGCCTGGCGAGGCTGTCGAGTGCTTTAATCCGAACTGTGCGGTGATGCGCGCCGAGGCGTTCTCACACAAGCCGGGCTATGTGGGCGCGCTCGCCTTCAGCCGGACGGGTAACCCGGCGACGGGGGATTTCCGAGACGCCAGGATCATCCGCAAGTTCGGTGACGTTCCAAGCGATCTAAGCATGTTGTGATGACGCCTTGCGGTTCCCAGCGCCTCCGCGCTGAGGCGATCTTATGTGAGCACGACCCTCGCACAGTGAGGAATTCAGCATGACCCAAGTGGCGACCCACGGCTCATCGACGCCCCTGCCGGTCGCGCTCCTCTGGAAGCGCGGATGGCCGCCCGCGGCGCTGCTCTTCTGGTCGCGCATTGGTGAGATCGAGAACCTATCGCGCGATCAGGTTGCCGTAGATGCGTCTCACCAAAAACGATGATGTGATCTAAGCACTCGCGGCGGATCGATCCGATCAACCGTTCGGCAACTCCATTCTACCACGGCGAGGCCGCTGAAGTAGGCCTGTCGCGGATGCCCATGGAGCGCATTCGGCGCGTGACGACGCTGCCATAGATCCGATCGCGATCCCGGATGAGGTAGCGCGGAGCCTGATCCCAGGGAAATGCCTCCGTGATTTGACGCGCAACCCATTCCGCCGTCGGATGTGCGTTGATCCAGACGAGGGCTCTGCTGGGCGATCACGAAGCCTATGGCGAGGACATCGACGGCACCCTCGAGAAGACGCGACACTCTGGACCCACTTCGCCCCTGCGATACACCGTGGGCCATGGACGTTGCCGCAGACGAGATGAACGACTCTCGCAAGATCCGGTCCGGCCGCTATGTCGAGCGCTTCCGGGCACCGCATACGCTGCCCTATGGCAACGCTTACAGTAACACTCGGTGACGCGCCTGAGCGTCGCTAGAAAAATGCAGGGAATCAAAGCCGGATGGCGCGCCCGGAACGATTCGAACGTCCGACCCTCAGATTCGTAGTCTGGTCAGAACCGTTGAAATTGCTGGGGTTTGTTACCGTAACGCGAAGCTCAATCCCTCAAAACCGCGCAATTTCAGCCTTGTCGCTTGGGCGATGTTACCGGGCATCAATCGGCGCTGATTGTTAGGTGGCGGAGAGGGAGTGATTCCCGCCAAGGTTGAATACTTTCCTTTTAAAATCAAAGATTTGCCCGAAGAGCCCTCTCACCCCCGAGCGCCATAGTTCTAGTCAAAGAAGCACGATCAGATGTCTTACCCAGAAGCGTGCGTGGTCTAAAGCGTAACATTACTTTGGGTCTTCGAATGAGGGCCGGCCAATCTTTGCCGTCAGCTCGGCTAATAGCGCGAAGGAGACTGACCATCCGCAAGGGTTGCGGCGCACCTACGTAGACTGAAGTCGCTCGCTTTCAGCCGTGTTCGCAGCCCTCAGAAGCTCTTTGTAGGCGGCGATGTCGCCAATCGCCGCCCGCAAATCGGCCTCCGAAATGCCCTGCCCTTTGGCAGCTCCGATGAGACGCCGCGTTAGTTCCGCCACATCCTGCGACGCGCCCGCAGTCCGGTACTGCTCGACAGCGTGGATGCTGTTCTCAGCCCAGAAATCGATAAACTCGCGGGCCTTGTCTGACATGTGACGTCCCCTGCTGGTGCACGCTTAGCGCGCTTCCGGGGAAAGCGGTAGCCCGCCCCAGCTTCGCGACTGGAGCGGTCCTTGGCAGCATAGGTGAGACTGGGGTCACGGCCGGAGCCGCCGATGGCGGACCCTAGAGATAATAGAGGCGGCCCGCCATCCTCATTGGCCGCGGATGACGGGCCTGGCGGCGGTGGAGGCTGGGGGCATCGTTGCCGCCGGCATCTAGCTTAGCGCAACGCCTCAACAGCAGCCAGCACCCGATCGCCGGTCCGCCACACGGGCCGCCTATTGCGGTGGGAAGTAGGATCCCCACCCCTTTGCGAGGCCCCGTTCGGGACTCAACTGGTTCGCCGTTAAAGCGAGTTCCTATTCCCTTTGGCGCGCTGCGATATATTCTCCATCTATGGCAACGGCGCCAGACTATTACATTGAGATCACCGATACTGGATTGCGTCCGCACCCTTGGCGGTGGGAATTGCATAGGCGCAGCACGCCGATGGGGATCAGGATCGGCGCAGGTGGTTTTCAATCACAAATGGCAGCCGAACATGCGGGCAACCAAGCGCTTGAGCGGTTTCTAGACGAGCTTTCCAAAACGGAACGACGGAAGCGATAGGAACCGATCTACCCGTCCGCGAAGTCGGAACGGAAGGACAACGCCCCGCCCTGCAAAGAAAAACACTCCCGCCTTCGGACGGGGTGCCTTCAGCGGCGTGGGGACGCCCTCAAGAAGCGCCGGGCGCTGATGGATGATTGGGCCGCCTACTGCGGTGGAAAATAAGGAGCCCGCCCCAGCTTCGCGACTGGAGCGGGCCTCGGCGGCGCGGGCTCGATGGGTGTCAGGTACGACCGGCCGCCGATGATATAGTTTAGCGCAGCAATCGCCAGTTAGCTTTGCTTCCCCTGCATGCAGGCTCGCACAAACTCTCTCTTGGCGCGACCTTGTCCCTTCATTATTCCGCCTGCGCTCGAAAAGCCGCGTTCGGTAGCGAGCTGCCGGCACTTCTCCCATTTTTGCGGGTTGCGAAGCGCGCCCTGCTGAGCCTGTCCAACGGCGGCGGTCAGAACCAAAGCAACAAAAGCAATCAAAATTAGCTTAGTCATTCCGGGACCCCTCCTGAAATATTTACTGAAAAATTGCTGTTCGATTTTAGCATCCGCAATATCAGCGGAAGACAAAGCTAAGTAGCACAATAAGCCCGCCCCAACTTGCGCTGAGGCGGGCCAGTGACCTTTCAGCTACTGACGGATGCCGAGCGCAATGATCTCGTCGTCTGAAGTCCGCTTGGCCCGCGCAGCGCGCGCACACTCCAGCCTCAGCGCGCCGTCCGGATCGTGCCGCGCAGCCCATTTGTTGAGGTTGCTCACCGAGGACTCCCCGAGATGGATGTGAAGAGCGTAAACGACGGGGTCGCAGCCCGCGTCTCTTAGGCCGGTATAGTAGGTCTTTGCACAGAGAGCTATGGCGGAATCTGGGTGATGACGGTGTGAGGAAGGCGGCGTATCGAGGCGGGTGACGAGCCTGCCAGAACCTCTCGAGGAGAGCGATACGCCATGACCGAGACTACCAATGTTCTTGCTTTCCGTCAGCCGTCCGCGGTTGATGATCCACTGACCGATATCGTTCGAGCCGGCGCGCGGGACCTGCTTGCCAGGGCGATCGAGATCGAGGTTGGCGCGTTTCTGGCCAGCAAGGCCAATCTGACGCTGCCCGACGGTCGAGCGCGCCTGGTCCGACATGGGCACGGTCCGGTGCGCGAGATTGCGACCGGCATCGGTCCGGTGGAGGTCGCTCGTCCCAAGGTCCGCGACCGCGGAGCGAGCGGGCCAGGCGACCGCCTCCGCTTCAGTTCGGCAATCCTGCCGCTATGGGCGCGGCGGACGAAGAGCCTGGATGCCTTGATCCCGGTCCTCTATTTGCGCGGCATCTCGACCGGCGACTTCCAGGAGGCGCTCTCGGCGCTGCTCGGCAAGGATGCGCCGAACCTGTCGCCTTCGGTGATCGCCGGCCTGAAGGCCGATTGGCAGGTCGAGTACGAACGCTGGCAGAGACGCGATCTGTCGGCGCGTCGCTATGTCTACATCTGGGCCGATGGCGTGTACCTGCAGGCCCGCATGGAAGATCACAGCGAATGCATGCTGGTGCTGATTGGCACCACGCCGGAAGGCAAGAAGGAGCTGATCGGCTTCCAGGTCGGCGTGCGCGAGAGCGCGCAGAGCTGGCGCGAACTCCTGATCGACCTGCGGCAACGCGGGTTACGGATTGCCCCGCAACTCGCCATCGGCGACGGCGCCCTCGGCTTCTGGAAGGCACTGGACGAGGCCTTTCCCGGCACGCGGCACCAACGATGCTGGTGCCATAAAGTGAGCAACGTACTCGACAAGGTCGCCAAATCCGTGCAGGGCCCCATGAAGAACGACCTGCGGAACATCTATCTGGCCCCACACCGGGCCGAAGCTGAAACCGCGATCGACGTCTTCGTCGAGAAATACCACGTCAAATACGGACGTGCGGTGGAGTGCCTGATCAAGGATCGCCATGCGCTGCTCGCCTTCTTCGACTTCCCTGCTGAGCACTGGATCCACCTACGCAGCTCGAACCCGATCGAGAGCGTCTTCGCCACGGTGCGCCACCGAACGGTGCGGACCAAGGGATCGCTGTCGCAACAAACTGCGAAGCTGATGGTGTTCAAGCTCATCGACGCCGCATCGAAGACCTGGCGGCGATTGAAGAGCACGAACCAGTTGCCGAAAGTCATCGCCGGTGTAAAGTTCATCGACGGAATCGAAGTCATTCCGAACACTGAAAGCCACGCCGCCTGATCAGGCCGCGTCACCCAAAATCAGCCATAGCTCTTGCACAGAACTGCGTGGAGAGATCGATACCCGCGCTAGCATTAAGATCTAAGTCAGTCATTTACTTCCACTGTCGTCCGGCTCATTTGACTGGCTCCAAAATCGTGGTACCACAGATTATATGAAGCGCCAAGCCGTGAAAATACGAAAAAAGCGAGGCCCTCCCGCGACCGGTAAGGGTGCACAGATACAGGTTCGCTTGCAGCCCGACGACCTGTCAGCCGTCGACAATTGGATTGCTGAGCAGGATTCTGCCCCGACGAGACCAGAAGCCATTAGGACGCTAGTGCGGCAGGCGCTACGCGCTAAGCAAACCTGATCGAAAGCACATCTCCCAACAAAAGAATCATGTCCCGCATCAATCACGAACGCCCGATTCTTCAATTGATCGACGATATCAAGAGGCGGCGCGCAGCGGCGAAGTCGCCGGCTAGATCGGCGGGAAAGCAAATCGTCAAGCGTGATATCGCGGCGCTGGATGCCACATCAAAGGCTCTCGTCCATGACTGTGCAGTACGCGTGCTGGATCATTTTGGCACCCATAACGACGCGCGCATTCCTCAAAGATTGTTGGAGGCCGTAGACGAGACTACTAAAACGAGTCTCGCGTCCTGATTCGCCGAGTTTTCCAGTCTAAGAATATCGGACGAGGATGGAAAACTGATATTTGACAGATCGCGGGCACACCGCCCGGGCGCGGCCATTCAAACTCCCTATTGGAAGTTGGCTAAATCCACATCACCACGTAGACCCTTTGACTTTGCTGATGATCTAACGGTGTTTCTCCGACGTTCGAAGAAAACGATCGAGGCTGGCGCGGCTGAAATGGCGCTATTAATCAAGATCGAAAGACTGCTGGACGAATGGTCCCGCCGATTCTAGCGCGCCCTGGTCTCGCCAACCTAAAACTGGAGTGAAGCGATGCGTTGCGCAGTCTGCGGGAAACTTGCTGAGCCGCTACCGAAAACTCATGACGGCGATGGTTTTCACTGCGCTGCATGCGGAGATTATGTGGTCTCTGGGACCGTCATCACTTCCAGATTGCTGGAGGGGCGGTCAACTGCATCAACAAAGGCGACTTTTACGGTCTTACGGTTAGAATGCAGAGTCATCCCTTTTCCTTGCTGGTGTTGTCACCTGAGCATCGCAAGATGATGGAGAGGGTTCATCTGCATCAGCCGGCCGCCTCCTACGAGGCGCGACCGAACCAGGACAGCGACGCCCACTTGCCCTGGAATCAGGCGCTCGTCGTTAAGTATTCGAGGCTGATTTTCGAGGGTGGCGAACCGGCCCTGATGCGCGCATGGCAAGACATTCCGGGTTCAGTCCTCGTTGCCCTGCTTGAACAGGTACGTACGCGGGTTCTACGCTTCGCCCTAGACCTCAGGGACAGTCTGCCGGAAGACGCGTCCTCGGCATCTGTCGTCCCAGCTGCCGACATCGACCGATCCGTAGTCCAGATATTCTATGGGGGAAACAATCTCATCGCGACAAACACCGCCCACGCTTCGCAAGTAGTTCAGCAGAGCGTCAATCAGAACGACCTAGGTTCACTCATCCACGCCCTCAAGGAACTCGGCATTACTGATGAAGGCGTTGATGAACTGCGCAAGAGCATTGAACACAAGACTGCGGATACCAAGGCCGAGAACGCCAGGACGTGGGCAGCAGACATTGGCAAATACATCGGCAAAGAGGGTGTCAGGATGGGCGTCGAGGTCGCAAAGCGCACTGCCCTGCACTGGTTGAGCCAATATCTTGGTATCCCGCTATAGACCTTACAGCGACCCCGCCGCCCGCGCCTCAAACAGACAAGGCGAACTAGGCGGCAATTACCTGGCGAGGAAGAGATGACTGATAAAATTGAAATGCGTTCAGAAGAACTGAACGGACCGCAGAATGCGCTGGTGATCTTGCATCTGTGGACGGCGCTTAGACAGGCAGTCGTCGAGATGCACGCGCTGAACGGCTCACAGGTTGTTATCGACTTTCAGCAAAAACTTATTCTTGGTGCCAAGAACGGTGAAGTCACCGGCCTCCCGTTTGAACAGGAGAAGGCAGTCATTGATACTGTCGTCAGGCTTTTTGAAGGGCTCGTTTCCTTCGATGGATAGACTGAACCTAGACGCAATTAGAATGAATTCGCTCACTTTCTAAGCCCCCTCACCTCCACCGCGAGCTATGGCGGAATCTGGGTGATGACGGTGTGAGGAAGGCGGCGTATCGAGGCGGGTGACGAGCCTGCCAGAACCTCTCGAGGAGAGCGATACGCCATGACCGAGACTACCAATGTTCTTGCTTTCCGTCAGCCGTCCGCGGTTGATGATCCACTGACCGATATCGTTCGAGCCGGCGCGCGGGACCTGCTTGCCAGGGCGATCGAGATCGAGGTTGGCGCGTTTCTGGCCAGCAAGGCCAATCTGACGCTGCCCGACGGTCGAGCGCGCCTGGTCCGACATGGGCACGGTCCGGTGCGCGAGATTGCGACCGGCATCGGTCCGGTGGAGGTCGCTCGTCCCAAGGTCCGCGACCGCGGAGCGAGCGGGCCAGGCGACCGCCTCCGCTTCAGTTCGGCAATCCTGCCGCTATGGGCGCGGCGGACGAAGAGCCTGGATGCCTTGATCCCGGTCCTCTATTTGCGCGGCATCTCGACCGGCGACTTCCAGGAGGCGCTCTCGGCGCTGCTCGGCAAGGATGCGCCGAACCTGTCGCCTTCGGTGATCGCCGGCCTGAAGGCCGATTGGCAGGTCGAGTACGAACGCTGGCAGAGACGCGATCTGTCGGCGCGTCGCTATGTCTACATCTGGGCCGATGGCGTGTACCTGCAGGCCCGCATGGAAGATCACAGCGAATGCATGCTGGTGCTGATTGGCACCACGCCGGAAGGCAAGAAGGAGCTGATCGGCTTCCAGGTCGGCGTGCGCGAGAGCGCGCAGAGCTGGCGCGAACTCCTGATCGACCTGCGGCAACGCGGGTTACGGATTGCCCCGCAACTCGCCATCGGCGACGGCGCCCTCGGCTTCTGGAAGGCACTGGACGAGGCCTTTCCCGGCACGCGGCACCAACGATGCTGGTGCCATAAAGTGAGCAACGTACTCGACAAGGTCGCCAAATCCGTGCAGGGCCCCATGAAGAACGACCTGCGGAACATCTATCTGGCCCCACACCGGGCCGAAGCTGAAACCGCGATCGACGTCTTCGTCGAGAAATACCACGTCAAATACGGACGTGCGGTGGAGTGCCTGATCAAGGATCGCCATGCGCTGCTCGCCTTCTTCGACTTCCCTGCTGAGCACTGGATCCACCTACGCAGCTCGAACCCGATCGAGAGCGTCTTCGCCACGGTGCGCCACCGAACGGTGCGGACCAAGGGATCGCTGTCGCAACAAACTGCGAAGCTGATGGTGTTCAAGCTCATCGACGCCGCATCGAAGACCTGGCGGCGATTGAAGAGCACGAACCAGTTGCCGAAAGTCATCGCCGGTGTAAAGTTCATCGACGGAATCGAAGTCATTCCGAACACTGAAAGCCACGCCGCCTGATCAGGCCGCGTCACCCAAAATCAGCCATAGCTCCTCCACCGCTTCCGCCCGCCTCAACGCCATGCCGCGCGACCTCTGCACCGGAGTCGTCGAGCACGATCACAACCGTGCCTGCACCACGGTCATATTCGGGATCGCTGGCGATATCTTTAGCGATACGGGCGCTGTATTGGACCGCTAGTTCAGCGGAGCCAAATAGTTCTCCGACCTCGTCCGCCTGTGTCTCGCCGTTGTGGAAGATTGGGAAGTAGTAACGTCGCATAGCCGCGGCCCTTTAGCCCCGATCATGCGCTCATCTCGGGAGGTCCGCACCTGTCAAAAACGACAGGGTCCGTGCGACAGCGGCGCTAGCAAACGGGCTCGCGTCATCCACCTCACGCCGCCCTCCTCCGCGTCTTTGCGTCCTTCACTGCCGCAACAACGCGGGTGGGCAGTTCAGCCTTAAGCTGGGCAATCTGCGTCTGCAGCCGTGCAAGGCCGGCGGCATCGGCGCCGCGAGCATCGATGCTGATGGTCACGGGCGCCACCACGCCGCCACCGCTGGCACCTGCGCTGGCAGTGCGAGATTGGATTTTTTGCTAGCTTTTCCCGCACGAGGGCTTCAGACTTGCTCCCATTGAGAACTTAATTTTTCAAGGACATTACGATGGGAAAACCTGCCGTTTCCCGTGATGCCTTTCGCGGATTGTTCGCTTTTTATGCGGCGAAGGCTCATCACGACCATAAACCTGAGGGCGAACATTGCCTTTTGAAGCTATTCGGATCTGCGGAAGACATTCCCGATAGTTTGCTGCTGCAGTGGTCAGACAGAGTTGAGCTACTCGGCTCCGAAACCGTTGGCCGCTTAATAGAGCCGCGCGCCCGTCAAATCACAGATGGCAACGCGCGATACGACCATGCCAGTGACTTTCTCCACGCGCTCCTGAGAGACCTCGGACAAAAGGTGCAGTGATCAACCGCACGCTATGGTCGCGGCAGCCGTCAGACGCGAAGATTTTCCGCGCTGCTCTTGCCTCGCTTGCGATCAACTTGGATTTCGTAAGAGACCTTCTGCCCCTCAGCCAGGCCCGATAGGCCGGCGCGCTCTACTGCGCTAATATGCACGAAAACATCCTGTCCACCGTCATCGGGTTGGATGAAACCGAATCCCTTGGTTGCGTTAAACCACTTCACAATGCCCGTCGCCACGTCCGCCTCCCGGTTGAACCAGAATATAGCCTAGGTCGACCGCCTTGGGGCTGACAAGCAAAATCCCGCAGCGCTGGAACGTCGAGCAGCGTATTCGAAGCAATCAATGGTCTGATAACGGGCAAGCGATCTGAAGGCGACGGCCCGGCGCTGGGAATGTGAACTAGTTCACAGATTGGGAAAGAAAAGCTCACTACCATGGACGCGAGCGGGCGAAGATACTCCGCTCCTGCGATGTCTTGCCGTGCTGCGCGGGGTCGCGTGCCAAGTCAAGCAAGCGATGGAATGGGGTTAGTGTATCCATTACAGGAAGACACGATGATCGACGACCATTTGGCGCGTGCACATCGCAAAAATATTCAACGCTATCGCCTTTTATTGCAAACCAATTTGACGGAGTCCGAGCGCCAGTTTGTCGAGCGGCGCCTAAGCGAGGAGCAATCCAAGCTGGAGATGCTGGTCGGCTCGTGCTCAAGCGAAGCGCAGTGCGATCAATCAAGTGCCCCAGGTAACCACGCTGGCTAGCCCGTCCTATTCGTGAGAGTGCGGCTTTTGGGCCCGATTGATGCGGCCGCACATCTTGTCTGACGAGGCGCACAGGATTGCCTTCGGCTTTTCGCCGCCTGACGACCGGTACTTTGCAACGCGCTTGAGGGATGGGTTGGGCGAACGGGGGCGGACGCCCCGCCGGTCAAGGACCGAGCGGCAGCAGCGCGCCGGGCAAGCCGCAGATCAGGTCGGCTTCGGGACATGCCGCGGCAAACGCAAGGCGAATGCGGCTCGTGGTCTCGACGACACGGGCGGCGATTTTCAAGAGCCGAAGACGCAGCGTCGCGAACTCGGCAGCGGCCAATTCCCGGGCTTTGGGAATGGCGTCGCGCACGGTCAGCATCAGCCAATAAGCGGCCGTATGGAGCACGAGACGGACCTGGTTGGCGAGCGCCGAACGGCAGCTGGTGCGATCGGAGGCGAGCTGCGTCTTATGCAGCTTGATCAGATTCTCGGCTTGGCCGCGCGCGCAATACAGGCTGTCGTAGATCCACTCGGCCGAGCCGACATCGAGGCTGGTGACGACGAAGCGGATGTCGAGGCCGAGCATCGTCGCCTCAATACGGGCGACAGTGCGCCGTTCGCGATCCCAGGACTTTGCCTTGTGGCGGGTCTCGGTATAGCCACGCAGAACCGGCAGGTTCTCGATGGCGCGTCGGGTGCGGATGTCGTCGGCGACCTCGTCGACTTTTCTGGCGAGAGGCTTGGTGCCGGACAGACCGAAGATGTAGTCGATGCCGTTGGTCTCGCACCACGCCATGGCCTCCGGCCGGGCATAGTGCCCGTCGCCACGGAACGTAATTTGCGTGTTGTGCCATCGCGTGCGGATATGCCGTACCAGGCGGCGCAGATGGGCACGCACCTCGACGCCGCCCGGCGTCTTGCCGGGCCGCAGCACGACGGCCACGGGCCGGCTCTTCTCCGTGTCGTAGACGTGGATCGGCAGGAAGCAGCGTTCGTCATAATGAGCGTTGAACAGCGAGAGCTGCTGATGGCCGTGGACGACGTCGCAGGTATCATCGATGTCGAGCGTGACGGATGCCGGCTCGCGCGGGTAGCTATCCATCCATGCGTCGACCAAAGTGTAGGTCAGCCGGATCACGTCGCGCAGGCGCGGAGCATTCTCCAGCCGCGACAGCGTCGGCTGGGAACACAAATCCCGGCCCGTGTCCGGTAGGCGACCGCAGGCCAGTTTGAATGCCGGATCGGACCTCAGATGATCGAGGTCGTCGGCGTCCTCGTAGCCGCAGCAGATCGCGAACATGCGAGCGCGGAACATATCGACCAGGCTGTGCACGACCCGCGTCGGATCGCGCCGATCCGGGAACACCCGGGCCAGATTGTTGGCCAAACCGAGACGCCGCTCGGCCATCGCCAGAAGCATCACGCCCCCGTTCGAGGTTAGGCGCCCACCATCGAAGGCAGCTGTGACTTTCTTGGCGTGAACGGCTGGAAACGAGACGGGCGGAATCGTATCGTCGGTCATGGCGGGCGTGGCGTTCGCGGTTGGAGGTGATGGGGTTGGCTTCGCAACCGAATCCTACGCCGCATCAGCGCTTTACCCCTCAGGCGCACTCTTACGAATAAGACGGGTTAAGTTGAAGAAAGATTGAGTGACTCCCGATCATTTCTGTGCCGAAACGTGGAGTCGCGGTCGTGCCGCGTCCAAAGAAACCGGCGCGAGCGGCCTATTAGACGCGGTAGGTGATCAGCCTCCGAAACGAGACTATCAAGCATGAAGAGATCGAGCGCGAGGCAGAGGTTTTATTTGTGTTGAATTCTTGCTTCTCGATAGTGGTCTGAAATCGTATCATCGGTCATGGCGGGCGTGGCGTTCGCGGTTGAAGGTGATGGGGTGGCTTCGCAACCGAATCCTACGCCGCATCAGCGCTTTACACCACGCTCGCCAGCCTCTCAGGCGCCCTCTCGCGAATAAGACGGGCTAGGAAATCACCGGCCAGAACCCGCGCCAGTCTTAGTGGTACGCGGCCGACGGGACATTAGGAACGTTTTAGGCGCGAGAGAGTCGGATGGCGACAATCCGCGCTTCGAGCGATGGACAAAGCGATTGCCAAGGCGATCTCGGTAATCATCGTCGTCTTCGGCGCTGCGCCAGAAAGCGTTGAAGCTTGGCATTCCGCTGGGGCACATGCGCTAGCCGCTAACGCCCGCTTCGTGGTTCTAGCCGCTCTATTGCTAGAGATGATCGGCCCCCTACGCATCGCCGACCGCCCTAAGAACCAAATCATCAGATCGGCGTAGTAATGAACAAGGGCCGCTGCTCCGAGACAGCGGCCCTTCGGACTTCAGCCAGCAATGTCCGTCATCACCATTTTTGGCGACCGTACCATTCATCCACTTCCTTTTGCGCCTGATCCTTGGCGTAGCCGTACCGTTGCTGCAATCTCCCTTCGAGTTGCTCTTGCTTCCCGTTGATCACATCGAGATCATCGTCGGTAAGCTTGCCCCACTGTTCCTTTACTTTGCCCTTCATCTGCTTCCAGTTGCCTTCAACGCGGTTCCAGTCCATGGCGATCCTCCTTGAACGACTAAGATCGATCAACGGAGCTCGCCGACGCTTGGTTCCTCGGTGAGGATAGCGTCAATCAGGCGCGGGCGCAGTGTTTAAAAGTGGACCGACGCGCCGACGGTGAGTGCCGGGTAGCGCCAGGCTGTCTTTCGACCTTTGGTCCTCTTAGCATTTGTTGTACAACTCAGTGCTATTGCTAAGCACAGCACACTCCACGGGGTGCAGTCGGTGGCCGCAAGCCACTATTGTGTTCACCGGGTTAGCACTGATTATTCTGGGTGTGCTGGCCACTGGCGCGCAATTGACGGCGGAATTCATTACTCCCGGCGAGTCTCCGCGAGCAATGCAATCGATAGTCGTCTCGCCCAACCGGCTCGAAGCGGGGACAAGGTTTGTCGGCCTCGAATTGATAATCGTCGGCGCGCTTTTGCAAATTGTTGGCTTTCTCTCCACGCGACCATGGAAGGCGGAAGCTGGCACCGCCGAGAAAAATTTCGAACTGAGCCACTACCAGACTGGGATGCCATTGGCTCGAACAGAGGTGCGATGAATCGCATCGGTCGCCGGACGCTGATATGCATGGGCGCGCTTGTGCTCTTTCCGGTCGCCTGGAGCTTGCTGCGGCATTGACCGCCCTCGCCACCTGCGGTCTCGTCAGCGTAAGTTGCCCCCGACGCGATTGCTGATGTGCCTCTCCCGGTCTCGAGCCGCGGACATTCGCCTGGCATGGGAAAGGGCAGATCAGTTTCCATAGTTGGCAGCAATCCGGACGATAAGCCGCATTGACGGCCGGAAGAAGTGCCGCAATTTTCCGGCATCACGCGCGATTGCATTTGCTTTGTCCCGAGCTACCCCAGGGATTGACACCGTTTCAGGGCGTTGGCAATGGCGGCACCCGTTTACGATCGAGCGCGAGCGAACGCTCATCCTGCATTTGGATTGCACTTCCGTAGGTATGCGCCTTTCTCGACCTTTGGCTTTGGGTTTGAAGGCGACAATCGCGGACCTTCCACATCGTTGAAAGCAACTTCGCGCACCTATGGTTGCGTGATGTTCAATAAGGTCGAAGTTTTCTACTGGTTTGGTGGCACCTCCGGGACGCATCGCAGTACACTTCTCTTTGGTGAGATCATCGGCCACTCGAAAGTTCGTATGAGTGTGACGACTATTCCCTCGACTCGTGCCGGTCAGGTCATCTTCAAGGCAAGCACGGCGGGAAATATGCCGCTATTACCCAAAACCCCTGATATCGACACAAGCGTGTATCTCGCGATTGAACTTGGCTCCCAAACGATGCACGTGGAGGGCTCGGTCTTCGGCGATACCTTTCCAAACCTTGAGGTGTTCCTGCATAGTTACCGTTCAGAGCACGCAGCACTGTTACTCGATGGTCGAACAACCGGAGGCAAGAACCTAGGCCCCATCAGCCGACTGCCTGGGGCTGGCGCTTCAATATTTCTCGGTCAGTTCGACAGAAATTTCTCGCTGAACGAGAAAGGAGAGCTAGCCCAGAATTACACAACGTTCGCTACAACGCTGCCGACGCTATGAGATCCGCCCACCTTCGGGAAACACCCTCGAGCAGGGCTTCGGCCCGCCCATTCTCCGGAACTAAACCCATACCGCCCTCGACGCTGGCTGGGCCGGCGGCATAATTTGTCGCATGATCAAGCCAGCCCTCACCCGTCGCCGCTCCGACAATCCGCACGAGGAGACCTGGCACATCTATTCCGGCGACGTCCGCATCGGGACCATCGGCGTGCGCGCCGGCGTGCCTGTGCACGCCGATCAATGGGCTTGGTCGATCGGCTTCTATCCCGGCATGGAGCCAGGCACATGGCGGAGTGGCATAGCCGCCACCTTCGAAGTCGCACGCCAGGCTTTCGAGGCCGCGTGGTCCGAGCTGCGGCTCACCATTCCAGACGCCGCCTTCGCCGAATGGCGTCAAGACCGCGATTGGCGGGCCGAGGTTGCGGCCAAGCGGGCGCGGGGCGAGAAGCTCGACAGCGAAATCCGGAGCACGCTGATGCGCTGCGTCTGCGGGACCACGTTTCGACAGCTGGAGGCCGGCGGAGAGCTATCCCGACCGCCAGCACAGCTACGCCGCGCAGGCGGCCATTGGGACAAGCCGATGAAGCACGCCGAAGAACGACCCTACGCAGATCCCGAGGCGGCCGCGCGCAAGCTCGTCGAGCTCGCAGCCACCGTCGAGGGCGTGCAGGACGGCCGCATTTACATTGAACGGATCAATGCGTCGTTCATGTTCAACCTGAAGGGCAGCGGCAGCGAATTTGGCGCCGGGCTCAAACACGCGATCGAGCGCGGCTGGTTGTGGAAGCACGAAAGTGGCACCTACGTGAAGCTGATCCCACCCGGTGAAGATCTGCTGACTAATTCCACCGCGTAGGCCAATCCGCCCCGTGCTGCCCTGGAGGTTGGCTCATTCGCCGGCAATTCCTTCAGGGTTGCAGCCGTGAGAGCAGACGTTGACGATCCTGATCGCGACGCCGCTGCTCGTCGCGCATCCGTTCAAGTTCGGCTTCAGCTTTGGCCGTATCAAGGTCCTGCCGCTTCAGTTCAATAACAAGCGCTTCTTGCTCTGCCAGTCGCCGCTCTCCTTCAACGACATCGCGCTCTACCTGTCTCAGCTCATCGCATATCGCAGTCGTGTACATCGCGATCCTCACGCGGCCGTGCTGCGCATGCACGTTGGAGCGTAGCTGCGCCGCGCGCCGCGCACATTAAACTTGAACGCGAGGCGCATGACTTTCAACTCAGCCAGCTTCTTGAACGTTCCTGCTAATGCCATTTTTTCCCGATCTGATACGGGAAATGCAATTTACAAAAACCCTATTGCTGGCCGAACGGACAGGACGATGGTCGGGAAAAATAGGAACTGGGCTTTTACGGACAGGTTGATGCTCCATGCCCAAGTACTTCTTCGACCATCACAGCAACACCAGTATCGAAATCGACGATGACGGCATCGATCTCCCGGACGTTGATGCTGCCAGAAGGCTGGCGCTTGAGGCATTGGGCCAATCGGTGTTGGATGGCGCGCCTCGTTCTCTGATGGGTCGGCTCGCTATCGAAGTGCGAGATCCTCACGGCCCTATCTTGCGCGCCTCCGCTACTGTTGTGCTTGAAGAGCTTTGAGGCTGTCCCGCAGACGAAGGGCTGCCTAACCGTACGTGATCGACAGATCTAAGGCGCTGGTGGACCACCATGAATGAGCGTGCATCTTCACAGTCGAGATTTCTTATTCGGCAGGGTGGAAACGGCTGGATGGTTTATGATCGAGAACGTAAGGGACCTGCTCTGATCGGGACCGACTTGGCGGCAAACCTTACCATGACGGAAGCCGAGCGCGTGAAGCAGATGCTGATCAATCAGCCGGATGGGAAAGGTCTGATTTTGAGTGCGTTAGTTTGGCGCACCGTCTGATCGTCTTGGACAACCTGCCGCGCTTTCATCCTCGCGTTGGATGTCTTCGCTCTTGTCAGCGTTCACTTTGGCTTCTCAGCTTGGATGTGCAGGACGTAGATCGTGTTCTGAAACTCGTCCGTCACTTCCATACGCCAATCGCGCCCCGGCTTCAGCTTTCCGTCTATGCCCTGAAGCATCTGCCCGGCCGTGACTGTGGCCTCCTTCCACGCGGCGTGCTTGTCCCGAAGCTCCTCTCCCACGTCATCGATCTCGGTGCGTTCGTGGATGATGTGGAAGAAGTATCTTGGCATGCCCGAAAAATGCTTAACGGCAGGTTCGCGTTCCTAGCGGTCGACGCGGCTTGGGTCTGGTTGCCGCATCGCGGAAGAGGTCAGCCAATCACTCAAGTGCGCACCGGTCTCGGCGGTGCGTGCTCGCTTCAGCAGGGCTTCACGTTCCGGCCCGGCGGGTAACTGGCTGTGCTTTTTGAGTTTGGCGGCCTGCTCGCCATTCGTTCTTCGAGGGAACGGCCATCCTCCGCTGACCCTATGCAGAACGTGCTGGGCGCACGAGAGTGCGCGCAGGAGATTTAAGGGCCTGCCCGCGCTGAAGTGGGCGCCGGGCGACGGACGCGTCAGCGTTCGGTCCTCGTATACAAATGAACTCAGACCTCAGTCGAAAAGATCCGCAGCGGCATTCAAAGAATGTGATGCTTCACCTCGCGGATGCCCAGGCCTTGTTTTCCAATTTCCGAAGATGCTCCAGATAAATACGCTCAACACGATTGAAACGGCGAGCAGGAGCAAAAGGTCACGGACCATGATGTCCTCCCCTTTGCTGTTCAATCGGGGAATTAGCCCAACGTTCCTATCCAAGCCACTTGCCTCCACTCACGCAGCGGCGTCAGCCCCTGGCCACTGGCAAACCGGAAAAACCCGGCGGCCCTTGGAGGAGACCGCCGGGCTGATCCGCCGATCACACCACTTCAATGGCTGACAGGCTGAATAAATGGCGCTGGCTCGTCTGTCCGAATCCCGACAAACCGTCTCGGTTTAGTCGGACGTGTGGCCGACAAGCCACGTCCGGGCCCGCGTTCCTGAACGGAGCCACCGCCGAGAAGGCGACATGAAGCTGGAGATGACGAACGAGCCCGGCTGGATCAGAGACTTCTCCCGTCATCAGGCCAAAGGTGTAGCTCTGGTATGTGGGCATCCCTGTAAGGGGCGCCTGCTTGGCTGTGCTAGCTCATTTCGTATCGGCTATTCGCAGGGGTGATTATTCGTCGCCTCACCAGCGGGATGCTGCCGTTCTGTTTTTGGACGAAGCAAGTCACGTTTTGAACCGGAGTGTCAGGTCCAACTACATAAAAAGGAGTGCGCCGAACGACGCCAACAAACCTGCACCACCCATGATCGCTAGTCCGATGAAGAAGCGCTCGACCACGTCCATGGCGGCCTCCGTTCAAAAGTGAACGCTGGTTCGATTCGATTGCCCATTTTTCCCGTTGGAACAAATGTTCACTGTAGCACTTAGGAACCTGCAACTTCGAGGGGGTGAGAGTCATGAGCGACCCCGAGCTTTCATCGTCGCGGGCACCTCAACTCGGACCGCCATGTCCTAAATGCAAGCTCCCCGCGCGTTACATCACGTCGGTTCTGGACGTAAAGCGCGACCGAGCAGTGATGGTTTACCGCTGTGCACCATGCGGTGAGGAGATCTGGAAGGATTAGGGCGACGGCAAGTTTTCCAGGCGCGCTTGTCCTTCCCTGCTGCGCGTAAGAAAGCTAGACCGGTTTTGTCTCGGGCTAGCGCCGCTGGCCTGTTTCCGACCTCAGTGGTGTAATTTGAAATTTGCAGTGGCCTAATTTCGATAGTGACGTGATTTTAGATCGGCTCTAAATTCGTTCCTGCTTGGGGGTGTTTTAGAGCGGGATCATGCGAGAGTTTCGGGCATATATAATCGATGGCGCGGGGCACATAACGTTCCGCGTTGATATTGTGGTGGAGGACGAGGCGGAAGCTCGGGAACGTGCCAAATTGCTTGTAGACGGGCGCGCGGTAGAGCTTTGGGAAGGCGCAACGAGGCTCGATAGATTTGAGCCAATCAGCAGGCACTAAGGCCGCCTCAGTCGGCGGCCCAAACAAAAGGCTCCAGTCCGGGGCTGGCAAGGTGGAGCCTCTGAGAGCCTCAGCACGCGGTGAGTGGCGCGCTCGGCTAGCTGTTCATTCTATCCAAATGATAGGGGCCGCGCTATGGCGGCCCCTGCCGGCGCAATAATTGTTCGTGATGAAATGCCAGCTCCGGCATCCCAAAATTAGAATCACCAAACGTCCAAAATCGAGTGTCCTAATTCGTCGCAGGAGGTTGTTACTCGGGGGAGCGCGAGGCGCAGCTCACTGCACCGTTGACGTTCTTTGGCGGGGGAGTTTCAGCGAGCTAGGAACATCATGGACCTTGCCAAGTATTCCCGACGCCCTCGAGGCTCGTCGAGGGTAACCTCTAGGCCCCGGCTCATCCCCCATTTGAGCTGGGGCCCTTTTCTTGCGGGACAAGGACTCAAAGGGAACACAAGGGTGCGCGAATGTTGGAATCGTCGCTGGCTCGCTGCCACAGCCGGCGGAGCGGCCCCGGCCTACCCCCTTAAGGCAGCCGGGGCCGTCTCTCCGCCCAGGACAGCCTTGAAGTTTGCGTAGCCCTGCTCCTGCGAGTTCAACTGCGCGGAAGTCGGAGGGAGAATGTCGTTCCCGTTTGTTCGTTAGAGGCGACAGAAATTTCGCCGCCGTGGGCTTCGACGATTAATTTTGCGATATAGAGACCGAGGCCCAGATGTGTACTGTGCTCAGACTCATCGCTGATGTCCTGGCCGCGCATCCAAGACTGAAATACTAATTTTTGTGTGTCCGGGGGGATTGGTGGACCCATGTTGTGCACGGCTATTGTGACGGTGTCGGGGTCGTTGCCTGCGATCCTCACAGTGATAGGCTGCTCTCGGTCGCCATATTGGATGGCGTTGCCCATCAGGTTCGACAGCACCTGCCCCAGGCGCGCAGCGTCACACGAGCACGTAGGATCTCCGTCGTGCGTGACCTCAAAATCACGATTCGTGTGGATGGCGCGTAGCTCATCCGCAATCTCCTGACAGAGCGCCACCATGTCGATTTTGGTCTTTACAACTGGAATTTCAGTACCGAAGGACGAGCGCGTGAGATCGAGTAAGTCATTTAAAATTTGCGTCGCCCGGCCGGCCGCCGTCCTAATCTCCGAAACCACCTTTGCCTGTTTCGGATCTGTTATTCCGGATCGCTCCATCCACTGAGCACCCATCGAAACCGCGCCTATGGGGTTGCGCAAATCATGACCCAGCACGCCCAAGAACAAATTGCGGGAGTCATTAATCGTCTTAGTGTAGTGAGCTACCGACTCCGTGACAGCCTGATCAATCGCTTCATTGAATCGCGTGAGGTCTTCAACATCGGTTGCAGCCAGCCCTTGATGATGAGCCACCCATTGCTTCACAACACTTGCGCGAAGCGCCCGGTATTCGGAAACCATCTGGTCGATGTCAAAACCATCGGCAAGGCGAAGAGCGGCATGAACCTCAGCCGCGCTCTCGGAAAACGGATTTTCTGGAGGGCCCACGCCGCGCGATTTATCAAACCTCTCTCGCGGAGTCTGCGCAGATTCGAGGTCGTCTGCAATAAACCCGAGAATATCCACGACATGATCTTGCAAAGCTAGCTTCGTCATCTTGTCGCTGGCCGGCGATATAGTTCGCGCGAAATCGATCCATTCCTTGACGATAGCGGCGTGGTTTTGCCGAATGAAGTCCGCCAGCCGGCGTTCATGCCCTCGTGTCTCACTTGGATTGGTCACAGCCGGCCCCTTTGCGCATGTTGAGTATTCTGCCGTGGTTTTTTTGTTTAGGTGAAAGCCCGGCATGCTTCGAGCGAGTTCAGAAAACGCTGTTAGCGGCGGCGCAGGCTGAAGAGGTCAATGACCGAAGCCGCCAAACTTAGGCGGCCCTACTCTTTCGAGTCGGGGGGGTGATTGGCGGCCTTCGCTTCCGTCGCCTGTGCGATCAGGATTGCAATTCCGTCCAGTGTTTGCCGGTCGTTGATCCCGAGTGACAATCGTCGATATCGGGCGATCTTATCGTCGTACAGAGTGCACTTTTCACACATGCTTCCGCTCGCATATAGGGCGGGAGCATGAAGCACTCTCAGTCACCGACGGACGCCTCGGACTGGGCGGTGATCTCGGGACCATAAACCAGAACTCGGGTTCCCGACAGAAGGAACACAGCCCGCCAACGGAGGCGGCCTCAATGCCTGCGCCGTTCCACCGCGAATGTGAATTTGAGGTGGAGCACCGGACCGCTGTCGTCCCGGACTTCAATCGACATCTGTCGGCCACTGGTCCCTAGGGTGCCGACGGCATCTCGGGCCATATCGGCCACCGAGCGCGCCGCCTCTTCCTGCACCTTCTCTATGGTTGAGAGCTCCAGACCTTCCTCATCCGGGAAAATCTCGTCACCCTCTCTGATGTCAAAGTAATACCGTCTCATCAGACCAGAACGACGCCGACCTCAAATTGTTCTTTTCGTAAAGCAGGCCATCCCCAAATCAAACTAGGCCACTGAGGCCGGAAGCAGGCCATCACCCCCAACCTCTGTTCGTTCCTCGTGAGGGAAGCCAGTCTATCCAGTTGACCAGCCAAACCCACATAAGTTCGGGCAATGTTTTTACGGACGTCGGAGCGATCCTTGGAAATGCCGCTCGCGCCAGAAAGTCTCTTGTAGAGGTCAGCATGTTCTCGGCACTCAGCAATGTTGATCACTGGCTCACCCTCCCTTTTGCCGGCGCGAGTGATAGAGCGCCTTTCCCCGCTGGCTTGCATATACCATGCTAAGGCCCGTCAAAGGTCAGCTTCAGACATTCAGGTTAAGTACGGCCAGCGCCTAAGGTCGGGCACAAGCCAGTACCCATTTTGGGAATGATGGTCTCAATAGGAACGACGAGCGCGGCCGAATATTTGAATCGTCGCTGGCTCGCTGCCACAGCCGGCGGAGCGGCCCCGGCCTACCCCCTTGATCCCCCCGCAGCCGGGGCCGTCTCTTCGCCCTTTGTCGTATCGGAGTAGCGTATGCGTTCCTCGCCCTCGATTGTGCCAGCTGACCGACTCGACCGCGACATGGTGCTTGAAGACTTCGGCGTGCGCGCCGGTTGCGCCTGGCGCGAAACAGATGAAGCTGACACCGACCTCGAGGGCGTCCTGCAAAATCTCCTGTCCGGCTGGTACGCCTATCCGGTATCGGGATTTTTGTTCGGATTGTTCACCTTGGCCTCGGTCAGTCGCAATCTGCCTAGAGTGAGCGAATACGAGTGCATGCTCAGGTGACCGGCGAAACGGCCCCAGCGCACTGTTGCCGGACAGTGCGCTGAGAGGCCAGTCACGACGGGTTCGCCCCCTTGTGGGGGCTCGGGAAAACCTTGCAACCGGCCGGTCGTTCCTAAGAGAGGGGCCACTCCCCGACGAGGCGCTCGGCCCGCTGCGTTAGCTTCGCGCAGGTGCCGCGCGCTCGAAAAGCTCTGCGCTCACGTCATGGCTTCGACGGCCACCGCCGCCGGCCTTGCCGAAGGCAACCCTGCGTCCCGTAGTGGCACGTCCGCCCCGACCCATTTGAAACCAGAACCCGGCGTAATCCGTTAGGGTCGCGCCTCCACGGCCGCCCCCAAGCTTCCGGCGCTGTTGGAGGGGACGGGTGCGCTCAAGGGCGTGCCCGTCTTATCAATCTGGTTTCGCTCTGTGCGCCCGGCCCCGAAGACCATTTCATGAAACGGAGGCGACCTTATGGAGAATCCCGATCTCAAAGCGTGGGTCGATGGCTGGATGGAGAAAGTGAAGCAAGGCGCTGAAGTCCATCGCCAGCAAGGTCCGTCACCGGAGGATGCCGAAGCCCGCGACTATGCCCCCGCTGACGTCAAGATCCTCACCATCGCCCACGTCCCGGAATCCCTGCAACAGGCGTGGCTGCAACATCTGCGCGACTTCGACGTCGCGCATCCCGGCTGTCATTTCGAGGTGATGGTGGATGCGCCCGAGATGCCGCTGCCCGACATCATCAATATGCTGGCGATCAATCCCGGGCTGACCTTCACCAAACTGCTCGAACGCAAATGAGCTGGCCCGACCGGCAGTGCCATACCGAGCCCGGCTTGGGGCCTGAAATCAGCGGCGCTTCGCTCGCCGTTTTCCTTGTCTCCGACCTGCTTGCTCCCGTGAAGGCAGGTCGGCATTGAACCAGAGTGGTGGTTGTCTCGGAGCGGCGGTGGTGTCGGTGATGTTTCTGGGATCGCTCATCATCATCGCGCTGTGGTTCTTTTACTAGAACAGCACGATGAATCCGCCAACTGAGCCAGGGCTTACGTTCGCTTCTCGGCATTAATACGCAGGACATAGAGTGTGTTTCGGGACTCATCCACGACTTCGATCCGCCATTCGCGGTCGGGCGTTAACTTTCCATGGAGGCCTTGGAGTATCTGCCCAGCCGTTACCGTGGCTTCCTTCCAAGCGGCGTGCTCGTCAGGTAGCTCATAGCCTTCGCGGTCGAGTTCGCGGCGTTTGTGGGTGACGTGGAAGAAATAGCGCGGCATGGTGCTGTCCTGCCCACAACGAATTCGCGGCGAACTGGCATCTAGGACGTTGATTTGGATCAACCATCCCGCGAATAAGCGGGACGCCTACGGTGCACAAGTGAACAGATGGAACAGGCGGTGGTGGGACATGCTCACTTCGGTGCGCTGGGCAAGCGGCGCGCTCGCGGCCCCAGCGTCCCGCTCTTGTTGTTCTCCTCCCGGCGACGCTTGGGGCAGTCGCGCGCTGATCATGTACGTGCCGCGAAACGGCGCTACAAAATGCGCGAGGTTGTCGGCGGTGGGGACACACGATGCGCGACTTGCTTAGTCCGCGTGAGAAGCGATTATTGAGGCGCTTGGCTGCCGAAAAGACTGACAAGGAGATTGCGAGGAGGCTCGGCGGCACCGCCAAGCAAGTCTCACAGCAGAAAGCCAGGCTGCTCGCGCGATTGCAGATCAATCGCCCGTCGAGATCGCCGACGCAGCAGAGCGATAGGGCGGCCTGGCCGCGCTATCGAGGCATCCATAGAAATCTCGCAGGCGAAACCACGCGCACGTCTCTTGTCGGAACGGTCGGCGCACACCAGACGATACATTGACCTAAGGATCAAAGATGCGCCGCTGCCACTGGTCCAGGGTTAACGAATGGTTAAGCCGGATCTGGGAGGTTGCAAAGGGGGTGACCCTAAAACGAGGTCCACCATGTTGAGGCTGAAGAAAGCTGCCCCGGTATCCGGCAATTTGAACAACGGCCAGATCGACACCGCCGAGTTGCTGCTGCACCGCGTGTACGCCTTTGGAGCGGCCGAGGGACATGCCTCCGGCGAGTCAGTGGGGCAAGACGCTGCGGGCTGGGAACGGGCAGAAATGGCTCTGCTACAGGCGCAGATCGACACCCAGCGCCAAATTATCAAGCTGCTCCGCAACGAATTGTCAGACGTGAGGAAGGAACGGGACGCTTGGCGCAGTCGGGCTCACAGGCTGTGCCGATCGGTTTCGACTGACCTCACAGCCACCCCGCGCCCCGGATCGTTTGCGGCATTGCTCCAGCAACGTCGAATACATTTCCGGCAGCATTGACTCAAACAACTGCCGCAAGGACCGCACCTCGCGCCGATAATAAGGGGGGCCCCTGGGTCATTGTACTGGAGGTGCAATGTGAGTCTGACGAGACGGCGGGTCGCACGGCCTAAAGCCAATCCGCATTATGTGCGCTTTGCCGTGCACTTAGTTCCCTGCAATCCGCACTTAGAAGCAAATACATGGCCGTAAAAATAGGCGATGGCAGCGTCAGCGGCGCCATCTGCCTACTAATGCCGGAGAATTTGTTGACGCGCTTTGCAAATGGCATACGTGATTGCGATCCTTCCGGCGTGGCTGTTGGCTGCGGTTGATTGGTGGCAAAGCCGTCTTTTGGCAACGACGATCGCGGGAGCCGCTCTCAGCTGTGCTGCGGCCTTATGCATTGGATTTCCCTTCATCGACCCGTTTGCCGTGATGATGGCAGGGCTGGTTGCAGCACTACCAGCTGAGGTGTTTTTTTGGCTGTCGAATATGAACGAGGTTAGGATGAGCGCCTATCCGGAAAGACAACCAGGCATGTTCCCTGAAACAGCGCGCATGTTTTCGAAAAAAAGTCCGCAACGGGTCAAAACCGGCAATACTCCGATTGAGCAAAGAATTTCTCCTTGGACCCAAAAGCTGACTCTCCTCCTTATGGGTACACGCCCTAGACATCGCCATCATCCAGCGCTTCTAATCCCCGCTCCTCCAGCCACCGCCTCGACTTGAGCCGCAGCTCCATCGGCAGCGACCGCACAGCGGTGATGCACTTGTGCATCGTGTTCCCGGTCGCAGCTCGTCGTGAAAAACGACGCCCTTGCGGGTTGCCCATTGCTTGAAGCGCTCGACAGCAGGATAGCGTTACACACCTGATTGTAGCGCGCGACGTCATCGGTGCCTGACGCATCGTTCATTTTCTTTCGACCACGTCGTGAGTTTCGTCCCAATCCGTTTTCATCTGTTGGGCGACTTCATCGATCAAAGCGAAGGCCTGCTCGCGTGTGGTTGCGATCTTGTCGATGTTCTCGGTGATATGCGATCTACACACCCCGATGATCGCGCAACGCTCACTCCCATCGTCGGCACCCCAGCCAACATGTTGAGCAGCTCGTTAACCGCGTCGAGAGCGGTGACTTTGAGGGCGGTATAATCGGACATGAACCTTGGTTGGCTCAAGTTTGATCGCTCCCTTTGAGAAGTTCCTGCGCCGTGGCGAACGCAGCTTCCTTCGAAAGGTTGCCATCCATTGCGCGCCAGCTTGCGTTCTCTGCGCAATCTCGGCCACAACGCCGCCGAACAGTACCATGCCAGTTGTAAAATGATCTGGGCCGGAATTTCAATGATCACCGCTTGATCCCCAATGGGGTGAGATCTCCAGCGCCCGGCACAGACCTACACCGTCAGCCATGTAGATCAACTGCTGGAAGCTCGATTGTATGGATCGCAACCCGACAAATGCTCATGTCGTTCGCCAATGGCGAACACGTCATCGCCATCGACGAATACCGCGGACGTCTCTGCCATGTTTCCACGAACATTTACGACCATACTGGCGCCTCTGGTGGTTCGCCAATGATGCGCTGAATTTGGTTTCTGCAATGGGACTGGCTATGAGGGCTTCAAAAATCCGCTCCCGCCCCTATCTCAGCCCTATGCGTACAGCGTTCGAATTCTGCCTGCTGACCGCCGCCAAGGTGGTGCCGGCCGGACGCGACTGGATCCACGAAATGAAATATGACGGCTATCGTCTGCGCGTCGAGCGCCAGGGCAAGACCGTGCGTCTCTTCACCCGCAACGGGCACGACTGGACCAAGCGATACCCCCTGGATCGTCGAGGCCGCGCCGAAGAACCGCGAGCAGCAATTCGCCATCGACGGCGAGGCTGTGGTGCTCGGCGTCGATGGCGCCTCGGACTTCAACGCCCTGCACTCGCGCAAGCATGATCACGAGGTTCAGCTCTATGCGTTCGACATCCTCGCGCTTGGCGGCGAGGACCTGCGCCAGCTGCCATTGACGATGCGCAAGACCAATTTGGCGCGGCTGCTGCGCGGCCGGCCTGATGGCATATTCGTCGCGCCGTTCGAGGCTGCCGAGATCGGTTCGGATCTATTCGCCGCCGCCTGCCGCATGGGCGTCGAGGGCCTGGTCTCGAAACGTCGCGACCGGCGTTATGGCGTCGGCCGCTCGAAAGACTGGATCAGGGTGAAGAACCGGACCCATCCGGCAATGACGCGAGAATTCTGAGCGTTCGGTCGCGCGCCTCCTGCTCAATCGGGGCCCGGCGGTTCAATTGCCCCTTTCCGTCCATCCCCTTTCTGGGCCCTTCGGTCGGCTGCGGGCAGCGTTCAGTCTCTCGGCCTCTGCTTCGGCAGTGGAGTGCGACAAGCCAGACAGAGGCTTCCCGCCTTTTCCGATCGCAGGCACATCTAGTGAAAGATCCAGTACGGTGAACCGGCCGGTTACCGGTCTCTCATACCAAGCAACGTACCGCGCCTTCATTTCGGTCATTCTAGACCCCCTCGGTAGCGGATCGATCCTCGAATAGATCAACGTATCGCGCATGGAGAATCACGTAGCCCTTGGCACCGTCTAAGAGCACCTTGACCTGAGTGGCCGTCGCTCCCTGACCAAGAACGATGCCTTTCTTACCGCTAAGACGCGGTCCAGCCAAAGCAGCAATGACGATCCGTCGACCAGCAAGAAGCTCGTCCTTGGCGGCCAATAGGTCCGCAGATCTCGGCAGGTTACGGTTTGTGCTACGCGGCATGGCTTTAAAATAGCGCAGCACCATTGAGTTAAAAAGCCCGTGTGTCGGTGGACCACGGCTTGCGCGTCCGCTTTTCGAGCGGTCATCCGTTCTTCAAGGGGCTGCGCGAGGACCTGTAACGGCGCGGCGATCGGTGACATTTTTTTTCGGCCCCCTCTTGAAACCAAAACCGGCTTTGCTAATTTTTTTGTCGCCATCTGACGATGGTGTCCGGGCGCCTCATGGGCCCGGACCAAGAGACGGGCACCGGTTGTGTCCGGTGCCGCTCGTAGACATCTTGCTCTTAGGAGGATTTGGCTATGCGCACCTACGATTTTGCCCCCCTCTGGCGCTCGACCATTGGTTTCGACCGCCTTTTCGACCTCGCAGAAACCGCTCAGCGGGCCAGCGAGGACAACTATCCACCCTACAACATCGAACGGCTGGCGGAGGATCGCTATCAGATCTCGCTGGCGGTGGCGGGTTTCTCGCCCGAGGATATCGTCATCACCGCCGAGCAGAACGTGGTGACGGTCGAAGGCAGCAAATCCGACAAGACCGAGCGTGATTTCCTCTATCGCGGTATCTCGCACCGCAGCTTCAAGCGCCAGTTCAGCCTCGCCGAATATGTCCAGGTGAAAAGCGCCGCGTTCGACAACGGCTTGCTGACCATCGAACTCGTCCGCGAGATTCCGGAAGCCATGAAGCCTCGCCGGATTTCGATCGGCGATGCCTCGGCCGGCAACGTGCCGAAGCTGGAAGCTAAGGCCGCCGCCTAGCGCAGACGCCATTGGAGCCGCGCGACGAATCGTGCGGCTCCCATCCATTCGTCAATGAATAGGAGAGGACCATGCGGCCGACGACCGCTGACGACAACGTTTTCGATTTCGACGCTCTTCTTCATCCCGGCACGGTGTTTGAAGCACCGAGAGACGTGCTGGATCATCCGGCGCTGACGTTGAGCGAGAAACGCGCAATCCTGGCATCATGGGCGTCCGACGCGTCCGCGATCGCCTCCTGCCCGTCGATGCGCGCACCTGCCGGCCTCAAGAAACCGGTATCGATCGACGAGATCTTGGACGCGTTGCGCGCCCTGGACGGTGGCCCCCGGACGCCGCCCGGCGGAAAGCCTTACCGTCTCCGTTCGACCGAACGTGCGGCCGCCGCGGCGTAATTTCGGAGGCCCAGATGACGACGGACGAAAACCTGACACGCCTTCGTGCCCATCATAACAACATCAGCCGCTACCGTCGGCTCCTGCGTACCAGGCTTTTGCCTTTGGAACGCCAGTTCATCGAACGGCGGCTTTCTGACGAGGTGGCCGCTCTGCTGAGCCTTTCCGCTTCGACCTTCCCGATCGCCTTCAGTGAGCCAAGGCCTGGACGACCGCTGCCGGTTGCAGAGGTGATGCCATGAGCACGACCATCAATCTGGGCCGACCGGGCTCAGGCTCCTTCCCTTTGCGCGCTCCTCGGAAGGTTATTCGTGCGCGAATATTGGAGACTCCGGCTGCGGACGGCGTATCATCGGCCGTGGAGATCTAGGGATGGCTCTCTCGACCAACGAGCGTCCGATGTGTCCTGTGTGCAAACACCGGATGGGGTTGGCGCGCATCTCTCCCGGCCCGCGCGGATTCGACGAGCGTACCTTCGAATGCTCGACTTGCGAGCGTACCGAAGTGGTTCGCTTGGCCGTGGATCCGATGCAAACGGACGCGGTCGGCTGGCTCGCCGGTGAGCTGAAGCCGCCCAACTGAAGTTCGGTGTGAGTGGCGCGATGGATGAGGACTTCTGCAAAGAACAGACGCAAAGGCGCTGCCTGTTGGCGCTGGACAGCCCAGACGCCCCGGCCGGTCCCTTGAGGGCAGCGGAGCGGCCGCTGCCGGGGTCGGGTCGGCGAGGCGTGACCAAGAGCGCGATCGAAGTCTCGTGAGACACTTGCGGCGGCGGGGGCTCCGGGCGCTTGACATGGCAACCATGAATCGAGGAGGCGGGAATGGTCCTGATAGGATTTGGCGCCCTACTTGTTATCGGCGGAATTTTGTACATGGGGATCGCTTAGTCGGCCCGCCGTGCCTACCGCTACCGCCTCGCGAGCCCTGCTGGCGCCGTTACAATACAAGCCCGCGGCGACATCTGGCTCCCGCTCCCGCGTGCGGAATCTTTACCGTCGTTTAAAAAGGGTCGTGAATTCGTAGAGAAGAACGACTGCACCGAGAGAGCGCCGCCAAGGATTGACGCCACGGACGATTTCATCCACCGTCCAGAGAACGAGGCCACCGTTGACCGCGATCGTCAGGGCCAAGTTTGCTTTGCCTGCTGATGGCCATACCCAGAGCAAAAGGCCGGCCACGATCACAATCCACAGAATGAGATTGGGTGACTGTACAATCGTGATAGCGCCGGTCTTGCGATTGCGGAAAAATCATCGAAAGAGCTGGCCCCACTAGGGTTTCGCCCCGGTTGAATCTTCAGTCAGAGTCCAACCTCACCTT
This sequence comes from Bradyrhizobium barranii subsp. barranii, assembly GCF_017565645.3. Lineage (NCBI taxonomy): Bacteria > Pseudomonadati > Pseudomonadota > Alphaproteobacteria > Hyphomicrobiales > Nitrobacteraceae > Bradyrhizobium > Bradyrhizobium barranii. The sequence continues at coordinate 8,140,984 of NZ_CP086136.1, forward strand.
CTTCGCGACCTTTCCAATAGGTCGCGCGGTTGAGTTTGACCTTGATCAGGACAATGCCTGGCGTATCCACGCCATTTTCGAACCATTTGTCGAGATCACTTGTCCAGTGCTGATGAAAGACGGCCTTGTCGCGGATCAGTTCGGCAGTCCCTTCGACGGCCACATAGATCCCTTCGGCGAATAGACCGGCCTCGGATGAGAATCCGAGCGCGACATTTAGGATTCCGTTGGATGTCAGAAACCGTCCGCGACTTTTCGTAAGTGAAGTAATGAGATGTGCCGTCGTAAGCCACGTCGCCGTTGTTACTCATGGGTCGATTGGCGATCTCACCGTTTTCTGTGTGGGTCGAAAGAATGGCGATGTCGATGCCGGCCATTTCCTTCGCGATTTCAGCGAGCGATTTCTTGGACATCTTTCCTTCACCATTTGCCGGGGAGCAACCGCGGGGTTCAACCTATGTTCCCTTGAGGTCCGCGACTGGTTAGCCGTGGGAGCGACGACAAGCGATTACGCCGCTCATTGCTCTCGGACGCCGGCCGATGGCCAATGGGATGCGTCTACCTCGACCACGCATTGCGTCCTCCGAGGTGGCCTAGGAACCCTGGGAAGGAGCAAGCGTTCGGCTCACTATGGCCGACATCCTACTTTCTCATCTTGTTGAACATTCCGTCCAGATTGCTTGGGAGTTCCTCGAGCGCTCGGGCGACCTCGGCGACGCTGCCGAAGCCAGCCAATTTCTTTCCCATAAGATCGAGCAAATGGTCCGGAACGGTGAACGTAGCAGGTTGCTGCTCTCGAACCGGGCGATCGATGCTTACCGGCGGCAATTCGGCGTCCTCGACGCCTAGCACGCATAACTCTAGGAACGAAACCTCGAGAGCCCGCTTGGTCGTTAAAGGTGTCGCGACATGAAGCTCTCTCGTTGTGCCTTGGCCTTGGCGATTATCCTTCCCTGCGCTGCTTTCGCTCAAGGTGGCGGTGGTGGAGGCAGTGGCGGTGGGTCCGCGGGCGGAGGAGCCGCGGCCGGCACCGCTGCTTCCTCGGGCTCTTCGGCCGCGGCTGCGCAGACCGCGCCTGCCGGTGGGATCGGAAGGCCTGCGACCACCAACCAGCAGGATAGCGACGCCAAGATCGATCAAGAGAACAGCAACACGGACAGGATGGTGGGGTCGATCTGCAAAAACTGCAAATGAGCATCGTGTTGATCTCATGTCGGGGCCTTTTTTGATGGAGCCGATTTCCGCTAGTGGAAAACGGCCCGGATCGCATAGACAATACCCGACGCGGAGCAAATCGGTACGATTGGACCCGAGAAGGATCTCTGTGGGACCCGACCGACCGCGCCCTCGAGAAGATCAGAAGCATCTGCCGGGACTGTTAGCCGCTCAAGTGTGATGCGCCTGGAGAACCCGCCGGATGAAAGCAATCGTGTATCAATATGAGCTCGCCGCCGAACTCGAGAAGCGGTCTGGCGTAACCGGCCTCAAGCTGATCCGCGTAAAGGGTTACAGCCCCAGTTGGCAACTTGGCGGTATCCGGCAGAAGCCTCTGGAGGAATCCGCCGAAGCGGCTTTGGGTGAGGAAGTGCGAAAGTTGCAGACAGAGTTTGACATGGCCTAGGCTGGCGCTCGCCCATCAAGGCTTCGCTTTTCGGCAACCTCTAACGGAAGCGGCACCGGCGGACGGATTGATTTCTCCGACAGGCGGAAGTGACTTTAGACTTATTCCGGCGCCCCACCCGACCCGTAGATCTTCCGCTGACACTTGCCGAAGCGTCCAGCCTTCAGCTCGCAGCCGATGCGCGCCCATTCCACGGAAAAGAGTGACCGGACTTTATCAAGCATCGACTGCGGATCTCATCTCAAAGCGTCAAGCGGTTGGACAAAGGTTCGCCGAGTTGAAGGCACGGTGCTGGCGAGTAGGGTCCGATGCAGGTGAGCGCTCACAGCCCACGTGGGCAGCCCGGCCTTGTTAACGCGGCGCCCGCCTGTTGCGTGAACAATGGTCCTTTTACTGCCGTAAGAGCGATGAGAGGCCGCGTACATTGGATGGAACCTTGATCAAGCCTCGGATGTTTCTGACGAGCGGCGCCTACTTCACGGCAAGATTAGCGACCCCGGTAGGATCGACGAGCGCCGGACCGCCAAGCGAGGTAGCAAGTGGGTCGCCCGAACACGGTTAGCAAGCGGATAGCAAAGCCCGGCACATCGACAGCTTCGGATCGCGACGCATCTCGCAACCCGGTGCAGCAAAAGCCGCTCCCACTTGGTTCGGGCGCGCGCATGAACGCCCGGGTGGTCTTTGCCGTAGCGGTGGTAGCGCTCTCCCTGTGGACAGCGGGGGGATTCCTGCCACCTTTGATCTGGGCGACCATTCTCGCCGTCACCTTGTGGCCTCTCTACATCAAGTTCGCTGCACGGCTCACCTCGGGCCCAACAAGGCTGGCAGCCGTCGCCTTTACGGCGATCGTTGCGCTCATCCTGTTTACGCCCATGGCGCTTGCCATCTACCAGGTGGCCGAGCAAAGCGGTGACATCGCGAACTGGCTGAAGAAGGCCAGGGAGAGCGGAATCGAAGTGCCCGACTGGATCGCTCGCCTGCCGGTCGTAGCAGAAATCGCGCAGCAATGGTGGCGCGATAATCTGTCGGATCCGAAAGCCGCGACTGCTTGGCTCAAGACCATCAATGCGGATGATGCGTCTGGTCTATTCAACACTTTCGGCGGTCAGCTGATGCGTCGCCTGTTCATGCTCTTCTTCTCCCTATTTGCCTTGTTCGTGCTGCTCAGCAACGGCCGCTCGGTCGCTAACCGTACCATCGAGACGTGCGATCGCATCCTGGGGCACCCCGGCGAGGGCGTGGTGCAGAAGATCGTGGATTCGATCCGAGGGACGGTGAACGGTACCGTGATCGTCGCTATCGGCGAAGGCTTGTTGATCGGCGTCGGATACCTTGCTGCAGGCGTACCAAATGCCGTGATGTTTACCATCATAACCACGGCCTTTGCGATGCTCCCATTCGGTGCCTGGGCAGTGTTCACGGCTGCCGCCGCGACACTTTTGTCCGGCGGTGGCAGCGGGATCGCAGCCGCAGGCGTCTTTTTCTGGGGCGCGGCCGTCATGCTTGCAGGGGATCACTTTGTGTGGCCAACTCTGGTCGGGGGCGCGGCGCGGCTCCCTTTCCTCTTTGCGTTCGTCGGAATTTTCGGGGGGCTGGCTGCCTTCGGCCTACTCGGTTTGTTTTTAGGACCAGTCATCATGGCCGTACTATTGACGGTTTGGCGAGAGTGGATTTTTCGGCCTGAAGAGCGAAGCAGGTCTGACTGATTGCGCCGGCGTGCGGGCTGCCCATTACCTCGGCGCGTACTCGTCGTGGAAAATGATCCTCTCATCCGTGAATTCGCTGTCGACGCTCTGCGCGAGGAGGCCTTTACGTGTTCCAGCCGATGGCGACGAGGCGCTTGCCTGTTGCAAGCGGCGGGTCGCGGAGGTGCTCATCACCGACATCAGGTTACCCGGGAAGATCGACGGATGGCAGATCGCCAAACGCTGCCGCGAGCATCACCCGGAACTGCGATACCGGTGGTCGTGATCGTGTTTCCAGCCATCTTCGCCCCCATGTACGCTATCCGCAGCGACATCATATATCTACCGCGCGCCGGCGTGTTCCTGGGAAGGGTTGACCGGATGCAACGTGCGGGATGACGATCGTGCAGCAGGTGCGCGAGTTCTTCGCGCTCGGATTCTCTATCCTTCATCGCGGTTTCGAACGGGCTATGGCCGCCCGTCCCAGCAGGACGGCGAAGCTTCCGGTCTTGTCTTCATCGGCGTCTTAGTGGAACAGCGGAAGACCTCCCGCGTTCCATTGCCATCATTGCGAGAGGAGAAATCGATTATGGGTATCTTCACCAAGGACATCAAAACCATGGATGACTTGCTGATCCATGGGCTTCAGGACATCTACTATGCCGAGCAACAGATCACGAAGGCGCTGCCGAAGATGATCGACAAGGCCACTAACCGCGATTTGGTCACGGGCCTCAAGAACCATCTCGAAGAGACCAACAAGCAGATCGAGCGGCTTCAGAAGGTCTTCGAGAAGCTAGGCAAGGAACCCAGTGGTGCGCAGTGCCCGGCCATCGACGGCATCATCAGGGAAGCCGACGAGACCGCGGGCGAGATCGAGGACAAGGCGGTTCTGGACGCCGCCATCGTCGCGAATGCGCAGGCGGTCGAGCACTACGAAATTTGCCGGTACGGGACACTGATTGCCTGGGCCGAGGAGCTCGGCCACGACGAGATCGTACGCTTCCTCACGACCAACCTGAACGAAGAGAAGGCGGCGAATACCAAACTCAATACGGTGGCGCTGCGCAAGGGCGTGAATGCCAAGGCCTCCAGCTCCAGCGCCGCCTAAGACGTGTCTCCCGGCCCTAACGACCCCGACATCGCGGGGTCGCTATTTCGTCGCGGCCGGTGGACCGCTCGCAGCTTGCGTCTTGCGAACCAGCACGTGATCGAGACGACGAGCCAGGCCAGCGACGCCGCGGCGAACGCGCCGGCCACGCTACGCTCGACGATCCACCAGAACACGGCCGCGAACGCCAACATTCCGACAGCCCCAAGCGCTGCACCGGCGGCGTCGAGCGCGGCGGCCTCCTTCCCGCGCGTGATGCCGAGCACCTCATGGATTCTGGAGTGATAGTGGGCATAGTGGCATATCCCGTCACGCCAGGTATCGCCCCAGCCATTGGCCTCGAACAGGTCTTCCATGACGGCCGCCGGGTCGTCCCTACTCCGAAATCGACTCCGCCTCGGTAAATGACGAAGGGCCAGCGAGGATGGTTGGGGATGAGACCGTCGTCCTTGAACCGGACGGTGTGAGGCCTTCTTGGCCGCGCCAGGCCCGTGGCTTCGTCGCGCCCCGGGCGGCGCAGCCCGGTCGCTCGTCGCACATACTCCTTGAGCTCCTCAAGAACTGGCATCGCGCCCTCTTCCGATGGATTGCAACGGATATCCTGTCCAGAGGCGCAGCAGCCGTTCCATGACGGCACCGAGCGCAAAGCCAGCAACCACGTCGCTGGCCCAGTGCGCCAGCACCACGATCCGCGTCAGGGAAAGGCCGACCGCCAAGGTCTGGATCACCCGCCGCGGCAGAGGCGGCAACGTGTCCGCGGCAGACGCCAGGGCGCCCATGTGCAGCGCGTGGCCCGACGGAAAGGCGTCTTCGCGCTTGCCCGAAAACGAGACACCGTGGACGTGTCCCAGCACCGTCTTGCGGTCGGGGCGCGTCTGATCAACTAGCGATTTCATCACATGCGGCAGCAGGGACGCCGTGACGGTGACGATCAAAGCATGGTCGGCTGCACGCCGAGAGGATTCGTCTTTCGTTCGCGTCGCGACCCAGCCGGCCGCGGCGAGCACCAGCAAGATCTTCTCGTCGGCCCCCCATGTCAGCCCGCGCGCCACCACCTCCGCGAGCGGACTGGTGTTGCGCGCTACGGTCCTCGCGATCGCCATATCGGGCGTCGTCGGCTTTACCTTCAAAAGAGCCATCGCCTCGTCCGCACCGGCAGCGGTTCGGCCGACATTCGCCCGATCGAGAACTGCCTCGATCACAACTCTCAAGCCGGTTCCCGGTTCGATTTTACGGCAGGCGACGACGCAGCACGCGCACGTTGGCGTCTTTCGAGCGTCGAGCAGCGGCGATGGCCTGCAGATCGCGCTGCGTAAAAGGCTTCTGAAGCCGCGGGGTTACAGCGTCCGGATCGCGCTGCCGCTCGGCCCGTTGCGCGGCTGGCCGACGGCGCACACATTGACAGGAACTCCCGCTCCGCGCCCGCCGTTGGATCCCCCGGAGGAGTTCATGATCGATCCGGAACGTGCGCGCGGCCAAGAGAACAGCTTGACCCGATGGAGTCTTGCCGCAGCGCTGGGGCTGATGGCGGCGGCGTTTCTGATCGATCGCGTCGCGCCACCGAAGGACGACCCGGCTCCGTTGCCGTCCAAGGAAAAGCGGGACGCTTCGCCGGCCGGCCTGGCCGCGGAAAGCGGCGACCACGGCAGGCAGGCCAAGTCGCCCGCGGAGATCCCGGCGAAGGGATGGAAGGACATCCTGCTTCGCGTCTACGGCAACATCGGCGACCACCGGATTCTGGCTCTGGCCGCCGGCATGACCTATTACAGCATCCTCGCGATCTTTCCTGCGTTGGCCGCCCTCGTCGCGATATACGGATTCTTTTCCGACCCCGGCAGCATCGCCAAGCACCTCGACGATGTCTCGGGCTTCATTCCGGGGGGCGCCGTCGAAGTGGCGCGCGAGCAATTGACACGAGTCGCAACGAAGGGCGACCGAACCCTCGGCTTTACTTTCGCGATCGGGCTTGCGATCTCGCTCTGGAGCGCGAACGCCGCCATGAAGTCGTTGTTCGACACCCTGAACATCGTGTACGGCGAACATGAGAAGCGCGGCTTCGTCAAGCTGAACGCGATGTCGCTGGGATTCACCGTCGGCGCGATCGCCTTCGTCGTGGCGGCGCTTGGCGCCGTCGTCGTCATCCCCGTTGTGTTGCAGTACGTCGGATTGTCGAATGCGGCGGACCTCCTTGTCCGGATCGGACGCTGGCCTGCACTCTTCGTGGCTCTGGCCTTTGCCCTCGCCTGCATCTACCGGTTCGGCCCCAGCCGCCAGGCGCCGCGGTGGACGTGGATCACCTGGGGCGGCGCGGCTGCGGCCTTGCTCTGGCTCGCGGCATCCGGTCTGTTTTCTTTCTACGCCGCGAACTTCGGCACCTTCAATGCCACCTATGGGTCCTTGGGCGCCGTGATCGGCTTCATGACGTGGCTCTGGATCTCGGCGATCGTGATCCTGCTCGGAGCCGAGCTCAATGCGGAGATGGAGCACCAGACGGCGCGCGACACCACGACGGGACAGCCTAAGCCGCTCGGCGCCAGAGGCGCCAAGATGGCAGACACCGTAGGAGCCCCCCGATCTTGAGGCACACCGTCGAGGGCGCGGTCTTGGCAGTGGCTGCCGACAGCGGACACCGTTTCAGCAAGCCGGTGCAGGACCACATCACACTGGTGAAAGGGCACGGCGTCGACGGTGACGCCCACGCCGGCCAGTATGTGCGGCATAGATATCTTGCGCGGCGCCACCCCTGCCTGCCCAACCTACGTCAAGTCCATCTCATCCCAAGCGAACTCTTCGCGACTGTCCGTGTGGCGGGTTACGACATAGAGCGCGGACAACTGGGCGAGAACATCACTACAGCCGGCCTGGACCTTGAAAAGATACCGCTCGGCACGCGCATCGAACTCGGGCCTACAGCGGTGGTCGAGCTGACCGGCCTGCGGACGCCCTGCGTGCTCATCGACCGCTCCAGAACCGGCCTAAAAAGACAGGTCTTGTCGTCGGCAAAAACGGACCTGCATTCGATGCGCCGTCCTGGGCGTGGTGCGAGCTGGCGGACAGGTGGCAGCCGGCGATTGCGCGCGCGTTATTCTGTCCGACGGATGTCAGAAGCCGCTTCCTTCGCTGTAGCCTTAGGCAAGCCGAAGGAACCAAGCCTCTACGTCACAGTTGGAGGTGACTTTTGAGGACAGGTCCATGACGAAGGGTGACGAACTCCGCTACGGCGCTCCCTAGGAATGCTGACTTACGTCGGCTGCAGGATTACGCCAGCCCGCCCATGGCAGAACCAGCCAACGACAACCTGCCCGGTGGCGTTTCGATTGTCTTGCTGGTTTTGCATTTTCCCGCGTGTCAGCCGAAATAGATAGAACTAGCTGTTCGTTATCGGCCATTAAATCTCCGTAAGTGCGCAGAGCGTTTGTTGCGTATATTGCGCCATGTTGTTAGACCGCGCCTTCAACATGGAAGGAGCGCCGTTTTGGCCAAGAAGAAGAAGCTGGTTCGCCGCGAGTGGACGAAGGAAAATATCAAAGAATTGAAGGCGCACTCCAAGGCGCGCACGCCGGTCGTCAAAATCGCCAAGATGACCAAGCGAACCGAGGGCGCGCTACGTCAGAAGGCGATCGTGTTGGGTATCGGCCCGGGGCATCAGCGGTAAATTGACGCTGGCTTCGTTGAGGGGGTCGCCAAATTTCGATATTGTTTTAACGCTCGCATCTGCGCCGATCAGGTGCAGACTACTGCGTCCGTCAAGGCAGCCGGAGCTTTTAGCTTTCGCGGCCTTGGGGTTGAGGGCTCGCCTTCGCCAGCCCCGGCGAGTCCCACCTCAGTCAGCGGAGCTGACGCATTTAATTGTCCCACAGTGTAACATCGACGACATTGCGCCCAGGCACCCGCGCTGTACGCTTTATCTCGCCGGGGCTGGACTCAATATTTCACGTCTTATTTTTAACCCGGCTGGCCGCAGTGGTTCGCCGCTGCGGCCATTTCGCATTGACGAATGCTTGGCAAACAGACGCGCTGACCAACAAGCCTCACTTCTTACGCTCATCGCCCAAGCTGGCGCCTTCGGCCAGCTTCATCCAATCAGCTGCAAGCCTTAACCAGGCTCCCTTGTCCGGCTGTTTAATTGCCCTTTCGGCTATGCGGCGGCATCCTCGGCTTCGACTCGATAGCGATCCGCCTCCTCCTCGCTCATCATTCGACTCACCCAGCCAACCAACGCGGGATGGTCGACGAGGAAATCAGAGGATATTCGACGATAGACCCAAGCGGCTAACTTGGAACCGTCGCGTCGCGGTTTGGCAGGCTCACCCGGCGCGCAGATTTTCCGCCGAGTCCTTTCCGCGATTATTCACGACGTCGAAGCTAACCTTCGCCCCCTCTGCCAGCGAAGTAAAACCAGCCTTCTCAACTGCCGAGATGTGAACAAAGACGTCCTTCCCGCCTGAATCCGGTTGAATGAACCCATACCCCTTCGTCGGGTTGAACCACTTCACTGTCCCCATAGCCACTTAGCTTCTCCATTCTTTGAAAAACCAAAACTAGTGCCTGAATCTCGACAAAAGAAAGGCTGGTCGCAACCGCGCTCATGCGCCGGAAGTACGCGAGCCGAGGATGTCGTTTTACGTCGTGTGAACCTCTTCACATGGGTATGACATCAGGACGGTTAATCTCCAGTCGCTGGCGGGAGGTTTCAGTTACAGCGGGAGGCGGCCGTGGCAGCAGACACAAAGGCGGACGACTGGTTTATTGCTGCGCACGTGCTGAGGGTACGCACGTCGTAGGGCACCGCATCGATATCGTTTAAGATTGGCAGTAGAGTAGCTAATATCGCAGCACTTTTAGGTTGCTCCGGACCAATCTCTGGAAGCGGTGTTTCGGACACGGACTTCCAATTAGATTCGCAACTTATGCGCAACATCAGCGGTCCATGGTCATTGAAGGACGTCAAGGGCCACCGAGGTGACGTCACGCAAAACGTGTCATTTTTTCCTGATGCGTTGTCGGGCGCGGCGTTTAATAAGAGCGGAAGCGTCTTTTTTAATTTCGAGATACCAAACCCGAGCTCCATGACCTTTACGATCAAGGGCCAGTGGATGGTAAAGATGGTCCTCAATCTTGGCACGACGTTTGTAATTTAGTCCGATCCTCGCGTCTTGACATGAAAGTTAGTCGAACAGGTCATCGGCTTCTTCCTCTGGCACACGCCTTCGCTTGTCGGGCAGTTCCTCCCTCATTTACCCTACCGCTCAAGCTTAATTTCAGCCTTCGATTGCGCTCGTCGGTTGCCCGATTACGCTGTCGTCACCGGACGAGTTGCCCTGTCCGGATTCAGCATGGCGACGCCGGCGTGCCATCATACTCGGCGCGCCGGCTTCGTTCTTTCCAACGGAGACCTAAGTGTGGCCCTACGGAATCGCGGCGCTGTGCGTCGTGCTCTTGATCGTCGGAGCGGTCGCCCTCACTTTTCTCAGCTTCGATTTTCCGGACGAGCCTAAGGCCTAAGTTTAGCAATGAGGCCGCCTACGACCCGTGTCGCAAAGGCTATAAAGCTGTTCCGCCTTGACCCCCAAACCGCCGCTCGACTCGCTGATGCTCTTGATGCTACCTGCTCGGTCGCCGTTGCGAGCTGACGCTTTGAGCTGACCGATTTTGTCTGCTGAAATCCTCTTTGGTCAATTTGTCTCCAAACGATCGTCTAACGTAATTCCGTCGCGCAACACTACGTGCCTTGACGATTTGATGATCTCGTGAAGTAAATGAACGTTTCGAGGTCCAAATGATCTGCGAGATTGTGGCTGTCGCGCTCGCCGTCTTGGCTGTCAGGCTGCTGATTGCAAACTACATGGTACGACGACGAGACATTTTGCGTCGCGTCCGGCGGCGCTAGGTTTCCACCATGCCTCCGCCAAACAGACGCAGCCTGCCGACCCTACTAGACCTCAGACTCCTCAAAAACGAGCTGGTGAAAGGGCAACGGATCATCGTGAACGCAGCGGCGGGTCCCAGAATGGCCGGCCGACATGGCGTTGTTCGCGGATCTAGGGGAACGCGCCACCGCGTTCGCGTTTTGCTTGACGGGTCTAAGAATGAAATGACTTTACACTCCCGTTTTCTCGATGTGGAGAACGAGCCAGGTCGTGACCCCTGAGAGTCACTGATCTTGCGACGAGCCGGGGTTGGAGATTTTCTGATGAGTTTGTTGATTATCGCGGCATACGGAAATTGCCTGCTAGCACGAACCGCTGACTGAATTGATAAACGTGAGCCCGCGCCGTCCTTGACGACAAGAAGGGTCTGCGTGCTTCGAATTATGACCTGCTGGTCCGCCCGAAATCGCGGCGTTCTGGCAAATTATTTGTCTTGCCGCGCCCCCGTCGACGCAATTCCGGCGTCCGATTAATTACCGGCTTTCAACGATTTTGCGGTGTCCAGGTGCTTTTGCAACGTATCTATCTGGCCAGAAGCATATTCTCCAGCAGCATCCTTACTTTTTGATGCCTTCTTGTACTCGGCGATATCCTTCTGGTGGTCTGCGACCATGTGGGTAGCGAACATCTTATCGAAACCTGCGCCGGTCATTTTTGACATCTTGTCATGGTCAGCTTTTTGCTTCGCATTCGGTCCGCCTGGTGAGTTCATTCCCAGTGCTTGGGCAGCATTTAATGCCTTCTGATTGGCGGCAGCGTGGTCTGTAGAGAGCATTCTGCCAAACGATTTGACGGCGTCGCTTTGACCGTTCTGTTGCGCCAGCTCTCCCATGCTCACTTCAGCGAAATTGCCCTCGATTGCCTTCTTAAGAAACGTTTCGCTTTGCTTATCTTTCGCAGATGCGCTGGCAATTGAGATTGCCATCAAGGTTGCTGTCCCGAGTGACATAAGCATTCTGTTCATCGGCAACTCCTGTGGGTTGTCTGTCGATGAACACGCCTGAAGCCCGGGAGGTTCCAATTAGGCGCACGGGGCGACATTGGAAGTTTCGCATCGCAATATTCAAACGTCCGCAGAGCACCTGACTAGTGGCCTTTCGACCACTTACATGACCGTAGATGGCAAGGCGCGCATCGAGTGGGAAGCTCGAGCGCAGTGGAAGGAGAAGCCGTTGGAGGGCGCTGTGGATAAAGGCCACTCAGTGGGCGGCCTCATGAGAACGCCTCTATTTCGGTGTCCCGGTCTGGCTACCCGAACCGGTGGTCTGCTCCCTTCCCGGTTGGCCGGGAGAATGCGCAGAAGCGCCCGGCTTCTCTTGATCGCCACGTAACCGGACGCTCCGGAGTTGCGGGTCTTGATCCCTTTGTCCGCATCGCGCTGCATCTGCTCGTTGGGCTCGCTAGCCTTGAGCCCTCTCCTCCTTGGTTTGCACACTGGGCGCGAGAAGACATGCAATCCGCTATAGCGCCGTCCGAGCGCCGCGACAGCGCGGGAAATGTGGCGCGGATTGATGCTCGCGCTCGCCGTGGGAACAATAGGCAACGTTTCGATTTGAACTCTCACAACACAGGGAGACAACGCCATGAACGGTATTATCTACTTGGTCGGACTTGTCGTCGTAATTGGCATCATTCTGTCATTCTTCGGCTTGCGTTGAGCACAACCGTCCACCGACGACGCCGTACCGCTGGGCGTAGTGGGCGCAATGGGCACGGTTACATCAGTCTCGTCACTTCCCCGGCTTTGAAGGGATCTGCGACAATACTTCTGCGACCTCGGGACGGTTAAGGAAATCGTTGTCCTTAGGAAACAGTGCCTTCCACAACGCCACCAGCGTGCGAAGATCAATATCTTTCTCGATCATAGTTTTGAGAAAATATCTCTTGTCGTCCCCTTCGGAGTCACCGATCCCCAGCTTCTTGGCATCGACATCGGTCGCCAAGAAATGGAGGACAAGAAGACCGACGACGACAAGCCCGCCGATCCCGACACGGGCGGAGCACGGTGGAGGAGAAAACGCTCGGTCTTCTACCCAATCCGCTGCAGAGGTACGGCGTGAAATTCGCGGCGACCTACATCGGCGAGGTACTCGGCAACGCTTCCGGAGGATTAAAGCAAGGCACGATCTACGAAGGCCGCCTGAACCTTGCCGTCGATGTCGATCTGCAGAAGCTTGTCGGGATCAACAAGCTCACCTTTCATGCCAACATGTTCCAAATCCATGGCGACGGGCTGTCGCGTAGTAATCTGCAAAATTTGTTTGTCGTCAGCGGAATTGAGGCTCTGCCATCGACGCGGCTGTACGAAGCCTATTTCGAGAAGCAGTGGGGCGCGAAGAAGGTCTCGCTCAAATTGGGTCAGTTCGCCGCCGACAGCGAATTCTTCAACACCAAGTACACGGATGTGCTCACCAACGCCTCGATGGGCTGGCCGGCCATCAGGTCGCTCGACCTGCCCAGCGGCGGACCGTCGCCGCCTTTGGCCGCCCTGGGAGCCAGGCTGCTCGTCAACGTGACGGACCAGCTTTCCGTGCTTGGCGGAATCTTCACGCGGCCGGCGAAAGCCCGACCGACGTTCAGGCGCGGTGGCTCGGCGTGACTCAAGAGATGGGAATCGACCCGGACACCATGGACGTGCATTTCATCAACGGTGTGGTGAAGATTTCGGAGAACGTCGCGAACATCGAAGCCGAGGTGGCAGCGAAGAAACTGCAACCCACCCTGGTCATCGTCGACACGGTCGCCGCGTATTTCGAGGGCGACGACGACAACGACAACGTCCAAATGGGCAACTATGCGCGATTGCTGCGGTCCATGACGAACCTGCCTGGCGGGCCGTGCGTGCTCGCCCTGGCGCATCCGACAAAGCGCGCGGCCGATGACGACCTGATCCCAAAGGGCGGCGGGGCGTTTCTAAATGAGGTTGACGGCAACGTTGCCTTGCGTCGGAACGGCCAAGTGATCGCCTTCGAAGCCCTCGGCAAGTTCCGCGGCCCGTCGTTCGAGCCGGTCCATTTCGAATTAGTGACCGTGCAGCACCCTAAGCTCAGGGACACCAAGGGCGCGCCATCCCGACCGTCGTTGCGCTGTCGGTCTCGGATTTCGGCATTGTGGAGCGTGAGCGGGCGAACGAGCGTGACGAGGACACGTTGCTGCGCGCTATCGATCAGCACCCCGCAAGAGCCGCCGCGACGTGGCGAAGCTGCTCGGAATGAGCGACAGCCGCGTGTACCGGATCGCGCGGAAGCTGGAGCAGCAAAAGCTGATCCGCGCGGAGCGTAATGGCTGGACATTGACCGGTGCCGGCGAGCGGGAGCTTAACGCCATGGATTATGGCCGCGACACGGGAACTCCTAATGCCGGAAGTGCTTTAGGACTTGCCTGATCTTCCGACGCAAGTCCAGGACGAGGTCTTCAGCGGCTTGCCAGGCATGTTGTGTGCAGAAGTGAACGCACGATATCACGCGGGATCGGCAGCCCTCGCAATTTAGGCCCGGGGCGATTGCGTTCGAAACCATTGCGCGGCCCCGGAGTCGTCTCCCTCGAGAGGAGGAAGGAGGCGGCGACCATGGACGACCGGAAAAAGCTGGAGCACCAGATCGCACTGGCTACCCGCGTAGCGGCCTGCACCGCTGACGAGAGCACCGCGAGCAGGCTTAGACGTTTCGCAGATCAGCTGAGGCGGAAGCTATTCCCATCTTCCCAGCGGCGCCAGATCACGGCGCGCGCCTATGAGCTGTGGGAGCAGGCTGGGCGCCCCGCTGGGAAGGACTTGGATTTTTGGCTTGAGGCGGAAAGGGAAATCAGCGCGCGGGGCGAGTAGACCGAGCGTTGAGTGGTGTGACAGGCGACGATCGCTCGGAGTTGCACTGGCGTCCATTCTGGGCGCTGCGCTTTCGCCATCAATGACCGCGGTCTTCGCATCCTCTTGGAGGAACATGCTCAGGTTCTCAAAAAGCACTCGCCCTGTTGCAGGCGCGCGGTGGAAACCGACTAGGCACCGGCATGATGAAGGAAATCGAGAGCACCCGCATTAATCCAGGTGAACGCAAGCAGTCACCCACAACCCATTCCGGAACGTTCAACGGTGCCGGTGATTGGGAAGCCATGACCAGGTCCATCATTCTCATTCCCAGCATGCTCAAGCCGCTACGGCAGGTCTAATGGTCTGGCTGATCCTTACGCTCTAAGCTGTGGTCATAAGTACGCAGTTTCAGAATGCTTATTGTCCGAAGGGGAGCCTTTACCCAACTCGCGCCGAGGACGATACATGCGAGGCGAGCAGAGGAGGGCGCTCTGAGCAGGCTAGTGGGGCGGCCGCGTCAGGCCCGCGCCAGCTGAAGTCCGGTCTAACCTGGGCGCCCCTATTCGACTCCCGGCTCGTGCTGTTGGGCCTCCATGACGACAGCCAACAGCCCGAGCACGCCAACTGCGATCAGCACCGCGACAGAAACCCGCTGGGAGCTTTGCCCATGCGTTCAAACACCCCCACCCCGCGGTCAGACGACCTCCCTGGCGAAATAAGGCGTCGGCGGCCGGTTTCTGGCGATCTGTCGGGCAAGCTCACAGAGACGTCTAGCGAGATCCGCAAGTTTCGCATCAAGGAGCTGCGCGCGGCCGCTGATCGGCTTGTTCGCCGTGCGGAGGCGCTCCGGGTGGAGGCAAAGCGATTACTCAAAATAGCGCGGCGGCGCGCCGGCCTAAGGCTTTGCTGACTAGCGGATAATTTGTCCGCGCCCCGATTGTTTCAATAAAACATCCCGTACCGAAATGGAATTCCGTAAAATGCCGGCTCAACAAAGCTCGAGATTGCAGTTAGAGGGCGAACGTGGCACGGCTCGCTTTCCAGCCCCTATCCCGGCTGCCGATCCAATTGCGGATTAGAGCGCCTGGAGTGCCCTGATTGGCAGATCCCCCAGTGCCTAGATTTCCTTGCTGCTTTTTTGGCTGCGCGGAGATGGCATCACGTTCAGCTTTCTAGCTCCAGAGAGCTGACTTTCACCTCACCCAAAGGTTAGAAGGACGTCTTGTCGTTCTTGGAGCGTATATCGCGCGCAATGCTTTCCACCTGGGTATCCTTCGCAAGCTCTGTGGCCTCGAGATCCTGTGGTAATTCCACGCCGAACTTCGTAGCGATGGCATCCAACTTATGGAGAATGCTGGTCGCCTCTTTCTCCGCCAGGAGGTTGATCTGAAGATCGAGGTGATTACGCTGCTCGGAGCGTTGATCCATGGCGTTCTGGCGGATCAGAACGAAGGACGTCAAAAGCACGGCTTCGAGCGCGAGGACCGCCGACAGGAAATTGAACGGGTAAGGATCGAAGCGAGCGGACCCGTAGGTATTCCAAAGGACCCATCCGACGACGAGAAGGAGCTGAAGGATCACAAAATGAATGGTCCCGACGAACCATCCGACCATGTGAGAAGCCCTATGAAACCTCGATAGTTTTCGTTCCTCTTCCTTTTCCAGCTCGACAACGCAGTCAATATTCCTCGAAACCGCGCTGTGTCGGATACCGCGGTCATGATCGGCTTCACCGTTCATTCGGTGACGAGGTCCGCGGCGCGACGCGCTTTCTTCCTGGCACTCTCTACGGTCTGCTCTCCGGCTTTTTCGGCCTTGGCCCGGACCTCGCATTTCGAGCGTATTTCGTCGAGCTCATCGTCGGTCAGGTGCTCGATCCCGACGAACGAGTTGTGCACGGCACTCACCCTGACGAGCTCGTCCAGCTTCACCTGGATCGCCGCGCTATCGCGATTCTGGGAATTCTGGATCAGGAAGACCATCAGGAACGTCACGATCGTAGTGCCGGTATTGATCACCAATTGCCACGTGTCGGAGTAATGGAAGATTGGGCCCGTGATCGCCCAAATGATCACAACGGCGGCGGCAATCATGAAGGTCAGTGCGCGGCCGGCGGCCTGGATGTGCGGTTGGCGATGTCGCCAAAGAGCTTTCCGGCGCGCTCGCGCGCCGAACCGCTGGAGCCTTTGTCACTGCGTTTTTCGGTCGCCGCCGACATCATCAATCCTATCTGATCTTCCGAAAACCTACGCGAGATAACGGGAGCGGAACTCGAAGGTTCCACTTACGAAACGAGCATCCGAGAAGGGGTGGTTGCGGGCTGTGTACACTTTGTAACTCACGAGGATGGTGTCGGCGGTGCCGAAAGGACGTTGTGGCGGCCCGCCGAACACTGCACCATGCGGGAGGGGTAGGTCGAACGATGCGCGCTTGGCTGCTGGCACTGACGCTCGTTGCGCTCCTTCTAGGGAGCGCCTTCGCGCAGGAAGACAAGAAGACCGACGATCTGAAGCCATCCGATCCCGATACCGGCGAGAGCACGGTGCAGGAATCGACCCTCGGCCTTCTGCCAAATCCTTTCGAGAAAAACGGCATCAAGTTTGCCGTGACATATATCGGCGAGGTACTCGGCAATCCCTCGGGCGGCGCGAAGCAGAGTGCGATCTACGAAGATCGCATCAATTTTGCCATGGACGTCGATCTCCAGAAGATGGTCGGGCTGAACGGAGTTACGTTTCATGCCAACGTCTTCCGGATCGACGGGGGCGGCCTCTCGCGCGGGTCGTTGCTGAATTTCCTCGATGTGAGCGGCATAGAGGCACTTCCGACCACGCGTCTCTACGAAATGTGGTTCGAGAAGAAGTGGAACGACGACAAGCTCGCATTGCGCGCCGGGCAGCTTGCTGCCGATTCCGAGTTTGCGACCGCGAAATACACTGATGTGTTCACGAATGCCTCACTCGGTTGGCCCGGCATCTTCGCCTTGAATATGCCGAGCGGCGGCCCCTCACCTCCACTGGCAGCCGTCGGCGCGCGGCTCCGTGCTGATGTGACTGACAATTTGACCCTTATCGGAGCGGTCTTCGACGGCAATCCCGCCGGCCCGGGTTCCGACGATCCGCAGCTTCGCGACCGGTACGGGCTGAATTTTCGCGTCAACGATCCTCCGCTGCTGCTCACTGAGGCTCAGTTTCAGTGGAATGCGAAGAAGGGCGATCCCGGTCTCGACGGCAAGCTCAAGCTAGGCGGCTGGCGTCATCTTGGCAGTTTTGACAGCGAGCGCTTCGATACAAGTGGGCTTTCGCTCGCAGACCCCGCGACGTCGGAAACGCCGGCCAGGTTCGGGGGTGACTACGGGATCTACGGTGTCTTCGAACAGAAGATTTTCCGCGTTCGTGGCGACGACGACCGCGGCATCGGCGTGTTCGCACGTGCGTCGTACTCGCCACCGGACCGCAACCTGATCGATGTCTACGCCGACGGGGGATTTGAATTCGTCGGTCTCGCGGATACGCGGCCGCACGATAAGTTCGGCGTCGCCGTCGCCTACGCCCATGTATCGCAATGGGCAACGGCGTTGGACCACGACTTCCAGTCTCGGTACGGACCCAATTGGCCGGTGCGGACGTCTGAAGGCCTGTTGACCGCCGTCTATCAGTATGAGGTGCGCGCCGGCCTCACATTGCAACCTAACTTCCAGTACATTCGCCGCCCCGGTGGTGGTGCAACCAGCCCGACCGGGACCATGCCGGGCGTGTCGTTGAAGGACGCCATCGTCCTTGGGATGCGAACGGTTGCGAAGTTTTGAAGCGGCTAGAGGTTGGGGCCAGCTAAGAGTCCACCAGCTGAGGTCGGCAGGCAGTGCGGCAAGGTTAGCTAAGGTCAATCGCGTCGGTTTGGTTCTCAACCGCAAATTTCCGGTCTATCCCTATCAACCGATCTACAACCGCACTGTGTCACCGGGATGGGCGAATAGACGCCCCTCCTATGACAAGTTTTTGGCGGGCGCGAGCAGCCTTCTTGGACGTCAGATTTCTGCTAGCTTTTTAACGCCATTGTCCAATGAGGTGCCATGATCATGCAATTTGACTTTTAGGACATGGAGCCGATAAATCGTTATGAACTCTTGCTCGGTACGGTTCTTCCGCGGCCGATCACGATCGTGACGACCCTTTCAGCCCGCGCGCCGTCTTCAAGGCTGCGGTCCACCACAGCAGATCGTCAATCAGCGTGCCAGCGGGTGCCGCCAAGTCAGCCAGTCCAGCCTCGACATCACCGCCTTGGTAGTGAGCCCGAAGTGTGGCGAGGGGAATGTGGACTGACGATCGAACCGGGGCGAGCTGAAGCATTACAGCCGTAATGCGGGCCGCCGCACTCTCGTCACGTATTGGTGCCGATGCGTGGGCCCCCGCGGTTCTGAGCACCTCGGGAAACTCTCAGCTGTTGCGGCGCTTTGTCGCCTGACCTATCACCCTCGGGACGGAGAAGTCCGCCTCTTGCTCCAACACTCCATCCGGATTGGCCATGTCGCCTGCAAAAGCCTCTTTCCACTCTCCGAGCATCTCGTCCCGGTCCGGCCAAGAGTCGACGGACTCGTCGCCGCGATACATCGCGAAAGGACGTAACGTGCTTTCGTAAAAGTCGACCTGCGCGTGTCGACGGTACTGGCGGGGTTGATAGCCATTCCAATGCGCCAGTTGCTCAAGAGGCCGACGATATCGACGGTCTTGATCGACGGCCGGATAGCCGATTGGAATCGTGCCGTAAGCCTTCATCCAAATCGGATAGCCCAGAACCTCCGCGAGCTCCCGATTGGTCAGATCCTCGCCACCACCCGAGAGCCATGCGGACGTTAGCCCTTCTGCCGCAACGCCAAGTTGAATGTTCTGGATCGCGGCGCCAAGCGAGCAAAGGAAGATAGCCTCATTGTTAGCGCGATATTCGGGATCCCACTCCCTAGTAGTGGCTTGAGGGAAGCAGACCTTCCAGCGAGGATCGCCGAGCACCAGAATGATCGCGGCGGTATTCGCCAAATAGGTTTTCTTGACCGCAGGAAATCCCTTCGCGTGGTCCACTAGGCGCTGTGCCTGCCGCAGGAACACGCCCGTAACTCGATCACGCACGACCGGGTCGTCGACAACGATGAAATCCCAGCATTGAACGTTGGCGCCGGAAGGAGCCCATCGGCCGCAATCGACGATCCTTCGAAGAATGTCCCGATCGACATTCCGGCCAGGTTCAAACTTGCGTACGCTACGTCTTTTCCTGATGACGTCCTGAAAAAGTGCATCATTCGACATTAGGGCCTCCGGCGCGATCGCTGCTCAACAGCGGGTTGCGCGATACGTCGAGTCCGACATAGTATTCCATTGCCGCTTTCCAATCGTTGCAAGGCCACATGAGCCTGGCCACTTACGTTCCTGGAGAGCTGATTCCTTCGCCTTGGCTCAATCCTGGAATTACCCCAGGTTGAAGAAGTCTTTTGGGGTGGCGAACGAAAATTCCTAGAGCCGCTGATGCCTCTTACGCGCGGCGACGTGAGGTACCATATCGATTCATCCAAAATCGACCACTGACCTCGTCGCGGCGTCGAAAAGCGACGCAGCAGCAGAGAAGTCCAAAGATCAACTGCCACGAGATTTTTGAGGTTATTCGATTTTCGACTTTGCAACAATATCGACCCAACTCGGACTTTGGTCTGCATCTTAAGCCGCACATCAGCCGCCCCCAAACTTGGTGGCTTCCTGTACAATGAGATCGATCAACATTTTGGCGGGCATCTCCCGGGCGAGCGCGGCTGCCTGGCCTGACCAGAGTGGCGTGAAGTCGGTGCTGCCATTCTGCTCAGCAGCGGCACGCAGCGGATGCAGCTCGCCCATGGGCAACGGAAAGCCCGGCGCCACATCCGTCGACGCCGTGATGTATCTGGAGCGCGCGGCTTTCGTCACCGGCGAGATCATGCATGTCGATGGCGGCGCGTCCGCCGGCCACTGGTAGGAGGTGTGCGATGTGGTCTAACCGACGTCTTGTTGAACTGTTCAAGATCGAGCATCCGATCGTGCTGGCACCGATGGCCGGATTTTGCACGGTAGCAGCGGACCGTCGGTTTCGGCGAATTTCACGCCCAAGAACACGGTGTCGCCTATTACCGTCGCAACGCGCGCCTGGATCGCGTAGTCCTGAATGACGCTCAATTTCAAAGTCAGCATCCGCGCAAGTCTTAGGTCGGCATGGTGTTCGCTCGATAAGACCTTGGGCCTGGCCGGGCACGGGCATCCAACCGGTCTCGATCTCGGCCGACTCTACGCGGTCGTTTAGACGTCACCAGCGAATCAGAGCCCGTCAAGCAGCTTGCGGACCGCGGCGGAAAGCTCTTCGATGTTGAACGGTTTGGGGATCAGATTAGTGCCGGGATCGAGCACCCCGTTGTGTACGATGGCATTGCGCGTGTAGCCGGTCGTGAATAGTACCTTCATCGCTGGGCGGAGTTTCAGTAGCGCCGTAGCAAGTTCGCGGCCGGTCATCTCCGGCATGACGACGTCCGTAAACAGGAGATCCGGCGCGACGCCACCTTCGACGATGCGGATCGCTTCGCGTCCACCGCCTGCTTCGACGACGGTGTACCCGAATTCCCGCAAGGTGGCGCAAGAGATCGCGCGGACGCGCTCGTCGTCTTCCACAACCAAGATCACCTCAACCGGCGCACCGCTGTTAGACGGTGTTTCGACTTCCGCCTTCGAGGCGCTGCCTTCGTCGCCGACCTGGCGAGGCAGATAAATCTTGACCGAGGTGCCCACTGCCGGTTCGGAGTAGATCTTCACATGGCCGCCCGATTGCCGAACGAAACCATATACCTGACTGAGGCCCAGGCCGGTGCCTTTGCCGACTTCCTTGGTGGTGAAGAACGGATCGAAGGCTTTGGAAACGACGTCCTCGGTCATGCCAGCCCCGTTGTCCGTGACGGCGAGGAGGACGTACTGCCCGGATGCGAGGCCGTAGTCGTGAGCATACTTCGCATCGATGAACGCGTTCGACGTCTCGATGGTCAGCTTGCCGCCGCCCTGCATCGCGTCGCGTGCATTCACCGCCAGGTTCAAAACCGCGCTTTCGAGTTGACCGGGATCGGCGCGCACACGCCACAATCCGGCCGCGAGCACGGTTTCTATTGCGATCGTCTCCCCCAGCGCGCGGTCCAGCATTTCGTTCATGCCGGCGATCATCCTGTTGACGTCGAGGGTCTCGGGTTCGAGCGGCTGCTGCCGCGAGAACGCGAGCAGACGCTGCGTGAGTGTCGCCGCTCTCGATGCGGCATCGACCGCGCCATCCACGAACCGGTCGATATTGTAGTCGCCCGCACGCATTTTTCGGCGCGCTAGGTTGAGGCCACCTAAGATCACGGCAAGCATGTTGTTGAAGTCGTGCGCGATGCCGCCGGTCAATTGCCCCACGGCCTCCATCTTCTGAGCGTGTCGGAGCTGCTCCTCGGCCTTAAGACGCTCGGCTATCTCCGACGCGACGCGGTTTGCGAGATCGGCGTTCAGCGCTTGCAGCGTGGTTTCCGCGGTGCGCCGCTGCTTGAGTTCGAGTTCGGCCGCTTGGAAGAGCCGTGCGTTGTCGATCGCGGTCGCGCCGTGACCGGCGATGCCCAAGAGCGCCGTTTCGTGCTCCTCTCCGAAGCGCCCGGGCTCGCTGTGTCCGAAGAACAGGCCCCCGAGAACCTCGCCGGACCGTGAGATGACAGGCACCGCCAGATAGGACCGAACGGGAAGATGCCCTTCGGGCATGCCGCGCCTCGGCGCGTTCTTGCCGTATCGCGGATCCAGCAGGATATCGTCGGAGCGGACAATTGCCGTTCCCAGAAAAGTCGGCTCGAACACGGCCGTCGCCCGTGGCATCGGGAAATTCTCGAAGGCCGATCGCGGCACACCCGAGAGCGCGTATAGCATGTAGCTTCCGCCGTCCTCGGACAGCACGTTGTAGAAAAAGGCGCCGAACTGCGCGCCGCTCAATTCGACGCCGGCGTCCGTGACGATCTGGACGATCTTCTCGAGATCGAGCTCTTTCGCGAGCGATGCCCCGGTGTCGTTGAGAATCCGAAGGTGCCGCTCCGATTTTTTGCGGGCGGTGATGTCGAGCACCGTGCCGATGAAGCGGACCGCGCGATCATGCTCGAAGATGGCCTCCCCCGAGGAAGCGACCCAGCGTTCGACGCCGTCGTCCGCACCAATGGTGCGGTACTCGACCTCGAAGCTGCCTCCGCTTCCGACGGTGAGCACCCGTTGCACCGCCTCGTCCGCTTGCTGCCTGTCATCGGGGTGCAAGCCATGCAGGAATGTGTCATAGGTGACCGCCGCGTCTTCCGCCAACCCGAAGAGCGCCTTGCAGCGGCGGTCCCAGCGCAGAACGTCGTTCACCGGATCGTAGTCCCAGGTCCCGATACCTGCGGCCTTGGTTGCGAGCTCCAGGCGGTCCGCCGCCTCCTGCGCGTCGCCTTCGGAACGTACTCGCTCGATATGCGCCCAGGAACGTTCGGTAACCTCCGCCAGCAGCGCGAGCTCGAGGTCGGTCCACCGATGAGCGTGCCGATGATGGATCGCCATCAGCGCGGTTAGGCGTTTTTCCTTGACGAGCGGCATGCAGATGGTGGCGCCGATACCGATATTCTGGAACGTCGCGGCTTCTTCCGGCGCGAGCTCCTTGAGATTGTCATGGATGACCAGGGGCCGCCCTGCTCTAAGATCTACGACCGCGCGCCTGCCGAAGTCGGCAAGACTGTAGTGGCCGAGAAGGTGCATCGCTCCCGGCGCCGCCCAGTCGCCCCGGATCGTGAATCCATCCTGATCCGGATCCATGTCGGCGTAGGCGCAACTCGACACGCCGAGATATTCGCCGAGCATGCGGGTCGTGACATCGAGGATCGCATCGGCGTCCCGGCTTTTGCCGGTCTCTCTGGCGAGCGCATCGAGGAAGACGAGCCTCGTCTCGTTCTGCTTGACGGTCGTCTCGGCGCGACGCCGCTCGACCGCCGTCCGCGTCCGCTCGGCGACTTCCTGGATCAGAGCGATGTCGCGGTGAGACCACTTCCGAGGCTCGGCGTGGTTGAGATACAAGAGGGCGACCAAGCCGTTCGGCTCCGAGATCGGCATGTTGACGATCGCGCGCGCGGAGATCGCCTCCAGTGCCGCCGCGTGATCGCGCGTCCGGGGGTCCGATCTCGCATCTTCGAAGATGACGGTTTCGCCCCGCTTCAGATCGTCGATGTAGGATCCGTAGTCGCGAAACTGAAGCACGCCGGCCAGGCTCTGAACGCCGGGTGCGTTCCAGTCCCGCGCGATGGTGATCGTTTCCTTGGTGGTATCGATCGTGCCGTAGCCGGCGCGGCTGACGCCAAACGTCTTCCCGAGTAGTTCTGCGGCGGCATACGCCAGATCGTCGGCGTTCGATATCTTCCGGATGATGTCGCCCAGGGCCGCCAGCACTGACGAGGGGTCGGAGTCGCGGGGGGACGAATGGCTATCCGAAATCGACTCTGTATCCACCCAGAACGCCTCCGGCTACGATGATCGCTGCGTGCCCCAAAACTATGACGACAAACGCGGAAATCGCAAAAACGTTTCTTCGCGCCGGTTAGCCCTTACGCGCCTTACACGTGTTCCCGCAGCCCCTTGAAGAACGGGTGCCGGACCTTCCCTTCCGCCGACTTCGCGCGGTACTCGATCTCCGCCTTCAGCCGGGGCTCGCCCCAGATGCCTTTGTGCGCGACCCGCTTCGCGAAGGCCTGCGTCTTCCGGACTAGCGGCTCCAGCCGCTTTCGGAGCTCGGCGGCAGAGACCTTGTCGAAGCCGTGGTCCACCTTACCGGCGTAGACGAGATCGTTGCCCTTGTGCCGCCCGACGTAGAGCCCGTCCCACTTGGTGCCGTCGAGGGCGAAACCAGCGATGGTCAGCGTCTCGCGCTGCGCGCAGGGCTTCTTGACCCAGTCGTTGCTGCGGCCTCTCGGATAGGTCGAGTCGCCGACCTTCGAGACCACACCTTCCATCCCGAGCTTGCAGGCGTGGGCGAACATCTCGGCGCCTTCGATTTCGAAGCTTTCGCTAAATTGGACGTCGGTGCCCGCGACGATTTTCTTGAGCGCGGCCTTGCGCTGCCAGAGCGGCAGCCTCCTGAGGTCGCGGCCATCCAGGTAGAGCAGGTCGAAGGCGACCAGCACGATCTTGTCGGACGAACCCTTGAGCTCGTTCTGAAGGACCGAGAAATCGGTGGTACCGTCGGCTGCGGGCACGACGATCTCGCCGTCGACGACCGCGGACTTTGCCTTGATGCGCCAAGCGTCGTGGGCAGCCTTCTTGAAGCGATGCGTCCAGTCGTGACCGCGGCGGGTGAAGATCTTGACGGCATCGTTGAGGATGTGGGTCTGGTCGCGGTAGCCGTCGAATTTGATTTCGTGAATCCATCGCTCTCCGGACGGCACCCTCTCGATCGAGGATGCCAGGGCCGGCTCGACGAAATCCGGGAACGGTGCCTTGACTCCATCGGCCGGCTTACTACGCGCAGACGCCACGAACTAACTCCACGCAACAAACGCGATTCAAGATTACACGTGCGGAATAGTTCCGGAACCAGTTAATCCTTGTGACGTTGCTTCGGCATCGTTCAATGAAGGAGCCGACCATGGCAAAGGCAGCGAAGAAGACCACGCGAGGACGCAAGCAGGACCGGGCCCGCGTCGCCGGCGGGCAGAAGCACGAAGTCGGCTACGAAGCCAAGAAGACCAAGCGCTCGGCCTCCGCGGTCAAGAAAGCGGTCAAGAAGGTCGGCAACACCCGCAAAAAAGTGGAGAAGCGTCTCGGCCGGTAGGCCCGCGATCACGGGCGTCGAACACCTGACCGCATAGTCAAACCCTGCAACTTATGGAGAAAGTCCGGTCTTTTCCGCTGCGGCGAAGACCGTCTCAATGGCCATTGGCGGTCGAGCAGAGACGCCCGCAGCCTTGGCCGGATGGTTGTGCTCGTTTTACTCCGGCCCCCATAGAGGCCGACGAACCTATTTCCGCTTGAGACCTTGAACGAGCTCTGCCGTAGCAACCTCACGTGATTTCCCGATCCTCCGAATCCGCAAAGAACATGGCTCGATGAACCTGACCGCCGAGGAAGGCTGATTGCCTACGCTTATGGCACGGTCGGGTGGAACAGGTGGATAGTCGTCCGCAATGCTGATTCTGAATCCCAATCCCGTGCTAACCGTCCGGAACGACCGAGGAGGTGGAAGGATTCGTCCGGGCAGGAGCGACGCGATGCTAATGACGAAACACAGACGCCCGGAGATCCGAACACTGCGAGGCTGGGCGCTCGCCGTATTGCAAGAGGCCGGTGCGATCCACGAATGCGAAGAGCACGGCTGGGCACAGGATCGCGCCGATCCTCATGCCCTAGAACGTGCCTTCGACATCGCCCGCCTGGATCCGCCTTCTGGTGTCTCGCCGGAGGGGGCCGTCATGGAGATCAGCGACGTGCTCGGATCAATCGGCGACACTTGCCCGGAATGCACGGCCTAACACCGAGCGCGCCAGCGAGCGCATACAACGAGTTTGCCGCGCCGCAACGCGCTCGGGTTTAAAAATGGAAATGCCCGTCGCGCGCCGACTTGGCGCGCGAAAATCCAAACTGATCACTTCTGATCCGCAGGTGCCTGAGCGTTTGCCTTATTGGCGTCGGCCTTGTTCGCTTCGTGATGACCGACGACGCAGCCGGCCGCAGCGCCGAGCTTGCCGTGTCCCGCCATGTGTCCGGCGACACCACCAACGATGGCTCCCTTGATGCAGCCCTTGGCGTCCGCACTGGGCGTCAGAGTGAGAGAAATCGTAGCTGCGCAAGCCGTTGCCAAAATCCATTTCATGTGCGGTCTCCGATCGTGAAAGATGTACGGATCCAACGGATCTGGACGCACTCCGTTCCGACTCGCAAAGTTCAGCACTACTCGTTCTGAGCGCGTCGCAAAGCATCGGTCAGCTTCCCCTTCTCTCTCTGCCAACGAGCCTCCTCGTCTTGAGCCCTTTTCCCGACGGCGTCGCGCTCCGCTTCGATGTGGCCTGCTCG
Source organism: Bradyrhizobium barranii subsp. barranii (assembly GCF_017565645.3). Lineage (NCBI taxonomy): Bacteria > Pseudomonadati > Pseudomonadota > Alphaproteobacteria > Hyphomicrobiales > Nitrobacteraceae > Bradyrhizobium > Bradyrhizobium barranii. The sequence continues at coordinate 8,167,231 of NZ_CP086136.1, forward strand.
GACATCATGTTCGCGCTGGGCTTTATCGAATGCAGCCTGCGCCTTGGCGACCGCTCGATCGCGACGCTCGCGCTTCTTGGCGTCCTCAGCGAGTTCGCTCCGGCGCGCTGCGTCACGCTGCTTCCGCTCCCGCTCGAAATCGACCGCGGCCCTGCTGACCGCTTTCTCGCTGATCTGCGGGCCTGTGGACTTCTTCGCCTTCGATCGGCTCGTGTGAGGATGTTCGACTTCCTCGCTGGTCGGCAGGTCGGAATGCTCGGCGAAGCGTCCGTTCGATCCGGCGGGGCGCCTAAGCACCACGCCAGGCTGCGCCATCGTCGCGGCAACGGCGTCGGGGTCGTCCGTCTCCTTCGCGGCGCCCTGATGAAAGAGGTTGCTACCCGCGCCCCAGGCGTCCAGCGCCGCTTTCATCGATGGCGCCGAGATCGCCAGATCATAGAATCCCAGCGAGGTCTGGTAGGTTTTCAGTTTTCTTGGCATGGAGCCTGCGGGCCGGTGGTGACGTTAGATCTCAACGCCGACGGGCGAACCAAACTCCCAGCACGAAAGCCGCCAAGAGCGAGCGCAACGGCGCTTCCACCGTCACCTTCCGGAGCCGCTCGGCCAATTCCTCCGCCCACCGTCCGAGGTCCACTTGCTTCTTAGTCCATGGCTTCTCCCGAAGAGAATTCTCAAGACCGTGCTGATCATTCGTCAACCCGGAGGCTTCTGTCATCGCCGCGGTTTCGCTTGCATCCATACACTCCTCCTACGTCTGCCAAAGTCCTCGGGACCTATCGGTTCCTAAGCCGACTTTCGCCGTGCTCCGGCGGCCGGCTTCTTTACGGCCGCTTCCTTCGCCGCCTTCTTGCCGGCGATCGGCATCAGCATCTCCTTTTGGCCCGCCGAGGCCTTCTTCGCCTTCTTGACCGGCTTTTTCGGTGCCTTGGTCTCGGCCGCGGCGCCGCCGACGCTCTTCCGCGGCGCGTCCATCAGATCGACGACGTTCTCGCCCCTCGGCCGTTCTTTCGGAGTGATCGGCTTCCCCGCGCGCTTCAGATTGATGAGGTCGACCAGCGCTGTCTCGTAATGATCCTCGAACTTCTCGGGATCGAACCGACCCGCCTTCTGGTTGACGATGTGCCTGGCTAGGTCGAGCATGTCCTTCGTTACTTTGACGTCCTGGATATCGTCGAAATATTCCGCCGGATCGCGAACCTCATACGGATAGCGCAGCAGGGTGCCTATCAGCCCTTTGTCTCTAGGTTCAAGCGCGATGATGTGCTCGCGGTTGGTCAGCACCACGCGTCCGATAGCGACCTTGTCCATATCTCGGATGGTCTCGCGAATGACCGCGAAGGCGTCGTGGCCGACTTTCCCGTCCGGACGCAGATAGTAGGGCCTGATCAGATACCGTGGGTCGATCTCGGTACGGTCGACAAACTCGTCGATCTCGATGGTCCGGGTCGATTCCAGCGCGAGCTCCTCCAGCTCCTCCTTGGTCACCTCGATGAACTGGTCCTTCTCAAGCTGGTAGCCCTTAACGATGTCCTCGCTGGGGACCTCGTCGCCGGTATCGGCGTCGACCTTCAGGTACTTGATCCGATGGCCAGTCTGCCGATTGAGCTGATTGAAGTTGATCTTCTCGCTCTCGGACGTCGCCGGATAGAGCGCGACGGGACAGGTAACGAGGGACAGTCGGAGGAAGCCCTTCCAGTTCGATCGCGGGGCCATGGTGAACACAACGCTCCAGGGTACGGGGACTTCGACTCAAGACGAACGGGGGCGACCCGTTCCGACACGCGAACCGCTCGTCCCCGAGATTCATTCTAGGCCTCAGCCGGGTCTACGGCACCCTGCGGCAGTCCGGCGGCGCAGCCGAGATCGAGAGCGCGCGCGGACGAGGAACGACGGAGCGGCTGCTTCTGCGCAGGACCGACCGAATCCCATCGAACGTCGAGAAGGCCACGGTCGAGGCTGAGCCCGAAGCCCGACGAGCGAGCGTCCTAGTCGTGGACGACGATCCGGACTTCCGCGCTTTCCTCAAGGATTCGCTGGAAAGTACTTGGCTACCGGCCGTGTCATCACCGAAGGCGGAGCCACGGCCACCGAGGCCATCGGCGCGGTAACGCCGGACGCGGCGATACTCGATTTCGCGATGCCCGGAATGAGCGGCGCGGACGTCGCTCGGCGCCTGAGGCGATTGCCCGACCTCCCCGTGATCTTCGCCAGCGGCTACTCCGAAACGGCCGCTGTCAGCCGAACGCTCCCGCCTGTTGCGGAATCCCTTTAAGGTCGACGAACTTCAGGTTGCTCTTCGCGGACTCGTGGACGACCCCCAGCTCCCCCAGCCGTAGCGGGTTCCGGCTCGTCCCTTCCGACACCGTGTATGAATTTGTACTCTCGCTCGCCAGGAACGGAAACGCGTGCCCGGAGTCATGCTCGAAAATCAGGAAACAGTAACATAACACGTCGCAGTCGCACGACCGGCAAGCCGCGATCACGCTCCTCAAAATAACCAAAGCTACCTCGGATCAGGACACGGCAGCGCGCCTGGCCACTTCTGGAGCGATCACGGTTCCTGAGGCGGCTAGTCGCCACGAAGCGATAGGCTTATCCGGGTCACGATCCCGTCCCAGTCGCGCTCTTCGCTGGCCGGATAGTTGATGAGCACGCAGTGGACCATGCGGCCGGAAAAATTGCAGCGGTCGTACCAGACCTTGTCGCCCTTGTAGCTCGAGACCGCGAAAAAGCGCGACGTCACGCGCTTGTACTGGATCTGCGCGGGCGGACGCTTCTTGGCGAGGAAAGCGGCCGGGGAATCGTTCGAAACGTTGGGAGCCGCCTGCACCGTGATGTCCGCTCGGCCGTCGGGGGTCCGGAACCGCTGACCGTAGCCGTCGGGCTTGCTCGACTGTTCGGTGAAGATCGAGGCCGGGAAATCGACCGCGGTGCCGGTCTCGGGAATGGCGTAGGTCGTCCATCGGACGGGCTGTGCCGTCGCGGCGCAGGCCGTGGTGGCAAGAACCAGTGTGGCGGTCAAAATTACCTTCTTCATGGCGTCCCTGTTCCTCGCATTCAAGCCGACTGCGTTCGCCTGCTGTCAGGGAAAAGTCGGCGTCAACAGCTCTGTTCCACTTCGAGCCGGGATCCACAAAAGAGGGCTCATTAGTCTGAATCGGCGGGAACGCGCTCTTCACCTTCGGCAACAGGCGCTCCAGTGGGGTGCCTGCGGTTCGTGGTGGTCGTCGATGCGGCGCCGGTGGTTGTATCCGCGCGGCGTGGTCGAGGTGCTGCTCGAGCTGGTCCGGACCGGCTCTTCGACGAACTTGAGCTTGTCCATCGGGACGGCGATGTCGTGCTCGCCCATGCCGAGGAAGCCGCCGATGCCGATCACCGCCGCGTCGATCCTGCCGCTCTTGTCGACGATCAGTTCGTTGATGTCGCCCAGCTTCTCGTTGGCCTCGTTGTAGACGTTCAGGTCCATCAGCTTGGAGGCGCGCCAATTTCCCTTGAGTGCCACCATCGCGTCTGAGGGCTGAGCGGTCGCCGCCGGAGCGGCGCGATCGGACGGCTGAGTGGATTGCGCGAACGCAGCGTCGCCGATCACGGCGGTGCAGAGCAAAACGACGGCAAGAAAGCTTTTCATCGATTGGATGCCGGCCCCCAACGTCCGGAATTGCCGCTTGTTCCCGATCGAGGAACAGTGCGACCAAGGACTCGAGGTGGCCCGTGCTTTCCGGCGTCCTTCACCGACGTTCGGTGGTCACAAGCCGTACGACGATCCGCTTGCCTACCGAGTGGAGGCAGGCTTCCGAGAAATTGGGCCACACCTGTTTTGCGCAGTCTTCCGCTTGCTTCGCGGACTCTTCGGATGCACGACCGTTCGGGTGCGCAGAGGACGGTTCGTCCGCAAGAGCCGCCGTAGCGAGCAGAACAAGAGCTGCCGTCGCGGAGAAGATCGTCTTCATTGGAGCCTCCTGGTAGGCAGCTCAACGAGCTGGAATCCAAGCCGTTCCCTGAAAGGCGAGAACAGGCCGACCCTTTTCGGATCCTTTGCGTCCGCGCGAGCCGGAAGTGCTGTCTTACGCAAGGCGTCCTGCGAGCAGCCCCCGATATCGGCTTTCGTACTCATTCGCCATCCGGCTTGCGGCCAAGCGCTCCTCGAACCGGGCGCGGACCACTCGTATGTCCAGCCGGCCCAATTCTTTCACGGCCTTGATCGCCTGCTCCTCCCCGTCGACGATGAAGCCGGTGACGCCGTCGTCCACCACTTCCGGCACCGAGCCTGATCGATACGCGATCACGGGTGTCCCGCACGCCATTGCCTCGATCATGACCAGACCGAACGGCTCGGGCCAACCGATTGGAAACAGCAGGCCTGCTGCGTTCGCGAGGAACGGCTGCTTCTTCGCGTCGTCGACCTCGCCGACGAGTTGGACCTGCTGGCCATCGATGTTAGGCTCGAGGTGATTTTTGAAATAGGCCCTCTCCGCGCGAGGGATCTTGGCGGCTATCCGCAGCGGCATCCGCGCCCCGCGCGCGATGCGCATGGCGTCCTCGGGCCCTTTATCTGCCGTCAACCGACCGAGAAAGGCCAAGTACGAACCTGATTCACAAGAGGGCCGAAACAGGTCCTTGGGCAGTCCATGCTGGATCGTCGCGATCCAGTTCGCCTCCGGTAGCGGCCGACGCTGGTCGTCCGAAATCGAGACGAATGGAGCGTCCGCAAAAGCACGCATAACCTGGGGCAGGCCTAGGAGATCGAGTCGGCCGTGCATTGTCGTCAGGAAAGGCACGCCGGTCCGGCGCAGCACCGGAAGGGGCAACCAGTCGACGTGGGAGTGGATCACGTCGAAGTCGCGCGCGCGCTTGGCGATGGCCTCGATCAGAAGCGCGCAGGCGGCATTCGGGTCCGCACCCTTCCGCCCTAGGCGCAACGCGCGCGGCCACACCGCCTGGAGCTTTCCCTTCGTCTTCGAGTCCCCGCTTGCGAACAGGGTGACGTCGTGTCCGAATTCGACCAGTTCGTCCACCAGCCAAGCGATCACACGCTCGGTGCCGCCGTAAAGCTTTGGAGGGACACTCTCGGCCAACGGAGCAAGTTGGGCAATCCGCATCGGCTAGGCCCCGGACACGAACCGCAGAACTAGCACGACAACTGCGGACATGAGGAATGAAATCGCGAGCAGCGTCCATGCCGGTCTCGTGCTTCCGCGAGCCACTCGCGCCGCGAGCATTTTTATGGCCGTCAACATTCGTCTCCAGCAAGCCGCTGCAGGTAAGCTATCCCGAAGCCAGCGAGTTCTTCGGTATCGCTCCTCCACGCTTAGGACTTGCTGTAGAGGTGGCGCTCCAGCAGGAGCGCCGGCTATCGTGTGCATCGACATCGGGGTGCCGCGCGCGGTACACCGTCCAGGCGGTCTCCGTGGCTTTTCTTCAAGACGACTTCGTCGACCATGCTCACTCTCCGGTGACCGAACCCAGTCGCTGCCAACTCAAAGCATTCCGGAAAGTTTCCGGTTTTTCCCGATCCTAGACAACGGGCTGGTCAGGATGCCTTCGCCCGCGCTCGCTCACGTGCCGCCCGGCGGCTCTGCAGGCGTTGGCTCGGCCGGCCCTTATGGAGCCAAGAAGCCTGGGCGCGGCCTCTGCGCCGTCGTGGCGTTCGACGGAGCAGCCCGTTCCAGCTGCGGCTCGGAAGGCCTGGCTTCCATGAAGTCGAGCACGGTCCGGCCTTGTCGGTGATCCGAACTACCGCCTGTTACCGCGACTCCTATCCGGTCGTTCGGCACGACTGGCATCGGCACTATCGGCACTGGTGAGAGCTGTCGGTCCGCTCGAAAGCGAGACGCCGGTCGGGGATCCTTTTCTGTAGCGTTGCCGGGATAAAATAGCTTTGAGCAGCGCTTCACTCCTCGATTGCACAAGCGGGATCACGAGCAATCATCTTCAAGCTGCAGCCCCCTCCCCGACTTGGAGCGGTAGACCTCTGACGGACGGCTAAGAGCCGAGCCATATGGAGCTGTCACTAACTGATTGAACTCATCGTCAGAAGCGTCCGCACGAACCATTATGACAATTAGGAACGCAATCAGTCGAGCGGAGTTAAGTCGCCGCTTCGCATGCTGTGCGCGAGGCCGAGCGAAGGAAGCCCATGCGTCGCGTTCGACTTGTGATAGCAGATCGACGTCCCATTGTTCTGCAGGGTTTTGCATCGCTGCTCGGAGCGCAGCCCGATTTCGAAGTAGTCGCATGCTGTCTTGATGGAGCAAGTTGCCTTGCGGCCATTCGCAGTTTGACCCCCGATGTGGTGTTACTGGAGGACGGATTCACCGATGTAACCGCCTCCGACATCCTCGCCGTCGCGGACGACGAAGGTCTTTCCTCCCGGCTGGTGTTCTTCACTGCTACTGTCGCCTGCGGCGATCTCGCCAGGGCACTGGCGACCGGTGCTTGCGGCGCGATTTCGATGAACGCCAAACCAGAAGCGCTGCTGCAGTCCCTGAGGTTGGAAAAATCGGGGTCAGACCTGGCGAGGGTCGGTAACGAAGCTAATGGAATCGCCTCGTTCGGCAATAACGTTCTGGGGGTTCTGACCGTCAACGAGCGGACGATCATGGATCTCGTCGCCGAAGGTTTGTCGGACAGTGAAATTGCTCGGATGCTCGGTGTCTCTCTGGAGATCGTGAGGATTCACATCGACCACGCGCGAGAGAAGCTCAGAATCAACAGCCGGACGGAGCTCGCCGCGCTTGCATTGTCGCGCCGTTATGGCGCGATGAGTATCCTGGCAGCTGCGATCTGGGCAGCGTTGGACGATTCGCCCGGTCACGCCGCAACCGAAAGTTTCACGGTCATGGCCGCAAACGGCTGCGCGGAAGTCGTCACCATTAAAATTAGCCGCAAGGAAGCAGTATCAGGTGGCACCCCGGCCAGAGGCGCGAGCAAGGACCGCGCCGGCGCCGCAAGCGGGACGTCATCGCCGACCGGCAAACTCGTCGACCCCGTGGCCGAGATTGCCGCGAGCCAATTTGTGCAGGCAGCACTGAACGCGCCGAGGTCGGGTTCGAGCAGCTACAACATCTTCATGGTTGCAGCTTTCGCCGCCTTGATCTACGAGGTCGATGGTGCCAACCACGCCGTGCAAGCGTTCGATTTCGGCGATGACATCGTTACTTCATCAACCGCAAGCGACGCCAACGGACCGGCATCCGCACTTCTCGGCTGCGCAAATTTCGGCGGTACGGCCGTGTACGGTGGGGCGTTCGCATTCGAGTTCGCCCAAGGCGATACAATCGCCACAGACGGCAGCGAGCTTTATGTCGGCAACGCCCATGCGGAGGATCGCGGCAGTGGCCGAGAAACTGCTATTCCCCGAGGTTCCGGGACCATTGATGTTGTTGCGGCGGCGGCGAACGAAGCCGCGCAACGTGACCCCACGCAGACAGGCCGGGAAAACGGGTCAAATCAAGGTCGATCGCAATCCGATTTGCGCGCTCCCGACAACAACTCCGAAGCCGCTAAGCTTGAGACCGCGGGAGACAGTTTAAATCACGGTCAATCGCAGAAGGCCCTGCATGAGTCCGACGACGGCTCCGTGGCCGCCAAGGGGCATGCCAAGCATGAGACCCTGGGAGACGGTTCAAATCACGGTCAATCGCAGAAGGCCCTGCATGAGTCCGACGACGGCTCCGTGGCCGCCAAGGGGCATGCCAAGCATGAGACCCTGGGAGACGGTTCAAATCACGGTCAATCGCAGAAGGCCCTGCAGGAGTTCGACAACGGTTCCGTGGCCGCCAAGGGGCATGCCAAGCATGAGACCCTGGGAGACGGTGCAAATCACGGTCAATCGCAGAAGGCCCTGCAGGAGTCCGACAACGGCTCCGTGGCCGCCAAGGGGCATGCCAAGCATGAGACCCTGGGAGACGGTTCAAATCACGGTCAATCGCAGAAGGCCCTGCAGGAGTCCGACAACGGCTCCGTGGCCGCCAAGGGGCATGCCAAGCATGAGACCCTGGGAGAAGATTCGAATCGCGGACAGGCGCACGGCGATTTGCAGACTTTTGAAGATGGCTCCGCGGCCGGCAAGCAACACGCACGGCATCCACAGGCAGGTGATTTAGATAGTGGCAAACCGCAGCACCATATACCAATGGCGTCCGTAAATTCTGCCAACGACGCACATTCGGCATTGAAGATTAAGACTGAAGGAAAGGGCGGCCCTTCTTCCGACAACGCAGATCAGGCCAAATCAGCGGTTGGCACCGACCTTGGCGATTCCTTTCATTTTAAGAGTGGCGCCGACAATACGTCTTCAGGCATGTATGACCTTCAGCAACTGAGCCACGGAAATGGAAAAGCCTATGGAGATGGTCAGCATGCTGTTGCGCGCGAGGGGCCGGAGCCGGTCCAGGATGCTGACGGGATTGATATTTCAAATGCGCACCACGACCACTCCTGGCACGCCAATCTCCATGCGGCTCACGATTTGATTGTGTAGCAATTTACTGAATGGACGGGCCGTGTTTTAAGTGCGCCACCCCCAGACCCATCCCCACCGTCATTTTCATCCTTCGGATCGGGGTCGATCTGCTTCTTGAACCGCGCGGCGACATCCTTGATGCGAGGGAGTACCCGGCGCACTGCCTCGATGGGTTCGGCCTTGCTCGCGACGAACTCGTCGTATTCGCTGTGCCGGACGCGATGCCGCATCGTTAGGCACTCGAGAAGATCGCGGCGCATTTCAGCGTCGAAGAATGCCGGCCTGGCGTTCTCCCCCGTCAGCAGCCTCGATAGGCGGTCGATGAGATCCTTGTGCCATGCCTCGCCGGATGGCGAGAACCCGAGAAGCGCGTTCTCGATCGACGTATAACCCGCTCCCATCGCGTGCATGAACGCTCTCGAATTCCTGTAGCCATCCAGGTCGGGCGCATCGAAGCCTGCGGCCTCGAAGAGACGGATCGCCATGCCGTGGTGCATCAGCGCGTAGTCGAGGTCCTTGTCGACGTCCGTCCATCTGGCGTCGCTCATGGCATCTGCACCATATGACCGCGGATGCGTTCCAAAAAGCGCTCGCTCGACCTGGATTTGAGATGGATGTCCGCCGGAAGGTCCTGCCTACGGCAGGCGTCTTCCACGAATTCGAGGGCCTCCGATTCCAAATCGGCGGGAAAATCGACGACAACGTCGAGGTCGCTGTCGAACTTCATCCGATCCTCGGCAGCCGAACCGAAGATCAGAAAGCTTCCGCCACGCTCGGCGCCCAAGGCCCTCATCTCGGACATGACGAGATCGGCCGGGGCCCGCCGTCTGGCGGTTTCGCGGGATTTCCTCTCGGCAACTGTAACAATGCCGGACACGGGATGTCCTCAACGAAAACTGGGTGTCGTTGGCCAAAATAAGCACTCCGTCAGCAACAAAAAAGGGCACGACTCCGGCCTCGACGGCGATGGCTACTGCTTCACGCTCCGGGCGGGAGGCTTCCCGTTCTGGCGGTAAAATCGAAAGGTACGTGCAGCTGGATCTACCGATCTGAGGCTATTATCCCTTGAAGAATGCCATCAAATATTTGACTTTGATAGCATCGCCGGCCGTCTCTGGAGGACGCCATAATGGCCGATGTCACCATCCGTAACCTCTCCGAGGAGACGCATCGTGCTCTGAAAGTCCGCGCGGCGCAGCACAATCGCAGCGCGGAAGCGGAAACATTCTTGAGGCCGCCGTGCGTCCCGAGGGTCGGCTGCGGCTCGGCACCGCCCTTTCGGAGATGAGCCGGAAGATCGGCCTCAACAATGCCGATGTCGAGGCACTTGAACATGGCCGTGCGCGCTTCCCGCTGAGCCGATGCACTTCGAATGATCTTGCTCGATACCAATGTGGTCTCCGAGGCGATGAAGCCCGAACCGCATCCATCGGTCCGTAACTGGCTCGACGCCCAGGCGGCCGAAACGGCACCGAGAGTTTCGCCTGACTGGACGTGCCGCAGCAGGGCCTATCCGACGGCAAGATCGTGGATGATTGGTTTCAGTCCGTCGGACGTGACTTCGAGGCTCGCAAGCGTAATCGGTAGCTTGAAGCGTCGGCGCCCAGCACTTCCTGGATTTACGTATAGCAAGCCGTCGACGGTGTTGATCTTCGGCACGTGGGAGTGGCCGGAAATAATGACATCGATGCCCTCTGCTACGGGATCGACCTGCAAGGTGTTGAGGTCGTGCAGAATGTAGAACAGCCGTCCGGCGAGCCGCACGAACTCGGTTTCGGCAAATTCGGTGGCCCACTCGCCCGTATCCACGTTCCCTCTGATCGCCGTGACGGGGGCAATTCTACGCAGTACGGTGATGATCTCGGGATCGCCGATGTCGCCGCAGTGAATGATGTGATCGACATCGGCCAGCACGCGCAGCGCCTCCGGCCTAAGCAGGCCGTGCGTGTCGGAGATGATACCGATCGTGAAGATCATCGAAGCGTCCGGACGAAGCACCCTATCGCGCCGATGTCCCGAACAACAGCCGCCTAGGCCGACTTCCGCCGCTCGCCCGTCGCGGGCTTCTTGGCCGCCGCTTCCTTCTCCGGCTTCTTGCCGACGATCGGCATCAACATCTCTTTTTAGCCCGCCGCCTTGCGGGGCTTCTTGGCAGGCTTGCCCGCCTTCAGGTGCCGCGGAACACGTGGACAAGCTCCGATCCCGCCGATTGTGAATCCCTGCCCTGTGCTAACCGCCTGGAACGACGGAGGGGGCGGAAGGATTCGTCCCGGCAGGAGCAACCTCGATGCTGATTACGAAAGAACGACGGCCGGCGATTCGCACCCTGCGAGGTTGGGCCATCAACGTGCTGCAGGAGGCCGGCGCTATCCACGAATGCGAAGAGCACGGCTGGGCGCAGGACCGCGCCGATCCTCATGCCCGAGAACGCGCCTTCGACATCGCCCGCCAGGATCCGCCGTCCGGCATCTCGCCGGAGGAAGCCGTCACGGAGATCTGCGACGTGCTCGGATCGATCGGCGACACTTGTCCCGAATGCCCGCCCCAACACTGAGCGCGCAAGAAAGAAAACATTTTTGCGGCGCCGCAACGCGCTCGGTTCCAAATCGTGAAGCTGCTCACGTCGTTTTTCTTCTTGGCGGCTCCGATCGCCTGGACCTAACTTAATCCGTCGCCGCGCGGCCCGAGGCACTATCGGCGACGAGAACACGCGTTGTGGTCCGCCCTAGGAGGAAGCTGCGCATGTCGAAACGGCGTCGTTTCAAGCAATCAAATTTTCTCAAAGACCGGCTTGCCATTTTCGCGAAGGAAGCCCTTAAGAAGGCATCGAATCTTCCGCCCGGCACCGCTCGCGAAGAGATGCTCAAAAAAGTCCGCCAAGCAGACATCGCGTGCCACGTGGACGAATGGGCCCACTCGCGCGGACCGCAGCCGCCGACCTGGAGCAACGACGATCCATGAAAGCGCTCGACGACCGGACGATTGCCAATCTCGAAGTCGCCCTCGAAGAAGCTTGTCGGTCTCTCCCTCACGGCGGTGCCCATGAAATCAGAAGGGAGATCGCACAAAAGCTGCTCGATAGCGCCGCCCACGGGAATAAGACCTTGTCCGGATTGATAGAGGTCGCGCGCGCGGCACTGGCCGAAGCGATCAAGGAATTCGCCTAACTGCGCGATTCCGTCGATGCTCCGCCTCCTGATCAGCGAGCGAGGAGCGGGGCCGCGTTATCGGCTCGCATGCCTTGGACCTCGCATCGCTCCCGCGTTAAGAGACGTCCTGAGATTGGAACCGGCGGCCGTTCCCAGTCTTAAAACGAATATTTCCGTTCTACGGGAGGAGCATCATGCCTCGTGGCGACAAGTCAAGTTACACCGACAAGCAGAAGCGACAGGCCGAGCATATCGAAGAAGGCTACGAACACCGTGGCGTTCCGGAGAAGGAAGCCGAGCGGCGCGCGTGGGCGACCGTAAACAAGGAAACCCACGGCGGGAAGAAGAGCGGCTCGGGTCGCGGCACTGAGGAAGATCATTCGCCGTCCCGCAAAGGTGGTCGATTGGGTGGCGCGGCTTCGGCCAAGCGGCCGGCATCGGAGCGTTCGAGGTCCGCCAAAAAGGCGGCCAAGACCAGAAAACGACGCGCTGCGTAAAGTCGCCGAAAGGAGAGCAAGATAGGTCTCGAAGCTTTTTCCTTGGAGCGATTGTCCTCCTCACGACACTGATCTTATGGCGTTCTCAGCTATCGCTATCGAACCCGGGCGCTGGATCGCGTAGAAGGCGTCACGCGCAAAGGTACCGAATGAACGAAACCTAGCCCGACCCGATCGGCCTAGTCGACGTCGATTACACCAACTCGTCACATCTTTCCTGCCACGATATCGATCAGAGCTATGCCGAGATCTGGCTTCTTCTTCCGTCTGAGGTGAGCTGGCGTGTCCGCGACGATAACCTCGAGCGTCGGTCGAACCTTTCCTTCGAGAAGATGCCCGCCCCGGGTTGTACCGTCGGCCAGACCCAGGACCACATGCACGTGGAGGCTTGCCTTTCCGTCGTCGCCGACCGCAATATCGCCGATCGCGCTCAGCACCTCGCACTGCTCCGCGATCTCGATCTTCTTATAAGTCTTTTTCTCGAAATCGAACCAGCCAACGGTCGCCCTTTCAAAAGCGCCGATGGCGGTGAGCGACGCCGCCGTGATTCCAGCGTCGTTTGCGAATTTGGTGAGCGTAGTGAACGCTTCCTCCCCGGAATCGAGGATGACAACGCGGGCTTTCGAACCCGCCTCGCCTGATAATTTGGTGCTCTTCATCGTCGTTAGGCCGCGCTGCGCTGGGTATGTCGACCTTCCTTGACCTCTTCCACGATCTTGGCGCAGAAGGCCTCGAGATCGCCGGGGTTGCGAGAAGTGATGACGCCCTGATCGACGACGACCTCTGCATCTTCCCACTTCGCACCGGCGTTCGCGACATCCGTCTTGATCGACTTGAAGGAGGTCATCTTGCGACCTTTCGCGATGCCGGTCTCGATGAGAAGCCAAGGGGCGTGGCAGACGGCCGCGACGATCTTCTTGGCATCGAAGATATCCTTGATGAACTTCAGCGCTTTGGACTCGACCCGCAGAAGATCCGGATTGATCTGCCCGCCAGGCAATACGATCGCGTCGTAGTCGGCGGCCGATGCCTCGTCGCGCGTCTTGTCGACCTTCACCGGTCGCCCCCAATCCTTCTTGTCCCAGCCCTTGATCTCGCCTGCGGCGAGCGAGACGACATCGACCGTTGCGCCAGCCTTCTTCAAGCGCTCCTGCGGCACTTCCAGCTCGGCCTGCTCGAAGCCGTTCGTGGCGAGAATGGCGATCTTTTTGCCGGTCAGATCCATGGGTCCAATCCTTCGTTTCGGGGGTTGTCCAACAATCGACCGTCTCGAACATCGTTCCTGAAAAGCGGAAACAGTCGAGAATTTGGATCCGACCGCCGAGACGAAGGTTATGAGGGTTAGAAGCCGGAGCGTCTCGCATGACCAGCAGGTTCCACGGAGGTCGTCAACGTCACAGGAGCAGCTTCCGGCATCGGAGAAGCGACAGCACGCCGCTTCGTTAAAGAGGGCGCGAAGAATAGCCGCGCAGCGCCTTTCACCGTCCTACTTTGCGAGCGCCGTGTCGTCGAAGCGTGCATAGATAGTGCTCGGTCCGGAGTCCGAATCGAGCAGCTTTAGTCATACTGCTGTCGCTCTGGCCATCGCCATTGGATCGGCAATCACGTCAGAGCGCCTCGGCCTCCCGAAGGACGACCTGTTGCGATTCCACAGCTAGGCCACACCCGCCGCTGGATCGTGCGGCAGGTGAACCAATACAAGCGGTAGGCGGATCGCCTAGAGCGAGTGTTCGGCAGCGTCCCTGACCGAACACTCTCCACCACCAAACTAGTGTACGGCCTGGCTAGTGCGTCCTCGGCCTTCGGAACATCCTCAGGCAGTGGTAGCGGCGCCGCGGTTGCTTCCACGGTGGAATGCGAGGCGTAATGGTGCAGCAAAGCAGTTCACGACCTTTACTATACCGACTACTCCGGGCGCTTTAGTAATGAACAAGGGCCGCTGCTCAGAGACAGCGGCCCTTCGGATTTCAACCAGCAATGTCCGTCATCACCATTTTTGGCGACCGTACCATTCATCCACTTCCTTTTGCGCCTGATCCTTGGCGTAGCCGTACCGTTGCTGCAATCTCCCTTCGAGTTGCTCTTGCTTCCCGTTGATCACATCAAGATCATCGTCGGTAAGCTTGCCCCACTGTTCCTTCACTTTGCCCTTCATCTGCTTCCAGTTGCCTTCAACGCGGTTCCAGTCCATGGCGCTCCTCCTTGAACGACTAAGATCGATCAACGGAGCTCGCCGACGCTGGTTCCTCGGTGAGGATAGCGTCAATCAGGCGCGGGCGCAGTGTTTAAAACTGGACCGACGCGCCGACGGTGAGACGCCACGCGCTTGGTCCGCGAGGCGATCAACTCCGTTCCGGCGAAGCGGCCCACATGGTAACTTAACCCACTCTGGCGCTCGCCCTGCGGGAACGCGGCGCTGATTTACTCTGCCGCCTTTTAGCTGCACGTTTGATTTGCTCTGCCTCAAATTGCGTCCGACCAAAAGAAAAGCCCGGCAGTGATGCCGGGCTTGAGGTCATGAAAAACGTTTACGTGATGCAGGTTAGTAGCGATAATTTTTCCCCTTATTCCAATATCCTTTGATGAACACGCGTTCGCGGATGACGAACGACAAGCGATAGCGAGGGCTCAAAGCGATCAGAACCGCTGTGCATCGGTACGGCGGCTCCTGGGCAGCCTATTGACCAACCTATTGGGTCCGGGCCGGGTCCCTCCGGCAAGCACCAGCGGCTGGCTCGGCATCCGATGAGCGCCTATCCTGTCGTCATGATCAATAACACCGCCCTCACCCGCCGCCGCTCCGACAATCCGCACGAGGAGAGTTGGCACATCTATTCCGGCGACGTCCGCATCGGGACCATCGGCGCGCGCGCCGGCGTGCCTGTGCACGCCGATCAATGGGGTTGGTCGATCGGCTTTTATCCCGGCATGGAGCCAGGCACATGGCTAAGTGGCATAGCCGCCACTCGAAGCCGCGCGCGAGGCTTTCGAGACCGCATGGTCGGAGCTACAGCCGAGCATTCCCAACAATGCCTTCGCCGAATGGCGCCACGATCGGGACTGGCGGGCCGAGGTTGCGGCCAAGCGGGCGCGGGGCGAGAAGCTCGACAGCGAAATCCGGAGCACGTTGATGCGCTGCGTCTGCGGCACCACATTCGACAGCTGGAAGCCGGCGGAGAGCTACCAGCACCGCGCAAACATCACCGCCGCGCGGGCGGCCAATGGGATACGCCGATGAAGCACACCGAAGAACGACCTGACCCGGAAGCGGCCGCGCGCAAGCTCGTCGAGCTCGCAGCGAGCGTCGCCCCTGTCCAGGACGGCCGGATCTATATCGAGAGGATCAACGCGCCCTTCTTGTTCAAGCTGAAGGGCAGCGGCAGCGAATTCGGCGCCGGGCTCAAACACGCGATCGAGCGCGGCTGGCTCCAGATGCACGAGAGCGGGACTTACGTGCGCTTGCTAGGCCCGGGCGGCCTACTCACTCAATAGATCAGGGTAAAGGACAACCAGCCCGAGAGAAGCGCGCAAAAACCAATTCCCACATAAGGCAATGCAAGGCGCATCGGGTATTCCCTCCGAGTCGCGAAATATGCCGCCAATCTTTGATGGCAGTTGGCCAGCGACAACGAATCTGAAGTTGTATCTTCGGGAGGAAAGAGGCAGCCAACTGCCGCGGCCTTAGTTCATCTTGCGCCTGAGCTTCCGAACGATCTCACGAAGCTCAGCGACATAATCCTCAATGATCCGCCGCGCTTCCTCCAAGCGAGACGGCTTGGGCTCTTTGGGCTCGCTCTGTTCCTCAGGCTTTCCCATGAGGCCCAGCGTGTCTGATGGCGGCCAGCGTCTCTTGATCTAAATCAAATCAGGCCGAGCCGCCAACTGAGGCGGCCTCAAATCGTCAATATTAGCCAAACGATTAGGCCAGCGTTCACGGTGCCTACGGTGACAATGCCTGCCTGAATAAGTCGCTCGGTCATGGCGTTCCCTCGCGAATTTGAGGGAAAATTATGCACCAACTAAAATTAGGCACCAACTAAAAGTGGTGTCCATGCAGATTGTGCCACTTCTAAGTTCCGTCACGGACCTTGCGTTCGAGCATGGCCGTCTCGACCTGATCGGCGAGAACCGTAAGATGGCTGGCCAGCTTCTCGAACAAGTCCCGCTTGGCTTTGTCAGTAGCAAGATCGCTGATGAGCTTGCACTCGGCCGCGTCGGTCCGCAGCTTTTCCAATTGCGCTTGATAGTCCCGCATAGCACGCCCCGCCGCGTACCTCTCCCTCGGCTGAATTTTACCACAGCCTTAGGCGCGCTGTCAGCGCTCACTTTGGCGGCTGCAACCCGGGGGACTTGAGCCATTCGCTTATATGCGAGCCGGTCTCAGCCTGTCTGGCTCTGCGGATAAGGGTTTCGCGCTCAGGACCGCGCGGGAGCTTCTTCGCTTGCTCGCTCAGGCGTTCGGCTTCTGCGGCAAGGCGCTCTTCGAGGGATTGGTTTGCTTGAACCGGCGACGGTGCTTCATGATTGGCCTCGTGCATACGGGTCCTAACCGTAGGGTTTGCAAGCACAATTTAGCCTGTTCCGCGCTGGGCGGCATTAACATGCTTGAAAAGCTAGTTTGGCCGCGACGGTTCGGAGCTCGGCGAGCTCTCCGCCCATCTGGTGGTCTAGGCCGAGGTTGGACGGAGAGCCGCGCGCCGGAGCCCCGTCGCATGACATGCTAGGAACGTGCCATGACAGCTGAATGAAGCTGCTGGCGCGACTCAGTGGATGTTGAACTTAAGAGGACGGCGAAGCTCTACAGCGCGCTCAGCCTGATCCTTCTTGCAGAACTGGTTTTCGGCCTGCTCGAACCTGGCTAGTTCTTTCTGCGCGCGCCTCTAGGAGGCGATTGCGCCGAGCTGCATCGCGCTGTGCGTTTTCCGTCATTGGCCGGATTCCTCAAACTACAAACGGCACCATCCCCAGATAGGCCGGACCACGGCAAAGGTTCGGTGGAAACTGCGAATTTCTGACGGCGGCGCGAGCACGGAAAAAAGCCACTGTGATTACGCCACTTGGCCCGGAAACAGGCCAATGCGAGCCACAAGACAAGGGCCGCTGCCTTGGTACAGCGGCCCTTCTTCCGGGTTTCAAAATTTACGAAATGAAATCTGCCAGCCTCCCCGGTTTTGCCAAGTTTTCCCGAATACCTCTGTTCCGTCAATAACATTTGTGAGGCGCGCCGGAGGAAACGGCTGCGGATAGCGGGGCAGAAGGCGCACGCACCGGGACTTGCCCGACGCGCCACTACCGAAGTTTCCCGGCAGCTGGTCGGCACCTTGTTTCGGGAAGTGACCGGCTCAAAGGAACCGCAACGGTGGCGAATATTTGAGTGGTCGCCGGCTCCCGGCAGAGCTGGCGGAGCGGCCCCGGTCTACCGCCTTGAACCCCTGCAGCCGGGGCCGTTTTCTTCGCCTGTGTGTTGTATCGGAGTACCCTAGACGTCCCGCCTCAGGTCTCTAGCCCGGTGGAGGCCGCCGTGAACGAGCGAATGTTCATCGTGCTAATTATCCTGCTGGGCATGATTGCACCGGCATTGATGGTCCTCGCACTGCTCTATCGCTGACGCGGCCGCGACGGGAGGCCTGGGACAGGAGCCGGGACGCCGGGGCCGCGAGCGCGCGGCTTGTCACGCGCACTGGCAGCACCCTCTGCTTTCGGTGCGTCCGCGCGCTCTCAAATGATACCTTGCCACATTAAATTTTTGGGGTAGCCCGCCCAACACGTCTTCAATAGGAACGCTGGCGTTCGACAGCATTTGAATCACGCTTCGCGCCGGTCCAATTCGTCCCGGAGCGCTTTGCACATCGTGACTGCGCGGCTCCAGCATGCTCGCGACCCTACCGCTGGAGCCGCCTTTTTTGGCGCGGTGAGGGTCACAATCTTCGTTCGCTTTAGGCAGATCGCGACCTGACCGGGGCCCATATGAATAATCCAAACAACAACCCCAATTGCGACAGCGACAAGTGCCGCTACTCCGCGGGAGAGGTCCGGAGCTACCCCAACAGCCATACTCCGCTGACCCTGTGCAGAACGTGCCGGGCTCACGAGAGTGCGCGTAGGAGATACAATACTGGCCGTCTGCAGGTGCAGGAAGAGAGCAGTGAAATGCCTGCAACATCGCCAAAGACGGAGCGATCCTTGTGCCAGCCGATGCCGGCGCCGGGCGCGTACTCGGTCACGAGGACCTGCTGGAAGTTGTGAGACGCAAGGGCCGGCCAAAGCTTCGGCACGGGTGCGGAGCGCCGTCAGGAATTCCGGCATGTCGTCGGTTCTTGTGAGGCCGCCGCCGTTGACATCATAGCGCCGACCAAAAGAAATGGTGCGGCTTTTGCCGGTGAAGCCGCGGAATTCAAATTCTCTGAACGGGAGCTTCTCAATATCAGCCAGAAGCGCACGCTCTTCATCAGCAGAGAGAAACTCCGGCTGATACTTCATACCTTCCGGCAGGAAAACGCCTCCGAAGAGATCGAGGGTTGCGTTACTTTCGGGCACTCGATTCTTTCCGTCCCTTGGAGTTGACGGGCTTGCGGTCGCCCCCGGTCACGCTGCCCCGCTTTCGCTTTTTTGTTCGCCGTCTTGCGGCGATCCTGAGAAAGCGAACGGCTCACATCATCGCCTTCCTTGATACGGCCTCGCATCGCGGCGAACATACTCGCCGTGGACAGGAAGCGATCTTCACGAGCAGCTGCGCGCGGCTCATGTTGATGCGATCATCGTCACCGGCGGCGAGACCGATGTCTGCGTGCTGGCCACCGTGCTCGGCGCCGTCGACTGGGGATACCGCGTCATTCTTGTCACTGACGCACTGTGCAGTTCGGCTGACGAAACGCATGATTCCATGATGAACATCTACATGAACCGCTTCGGGCAGCAGGTGGAATGCCTAACGACCGAAACGCTTCTCGGCAGCTGGCCGGGCAGCGCCAGGGCAAGGCTTGTAAAATGAGTAAATCCTACCTCGTGCAGATTCTCCTGCCGAAAGAGCAGGAGACGGAGAGCCGGTTTCGCAACGCTGGTTCGAGGAATTCCTGGAAGAAATGACCGGAAAATTCGGCGGCGCGACCAGCTTTGTCCGGGCGCCCGGCCAGGGCCTATGGCGCAGCGGCCACGAGACCGAGCGGGACAATATCGCGGTCATCGAAGTCATGGCGGCAAAGCTCGCACCCGAGTTCTGGCGCACCCTGCGCGAGCGGCTGGAACGTGAGCTTTCGCTGGTTTCGGAGAGATGCGTCTGGAATCCGGCCGCCGTGTCGATTATCGCAGCCGCCATGGTGGCGGCGAACTGGAACGCGCGCATCACCGTGTGCGGGTTCGCTCTCTTCATCGCAGCATCCATCGCATGGATCGCCAACGGGATATTTGAGCCGAAGAACTGGCTCATCATCCAGAACGCCGTTCTTCTTGTGATCAACCTGCTGGGCGTATGGCG
Source organism: Bradyrhizobium barranii subsp. barranii (assembly GCF_017565645.3). Taxonomy (NCBI): domain Bacteria; kingdom Pseudomonadati; phylum Pseudomonadota; class Alphaproteobacteria; order Hyphomicrobiales; family Nitrobacteraceae; genus Bradyrhizobium; species Bradyrhizobium barranii. Next base: position 8,186,815 of record NZ_CP086136.1, read on the forward strand.
CTGGCTGCCGCGCGCCGGCAAGGAAGCTGCCGCGTCTCGGCCTGCGGATCGCGCGGCCCGGTAAAGGTTCAGGCCTGCTTCCTGTCTGAAATGGCCCGGCGTGCGAGCGCAGCCTCCCCCGCCTCGGTCAGAGCGCCGATCGACGTCTGCCCTTTCCTCGCGCAGGCGACTATGCTGTCGGCAATCAAGGATCTTAATTCGTGATCAGCCCCGTCCGGTCTGGCGTCGCAGATCCGCTCAAGCGCGGCTTCCATGTTGGCGAGTGTACGGCGATCGAAGCTTTCAAGGATCATGGCGCTTCTCCTATCCCGGCTGAACGAACTCCAAAGCCGGAAGTTCCAAGTTGGGAACCGACGTTGGAAACAAGCGGCATTCCCGATTATTGGACCTGAATGACGCGAAAACTCAGGTTTTTACAGACGTCACAGGGCTTTTTTGATCTCGATCTCCGCGCCGTCGATGGCCGAACCTCACCCAGCTGGCGGTGGCATCGACAAAATTCGAATTGGTAATTTGCGACCGCAAATAGGGTCTTAGCGTGCCGGCGACGCTTCTCGCTGGTGCCGACGATGTAATCGAGTGACGTGAGGCATCGGGTGGCTAGCGGTGTTAATTTGCTCAGCTTGCGTTATGCCACTCATCCTAAGCAGACATACAAATTGCGGTTGCATCGCCGTTGGCCTTATTCTTTGGTATTTGGCTGGCCGGTGGTGGTGTGGTCTTCCACCTTCCCTTCGCTCTTGAGCTTTGCGGCTCTGTCCTCGTTCTTCTTTGCTGACTCTTCCTTATCGCCTGGAGTAGCGCATTGCGAACCGGCCTTGAGATCGCCCCTCACTTGGGCCTCGTCGGCTGAGTTCTGCTGAGATTTATCCTGCTGGAGCTTGTCCTCGCATTGCTCGGCCGATGCCGTGGCGGCGACGCAAGAAAAGGTCATTGCGAAAGCGATTGCGATCGATCGATGCACGGCGGGGTTCCCTGATATTGGCTATTTACGCCGCAGCGAACGAGCCCGGCGCGGGTTCATTGAACTTAGTATCCTTCGCAAGGTTCCGGACGCTGTCGGTTGTCCCCACCATCGCAGTCGCGGGCATGGCGCTCATCCTCGGCATCGACCGGTTCATGAGCGAGGCCCGCGCTGGTCAACGTGATCGGCAATGGCGTGGCGACGATCGTGATCTCGCGGACCGAGGGCAAACTCGATCTGGCCCGACTGAACGCAATCCTCGAAGGCCGAGCGGCAGGCGCCGACGAGGAGGCAGTTCCGACGGATCTGGTCGACGGCACCCCGCTGCCCTCTCGCAATCAGGCTTACTCCCGTCCGCCTGCCAAGGCGGCATACCACGCCCCGGTTCTGGCACGCGCATTGAAATCGGCGCGCGCAAACGTCGACGTCGCGCTGCAGTCGACGGAGCGGCTGCAACTGGAATATGGCAATGCCCTCTGGCTGCGATGAACTCCGGTAGAGCAATCGCCTAAATGACGATCACCTGGCCGCATGGCTCGGACGAATAGATCAGCTCCATCTGCGCCGCCCGGTTGGTGAGGACGGCGCGTTGATTGATGTAAGCCTTGTCGGTGATCTCGCCGGCCGCCAGCGAGGGCGGTTCGTCAAGGAGCGTGAAGGCGCAGATACGTTCGCTGCTTCCGACACTGGTATTGTAAGTTCGGAGGCATTGTTGGAGAAAAGCGATCACGCCGGGGTCGCAATTCAGGTTGCCATCGGCGTTGGCGGCGTGCTGCCTGGCCATGACCGGATTCAACCAAGTCAGCACAGCGCAGAATTGACGATTTTCGCCGGCAATGACGACGTCCTGCACACCGGGGGTGGCCGCCAGTGCCGCGGCCCGAATATTGCCGACCGCCACCCATGTCCCGTTGGCGAGTTTGAAGTTTTCGGAAACCCGGCCGGTGAAGCGCAGACCACGGCTCGGGTTGGCAGGATCGACGAACGAGATGGTGTCGCCGACCCGGTAGAACCCCTCTTCATCGAAGGCCGCCGACGTCAAATCCGGCCCGCCGAGATAGCCTGGCATCACGTTAGGGCCGCGCACGCGGGCCTCAAAAGTATCGCCGGCGGGGATAAGCTTCAATTCCACCCCGGGCGCCGGAAGTCCCAACTCACCCGGCGTGTGAGTCGCCCAATGCGTGGTGGCGATGGTGGGCGCCGTTCGGTGGTGCCGTACCCTGCCGCTTTCGGCGGACTATAGGCATCGTCCATCGCGATGTAACTTATCTTGCGGCCGTTGATGCCGCCCTGATCGTTGATCGACTGCACGTAGGCCGACACGCCCTTACCGATCAGGCCGATCGACGATGCGGGACCGCAGAACGGGAATATCCCGCCGATGTTGATTTCGGTGGCGCTCACGCCGGACTCATCGGCCGTCAAGGCCGGCTGAGGCGCGCTTCTGCCGATAGCTTCTACAAACGGCTGACACCGCAGGAAGCAACACCATCAATCTAACACAACAGTTCCTGGCCGAGATGCTGGGCGTGCGGCGCACCTCGGTCACAGAGGTCGCAAGAAGAGTACAGAGCACCGGCGCCATCCACTACGCCCGTGGAGAAATCAGCATCCTCGATCGGCAGATTCTGGAACGCTTATCTTGCGAATGCCACACGACGCTGGTGGAGCAACCGAAGAGCTTGAGCAGATAGGTCGAAGCAGTCTCTGGTAACAACGCCTTCCGAGACGGCCTTGCTATGTCTTCTTCCCAACTTTAACGTCTGCCCGGGAAAGAAGTACGAGGCGTTTCGGTGAGCAAGGTCCGCGAGTACATCGATTTTTGGGTTGAGAACAGTTTTCACGCCGCGGAGCAATATTCGACGCCCGGCGCAACGTGCACGATCTCGTGCGCCGCCTCGTCGAGGGGGCAAGCGGTCAAGGTGTCTCTGAGGAAGCCATGATCAACGAAGTTGGCGACCTAACGAAATACATAAGAGACAAGCTTTCCGCCGCTAACGAGGCAGAAAAAGAGACCGGAGCAAATGAGTTCGATCTTCGAAAGATCGGATGACGCCCGCGTCGCCCGGCCTATTTTGCACCTGCGAGTGACCAGCAATTAGCCGGCGGGTTTTTCTTTGTCCTCGTGCGGCTCGCCACGGTTTTCGGCGGTTTGTTCCGAATCCCCGGGCTTCTTTCCGGCCATGTTCCCAGGATTGAAATGGTACTTGCCGTCCGGATTCTCGCCGGGCTGTTTCTCATTTGGATTTTTGGTGTTCTCGTCGGCCATGAGGCTGTTCCTTAGAGGGAGGAACAACATGCAACAGGGCGAGCAATCCCTTGGTTCCTACCAATGGCCTAATTCTCGTTCGCGAGCCTATTTCGGTCGGTATCCGACGTTCCGCACGATCGGCGCGGCACGCCCTGTTGGCTAGCATGAGGGAACACAATGGCGGCGAATATTTGAGCCATCGCTGGCTCGCTGCCACAACCGGCGAGGCCGCAAGATCGGCGTGCATCAGGCGCTACCCTGCTCCGTTGAGTTTGTTGGCCGCGGGGGTTCACTGCCGAGCCAGGAACATCGTTGCATTTGCCAAGTTTTCCCGACGCCCTCGATGCTCGTCGAGGGTAACCTCTAGGCCCCAGCTCATCCCCCATTTGAGCTGGGGCCCTTTTCTTCTAAGACAAGGGACTCAAGGGGAACGACAAGAGCAGGCGAAGATTTGAATCGTCGCTGGCTCGCTGCCAGAGCTGGCGGAGCGGCCCCGGCCTAACCCCCTTGTTTCCCCGGAGCCGGGGCCGTCTCTCGCCCTTGTCGTATCGGAGTAGCGTATGCGTTCCTCGCCCTCGATCATGCCGGCCGACTGCCTCGACCGCGACATCTATCTGGTGCTTGAAGACTTCGGCCCGCGCGCCGGTTGCGCCTGGCGTGAGACAGATGGGGCTGACACCGACGTCGAGATCATCCTGCAAAATCTCCTGTCTGGCCAGTACGCCTACGCGGAACGAGCGCTAAGACGCGCTACCATTTAGCACGAGTATGCACGCCATGCAGGATCCTAACGCGCGCAAGCGCGGCGGCATCGCCCCATTCGAAATCCGCGTTTGCGTCCATCCTTTGCCGCAGCGGGTACGGCTTACAGTTGTCGTCCCGGCAGAGCCGTCAGCTCTTGGGGGCGCTTGATGCGCCAGAACGGATATGCCGCCAATTCTTTCGAATGCTGCCCGAACATATCGACCCGTCTGCTTGTAAACTCCGTAATGACGCCGAAAAATTCAGTTGGTGACCTGATCGTCGCAAGTCTCAGGCCGAATTCAAAAGCAAATTGCGCGTTGGCCTCGGCTATCTCAAGAAGCCTCGCTTGATACGCCTGCATGTTTGCCGTCGCTAAAGCAAAGCCTTTCGTTGGATCGCTATCCGACATTCTCTGACTGAGGTCGTCTGGTAAGGCATCCACCGGAGGCTCAATGATAGGAACCTCGTGTTTAGGATCATGAAGCTTAGGAGGCGGTTCGATCGAGACTGCCGCAACAGAGCGAAGTAAATTCTCTTTCGGGCTTCTAACAATGTTCTGCTTGTTCCGTTGGGCCCGCATGGCCATTTTCGGATTGCGGGCGCGCTTTGGCGCTGTCGCCGGTTTGCGTTTGTTCATCTGACGCTCCAAGAAAATGGGGGTGCGACCACAACGGTCATTTCTGAGACGACAACAGGCTTTGTGACGTGGCGTTCCAAACCCGTGCATTGTTGGAGTTCCGCATCAACTGAGATCAATCGCACGTTCTGCGATGTCGACGATGATTTTAGGTCGCAACTCCAACCGACAAACGTCTAACTAGCGATGTTCCTGACCTATGCTCAACGGCGTCAGTCTGAGAACAATCAGCCCTCCGCTCGTGTGCTGTCCAAAGACCGCTTTAAGTTGCGGCGACTATACAAGCGTTCATGCCTTGATTTTCGCGAGACTTCCTTGAAGCGAACCTTCGGCCATTGATAGGCCGTATCGCTGGAGCAAGTTGAATGCTCTATCACTAGCAGTAGTACTATCAGTTCGCGGTGGAGGCTTTGCGAGAGGAAGTGTACGAGGTCATCCATGTGGCTGACGGCGAAGAAGCGTTGGCGTGGTACGGGCGGCGGGTCGGCGACGTTCTCATCACGGACGTCAAGCTGCCCGGAGGCATCGACGGATGGCAGATCGCCGAACGTTGCAGAGAGGAGGATCCCAAACGCCCGGTGATCCATGCGACCTGTTTTCCTCCCGTCGCGCCCCGCGCTGGCGGATAGAGGCCGGTTCGGCGACACCAAGCTGATCCGGAAACTCGGCGATGTCCGGCGAATTCGTCGATATGATCGAAGCGAAAATAGCTCAAACATTCAAGAAGCAATACGCGCAACTGGCGCCCGACGAAATCATGGTCCTGGCCTTTTTACATAAGCGCCTGGCGGCGTTGAAGGCGGCAGAGGCTAAATGGAATGTCTCGCGACCGGCTACCACGAGCTCGGCGACGCTCACCAATCGAACCCATAACGACGTCCGCGGATTCAGGATGTTAGAGAACGGCTGCGAGATAATTCGCTGTCCGGCTCCGCAATTTCTTCGCGACCTGCGACGGCGTGCCTGAAGCCACTATCCGACCCCCTTCGTCGCCGGCACCGGGCCCGATGTCGATGATCCAGTCGCTGGCGGCAGCCACCGTCATGTCGTGCTCGACCACGACGACCGTGTTGCCCGCCGCGACGAGGCCGTGCAGTTGTCTCATCAGCTTGGTGACGTCCGAGGGATGCAGTCCGGTCGTCGGTTCATCCAATACGTAGAGTGTCTGACCACGCTGCGCCCGTTGCAGCTCGGTGGCGAGCTTGACCCGCTGCGCCTCGCCTCCTGACAGTTCGGTCGCCGACTGGCCGAGCCGGATATACCCGAGCCCGACGTCGCGAAGCACGCCCAGACAACGACGTAGAAAATCCTCACTACTGAAGAACTCGAACGCTTCGTCCACAGTCAACGCCAGCACGTCAGCGATTGATTTGTTCCGGATCTTGACCTCCAACGTTTTGGCGTTGTACCGCGCGCCTTTGCAAGTCGGACAGGGAGCGTAAACGCTCGGCAGGAAGAGAAGCTCGACACAGACGAAGCCTTCCCCTTGGCACGTCTCGCAACGGCCTTTCGCTACATTGAAGGAGAACCTGCCCGCGTCATAGCGCCTTGCACGCGACTGTTTGGTTGAGGCGAATATCTTGCGAACATGATCCAGCAGGCCGGTGTAAGTCGCGAGATTCGATCTCGGCGTACGGCCGATCGGCTTCTGGTCCACGACTACCAATCGCTTGATGTCATCGAGGCCTTCCGCAATCTCGCCACCTAAGGTTTCGACCGGAGTCTCTAGCTTGTCGTCCTCGTCGCCCGCCTCTTTGCGCTGGCCCAGTTCGTCGCCCACGGCATCGACAAGAAACTGACTAATGAGGCTCGACTTGCCGGATCCCGAAATCCCCGTGACGCTCGTAAACACGCCGAGCGGAATTTCCGCGTCTAGCCGATTGAGATTGTTGCGCGTAACACCGCGAAGCTTGAGCCATCCGCGGGGGTTTCGTGGAGGCCTTGCCACCCTCCCGTGCTGGCCACAGAGGTAAGGTCGCGTCCGAGACGCTTCCACGTCTTTCAGTCCTGCCAGGGGACCGCTGTACATAATACGCCCTCCCTGCGCGCCTGCGTCGGGGCCGACGTCGACGATCCAATCGGCGTGCCGCACCACATCGAGCTCGTGTTCGACGACGAAGAGCGAGTTGCCGGCCGACTTCAGGCGGTCGAGAGCGCGCAACAAGGCTTCCGTGTCCGCCGGATGCAGTCCCGCAGAGGGCTCATCCAGGACATAGACCACTCCGAACAGATTAGAGCGGACCTGCGTCGCCAATCGAAGCCGCTGTAGCTCGCCTGGCGACAGCGTCGGCGTGCTGCGTTCGGGCGTCAAATAGCCAAGACCGAGATCAAGTAGCACTTCAAGGCGTGCCGACATGTCCTCCGTTATCCGTTGCACCACGAGAGCCTTCTCAGGATGGCCGACGAATTGATTCCTTTTCTTGTCGAGATGCCCGCCGAGCAACAAGCGGAGCTGGTTCAACGGCAGTCGCGAAACCTCGGCAATGTCCATTCCGGCGAAAGTGACGGACAGCGGCTCGGGTTTAAGCCGCTTCCCCTTGCAGACTGGGCAATTCGAGCTCGACAAGAATTGCGCCACCCGGCGTTTCATCATAGCGCTTTGCGTCGTGGCGAACGTCTGCAGCACGTATTTGCGCGCGCCAGTAAAAGTACCTTGATAGCTCGCCTCCTCCTTCCGCTTCAGAGCCCGCCTCGTCTCGGCAGGCGTATAGCCGGCGTAGACCGGCACGGTCGGCTGCTCGTCAGTAAACAGAATCCAGTCCCGATCTTTCTTCGGCAATTCGCGCCACGGCCTGTCTACGTCGTAGCCGAGGGTAACGAGAATATCGCGCAGGTTCTGGCCTTGCCACGCGCTTGGCCACGCGGCTATGGCCCGCTCGCGGATGGTCAACGTGTCGTCGGGAACGAGCGAACGTTCGTCGACCGCATGGACGCGTCCGATGCCATGACAGTTGGGACAAGCGCCCTCGGGCGTGTTGGGCGAGAACGACTCCGCATATAGCAACGGTTGATGCTGCGGATAGTCGCCGGCGCGCGAGTACAGCATCCGCAGCAGATTGGACAGGGTCGTCACGCTGCCGACTGATGACCTTGTCGTCGGCGAGCCTCGCTGTTGCTGCAAAGCGACCGCGGGGGGAAGCCCCTCGATCGAGGCCACTTCGGGCACTGCCATTTGGTGGAAAAGGCGGCGGGCGTACGGTGAGACCGATTCCAAGTAACGCCGCTGGGCCTCTGCGTACAAGGTCCCGAAGGCGAGCGACGACTTCCCGGATCCGGACACGCCCGTGAACACCACGAGCGCATTTCGGGGTATCTCGAGCGAAACGTCCTTCAGATTGTGCTCGCGGGCTCCGCGGACGCGGACGAAACCGTCGTCTGTATGGATATTCTGCTCGCCCTTATCGCCGATCAGCGACTTGTCCATCGTACGGTTCCTCGCCACTCGCGGAAACGCTGTGGCCGTCTCGAAGAGGAAAGTCTCCGGGAAATGACCGGTTCCGTAACGGTCACCGGCCGTCCCTTAGCGCCGAAAGCCCGAGCTCCTGTGATTTTACATCTAGGAACCGGCTCTCGCGCCCGTCGTTCAATTCCCGACAAATATAGAGGATTTTCTATGAATGACCGCGCGCGACAGATCTTCAAACCGGAATTCCGATTCGGCCTCGGTGGCGTTTCCCTCGGGAACGAGTTCAACAAGCATACCGATAAGGAAGCCGAGGCAACCCTTGAAAGCGCATGGGCGATGGGCGTTCGATATTTCGATGTGGCGCCTTGGTATGGGTTCGGACTCTCCGAGCGTCGCTTCGGTCATTTTCTGCATAACCAGAAGCGCGAAGATTATATGCTCTCGTCGAAGGTCGGGAAGCTTTTCAAGGCGTCAAAGAACAACAAACATGCGGATATTTATCCGCTGTCAGATTCGCCCAATGACATCATTTTTGACTATACGGGGGACGGTGTGCGCCGCTCGATCGAAGACAGCCTGCAGCGCCTCGGCGTCGACAGCCTGGACGTGGCTTTCGTGCACGACATCTCGCCGGATTTCGCCTTCTTTCCGAACGGCTGGGAAGAACAGTACGAAATCGCCCGTAAAGGCGCGTTTCCGGCGCTCTCCAAAATGCGTGACGAGGGCATCATCCGCGCTTGGGGCATCGGCGTGAATACCCCGCTTCCCATCCTCAAAGTCATGGAAGATGCGGATCCTGACGTCTGCCTGTGCGCCCGCCAATACTCGTTGATCGATCACGCAAGTGCGGTGAACGAACTTTTCCCGGTCGTGCGAAAAAAGAACGTTTCGCTCGTCATCGGCTCCTCTCTCAACGCCGGCTTCATCTCAGGAAGTCCACGTTACAATTACGGAAAAGAGAACTTCAAGATTCCCGCAGCTGTCATCGAGAAGCGGGAGAAGCTCAGGACGATCGCCTCTCGGTATGGCGTGGACCTCCGAACTGCCGCACTTCAGTTTTCGGCGGCGGCCGACGTCGCGGTCGCTCTGGTCGTGGGGGCACGGAGCGCTCAACAGATCCAGGAGGACTGGAATTCGCTCCAGGCCAAGATCCCTTCGGATTTCTGGGGTGATCTCAAACAACAAGGCCTCATCGAGAAAAGCGCCTCGCTCCCTGCTGCTTCGGAGGCTTGAGCGTGAAGGTCGGCGATTTTGTGGTCGAACGGCTCCACGCTTGGGGCGTGCGCCGCATCTATGGCTATCCGGGCGACGGCATCAACGGTGTGATCGGCGCGCTGCAGCGCGCCGACAGCATTGAATTCATCCAGGTGCGGCACGAGGAGATGGCCGCCTTCATGGCGGTCGCGCACGCCAAGTTCACAGGTGAATTAGGGGTGTGCTTGTCGACCGGCGGCCCGGGAGCAACTCATCTCATCACGGGATTGTACGATGGTAAACTGGACCATGCTCCCGTTCTTGCTATCTGCGGGCAAGCTGAAGCAACCGTTCGAGGTGCCAGTTACCAGCAGGAACTTAACTTAGACCGGATGTTTGCGGACGTCGCCGGCTTCGTACAGGAAGCCTCGTCCCCTGCCCAGGTGCGGCACCTCCTTGACCGCAGCATCAGGGTCGCTAAGGCCGACAACACACCTTCCGTCATTATTTTGCCGAAAGATATTCAGGACGAGGAATACGAAGAGCCCGCGGTGGCGCACGGATTTACGCGGTCTGGAGTGGGCTATTCCAAACCCAAGATCATTCCAGAGGATGCGGACTTATCCGAGGCGGCCGAGGTCCTGAATGCCGGCAAGAAGGTAGCCATTTTGGTCGGCGCGGGCGCTCGTGGCACCGCTCCTCAACTCATCGAAATGGCGACCTTGCTCGGCGCCGGCATTGCGAAGGCATTGCTGGGCAAGGATGTGTTGCCGGACGACCTGCCGTTCGTTACCGGCGCGATAGGCCTGCTCGGGACCGAGCCAAGCTGGGATCTCATGCAAGGCTGCGATACGCTACTGATGGTCGGCACGGGCTTTCCCTGGTCGGAGTTCTTACCCAAAGACGGGGCCGCACGCGCCGTCCAGATCGACATCAAAGCCTCGATGCTGTCGCTGCGGTATCCGGTCGACGTCAGCCTCCACGGCGATGCCGCAGCAACGCTAAAGGCGCTCCTGCCCCTAATCCAGCGCAAGGAGAACCGGGAATGGGCGAAGACGATCGAGACCAACATAACTGGGTGGTGGAAGAAGCTGGAAGGTCGGGCTAAGGCGGAAGCCAATCCCGTCAATCCGCAGCGCGTCGTTTGGGAAATGTCACCCTTGCTACCTGCTAACGCCATCGTGACCAGTGACAGCGGATCCTGCGCCAACTGGTATGCCCGCGATTTCCGGGTGCAGCAGGGCCAGGTTGCATCGCTTTCGGGAGGCTTGGCGTCGATGGGCGCAGCAGTCCCCTATGCCATCGGGGCCAAGTTCGCCCATCCGGACCGGCCGGTCATCGCACTTGTGGGCGATGGCGCAATGCAAATGAACAACATGGCCGAACTCATCACGGTCCAGAAGTACTGGAAGCGTTGGGCGGATCCGCGATGGATCGTATGTGTATTCAACAATCAGGACCTCAATGAAGTCACTTGGGAGCAGCGGGTCATGGAGGGAAACCCCAGATTCGAGGCTTCGCAGGATATCCCCGACTTTGCCTATGCCAAATTTGGCGAACTGCTCGGGCTCAGGGGGATCTTCGTTGATTCCCCGGGCCGCCTGGCATCCGCATGGCAGGAGGCCCTTTCGAGCGATCGCCCTGTCGTGCTGGAAGTGAAGACAGATTCTGAGGTGGCTCCGCTGCCGCCGCACGTCACGTTCAAGGAGGCCCTCTCCTTTATGTCTGCAATGGCTAAAGGAGACAGAGGCGCTGGCCGTGTCATCGGCGACACCGCAAGACAAGTTGTCGACGGCCTATTCGGCAAGAGAGATTGAATTTGGGGCCCGCGGCGCTTCAACGCGTTGCGACCTCCGCCGACGGCGGGTAGCTTACTTAATTTCCAACTTTGAAGGCGATGCGGTGTTCCGAATCAAAAGACACGGTGCACGCCTGAACACAGCTAAGGGCGGATCACACGTTGCGCTTTGGGATACCGCGCCTGCCGCAACAGCCTCAGCAAATGTACTATAACCCCGCGCTGCGCTTCGTACGAGGTTCGCTATTACTTCTGACAGGGGCGCGTTGGCGCACGTCGCCCTAGGTCCGAGTTGGACCACGTCAGGGCTCTCCTTCTAATAGGTTCAAGTACGCGCCCCGGAGCTCGCTCCCGCTTTCTTGTAGATGCTTTTTTAGATCCTCCATGCAAGCCCTGCGGACCGGGAAAACTTGGAACTTCTCAGTTCAGCGTATGTTGGGCCTTGCCACTACAGGAGGACGATATGAAAAAGACATTTCTTTTGCTGCTGACGGCTGCTTCGCTTCTGGCGGGTCCGTCGTTCGCGCAAAATCCGCCGGCGACCGATCGGCCCAACAACAATGCGGTCAACAGTTCCGGCCAGAACAATTCCAGCAAGCCGGTTGAAGGCGCCAACAGCTTCACCGAGGGCCAGGCCAAGTCGAAGATCGAGGACGCGGGCTACAGTAACGTCACATCCCTGAAGAAGGACGACAACGGCGTTTGGCGCGGAAAGGCCAGCAAAGGCGGTGCCTCGACCAATATCAGTCTGGATTTCCAGGGCAACGTGAACGCGGCCAAGTAACCTGGCGACCACCAGCGAAAATTAGGAGGGATTCAGCATGACGGTTACGATTTCACGTCTCTACGATAACTACTCCGATGCGCAGCGCGCGGTGACGAGCCTGGAGGCCGCGGGCGTGCCGCATTCGGATCTGAGCATCGTCGCGAACAATTCCGACAACTGGTACAGCACCGACAAGAAGGTCGATCGCGATCGCGATGGGGTGGACGATCGGGCGGAAGGCGCAGCCACGGGAGCGGGCGTCGGCGCAGGTCTTGGTGGCGCTGCCGGCTTGCTCGCGGGCCTTGGTTTGTTGGCTATCCCCGGCCTGGGTCCGGTCGTGGCGGCCGGATGGCTCGCATCGACCGCGCTCGGTGCCGTTGCCGGCGGCGCCACAGGCGGGGTCGTTGGGGCGCTGACGCAGGCCGGCGTATCCGATGAGGAAGCACCACTCTACGCCGAAGGTGTGAGGCGCGGCGGTACGCTGGTTTCAGCTCGTGTGCCGGATGCGGATCGGACGCGATACGAAGCGATCTTGAATCAGTCCGCCGTCAACCTGCGCGACCGGAGCGCAGCCTGGCAGAAGGCAGGGTGGAAAAATTATGATCCATCCGCCCAGCCTTATGGCGCGGAGGAGGTCCGGAGAGAGCGCCAGCTCTACGGCACCGGCCTGCGATGAATTACCCGGCGGCCCGCCAAGGCGGGTCGCCCTTTTCTTGCGTACGTTTGCCCATCGAACTCAGGAGCCGAAGATGAGTCGCGGAATGCCATCAATGACCGCCCTCTTGGGTTTGCTCGCAATCGCCGGTTACCAAAATCGGGACAAGCTCGCCGACATGTTTCGCAACGCTACCTCCGGTCAGCCGGCGGGTGCCAAGGATTCCCTGAGCGGTATGCTCGGCAATCTTGGCGGCCTTGTAGGAGGCGGCGGCGTGAGTTCGCTGCTGAACGGCGGGATCGGCGAGTTGCTCGAGCACTTCAAGCAGAACGGACAGGGCGATGCGGCCCAATCCTGGATCAATCAAGGGCCAAACCGGGAAGTCACCCCGCCCGAACTCCAGCAGGCTATCGGTCCGGACGTCCTTCAAAAACTGGAGCAGCAGACCGGCCTGTCGCAGCAGGAGATTCTCGACCGATTGTCTCGCGAGCTGCCGGCAGCGGTGGACAAATACACGCCTGACGGACGTCTTCCGGCTCCATCGGGATCGCAAGGCTAGGGGAGAGATATGAGCATCATCTGGACGATCATCATTGGCTTCGTCGCAGGCGTCATCGCGAAGTTCATCATGCCTGGCGACAACGAGCCCTCCGGCTTCATCCTGACCACGATCCTGGGAATAGTGGGAGCGTTCTTTGCGACCTATCTTGGCCAGTCACTAGGCTGGTATCGGCCTGGAGAAGGCGCAGGGCTGGTGGGGGCGGTCGTGGGCGCTATCATCGTGCTTTTTGTCTACGGTTTTGTGGCCGGTCGCAGTCGACGGGCTATCTAACCGCGGTGACCGGAAATTCTTCGCGTAAACGCGAATATCCGTCCGGCGCGAAAGGCACAGCAGATGAAATGGATGCTCGTTGTCCTGGTAGGAGGCATGACACCGGTCAACACCGACCTGGTCTTCGACAAATTCGCCGATTGCCTTGCCGCCGAGGAGCAGATGCGAAAGCACTACACCGACGCCTTCAAGGTCTGGGACCGATGGGCCGCGGCAAATATCGAGCGACGACGCGAATACTCAAAGATGCGCGACCTCCAGGCCAAACGCCTGCTTAGCAACATCGGTACGTGCGTTCCTCATGCAGGCGGCGATACCATAGCGCCGCAGCAGCCGAGCAATTGATGCCCTCTCAGCCTCTCAAGCCGCACCCACGCCGCCGCCAAGTCCGAAACCGTGACGTCTGAACGTTTGGAACATAGGGGTCGCAAACGAGTGTTGTAGCTGCCTTGAAAAAGCTCTTCACCGCCGTTGCCGTCGGCGGGCGTAAGCTCCAGCGGCTTAGTGTGCGTCGCGAGGCAACCTGGTAGGGAAGCTAGCGCTCGAACCTTCGGCCGTATCCATTCCACTCCTCCTCCAATGGCTCCTCGATAAACAGCCGGCGCCAACCAGGCTACTCAACGCCAGAACAGGTTCCGGGTTCGATGCTGCGCTTACCTCGATAAACACTCGCCGACCTGACCGACCGGAGTCATTCACGCCAATCGGCGCCGGGGGGCCACGCTCGCGGTGCATTTGCTGTCATCGTGAGCCGTCGACGAAGGCGATCGGAGTGCCCTTCGCGACGCTCGTTGCAACCCGCTCCGCATCCCAGTTGGTCAGACGGACGCAGCCATGGGATTCCGCCTTCGAGACCTTGTCGGGCGACGGTGTGCCATGAATGCCGTATCCTTCAGCGGTGAGGTTGATCCACACCGTTCCAACCGGATTGTTGGGGCCCGGCTTGATGGTGAAAGGTTTTCGGGATTGAACGCCCTTAAAGTGGTAGGCCGGATTGTAGCGATAGGTCGGATTTCGGTCGACCTCGGTCACCTTCAGAGTGCCGGATGGCGACGGCTTCTCCTCGCTCCCGACCGTTGCCGGATAGAAGCCGATAAGCACGTTAGACTTGTCGAACAGCTTCACGGTCTGCCGACTCTTGTCGACCTCGACCCTGTCCGCCCTCGACGGCGCGCCGGCCTCTGCACTGCCAGTATCCACAACGATGATGTCGTCGCCGGGGCGGTCGAAGCGCTGCCCGGGATTGAGCGCCGCCAGCAGTTGCTCGCTCATATGAAATTTCTCGGCCAGTCCTTCTCGCGGACTGGTGAAACCCAGCTTCGGCAGGTCTTTCATTTCCTCCATCTTCGACGGGAGCTTGCTAAGAAAAGGTCCGGCGACATCCTGCTCGGTGATCGTGTAGTTCGCCGTGACCCGCCGATCGTCCGCGCGCAGTGCGTTCCAGACGTCCTCGGTCGGAACGTCCGAGCTCGGCAATTGCCGCGCCTCCGCGAAGGCGCGTAGGGCCTTCTTCGCGTTCTCGCCGAATCTGCCGTCGATCTCACCTGGCGAGAAGTGGGCCCGGTCGAGCAGGACTTGTAACCGAACCCCCGCCGGCGTCGGCTTCTCGTTCGACAAGATCTTCTTCGATGGTTCGGCGGCATCGATAGCAGCCGCGCCCATTTCGGCGCACCGCGCCGCCGGGCCGGCCATCACGGCCAGGAGAACAATGATGTGTTTCACCTTTCGAGGCCACATCACCAAATCCTTTCATGGTATCGACGGCTGAGCACCTGGGCAAAGGTCCGTTTCCTTCACGCCGGGATCGACGATCAAGCCTCGGTAGGCGCGCTCATACTCTCGCGCCATCCGGCTTGCGGAGAAGCGCGCTTCGAAGCGGGCGCGGACTACCCTCCGGTCGAGACGGCCAAGCTCTCCAACCGCCCTTACCGCCTGGTCCTCATTCTCGACGATGAAACCCGTCACGCCGTCCTCAACGACTTCCGGCACGGATCCGGATCGGTAGGCGATCACGGGCGTCCCGCAAGCCATCGCCTCTATCATGACGAGACCGAAGGGCTCAGGCCAATCGATCGGGAACAGGAGGGCCGCTGCGTCGGCGAGGAACGGCTGCTTTTTCGCATCATCGACTTCCCCCACAAGCTGAACCGTTCGACCATCTATGTGCGGCTCAAGCTTCTTCTTGAAGTATCCGGTCTCACCGCGCGGGATCTTGGCGGCGATGCGCAGTGGCTCTCCGGCCGCCCGCGCGATCTGGATCGCGTCCTCGGGACCTTTCTCCGCCGTAAGGCGACCGAGGAAGGCGAGATAGGATCCCTCATCGAAAGACGGGCGGAAGAGGTGCGAAGGCAGCCCGTGCTGTATCGTGGCGATCCAGTTTGCGTCAGGAAGCGGCACGCGCTGGTGCTCGGATATCGAGATGAAACCCGCGCCGGGAAACTCGCGCACCACGTCCGGCAGGCCGGGGAGGTCTAGCCTACCATGCATCGTGGTCAGGAAGGGCACGCCGAGCCGGCTGAGCAGCGGAAGCGGCAACCAATCGATGTGTGCGTGGATCACGTCGAAGTCTTTCGCGCGCCTGGCGATGGCCTCCAGCAGCACGGCACTGGCCGCATTGGGGTCCACGCCCTTCCGACCGAGGCGCAGCGCGCGTGGCCATACGGGTTGGAGTTTGCCTTTCGTCCTTGAGTCGCCGCTCGCGAATAGTGTGACCTCGTGACCGAGTTCTACCAACTCGTCCACCAACCACGCCACGACCCGCTCGGTGCCGCCGTAGAGCTTTGGGGGAACGCTTTCGGCGAGGGGAGCAAGCTGAGCAATGCGCATCTTGCCGATCCTCTAGACTGGAAACATCAATAGGAGGATCAGCATGATGGCAGCCGAAACGAGCTCGGAGATGATCAACAGCGTCCAGACCGGCCTCGCGGTGCTTGCCACCAATTGCCTGACGAGCTTCTCCATAAGCCTCAACATTCGTCCTTGGGGAGACGGTTCGAGTAGGCCAGGCCGAATCCGGTCAGTTCTTCGACCTCGCTCACGCGCGCTTCCCATCTTCCTTGAAGGTGGCGCCGCAGCAGACAACGCCGGCTGTCCGCGGCATCCACGTCGCGATGCTTCGCGCGATGGAGGGACCAAACTGTATCCACGGCTCGCCGCCGCAGGGCTTCGTCGACCATGTTCCGGGTCCAACAAAATTGACATCGTGGGACGGCAACTCATCGCCCGAGCGGAGGTTTCCAGTTTTTCCCGAAAATCTTAAGCTCAGTGACGGAGCTGGACCGTATCGAGGCCGTGACGGCTCACGGGACACTTGGAGTTCGCCATCGCCGTCCAAGCGCAATCCCATCGCTTCGAGCTCCAGTGCCCGAATGCTAAACCATGGCCGATGCGAGTAAGATCGACGAGCAAGAGCAAACCCTGCGCCGGATTACTTCCATACTTGCCGAGCGGCCGGAGAAGACCCTCGACCCACTTAGATTCAATGGTGTTACTTTTAAGGGCAGCGCGGCAACGTACAGCACTCCCCTTGGTTCCGGTAGAGACGGAGCGCCTTAGTGCTGTTCTAGGGCTCTGATGTCGTCGACGAGGGCGACTTCAATCTGGCGCAGGTGCTCTGCGGTTAGGTCGTTCGGAAATTCCTTGGCGAGCCGCCGGCAGCGCTCTAGGCGCTCTTCCAGTATCCGCTTTTCCCGGTTCTTGTTCATGGAGCGAGCTAGCCCAATCGCGTAAATTCAGCGTCCTTCGTGTCGATTAATGGAGGATCAATCCGTGTGTTCCAGCGCACGTTAAGATAGTGCGGTGGGAAAATATGGCAATCGGGGTCCAAGCCTGATGCTGCACCCGCGAGATGCTGCACTCGGGATCGTCGGCTTCGGGTCAAGCAAGTTCATAGCCGCAATGGGCCGTTTACCAGCACCTCGACGTAGTCCCGGAGCTTGCCGCTTTTCCGACACTGAAATCCATCGGGTGCGATCTGACCAAGGATTGGCAAAGCTTCACCTGCAAAGATGGCTGGATCGGGCACGTCATCTCGACCGTTCTTAATCTGCCGATACGCTTCCTTGAAGCGCGAGAGCTTACGTTCGGGGCCCGAGTGTCATCCGGTCGTGACTTCACGGCCTGTGACCAACGCAGGGATTTCCGACCTAGGCAATGGTGTGCCGCGTCTCCCATTTGTCAGCGCCGTTGACGGTAATTGCCCGGAATTGCTGTTCCGCGAACTATTGGGTGGAATCCTCCCAACCAACCATGATGAATGTGCCTTCGCAGAACTGGTCATGGTGGTTGAAGTTCGGCGCATGTGTGACCGGTTGCATTAGCGGTGTCATGGCGCGCGATGTGGACTCCCGAGGTGATTGGCGCCGTTGAAGTTAGCGCCGCCTGCACCTCCTTCCTAACCAATGGCCGCTACAGCGCGACCGGCGACGGTGTCTCATGCTGGCGGGAGCACAGCCGCGCGGCAGACTACCGGACTCATTATCTGAGCGATCTGGCAAGGCGTTTTATCCAAAAGGAGTATCCTATGAGGTGGGCTCAAACATCAGCACTAGTCATTTGCCTGCTCGGCGCGCCGGGCGTTTCGTTGGCCGCGGACGCCAAGGGGGACGTGGAGAAGGCTTACGCCGCCTGGGATGCCGCATTCAACAAGCAGGACGAGAAAGCCATCGGGGCTTCCTATGTCGCGACGGCAAAATTGATGCCGCCCACACATCAGGTCGCGTCGGGTCCGGCTGAGATCGAAAAGTTCTTTGCCGGACTCTTCGCCAACGATGTAACGGGTCACAAATTGGAGATGGTCGACGCCGGCGGAGACGACAAAATCGTATTCGGCACAGCCAAGTGGAGTGCCACGGGTAAGGACAAGGAGGGCAAGCCGTCTCCCTTCAGTGGCTTGGCGACGCACGTCTTCGAACGCCAAGCCGATGGATCCCTCAAATTGAGGCTGCAAACGTTCAACTAAAGCGGTCGAGCTTCGTCGGTCCGGTCAGGCGGTGGCCTTGCCGGACACCCAAAAGGGTTACTTGGCCCAGTGCTAGAGATGCCCGCTTTGGCTCAAAACCGGCAATATTCTGGTTTCAGAAACTGCTTGAATCCCCTAAGCCGACGTCGGCGCCGTTGATTAGCCCTGATAGGAACGACTCACCAAGCCTTGCGTTGGCGTTGCCATCGATACTCTGCTTCGGAACGCTGACATGCAGAGGGACCTTTGGATTGTGATAGCGGCCTTGTTTTCAATCGCTCTGATCGCGAGTATCTGCACCGCGGCTCTGCCGAAAGCTTCGTTCGGCCACAAGGGTCTGCCCAGTTCCGATCCGTCAGTGCTTTTGGTTTCGGAAAGCAGTCCATATATGCGGAACGAGCGGTAAGACGCGCTACCACTTAAGCACGATTACGCACGCCTATTGACCAACCTCTTGGGGCCGACCTAGGCCCATGCGCAAGCCTCGCGCCGGCGTGCCTGTGCACGCTGATGAATGGGGTTGGTCGATCGGCTTCTATCCCGGCATGGAGCCAGGCACATGGCCGAGTGGCATAGCGGCCACCTTCGAAGCCGCGCGCGAGGCTTTCGGGGCCGCATGGTCGGATCTACAGCCAAACATCACCCACAATGCCTTCGCCGAATGGCGCCAAGACCGCGACTGGCGCGCCGTGATGGCGGCCAAGCGGGCGCGGAGCGAGAAGCTCGACAGCGAGATCCGAAGCACGCTCATTCGCTGCGTCTGCGGCACCACATTCGACAGCTGGAAGCCGGCGGAGAGCTATCCCCACCGCCAGCACATCTATGTCGCCAGGCGGCCAATGGGACATACCGATGAAGCACACCGAAGAACGACCCTACGCAAATCCGGAGGCGGCCGCGCGCAAGCTCGTCGAGCTCGCAGCGAGCGTCGAGGCCGCTCAGGAAGACCGCATCTTTATCGAGAGGATCAACGCGCCCTTCTTGTTCAAGCTGAAGGGCAGTGGCAGCGAGTTCGGCGCCGGGCTCAAACACGCGATCGAGCGCGGTTCGCTCCAGCTGCACGAGAGCGGGACTTACGTGAAGCTAATGCCGTCCAGTGAAGACCTGCTGGCCCGCAAATAAAAGCCTTCTGGCAGCTCTTCCGAAAGCCTGGGCGGTACGGTCCCGACCCGGATTGGTTTCAGAACCCCTGGTAGATTTTCTTTCCTTCTGAACGGACGGTTTAGGAACGTGGCTTCTGCGCTCCCGTTGGCCCCGCACGAATCCAAACAGGAGTTTTCGATGAAGAAGATCATTATGGCTACCGCCGCCCTCGGCCTTATGTGCGGTACCGCCTTCGCTCAGAATTCCAGGCCCGCTTCGCAGTCCGACAACATGCAGAAGCCCGGCATGCACAATACGGACAAAGGTTCGATGACCAAAGGCACCACCGGCATGAGCAAAGACGGCATGGCCAAGGGCGGAATGGTGAAACCCGATGCATCCGGCCAGGGCGGCTCTGGTCCCGGCAGCGACCAAGGCGGCACGAAGGTGGCGCCAGGTAACATGAAGTAAGCCAGTCTCTTCCTGGCTTTACTTCTACGGCCGCGCCGCTTGTCCATGCTGGCGCAGGCGGCCCTACCGCATGCCCATGAACAGCGCCGCAACAAACGGTGCGGCGCCAAAGGCTGCAACGCCAAGGCAGATGCGCGCGTGGACTGAATACGGATTGATGTGGGGCTGTTCGACCAAGGCACGCTCCCATGCTACGCAGGCGGGAGCCCAATCGGTCTCTCAGTCACCGACGCCTAAGGCGGAGTACGGCCGATGATGCGGTGACAATCGATCGCTTGCCAATCGGTTCCAAGCAAGAGTGTTAGTTCGGCGGAACGCCCATCAGAATGGCGCGACGCCATTAAGGCCGCTGGCCTATGCGGAAAAACGAATGCTGCTGATTGAAAAAAGCCGCCAACTAAGGCGGCTTTACTCGTCGATGGATCGCAGCCGGCTTTCCAGATCCGCGATCATCTCTTGGATGCGCGCCTCTGTCTCGGGGTCTAATGCCATCTGTCGGAGGAATGCGCGGTACTTCATGATCTTCATTTCGAGTTCGACGCGTTCGTTTTTTATGACCACCTTGCTTCTCCCCGTTTTAAATATGACGAGGGAGAAGCAAAATTGTTCAATATTAGCAATGTACGGTAGTGGACGCTGCGCGACGCCGGATTGCCTCAATGCATCGTAGGTTTTCTCATGATCTCTATGTAGTCGCGAAAACCGATCCGATGAAGTTTGATCATGACCCTCGCTATTTGTCGAAGCTCGTTTCTGGCGCCGCCGAGGGGAAGTTCGCGAGCGCGCCGCAGCAGTTGTGCAGCGCCTTCAATCAGGGGCGTACCTTCAGGTACCTCTTTGGCTGGTCTCATTTCGGGGCCTGTAAACCGGGCGACCTCAGCCACTCGCTCATTTGAGAGCCGGTCTCTACTTGCCGGGCCTTGCGGATTGCGCGCTCCCGCTCGATACTTGGCGGAAGCGAGCGAGCCTTCTCACGAAGGCGCTTCGCCTCATCTGCAAGGCGATCTTCAAGGGGGACTGTTTGCTTGAAACGGCGTCGCTGCATGGCGCTGCTCCATTCCTGAGGAAGGCGGTAGCGCTAATGGCGTTCTCATCACCGATAAGAGCCAAGGACCGTGCGGTGATGACCGACGTTAGCATTGTTCGATACCGGACATAAGTTCACTTTTGCACCAACGCCAAAAGTTAATGAAACAGACTCCGGAGCTCCCAAAATCAAAGCAGGACGAGCAGCTAGTCAATCGCGGTCTTGATTTGCCCGACTTTTCTCGCGAGTTGCCAGATCTCGACGTCGTGACCGTCGACGAGGCGCCTTGCCTTTTGCAAGGCTTCTTCATCGTCCACAGCATCGAAGCCATGGGCGCCGAAAATGTGTCCGTCCTGATCGAGGAGGTACGCGCGGTAATCCTTCACGTGGGCGCGCGAAGTCCGGGAGACAGCAGCCACTCACTTATGTGCGAGCCGGTCTCCGCTTGGCGCGCTCGGCGAATGGCTTCGTCGCGTAACCTGCCAAGTGGAAGACACTCGGCTTCTTCTCGCAGGCGCCTCGCCTCTTGAGCGAGACGTCCTTCGAGTGAGAGTATTTGTTTGAAACGGCGTCGCTGCTGCTGCATGGCGCTGCTCCCTGTGAGAGAGGGCGGGAGCGCAACCGGCGTTCTCATCACCGATAACAGCCAATGTCCTCGCGGTGACCCCCTGAGTGTCCGATATCGGACCAAGAAAAGCGAGTCCCAAATACTTCGCCGCGGCCAGGAACGAAGTCTCGCCCTAGACTTTGCCCTATGTAGAGGGTTTTTCCCGTCGTGAGTTTCCCCGACCTGTAGCGTCGCTGTGACGGAAATCGGACCGACAGGCTGACCTAAAGTTCCCTATACAAGCTATTCCCGCTTGCGTGCTCTCGGAGCGCATCCGTCCCGCGGAGATCGGCCCGACCGACCGGGCGGGAGCCGCATTGGCCAAAAACAGCGCTTCGGCGAAACATACCAACAATCTTCTCGGATCTTTGCCGCACGCTCAATTTAGTTTGCTCTCACCTTACATGGTCGTCGAGCAACTCGACCAGGGTGTAATCCTCATCGAAGCCGGAGACGAGACCGAAAACGTCTACTTCCCACACCTGGGCATGCTCTCGCTGCTAGCCGTCTTGAAGGACGGCAGGGCGATCGAAACCGCGACCGTTGGCCGGGAAGGCGTTGTTGGAGCCATGGCCGGACTTGGCGCGCATATTTCTCTTGTTCGGGTCGTTGTGCAGCTCAAAGCCGAGGTGACAAGAATTCCGGCAAGCCGATTTCGCAAGGCAACGGGAGAAAGCACCACACTGCGAAACCTCTGCGTAGGCTACAACGAAATCCTGTTATCTCAAGCCCGGATCAATGTCGCTTGCAATGCCGTTCATGTCATTGAAGCGCGCTTCTGCCGATGGCTCCTCCAAACGGCTGACACCGCAGGAAGCAACACCATTAATCTAACCCAACAGTTCCTGGCCGAGATGCTGGGCGTGCGGCGCACCTCGGTCACAGAGGTCGCAAGAAAAATACAGAACACCGGCGCCATTCACTACGCCCGTGGAGAAATCAGCATCCTCGATCGGCAGATTCTCGCACGTTTATCTTGCGAATGTTACACGACGCTGGTGGAGCAATCGAAGAGTTTGAGCAGATAGCCGCCACCTTCGAAGCCGCGCGCGAGGCCCGATGCCTTCGTCGCGCGACTGCGTCCACAGAAAGCACCTAAGTGGGGTTGATTTCAGCGGTTAGCGTGAGGGTGAGCAAAGTTCGACCTTCCTTGGGCGAAGGGCCGTCCGTGACCTTCAACTCCCATGGTATCCCCTTCCACATGTCGGTGGGATGCTCAGACGTCAGGACATTACCTGCGTACTTCACTGCCTCAAGTTTCGCTGCCTCGGTGTCGGCCACTTCAACGCCGACGTCATCGATAAGCATTTTTCCGTTCAAAATATGGAAGTAGTAGCGCGGCATAGACGCTCCTCCGTTTGGGCGGGAGCGCGGTCGTGTCTCTCAGTCAGGGGTTGCCTTGATCGGTCCCGGTGATAGAGGGACAAGAGCAGCTACAGGGTGGCGTTCCTAATTAGGCCACCGCGCTCGGAAAGCAAATACCGAGACAGAAGAGCTCGCCGACCAGCTCGCCGAACGGCTCAACGAGCATGCGCACCAAGAAGAGCACGATCGCTGGTCCGCTTGAGAAGTAAGCGCCACCCCGCGTTGAGCGGCAGCTCCGTTAGCGCACGTTTAAGGTGGTCCCCGCTCGCGCTGAGCCCTCGAGCGCTCTGTGCCGGCCCAGACAACACTGGTCAACTATTCCTGGGAAAGCATTTCGCGGAAAATCGACACTTGAGCACGCCTCTCCAGCGAAAAGGCCCAGTCTCGATCGCGACCTCCCGGCCAGGACGTCGTTCGTTGAACTCAAACCCGTCCCAAAGCCCGCGCTCCTCGCGGTACAGGGAGTATGCCCGGTAACAACCACAAGGCTCCTGGCTTAGGTGGGAAGCGAATTTGCTCGAACGCATTTCCGCCAGCCGCGGCAGAATGTCTCGATTTGAGCTGCGATAACTTTAACAAGGCAGGCAGTGCCGCCGATCGTATCGGATCGCTTGTGCCCGCCCGCGCAAGCGCGAGTCCTGCGAGATCCTACGATCGGACGCGACATTCCCCGAGCTCCCCTCTCGGCACGCCACCGCTGCTCCGACTTTTTCACGTACCAAAGTCTTGCGCGCAGCGGAGAGTTTGGCCGGCGGCGCGTCACCCTTGTTCAGTTAGGAACGATTCAACAAAGCGTGTGTTCGTCCTTAGATCCAAGAAATGAAGCACAAGAATAAAGCAAGAGGGTGAAGCGATGGCGCGATCAGTGGAGGAGTTGAGGCATGAGTCCGAACGCAGCCGCGCAGAGCTGGCAGCTACGGTAGGGCGACTAAGAGACCAGATATCGGACACCGCCGAGGACATCCGCCACAAGGTCTCGCCGCAGCACATTAAATCCGAAGTCTCCGAATATGTCAGCCACAAGACCCAAAGCTGGATTGAAGGGCTCAAGCAGCAGATCATGAGCAATCCCATGCGCGCAGTGGCCGCGGGCGCTGCGGTAGGAATTCCGCTGCTGCGATTGGCGCGAGGTGTCCCGTTGCCACTTCTGATGATCGGCGCCGGGCTTGCCCTGACCTCGAAGACAGTGCGTGATCGCGCTGCGGACGCTTCCGGTCCGGCAATGGATAGAGCGGGAGAAATGCTCGAGGAGTTGACGGAGGGTGCCCGGGCCATGCAGGGCGACGCCACAGAAAAGCTATCCTCCGCTCGAAGCCGAGCCGCTGGCATGGCTGAAGACGCACAAGATCGGGCCGTCGGCCTTGCGGATGATCTGCGGACAGGCGCAACAAAGGCTGCCAGTTTTGCAGGTGAAAAACTCAAGAGTGGCATCGACGCAGCCAAGGATGCGGCGACGAACGCGCCTGACCAGGCCCGTCAGACCATCGGCGACAATGCTGCTCTGATCGGAGGCTTGGGCATCGCGATCGGCGCTATCATCGCTGCGGCTCTTCCCGAGACCAAGGTTGAAGGCAAGGTGATGGGTCGGGCCAGCGATGGCGTGAAGCAGGCTGCGGCCGCTGCGGCCCAATCCGGATTCGAGGCAGCGAAAGAGACAACCACGTCGGCAGCCGACGCGGCGGCGCAAAAGGTCGCCGAGGCCGATCTCGGCACCCACGCCAGTCGTATGACGCAGGATGTCGCGGGCATTCTGAAAGAGGCTGCGGACGACGTCGTCAAAGCCGCCTTTAGCCCCTCCCAAAACACCAACACCTGAAGGAAACCATCATGAACGATGTGGACCCGAACAACATTACGCAGTTCGCGCCTAACCGAGACAAGGGCCCCTCGAAGGATCTGAAGGAACAGATCGGTGAAGCCGGTGCAGAGATGAAGCAGCGCGCTGGCGATGCCTTTCAGGCAACGGCCGATCTCGCGCGGGACAAATTCAGCGAAGCGGCGGATGCAGCAAAAGGGGTGACGGAAGGGACTGTGGACCAGATCCAGAGCCAGGCCCGCGAGCAGCAGCGGACGGGCGCCGATTTCGTTGAGCGCCTCGCAGGCAACATGCGTGAAGCCGGCCGAGCATTCGAGAGCGACGTACCGTTCGCTGCACGCGGCATCGGTTCTGCTGCCGACTATGTCGAAGAAGCCGCCCAGAAGATCCGCGATGGCAGCTTCCGGGATCTCGTAGAAGGCGCAACTGATTTCGCCAAGCGTCAGCCCGCGGCCTTTCTCGGAATATCAGTGCTGGCAGGCTTCGCAGCGGTCCGCTTCCTAAAAGCATCCGGCGAGCAATCGTCATCATCAAAGCGGAGTGGCACAGCGGACAAATCGTCGTCGGAAGACGCTCATAAGTCCCGTGACGCCCCGTTCTCGGCGAGAGAAGAAACTTGGCCTCAAGGTTCCGCGCGGCCCGGTCCGAGTTCGCAACAGACGTCATCCTCACAGGGCAACACCGTACCATGAGCATCGAGCACGATATCAAAACCAGCCGGGGCGAGTTTCGGGCCATCTCGACGCTGCTGGGCGATACCATGTCGCAGTTTGCCAAGCTCTTCCAGAACGAAATAGACTTGGCCAAGGCGGAGGTTGGCGACAAGCTTCAGAAACTCGGTGGCGCGCTGGGTTTGATTGCAGGTGGTGCCGTTCTGGTGATTCCGGCGATCGTCATGGCACTGTTTGCCCTGTCCGCGGCGTTGGTCTCCGCAGGATGGTCACAACCGGTATCGTATCTCACATCGGCGTTCATAGCGGCGGTAATCGCTGCCGTGCTCTTTGCAGTCGGCATCAAACGACTTGATATGCGCAATCTGGCACCTCAAGAAACGATCGGCCAGCTTGAAAAGGATAAGGACACCATGAAAGGAATGGTGCGATGAGCAACACAAAGAGCGGTTTTATCGACAATTTGGTGACGGCGGCCCGGGAAAACCCCCTTGCCGCTGCGCTTATCGGAGGTGGAGCGCTTTGGCTGGTGGCTGGCGACCAGAAGCTGAAGACCGCGACCCGCTCGGCTGTGGATGCAGTTTCACCCGTGGCCGATGCTGGGACGAGTCCTCTCAGGTCGGCAGCGTCGGCTATTAAGCAGACTGTGGCGCCTCCAACGGCACCTGAAATGGACGACGAGGGATCGCTGGGCGTCGGCGAAACTTTGCGCGGCGCCACCGCAGCGGATTCCGATGCAGTCTCAGGAGCTGCCGACAGCGTTCAGGATCGGTTCGACGATGGCGTCGCCTTCTTGCAGGAGAACTTTGGCAAGCTCGGCAATGCGCTTCCAGGTAAGGAAGCACTCACCGGTGCGCAATCGTCACTAACTGAGTTGCTTGAAAGACAACCCCTAGTGCTTGGGATTGTGGGCATGGCGATCGGGGCAGCAGTCGCAGGCGCGTTTCGCGCTTCCGAAATTGAGAACGAATATATCGGCAAAGTCGCCGACGAAATGAAGGCCGACCTTAATCGTCGCGCCGGCGCGGTATCGCAGGCCTTGCGTGAAGCCTCAGATACAGTGATCGCAGAAGTCGGCGACAAAGGTGCCGAAGCCCTGGATAGGGTAAAGCAAACCGGCATGGATGCCGCCGAGGCAGCCACCGCCAAAGTAAGGTCCCCCCTACCCGGCTAAGGTTGCGGAATGAACGGAGCTCGCCTTGATGCCCCCACTTTCATCAGATTGGTCTTCGTTGTCTGCCGACCACAAAGCCATAGACAAATAGCACGATGACCGCGCCGACCACGGCGCCTATCAACCCTGCGCCTTCGCCAGGACGATACCAGCCAAGGGCTTGCCCAAGGTAAGTCGCAACGAAGGCACCAACGATCCCAAGGATGGTCGTTAGGATGAACCCGGCTGGTTCGTTGTCCCCCGGCATGATGAACTTGGCTATCACCCCGGCGATGAAGCCAATAACGATGGTCCAAAGAATGCTCATTCTTCATTCCTTTCAAAAGCGACGTGGCGGCAGTTCAATTGGGTAGGCGTCCCTCCGGCGTATATTTGTCGACTGCTGAGGGGAGCTCCCGGGATAGCCTTGCGAGAATCTCCTCTTGAGAAAGCCCGGTCTCCAGTTCAAGCTTTTCCAACACGTCTGGGCCTATTGCTTCCCTCAGCTGCGGAGGCGAAATGTTCTTATTGGGCCCTGCGCTGATCCAGGACTGAGCTACGTCACCGCGGCCATTTTGATTGAATTTCTCCAGCAGCTCGCCGATCCCTCCTTGAAGCAGTCCGCTGACTCCGGCCCCGCTGAGCATGCCCGTAAGATTGCTGAGCAGCCCACCAAGCGGCTGTTGAGAACTACGGGGCTCTAACGCCCCCGCTCCCGAGCCCTTTAGCAACTCCGCCAGCTTGTCTCGATTCTGATATCCGGCAATGGCGAGCAGTCCTAAAAGCGCAGTCATGGACGGCATTCCGCGGGTCATTTTGCAACTCCGTGATAAGGTTAGACAGCTCGAACTCTGACGCATCGGTTCTGTTCCTAGGCACGCGAACGCAGCCTACCGCCCGGAAGTCTTAGGCCGAAGCCGCCTTAGTCGATGGGAGAACAGAAGCGCAGGTCATCTCTGAGGGTTGTATGCGGGGGCCGTCATGGCCGTTAGATGTTCCAACGTTCTGGGGCCAATGTCGATGATTCTCGCGCTTCAACCTTATCTCGACAATTCCCTGCGAACTGCTGCGGCGGAGTTTCCGATGCCTCGCTTTGGGTTCTTCGCGATGCTGGAAAGGCTTCCGTTCGTGAACAACTCTGCACAGTACTCAACACGCACACCCTTACGCTTGCACAAGAACTCATAATACGCGCTCTCATCAATGTCCTGGAAGCGCCCCCAACGGCTGACGTCGTAAACGAGTATGCCGCCAAAGTCCGCGCGCCCACACTGAACGTCGTCGATCCGATCTAAAAGACCCTTCCTATTCTTGATTTGAAGTCCGCTTTTGGCGGCGATTGCCGCCAATCTGAGGCCCGATTGACTATAACTGATAGTCGGTCGACATCCTAAGTACTGCGCTGCACGGCGTGCTCGCTGTACCTTTGGCAACTAGCTCTTGTGCTGAACCAGCGAGCACCGCGAACGCGCACGTAGCCGTGCGCCGGTCGGCCCACGACTGGTTGTTCCGTCCATTTCACCGCTTCATCCATCAATGAACTCCTCGCCCTCCACGCCGAGGAAAGACAACCGCTGTGTAACCCTACGATCCTATGCGCCGATACGGCGACGGCAGAATATATGGATCCTCTGGCTTTCCTCTACTAGACGGCGAGCACGAGAAGCAGGGCCACCACCAACCTCTCGCGCTCGGCCTGGGAGTTTTTCCGCCTAGCAATCATTGTCGCGGGCGCCGGTGGTCGTCTTCGACTGTTCAGCTGCCGTCGGCTGGCTTTGCATCTGGCGCTGGGCGTCCTGCGACGAGGTTGCGGTGTTCTCGCTCGACTTGCTCATGGCAGAAGTTGGCGGATGCTCCTTGGCGTTTGGCGAGGGGGTGCCCGTGCTCGTACTCGCTTGGCCCGTCGTGACGGGTCCAGAGCCGGCATCGCGGTTAGCTGTATTGCAAGGGCCGCCGAAAGCGATAGTTGAGCTGAAAGCCAAGACGGCGCCAACCAGCATTGATTTCGTAAGCATGACATTTCCTCCTGTTCGCCGGCTAATGCTTGGCGGAGCCAGGTTCCGCCATTTTACGATGCTGTTTTGCGAGCATCTCCGCGGGCGTCACATTTGCCACTGCAGACTGGACAACATCGCCCTCGCCTTTCACCATGGCGTCGAAGCCCTGGCGCGCGACCATGGCAGGATCGTCTTTGTCCTCTGAGCCCACCTTGGTGTCGAGCATGTCGGCGCGCTTGAAAAACTCGGTCTCGGTCGCGCCCTGCATGAGGCAGGTCACGCTGATTTCGGTATCGCGAAGCTCCTCGCAAAGCGCAAACGACAGTGAATTCAGATAGGCCTTCGACGCGTTGTAAACGGCCTGGAAGCTGCCGGGCGTAAAGCCGGCAATCGAGCCCGTGATTAAAATGCGCTCCTGATTACGCCGGCTCATGTCGTTTCCGAGCCTATGCAGCAAACAAGTCGTCCCGGTCACATTCGTGTCGATGACATCGCGAATGCGGGCGAGGTCCTGATCGAGAAACGGATGCCCAAGTCCACGCCCGGCATTCGCCGTGAGCACGTCGATCGGACGGCCCCCGATGGCCGCGTGGAGCTTGTCGATGCCTTCCTGCTTGGCGAGGTCGAGGTGGAGCGCCTCGACGACCTCCGCGCCAGGCTCACGTCGCAGGTCGGCGGCCGCCTTTTCAATTTCCACCTCGTCTGCGGCAATCCGAAGGTCATACCCTTCGCGCGCACATATGCGCGCAAACTGGTAACCGATTCCCGTCGATGCGCCGGTCACGATTGCCTGTCCATCTCGGCTCTCCGCTATCTCCCAAGTTACCTTTCCAATCGCGCTAGGCAGCCGCCGTTCCTAACGCGATAGGACTTCGAGACGCAAGCAAGCTTAGCCGTCATCATTCGCTTGGAGTTCCCTAGATGAAAGCTCTCACCTGGCACGGCAAAGGCGACATCCGGTGCGAGACCGTGCCGGATCCCAAGATCGAGCATGGACGCGACGCCATCATCAAGGTGACTGCCTGCGCGATCTGCGGTTCGGACCTGCATCTGCTCGACGGCGTCATGCCGAGCATGGAAAAAGGCGACGTGGTGGGCCACGAGACGATGGGCGAGGTCGTCGAAGTCGGCAAAGCCAATACCAAGCTCAACGTCGGCGACCGCGTCGTGGTGCCCTTCACGATCTCCTGCGGTGAATGCTTCTTCTGCAAGAACGGCTTCTACTCCGGATGCGAGCGGTCCAACCCCAACGCCAAGATGGCCGAGAAGATGTGGGGGCATTCTCCGGCCGGTTTGTTCGGTTATTCGCATATGCTCGGTGGTTTTGCCGGCGGTCAGGCGGAGTACCTGCGCGTGCCCTACGCCGATGTCGGTCCTTACAAGGTCCCGGAAGGTCTCACCGATGAACAGGTGCTGTTCCTGTCGGACATCTTTCCGACCGGCTACATGGCCGCCGAGTTCTGCAACATAAAGGGCGGCGAAACAGTGGCTGTCTGGGGATGCGGTCCTGTCGGGCAGTTCGCTATCAAGAGCGCGTTTTTGTTGGGGGCGGAGCGCGTGCTAGCGATCGATACCGTTCCTGAACGGTTGGCACTCGCCAGACAATCGGGTGCAATCACACTCGATTTCCAGAACGACGACATCTACGATCGCATCCAGGAGTTGACCGGCGGGCGCGGCGCGGATGCCTGCATCGACGCCGTTGGCACCGAGCCTGAAACCACTGCCAGCATTGGCTCTGTGATCGACCGGATCAAGGTCGCGACCTTCATGGGAACGGACAGGCCGCACGTTCTTCGACAGGCGATCGAGTGCTGCCGAAATTTCGGCACGGTTTCGATCGTCGGCGTCTATGGCGGGTATCTGGACAAGATTCCTATGGGCAGCGCCATTAATCGCGGCCTCACCTTCCGGATGGCCCAGACCCCCGTCCAGCATTACATGCCGAAGCTTATGGAGCGCATCCAAAAGGGCGAAATCGATCCATCCTTCGTCATCACCCATCGGGCAACACTCGAGGAGGGGCCGGAACTTTACAAGACCTTCCGGGACAAGAAGGACGGTTGCATCAAAGTTGTGATGAAGCCTTTCGGAGCCTGACGACTGCCGGCTATCCGAGCAGGATTATGATGGAGAGCACAGACGCGTATTTCGATCGCAAGCTGGAAGAACTGAAGCTTCTGAACAGCTGCCTGGCTGCACCGCTATCACTGGATCTCCCTGATTCGGTCGCCGAAGTCATTCGTCGTAAATTTCAGCTAACCGCAGCCCTCAGAGCCGCGCATGAGATGCAGGAGTGGAACGCCACCGAGACCGCATGGGCCGGCAGCGCGCGTCCATCCAGCGGGCCCTTCAAGTTTCAATATGACTATCAACGCGCTGACCTGGCCGTAGAAGGACCGTCATTCTATGCGCTCGATGAGCGGCACGTTCGACAAACGCTCTACACAGCATCGGGAATGGGGGCGATTGCTTCGCTACTCCTCGCACTCTCCAAGTCGATGAAAGGTGGCGAGGTCGTTGCGCTGCCAGGCTCTTACGGGGAAACATTAGAACTGATCGACGGCTATGCGCAGCAACTGCACCTGGTAATCGGGTCGATCCAGAGTTTCTCGACGGACAGTACCTCTCGCAGAGTCCTGTTGCTGGATTCATGCATCGCGTCTCGCGATTTCGGCGATGTCGTCAATTGCGGAAAGCCGCATTTCGACCTCATCATCTTCGACACAACATGTTTCACCGGCAGTTCGGGACGTATTGAGCAGGTAATCAGGTGGTCGAGGCGCCGGGGCGTTCCGCTGATCCTGGTCCGGAGCCACAATAAGTTGGATTCGTTGGGTGCGGAGTACGGGCGGCTAGGTTCCATTACGTTGATCCGCAGCGATTTCGCGACACAGCGGATTCCTTCCTCATGCCTCGAAGAGCTTATGGCGGAAACGCGCAACGCCATAAGGCTCCTGGGCAACGCAGCCTTACCCGCGCACTTTCCGCCATTCGTAGGCACATCCGCTTACCGTCGCCTGACGAGGAGGCGTATGGCCTCGATCCTTCGCAACGGTCGTTTCTCCTCCCGGCATTTCGCCTTGAGGCTGCGAGGCGTGCCGTCGCAGTTGCAGCCCGTTCACGGACTATACGTCACGTTGGGATCTCGCGAACCTCTCGACAAAGCGGCAGCCCGGCAGGCGGCCGCAGCCATGAGCGAGGAGCTAAGCGAAGTCGGCTTTCCAATCCGTCACGCTGGAAGTTTCGGCTTTGATTTTGCCGCGACCGAATGGTTTCACGACCTGACGACCGACCGTTACAGCGTCCGCATCGCCGTGCCTGATCTCCCCTCGAGCCTTTGGATCGCTCTGACGCGAGCGATCGGCGACTGGTGGCTTGCTTCAGTTTCCTGATCCTGAGCGTTAGAGACAATGCTCAGTCAAGGTCAGGCTCGTTATATTGGCCTTTCAATCCTGGACTGGCCTGCACGGGAAGGCCGTTGGACCTGGAATGCCCATCTCGACCCATGACTGACGAACAGTGAGAGCACGAAGCTCTGCCGTGAGGCCGATACCCCGGACAAGTCGGGCCAGCTTCTCGCACGTCAGGGCGCACATGATCTCATCGACGATTTTCGTACAGAAGGCGCAACCACAAGAATTCGTCGTGCGCCTGACCCTAGTTTTCTCTGAGTTGCGCAACGATCCGTTTGCCGAGCATGGGCTGGATATGCGTAGCGCCTTCGACAACCCGCCAGCCCGCATCCCGCTTGCACATCAGAGGGCAAGCGGCCCGATCGTCAACATCTTTGCAGTTCTTGCGACGTAGGGCGGCTCGCTGAAGCCAGAATCGGCCGGGCTGCTTTTGGCTAGGAACAATCGTCTCAACCTCATGTTGCCGTGCATCAATCCTTTTACTTATGGAGCGTTCCAATGGCCGACAAAGATCTAAATGCGCTTTTCCTCGATACGCTCAAGGATATCTACTACGCCGAAAAACAGATCTATAAGGCTCTGCCGAAGATGGCGAAGGCCGCCAATTCCGATCAACTTCGGGCGGCATTTGAAAAACATCACGATGAGACCGAAGGTCAAATCGTTCGCCTCGAACAGATCTTCGAGCTTCTCGAAAAGCCGGCGCGCGGAAAGAAGTGTGACGCGATCGAAGGCATTCTCGATGAGGGCACCGAGATCATGGACGAGTACAAGGGTGAGCCGGCACTTGATGCCGGGCTCTTGGCTGCCGCTCAGGCGGTCGAGCATTATGAGATATCCAGGTACGGGACGCTTAGGAGCTGGGCCACGAAGCTTGGTATGAAGGATGCGGTCAAGTTGTTGGATCAGACGTTGGCCGAAGAGAAGAAGACCGACGATGCGCTGACAAAGCTTGCTGAGACGGCAGTCAACGCGGAAGCAGCCTGAACCACCCTGTAAGGATCGGGAAGCGCCGCCCTTCGGACGGCCCTTCCCGGCTCTCAATGCAGCGTTGCGTTTCGATTTAGAAAGACAATCACATGAGTGAAAAGTTCAATTCGGCGCCGACTGACAAACACGCCGCCGATCCCAAGCAGGAAATGCGCCGTGATAAGAAGCAAGACGATGAACTTGAGAGAGGCTTGAAAGACAGCTTGCCGGCTTCTGACCCGGTGAGTAGCACGCAGCCCACAAAGGCCGCGCCTAACGCCTAGTTGGTCTAGTTGGCCGTATGACTTAATCGGATGCATGGCACTTGGCACGTCGTGGGTCGCCCGAACGTGCTCGATGGCCCGGTTTGCTATCTAGGCGGCATACCGGCGTTACTCGCGTCGCTTTCCTATGTGCCGCAGGTCCGCGAGGCGTGGCCACGCGGGTCCACGGAGGATCTCTCGCTCTTCATGCTCTGGGCGCTGACCCTCGGTCTCGGGTTTTGGATCGTCTACGGTGCTATTCGATTGGATGATCGTCGGCGCGAACGTGATTTGCGCCACGCTCGCGGCCATCGTTTCTGCTGCAAGATACGGGATCTCAGGTCGCGAGGCCGCTGTAGAATCCATGGGCCTGACAAACGGAGGCCGAGATGACGGCGCTACGAATCCGCCATACGACCACCTATCGTTTTAGAGAGGCAGTACATCTCGCTCCACACCGCCTGATGCTACGCCCTCGCGAAAGCCGCGAATTGCGGCTGATGTCACACATCTTGACGATCACGCCGGACGCTGTGACCAAGTGGGCCCAGGATGTGTTTGGCAACACTGTCGCCCTGATCAACTTTGCAGACACAGCCCCGACGCTCGTTATTGGCAGCGAAGCCGATATTCTTCTCGATGCAGTCGATTGGCCGGTGTTCGATATCGCTGCCTCGGCCATTTCATACCCGTTCCGCTACTCCGACGAAGAATGGACCGACCTCGGCGCATTAACTATTGCCCAATACCCTGATCCGGGCGGGCGACTGCAAAACTGGACGAGAGGGTTTATACGTAGCAACCCAACCGATACGCTTTCACTGCTCAAAGACCTGAACGCCGGAGTCGCCCAGCGCGTTCGGTACCAAAGCCGTGAAATCGAGGGCACGCAATCTCCCGAGGAGTCACTCGACCGCGGGTGGGGATCGTGCCGCGACTTTGCAGTCTTGTTCGCCGAATCCGCACGAAAGCTCGGCTTCGGCGCGCGGCTCGTCTCCGGCTACCTCCACGACCCGAGCCATCAGCTCCTAGGTTCGGGCGATGCTGGCTCGACCCATGCTTGGGCCGAGGTGTTCCTACCAGGTGCGGGCTGGGTCACCTTCGACCCGACGAACCGCAGCGTCGGTGGTCGAAATCTGATCCCCGTCGCAGTTGCCCGCGATATCAGCCAGTGCATGCCAGTATCAGGAAGCTTCTTTGGCCCAAGCGATAGCTTCTTGAGCATGGGCGTGACTGTCTCGGTCACCGCCTAACGCATCTCCGGATTATTCCACCGATCGATACGTCGAGTGCACGGCAGGATCGTCCCCGAGTCCAGTATCGGCAGAGTAAATGGCAGCGCCTTACTCTTGGGCTTTGAGATCGCAAATCCTGCAGGCGGCACGTCATGGCCGTCCACTTGCTTTTCGACCCGCTCCTTGGCCTCTTCAAGGGGAGATCGACAAGCTGCTAACTAGGCCATCCGGGACTAGGATGTAGGCGCGACATCCTCCGGCATTTCAGATCGATCTCCGCGGGTCGAGAGCCCTTCGGCGCGCGCGGCCGATCCTCGACCTTCGTGCATTCGTCGTAGGTCCCGGTGGATAGGCGCCGACGACGAGGAAGTCCTCTTCGGCGAACAGGCATTGATGGCCGGTACCGGCGGGCAGGATCGCGACGTCGCCAGCCTTCAGCGTGAATATCCGGCCCTTGTTGCCGCCGAAGCGTACCCGGCCCTTGCCGCGGGCGATGCCAAGCACCTCATGAATTCGGGAGTGATAATGCACATAGCTGTAGATGCCGTCGCGCCAAGTGTCGCCCCAGCTGTTGGCCTCGAAGAGATCCTCCATCACGGCCGCCGGGTCGTGCCCGTCGCCAAAATCGACGGCGCCACGGTAGATGATGAACGGCCATCGCAAGTGATTGGGTCCGAGCCGTCATCCTTGAAGCGGAACGTGTGAGGCTTTCGGGCACAAGCGAGTTCCGGAGCTTCCTTCCTGCCTGGACGGCGCAGGCCGGTCGCGCGCTGCATGTATTCCTTGACGTTCTCAAAAATGGACACGGTCGCTCTTCTCCGATGTCCAAAGCGGATAGCCGGTCCACAAGCGCAGCAGCCGCTCTATGATGGCACCCAGCGCGAAGCCCGCGACCACATCGCTAGCCCAGTGCGCCAGCACGACTATCCGCGTCAGGGAAAGGGCGATCGCTAAGGCTCGAATCATTCTCCGCGGGAGAGGCGTTAAAGTGCCGGCGGCGGAGGCCAGCGCGCCCATATGGAGGGCGTGTCCCGAGGGAAACGCGTCATCGCGCTTTCCGGAAAATGAGACCCCGTGCATGTGACCCAGCACAGTCTTGCGGTCCGGGCGGGTCTGATCGAATACCGACTTCATACCATGAGGCATCAGCGAGACCACGACCGTAACGAGCAGCGCATGATTGCCCGCCCGCTGCAGCTGCTCCGACCTACCACGCGTCGCAAACCAGCCGACGGTCGCGAGCGCCAGAAGGATTTTCTCGTCGGCGCCCCAAGTCAGCCCGCGCGAGACCATCTCGGTACGATGATTGGTGTTGCGCGACACGGTCCGCGCGATCACCACGTCGGGCTTCGTGGGTTTGACCCTGACTGCTGCCATCACCTCGTCACTCTGCGATCTGCCATCGTTAACTCCGGTGCAGGTTCCAAGTTCATTGTGCTGTCATCGCGAGGTGTTTCACCGCGCGGCAAGGTGACTTGTGCGGCACCGATACGCAGGTCGTGCAGTTGTTTGGCGCCCGCTTATCGGGTGACGCTCCGGATAGAGTGAGCGTGCCGGATCATGTCCATCAGCCTGATGGTTTCTTCTTAAAGAGCGCTCTCAGCTGCTCCCACTTGGCCTCGATCCACCTCAAAGCCATGAGAAGAGGCTTCTGTAGAATAGGGATGTCCTGTGCGATAAGAAGAAGGCCTAGAGGCAGCATCCAGAGGCCGAAGATAGGCAGAAAGCTGAAGACGCCTCCTAGGATGAGCAACCCGGCGACAACGACACGGACCCAAAACGAGGATGGTTCTCGTAGCCACAGAATGAAGGCCGACACCTTCGTAGGCACCCGTCGCCGGAACAATTCAAAGTATCTATCCAATTCCGCTTTGACAGAAGCCATTAACTCGATCTTCTCTCTATCAGGGTGCCGCAACCCTCCGAACAAGCGCTTGAACCGCGACTAAATCAAAAGATCTGTACGGAAAGCGTTCCAAACCCTTTGGCTTCCCGATGGGGATGACGGACGATCCGTCTGCGGCCAGTCCGTTGCCGGTTCTGCCTTGTGTCTTCGAAAGACCGCCCGCCAAATTACCTAAGCGTCGCGCAGGACAGTGATAGCCGGGAAGCTCGGGTATGACGGGTAGCTCCTCGCCTAAAGCGTATCCGGTGTGCGTCGAGGTGAGCCTTGATCCTCGTTGAGCAATTCCTGTTCGGCCAAGCGCCA
Source organism: Bradyrhizobium barranii subsp. barranii (assembly GCF_017565645.3). Classification (NCBI taxonomy): domain Bacteria; kingdom Pseudomonadati; phylum Pseudomonadota; class Alphaproteobacteria; order Hyphomicrobiales; family Nitrobacteraceae; genus Bradyrhizobium; species Bradyrhizobium barranii. Next base: position 8,223,304 of record NZ_CP086136.1, read on the forward strand.
AAAGTCTTCTTCTCGGCCGTCCGGCTTGCCTGCCTGCTCCCACAACTCGTAGGCGCGGGCCGCAACGGCTTCATCGATTCGCCTATTCATGGGCCTTCTCCAGCCCAAGTAGGGGCAATCGGAGGGGTTACTAATCCGGTCATCCCCCCATAAACCTGCCTGTGAACCAAAGAAGCCTCTTGTTCAGGCCGTCGCGCTGTTTTGCCGACTCTGTGTTGCGCTCCAACTGCGTACGCACTGTAACAGCGACGAATCGGACGTCGACAAATTGAATCCCGGTTCCGTCGTGTGAGTTGCTTATGCGTCAGTCTCGACGGCTTATGTCGATCGCCCCGAACGGTGACGAGACCGTCTATTTGGTCGCAGACGACTTTGGCCGCTGTTCTTCGGAAAAACGCCCTCATTCGGCGTCGGCCGCCGTCGTGGCGCAGAGCCACCATAGGTACGGCTGCCTAAATTGCCGGTGCGGGCGCCACGAATCGGAGAGCACGGAGACGCAAGGAACTCGCCAAGCTTAGGGTCGTTTCCTCGCATGAGTGAGCCCCTGCCCGTTATCATGGAAAACTCGATCCAGATCGCCTGGGATTACCTGGAGCGGACGGGCAACCTCGGTGATCCCGAGGTTGCGAGCAAGGTGCTGCTGGAGTCGGTGGAAGCAATGGTTAGGCGTGGTGAACACCGTGTCTTGATGCTCTCGAACACAGCCATCAGCGATTATAAGAGATTGTGTGCCGACTGTTCGTTGGAGTTAGTCACCTGATAGATCCCGACTGCCAGATCTGCTTTGGGCTGGGCTGCGTGTGCGAGAACCACCCTTTCCAAGCTTGGAATGAGAAGGGCTGTCAATGCGGCGCCGGAATGCCGTGCGAATGTCAGCAGGCCGAGGGGCTCGAACAACCAGACTTTTCAAAGGTAATACCTCGGCCGCCAGGATGACGGCCGGTAGGGCCACAACTCGGTTTGTAGATGCACTCAACGACGGCAAGGAGACCTGGCCAGCATCAGTCGGATCGAACTGGTCCGTCGAACAGCGATAAATGACAGGGTTCCGCGCTAAGGACTCGCAAGCTCGACCTGATCCCGGATAAGGTGCAGATGGGGCATCGCGCCGTAATTTCCGAGGTATTCGATGTCAGGCGTAATCGAGCGAAACAACGTGAATGTTCGAGGAGCCGGGGACCGGGCTATCGTGTTCGGTCACGGGTTCGGCTGCGACCAAAACATGTGGCGGTTCGTGGCTCCGGCGTTCGAGAACGACTTCGAGACGGTAACGTTCGATCAGGTCGGCGCAGGCGGGTCGGATCTCGCCGCTTACGATAAGACCAAATACTCCAGCCTATCGGGGTATGCCGACGACCTTGTCGAAATCGGGCGCGAACTCGAACTGGAGGATGCCATCTTCGTCGGCCACTCCGTCAGCAGCATGATCGGCGTACTTGCCGCTCAGAAGGCTCCCGGAATGTTCGGCAAGCTGGTCCTAGTCGGCCCCTCTGCCCGGTACATCGACGATGACGAATACGTCGGCGGCTTCGGTGCCGCGCAGATCGAGGAATTGCTGCAGTTCCTTGAGTCCAACCACATGGGCTGGTCGACCCAGATGGCGCCCGCAATCATGGGCAATCCCGACCGGCCCGAACTCGGCGAAGAACTGACGAACAGCTTCTGCCGAACCGATCCGGAGATCGCCAAGGCGTTCGCCCGAGTCACTTTCACCTCCGACAACCGCAAGGACCTGGCCGGCGTCGCCGTTCCAACGCTGATCCTCCAGTGCAAGGAGGACATCATCGCGTCGCTTGAGGTCGGCGAGTTCGTCCACCGCAACATCCCGGGCAGCCGGATGATCGTCCTCGACGCGACCGGACACTGTCCGAATCTCAGCGCCCCTAAAGAGGTGGTCGACGCCATGAGAACGTTCGTCTAGTGAGCGTCGCCGGTCTCGACTTCGACGACATGATCGAAAATGCGCCGTGCGGCTACATCACGCTGCGCGCCGACACGCGCATCGAGCACGTGAACCGGACGTTCCTCGCATGGACCGGTCACGACGCGGACGCGATGCTCGGGAAGCGCTTCAGTGATTTCCTCACCTTTCCTGGGCGTATCTATTTCGAAACCCATATCGCGCCCCTACTCCGGATGCAGGGTTTCTTCAACGAGTTCGCGATCGACATGCTTACGGCCGCGGGCGATCCGCTGCAGATCATCGCGAACGCCAATGAGCGCCGCGATCCGAACGGGAACGCGCTGGGCATCCGCATCGCGCTGATCAAGGCGACCGACCGGCGCCGGTACGAAACGGAGCTTCTGTCGGCCAAGGATCTGGCCGTGACGGCGGAAAAGGCCACGCAGGAGGTGCTGCGGCTGGAAAATGAGACGTCGCGGTTTCGCGAACAATTCATCGCCGTTCTCGGTCACGATCTGCGCAATCCGCTCGCCTCGATTAGCGCCGGCGCCCGTATCCTCGATCGGACGGTACAGAGCGAGCAGGAGCACCGGGTCACCGCGATGCTGCAGTCGACCGTCATCCGGATGAGCGCGATGATCGACAACGTGCTGGACTTCGCGCGTGGCAGGCTGGGCGGTGGCATCACCCTGCGGCGCGACACCCGAAAGCCACTCCAACCTGAACTCGAGCAGGTCGTAGACGAACTGCGTATGGGATCGCCCGGGAGGGAAATCCTTGCGGACTTCGCGATCGACCGGCCGGTTGATTGCGACCGGACGCGTGTTGGTCAGCTACTCTCCAACCTTCTAGGCAACGCCTTGACGCATGGCACCTCTAACCAGCCGATCGTCGTTCACGCCGAAACGCGCGGCGGTTCTTTCGAGCTCTGGGTCGCCAACGCCGGCCAGCCTATACCGGAAGCGGCGATGGAGAAGCTGTTCGAGCCGTTCTTTCGTGGCGAGGCCCGCGCAAGCAGGCAAGGACTCGGATTGGGGCTATATATCGCTTCTCAGATCGCGAAGGCGCATGACGGCTCTTTGACCGTCTCGTCGTCGCCGAAGGAGACGCGCTTCACATTCACGATGCCGTCGGAGTAGCTCCGCTTCAAGATTCATCCGGCGTGCGGATGCTCCAGAAAGAATCGCAGCATTTCCTTCGTGGCATCCGGCCCCTCTGCGTCCGTATAGGATCCGGCGGGGCTCCCTCCGGACCAAGCGTGGCCGGCGCCGTGGATGTTCCAGTGCTCCAAAATCTCCCGCTGGCCGTCGACGTGGGTCGTTCGGGTATATCCATGCCCTCCCGGAATTTGCCCGCGATGCACTTTCTTCTGCGTCTTGGTCGCTCCGATAGTCTGTTCGACGACCTGGGCGCCATTGCCTGGATGCACGGTGGTGTCGCGATCGCCGTGAAAAACAATGGTCGGGATCATCGGGCCAGTCGCCGCAGGACGAGCGCCTTTGCCCCCTTGCCGCATGGCGGTGAACGCCGAGGGCATATCGGTGGCGGCTCCGCAAGGGAGGCCGGAATGGATCCCGACTGCAGCGTATAGATCACTATAGGTGGCTCCCATGATTGCTGCAGCGGCGCCTCCAGCTGAGAGGCCGGCGACGAAGACGCGCTTTGGATCGATTAAGTAGTCACGCATGACTTGGCGAGTGATGCCCGCGATCAGCGAGGGCTCGCCTTCGTCGCGGCGCTGGTCAGCCGCGCGAAACCAGTTCCAGCACTTGGACGGATTAGCGCCGCCATGCTGTGCCGGATAAACCACCAGGCAGTTCTGTTCTTCCGCGATGAAGTTCATTCTGGTGCCGGCTGCGAAATCGTCCGGCGACTGCGTGCAGCCATGCAGCATGACGACCAGCGGATGCGGTTGACCTCGTTGGTAGCCGCTGGGGACGAACAGCTTGTAGCTTCGGCTTCCGGCCTCGTTGCTGTAGGTGCCGTCGATAAACTTCGTTCCTTCCGGCGCGATGTCGGTGATCGAAGCAGGCGCGTGCTTGGCACCCCGCAGACCAAGCCAGGTGCCGCCCTTGGCCCGATCGAACAGCGGCCGGTGCAAACGTGCCGTGGTAGCCGGAGCTTTGAGGTCGGCCCAGCCGAGGCGGCTAGACTTGAGGTCGATGGTGGGCGGAACGCCGTCTGGAAGGCCGACGAGCTGCGGGACGAGCGATGCCGCAGCGGGCGCATGCTCGCCTTTGAGCATGCGCTGCAGCAGCGCCGTGGCTTCGGTCAGTTGCCCCGCTCGCGTCAACCGCGTGGCTTCGCGCAGCGTGTCGTGATTCAACATCGTGTTCACCTTGTTCTGTCGGCGAGAGCGGCCTTGACCGCGGGGGTGGCATGGAGGGCTCCGAGCACGGAAACCGAGCCGATAGTTGCGCGGGCGAGTTCGGCCGTAACGTCCTGCGCGATGCTGGCAAGGCCAAGCACATTGATGTGCAGCATCTCGCCGGCTCGCTGCGCCGCTTCGAGATCCGCGCGCGTGTAATTCCGGAGGCCGAGATCCAAGCCTTTACGGGCGGTAGATTGCTTGACCACGTCGGCGTGACGCTCGAGCTGATTGCGGATCGCCGTCCGGATGAAATCCGTGCGGTTCGAATAGAACCCGTCCTTCACCATCAGATCGACGTGGCCCAGATCGACGAAGCCGAGATTGATGGTGATCTTTTCGGTTTCCGGAGGCTTCGGCCTCAGTTCTTGAATATTCGAAGGCATGCTTCTCGCCATCCATTTACCATCTGTATGGCTGGTATATGGATGGCACGCGGTCCTTACAAGAGGGCACGTGATGGAACTTTGGAGAAAGTGCCGGGCTTTGTCCGCGGCGGCGAAAACCGTCTCGATGACGATCGAGACGGTCGAGCAGAACGCAGGGTAAGATGCCTGCGGCCTTAGCTGGATGGTTGCCTTCGTTTACTCCGATCCCGGCATGGGAGGCCGACGAACCTAATTCCGCTTGAGACCTTTAACGAGCCCTGCCGTAACGTCGAGCGCGGTCCGCTCGACTGACGGCGCGGAGGAATTCAAAACCATCACGATCTTCTGCGGCGGTGGACAGCTGCTTTCGCTCGTCGCGGCCATGATCTACCACCTGGATTTCACGGCCTTCTGGCGCGCTTACGCCTTCAGGACGCGGTCGCTAGAGCTCGTTCGCGTCCTTCGCGACGACGCTCGCGCCGTTCCCGCCTTCGCTTCGCCCGCTCCGCGAGCGGAGGCAGCGGTGGCATGGGTGCATTGACCATCTCGGACGGCGTCGCTCAGGCGGGGGCCGTAGCTTCTAGCGCGGCGCCAGATCGAGAAGCCCGCGTAGCTTTGCCGCTGCGTCCATCGCGGCGCACCAGCCGAAGACCATGGCCGGGCCGATCATGGTGCCGGGCCCCGGATATGTGCCGCGGAAGATCGAGGATGAATCGGTCCCGACGGCGTAGAGACCGAATAGAACCGTGCCGTCGCGAGACAATACGCGTGCGCAGGAATCCGTGCGTAGACCGGCGCTGCTGGCGAGGTCCGAGGGCCATACGGCGACGGCATAATACGGTCCTGGGCCGATCCGGCGCAGACAAGGGTTCGGCTTGCTCCGGGCGTCGCCATTGAACCGGTTCAATTCGCTTGAACCGCGCCCGAAATCTTCGTCGACCCCGCTCTCGGCATACCGATTGTATCGTTCGACCGTTTCAGCAAGCTGATCTGGATCGATAGGGATTTTCTGTGCCAGTTCTGCGATCGTTTCGGCTTCGATCAAATAATTGGTTTGCAAGAACTCGGTCAGGTCTTTGGTCCCGGGATGAACCAGTCCGATGCCAAAATCCTTGATGAAGGCCCTGTCGCAGATCAGGAAGGCCGGCGTGGCTGACGAGGCAGATGCGTTCGAACGCAGCATCGCGGCGACGAAGTCGTGATAGGAGTCCGCTTCGTTCACGAAGCGTCGGCCGGATTTGTTGACGGCGAGCAGTCCCGGCTTGGCGCGATCGAGCATGATGTGCGGGAAGACCGAGACGTGGCCGTCGGCTTGCGCCATCACCGAGCTCGGCATCCACAGGGCCGGGCTCTCGAGGTCACGCTCGATGATGGCGTTGACACGCTCGGCGGCTTGGATTCCGTCACCTGTATTGGATGAGGGCGCGAGCGAAAAGCGGCGCGCGGCATGTGGAAACAGCCGTTCGCGAAGCTCGCGGCTCCAGCCGATGCCGCCAGTTGCCAGCACCACGCCCTTGCGGGCGCGTATGGCGACCTCTCCGGTCGGAGACGTGAGGACCGCACCGACGATGTCGTCGCCCTCGCAAATGATCTCGCGAAGCGCCGTCTCACATCGCAGCTCGACGCCGGCGCGGCGGATGCTGTCGAGCAGTCGCGCGACCAGCGCATTGCCCATGATCAGGCGCGTTCCTCGCTTGTGGCGCAGCCGATCCAGCGCATGCCGGGCGAGAAGGCCGACGGCGTGTCGAAAGTTGGTCCAGTTGCGGAAGGGCGCCAGCAGCGCCGGAATGTCCGCCTTCCCGACCATCATGCCGCCGAGGACCATGAATTCGCGACGTGGCGGCCTGACTCGCACGAAATCGTCGCCGAGCTCGCGGCCGTCGAACGGCACGGCTCCGAGCGCGCGACCGCCGATCGCAGCGCCACGAAGCTGCTTGTAATCGGGATGGACCGGCGGTGCCGCGAACTTCACGCTCGTCTTCTGCTCGAGATAATCGAGAACGATCGGGCCGGCCTTCAGGAACATATCCACGCGCTGGTCGGTCGCGTGCTCGCCGAGCATCGCGGCGAGATAGGTGCGCGCGGCCTCGACCGTATCAGGCGTTCCAGCGCGCCGCCCTTGCCGGTTGCCCGGGATCCAGACGGTGCCGGCGGAGGTTGCGGTCGTGCCGCCCACCATGTCCGACTTCTCGCTGAGGATAACGCCGAGCCCTTCGAGGGCGCCGACCAGCGCCGCCGTCATGCCCCCCGCACCTGCGCCAATGACCAGCAGGTCGGTCTCGATGTCCCAGACGCGATCGGCTTGCGGCATCCCACCCTCTTACGAAGCGGCGCGCGCCCTCTCGACCACGGCCCTGCCCGCCGCGAGCGCCCGGCGTGCCCGTGTTACGGCATCGACGGTCTTCGCCAGCTGAACGGTCGGGACCTCGATGCTGATGGTCAGGCTGTCGGGCATGGCTTGTGTCAGTCCGACGAGATCGATGCCGCCCTCGCCTGGAAACATCCGTTCCTCGCGTGCGGCATGAATGAGCTGCTCGGTCGTCGCCGGGCGTTCGGCCGGACCGTCGCAGAGTTGCCAGTAGTGAAGCTGCTTCGCCGGGATAGCCTTGATATCCGCAAGCGCTTTGCGATCGATCGAAATGCAGCGCATCGACCAGAACGCCGGCCGCGGGGTGATCGATATCGGCGACGATCCGCATCGCGGTCTTCAGGTCCGGAACGCTGGTCCAGGGCATGAATTCGAGATCGGATGTCAGGCCGTGCTGTGCAGCCGCTTCGCAAAACTGCCGGTAGCGGTCCGAGAACCGTGCCAGGTCCGGATCGTAGGCCGCAACGAGAATATGTTTGGCGCCGAGGCGCGCGCCCGCCTCGAAGAAGGGCGTGAAGGACGCGACGTCCGTCGCCGGCCTGAACGCGACGACTTCGATATCGGCGACGGTCACGCCCGTCGACTGCAACCGCTGCAGCGTCTCTCGCATCTGCGGCGCATCGTCCATCAGGCGATAGGCAATTCCGCCTTGCGTCGCGGGCAGCAATCTGAGCCCGACTTTCTCGTAGCCGCAGCGGGCCGCCAGCTCGATCATCTCGGGCGGCGCGAGATCGAGCACGGTCAGGGCAGCGAGCGAGAAGACGGCCATCAGCCGAAGTCCGCGATGCGGGCGTCGAGCGCGAACATGCCTTGGTAGACTTCCGGCTCGCTCGCCCGGCCCAGGATGTCGGGCGCAATCGCGCGCGCCTGCTGCAAGGCGGCCTGCAACGCGGCGACGTCGAGCGCCTCGATCAGCAATAGGCCTGCGAAAAAGCCCTCGTCCTTTCGCATGCCCTTTTCGGCCGTCGGCACCGATGTGCGCGCCTCGTCGGTCGCGCCGATCTGAATGGCGGCAATTCCGTCGCATGCAACGAGCGCCTCAGCCAGTTTTCGGGCGTCCGCGGGCAAAGCCTCGATCCGCAGCGCCATGATCGTGGCCCCCTCGCCTCGCCCCGCGCGCGCGACCATGATGCCCCCGCCCCGCATGAAATTGCTGAGCTTTGGCATGATGCGCTGCGACCAGGGCGTCGGCGCGTTGAGGCGCGCGAGGTACGCTTCGCCGTCGAGCACCTCGGGCGCATCGAGCTCGTACAGGATGAAGAAGCGGTTGATGTCGTCCCTTGCCGCGCGGAAGACGCGCACCCCGCGGAAGCCCTTGGTCGTCACGCGCTCGGTGGTGTGCTCGCGCGTCAGCCAGTGCCGGTAATCGGTCAGGTCGTGCGCCTCGACGTCGCTCCAGATGGCGAGAAATCCTGCACCGCGCATGTTGCTCTCCTCCTTACGCCGTGGCAGCGGCGGCAAGCCCGTGCAAGGCCTGCGGAATGGTTTCAGGCAATTGTCCAAGCCGTTGAACGGCTGCCAGGATCGCGGCGAGATAGCCGTACGGACCCAAGCCGCAAATAACCGACGTGCAGGCACTCGACGTGATCGAGTGGCGGTGAAGCTCGTCCCGGGCATGGATGTTCGAGATATGCACCTCGATCTTGATACCCTCGAAGATCTTCAGTGCGTCGATCAGCGCGATCGAGGTGAAGGAATAGGCCGCCGGATTCATGATGATCGCATCCGCGTTGCCATAGGCGGACTGGATCAGATTGACGAGCTCACCCTCCATATTGGTCTGGTGGAATGAGATCGATACGCCGAGCTGGTCGGCCAGGGCCTGGCAGCTGACCTCGATCTGCTTCAGCGTCGTCCGGCCGTAGATGTGCGGCTCCCGGATGCCGAGAAAGTTCAGATTGGGTCCATTGAGGATCATGATCTTAGCGGCCATTGTTCGCCTCTCCTTTGTCGACATATGTGACTAGCCGCCGAACCATTTCGCCGGAATCGTCACCAGTCCCGGGAATAGCACCATCGCGAACAGGACGATCAGTTGCGCGATCATGAACGGCCAGACGCCCTTGATGATATCCTCCATGCTGATCCTCGAGACGCCGCAGACGACGTTGAGCACGATGCCGACCGGTGGCGTGATCAGGCCGATGGCGTTGTTGATGATGAAGAGGACGCCGAAATAGACGGGGTCGATGCCCGCCGCCTTGATGATCGGCATCAGGATCGGCGTGAGAATGAGGATCGTCGGCGTCATGTCGAGCGCCGTCCCCACGATGACCACCACGACCATGATCGCGAGCATCAACAGCGTGTTGTTGCCCATGAAGGGCTTCAGCAGGGTCACGACCTGTGCGGATATCTCGGACACGGTGATGAGCCAGGACGATACCAGCGCCGCGGCGACAAGGAACATCACGATGCTCGTCGTCACGGCAGAGGAGACGAAGATGGCGTAGAGCTGCGACAGTTTCAGTTCACGGTAGATGCAGGTCGCGACGAACAGGGAGTAGACGGCGACAACCACCGCGGCTTCCGTCGGCGTGAAGATGCCGAAACGCAGGCCGACCACGATGATGACCGGCAGCATCAGCGCCCAGAAACCATCGACGACGGCCTTGATGATCTCAGCCCCCGAGGCTCGCGGCGGCGGCGTCAGGTTCTCTTTCCGCACCACCCACGCCCACGCCATGCAAAGCCCAGCGCCGAGCAGCAGCCCGGGCACGATGCCGGCCAGAAACAGTTTCGAGATCGAAACGCCCGCGGCGACGCCGAAGATGACGAAGCCGATGCTGGGCGGGATGACGGGGGCAATGATGCCCCCCGCCGCCACGAGACCCGCCGCATAGGACTTCTTGTGCCCTGCCGCAACCATCATCGGCACCAGTAGAGCCGCGAGCGCAGCCGCATCGGCCGCGGCCGAACCCGAGAGCGAAGCCAGGATGCAGGACGCGAGGATCGTGACGTAGCCAAGCCCCCCGCGGAAATGGCCTACGGCAACGAGCGCGACATTGACGATACGCTTGGCCAGGCCGCCCTTGTTCATGATCTCACCCGCGAGCATGAAGAAGGGAATGGCCATCAGCGGAAAGCTGTCCGCGCCGTTGATGACATTCTGCGCCACGATCTGGGCGTCGAACATGTCGATCGTGCTCATCAGGGCGACGCCGCAGACGATCAGCGCAAAGGCGATCGGCATGCCGAGCGCCATGGCGCCGAGCAGCGATAAGGTAAAGACGGCGATCGTCATAGCGTGATCCCGATGGTCAGCATCAGTGCTCTTCCGATTCCTTGACTGCCACCATATCGGCCTCGCTGGCCTGTCCCGTGAGCACGCGGACGAGGTCGTAGAGAAGGATGACTGCGGCCGATACGCCGAAGATCACGCCGACCGCGTAGAAGATGGCCATCGAAAGGCCGGTCGCCGGCGCGCGATCGTCGATGTTGATGATGGTCTGGCGCCAGCTGCCCGAGAGCAGCAGCCAATCGGCAAACAGCATCAGGCAATAGTTGATGATGAAGCAGATGCGTTTTCCGTAAGCCGGCAGCATGCGGACCAGGCTGTCGACGCCGAGATGCGCGTGCTCGCGCAGCGCGACGATGGCGCCGAGGAAGGTCAGCCAGACCAGCAGCCAGCGCGACAGCTCCTCCGAAATCGTGATGCCGGAGTTGAAGCCGTAACGCAGGACGACGTTGCCGAACACCAGCACCACCATCACTGCAAGACACGCGGCAATGACGGCTTTCAGGAACGTGCAGTAGAGGTCAAGAGCTCGCGCCATGCGTGACGTCCGGGCAAATGAGGGGTGTGAGCCGGCCAGTGGCCGGCCCCGCCGCCTGCGTGATGGAGACGTCGGCTACTTCACGTCCTTGCGGATGCGCTCGACCTCGTCGTTGAAGAGCTTCACCGTCTCGGACCGAAGATTGGCCGAGATCTTGTCCACGACCGGCTGCACTGTCTTACGCATGCGATCGGTCTCTTCAGGTGCGATCGCATTGTACTGCATGCCCTTGGCCTGCAATTCCGCCAGCGCCTTTTCGGTCTGAAGGCGCGTCTGCTCCTTCTGGTAGTCGCGGCTCTCTGCATAAGCCTCGCGCATCAGGCGCTGCTCGGTCGGCGACAGCTTGTCCCAGAACACCTTGCTCACCAGAATGATGTTCAGGGTGAAGGTGTGGTTGGTCGCGGAGACGTATTTCTGCACTTCGTAGAACTTGTTCGAGAGAATGACCGTGTAGGGATTCTCCTGGCCGTCGACGGTGCGGGTCTCGAGCGCCGAATACAGCTCGCCGAAGGCCATCGGGACCGGATTGGCCTTAAAGGCGCTGAAACTTTCGAGATAGACCGGGTTCGGAATCACGCGAAGCTTGAGCCCGCTGAAGTCCTCGACCTTCGTGATCGGGCGGGTGCTGTTGGTGACATTGCGGAAACCCAGGCCCCAATAGCCGAGACCGATCAGCCCCTTCGACGGCAGCGTGTCAATCATCGCGTTGCCGAATTTACCGGTCGCGAGCGCGTCGGCCTGCTCGGTCGTGTTGAAGAGGAACGGGAAGTCGACGAGGCCGAATTCCGGAATGACGGTTGCGAGCGAGGTGGTCGAGGCCGACAGCATCTCCTGCGTGCCGCCGCGCAGTGCCGATTGCTGCTGCAACTCATTGCCGAGCTGGGAGGCTGCGAACTCTCGCACCTTCATCTTGCCCCCGCTCTTCGCCAGCAGGATCTCGGCAAACTTCTGCACGCCAAAGCTGACAGGGTGATCGGTGTTGTTGAGGTGGCCCCACCTGATCGTCCGCTCCTGGATGTCGTCAGCGGCGGATGCGCCGACCGTCAGCGCCACGCAGATCGCCGTCGCAGACAGCGCCCGTATCAACAAGCTCATCGTTTCCTCCCTGTTCACCGGGGCACGAACGGCGGCTTAAGGCCTTGTTTTCCGTACCCTCCGTTTATTTACACATCATACATATATTTCCATGTCAAACGACAAAATCAATTTCATATGAGATTTCAGTAGACGTCATGTGTCGTCGGTCTGCTATATTGCTGGCAACATTGATGGTTCGGCCGCCGCACGGCGGGCCGGCAATCCGGACAGCGGGACTAGAGCGCATGACGACACTCGAGGAACGGCCAATGTCGGCAGGCGACAGCGGCTATCAGCGCATTCGCTCCGACATCATTTTCGGCGTGCTCACGCCTGCCGGGCGTCTCAAGCTCGATGCCATGAAGGAAGATTACGGCGTCAGCATCTCGACGCTGCGCGAGATCCTCAATCGCCTCACGTCCGAGGGTTTTGTGGTCGCCGAAGGCCAGCGCGGCTTCGAGGTGGCGCCGATCTCGATCCAGAACCTGCGCGAGCTCGCCGAGCTGCGCATCCTGCTGGAGCATCACGCGATGGCCGAGTCATTCCGGGCCGGCGACGTCGAGTGGGAGGGCCGCGTCGTGTCCGCGCATCACAAGCTGGCGGCGACCGAACGCACCGTCCTCAAGGAAGGCGACGATCCCGAGCTGCGCAAGCGCTACGACGGCGAATTCCACCAGGCGCTGATCTCGAGCTGCGGGTCGCGCGAGTTGATGCATACCCATGCGATCGTGTTCGACAAATACTTCCGCTATGCGCTGCGCTACCGCGGCACGGAGACGATCAACCAGCACAAGGCCTTGCTGGAAGCCGCTCTGAAGCGTGACATCAAGAGCGCCAGGGCCGTCCTCAGCGACCACATCAATGGCTGCGTCGCGCATGCGCTGTCCTCCTGGAAGGACAGCTGACCGCCTTCGCCCGCCCAAGAGATCAAGTCGTCAGCGAAGAAGAACGATCAATGAGTTCGAAAATTCCGTTCTCCACGGCAAGGCTCGACGGCCTGCTCGACGATTTCGGCATCGACGTGCTGATCGTCACCGCGAAGCACAACATTCAGTACCTGCTCGGCGGTTACTATCACTTCCAGTTCGATTACATGGAAGCGATCGGCATCAGCCGCTATCTGCCCATCTTCGTCTATTTGAAGGGCGCCCCGGAGAAGTGCGCCTATGTTGCCAACCGGAACGAGCGGGACAGCGTCGAGAACAGGACCGCCGCCGGATACTGGATGCCGCCGGCCGTATTCGGATCGTCGACCTCGGTCGAGGCGATGGCGCTCGCGCTCAGGCATGTGAAGGCGGTCGCGACGACGGCGCTGCGTGTCGGCGTCGAGATGTCGTTCCTGCCCGTCGATGCCGCCGATGTACTGCGTCGGGATCTCGCCGATTCCCAGCTCGTCGAGGCGATGCGCCCGCTCGAGAAACTGCGGTCGATCAAGACCGCAGCCGAGCTGGAGATCCTGCGCGAAGCGTCCGAGCGCGTGGTCGCCTCCATGATGGATGCGGTGAACCACGCCCGGCCCGGACACAGCAAGCGCGAGATCATCGGGCATTTGCGGCAGGCCGAATTTTCCCGCGACATGATCTTCGAATACGCCCTGGTGACGATGGGAACGAGCCTCAACCGGGCGCCGTCCGAGCAACGTCTCGAGCGCGGCGATATCGTGTCACTGGATTCGGGCGGGAATTACAAAGGCTATATCGGCGATCTCTGCCGGATGGCCATGCATGGGGCGCCGGACGGCGAGCTCGTCGATCTGCTCGGCGAAATCGACCTGATCCAGCAGGCGGCCCGCGCTCCGATCCGCGCCGGTCTCATCGGCGCCGATATCTACGCTGCAGCGAACGAAGCGCTTGCGCGGTCTCCTCACGGCAAGCACATGCACTTCGTCGCCCATGGCATGGGCATCGTCAGCCACGAAGCGCCGCGCCTGACGGCGAGCGGACCCATTCCCTACCCCGCCGACGACGCCAATGCGCCGCTTGAGGCCGGCGTGGTCATCTCGATTGAAACCACGCTGCCTCACAAGCGACGGGGTTTTATCAAGCTCGAGGATACCATCGCCGTCACCGCCGATGGTTATCAGGCCTTTGGCGATAGCGCGCGCGGCTGGAACCGGATTCCGGAATGACTGCGAAAACGATTCCCGCGCACAGGGTCGAGACCGCGGTCGCCAGCGCGGACATTCTTGGCGAAACGCCGCTGTGGTGCGACCGGTCCCGCAAGCTGTGGTGGATCGACATCGACGGCCGGCTTCATCAATCCTTCGATCCCGCGACGGGCGCCCATTACAAAGCCTCCTATGATTGCCAATTCGTCGGCAGCCAGGCCCTGACGTCAGACGGTTCGCATCTGCTCGCGCAGGACTTGACCCTCGACCATCGCCAGACCGTCGTCGAGGTCGAACGCGGCCTGGACAACCGCCTCAACGACGGCCGCGTGGACGCGCGCGGCCGCCTGTGGATCGGCACTATGGACAATCAATTGCACCGGCCGAACGGCTCGCTGTACCGCGTCACCGGAGACGGTCAGGTGACGCGCCTGTTCGACGACGTCATCGTGTCCAATGGGATCGCGTTCTCGCCCGACAATCGGACGTTCTATTTCACGGACACGCGGCGTTACTGCACCTGGGCGTTCGACTTCGATCTCGACGACGGCCTGATCAGCAACAGGCGCCTATTTGCGGATTACAGCGCCTCCGGAGAAAGACCTGACGGCGCGTGCGTTGACGTCGATGGCGGGCTGTGGACGGCGTTCTTCTCGGGCGGTCGGGTGGTGCGTTATCGGCCTGACGGGACGATCGACACGGTCATTCCCCTGCCTGTCACCAATCCGACCTGTCTTTGCTTCGGAGGAAGCGATCTCAAAACGCTGTATGTGACGACGGCCAGAAAATTCCTGGATCGGCAGCAGCTTGACGTCGAGCCGCAGGCCGGCCATCTCCTGGCCATTGACGGCGTCGCGCAGGGGCTGCCGGAACACCGTTTCCGGATCGGTTAGTTCCGAGGGATCCTACCGCGCGAGCAGCAGCTCCAACTGGCCCCGCGCCTTCTTCACGGCCGCCGCGAACCAGCTTTGACCTGGCGCCTCCTTGGCAAAGCATTTTGTGTAGGCGTCCATGGCCCCGTCTTCCTTGGCCATGGAATCCTCCGGTGTCTTCCTCGCCATCATTTGCTTCCAGACTTTTTCGCAGGCCGGAATCTCGGCCGTCTTCACCGCATTGGTGACAGCGAGAAAGAAGACCTTGTCGCCCTGGATCGCGACGACGTCGATTTCATGGGGCGGCCCCTTCAGGTCGCCATTGCCGCGTAGTAGCTGGCCGACTGTAACAACGACGCGATTGACCCAAAGCGGAACTCTGCGATAGAGGTCCACCGCTCGCAGCTCTCCACCGGAAGGATGGTAACGTTGCACTTCATCTCAAGTAATTCACATTGGAGCGTGCGCAATTCCGAGTGAAGCTGGATCACGTTTCCGATCAGCCCAACGCGCTTGATCTAGATCAAGAAGTACGTCGCCATTGTGCAGCATGCGTGAGACAACGTCGTAGAACTGGCCCAAGGCAGTTGTTTCGAGGGCACAGGAGCTACCGGCATGCCGTTGCTGGCATATCTCTGGAAGGTCGGAGCGGCGTTGCTCTTACTGCTCTTTGTCGCAGACTATTGTGTTCCGAGGGGGCAAATCCCTGAACAGGTGCCGGCTGATCGACCAGCAATACGCATTCACTCCGATCGCAAATGGCCGGAGCGAATTGTGCTCGATGCCCGGTCGCCGACAATCGTTTCCGCCGCACCCGCGGTCAAGATCCCAGATGTCGCGATGTCGTCAGGCGTCACCGAACCGCCCGTCAACCGGATCGATAACCCGACAGTCGCGAATGCACTCGCAATGCTGCCGCGTCCAGATGCACGCCCGCCCGAATCTATCGATCGCAAGCGACAACACAAGACATCAAACGTCGCCGCCCGGCCGAGACGGCACGTCAAGCCGCAGATGCTTCTAGTGGCACGACAAGGACAGTTCGGCTGGTTCGGCTTCAGAACCTGGTGATCGGCGTCCGGGCAAAATCCAAACGCCGAGTCTCGCGGCCCCTATTCATACATCGCACAGACACCTCCACGTCGCATGTCGAAGGCTGGAGCTGGAAGCCAACAGGGGGAACGGTATGAAAGTAGACCTTCTGCGAGAACGGATGCGCTTGAGCATCAACGATTGGCTGCTGACGCTACTCACAATTCTCCTCGTATCGATCGTCTTCGTCTTTGCGCCTCTTCAAGCGACCGGCCATTTTGTTCTCCATGCCGGGGCAATTACCATCTTGCTTGCTGTGATGGCGAGCATGGCGATTATCTCGAAGAGCAAGATCGCACTTGGAATGATGTTACTTGGGCTTATTGCGAACGTCATCGTGCTCTTGCAGCGCTATTACTACGCTTGGCCCTACAACTTGCATCTGCTGGCGGCGTCATGGTTGCTGATCGCCATAGCCTTGGGAGCTGTCGTTACGAGGGCCGTATTCGGTCCAGGCTACATCACCTATCACCGCGTCGTCGGCGCTGTCCTCGTATATCTTTTGATTGCCGTGGGATTTGCCTGCCGGCCGCCGATGCATTCAAAGGCATCGAGTTCGTGGATGACTGATCGCTTGCGAGCAAGGTTTTCTATTTGAGCTTTGCCACGCTGACGACGACCGGATACGGCGACATCGTGCCCGTCCATCCATGGGCAAGGAGCCTCTGCAACATCGAAGCGGTTATCGGGCAACTGTATCCGGCGACGTTGTTGGCGCGATTAGTCACGCTGGAGCTACCAACAATCACCGTAGCGCCGGTCTTAAGCTGCAGACCGGTGGCAGAGTTCTGCGCCGCAGCGCCGCAAGCAAACAGATCCAAACTCGGGCCCTGCTGTCCTTTGGTGCAATGAACTTTAGGACAATACCGAGAATGCACTATCCCTGAAAATCTTGTCACCACGCACGCCGCTAACCCGGCACCGGAATTGCACGGTTACCAGGCCCATCATCACCAGATTAAGGAATGGGTCCAATGCTGATGCATATCACCTCAGTGTCGGTGCCTCATCCGCACTCCCTTTGCGAACTGGGGATACCGACCGAAACCAATCCGATCGTCAGCCTGAGCCAACTTACCTATCGGAAGTGCAACAAGATCTACGGCGAAAAGGAACCCGCCGATTATGTCTATCAGATCAAGTCAGGCGCGGTACGAAGCTTCAAGCTGCTTCGTGATAGCCGCCGGCAAATCGGCGCCTTTTACGTTTCCGGCGATATCTTCGGACTGGAGAATGGAAGCCTGCACCGCTCTACGGCAGAAGCCGTCGTGGACACGACGGTTCGCCTCATTCGGCGACAAAATCTCGATGTAATTTCCGGCAGTGATGGCGCGCTGGCCAAGCATCTGCTCCGCATGACCACCAGCAATCTGAAGCATGCGGAAGACCATATGCTGCTCCTTGGACGCAAAACCTCGATCGAGCGCGTCGCGGCCTTCATCCTTGAGATGGACAAGCGGCTCACCGACGCCGGCATTTTAGCACTGCCAATGTCACGGCGTGATATCGCGGACTACCTTGGACTCAAGCTGGAAACCGTTTCGCGGGCGTTATCGCATCTGCGCGCGCTTGGCATCCTCGGCTTCATCGGTGCCACCCACCGCCAGATCGTACTGTTGGACCGGCAGCAACTCGCCGGCTTCGATCCTCAGAATTGACAGCCGGGTCGAAGCGAAGACCCTTTGTCGTTCTTAATTGAGAGGCCCCGGTGCCATGCCGGGGCCTCCAATCTGCGCGAAGTACGGTTCAATAGCGAGCGGTGACCGGTGCCGAATAACCGCCGAAACGATAGTTCAACCGAAGTGTGACCAAGTCCACATCCTGACTGACCCCGTTGCCGAGAAGGGTGATGCCCCCTGGCGTGACCACGCCTGCGAAGGATGTGTTGTCACGCCCCATCCAGAGATGGTCGTATTCGATGCCGAGCGACCAATTCGGCGAGAAACCGTATTCCCAGCCGACACCGAGGGCACCGCCCCAGCGCGTGTGACCTGCGGAGGCCAGGCCGACTCCGGTGAGGTTGTTGAAGACATCAAAGCGATTGCGCGTCACCGCAGCGCCACCTTTCACGTAGAACAGCGACGCGTTCCATGCCCATCCGAGTTGAGCCGTGAACAGCCCAATGCCATCAATCTTGCCTGTGGTTGAGATCAATGGATCGATCAAGCTGACGCGTGTGTTCTTGATCTCGGCCCAGTCACCCTGCGCCTCCAAGCCGAGCACAAACTGGTTCGTTTGCCAGCGGTACCCGATCTGCCCGCCAACAAGGCCGCCCGAACGATCAGCGCAACCACCTGCGACTGTCCCGGCGGGCGTCAGGAAATCCACGCAACCATGGCTCTGCCCCCAGCCTCCGTTGGCGCCAATGTAGAATCCGCTCCAGTTGTAGATCGCCACCACCGGCGCCGGCGGCGCCGCCTTGACGGCCATATCGGCGGCCATGGCAGGAGCCGTCATGCTCAGCGCTGCGAGACTGAGCGCAGCCATCGAAAGCCTTTTCATCGTCCATATCCCCTTGCTCAGAGCTTTTCGTTCAGAGAACGCGAGCTCTTATGAGGTGCTGCGAACGTCCAAAGTCAAAAGCGATGAGACCCTAAGCCCGTAACAAAATGGCAACACTCGAGAGCGGTGTGTGCACCGGAACGTGCTTATTCCGCGTCGGGACCTGTATCTGGCTCAGCGTTCCATTGTTCATCGACAAGCCAAGCTTGGATGCGGGGCGACGGAATGAGTTGCCTGGGGACGTGCGGATTGATCGTGCCCGCAAATACAACGAGACCTTCGTCGAGCTTTGCACGAACGAATGCCTTGGCCTCTGCTTCCGTAGCGAAGGTCCTTGTTTCCCGAGGGCTCCGCTGCTTCGGCAGCGTGCCGCGTTTACGAACCTCGAAGGTGACATACCAAGTCGGCGTCATGCACGCACCAACTAATCGCCCTAGCCCAGTCGGTCTCTTGTTTTGGTGCGGGTATCACGAAGCTGGTTGATCTGAATCAAGATCGCGGTTGGTGCTGTCAGCAAAACGAGGTGACGGGAGGCAAGAACACGGAGGATGTCCGACGGAGTTAACGCACAGCCCAGTTCACCCTCGATGTACGTCAAGGTCGCTCATGTCTCCGCGCACACGCTATCGTAAGCCGTAGGAATGCGGCTTCTGCTACCCTTAGGAGGACCATCATGAAGGCTAAGATGCGACTTTCGATCAAGTCAGTGACGGTTACAAGAGTCGCTGCCAGCGCACTTCTGGGACTTGCAGGGGCCACGCTTGCTCCATCACCGGCCCGCGCGATCGTGTATTGCCAGTACGTCGACTATCCGGTGGGTTGCGTTGCCCGGGCTGGCGTTGCCCTCCGGCCACGGCCCGTCGCGCGCGCCGCATCCGTCATAACGTGGGCGGTAATGCCAATGGCGGCGTTAATCGCGTCGGAGCGCGTCGATAGAGGATTTGCCGCGGGCCACTAGCCGTGGTGCATAAACCAACCTCGTGACCCGCGGTAGCATTCAACACCACTTCTCAAGTAGCGATGTCGCCTCTTGGCCCCAAGCGGTCGACCCAGCATGTCCGCTAGATGTCCGCTCCTTGGGGTGAAGCAGACTTGATATGCTCAGGCCGAGTTCTTCCGGGTGTGACCCAGAACGGACGTCTGGCGCATGACTAGCTGGCGACTGCGCACCCCAATTTGTGCCGAACATGCGATTGCGCCGTGTGCGGTTAGCCGAGGTACTCGGATAGGATGTTTTTCGTGTCACAGTTCGTCGTTTTTTGCGAGGGACCTCGCGGAAAGCAGTTGGTCTTTGACCGACATCGAGCTACCCCTTGCTTATGAGCAAGAGCAGGAGTTTCCGGCTTGTTCTGATCAAGCCGTCACAATACGACGCCGATGGCTACGTCATTCGATGGTGGCGCGGCGGCCTGCCTTCGAACTCATTGGCCTGCCTTTACGGCATCGCGCTCGATTGTCGTGAACGCCAGGTTCTCGGGCCCGATTTCGACATCGAGATCGACGCCATCGATGAGACCAACTGGAAGGTGCGTGTCGCGGATCTGGCGCGCGCAATCAAGGCCGCGGATTCCGGCATGGTGATGCTGGTCGGAGTCCAGTCGAACCAGTTTCCCCGATCGCTTGATCTGGCGAGACGGTTTCGCAAGCTCGGAATCCACGTTGCGATCGGCGGCTTCCATGTGTCCGGCACCCTCTCGATGCTGCCGGAGCGCGATCCCGGCGTTCAGGAGATGATGGACCTCGGTGTGTCGGTCTTCGCAGGCGAGGCCGAGGGACGGCTGGAGGAGCTGTTGCAGGACGCGGCCGCCGAACGATTGCAGCCTCTCTACAACTACATCGACGATCTGCCGCACCTGGAGAGCCAGCCATTGCCGATCATTCCCCGCCAGCAGATCCGGCGGGTTATCGGCCACACCACGAGCTTCGACGCCGGGCGTGGCTGCCCGTTCCAGTGCTCGTTCTGCACCATCATCAACGTGCAGGGCCGCAAGTCGCGACGCCGCAGCGCCGACGACATCGAGGCCGTGATCCGCGCCAACGTCGCCCAGGGCGTCTTCGCCTTCTTCCTCACCGACGACAATTTTGCGCGCAACAAGGATTGGGAAAGCCTGCTCGACCGCATCATCGCGCTGCGCGAGAAGGAGGGCTGGGACCTCCGCTTCACGATCCAGGTCGACACGCTTTGCCACAAGCTACCGAACTTCATCGAGAAATGCGCCAAGGCCGGCGTCCGGCGATGCTTCATCGGCCTCGAAAACATCAACCCGGACAGTCTGCTCGGCGCCAAGAAGCGGCAGAACAAGATCACCGACTATCGCGAGATGATGCTGGCCTGGAAGAAGGCCAGGATCATGACCGTCGGCGGCTACATTCTGGGCTTTCCCAACGACACACCGGAATCGATCGTCCGCGACATCGAGATCATCAAGCGTGAGCTGCCGATCGACATGCTGGAGTTCTTCTTCCTGACGCCGCTGCCGGGCTCGGAGGATCACAAGACGCTCTACATGAAGGGCGTCGCGATGGATGCGGACCTCAACAAATACGACCTGGACCACGTCACGGTCGACCACCCCGCCATGTCCAAGGCGGACTGGGAGCGGGCCTGCGAGCTCGCCTGGAACACCTATTACAGCTGGGAGCACATCGAGACCCTGATGCGGCGTGCCGCGGCCATGGGCAACAATGTCGGCAAGATCGGGACCTACGCGCTTTATTTCAAAGGCTACCATCCCATCGAGCAGGTCCATCCGCTCGAAGGGGGTGTGCTGCGGCTCAAGAGCCGCGACGAGCGGCGTCCGCATCTGCCGGTCGAGCCGGCCTGGTCGTTCTATCCGCGCTATGTCGCCGAGACCGTCCTGAAGGCCGCGCAATGGGCATCGCTAGCGCTGCGCCTCCACCGGCTGGCGCGCAAGGTCAAGTCGGATCCGCACCGGCTCACTTATGTCGATGAGGCGATCACACTGCGGCCCGACGAGACCGAGAATCTGGACTTGTACAAGACGCGGTCTAGCCAGGCGTTTCTCGATCAGCGGCGGCATATCGAAGAGGCGCAGAAACCTAAGCTGTCCGTGCGGTAGTTGCAAACTCGCGCTAGTTGATTCTCAAGCCGCCACGAACCATCGCATCCTCACAGATTGACGGACAAGCGACGTGCGTTTGCACCGAACAGCCCCAAAACGTCCACTTCCGTTCTGCCGCCAGGAGCAGACATGCCGGTGACCGGCCGCTTTGCGCCAGAAGCGGTCCTTCCATAATTGCTCATTCCGTAAATTGAGCCATCGGGAAAG
Organism: Bradyrhizobium barranii subsp. barranii; assembly: GCF_017565645.3. Taxonomy (NCBI): domain Bacteria; kingdom Pseudomonadati; phylum Pseudomonadota; class Alphaproteobacteria; order Hyphomicrobiales; family Nitrobacteraceae; genus Bradyrhizobium; species Bradyrhizobium barranii. The sequence continues at coordinate 8,245,027 of NZ_CP086136.1, forward strand.
TCTGGCTTCGGCAACAGTGCTCCTCAACCGATGATCACAGGCAGCCGGTCTGAGCCATCGAGAATCGGTGTCTGAGGCCCGTTAACGGCAAGGTGAGATTAAAGTTTCCGGCTTTGCGCCAGCGGGCGCGGCGGACACCGGGTTGCGCTGTTTTGCGCCTGCCCCATTGCGCTTGCCGCACCTTGGCTCATACTGACGCGTGGCAACAGGACCATCCGCCATGTCGAATGCCGCCTTGGCCCCCCTGAACGAGACGATCACGATCGCGGAGCTCACGCGCGATCCCTATCCGATCTATAAGCGCCTGAGGCGCGAAGCGCCCGTGTTGCGCGTCAAGTCCGTGGGCCGCACGTTCCTCACCAAGGCTGCCGACACCAAATACGTGAAGGACAATGCGGCGTTGTTCAGCTCCAACGATCCGAACACGCCCATGAAGCGCGCCTTTCTCGCGCATACGCTGATGCGCAAGGACCACGACGAGCATCGGACCGAACGCATGGCGATGATGCCGGCCCTGATGCCGAAGACGATCGAATCCGTCTGGGGGCCGCTATATGCGAACCTGGCGGCGGCGTATCTCGACCGGCTGCCGCGCGGCGAGGTTGTCGATCTCTTTCCCGCGCTCGCGGGACCGCTTGCCGCGCGGATGCTGGCGCATGCGATAGGCGTTCCGGACGCGAGCGATGAGGACATGCAACGATGGTCGCAGACGCTGATCGACGGTGCCGGCAATTTCGGCTGGACGCCAGGGCCTTTCCAAGCGACCGATATCGCCAATGCGGAAATGGACAAATGTATCCGCGCGAACGCCGAACGCGTGCGTGCCGAGCCGGATTCCTCAGCGCTCTCCTTCATGGTGAACGCGAAGACTCCTATTCTGGAAAGCCAGATGATCGCCAACGTAAAAATCGCGATCGGCGGCGGCATCAACGAGCCACGCGACGCCCTGCTGACGATCCTCTACGGCCTCCTCACCAATCCCGATCAGCTCGACAGCGTGCGCGCAGGCGACAAATGGCGCGCCGCCTTCGAGGAAGGGGTCCGGTGGGTGGCGCCGATCCAGGCGAGTTCACGGCTCGTTATGGAGGACACGGAGATTCGCGGCTGCTTCATCCCGAAGGGCGACACCGTGATGACGATCCAGGCCTCCGCCAACCGAGACGAGGACGTCATCGAAGACGGCGAGAACTACAACGCGCTTCGCGCCCCCAATCCTCACCAGGCCTTTGGCAACGGCCCGCATCATTGCGCGGGCGCGCACCTGTCGCGGCGAACTGTCGGGGACATCCTGATGCCGATGCTGTTCGAGCGCTTTCCCAACATGACCTTGCCTGATCCTGCGAGCGTGCGCTGGCACGGATTCGGTTTCCGCGGCCCCCTCAATCTGCCGCTTCGACTGCAATAGGGTCGGCGCGAGGGACGAGGGAGAAGCGTTTAGTTTATTTGTCTCACCAAGCGATGACACAGAATTCCTCGACGCTTGTGAGCGGGCTCTGATTGGTTTGTCGGAGCCCCGAACAGGGAAAGAAGGCGCAACTCTAAAACCTTCTCTCAACTTGTAAAACGGAGCGAGAAGGTAGAGAATAAACTTCATCAGCTCGGTATTACACTATGCCGATTCAGGTGCGCAGGCCGACGCCATCACCTCAGCGAGGTTGCTGTCCTTGCCGCGCCACCCTCATGTGCTCAACGCGAAAATGGTCACCACGCCGGCCTGGTAAACTACTTATCGCAGGTAGCCGAGCGAGGATTCCTTGGGCAATACCTCTGGACTGGAGCCAACCTAGGGAGGAAGGCCATGTCGCAACACGCACTCACAAATCCTGAGCTGCCGAAGCGGACACTATCTTGGGTGATATGGACAGGTATAGCGGCGCTGGGCGCATTCGCACTTGCTGGCATCGCGCTCAATCGCAATGAGCCAGTTAGTGCGGCCTGGCTAGTGACCGCGGCTATCTGCGTTTACCTCATCTCTTATCGGTTTTACGGCAAGTTCATCGCCGAGAAGGTCTTGAAGCTGGACGACACACGCCTGACGCCGGCCGAACGCCATAATGATGGGCTCGACTACGTTCCTACCAACAGATACGTCGTCTTCGGTCATCACTTCGCGGCCATCGCGGGGGCCGGTCCACTGGTCGGGCCGGTGCTCGCTGCACAGATGGGCTATCTGCCGGGAACTCTTTGGATCCTCGTAGGAGTGGTGTTTGCGGGCGCGGTACAGGATTTCGTTATTCTGTTCTGCTCGATGCGACGCGACGGCCGCTCACTCGGCGAAATGGTGAGAATGGAAATGGGCCCAATCGCGGGCGGCGTCGCCCTCGTTGGCACCCTCGGGATTATGATCATAATCCTCGCCGCGCTCGGCCTGGTCGTCGTGAAGGCATTGGGCGAAAGCCCATGGGGCACGTTCACGGTTGCCGTCACGATCCCGACCGCCATGGTCATGGGCGTCTACATGCGGAGCATTCGGCCAGGCAAAGTGGGAGAAGCCTCTGCATTCGGCGTGATAGTTCTCTTACTCGCCATCTGGTATGGCCAGTACGTGGCCCAGGACGCAACGCTCGGGCCAGCTTTCACCTACAGCGCACCTGCCCTGGCTTTGGCAATCATCGTTTATGGCGCCATCGCCTCCATGCTGCCAGTATGGCTCCTCCTCGCTCCTCGCGATTACCTCAGCACGTTCCTCAAGATCGGCGTCATTGTCGCGCTCGCGATCGGTATATATCTGGTCCAGCCCGACCTAAAGATGGGAGCGGTGACCCGTTTCACCGACGGTAGCGGACCAGTGTTTTCCGGCCCACTATTCCCGTTCCTCTTCATCACCATCGCATGCGGCGCAGTGTCAGGCTTTCACGCGTTAATCTCGTCGGGCACAACGCCAAAGATGATCGAGCGAGAGTCGGACGCCCGTTTTGTCGGTTACGGCGGCATGCTAATGGAGTCTTTCGTCGCCATAATGGCACTTTCCGCTGCATGTGTGCTCGATCCTGGCATCTACTTCGCCATGAACAGTCCGGCGGCGGTAATCGGCGACACGCCCCAAAGGGCAGCCGAGGTAATTAGCAATTGGGGGTGGGTGATCACCCCTGAAGCGATCAATCAGACCGCAACTGACGTGGGCGAACACACTATCCTCAACCGAGCCGGCGGCGCTCCGACTTTAGCGGTGGGTATGGCGCAAATCATGGCTCAGGCCTTTGGAGGTAAGGCGCTCGAGGCGTTTTGGTACCACTTCGCCATCCTATTCGAGGCACTGTTCATCCTCACGGCGGTTGATGCCGGCACCCGCGCAGGCCGATTTATGATTCAGGATCTGCTCGGCAACATCTACGCCCCGCTCGGCCGCACAGAGTCCCTGTTTTCCAATGTGGTTGCTACACTGCTCTGTGTCGCCGCGTGGGGCTACTTCGTCTATCAGGGCACGATCGACCCGCTTGGCGGAGTGAATACGATCTGGCCGCTATTCGGCATCTCGAACCAGATGCTCGCCGGCATTGCACTTCTGTTGGCTACTACCGTGCTGATCAAGCTCAAGCGGGAGCGCTACGCATGGGTGACGCTTGCGCCCACGGCTTGGCTTCTGGTTTGCACCCTGACGGCAGGGTGGATGAAGGCATTCTCGTCCGATCCGCGCATCGGATTCTACGCGTTGGCCAACAAGTACAGCGAGGCGGCTTCGGCTGGCACCGTCCTCGCTCCGGCCAAGAGCATTGCCGAGATGGAGCGTGTGGCTTTCAACAACTACATATGCGGCACGCTCACGGTGCTGTTCGTTGCTCTCGTGCTAGTCATGGCTTATTTCACGCTGCGAATGTCGCTGAAGGCGTTCCGCAACGCCATGCCGAGTGCGGCTGAGACGCCACCTGCAATTCGTGAGGGAGGATTGTCTGGTGCTCCTGCGTAATGTTCGGAAATCGGTCCTGTCGTGCCGGGAAGTCACTGGGGCGACGGTAGAAGAGTGCTTTGCGTGCGCGCGGGACGCGGCCAAACAACTGCGCATGGGCTGGCTTCGGGCCATTGGTGCGCCCGATTATAAGGCCTACTTGATCCACCATGCGAGGCGGCATCCTGGCACGGCACCAATGGCTGAGCGCGAATACGTCAACATGTTCATCGAGCGGCGCTTCGATGGACGTAATGCTGGGCGCTGCTGCTAGTTCATACTCCGGAGTGGCAAGATCAGGCTCTAGCCGATTGAGGTACTCGGTTCCATCGCCGGTGCTCCCGACCGCGTGAGGTGATGCCTTCAACTCGGTGCGGCCGCGGATTTGACGGAAGTCAATCTTTCGGCTTCATCCTACAAAACGACCAGGGAGCTTCGTATTGGCGTTACGCAGTATTGCAGTGGTGGAGCCGGCTAAAAATCAGCTTTTGCGAAATTTTTTGCGTCCTTCAATTTCCGACTTTTGCAACACTATCCGCCACAGGTGGTCATCGAACACTTACTGAAGCGCAGGTTCCGTCACGTCGTGTTCTCAGGACGATGTCCGCCTACATTCCGCAGCCACTGAGCCCAGAGCAAAGTGGGCGAACATGGAAGCTCGCGGGAGTCCTGGCGAAAGCAGCCTCCATTTTCGATTCCATGCAGGAAGCTGAGCAATGGTTGGAACGGCCGGCTATCGGCTTGAACCGTATGCGTCCGGCGAAGGCCCCGGGTAGTCCGTTTTTTGACTGCAGCCGCGGGCAAAGTACGCCCCCTATAAGTTTGTCCCCTAATCGGGGCAAAGTAGGTCCCCTAGCCCAAAGAGCTCCGCTGGCGACGGCGGAGCTCTTCGCATTCCTTCAAGTTTGTTGCTGCCCAATAGACCCTCGCTGGGAAGCCTCCATTTCCGCCGCGGCGATCCTGGTCACACTGAAGCGGTAACCATCACCGGCACGCAATTGTTGAGGCCGGCCGGAAAAGCCCCATATTCTGGTAACGTGCGGGGATCCGCTGTCGGACCGGCCCGCCGATTGAAGAATTCGTGAGTCCTCCCGGTCCGCTCAAGAAGCGTCGCAGAAAACAGGCTTCAAATGACGGAGGCGCCGCGGCGCGTCAGGAGAGCAGATGGCGAATTTTGGCGAAAACGACCGGTTCCGATCCCGGATGTTCGAAGAAGGCAACAATCTCCGGTTCGAGCGGCCTATCGACGAGGCGTCGCGCCAGTGGTGGCTGGGGAAGTTCTACGACACGTTCGATCTGACACCAGAGGGCATGGCCGACCGCATCACCAAAAGTGCGCCTGGATCGAAGTCTACCGTCTATCATTTCATCGACGGCGCCAGAGAGGCATTCTCACTACGGGTCGACGGAGATTTTCCGGGTACGCAGGAGTTCGGGTTCGCCCATCGGGAGCTCGATCTGAAAGGCTCAGCCTTCAACGCCGAAGGAATGGCCGTCTCCGACGCAATGCAAGGCGGCGGCTATGGAAGCCGTCTCATGGGAGACCTGATCGACACCCGCCTGATCGGGATCGACCGGATCAAGCTGCGTGCGGAGCGCATCGGTCGCTATGTCTGGATCAAGATGGGGTTTCGTCCCACGGATGACGCATGGCGCCAGATGAAGATCGAAGCCTACGGATTCCTGGTGCAGCACATGGAGACTTTGCGCCGGCAGAAGCTCGACGTGACCGAGCTGATGAGGGAGATCGAGGCTGGCGGCCCCAAAATGGCCCTCACGATCGCGGCCTTGGGCGCGAAGGTCCCGAGCAATGATATTCCGGCCCGCTTTGGACCGAAGCTGATGCCGTTCGGGAAGGTCTTCTTCCTGGAAGTCGCGTCGCCGTGGAGCGGCACGCTTGATCTCCGGGACGGCGAGCAGATGAAGAACGTAGAAACCTACCGCGAAACGAAGTAGACTGAGGCATGTCTCAACTTCCCGATGGTCACGTTCGATACCCCAGCCATAGCTGGGGGCCGTTTGCCGAGGACCCCTCGCTCGACGTGGGGATCACCGGAGAGGCATTGGCCGAGGCCGTCAGGGGAGCCTGGATCGAGGCCGGCGGCACCGATGAGACCTTCGGAGAGACGTTCCCGCATCTTGCCGAAAGCAGGCCTAAGCAACCGATGCCGGCTTGATCCGGGACCACCCTCCCGAACGAACTCGAAGCGGAACGCGCCTGCTCACCGGGTTCGAGACCTACATCCTCAATCGCATCAACGACGGATCGGCCGGCAGCGGATTGATCGATACACTGCCGTTCCACGTGGCCGTCGCCGCGCGGGAACTGTTCGGCGCCGTCGCCTCGTTCGAGCGCGCCTGCATTCCGGAAGGCGGACGTGTGGTGTTCAACATCAAGGCCAATGACTACCGCCTGATTGCCATAGTTCAATATCGTGATGGCGTGTTGATACTCCGCTTTTTCGGCAATCATGAAGACTATGAAAAGGTCAACGCGGAGACGGTGTGATGAAGGCAACATTGATAATTATCCAGCCGGAGGGGCGAGTGGGTAGGGAGCTAAAGTTACCTCTCACCTCGGCCGGGCAGCAGAGGCAAACCCAATTCGCGAGCTCGTCGCCTAACGGATGCGATGTGACGTCCAATCTCCCGCGCCATCGCTGGCACTCTTTCCTTACGTTGCGCGAGTTCGATCAGCAGCTTGGTCTCTTCTTCGGTCCATTTGCGGGGTTTTGCGGGCTCCATTGCTGCTCTTGCTCCACGAATCGAAACCGGCATCAGTCTGTGACTGCGATTCTGGCCCGATGAAGGCGATCACGTTCGCCGTCGTCGGGCCTGCACCTTGGTACAATGATGGTCTCCGGCCAGTCGCCCTGTGGCTCACCGGGCATATTCGACGTCGCGCGTCAGGAACATCTAGGCCGGTGGTTAACCCTGTTGGCAAACACCCCGTACGTGGTACGTGAGCCGCCGCCATGTTGCCTCATGGATCGATGAATTTTCACCGGCACTATTTTAAGGTGGAGAAGCATCATGCTGAGAATGGTGTCGTTGGGTCTCCTCATCCTATTGGGTGTTGGATTTCTGGTGTCGATGGAACTCAGAAATCCGGCGCGAAGTACAGTAGCGGTCGTCCAGCCCCTTGCCGAAACGACCGTAGGCATTTCCGATTCACATGGTGCGTTGGCGAAAGCTGATCGACTAGAAATTGCCGCTGCGAGCAGCGAAACTCCAGCGCAGCCTTCTCTAGTCGAGGAACGCATTTCTCCATCGGAAGGCATGGGTATCGATTCTTCGGACCCCCCCAAGGTGATCGACCACCATCGGCACCATCCCAAATCAAAGAAGGTTGCCGCTGCCCTTCCTAAGTCGAAGTCAAAGGAACCCGAAATCAAGCGAACTACCATTTCCGGGCGTTCAAAGGCTGCCGGCGACACCGAGCCCTGTCGGCTAAGCGCGTTCGGTGGTTTGCGTAAGGCTTTGAACTCAATCGACTGCGAGATCTGAATAGGAAGCTGGACGATGCGCCCTTGAAGCCCTCAGCTGCACACGGTCCGACCAACGGACCAGCAAAGGCCGCCGACAGAGCCAGCACCAGCCGGCCATTGCCCTTGGCGTAGCGCGCCACGTTCTGCTGCCTGTCAATCGGCTAGCAATTTTGGACGCCGATCCCCCGGCTTAGGGGGCAATATTGCAGGCCGAATGACAGCGTTGCCCCGCAAGGCGTACGGGCCGCCGCTAAGCGCCCGTGAGATGTCGGCTTTGATCGCTGAAGCGGTGGATGCGATCAGCGTCCGCGAACCCGCTCAGTATCGCGCGATAGACGCAAGTCGCCGGATGTAAATGCCGCTGGACGCTGATGTCCGTTTCTCCCCCAACAGCGGCGCTAAAGCGGACATCGCCGGAGGTCTGGGTTGGGCCAAAAGCCGACTCCCTACGGCACCGTACCCCTCACGACCCAGGCAGTAGCTGCGTAGGAACGGGGACCGTCCGGCTCACCATCGAGATAAGCCAATTGCACCGCATCGTGCAGCTTAGCCTTCGCGGCGCTGTCCAGCGAGCCAACAAAGGCGGCGATCGGTCCCTCGCTGCCTTCAGCAGGAGCCCAAAAATCCACAAACGAAGCATAGTCCATGCGGATGGTCCGTGTATCTTGCACGACATCATTTAAGTCTGCCGCGCGCCACGCCTGCGCCAGATTGCCGGGCCGGCTCAGGGGCCGCGTGTACGCGCGCGCCCGCGCTTCGTGCCCACGTGGATCGAGCATCGCGGCGGTGTCGAAGATCATCCGGAAAGCCACAAATCCGCCACGCGTATCCCATGTCGCGGCGGCGACGGTACCGCCCGGTCGGGTCACCCGCTTCATCTCGCGTATCGCCAGATCGGTGTCGGGCGCGAATTGCAACGCCAGCATAGAGAGTGAGTGATCGAAACGGGCATTTGCGAACGGTAAGGCACAGGCATCACCGACCTCGAATGTGAGACGCGGATTGCTATTTCTACGCCTTGCGTGTTCGATGTAGGTGAGTGCCAGGTCAAGGCCGATGACACTGCCGATCGCGGAATTGCCGGCGAGGCAAGCGGCGAGATTTCCGGTCCCGCAGCCGACGTCAAGCACACGGGCGCCACGATCAATCCCCGCAAAGTCGATCAACAGCGGTGCGAGGCGCCGACTCCATCGCCCCATTTGCAACTCGTGCGCGTCGCCGTCGTTCGCCAGAAAAGACTGCATCGGGGCGCTACTCACCGGCCTCCTCCACTATTTGCGCCCGAGGCCGGCGGAGCGGCCCAGCTCGGCATCAGTTGCGATCTGCTTGGCTACCAGTGCATCCAAAGTATCGGGGGTCAATTGCATGGGCTCGATGCCGAAGTTTATCACGCACTTTTGGATCGGCGAGCGCCTTGCGCGTTTCAACCGCAAGCCTGTCGGATCCGGACGGGAAGAGATCGCTTACTGCTGGGAGCGGGACGGCTCGGACGCTCGCCCCCTAAACCCGCGTCGGAGCCGTTTCGTCTTTGTGTGAGATTACCAATGCTGCAGATCACAGCACAGAACATGAGCGGTGATTCTGAGCAGGAATTATTTTGCTGATGGCATGGTCGGTTGCTTGGGCACTTTACATTTCTGCCCTCATGAGCGACCGAATGTACGGCGCGAGTAGCTTGAGATTACAGACGTGACCCGTTTGCGAAAATCTCGCACGTCGGCGGGTTCCCTGAAATGCGCATCCTTGATCACGGGCGTCAGCTCGTTGCGAAGGGCTTCAGGCAGTGCGGCCATAAGTTCGTTCAGCGGTCCGTGAGGTGGAATTCATCGCGACCGAAATCCGAAAGAGCAAAGCCGTCGCGCGCCAGCGTCATCGCCGGAGCCAGGACATCGGGAAGCGATTTGCGTCCAAAGCGCGCGAGCAGCTCACACCAGCCCGCGAGATTTCCGGGCGTTGAGGCCGCCTGCGCGCCGCGCTCGAGCTCGAGGCGGCTGGTGTATCTGCCGACCGGGAAGCTCGCGGGCGTCGGCGGCGCTAAGTCGAGCACGCGAACGCGCTTCTCGCTTGCGACCCAGATCGTGGCCAGTCCAAACCCGGCAAGGCCCGACATGAACGGTTCGACCACATTGAGGGCGGCCGCGGTGGCAACGGCCGCATCGAAAGCGTTGCCGCCCTGGATCTGGAGCCGTGCACCAGCCTGCGCCGCAAGCGGATGCGCGGCAACGACCATGCCGTGCCGCGAGAACAGCGTCGGACGCCCATATGTCCAGGCGAGTTGCACCTGTTCAGGCTTCCCCGCGATCAACGACCGCTCGCCGCTGCCTGGATCGCCTCCGACATGATCTCAAGACCGCGATCGATTTCGGCCTCGGACACCGTGAGCGGCGGCGCGATTCGGAACACCCCGCCCATGCTGGGCAGCTTGACGATATTCATGCTGAGACCACGGCGCATGGTTTCCTCCATGATCCGCGCGCCGAGTTCGAAGCCCGGCGCCTTCGACTGCCGGTCGACGACGATTTCAAGACCGAGCAGAAGCCCGCGGCCTCTGACGTCGCCGACGCATTCGAACCTTTGTTGCAACGACAGCAATCCATCCCGGAGCCTGTTGCCCCTGGCGGTCGCCTGCGCGACCAGCCCGTCGCGCGCGACCACGTCGAGCACCGTCACGCCGACCGCGGCGGGCAGCGGATCGGAGACATGCGTGGTGTAGAATAGAAAGCCGCGCTCGAACGCGGCCTGCTCGATGGCCTGGGTCGTCATAACCGCGGCGAGCGGCAGGCCCGCGCCGAGCGTCTTCGACAGCGTGAGAATGTCCGGCACCACGCCGTCGCGCTCGAAGGCAAACATCTGCCCGGTGCGGCCAATTCCGGTCTGGGCCTCGTCGAGGATCAGCAGCATCCCGCGCTGTTCACATTTTCGCTTCAGTGCGGCGAGATAGCCGAGCGGCAGCTCCAGAATGCCGCCGCTAGACAGGATCGGCTCGGCGATGAAGGCCGCCAGATTGCCGGTCGACTGGCTGTCGATCAACGCGAACGCATCGTCCAGCTCGGTCTGCCAGTCGTTGCTGCCATCGGCGGTCTTGAAACGTGGCCGATAAGCGTTTGGCGCGGGAATGACGAACGATCCAGCCGCAGCCGGCCCGTAACCGCGCCGGCCCGCGCTGTAGGTCGCTGATGCCGCAGCGCCGGTCATGCCGTGCCAGCTTTGCGCGAAGGCAACGATCTCGTGCCTGCCGGTGACGAGCTTCGCCATTCGGATCGCCGCTTCGTTGGCTTCCGCACCTGTCGTCAGCAACTGCACGCGCTCGAGGCCGGGAGCAAGCGCGGCGAGGCGCTCGGCCAACGTCACCACCGGGCGCGAGAGCATGCCGCTGAAGAGATGAGCGACCGCACCCATTTGCCGCGCGACGGTTGCGACGATGTCGGGATGCGTGTGCCCTAGCACGGCACTCATCTGACCCGAGGTGAAATCGAGGATGGCTCGTCCATCGGCGTCGTACACGAAACTGCCGGCCGCCCGCTCGATAATGACGGGTTCGAAACTCGGGCCGTAGCGGGTCAGATGCGTGTTGGCGGAAGCCCAGAAATCGGGATCGCTATTCAAGGTCATGACAAGCCACCTTCATTCGGGATGCCAGACCTCTAGCCAATGATTTGGCTTCAGGCTAATTGATATAATTCAACCTGGATATCAATCTGACTGATACGGATGCTGGATCTCACCCTTCTGAGAAATTTCATCATCGTGGCCCGGGTCGGTTCCATCAGTCTGGCCGCCCTGCAGATCGGCCGGACGCAGTCCGCGCTCAGCATGCAGATGCAACGGCTGGAAGAGACGATCACGCAGCCGCTGTTTCACCGCAGCGGGTCCGGAATGAGGCTGACTGCGGCCGGCGAGAAACTGCTCGCCCACGCCGAGACGCTGCTGGCGCAGCACGACGAGATTCTGGCCGACATGAGCGGTGAAGGGCTCAAGGGGACGCTGAGCCTGGGCTGCCCGGAGGACTATTCGATCGCCTTCCTGCCGGCGCTGTTGAAGGGGTTCTGCGCGCTCCATCCCAATGTCGAACTGCGCATGGTCTGCGCCCCGACCTCCGAGCTGCGCCCCATGCTGGCGCGGCGCCAGATCGACATGGCGCTGGTCTCGCTGTCTGATGCCGGTGCGAGCGACGTGATCCGCCAGGAGCGCTTCGTCTGGGTGGCGAACGAGGCCGAACCGAAAATACTGACGCAAGACGTCCTGCCTCTGGCCCTGGCAGCACCGATGAGTCTGGACTACCGCGCAGCCTGCGCCGCGATGAACGCGGTCAATCGGCGCTACAGGGTCGCTTACGCCAGCAACAGTCTCGCCGGCCTGATCGCGATCGCGCGGTCCGGTCATGCGATCAGCGTCCTGACGCGAACCGCCGTTCCGTTCGATCTTCACGTCGTGTCGGCCGGATTGCCTCTGCTTCCGACGATCGGCATCGCGCTTGAATTCTCGGAGGCCAAGCCGTCTTTGTTGTCGACAACGCTGGCCGAGCACGTTCGCACCGTGCTGCCCGGACTGAAGACCAAGGCAGAGATCGATTGAGAGGGGTATCGGGAGAGGACGTCGCTGGTGTCCCGAAGGAGCTTATTGTCATGGGCCTCGATCACGTGCTGCTGAATCTGTTTCTTCACCTCACTCGTCCAGGAAGGTTCGGCAATGGGCGACGAACCTCGCCGGATATTGGAACAGCGCGCCGTGGCCCGAGTCGGGATAGATGATGAGCTGCGCGTTCTTCGTCGCTTTGAACATGTTGTAGGCGTTAATGCTCGGAAACATGGTATCGTCGCTGCCGTGCACGATGAGCGCCGGCTGCCCGATGGCGCGTAGCGTTGCGTCGCCTTCATCCTTGCGCGCGCACCAGCCGATGATTGCCCTCGCCTGAGGCTCGCTGACAGCGTCGCCGCTGTCCGGATCACGACCTTCAGAGCGGGCCGTTGCGCGGGCAACGAAGGCACGGCCGGCGCGCTGGCTTTCTTCGGAAGGCATGAAGAACAAGGGCAGACGCACATCCGGCGCACCTCGGGAGAAGGCGTCGTCGACCACTTCGAGAAGGTGTTCTTCGCCACCTCGTGGTGCCGCGCCGGCGATGATGACCTTGCCGATCAGGTCGGGGTGCTGCACGGCGAGGACTTGGGCGAGCATACCGCCGAGGGAGAAGCCGAGAAGATCAATCTTCGACAGACCAAGGCCCCGCACGAATGACTCGGCATCGGCCGCCATCTGTTCCACCGTGTCGGGCGTCCGGCCAGTCGAAGTGCCGATGCCGAGGTTGTTGAACGCAATGACCGGCCGCGTTTCGGCAAGGCTGTTCATCACTTCCGGATCCCAGGAATCCATCGTCCCGGTGAAGTGCTGCAGCAGGATGAGCGGTGTCCCGACCGTTGGGCCAAGCCGCCTGAAGGCAAAGCGGACGTCGCCGACGTTCAAGTATTCTGTTCTTGCGGTTTCGAGTGACATGATTGTTCCTCTGTGAGCTGCCTCGCCAGAGGCAAGGTCGATCCGGATGATTGGCGGCGCATCTACATGGTGAGGACGATGCGGAAGCGGGCTTTCCCCGCCATCATCTTGCGATAGGCTTCCGGCGCGCGTTCCAGCGGCATCGTCTCGATCATGGCAGTGACGCCGGCGAGCGAGCTGAAGCGCAATGTGGCCTCGGCGGTGGCCGGGTCACCGGTCAAGGCGCCCTCGACAGAGCGCCCGCCGAACAGAAGGTCCGAGGTTGCGACCTCTACGGGTTCGGGAGATGCACCGAGTGCGATGATCCGGCCGCGCGGCCTAAGCCCCTTCACCGCGTCGGCCACGGCCTTGCCGCCCGACGCGGTGACGACGACAAGATGAGCGCCCCCCAGATCTTGCAACGCCGAAGCAACCGGGGCGGTCGAGCTGTCGATATAATGATGGGCGCCGAGCTTTCCGGCGAGGCCATCCTTGTCCGGCCCGCGTCCGATTGCCACGACCTCGAAGCCCATGCGCCGCGCGAACTGCACGGCCAGATGTCCGAGGCCCCCGATGCCGATAACGGCGACGAGGTCGCTGGCGCGTGCGGGAGAGTTGCGGAGCGCGCTGAAGGTCGTCAGTCCCGCGCAGAGCAGCGGAGCAGCGTCTTCCGAGGCGAGACCATCGGGGATCGACACGAGGCCGCTGGCGCGCGTGAGCATGTATTGCGCGTAGCCCCCATCATGATGAATGCCGGTGAACTCCTGGTTCCGGCAGTTGACGAGATCGCCGCCGCGGCACTCTGCACAATGTCCGCAACTGCCCCCGAGGAAGCCGACGCCGACACGCTGCCCGAGCGTCCAGCCCTCGACGTTATTGCCGACCGCATCGATCACGCCTACCGCCTCATGGCCCGGCACGCGCGGCCATTGGATTGGGAAGGCTTCTTCGACCGTCGCCGCGTCGGAGTGGCAGACGCCGCAAGCCTCGACGCGAAGGCGGACCTGCCCCGGGGCGGGATCGACAAGCGGCTTTTGCGTCAGTTCGAGCTGTCCCGGCCCGACGGCCTGGACGGCGGTGTATGTTGTCGGATGGTGCGACATGAAAGCTCCAGCGTCTGAAAAGCTATCAGAGCGCTACCAGCGGCCTCCCGAAGCCGACAGGACGTAGATGCCGTCATTCCGGCCATGAACATGGCGAAACGTCGCCGGAACAACCATCTAGGCGGGTAGCAACCGTTACGGAGAAAGCATGAAGATTGGCCTTGTCCTTTGCCCGAATTTCCAACCCGTCTGCTTCGGGGCCGTTGCGGCGTTCGACGTGGCCAACAAGCAAGCCGGCGAGACGCTCTACGAAGTGCGCGTCCTCTCGGAGGAAGGAGGGCTGGTCGCCTCGTGGGCCGGCATGCAGGTCATGACGGACCCATTCGACGGCGCGCCCTATGACACGCTGATCGTCGCCGCGGGCCTTGAGATACCGACGTCGTCGCCGGGATTGGTCCGGCTGCTTCGCGCCGCCGCCCGGGACGCGCGGCGGGTTGCCGCCATCTGCCTGGGCTCGTTCGTCCTGGGAGATTCCGGGTTGCTGAACGGCCGGCGCGCCACGACCCATTGGCGTTACGCGCAGGCGCTGCAGGACCGTTTCCCTAGCTGCGAGGTCGATATGGACAAGATCTTCATCGCGGATGGGCCGATTTGGACGTCAGCCGGCATGACGGCGGGAACGGACCTCGTCGTGGGCATGATCGAGCGCGACCACGGGTCCGACATCGCCCGTTCAGTCGCAAAGGGCATGGTCATGTATCATCGCCGCTCCGGCGGACAATCCCAGCATTCCACCTTGCTGGATCTCGGCGCGAATGAAGACAGGGTTCAGCGCGCATTGAACTACGCGCGTCAGAACCTTGCCGAAAGCCTGACGATTGATGACCTTGCTGAGGCCGCATGCCTCAGTCCCCGGCAGTTCACGCGACTGTTCCGGTCAGAAACGGGCACCACGCCGGCGAAGGCGGTCGAAGCGCTGCGGGTCGAAGCCGCGAAATTGATGCTGGAGCAGAGCCGGTTGCCGATCGAGGTCATCGCCCGTGAGGTGGGGTTCGCGAACCGGGAGCGGATGCGCCTGGCGTTTGCCCGCGTGCATGGAGAGGTTCCGCGAGCCATCCGCAATGACGCCGGACCGCTCGCGACGCTTTAGCCAGCGGCCCGAAGAAGCACTGCTTCCAGTTCGCGGTCGAGGTAGAGGCCGACTTGCAGGACACGATCGTCGCCGAACTGGCCAAACAGCGACAAAGGCTATCGGCTTCCGCTCCCCATTGCCCCGTGAGGAGGTTCACGGCGGAACATCCGCCATGAACTCCATCGGATGATCTTGCGCCGTTGAGTTCGAACCCCAAAAGGCTCATGGCTAGCCAAGGCGGATGTTGGAGAGATCGATCGAAACGACGAGCGGCTCGGTGCTGAAGCTGCCGTCCGGCTGACGGGCATAGATCCGACGCTTCGTCGGGAATTTGATGCCCGAGACTTCCGCATAGTCTTCGATAATGTGCGCGCCGGGCGTGTTGCCCGCGATCTCGACGTCATAGTCGTGGCGCTTCAGCAGCCCCTCGCCGTCGAAATAGAGCGTCTGTACGGTGCTATGCGTCGCGATCCCGCCGGGAAACCGTACGGCGAGGCGGCGCCAGTCGCCGCTATCGGTCGGCCAGGGCTCCAGTTCCTCGGTTTCGACGCCCGGCCACGCAAGCAGGAACGGCATGTTCAAATAGGTCCACATGGCGCATCCGGCGAAGTAAGCCAGTTGCAGCTCCGTCCACGGCGTTTGCAGCGTGTGGCCGGCGAAGCTTGCCCGCGGATCAAGCAGCTCTTCGAGAGCTGTTCCGCTCGCAGCTTCCAGGGCGACGCGGCCCGGCTCGAAGCGGGAGCGTCGATTCCCGGCGCCGAACGGGGCGTGCGAAGCCCACTCTTTCTTCAGACCCACCGTGACGTTGGTCTGCTCGAGGGTGAGCGCCTGCCCCTTCAAGGACCACAGGGCGCCCCCCTGTATGAGATCGGCGGAAACCTGCTCGAATTGCCGCCAGCGATCGAGGCCCCCATGAGCTTCGATGGCAAAATCCTTGAGTTGCTTCATTGGTGCGCTCCTGCGAGAGCCACGCGGGATCGCGCGGCCTTTGTGGCGGGAGCCTAGATGCTCGGCCAAGCCTGCCGAACGACTTAGATGCCTTGATTCCAGACACGACCGCGAGCCGGGCTTTCCAAACGCCTCTGCAAGCCGAGTGCGCTACCTTAGACGCTGGTACGATGCCGTTTCGACCCGGTCGACCGTTAATAATAAAACGGTTTCATTCGTGAAAACGCACCGCTTGAGCAACTGACGCGCGGCTGGTTCGATACATGCGAGCATCGGATTGCTCGGTTGTGGGCAAGTCCCTCAATGCGTCGGCTTGGCGCTGTAATTGAGAGCTGGCCCCGGTTGTTTGGACAGCGCCCCGCTGGATTTAAGTGGATTCCTGCCGGGTTATGCTGAACGCGGGGCTTTACGGTTTTGTCGTTGCGTCGGGAGGGCGTAGCCCGACCAGAGCGACGACAAAACCGTCGGCGACGGTCATGCGGCCATCACCATAGCTTGCGTGCCGAAGTAAGCCTCGTCGGGCGTGCGCCCGTCAAGGCTCGAGTGAGGGCGTCCCTGATTGTAGAAGGCCAGATACTTGGCAATTGACGCTCGCGCCTCGGACACGCTGTCGTAGGCGCGGAGATATACTTCTTCGTATTTGACCGTGCGCCAGAGCCGCTCGACAAACACGTTGTCGCGCCAGGCGCCCTTGCCGTCCATGCTGATGGCGATCTTCGCGTCCAGCAGCACATCGGTGAACTCGAGGCTGGTGAACTGGCTGCCCTGATCCGTGTTGAAAATCTCGGGCCTGCCGTGCTTCGCCAACGCCTCCTGGACCGCTTCGACGCAGAAGGCCGCCTCCATTGTGATCGAGACGCGATGGGCCAGGACCCGTCGGCTGAACACATCGACGACCGCCGCGAGATAGACGAAGCCACGCCGCATCGGAATGTAGGTGATGTCCATTGCCCACGCATGGTCGGGCCGCTCGATCTTCAATCCGCGCAACAGGTACGGGTAGATCTTGTGACCCGGAGCCGGCTTGCTCGTGTTCGGGCGACGATAGACCGCCTCGATCCGCATGCGCTTCATCAGCGTCGCGATGTGGCGGCGACCGGCGTATACGCCCTCCCGCCGCAGCAACGATCGCAGCATACGCGCTCCCGCGAAGGGATAATCGAGATGCAGCTCATCGAGCCGACGCATCAAGGCAAGGTCCTCGGCCGAAACTGGCCGAGGTTCATAGTAGACCGTGCTGCGAGCCAGCTTCAGGACCTTCGCCTGGCGCACGATAGAAAGATCATGATCGCGGTCGATCATCGCTTTGCGCTCAGCAGGCCCGCCCTGGTGAGCGCGCCGGACAAAAAATCGTTTTCCAACGCCAGCTCGCCGATCTTGGCATGTAACGCCTTCAAATCGACCGGCGTCTCGGCCGATGTCTTGTCATGCCCAAACACGCCGGCGGCGCCTTCCAGGAGCTGGTTTTTCCAGATCGTGATCTGGTTCGGATGAACATCAAACAGCTGCGCCAGCTCCGCCAGTGTCTTGTCGCCTTTGACCGCAGCCAAAGCAACCTTCGCCTTGAATGCCGGAGAATGCGTCCGGCGGCTCTTCTTCGTCATCTTCGCTCCTGATTCGCAGCAAGAATCCTCGCCGCTGTCAGGCAGAAAATCCACTCAAGCTACTGTCCGAATTTGCGGGGCCAGCTCTTTGTTCCCCCTTTCGTCCGACGCTGTCGCGATCAGAAATCGGGGAACGAAAGCTCCGTCAATACTTTGGAATCATGAGACCGTCGCTCGCCGTTAAACTACACGGCGCATGTCGCGGATAGCCAAAGGTTCCTACGCGGGGCCCGCTGTTCTCAACAACAAGCGCTCGCACAGATAGCCAAAAGCGGCGGTCTCCGGTTCCATTCCAGAATTGCCAGCCGCGCTCGCAAGCGGGGAGCTGCGTGAGGGGTTGCGCCGATGCTGGCGCTTTCTTACTGAGGCTTCCTATGCACAACCGCATTGATATAGATCCCCAGCACAGCCGAGCAATTGTAGAAGAGATTGGAGGGAGACTACGCGCGTTCCTGAAAGCAGAACCGGAACTACCGGGGAGCCTCAGCACGCAAATCGACCGGCTCCGGGAATTGGAGGAGCAGTCACCATCAATCATTCCCAATGCCGAGCGCTGGGACAAACCTCGGCGGTGAGCCGCCTCGGGACAGTACAGACGGCGCAGCCGAACAGGACGAGCAATGCCACCAGTGATGCTCCGTGCATCAAACATCTTGAGAGAGTACGGTGAGGCGCGATCCGAGTTGATCGGCAAGGCCGTCGTCCTTACCGATGGACAGGCAGGCACGGTCGAGCACGTTTGGCTGGATGAACTGCACGGGCTCCGCGTTTCGATCGCTGGTCATGATGGAAGATGGCCGGTCTCAACCATCAAGTTTGCTGAGTCCTAGACCTCGCGGCTGCGCGTTGCCCAGATCGCGTGCTCCTTTCAGAACATTCCAATCAAGATGAAAATCCCGACCTCGGTCAGGAAAGTGACGCTCATGATCGCGACCGTAAGGAACACGTCGCTCGCCGAGAGAGGATCCATGAATGCCTCGCATCTTGCGAAGCCCGGGGAGTAAATCATTCAGGCTAGAAAATGTTTCGGTTCCAAACGCAGACGGCGCGAGATGCGAGCGGCGCGGACATCCGAGGCGGCCTTAAGGCGAAGCCCGCTTAGGGGCATTTCGAGACCTGGCCGCTGTTCTGAACGATGTCGGGTTGCCCCTCACGAACCGACACCGCCGAGCCAGAGCATAAGGTCGGCAAGGGGGCCAACAGGCGACAATGATGAGCAAGGCCGCCAACTGGGGCGGCCTTACTCACTCTTAAATTCCGCAATCTTTCGATCTTGACACCATAGCTCTACGTCGTAGCCATCTACCAAGCATCTGGCGCGCTTCTTGGCTTCGGTTTCGTCCTTGCACATTAGAATGATGCGAAGCTCGATATGCCCTGCATCTACTGACCCCCTTCGCGCTCGGTCGGCCTGAGACGGCCTTATTCCTCAGGGGGTTGCAGACCCGAGGACGTCAGCCATTCGTCTATATGAGAAGCGGTTTCGAGCTGGCGCAGTCTGCGTTCTAGAAGATCGCGCTGCGGTCCTGGCTGCGTATTTTCGATTTCCGCTATGATGCGAGCTCGTTCCACGTGCAGATTGTCGTCGATGTGGGATTGTGAGTGTCGTCCCATGGCACTCTCCTTTCCCTGCGTGAATTGGGAGGGAGCGCAACTGGCGTTCTCACCACCGATCAAGGCACGGTGCCGTGCGGTGATAGAACTAGTATGCACCCGGAACGGGAGCGACGCCAGGATCCGGTAGTGGCCATTGAACCGGATCTGAGATCTCGCCACTTCGCTCATGGGCCAACAGGGGAAGCAGCGCGGCTCGACCGTTCACTGAGCAAGCACGTCCTGATGGCGTCCGGCGTGGCCAAGCCTGGAACGCCTCAGCGACAAGATTAGCGGAAAAGCAGCCGCCGGGTTGAGAGCGGCGACGGCTTCTTCTTTACGCGCTCAGACGGCCGCGACTACCCGTCGCGTCGCATGAAGGAAACGGTTAGCGGGCGCTGCGGCGCCATCAATTGGATGACGCTCCTGTTTGCGCAATTCATCGACTAGACGTTCGAGGTAGGGTGGCAGAGGCGAGGCTTCGAGAGATAAGTTCTGTTGCAATCCGTCACCCACCTCGTCATAGATCGACCGGGCGGCCTTATGATCAATGTGGTCCGATATTCGACTGGTCGGTTCCATATCGCGACCTTTCGATTAGGCCCCACGATTAACTCAAGTTACAGGGATGCGAAAATGTTTCGCGCACATTCGAAGAATGCCGATGGCTCCGTTGAATGGAACGAAGACACTGTGTGCGTCAGAACGATTGCCATTGTCAGCGCTGATACCTGCAACCCGCTGAATTAGTGAAACTCTTGGGGCGCGACTTTCAACACTTAGAATGTCCGTTCCGGGTCAGGAGCGTTGCTGTGGCCGTGCGCCGGTCACTTCCGATCTACCCCCGACTCCAGACGTGGCGCTGCGATGCGATAACTGACGCGAAGGGCCAGAACCGGACCTCATACGCCCTTCTATGAAGAGAGCGATGCGACATTCAGGAGTTGGGCCCGATGCTCCTGAGCATGGCCTTGTCCCGGTGTGGCGTGGCGCGGTTTCGTGCCTGCTCACGGATCGCGAGATGCGAGGTACGCGACAATCGCGAGAAGGTCCTGCTCGTCGAGATTGGCTACAATTTGGGCCATTAACGGGCTCCATTCTCCCGTTCGAGCGCCATGCTGGAAGTCATAGAGCTGCCGGAACATGTAGCTCGGTGAACGACCAGCAATGCTTGGCAGCGGTCCAAGCCCTTTCAGGTCCGCGCCATGGCACAACGCGCATTGGATCGTTTTGCCCGACCCACCTTTCATGACTAGCGCCTCGCCTTTGGCGAGGCTCCCGATTGGTGCATACGCTGTGAAGGTCGATCGAGGGTCGCGGCTTTCGAAGCGGAGCAGATCGTCGGGGATCTCCACGATCCGCGCTCCGATCGGCTCGCGCTCGCTGGTTTCCACCGCCGCCCAAAGCAGACCCGCCACATAGGTCTTTGGCGCGGTGTCGCTCTCGACCACCTTGATGCGTTTGCGCGGCTGCAAGGCCGAAAAGTAGGCTGCCGCGGCTTCGATTTCGGCGTCAGTGATCGGCTTGGAAAGCTCGATCATTAGCTTTGGCGGAATTCGCTCGGGGAGGGCTGTACTACGCGCCCCGCTCTTGTAGTCGGCCATTTGCTGGATGATGTAGCTCTTCGGCAGCCCTGCAAGGTCCGCGTTTTCCGGACCACCAGGCCCGGTGGCGCGGTGACAAAATCCGCATGCGAACACACCGGGTTTGCGACCGTTCGCGACGATGTCCGGCAGCGCGCCGTGATCGCTGGGGTGCCAAATGGGCGCAACAAAACGATCACGCAACTGGCTCCAGGTATAGCCGGCCGTGCTCTCTGGCACGCGAACTGGCTTTCCGTCATCGACGGGAGGCTTGTAGTCGGGATTGTTCGGCGTATAGGCCCAAGCGGGAGGACCGTCTGCGGCGGTTGCCATCCGTATCGCGAGTAAGCCACAAACGATCACAGACGAGAGCAGCGCGGGAACAATCCTCATTTTCAGTTCCCCGAGTGTCCGGGCCGGCAGCTATGGGGAGCTTGCCTCACCCATGAACTCCGGGCAAGCCATTCAGCTGCGACGTTTTGATCTCGGCGTTGCTGTGAAGCCCCGCCGGGTTCGACGTGACCGGGGTCATTCATGACGCGAAAGTCGGTACCCCCTATTCGGTCAAGCACGACACCAAGTATGTCTGAGTTGGGTCAAAAGCCGATATCAGCCCAACTCGTTGTTATGCCCCCAATGGGGCCACAACCGGGGCTTTGCTTGTTTACTCAATGACCGTATCGGCAATCGCGACGAGCGCAGGAGGTACGGAAAGCCCCAGCTGCTTGGCTGTCTTGATATTAATGGACAACTCGAATTTGGTGACTTGGTAGATCGGGATGTCGCCGGGCTTTGCTCCTCGGAGAATTGCGTCGATATTATTGGCGACGCGCTTATTCAATTCGATCAGGTCGAACGAATAGGCCATTAAGCCCCCGGCCTCGACGGATTCGGTAAACGAAAAAATCGTCGGAAGCTTCACGTCGCTGAGCAACTTGGCGATCAAAGTGCTGTTTTGAAAGGTCTCAGGCGAAGGGAGGACCATGACTGCATTTGCACCGTCGCGGGAGATGCTCTCGATGGCCGCCCGATAGTCTGCTTCGCTGGCACCAAATTCCACTAAAGACACCCGGAGAGCGAGGCTTGCCGCTTCGGCCGCTGCGCGAATTGCGGGGCCTGCGGTTGGCCCATTCCAGTACGCTCGAAGAGCGAGACACCCAAGTATCGAGATCGTCGGAACCATCTCGCGCAACAGTGCAATTCGCTTTCCATGAATGGATAGACCAGCGTCGATGCTGGCTCCCGTGAAATTGCCGCCTGGGTGAGCCAGACTTTCGGCGAGCCCTTGCTTAACGGGGTCAGATGTTAGCTTTTTGAAGATGACGGCGTCAGCGCCAATGACGTAGATGATTGCCGGGTTGCCCCGAACGACTTCCGTCGCCAGGGCTTCGAGGCCGGACGTGTTCTGCTCTCGGCCGTAACGTTCGACCTCGAGGTTTTGTCCCTCTATCTGCCCCAACCGCCGAAGCTCAGCGAATAAGGCTCGCCAAGCTTTGGTTTTGCTATGCTCACGCAAGACCGCGCTTGGCTCTGCTGGGCTGAAAATAGCAAGGCGCTTGCGATTGGGGATCTGCTGTGCACCCGCAGCGAGCGGCCATACGACCGCCGCACCGCCAACAAGAAGACTGATGAAATCGCGCCGTCTCATGCAGCCCTCCAAGGAGGCTCAGGACCACGCTAAATTCAGTTGGAAGCATACCACATCGCGGCATGGGAGTCGGGGTATTGGAGGCGCAAGATGTCGCGCGCGGCAATCCGCTGTTCTGCGTTGCGCCATGACCGCTAAGGGTCAAAGGCTGCCCTCGGCAGCTCCACGACGCTATTCGCTCAGCTCTCGAAAGCGGACAGTGCGAGGCCAAGAGCGGAAGTCAGCTAAGGGCCAAAACCGGAAGTGGAATGGTTTTCGATACATCTAGGGCGATTGATCTTAGGCCTGTACCAAGCGACAGTATGGACATGGAGATGCAGTGTCCGAACTGGAAAAGTCATTCTTGGCTTCCCTATTGTTGGGCCATCTTGATATTTTCTTGTTCGCGGGTGGTGGTCGCGCTCGGGCTGGTATTCTCTCAAAAATATCTGGCCATCGGGAGGGCCGATGTCTGGTCTGCGGGACCGATCTGGTACCACCAATTGTTACAATGGGACTCGGAATGGTATTTCAAGATCGTCACAGAAGGCTATCGGTATAACGGCGATCCGACTATTCAACAGAATATCGTGTTTTACCCGCTGTATCCCGTGCTCGCACGGGGCCTGACAACGATTAGCGGCCTCACGCCTGCGGATGCTTTGCTGTTGGTATCGAATGTCGCAGGATTGTTTGCTATCGTCGTTCTTTTCAAGCTGGTTCGCGAGGAATCTGGTGATCAACTCGCTCTCGCCACCATCGCGCTGTTCAGCTTTTTTCCGGCTTCGGTTTTGCTATCGGCCGGGTATACCGAATCCTTAGCACTGCTTCTAATCGTTTCGTTTTTTCTTGTTTTAAAACGAAAACATTATTTGTCGGCAGCGCTGCTCGCAGGCTTGGCACTTAGCGACCGATCAACGGGCATTGTATTATTGCCGGTCCTTCTCTGGGAGATGTGGCGCAATCGCAATGAGAAGCCATTCCTTGTTGCCCTCTTGCCATGCATCCTTCTCGCGACATCGGGTATCTGGCTGTTCATGATTTATCTCTGGAGCTCTTTCGGGGCTCCGTTTGCATTTTCAGATGGGCAGACGGCTTTCCATCAAGGAACGACCTTGGCTACACGATTGATTGCAGCACTCAAATTTGAACCCTTCACCCGAATGATGCTCAATGACTGGAATCCATGGGGGCAAGCCAGCTGGTTTACATTGTTGTTCGTTGTCCTGATTGTTGTGGGTTGGTCTCGACTGCCCTCAACTTGGACAGTGTTTGCCATGGGTGTGCTGTTGTTGCCATATCTAACACTCAGCGGTGGGCCGGCAGGCTTCGTCTCAATGAGCCGATTTAATCTCCTCTCATTTCCACTTTTTGTAGTGCTGGCTGATTTGGGATTGCGAGCGAAGTGGCTTTTTGCAGGAGTGATAGGACTTTTCGGTGCGTCTTTGCTCATGAACGCCG
Organism: Bradyrhizobium barranii subsp. barranii; assembly: GCF_017565645.3. Lineage (NCBI taxonomy): Bacteria > Pseudomonadati > Pseudomonadota > Alphaproteobacteria > Hyphomicrobiales > Nitrobacteraceae > Bradyrhizobium > Bradyrhizobium barranii. The sequence goes on from NZ_CP086136.1 coordinate 8,268,861, forward strand.
CCCTGTTTGCTCGGAGAATTTGGATCGGTTGATCGCTACAAGGCGCTCACGGCGACATCTCCCTAGCCGCAGCGACCAGTTTCACACTGCGTACCCCGCAATAGATCTTTCAGATCTAACGTCCGCTCCGGGTCACCAGCGGACAAATCTCGATAAGCTTCCGATAGCCCGCTCCTGCCGAAAGCAGCCTTCGCACCCTCGCTTCGCACTGCTTCGAACCCCTTCGCACTCATGTGCTTCGCACCCCCCTTATACCCCCCGGCCGGTGCGAAGCCCGGCCCCGGTCTCCGAAGACCGGGCCGGGCTTCGCCCTAACTCGTTACTCAGCTAAAAGGTGACTTTGGCGCGCGAGGCGGCAATATCTGCTAGGGACCTATAAGTCGAAATCACAGCAAACAGCATCTCTATTCGATCACCTCATCGGCGCGAAGGAGCAATAAGGTCGGCACGCTGAGACCGAGTGCGTTGGCAGTTTTCATGTTGATCACGAAGTCGAATTTGACCGGCTGCTCTACCGGCAGATCAGACGGCTTGGCGCCTTTGAGGATCTTATCGACGTACCTTCCTGCGCGGCGGAACAGATCGGCTATATCGGGGCCGTAGACGATCAATCCATCACTAGCGAATTGTCGGGAGAAATGAATCGCAGGCAGATGATGTTTCGCCGCGAGCGCGACAACTCGGGGGGCCTCGACAACGGTGAGAGTATCGCCAAAAACAATGATTGCATCCGCGCGCTGGGCTGCGGCCGAGGCAAAGGCAACATCAAGTTCCTCGGCCGTGGTCGCCTGAACTATCGGCAGAGCCGCGCCGAGGTTGCGCGCCGTACTTGGTACCTCATCGGCTAACAACAGCCTGTGCATTGGGTTGCCGGGATTGACCAAGATCGCAATTTGCGAGGCACCGGGCACCAGTTCCCGCAGGATTTCTATTCGTTTTGCGACGAAACTTCCTGGCACGTAGGTCGCAAGCCCCGTTATGTTGCCGCCCGGACGCGCTAGGCTTTGTACGAGGCCGAGTCCCACGGGATCGGCCACAGCTACGAATACAATGGGAATGGTCGTGGTCGCCGATTTCAGGGCTTCGGTTGCCTGTGGTGCCGCGACGACGAGCACATCGGGACGGAGAGCAATCAGATCGGCAATTGAAACTGGCAGTCGGTCCGGGGGTTGGGAAAAACGATAGTCAATAGTCAGGTTTCTTCCGTCTATCCAGCCATTGTTTCGCAATCCATCGAACAACGCCCGCTCGGCTTGATTGAGCGCCTGCCCGCCTCCGTCACCTACGGCGAGAAAGCCAAGTCGATGGCGTCTACCCTGCGCGCGCAAACGCCCTGACCAAGCGAGAAACGCCGCAGCGGCTATAAACTCTCGCCGCTTCATTCGACCCTCATCGCAACTTGAGGAGGACGCAGTGCAGAGTATCAGATTTCAAGGGTCGTGGTACTCGGTGAGATGCTTTGCTGCGTCGCAAAGCGGGAAGGCGCATGCCCGCAACCGGTCACTACCAGCCTCAGCCTGACGTGCGATAACAAACAGAGACTTAAACCGCGACAGCGCTGTGATGATCTCTTCTACCATGCCCTCCGCAAAATATTCCTGCTCAGGGTCGCCGCTCATGTTCTCAAACGGCAGCACGGCGATGGAAGGTCTGTCGGGGAGCGCAAGATCGAGTTTTTGAAGTTCTACCTGATCGTCGGCAACTGTTGCGCCTGCCGGTTCCTTCGCTTCCCGAACAGCTCCAACGAAACGAAAGCCCTTGCGCTGTAGTGTCTTGATGAAGCGTTGTTCGTCGCCAGAATCGCCAATTGCAATCCGGGCGGCGTTTAAGCGGGTTGTCAGCGCCGCATCGGATACGCTTCGCCCATTCCAAATGGCTTTGATGAGGTCATCCGTGCTGACAACTCGCTCCCTATTGCGGATCAGGTAATCGATCAGGTCAAATACCTGTGGTGCGACGGAGACGACGTCCGCCCCGCGATGCAGCTCGCGTCGGTCCGTGTCGAATACGTACTCCGCGAAGAGATAGCGCAAGATGCGAATCCCGTTGGATGAGGGCTCCCATAACCGGGTAGCGCTTTGGCCTCGCCGAAAATCGCGAGAATAAGCCGCCGGTTGGGACAATGTAAGCTGCCGGTCAAGCGTCCCCGCCAATCCCGCGGCACTCTCCCGTCGGGCGAAAAACACCGTCCAGGAGACACCAGAATGACCACGACGCACGGCACTACGTGGCTGGAATGGACATCCGTATCGACCTGGCATGTCACCAGCTTCATCTCGAAATGTTGGGATGCCTTTCAGGAGCGCCGCGAACGCCAAAAATTGAGCGCCACCTTGTCCGACCTAAGCGACGGAGAACTGATGGATCTCGGCACCACGCGCGGCGAGATCGACTACGTCGCCTCGCACCGAGGTATTGACCCGGGGGGCATCCGATCCGGCGAATGGCTGCGATATCTGCCAACGGTGGACGGCCAGGTTGGGCCTAGGCCAACAGCTGACATCGAGGGACGTCAATGGAATGACAGAAGCGGACAGATTAAGTCGGGCTTTATTCGATAACCTCGTCGGCGCGTGTTAGAATGCTCTCCGAGATGTTCAGGCCGAGCCAGCTGACCGCCTCGACCGCGACATTTATCTGGTGCTTGAAGACTTCGGCGCGCGTGCCGGTTGCGCCTGGCGCGAGACCGACGAGACTGACACCGACCTCGAGACGATCCTGCAAAATCTCCGGTCCGGCCAGTACGCCTATCCGGTCCGAATTGTATCCTTCAATGCGGTCGAGGGGTGGTCGCGGGATGCGACTTCCGGGGTCGCCGACGCATTGGCCCAGCGCGCAACCGACACCGACGCCAAGATCTCGTCTGCGCTGCAAGACTTCATCGCCGCTAACGCCACAAAGCGCTTCGACATGCAGCTAGCGCTGCCATTGCAGTGGGTCGCCTGATGTTCAGCGAGGGTAACCCGGCGGCGGCCGGTGCCACGACCACGACGTGCGTCAACTGTGACGATCACGGCTGGGTATCGGGACAGAACATCACCCTGATCAGATTTGGGCGACACAATCAATGAGGGTTGGCCCGAACGCTTCGCAATGCGCGCGAATGCGATCGGCCTTCAAAGAATCAAAAAGAACTTAGGAGCCAGTGAGCCCTTCTCACGTTGTTGAGGAAACAACCCAAGGAGGAACTCATGCGTCGCATCGCACTTGCAGCAATCGTTGTTGCCGTTGGCTTGACGCCAGTGGTGGCTCAACAGACCTCGCCAAACATGCAAAACGAAGCCGATAAAGGCATCAAGACTCAAAACTCCGGTGCGTCGGGTTACGTCGGTGAACAGGACAGACCAGGTTCCGCAGCGCAGATGCCGGGCAGCAGCTCGGGTCGCGCCGATTCTACGACGACGGCACCAAGCGCTCAAAATTCGGGAACAGGAATTGCCGGAGCACCGGGTAGCACAAGCGGCCCCTCTCCTAAAGGTACTGTCGGCCAGAACACGACGACCCAGCAACAGGACTCATCGAATATCAAAGGTCTGCCGGGAAACAAGAGCGGCCCGCCCGCCAAGCGTTGACGGCTCGTTGCTCGAAGGCGCGTGGCGTAATCGCCACGCGCCCTGATTGCTCTTATACCGGCAAATTATCGGTCATGCCGGGAGGAAGCTCATCTGGTTGCGACCGTTCCGCCAGAAGCTGTTTTTCGGCTTCAAACCAGAAGGTCTCCATGTCCCCGCTTGGCTCGCCCGCAGCACGCCAAAGCTCGTAGGCACGAATACGAATGTCTTCCTGACTTAAGTTTGGCATGGTCGCTCCTCCTATTGCGCAAACCTTGCTCTAGAAGTTCTCGCGATCGATCTTCAGTGCCGCCGGAAAACGTATCGACGTTTTAATCTTGCGGTTGTCGTCCGAGCGGCATACTCGATGCGATCTATGTCGGCGTTATCGGCCGCAGTAACGTCCAAACGCCAATTCATGCCGTTCGGATAACCTTCGTCGCATTCGATTTCGACCGCGATGACCAATTCGCCTCCCGGAAAGCTCCGGATCTCCTGCAGTGCTATCAGCTCCAGATCTTTCCTTGACACGCTGATCATTGCGAGGCTCCGCCCGCCACTTCCTCTGACAATACGTTGCGTTATTGCCTCGTTCCTAAAGCTTGAGACGAACAGCATGCCGTCTTGTCGCACACGTCAGGCACAGCAGACCCCCTCAGTTCGTGAGGAACCAGGCTCTCCGCGGTTCATTGTCGCTCGAGGAGGACGCCATGACTGACACGCCATCCCAAACCCAAACCTCAACTTTCGCTGCCGCCAACGAAACGGTCCGCGAGGTCGCACGCGATGTCCGCGAGGGGCTCGGCGACGGCGAGCCGCCTGGCCAGTGGAAGGCTATCGTCAGCGACCTAACGCGCGAAGCTCCGCTCGCATCGCTCGGAATCGCCTTCCTGATTGGATATATATTGGCGCGCCGTTGATCGCTCCCCGCTCTTGGCGTCGAGGACGAGGAACGTGCGGCCTTCCAGGTCGAGGCCGAAACCAACGGCAAGAACGCCGAATGCGTCAAAGCGCGCTGGCCAATTTCCACGATAACCGCGGCACAGCGCGACGCTGCTCGCTGAGGCCGGCGCAGAGATCGCCGAGGCGCTATGCTGGAGCGTCGACATGGCGCAGAAGGTGATCGATCTCTACCTCGCCAGACGTGGCGTGCTGGCGGCCAATGCAATGCAATTTCGAGATCGAAGGACTGCACCACCGGAGTAGAAGCCAAGCAGCGGCTGCTGGAGGCGAATATGATTTGCGCCTTCGGTTTTGCGGCTTCTACGGCGTGATGCGTCGCAGCGATGGTGGCCTGCTGCGCTGCGTCTAAACACTCTTGGAACCACCCATCGGACCATCGGTATGCATTCACCTTTGTTCTGCACGTGGATGCGCGTGCAGGAACACAGGCCGATGAGTTCGCATTGTCCATCAGTTTCATTTGTGCGTGAGGCCGATCATGCAAGTTCTTTGTAGAATGATCGCGATTGCAACAATCCCAGCTTGGATGGCAATCTACTCAACTCCTGCTGTCGGACAAAACTTCGATGACAGGTGGTCCATCATTCCAAGAGCTCACGCGGAGCCAGCTCCTGAAGGAGGCGACCAGACAAGGAAGGACGAAACGCAAACGCAACCTTCGACCACACAGCAAACGCAATCTCAGACTTCGGAAGAGCCCTCGAAAGATCGTTCAAGAGCTCAATCTCAGAATCGAGTCTTCTCCGGCACGGCCTCCTACTATTCTTATGCCAAAGGCAAGACAGCGAGCGGTTCATCGTTTGATCGTAATCGGCTAACAGCAGCGCACCGCCGCCTGCCCTTCGGTACCAAGTTGCGCGTCACCCACGGAAGCCGAAGCGTCATCGTCATAGTCAATGACCGCGGTCCGTTCGTCCGCGGTCGTGTCCTCGACCTTTCGTTGGCCGCGGCGCGGAGCTTGGGTATTACGGATCGTGGCGTGGCTCAGGTTCATGCGGAGGTGTTGTGAACATTCGACCACTCGGGGAGTATCGGACAGATCGCTTGTGCAGATAGATAGCCGCCACTCGAAGCCGCGCGCGAGGCTTTCGAGACCGCATGGTCGGAGCTACAGCCGAGCATTCCCGACAATGCCTTCGCCGAATGGCGCCACGATCGCGACTGGCGGGCCGAGGTTGCGGCCAAGCGGGCGCGGGGCGAGAAGCTCGACAGCGAAATCCGGAGCACGCTGATGCGCTGCGTCTGCGGCACCACATTCGACAGCTGGAAGCCGGCGGAGAGCTACCAGCACCGCGCACACATCACCGCCGCGCGGGCGGCCAATGGGATACGCCGATGAAGCACACCGAAGAACGACCCTATGCTGACCCGGAAGCGGCCGCGCGCAAGCTCGTCGAGCTCGCAGCGAGCGTCGACCCTGTCCAGGACGGCCGGATCTATATCGAGAGGATCAACGCGCCCTTCTTGTTCAAGCTGAAGGGCAGCGGCAGCGAATTCGGCGCCGGGCTCAAACACGCGATCGAGCGCGGCTGGCTCCAGATGCACGAGAGCGGGACTTACGTGCGCTTGCTAGGCCCGGGCGGCCTACTCACTCAATAGATCAGGGTAAAGGACAACCAGCCCGAGAGAAGCGCGCAAAAACCAATTCCCACATAAGGCAATGCAAGGCGCATCGGGTATTCCCTCCGAGACGCGAAATATGCCGTCAGTCTTTCATGGCGGTCGGCCGACGACAACGAATCTGAAGTTGTATCCTTGCGCTTCTTGCGCCGCGCGCCACCTGCAGCATGAAAGAGGCCGCCAACTGAGGCGGCCTGCCTTAATGCCTGCTGATCGGCTCAAATCTATCGAGCCTGGTTGCGCCTTCCCAAAGCTCTACCGTGTACCCGTCTACAAGCAATTTGGCTCGCTCCCTAGCCTCCGCCTCATCGTGTACCTCAAGGTCAACTCGGAGCGTTATGTGCCCCTCATCATCGATTATGTATGCGCGAAACTCTCGCATGACTCCGCCCAAAACACCGCCTCGTTCCGAAGCAGGAACGCTATCGAAACTAGGCGACAATTTCAAACTAGGCCACTGAGCCCGGAAACCGGCTAATGAACAAAAATGAGGTATAGGAGGGCTGCCGCCAGCAGGACGCCCAAAACCGTATTGGCATTGGGACCCATCTTTGAATCCTCTGCCCGTGGAGGCCCCAGCATCGGGCCGGGGGGCGTGATGATGCTGGGGCTTCCGGACAGGCTTCTGTCTCGTGGGACCGAGACCGTCACCGCATAACACAAGCCGGGCGCGACATAGACGTTCCCAGCCAAGTTCTAAATCTCCCCTGCGTGTGGCTGTTTCACACAGCGCGCGCTCGGCCGATCGGGGTCCAGCTGGTGCTACCCCTGCACCGTTGACGTTTTGCGCCGCAGGGATTCTGCCGAGCCAGAACATCGTGGTTTTTGCCAAGTTTTCCCGACGCCCTCGGGCTCGCCGAAGGTAACCTCTAGGCCCCGGCTCATCCCCATTTTAGCTGGGGCCCTTTTTTGGGAACTGTATAGGCGCCCGCACGACGAAAAGTTTCGCAAGAGTTCCTTCACCTTGATCTAGGGATACGGCCGGTGGGCAATAGCGGGAGATCGCTTCGCATGGAAGATGGCGCTCAGCCGTTACCTCGGATGCGAGATACATGAAAATGTCAGGCATAACTTTCGTTGTTTACAATCCGCCCCAGCTGGGGCTCCCGTACCTTGCCGTGATGATTGCACCGAACGGCGAAGTCGTAGCGGTGCCATTCGAAACTCCAGCAGAGGCCGAAAACCACAACATTGAGAGCGCTGCCAAGACTACGCGCTATGCGCCCGCGAGCAGTCGCGAATGACGCCCGCCATCTTGGGGCCAGCCCCGCTCCAAATCCGCCATCCCCACAAACATCCCCGTGGTGCGGCTGAACCTTTTCGCGCGCATCTCTTAGTGGATATCCGGGATTTTGCTGATTCCTCCCGGGCTGGAAGCCGCCGCCCGCGGTATATTTAAGTGGGCGGCGTTCATGCGGAATATGCAGCCTGGTGTCACGGTTCCATCGATGCGGCTGAACAAGCACCGCCATCGAAGAAACACCTCAGACAGGATATATCAGCCTGATAGCCAAGACGGTCGTAAACGCGCCAAGGGCGATGACAGCAATTTTGAAATGAAGATCCTTATCCAAGCCACTTGCCTCCACTCACTCAGCGGCGTCAGCCCCTGGCCACTGGCAAACCGGAAAAACCCGGCGGCCCTTGGAGGAGACCGCCGGGCTGATCCGCCGATCACACCACTTCAATGGCTGACAGGCTGAATAAATGGCGCTGGCTCGTCTGTCCGAATCCCGACAAACCGTCTCGGTTTAGTCGGACGTGTGGCCGACAAGCCACGTCCCCAGCTTGCACTCCCCCTGCCTGGCTGGAGCCGCTTGTAGCTCAGTGGTAGAGCGGCTGACCTGTAATCAGTGTGTTGCCGGTTCGAGTCCGGCCACGGGCGCCAGCAAGCCATCGCGCAGGAACATCGCGGCTAGTGCCAAGTTTTCCCGACGCCCTCGGGCTCGCCGAAGGTAACCTCTAGGCCCCGGCTCATCCCCATTTGAGCTGGGGCCCTTTTCTTCCGGGACAAGGGTCTCAAGGGGAACGACAAGAGCAGGCGAATATTTGAATCGTCGCTGGCTCGCTGCCAGAGTTGGCGGAGCGGACTCGGCCTACCCCCTTGATCCCTCCGGAGCCGGGGCCGTTCTCTTCGCCTTCGTAGTATCGGAGTAGCGTATGCGTTCCTCGCCCTCGATCGTGCCAGCCGACCGCCTCGACCGCGACATCTATCTGGTGCTTGAAGACTTCGGCGCGCGCCGGTTGCGCCTGGCGGGAAACGGATGAGGCTGACACTAACCTCGAGGGCGTTCTGCAAAATCTCCTGTCCGGCCAGTACGCCTATCCGCTCCGAATTGTATCTTTCAATGCCGTCGAGGGGTGGTCGCGGGATGCGACTTCCGACGTCGCCGACGCACTGGCCCAGCGCGCGGCCGACACCGACGCCGAATGCTAAAGCTCGAGGTCGGATAGGCTGGGATGATCCGCGGGACGCGGGGCGCTACGGTCCCAATGATACTTGCGCTCCGATGCCTTGATTGGGAGGTCGTTGATGCACGCGAACCTGCGTCGCATCAGTCCATCTTCGTTGAACTCCCAGTTCTCGTTCCCGTACGAGCGGAACCAATTTTCCGAGTCGTCGTGCCATTCGTACGCGAAGCGAACGGCGATCCGATTTTCATTGAAGGCCCAGAGCTCCTTTATGAGCCGATAATCCAACTCCTTAGTCCACTTCCTAGTAAGAAACGCGACGACTTCCGCGCGTCCTTTCGCGAACTCGGCCCGATTTCTCCAATAGGTATCGGTCGAGTACGCCAAGGCGACCTTTTCTGGGTTGCACGAATTCCAGCCATCCTCGGCCTGCCGTACCTTGATGATGGCGGTTTCACGTGTGAACGGGGGAAAGGGGGGGCGGCTCTCGGACATTTGGGGCTCCATTGGCGAGATTAACTAGAGACCTTCACAACAGTTACTCTAGTGGCATCAGGGCGGCCGTCGAGAACCGACCTTGCAAATTTGCACGATCCTTTTTGACGCACCCTGTTACCACATTGTCCCGACTTGTCGTCGGGCACGGTGTGCAATCAAGAAGCTGCTCTGGCAGCTAAGCGGAGCCCTCCTTCAGCACGTGCATTTAACAAACTGCCTGTTTTTCCCGGTGTATCACAACCACGTGCACGAAATTCTTTGGTGAGCCCACGAAACACAGTGGAAACAGGCCAGGCCTAACGCTCCCCGCTTGGAGTTGAAGAGGGGAGTTCCAAATGACGATTTTCGAAGTGATTGCTGTCGCACTTTCCGCCGGCGTTCTGCTTTCGGCATATGCCTCAGACCTGGGCGCTGACGTTGTCCTAGCGATTGTCTCCTGCCTTACGTGATGAGAAGGCCCGCCAGCGTGAACCGGCGAGCGCAGTCACAAACCTGTGGCACGCCCATTGCAAAATTAGCGCTAACTGGGATTTCAGTGCTCAGTTTGAGAATGAGGCGCTGCCGGGACATGTATTTCGAGCTCGGCAGCGTTCTATTTTGAGACTAGTGGGACAGCCAGCCATGCGTCATCATCCACTGGTGGGCTCCCGGGAGTGCTAGGCCCGCCAGCGTGCACTGGTGGCCCCTGAAACCTTCCTAGGTTTCGTGCGTAGGACCTATATCCGAGGTTTTTGTTAGGTCCCATCTCGGGGCTGGAAATGAACACCGCCGCCGGGACATGTATTTGAGCCCGGTGGCGTATTTCCTTCTCTGCTTCCTTCTTCTCCTAGCATGCCGTCAGTCGCTCCCAGTCACGCTTCCTGTGCGTTCAGCGCCGCCGCTTCATGCTGCCCCTGCTTGAACCCGGCTCCTACGCCCGACTCTACTCGGATCTGCTCCTAGATGCCGGCGCCGGTGAAGGCGGCGAAGGTGTCGCGAACACGCGCGGACATAGCCGACCAAGATCCCACCGTCTCGATGAAGCTGCCGAAACCAGGCCCTGTCGCTGCACCTCATGCAGGCTGCGCTCTCGCCGACACCGACGTCCAGTTTAGCGAGAGTTCTGAGATCGACGGGGGCGAGATGTTTGCCCATGCTTGCAAGGTCGGGCTCGAAGGCGTCGTCTCCAAGTGCGTGACAGCAATTGTCCGTCGCGAAGCTGAATTGAGGGTCGGCCAAAAGATGCACGCGGCTTTCGAAGCCCCTGCAAGTCTAATGGCTGGAGCTTCGGGCAATGAAATAGTCCGTCAGTATCGACGGCATGTCGCGGCGAATGCGAAGCGACTTGGCGGGCTCAATTCGGGTCGGCGTCGAAAACGTGCGCTCAGGCGGATCGCTGTCCAGACGGAACTAGCTTAACGGCATTAGGTGAGAGAAACTGACGGATTAAAAGCCGTCAAAGACGTTCGAAGTTGCAAAGGTACGACAGGGGATCAACGAACATGAGATGTCGGCCTCAGTAAGTGGGACTTTCGGAACGTCGCGCTGCATAGCAGGTTGTCGTCTGGCAACGACCTTGGTCGATCGTCATCCTTGGAGTGTCAGATGAGCAAACGTAAACCGGCAACGGCGTCAAAGCACGCCCGCCGCCCGAGAATGGTCGCGAAGGCCCAACGGACTGCGCAAGCTATTATCAGGAGCCCGAAAGCGGGCGTTCCGCCCGTGAGCGCAGATTCGCAGCAAGACGCCCTCCCCGTTAAGAATCCGCTTCTTGTCACGGATGCAGCCTTACAAAATGACTCCAAACAGATGACGGAAAACAATTCAAAGAGAGGGGTTGATATTCTTTCTTCAGCCAACGCAAACGTGCGAGCTTATCAAGCGCAGCTACTGGAAATGGCACAAACCAACATGCAATTTGCTTTTGAATTCGCTCAAAGGCTTGCGATGATTAAGGCGCCCCTAGAATTTCCCGGAGCTATGGCGGAATCTGGGTGATGACGGTGTGAGGAAGGCGGCGTATCGAGGCGGGTGACGAGCCTGCCAGAACCTCTCGAGGAGAGCGATACGCCATGACCGAGACTACCAATGTTCTTGCTTTCCGTCAGCCGTCCGCGGTTGATGATCCACTGACCGATATCGTTCGTGCCGGCGCGCGGGACCTGCTTGCCAGGGCGATCGAGATCGAGGTTGGCGCGTTTCTGGCCAGCACGGCCAATCTGACGCTGCCCGACGGTCGAGCGCGCCTGGTCCGACATGGGCACGGTCCGGTGCGCGAGATTGCGACCGGCATCGGTCCGGTGGAGGTCGCTCGTCCCAAGGTCCGCGACCGCGGAGCGAGCGGGCCAGGCGACCGCCTCCGCTTCAGTTCGGCAATCCTGCCGCTATGGGCGCGGCGGACGAAGAGCCTGGATGCCTTGATCCCGGTCCTCTATTTGCGCGGCATCTCGACCGGCGACTTCCAGGAGGCGCTCTCGGCGCTGCTCGGCAAGGATGCGCCGAACCTGTCGCCTTCGGTGATCGCCGGCCTGAAGGCCGATTGGCAGGTCGAGTACGAACGCTGGCAGAGACGCGATCTGTCGGCGCGTCGCTATGTCTACATCTGGGCCGATGGCGTGTACCTGCAGGCCCGCATGGAAGATCACAGCGAATGCATGCTGGTGCTGATTGGCACCACGCCGGAAGGCAAGAAGGAGCTGATCGGCTTCCAGGTCGGCGTGCGCGAGAGCGCGCAGAGCTGGCGCGAACTCCTGATCGACCTGCGGCAACGCGGGTTACGGATTGCCCCGCAACTCGCCATCGGCGACGGCGCCCTCGGCTTCTGGAAGGCACTGGACGAGGCCTTTCCCGGCACGCGGCACCAACGATGCTGGTGCCATAAAGTGAGCAACGTACTCGACAAGGTCGCCAAATCCGTGCAGGGCCCCATGAAGAACGACCTGCGGAACATCTATCTGGCCCCACACCGGGCCGAAGCTGAAACCGCGATCGACGTCTTCGTCGAGAAATACCACGTCAAATACGGACGTGCGGTGGAGTGCCTGATCAAGGATCGCCATGCGCTGCTCGCCTTCTTCGACTTCCCTGCTGAGCACTGGATCCACCTACGCAGCTCGAACCCGATCGAGAGCGTCTTCGCCACGGTGCGCCACCGAACGGTGCGGACCAAGGGATCGCTGTCGCAACAAACTGCGAAGCTGATGGTGTTCAAGCTCATCGACGCCGCATCGAAGACCTGGCGGCGATTGAAGAGCACGAACCAGTTGCCGAAAGTCATCGCCGGTGTAAAGTTCATCGACGGAATCGAAGTCATTCCGAACACTGAAAGCCACGCCGCCTGATCAGGCCGCGTCACCCAAAATCAGCCATAGCTCAATTTCCCGGTGTAATCGCAGAATTCACAAACAAGCGGATCGCCATGTTCCGGAAGCATTCCTCGGAGATGGCTGAACTAAGTACCAAATCGTGGACTTTCTAAAAGCCAAGCTCACCCCAATTAAGGACGTTTCCGCTCTGCACCGATAGCGGCCTTTCGGATAGTTACTATTGGCCCATGCCCGAACCAGCTAATCGTGTTCAGAGATGCTTCTGAACCCGAAGCGGGACGACGAGAGTAGTATCAGGCTCTACGTCAGACGTATCCACTGACGCGCAACACCCGCATTGAATAGATCAGCTCTTCAATTCCAGCGAGAAACGACTGCGAGAACTGCGCATGCCGGAAGGCTTTCGGGGTGGAGATCGACAAGAACGGCTGGCGCCCACTGAGGCGCGTGTACGGGTGAGTGGCCCCAAGCGCCTCCGGGGCTCGAGAGGAGCGGAGACGCCGGGACCGCCACGACGCACCGGCTCAAGGCTGGGCGTCGGTAGATATTCTCCGCCCCTGGATTCATCGCAGGCTCTAACAAATGTTGAGCGTTCGAGATTAACTTTGCCGAGAACTCTTCTCTCATGTCGGCGGACGAGCCAACCGTCTATCTGGTCGCCAACGACTTTGGACAGGCTGGCCGTGCCTGGCGCGAAGCCGACCTTGAGACTACGAATCTCGAAACCGTCATTCAAGATCTCCTCGTCGGCGATATTGCAGGTCGATCAAGGTCGTCGCCGTCAACATGGAGAGCGCTGGTCCGAGAGGGATGTTGCATCGCTGCAATGTGCAACTGAGCGACGTCCCGTCGTATCTCAGGAGTTCACAAGCCTGCGCCTCGTATAGCGATGGCCTTCCAACGGAAAAAGCTGGAAGCGCATGGCATCAAGGCGCCGTTTCCCGTTTCGTGCAGCCGGCACTCGCCTCCGCGATCGAGCGATGGATTCACGAAATCAAGTTCGACGGCTATCGGGCGCAGGTCCAGATGCCCACGAAGTCGTCAAGGTCTTCACGCGGTGCGGCCACGGGCTGGACCTGTCGCATCCCTAGCCGCTTGCGCCGTCGGCCGATCGCGACCATGGTAACGAAGAGGAGCGCTCTCAAACAAACAAAAAGTCATTCGCCGTCATCAAGTCGGTGAAGTTTGCAAGCGTTACCTGATCAGCTCCCGCCATGATAATGGTGCTAGTTCCGCTCTGGGTGATGACAAGGTCACCAAACGAGTGCACACCCGCAACGTCAATGAAAGCGATCCTATCATCCTGGCATTGGCTGAAATCTTGGATGAGATTGTTGGCTCCAACAGTCATTAGACCATTGTCCTTGAATACAAACGTATCGGAACCTCCATGAGCATTGCCGCTCAGTTCACCATCTCCCCACATCTCATTGCTGACTGTGCAACCTTGCCCAGCCGTCCCCGCGTATAGGACATCGCTGCCGCCCTTAGCACGACCTGAAATTTGCGCCGCATCGCCCCATAAGAAGTTGTCGACCCGGCCGCTGTCAACGGCGTGGCCCCCGAAGATAAGATCATCGCCTCCTTGGGTCGCCCCGCCCATGACTTGCGCGTCTCCATAGAGCTGGTTCACAACATCCGTCAACGAACTGTCGCCGCCGCTGAGACTGTCATTACCTCCGCTGGTAGCGTCGAGCATCGTAACAGCATCGCCAACGGCGAAGTTCTTGGTACCCTGCAACGTCGCAAGGTCGTTCCCGCCTTGCGCATGGCCGGACATTGTGGCGCCGGCGTCCCCGTAAAAAGACACCGTGGAGCCGCCCTCGTTTATGAAAGTATCGTTGCCACCCTTGGCAAAGCCGGAGATGTCACCGCCGGCATCGCCATAGAAGGTCTTTGACATGATCGCCCCACCGGAGCCCGTGAAACGGTCGTCGCCTCCCTCAGCATGGCCGGACATGTTGCCTCCGGCATCACCGTAGAACACCTGCGTTGCGAACAAGGCCCCGTTGAAGGTGTCGTTGCCACCTTTGCTGTGGCCGGTCATGTCACCGCCGGCATCCCCGTAGAATGTGTTGCTTGAGTCCGTTCTGGCGGTGAATGAGTCATCGCCGCCCTGGGCGTGACCGGACATGTTGCTTCCGCTATCACCAAAAAAGATGTTTCCAGCCTGCCTAGAGCCCTGAAAGCTGTCGTCCCCGCCCTTGCTATGGCCAGACATGTCGCCGCCCGCGTCACCGTAAAAGGTGTGGGTGCCGCCCTGTACCGTCTGGGTTATGAAGCTGTCATCGCCGCCCTGAGAATGACCCGACATGGCGCCGCCAGCGTCGCCGAAGAACGTATTGATTTGCTGTCTGCCGGTACCACTCAAGAAGGTATCGTTGCCGCCCTTACTTTGGTCCGACATGTCGGCACCCGCGTCGCCGTAGGCAGTGACACTGGTCGCGGTGAGTCCGTTAAAAATGTCATCGCCGCCCTGAGCAGAATCGAAAATACTGCCGACCACGTCCCCATAGAATGTGTAGTTGGAAGGTCCGATTTCATCGAAAGTGTCGTTCCCTCCCTTCGAGAAGTCGAACATGCTGCCACCAGCATCACCGAACGAGGTCGGTGCGCCTGGGGTGCCTATCAGGTTGTCGTCGGTGCCGAATTGATGATTGACCAGGTCACCCGGGGTAAGCGGAACAGGCTGCCTGCGCATCGGAAGTCCTCCTCGGCTGCATCCAATACAATCTTAGGCTGTTTCGTCAGGCTAGCGAACCAACTATAAGTGGGTACATCCTTTAAGCCATCCCGTCCTAGAGGCCGAAGACGTCGCGTCTCGCTTCATCTAACCGGGATGAGGTATGGGCGGCTAGATCCGCTTTGGGTCACACGGCGACATGCCGAGATCTCGCCACGTGACAACTACATGCCGTAGCTTGCTCTTCCTGGTGCGGCTCCGAGACCCATCAATTCCCGATAGCGCAACAGCACGGCTTCGCGTAGCGCACGGCTTGAGCTCGATACGGAGCCGACTCCTAAGACGATCAGCAGCAAGCCCAACCAGGTCACCGCCCAGCCCCTCCCCTCATCGCCGGCCCCCCTAGGGCCCATGCCCACCGGCAGAACCGGGGGCATCGAGGCAGCAGCGGCGTCACTCGCAGCCGCAAGAAGCTTCTCTACGTCAACTTGGGGCGGCACGGAGAACTCCGACGTGAGCTGGTTGGTACGCCGATGCAGATCGGGTACCGCTGGTATCGGGGCCGTCGTGCTCGTTCCAAGTTCGGAAGCAGCCTCAGCTACTTTGAATTCAGGGACAGGGGGCTGAGACTGCTCGGCCGGTCTGGGCCGCAGCAACTCTACGCGCGCGTCAACGACCGGGCTCCGCTTACGACTAGCCACGGGATCTTTAGCTATGCGAGAACGAACGGGCTTCTTCACCGTCGCAATGCCCTCGGCCAGGAACCAACATTTG
Source organism: Bradyrhizobium barranii subsp. barranii (assembly GCF_017565645.3). Lineage (NCBI taxonomy): Bacteria > Pseudomonadati > Pseudomonadota > Alphaproteobacteria > Hyphomicrobiales > Nitrobacteraceae > Bradyrhizobium > Bradyrhizobium barranii. Next base: position 8,284,667 of record NZ_CP086136.1, read on the forward strand.
CGGCGACCATCGACTCGATAGACCCAATGCTGGCCATCGGGGACCGAGTCGCCGGGCCGCGCCAAGCATTCCGCTCGCGCCGGATAGGTCGGAGCACGTGCGCGCGGAGCGATATTGAACAAGTCGTCAAGAGGGTCGGAGGACGCGGGCGTCGTTGAAAGAATTCCAGCGAGAGCAAAACCAGCGAAGCAAAATCTCAAATAACCGGACATCGAAAACTCCCGGTGTATCGCCCCCACCCCCTCGACCCTTCGCGCCGACATGGGCGGCCATACGGCTCAAAACTGGCGGCGCAAGGGATTCATTGTGTTCGTGACTAGTCCGGGTCCGAAGCAGCCGCAGCTGCGACGTGCAGCAGCCTGCCAAATCTCTTTCGCCGCGGCACTCGGACCGTGGCTTACGACCGTGGATGAGCTGAGGATTTGGCCGATCAGTTGCCATATCCCTTTGCACGTGCGGAAGAATGCGGCCAGGGTGCGAAGGAGTGGATATCCGCAAACGTTAATGGATCGGCCTGCAGGCGCTGTTTTCCGCGTTTACTGTTCGTATGTGCGTTGCAGAGCTACTGCCGTTGGGGCATCAGCGGAGGTGAATCCTACCCTAGCTAGCCTGCTCAGTCCGCTTCAACCTGAGCCAGGAGCCGACTAGTTAGTAAGATTCGCGTTTGAACTCTCCCGCGCCGTCATTACTGTGACTGGATTGCCAATTGCCTTTCCCGCCGCGCGGATGGTGTCAATGAACAGCTTCGCGGCCGGGTTCAAACCAATCGGACCACCATGTCCTCTAGCTCCAAAGCTAGTATCGCCAAGAAAGCGCGCACGAAGGCTGAAGCGGATTTTGCCACCTGGCTCATGATGGCCAAGCTCGGTGGTTTCGATGACCTGCCGTCCAGCGCCCAAAGCTTTCTGACTAACTATCGAACTCGGCTCGAGACAATGAGCGAGGCCGAGTCCACGGCCCTAGCCGTTCGCGAGGTCTACAGCGCTTATTACAGCGAGATGGGAGGCGTGGGCGCGCCCCCGGAACCAAAGGCTCGCACACCAATGACAGAGGGCAAAGTCGTGCGGCTCGAGAAACGGCCCAATCAGCCCGGTCTATCGGCTGCACTGCATTCGACGAAGCCAATGATCCGAAAACCCCTTCCAGCACTGCTGATTTTCGCGAGCATGGTGGCTCTGATTGTCGCATATAGATTTCTGGCGCAGTAACACTGCTCGCGGATTGTGGGGACGAAGTGCCGCTCACAGTAACCGCGGACATCGCTGCACTTCGCATTTGTGCCAAAGGCGGAAGTGATCCCGACTCGCGGCGTCGCGAAACGGCGATTGTGCGACACATTGAGAATGCGGCCGCCGCGCCGGCCCCTCCCCATTTTGGCTGCGGGGGCGAGCCACGTCCTCGTGTGCCGTCGGAGACGGGCAATGACCATAAGAGCCTTTTGCACGCTCGCCGCCGCCATCTTTGCCTTGAGCGCGCTTTTGTAGTTGATCCGGATTGTGATGGATGGTCCGTCACCTTGAATGGCGTCGATGTGCCGTTTTGGGTGAGCTGGATTGCCGTCACCGTGGCGGGCGCGTTGAGCTTCGTCGGTTTCCGCGCCGCCATGCGCAGCTAGTTGCTGGCAGAGCCCACCCGGGCCGATCTGTCGCCGGGCAGCGGAGCCACTTCCCTACTCGCGGATATCGAGCCGTCGTGCTCTACCGCGACAGCGGCTTAGTGCAATTCGCGTCGGTTTGGCATACCTGCATCCATGTCCGGTCTTCCCCGAACAGCCGACGCCGAAGTGATGGGTACGCTTCGACGCTAAGGGCCAAAGTCGGACTCAGGCGGCTACTAGGATGGGCTGTCCGAGTCTACCGGAACCGTGAAGTGAAAAATGGCGCCGCGGCCTTTATCGGCGGTCACCCATACTTGTCCTTCATGCGCCTCGATGATCGACCGGCAGATTGACAGCCCCATGCCCATGCCATCCGTTTTGGTCGTGAACATCGGGTTGAATATCCGATCCACGGCGCCGCCGGGCTCTAGACCTTCCCCCGTGTCTTCTACCGATACCATCACGTATCTGAAGTGATGGACTTCAGACCTTATGGATAGGACCCGCTCCCCATTCTTCGTGGCCATGGAGTCAATTGCGTTCGTAATCAAATTCACCAGCACTTGCTGGAGCTGAACCTGTTCGCCTCTTATCCGCGGTAGCCGTTTGTTAACGTCAGCTTGAACGGCGACCCGATGTCTCCGCAATTGGTCACGGACGACGGCCAGAGCTTCCTGGATGACATCGTCGATATCGAGCGAAGTCCGGGTCCGTGCACCCGTCTTGAAATGCACCCGGATATTTTCGATCACGGCGTCCGCATGGTGTCCGGTGGTCACGACGCGCCGAAATGCATTCCTGGCACTATCGAGGTCAGGCTCGACACGATCAAGCCAGTGCAATCCCGCGTTGGCACTGGCTATGATCGCCGTTAATGGCTGTTTGATTTCGTGGGCAATTGAAGCCGAGACGGCGTCGCCGGTCATCAGCCGCGCCTCACGTTCGCGACGTTGCGCCAGGACCGCGCCGAGCAGCTGCGCGTGAAGCGTCGTTATCTCATACAGCAGGATAAAGAGAACAAGAATGCTAGACACGAACCCGAAGACCCGGCCAGCATACCAGCCGGCGCTGAACCGGGCAAAACCGGGAAACGAGACCAGATAGATCTCAATTGCATATGCGCAAACAACCACCATCAGCCACAGATCGAGCACCGAACGCTGGCGCATCCAGAGCAAAGTGAGCGCAACTGCGTTCCACAGGATTAGACAACTGGCAATATAGAGCGCGAGAGTAGAAAAATGGACCGGGTCGAGCATGATGCGGGGCAAGTATGCCTCACCCACTGTGACAAGAACTGTCACGGCACACACAACGGCTGACGTCATCGCAACACTCGAAAGAATCGTCGCGCCCACTGAGCCCTCCCACAATCGCTTGGGCGGATCGGCAACCTTCAAAAGGGTATATGCGATGACGAACGTAGGAAAACCGGCGTACCTTAGAGCGTTGAGCCAATCCGTGCTCTGTAGCCCCGCGCCAAGCAGGCCAACTGGCGCGAACGCCCCTGGAAAGACCAGCATCCAGGGGACAAGCATGAGACCCGTGAAGAGATACCCGGTTGAGATTGCGAGGAGGGCACTCGAACGCAGGGTGGCGAACTGGTTGAACAGCAGGACCGCGGTGATCATGTCATTCACGAACATCGCCGTGCCGTAGGCCGGGACGAAGCTATCGATCCGCGCCAGCTGGACGTTCGAGAGCACCCCTGCCAAGATTAAGACGACGCCCAGGAAAGCGAGCATGACCGCAAGGGCAAGCCGTTTCTGCGCCCGGCCGGGCGGTAAGGTCGCAAGGGCGAAAGACTGATCCTCCGGGATAATGACGGCGGGCTTCATCATCGGAGCGAATCTTCCCAGCGGCTGGAACGCGCGGCACGAAGCTGCCCTGAGTTTCGTCTGGACGGAGCGTATGTTTTCGAGACGATGTTTTCAACTTGCCGAAGACGCGCTTGCAGGGTTTCAGTGGCCTGCTGCTAGTCCGGACCGGGCGGCACTTAAAGGTCCGCTTCGGGTCAAAATGCGAAGAACTCAGAGTGAGCAAAGTCAGTCCGCTCTACTCCACTAAGCGGACCTCAATGAAAGGTGTCGCCACTTCGCTGATGGGCCAAGGGCTGACTCATCCAATGCAGCAAACGGCACTCTTACTTGATCACCTCATCGATATCAGGATCACTTGCCTCCGTTCCCGGCATTGGTGAGCGCAGAGTGCATGGCGTAGACCGCAATTGCCGCTATGAGACCCGTGACAAAGAGCCCGAGAAAGCCAATTCCTATCGCAAGTGCGCGCGTCAACGTCTGCCTCGGGACGAGATCACCGTAACCAATTGTAAGGCCGGTAATGAAAGTAAAATAGACTGCATCCCCGAGAGACCAGCCCTCAACAAAACCAGTCAGCAAGCCCAGGGCAAGCTGAATCGCCAGAATTGCCGACAACACCGGCCACGTCACGTGAATGGCATGACCAAGCGCCAAGAAAAAGCGCCGCTGCAACGTTTTCGGTGTTGGTCGGTTCATGTCGGGGCGATCTCCGCAAATGCCGCGCTGCAGAAGTGGCGCAGCTCATCAACGGATCGACACAAAATTTAGTTCGGGCACTTCGCGGTTAGAAGCTCCGTGTCCCGATTGCTGCTGTGGACCCTCACGTACTACCGCCCATCTGATCGCGCCGATTTGTCAGGGCCGCTGGCGCTCGCGAGAAACACGTCGTGCTTGGGAAACTTCTCGAATAATTCCGACGGTTGGGCGAAATTGACGGCGAGCACGTCAGCGGGGTTGCCGGCAATCCACTGCGACAGATTGATCGTCTCGTAAGTGCCGGCGTTGAACCCGATCAGGATGCGCGCAGGCGTATTGCCAACATTTTCGATCGAGTGCCCGTAGCCCTGCGGAATGTCGCCAACGTCGCCTTTCTCCAGCGTCTCGACGCGGAACCGTCCGTGGGAGCCGAACAGGGTGACGGACACCCGCCCGTCGATTACGTATTGCCACTCGTCCGCGTTAGGATGCCAGTGCAGCTCGCGTAACGCACCAGGATCGAGATCGAGGATGACGCCGGTCACGGTCGTCGAGATCGGGAACCGACTGGCATCGACGCGCCACTCCCGGCCGCCCTTGTAGACCCCGTGTGGTTCCTGGGCGAGCAAACGGTATTTGTGCGTCTGCGGCGGCAGATTCACGCCTTGCAACGGGGCGGCCGGCTGTGCCGGAGCGATTGCCCCGCGGGCAAAATAGACCTCCGTCTTCGGAAACGAGTCAAACGTCGCCGCGGGCACGCCGAAGTTCTTGGCCAGAAGAGTCTTCGGCGCGTGGCCGATCCAGTCCGTGATGCTGAAGGTGCCGAACTCGGAAAAGTACCCGTTGTCGAAAATGAGAATAAAGTGGCAGGGCTGGCTACCGAGACACTGCAGCATGTGGCCGTGCCCGCGGGGAAAGTACCAGATATCGCCAGGTTCGAATTCGTTGGTCTCCGCCCGGCCCTGCGGATCGATGACCGTGGTGCGAACGCCGCCCTCGATGACGAATGCCCATTCGGCTGCTGTGGCGTGCCAATGAAGCTCGCGCATCGCGCCAGGTTCGAGCCGCATGGAGACCCCAGCGATGCCTTTGGAGATCGGCAGCTGCTTGACCGTCGCCTCCTTGCCGGAACTTTCGCCGATGACTTTTCCCTCGGATTTCTCCAAGGCGAACTTGAAGGTCGGCAGGTCATCGGCCGCGAGAAGCGGATCGGGGACGTTGTTCATGAAGCTCGGATCGCCGGCCAGCGCTGGCTTTGCCGCGGCCACAGCCGCCGCAGCAAGCGCTGAGCCGATAAGAACGTCACGCCGCTGCACGTTTGACATGATGATATCTCCATGATGGCGTTGATCGTGATGTACCGAAACCACGCGCCCGCTCGGGCCATTCATTGCGGCAGGTTGCCCCGACACCTGATGTCGCACTACCGAGCGACCGCGGTAAGTTGCTGGAAATATTTAGACCGCTCGCGGGCCGGCGCCCCGAATGCCTTGCCTCCTTTTGATGCAATGTTACAACTGGTCAAAACCACCGTACAGCGGTGTTAGTGTCAGCTTCGGGTCAGAAGCGGCCCATCACGACCAGGCCGCGCGACGTCCGCTCTAGACTCCCAAGCGGCCGCACATAAGGACAAACCCCTAGGCCACCTGCAGCACCGACGGGGCCCTCGCGACCCCGTTTTTATTTGCGGCCGATGGTCGTAGCCTCCACGTCCATGATCGCAGCCTTGGACGAGGGACATGTCGGTGGCTATTCGGTCGCTTATGGCCGCGACGATACTTATTTCCCGGTCTACGTCACGGCGGCGCTGGCCGCGATCTTCTGCACGGCCGCGCTTCTCACCGGCGCGCTCTACTGGCTTGCGCTCGCGGCGCTCGCGGCCGGGTTTACCTATTACAACATTCCGCTGCTCGAGACCGGCCGGCCCACGATCGGCGCGAACCAATACGGCATCTTCATCCAGGCCTTCGGCCTGATCCGGTGGCGCGCCATCGAGCGCATCGATCTTGTCGAGATCGCCGAGCGCGCCATGACGGTGCATGAACTCCAGATCGTGCTGAACGCACCGCTCACCAGCGCGCTGGTGGCCGACTGGCGCAAGCAGCCGTTCTGGCGCTGGTTGATGCGCCTGCCCTGGCGGATGAGCCACACCAACATGGTGCGGATCAATGTCGAGCCGTTCGATCAGCCGCCGGACATGATCCATCGCACCTTCCTGCGGATGTGGCGCTACTACCGCAGCTAGCGACCACGCATGCATCACGTCCTCAGCACGAGGTGTGCGTAGGCCTCTGCCCTCATGCCGTAGGTCCATGCGACCGCTTCGCGCGCCGTGCGCAGATTGGCCGGCACCTGGAGGAAGAAATGCCTGCGCGTGCCGTCCGGCTCGGGCGTGGCGTTGACGACCTCCACGGCCGCCCAAGGCGTCCGCGGCGAGCCAGTTGCGGCGCCACAGGATTCCGGTCTCGTCCTCGGCCACACAGGTGGCGCCGCCGAGCGCGACGTAACGTTCCGGCGTCATGATCTCGATCATGCAGCGGCGGACCTGGACGTCGACTTGCTCGTCGATCGCAGCGAGCGTGATCCGGTCCCGATGTTCTATGATCCAGCGGGGCACCTCCACCCCGCGCCAGGCCCAGATCGACCAGCCGTCGGGATAACGCAGTGCCGGACCGCTGGCGTGATCCAGCCGGTCGCGCGCGTCACCGCACATGAGGTTCGGTCGCTCCGCGGGCCAGCAGGTGTACTCGTGCGGCTGTAGCCAGCCCACGCTCGTCGCGAGCTGCATCAGGCCGCGCAGCGGCTCCGCCTCTGCGTGCAGACCAAGGACCTCGCGGAGATAGTCATAAGCGCCAAGCCACGACAGATCGTGCGGCCCCGCTGCGCAGGTCGAAAAGCCCCGCGGAGCAGCGAGCGCCTGTAACACGCCGGAGAACGACAGGCCGGTTCAGCGCAGCTGGCCCAGCATGGACAGATTTTGCTCCGGCACGCTGCGTATCACCGCGTCGGCCGCAGCGGCGACCAGCAGGTCGGCGGGATCGACTGCGCTGTCGACTGCGGCAAGCACCTTCCGGTGAACCCGCGCTTCAACCTGCGAAGCTATGCGCCGGCGCAGGCGATCGAGGAGACGAAAGCGCACATTGCCGCCGTCGCCCTGCGACATCCGGCCGGCAAGCCCGGACAGCGCCAGCGGGCTGTCGCACCATACGATGCGGGCCGGCGGCTCCAGTCCTGCGGCCTCATAGGCAAGACGCACGCCCTGCTCCGCGGTGTCGCGATCGGCAGGCGCCGTCGAGCGTCGGATGGCTCTCCACCGCGCGCGGTAATCGCCCAACGCCGCCATCTGCCCGCAGACAGCGCCTGCTCAGTCGGCGAGGACGCGCGCATCCCGAGGCCCCAGTTCACGCTGGCGGCGCACCCCATAGGTCCCTCGCGGCAGCGTCAGCGGCGCATGCTCCTGATGCGTCACCCGCGCATAGGCCGAGGCGATCTGGAGATGCCCGAGATAGAGCCCGGCCGGAATGTCGCGCGCCAGATCGTCGTCGCGAAACAGCGTCACGCGCTCGTGGATCGCATGACAATGTCCCGTGGCCTCGCCCTCCAGCAGGACCAGAGGCGCACCTTCGGCGATTTCGGCGAGCGTTCCCGATGGCGCTACATCGGGTACCCGCTCGATCAGCAGGTCACCTTGCGCAAAAATCTCGGCCATCGTGCCTTCTCCCGTGCCGGCGCATCCGCGGGGAACGCGGATGGCCGGATTCGTTCAACATTGCCGTCGGCGATCTAGTGCACGACCTCGCCATGCAGTGCGAGGTCGAGACCGTCGCGCTCCATATCCTCCGACACCCGCAAACCGATAAACAGCTTGATCACGTACAGGATGATCAGGCTGACGACGGCATCGTAGACAAAGACCGTGGCGACGCCGATGCACTGGTTGATGAACTGGCCCGGGTTTCCCTCCAGAGCCCCCGCGGTGCCGCCATATTGCTCGACGGCGAAGACGCCGGTGAGCAATGCGCCGACGATGCCGCCGACGGCGTGGACGCCGAAGCAATCGAGCGCGTCGTCATAGCTGAACATGTTCTTGAGCCCGGTGCATCCCCAGTAGCAGAGGACGCCGGCCGCGATGCCGATCACGAAGGCGCCGATCGGGCCGACGAAACCGGACGCGGGCGTGATGGCGACGAGGCCTGCCACCGCGCCCGAGCAGATGCCGACGACCGTCGGCTTGCCCTTGAGCGACCACTCGACCAGCATCCAGGTGAAGCCGGCGACCGCGGTCGCGATCTGCGTCACCAGCATCGCCATGCCGGCCTGCATGCCTGCCGTCACCGCGGAGCCCGCGTTGAAGCCGAACCAGCCGACCCACAGCAGCGAGGCGCCGATGAAGGTCAGCACCATGTTGTGGGCCGGTCCCGCCTCCTTGCGCTTGCCGAGCATGATGGCGCACATCAGGCCTGCCACGCCGGCATTGATATGCACGACAGTCCCGCCGGCGAAGTCGAGCACCTTGACCCAGGCGGCGTCGTTGCCGGAGGCGAAGATGCCGTCAGGGCCCCACACCCAATGCGCGACCGGCGCGTAGACGAAGATCGCCCACAGGCCGATGAACCAGAGCATCGCGGAGAACTTCATCCGCTCGGCGAAGGCCCCTGCAATCAGCGCGGGCGTGATGATCGCGAACGTCATCTGGAAGCAGATGTAGACGCTTTCGGGGATCGTCGCCGCGAGCGGATTGGGATTGCCGATCCCGCCCTTGCCGATGTCGCTGAGGATGTCCTTCAGGAACATGCGGTCCAGCCCGCCGATGAACGGCGTGCCGGCGCGGAAGGCCAGGCTATAGGTCAGGATCGCGAACAGAATCGTAACTAGGCAAGTCACCGCAAAACTCGTCATCACGGTGTCGCCCACGTTCTTCTTGCGCACCATACCGCCATAGAACAGCCCGAGCCCCGGGACCGTCATCATCAGCACCAGCGCAACGGAGGTGAGCATCCAGGCGGTGTCGCCGGGATTGGGCGTGCACTTCTCGAGGATCTTGCCGCCGCAGGCTGGCGGGCCCGCATCCTCCGCGAGCGCAACGTCGCCGAGGGCGAGGTAGAGCAGTGCAATTCCCAGCAACGCGACCACCAATGTCACGAGCCTTTGGCGCGTGGATGTTCTTGATTCCATCATCGTCCTCCCAAGTCGCAAGAGATGTCTTCTGGGCCCTGTTTGAGTGGAACCGCAGAGATGATCATGCGCGCCGGCGCGACGACGCCAGCGAGATCAGCTCGGATTTTCGGGACACAATGAGCGCGGCTCGGCGCGATGAGGTCGTCGAGCGTCGATGGCTGGAGACTGGCACCGACCAGCCTCATGGCTTATCGGCCTTTCCCTTGTCGCCAGATCGGAAAGCGTCAGAGACGGTTCCAATTCTTGGTCAAAGGACGAGCAAGATTCGCACCATCGACACGATTCATTCAAGCTACTGAATGCGCTTCGATTCCGGTTTGCTGCTTTGCGGCAACCGCGCCACGCGCTGCTTCACGCAGCAGCCCATCGCCCAACGAATGAGCAGTGGCTTGACGATGCCTTTGGTTCGCATCAAGGGCGGCGCGGTCGGCTTGATCAGCGCAAACGCGATCTCGACGATGCCGGCGGCGAGCCCCACCGCCACGCCGATGCGCCAGGCCATGTTGTAGGAACCGAGCGCGTCGTAGATCAGCCCGCCGCCATAGGTGTAGTCGACCGGCCGCCGCTGCCGCTCCGTCGCCGGGTCGAGCGGGTCTTTGGCCGCCAGCACGTTCAACAACATCGCCGCGTCGCGCACCGTCCGCGTCATCGGCCCTGCAGTGTCCTGGCTGTGCGCGATCGGCACGATCCCGGCCCGGCTGACCAGCCCAACGGTCGGCTTCACAGTGACGAGGCCGTTTTGGCTCGCGGGATACAGCAGCGAGCCCGACGTCTCGGTGCCGATCGAGGCTGCGCACAGGCCGGCCGCCACCGCGACAGCCGAGCCCGCGCTCGATCCGCCCGGCGGCACGACTGGGATGCCGCGATCATCCATCAGCGCCGGCGCGTAAGGGTTCTTCACTTGACCGCCCATTGCGTGGCACTACGCCAACTGAAGCGATGGGCCAACTGCAGACATGCTCGAGTATGCAAGGTTGGCTAACTACTCGGGCAATCCGGCCGTCTGCAATGCCGCGCCGAGCTTCGTGGCGAGCGCCGGCGCGCAGTCAACATCGCTAAACTGCTGACTGATCCTAAAATTGGGCTGCAATTCAATTACGCGCGCAGCGGCTGCCTTCGCCTCGTCGAACCGGCGGAGCGTGACCAGGGGCCCGATCAGGATGACATAGTTGATGCTGTGCCCTGGATTGGACTGCACCGCCCGGTAAGCCGCCTTTGCCGCCTCATCCGGTCGCTCCAAAAGAAAGTGTCCGAGCGCCTGCGAGCCAAACGCCGCGAACGACCAGGAATCGAACGGAGACAGCCGCAGCGCGCGCTCGCCCCACGCAATTTCTGGTTCCGCTTCGGCGGCCCACATGAACACATGCCTTCCGGGATATCCCTGAATGCGGACATCGCTCGGTGCAGTTGGATGTCTCGGACGGGCCATATCCGGACCAATACCCGTGCCGTTTCGAAGGATGAAAATTCACTGGCTTTCGGCTATTTTGCGTTGAGCCGCAGTTCTGTGGCGGCGATCTCGAATCGAGGTTCGCCATGACCTCCAGGTCCTCGATCAGGCGGCTCGTCGCGCCGCTCGTCGCTTTTTTTCTGACCATCTGGCCGTTGGTTTCGCCGGTACATGCTGTTGAGGACGCCGGAAAGGTTGGCGTGGTGTCCTTTGGCCTGTTCGGCGATCAAGGCGTGTTTAGATCCGAGGCGACCGGCGCAGCTCAGGTCGTAGCCGGCCGTTTCGAGACTGGCCCGATCAACGTGGAGTACAATTCCAAGAAAGGCGGAAATGCAACGATCGAAGCTCTGACCAGGTCGTTGCAGGCGGCAGCCAACCGCTTGGATACCGAGAAGGATGTTCTCTTTTTGATTCTCACCTCGCATGGCTCTCCTGACGGCCTTGCAATCAAGGCGGGGCGGCTCACAGAAACGCTCACGCCATCTCGTCTCGGCGACATGCTCGCGAAAACAGGTGTGCGGCACAAGGTGGTGGTCATCTCGGCTTGTTATTCGGGGGTTTTTATCCCGCGTCTGGCGAATCCCGACGTGCTGGTCATCACCGCGGCCGATGCCAACCATCCGTCGTTCGGCTGTCAGGACAAGGCCAAGTGGACCTATTTCGGCGACGCTTTTTTCAATGTCGCGCTCCGGAAAGCGGTCAGCCTGAAGGATGCGTTTCTCGATGCGCGCTCACTCGTCCGGAAGCGAGAATTGCGGGAGCATTTCGAGCCGTCGAATCCCCTCATGGCAGGCGGCGCAGACGTGCTGCCATTGCTTGTCGCACGCCCTTGAACAACCGGCCGCGAGCGCAGAAGCTATTGCTCGCGGGCGCAACGCCGTTTCCGGTCTACCCCGATAAGCAGACTGTTTGGCGGCCCGCTTAGACTTCGCATTCGGGCCAGGGGCCTGACATGCAGGTCCATGCTGCTGCATGTGCGCAGATGGCTCAACCAAAAGTGGTTATGTCTCGATCTCGCTCATGAAGATGAATGGAGCTCGATGAGATGTTTCGCATTTTATGGCACAGGTAACCCTTGCGCGCCGGTTTCGCCGAGCGCACTCTTGCCGAGCGTTTTCACAAGAACTGCGGAGGGTGCGACCACGCCACGGGTCAAGCAAGCTTCGAAGCAGAAACGCACAGCCAAAGCCACCACCGTGAAGGCGCTAGGTGCCGCCGGACTGGGTCTTTCGCTGGCGGGTAGTGCATCCGCATCCACGATGCCCGCTGCCGATATCCCGCAATCCAATACCTCGCCAAATCAGCGCTTCTTTCTTGGCGAAGAGGAAATGGCCGACGTCAGTCTGGCCACGTTCCATCTTTTCGATAGAGAAAACTTTGGCAGCGGCGTGCAGCTAGCGCGCGGGTGCGGTGGTTGCGGGTGCGGCCATGGTGGCGCGGGGTGCGGCGGCGGCCGGGGTTGCGGTGGTGGTGGGTTTGTTGGCATCCGAGGTTGCGGTGGTAGCGGGTTTGTTGGCGTTCGTGGTTGCGGTGGCTTCCGTGGTTGCCGTGGCTTCCGTGGTTGCGGTTGCGGCGGCCAGCATCGGGTTCTATGACGACATCGGGTTCGATGACTGGGGGTATGGTGGCTAGGGGTTCGGTGGTTGCGCGGGTTGCTGCGGATCCTGGGGAGCGTGCCGCTTGTGCTAAGTCCCACCAAGGACTCTGCTAAGCTGCGATCAGCCTCTCGCTGGTTACAAGTTTAAGGTCGCCTTCGGGTCTTGGTTGTGTGAAAACGCCAGGACGTTTGGCGGCGATAGAACAAGGTATTCGTTCAAGACCGTCTTAGCGGTCAAACTCGCAAGCGCGTTCAACTTAGAGAACGAGCTGAAGAATGTAATTCTTGCCATGTTTTGATCTTCGCGTTTTTACACGGCCAGGGTCATAAGCGGTCTTGAAACAACCCGCTGTGCCTAGTCCGGTCTACCCCTTGGAGCAGACATCACAGTTGCCCGACAGAAGGACGGCTACAGGCCAATAGGGCGCATGACCATCATTTATCACCTGCTACCCGTCGCAGTCAGGTTTGTGGGCGCCGACTGTCTGTGGCAGACGCGAATTTATTCTTTAACAAAGATATGAGATTTTATCTTCCACTGCCCGTCGGGTTGGCGTTCAAGCAGTCTCACAGTGCTGCCGGAAACTGGCGCCGCCTTCTCATTCACCACTAACGTGGCCGTGAAATGGGACGTGGTATAGGCATAGTTCCCGATGGGTAGCACGTCCACAAGCTCAAGCTTATGATCTCTGACGCTTCTTCCCCGCCCAGCAAAGAAATCACGGATTGCGAGAGGGCCAGTGACGGGCTGCGCGCCAGGCGGCAACAATCTGCCGTCATCGGTATACAATGGTAATAGAGCATCGAAGTCCGCGTTGTTAATGGCAGCATCCCATTGGGCGTTCATCGACGTCAGCTTATCTGCGAGCGGATCTGCCAATCCTTGACTGGCAGGGCTGACGATCAGAATAAGCGCGAATGAAGCGAGTGATATGCGAGTCATCTTTGCCTCCATTAGCTGAGATACTCAGCGCGTGAGCGTATTCGCAGCTACTGCTGGGGGAAGCGCTAGTCCAAAAAGTGGACTGGAGATGGTGTTCTCAGCTGGCTAAGACTTGATCTGCGGCCCGCAGGCGCCTCACGGCATATTTGCTGCGCGGGAACCAAGCCGGCATGCTCTTCACAAGATGGTTAGGACCGTCGATCTCAATCTTGCCGAGCTCAGCCGCCACAGCACATCGCGAATGATATTAAGCCGCGCATGTTCCTTGTCACCGCCGCGGACCACGGTCCAGGGCGAGGTGACGGTGTGCGTCCGCTCCAGCATCTTGTCCCGTGCTTCGGAATAAGCTTTCCAAAGCTTCTGCGCCTTGGCATCGATGGGGCTCATCTTCCATTGCTTCAGGGGATCCCTTTGGCGGTCGGCGAGCCGTCGCTTCTGCTCCTGTTTCGAAATATTAAGATAGTACTTGAGCAGGGTGATCCCCGAACGCTCAATCATAGCTTCGAAACCCGGCACGGTCTCGAGGAATTCCTCGGTTTCCTCCTTGGTGCAAAAGCCCATGACACGCTCAACTCCAGCACGGTTGTACCAACTGCGATTGAACAGCACGATCTCTCCCGCCGCGGGCAAGTGCGAAACGTGACGCTGGAAGTACCATGAACACCGTTCCCGATTGCTCGGCGGCCCCAGCGCTACGACGCGGGTATCACGCGGGCTTAGATGTTCGACAATCGACTTGATTGTGCCATCCTTGCCGGCGGCGTCGCGACCCTCGACGATGACAAGGATACGCTGGCCGCGCTCAATCACGCAGCGCTGCAGCTTGACGAGCTCGATTTGCAGCCGGACCAGCAGCGCGTGATACCTATGGCGACTCAAATGTTGCGGAAGTGGTGGCCGGTTCTTCATGGTTCGATCCCTCCTAGTCGCCTCACTATCCAGGAATGTCGCGCGACACGAGGCTGTCCACACATTGCAGCACGTCACACTTGTCGAATCCTATCGCACCGCGAACTGATGTTGTGCTTGCACATCGACACCCGTTAACATGCCCGTATGAATGAATCTCAGCGTTCTTGCACGGTGCCTCGTCCGGTTTCGGTCGTCTGGATCGACATTTGCATGGGCATCTTCAACTCGGCCATACTTCCCGAGGGGACCACCGGATAAGGGGCCTGGCCAGAGGCCGCCCCGATCGGAGCTTTCGTTGATTATGCTGAAGGTTCTTCACACGACGACTTATCGATTCAACGAACACGTGCACCTGTTGCCGCACCGCTTGATGCTTCGTCCGCGCGAAAGCCGCGAGCTCCGCTTGATTTCGAGCAACGTCACGATGACGCCGCATGCGGCCTTGACCTGGGCGCACGATGTGTTTGGCAATGCAATCGCGACGGCCACGTTTCAGATGACAGCCTCCAACCTGGTGATCGCCAGCCTCGCGGAGCTTCAGCTCGACGCGGTTGCATGGCCGGTGTTCGATATCGCTGTCTCGGCCATGTCTTACCCATTCCGCTATTCGGATGACGATTGGACCGATCTCGGCGCCCTGGCTCTCCCCCAGTACTCGGACACGGCGGGGGTCCTACGAAATTGGGCACAAATGTTCATTCGAGGAGGTCGGACTGATACGCTGTCGCTGCTAAAGGACCTGAGCGTCGGCGTTTCGGAAGCTGTCCGGTACCAGAGCCGTGAGGATGAGGGTACCCAAACGCCGGTAGAAACATTAAATCGTGGCTGGGGATCATGCCGGGATTTGGCGGTGCTGTTCACCGAAGCAGCACGCATGCTCGGGTTTGGAGCCAGGATCGTCTCCGGCTATCTTTACAATCCAGAGCAACAGAGCGTCGGATCGAGCGATGCGGGATCAACCCATGCGTGGGCCGAGGTCTTCGTACCGGGCGCCGGCTGGATCACTTTCGACCCGACGAATCGTAGCCTCGGCGGCTTCAATCTGATCCCGGTCGCGGTCGCGCGCGACATCCGGCAGACGATTCCGGTGTCCGGCAGCTTCGTCGGCAGCATCGGCGCCTTCGCCGGGATGTCCGTAGAAGTTCTTGTCACATCATAGATCGACGCATTGGACCTTCGGCAGCCTTTCTGATCAGTCGTTCAGCTTCAAGGCCCTCACGTTTTCTAGAAAGGCCTTCAGGCTCCTGCTCATGATGGGCATCGCCGATTGCGCCTACTCGTCAGTGGGGCTTGGGCCAAAGAGTGACATTGCGATGAATGATGCCGTCCTAATCTGATGGCAAATTCCCTTTCGTTAAATTTTCTTGAATGAGCAATTTTGACCATGAGCTCGCGCGGCGTTGCGGCACAATACTTCTTGCCGCCCTGCTCTCGGCATCCATCGGTGATTGAGAGAATGTTTGCGAGGGCCGCGGCTATAGCCAATTGATTCCCGCTAACGGCAACACCCGCTGAAGGATCGCCGCTAGGCAGAATGGAATTGGGCGATTGGCACAACCTGTCGACAGACTTTCGGGGCTGTCACTGATCCACGCGGATCCACACGCAACAAACAAATCGGCGATAGCTGGAACTCTTGTCGGCTTGCCCTGTTCATTCTTTGTCCGATTCCGGACGCATAAGAATTGGTGGATACTATGAAAAGAATTCTATTAACGACAGTCGCCGTTCTCGCATTCGCTTCTCCGTCATTCGCGGCGGAGACTGGCAAAACCGTTGGCCAATCGCCCTCCTCGTTCTATCTGGCTCAGGATGCTGCGACCATGAAGTGTCAGATTGTCGAGAGCCAGCCTGCTACCGGCGGCAGCATGAAGGTTGTCGGTGCCGCCCACACGACAAAGGCCTCGGCAGAAGCCGCTTTGAAGGCGGACAAAACTTGCGCCAAGTAATCGGCTAAGTCGCGGCGCGAGTACAGAGGCGGGTCAGTGAGTTCGCTTAGAACCACGAATCCTCGGATCCGCCCCCACCAGCGCTTCGAGCACTCTGGGTCGAGGTTCTTTATCGGCCAGCGGCACGCAATCGACTTCCCGCTTGAGATGCTCCAAGTTCGAGAGGATACGACCATGAACCAGCAGACAATGAAATACGCGATTGCGGTCGCGCTCTTCGGTGCGGCGATGCTCGGCTCGGTGCTGCCTTCGGGGGCAGCTCCGATCTCGCCGAGCACGACTCTTCTGACACAAGCGGCTTCTTCGTCCGGGGTGACAGAAATCTACTACCGACGCCACTACCGCGGTCGCGGCTACTACGGCGCTCCGGGGGCCGCAATTGGTCTTGGCATCCTGGGTGCCGCGGCTGGAGCCGCCGCTTATGGAGCCTACGGTGGTAGCTATTACGGGCCGGGCTACTATGCGCCAGGCTACTACGGCGGCCCGTATCCCTATCGCCGCCAATACTACGCCCCGTATTGAGCGCACGAGCGACGCTGTTTGGGCGTGGCAACCTCTGTCACAGACCATGCCCACTCAACGCGCGCTCAAGCGCACTGGAGCGCGATGGCGCGGCTGCGCCCCTGTGATCCGGTCGACTGCATCGGCCCCTCCCATCCGGGGTCGCCTGCGGACTTTTGCAGGAGTCGGCGAATCGCAAGACAGACAAAACTTGCGCCAGGGAGCTAAAGGCGCGAGCGCGGGGCGGGTCTATCGGCTCGACCAGCAATCCCGAAGCGACTGACTCGTCCCGGCAACGCCACGGGCACCGCCGACCACGAGCCAAACAATACCAAGGCTGCCTCTCTCAAGCTCAAACTGCCTCCTGCTCCGCGTCCGCCGCGCTGGGTGGCATTTCAATCGAGAAGAAGTAGCGCAGCACTTGCCCAGTGATGCCGCCGACAGTCGTCGCCGGAAGCTTGAAGATCGCGCACTCAACTCGGACTACCGTGAGACCCAATATCCACAAGGTCCCACCAAAGGAGTCGGACAATGTCGATCGGACTTATCCTCATCATCCTCCTCATCATCTTCCTGCTTGGTGGCTTCAGCGGCCGCTTCGGCGGCTACGGCTACGGCTATGGCCACGGTGGGATGGGGGTCATCGGTACCATCCTGGTCATCCTCGTCGTATTGCTACTTCTGGGTCGGCTCTGACCCTCGCAGGGTCGGCTGTGTCGACCCGGCGCCTCCCAAAATATCCTTTCCCCGGCGTACCGGGTCCCAACGAGCTCGACCAGCTGAAGCCGACAATGCCCGCCGATGAAGGGGTGTTTGTGCCTGCCTCGGTCCTGCTGCAGCGGCTGCACGGCACCGGCAAGATCGCTTTACCCTGGGCTGGCTGATGGGTCGCCTACACAAGCGCTCCTTCGGCCCTATTATGCCGCTGCTCGCTGTGGTCGCTATTGCACCGGGTGTCTCGACCGTAGCCGGCCTGCTACTCATGATCCCCGCGTCCCAGATGATCGCGGTCTTCGGTCTAATCACGGGGACGACCAACCAGGGCGGAGCTATGCACTTCCCAAAATCCAGTAACGGTGGGGTGCGTCCTGACTGGTTTGGTAACAATTCTCACCCGCCACCCGGCTGCATCGGCGGCTAAGGATCCGGTGAAGGCCAGCTGTGTGGTGCGAAAGTCGTTGGACGCCGCGTCATCAAATTTAAGAAAGCTTCCCATCGCGCAGGGGCATTGCGTTGTTCTCGACGTGCGCCAGAATACGCCGGACGTCGGTCGCTTCTTGTGCAGCCATTCAGCGGTGCTTGTCGAGATCGAGTGGCTCGTCACTCACGAGGCGCGTCGGCATCAATGCGCTGAGCGTCAGCCAAATCGACCGGGTTGATGGAAATCCTCTCCACCGTTGAAGTGCGCGGCGGCGCCGCCGGCACCGTGATCATAGTGGCAACGCGGCGAAACGCCTCGAACGACAATCCTTCGATCATCTCCTCATCGGTAATGACCTCGTAGGCACCCGGAGGCAGGAGGCGGTCGATGCCCTTGATCCGGAAGGGATGCTTGAAGGTGACCGTTTCGCGTCGGGAGCGCATGGTCATGATCGGCTATCCTTCAGAAACGGCTTTGCATCGGCGCGATAGTGAAGCAATCCGTTTACAGTGCTCTCTGTGCCGAGATTAGCTATCTCTTTATCATAAGATGGCTGCGAAGTCACCAAACACAAGGCAATACACATCGCGGATTTGTTATAGATGCCGGCGGACGAAATGCTTGCTGATGCCAAGTGAAAAAATGCGAGTTGGCGATCGGCAAGCATCGCGACTCGGAGAGAAGAAATGCTATCTCGCAAATCTACCAGCCGAGATAGACTTGCGGCGGTTGGCTACAACCGTCATGGCGCGATGGGACGGTTCTGGCACGGTCTTCATCGTCACGCTCTTATGACGATGATTGCTTACGCCTTCTTGCAGCACTTCCGCATTGCCAAGACGGGGCGCAAAAATGAATCGACGGCCACCACCTCAGCCCAACCTGCCAGCCGCGCGTCCCGTCATCGTCGCTCTCATTCTTCAGCCATCAGATCCGCGATACGGATACTGCAGAACACAGGTCAGCGAAGAGCAAGGCGTGAACAAATCAGCCAAAGTCGTGTTAGCGCCCACCCGAAGCGCCTTTATGATCGTGCAGGAAACGGGCGATCCGCGTCTTCAACACGGTGGCGTCGTGCGATTTGCCCGAGGCCGCGTGCTCGAAGAGCCTGCGCTGGACGTCAGTAGGCAGATCATTCCATTCGCTGACAAGGGCGGCACCCAGACATTCCAGGACTCTGCGCTCCACATCGCGCAAATCGCTGGCTTCATAGGGTAAAGGCCACGCCAACTCCTGCGCTCCGCCTTCCTCGTCCCAACGGTCGAGAGCGGTTGCCATTTCTTCTCCCGACGTTGGCCTTCGACCTTTCTTTTTGACCATTCTATATAGTCGCACATGTCGGCATTAAGCGCCATTCGCTCGATCGCGGGGCGATCCGAAGCGCCAATCCTTCCAGTACCGAGAATGCCGCGGCCGCGGAACTCGGTAGTTCGCCCATCGGTTATTGCAACGGTTTGTTCGCGCGGCGTACAGACTCAAGGTTCACCATGGATGTGATCGTTACACCCGCAGAGGGAGGCACGGTTTGGCAGCTGACGGACCTGCTCGGCCGCTCGATGGGGCGCATCACGGCAAGCGCTCCCCGTCAATTCATGATCTATCCGGGGGGCCACGCCTCGGAAACTATGGCCGGCATACAGCAAGGGCCGCACGCCTCGCTCGACGCCGCACTGGCTGAGATCGAAAGGCACACCCGGGGCGTCTGCCGACGCAATCCTGGTGAAGATCAGCTTTAGACAGCGCCCAACAATCCAGCTCGTCGCTAGAGTATCTACTGCGAGAGGATTTATGTATTTTACAAGTAACACCCTGATCTTGCAGCTCAATGTCCATGCGTCGCGCCCGACCTCAAGCGCCCAGATTGCCTGATGACGGGACCATCGGTTCCGGTAGAAGGACTTGTGGATTTTCGCGTGAGGACCGAGGCGAATGTGGGCTCCGGCGGATGTCACCGCTCGATCATTTGCGGTGCCGTGTTCGCCGAGATCTTTTGGCGGCTGGGCTTGACGCAACCCTGACAGTGCGGAGGGAACCCGCTTGAGCCGCTTGGTCATCGTCTCCAACCGTGTCGCCTTGCCGGGGGAAGCTGCGCAGCGCAGCGGCGGGCTTGTGACCGGCCTCGTCGACGCTCTGCATCAGGCTGGAGGCTTATGGTTCGGGTGGAGTGGCAAGCTTGGAGAAACAACACCAGAGCCGAACGTTTTTGAGACCGAGGAAGTGACGTACGCTACCGTCGATCTTACCCGCGCGGACCATGACGGCTACTACAGCGGCTTCTCCAACGCGGCACTGTGGCCCTTATTCCACTATCGCCTTGACCTCATGAACTTTACCCGCCGGGACTTGGCCGCCTATCGACGGGTGAACGCCCTGCTCGCCGACGCCCTCGCGCCGCTGCTCAGGCCGAGTGACCTCGTGTGGGTGCATGACTACCATCTGATCCCGATGGCCGAGGAACTTCGCCGCGCCGGGGCCACACAACGGATCGGGTTCTTCTTGCATACGCCGTTTCCGTCGTTGGGGGTGCTGGCGACCCTTCCTCACTACAGCGACCTGCTGAAATCACTGTGCGCTTACGATCTCGTCGGCTTCCAGACGGTGGAGGATTTGACCGCCTTCCATGACGCCATCCTTCGCCGCGCAGGCGGCAAGGTTTCGTCCGATGGCCACGTTCACGCCTTCGATCGGGATCTACGCGCCGGCGCCTTCCCGATTGGTATCGATACTGAAGCCATCGCCGACATGGCCGGTCGCGCTGTGAAATCCCGAACGGCACGCCGGCTGCAGGAGAGTCTCCGGGGGCGCAAGCTCATCATTGGGGTTGACCGGCTCGATTACAGTAAGGGACTCGAGCACCGGTTCAAAGCGTTCGCCGCCTTTCTCGACGGCTATCCCGCGTACCGCAACCACGTCCGCTTCCTGCAGATCGCCACCGCAACGCGCAGCGACGTTCCTGAATACCGTGCGCTGCGGCAGAGGCTCGGTGCGCTGGCAGGCGACGTGGCCGGTCGCTTCGCGGAACTCGATTGGGCACCGATCCAGTATTTGAACAGGAGCTTTTCGCAGCGCTCGCTCGCTGGCTTCTTTCGGCTCAGTCACGTCGCTCTTGTCACTCCGTTGCGCGACGGAATGAACCTGGTTGCCAAGGAGTATGTCGCTGCACAGGACCCCGATGACCCCGGCGTGCTCATTCTCTCACCCTTCGCCGGCGCGGCCTATGAACTCGACGCTGCCGTGATCGCCAACCCGTATGACCCCGACGCCGTCGCCGAAGCATTGCAGACAGCGCTGGGGATGCCACTTGGGGAGCGATGCGAGCGTTGGCGGACCATGATGGCGGTACTACGCCGCAATAGCATTGCGGCGTGGCGCGAGAATTTTCTTGGCGCTCTCAGCCGCTAACTTGGGATGTCGTCCGGAACGTAGCATCGGTGCAGCAAGTCGCGATAATCTCGTTCGTCAACGAGGTTGCCCCAGTCCGCCGATAAGGTGTTACTTCGAAATCATCTCCCCGGCGGAAATGATCCACGAGTGACGGGACCACTTGCATCCGCTTCATCGTCGCGCTGAACCAGATAGACCAAAGGCAAGTCGTCCACAGTTCTCCGCTTTCGCGTCAACGTAGTACACTTCTCCTGCTTCCCATCCCAAAGCGGCCTGTACCGGATCGTCACACCCCTCTTAACTGTGGATGCAACGAATGACCAACGAGCAAAGCCACAAAGTGCACCTAGGTCCCGAAGATCAGGAGCGGTTGCGAGAACTTCGGGCGCAAAAGCCAGCCCGCAACGTACCCAAGCTCGCACTGACGCCGGGCGCGATGCTTGCCGACCGGGTTGCTGAAACAGTTGGTTCTTGGCGCTTCATCATCATCCAAAGCGTCCTTCTTGGCATTTGGATCATTCTGAACATGATAGCATTCATCAACCATTGGGACCCCTATCCCTTCATTTTGCTGAACTTGGTCCTTTCTTTCCAGGCAGCCTACGCAGCGCCCATCATCATGATGAGCCAGAACCGCCAATCTGAGATTGACCGCAGGCACGCAGAACACGACTACCGAATAAATGTGAAGGCTGAACTCGAGATCGAATTGCTGCACAACAAGATTGACGCCTTGCGCGAGCAAGAAATCTTGCAGCTACTCAACATCATTCAGCGTTTGTCCGCGCACCTTGCGCCCGAGCTTGTCGCGGCTATCGAGGCCGAAGCGGTGCCGGGTAAGACCTAGGCGGTGACGACCTTGTCTGTCATGGACCAGAAGGGAAGCGGGAAGCACTGATGTTTATCGGGCACGAGATTTTCATTCCCGCTCTATCGTCGAGGTTGTCAGTTAGAGGGCACTTGTAGCGCTGACACCTTCGAGGCGACGCCAAGTTCGACCGGATCCGCTAGTCAAGGCACAGGCTGCTCGCGATGTTCCTGAAGCAGTTCGTCAAGTCGTTTTTCACACCACGTGAACACCTTCGCCTCGGCCAAGGCAACGGCCTCAGTGCGGGGGCATCTGAGGCCGCTAACCCGTCTTATTCGCGAGAGGGCGCCTGAGAGGCTGGCGAGCGTGGTGTAAAGCGCTGATGCGGCGTAGGATTCGGTTGCGAAGCCACCCCATCACCTTCAACCGCGAACGCCACGCCCGCCATGACCGATGATACGATTTCAGACCACTATCGAGAAGCAAGAATTCAACACAAATAAAACCTCTGCCTCGCGCTCGATCTCTTCATGCTTGATAGTCTCGTTTCGGAGGCTGATCACCTACCGCGTCTAATAGGCCGCTCGCGCCGGTTTCTTTGGACGCGGCACGACCGCGACTCCACGTTTCGGCACAGAAATGATCGGGAGTCACTCAATCTTTCTTCAACTTAACCCGTCTTATTCGTAAGAGTGCGCCTGAGGGGTAAAGCGCTGATGCGGCGTAGGATTCGGTTGCGAAGCCAACCCCATCACCTCCAACCGCGAACGCCACGCCCGCCATGACCGACGATACGATTCCGCCCTTCTCGTTTCCAGCCGTTCACGCCAAGAAAGTCACAGCTGCCTTCGATGGTGGGCGCCTAACCTCGAACGGGGGCGTGATGCTTCTGGCGATGGCCGAGCGGCGTCTCGGTTTGGCCAACAATCTGGCCCGGGTGTTCCCGGATCGGCGCGATCCGACGCGGGTCGTGCACAGCCTGGTCGATATGCTCCGCGCTCGCATGTTCGCGATCTGCTGCGGCTACGAGGACGCCGACGACCTCGATCATCTGAGGTCCGATCCGGCATTCAAACTGGCCTGCGGACGGCTGCCGGACACGGGCCGGGATTTGTGTTCCCAGCCGACGCTGTCGCGGCTGGAGAATGCTCCGCGCCTGCGCGACGTGATCCGGCTGACCTACATTTTGGTCGACGCATGGATGGATAGCTACCCCCACGAGCCGGCATCCGTCACGCTCGACATCGATGATACCTGCGACGTCGTCCACGGCCATCAGCAGCTCTCGCTGTTCAACGCTCATTATGACGAACGCTGCTTCCTGCCGATCCACGTCTACGACACGGAGAAGAGCCGGCCCGTGGCCGTCGTGCTGCGGCCCGGCAAGACGCCGGGCGGCGTCGAGGTGCGTGCCCATCTGCGCCGCCTGGTACGGCATATCCGGACGCGATGGCACAACACGCAAATTACGTTCCGTGGCGACGGGCACTATGCCCGGCCGGAGGCCATGGCGTGGTGCGAGACCAACGGCATCGACTACATCTTCGGTCTGTCCGGCACCAAGCCTCTCGCCAGAAAAGTCGACGAGGTCGCCGACGACATCCGCACGCGACGCGCCATCGAGAACCTGCCGGTTCTGCGTGGCTATACCGAGACGCGCCACAAGGCAAAGTCCTGGGATCGCGAACGGCGCACTGTCGCCCGTATTGAGGCGACGAGCTCGGCCTCGACATCCGCTTCGTCGTCACCAGCCTCGATGTCGGCTCGGCCGAGTGGATCTACGACAGCCTGTATTGCGCGCGCGGCCAAGCCGAGAATCTGATCAAGCTGCATAAGACGCAGCTCGCCTCCGATCGCACCAGCTGCCGTTCGGCGCTCGCCAACCAGGTCCGTCTCGTGCTCCATACGGCCGCTTATTGGCTGATGCTGACCGTGCGCGACGCCATTCCCAAAGCCCGGGAATTGGCCGCTGCCGAGTTCGCGACGCTGCGTCTTCGGCTCTTGAAAATCGCCGCCCGTGTCGTCGAGACCACGAGCCGCATTCGCCTTGCGTTTGCCGCGGCATGTCCCGAAGCCGACCTGATCTGCGGCTTGCCCGGCGCGCTGCTGCCGCTCGGTCCTTGACCGGCGGGGCGTCCGCCCCCGTTCGCCCAACCCATCCCTCAAGCGCGTTGCAAAGTACCGGTCGTCAGGCGGCGAAAAGCCGAAGGCAATCCTGTGCGCCTCGTCAGACAAGATGTGCGGCCGCATCAATCGGGCCCAAAAGCCGCACTCTCACGAATAGGACGGGCTAAGCCTTCCGCCGGGCATTGGGGCAAAATGTCGACCGGTCAGTGGGCTTGGTTCTCGAAGATAAGATCTCCGATTGCGGAGGACCAAGAAGTCCCAAGATCAATCGTTCCAGCCGTTTGAGAATATTGCCTGTCCTAACTTGGGCAATATTCGAAAGACTCAGGACGTGCCCCTCCGCCCTCGGGGCTCACCGCCGGCACTGACTTGCCATTTGGCGGAAGCGATGACTTCGGTGCGTCGCCGTCTTTGGGTAGCGCTCGGACAAGCAATCCGCTCGAGCATGCCAGCACGCTACGCCGATTCTGCACCTGATGAATAACTCCCGCTAGACTGTATGTCCCCTCCACAAAATGAGGCGACTCACCCTCGATGTTGCGACGAGGGTTGCCTGGATGGACCGGGCAGAGCCTCAAACAAGGAGGGCGAGTCGTGGGTCATCATACCGAGGTCTTTGTCGGAATCGATACGTCAAAATCGCGCAATGCAATAGCCATTGCCGATGGCGGCCGTGGCGGCGAGGTACGATATCTCGGGGAGTTTCCTGCCACGGAGGCAGCGATCCGAAAGCTGGTGGCAAAGCTTGCAGCGAAATGCTGTCATCTGACGTTTTGCTACGAAGCAGGGCCGACAGGCTATGGCCTCTACAGACTGCTCAAGAGCCTCGGCCATGACTGCCTGGTGGTGGCCCCCTCGCTCGTTCCGAAGAAGGCCGGCGATCGAGTGAAGACGAACCGGCGCGATGCGGTAAGCCTCGCCAAGCTGTTGCGCGCGGGCGAGCTCACTGCAGTGTGGGTGCCGGACGAGCGCCATGAGGCGATGCGCGATCTCTCGCGCGCCCGTCAGGCAGTGAAGAAGGACCTCCAGGGCAAGCGTCAGCAGATCTCGTCATTGATGCTGCGGCTGGGACGCATCTATCCGGGCAAGACAACGTGGGGACCCGCCCACATGAGATGGCTGATGTCGCAGAAGCTCGAGCATCGCGAGCAGCGCATCGCATTCGAAGAGTTACTTGAGGGGATACGCCAGGAAAGTGAGCGAATGGAGCGTTTGGAAGATGCCATCCGCGAGGTAGTACCCGAGTGGTCGCTTGCCGAGGTTGTCGCGGCCCTACAGGCGATGCGGGGGATTGATCTCATCGCGGCTGTGGGGGTGCTGGCCGAGATCGGTGATCTCTCCCGCTTTCAAAATCCGCGCGAGCTGATGAGCTATCTGGGTCTGGTGCCCAGGGAAAACTCGACTGGCGACAAGGTCAAGCGAGGCGGCATCACCAAAGCCGGTAATGGGCGGGCGCGACGTATTCTTGTGGAGGCGGCCTGGAGCTATCGATATCCGCCGCGCGTAAGCCGAGATAAGCAGCCAAAGGTGGAGGCCGCACCGAGACGCGCGCGAGAGATTGCGTGGAAAGCGCAAACCAGATTGTGCGGACGCTTCCGCTCACTCGAGCGGAAGGGCAAGCGGCGAACCGTAATCGTCACGGCGATTGCCCGAGAGCTATCCGCCTTCATTTGGGCAATCAATCGCGAGCTCATGCCACCTCGACAGGCGTAACGTCGCTGGGGGCTGTGGACCGCTCGAGTCGTGAGGTGCGCTCGACCGGCCCACAGCCCCCTTTGTTGCAATCAGGATCAGGGTAGTCGCAGACATCAATCGTGCAGAGGTGAAGGTGGGACCACGGCAGGGGAAATCCTGAAACCCATTATGTGGCCGATCATCCGATCGACGCCCGACGCTAGACCAGGGACAGCCCCAGACGAAAAAACGGAAATGCGGTATCCAACCCGCGCATCAGAGCCTGTTCACCGACGTCTTTGGGTTCCGCCTTCTCCTCTGCACGATCCATCGGCGCAAGAACTTCACGATGAGTCCTCGTGGAGATGGAAAACCGTGCGTTGTGTGCTTGACTGGGGACATCAGAATGGAATGGTCCGGCCGTGCTCCGGCCCTGCCGGTACGAGAAGCTGGCAAGGGGTGTTCAAGACAAGGAGCACGCCATGTCTCAGAAACTCAACGCTGCGATCGCCATAATCGGCATCGATATTGGCAAGAACTCGTTCCACATCATTGGCCAGAATCAGCGCGGCGCCATCGTGCTGCGGCAGAAGTGGTCGCGCGGCCAGGTGGAAACGCGGCTCGCCAACCTGCCGCCGTGCTTGATCGGTATGGAGGCCTGCGTTGGCGCACATCATCTCAGTCGCAGGCTCCAAATGCTTGACTGGCGTCGGCTGGATGCGCGGATCGAGGGGCTGTCGAGCGAGATCGAGACGCTGGCCCGTCAAGATCAGGCCTGCGAGCGACTGATGACAGTGCCCGGCATTGGCCCGCTTATCTCGAGCGCAATGGTGGCCGCGATCGGCACTGGAGACGTGTTCTCGAAAGGCCGCGACTTCGGCGCCTGGCTTGGGCTGGTGCCGAAGCAGATCTCGACCGGCGACCGCACGATCCTCGGCAAGATATCAAGGCATGGCAATCGCTACCTGCGCGCGCTGTTCGTGCAAGCCGCGTGGGTCGTGCTGGTCAAGGTCAAGTGTTGGGAGCGCTATGGCCTCAAATCTTGGATCGAAGCCGCCAAGAAACGATTGCACCACAACGTGCTGGCGATTGCGCTCGCCAACAAGCTCGCCCGGATCGCGTGGGCGGTTCTCAACAAGGGACGCGCCTTCGAATGCGTCAAGACGGAGGAGATGGCGTCCCGACCTGCCTGATCCTCGCGCCGTGCTCGGGGCCGTCAAGGCGCAGCCTCGCCGCGGTCGAGCAAGACGTCAGGACAGCACGACGGCCGGCCTTGACGGCCCTTGCGCGCGGCGCGTCTGCGCGCGCAGGCCGGGACAAAGGAACGACCGCCAGGCACGAACGAAGGAACGGCGCAAAGTGAGGTGCGATCGATGACGTAACCAACATCCCTTAAGCGGCTTCGCATAGCACACGATATGAAATCTCCTCGAGCAAACGCGAAAAGCATACGAGCAGCAACTCGTCCCAGGCGAGTATCTCGCGACGAAACCCGTCAGGCCTATGTGACCGGCGCATTCGCACTATCGATGCTCATCGCCCGGTTCATTTCGGTTGAGCGAGAGAGATCCAAACCGCTTGCCTGACACGCGCTTGGTCTGCCGGAAAATGCCATACTAGACCAAATCACGAGCTACTAAGATTCGGAGAAAATTCGGTTCTCCGGGCCTGTCGAACGCATAATTGGGTCGACGATGGGACTTCTCTGGCGGGAAAGACGGCCGGATTTTCGGCCTGTCTCCACATCGAAGTACGAAGTGACTTCGGGTGGCTGGCGGAGGGAGAGAAACTGGGATCGAACCTTAAGTGCCGCACTTGCTTGGCTAATGCGCCGGTGATGCGCCCCGGGCGAAGCCCTCGTCTTCTAGGCGCGGCACGCGTCCGGATGTGGGAGTGTCGCATGACGCTGAGAACTATTTTACTGGCTCTCTTCCTCTTCAACTGGAGTGGGAGAGAGCTACCGGATTGAGGAAGGCAAGTTGGTTGAGACTTGGATCACCTAGACCCGCGAACTGACAGACGTCTTACGAACTCCCTTGGGCCTTGGAACGAGCGTGAGCTACTGCGGGTCGTGAGTGTGGACAATCGGGAAGCAAAGAGGCCGCCAACTGAGGCGGCCTTACTTCTTCGGCGTCGTCCATCGTTCCTGCGGCGTATCGGTCCATGACGTGCCGAGCGGACGCATAATTGTCCGCGACGTGGGCGAGTGGCTGGTGCGTGACTTTCAGGGATCTCCCGTCCAAGGCTGGATGATCGCGGCCGCCGTCGTCGTAGTAAGTGCTTCACTCTGTTACGGCCCATCGGATCGCTCAGCAGCCCAAGGCCGCCTTCGTCGCAGGGCTCCGACCCAGCCAGTTACCCGGCCGAGCCACCTGCCAGCTTCCGGACCAATCGACAATTATCCGGGTGAGATCCTCCCTCACTGGTAGTTCGCGCCCTCGGGGCGCACGGTCAATCGCGTCGCTTTGACGATCGGCCAGCCACTTTCGACATTACTTCAACTCCGGACACGCGGCTGCACCGCACCAACCGACGCGAAGGGCCAGAAGCAGGCATCAGAACGTCTTGTTGCAATGCTCATGGTAAGGCGAGTGTAGCGTTGCGGGGGGAGCGCCAAACGCACAGGCGATTCTGTCAGCGTGTTTGAGGCCCTGTTGATCGACGGTTGTCGCTGTTTTCAATCTTTGGCGGGAAATTGGCCAAGTCTTTTTGGAGTTTTGCAACACTAGTAGCCAATATGAGACGTCTGCCTTAGCTCAACAAAGTGCGGACCTTGTTGGCGGCGTCGTAGATCTCGATCTGAAGCATCGGATATATCGCCTTCAGTTTTCGACCCGATGCTTCAGCGGCCTCGACATCGTCAAATTCTGATTTGAAATGCCCGTCGACTATTGTCACGAACCCTTCCATCGGAGGCCGATCGGCTCTTAGTATTTTCTTTGGCTCTTGCTCGTCGATTGAGAGAACAGGTTTTTTCACTAGTTTTCATTCCTTCTGCGGCGTCGCGATCCTTGCGACCGCCGCCGGTTCAAAAGTTGGACGCGCCCAGATCGTAAGACCCCCGGCTGCCGGGGACATAAATCTTAGCGGCCGCGGCGCATATTTTGTCTCGGTTGCCGTCAAAGGCATTCAGCAAGCCTGATCATCGGGACGACCCCCGGCTGGATTCGTGCCAGCGCAACTCAGAAACGCACAGCGTGCCGGGCGGCGTCATAGGAGCGACTAAGGTCGGAAAAGTCGATCATCGTTCACCAGTGGCCGCGCCGCCTACCCCAGTATCCCCCGCCACCGAACAGCAGCAACACGACCACAATAATTAGGATCAATTCCATCGGAATTCTCCGCTGACACCGGCGAGTGTTTGCCGCGCGCCAAAGTATTCAACGCCGCCTCCAGGTGATTGTTCGCGACAACCTGTAAGCCTCGTCCAATCAAGCCGCCGCCGATCCGGCACCACCTTATCCACTTGCGGCGATAGCGACACCTGCCTACGCGCGTCAGCCGCCCCGAAAAGTGGCACTCCCTAGGGGAATCGAACCCCTGTTTCAGCCTTGAGGGGCACAGCTCATATCCTGCCGACACTCGGCGATCTGGTGGTGAGTGAATTAACAGACGATACGCTCCGGCATTGGCGCAACACGCTGGCGGCTTCCCCTTCTCAGAACCGTCCTGGCATCCTTGAAGGCATGCTTGAGTGAATGGGTCGATCAGACCGATGCTCTCGGCATCGCGCCGGGTGGATGCCCCCCTTTACAATTTGTCGGGTCACCTGCGTCCGAACAGTCCGCCCACTACGCCACCAATCAGTCCACCTGGACCGCCACCGCTGCGGTGATGGTGAGCACCGCCCCCACCGTGACGACGGGCCAGACGTCCTTCATCGGATTTGTCACTGCTGCTGGAGCTAGCGTGCGCCGCTGAGACTGACTCGGTCAGTAGCGCCTGATGCTGTTGCGTGTTGAGGAAGCCAGTCTTGGGATAGCCGCGTGCCGCCTGCCAGCTGGTAATGACAGACCGGGTCGACTCGTCGAACCGTCCGTTGACCTTGGTGTCGAAGCCGAGACGGGTCAGCCGGCGCTGCACGTCTCGACGCCTTCCCTTGTCGAGGCCTACCTGATCTTCGGTTTCCTGAGTTGCCTCCTGGCCAAAGGTCGCCGGATCGACGGATGCCAACAGTTCGCGGTCGGCCGTGCTCGGGCCCGCTTTGGCAACATTTGCACCGACGAAAAAGAGCTGGCCCCGCAAATTCGGACAGTAGCTTGAGTGGATTTTCTGCCTGACAGCGGCGAGGATTCTTGCTGCGAATCAGGAGCGAAGATGACGAAGAAGAGCCGCCGGACGCATTCTCCGGCATTCAAGGCGAAGGTTGCTTTGGCTGCGGTCAAAGGCGACAAGACACTGGCGGAGCTGGCGCAACTGTTTGATGTTCATCCGAACCAGATCACGATCTGGAAAAACCAGCTCCTGGAAGGCGCCGCCGGCGTGTTTGGGCATGACAAGACATCGGCCGAGACGCCGGTCGATTTGAAGGCGTTACATGCCAAGATCGGCGAGCTGGCGTTGGAAAACGATTTTTTGTCCGGCGCGCTCACCAAGGCGGGCCTGCTGAGCGCAAAGCGATGATCGACCGCGATCATGATCTTTCTATCGTGCGCCAGGCGAAGGTCCTGAAGCTGGCTCGCAGCACGGTCTACTATGAACCTCGGCCAGTTTCGGCCGAGGACCTTGCCTTGATGCGTCGGCTCGATGAGCTGCATCTCGATTATCCCTTCGCGGGAGCGCGTATGCTGCGATCGTTGCTGCGGCGGGAGGGCGTATACGCCGGTCGCCGCCACATCGCGACGCTGATGAAGCGCATGGGGATCGAGGCGGTCTATCGTCGCCCGAACACGAGCAAGCCGGCTCCGGGTCACAAGATCTACCCGTACCTGTTGCGCGGATTGAAGATCGAGCGGCCCGACCATGCGTGGGCAATGGACATCACCTACATTCCGATGCGGCGTGGCTTCGTCTATCTCGCGGCGGTCGTCGATGTGTTCAGCCGACGGGTCCTGGCCCATCGCGTCTCGATCACAATGGAGGCGGCCTTCTGCGTCGAAGCGGTCCAGGAGGCGTTGGCGAAGCACGGCAGGCCCGAGATTTTCAACACGGATCAGGGCAGCCAGTTCACCAGCCTCGAGTTCACCGATGTGCTGCTGGACGCGAAGATCGCCATCAGCATGGACGGCAAGGGCGCCTGGCGCGACAACGTGTTTGTCGAGCGGCTCTGGCGCACGGTCAAATACGAAGAAGTATATCTCCGCGCCTACGACAGCGTGTCCGAGGCGCGAGCGTCAATTGCCAAGTATCTGGCCTTCTACAATCAGGGACGCCCTCACTCGAGCCTTGACGGGCGCACGCCCGACGAGGCTTACTTCGGCACGCAAGCTATGGTGATGGCCGCATGACCGTCGCCGACGGTTTTGTCGTCGCTCTGGTCGGGCTACGCCCTCCCGACGCAACGACAAAACCGTAAAGCCCCGCGTTCAGCATAACCCGGCAGGAATCCACTTAAATCCAGCGGGGCGCTGTCCAAACAACCGGGGCCAGCTCTAAAAGTCCCAAGACTGACAATGCGATGATGAAGACACGCAATGGCTTATTCTTCCCTAATCCTAGAGCCTCTCAGTGATTTCGATTTTGAGAGCTGATGTCGGGCAACTGTTATCGGGGTCACTTGTTCCTTATCCCGCATCGAATGTTACACCGCATTACACTGAGACTGCCCAATAAGAGAGGGCCGATGCGCGCCCGCCTGTCCGAATTGGGTTGCCCTCAACCGGGGTGCGACCACCGTCAAAAACGGTCCTGATGCCCTTGAAATGGGATGTCTGTTTATGCTGTCTATTGGCGACGTCATCGTCTGCTACGGTCGAGTGAAGCTCACCGACAAGCACCTCGCCTCCAAGATCCATTGCGTTGACGACGAGGTCATCGGATGGCGGGAGCGCCGCAAGCAGCGCAGGCGCGACCGCCATGGCTCTGGCTCCCTTAGCTCCGACGGGAATTGGCTTCTCGTATTCTGGGTCCGCTTCAGTAAAACGTCGCGCAATGGTTCGTCTTAAAGGCGGCCTACCTCGTATCTGAGTGCAAGAGCCTCGCGGCTGACCGACCCTGAAGGGGACGTTTCTTTGCGCATATCTAGCCACACGCAAAAGCCGCCAAGGTCTCCCTCGACGGCTCGTGCCGTTGCGTTTGCGTAGAGGTACTGTGTCGAGCGGTGCTCGAACGCAGCCCGTGCTCGCTCTTATTGGACGCACGCGACCGTCAATGAGGGCCGGTGGGTGCGTTGCCAGTGTGGCGGGCCAACGATCCCCGATCCTTATCACATGTGACTGGCGGCGATGCTCTTCAAGCGAGCACTGCTGTCCCATTCGATGAAATGGCAAGCCCACGGATAAGCCGTTTTTTCTTCTGGTCCACGGACGCAAGCAGCTGAATGCGGCCAATAGGATGCGGCTCGGGCGCCAGTCCCATCTGCGGCTCGACGCTCAAACGCTCGTTGTGTTTCGCCGCGTATTCAAACCCCAAGTCATAGTTCGTGGTGAACACACGCGCGCGTGGCTTCCTTGCACCGCGTCGGGCGATTTTTCTTAGGATCGCCTGATGTGCAGACAGGTCCGTTTGATCGCTCACGAAGTCGACACGAGCCGCAATAGACTTTTCGGCTGATGCGATGAATTCAGCGACGTCACGAGCCTCCTCCAGTCCGAACAGCTCCAGGTAGATTTTGCAGTGAGTTAGGAGTTTCTCGATGTTCTTTTCCGCGATATCTTGATTTGAACGAGGCATATAGCGGGCGATTACGTCAATCGAGCCTTGGATGGCTTCGTATCCCAAAGGTCTCTCATGCCGGGCGCCGTAATGGCGTTCGGGCCGCTATTCTTCGCACAGAAGGAGGAGCCTGCCCCTGTCAGGAGGATGCGGTTGCAGCATCTCAAACAGGCTCAAGAGTCAGCGGCTCGGACGCTCCATGATCGATCAATGATCTACAGCATGTAACAATGAGATATCCCTCTTGTTGAAGCTTCGATTGGCCATGTAAGGGACATCAAAGGGTTACGCTGGATCTGGTAGCGGGGGAGGACTCGGACCTCCGACCTTACGATTATGATCCCCCGCTCCCCTCATTGTTACGACTAACTCCATCGAGTCGAGACGCGGCCCTACCTCGCTGATGGCGCCCTTCAGGCTGCCGGTCCACCGAGGCTTCAGCTTGCCCGTTACGCGCTTCAGACAGAGCGCTCGATTCGCTTGCTCGGTGACGTGATCCAAACGGGAATGTCCACCGGGACGGCAATCCCGAGCAAGGCGGCGCCGGCCCTTTGTTCAATCCGTGCTGCTGGGCGGACCCAACAATTTGCGCTGCTGCATTTCCAAGGAGTGCTTTTTTTGTTGCGGCAGATAGGGAACCGAAAATGTGGTGCGAGACGTGGTGCAAAAAATTCGCAGCGAACGAAATGGAATTAAGTCATTGATTTTACTGGTAGCGGGGGAGGGACTCGAACCCCCGACCCCAGGATTATGATTCCTGAGGCTTAACCTGCAGCAGCCTCCTGGGCGCCACGATCATGGCCGTTCCGGCGATCCAGTGACCTTCGCCGGCAACCGCGACCGCGACCAATTTCAACGGCTCCACAGTCGCCGTCGGCACCGCCAACAAAAACAGCGATTGGTAGGGTCCGAGATTCTCGATCCGTTGTCAGAGGCTCATGAGCAGCTCCTGGGTCTAGTTCAACGACGCAACGAACGGCGACGTTCCATCGTCGGAACATTTGCCACTTTATCCCGTTGCATGGGACCCACATAAATCGAGGAGCTCGGATATGAAGAAAGATTTCGCAATCGGATGTCTGCTGGCCGCAACGATGGCAACCGGTGCATTCGCCGCGACCACCGTGCTGACCGCGGCACCGACCGAAAGTTGGACGGTGACGAACTACTACAAGCAGGCCGTGTACGACCCGAAGGAAAGCAAGATCGGCGATGTCGACGATGTCCTCGTCGACAAATCGGGCAAGATCACGGGACTGGTGATCGGGGTCGGCGGATTTCTCGGCGCTGGCGAGAAGGATGTCATCGTGCCGTTCACCGCGGTCAAGACCGCCAAAAAGAACGACAAGTGGTGGCTGACCCTCGACGAAACCAAGGACGACCTGAAGGGCGCCCCAGGTTTCAGGTACGATCGAGCCAGCACCACCTGGGTGCCGGAAAAGAAATAGTCAGTCGGTTCGTCGCGGAGAGCGAGCGGGACCTCGACGCTCGCTCTCCGATCTAGGAGGGGGTGCCTCGACACGTTGGCGCACCCTGCACCCCTCCGCTTCCACGCCATCTACCGACCCAGGTAATCCGATTCCGGGAGGCGTTCTGGCTTCTCGGCGCAACCAGTGATGTAGGGAAACGTGGGACGGGCAAATCCGAGCATGAGCCGAAAGAAGCCGGACGAATCCAGATCGGTGGATTCCAAGGAGAAGGCCCGGGCGAAACCGGGGCATAAGCCGTTGCCGCTTGGATCGGACGCACGCAAGAATGCGCGCGTCGTGTTCGCTTTGGCGATCGTCGCACTCTCCCTTTGGACCGCCGCGGGCTTCCTCTCCGCGTTGATATGGGCCACCATACTGGCCATTGCTCTGTGGCCCCTGTACGTAGCATTCGCAACTCGCGTGACGTCGGGCCCGTCCGGCTGGGCCGCGTTCGCATTCACGTGCTTCGTTGCCATCATCCTGTTCACGCCTATGGCCCTCGCGATCTATCAGGTAGCACAGCAGAGCGGGGAGATCGCGGGTTGGCTGAAGAAGGCCCGCGAGAGCGGCATCGAGGTGCCTGATTGGATCGCCCGCCTGCCGATTGCGGCGGAGATCGCGCAGCAGTGGTGGCGCGCCAACCTTTCGGATCCGCAGGCGGCCACCGGCTGGTTGAAGGCGATCAGCGCCGACAGCGCGTCGGATCTCTTCAATACTTTGGGCGGCCAGTTGCTGCATCGCATGTTCATGCTGCTCTTTTCGCTGGTCGCGCTCTTCGTTCTTCTCAGCAACGGCCGATCCGTCGCGAGCCGCTTCCTTGAGACGAGCGAACGAATCCTTGGCCATCCCGGCGAAGGCGTGGTCGAGAAGATCGTCGATTCCATTCGCGGCACGGTGAACGGCACCGTCGTGGTCGCGGTTGGCGAGGGGCTGTTGATAGGGGTCGGCTATCTCGTTGCGGGCGTGCCGAACGCCGTCATGTTCACCATTTTCACCACTGCATTCGCGATGCTTCCTTTCGGTGCCTGGGCGGCCTTCTCCGCGGCGGCGCTTGCCTTGATATCGAACGGAAACGAAGCCGCGGCGGCAGGTGTGTTCTGCTGGGGAGCGGTGATCATGCTCGCCGGCGATCATTTCGTGTGGCCGGTGCTGGTCGGGGGTTCGGCTCGCCTGCCCTTTCTGTTCGCTTTCGTCGGGATCTTCGGAGGCTTGGCGGCCTTCGGACTTATCGGCCTATTCCTCGGGCCGGTCGTGATGGCAGCCCTGTTGACGGTGTGGCGTGAATGGGTGTTCCGCCCTGTCGCAGCGACACAGTTCGATTAGTCGAGCGCGGATACTCTGCGTGGCGAAGGCATACGGCGGCAGCCCACGTCGGCGCCGGCAGAGCCAGATCCCATTCTCCGGGCCCGCCGACGGTCTGGCTACCCTCGTCGTCGCTCAGTGACGTGCTACTGGATGGTGGCCAACTCGCTACGCAGTCAAATTCGGCCCTTCGTGAACTCAGTCTCGCCCGTACGGAACATTCCGGTCGGACACCGGTTCGACCTAGTTCTCGGCGGCACGCCTCAGCAGGCGTTTGTTCAGGTAGGTTTTGCCGATGTCACCGTCCGATTACCCGATCAGGAGCGCCCACGATCGACGCCAACAAAGGCTCTTAATCGTGTTGGCTTTGGGATTCGTTGTTTTCGGCGCTGCTGCGGCCGCCCTGTTCTACGTCTTGCAGCCTGAGACCCTTCGGATCGCCGTCGGGCCCGCAGGCAGCGACGATCATCAGGTGGTCCAGGCGATGGCCGAAGCTTTCGGCGACGAAAGCAGGACCGTCCGGCTCTCCCCGATCACGACCGAGGGAGCGGCCGAATCCTTGGCTCTGCTGGGCGCCGGCAAAGCGGACTTGGCAATCGGTCGCGGCGACCTCGGTATGCCGGCCGACGCGCAGACACTGGCGGTCCTGCGTAAGAACTACGTCGTGCTTTGGTCGCCTACCGGGGGGCCTCGGAAGGGCCCCAAGAAAAAGGCCTCCGGGAGGATCGGAGAGATCGCCGATCTGGCGGGTCGCAAGGTCGCCATCATCGGAAGGACCGGAGCCAACCTCGAATTGCTACGCACCATTCTCGTCGCCTCCGGCGTGGAGTCGGACAAGGTTGCGACAATCCAATTTGGGACCGATGAAATCGAAAAGCTTGCGCAGGACGCGACTGTCGACGCCTACCTCGCCGTCGGCCCGCTCGACAGCCGGATCACCGCCGCCGCGATCGCCGCGACCTCGCGATCGCGCGGAGCTCCGAAGTTTCTTCCGGTCGAAACATCCGAGGCCATCGCCCTGAAGCACGCTCGCTACGAAGCCGAGGAGATTCCGGGCAGTGTTTTCAACGCGAAGCCGGCCTGGCCCAAGGACAAAGTCGACACCATCAGCGTCAACCATCTCATTCTGGCCAGGAAAGAACTGTCCGAAGCAAAGGCGGCGGCCTTCTACCGGGAGCTTTTCGCTGTCCGCGACTCGATCGCGCAACGCGTTGCCGGCGCCGCGCACATCACGAAGCCCGACACGGAGAAGGAGGCGGAGCCCGCTGTGCACCGGGGCGCCGCGGCGGTCATCAACGGGACCGCGCGGACCTTTCTGGACAAGTACAGCGACTACTTCTGGTTTGCCTTGCTTCTTCTTTCCGGGATCGGTTCGGCCGCCGCCTGGCTGCGTCGCTATCTGAACCGGGATGACCGGGACGACACCACCGGCCACCGCAACCGCATTCTCGCCGTGGTCTCGGAGCTTCGCGATGCCGGGTCCGAACAGGACCTTCTGCTGTCGCAACAGGAAGTCGACACGATCATCGGCGAAACCCTGAAGTGCTACGATGACGGAGCGATCGAACAAGATGACCTGGCCGCACTCGGACTGGTCCTTGAACTGTTCGATCATGCCGTCGCCGAACGGCGAGCGACGCTGCAGAGCGCCCCCACCGATCAAGCAAAATCTCCGGGTCCAACACTTGCCTCTCGCCGGTAGGCGCACCTGGCAGGACTGCCTCGCGGAACGTCTTGGCTTCTTGTGTCTTGCCTTCTCAGGTCGGAGGATAAAATGGCGCGCGATCTTCGCTATCTGGCATCCAAGTTGGACAACCTGAGACGCTCGCACGAAGGGACTAGGATCTCCTACGTGACGAGCGCCGGCGTGGAGAGCACGCTGGTCGCGTTTGACGCCTCCGGGAAGATCAAGGCGCTTAGCTGCGGCCCATCGCACTGAGGCCGACCGAGCTTCTCGCGCCGACTTGAAAGCACCTTACAAGTTCGCGTAAGGTGCTCGTGAGGGGAAAAGCAGGCTCCCCGTGAGACTTCGGTCCAAGCTCTGCGCAGCACGCGACACGTGGAGCTTGCGCATGGACACCGAACGACACCCCTCCCCCCGACGTACCATCGCTATCCTCTCGCGAGGAAATGCCGTCGCGCGTCGAGATGCAACTTCGAAAGGCGGCCGTTTCGCCGACGTCTTCGAGGCGCTCGCCGCCGTGGGCGTCGAAGCTCGCCCGGCGATCTACGACGAAAGCTTCGCCGACGCGGTCCGCGAGCAACTGCTCGCAGTGGACGGTGTGCTCGTCTGGGTCAATCCGATTCAAGACGGCCGAAACCGCGCCGGTCTCGACGCCCTGCTGCGCGACGTCGCCGCCCAGGGCGTGTGGGTCAGCGCCCACCCGGACGTCATTCTCAAAATGGGCACCAAGGAAGTCCTCTATCGAACCCGTTCGATGGGCTGGGGATCAGACACGGCGCTGTATCAAACCGCCGCGGAGATGCGCGCCGAACTACCGACGCGGCTTGCCACCGGTCCACGTGTGATCAAGCGCAACCGGGGCAACGGCGGCCAGGGCGTTTGGAAGGTCGAGAGGCTGCCGACCTCCTCCATGAAAAGGGTGCTGGACGCGACCAAGGACGCGCCGGAGGAACTGACGCTGGATGATTTTCTTCGTCGCTGCGCGGAGTATTTCGAAAACGGCAGCGTCATCGACCAACCGTTCCAGCTTCGCCTGAACGAGGGCGTGGTCCGCTGCTACATGGCCGGCGATCGCTGCGCGGGCTTCGGCCACCACAAAGTCAAAGCTTTGGTCGACTCGCCGGCCGCTCGTTCCGAGGCCGGGCCGCGGCTCTACACGTCCAACGCAGACCCGCGCTTCCAGCGGCTGCGCCGGCTGATGGAGGACGAGTGGACGCCACAGCTAACCTCGTTGCTGGAGATCGCGCGAGATGACCTGCCCATGATCTGGGACGCCGACTTCATGCTCGGCCCCGTCCACTCTGATGGGAGCGACAGCTACGTGCTCGGTGAGATCAACGTCAGCTCGGTGCATCCCTACCCGGGCGAGGCGCCGACGGAGATCGCCAGGCGGGTTGCCGATCGCCTGCAGCCTAAGCCTTGACGCATGCTGACGGTCAGCGGGCTCAAGCGCCTGCACATTTCGGTGTCGTTCGACTTGCAGGACGGCGAATGCGTCGCCCTGCAGGGGCCGTCTGGGGTCCCGTCACTGTGGCAAATGCTTGCTGATTGCAGTGGATCGGCCACCGTGATGCCCGCAGCCCAAGAGGCCGCGATCGGCGCCAGTATTTGCATCACCAGCGCAAGCACGACGATGGGAAGAAATCGTTCTAGCCGTCGACGCATCGGTCCACCCTACGCTGGAGGCTACCCCAGGGAGGGAAGATGGTCGAGGTGGGCGGCCATACCGGGGTGCCGCAAGCAGGGCGGGGCTTACGATCTACTGGACGTGTGTTGTGCCCCGGCAACGGTCCATCCCAGACGTCGACCGAGCCGCGCCCTTGAGCTGGCCCACCTCCCGGGACCCAAATTTGGTTGCGTTGTGCCGTCGAGCCCAAACTAGCAGTTCCTTCGGCGGTTCATGTCAAACAGCGTGATGGATTACTCACCCGATCGAACCGTCGGCGATCAGGCTGACAGTTGCCGGTCAGTTTTCGACCTAGAGCTAAAACCGCACAGAGCCGAAGTCGCCTATGGGTCAAAATGCCAAGAACCCAATGTGAGCAGATCCAGTCCGCTATGCCCCATTGCACGGACCTCAATGACGCGTGCCGCCACTTCGCTGCATGGGCCACATGCCGACAGCGCAGTGCGATAGACGCACGTTTCATCGCGCGTCCCGCACAGAACGGCGGGGATCAATCACTGCCGATCTTAAAAACCTATACGGACACAGAAACCGCGAGATCAGCGGACCGGCAGCATCAAATGCTCGTATTGCGTGCCAGGCCACATCACATAGGGCCTCGTTGGGTCGGCCTTCGCGTCGCGTGGATAACCATCCAACATCTTAGCGCCAGAGCCGACGATCATTACATGGGCGCCGGTTTTAATCCAATTGTTACCGGGCTCTTCTTTGGTTGCATACGGGTCGGTGTTGCTCGCACCCCCGTCCCCTCGGAGCATGTACATGAATCCTATCTTATTCACGGGCGGCTCCTTGTGGTTCATCCAGGCCGAAGCCCACTCGATCGCATTCTTATCACCGCACATCGGGTCGGGATTGGCCGGATCAGCGTGACCTGGCATGCACGTCCACTGCCCGGTTCCTTCGCGCAATGTACGCATCTTACCATATGATCCATAGCGAGGATGGTAGCGTCTTTGGCGATGGCCTCGGGCGCGGCCGACAGCGACAGCTTAATTAGATCTTCGTCGCTCATCTTGTGCTCTTGAGCGAAAGCGAAGCTGGAGGTAAGCGCAAACAGAGTTGCGGCATAGGCTAGCGATTTCATCGCGAAATCCTCCCATGACCTTTTGCTGATGCCAGCCGCGGAGGAGCCGCGGCGGGCGTCTCGCGCAAGTGCTTGAACGTAGTTATTTTACTCCCCCCTTAGCTAGTTGAAACGCGAAATTTGACCGCTGCGGAACGATCAGTCGCCCTGGCCGAAGCTTCCGCTCAGGGTCTATCGTGTCGGTCGGGCCGAGGGTAGGCGGCTTGCGGTCTACCCTAACAAGCCGACGTTTTCAGAGGCCCGCCGAACTTCCCAGTTGGGCCATAAGCGGACTCCCCGGACCAAACATGCAGCTGCGCTGACCTTTAGTTAAGCTGTCGTTGCGGAACCTTTGCCCGAGTTGAAGGACTCACGTCCATAAGCGCCGGGGACGAAAGTCTCCCATGACGAGGCCTCGAACGATTGTGGCTGTTGCGCCCATCACCGAGACGCAGCTGTAAGCGCCATCTTGTTTTCCGGGTTGCCAGCCTTGTCCGCATCAGGCCCGCGGATCGGGCGGTGAAGATCGCGGAGGCAAAGAGATGTTTCCAGCAATACCTGCGGCACTGTTGCTTGGACTGTTGCTTGGCTTGACGGCGCTAGTGACGCCAGCACTCGCGCACGATGGCCCGCTGAAGTCATGGTTTGAAAGCTTGCAGAGCGAATTTGGACAGTGCTGCACCGTAAACGGTACGAGAGGCCCACGGAGCCACGGACTTGGTGCGGACGGCCTACGCACCGCGCTTGAAGCGTATAGGCATCCAGAACTGCCGGAGGGCCTCGACGGTTGCTGGAATGTTGCGCCAGGCGTTTTGGATGATGGGCTGCGTTCCCAGCGTGCGCCGGGCCGGGGGTAGCAAGGGTCGACCGGCGTCGTCGATGCAATGGACCAAGATCGGCCGCAGCATAAGGTGTTCGGTTCCATTCGGGGGGAGAAGCCGCGACCAGACGAGAAGCCGAAGCTTCATGACGGCGTAGAAGCCCATGCACCAGGGCTGCGGGTCGACTTCGCCGTCCGGTGATCGCACGAACAGCGGCTCGAAGCTCTCCGGTCTCGTCGACAGCGTCTCGCTGATAGCGTTGTGGCGCATCAGCGTGGCGGCGATTGCCGAGAACTCCTCGGTGTCGTGATTGAAGGCGTCGGGATCTACGCCGAGGAGCGGGCACACCCATTCCTCGGACGCCATCGAGACCGGCCCGGCGACGACCGCGGCCACCGCGCCATCGAGCATGGAGAGCGACGTCGCCCGCGGATGCCGAAGCGTCGGCGACCTGGCGCGCTTGCTGATCCATTGCCCGAGCCGTTCGAACGACATGGCATAGTCCGCCATCGTCGTCTTGCGTGCTTTTCGCGTTCCCCGCCCTTGCTTCGGCTTCGTCATGCCACGGCCCGCTTTTCGGCTTCGCGTGCGGCCTTCCAGTTCCAGGCCAGAAGTTCGTGAAGCTGGTTGGTCTTCGTGGCGCCGCTCACCATGCGATCGAGAACGTCGACGAGATACGCCTCGGGGTCGAGGCCATTCAATTTCGCTGTGTTAAGAAGCGAAGCGAGTATCGCCCAGGTCTCGCCCCCGCCTTCGTCACCACTGAACAACGAGTTCTTTTTTCCGATCGCAATTGGCCTGATCGATCGTTCGACCGTGTTGGTGTCCGGCTCGAGCCGCCCGTCATCCAGGAACGTCGTCAGGCCCTGCCAGCGTTCGAGCATGTAGTCGATCGCCTTGATGAGCGTCGAGCGGCGGGAGATCCCGTCCTTCACCGCGATCAGACGGGCCCTCAACGCCTCCATCAGCGGCTTCGTCTCGGCCTGTCGCGTCGCGCGGCGTTCCCCAGCATCGAGACCGCGGATCCTCTCCTCGATCGCGTAGACGGCCGCAATGCGCTCGATGACCTCCGCGGCGAAGGGTGAGTTCGTCGTCTTGTGCACCCTCACGAAGTTGCGGCGCGCGTGAACGAGACAATACGCCAGCTGGATCTGGCCCGACATCATCGCATCGCCCGCCAGCGAGGCGTAGGCGGCATAGCCGTCGACTTGCAGCACGCCTTCGAAGCCGGCTAACTGCGCCACGATCT
Organism: Bradyrhizobium barranii subsp. barranii; assembly: GCF_017565645.3. NCBI lineage: Bacteria > Pseudomonadati > Pseudomonadota > Alphaproteobacteria > Hyphomicrobiales > Nitrobacteraceae > Bradyrhizobium > Bradyrhizobium barranii. The sequence goes on from NZ_CP086136.1 coordinate 8,326,535, forward strand.
CCTTTTTGCCGCGACCACCTGCGAACACGTAGGCGACCGCCGGCGGCGCCGGCCCCTTCCACGCCCGATCGTCCGTCGCGTGCGCCCAGAACTGGCAGATCCTCGTGCGGCCGCGTCCCGGATCGAGCACTGGCATCGGCGTCTCGTCGCAGAACAGCCGCTCGAAGCCGTGCATAGTCTTCAGTTGCAGATCGTAGAGGCCCCTGACCAGCCACGCCGCGCTCCCCATCCAGCGCGCCAGCGTCTGACGGTCGACGACGACACCCTGACCCGCCAGGATCTGCGTCTGGCGATAGAGCGTCGATTGCCAGGCATATTTGGCCGCGGCGATATGCGCGATCAGCGCCGTCGTTGCCATGCCGCCCTCGACGAGCCGCGCCGGTGCCGGGGCCTGGACAATCGGGCCCTCACAGGAGCGGCAGGCGTATTTTGGACGGATCGTGCGGAGCACACGCAGCCACGCGGGAACCCGATCGAGCGCTTCGCTGCTCTCCTCGCCGATCCGATGCATCTGACCCGTGCAGCACGGGCACAGCGTGGACGCCGGCTCGATCACCCGCTCGACCCGAGGCAGATGCGCCGGCAGCGCGCCGATGTTGCGCTTCGCTTTGCGCCGCTCCGGCCGCGGCGCGTCCGGTTTGTCGTCATTGGCCGGGAGCTGTGAGCCGGCGGTCCGTTCCAGATCAAACGCGATCTGTTCGGCGCAGACGATCGCCGCGCGCTCCGATCGTGCGCCGAAGATCAGGCTCTTCAACGTGGCGATCTCTGCGCGCAGATCATCGTTCTCGCCTTCGAAAGCCAGCACCATCTCGGCAAGAGCCGCAGGGTCAGAGGGGAGATCTTCGGGGCGAAGCGCCATATCGCAGAGCTACACGAACGCACTCGCAATCGCCAGCAAAACAAGACGCTTCAGGCAACCTTCGTCGGCCGCTTCGTCACCTTCGGGACCACACGCGACCACTCCGCAAGACCTTCAATCAGCATCGCCAGTTGCGCCCCCGTCACCGGCATCGTACCCTCGCGAACAGGTGGCCAGGCAAAGCCCCCATTCTCCAGCCACTTCGTCGCTAGAACCATTCCCGAGCCGTCAAAAACCAGTAGCTTCAAACGATCCGATCGCTTCGATCGGAAGACATAAACGTCACCGCTGTAGGGCTTGCCGCCTAATCCCTCCGCTACCAGCGCGACAAGGCCATGAACGCCTTTACGAAAGTCAATCGGCTGCGTCGCGACGAACACACGGACCATTGGACCGAAAGAGATCATCGCGTCGATCTCACCGCCGCCAGCACGCGCTCCAGCGTCGCGGCGTCGACGCCGACGGGCACGCGCACCGTCGCGCCCGCGATCATCACCTCGATCCGCTCGGCCGGATCCGTCAGAACATGCGCCTTATCGATCGCGTTCGGCTGCGCCTCGACGGCGGCCTCGAGCCTGACTTGCACGAACTGCGGCGCTTCGCTCGACGCGAGCCGCGCCTGGCGCCGCCACACACTGAGCAGTCCCCGGTTCACCCCGTTGCGTCGAGCCACCTCGGAAATGCTCGTCTCCGGATCGGCACTCTCGGCCACGATCCGCGCCTTCTCCGCATCGCTCCAACTGCGCCGTCGCCTCTCCCCTGTGATCACCTCGATCCGCTGATAGGAGGCGGCATCATGCCCGTCTTGATGTCTGTCTTGATGCATGGAACGAGCGTCCCTCGCGTTGTCAAATCCACGCGCGAGTCTCGCTCATCCCGTCCACCTAAACGAGGTGGGGTCGTCGTACCGCTATCGCTGCACCGATATTGACGGGTACATCGTTTCTGATGCCCATTGGGAGTCCAATAGCGGGCGTTACCGCGTCATCATCGACAACGAATGGGTCAACGTGCCAAACGGCGCCGTTATCAAGGAACCAAACCGTTTCGGCCGTACAATGGTCTGGAAGAATTACATCGACGGCCATCCACGCATCCGGTGCTTCATGCCTGGCAGCATGACTTGATGCAGTTCTAAAAATAGGCCGCTTAGGGTCAAAAGTTGACGGTGTGTCCGACCAAGAGACGGCTGTCTCCTGTCGCTCGATAAGCAGACATGTAGCTTAGCTTCCAGACCTTTTCTCATTATCGCTCAGGCGCATCAGCGGGGTGCGTCTCGAGCGTTGTGGTAGCGAGAACTTCCCGAACTGGATCCTTGCCCAGAGTGAAGCCCATTGCGACGACGTATCGCCGCTTTGGGTTTATGGTGCGCTCGGAGGGCGCTCGCATTCCCTAGTATTTCAACGACTTAGCGATGCGAAGTGAAGCAATAGGTGCGATCAGTTCTAAAGCTACCATTGCGGGTGCCGTCTTCGTTCGTATCGAACGCGCTCACAAAGCGATTGCGTCAGCTCTGACGCGGCTCACTTGTCGTAAGGGCCACCGCGCCGACGGCAGGCTCAAACGCTCCTAGCCGGTATTCTTGCGAGGAATTCTCGATGTCGACGCGCCAGGTTTCCAGATAGGCGCAGACCGCGCCCTTGCGCTTGCCGCCCTGGTTGACGGCGATCGCGGTGTCGTTCGCGACCTTCAGGAACCGAATGATGGCCTGGTTCTCGCCATTGGCACCCCTGATGTGCGCGCCGAGGCCACGCAGAATGAGGAAGTAGCTTGGCGGCCTTATTCAGCCGCTTCAGCGGGCTGATTTTTCAGCTCCGCAAATTTCGCGGCCATCGTCGGATTGCCCCGGGTTAGCTTCTTGATCGTCACGTCCTGCGCCTTGTCGTTCGCAAGGCGCAGATTGCGGTCCGCGCCGATCAATGCATCCTTGGTCTTCTGCAGGTGATCAATGGATTTATCGATCTCGTTGATCGCGGTCTGGAAATGCCTGGATGCCAGATCGTAGTTCTTCGAGAATGCGTTCTTGAACGTCTCGAGTTGGCTCTCAAAATGGGTGATGTCGATATTCTGCGCCTTCACAAGCGCAAGCTCGGTCTTGTACTTCAGCGAGTTGGTCGCCGCGTTCCGCAGAAGCGTAATCATCGGCAGGAAGAACTGTGGCCGGATGACATACATTTTCGGATAGCGGTGGAAGACGTCGACGATGCCTGCGTTGTAAAGCTCGCTTTCAGGCTCAAGTAGGGAGACTAGGACAGCGTACTCGCAGCCCTTCTCTGCCCGGTCCCGATCGAGCTCCTTGAGGAAGTCCTCGTTCTTGCTTTTTGTCGCGGTTTTGTCGCCTTCGTTCTTCATCTCGAACATGATCGAAATGATCTCGGTGCCAATCCCGACGCTGAGCGCATTCACGAACGGCAGGTTTCGTCGCTCAGCCTGCTTGCGGGGATTTCGCCGAATGACGAATTCGAGGGAATGCTAGCGGCGCAGCTTCTCGCCTCGCACAATGCGGCGATGGAGTGCTATCGGCGGGCGATGATTGCCGAGCAGACACTTGAAGGCCGTAAGGAAACTTTGGGGCAGGCTAACAAGCTGTGTCGCACGCACGCCACATTGCTGGAAGCGTTGAACCGGCATCGCGGCAAGGGCCAGCAGAAAGTCACGGTCGAGCACGTTCACGTCGACAACGGCGGGCAAGCGATTGTCGGCCACGTTCAGGGGGGGTGGGGTGCTAACCAAATCGGAGAATCAACCCCATGCTCTTGGATATGCAGCGGGCGAAACGTTGCGGAGCGAGAACGCGAAGCGGGAAGTCGTGCCAGTCGCCGGGAATGGCAAACGGTAGGTGCCGGATGCACGGCGGATCATCACCGGGCGCACCGAAAGGGAATCAACACGCGTACAAGCATGGGCGCTACACGGCCGAGGCGATTGCAAACCGGCGGAAATTTTCCGCGATGCTCATAGGAATGAAGTGCCTCGCCGGTTTGGTTTGCGATTAAATTTCCATCGGCGTCCGATGTCGCCTATGACCCGAAGCGGTCATGGGACGATATCAAAGCGAGCGTGTTTTTGACATCATCGTTGCCGTTCATCTGCTACGTGACGGATTGGGAGACCCTGCCGAACGCAGCCGTCATCACAGAGATAGTCTCGGGACAATCGCAGCGGTCAAGTTGAACTAGGACCGTGCTGGCCACTACTGACCGGATTCCCCAAATTCATTCTTCCCTTTCGGCACTCTTCCTGAGGTGAGGACCGTCGTGCAGCACCACGTTTAGCAGGGAATTATGGACCTCCAGCGTTCCGTTGTATTTGATGAACCCAAGCCTGCGGAACTTGTTCATGAACATGCTGACGCGCGACCTCGTGGTCCCGACCATCTCCGCGAGTGTCTCCTGGCTTACCTTCGCTATGACCCGCTCGGGCTTACTCTCCTTGCCGAAGTTCGCCATCAGGAGGAGCACCCTCGCCAGACGCTTCTCACTGGAATTAAATAGTTGGTCGACCAAGTCCTCCTCGACTCGGGCGTTCCTAGACAACAGGTAAGCCATGAACATCTCGGAGAACTTCGGCTCCTCGCGGAGTGCACGCACGATAGCTGCCTTTTCGAGCCGCATGATGACGCATTCCGTCACCGTCACGACCGTCGCCACCCGCAGCGGATGCCCATTTAGGCAGCTCTCACCAAAGAAGTCCCCATTTCCGTGGAGCGCGACGACCGCCTCCTTGCCCTGCTCGGAGACGACGCAGACCTTGACCTTGCCCTCCTGAATGTAGAAGACGGCATCACCTGGGTCTCCTTGGGAGAAGACCTTCCGATTCTTCCGATAGTTCGAAACGGTCCTCCCCCCGGCCACGGTGTTGAGGAACACCTGGACGTCGAAGGGCTGCTTCTTCCTTTCCTTGGCCACCGCTTCCTGCCTTTAATTCTCGCGAGTTTATATTCTAGGGCAAACCGAACATCGGGAAACCCCCCGAACAAGTGCTGGTCGCGGAGTAACTGGCACGTGCCCGGCCGGCGAGTGAGCAATAAAGGTCAGACTCCCGCTCCCAATGCGCCCAGACTCCCTCGTTAATGGAGATGTCGAACCAAGAGGCGTCCCATAAACAGAGGAGCTGAATTATGGGTGTCATCCTTCCGTTCGTATTGGACGGCGTATTCGAGCCCAACGATATTGAGGCGATGTCCCTGGCGTGTGAGGAAGCCTGCAACTCCCTTCACATCAATGGCGACGCGCGGGCTCGCGAGACCATCGCGGCGAGAGTCATCGCGTTTGCCCGGCGCGGCGAACGTTCTCCCATGGTCTTGCGCGACCGGGTGCTTGCAGAAGCCAACGCGGACGCCGGATGCTAATGGGCTCGGCGTCATCTAGTGATGCCCGCTAACGATGGATCATCTCAGCTGTCCGATCTCGGCCCGTACGCAAAGTCCCGGCTGGCTCGCGGGCAGTACCGGTTTTGTGGGCAGAGCGGAAGCGGCTCGGCCGTGCGCACCCGACGCTGTTGACCCAAAGCAGAGCTACTGCGTCGTCAGCGAGCCAGAGCGCGCCGCTTGGCTCCGACTTGTCGCGGGATGGTTGAGCCTTCTCGCAAAGCGGAGCCAGTCCGCCAAGAAGGATTCGATCAACAGGTTTCCGACAACGGAACTGGGCAGGACGCAAACAAGCCATCGAATTGAGGCCGCCTCGGGCGCTCGCCGCCGTGTCCTAAGTTGGATTTGGGCGTCCTAATTCGAGTCGTTAACTATTTCGCCCAGCTGGGCTGTATTGACCAGTTATTGGCGACGGGGCATGCTAAATTATCCCTATCACCGCTCGGCCAGTGGCTTTTATCGGTGATGAGAACGCCGTTTGCGCTCCCGCCTTCCTCACTGGAATGGAGCAGCGCCATGCGTCATCGTTTCACACAAACCCAATCCCTTGAAGAACGTCTAGCCGAAGAAGCGGAGCGCCTGCATGAACAAGCCAGACTGCTTCCGTATGGCGCTCTGCGCGATGAAGTCGACAGGAAAGCACGACTGGCTGAGACCGGCTCACACATCAGCGAGTGGCTGCGGTCGCCCGGTCTAAGGGCCCCCACTTGAAGGTAAGGCCGCCTCAAATTGGGCTCGCATCCAGCTTCGTTTAGAATGGCCCAAACAAGGTAACGGCGGTACACGGGCTGGGAGGGACTATACGAGCCGCATGGGTGAGAACTCAGCGGCTCCTTTTCTTAGGAACGTGTGGCTTTGCAGTGCATGCGAAGGAATGCGGCACCTGACCTTCAACGTCACTGATCTAGATTCCTTTGCTTCTCCGATCACCGCTGTTTGTCTTGATGACAACGATGTCGGCACCTTCACAATCATCCTCGCCCCGGGACATGCAACTTCGTCCTTTGGAACAAGCCGAAAGACATGTAGCGCAGGGTGAGCGCCACATTGCCGAACAGGAGCAGCGTGTTGCCACTTTGGACCGAGATGGCCACGATACGATGAAGGCTCGTAAGCTGTTTGAGGCCTTCCGCGCATCCCAAGAACGCACTTGGCCCACCGCATTTTGAGAGAGCTGGATCAGTAAGCTAGAGGGGGTGGCCTTTCCACGCAACGGAGAATCCCGCGTCATCGATCCGGCCAATCAAACAAAAGACCGCCCCGTTGGGGGCGGCTTTTGGATTGTACGTCGAGAGCTAGTACTTAAACTCCGGCATGGCCTTCAATTCATCCTTGGTGGCGCTAAGCACGGCGTGATCGGGATACCAACTTTTACTAGCGCTGGTGGTGGTGGTGGTCGTGGTGGTAGTTGCGGCACCGGTGGTGGTTCGCGTGGCACTCTCTGGAGCGGAAGTCGGTGCAGGAGCATTCGGCGGTGCGGACGTTGTCGACGCAGTTGTCGAGGTCACCGGCTGGTCAACCCACTTCAGCTTATCGAAGGCGACCGCCACGTAGTGCTCGCCCACGCCGAGAACACCGCCCACACCCAGAATGACATTGGCCACCTTGCCTGACCTATCCACAATCACGTCGTGGATGTTGCCGATCTTCTCGTTTGCTTCATTGTAGATATCGACGCCGGCGAGCTTAGACGCGCGCCATTCACCCACCTTGTGCGTGGTAGCACTGGTAGTCGTAGCCACTTGGTTTGTGGCTGTTTGCGCCGACGCCGCGCCGCTCATCGATGCGGTAGCCAGGATTGCTATTGCAAGACATTTGGAAATCATGATGTTTCTCCATTGTTTAAGGGAACAATAGGGCGGCGGGATTTTGGTTCCAGCGACGGAAAAGCGAATAATTTCCGTCGCGGACACGGGGCAAATTCCCGCCGCAGGCCAAGACGTGTCCAGGTAGCCGACACCTTCAGTTAGACGATGTCATCCGAACATTCGTAAACGGCATCGCCCGCATCCGCACGCGAAGGCCGCCGCGCTGGACCGCGATCTGGACACAGATGTCGGCTGATGGCACCAACAACGCACAGCTGCGGGCAAGCAATTGTCGGCAACGTCGAGGGGGGGTGGGGTGCTAACCAAATCGGAGGTTCAACCCCATGCTCTTGGATATGCAGCGGGCGAAATGTTGCGAAGCGAGAACGCGAAGCGGGTAGTCGTGCCAGTCACCCGCGATGGCGAACGGTTTTGATCAAGCTAACCCTGCTCTTTTGATTGACGCTCGAAATCCTGGAGCACATCCGCGAGCGGCATCTCCGGTTGGGGGATCGGCGGCGGCTTTACATGAAGCGGGCTAGGTCTGTTCGGCAGTCGCATTCCCATCGCGAAAAGGATCACGACACTCAACACGATAAATGCAACCCCAATCAACTCACCCATGGCTGTAGGGCGACCACCAGCAAACTAATCGCCACTGCCACCTTGTCATCGGCGACAAACCCGAACGGGTTTCCGGGCCGTATACCTCCACTCACGCGCGAGCAAGCTGAGCTCTTTCACGCACAGGCCCCAGACTGGCAACTGGCGGCGGACGCTCACGGCATCGGGCGCGAGCTTCCGGTTTCGCAATTTCGCTGGGCGCTTACCCTCCTTCCAAATATCTGCGAATTAACTCGCGTTTGAGATCCCTCAGGCGCATACTCAGACGCCTTCTAGGCATTACCAGTGACAGAGAGTGTTGCGCTCCCGCCTGCTCGAGGGAGGCATCATGCCCCAACCTCCACGCCTCTCGTCCGTCATTCCATTCGCTGCAATTGGGCGCCCCGCCTGTCCGAAGTGCAAGGCCCAGATGATGCTCGTTAGCATCGAGCCAGCACGCGTCCGGGGCGTCGACTTGCTAACGTTTGAATGCGCTGTCTGCAATCAGGTCCTTACGACCTTTGCCGCGTTTGAGGACCCCACGAAGTCCAAGGGCCCTGGACGCTGGCCTTGGACGCTGGCTTCAAGGCGATTTGCACCCACCGAAGTAAGGCCCGCCGGCGGGTCGGGCGGCGTAGGACTGGCTCGCGCCCTCGTTGTCAGATCTCCTCGGTTTCAGCCTCCGGCTGGCTGCGGTAGGCGTCTCGGAGCCACAGGCGATTGAGGGGGGCGTCCGGGCTAAACGCGCGCGAGCCGCCGGGCTTCCCCAGCGGCTCAGGCGTTGCGTAGCGATGTGGTGCGACGTGGTGCGACGCGCAGCGTCGCGTGGTGGAACGTTGCGATGCGCCGAGGCGCGCCGCGTTGCCTACCGTGATGTCGATAAGTCCTACGCGTCTCATCGACTAAGCTAAAATGGCTGTCGTGAGGCGACCTTCAAGACAGCGCTGCTGCCGTAGTCGCGGTTTGTTTCGACCGCGCCGAAAAAGTCGCGACTGCTGGAATGGAATGCAAACAAATAGCGGTCGGTTTGGCGCTGACTACGATACTTGCGCATGGTGCCGCTCAGCCATCGCACCTTGTCAAGGCGTGATACGCCTAGCGAAAGCAGCGGGAGACCGAGATGTCAGAAGAACCCCCTTATTGTCATAACAAGCGCCATCAAAACCGCTTTCAATGATCATCCCGGTTCTGGGCACGGCACGACGTGGAACCAAGTCACGAAAAGTGACGAAGAAAGTATTCATCTCGCCAAGGCTGTGCTCGTTGCTCTTCGCAAAGCCGGAAATTCCGTTACCAAGGTCGAGGACCAGAATACCCCAAAGCCCTAAACCTCCTGCCGACGTCATCGGGAATGCCATTTGTCGGTGCTGCGTCTGCTTGCTCGCGCGTTTGATTGTTGTGGCTGTAAGGCAACTCTAGCGGCGAACATCGACGCAAGAAGCGCCATGCGAGAACCGTCAATCCGCCGTCCGCAGCCGCCTGATGGTGAACTCGACCCGCCCGTTGGGTTGCTCACGCCAGTGCTCGACCTCGCTCATGTATGCCGCCTTCGGGTAGTGATCGAGGAACGCCCTCGCCGTTTGGCGGGCATCGTCACGGGGTTGGGTGAAGGACTCTCGCACGAAACCATCGTGGGCGCGGTGCTGCGCGCGATGATCGCGCATTCGGTTCGCCAGTTCATGCGGGGTTTTGGGTTCTGCCATCGCTGATACTCCATACAAAACGACACTTATTAGATCGGCGCACCAGTGCCCCTGTCGCGCTATGCTCGATAGGCTGCACGCTCATCGGGCCAGTGGATGGTGATGTGCGGTTAGGCATCAGGGACAACTCGTTGCTCTCGAGTTCGTTCAATGGCTCTCCGACGGGACTGCCCGGCGAAAACCGCAAGCTCACCAGAGTATCCCCACGCTGCCTGGATCGTGGCCGGTCTCCAAAATGCCCACCACGGCTTCCTTGCCTTGCTCGGATATGACCACAACCTTGACCCGGCCTTTTTAAATATAGAAGACCGTATCCGCCACGTCGCCCTGCGAAAAGACAATCTCATCCTTGCGAAATTCAAGGATGGTCTTCCATTCGCCCACCTTGGCGAGAATTCCTTGGGATCAAGTATTGCTTGATTGGTATTGTTTGGCATGTCCGCTTTCATCCCCGCTTCGGGACGCCTACTTTCCATTCACGCCGCCGACGTCCGAAGTAAAAGTGCCTAGCACCGAGTTCCGATAACATCATACGAACACACAACCACCGCCAAGGAACAAGCGGGAACTGCCTTTTCGGTGCAACCATTGGTGACGCGCAACATTGACTCACTGCTAAGCAACCAAGGAGTTTTATTCATAATGTCTAATCCAATCCAGAATAACGCAAATCGGGATTTATCACAGCTGCAGGATGATAGCAGAGAACATATCAGTTCCGCTGATGCATCGATGAATTCCTTCCCGGGCGCCTTTCATGCGATTGCCACGGCTTACAGCGACTACACCAAGAAATCGTTTGAAGACACCAGGTCGTTTGTCGAGAAGCTTTCAGGCGTGAAGTCGATCGACAAGGCGATTGAAATTCAGACCGAATTCGCTAAGTCGGCTTTCGAGACGTTCATGGCCGAGTCGCAGAAGATTGGCGCGTTGTATCGCGATCTTGCTACGGAATCCTGCAAACCATTCGGTAGTTTTCTTGCCAAGATTACCCCGACAAATCGATAAGTCTTACCCTCGCGATATAAGCGCACTGCTATTCGCGGGGCCTTTGCCGCAGCCCAGAGCCTGCCTGCCGTTTCATGAGGAGACATCATGTCCGATGTTAATCCGCCTTTCCAAAATCTGTCACTCGATCCAGCGGAGATGATCGCTGCAAGCGAGGCATACGATCTCGCGTGTCGAACGCTTCAGAACATCGGCCAGTTGGAAGTGGATCGCGAAATCATTGCCCGAGGAATTTTGCGAGCCGTAAAAACCGGTGAGCGGAACGCCAACAAACTATGCGAGCGTGCCATCCATGGATTGACCGCGTTCGATTACCGGCAGCATAACGCGTGACACTTGTTTTGGCGCTGTCCACACTTTAGTTAAAGCGCCTCGATGATGTTTCGCTCAACTCTCTTGCATTGTGGGCAAGAAACGTTCGCGAGTCTTGGCCCCGACATGCCTGGCTCAATCGTCACCAACACAAAGATCGGCTCAATCAACTCTGTGCCCCGGAACGTCATGCCAACTGTGTAAATTGGCGCGTCCACGATCCTCGGCGAATTCCAGCACGCTCACGCTCTGGACGAAACTTTGTCTCAACCCCAAAGCAAGTGAGAGTGACGAGCGTACAATGGCCTCACTTCCGAGGCCATTGTCCTCAAATCCGTGGTGATGATGCCGGTGACGACCCTCGGTGAACGACCAGGACTTGTTCGACGCGCCACGATCCCAGCTGGGTCCCGACTTCCGAGGTGAGTTGTTGGACACTCGCACAACATAGGTAGAGCTGATTACCTCCGGCCGGACCAGCCGATTATTTCTGGCCATGGCATTCTCCCGAAGTTTTCGGCAGGTGCATTCCCGAAACCACGCTGGAAAGACCGCCCAAGGTCAGGCTGAACATTTGTCACGCTCCGGCGTTTTATAGCTAGCTGGAGCGGCGTCATGGATTGCCGAGGCGAACTTCAAAGGCTGCAGCATCAACTCGAACTGGCCAACCGCGCGATCTCACTGATCGGCGACGAAGCCACCGTGGAGCGGCTTGAACATTTCGCAAATGAGATCAAGCGCAAACTCGAAGAGCTTCGCGCGGCTGGTTTGCGCGACGAGACCCAAAGGCGCTCATGAGCTTTGGCAAGAAGCGGGCCGACCTGAGAGGGGCGCGACCTGGAATTCTGGCTGCGCGCCCAGTGAAGAGGAGTGGAGGGGCTCGCACGCGATATCGAGGAGCGCCTGCGCCGACAAGGCGCGGCGAAATGCGCGCAACGCGTGGGAGCCGGTGCTTTGGAACTGCTAGTGCATCGATGACTTGGGTCCTCGGGACAGTTTTCCCGCCGATTGCTAGCCTGCACGGCCTTGACTCGATGACTCCTCCACGCACTCCGGCACGATGCAGCGGCTAACGCCGATCCGAGCCTCGGCGCCTTGTCTAAGTGCGATCTTCCGGAAGGCCGTTATCCGTCGGGTTCTCTAAATGCCGTTAAGCTACTTCCGTCTAGACTGCGTTCGCCTGAGCGCACGTTTTCGACTCCGACCCGAATTAAGCCCGCCCAGTCGCTTCGCATTCGCCGCGACATACCGTCGATATTGGCGGACTATTTCATCGCCCGAAGCTCCAGCTATTAAACTTGCAGAAGCTTCCAAAGCCGCATGTACCTTTTCGCTGACCATCAACTCCGCTTCGCGACGGGCAATTCTGCCGCCGCGCATCAGCTTCATCATCCGCAGCGCAATTACGCCGTTTGCTTCGAATGCCAACAACATCAAAGAATTGACCATTTCCTACCCTCTACATAGCCAAGACGAATGAGCGAAAATGGTTCCGCAAGTTCAGTCAGCTGCAAATCATGTTAGAGATTCGCCAGCGAGCATACTCCCAAAGAGAGCCGCCAGAACATGCCGCTTACTTGGCCGCGCGCTAGGCCGAAGGGAAAACGCCTACCACCATTAGGCCGACAATAAGCTCCGCGTCGCGCGCCTCGGGTCCAGACTGTGGATCATTGTCTGCCACCCTCTTGAGAATGTGGCGGCAAATTAGTCGTTGCTACCCTTGGACCTGCGACATCTCCTGCGATCAACAGCCCAACAAGGACCACGGCAGCGCATAGGCTGGCAGCGATCAACGTGAAGAACGCAAGGTTCGGGCGGCCGTTGGGCATCTCACTCTCCTGGCTGACAACCCCGCGCAAGGGCAAAGGTTGCCCAAGCGCGTTCATCCAGCGAGTGACCACCGACAGTAATAGTTCAGCCTGTGGGCCTTGCCCTTCGCTCCGCTTTGCCGAACTACAGCAGCGTTCCTCGAAGGATAATGGAAGCGACAGTGAAATAGATCACCAATCCCGTAACATCGACTAGAGTCGCGACGAACGGTGCCGAAGCGCTGGCCGGATCGAACCCGGTTCGTTGCAGGAGGAATGGGAGCATGGATCCGGTCAACGAGCCGAACATGACGATGCCGACCAGGGTGGCGCCGACCGTCAGCGCAATCAGCACCCAGTGCTCGCCGTAATTGTAGAAGCCCAGATACTGCCAGAGCGAAATGCGTACGATGCCGACAAGGCCCAGCATCGCCCCGAGAGCCAGCCCATTGGCGATTTCCCGCAGCGCCACGCGCCACCAGTCCTTGATTTCAATTTCGCGCAAGGCCAATGCGCGTATCAGAAGGGATGTGGCTTGCGATCCGGAATTGCCCCCCGAACTCATGATCAGTGGGATGAACAGCGTCAGCACTATGGCTTTCTCGAGCTCGCCTTCGTAGCTCTGCATCGCCGACGCCGTCAGCATTTCGGACAGGAACAGCGCGCACAACCAGCCGCCGCGCTTCTTCATCATCTGCCAGAAGCGGATTTCCATATACGGCTCGTTGACGGCCGCCATGCCACCGAACTTCTGCACGTCCTCGGTGCTTTCCTGCACGATGGCGTCGATGACGTCGTCGACCGTGACGATTCCAATGACGCGACCGTGGTCAACGACCGGCACCGCGAGCAGGTCGTACTTCGAGATCAGGCGCGCGACATCTTCCCGGTCCATGAGGGGAGTGGCGGTGATCAGACGGCCAGGACGGGCTACCGAGAGCACCGGTGCTTGCGGATCTCCCGTGATGAGCCGGCGCAGGGTGATCGTCTTGACCAGCTTCTTGCTGAGGGGATCTAGCACGTAGATCGCGTAAACGGTTTCCCGGCTGCGTTCGACGTGCCGGATATAGTCGAGTGTCTGCTGGACGGTGTAGGTCGAGGGAACGCTGGCGAATTCCGTCGTCATGATCGCTCCCGCGGTGTCTTTCGGATACTCCAGGAGGCGTCGGATGTTGAGCCTGATGTCGAGGTCCAGCAGATCAAGAAGTTCGGAGCAGTGTGGCTCTTTGACCTGGTGGAAGACGTCGGCGAGGCGGTCCGCCGACACGCCGGCAAGCAGCTTTGCGGCTGCTTCCCGCGGCATCAGAGCAATGAGTTCTGGCTCGCGCTCCAACCCAGGCTGGTCGAGGACTTCAATGGCGCGATCGGGGGGTAGATGAAGCAGAACCGCGACTGCGAGTTCCGAAGGCATGTCGTTGAGGGCCTCGACAATGTCAGCGGCGCGTTCTTCGATCATGCTTGCGGCGAGGAACGCCGGATTGACCATGTTGTCGGCCTTCGCCGCATCCTGGACGTCAAGGTTGGTCATGATTCACAGCTCGGTACAGACGACGGACGGATATCACTTCCGATCTACCCCGATAAGCAGACAATTTCAGAGCCCGTCGGCACTTCGCCGATGGTAGACTACAATTTCCCGCCTATAAAACATAGGAGACCGTATCAGGAGCTCGCGCGGGATAGCACGTTCGCTACAGAAGAGACGTGCCACTTGCCGCCGCGAGCGGATTTGACGCCGCGCTCATTGAGCGCACTGGCAATGGACGCGAAGCTAGTACCCACTTTTCTTGGAACGTGAGTCGTGATTCAAGGTCGGGATGATACCCGAAGCAAGAGAAGTCCACCTTTCGAGGAAAGATCGCAAGGTGCTTGAGGCGTGCTGTCGCTCACCGGTGACGTTGCAGCGCGATTTGAAGCGGGCGCGGATAGTTCTGTTGGCGGCGGATGGGCGCAGCACCCGGTCGATCGCCAAGGAAGTTGGGGTCCAGCCGCGGATTGTCAGCCTTTGGCGGCATCGCTATGCCGACCATGGCCTTGAAGGGCTGCAAGACAAGCCGCGGCCTGGCAAGCAGCCGATCTATACGAAGACGACCGACAAGCGGATTCTGAAGCTGCTGGATAAGCCGCCACCGCAAGGGTTTGCGCGCTGGACCGGCCCCCTGCTGGCCGAGGCGCTGGGCGATGTCGATGTCCAATATGTCTGGCGGTTCCTGCGCAGCCACAAGATTGACCTGGTGGCTCGCAAGTCCTGGTGCGAGAGCAACGACCCGAACTTTACGGCCAAAGCCGCCGATGTTGTCGGCCTCTATGTCGCGCCGCCGGCGAAGGCCATTGTGCTGTGCGTGGACGAGAAGCCCTCGATCCAGGCTTTGGAGCGAGCGCAGGGTTATCTGAAGTTGCCCAATGGCCGCGCCTTAACCGGCCAAAGCCACGATTACAAGCGGCATGGCACCACAACATTGTTTGCGGCGCTCGAAGTCGCCACCGGAAAGATCATCGCGACCCATTCAAAACGCCGGCGCCGCGTCGAGTTTCTCGATTTCATGAACAGCGTCACCGCGACTTTTCCGAACCGCAAGCTTCACGTCATCCTCGACAACCTCAACACCCATAAAAAGAACGAGGACTGGCTCAAGGCCCACCCCAACGTGCAATTTCATTTCACGCCGACAAGTGCGTCATGGCTCAATCAGGTCGAAGTATGGTTTTCCATCTTGCAGGGGCAGTCGCTCAGCGGCACCTCCTTCACGAGCCTCAAGCAGCTTCAGGAACACATCGATGCCTACGTCAACGCATACAACGACAGAGCCGAGCCCTTCGTCTGGACCAAGAAAAAGGTCCGTCAACGCCGTTTCAAAGGCCGCCGTATCACTCAGCTCTGATTCCGGGTACTAGTGCTCCCTGCTGCCTGGATAGCCGGATCACCGGCAGAATGCCTCGAGCGAACTCGTCTGCCGCCCTAACCTGGATTGCGCGTCCCTGGGAGCCGGCGGCATCAAGGTTGCGCAGGTTGCCGAGCCTTATCCCGCTTCGGCGCGCTAATTCTCGATACCAGCGTTTACCTCGACGTCTTGCAGGCACGCACGCCGGACGCCGTCGATGAATTGCTGACATATCGCGTCTGCCACCACTCGGCCGTCTGCCTAGCCGAACTAACGCATGTGTTCGGGCGGCTCGATCCGGCCCACCCCTCAACGAGTGGGGTTCTGCAAACGGTACGGGATGTGATTGAAGACATTCCGCAGCATCGCTTGCAAGCTCCAGATACGGCAATGTGGGGCGAAGCGGGAATGCTTGCGGGCGAGCTCTTTCGTCTCAGCGGCGCGCCGAAGGGTGCGGGTCATGAGCGGAAATACCTCAACGATGCGCTCATCTATCTTCAGGCGCGGGGCATCGGTGCCAGCATATTGACAGGGAATGTCGGCGACTTCGACTTCCTGAACCAACTTGTTCCGGGCGTTCCGATCATTCTGTATCGGCAGGCGCGAGCCAATGCCAGTCGCTCAGAAAATTCCCGCGGTGCCTCAAGAACTCCGGGTAGCGAAGGATTAGAAGCTCCCACGGCAGTAAAGGCCACGACGCACGCGTCATTCCACACGATAATCCGGATAGCCGAAGTTTAACCTCAATATTTTATCCCGGTTGAACCGAGTCTGCTGACTGGCGGCTTTGATTTGACGCTGCCGCCAGGTCGGTGCCAATTGTAGTGATGAAGCCATCGCGGCAGATCGGCGGCGCGTTCGGGTGAAGTGTTGTACGCCTGGGCATTCCCATTCGCGCAAGCTCGTCTGAATGAATCGTTCGGCCTTGCCGTGGTCTTCGGCGAGTATCCCGGTGGTTGCGTCCTAGTTGTTTCGTTGTGCGGTCCAATATCCCGAGCAGCGCCCACCTGCTGCGTGGCCGCTCCAGGTCCCGCCGCCGGCGTCTCGCGTCAGCCTTCCCGAGCCTGATGCGTATTTGTCATGGACCGTCACCGACGCGCGAACGGCGCCTGATCTTCCGACATACCCACTGAACTTCACCAGATTGGGATGCGTCACAACGCCGTCGTCTATGTTCACTGCGAAATTGTAGGTCGGATCGCAGCTTCCGCGTTGCGTCACGAAGACGAGATTCCAGGGACCGTCGTAAGAGGTTCGGGCTTCGGCAGCAGTCGCCAGCATAAGGCAGGCACAGCCAATGACATTCGTGATCAGTCGCTTGTTCATGATCTTCTCTCCAGAGGAATTGGTTGATGTTCAGTAGGCAGTCGTATGTACTTGGGTTGGTCTAGTGCAGCTGTTCGTCGACCATCTTCTTTGACCGCGCGTTCCACGAGCCAGTGCGCATTTCGCGCGGGCCTACGCGGCCGTCCAGCCGCCGTCGATCGAGAGGTTGGCGCCGGTGATCTGCGCGGCGTCTTGGCTGCACAGGAACAGCGCCAGCGACGCCACCTGCTCGACCGTGACGAACTCCTTCGTCGGCTGGGCCGCGAGCAGGACGTCGTTGATCACCAGATCCCTGCTCATGTTGCGCGCCTCCATTGTATTCGGGATTTGCTTCTCCACTAATGGCGTCCAGACGTAGCCGGGGCTGATGCAGTTGCAGGTGATCATAGACCGGGCGAGTTCCAGCGCCACCGTCTTGGTGAGTCCCACGATGCCGTGCTTGGCCGCGACATAGGCCGACTTGAAGGGGGACGCGACGAGCGAATGCGCCGAGGCCGTGGTGATGATACGGCCCCAGCCGCGCCTCTTCATGCCAGGAGTAACGGCACGGAACGCATGGAATGCGGAGGGGAGATTGATTGCGATGACTGCGTCCCACTTTTCGACCGGAAAATCCTCGATTGGCGAGACATGCTGGATGCCGGCATTGTTGACGAGCACGTCCACACTGCCAAACGTCCTCTCGGCAAACGAGATCATGTTGGCGATTTCGATTGGCTCGGTCATATTCGCGGGCGAATAGATAGCCTTCACGCCAAAATCGCTCTCGATTGCAGTCCGCGTTTTTTCAACGTCGGCCGGCGCCCCAATCCCGTTGAGCACAATATTGGCGCCAGCACCTGCGAATTCCCGCGCATACGCAAGACCGATGCCGCTGGTCGAGCCAGTCACGACTGCGACTTTACCTTTCAAAATATCCATTTCGCCTTTCCTTGTTGATCTGTGACGGTCTTGTGGCTCAACGCCAGGCTGTTTCCGGGTTCGCGCAGCCGATCGCGGTCATCCATCATGTGACCAGACTTCTCTCGTAGTTCCGGACCGGGCGTCGAACCGGCTGTTGCAGATAGTCGTGAACGACCTTGCCGAGCCCCAGGGTAAGGTCTGCACGGATGTGAACCGCGGACACGATCTCAAGAACCGGCAAGTCGGCCACGGGGGCCAGGGCGTGAGGCGTCAAGGCGAGAGCCGCGGGTCCGGTCCACGCCCCTTTCAAGACAAGCTGCTCGAGGTGATATTCGACCAGTTCGCAGATACGTGGCGTGCCGTCGACGTGCGGAATGATCTTGAGAAGGAAGTTCGGCTCCTCGAGAGCGGCTTTGACTTGCGCCAGGTCGGCTTCGCGGTGCTTGTATCCCATCGTGCCGGTTGCTACCCGCAACGGACCGTAATCCAGAGTGCCGATGAGCGTATCGATCTCGGTCCGCAGCGTCGGCTGGGCAAGCTTTTTCGGAAAGCCCCAGAGCTCGCGGCCGCCTGCGATCGGTCCCTCATCGTTCAGGAACATGCAGTGGGTGTAGCCGCCCCTGCGACCGCGGAACGACACCGGGATGACCTGGCCGCTCTCGGTGTAGTCGCCAAAACCGTTGGAATCCGGCATCCGGATGAATTCGTATTTGACCAGCGCTTCGCGTTCATCAAGTTCGAGCGGAGCCGGAACGACCGATCGCAGCTTCGCCGGATCGGTGCGGTAAGTGATGACCAGGTATTCGCGGTTGACGAAGCGATACGGTCCCGGAGGATAGGCCGGATTGGTGAGCGGCATCGCGAACGCCCGCCTCACGACTTCATTCTCGTGCATTCAATTTCTCCTGTGACTGGGAATAACCGGCTGGCTGGCCTATTCGCGACCATCCTGCTCAAGATCGAAGGTGGAGACGCCGTCCGCACTGGTCGGGCGGGCCAGCACCTCGGGATGTCGGAGGGTGCGCAACGCATCGTGATAGCCGGCGCGCCAATGATCCTGCATCGAGAGGCGGGAAAATTCGTAGTCCTTTGAGTGGCCTTCGTAGTCCCGCGCGCGATAGATCAGGTGAACGAGGCTGTGCACGTTGTGAGAGGCAGCTGTCTTGAGCAGCCTGACGTCCTCTTGCTCGCGCAGATCTTCAGGCAGCCTGCTCAAGAGAGCCGCCACCTCTCGCTGCAACCGGTGCAGGCTCTTGAACTGGTCTGTGCTCGCTCGCGTGCGGCTCGAATATTGAATCTCCTTTTGACGCGTAATGACGTCGGCCATATTGCGCGGAATCTGGCCGCGCGCGCTCCAGAGATCGACCTGAAACACAAGCGTGTCATGACGGGCGCCACACTCGATCACCCACTGCAACGGAGTGTTGGATACGAGGCCGCCATCCCAATAGTGTTCGCCATCGATTTCGACCGCCGGAAAGCCCGGCGGCAGCGCCCCACTCGCAAGGATGTGCTCGGGCCGAATCGTATGCTTAGCCGTGTCGAAATAGACCAGATTGCCGGTCCTCACATTGACGGCACCTGCGCTGAACCGCGTCATACCGGCGTTGTGCGATCGAAATCGACAAGGCGCTCCAATGTCGTCTTTAGCGCGCTCGTGTCGTAGATGCTCGTGGCGGCAAGCGTTCCACCCGCTTGCAACCACGGCGCCAGTGGCCGCGCAGAGAAGAAACCGCTCGCGCCAAACATCGCCGCGAAGCTCGCATTCACCTGATTGAGAAAATTGCGGGTGTGATCGCTATTCATCAAATCGGTGAATGGCGCGTCCAGCGTCACCTGCGTCCAAAACTCGCGAAGCCGGTCAACCCGGGAATTGGGAGGATTGCCCGCGATGATTGCAGCGTTGATCGCTCCAATCGAAATGCCGGCAATCCAATCGGGATGGATGTTGGCTTCAGCCAGGGCCTCGTAGACGCCTCCCTGGTAAGCCCCCAAAGCGCCGCCGCCTTGCAAGAGCAACGCGATGCAATCGAATGGCAGACGCCGCTCGGCGGTCGCGAAGTGTGGGCGAGTCTGAAAGTTCATGGTTCGTGTGCTCTTGGTTTGCGGTTGCTCAAGCCCGCGTTCTGTCCGGATCGCGTTCGTCGTCCGGCTTACTAAAATATACCGTATAGTTTATTTAGTGTCGCGTCAAGCGGGCGCATTCACAAGCTCGTGCTGCAACTGATTGAGTCACGTTCGCTCGACGTTGTTATCGACTGCCCAACCGGTTCGGCACGCTGGCGCAACGCCAAATTCTGCTTCGACGTCACGCCACTGTGGTGAACGAACCGGTCTTTGTTACGAGCACCAGCGATGCCCACGCGCTTACGATATCAACCGCAGTGTTCGTCGGATGAGGTCCGCCCTGCCCGATCTCGTGTTGGCTAGTTGCAGACCAGAACGCGTCGGTGGCGACTGTAGGCATAGTAGCAGTCGCTATCGGAATAATTGCCCTCGTTCGAGCTGCTGCCATAGGCATAGCCGGCATAGGCTCCAGCGGCATAGGCTGCACCATAACCGTATCGCCGCCCGCCATAGCCATGGCTGAAGCTTCCGGAACGGCTGTCGCTGACCAATGCAGAGCGAGCCTGGACCGAGCGTGCAACCGTGGGTCCGTCGCGACCGCCGGCGTGGACGCCGCCAAGCGCCCTTAGATCGCCGCGAGGACCAACGCCGGTGCCCAACCGAGGAGCCGGACCGCCGAGGCCGGCATGGGCCGCAACGCCAGGCCCCATGGGAGGTGGACTTGCGAATGCGGGAGGACCGCCGGCCGCGATCGGCGGAGGACCGCCCGGCCCCATGGGAGGAGGACCGGGAAATTGCGCATACACCGCGGTCGGCGCCAACGAAATCGCTGCGAGCGTCGAGCTGAGCGACAACGTCAAGAGTGTCTTCCTGGACATGATAGTCTCCGTTTCAGATTTGCGTTTCAAGGACCGGCACCGGCGCGGCCGGCGCAAGAGTCGGGTTCGACGAATGAGTTTCGTGCGCCGGGTCAACCGTCTCTGACATTGGCCGGCAATCGTCGTGGACAGGGTGGATCCGGAACCACGCCACATAGAGCGCCGGCAGGAACAGGAGCGTCAGCAGCGTGCCGACGATGATGCCGCCCATCATCGCGTAGGCCATCGGGCCCCAGAAAATCTCGCGCGCGATCGGAATCAGTGCGAGACTTGCGGCGGCTGCTGTCAGCAGGATCGGCCGCATGCGATGCTCGGTCGCTTCCACGACGGCATCCCAGGCCGGGCGCCCCTCCTTCCCCAGATCCTCAATCTGCACGATCAGGATCACTGAGTTCCGGACCAGAATGCCAATCAGCGCCAGCACGCCCAGGATGGCAACGAAGCCGAGAGGAGCGCCGCTCGGCAGCAGGGCCATGACGACGCCGATCACCGCAAGCGGTGCGACCGCAAACACCAGGAACAGGCGATGGAAGCTCCGCAGCTGAATCATCAGGACCGTAGCCATGACGAACAGCATCAGCGGAACGACGGCAACGATCGGCGACTGGCTCTTGGCGCTTTCCTCCACGGAGCCGCCGATCGCCACCGAATAACCCGCCGGCAGTTCCTTGCCGAACTCCGCCACCTTCGGCGCCAACTGGTCCATGATTGTCTTCGGCTGGACGTTGGTGACGATGCCGGCCTTCAGCGTGATCGTGGGAATCCGCGCGCGGCGCCAGATCGTCGGCTGCTCGATTTCGTAGCGCAGATTCGCCACGGCCCCGAGCGGCACCGACTGCCCGCCCTGCCCGGTCAACTGCAGATCCCGGAGCGTATCGATCGAGCCGCGATCGACCGCAGTAGCGCGTCCCGTGACATTGACGAGGTAGATGCTGTCGCGAACCTGTGTGATCGGGGTGCCCTCGAGCACCGAGTTCACTGCCGTGGCGATGTCTTCCGACGTCACGCCGAGCTGGCGCGCCTTGTCCTGGAGAACGTCGACCTTGACGACGCGCGCGGGCTCCATCCAGTCGAACACGACGTTGCCGAGACCGGGGTTGCTCCGGACGATGCCGGCAAGTTCCTGCGAGAGATCTCTGACCTTTGCGATATCTGGTCCGCTCACGCGGTATTGCACGGGACGTCCCACGGGTGGGCCGACCTCAAGCAATTTGACGTAGGTGTCGGTGCCTGGAAACGTCTTCCTCAGATATTCCTCGAACTGCGCCTTGACGAGATCGCGCGCCTTTATGCCACCCTTGGTCACGACCACTTGCTGGCCGAACCATGCATTGGCCGTCTGCACGTCGAACGACAGCACAAACCGCGGCGCGCCGGTGCCGACATACGTCGACCAATGCTCCACGGAGCCATTGCCCTGCAGCTGTTCACGCTCGAAGCGCGCCATCTGCGCATTGGTGTCTGCAATCGAGGCATTTTGCGGCAGATTCCAGTCGATCACCAGCTCGTCACGGTCCGACGAGGGAAAGAACTGCTGCTGCACGAAAGTCATGCCGAACAACGCCACGAATAAGGCCGCAACCGTCACGCCGACCGTGATCCAGCGGTGATGCATGCAGACGAGCAGCAGGCGGGCGAACATCTGCGCCAGCCGGCCCTTCTTCCCGTGGTGCCCCTTCATCTTTGCGGGCAGGATGGTGACGCCGAGCAGCGGCGTGAACAGCACTGCGACGATCCACGACACGATCAGGGAGACCCCAATCACCACGAACAGGGTGAAGGTGAACTCACCGGCATTGCTGGCGTTCAGCCCGATCGGGATGAAACCGGCGACGGTGACCAGCGTGCCCGTCAGCATGGGAAAGGCGGTCGACGTATAGACGTGGGTCGCCGCCTTTTCCAGAGGATCGCCGACCTCCAGCCGGGCCACCATCATTTCGACCGCAATCATCGCGTCATCGACCAGAAGGCCCAGCGCGATGATCAATGCACCCAGCGAAATTCTCTGCAATGAAATGCCGGCATAGTTCATCACCACGAACGTAATGGCGAGAACCAGCGGGATCGCAATTGCGACGACAAGCCCGGCGCGCATGCCCAAGCTGAGAAAGCTGATGGCGAGAACGATAACGACGGCCTCAAACAGCGCTTCAGTAAAGCCCGACACCGCATGCTCGACGACAACAGGCTGATCGGCGACCAGGTGAACGCCGACGCCGATCGGCAGGTCGGAAATGACCTTCGTCATTTGCTCTTTCAGCGCCTCGCCGAAGTGAAGCAGGTTTGCGCCGGACTTCATGCCGATGGCGAGCCCGATTGCAGGCTGGCCGTTGTACCTGAACAAGGTCTTGGCCGGATCGGCATAACCGCGCGTGATGGTCGCGACGTCAGTGAGCGGAAAGAAGCGGTCGTTGATCCGAAGATTGACCGCGTTCAGGCTTGCCTCCGACGTGAACCGGCCGTTGACCCGCACGCTGATCCGCTCGGGCCCGTCCTGGAAGACTCCGGACGGCGCGACCGCGTTTTGTCCCTGCAAAGAGGCCATGATCGAGTGGACGTCGAGGCCAAGGGCCGCGACCTTCCGGGTAGAGAATTCGAGGTAAATTACCTCGTCCTGTGTTCCCAGAATGTCGACCTTACCCACATCCGGCACGGTCAACACCTTGGCGCGGATACCCTCGACCTCGTCGCGCAGCTGACGCTGGGTCAAGCCGTCGCTGGTGAAGGCATAAATGTTGCCGAACACGTCGCCGAAGCGATCGTTGAAGCCCGGCCCGATCACGCCTTGCGGGAATTCGCCCTTGATATCCGCGATCATGTTGCGGACGCGGACCCAGGTTGGCTTGACGTCAGCCGCTTTTGTCGTGTCTCGCAGATAGACGAATACGGTGGTCTGGCCCGCGACCGTCACGCTCTTGGTGTAGTCTAGCGATTCCAGCTCCTCGAGCTTCTTTTCGATCCTGTCAGTGACCTGGCGCGTCATTTCGTCGGGCGCTGCGCCCGGCCACTGCGCCTGGATCACCATGGTCTTGATGGTGAAGTCGGGATCTTCCTGACGACCAAGCTGAAGATAGGCAAAGAGGCCTGCCGCCATGAAGGCGATCATGAAATACCAGACGAGCGAACGGTGGCGGAGCGCCCAGTCGGAAAGGTTGAACGACGTCATGGCTTCTGATCCTTTTCGATACGGACGTGTTGTCCTTGTTTGAGGCTGTGGATTCCGGCGGTCACGATGCGCGCGCCGGGGGCAAGCCCACTGGCGACGCGGGCACCTGCGGGGTCCCCGGCGAGATCGACCTTGTGCAGCGACACGGTGCTCGCAGGCTGATCGACGACCCAGACAAAATTCTCGCCATCCTTGGCGAGCACCGCCGAGGCGGGGACACGCAATGTCGGGCTTTGCGTTTTGTCGAGCGTCGCGGTGACAGTCGTGCCCAAGCGGAAGCTTTCAGGCGGATAGTTCAGGGCGATACGGACTCGCCGCAGGCGCGTCACGGGGTCTGCCTGCGGAGCGATCTCGCGAACCTTGCCGTCGCCCCGGACGGCGGGGAGCAACTGCAAGCCGACACTGAACGGCAAGCCAATTTCAAGCGGCACCGGGAAATCCTCCCCGATATCGACCACCGCCTCCCGGATGTCGGGCCTCGCAACCGTCACGACATTTTGGCCAGGAGAGACCACTTGTCCGACTTCTGCGCCCACCGCAGTGACGACACCGGCGAAATCGGCCTTGAGCTGGGCATAGCCCCGTTGCTCGATGGCCTTGATCAAGTTCGCCTGTGTGTGTGCGACCGACGCGGCGGCACCGGCTCGCGCCTGCTCGGCGTTGTCCAGTGTCTGCTTGGTGGTGGCGTCGGTTGTGATGAGGGTCCGCTGCCGCTCCTCAGTCGCCTTGGCAGTCGCCAGGAGCGCTTCGGCCTTGGTGAGCTCAGCCTTCGCCGAGCGCACCGCAAGCTCCAGAGCCATGGAATCGATGACACCGACTGTTTGTCCTTCGCTGACGACGTCACCAACGGAGACGGGACGCCCGGTCAGACGTCCCAGGACGCGGAACGCGAGATTGGTCTTATACTGCGGCTCAACAACGCCAACGGCGACGATGCCGTCCGGGCGGCTTGGCTCAAGCACCATCGACAGCACGGGTCGCACAGGCTCGGGCGCTTTCACCTCCTGCTGGCATCCAACCAGCACCAGCGCGGATACAATCGCGCCGGCTGTAATCATAGCGCGCCTCTTCATGACGGATCTCCCTCATATGTCACGGCCTGGCCATTGCTCAGCAGCTTGCCGCCATCGATCACGACGCGCTCCCCCGGCTTGAGTCCCGCCTTGATCAGCACTTCACGGGCTTCATAACCGCCGATCGTCACCGGCTTCAGCGCAGCTGTTTTGGTCGCCGGGTCGACGGTCCAAACCGCGGGCTTCGATCCCGCCGCCGCCAATGCACTCCAGGGCAATGCGATCTGCTGCTGGGCTTTCGCTTTGACGGTTCCTGCAACGGCGCTTCCAAGCGTCATCGCTGCCGATGGATCCTGAATGGCAACCTTGACGCGGATGGTCGCGCTTCTCGCGTCAATCGCGGGCGAGACTTCCCTGACATGCCCGCTCGCCATCACGCCAGCGTCGGAGACAAGCGCCAGCGATACGCTGCCGGCGTCGAGATCACCAAAGAAGAGGGATTCGTAGATGTCGAAGACGGCATCCCGTTCTCCGTCCTGCGCCAGCGAAAACACGGGTTGCGCGGCCTGTACGACCTGGCCGACTTCCAGATTGCGCGCGGTGACCACGCCTGCCGCTTCCGCGCGCAGTGCGGTATAGCCAAGGGCGTCTTTCGACGTTCCCAGCTCCGCCTTTGCTGCTTCAAGCGCACCTTCTGCGGTTCGCAATCCTTCCTGCGCCTGATCGTAGACCGTCCGCGTGGTAAAACCGCTTGCGATCAGCGCCTTCTGCCGTTCGAAGGTTACCTTGGCCACGCGCAGCTGAGATTCTGCGGCCAGCACCGCCGCGGTCGCGGCATCGACGTCGGCCTGCTGCTCCGCTGGATCGAGTACAGCCAGGATCTCACCAGCCTCGACGTGCGCGCCGACATCGACGTAGCGCGCGAGCACACGTCCACTGACGCGGAATGACTGGTCAGCGTGGAAACGGGCCTGGATTTCGCCGGTCAGCGTGACGGAGGCTTGCCGGTCGCGCGGCTGCACGATCTCCGTGCGCACGATAGCAGCGCGCATGATGGGAGCGGCAGAATGATCATTGCAACCACTCAGCGCGATTGCGGCCAGCGCGGCCGCCAGGAGGCCAGCCCCTCTCAGCCTGCCTTTGCTGGCAGTTTCAGCGTTGCCATTTTGGTTGGCTGCGTGATGTTTCATGACAAGTCCATGTGGTCAGTCACGGTTATCTCCTCAGGTTGCTCCTGCCGGTCCATCCGGACGAGCTATCGCAGACCCGGCAAGCAAAGCTGTCTGCGCTGGCTTTTATTACACTAAACCGTATATTTTCTTTTTCTTGCATTTTCCTTCCCTGCATGTCAAGCGGGATCTGCAAACTCGTAACTAGGAGATCGTGATGGCGAAGAACAAAAGCCCGAAACGCGGCAGACCGCCCAAGGACCTCGCCGGCGACGTCCAGGCGCGGATTCTCGATGCGGCCCAGCAGCTCTTTCTCGAGAAAGGGTTTCGGAGTGCCAGCATCGATGACATCTCCGAGTTGGCCCCTGCGAGCAAACCGACCATCTATGCCCACTTCCCCGGCAAGGAGGCGCTGTTTGTGGCCGTGGTGGCACGGACCATCAACGGATTGACAGATTTCGAGGGGTTCACGCCGGCAGGCCGCACCATCCAGGAAAAACTCGCCAATCTCGGCATCGAGATCGTGGAGAGATTCGTCGAGGACACGTTGGATCTCACGCGCGCGACGATCGCCGAGGCGCGGCGATTTCCCGAGTTGAGCCGAAATGTTCACGACGCGGCGCGCGACCGCGCGGCTGGGGCAGTATCGCAGCTCTTGAACGAGGCAACGCAAAGGGTCGCGCGCTCACCTAAAGGACCTTTCAGCGCAAAGCGGAGCGTAGCGACCGCGCAGATGTTCATGGATCTCATCCTGCTTCCGATGCTTATGAGATCTCTGATGGGTGAGGACCTGAAGGATCTCCAAAAAGAACTGCCGACGTTCCTGCACGAACGGGTCAATTTCTTTCTTGCGGCTTGCGAGGCAGATTGGAGGCCGTGAATCAGCCACACCCCGCCCGCTATCCTTGCGCCACCGCTTTGGGACGTAAGTCGGCGCCGAGGTCGATCGACTGCCCCCACGGTACGTGATGCAGGGCGCCCGCGCAGAAATCCATCACCTCGTCAAACGCGGGCCGAACGGTAGCCGACTTGATCCGCGATGGATTGAGATATCCGTCCATTGCTTCAAGCAGGCAACCAGTCATCGCCATCGGACTTCCCGGTCGCAGTTCGCCGCTCGCCTGTCCGCCAGCAATGATCGCGCGCACAAGTTCCCGGATCCGGTCTGCGTGAGACAGCGCGACTGGCCAGTTCTCGCTTACCGCCGCAGCGACCAATTCGTGTAATTTGCTGTCGTTCTCCAGCCGGTGTTCGTGCAGTTGCGAGATTGCGCTCAAAGCGGCCGTTAGACGCTCCAGAGCCGATCCGCTCAAGAGAGCCGCAAGGATTGCGGCCGCGGAGACCTGTTCGAACAAATCCGCCACGACCGCCTCTTCGATCGCCTGCTTTGAAGCGAAGAAGCGGTAGACGTTGGCGGGCGACATCGACGTTCCGCGAGCGATATCGGCGACGGTGGTCTTCCTGAACCCGATTTTGCGGTGCAATCGGATCGCGGCTTGTACGATCCGCTGACGAATGCACGGCGATCCGGCCTGAGGTACGCGTTCCTGCATCGCTTGGGACCTCAGTGAGATGGGATCGAATGCAATTCGCGTCGGCAGGCTTCCCCGAAGCCACGCAAGGGATCCATTTCCTCCAGGAACTCAGGCAGATCGCCAAATTCGCGGTTTGGTGACAGGTAGGTTTCGATGATCAGGCGACCTGCCCGCTCCGCGGCTTGAACCACTTGATCGCTGGACAGAATCCTCATCCGCCCTATGAGCGCATACAGATTGACCAGTTGCGGAATCTCGGATTTGTCGCTGACGAGCGCGTCGGCGTAGACTCGGGAGGCCTCCTCGATGAAGCTTCGATAGAGCCGCTCGCGCTTGGAAATCGACCGGGCATAGTGACGCTCGCGAAGCCTGCGGCGCCGAGTCACCCATCCAGTTACGATTGTGGAGATCGCTCCGAAGGCCGAGCCCCCGAACGCAGCGAAAGCGGGCGCATAAATCGTGTTCATACGATCAGTCCTCATCTCTTGCGCCGCGGTGG
Organism: Bradyrhizobium barranii subsp. barranii; assembly: GCF_017565645.3. Lineage (NCBI taxonomy): Bacteria > Pseudomonadati > Pseudomonadota > Alphaproteobacteria > Hyphomicrobiales > Nitrobacteraceae > Bradyrhizobium > Bradyrhizobium barranii. Next base: position 8,354,443 of record NZ_CP086136.1, read on the forward strand.
CGGGGCGATCCGATGGTCCTGACCGCAGCAGTTCCCGCAGCGTGATCGAAGACGGCCCTGCAAGCATCGCTCAGGTCTGACTCTCTTTGCCTGAGACAGGCCTCCACATTCGTGGCGTCGGGGATGTAGCTAAGGCACAGCCGGAAGGCGTCAGGCGCGCATGCGGCCCTCTGTTCGGGAGTGCCGCGGTTCTCCTGCGCAAAGGCAGTCCCATTGCCGAACGTCGCCGCCAGCATGACGACTAATGTGAACTTGAACATACCGAATCCCTTCTTCTGTTGAGCATCGCTCGTTCGAACAGGTGAACGCAGCGTCACGCTCCGAGACCCACCCTTCAAACAGTCTGAACACGCGCTTGTGACTCTTCGCTCTTGACACATCCCTCAGGCCGGGATGTATATGAAATATACGGTGTAGTATATTTATGGAGCCGAGAATGTCAACGCTTTTGTGGTCGCTCGCGAAGGAAAATCCGTGGCCGGGGCTTGCGCTCGCATCCCTGAACCTGGTCGTGGCTCTGTCTCTCGTGGGCCTGAGCCTGCTGCTGGGCGTCACGATATCGTTGCTTGCCGGGCTGCACGCGTTCGTCGGCGAGCGGTCTTGGATCACGCCAAAGGGACTTCAGCGCGGGAGCGGGGCGCTGTGAGCAGAACATCCGTCTTGTCAATGCGTGCGCGCGGCTCAGTCGATACTCAAGCTCCCGTGCTGGGTTACTTTCTGTGGGTCGGCGGAGCGTTGCTCGTGCTGCTCTTTGCAGCCAATTCCCTGTTGCCCGAGACCCCGGCGAGCAGGCTCATCGAATCGCATTCTACACTTCCGCCGATCCGAATCGCCTCCGAGCTGAAGAGATCGGAAGCAGTTGTCATCGATACCAGCCTGCCCGGTTTCCTGCCCATTCTCCCGCACAGGGAGATTGCAGTCCCCTCGCCGCTCAGCTCGGATGTGGCCGATGCTGTACGACAGCCGTCCGCGTTATTGTCCGAGCAATCCGATGCGAGTGACGGGAGCCCCGCAATCCCGACCCGTATCCGTGAAACGTTGGCGCAGTTAGGTCCGGGAGTTTCCGATCAAGCCGGCTCAAGCCCGAGGCCAGCCGGGCTTGCCTCCGAACCACGGCGCAGAATCGCTCCCACCCGGTCGGAGAAGCGGCGGCGACCAGCTCGGCATCCGAGTTTCGATAGCACTCTCGAATGGTGCGCTTCACTGAGCCACGGCCAAGGTTCGTGTCGATAGGCCGTCATGGACCCGCGCACACACCGATAAGACCACCGGTCAGTTTTTCACGAACAGCCACTGGATTTGCCTCATGTCGAAGAAGCGATTGTTAGCGATTATCGTTTTGTCCGCCACGCTTGCTGCTACGGGCGCGATAGCCGATGTCACCCACACACCTTTGGACGCCACAAATAGAGGCCTAGCCGCGCAAGGCGATGCCGATGAGGCGGCGATTCGTCGCCTGCTCGAGCAATTTCGCACAATAAAAATACCACTCAGTCAGGCGGTAGCGATCGCCGAGAATTTGCATGAGGGTTCAAGGACCGCGGATGTTAGCTTTGAGATTTCCGGTCCGGCCATTTATCGCGTGCGGACGGTAGGCAATGAACGACTTTGGGAAAATGTCATAGATGCGAACACCGGAAGCGTGACAGAAAAGGAAATTTCGTCATCGTTGAGGGAGGTCGACCGAGAGGATCTGGGCAACATCATTGCCCTGAAGTCCGTTGAGCAGGAGCTTTCGGACGCCGTACGCATCGCCGAGAAAGCTGCTGCGGGAAGCGCTCTCGCCGGAGGTCTGGTGAAGCAGGATGGCAAACTCAACTTCGTGGTCGTCATCGCCAGTGGTGATCGCTTGAAGGAGGTTATGCTTGAGCCGCCCAGAGTCGGCAGGGAAAAGTCGGCTCGCCATTAGGCGCCGCCGACAGCAGCAACGTCAATGCAAACATCCGAGCGCGCTCGCGTACGATAGCGCACGTCAGCGGCGGTTTGAATATTTCCGGACACCAAGGGCGACGAGGAAATTTTTCGCGAATGCGCCAGCCACAGTGAGGCATCGCGCCGAGGCTAGTCGGCTAATGTCGCCAGTAAATTCCGCACGCGCTCGCCGTTGTTCACCAGCGTCCTGTTCAGCGAACGCGGCTGATGTCTACCTAAGTGCCTGAGTTTGCTGGCGCTCCCTAGGGGAATCGACCCCCTGTTTCAGCCTTGAGAGGGCCGCGTCCTTCTATGCCCGACGCGGCCTCGTGCATAAGAGCTGGATGCCAGCCCTGGCACTTAGCATCATCCGACGCCCATGAGCGCGCCACACACGTCCGCACCAAAGGCACCTCGGTGGAACGGCGTTGAGGTGCCCTTGGCTTGACTCGACTATTCCGCTTTTGACTCAACTTATACGCAGTTGGACACGGCCGTCACGTGAGCAGCATTACTCCGAGTACTTGAACTCGGGCATGTTCTTCAGCTCGTCCTTGCTGGCATTGAACACGACGTGGTCCGGATACCATTTCGACGCGGACGAGGCGGTCGTAGCGGTCGTCGTCGTGGTCTTCTCGGTGCCGGTCGCAGCGCCAGTGGTCGTGGTCGCCGCAGGCTTCGCGCCCGTGCCGGTGTAGGCGACGGCCTCGTTGACGAACTTCAGCTTCTCGTAGGGGACGGCGACCAGATGCTCGCCCATGCCGAGGAAGCCGCCGACGCCGATCACGGCAATCTTGATGTTGCCGCTCTTGTCCATCAGCAGGTCGTTGATCGAGCCAATGTTCTCGTTGGCGTCGTTGTAGATCTTCAGGCCCGACATCTTCGACGCACGCCACTCGCCCGACGCAGTCGTCGTCGTGGTGGTGGTGGTTGTGGCCGCGGGCGCCGCCTTGTCGGTGGTGGCCGTCGGGTTTTGCGCGAACGCAACGGTCGCAAGCAGTGCGGTGCCGGCAAGGCCGGCGGCGATCGATTTCATCAACATTGTTGTCCTCTCCTTCAGCAGAAAGCTTATGCGGAGAGAACAGCGGCGATCATCCGCAGTTCCTTTTCTGCGGCAATTTCGTCACGCGATGATGGCGCTGCGCTGCGACGAAAGTTCCTGCGTCACTCAGGAACGTTCGATGAGGAACGTACCTGATGCACAGTTCCCCGCCGACGATCATGCGCCCTGGGTGAAGCACGATCGCGGCGAGGAACGCGCCGCCCTGCGTCGCTCAGGTCAGCTCTTGAAGTCGATCAGAAGCGCGGAGAAATCCGAACCGCCGAATGAGCTGCCGTTGGCGCCGTAGGACGCGCTCGACGATTGCGACTGCTGGAGCGCCTGGAGGAATTGCTGGAGAATGTCCGCCGTGGTCGTGTTGGTCGACGTGCTGCTGGTCGAGTCCGTCGAGGACGAATCCGATGAGCTGTCATCGGGCGGCGGTCCGCCCGCACCACCGGGACCGCCGGGACCACCAGGACCGCCGGCGCCGCCGGGCCCCTTGGCGAAAGCGGACTGAAACACGTTCTTCAGTTCGTCCGCCTGGTCCGAGGTCAGCGTCCCGTTCGACACTTCGTTGGCGATGAGATCGTCGATCTTCGACTTCATCTCGTCCTTGGAAGGACGCGTGCCGCTCGACTGATCGCTGGATCGGCTCGACTGCAAGGCGGTGTCGATGTCGGTCAGCGCGGTCGAGAGCGCCGACTGGTCCGACGACGAGATCGTGCCGTCGGAAACGTCCGATTGCAATTGCTGCTGAAGCCGCTGCAGGGGCGACTGGTAGTTACCGGCGGAGGCCGCCGAAATCGAGGTCATAATGGCTCCGTGGCTTTTGCGGGGTTTCGTAAGCGACACCGCCACGGTATGGTTAGCGGCCTTAACGAGACCTTGCCGCTTCCCTGCCCGGGTATTGCCTGCTGTTGCGCCCGGACAGTCAGAAACAATCCGAAACAAAAATCTTCGCCATTTGGCCCGAATCTTGGACAAACAAAGCGCATGGCCAATCCCAACATCCTGGTCGTCGAGGACGACCGCGAAACCCGGACGTTGATTGCAAAGTACCTGCGCAACAACGCCTGCAACGTCACCACCGTGAGCGATGGCCGGGAGATGTCGCGTGCCTTGGCCGATCACAGGGTCGACCTCATCATCCTCGACGTCATGCTGCCCGGCGAGGACGGCCTGAGCCTGTGCCGCAAGGTACGCTCGGAGGCGCAGACGCCGATCATCATGCTGACCGCGCGCGGCGAGGACGTCGATCGCATCGTCGGCCTCGAGATGGGCGCGGACGACTATCTGCCAAAGCCCTTCAACCCGCGCGAGCTGCTCGCACGCATCAACGCGGTGCTGCGCCGCCAGGCCGCAGCCCAGGCGGCAAGCTCGATCGAGGGCGCCTCCACGCTCGTCTTCGAGGGCTGGCGCATCGATCTGCGCCTGCGCGAATTGCGCAATCCGGAAGGCGCGCGCGTCGCGGTGACCAGCGCCGAGTTCGATCTCCTGCGGACGTTCTGCGAGCGGCCCGGCCGCGTGCTGTCGCGCGACAGCCTGCTCGACCTCACGCAAGGGCGCAACACCGGCTCGTTCGAGCGATCGATCGATCGTGCTGGTCAGCCGCATCCGCCGCAAGATCGAGCCCAATCCGGCCGATCCCACCATCATCAAGACGGTGCGCTCCGGCGGCTATCTGTTCACGCCCAGAACTGAAGCGGCCGGGACTGAAGCAGCTGGCAATGAAGCGGTCGCGGCGACCCTGAGCAATTAGCGGGGCGGTCGTCATGACGCCGTTCCGCTTCTTCCACCTCAAAAGCATCGGTGGACAGATCGCCGCACTGGTGGTGGCGTCGATCGTCGCGCTGCATCTGATCCTCACCGCCAGCTTCCTGATCAGCCGGCCGGACCGGGCCGAGCCGCCGCCCGACGCCGCCCATCAGCTTGCGGACGCGGCCCTGCTGCTCAACGGCACGGATGCGAGCGAGCGGCCGCGCATCCTCGCCAATATCGTGCGTGCGTTTCCGAATGCCGGCATCGAGCTCCTCGCGCCGGGGACCTTCTCCGTCGCCGAAGACAGCGGTGGCCCGCATCTGCGCAACGTGCGCCGGCATCTCGGCCATCAGTACAAGGTGGTCGCGCTGGCCCCGAACTTCGGCGTGCACCGCGTCGCGGTCGAGCTTCCCGACGGCAGTGTGATCGCAGGCCGCGTCGAGCAGGGCCCGCATCCGCCGCGGTTCTGGGGCGGCCCCTGGATGATAACGCTGCTGTTCGCGCTGATCAGCGTCACGATGCTCGGTCTGTGGGCGGCCTACGCGCTGGCCGCGCCGCTGTCCTCGTTTGCCAGGGCCGCCGAGAATTTCAGCCTGGACGGGGCGGCCGATCCGCTGCCCGAGCGCGGCCCGGAGGAGATCCGCTCGGTCGCGCGCGCGCTCAACCGCATGCATGAGCGGATCGCGCGGCTGATGTCGGATCGCACCCGCATGCTGGCGGCGATCAGCCACGACCTGCGAACGCCGATCACCCGGCTGCGCCTGCGCGCCGAGTTCATCGAGGACGAGGGCAACCGAAGGCGCATGCTGATCGATCTCGACCAGATGCGCTCGTGCTGGAATCCGTGTTGTCGCTGCTGCGCAACGACCGCAAGATCGAGGCGGTGACGCTGGTCGACATCGCGAGCACGCTCCAGGTCATCGCCGACCAGTTCGGCGACATGGGCCATGTCGTGCACTATGACGGCCCCGCTTCGGCGACGGCCGCCGCGCGGCCCGACGAACTGCATCGGGGCGTCACCAACCTCGTCGAGAACGCGGTGCGCTTCGGCGCCGAAGTGACGATCCGCCTCGACGTATCAGGCACCAGGCTCGTCATCGACGTCGAGGACGACGGCCCCGGCATCTCGGATGCGCGCAAGCAGGAGATGCTGGAGCCGTTCGCGCGCGGCGACGACGCGCGCACCATGGACGAGCACACCGGCTTCGGGCTCGGCCTGTCGATCGCGCGCGCGATCGCGATCGCCCATGGCGGCGAATTGTCGTTGCACGACCGCGCGCCGCACGGGCTGATCGTGCGGATGCAATTGCCGGTATGGCAGCAGCCGCGGCGGGCGGCGTAAGGCATGCCTCAGGCGGCGAGCGGCGGATGCTCGATCGGGTGCTCATCGAAGATCGCCACCGCCTCGAAGCGGTAGCCGCAGGCGTGGCATTTCCAGAGATAGGAAACGCGGCCTTCGCCCGGCTCGATCCAGTCCGGAGACGGGATCGGTGCCCCACATTGCGCACAGGGGTTCTGCTTGGGGATGTCGCCGATGTCTGCTCGGGTCATGGACGTTCTCCCGAATTTTGAATAGCGATTTTTGGGCGAATGCACGAATAGACAGACCTGCTGTCGCGTAACGCACATCGCCAAGTGCAATCCTAACCTGGGTTTGAGTCGTAAAAACGACGGCCCCGCGAAAATCGCCGCTGGCGGCGTTTCGCCACATCATCGCCGTGTTCCCACGGCCTAACGCGCACGGGTGCAGGTTCGTTCTGCCGAGGAATAATTCAATGAAAATTTTGCGTATTGCCGCGCTCGTTGCGGCCGGGCTGATGTTGCCGCAGGCCGCATTCGCGGGCGAAGCCGAGTATGCCGAGATGGTCGCGGCCCATGCCCGCGCCAACGGCGTGCCGGAAGCGCTGGTGCATCGCGTCATCATGCGCGAGAGCCGCTATCAGCCCGGCCTTATCGGCCGCGGCGGCACCATCGGCCTGATGCAGATCAAGCTCGCGACCGCCCGCGGGGTCGGCTACACCGGCGACGCCGCCGGCCTGCGCGATCCCAACACCAACCTCACCTACGCCGTCAAATACCTCGCCGGCGCCTATCGCGCCGCCAATGGCGACCTCGCCCGAGCCGTGCGTTATTTCGCGGGCGGCTATTACTACGTTGCAAAGCGGCAGCGTCAGGAGGCCGTGCAGGTCGCCAATATGGGCGACACCTGGCTCGAGCCGAACGGCAATCCGCAGCCGATGCTCGGGACGGCGCCGCATAAGAAGCTGGCCCAGCGCGTCAGCAATGCGCGGGCGCAGGTTCCCAACCACTAGCCACCGTCATTCCGGGGCGATGCGAAGCATCGAGCCCGGAATCTCGAGCTTCCCCGGTGCGCAATTGCGCACCCGGGGTTCGGTCCGGCGCGCCGGAATGACAGCCCTGTGGCTAGCGCGTTGACCACCCCGTCCCGCTGGCATACATTAGAGCCGTTCCGAGGGGTGCTCCGAGGAGGAGCTGAGATACCGCTAAATGGGTCAGAAGGCCCAGGACCGCGGTGACCCTTTGAACCTGATCCGGGTCATGCCGGCGAAGGGACAGGGATGTTACAGACCACCAAGCGACCGGATTCCCCGGTATCCATCATCGGCGCAGGCATTGCAGGTGCCTGGCAGGCGCTTTTGTTCGCGCAGGCCGGCCATGCCGTGACGCTACACGAGCGCGGTGACGCCGCGATGACCGATTCCACCAGCCATTGGGCCGGCGGGATGCTCGCGCCCTGGTGCGAGGCGGAGGTCGCCGAACCCATCATCTCCAGGCTCGGCCAGCGCTCCCTGGACATCTGGCGGCGCGAGCTGCCGGACACCCCCTTCAACGGCTCGCTCGTCGTCGCCCACCCGCGCGAGCGCAACGATTTCGAGCGTTTTGCGCGGATGACCGACGGCCACCGCCGGCTCGATGCGACCAGCCTTGCCGAGCTCGAGCCGTCGCTGGAGGGCCGCTTCCGCGACGCGCTGTTCTTCCCGACCGAGGGCCATGTCGAGCCGCGCCGCGTGCTGCCGAAGCTGCACGAGCGCATCCGCGCCGCCGGCGGCACCATCAAGTTTGATAGCGACGTCAGCGCCAAAGACCTCGACGGCATCGTGATCGACTGCCGCGGCCTTGGCGCGCGCGACGAGCAGCCGGAGCTGCGCGGCGTCAAGGGCGAGATGATTTTGATCGAGACCGGCGAGGTGCGGCTGGCGCGCCCGGTGCGGCTGATCCATCCGCGCTGGCCGCTCTACGTGATCCCGCGCGAGGACAATCTGTTCATGCTCGGCGCGACCTCGATCGAGGCCGAGGACACCGGCGTCAGCGTACGCTCGGCGCTGGAGCTGCTGGGTGCGGCCTATGCCGTGCATCCGGCCTTCGGCGAGGCCCGCATCGTCGAATTCGGCTCGGGCTTGCGCCCTGCTTTCCCCGACAATCTGCCGCGCATCGGCATTCGTGGCGAGAGGATCGCCGTCAACGGCCTCTACCGCCACGGCTTCCTGATCGCGCCGGCACTCGCCGAGCTGACGCTGCAATACGTCCAGCGCGGCCAGATCGACAATGAGGTGATGCAATGCGCGTGATCGTCAACGGCGAGCAACGCGAGGTGAATTCCGCAAGCGTCGACGCGCTGCTCAGCGAGCTCGACTACGAAGGCACCCATTTCGCGATCGCGCTGAACTACGACGTCGTGCCGAAAAGCCGCTGGGCCGAAACCCACCTCAAGGCCGGCGACGAGATCGAGATCATCACGCCGCGGCAGGGAGGGTGAGGGAGATGATGGCACGCTCTCTCCACTTGTCGTCCCCGCGAAGGCGGGGACCCATAACCACAGGGAGCGGTTATGGCGACCGGTCTCTCCCCACGTGCCCCAAGAGAAATCACGCGGTATGGGTCCCCGCCTTCGCGGGGACGACAGTTGAACTTGAGGAGACACCTTGGACATGGTGACCTTCTACGGCAAAACCTTCTCCTCCCGCCTGCTGATCGGCAGCGCGCTGTATCCCTCGCCTGCGATCATGCAGGCGGCGATCCGTGCCTCCGGCTCGAACATCGTCACGGTGTCGCTGCGCCGCGAGGCCGCCGGCGGCAAGACCGGGGACACGTTCTGGAATCTGATCCGTGAGCTCGACGTCAGCGTGCTGCCGAACACCGCCGGCTGCCGCAGCGTGCGCGAAGCCGTGACCACCGCAAAACTCGCGCGCGAGCTGTTCGGCACGTCCTGGATCAAGCTGGAAGTGATCGCCGACAACGACACGCTGCAGCCCGACGTCGTCGGCCTGGTCGAGGCCGCCACCCTCCTGATCAAGGACGGCTTTGAAGTGTTCCCCTATTGCACCGAGGACCTCTCGGTTGCGAACCGCCTGGTCGATGCCGGCTGCAAGGTCGTCATGCCCTGGGCCGCGCCGATCGGCTCGGCCCGCGGCATCACCAACCGCGACGCGCTGAAACTGCTGCGCGAGCGGCTGCCTGACATCACGCTAGTGGTCGATGCCGGCATCGGCGCGCCGTCGCATGCGGCCGAGGCGCTCGAGCTCGGCTATGACGCCGTGCTGCTCAACACCGCGATCGCAAAGGCCGCCGATCCCGTTGCCATGGCCAATGCCTTCCGTCTCGGCTGTGATGCCGGCCGCACCGCCTACGAAGCCGGGCTGATGAACGCCCGCGACTTCGCCTCCCCCTCCACCCCTGTCGTTGGGACACCATTCTGGCATGCCGTATCCTGATCGCTTCTATCCCGTCGTCGACAGCCTCAAATGGGTCGAACGCCTGACCAAGCTCGGCGTCGGCACCATCCAGCTGCGCGCGAAAGACCTCAACGACGCCGACGCGCTCCAGATCGTCACCGATGCGCTGGCGATCACGAAGGACACGCAGGCCAAGCTGGTCGTGAACGACTATTGGCGCGCGGCCGTCGTCGCCGGCGCAAAGTATCTGCATCTCGGCCAGGAAGACCTGGCGGACGCGGACCTCAAGGCCATCCGCGAGGCCGGCCTGTCGCTTGGCGTCTCCACCCATGACGACGCGGAGCTCGAGACCGCGCTTGCCGCAGAGCCCGACTATGTCGCGCTCGGTCCGATCTTCTTCACCACGCTGAAATCGATGCGCTTCGAACCGCAGGGCATTCCGAAGATCACGGAATGGAAGAAGCGGATCGGCAGCATCCCGCTGGTCGCGATCGGCGGCATCAAATTCGAGCACGCCGCGGAGATTTTTGCCGCCGGCGCCGATTCCATCGCCGTCGTCAGCGACGTCACGCAAAACGCCGACCCGGACGCGCGAGTCAAACAATGGCTTGGCGATTCCGCCAAAGCCGCCTGAACGAGAGATACAACGGAGGATCCCATGAACATCCGCTCCAACCCCGAAAAGACCGTCCCCGCCGTCACCACCGGCCCGCTGCCCTCGTCGCGAAAAATCTTCGCGTCTCCGGACGCTGCGCCCGACATCCGCGTGCCGCTGCGCGAGATCATCCTCTCCGAAGGCGCCGGCGAGCCCAACCTGCCGGTCTACGACACCTCGGGCCCCTACACCGATCCGTCCGTGACCATCGACGTCAACGCCGGCCTGTCGCGCAACCGTCTCGCCTGGGTCAAGGAGCGAGGCGGCGTCGAGGAGTATCAGGGCCGCGATATCAAGCCGGAGGACAATGGCAATGTCGGCGCCTCGCATGCCGCAAAGGCCTTCACCGCGCACCACAAGCCGCTACGCGGCCTCGACGGCCACAAGATCACCCAGCTCGAATTCGCCCGCGCCGGCATCATCACCAAGGAAATGATCTACGTCGCCGAACGCGAAAATCTCGGCCGCAAAAAGCAGCTCGATCGCGCGGAAGCCGCGCTCGCCGACGGCGAGAGCTTCGGCGCCGCAGTCCCTGCCTTCATCACGCCGGAGTTCGTCCGCAGCGAGATCGCGCGCGGCCGCGCCATCATCCCCTGCAACATCAACCACGCTGAGTTGGAGCCGATGATCATCGGCCGCAACTTCCTCACCAAGATCAACGCCAATATTGGCAACTCCGCCGTGACGTCGTCGGTGGAAGAGGAAGTCGACAAGATGGTGTGGGCGATCCGCTGGGGCGCCGACACCGTGATGGACCTCTCCACCGGCCGCAACATCCACACCACCCGGGAATGGATTCTGCGCAACGCGCCGATCCCGATCGGCACCGTGCCGATTTACCAGGCGCTGGAGAAGTGCGAAGGCGATCCCGTCAAACTGACCTGGGAGCTCTACAAGGACACGCTGATCGAGCAGTGCGAGCAGGGCGTCGACTATTTCACCATCCACGCCGGGGTGCGCCTGTCCTACATCCACCTCACCGCCAACCGCGTCACCGGCATCGTCAGCCGCGGCGGCTCGATCATGGCGAAGTGGTGCCTGGCGCATCACAAGGAGAGCTTCCTCTATACGCATTTCGACGAGATCTGCGACCTCATGCGCAAGTATGACGTCTCGTTCTCGCTCGGCGACGGCCTGCGTCCGGGCTCGATCGCCGACGCCAACGACCGCGCGCAATTCGCCGAACTGGAGACGCTCGGCGAGCTTACCAAGATTGCGTGGGACAAGGGCTGCCAGGTCATGATCGAAGGCCCCGGCCACGTGCCGATGCACAAGATCAAGATCAACATGGACAAGCAGCTCAAGGAGTGCGGCGAGGCGCCGTTCTACACGCTTGGACCGCTGACCACCGACATCGCGCCGGGCTATGACCACATCACCTCAGGCATCGGCGCCGCCATGATCGGCTGGTTCGGCTGCGCCATGCTCTGCTACGTAACGCCGAAGGAGCATCTCGGCCTGCCCGACCGCAACGACGTCAAGGTGGGCGTCATCACCTACAAGATCGCCGCCCACGCCAGCGACCTCGCCAAGGGTCACCCGGCGGCGCAGCTTCGCGACGACGCCCTCTCCCGCGCCCGATTCGACTTCCGCTGGAGCGACCAGTTCAACCTCGGCCTCGATCCTGATACCGCCAAGAACTTCCACGACGAGACCCTGCCGAAGGAAGCCCACAAGGTCGCGCATTTCTGCTCGATGTGCGGCCCAAAATTCTGCTCGATGAAGATCACCCAGGACGTGCGGGATTACGCCGCGACGCTGAACGATCCGAACAGCATCGGCATGTCGATGAGCGGCACCGCCGAGGACGGCATGAAGCAGATGAGCGCGAAGTTCAAGGAGATGGGGAGCAGCGTTTATCTGGATGCCGAGAAGGTGAAGGAGAGTAATCGGGTGTTGTGAGGATTAAATTCACGGACGACTGAACAAAGGCCGGGCGTATCGCCCGGCCTTTGCATTAACCCTTGGTTGCAATGACAGCGGTTCAATGGCAACCTGAAGGCGACTCTTTTAGATTTCAATTTTTTGTCGAGATTTTCGTCGATGAGTGAGAGACGCCCGGTAGCTTTCCTCAGTTACGTTCGATCCGATGACGACCATGATAATGGCGCGATAACTGCATTCCGAAAGAGGCTCGAAGGCGAGCCTATTACCTTCACTGCCGCTTGGTGCAATTTGATCGCAGAATGGATGGACAAGCTCAGGATTTCGACAGAATTCCTTGGATTTACCACTCGGGCTTGGAAAGGCGGTCAGTCCAAGGAACGCTGGTTAGCTACCGGAAAGCCTTCGAATCCGGGCCGGCTAAATGACTTGAGACATCTCATTTATAAATCTTTCTCGGCAAGCGTCGGAGCCTCAGCACCCAACTTTGGCATGATGACCAGAGAAGGTCTTTTGAAAGAAAATATCGATGGCGAAGCTGTTCTGTGGGCGTTCGCCCGACTTCAAAAACAACGATCCCTCAGCAAGATGCTTGTTGTGATTTCGGACGGTGCCCCCGTAGATGATACAACGCTGAGCGCTAATCCAGCCAACTATCTTGAGCAGCACTTACGAGGTGTGATTGACTCGATTTCCGACAAGGTCAGTTTGCATGCCATCGGCATTGGACACGACGTCTCGCGCTATTATCCAAATGCGGCGACGGTAACGAGTGCAAGAGACCTCGGTCCTCGCTTTTTCGAAGTTGTTGCCAACGACGAATTATTCCGATCGAGCTATGATTCATCGGAGCCGCGCAAACGGTATCGTTATGTTGCACCCAAACTCAAATAACGCAGACTAAATCGGGATCAGCGGGGGATTGAGGAGGCCAGATCTCGCCTGCGCTCTAGGGTTACAACGCCAAGGCTGATTGATTTGCCCAACGCCCCCCACCGCCTCCCCGACCAGCTCATTGCCAACCTCCGCCTCGTCTTCGTCGGGACCGCCGCCAGCACGCGCTCGGCGGAGGTCGGGCACTACTACGCCCATCCCGGCAACCGCTTCTGGCGCGCGATTCATGAGGCCGGCATCACGCCGCGGCGCTATCAGCCGAGCGAGTTCGCCGCGCTGCTGGAGCTCGGGATCGGCTTCACCGATCTCTCTAAGTCGGGCGCCGGGATGGATCACCAGATCGCGACTGAAACGATCGACGTGCCCGGCTTCCGGGCCAAGATCGAGAAACATCGGCCGAAGACAATCGCGTTCACGAGCAAGAAGGCCGCGAGCTTGTTTTACGGGAGGCCGTCGAGCGGGATCGCACTGGGGCGACAGCCGCGCGATGCAGGTTTGCCGGAGATTTTCGTGCTGCCGTCGCCGTCTGGCGCTGCGTCAGGGCATTGGACGCTGGAGCCGTGGCGGGAGCTGGCGCAATGGATCGCTTCGTAGGGTGGGTTGGCACGCGGCTGCGCGAAGCGCAGTCCGCTGGCGTAACCCACCTCTTCTCTTACGACATCGTCCGCTGTCGGGGCGTGGTGGGTTACGCCTTGCACCTTCGCGTGTTGCACGACCGCGCTTGCGAGCGGCTAACCCACCCTACGAGAGCATGCGCCCTAAAGATCAAAATTGGTCGGCAGCATCACCACGTCGCGAATGGTCATGCCGCGCGGCCGTGTCAGCATGAACATCACCACGGCGGCCACTTCGCTGGCCTCCAGCAGGCTTCCGGAGTCCCTGGCTTCCTGCAGCTTCTCGGGTGGCCAGTCCGCGAGCAGTGAGGTGACGACCGGGCCGGGCGAGATCGAGCCCACGCGAATGCCGTGCTTGAAGACCTGGCGCCGCACCGTCTGGACGAAGCAGTTGATCGCCCATTTGGACGACGCATAGACCGGCTCCCACGGCGTCGGAAAATGCGCCGCCAGCGAACTCGTGACGATGATGTCGCCGCTCCGGCGCGCGATCATGTGCGGCAGCACGTCGTGCACGTTCTTCATCACCACGTTGACGTTCAGGTTCAGCATCCGGTCGATGGCCATATTGTCGGCATCGACCAGATCGCCACCGACATACGTGCCCGCATTCGCGTGCAGGATGTCGAGTTGGCCTGCCGTCTCCAAAACGCGCGGCAGCAGCGTTGCGCAGTCCTTGGGATCCAGGAGGTCCACGACCAGCGGGATCACGGCGTCGCCATGCTTGTTGCTGAGCGCCTTCAGCGCGGGCTCGTCGCGGTCGACCATCACGACGCGCGCGCCCGCGGCCAGCATTGCTTCAGTGCTCGCCAACCCGATGCCCGACGCGGCTCCGGTCACGGCAGCAACCTTGCCTTCCAATTCGTTTCCCATGGGGGCACCATCCTGCTGATGGTCGGCAGTATAGCGATGCAGGGCGAATTGGCGATGCAGATCGCTGGCTTCGTAGGGTGGGCAAAGGCGCTCTTGCGCCGGGCCCACCACCTCTCCGCGATCCCGGTAGAACGTGGGCACGTCGCGCGAAGAGCGCGCCTTTGCCCACCCTACGGCACCGTCACCCGGCATACGCCCTGTCGAGATCTGCGATCACGATCTTCCGCATCTCCATCATCGCCTGCATGACGCGGTTCGCCTTCGTGCGGTCGGGATCGCCGAGGTAGCGGCCGAGCGCTGACGGGATCACCTGCCAGGACAGTCCAAATTTGTCCTTGAGCCAGCCGCAGCGGGATTCCTCGCCGCCGTCGGCGGTGAGACGGCTCCAGAAGTAGTCGACCTCGGCTTGCGTCTCCACGCTGATGAAGAACGAGACCGCCTCGGTGAAGCGGTATTGCGGCCCGCCGTTGAGTGCGTGGAAGCGCTGGCCTTCGAGTTCGAACACCGCCATGGAGTCGCTGACGCTCTCGACTTTTGCGTTGGGGAACACCGCCTTGTAGAAGGCGACGGCTTCCGGGACGTTGTTGGCGAACCAGAGGAACGGCGTGATTGACGTCATGAAATTGTATCCTTCGTCTTGGACCGGAGGCGCGAGCATCGCTCCAAGGACGAGCGGCGGAACACTGTTCCGACACGGGCGCCGGACTTTTTACGGCGCCTGTGTCGGAACCCGAGCCGGCCGTTCGTCCTTTGAATGCAACGCCGATCACCCCGGAGCCGCCAGATGCCCACCTTCACAGCCTTCGAAAACTCACCCGACCGCGGCAAGGGACAGGCCCGCGACATGCGGGTTCGCTGGGCGCTGGAAGAAGTGGGCCTGCCCTACGACGTCCGCCTCGTGTCGTTCGCGGCGATGAAGGACCCCGCCCATCTTGCGCGGCATCCGTTCGGGCAGATTCCGACCTATGAGGACGGCGATCTCGCTTTGTTCGAGTCGGGCGCGATCGTGCTGCATATCGCCGAGCGCCATGACGGATTGTTGCCAAAGGATGCGAATGCGAGGAGCCGCGCGATCGCATGGATGTTTGCCGCGCTCAACACGCTGGAGCGGCCGATCGTCGAGTTCGGGATGACGATGCTGTTCGAGCGCGACAAGAGCTGGTACGAGGAGCGGCTGCCGGTCCTGAAGGATCGCGTCCGCATCAGGCTCGGCGAATTGTCCCGTCGCCTCGGCGAGGCCGAGTGGCTCGACGGCACATTCAGCGCCGGCGACCTCATGATGGTGACCGTGCTGCGCCGGTTGAATGCATCTCGCCTGCTGGAGGAATATCCCGACCTCTCCGCCTATGTCGCCCGCGGCGAAGCGCGGCCTGCGTTCCGGCGGGCGTTCGATGCGCAGCTGGCGGTGTTCACCGCCGCATCGACCGGCAGATAGAGGCCGCGCCTCTCATCGAGAGCCGGTACATCACTCCGATCCCATACGTCGAACGGGCGACGCCGGGCGTCCTCCGATCGAATGACGCTGCGCACAATGCGCAAGGACAGTTGCCAGCTCGTCGCTCCGGCGATACGACTTGAGGTGGAAGAGCCTGATATCAACCGGCCCGCATCGTTCCAGGAAGGCACCGCCATGAGCGACGATCTCTCCGGCGTCTGGGATGGCAGCTACATTCAACCGGGCACCGGAATGGTCACCTTCACCGCAACTCTGGTCGAAACCGGCGGCGCACTCAGCGGAAGCGTGACCGAGCCCTGCTCGAACCCGCGATGCCCGCTGCGCACCCACAACGCCTCGATCGCGGGTCAGCGCTCCGGCAACGCGGTCTCGTTCGTCAAACACTACGAGCCGCCCGGCCACGGCTACGACACGGTCCATTACGAAGGCACGGTGAACGCCGAGGCGACCGAAATCGACGGGCGCTGGCAGCTGCCTGGCTCTTCCGGCGCGTTCCTGATGATCCGCGCCAGCAAGGCCGCGCAAGCGGCCACGACGGAGCAACACGCCAAGGTGCCATCGCGCTGAAGGGAGCAACCATGCTGACCCTCTATTCCTATCCGGAACTGTTCGGCGTCGCCGACAACAACGGCTACGGCCTCAAGGTCTATGCGTTCCTGAAGCTCGCAGGCGTGCCGTTCGTGCACGAGCATGTCTTCGATGCCTCTGCCGCGCCGCGCGGGCAGCTGCCTTACGTCGTCGACGACGGCCAGACCATCGGCGACAGCGAGACCATCATTGCGCATGCGATCGCCAAATATCGCCTGAGCATCGATGCCGCGCTGTCGCAGGAGGCACGGCGGACCAACCATCTCGTCACCCGCATGCTGGACGATCTCTACTGGGTGATGTCGTATTCGCGCTGGAAGGACGATCGGTTCTATCCGGCATTCCGCGACGCCTTCATCGCGCAGCATCCGCAACTCGATGCCGAGGGACTGGAGAAGGCGAAGGCCTACAATTCGCAGCGCTACTATTTCCAGGGCATCGGCCGCTACACGCCCGAGCAGGCTTACGCGCGGGGCCTGGCCGATCTGGAAGTGCTGACGGAGATCGTTCCCGCCGCGGGCTTCGTCCACGGCGCGGCGCCGACCAGCTGTGATGCCGGCATCTACGGCTTCATCGCCAACATCTATTATTTTCCGATCCCGACGCCGCTGAAGGCCTTCGTCGATGCGCACGCCAATCTCGTCGCGCATTGCGAGAGGATTCATGCGGCCGTGAGTTCGTAGGGTAACGCTTCGTAGGGTGGGCAAAGGCGCGCTCCTTGCGCGCCGTGCCCACCATGCATCCGCATTTGCGGTACGAATGGTGGGGACGCTTCGCTTTGCCCACCCTACGCCTCGCTACGTACCTGTCTTACCGCATCGTGATCGCGAGCCCGCTCAGATCCGCATTCGCCATCAGGCCGGTCTGGTAGCCCGACAGCTCAAGCACCGCACCCTTCTGGTTGGTCAGCACGATGGCGCGGGCGCCACGGCCGACGGCGAGGCCTGCACCGGCCGCGCCGTAGACGCCGGCGACGTCGGAGGGGCGGTTGATGTTGGAGACGCGGCCACGCAGCACGGTCTTGGAGCCGCCGAAGACGAGGCCGTAGTCGAGCCCGCCGGTCGAGATGCCATAGGAGCGGCCGCGGAAGTTCAGCACGCCCGAACCGCCCGAACCGCCGATGATCCAGCCCGCCTTGTAGATCGTCAGCACCACGGTGCCGCCGTCGGCCAGCGCCGAGGTCGAAAGGCCGGCCAGAGCGGCAATGGCGACCAGCGCGGCGCGGAAGGTGGTGGCGAGCTTCATGGGGCGTCTCCGGGGGCTATTTTTCAAGGGAGGATTCGAATCAGATGCAGCGAATGTATCCGATGGATCGCGGCGGCAACATGATGGAGCGGCCGTGAGGCGTCTGCCGCAGCAGCGCATTCAACTGTCATCGCCCGGCTCGACCGGGCGATCCAGTACGCCGAGACGGCAATGAGATGCGGAGAAGCCGAGGCGTACTGGATGCCCCGCCTGCCGCCTGCGCTAAAGCTTCGGCGCCCCTGGACCTCGACCCCGGCGAAGCCTTGGCGTAGCCGGGTCGCGGGGCATGACGCGGAGTTTGGGGCCGCCTACCGACACCACCGCCATGATACCATTCTGCCCCTGTTTTGCCCGACGGGGCAAGTGAATTGTTCGGCTATACCGAATTTGAAACACTCACGATTTCTACTGTGCATGGGGTTGTTTTCGCGTTTTTGTTTTGCCCGCCTTCCCCAATGCCGATTGCAACTCCCCCGCATGTCGCTACGCTCGTGCGGGCGACGCGACCGTTCCATCCGAGGTGATCCCATGTCGATCCAGCATTTCGCCCCCCCGCCGCACGTCAAGGCGCCGCCGCTGTCCTTTGCCACGCGCGTCGGTGATCTCCTGTTCGTCTCCGGCATTCCCGGCTTCGACGGCAATGGCGCGCTGCCGGACGGTTTCGAGGCGCAGTTCGCCAACGTCGCCGTCAACATCAAGCGCGTGCTGGACGAAGCCGGCGCGACGGTCCGCGATCTCGTCAAGGTCAACGTGCTGCTCACGCGCGCCTCCGACGTCGCCGCGATGAATGCACTCTATGCCGGCGCGTTCGGCCCGCCGCCCTACCCGGCGCGCACCACCTGCGTGGTGCAGGCCCTGCCCGACCCGAAGATGCTGATCGAGATCGAGGCGGTTGCATCGCTGGCGAAGTGAGCCACGCTTAGCGTATGTGTCTTGGCGCATGTGTCTTGGCGTATGTGTCTTGGCGGGCACTCGGCCGAACCAAGTGCACGGCTCCCTCTGACATATCCGTGAAACGGCGGCCCCTCGGCTTGCCAAGGACCTGCTTTTACCGCACGAATTTTCGGGTCCCACTTCCCCACAAGGAGATTTTTCATGCGTCGCGTTCTCGCCCTCTGTGCCGTTGCCGGCATCGCCTCTTCCGTGTTTGCCGTGCCGGCGTCGGCAGCAGCAGCCGGCTATTACGTGATCCGCTGGGACAACACCGGCATCTGCCAGGTCTGGAACGAGGACCTGAAGTACAAGCCGTTCCAGTGGGGCGCGTCGACCTACAAGGTCGTCAGCAAGCCGGTCCCGACCTTCACCGCGGCTTCGGATCTCCAGATCAAGCTGCGCTCGGAGCGCCGCTGCACGCTCTGAGCGTCACCGACGAATTTGATTTTGAGGGCGGGCCGCGCGAGCGACCCGCCCTTTTCCTTTGCAGGCGCGCGCTGGTTTTTTCCGGCTCAAATGGCGCATTTCATGCGCGCATGCTTTGAACCTGATCAGCCGACGGAGCTACTCACAACTTGTCCGGGGCGCATCCCCAAAAGCGCCCCACACCATCCCTCCCGGTCATTGTCGGGAGATGCATCACATCTTTCATTTGAGGAGCTGATCATGCGTCGTATTTCCGTGCTGTGCGCTGCTGCGGGTCTTGCCGTCACTGCCTTCGTCGCCGCGAGCCCTGCCGAAGCCAGCTATCACCTGATCCGCTGGCAGGACACCGGCTTCTGCCAGATCTGGGACGAGAGCATCCCGACCGCGCCGTGGCCCTCCGACTACGCCCGCGTCAGCACGACCGTGCCGACCTTCGTCGACGCACTCGTGCTGAAGGATCACGCGTTGAAGAACGGCCACTGCACCTGGTAAAACTTCGATCGGCGGACGACGAGCGGGCAAGGGCGCGACGCGTTCTTGCCCGCTCTTTTTTTGGCCTGCACATGGCGGACCGCCGAGGCGCGGCGACAGCGCGCGCTCACGCGTCCTTGTGCGCGCCGGGATGGATCAGGATGTCGCGCGCGGCGGCGAGGTCGATGAAGGCTTGCGCGCTGCCGCCCTGGTCGGGATGCTTGCCCTTGGCGGCGCGGCGGTAGGCCTGGTTGATGTCGTCGCAGGTGAGCTGCACGGCGAGCGGCAGGCCGAGCATCCTTCGGGCACGATCCTCGCTGGAGAGCTTCTTCGGCATGGCGTTGCGGCGGCCGAAGCGTGGCGCGGTGAGATCATGGACGACCTCGAGGATCACGCCGATGCGGCGCTGGGCCGCCAGCGTGACGCTGTGATCGTCATTGTCCACGGCCTGGCGCAGCACCGGAAGCGCCTGCTCGGCCGCCTGGCGCAGCGTGGCATCCGTGCTCATGCGTACGATCTCGGCGACGAGCCGGCCGGCCTCGGCCCAGTCGGCCGGCTGCGCCGACCGCAGGCGTTCGAGAGCGAGTTTCCAGGATTCAAGCCGTCCCATCATGCGCGCAACGTTTAGCAATGAAGATCAGTATGCCAAGGCGGCCGTTTCCGACCCCTTAATTTCGAGTTAGCCTTTCATGAAACTTCGAAACGAATCCGGGAGGAAATTGTCATGGCATTGCTCGCAAACCACATCGCCGTCGTCACGGGCGCCGGATCCGGCATCGGCCGGGCGATCGCGGCCGGCTACGCCCACGAGGGCGCGCGAGTGGTGCTGCTCGACGTCAACGCCGACACGGTCGCGGAGGCCGCGCAGGAGATCCGCAAGGCCGGCGGCAACGCCGAGAGCTTTGCGCTCGATGTGACGAAGCGTGACGACTGCTTTGCGCTCGCCAGGCAGGTCGCCGACAAGGTCGGGCGGGTCTCGATCCTCGTCAACAATGCCGGCATCACCCGCCGCAACGCCTTCACCGCGGACACGGAGACGGTGGCGAAGGACTGGAACGACATCATCTCGCTCAACCTCAACGGCGTCTTCAACGTGACGCAGGCGTTCCTCGCGCCGCTGCGGGCCGCCAAGGGCCGCATCGTCAATATCGGCTCGATCCAGTCCTTCGTGCATCTGCGCACGCCGAGCTCGGCGGCGTATACGACCTCGAAGCACGGCGTGCTCGGCTTCACCAAGGCGCTCGCGGCCGAGCTCGGCAAGGAAGGCGTGCGCGTCAACGCGATCGGGCCGGGCTTCATCGAGACCAACATCAACGCCAACGTGCGCGCGACCAATCCGGCGCTGGTGCAGGCCTTCGTCGATCACACCCCGCTGGCGCGCACCGGCAAGCCCGAGGACATCGTGGGCCCCGCGATCTTCCTGGCGTCGGATATGTCGGCCTATGTCACGGGGACGATCGTGATGGTGGACGGCGGGTACCGGACGGTGTGAGCGGGCGCGCAAAATCGGTCCGCATCGCTATGCATCCCGTGCCAATCGCGGCACCTTCGCGGCAATCCCAAGGTCAATTGGTGCGATCGTCCGCGATTAACCACTCGTTAACCAAACCCGCCCACCGTAGATCTACGGCTAGGGGGCCGTTGGTTCTCGATCGCTTCCAAAAATGGAAGCGGGCGTTGATCGGGAGGTGTGTTGATGACCACTGTTCATGTCGCTGCGTCCGATCCGGGCGCGCAATTTCTTGCCCCTAACGAAATCGTTCCGCTGTTGATCGGCGCGACCGTCGACGAGGTCGAGCGCGAGCTCGTGCTCCAGACGCTCGCACGCTGCGACGGCAACCGCACGCGCGCATCGCGCGTGCTCGGCCTGTCGGTGCGCACGCTGCGCAACAAGATCAGGATCTATGCAGCGTCCGGCATCGACGTGCCCGCGTATCACGACTAGCGCGCGACCACGCAAGTTGGATCGTTCCGCCGGCAAGAACCGCAAGCGAGATGGTCGCGACCGCGGCCGCGATCATCTCGATGGCGCGGAGCATGAAGGCGGTCAAGACCGCCCATGCCGCCTGCGGCTCCTCGGCGAACGCGACCGGCACGATATCGGGCACCAGCAGATGAGCTAGGCCGAGCGCCGCCGCGAGGATGACTACCGAAATGCAGAATAGTTTCCACGCTGCACGCATGGGTCGCTCCTCGCAAGGTTGTGGCTCCACGCCATCCAATGACACGGTGTCTCCTGCTGTCGATTGATGTTGATCAAGCCCGTCGCGATGCGCGCGCGGAATTGCTGCTGTCGTCAAACGCCGCTAAGTAGCTTGCTTCCTTAGAGGGAGTAGTGGCGTGGCAGACGATCAGGGACGGCAGGGGCCGCGTGGGCGGCAGGGCGAACCGGGACGGCCGGGACCGCAGGGTCATCCGGGGAAGCGAGGGCCGGACGGCCAGCGCGGCAAGCCGGGACCGCAGGGCAAGCCTGGGGCGGCCGGAAAGGCAGGCGCGCAGGGCAAGGCCGGTCTGCCGGGCAAGCCCGGCGAAGCCGGCGCGCGGGGCGCGGCCGGGCCGCAGGGGCCGGCGGGGCCGCAAGGCCCACGCGGCGAGCCCGGACCGCCCGGCCAGCTGCCGTCGATCGAGCAGGTGCTGCCGTGGCTCGATCAACTCTTCGACGCCTGGGACGAGCGCCGCCGCCAGCGCGAGCGTGAAGCCGCCGAGCGCGAGGCGCTGGAAGCCGCCGTGCATGAGGTTGAAGAGGCGATCGTCGATGACGAGGCCGACGACGGCGAAGGCGAAGGCGACGATCACCGGAAGAAGAAGAAAAAGAAGAAGCACGGCCACAAGGACTAGCCGGGCGGAAGTTGCTTCGACGCCCCGGAGGACTCATCCTTGCGCGGCAGCATGCCCATGCGCTCGAACTGCCAGCGCATGGCGCGGTACCAGAGATAGCCGACCAGCGTGCCGAGCAGCGTCAGGATGACGAGGTTGACGCTGCTGTAGGAGCCGCTCCACCACATCATCCATGCGGTCCACAGCACGGTGAAGGTGACGGCACCTGCTCTGAGAGGAATAAGGGGGCGGCTCATGGTCGTGCTCCGGGCTGTCAAAACCCCGGCAGACATCATCGCAAGTTGAGGCCGCTCTCACCGTGAGCCAGATCACGGAATGGACGCAGGACCGCCTAACCGAACCGCAGCCGCGAACGTTCCTTGGCCTTCTCCGCCTCGATCTCACGGTCCCGCGCCGGCGCATGGGTGTGCAGCGAAGTCAGGAGCTTTCGCGCAGCCTCCGACACTTCCGCGACCGCAAGCTCGAAGGCCTCTTCATTGGCCTGAGACGGCTTGTTGAAACCGGAAAGCTTGCGCACGAACTGGAGCGCGCTGGCGTGGATCTCGTCCTCCGTCGCCGGCGGCTCGAAGTTGAACAGCGTCTTGATGTTGCGGCACATGCAGGCTCTCCCGTAGCGGTGTTCCCCTGAGGACGATCGGCGAGGCCGAAATCCTACATCCCGGGCGCAGCCGTATCATAGGCAGGACCAGCCATATCTGATCCGCAATTATTCCCCTTGCGCGCCGCACCATCGGGGAATGTTTTTCGGGGGGCGATGATGGGTCCGGTCTCGATCCTCCGTGACCAGCTGATAAGATCGCGTCCAACGCGGCCGACCATGAGCCGCATGGGGAGAGAAACATGAAAACGTCTTGCGCGGCGCTAGCGGCCATCCTGCTGTCCATCGCAACGCCGGTTATGGCCGCCGATTATCCAGCGCCGAAGCAAGGCGACTGGATCGCCAGGGACTTCAAGTTGCACACCGGCGAGACCATGCCGGAATTGAAGCTGCACTACACCACTGTCGGCGAGCCCTCTGGCCAGCCCGTGCTGGTGCTGCACGGCACCGGCGGCTCGGGCGCGAGCATGCTGTCGCCCGCCTTCGCCGGCGAGCTGTTCGGCGCGGGACAGCCGCTCGATGCGTCCAAATATTACATCATCATTCCCGACGCGATCGGCCACGGCAAATCGTCAAAACCGTCCGACGGCATGAAGACGGGTTTCCCGAAATACAATTACGACGACATGGTCGAGGCGCAGCATCGCCTCGTGAAGGAAGGAATCGGCGTCAAGCATCTGCGGCTCGTGATCGGCAATTCCATGGGCGGCATGCAGACCTGGCTGTGGGGCGAGAGATATCCGCAGGAGATGGACGCGCTGGTGCCGATGGCCTCGCAGCCGACGGAGATGGCCTCACGCAACTGGATGATGCGGCGGATCATGCTCGACACCATCCGCAACGATCCCGACTACAATGGCGGCAATTACACCAGCCAGCCGCGCACGATGAAATACGCTATCACCGCCTACGGCATCGCCAGCATCGGCGGCACACTCGCCTATCAGCAGCAGGCGCCGACCGCGGCCAAGGCCGACAAGATCGTCGACGAGCGGCTGGCGACGCCGATCACGGCGGATGCCAACGACTTCCTCTACCAGTGGAGCTCCTCGCAAGACTACAATGCCGGCGACAAGCTCGAGCAGATCGAGGCGACGCTGCTGCTGATCAATTCAGCCGACGACGAGCGCAACCCGCCCGAGACCGGGATCACGGACGCGGCAATGAAGCGGGTCAAGAACGGCAAGCTGTATCTGATCCCCGCGAGCACCGAGACGCGCGGCCACGGCACCACCGGCAACGCGAAATTCTACGTCGAGCAGGTCAGGCAATTGCTGCAAACCGCGCCGCAGCGGACGATGTGAGCCGAGCAGCAAGACCGCATGTCGAACGCTCGCTTTCGCAAGGCTGCGCTCGCGAGAGCTGGCCCCGGTTGTTTGGACAGCGCCCCGCTGGATTTAAGTGGATTCCTGCCGGGTTATGCTGAACGCGGGGCTTTACGGTTTTGTCGTTGCGTCGGGAGGGCGTAGCCCGACCAGAGCGACGACAAAACCGTCGGCGACGGTCATGCGGCCATCACCATAGCTTGCGTGCCGAAGTAAGCCTCGTCGGGCGTGCGCCCGTCAAGGCTCGAGTGAGGGCGTCCCTGATTGTAGAAGGCCAGATACTTGGCAATTGACGCTCGCGCCTCGGACACGCTGTCGTAGGCGCGGAGATATACTTCTTCGTATTTGACCGTGCGCCAGAGCCGCTCGACAAACACGTTGTCGCGCCAGGCGCCCTTGCCGTCCATGCTGATGGCGATCTTCGCGTCCAGCAGCACATCGGTGAACTCGAGGCTGGTGAACTGGCTGCCCTGATCCGTGTTGAAAATCTCGGGCCTGCCGTGCTTCGCCAACGCCTCCTGGACCGCTTCGACGCAGAAGGCCGCCTCCATTGTGATCGAGACGCGATGGGCCAGGACCCGTCGGCTGAACACATCGACGACCGCCGCGAGATAGACGAAGCCACGCCGCATCGGAATGTAGGTGATGTCCATTGCCCACGCATGGTCGGGCCGCTCGATCTTCAATCCGCGCAACAGGTACGGGTAGATCTTGTGACCCGGAGCCGGCTTGCTCGTGTTCGGGCGACGATAGACCGCCTCGATCCCCATGCGCTTCATCAGCGTCGCGATGTGGCGGCGACCGGCGTATACGCCCTCCCGCCGCAGCAACGATCGCAGCATACGCGCTCCCGCGAAGGGATAATCGAGATGCAGCTCATCGAGCCGACGCATCAAGGCAAGGTCCTCGGCCGAAACTGGCCGAGGTTCATAGTAGACCGTGCTGCGAGCCAGCTTCAGGACCTTCGCCTGGCGCACGATAGAAAGATCATGATCGCGGTCGATCATCGCTTTGCGCTCAGCAGGCCCGCCTTGGTGAGCGCGCCGGACAAAAAATCGTTTTCCAACGCCAGCTCGCCGATCTTGGCATGTAACGCCTTCAAATCGACCGGCGTCTCGGCCGATGTCTTGTCATGCCCAAACACGCCGGCGGCGCCTTCCAGGAGCTGGTTTTTCCAGATCGTGATCTGGTTCGGATGAACATCAAACGCGCCAGCTCCGCCAGTGTCTTGTCGCCTTTGACCGACAGCCAAAGCAACCTTCGCCTTGAATGCCGGAGAATGCGTCCGGCGGCTCTTCTTCGTCATCTTCGCTCCTGATTCGCAGCAAGAATCCTCGCCGCTGTCAGGCAGAAAATCCACTCAAGCTACTGTCCGAATTTGCGGGGCCAGCTCTCGCGCTTCCCGGCGTCATCGAGGGCGCACATCACGGCCATGCCGACTTTCGCGTCGGCAAGCGCTTGTTCGAGACGCTGGGCTATCCCGATGAAAAATGGGGCATGGTGAAGCTCACTCCCGACCAGCAGGCCGTGCTCATCGACGCGGAACCGGGGATGTTTCGTCCGGTCCCCGGCGCCTGGGGCAGGAGCGGCAGCACGAATGTGAAGCTGGCGAAAATCGATCAGGTCACGTTGCGGAGCGCACTCGAGATGGCATGGCGCAATGTCGCGCCGAAATCGCTGCTTGCATCGCTCGAGACGCGATAGGAAAGATCGTACGCGCAAGTTCGCGCTGTGCGTCTGGCTGGCCGCTCATACCGCAACGCATCATATGCGGCATCTCTCGCGCCGCATATTATTTGAGCATGCATTGCGCTGACAGCTCGGGCTTAATCGCATCAACGATACGAATCGAACGCGACGGAGGATCGCATGCACAGGCTCGCGCTGTGCGTTTGGTTGGCCGCGACGATGGCGCAGACGAGCGCCGCGTTCGCGTTCGACAACGGCCAATACGACCACGTGCCGCCCGACATCCGCGCCTGGTTCAAGAGCGTGATCGCGCCGAACGGCGTGCCCTGCTGCGACATCTCCGACGGCCATCGCACCGACTACGATGTGCGAGGCGGCACCTATTGGGTACCGATCGAGGGACAGTGGATGGAGGTGCCCGAGCGCGCCATCATCCGCGATCGCGGCAATCCGGTCGGCCAGGCCGTGGTGTGGTACGTCCACCATCGCGGCGCGATCATCATCAGTTGCTTCGTGCCGGCCGATGCGGTGTAGGCCGCTCAGGCCTTGAGGTCTCGCCTGGGCGAGGCCTCGACATATTCGATGTCATCGCCGAAATCGTCGAGCGCGGCACGAACGGATTTGGCGTCGGCCTCGGCGATGGTGAAGATCGCGGCCAGGTTTTGCCGCTTCTGTCCCGGAAACAGGCTCTCGGCGGCATAGCCGGCATCGCCGAGCGTCTTGATGATCTTGCGCCGCCGGCGCTGATCGACATGGTCGTGGAATTTGAATTGCACGGACATGATGCAAAGCTAGCCGCTCGCGGCACCCGATCAAGGGCGCAGAATCTATTTTTGTCCCTTTCTCGCCGGCTTCGCTTTAGCTGTTTTCTTGGCAGTTTTCCTGCCCGATTTCCTCGCCGGTTTCGCGCGGCCAAGCGCAGCGGCAACATCCAGCAGGCCGGCGCCGTATTCCGGCGTAAAATCCTTGCCTCGCATCGCCGGCAATTTGGTCGCAGTCGCGATCAGGCGCTTGGCGACCGCAAGTCCGGACGCCCTGGATTTTGCCTTGTTGATGTAGATGAGCGCAGCGGCGCCCGTCACATGCGGTGTTGCCATCGACGTCCCGGGCCAGGAATCGTAGCTGGTATGGTCGGCGAAGCTTGCCTTCACCCGGGGCACCGTCGACAGGATGTTGACACCCGGCGCGACCAGCTTGATGTGCTTCCCCGTATTGGAGAACGAAGCGCGCCGATGGGACTCGTCGACGGCGCCAACTCCGATCGTGTCCACGTAGCCCGCCGGGTATTCCTTCGGATTGCCGTCCTCGAACTCGTTGCCCATCGCGGTTGAGATGACGACGCCGGCTTCGATCAGTTCGGCGAAGGCCGTCGCTTCCGTCTTTGAATGGTCCTCGCCGCCAATGCTGAGGTTGATGACCTTGATGTTGGAATCGAGCGCGGCCGCGAGCGCCTTGCTGTAGAAATCGAAGTTGAAATTCTCGTCGTCGCCTGCGCGCTTGGGATCGTCGAACACCTTCCAGCAGTGCAACCGGCAATTGGCCAGGCCTGCGATACCGACCGAGTTATTGACCACGGCCGCGATCGTGCCGCTGACATGGGTGCCATGACCGAGAAAATCACGCGGTCCGTTGCCGTCGTGCCTGTAGTCCTCGATCGCGTCCACGAGATCGGGATGTCCGGCGTCGACACCGCTATCGAGCACAGCGACATGAACCCGCCCCGCACCTGGCCGCGGTCGATCGAACCATCTGATGGCGCGAAGCCCCCACTGCCTGATCTTCATGGGATCGGCGGCGGCACTGAGCCACCGGTTGGGCACGGGCTCGACCAGATCCACCGCCCTGGAAGCACGCAGGCGCTTCAGGAGGCCCGCATCTACCTTCCCGTCCTTCAACTGCACGATCTGAAATCCGGCCAGCGCCTCCCGCGGTGGCGCCGTTGCGGAGCGTGCTATCGAGCGATGAACCGCGGCCAAAGCCATCGCCTGGGGCTGCGCGGGTGCCTCATCGTCGCCGACCACGAACAGCGGCTTCATCGACTGAAGCCCGAAATTGTCACGCAGGAAATCGATCGGACCTCTGACATCGTCGGGCATTGCAGCCATCAGCGCGCGTGATGTTGTCGCCTGAAGCGAGGCTGCCGCGATCTGCCGGACAGCAGCCGGCTTCAACCGAACGATCAATTGTCCCGGGACATGCTTGCGACGGCGCGGCCGATCGCCCGCGACCCGCATTGCCTGCGTTGAGGCCATGACGAATTCCTCGCTTGAAAAGCAACAAAATACGACACCCGTTATAAGCGAAATTTATTGTCTACGCCACCTGCGTCATGCCGTGGCTACACCGGGCCGCACCTGCTATTTCGGGGATAGCGGTCGAGCCGGAGAATGCTATCCTGTGCCCCTCAATCAGGGAGACCTTCGTGACCGATCTCTGCGCCGAAGACCTCGCCACCATCTATGCCAAGCCGAGCCCACGCGTGATCGCAAAGGCACGTCCCGCGATCGATGCGCATGCGAAGAAATTCATCGAGATGTCGCCGTTCTGCGTGCTTGCAACGTCAGGCGTCGACGGCAGCGTCGACGCATCGCCGCGCGGCGGAGGGGTGGGCTTCGTCCATGTCGCCGGCCCCAACCAGGTGCTGATGCCCGACCGTGCCGGCAACAACCGGATCGACAGTTTTCGCAACGTCGTCGAAGGCTCGGGCTTCGTGCATCTGCTGTTCTTCGTCCCCGGCATCGACGAGACGCTGCGTGTCGGCGGACGCGGCACGCTCTCGGCCGATCCGGATCTGCTCGCATCGATGGTGGAATTCGGCAAGCCGCCGCGCGCGGTCCTGAACGTCGCGGTCAGCGAAGTCTATTTCCACTGCGGCAAGGCGCTGATGCGCTCGAAGCTGTGGTCACCGGAGAAGGTGCAGCGCTCGGTGATGCCCAGCATCGGCCAGGTCATTCACGACCAGACGGGCCTGGGGGAACCGGAGAGCCAGGAGATCGTGGAAGAGCGCTACAAGACGCAGTTGTAGGTGAGAGCGTTCGCCGCTCGAAAGAACCGTCATGCCCGGGCTAGTCCCGCCTGCGTAGCCGAAGCCGCTTCGGCGAGGCGAAGGCCCGGGCATCCACGTCTTCGTCGCGCGGCCAAACGTGGATGGCCGGGACAAGCCCGGCCATGACGAAGGAGAGAGCCGGTGCCGGAGCTTAGTGCCCCTCGCCCTCGAGCCCACCGACGTGCTTCTGCGTGTACAGTTCGAGGCCGATGCGGCCGATCAGGTCGAGCTGGGTTTCGAGGAAATCGATATGGTGTTCCTCGTCGCTCATCAGCTTCTCGAACAGGTCACGCGTGACGTAGTCCTTGGCGCCGTTGCAATAGCCGGCGGCCTCCTGGTAGAGCGCCCGCGCGCTCATCTCGGCGGCGAGATCGCACTCGATGATCTCCTTGACGTTCTGGCCGATGCGCAGGGGGTCGAGCACCTGCATGTTCGGGAAGCCGTCGAAGAACAGGATCCGCTCGGTGAGCTTGTCGGCGTGCTCCATCTCTTCGATGGACTCCTTGCGCCAGACCTTGGCCATGTCCCGCAGGCCCCAATTGTCGAGGAAGCGGTAGTGCAGCCAGTATTGGTTGATTGCAGTCAGCTCGTGGCGCAGCGCCTTGTTGAGATAGTCGATGACTTTTGCGTCGCCCTGCACGATGCACTCCAAATCTTGCGTCCAAATCGGCCCTAACCGACTTTAGAACGCTTCTAAATCAGTTTCAGGACGAGAGCAACCGGCCACGGGGACGCAGCCGGGGAAAAGCTCAGCCGAAATTGCGGAAGTTTTCAGCAGGCCGCGAGGGCGAACCGGGGGAGTTCCGCCGTCTCGTCATTGGCGGCCACGGTGTGGCTGTGCGGGCAGCCCGAGCAGCAGGACTTGGCGCAGGGGCCAAGCGTTTCGTCGATGATGGTCTTGATGGTACGGGCGCAGCGGCCGCATTCGGCGCTACAGCCGAGGCATCCATAGACCTGCTTGGCATGACGTACGGCGTCGTCGGACTCGGCGACCGCGGCGCGGATGTCGTCATCGCTCAGCACGTTACAGGAACAAACGATCATGGAAGCGGCAGGCCCTTCGGTGATGCGTCATCATCGATATTTAAGGGGCCGTCCGGATGCAAAGGGAAAAACCGGTATTTGAAGCTATTCCAAACTGACCCGGAAACAGCCTAGAACGGCTCTAAAATAGGGTGTTGCGCTCGATCAAGATTTTGGCGGACCTAGTCACCGCCTCCACCACCATCGCCGCCACCTCCGCAATCCCCGCCACTGCTACCGCTATCGCTGCTGGAACAGCTGTCGCTCGAGCTCCCGGAGCTGTCGCTGGAAAACCAGCTCCCCAGCGAGAAGCCGTCGCTGGCCCCTGAATAGCCGTCGCCGCTACTCCCTCCGTCACTGCCGGCACCCGCGCGCGAGCGCCGTCCGCGGTTATGGAGATGGGCGAACCAGCCATAGCCAATCGCAAAAATGACCCCGGCAGCGATCAAAGTATTCATCATCGCGTTGCCCATTGTCGCCCCCTTCGCGGACCTGCGCTCCATTAATTGGTCGCCCTCGGCGAAGGCGCCGTTCATTGATCATTCAAACGAAGTATGGAACTTTACCCCCAAAGAGTTCCCACCTGTTCGTGCGAAAGGTCACGCCAATGAAGAAGTTCTTACTGACGGTCGCCGCCGTCGCCACCCTGGCCCTCACGGCCGGGACACCGGCCCACGCTCAACGTGGTGTCGCCGCCGGCGTGGCCGCCGGGATCATCGGTGGCGCAATTGTCGGTGGCGCGCTGGCTTCTCCGTATTATTACGGACCCGGCCCGGGCTATTCCTATGGCCCCGGCTATTACCCGCCCCGCTACTACGCGCCGGGTCCCGGCTATGTCGCCGACGACTATTACGGTGACGGCTGCGTCTGGCAGCGGCAGCGCTTCTGGGATGGCTACGCCTGGCGCACCCGCCGCGTCAGAGTCTGTGGCTGAGGCGCGCTGAACAGGTTCGCTACGGACGCGCGCCGTTCATCTCCGGGCCTGAAAAAGACCGCTTTTTCTCGTCACAGCTCCGTGCGCGTTTACCGTGGATTGACCAATTGCGCGCTTCCTAGCTGCACGGTCGATTTCATCAGAGTGTGCGTGAACCTTTGAAACCCGGGCGCTCCTAACAAGGGACGTCCATCTCCCAGGAGAGCCAAGAGCATGAAGAAGACTTTTGTTGCCGCCCTCACGGTTGCGACGATCGCCGGTTCGCTGGTGACCGCCACTCCGTCCGCGAAGGCCCATGACGGCGTCGGCGCCGGCATCGCAGCCGGCCTGATCGGTGGCGCCATCGTCGGCGGCGCCATCGCGTCGAGCCGTCCCGCCTATGGCGGACCGGTCTACATTGCCGAGCCCCCGCCGCCCGCGCCCTGCTACTGGCAGCGCCAGCGCTATTGGGACGGTTACGGCTGGGTCGTCCGCCCGGTTCGCGTTTGCTACTGATCTGATCGCAAGATCCGATCGCATGGCGCATCCGCGCCGCGATCGAAGCCCGGCCGAGCACCTCGGCCGGGCTTTTTTCTTTGGTGAAGAGTTGAGCCCGTTACCGCGCCGCCTGGATCGAGCGCAGCACCTCTTCGCTCGGCCAGCAATCGACCTTAATGCCTGCCGACTTCTGGTAGGCGCCGAGCGCCGCGCGCGTCTGCATCCCGGCCTTGCCGTCGATCTTGTCCTTGTAGAGCCCGACGCGCGTGAGCCCGCGCTGCATGGTCTCGACGTCCTTGGTGCGCAACTGCTTGGAGGCCGCCCATTGTGTCGCGAATGGCAGCGGGCTCGTCATGCGGTCGCCGAGATGGCCAACGAACAGCACGTAGAGGTCCGAGAAATTGTACTCCTTGATGACGAAGTAGTTCTTCGTCGTCAGGAACGACGGGCCGTAAATGCCTTCCGGCTGCAGCAGCGAGGCCGGCTGCGCCTGCTCGGCAGCGCTCAGCTTCTCGCCACGCACCGGCACAAAACCTTCGCGCAGCCACTGGCCGATCGGCTTCGTCACCTCGGGCACGCCGCTGGTGCAATCGACCTTGGCCGGCGCCTGCACCTCGTAAGCCCAGCGCACGCCGCTCTGCCAGCCCTTGTTGACGAGCTGTTGCGCGGCCGAGGCCAGTGCATCCGGCACCGAACGCCAGATGTCGATGCGGCCGTCGCCGTCGAAGTCGACACCGTGCTTGTAATATTCGGACGGCAGGAATTGCGTGAGCCCGGTGGCACCCGCCCAGGACGAGCGCATGTCCTTGCGCGTCACCACGCCCTCGCCGAGGATCTTCAGCGAGAGGATGAACTCGTTGCGATAGGTGTCCTTGCGGCGCCCGACATAGGCCTGCGTCGCCAGCACGCGCACGAGATCGTAAGGCAGCGTGTAGCGGCCGTAATCGGTCTCGCGGCCCCAGATCGCGAGCATGATGGTGGCCGGCACGCCGGATTTCTTCTCGATCTCGCTCAGCGCCGGGCGATATTTTTGCAGCAGCCGCTGCCCCTCGCCCGCAAGCCGCGCGATCGAGGCTTCCTTGACGTAGTCGGCAGGCACTTGAACGAACTCGGCCTGCGACGGCGCACCGGTGGCCGGCCGCCCGGGCAGGATCAGGTCGGGCAGCTTGTAATCAGGCTCGAGCCCGCGCGTCTGCTCATCGAATGTCGCGCGCGACACGCCGGCGGCCTGCGCCTCCGGCCAGAGCGAGGCGATGAACTGCGTGAAGGCGGCGTCGGCAGCGCGGGCGGGCGACAGGCCGCAGATGATAGCGATCACCGCAGCTATGAGCGCCCGCCGCATCATGCCCTCATCACCGCGTCAGCTTCTTGTACTTCACGCGGTGCGGAATGATGCTGTCCTGGCCGAGGCGGCGCATCTTGTCCTTCTCGTAGTCCTGGAAGTTGCCTTCGAACCATTCGACGTGGCTCTCGCCTTCGAAGGCCAGGATGTGGGTCGCGATGCGGTCGAGGAACCAGCGGTCATGGCTGATGATGACGGCGCAGCCGGCGAAATCTTCCAGCGCCTCTTCGAGCGCGCGCAGCGTGTCGACGTCGAGATCGTTGGTCGGTTCGTCGAGCAGCAGCACGTTGGCGCCGGACTTCAGCATTTTTGCAAGATGCACACGGTTGCGCTCACCGCCGGAGAGCGCACCGACCTTCTTCTGCTGGTCGGCACCCTTGAAGTTGAACGACGAGCAATAGCCGCGCGAGTTCACTTCCTTCTTGCCGAGCAGGATCAGCTCGTTGCCGCCGGAGATCTCCTCCCACACGTTCTTGTTGCCGTCGAGCGCGTCGCGCGACTGGTCGACATAGCCGAGATGCACGGTCTCGCCGACCGTGATGGTGCCCTTATCCGGCGTTTCCTGCTTGGTGATCATCTTGAACAGCGTGGTCTTGCCGGCGCCGTTGGCGCCGATCACGCCGACGATGCCGCCTGGCGGCAGCTTGAAGGTAAGATCGTCGATCAGCAGGCGATCGCCATAGCCTTTGCTGAGCGTTTCGAAATCGACCACGTTGGCGCCGAGCCGCTCGGCGACGGGGATGATGATCTGCGCGGTCTGGGTCTGCTTCTCGCTCGCCTGCTTGAGCAGGTCCTCGTAGCGCTGGTAGCGCGCCTTGGATTTGGCCTGGCGCGCCTTCGGCGAGGACGCGACCCATTCCTGCTCGCGCGCGATCGTCTTCTGATGCGCAGCGTCTTCACGGCCTTCCTGCTCGAGCCGCTTCTGCTTCTGCACCAGCCAGGACGAGTAGTTGCCCTCGTAGGGAATGCCCTTGCCGCGGTCGAGCTCGAGAATCCAGCTCGTGACGTTGTCGAGGAAGTAGCGGTCGTGGGTGACGATCAGGATCGCGCCGGGATAGTTGCGCAGATGACCTTCCAGCCACGACACCGACTCGGCGTCGAGGTGGTTGGTCGGTTCGTCGAGCAGCAACAATTCCGGCTGGTCGAGCAGCAGTTTGCACAACGCGACGCGGCGACGCTCACCGCCCGAGAGTTTTGTCACATCGGCATCGTCGGGCGGACAGCGCAGTGCGTCCATCGCCTGGTCGACCTTGCTGTCGAGATCCCAGAGGCCCTGGGCCTCGATCTCGTCCTGCAGCTTGGTCATCTCGTCGGCGGTTTCTTCCGAATAGTTCATCGCCAGCTCGTTGTAGCGATCGAGGATGGCCTTCTGCTTGGCGACACCCAGCATGACGTTCTCGCGCGCGGAGAGCGCCGGATCGAGATGCGGTTCCTGCTCGAGATAGCCGACGCGGGCGCCCTGGGCGACCCAGGCCTCGCCGTTATACTCCTTGTCGAGGCCGGCCATGATCTTGAGCAGCGTCGACTTGCCCGAGCCGTTGACGCCGAGCACGCCGATCTTGGCGTCCGGGTAGAACGACAGATGAATGTTATCGAGCACCTTCCGGGTCGGGTAGCTCTTGGTCAGGCCCTGCATGAAATAGATGAACTGGCGCGCCATCGGTCCCGTGAAACCTTCGATTTGAGGAAATTTGCTTGCCGCCGATGTAACGATCCCGCCCCCAAAGGGCAATGTTTTCCCTCCGTTCACCACGGATCAATACGGAATGGACACCATCCGGCCGCCGATCCGGACAATTGAAACCATTTTTTAATAAAGTGGGCCAAAGCTCGTCATGGCGCCGAAAAAGACGCCACCCGCGGCAGAAGCGACGGGGAGAACAGCGAGGCCACATCATGGCTCTGATCGAGACCAATTCCATAGCCGTTCCGGCACGAGCCGGTAGCGCTTCCGGACTCGTCACGGAGATCAAGGGCTTCTGGAAGCGCTTCTTCGCCACCGCTTTCAACCCCTACCGCCCCGAGCTGCACTACATGCGTGGTCCCGGCCCCGCCTGGCGCGCCAAGCACGGCATGGATACGCCGTTCCGCCTCAAGCCCCGCGACCTCTGAACCCTTCTCCCCTATCGGATCTCCTATCGGATTTTTGAACACGTCAGCTGCTTGCGCGAAGGCGTGATTGCGCGCAACCATGGCCAGGTTCCGACGATGGCGCTCCCCGCCTGGCGCCGTCACCTCTCGCCATGGATGAAAGCTGATGACGCGGCTGCGCTGTGCAATTCTCGACGACTATTTCAACCTCGCCCTCGACGTCGCCGACTGGCAAAAACTGTCCGATCGCGTCGACGTCAGCGTATTCAGCCATCCCTTTGCCTCGGAGCAGGCCGCGGCGAGCGCGCTGGCCGATTTCGAGATCATCTGCGCGATGCGCGAGCGCACGGCGTTCCCCAAGAGCCTGTTCGCGTCGCTGCCGAAGCTGAAGCTGCTTTTGACCTCCGGCATGCGCAACGCCTCGATCGACATGGAGGCTGCGAAGGCGCAAGGCGTTGCCATCGGCGGCACGCAATACTCCCGCGATCCGACCGCGCCGCTGACCATGGGCCTGATCCTCGAACTGACCCGCGGCATCGGCCGCGAAAATGCACGCATGCATGCGGGCGAGCCCTGGCAGAGCTTTGCCGGTGTCGAGATCGAGGGACTGACGCTCGGCGTCGTCGGGCTCGGCAAGCTCGGCAGCAAGATGGCGGGTATTGCGAAAGCGTTCGGCATGAACGTGATCGCCTGGAGCCCGAACCTCACGCCGGAGAAGTGCGCGGCGGCCGGCGTCGGCTACGCCACCAAGGAGGAGCTGTTCGCCAAGGCCGATATCGTCACCATCCATGTGGTGCTGAGCGATCGTTCGCGCGGACTGGTCGGAGCTGCCGATCTCGCGCGGATGAAGCCGACGGCCTTCCTCGTCAACACCGCGCGCGGTCCGATCGTGGACGAGCAGGCGCTGCTGGAAGCCTTGCAGCAGCGGAAGATCGCGGGCGCCGGCATCGACGTATTCTCGGTCGAGCCGCTGCCGGTCGACCATCCCTTCCGCAAGCTCGACAATCTCGTGCTGACGCCGCATCTCGGCTACGCCACCGAGGACGGCTTGCGCATCCATTACGGGCAGATGGTCGAGGCGATCGACGCCTTCACCGGGGGTCGCGAGCTGCCGCGCAAGCTGGCCTGAAACGAAAAGGGCGTGCCGACGGCACGCCCTTCGCGATTTGAGCTGTTTCGAAGCGCTTAGCGCACGGTGACCGGCGCGGGCAACGGCGGCACCACGGTCGGCTGGGTGCCCGGGACGGGGCCAGCCTGGGCAGCCATCGGAGCCGGACCGGCAGCGCCCGACGTCGGCGCAGCGGAGGCGGTCGCCGTTCCCGGCGGCGGGCCACCCGGCATCACAACCACGCGGGTGCCGACCTTGACGCGGTCGAACAGGTCGGAGACGTCCTCGTTCAGCATGCCGATGCAGCCCGACGACACGAACTTGCCGATCGTCGAAGGCTGGTTGGTGCCGTGGATGCGGTAGACGGTCGAGCCGAGATACATCGCGCGTGCGCCGAGCGGATTGCCGGGGCCGCCGGCCATGAAGCGCGGCAGATAGGGCTGGCGCTCGATCATCTCGGTCGGCGGATGCCAATCCGGCCACTCGGCCTTGCGGGTGATCTTCTGCACGCCGGTCCAGGTGAAGCCATCGCGGCCGACGCGGACGCCGTAGCGGATCGCACGGCCGCCTCCGAGCACGTAGTAGAGGTAGGTGTTCGGGGTATCGACGATGAGCGTTCCAGCCGGCTCCTTGGTCGCCAGCGAGACTTCCTGGCGGCGCAGGTTCGGCGACAACTGCGCGGGAGCAGCGTCGGGCTGCTCCTCGGGCGGCAGCGAAGCGATTGCCATCGGCCGGCCATCGTTGCCCACGGGCGGCTGGCCGGACTGAACCGTTCCGGTCGCGGCGGGACTACCGACGGCCTCCGGCGGACGCAGGCCGTCCCTGCCGGGTGCCTGACCCGGGCGATCGGCATAGATCACCGCGGGCGGGCCGGCGGGGCGGCCGTAGCGGGGATCGTCGGGCGACATCACGGGACCCTGCGGCGGCGCCGCCGAATAGACCGGCGGAGCGCCAGCCGGACGGCCATAGCGCGGATCATCGGGCGACATCACCGGCCCCTGCGGCGGGGTGGCGGAATAGACCGGCGGAGGGCCAGCCGGGCGGCCGTAGCGCGGATCGTCGGCCGGACCGGGCGGCGGCAGCGACGCCTGCGGCATCGCGTCGTCTTCGTCGTCCAGCGAGTCGAAATTCGGCGTGCGGTCGCCGGGGCGATATTCGGCCGGAGCGCCATAGCTCGGCGCCTGCTGGACCGGATAGCTCTGAGCCTGTGCGAGCGAGGTTCCCGCCGCAGCGACTGTTGCGGCAGCGCATATCGTCAGAAAATGTTTGATCATCATCGCTCTTGTATAGTCCCCGAGCCCATCCGGACCGTTAACGGCCAGATGACCGAAGATAGCGGCACATTCAAGACATTACAGGCTGATTTGTGCCTGAGTTAGCGATTTGTGATGCAGGCACACACAGTTGCCTCGTTGCATCACGGGGCGGAAATCGCATCGGGCCGTAGATTGCCGGAGTCTCCGGCCCCGAATTTAAGGGAACGGCGCGGAGGCGTTGCGATATGTTCGAATCAGCCTGATTCGCCTCCGCTCTGAGCTTCTGTCCCGGCGTGGCGAACGGCAATCAGTACCGTCACCGCGTTCAGATGGCTCTTGGGTCCCGGCCGCCACCCGCCGGGGCGGAAATTCGTAACCCGTCCGATGCTTCCCGGCTTTCGCTTCCTGTTTGCCGCGATCGTGCTGTCAACCTCCATCCTGGTGTTCGGCCTAGGTGCCGCCGCGCTGCTGCGGGCCACCCACGAGCAGTATGTCAGCAACCCCTCCTGGCGGAACGGCCCGCAGGAGAAGGTGTTTGCGCAGGCTTCCGAGCCGGCCCAGCCGGTGCTGGCGGCCCTCCGCGCCGAGCCGGAGCCGGCCGCCGAGCCCACGCCATCGCTGCGCGACCGAGTGCCGACCATCGGCTTGCCGGCGAACGAGCCCGAACAGGTGGCCGCCCTGACGACCGAGCCCGACGTGCCGCCGCAGGTCACCGAGGCCGCGCCTCCGGTCGCCGAACCGGTGCAGGCCGAGGCCACGACGGAAGCCATCGCGCCGGCTCCTGCCGACACACTCACCCCGGCCGACACAACGGCATCGATCCCCGAGGCCACGCCTGCCGTGACGGCCAGCGAACCGGCGCCGGCCGATCCCGGTGCGGCCCTCGCCTCCCCGGTGCCCGACATTGCCCCGGCCAAGGTGGCCGCGCTGAACGATCCGGCGGCACCGGCCTTGAAGGATGCGCCGGCGAAGGCCAAGGGAGACGCGAAGGCGGACAGCAGCGCCCCGGACAGCAAGGCGGCCAAGCGCCAGGCAAAGGCGAAGAAGCGGCACCGCATGGTGCAGCGTCCTCCGCCCCAGCAGTTGCGGCAGAGCTATGATCTGTTCGGCCAGCAGCAGATGCTGGCGACAACGGCCACGCGCACGCGTCAGTAAGGCTACGCCGGCCCGGTCGCGACCGGCGGGCCGCCGGTCTGGCCCCACTCCGACCACGAGCCGTCATAGAGCGCGGTGTCGGTGATGCCGAGGCGATAGAGTGCGAGCGTCAACACGCCGGCGGACACGCCCGAACCGCAGCTCGTCACGATCGGCGCATCGAGCTTGACGCCGGCGTTCGCGAAGGCGGCGCGGAGATCGTCGAGCGGCTTCATGGTGCCGGTCGCGGCATCGAACAGCTGATTGTAGGGCACGTTGCGGGCGCCGGGGATGTGGCCGGAGCGGATGCCCGCGCGCGGCTCGGGCGCGCGGCCCTCGAAGCGGTCGGCGGCGCGTGCGTCGATTACCTGCTCCTTGCTGCTTTCGACGTTGGCGATCAGCTGCTGCATGCTGCGCACGCGCTTTGAATCGTAGCTCGCCCTAAACGTCGCGGGCTTAGGCTTCACCTCGCCGCTCTCGACCGGACGCCCCTCGGCGCGCCACTTCTTCAGCCCGCCATTGAGGATGCGCACATTGCTGTGGCCGAAAGCTAGGAACATCCACCATGCGCGGGGAGCAGCAACCCAGCCGCCGGCATCGTAGAGGACGACGGTGTCGACATTGGAGATGCCGAGTTGGCCTGCGTCACGGCCGAACTGCTCGGCGCTCGGATACATGTGCGGCAGCGGGTTGGAATGATCCGACACCGCATCGACGTCGAAGAACACGGCGCCCGGCAGATGCGCGGCGAGATAATCGTCCTTCGGCAGCGGCAGCACGCCCGGCAGCTTGAAGCTGGCGTCGAGGATCTTGACGTTGGCGTCGCCAATGTGGGCGGCGAGCCATTCGGTGGAGACGAGGGGGTCGGTGGCGGTCATGCGAGGTCTTTCTTGTCATTCCGAAGTTGAAGCAATGCGCATCAAACTCCGCTGTCATCGCCCGGCTTGATGTTTAGTCCGGAGACATGGCTGACACCTGTTCGGACACATCACTGACAGGTTGGCCATTGGTCAAGTCGATCGATGCGACCTGCCAGCTGGCGAAGAAGATTCCGTAGTGGCCGTCACGAACCAGTGGCCGGATGGCAAGGCGTTCGCGGGCGAAGGCCTGGGGAACTTTCCAGAAGCGTCCCTTGAAGGAGATGTAGGGTCTTGTCGATGAGACCCTGCGCACGATCTCGCCGCTGTCGTATTCGACGTTCGGAACGCGGGCCGGCATGGGGCGAGCACTTGGCCGGAAGCGATCGGCAGGGACCTGCATATCGAGGCCTTGGTGAGGCCGCTCCAGATTGTAGACCGGCCGCCAGGCGTCGAAGGCGCGCTGGACTTCCGGGAGAGTTCGGAAGCGGCGCATTGCAAACACCTCGGCCTTCAGGGTGCGATGGAAGCGCTCGTTCTTGCCGCGGGCCTGTGGGTGGCATGGCCTGGCGTGCACCACCCTGACGCCAAGCTTGAGCAGCCACACCTTCAGTCCGGTCCAACGAATGCCGGACGTATCGCCCCAGGGTGAGCCATTGTCGGTGTAGAAGGCCTCTGGCAGGCCATAGCAGCGGAACGTCGTCGACAGGTGATTCTGCACGGTGAGACGCTGCTCGTCGGCACATGCCTTCAGGCACAGCACGTAGCGCGAGTGATCGTCGACGATGGTCAGCGGATGGCATCGTGTCCCGTCGGCCAGCGGCAGGTGGCCCTTGAAGTCCATCTGCCACAGCAGATTGGGAGCTTCCTTCTCGAACCGGTGGCCCGGATTGGGCGGCGCATTCTCACTCGGTTTGACCCGGCCGTTCCGACACAGGATCTGGTGCACCGTTGATGGCACAGGCACCGTCTGCCCGCCCCGCTTCAGGCAATGGGCAATCTTCCGTGCTCCCCAAGCCGGATGCTTGTCGCGTACAGCCAGGACTTCTACTTCGACCGCAGCCTCACTCCGCTTGGGCATCGCATGCGGGCGCCGGGAGCGGTCGGCCAGCTCCCGATCGCCGGCCTGCCAGCGCGCCAGCCACTTGTAGCCGACGTCAGGACTGACGTTGAACCGACGGCACAGTTCGCGCCGGTTGGCGCCCTCCTGCAAAGCCAGCCGCACAAACTCGTGACGCTGATCCATCACTGACACCTCGCTCCAAGGCATGGACGGCCTCCCGAATCGGACCAATCCAGCCAATGTTGATGTGTCAGCTATGTCTCCGAACACCCGTCAGTGATCTGTCCGGGCTAAACACTTGACCGGGCGATCCAGTATTCCAGAGGCGCTTGTGATTGAGTCGAGAAGCTGCGGCGTACTGGATTCCCCGCTTTCGCGGGGAATGACAGCGGAGATTGGTGCGACAGCGCAGCACTTCTCACCCCTTCTTCTTCGGCTCCCACTGCTCCACCGGACCGCCGGCATCGCGCCAGGCGGCATAGCCGCCGGCGATGTGGGCGACGGGCTTCAAGCCCATGTCCTTGGCGGTCTTCGCCGCGAGCGCGGAGCGCATGCCGCCGGCGCAATGGAAGACGAATTTCTTGTCTTCCTGGAAGATCGGTTTTGCGTAGGGGCTCTGCGGATCGATCCAGAATTCGAGCATGCCGCGGGTGCAGGCGAACGCGCCGGGGATGCGGCCGTCGCGCTCGATCTCGCGGGGGTCGCGGATGTCGACGATGACGACGTCACCGTTCTTGGAGATCTCGATGGCCTCCTTGGCGTTGAGCGTCTCGATCTCGGCATTGGCCTCGTCGATCAGCGCCTTGATGCCGCGGGTGATGGTCTGGGGCATGTGGTTCTCCCTCTTGTCGGCCTCTGCGCGGCCGTCCGGACTGACGGCGCGTGCAGCTAGTGCGTCAATTCCTTCATCGCACCCTCAAGCCCCTCGATCGTGATCGGGTACATGCGGTTGGCAAAGATGCGTTTGATGATGGTGGTCGATTCCGAATAGTCCCAGTGCTTCTGCTGCACCGGATTGAGCCACACCGTATGCGGATAGGTGCGGATGATGCGATCGAGCCAGACCGAGCCCGGCTCCTCGTTGACGTGC
This sequence comes from Bradyrhizobium barranii subsp. barranii, assembly GCF_017565645.3. Taxonomy (NCBI): domain Bacteria; kingdom Pseudomonadati; phylum Pseudomonadota; class Alphaproteobacteria; order Hyphomicrobiales; family Nitrobacteraceae; genus Bradyrhizobium; species Bradyrhizobium barranii. Next base: position 8,395,758 of record NZ_CP086136.1, read on the forward strand.
TCGACCGAGCCGCCCGGCACCATGATCTCGTAAGGCGACATCGAGGCGTCGCCGACGAACACGACCTTGTAGTCGTGCGGGTATTTGTGCAGCACGTCCCAGGTCGGCGTGCGGTCGGTGAAGCGGCGCTTGTTCTGCTTCCACACGCCCTCATAGAGGCAGTTGTGGAAGTAGAAATACTCCATGTGCTTGAACTCGCTCTTCGCCGCCGAGAACAGCTCCTCGACCTGCTCGATATGCGAGTCCATGGAGCCACCGATGTCGAAGAACACCAGGAGCTTCACCGCATTGCGCCGCTCGGGGCGCATGTGGACGTCGAGATAGCCGTGATTGGCGGTCTCGCGGATGGTGGTGTCGAGATCGAGCTCGTCGGGCGCGCCGGTGCGCGCAAACTTGCGCAGGCGGCGCAGCGCCACCTTGATGTTGCGGATGCCGAGCTCGACATTGCCGTCGAGGTCTTTGAACTCGCGCTTGTCCCACACCTTCACGGCGCGGTTGTTGCGGTTCTTCTCCTGGCCGATGCGAACGCCTTCGGGATTGTAGCCGTGGGCGCCGAACGGCGAGGTACCGGCAGTGCCAATCCACTTCGAGCCGCCCTGGTGCCGGCCCTTCTGCTCCTCGAGGCGCTTCTTCAGCGTCTCCATGAGCTTGTCCCAGCCCATGGCCTCGATCTGCTTTTTCTCCTCCTCGCTGAGGTATTTCTCGGCAAGCTTCTTCAGCCACTCCTCGGGGATCTCCGCCTTCTCCATGGCGTCGAGCAGGCTTTCGAGCCCCTTGAACACCGTGCCGAAGACGCGGTCGAACTTGTCGAGGTTGCGCTCGTCCTTCACCAGCGAGGTGCGCGACAGATAGTAGAAATTCTCGACCGAATAGTCCGACAGATCAGCGTCGAGCGCCTCCATCAGCGTGAGGTATTCGCGCAGCGTCACGGGGACCTGCGCATCGCGCAGAGAAGTGAAGAATTGCAGGAACATGGGTGACAGATTGCCCGTCGGGGGGCGAACGTCAAGGGGCCGAGCCCGCCGCGGGACGCTGGACCGGTCGGCTTTTTGCTCTAGAATTGACCGTCTCACGGGGGTGTTTTGGGGACGTTTGCAATGGGAATTCTCGCAGCGCTCATCATTGGCGCGATCGCCGGCTGGCTTGCCGGCAAGATTGTCCATGGGGCGGGATTTGGGCTGATCGGCAACATGGTCGTCGGCATCATCGGCGCGCTGGTGGCGAGCTGGGTGCTGCCGCAACTGCATATTGCGCTGGCCACCGGCACGATCGGCGCCATCGTGGACGCCACCATCGGCGCGGTGATTGTGCTCGTCATCCTTTCGCTGATAAAACGGGTCTGAAAGCCTGACCGAACCAGGAACGGCCGCCATGAGCGGCCGTTCCCATGTCGCGACCGGGGCAATGAAATTGGCAACGCCCGGGACGACGACCAACAAGGACGCGCGATGAAATTTACCGGCACCAAGGACTATGTTGCGACCGACGATCTCAAGGTCGCCGTCAATGCCTCGATCGTGCTGGAGCGCCCGCTGCTCATCAAGGGCGAGCCCGGCACCGGCAAGACCGTGCTGGCGGAGGAAGTGGCGAAGGCGCTGAACGCGCCGCTTTTGACCTGGCACATCAAGTCCACCACCAAGGCGCAGCAGGGCCTCTACGAATACGACGCGGTGTCGCGCCTGCGCGACAGCCAGCTCGGCGATGCCCGCGTCTCCGACATCAGGAACTACATCAAGCGCGGCAAGCTGTGGGACGCCTTCACCGCCGAGCAGCGCCCGGTGCTGCTGATCGACGAGATCGACAAGGCCGACATCGAATTCCCGAACGACCTGCTCCTCGAGCTCGACCGCATGGAATTCCATGTCTACGAGACCGGCGAGACGATCAAGGCCAAGCAGCGCCCGATCATGATGATCACCTCCAACAACGAGAAGGAGCTGCCGGACGCCTTCCTGCGCCGCTGCTTCTTCCACTACATCAAGTTCCCCGACGCCGACACGATGGGACGCATCGTCGACGTCCACTTCCCCGGCATCAAGAAGCGCCTGGTCGAGGAAGCGCTGCGCATCTTCTTCGAAGTGCGCGAGGTGCCCGGTCTGAAGAAAAAGCCCTCAACCTCCGAGCTGCTCGACTGGCTCAAGCTGCTGCTCAACGAGGACATGAGCGTCGAGCAACTGCGCGAACGCGACCCGCGCAAGCTGATCCCGCCGCTGCACGGCGCGCTGCTCAAGAACGAGCAGGACGTGCACCTGTTCGAGCGGCTGGCGTTCTTGAGCCGGAGAGAGGTTTGATCTGCCAGCGCGCAGAAACAACCTGACCGCAATTCCTACCGCTACTCTGGGCCGCGCTTCCCAGCGTCATCTCGGATTCGGATGACCGTCAAGGCGGAGCTGATAAACGAAATAGGTTGGGGTACAGAACCCGATCTTTCGGCTTCTCAAGTTATTCAACGCCGGAGCACTGACGTTGAACCTAGCACTCGTGACAAAATCCGGCATCTGCTGGCAAATATAGTCCTCGCGGCAAAACCGCGACGGCGAGCATGTGTTCAGGAGGCCGCGGCCGACGCCAGCGGCGAAAATGCCGCTGTCGAAATATCCCTTGGCCATCTGCTCAAAGCCCTTGCCTCCGACGATCGCGCAGATTTCCTCGGGCACGCTGCCCGGCCGGATCACCGCCAGCGACGCCTCCTCGGGCTTGCAGGGACGCGTGACGCGGCCCAGCGGCACGCCGATCTTCGTTGGACGGCAGTTGTAGCCGTAGCCGCTCAATTTTCCTTCCGACAGCTTGTAGACGAGTTCTTCCTTGCTGACGCGGTCGCTGAACGCGCGCAGGTTGAAGCCGAACGGGTTGTTGGCGGCGGTCTTCGCTGTGGAGTCCTCGATGACGTTTGAGCGGCAGCTCAAACCGGCGGCGACATTCTGTGCCGCGGCCACGCATTGGCCGAGATTGGAGGAAGTCGCAGCGTTCGTCACCAACGCCTGACAAGTGAGGTTACGCGTGGCATTGCAGCTCCATTTCGCGGCCTGCGCCAGATCCGCATTCAAAGGGCACGGCATGTTGTCGCCGGCGACAACATAGTACCCGGAATCAGAGCTGAGTGATACGGCGGCCTTTGAAACGGCGTTGACGGACCTTTTTCTTGGTCCAGACGAAGGGTTCGGCTCTGTCGTTGTATGCGTTGACGTAGGCATCGATGTGTTCCTGAAGCTGCTTGAGGCTCGTGAAGGAGGTGCCGCTGAGCGACTGCCCCTGCAAGATGGAAAACCATACTTCGACCTGATTGAGCCATGACGCACTTGTCGGCGTGAAATGAAATTGCACGTTGGGGTGGGCCTTGAGCCAGTCCTCGTTCTTTTTATGGGTGTTGAGGTTGTCGAGGATGACGTGAAGCTTGCGGTTCGGAAAAGCCGCGGTGACGCTGTTCATGAAATCGAGAAACTCGACGCGGCGCCGGCGTTTTGAATGGGTCGCGATGATCTTTCCGGTGGCGACTTCGAGCGCCGCAAACAATGTTGTGGTGCCATGCCGCTTGTAATCGTGGCTTTGGCCGGTCAAGGCGCGGCCATTGGGCAACTTCAGATAACCCTGCGCTCGCTCCAAAGCCTGGATCGAGGGCTTCTCGTCCACGCACAGCACAATGGCCTTCGCCGGCGGCGCGACATAGAGGCCGACAACATCGGCGGCTTTGGCCGTAAAGTTCGGGTCGTTGCTCTCGCACCAGGACTTGCGAGCCACCAGGTCAATCTTGTGGCTGCGCAGGAACCGCCAGACATATTGGACATCGACATCGCCCAGCGCCTCGGCCAGCAGGGGGCCGGTCCAGCGCGCAAACCCTTGCGGTGGCGGCTTATCCAGCAGCTTCAGAATCCGCTTGTCGGTCGTCTTCGTATAGATCGGCTGCTTGCCAGGCCGCGGCTTGTCTTGCAGCCCTTCAAGGCCATGGTCGGCATAGCGATGCCGCCAAAGGCTGACAATCCGCGGCTGGACCCCAACTTCCTTGGCGATCGACCGGGTGCTGCGCCCATCCGCCGCCAACAGAACTATCCGCGCCCGCTTCAAATCGCGCTGCAACGTCACCGGTGAGCGACAGCACGCCTCAAGCACCTTGCGATCTTTCCTCGAAAGGTGGACTTCTCTTGCTTCGGGTATCATCCCGACCTTGAATCACGACTCACGTTCCAAGAAAAGTGGGTAATAGGCCGGATTTCCGCTTTCCCAGGCCGCCGGGGGCGCCGAAGGATGCGGGCGAAAACTGTTCGGCGCCTGACCGAGCGAAACCCGGTCGACATAGTCCTTGCGGCGAACAAGTTCCGCGTAGACATGGGGCGAGAACGGCAATTGCAACTCGTTACCGTCAAGGGCGTTTCTGATGGCGTCCGCGTCGCGGCCGAAATCGAACCGGTCCACGCCGAGAAAATGGAATCCGGCGGTCGAGGATGATTGATGGCAGCCCATGCAGGACGACGTGTTCAGGCGTTCGAGCAGACCCGCGCCGGATTGCACGAATTTTGGTGACCTCCCGGGGACACCCGCCGCCGCGACGATCCGTGCCGCCTGCTCGCTGCCGATTGCGAGATCGAAGGGACGATTGGCCATGCGCGCGCTGCCGGCAGTGGAAAAACTCAGCGCGATATCGGCCTCCAGGCTCTCCGGTATCCTGAAGGTGCCGTTGTCGATCTCGGCGATGTGGCCGGCGAGATAGTCCTGCAACTGCTTCTGCTTGGCGGGATCCTTCAGGATTGCCTGCACATCAGGCGTATTTTCCAGCCGCGTCGGCTGAAACTTGCCATCCCTCAGCGCGAAGATCCGCATCCAGTAGATCGCCTGTCCGGCGAATTTGCGGTTCTCCATGTTTTCGAGGTCTGATGGAAAGCGCACCACCTGCGCATTGATCTCCATCTGTTTGAAGATTAGTCGCGAAAAATCCAGCGGCCCCTGCAGCAGGCGTTGGGCAACCACTGCCGGATCGTCAGCATCGATCCCGGCGACGCGCCAGAGCGAGGCGACGTCCTGGCAATTCCTGCCGTCATCCGCGTAACTGAACACCATGTTCACGGTGAACGGCATGCGCGACGCGTAAGTCTTGCCGTTCATCCTCACTTCGTAGCCGAGCCGGTAGATGAAGCGCAATTCGCCGCAATGCGCGGAATCGAAATCGCGGCGGTCCATCCGATTGACTACGCCCGACAGGAGGAACAATCCGTCGCTGGAGCCGAGCCATTTCTCGTTAAACACGCGCGCAACATTGCCATTCAGCCGCAGCGTCTTGCCAGCGTCCGTTTTGGCCGACTTCAGGTCGTAGGTTTTCAGGATCTCCTTTTCCCAATCGATGCCGAGTCCCGCTGTGATACGCGTGATGTCGGCGGACATCACGGCAGCGAACTGCGCGTAGGTCCCACTGAATTGAGACAAATCGCTCGCCCGCGTCGGGCCGTCGGCGACCGCCGGCTGCGGCAGCTTTTGCGCGGCGTGAATTTTCCTGAACAGGGTCACCAGCGAAAGCGCGGATGAATTGTCATGATCGAGCACCGCGAGCAGAGGCCCCTGGCTGATCAGGGTCGTCACCTCTGCGGAGGCCCGGGGAGACTGGGCAAAGCAGGGAGAGATCGTGAGGATCAAGAGGCAGAGTATTGAGATGAAGCGCATCTGCTGTTTCTACTACGTCAAGGCGCATCCTGCAATTTAAGGGTGAATGTCCCGAGGAGCCCGAGCTCGAGGAAAGAGGGAAAGCGCACGCTCTCCACATCGTCATTGCGAGCGCAGACACGCCGCAGCATCCTCGCGGCGCATTTCGCCCGAGCTTCCGAGACTTTCTGACGCGCCTCGTCATCACCGACAAGGGCACGTATCTTCTCCCGAACCTCAGAACGGGTTGGTTCGCCAAGCCCCTCATAATCCGACATACGCCACCATTTGGTCGATTCCCGCCTGCGCATTGCTTCGACAATGCGTCTACCCATCCAAAGGACCAGGTTTGAAATAGTGAAAGGCGACGGTCCGCCCTTTTTGCAGAGGCAATGCCAAGTCGACATCGGCACGTAGCGGCCACTTATCGGGCTCACCGCTGATCCAGGTAACTCCGCTCATGTCAGATGTTACGACAGCGTCGGCCAGTGCCGTCAGCATAACTTCCGCTCTGTCGTAAAATCGGCCACCGCTCGGCAGCGGTATCAAGCGCTGGAATGCATCCAGACAGATGACTCCGGATTCCCTCATCAGCCAGTCCCTCTCTGCATACACGGAATACCAGGCACCTGCGCGCCCCACTCTCAGAGGGGCGGCGTCCAGCAGGATCAAAGTCTCTACAAGGCGCGCCAAAAGCAGAGCGCCGGTGGGAAATTCACCGACATACATATCAGGCTTGGCGCGAATGGCATCGGCCGCGCTTATGGTCGGAATTTCATCATCCGGATGATTTGAGTTTTCGTTCATGCGTCAGCGTAACCCACCACTTCTCTCGACGCGGAAACAAAAAGGGGGGCCTACGCTACGCTACGCTACCCCACCCTACGCAGTTAGCTCTACGGCACGCCAAGGACCTCTTGCAGAGTATTGAGGATCTCGGTCACGAAGCGCTCATAGGCGGTCCGGTTTCCGCCCTTCTCGGCTATCCGTTCGGTCTGCCAAGCCAGGAAAGACGGCAGATACCAGAGCAAGGATAGCAAGCGCTTTGGTACCATCTTTTCGTCGCCGATCTTGATTGCGCGCAAGATGGCAAGGACCGCTTGTCCTCGAGTTGCATCATAATCGCCATTGCGGACGCGATCGAAGAAGCCATGCGTATTCCACTCGGTTTCCAGCTGCTCGATGATCGCGGCAATAGTCATCGGCAGGTCCCTTGGAAAGCGAAAATCTGACTCGCGGAGAGTCCCCCTCACCCGGATCGCATCTTCGATGCGATCCGGCCTCTCCCCGCAGGCGGGGAGAGGCGAAGTATCTCACGCCACCGCTGCGTCCGGCACGCGCGCGGATTCCATCGGCTGCTTGCCGCGGATCAAATCCGAGGCACGATCGGCGATCATCATAGTGGACGCATTCAAATTCGCCGAGATCATGCGCGGCATCACGGAGGCGTCGATGACGCGGAGGCCCTCCAACCCATGGACGCGGAGCTGGTCGTCGACCACCGCCCACGTGGAATCCGCCGGGCCCATGCGGCAGGTGCAGCCGGGGTGGAAGGTGGTGGTGCCGCGTTCGGTGGCGGCGGCGAGGAATTCGTCGTCGGTGTTGATGTTGGGGCCGGGGAAATCCTCGTAGGCGTAATAGGGCGACAGCGGCGCACTCTTCAAAAGCCTGCGCGCGAGCTTCATGCCGCCGACGATGACGCGGCGGTCGAGCTCGGCGTCGAGATAGTTGGTCTGGATGATCGGCGGCGCGAACGGATCGTTGGAGCGGATGCGGACATAGCCGCGGCTCTCCGGGCGCTGCTGCCAGGACGCCACCGTCATGCCGGGCTCGTCCTCGAGCTGGCCCTGCACGCCTTCCTTGTAGCTCGCCGGCGTGAAGGTGAGTTGCAAGTCGGACGAGTCCGCGCTCTCGCCGGAGTGCCAGAAGCAATAGACCATGGTCGGCGACAGCGAGAGCAGGCCGCGGCGCGCGGTCGCCCATTTCAGCGCTTCGATCCACAGCGAGAAGCCGCGGCGGAGCTCGTTGATGGTCTTGATGTCCTTCACGCGCGCCACGGTGCGCGGGGCGTAGTGATCCTGCAGACCTTCGCCGACCGGCAGCGCATGGCGCACCGCGATGCCGTGCGCGCCGAGCAGATCGGGTGAGCCGATTCCGGAGAGCTGGAGCAGCTGCGGCGAATTATAGGTGCCGCCGGACAGGATCACTTCCTTGTTGGCGCGCACTTCGACCGGCGTGCCGCCGCGGCCGCCCTTGCTGTAGCGCACGCCGACGGCGCGCTTGCCTTCAAAAATGATCTCGGTCGCGTGCGCGTGGGTGTGCACATGCACGTTCGGGCGCTTCATCGCGGGCTTGAGGAATGCGGTCGAGCCGGAGACGCGCAGGCCCTTGTCGATGGTGCGCTGGCAGTAGGAGACGCCTTCCTGCTTAGCGCCATTGTAATCGGGGTTGCGGGGAATGCCGAGCGAGACCGCGCCTTCCATGAAGGCTTCGCAGAGCGGATCGCGCCACTCCATGGTCGTGACGGTGAGATTGCCGTCGCGGCCGCGATAGGTGTCCTCGCCCTCGCCGACCCGCTTTTCCAGCCGCTTGAAGTAAGGCAGCACGTCGGCATAACCCCAGCCGCGATTGCCCATCTGCGCCCAGGTATCGAAATCCATCCGCTGGCCGCGATTGTAGATGTGGCCGTTGATCGAGGACGAGCCGCCGAGCGTCTTGCCGCGGGGCGCATAGATGCTGCGCCCGCCGGTGTAAGGCCCCGGCTCCTGCTGGTAGGCCCAGTTGATGCTCTTGATGTGGAAGGTCTTGATGAAGCCCGCCGGCAGATGGATGTAGGGGTGCCAGTCGCTCGGGCCCGCCTCGAGCACGCAGACGCTCACATTCGGATCTTCGCTGAGCCGGCTGGTCAGTACGCAGCCGGCGGAGCCCGCGCCGACGATCACATAATCGAATCTGTCCATGGTGCCTCGGCCGCTCAGCGCGGCTTGTCGTTGAGTTGATAGTTCAAATGCGTCCGCACCGTTGGCCATTCAGCGGCGGTGATGCTGTAAACCACGGTGTCTCGCAGCGTGCCGTAGGGCGTGACCTGGTGGCTGCGCAGAATGCCGTCCTGCTTGGCGCCCAGGCGCTCGATGGCGCGGCGGCTCTGGTGGTTGAAGAAATGCGTGCGGAATTCGACCGCGATGCAGTTCAGCGTCTCGAAGGCGTGGGTCAGCAGCAGAATCTTGCACTGCGTGTTGAGCGGCCCGCGCTGCGCGCTCTTGCCATACCAGGTCGAGCCGATCTCGACGCGGCGGTTGGCGGCATCGATGTTCATATAGGTGGTCTGGCCGACGATCTTGCCGCCGGCATCGAACACGGTGAACGGCAGCATCGAGCCTGCGGCCTGGAGGCCCAAGCGGCGGTCGATCTCCTTGGCCACGTTCTCCGGCGTCGGGATTGCGGTGTACCAGATCGTGTAGAGCTCGCCGTCCTTCACGGCCTCCACCAGCCCCTCGCGATGCTCTTTCGACAGCGGCTCGAGACGGGCGTGCTGCCCACGCAGGGTGACGGGATCAGGCCAGGGCATTTCTCTCTCCATAATGACTGCCGTCCATCCGGGGCGCGACGACGTCGCGAGCCCGGAATGGCGACGGACGCATCGGCACGGCTGCTCAGATACATTCACTTATTCAGAAAGTTCAACGGCAAACCGCCACGCGGCCAGTCCATGGCGATCAGCTCGCCCTTGCCTGAGAGCGTGATGTAGGCGGTCTTAAGCTCGGGGCCGCCGAAGGCGATGTTGGTGGTGACGCGGTCGCCGGTCGGGACCTGCTCGACCAGGGTCCCGTCAGGCGCGATCACCGAGATGCAGCCGGAAACGAGGGTGGCGACGCAGACATTGCCGTTCGCCTCCACAGCGAGCGAGTCGAACATCTGGTAGCCGCCGAGGCCGCAGATCGGCTTGCCGCGCTCGCCGCGGTAGATCACCTCGCGCGGCTTGAGCGTGCCGGGCGCGGAGAGCTCATAGGCCCAGAGCCGCCCCGTCGGGGTCTCCGCGATGTAGACGGTGTTCTCGTCCGGCGAGAGGCCGATGCCGTTGGCCGGCAGCACGCCATGCACGACCTCGACGATCTCGGTCATGCCGGGCTTGAGATAATACATGCCGCCGACATCCATCTCGCGGGCGCGGCGCTTGCCGAGATCGGAGAACCAGAGGCCGCCGTGCTTGTCGAAGACGAGGTCGTTCGGCCCGCGCAGATCGTGCTCGCCGCATTTGGTCACGACGGTCTCGACCTTGCCCGATTGCAGATCGACGCGCTGGATCGAGCCGCCGAGATAGCCGTCCGGCTGCGGGCCGGGCATGATCATCTTGGCGGTCGGAATCCAGGAGAAGCCGCCATTGTTGCAGATGTAGATCTTGCCGTCGGGGCCGAGGGCGGCGCCGTTCGGGCCGCCCGGCACCTTGGCGACGACCTCCTTGCGGCCGTCGGGATAGATTCGGGTCAGGCGCTGGCCGCGAATTTCCACCAGCACCACCGAGCCGTCCGGCATCACCACCGGCCCTTCGGGAAATTCGAGGTCGGTGGCGAGAACGCGAACGTTGGACATGGGGACCCTCCCGGCTGCTTGTTATGGCTTGCACGGGATGTCCGGCACGGGCCCCACACGCAAGATTTGCCTGCGGTTATGACAAAGTCGCCGGGGCTTGCCAAGCAAGCGGGATGGTATGCCAGCGTTGCAACGTAAAGCGCGATGACATATCGCGCTTTAGGTCTTGTTCGAGCATGATCTCTTCGGAAAACCGCCGCGCACTTTGCGCGAACGCGGCCCTTCGGGTCCGGATCGTGCTTACTCCCGCACTGGTATCCAAATCTCGAAGCCGCCATTGCCGGTCGCGGGATCAAATTTCTCGTCATAGCGCTCGAAGTTCGGCGCATCCGCGGCCTTCAGGCCGGACGCCGGCAGCCACTGATTCCAGATCGTGTTGACGGTGCGGCGGATCGAGGCGCCGTGCTCGGTGTGGGCGAACACCGCGTAGCGCTGCTCGGGAATGCGGATGCGACCGAAGCGGCGCGGCAGGTCAGAGAAATCGGCGACCTCGACGCCGGCGATGTAGTCGAAATTACCGGAATCATCGCCGTTGCAGCAGACGCCATAGGCGACTTGAGATTTTCCCTGGCCGATGCGTGCGGGAATGTCGGCGACTTCCTGATGGAAGCGGTGCCACAGTCCCGGAATGGCGGCGCCGTTGTCGCAGGAGATGCGCTCGGCGGGGCCGGCGACGAGGAAGGCCTTCGCGGTTTCGAAACGCGGCGGGACCAGATGGTCGAGCATGGTGGAATCCATGAGGATCGGCTCCTGAAGCTTGAGTTTGTCGAGGCACGTTGCCGCCCGCACCGCTTCGGGTGTGGTGCCAAACTGGTCGCGGAACGCGCGGGTGAACGCTTCGTGCGAGCCGTAATCCGCCTCCAGCGCCAGCGACAGGATGTCCGGCGCGCCGTTCGCAAGACTACGCGCCGCTTCCGTCAACCGCCGCGCGCGCACGTAGCGCATCACCGGAAGTCCGGTGGCTGCGGCAAACGCCCGCACGATGTGGAACCGCGACACGCCTGATATCGCAGCAATCTCGTCGAGCGTCATCGGCTCGGCCAGATGGCTCTCGATATACCAGAGCGCGCGCTGGGCTGGGTTCATGCGTCAAGGGCCCTCGTTCGAAGCCTGGCGATGATGCGCTGCCGGCCACCGCCTCGCTTGATCGGCATTGCTGTCCTCGCATGAGAATAGTTCCGGAATAGCCACTGGCAACGCCCCGGCATTGGCAGCTACACTCATTGCAACCGCTCACCAGAAAGAGGAACCGCGTCGTGGAAATCACCGATGTGCGGGCGCACCATATCCGCATCCCCTATGACGCCGGTGTCGCGAGCTTTCGCCAGGGCGCGTCCGCAATCTCCGCGCTCGACATGGTGCTGGTCGAGGTCACGACCGATGCCGGACTGACCGGCTGGGGCGATGCCTTTGCCTATGTCTCCCCGCGCACCACGCGAAGCGCCGTCGAGGAGATGATCGCGCCGCAGGCCCGCGGGCTGAAGGTTCCCGATGCCGCCGGCATTCCCGCGGTGATGGAACAGATCCAGCGCAACCTGCATCTGTTCGGCCGCTACGGCATCACGATGTTCGCAATATCAGGGCTCGACATCGCGCTGTGGGACCTGGCTGCGAAGATCGAGGGCGCGCCGCTGCATCGCCTGCTCGGAGCAAGCAAACGCTCGAACATCCCCGCTTATGCGAGCCTGCTGCGGATCGGCTCGCCCGAAAACATCGCCGGCGAATGCAAGAAGGCGCTCGCGCTCGGCTATGGCGCCATCAAGCTGCACGAGACCACGACGCCGGCGGTGTTTGCCGCGCGCGAGGCGATCGGGCCCGGCATCCCGCTGATGGTCGACATGAACTGCCCGCTCACAGGCGAGCAGGCGATCGCATTCGCGAAGGCGTGCGAGGACGCGCAGCCGATGTTTCTGGAAGAGCCGGTCTGGCCGCCGGAGGATTTTGCCACACTCGCCGAGGTCCGCCGCAAGGGCGGGCTCGGCGTCGCCGCCGGCGAGAACGCCTGCACGGAGTATCAATTCCGCCAGATGATGAATGCAGGCGCGGTCAGCCATGCCCAGCCGTCGGTGACCAAGGTCGGCGGCATCACGGAATTTCTGAAGGTCGTCGCACTCGCCGATCAGCTCGGCGTCAAGATCGTCCCGCACTCCCCGTATTTCGGTCCGGGCCTGCTGGCGACATTGCACCTGCTGGCGACGCGTGACGACGGGTTGGTCGAGATGTTCTATCTGAAACGCGAAGCGTGTCTGTGGGGCGGCCGCGCCGATGTCGATGCCACCGGCCACGTCGCAGTGCCTTCGGGACCCGGGCTCGGCTATGAGCCCGATCGCGGCGTGATGGAGCGCTACCGCGTGGCGTGACGGCGACCGCTATTTCGCCGCATCCTTCGGTGGCGGCGCGTCCTGCTTCTTCTTCAGATCGTCCGCGATCTTCACCTGTGCAGCCTGGAGATCGCCCAGCGTCTTCTGCAGGCCGGCCACAAGCGTCTTCAGCGCGTCGATCTGGCGGTTGGCGGCATCGAGCTTCTGCTGATGATCGAGCGTCAGCTTGGTGATCGTCTTCTGCAGGAAGTCGACGTTGCTCTGCAGGCAGCTCGTGCGCCGCTCCATGGTCTGCTCGACGGTGCAGATCTCGATGCCGGGCACGTCTTGCGCGCGGACCGGCGCAATCGCCAGCGGGGCGAGCAACAACATCGCGAAACAGACGCCGGCGCTTCGAAGCAGCATGCAGGTTCCTCGTCCGAATCAATCACGGCAATGTGCGCTTTTTGCTCGCCGACGCCGGAGGCTACCACACTCGTACCGCATTCTCGCGTTGAGCTTAGCTTGTTCCCTTGGACGGGGATCAGTGAACCGTGCGCGGAAGAAAGTGGGCGCTCTTTCCGCGACTTTGATTAGGGGAGATTTTTGGAATGGCAACGCGCGATAGACGTCTGGCGGAATTCGATGGCGCCGGCGAACCGCCACCTGGCCTGCCGGTGGAGGTGCTGTGCGAGGACCATAGCGGAACGTATCAACTGCCGTTCGCCTGCCGCTATGTCGAGGGCCGCTGGCAGAACGACGCGGCCGGCGTCCCGGTGGAGGCCACTGTCATCGGCTGGCGCGTGCCGCGCGCCAAGCACTCGGGCTTCGCCTGACGAGCGGCGTCTGTCTCAAAATGCAACGGGGCCGCGCTCTGCCTTAACGAACGGAACGCGGCCCGAACGAATCACGTCCGAATCAGCCGAAAGGCCGTGTACGCGGCTGTTCACGGCTAGATGTCGCAATAAGCCCGCACGCGTATACAATATCTGCGCAGCACGTGGGCCGGCCCGAGCCCGCCACGGGTGCTAAAAGTTAACGGCTTCAAAGACATGGCTGCCGGGTGCGGCAGCCCGGGCCTCGCTCCCAAAACAGGCAGGCGGGCGCCAGGCCTGCCTAATATTCGACCTCGAGCTCCTCGATCTCGGCCGGCTCATCCTTGGCCGCCGCGATCCATTCCATCATCTCGGGCATGGCCATGATGGTATCGGCATAGGCCTTCAGCAGCGGCTCGAGCTTGACGTCATAGGTCACGAAGCGCGTCACCACGGGGGCGTACATCGCATCCGCCATGGTGCGCCTCGCGCCGAACAGGAAGGGTCCGCCTGATTTCTCCAGGCAGTCGCGCCAGATGGAACAGACGCGGTCGATATCGGCCTGCGCGCGCGACCAGATCTTGAAGCCGGGGAAGTGCCCCTTCAGATTGACCGGCAGCGACGCGCGCAACGTTGTGAAGCCGGAATGGATTTCGCCGCAGATCGAGCGGCAATGCGCCCGCTGGACGCGGTCATCAGGCAACAGACCGGCTTCCGGCATCGCCTCGTTGAGATATTCGGCGATCGCCAGCGTATCCCAGACCACGGCGCCCTCGTGGCGCAGGCACGGCACCAGGATCGACGACGACAACAGCAGGATTTCCGCGCGCGCCGACGCGTCGTCCGGCGCGGTGACGATCTCCTCGAAATCGAGCCCGGAAAATTTCGTCAGCAGCCAGCCGCGCAGCGACCAGGACGAATAGTTCTTGCTGCTGATTGTCAGTGTCGCCTTCGCCATATGGCCTCTTCCCTACGCCTGTGACTTGCACGCCGCCCGGCCCGCGGGAGTGCTCATGACCTGTGCTTCCCGCAAAAGGAGGAGCAAGCGATGTGCCAGTTTTGAGGGCGGTAGGGCTCCCGTTTGGCTTCGATATTGCATGACAGCACGGGAAGGTGGGCGTTTCAGTATGATGTCGATGTATTATCAGGCCTTTCAGAACCATATGGACCTCACCGCGCCGTGGCGGGCGGGAGCTTCGTCCGCACTCAGATTCCTCAATCTGGTGCCGCAGGGCCTATCGGATCAGGTCGTCGGCCGGCTCTCCGCCGCGCTGGAGCTGATCTCGCGCTCCACCCTCACCTATCACCGTCCGGCCTACGGCATCGACAGCGTGATGGTGGGCAACCGTGAGGTCGGCGTCACCGAGGAGGTCGCCTACGCGACGCCGTTCGGCTCGCTGCTGCACTTCAGGAAGGACGGCGTGCCGGAGCAGCCGCGCATGCTGCTGGTGGCGCCGATGTCGGGCCATTTCGCCACGCTGCTGCGCGGCACCGTGAAAACGCTACTGCAGGATCACGACGTCTACATCACCGACTGGCACAATCCGCGCGACATTCCACGCCGCGAAGGCCGCTTCGGGCTCGACGATTACACCGATCATCTCATCGACTTCCTCGGCCAATTGGGCCCGCGTCCGCACATGGTCGCAATCTGCCAGCCCTCGGTCTCGGCACTCGCGGCCGCCGCGGTCATGTGCGAGGGCAACCACCCCTCGCGGCCTGCGACGCTGACGCTGATGGCGGGTCCGATCGACACGCGCATCCAGCCGACCAGGGTCAACGAGTTCGCCAAGAGCAGGCCGATCGACTGGTTCGAGCAGAACCTGATCAACTACGTGCCGGTGCAATGCCGCGGCGCGCTCCGCAAGGTCTATCCCGGCTTCGTGCAACTCACGGCGTTCGTCTCGATGAATCTCGAGCGCCACATCAAGCAGCACATGGATCTCGCCAACCATATCGCCAAGGGCGAGAAGGAGAAGGCCGCGAGCATCAAGACCTTCTACGACGAATATTTCGCCGTGATGGACCTGCCGGCCGAGTTCTACATCGAGACCGTGCGTGACGTGTTCCAGGAGCACCTGTTGCCGCAAGGCAAGTTGATGCACCGTGGCCGTCCCGTGAACACCAAGGCCGTCAGCCGCATGGGGCTAATGACGGTCGAAGGCGAGAAGGACGACATCTGCTCGATCGGCCAGACGCTCGCCGCGCAAGACCTCTGCACCGGTGTGCGCGCCTATCGCCGCGTCCACCACATGCAGGCCGGCGTCGGCCACTACGGCGTGTTCTCGGGCAAGCGGTGGAATAACGAGATCTATCCGCTGCTGCGGGATTTCGTGCACGTGAATTCCTGACTGTCATTCCCTGCCCATCGACTGGGGGAAAACGGCACGTGCCTAATGCACTTGCTCCAGCAGCTCTTTCGCTTCCACGACTTCAGAAAGATTTCGCTCCACATCGAATTCGGCCAGCACGGGAGCGAGCATTTCGGATACCCCGCCTGCTCGGCCATTTCTCTTGTGCAGGCGAGCAAGTCCAAGGGCGCTGCGCAGCTCGAAAGTCTTCGTCTGCTGGTGTCGTGCGATCTCAAGCGCTCGGTTGAGGGAAGCTTCGGCACTGGCTTCGTCCGAAGGATCAAGACGCGACAAAAGCTCGCCGCGGGCGCGATGCAACTCGGCATCAAGCCAATGCTGGCCGGATTGCCCGGTCCACGCGATCAATTCGCTCAAGATTTCCAGCCCGGTTTCGAGTTGGCCCGACGCTGCGTTCGCCAAGGCGACGTGCATCCCCCAAAACGGCTCACAGAGATAGCAGTCATTCTCGTGCAGCAAAGTCCAGCCGCGACGCATTTCCGTCAGTCCGGTCATTTGGTCAGAGCTGGCCCCGGTTGTTTGGACAGCGCCCCGCTGGATTTAAGTGGATTCCTGCCGGGTTATGCTGAACGCGGGGCTTTACGGTTTTGTCGTTGCGTCGGGAGGGCGTAGCCCGACCAGAGCGACGACAAAACCGTCGGCGACGGTCATGCGGCCATCACCATAGCTTGCGTGCCGAAGTAAGCCTCGTCGGGCGTGCGCCCGTCAAGGCTCGAGTGAGGGCGTCCCTGATTGTAGAAGGCCAGATACTTGGCAATTGACGCTCGCGCCTCGGACACGCTGTCGTAGGCGCGGAGATATACTTCTTCGTATTTGACCGTGCGCCAGAGCCGCTCGACAAACACGTTGTCGCGCCAGGCGCCCTTGCCGTCCATGCTGATGGCGATCTTCGCGTCCAGCAGCACATCGGTGAACTCGAGGCTGGTGAACTGGCTGCCCTGATCCGTGTTGAAAATCTCGGGCCTGCCGTGCTTCGCCAACGCCTCCTGGACCGCTTCGACGCAGAAGGCCGCCTCCATTGTGATCGAGACGCGATGGGCCAGGACCCGTCGGCTGAACACATCGACGACCGCCGCGAGATAGACGAAGCCACGCCGCATCGGAATGTAGGTGATGTCCATTGCCCACGCATGGTCGGGCCGCTCGATCTTCAATCCGCGCAACAGGTACGGGTAGATCTTGTGACCCGGAGCCGGCTTGCTCGTGTTCGGGCGACGATAGACCGCCTCGATCCCCATGCGCTTCATCAGCGTCGCGATGTGGCGGCGACCGGCGTATACGCCCTCCCGCCGCAGCAACGATCGCAGCATACGCGCTCCCGCGAAGGGATAATCGAGATGCAGCTCATCGAGCCGACGCATCAAGGCAAGGTCCTCGGCCGAAACTGGCCGAGGTTCATAGTAGACCGTGCTGCGAGCCAGCTTCAGGACCTTCGCCTGGCGCACGATAGAAAGATCATGATCGCGGTCGATCATCGCTTTGCGCTCAGCAGGCCCGCCTTGGTGAGCGCGCCGGACAAAAAATCGTTTTCCAACGCCAGCTCGCCGATCTTGGCATGTAACGCCTTCAAATCGACCGGCGTCTCGGCCGATGTCTTGTCATGCCCAAACACGCCGGCGGCGCCTTCCAGGAGCTGGTTTTTCCAGATCGTGATCTGGTTCGGATGAACATCAAACGCGCCAGCTCCGCCAGTGTCTTGTCGCCTTTGACCGACAGCCAAAGCAACCTTCGCCTTGAATGCCGGAGAATGCGTCCGGCGGCTCTTCTTCGTCATCTTCGCTCCTGATTCGCAGCAAGAATCCTCGCCGCTGTCAGGCAGAAAATCCACTCAAGCTACTGTCCGAATTTGCGGGGCCAGCTCTGTCGCCTGCACGCCACTTGGCGAGGCCATTCAGATAGGTGCCGGCGGCCACATACAACGGCATCGTGTGGTCGC
The DNA here is from genome assembly GCF_017565645.3 of Bradyrhizobium barranii subsp. barranii. NCBI lineage: Bacteria > Pseudomonadati > Pseudomonadota > Alphaproteobacteria > Hyphomicrobiales > Nitrobacteraceae > Bradyrhizobium > Bradyrhizobium barranii. Next base: position 8,413,396 of record NZ_CP086136.1, read on the forward strand.
GCGCGAGACCGAGCGCCAAGATCGTCTCCGTTTGCTGCAACACGCCTCCGCATAGTCCGTCGAACACGGCGCGATGAACCAGCGCGTTGGCCTGGGACAGCGCCCGTTTTTCTCCCGAAGCACTCACCGCTTCGGCAGCGAGGCGGCGTGCACGCGCGATCCTGCCAAGCGGCCAAAGCACCAGGGCAAGAAACCTCATGATCACGAACGGGAGATCCAGTGCCGAAGCCCTGAACGTCGCTGGATCCCGCTCGGCGCCGTAGATCTCTAGTGCCTGCTCAAGATGCGTTCTCGCGTTCAAATAGTCGCCCCCGAACCAGCAGGTAGCCCCGCCCGTCCAATGTGCGACGACGACGGCGGCCACCGGTGAGTCCGGTCGTCGGTCAGCGGCGCTCATGATGGCATCCGCGAGCTCACGCATCGGAGCGAGTTCGCCGTGTGTCAGGCAAGCATTGAAGAGACCCGAATGGACCGGCGCGAGTTCAACGGGATCATTGATGTCGGCCGCGAACTGTCGGGCACGCGTCCATGCGGCTACCGTTTCGGGAGCGCTGTGGCCGAGGCGGCCTCGCAATGCACGGCCATACTCGATTTGAAGATGCAGCCTGCTCATCATCCGGCGGGGATCATCCGGCACCTCATCGGCGGACGCGATCGCCTTGCCGAGATGCGCGATCGCCTCGGAATAGGCCGAGCGCTTCAGCGCTTGCTGGCCCGCCTTGCGCCACCATTCGAAGGCGATCTCGCTCAGCCCCGCCTCAGTGAAGTGGTGTGCCAGAACTTCCGGCTCAGTCTCGGCAACGACGGGAAACTTCTCGCGCAGGACATCGCCGATGCGCTTGTGAAGCACCTGCCGTTTGCTCTTGAGCAGGCCTTCATAGGCCGCTTCCTGAACGAGAGCGTGCCTGAAGCTATAGTTTGCGTCCGGCGGTGTCCCGCGACGCACCAGCAGTTCCGCCTCTTCGAGTTGCCCCAGCGCAGCGCTCAGCGTCAGATCATCGCGTCCTGTCACATATCTTAGCAGCGCGTATGAAAAGTCGCGGCCGATGGCGGCGCCTATCTGCGCCACCTCCTTGACGGGAGCCAACCGGTCGAGCCGCGCCATCAGCGAATCCTGCAGCGTCGCGGGAATAGCGAGCGGCGGGAGCGGGCTATCGAGGCGGTAGCGTCCGGAATCCTCGACGAGCAGTCCGGACTCCAGCACCATCTTGGTCAGTTCCTCGACGAATAGCGGGATGCCGTCCGTCTTGTCGATGATCTGCTCGATCATCTCGCGCGGCAGCTGGCGGCCAACGGTCACCTGCTCGACCAGCGCACGCGTGTCCTGCCGGTCGAGCCGGTCGAGCCGCAACAGGCTGACGTTGGCGAGGCCCGACCAGGAGGGCTCGAACTCTGGCCGGGACGTCATGAGCATGAGTATCGGCAGTCCCCTGATCCGGTCGACCCCGAGATCGAACAGTTCAAGTGTCGTGGCATCGGCCCAATGCATATCCTCGCAGATAACCAGCAGGGGTTGCTCTCGCGCCAACCCCTCGAGCTGATCGAGAAGCGAGGCAAATGTCTGTCGCCGCTGCTGCGCCGGGCTCAAACCAAGCGGCGGATAATGGTCGCCGGTTGGAATCGAAAGGAGAGCCGCAATGAGCGGTGTCGCCCGGGCGACCTGTTGCGTTCCAAGCGCCAGCATTGCCTCAAGCTTGTCGAGCTTTTGCCCCGGCGTGTCGTGCGAGCGGATACCGGCTGCGCGCTCCAGCTGCGCGACAAAGGGATGAAGCGCGCTGTTGGTGTGGTAGGGCGAACACTGATATCGCACCCGGCGGTGCGCCCCCAACGCGGGGTTTTCAGACAGCGTTGCGACAATGCGCGACTTGCCGATGCCTGCTTCGCCGGAGATCAACACCATCTGGCCCTGCCCCTGCCATGCCAATCGCTGGCGCGAGAGCGTGAATTCGATCTCCTCCTTGCGACCGACAAAGCCGATCGAACGCGCTGCGCGGACCGCCTCGAAGCGACTTTCCGATGCGGCCGCCCCCTCGACCGCCCAGACCGCGATGGGTTCGGCTATCCCCTTGACCTCGCGACGGCCGAGATTGCGAAAAGTGAAGAGATCGCCAAGCAGCCGCCGCGTCGACGAGGCGACGACGACCACTCCCGGTTCCGCCAGGCTCTGAAGCCTGGCAGCAAGGTTTGGTGTATCGCCGACCGTTGCGTGCTCCTCCGACGCATCGCCGCTGATGAGGTCACCGATCACCACAAGCCCGGTCGCGATTGCGATCCGCAGTTCAACCCGTTCAGTGGCGCCCGTCCTGAGGCGCCCGACCGCAGCGATGGTGTCGAGGCCCGCTCGCACTGCGCGCTCCGCATCGTCCTCGTGGGCGCGGGGATAGCCGAAATAGACCAGTATTCCGTCCCCGACGAACCTGGCGATCCTGCCGTCATAAGCAGCGATGACGCCCGCACAAGCGGCGCGGTAGGCCCGGATCACTTCCCACATATCCTCGGGATCGAGACGCGCGGAGAGCGCAGTCGAGCCGACCAGGTCGCAAAACATAACGGTCAGGTGACGCCGCTCGGCGTCGTGAGGAGGAGCCGGCGATGCGATCAACGCGGCTGGATCGAGGTCGGCAATGGCACGCAGCATCTTGCGGCGATGGCCAAGCAGGACTCCGAGCTTATCGAAGTCCTCGGCCATCAGTTCGGGAAGGACGCCCATGTCGATCCCATTTTGGACAAAACGCTCTGCGTATTGTCCAAGCCCCAGCTTCTCGAGCCACTCCGCAATCTGCATTGGCTCCACCGATCGTGCGGTTGGCGGTTAGCAGAATTTTGGGCCACGGCGCGCGGGGACAATATCTCAACGCCACCATGATGGCACGTCTTGTTTGTTGCGCGATAACTTAGGTTGCTCAGTACCGATGCCGCTTCCAAGCAAGGACATTGCTCGATGCAAACTGCGGCGCTACTAAAAATCGTCTGCACGCAGCGTTGGACGACAGAAGTTGCGATGAGCCGTCAACCACTCGCCTTCAGACCTGACGTCAGCACTGGCACTGGTGCCCACATCACGACGCCAAGCAGACGTTTTTCCGTGAGCACAATTGTCCTCATTCCTCGTCCTTGGGCACTACGTAGTTGCGCGCCATCGTTCCCGCCGCAACTTGAAGCGAAGACCCAACGACCCAACAGCCGGCGAGAAAAGCTATCAGCCCATTGGGTAGGCTTTGATCAAGGACAAGGATGCTGACGGACAGAGTTGCTGCAATCGCCGCGCCGAACGTACCGGCCGCACTCATGATCTCAGCAACCTCAGAGCCGTTGTATTCTTCCGAGGTGCTCGAAATCGACCTCCGAGCGACAGACCGGGACAAATCAATTCCAACATAATAGCTGAGAGCTCCGTAGAGCATTGTTAGCAGCACGATCCAGCCGCTTTCAAAAAGCCCGCCTTTCTGACGCAACAGGGTCGCACCCACATAGAGGCCGCAAGAGGCCCCAACGGCTGCGAGCCCAATTCTTTCGAGGAGATGGGCCGACTTGATAAGACTGGAACGGGCGATCCCAAGATTACCGGCGTACCTCGTCAGGGAAAACGCGCTGGAAACTGCGTTGCCTATCTTCATTGGGGGCTCCTCAATAAGTAGCAGCCTACCGGCCGACCCCGATTAGAAGCTGCGTGGACGCGCTTCGCGATGCCCTTGATTCCAATTTCCAAAAGATGTGGCTGAGTGATGGGGCTGGCTTGCTCGTAACCAAGACGAGGGCCAGTCCAAAGCTGCGAGCTCGCGGCTTCGCAGGCATTGCATCTCACCCGTGTCTGTCAATCAGCTCCGGGTGCAGCAATTTCTTGGGGGAGAGTTAGCTCGAAAAGAGAGTGATGGACTATGAGACTGTTCACAGACTGATGCTCCCTCCCGCTCCATCCAGTCACGATCTCAGGAGGACTAAGTTTGCATCGTTGCATACGCGGGAGCGCAGAAGCGCGAACTGACAGGCGCCGTGAGTTCGCAAGCTGTCCGCGGCGCGCCGCAGAAATCTCGTCAGGCGGATGGCCGATGCCGTCGGCGAGATTGGCCGGATTGAAGATGGAACTTTGACGCGAAAACGCTCCACGTGTCGCGCCCGCCATGGGTTTCGCGGCGCCATGCGCCCGGACTGACGCCGACCATCTGCGTGAACACCCGCGTGAAATGGCTTTGATTGGCAAATCCGGCCGAGATCGCAATCTCGGACAGCGGCAGGTTGCGGACCGTCATCAGCTGCGTGGCCGCCTTCACGCGCTGGCGCAGCAGCCATTGATGCGGCGGCAGGCCGGTGGAGATCCGGAATGCGCGTGAAAAGTGGCTGACCGAAAGGCCGAGCTCGGTCGCGATCTGCTCCAACGCGACCTTGCCTGAGAGATCGGAGTCGAGCCGGTCGCAGGCGCGCTTCACCTGCCATGGCGCGAGGCCACCACGGTTAGGCTCTGCGACAGGCTTCAGCCCGCCATAGGTCTGGGCGACGTGGGCGGTGAGCGCGAGCATCATGTGATCGACGAAAAGCTGGTTGGTCTCGTCAGGCCGACGCAGTGCTTCCTGCAAGCTGGCGCCGATATGACGGATGACCCCGTCGTCATGGCCCACACCGGGCTCGTAACTGAGCTCGCCAATGCGCGGCGCGCCGGGTTGCCTTGCCATGTCGTGAAGGGCCGAGCGCGGCAGATAGAAGAAGAGCGAGTGAAACGGCTTGTCGATCACATAGCGCGGGTCGCGCTTGAGGTCGTACAGATAGGTCGCGCCCGCACGAATATCCTCCCTGGTGACGTAGCGGCCTTCCTCCCAACATTCGCAAGCGGGATAGTCGCGGAGCTTCAGGCTGACGAGGTAAGCATCTTCAGCCGGCAACGAGCCGGAAAGTTCGGACGTCGGCTTGTCATTGCGGACTTCGGTGACCGCAAGCTCCGCGCTGCGCAGCGAGCGCGTGATCAGAACCGGAGCTTCCTTCACGTGAAGGCCCCGCCCGAGCCTCTGCCCGTAGACGCCTGCTTGTGTCATTTCAATATTCCATCCGTGAAAGGCACGTCTGCGTCGGCCTTTCCGAGTCGATGCATTATCGGAGATCGACGGCCGACGGTCCAGCTTCGCCGGATTAGCATATAGATTGTGGCAGCCGGTCGCACTCCGTCGCGACGAGGTGAATTCATTGTGATTTCAGCACGATTTCACAGGCTTGGCATCGCGAAGGACAACACCGTTAACGTGTGCGGCAGATCATGGCACGATTTTATCGTGCGTTCTGGAAAGCACCCGCTGCGCGCCTTTGCGCCGCTAGGCCGACCATTCCTCGCCCCAGACCTGGACGACGTGGCCGGGCGAGACTTCGCGATACTGCCGGACCGGCGGCTGATAATCCGGTGCGCGCACCGGACTTCTGATCTCGTCGTTCGAGGTCTCGCGCTTCGTGCCGCGGCGCGATGGATCGGGCACCGGCACCGCGGCCATCAGCTTCTTCGTGTAGGGATGCTGCGGATTGCCGAACAAGGCTGCGCGCGGGCCGGTCTCGACGATCTCGCCGAGATACATCACCGCGACACGATGGCTCATGCGCTCGACCACCGCGATGTCGTGGGAAATGAAGAGATAGGCAAGGCCCATGCTGGCCTGGAGGTCGAGCATCAGGTTGACGACCTGCGCCTTGACCGAGACGTCGAGGGCGGAGACCGCTTCGTCCGCAACGATCAGCTTCGGCCCGAGCGCGAGCGCGCGCGCAATGCAGATGCGCTGGCGCTGGCCGCCGGAGAATTCGTGCGGAAAGCGCGCGGCCATGTCCGCGGTCAGGCCGACGCGTACGAGGAGGTCGGCGACCTTGTCGCGCGCCTGAGAGGCAGTCGCGAGACCGTTGGCCTGCAGCGGCGCTGCGATCGCCGTCCCCACCGACATGCGCGGATTGAGGCTCGCGAACGGATCCTGGAAGACGATCTGCATCTGCTTGCGGAAGTCGCGCAAGGTCCGGGCGTTCATGGCGAGGACATCCTGGCCGTCGACCAGGACGGTGCCGCTGTCCGGCTCCGTCAGCTTGAGGATGGAGCGACCGGTGGTCGACTTGCCGCAACCGGATTCGCCAACCAGCGCCAGCGTCTCGCCGGCGCGCAGGGTGAAGGAGATGTTCTCGACCGCGTGGACGCGGCCCGAAACCTTGCCGAACAAGCCGGAGCGGATCGGAAAGCGCGTGGTGAGATTGGCGACTTCGAGCAGCGGCCGCTCGGCGGTTGAGACCGTCTCAGGTGTCTCCGTCGGCTCGTCCGAGGTGCCCGTCACCTTGTCGACGATCGGAAACCGCATCGGCCGCGTCCGCCCGCCCATCGAACCGAGACGCGGCACAGCCGCGAGCAGCGCGCTTGTGTAGGGGTGCGAGGGTGCTGCGAAGATGCGCGCGGTCGCATCGGTCTCGACGGCCTGCCCGCCATACATCACCACGGTACGGTCCGCGATCTCGGCGACCACGCCCATGTCGTGGGTGATGAAGAGGATCGACATCCCCTCCTCCTGCTGGAGCTCCCTCAGCAGCTCCAGGATCTGCGCCTGGATGGTGACGTCGAGCGCCGTGGTCGGCTCGTCGGCGATCAGCAGCTTCGGCTTGCAGGCGAGCGCCATCGCGATCATCACGCGCTGGCGCATGCCACCGGAGAAACGATGCGGATGCTCGTGGAAGCGTGATGCCGCCGCGGGAATGCGGACACGATCGAGCAGACGGATGGTCTCGGCCTCCGCCGCCGCGCGCGACAGGCCGCGATGCTGGATCAGCGCCTCGGCGATCTGGAAGCCGATGGTGAGCACCGGATTGAGGCTCGTCATCGGTTCCTGGAAGATCATGGCGACATCGTTGCCACGAACATCCGTCATGCTCGCTTCGGACAGCGTCAGCAGATCGCGGCCCGCGAGCGTGACGCGCCCCTCGACGCGGCCGCTCTCCTTCGGAATGAGCCGCATGATGGAAAGCGCGGTGACGCTCTTGCCCGAACCGGACTCGCCGACGATCGCCACGGTTTCTTTGGCCGCGATATCGAACGACACGTCGCGGACGACGGGAATCCATTGCCGCTCGCGCAGAAAGGACGTGGTCAGGCCCGCGACCGACAACACGGGCGCCTGCGCTTCGGCAACGATCGGATCAGGCGTGCTTGCGCCGGTGCTCATGCGATTGCCCTAATAGCCGCGACTACGATCGACACGCCCCGGCAGATCTTCGCCGCGGCGGTGGCGCGCGATGACGTCGAGCACGAAATCGACGGCCGTATCAGGTGTCGTCATGCTGGCATTGTGCGGCGTCAGCAGGATGCGCGGATGGCTCCAGAACGGATGGCCGGCGGGCAGCGGCTCGGGATCGGCAACGTCGAGCACCGCACCGGACAGCGCGCCGCTGTCGAGCGCCGCGAGAAAATCGGCTTGGACGAGATGCGGGCCACGCCCGACATTGACGAGCCCTGCTCCGCGCGGCAGGCGCGCGAACAGATCGGCATTGAGGATGCCGCGGGTCTCGTCGGTCAGCGGCAGCAGGCAGACGAGGATGTCAGCCTGCGCAAGGAAGTCCGGCAAGGCGTCCACGTCGGCGTAACAGGTGACGCCTTCAATCTCGCGCGGCGAACGATTCCAGCCGAGAAGCGGAAAATCGAACGCCTTGAGCCGGTCGAGCACGGCCTGGCCGAGCTGGCCGAGCCCCATCACGCCGACACGCCGACGTTTGGCCGGCGTGATCCGGATCTCGCGCCAGACCTGTTCCCTCTGCTGGCTGACGAAGTGCAGGAGATCGCGATGCAGCGCGAGCACGGCCATGGTGACGTATTCCACCATGGTCTCGGCGATGCCGGGCTCCAGCATGCGGACGAGCGGTATGTGCGCCGGAACTTTCGTGGCATCGAACTGATCCACGCCCGCACCGACCGAAAACACCAGCTCGAGATTGGGAAAGGTCGTCGCGATGTTATCAGGCGGCACCCACGCCACCAGGTAGCGCACCTCTGCGGGATCGCCGATGTCGGGCCAGAGCCGGAACGGCACATCGGGCGCGCGCTCGGCGAAGAAGCGCGCCCATTCGGCGCCGCGAACCATGTTGGCCTTGTAGAGAACCGTCATGCCACCAGCACTCTCAGAACGGGCTGACCGGCGCGAGACGCCGGCCGTCGATCATTCGCTTGTGGCTGTAGGCCGCGGGATCGACCAGCGGCGTCGCGCCGGTCACAATGTCGGCGGCGAGCTTGCCGGCCGCAGGACCGATGCCAAAGCCATGGCCAGAGAAGCCGGTCGCGAGGAAGAAGCCCGGCAAGGCATCGACCGGCGAGATCACGGGAATGGTGTCCGGCGTGCAGTCGATCGTGCCGCCCCAGGCTTCCGCGATCTCGATGTCCTTCAATTCGGGATTCGACTTGATCAGCGAAGCCAGCGCCGCGTTGACCAGCGACATGTCGGGTGCCGGATCGCGCACCCGCTCGGTCTCGAACGGCGACGGCTTGTCGAAACTCCAGCTCGTGCCGCGCACGATCTGGTCGAAGAACGACTTGCCGAACGACAGTTTCAGCCCGTTCTTGCGATGCAGGTAGGTCGGCCAGAAGGTGCGCGCGTAGCGGAACAGGTCTGGCGACAGTTCGACAGTCCCGCGGCCGCGTAGCGCCAGTGTAAAACCGCCGTCGAGACGGCGGCGGATACAGTAGAAGTCGGTGCCGAGTGCGCCGGACGTGATCTCCGGTCCCGGCGTGGTTCGGCATGCGGTGGCGTTGACGAGACCGATCGGCAGCTCGATGCCGTGACGGCGGCAGAACAGCGACGACCATGCACCGCCCGACAGCAGCACGGACTGGGTGCGAATGGTGCCCTTCTCGGTGACGACAGCGCTGACCCGTCCGCCCTGCGTTTCCAGTCCGCGTGCAGCGCAGCCCTGATGGATGGTCACGCCATGCTTGCGTGCGGCGGTGGCGAGCGCCGGCACGGCCATCGACGGCTCGGCGCGCCCGTCGCTCGGCGTGTGCAGGCCGCCGACCCATTTCTCGGAATTGCCGGGCAGGCGCTCGGCGACTTCCGCCGGCGTCAGGACGGTCGAGTGGACTTGCATCTCGCGCGCCGTTGCGGCCCATCGCTCCCAACTGGCCAGTTCGTCCTTGCTCTTGGTCAGGAACAGCACGCCGGTGCGGCGGAAGCCGGCATCGACACCGGCGTCGTTCTGCATGTCCTCCCAGAGCCGGAGCGCCTCGCGGGCCAGCGGGACCTCCTCACGGGCGCGGCCCTGCTGGCGGCACCAGCCCCAATTGCGGCTCGACTGCTCGCCGCCAACATGGCCTTTCTCGACGAGGGCAACGGAGAGACCCTTCTTCGCCAGATGATAGGCCGCGGAAACGCCGATGACGCCGCCGCCGATGACGACGACGTCCACCTGCGCCGGCAGGCGTTCGTCGCCGTTTATACGGGTGAGCGGCGGGGACATGGGACACTCCAGCTATTCAGTTCGATCGAAGCAAGTCGGCTCGGGGTCAGGCTCGTCATGGGATGTTCATTCGCGGGTCGAGCGCGTCGCGCAAGCCGTCGCCGAGGAAATTGAAGCTCGTCACCGCGAGCGTGATGGCGACGCCCGGCGCGATCGCAAGCCACGGCGCGCTGGTGAGGTAGATCTGCGCATTGTTGAGCATGTTGCCCCAGCTCGCGGCCGGCGGCTGGATGCCGTAGCCGAGATAGCTGACATAGGATTCGAGCAGGATCGCCTTGGCGACGTTCAGCGTCGCCGCCACCACGATCGGCGCGATCGCGTTGGGCACGAGTTCGCGAAACATGATCCGCAGATTCGATGAGCCGAAGGCGAGCGCGGCAACCGCGAATTCGCGCTCCCGCAGCGAACGCACTTGCGCTTCGACGACGCGCGCCACGGCCATCCACGCTGTGGCAGCGATCAGCACGGTCGTGGTGGCGAGACCGGGCTCGGTGAGCGCCGCCAGCGCAAGCAGGAGGAAGATCGTCGGAAAGCACAGCACGGCGTCGACCAGCCGCATCAGGACCGCGCCGACCACGCCGCCATAGAAGCCGGCAAAGGCACCGACGGCGATTCCGACCGCCATCGCGATCACCATCGCGACGATGCCGATCGTGAGCGAGACGCGTCCGCCCATCATCAGCCGCGCGAGCACATCGCGGCCGAGCTCGTCGGTGCCGAGGATATGCGCGCCCGACAGCGGCGGCGCGAACCGCTTCATGATGTCGATATAGGTGTCGTCGAACGGCAGCAGATAAGGACCCAAGGCCGAGCCGAGGACGAGAACCAGAATGATGACAGCCCCCGCAAGCGCGAGCCGGTGCCGGCGAAAGCGCCGCCATGCGGCCTGGCCGGGCGCGAGCTGAACGGTCGAGAGGGTCGCAGCCGTCATCCCTAGCCCACCCGGATGCGCGGATCGACGACGGCGTAGAGGATGTCGGCGAGCAGCGAGCCGATCAGCACCATGGTCGCCGAGAACATCAGGATGCCCATCACCACGGGATAGTCGCGGTAGCCGATGGAATCCAGGAACAGCCGGCCCATGCCGGGCCAGGTGAACACGGTCTCGGCGACCAGCGCACCGCCGAGCAGCGTCGGAAACTGCAGGCCGGCCACCGTGATCATCGGCAGCAGGGCGTTGCGCAGGGCGTGCACGGTGAGGATGCGCCATTCCGGCATGCCCTTGGCGCGCGCGGTGCGGATGTAATCCTGGTTGATGACCTCGAGCATGGAGGAGCGCATGAAGCGGCCCCACATCGCGGTCTCGACCAGCGCCAGCACCAGCGCCGGCGCAATCAGATGATGCAGCAGGTCGAGGAAGGAGCCATCGCCGACGGTTTGGCGATTGCCGGCCGGCAGCCAGCCGAGCTTCACCGAGAACACGTAGATGGTGACGAGGCCGAACCAGAAGGTCGGGATCGACAGCGCGATCATGGCGCCGACGGTGGCGAGCGTGTCGAACAGCGAATAGCGGCGCAGCGCACCGAGCACGCCGATCCAGCAGCCGAGCAAAACCGCGATGATGGTCGCCGTCGCCATCAGCTCCAGCGTGGCGCCGAGATGGGAGGAGATCACCGACAGCACCGCCTCGCCGTCGCGATAGGACTTGCCCCAATCGCCTTTCAGCATGCGGCCGAACCAGTCGAGATACTGGATCGGCAACGGGCGATCGAGGCCGAGCTGCCTGGTGACGCGGTCGAGGTCCTCCTGCGTCATCTGCGCGGACGCAGCGTATTGCGACAGCGGACCGCCGGGTGCCAGATGCAGGATGGCAAACCCGATCGCGGAGACGATCACCAGCAGCATGATCGCCTGCGCCAGGCGGTTGACGACGTAACGGGCCATCTCAGGCGATCCAGCCAGCCTGAGGCATCAGGCCCAGTACCATTCGCGGATGTTCCAGCAATTGATCGAGGTGTTGATGTTGGGGCGGAAGCCTTGCAGCCCCTCCTTCACGCCCTCGGCGATAAAACCCTGGAACAGCGGCAGGATGGCGAGGTCGTTGCGGATCAGCTTCTGCAGATCGCCATAGGTCGCCTTGCGCTGGGCGAGATCGAACTGCTTGGCGCCCTCGGCGAGCAGACGATCGGCCTCGGCGCTGTTGTACTGATAGGTGTTGAAGCCACGGCCGCCCTTGGCAGGGATAGCGCCGGAGCCGAAGCGCGGCGTCACGTCGGGGTCGCTGCCGAGCATGAAGTTCACGGACACCAGCACCGAATTGAACTTCGACTGCTGCCAGAAATCGCCCCAGATCACGGCGGCCGGCATGTTGTTGACCCGCATCGCCGCGCCGATCGCGCGCCAGTCCTGGATCAGGAGCTGCTGGGTCTGCTCGCGCACCGCATTGCCCGACGTCGTCGAGTTGGTGAATTCGAGCTTGACCCCACCCTTCTCGCGGATGCCGCCGGAGCCGCGGGTCCATCCGGCCGCGTCGAGCAGCGCGTTGGCCTTGGCCGGATCGTATTTGTGTTGCGGCAGGCCCTGCTGGAACGACCAGGCCTGTTGCGGCACGAAGCTCTCGGTCTGGGTCGGCAGGCCGTAGTTCAGCGCATCGATGATCGCCTGCTTGTTGATGGCAAGGTAGAGCGCCTCGCGCACCGCGCGATCGGCGAAGGGGCCGAATTCGAGATTGGGCGCGACGTGCTCCACCGACGAGGTCGCGGAGACGAAGATCTTGCGGCCCTTCAGCGTCTTCGCCTCCTGCACGAAGTTCGGCAAGATGCCTTGCAGGCCGGTGTAGTCGACCTGCCCCGTGCGGAACTGGGTGTAGAGGACGGTGAGATCGGGAATGTATTTGAAGACCACGCGTTCGACGTAAGGTCCTTTGCCGTGATAGCCGGCGTGGGCATTCAATTGAATGTGGTCGCCGGGCACGCGCTCGCCCCAGCGGAACGGCCCGGTGCCGACAGGCGCATTGTGGAACGGCGAGGCGTTCGGATCCGACAGCTTCTCCAGGATGTGCTTCGGCACGATGAAGGTGAGCGACAGGATCGACATATAGGGCGAATAGGGAGCCTCCATCCGCCAGTGGATCTCGTCGGGCGCGACGACCTTGATGTCCTTGACGAGGTTGTGGCCGACGCGGTTGCGGACGCGGAAGTCGGGATTGTTGATCAGGTCCAGCGAGAACTTCACGTCCTCGGCCGTGAACGGCGTGCCGTCATGCCATTTCACGTCGCTGCGCAGCTTGATTTTCCAGGTCAGGCCGTCGGCCGACAGGCCGCCGTTCTCGACGGTCGGGACTTCGCGCGCGAGATCAGGGACGAACTTGCCGTCGGGTTCGATGAACCAGAGCGGCGAGAATACCTGCCACCAGATGCCCTGATCGACCTCGATCCCCGGCATCAGCGGATGGAAGACGGTCGGCTCCTGCGACAGCGCCGCAATCACCTGCCCGCGCGGCTTGTCCGGCGGATTGGTCGGGCGTTCGCTCTGCGCAAAGGCGTCGCCTGCAAGGGTCCATCCCGCTGCGGCGCCTGCGCCGAGCTGGAAAAATTGTCGGCGATTTGGAATGCCGAGATGACGCAGTCCGCCAACGCCGAACTTGCCGGTGCTGTCTGCCATGACCAGTCTCCGTTCCCGCACACGGCACCGTCTCCCGCGCCCCCGAGACCCGGCAAAGGGACAGGAGTGGACTTTAGTGCTTCTAAATTTTTCAGTCAAAAGTTCATCATGACTAAATACAGCTGTCAATCACATTGCTAGGATGCGCGACCTTTTCACGCCGCCGGCCATTCCGGCGGCCAGGCAATGCATGGGAGAGCGACATGGATGGTCGCGGCGAGACCAACAGCCCGAAAGACGCCCCGGCGATCGAGGCTGACGATGCGGTCGACCAGCGGCTCGGCGAAACCGTGCGGCTGCTGCGGCAGCGCGCCGGCCTCTCGATCCAGGACGTCGCCACCAAGACCGGGCTCTCCAACGGCATGATCAGCCAGCTCGAACGCGCGCGTGCCATGCCGTCGATACGGACGCTGCGCCTGCTCAGCATCGCGCTCGACGTGCCCATCTCCTATTTCTTCGAGACCACCGATCCTGCCGACGTGCAGCGCTACATCGTGCGCAAGAACAGCCGGCGCCTGCTGCGGCTCACCGCCAGCGGCGTCGTCAAGGAAGCGCTGACGCCGGAGGACAAGGGCCAGCTCGAACTCTACGAGCTCACGCTCAACCCCGGCGCCTCGTCCGGCACCGACTTCTTGCAGCACACCGGCGAGAAGGCCGGGTACATCCTGTCCGGCAGCCTGCGGCTGTGGCTCGACAACCAGGCTCATCTGCTCGAGGCCGGCGACAGTTTCCGCTTTCCGAGCATCGTGCCGCACATGTTCGACAACCCGACCCAGCAGGCCGCACGTGTGATCTGGGTCACGACGCTGCGCCAGACCGACTCGCCGGCAGGTTGAGCGCGAGGAACGCCGGCGCCCCACCGGAAATTGCCCCTCGACGCAGGCCCGCGGAGCCTGTAGCTGACGTGAAGCCGGAGCAATCTACAGCGCGAACGCGAGGGTCCCGCGATTGACGTCGCTGGTGTGAGACCATGAAACTCAGACCGCTTCTGACACTCGCGATGGCCGCGCAGGTCGCCGTGACCGCCGCGGCCCTCCTCGCCTCCTATGCCGCGACCGGGACCGGGACCGGGTTCGGCTTGGCCCAAGTCGTCGTCTTGCTGGCAAGCGGCGCCGTCGCGGTCCTGCTCGCACGGCTGTGCACGCGCGCGATCGAAACGGCGCAGGACAAACGCGCTGCCGCGCAACTGGCCGAGCAGGCCCAGGCCGGCGCACAGATGACCCAGGCCGTCATCAAGACCGCGCTCGACGCCTTCGTTCAGACCGATGCGAACGGCATCGTCCTGGAGTGGAGTGTCCAGGCCGAGGCCCTGACCGGATGGACCCGCAAGGAGGCGCTCGGCGCCGACGTCGTCAACCTCCTCATCGCCGAGCCGCTCCGCGACGGCTTCAGGCAACGCATGATGCGGCTTTTGCCGGAACTGTCGGATACGCCGATCGGCATCCGGTTCGAAGCGACGCTGCTGCACCGGAACGGCGACCAGATCCTGATCGAGGCGTCGAGCACGGCGCTCCAGCTCGGCGGGCGCACCATCATCAACAATTTCGTCAAGGACGTCACCCAGAAGCGCGCCGCCGAGGAGCAACTGATCCAGGCCCAGAAGATGGAGGCGGTCGGCCAGCTCACCGGCGGCATCGCGCACGAATTCAACAACATGCTCACCGTGATCACGGGCACGATCGAGATCCTCGCCGACGCCGTGAAGGACGACCCGCCGCTTGCGACCATCACCAAGCTGATCAGCGAAGCGGCCGATCGCGGCGCCGCGCTGACGTCGAGCCTGTTGTCCTTTGCCCGCAAGCAGGCGCTCCAGCCGGCCGAGATCGACGTCAACGAGCTGCTCGAAGAGGTGGCAAAGCTGCTGCTGGCGACCTTCGACAAGACGATCGAGATCGTGTCCAGGCTTGACCGCAACGTCTGGCTGGCTTTCGCCGACCGCGGCCAACTGAGCGCGGCGCTGCTCAACCTCGCGATCAACGCACGCGACGCGATGCAGGTGGCGGCAAGCTCACGCTGACGACACGCAACGTGGTGTTCGGCGTGCGCGAGGCCGTCGCGGTGGGCGCCGGCTATGCCGGCGACTATGTCGAGATCGAGATCGCCGATACCGGCACGGGTATTCCGCAAGCCATTCTCGAACGCATCTTCGATCCGTTCTTCTCGACCAAGGATGTCGGCAAGGGCACCGGGCTCGGCCTCAGCATGGTGTTCGGCTTCGTCAAGCAGTCCGGCGGCGGCATCAAGGTCACGTCCGAAGAAGGCCGCGGCACGATTTTCACGATCTACCTGCCGAAGGCCGATACCAGCACGCTCCGTCCGGCCGGCTATGACGAGCGCAAGGTGGTGGGCGGGACGGAAACCATCCTTTGCGTCGAGGACGATCGCGACGTCCGCCAATATGTCACCGTCCAGCTCGAAAGCCTCGGCTACAGGGTCATCTCCGCTGCCAACGCGACCGAAGCGCTCGCCATCGTGGCCGAAGGCACGCCGTTCGATCTGCTCTTCACCGACATCGTGATGGCCGGCGGCGTCAACGGACGCGAGCTCGCCGAACAGATGGTGGCTGCGCGGCCCTCGCTGCGGGTGCTGTTCACGTCGGGTTATGCCTACGATTCGCTGCACGCGCAGGGACGCGCCACCATGGGCGCGCCGCTGCTGGCAAAGCCGTACCGAAAGGCCGAGCTCGCGCGCATGCTGCGCCGCTCCCTCGACACCGCCGTCGACGCAGCGGGCGATCCGATCCCGACGCCGTACTCGGTGCAGGCGGATGTCGAGGGCTTTTTGCGCCGGCAGGCGGCTGAAGACAGCGGCGCGACGCGATCGCGAAAATAGGCGTCTGCCGCCTAGCTCATCCTTCGCCGCAGCGTTGCCGACGGCGTCTCGCCGAATTTTTCGCGGTAGGCACCCGCCATGCGGCCGAGATGGGTGAAGCCGAGATCGAAGGCGATCTCGGTGATGGAGACATCCGGCGAAGCCTGCGCGAGCCGGGCGTGCAGAGCAGCGAGGCGCATGTCGAGCAGCATCTCCGAGATCGACACGCCGAAGTGGCGGCGGAAGCCGAGCTGGAGCGCGCGGACGCCGATCCCGGACGCGCAGGCGAGCTGCGCGAGGTCGAGCGGCTCACCGGCATTTTCCGCAAGATGGTCCCGCGCGGCGCGGAGTGCACGCGGCAGACGCTCGGCTTGCCCCGAGAACCTCCTGATGGCATCCGACAGGCCATGGCGCTGGCCATTGAGGAGATGATCGAGCAGCACCTCGCGCCAATCGGCCATTGCGACCGGTGAAAGTCTGCCGGACGGCCCGAGACGCTCGGCGAGCAGCATCAGCTTGGCAAGGCTGGTCCTCAGGGCCTGCCCCGCCGGTGCGTCCAGGTCGATCGCGGCATCAAACTCGACTGGGCCGGCCGCCCTGCCCGACAGCGACGCAGCGCGTTGCTCGACCATGCGACGGTCGAGCAGCAGGATCGCCTGCGCACAGTCGCTCCACATCATCCGGGTCGGGATGGTCGGCGACAGCAGCGACGCCGTCCGGCCCGGCGCGACATCGATTTCGCTGAGGCCAGCGCGAATGCGGGCGGTGCCAGTGAGCGGGACCTGTACCAGGAAGAAGCGCTCGAGGCAGCCGGGATCGATGCTCACCGACCCGCCATAGGCGACATAGTTGATGGAGAAGCCGTCGAACGCCGCACAATTGTGCCGGGCGGAGAAGCCGGGCCCTCGCGGCCGTACCGGCTTGAGATCGTGCGGGCAGAAGATGCGTCCGATCTGCTCTGCCGCTTCGTCGACATCGTCCGTGGTGACG
This sequence comes from Bradyrhizobium barranii subsp. barranii, assembly GCF_017565645.3. Lineage (NCBI taxonomy): Bacteria > Pseudomonadati > Pseudomonadota > Alphaproteobacteria > Hyphomicrobiales > Nitrobacteraceae > Bradyrhizobium > Bradyrhizobium barranii. The sequence continues at coordinate 8,430,247 of NZ_CP086136.1, forward strand.
CGGGCGAAGTCCGCAAGCCGTTCGGCTTCGGACCGCCGCGTGCTCATTTCCAGCTCGGCTGCGGACATCGTCGACCACGCCTCGGGTCACGGAGTTGCTTTAAGCCTATAATAGTTCCCGGGGCGCGAAAAGAGCCGCATCGCAAAATCGTCGTGCTGCATGGCAAAAGCTCCATCCGGATTCGTTTAGCGGATAGACAGGCAACCGGTCGCCGGCCGAAGCTCCATCCTCGCCGGAATCCATGAGGAGTGAGCCATGACTGCACTCGAAAAGGGCATAACCGCTGTTGGCACGGGCTATGGCGGCAAGAGCTGGAACATCCTTGGCCAGGTTTATTTCCCCAAGGCCGTCACAGATTCCACCTTCGCGTTCGAGACCAACAGCGAGCCCGGCCAGTTCGTGCCGGTGCACATCCATCCGACCCAGGACGAGTTCATCCTGGTCCAGGAAGGCACGCTCGACCTCAAGCTCGACGGCCAATGGGTCAAGGCCCATGCCGGGGATCTCGTGCGCATGCCGCGCGGCATCCCGCACGGCTATTTCAACAAGTCCGACAAGCCATGCCGCGCGCTGTTCTGGGTCTCGCCGATGCAGAAGCTGGAGGCGCTGTTCAACCAGCTCCACAATCTGACCGACCCCGCCGAGGTCGTGCGCATCTCGGCGCTGCACGAGGTCGACTTCCTGCCGCCCGAGGCCAACGACTAGGCGGCCAGCCTTCTCGTCCAGCTTCATCTGCTTGCGAGTCCACCGGTCGCGCATCGCGGCCGAGCGTGGTCGCTTGCGACCGAAACACATTGATTGCGAGGAATCTCATGGTGAACCCCAAGCATGTCTGCGTGATCGGCGCCGGCGTCTCCGGCCTCGCCGCCGCAAAGGCGTTCTCGAACCACGGCCACCGCGTCACCATCGTCGAGCGCAGTGCCGATCTCGGCGGCGTCTGGGAGCCCGCGCGCTCCTATCCTGACGTGCAGACCCAGAGCCCGAAGGAGCTCTACCGCTACACCGATCGCGCCATGCCGGACAGTTATCCGGAATGGCCGACCGGGCCGCAGGTCCATGCTTATCTCTGCGACTATGCGAAAAACTTTGGCCTCGACCGCATGCTGCGCCTCAACACTGGGGTCGCCGGCATGGAGCGCCGCGCCGATGGCAAACCGGGCTGGACGCTCACGCTATCAAGCAAGGACGGCGCGACCACGAACGAGAATTTCGATTTCGTCGCGGTCTGCACCGGGCAGTTCAACGAGCCGCGCGAGCTGCATTGCCCGGGCGAGGACGGCTTTCTGGCGCAGGGCGGCCAGATCCTGCATTCGTCGACATACAGCGATCCGACGCTGGCGAAAGGGCGGCGCGTCGTCGTGCTCGGCGGCTCGAAGTCCGCGACCGACATCGCCGTGAACGCGGTGAAATCGGGCGCGCGCGAGGTCACCATCGTGATGCGCGAGCCGGTGTGGCGCATCCCCTATTTCATCGGCGGGCTCGTGAACTTCAAGCGCATCCTCTACATCCGCGCGCAGGAGGAGATGTTTCCGGGCTGGGGCGCGAGCTCCATGGCACGGCTCGCGCACCGCATCGCCGCGCCGCTGATCTGGGCGAACTGGCGCGGACTGGAGAGCCTGTTGAAGGCACAGCTCAAGCTGAACCGCTGCAAGATGGTGCCGAAGGAGCGGATCGAGGACGGCGTCAACTGCTCGGTGCCGATCGCAACGCCGGACTTCTACCCGATGGTCGCCGACGGCCGCATCAAGGCGGTGTTCGGCAGCTTCGATCACTATGAAGGCGACAGCATCGTGATGAGCGGCGGCGAGCGCGTCGCGGCCGACGTCGCTGTGCTCGCGATCGGCTACAAGCTCGGCGTGCCGTTCCTGCCCGAGGCCTATCGGCAGAAACTTGTCGATGCGGACGGGCAGTACCGGCTCTACCGCCTGATCGCCAACCCTGATCTGCCGGAGATGGGCTTCGTCGGCTTCAACTCGTCGTTCTGCACCGTGCTCTGTGCCGACCTCGCGGCGAACTGGCTGGTTCGCTATGCCGACGGACAGCTCGCGAACCAGCCGACAGCGCAAGCGATGCGCGACAATGTCGAGATGATGCTGCACTTCAAGCGGGTCGAACGGCCGGCTGCCGGCGTCTATGGCGGCCTCTGCGTCGCGCCCTATCACTATCGCCATTTCGACGAGCTCATGGCCGATATCGGCGCCAAGAACCAGAAACGCGGCGGGCTCGCCGGACACTTCCAGCCGCCGGATGCGGATGCCTATGCGAAGTTCCTGGCGACGGCGCCGGAGTACCGGGCCACAGCGTAAGGTCGGAGAACCCGGACTGTGCGTGATTTGCAACTCGCCAGTCCGCGCGTTTGATGTTTACGATCCCGTGACCGACGAATCTCCGGCACATGGGAACCGGCCATGGGACGACGATGTCACGCCGCCATAGCCCTGGCGGTGCTTGGGCTGATCCTCACGACGTTCACAGTCAGCCACGCACAAACGCCTAACGCGAAGCAATCGGAGGCGCTCGCCACCTATGATCGCGCGCTCGGCGATTTCAAATCCATCCTTGCCGAGCGGCGCCGACAGATCGAGGCGAAGGAGCCGCTGCCGAACCTGCCGGGACAGGCGCTCTATCTGGCACGCGTCGCGGTCATCAGTTCTTACAAGGATCTCACCGACGCCATGCCGTCGCGAATCGGCAAGCCCAACAAGTTCGAGATACCACCGGCCTATTTCGACGCCGACATCGAGCCGCTGATCGACGAATATTCAAAGCTGTTCGACGTCATGGAGGCGCCGCCCGCGGGCGCGCAGAACTCGGCGACGCCGTTCAAGGACGTCGTCGATCTCGCCACAGCGATCGCGCGGGCCAAGGGGCTTGCACCAGCTCACGCCGAAGCTGCGGGCCGGATCAGCCTCGGGCTGTTCTTCGCCGAGACCAACGGCAAGCAGAATGTCCGCAACGGGCGTTCGAACACCTATATGGGCAGCTTCCAGACCGGCCCGTCCGAGGACCGCAACGGCCGCAGGAAATGGGAGGCTATCAAGGGAGACATCGCGGCAGCCGATCCAGAGCTGAGCGCGCGCGACGACAAGGAAGAGGCACGCGCCCGCGGCACGGACTATCGCTTCAACCACTGGACCAACGTGCGCGACGGCCTGATGAACGCGCACGCGGAGGTGTTTCGGGAGATCCCGGGAATCGTGAAGACGCTTCCCGATCCGATCGACCAGATGAAGTTGTTCGAACTGATCCAGATCGTCCCCACCCCGACGCGGTCCGCGCTCAAGTCCGGCGATCTCCTGAATTACAGGGTGTCCAGTCCAACGATTATGAAGCACCTGCGCAACAACAGCATCTTCGCGTTTGGACAGGCCGACCGGGCGCGCAACTCGGCCAGCTTCCGGGAGATCCTCGCTGCGATGTGGCTGTTCAACCGCAAGTTCGAGCGCGCGATGGTGAAATATTCGGAGATCAAGGGGCGCTGAGGACATACAGAAGGGCGACGCCCCGCGAGACTCAGCACAATTATAGATAGAGTGTGAGCTAGTTCATATCAGCGACCCCATGCCGGGCGTAGTTTTGCAAGGAGATGTCTCGCGTCCCGGCGCCAAAGCGTTGCGGGTTTCCGGACGTCAAGCCGAGCGAACATCTGTCAATCCATAGGAGGACAGGCCATGAAGTTCGCAGCACTGCTTTTTGTCTTCACTCTCGCCGCACTCACGACGACTGTTCCTGCAGATTCGGCCAACGCGTGCGCGCGCCCCTGCGGACACTATTGTTGCGGATAATCGGCGGAGAATTCCAATGCGCCCATTGGTCAAGTGGGGGGCATTAGTCGCGATCGTGAGCATCGCACCACTGGCATCCGTGGCCGCGATACATCTACGCACGCCCCCAAATAGGCTCAACGAAGCAATCACCGCTATCGGCTTTCACCCGATAACGCCACCGGTCCTCCTGCGCGCTCCAGGCTCCATCTATCATGTCTCTCCGAACGGCCAGGATTACGACATGCTGTGCGAAGTCTCGCCGGATCGGCTGGTCGGCGTCACTCGTACTTCATCTTCAGCGACCCAGGTCACTTCGGAGCTACGAAAGACACAGTATTCGCTCGACTCAAAAGTCGTGCGTTCGATTCAGTCACATACCGATGCAAAATTGGCAGAAGCTGTAAAGCTCGAGCTTGATGACGTTCAAGTGTTGGAAATCTCACTTGAAGATCTATCAATCATCGCGGAGGAGCTGTTCCGTCGCGAGTCCTGCGATCGGGAAGTGAAACGTTATCTGGAAAACGGGGAATACGTTTGCCAGGGACAGCGGGTTCTCAAGGCGTCGACGAAATACGTCGCGGCCTATGACAATTCAGCGGCGGGCTCCGTGGAGCAAACGACGGACTTGATAAGGAATAATTTCGATCCGACTGTCAGCATACAGGGCGGTCAGAGCCTCTCCGGAGCGAACCTCTATTATGGAATGAGACTGGCACCGCGGTGCCTGTCCCTCCAGGATGCCAAAAGGCAGCCACGGCCGCCGTCCTCGCTCTGGGACAGACTGGTCAATCACTTTCCTTCGCTTGAGTTCTTTTGAATACGGCCACGCGATCCGACACGGCGGCAGGAGTGTTCATGCAGGCGATGACTGACTTTTTCGCCGCATCCGCATCCCGAAATCATGCGTCGACACTCTAATTCGTCGGCACTCTAATTCTCCGCCTTGTAGCCGTCGGTCAGTGTCTTCAGAAACGCGATGATGTCGGCTTCGTCCTGCTCCGTCATTGCCGGCTTGTCGCCGGGGTGGCGATCGAAGGGCGGATCGGTGACGTCGACATTGACATGATATTTTTGCGGCAGGTCGTCGTATTTCCGCACCGCGCCGTCGGCGCCGCGCGGAAAAACCTTTTCCGGATTGGTGTCGCGGAAATTGTAGAAGTCCAGCACCTGCTCCAGGCACTGAAGACGCCGTTGTGGAAGAAGGCGTGGCGCGTCGCCGTGTTGCGCAGCGTCGGCGTCAGGAACATGCCGCAATATTGCGTCTGCTCGGGAATGTCGGTGCGCTGCGGGCCGCAGACGCCGAGATCGAAATGGCTGGGATCGCGATTGCCGGCGAGCGCGGCATTGCGCGGCGCGCCGAGCGCCTCGTATTGGTGATCGGTGAACAGCGGCGGCAGGCCGTCGCGGGTCGGCGCCGAGGTGTGACAGCCGGCGCAATTGGCCTTGTCAGGGTCGTTGAACATCTGCAGGCCGCGCAGCTCGCTTTCGGACAGTCGCGCCTTGCCCTCGAGCCAGTAGTCGTACTTGCTGGTGTAGGGATGGAAGCTGACTTCCTCCACCTGATAGCGCGCCACCGCGAACATCGCCTCCGCGATCAGGAGCCGCTGATTTTTGAGCACGCCGGCGCCGAACAACTCGACGAAGCGATTGGCGTAAGGCGCACGGCGCAGCTTGTCCGCGACGATCTCGGCACTGCCGCCGTCCATCTCGTTAGGGTCGAGCAGCGGGAACAACGCCTGGTCCTGGAGCGTGTCGGCGCGGCCGTCCCAGAACAGGCCGCCCTGCGGCACGATGTTCGCCGATGCGCCGCTGCCGCCGGCGGTCTTCGTCGTGCGCGCAGCCTGCTGGCCGATTGCGGCCATCTGCGCGAGGTCGATGACATTGTCGTCGTCGCCCTTGTCGGGGCCGATGCTGAAATTCGGATGGCGATCGAGATAGGTCAGCGACGGCACCGCGCGTGCGCCTTGCCGCGACAGGGCGGCGCCGCCGAGCATCACCGGTCCGTCGTTGGGGGGACCGTAGGCGTGATCCGGGCTGTGGCAAGACGCGCAGGACAGCGCGCCGGACGACGACAGCGAGGCGTCGTAGAAGATCTCCTTGCCGAGCTGCGCCATCGCGGACAATGGCGCGACGGGCGGGCGCATGAGGCGAACCGGATTCGGGTTCGCGCCGAGCTGGCTCGTCTCCGCAAGTCCTTGCGTCCCGGCCGCAAAGACGGCGCCGGCCAGACAAAGCAGGCCGGCGCCGAGGAGCCACATGGTGCGGCTGTTCATCAAGCGTCCCGTTGGACTAGTGGTGGTGGTGCTCGTCCGGCGGGCTGGTGATCGCCGTGCCGGAGGTCGGATCGAGGAACAGCGCGTCGGTCCGGTAGTCATGGCTGTGATCCTGATCGAAGTCGAACAGGTCCATGATCGAGCCGGAGCTGGCGTCGAACGAGCCGCCGCCGATACGCTGGCCGCGCAGCCAATTGTCTTCGATGAAGCGGACCACGGACGCCTGCGAGATGTAGGTGCTGCTCACATGGTTGGTCCTGGCGTAGGGCGAGACCACGATGAACGGAATGCGCGTGCCCGGACCGCAGCGGCCGTTCACCGGCTTGCCGGAGAGACCCTTCGGTGCCGGCTGCTTCTGCGGGCCGAGGCCGCACAGGCCCGGACCGTTGACCTGATCGGCGGTCGGATCGTAAGAAGCGGTCTTCGGCGCAACGTACTGGTGGTCGTACCAGCCGTCGGAGTCGTCATAGGTGATGATGACCGCGGTTTCGCGCCACTCCGGCTGCTTCTGGAGGAAGTTGATCAGCTCGACATTGCCGACCTGCTCGTCGAGCGGATCGGAGTTGCCGGCGTGACCGTCCTGGTAGGCCGACATCTTGATGTAGGAGACGGCCGGGAAATTGCCGGCCTTCACGGCGGCGTAGAAGTCCTCGAGGTCGTAGGCGTGGTTGGCCGGATCGACGGTCTTGCCGCCCTTCTCGTAGGTGTGGCCGATCGCATCGACCGAACTCGGCCGCGCATGGGTCGGGTTGGCGGTCGACTTGTAGTACTGGAACCAGGCGTGGTGCGGGCTGTAGTCCACGATCGTGCCGTTCACGTTGCTGGAGAACGTGGTGCGCGCGCAGCCGGTGGTGCCGTTGGCATTCTTGAGCGTCAGGTCAAAGCCGCCCATGAAGCTGCCCCAGCTGATGCGCTCGTCGTTGAGCAGGTCGCCGATGTTCTTGCCTGTCATCAGCACGGTGCTGCTCGTGCTCGAGCAGGAATCGTAGGCCGGGTCGGTGTCGCCGATCAGCGTCAGGCCGCCCTGGCCGTCGGCGATCGACGCCGAGGTGCCGACGATGTTCTGCGCGCCATTGGTCTGGCCGGAAATCACCGCGAGCGCGCCCTGCGTCGACGGACCGAAAGTGTCGGTCCAGGCATTGTCGCTCATGGCGAAGTGCTGGGCGTAGTTCCAGAAGGCGGTGGTGGTGTTGCCGTCGAAATAGCCCATGACCTGACCGTTGGTGCCGAACGCACCGGCGCCGCCGGCGGTGCCGCGGCCGGTGAATTTCGGAAACAGGTCTTCCTTGCCGTTGTCCACGGCCTGCTGCTCGGGCGTGTAGGAGTGGTTCTGCGAGCGCGTGTTGGCCTGGGTGCGGTCGAGGCGGAACGGATCCGTCGCGCCGGTGCCGTTGGCCGCGCTGTTGTTCGGATTGTTCACCAGCAAATGCGCGTTGGCGAGATTGTTGACCTTCGGCGTATGCGGCTTCGGCACGAAGGGGATCGAGCCGGACGGATTGGCCGCGTTCGGATAGGTCGCGAAGTAATGATCGAACGAGCGGTTCTCGTTGAAGATGATCACGAGATGCTTGATCGGCGTCTCGGTGTGGATGTCATGCGGATGACGGTGATGATCGCGGTCATGATCGTGATCGTTGTCGCGACCTTGATCATGCCCGTGATCGCGGTCACGGCCGAAATCGTCCGCAAGGACGGGAAGAGTGCACGCGAGCGCGCTCGCGGCCGCGACAATCGCAGCCGTCGTCAGTAGTCTCGATTTCATTTTTTTGACGCCCCGGAAATGAGGATGTTTACGATCAGAAATGTTCTAAACATCGCGAGTGACAGAGCCGTGTCAGTTTGACGCACGAGGCACTTTGCGCAGTGGTCGAGGCATAATTTTTTATGCAGCCACCCGCTTCGGCCGTGCCGGAGCGCGTCTTGCCGTTTTATTCCAAGGGCGAAGGCAAAAATGATCGCGTTCAGATTGTTGCGTGATGCACCGGGTTGCATTTAGCTTTGCCGGACAAGAACAAAGTCTCAGGGGGAAACATGAAAGCCGCTGTTCACAGGCGCACGCGCGATGTCGCGTCGGCTCTGGTCGCAACGTCCTTTGCCGGCTTTGCAAATTTCGCCGCTCATGCCGAGATCGTCGTCACCGCCAATGACGGCAAGATGATGCTGGAGAACGGCAATGCCGTGGTGCGCAAGCAGCCGCTGCCGGACACGGTCAGCGTCATCGATCTCACCGATGGTGCGCTGAAGCTTTTGGGCGAGGTGCCGGCACCCGCCAGCGTAGTCGGGCCGCCGCCGAGCGTCGCGATTGCGCCGGACGGCTCGCTTGCGCTGGTCACGGGTGCGATGAAGCTCGATCCCGCGGATACGACCAAGACGGTCCCCGACGACAAGCTCTCGGTGATCGACCTCAAATCCACCCCGCCAAAGGTGCTCGCGACATTGCAGGCCGGCCCAGGCGCCGCCGGCGTCTCGATCAACCGTGCCGGCACGCTGGCGCTGGTTGCCAACCGCGGCGAAGGCACCGTCTCGGTCTTCGCTATCAGCGGCAATACGCTGACCGCAGGGGGGAAGATTCAACTCGGCGATGCCAAGTCCGGCCCCAGACATGTGGTGTTCTCCCGCGACGGAGCCACCGCGCTGGTCACCCGCGACGGCGACAGCAAGATCTCGCTTCTGAGCGTGGACGGGACCAAGGTCGAATACACCAAGCGCGACCTCTCCGCCGGCATCCGCCCCTACGACATCGACCTCACCGGCAGCGCGGTGGCCGTCGTCGGCAATGTCGGTGCCAGCAGCGGCGACAGTGACACGATCAGTCTGATCGACATGACCGCCAAGCCGATCCGCGTCGTCACGACGGTTACCGTTGGACAGACACCTGAGGCCGTGAAGATGTCGCCGGACGGCAGCCATGTCGCCGTCACCGTCATGAACGGCTCGAACAAGCCATCGGCCTCGCCCTTCTTCAACGATTTCGGCCTGCTCAAAGTCTACAAGATCTCGGGCACCGACCTCACGCCGGTGGCGGAGGCCAAGATCGGCCATTGGTGCCAGGGCATGGTGTGGTCAAAGGACTCAAAACATGTCGTGGCGCAGTGCATGGTCGAGAACGAGCTGATCGCGTTCTCGTTCGACGGCAAGACGCTGACCAGGACGTCCACACTCAAGCTGCAGGTGAGCCCCGCAGGCATTCGCACCGCGGAGCCGTGAGGCCAGTCGTAACAGCAGGCGAAGAGCCTGGAATGGCCGTCAGAGCCGCTTGGTGAAATGGTAGCGACGAATGCCGCCGCCCAATGTCTTGTTGCTGGCGGCATCGGCGATCTCCTCGCGCACCTTCTCGTATCCTGCGTTTCGATACAGCGCCAGCGCGTCCTGCTGAAGCTCGGACGTACTCAGCTGCAATTGCAGCCGATTGCGGCGGCGGCATTCCTCCTCAGCAAACGCCAGCATCGTTCGCGCGATACCCCGGCGCCGCGCGCCGGGAGCAACGTACATGCGCCGTAACTCCATCGCGTGTTCGCCAGAGGCCTCCAGTCCAAACATGCCGACGATTTCATCGTCATCGACGGCGACCCAGAAACCGCCGCTCCGATCCGAATAATAATCGGCGAGACGATCTATCTCCTCCGCGAGGGAGCGGGTGATGTATCCTTCAAACGCCTCCGCCAAATGCGCCGGCGCCAACAGACGATTGACCCGGATAAACAGCTCGCGCACGGTGGCCGCATCGGCCAGCAAGAAAGCGCGGATCTGAATCTCGCTTGCCATGGAGCCGCTGCCGCTACTCCGTCCGGATCGGCGTGTCCTTCAGGCCGTTGTTGTCATAGGCCTTGCGCAAGGTGCCGTTCGTCGTGGCTTCCGTCATGAACCTGGAAACGAACGTCAGCGCCTGGGGATGACCGAGCGGGACGGCGACGGCCGTCACCGTTTTCTTGAAGGTCTCGTCCAGCACCTTCGTGCCCGCGATCTTCTGTGCCATCTTGTTGAGCTGGTCGCGCGACAGCGCGAAGGCGTCGATCTCGCCGCTCTTGAGAAGTCCGAAGATCTCGTCATAGGTCTGATAGCCCGTGACTTTCGCATTCTTCAGATGCGCTATCGCGCCGCGCATGGTCGTGGTGGCATTGACGGCCGCGACCTTGATGCCGGGCTGGTCGAGGCTGGCGAAGTTGGTGATGGCTGAGCCGGGCTCGACGATGTAGGTGGCATCCGCGACCTCGTAGATCGGGCCGAACATCATCTTGGTCTCGCGCTCGGGATCTTTTGGCAGCCAGGTGACGTCCCAGGTCCCCTTCGACGCCGCGTCGGTGATCTGCCCGGAATTCTGGTGCACGACATATTCGACGGGCACGCCGAGCTGCGCGGCCATCTCCTTGCCGAGGTCGACCGGCACGCCGGCATAGCCGGCTTCGGTCTTGGTCGACCAGAACGCGCCGCCCGCCGGGCTGATCGCGATCGCGACCCGCAGCTTGCCGGTCGGCGCGATCTCGTCCTTCAGGCCATCGGCTAGCGCGGGCATGGCGACTGCCGCTGCGAAAACGAGGCCGGCAAGGGCCGCCTGGAGGGACGTGGGCATGTCATGTTCTCCTCACCTTTTCTTCTCTGCTTCTCGACCGCTTCGTTTCCGTCACTCGGCCTTTGACACAATTCTGGTCGATCATGCACGATGAAAAGCGGTTTGCCATGACAAACGTGTCAAAGGCCACTGCGCCATTTGCAGTGCAAGGCTGGTGACCGCCATGGCTATGGTGTTCCACGGCCGGGCATTTGTTGGTAGCCTGCCACACCGACAGACAATAATCGGGGGCCACCGAATGACCTGCGCGAATCCCGCTGATCTCGCACAACGGAACGGAGCGTGGAGAGATGTCGGGCGGGCACTCGTCGCCGCGGCGGCCGTGGTGGCGCTCGCCGGCTGCGAGGACAAGAACACGTTCGTGGCGCCGCCGCCGCCGAAGGTGGACGTCGCGGCGCCGGTGCAGCGCGCGGTGACGCGCTATGTCGAAGCCACCGGCAACACCGCGCCGGTCAAGAGCGTCGATCTGGTGGCGCGCGTACAGGGCTTCCTGCAATCGATCGACTATCAGGACGGCAGCTTCGTCAAGCAGGGCACCCAGCTTTTCTTAATCGAGCCTGAGACCTACAAGCTCAAGCTCGAGCAGGCGCAGGCGGCCGAGGTCGGTGCGCAGGCCACGCTCAAGCAGGCCGAGGCCGATTTCAAGCGCCAGGTCGACCTCGTGCAGCGCCAGGCTGTCTCGCAGGCGACTCTCGACACCTCGACATCCACCCGCGACAACGCCCAGGCCAGTCTCCAGCAAGCCCAGGTCAATACGAGGCTCGCCGAGGTCAATTACGGCTACACCAAGGTGAGCGCGCCGTTCGACGGCATCGTCAGCGCGCACCTGGTCTCGATCGGCGAGCTCGTCGGCGTCTCCTCCCCGACCCAGCTCGCAACCATCGTCGCGCTGGATCCGATCTGGGTGAACTTCACGGTCAGTGAGCAGGACGTCCTTCGCATCCGCGCCGAAGCGGCCCGTCGCGGGCTGACCGTGGCCGACCTCAAACAGTTGCCGATCCAGGTGGGCCTCCAGACCGAGACCGGCTATCCGCATGAAGGCCACCTCGACTACGTCTCGCCGACCCTCAATACATCAACGGGCACGCTCGCGGTACGCGGCGTCTTGCCCAACGGCAAGCGAGCGCTGCTACCCGGCTATTTCGTCCGGGTCCGGGTGCCCTTCGACCAGGACAAGAACGCCCTCCTCGTGCCCGACACCGCGCTCGGCAGCGACCAGGGCGGCCGCTATCTCCTGGTGGTCAATAGCGACAACATTGTCGAGCAGCGCAAGGTGCAGATCGGTCAGGTCGACAACGGCCTGCGCGTGATCGAAAGCGGCTTGAAGCCGGACGACCGCGTGGTGATCGCGGGGCTACTGCGCGTGATCCCGGGTCAGAAGATCGATCCGCAACCGACGAAGATCGACCAGCCGCAGGCGTCGGCCAAGTGAGGGGTCGCCAGCCATGATCTCGAAATTCTTCATCGAACGGCCGGTCCTCTCGAACGTCATCGCGCTTCTGATGATCCTGATCGGCGGCGTCGCGCTGTTCAACCTCGCGGTCGCGCAATATCCCGACGTGGTGCCGCTGACGGTGCAGGTCACCACGCGCTATCCCGGCGCCAGCGCCAAGACTGTGATCGACACCGTCGCGCTGCCGATCGAGCAGCAGGTCAACGGCGTCGAGGACATGCTCTACATGCAGTCCTACAGCGGCTCCGACGGCACCTATACGCTGACCGTGACCTTCAAGATCGGCACCGACCTCAACTTCGCGCAGGTGCTGGTGCAAAACCGCGTCTCCAGCGCGCTGTCGCAACTGCCATCCTCCGTGCAGAACCAGGGCGTCACCGTCCAGAAGAAGTCGACCTCGATCCTGCTGTTCGTGACGCTGAGCTCGCCGGACAAGACGTTCGACAGCCTTTATCTGAGCAACTACGCCACCATCAACATCCGCGACGAGCTTTCGCGCCTGCCCGGCGTCGGCAACGTCACGGTGTTCGGCGCCGGCCAGTATTCGATGCGGGTGTGGCTCGATCCGAACAAGCTCCAGGTCCGCGGACTGATGCCGTCGGACGTCGTCACGGCGATCCAGCAGCAGAGCCAGCAGGTCTCGGCCGGCCAGGTCGGCGCGCCGCCGACGCCGCCGGGACAGGCGTTCCAGTACACGCTCAACGTCAACGGCCGGCTCGACGACACCACCCAGTTCGAGAACATCATCGTCAAGACCGGCACCAGTGGCGACGTCACGCGCGTGCGCGACGTCGGCTGGGTCGAATTGGGCGCGCAGACCTACAGCCAGATCTTCTCGCTGAACAATCAGCCGGCCACCGGCATCGGCGTGTTCCAGTCGCCGGGCGCCAACGCGCTCCAGGTCGAGCAGGCCGTCGAGAAGAAGATGGCGGAGCTTGCAAAGCGATTCCCCGAAGGCATCAAATACGACACGCCGTTCGACACCACCAAATTCGTCGAAGCCTCGGTGCACGAGGTCTACATGACGCTGATCGAGGCCGGCCTGCTGGTCCTGGTCGTGATCCTGGTGTTCTTGCAGGACTGGCGCGCAATGCTGGTGCCGGCGACCACCGTGCCCGTCACCATCATCGGCGCGTTCGCGGCGATGGCGGCGCTCGGCTTCACCATCAACATGTCGACGCTGTTCGCGATCGTGCTCGCGATCGGCATCGTCGTCGACGACGCCATCGTCGTGGTCGAAGGCGCCGCGCACAACATCGAGCAGGGCATGAACGGCCACGACGCCGCGATCAGGGCAATGGACCAGCTGTTCGCGCCGATCGTCGGCATCACCCTGGTGCTGATCTCGGTGTTCCTGCCGGCATCGTTCCTCGCCGGCCTCACCGGGCGCATCTATTCGCAATTCGCGCTGGTGATCGCAGCGACCGCGCTGCTATCCGCCATCAACGCGGCCACGCTGAAGCCGACGCAATGCGCGCTCTGGCTGCGGCCCACGGTGCCGCCGGAGCAGCGCAATTTCTTCTACCGCGGCTTCAACGCCGTCTATAACCGTGTCGAGCGGGGCTACACGCGCCTCATCGGCGTGCTGTGCAGGAACAGCACGATCTCGGTCGCATTCGCACTGGTGCTGATCGGGATCGGCGGCTACGGCCTGTCGCGGGTCCCGACCGGCTTCCTGCCGATCGAGGACCAGGGCTATCTGATCGCGGCCGTGCAACTGCCCGACGGCGCCGCGCTGGAGCGGACCCAGACGGTGCTCGACAGAGCGAGCGAGCTGATCAAGGACACGCCGGGTGTCCAGCAGGTCATCACCATCGCCGGTATCTCCGCGCTCGACAACAGCGCCAGCCTTGCCAACGCCGGCGTCGCCTACATCATCCTGAAGGACTGGTCGGCGCGCAAAGGGCCCGGCGAGGATCTGCGTTCGCTGGTCTACGGGCTGAACGACAAGCTCGCGACCATCATGGAGGCGCGCACCCTGGTGCTGCCTCCGCCGCCGATCCAGGGCATCGGCAACGCGGCCGGCTTCTCGATGCAGATCGAACTGCGCGACGGCAACAGCGATTTTGCAAAGCTCCAAGCCATCACCGGCGCGATGGTTTCCAACGCCCAGAGCCAGAGCGCGCTGCAGCGCGTATCGTCCTCGTTCCGCTCGTCGGTGCCGCAGTTCAACGTCGAGATCGACCGCATCAAGACCCAGACGCTGCACGTCACCACCGATCAGGTGTTCGCGGCGCTGTCGACATATCTCGGCTCGTCCTACGTCAATCAGTTCAACAAGTTCGGACGCGTGTTCCAGGTCTATACCCAGGCCGATCCGGCATTCCGCGTCACCGAGCGCGACATCGCCAACATGCAGGTACGCAACTCGAACGGCGACATGATCCCGATCGGCACCGTCGCCACGATCACGCCGGCCACCGGCCCGTCGCTGATCAGCCTCTACAACCTCTACCCTTCCTCGACCATCGTCGGCCTGCCGGCGCAGGGCTACTCGTCCGGCCAGTCGCTGCAGCTGATGGAGGAGATCGCGGACAAGACGCTGCCGCCGGGCACGGGCTATGAGTGGACCGCGATGTCCTACCAGGAGAAGGCCGTCTCGAACCAGATCTACTGGGTATTCGGCCTTGCCATGCTGCTGGTCTATCTCGTGCTCGCCGGCCAGTACGAGAGCTGGTACGCGCCGATCTCGGTGATCCTCGCGGTGCCGCTGTCGCTGATCGGGCCCATGCTGGTCCTCAATGCCTTGAAGATCGACAACAACCTCTATTGCCAGATCGGCCTGATCCTGCTGATCGCGCTGTCGGCCAAGAACGCCATCCTGATCGTCGAGGTCGGGCTCGAGCTGCACGGCCGCGACGGCAAGCCGGTGCTGGAATCCGCGATCGAGGCGGCGCGCGCTCGTTTCCGGCCGATCCTGATGACGTCGTTCGCCTTCATCCTCGGCGTGGTGCCGCTGGTGATCGCGACCGGCGCCGGCGCCAGCGCCCGCAAGTCGATCGGCATCACCGTGTTCTCGGGCATGCTGGCCTCGACCTGCCTTGCGGTGCTGTTCGTGCCGGCCTTCTTCGTGGTGGTGCAGCGGTTCGAGAACTGGCGTGCGTCGAAGAAGGCGCCGAAGGCAAAGACGGTGGCCGAGGTGAAGCCGTAGTTTTTCCGCGGAGGCGGGCTGCCGACAAACAAAAAAGTCGAAAACAACCCCATGCACAGTAGAACGGCGTTGATGGCATTGGGGTTTTTGGAGCGTTCCGGTGCTTTGACACGTCGGGCAAGACACCGGCAGAATGGCATTGTGGGCGGGGTGCTCGATGCGCCGGTCCATCCCCCGTCATTGCGAGCGCAGCGAAGCAATCCAGAGTCCCTCCGCGGAGACAGTCTGGATTGCTTCGTCGCTACGCTCCTCGCAATGACGAGCGGAGAGAGCGCTGTCCTCACGCCGCCGCCGGCGTCCTGATCTCGCGCGGCAGGATGATCGCGGCGGCGATTGCGAGCAGGCAAAGCGCGGCGAAGGCGTGCAGCATGGTGACGAAGCCGCCCTGCTCGTAGAGCCAGGCGACCAGGCCGACGGAGGCGCCCGCGGCGGTGAAGCCGATGAAATAGCGCACCGCATAGGCGCGCGAGCGCCATTCCTCGCTGGTGTATTTGCCGACCATGGCATCGTTCACCGTGACCTGCCCGAACGCACCCATGACGATGCCGATCGAGACCAGGATCAGCGGCAGATTGGACAGGCTCGCGGCGAGATACAGGAACGGCGCCAGCATGAAGGACAGCGGCAGCGCCACCGTCTTCAGCGAATAGCGGTCGAGCAGGCGGCCGATCGTGTACTGCGTCATCGCGCCGAACACGTAGACGCAGGCCGCGATGACACCGAGCAGCGCCGGGCTCTTCGTCAGGTCGGCAAGCCGTTCCGCGAACAGTTTTGGCAGCGCGACGGTCACGGCATTGAAGGTCGTCGAGATCGCGATCACGACGATCAGCAGCGACAGGATCACGCGCCACATGTCTTTCTTCGCCACGCGCGCCTGCGCAGCCGCCTGCTTCGAGCCCTTGCGGTCCTCGTGCACGACCATCATCGCAAAGGCGATGCCGACCATGATGGTGACGACACCGGGCACAATGAAGGCAAAACGCCAGCCGAAATACTGGCCGATCACGCCGGTGACCAGCGCGGAGGAGGCAACGCCGAGATTGCCCCAGACGCCGTTGATCCCCATCTCGCGGCCGAGCCGGTCGGCATAGGACACGATCATCGCGGTGCCGACGGGGTGATAGATCGAGGCAAAAATGCCGATCGCGAATAGCGCCGCGCCAAGCTGTGCCGGGGTCTGCACGAAGCCGACCGAGATCATGGAAGCACCGATGCCGACGAAGAAGATCAGCATCATGTGGCGGCGGCTCCAGCGGTCCCCGAGCCAGCCGGTGAGCAGCGAGCCCGCGCCGAAGGCGACGAAGCCCGGCGTCGCATAGGGCAGAAGTTCCGAATAGGCCATGCCGAGCGCCGGCCCCATGATGATCACGGCGGCGGCGAAAATCAGCATCGCATAATGGTCGATGAAATGGCCTGCGTTGACGAAACTGATCACCCGGCTGGGGCTGTTCATTTCCCGAATCCTCTCCTGCTCCGAAATGAGTTATATGTCCTGGGCATGACGGGATGCTGCCAATGACTGTCTTGGAAACGCCAATCCTGCGGGAGGTCCGGAGCAACCATCGCTCGCCCGCGGGCGTGCACTTGGTCGCGCGCGACTATCCCAAGGGCATGCGGATCGATCTGCACATGCACCGCGAGGCGCAGCTGATCTATGCCGCCAAGGGCACGATGCAGGTGACGACGCCCGGGGGACGCTGGCTGGTGCCGCCGGACCGCGCCGTCTGGGTGCCGGCCGGGCTCAAGCATGCCATCGACCTGCTCGCCGACATCGAGATGCGCACGCTGTATTTCGACCTGCCCTGGCTCAAGCGCGAGCAACGCTATGAGGGGCTGACCAAGGAATTCGTGGTGCGGGTATCGCCGCTGCTCAACCAGGCGATCCTGGCGCTGTTCGACGCACGCAACACCGAGGAGCGGACCGAGCTGCTGGTCCGCCTGGTGATGCTGGAATTGCACCAGGCCGAGGATTCCGCGACCTTCGTGCCGCTGCCGCATGAGCCGCGCTGCCGGCGCGCCGCGATGATCGTGCTCGACGATCCCACCGGCCTGCACGACATCGACACGCTGGCGCGCGAGGTCGGAACCTCCGCGCGCACGTTGTCGCGGCTGTTTTCGACCGAGACGCAACTGAGCTTCAAGAGCTGGTGCCAGCGCGCAAGGGTTGCGGCAGCGATCCAGCGGCTGTCGACCGACCCCAATGTGTCGGTGAAGCAGCTCGCCACCCAGCTCGGCTATGCCAGCGTGCCGGCGTTTTCGGCAGCATTCCGTCAGGTGACGGGGCGGACCCCGACGGAGTTTGCGGGGAAATAGTCACGGTGTCGTCGCCCGGCTTGACCGGGCGACCCAGTATTCCAGAGACGGCCGTGATTGAGCCGAGAGGCCGCGGCGTACTGGATGCCCCGGTCAAGCCGGGGCATGACAGCTTTGGTGGCACTCTCGCCCTCGCGGGGCATGACAGCTTTCCTGGCGGCGCATGGCACCACGAAAGATACAAAATCCCCCTGCTTGATTGTGATCGGCTTCCGCCTAAATCCCGTGTAAGCTTCCGCAGCGCACAAACCGGAATCGAAACGACCAGATGGCCAACGCCTTCTTCTCAGACCTGCTCGCCACCATCTCCGATCGCGGCCGCACGCTGCTGCGCCGCGGGGATTCCGCCGACACCAAGCACGATGCCGAAGGCCTGATCGAGCTCTGCGGTGCGCTGCTGTCCGGTCGTGGCGAAGCTTCGGGCACCGCCATGGCGCGTGAGGTGCTCGACATCTACCAGGAGTTGGATGCGGCAGGACGCCGCGCCTTCTTCGAAGCCCTGGTGCGCGATTTCGGCCCCGATCGCGAACGCCTGTCCAAGGCGATCGAAAAATGGCGCGCCAAGCCCAGTGACGAAGACGCGAGCTCGCTGCATTTCGCCTCCGAGCCGCGCCGGCAGGAGCTGATCCGCCGCCTCAACCGCGCGCCGGGCGGCACCGGCGATCTCGTCAACATGCGCGCCGATCTGCTCGGCATGATGAACGGACACACCGATCTCGCCGCGCTCGATCGCGATGTCTCGCACCTTCTCTCGTCGTGGTTCAACAGGGGGTTTCTCGTGCTGCGCCGGATTGACTGGTCGACCCCGGCCAACATCCTCGAAAAGATCATCCGTTACGAAGCCGTGCACGAGATCAGCGACTGGGACGATCTGCGCCGCCGCATCGATCCGGTCGACCGGCGCTGCTACGCCTTCTTCCATCCCGCCATGGTCGACGAACCCCTGATCTTCGTCGAGGTGGCGCTGACCGAGACGATCCCCGGTGCGATCGCGCCGCTGCTGGCGGTCGACCGCCAGCATCTGCCGATCGAGCGCGCGCGCACCGCGGTGTTCTATTCGATCTCCAACACCCAGCGCGGCCTTGGCGGCATCTCCTTCGGCAGCTTCCTGATCAAGCAGGTGGGCGAAGAGTTGCGCCGCGAGACGCCCAAACTCGACACCTTCGTGACGCTGTCGCCGGTGCCGGGCTTCATGCAATGGGTGAAGCAGGACAGGGACCTGCCGCTCTCGGACGAGGACCGCGAGGTGCTGAAGCGCCTCGACGATTCCAAATGGTTCGAGAACCCCGAGACGACGACGCTGCTCCGCACCGTGATCGAACCGCTCGCGGCCTATTACTTCCTGAAGGCGCGCACGCCGAAGGGCAAGCTGATCGATTCCGTCGCCCGCTTCCATCTCGGCAACGGCGCACGGCTCGAGCGCATCAACTGGCTCGGCGACCTCTCGCCGAAAGGCGCGCGCGAGTCCGCCGGCGTGATGGTCAACTACCTCTACCGCCTCGACGACATCGAGAAGAACCACGAAGCCTACGCCAATGACGGCGAGGTCGTGGCGTCGAGCGCGGTGAAGAAGCTGCTCAAGGGCGAGGGGCGCAGGCTGCTGGACATGCGGCTGTCGTAAGCGCGGAGATGTCGCTCCAGAGACGGTGTCATCGTCCGCGAAGGCGGACGATCCAGTATTCCAGAGGCCGGCGTTGAAGAGCTCGCCCTAACCACATTCGCCGCGGCGTACTGGATGCCCCGCCTTCGCGGGGCATGACAGCTGGGTTGTGGATGCGTCGCCGACTGGACATGCGGCCGTCTTGAGCGCTAGACGGTTCATCGGATTCCTGCATTCAAGAACGGGACACCATGAACCGACGCGACTTCCTCGGCCTCACCGCGGCCGCTGCCACCAGCCTCGCCCTCGCGCCCGCACGGAGTTTCGCGGAGGGATCTGGCTCCGGGCCAGAAATGACGGCGCTGTGCGACTACATGAGCGCTGCGAAAACCCGCGCGCTGCCGCCCGAAGTCGTCGAACAAGCAAAGCACCACATCCTC
Organism: Bradyrhizobium barranii subsp. barranii; assembly: GCF_017565645.3. Classification (NCBI taxonomy): domain Bacteria; kingdom Pseudomonadati; phylum Pseudomonadota; class Alphaproteobacteria; order Hyphomicrobiales; family Nitrobacteraceae; genus Bradyrhizobium; species Bradyrhizobium barranii. The sequence continues at coordinate 8,449,814 of NZ_CP086136.1, forward strand.
GATACGCTGGCGTCGATGATATCAGGATCGGAGCTGCCGCCCGGTCAGGCGGCGCAGCGCTACATTCGCGCCAATGCTGCGCAGGGGACATCGACCATTGCCGGCACATCGCTCACCGCGTCGCCAGTCGAGGCTGCGCTTGCCAACGGCGTCATGGCGCATGCCGACGAGACTGACGATTCGCACAGCCCGTCGCGCTCGCATCCCGGCAGTTCGACTGTTCCCGCGGCACTTGCGCTCGGCGAACACCTCGGAATCGACGGCGCCCATTTTCTGCGTGCGGTGACGCTCGGCTATGACGTCGGCACGCGCGTGGTGATGGCGATGGGCGGGGCCGATTTCAGCTATGAAAGCGTGCTGAGCACGCACAGCATTTCCGGCACGTTCTGCGCTTCCGCTGCGGCGGCTAGCGTCGCCGGCTTCGACGCGCGCCGGATGCGCTGGGTGCTCGACTATGCCGCGCAGCAATCCTCCGGCTTCATCGTGTGGCGGCGCGACGTCGACCATATCGAGAAAGGGTTTGTGTCGCCGGCATGCCGGCCCGAAACGGCGTGACGTCGGCACTGCTGGTGCGTTCGGACTGGAACGGCGTCGACGACGTGTTCTCAGGGCCAGACAATTACTTCCTGGCCTATGCGCCGAAGGCTGCGACCGGCAAACTCGTGGAGAAGCTTGGCGAGCGTTACGAGATCGCAGGCACCGACATCAAGAAATGGACGGTGGGTTCACCGATCCAGGGACCGCTCGATGCGGTCTACACCATCCGCAGCAAGCAGGCGTTCGAGGCCGGAGAGGTCAAGCGCGTCACCGTACGTCTTGCGCCGTCGGTCGCCGAGGTCGTGGACAACCGCGACATCCCCGACATCTGTCTCCAGCACATGGTCGCCGTGATGCTGCTCGACAAGACCGCCTCGTTCCACGCCGCGCACGACAAGCCGCGCATGCAGGACGCGGCGGTTTTGAAAGAGCGCGCCAAGGTGAATTTGGTGCGCGGCGAGGAGCTGGCCAAACTATTGCCGGTGCGCGTCGCCGTCGTCGAGATCGAGCTCACTGATGGAAGCCGCCTCTCCGAACGCGTCACCGCCGTACGCGGCACGCCGCGCAACCCGATGACGCGCGACGAGGTCATCGACAAGGCGCGCGATCTGATTGCCCCGGTGGTCGGAGGTGAGAAGGCGGAGCGGCTGATCAAGTCGGTGTATGAGATTGAGGCGGTGACGGACGTGCGCACGCTGCGGCCGTTGCTGCAGCGGGCGTGAAGGCGGCGCAATTTCGTAAGGGATGGCAGACTTTCGCCACATCGTCATTGCGAGGAGCTCTTGCGAAGAAACAATCCAGACTGCCTCCACAGAGAGATTCTGGATTGCTTCGCTACGCTCGCAATGACGGAGCGTGTGGCAGGCATCTCGCCCCGCGCCACGCGTCGTCGAGCTACAATTGGAATTCTTCCATGACATCCGATGGTGCCGCATCTCCTCGGCCAATAAGCCCCTCGGACCGGATCGACGCCATCGACGTGCTGCGGGGCATTGCCCTGTTCGGCGTCATGGCCATCAACGTGGTCATGGAATTTCGCATTTCGATCTTCGAGCAGTTTCTTGGTGCCAGGACGCTTGCTTCGCCGGTTGATCGCGCCGTCGAAACGATCCTGACGCAGGCCGTGGAGCTCAAGGCGTTTGCGCTGTTCTCGCTGCTGTTCGGCGCAGGCCTTGCCATTCAATTCGACCGGCTCGCGAACAGCGAGCGCCGCACTTTCCTGCTCCTGCGGCGGCTCGCTGTGCTGCTGGTGTTCGGCGTCATTCATTTGTGCCTGATCTGGAACGGCGATATCCTCACCGAATATGCACTGGCGGGATTCATCGTGCTGCCGTTCCTGTTTGGCCCGCGCTGGTTGCTGACGCTCGCCGCGCTGGCGTCTCTCGCGCTGTATCTGGCCATGCAGGCCTTTCCGCCCGCGGGGTTGTTTCCCGGCAGGACCGCGATCTGGCGGGACGTCATCGATGCAAATCGCATCTATGCGACGGGCGGCTTCCTCGACGTGCTGGCGTTTCGTCTCCGCGAAATTCCTCTCATCGCGTCCCTGCACGCGTTCGTCTTCTTGCGCACGATCGGGCTGTTTCTCGTCGGAGCGCTGGCCTGGCGGAGCGGCATTCTGCAAAATGCCCGCGGCCTGCTCGTCATCGCGCTTCCGGCTATCTGTCTCGGCGCGGCCTTGCTTTACGTCGGCATCGAGCCGCTCGGCAACATCCTGCTGGCGCTGGGCTATGGTGCCGCCATCCTCTTCATCGCCAGTTTCGGACGCGGCAAGAGGCTCCTCGGCTGGGCCGCGCCGCTCGGCCGGATGGCATTCACCAACTACGTCGCACAATCGCTCATCTTCGGCTGGATCTTCTACGGCTACGGCCTTGGCCTGTTCGGACGGCTCGGCATCACCCAGGCCCTCGCTATCGGCATCGCCGTCTACGTCGGACAGGTGCTGTTCAGCGCATGGTGGCTGCGCCACTACCGATACGGCCCGATCGAATGGCTGTGGCGCACGCTGATGTATGGTGCACTGCAGCCGATGTTGTTGTCACGGGTGGAGGGCGTGCAGTGACCAAGGTCCCTCCGCCGTCATTGCGAGGAGCACTTGCGACGAAGCAATCCAGACTGCCTCTGCGAAAAGACTCTGGATTGCTTCGCTGCGCTCGCAATGACGGAGTGTGGTGCAGCAGTCGGGCTACTCCGCCAGCGCCTTCATTTCCTTGTAGAGATCCGACTTGCCTTCGAAGCCGATGCCCGGCAGGTCGGGCATGGTGATGTGGCCGTTCTCGACGCGCACGCCATCCGGGAAGCCGCCGTAGGGCTGGAACAGGTCGGGATAGCTCTCGTTGCCGCCGAGGCCGAGGCCGGCTGCGATGTTGAGGGACATCTGGTGGCCGCCGTGGGGGATGCCGCGGCTCGGCGACCAGCCGTAGGTTTTCAGGACCTCCAGCGTGCGCTGGTATTCGCAGAGGCCATAGGACAGCGCGCAGTCGAATTGCAGCCAGTCGCGGTCGGGACGCATGCCGCCGTAGCGGATGAGGTTGCGCGCGTCCTGGTGGCTGAACAGGTTTTCGCCCGTGGCCATCGGGCCCGGATAGAATTCGGCGAGCGCGGCCTGCAGCGCATAGTCGAGGGGATCACCGACCTCCTTATATGATGATTGGTCAAGCCATCGGCTCTCCATTGTTTTGCTCCATTAGTTTGGCCTCCAGTATCCAGGTGAACCCAGGTCTTTCCTCGACCGGTAAACAGCCGGGACAACCTTATATCCGGTCGCTGCGCCAAGCAGCGGCACCACATTCCCGCATTCGATGGGCTGGGCTCAGGAAGGCGCTACCATCCTCATACTCGGCTGTTTAAGCCAAAGAAGACTTCCGGTTCGCCCGCCTGGATCTGCTGAAGCTGATCAGGCTTCAGTAGATGACGATGTGGAGCAGTTTCTACGCATTCTTCAGCTTCGCCCCGTCAATCACGACGCCAACCGTCACATATTTCCACAAAGCAACGAGTAGTTTGCGGGCGAGTGCGACAACGATTTTCTTGCGCTGGGCAGAACCACTCGATGCTGCTCGCTGCCGGAACCAGCGGGTTAGCGCAGAATCAGGCTGATGGCGCAGCCAGAGCCAGGCCAGCTGTATCATCGTGGTGCGTAACCGCGGGTTGCCAGCTTTCGACACTCCTTGATCACGATCAACGGATCCGCTCTGCCACGGTGTTGGTGCTAATCCCGCGTAAGCCGCGATTTGTCGGCGATTGTCAAAGTGCCTGTAAAAGCCTTCCGTCCAGAGCAGAGATGCGAACTCAGGTCCGATACAACGCACGTTCTCGAGCATGGAAATGGCGCTATTTGCCTCTTTCCGTTCGGACGCCAGAAGCTTATCGCGCTCCGCCTCGATCACTTTGATCTGCTCGATCACCAATTCAAGACGGTCAAGTTCTCGCGATATCTGGGCTTTCAAGAAAGGTGCGAGCGGCCGACCATCGCCAGTGCGAAGCTCTTCGAGGCGAGATCGTCGATCGCGATTCAGTGGTCGGTAGCCCGAAATACCTTGTGCGAACAGAAGTCCCTCAATCCGGTTGACGTGCGTCAGTCGCTCGACAACCAGGGCTTTCCTTTCCCGGACGAGCCGACGCCGGTCTTCCTCGTCATGGGATGGAATCCGAACCATCGCACATGTTCGTGGCTCACCCCGTTTGAACGACATAAGTGCGCGGACGAGTGTTTCTCCGTCGATACGATCGGTTTTAGCTCGGCGTGCTTTTCTGGGCACCGCTATCGATGTCGCATCCACCACATGGCTCTCAACACCTTCGTCGGCCAAGACGCGATGGACCCAGAACCCATCAAGGCCTGCCTCCTGGATAACGATCACGGGGAGCCAAGAATCGGTCTTACGGTGCGCCCTGGCGCGGAGCTCGTTGAGCAAGCTGAGCAGCCGTCCGATCTGGCCGGCTGGGAGACCCTTCCGCGCCATCTTGGTATCGATGGCCGGCACGAATGAAGTCACCAGCCAAGTTGACTGGCTCAACTCCACCGAGACGTAAATTGCCTTGGCTACATCCATCCGGGTTTCCGCTGCTTGCTGAGACATCACTTTCATCTGTACTCGCTCCCCATGATTACGACTTGCCCAGCCTTTCGCCGGCCGGCGCCGACGTCAATCATGGGACTCGTACCAGAACAGCGGATAGTCCCGCAGCATCTTGGCGTAGGCGATACCGGTCTCGAGATCGAAGCGGCCGTTGGCATCGACCGCGAGCTGCGCGTCCTTGCCGATCTCCTTCAGCACCGCCTCGATGCGGGTGCGGTCGTCCTCGATCGACGCGCCGCCGATCTTCATCTTCACGACGTTGTAGCCGCGATCGAGATAGCCGCGCAGCATCGAGAGATCCTTGCCGGGATAGTAGTAGCCGCCGGCGGCGTAGACGAAGACGCGCGGATTTGCTTTCACGCCGTGACGTTCGGCGAGCAGCCGGAACAGCGGCTTGCCTGCGATCTTCGCCACCGCGTCCCACACCGCCATGTCGATGGTGCCGACTGCGACCGAGCGCTCGCCATGGCCGCCCGGCTTCTCGTTGGTCATCATCGCGGCCCAGACCTTGTCGGGGTCGAGATTGTCACCGGCCGCATTCAGTAGCGACTTCGGATCGGCCTCCAGGATGCGCGAGGCAAAGCGCTCGCGGATCAGGCCGCCCTGCCCGTAGCGGCCGTTGGAGTTGAAGCCGTAGCCGACGACGCGCTTGCCGTCGCGGACGACGTCAGTGACGACGGCGACGAGGCTCGTCGTCATCTTGGTGAAGTCGATATAGGCGTTGCGGATCGGCGAAGAGATCGGTTTCGTGATCTCGCGGACGTCAACGATACGGACGGACATGGGCTTGGCCTTTCACTTTCGTCATTGCGAGCGCAGCGATCCAGAAGACCCTCACCCTGAGGAGCCTGCGAAGCAGGCGTCTCGAAGGGCGAGGCCACCGGCCGGGCCTTCATCCTTCGAGACGCGCGTTCCGCGCTCCTCAGGATGAGGGACTACTAGCCGAGCTCGCTCCTCACAGTGACAGTACTTACTTCTTATCCCTGAAATACGGCTCCACCGGGCCGTGCACCTTGATCGTCAGCGGATTGCCGTGGCGGTCCTTGGCGTTGCCGGCGGTGACGCGGACCCAGCCTTCGCTGATGCAGTACTCCTCGACATTGGTCTTCTCGACACCCTTGAAGCGGATGCCGACGTCGCGAGAAAGAATATCCGCGTTGTAATAGGGGCTGTTCGGGTCGACCGACAGGCGGTCCGGAAATTCGTCGCTCATGATTGTCTCGCTCATAACAGGGTCTCGATTTGATTCCGCAGTCCTTCCGGCCGTGCGGTCGGCGCGTAGCGCGCGATCACCTTGCCGGCACGGTCCACGAGGAACTTGGTGAAATTCCATTTGATGGAGGCGCCCAGCAGGCCGGATTGCTGGCGTTTCAGGTAGTCATACAGAGGGTGCGCATGGGCGCCGTTGACGTCGATCTTCTCGAACAGGGGAAAGGTGACGTCGTAGTTGGTGGAGCAGAAGGCCTGGATCTCGCTCGCCGGCCCCGGCTCCTGCGCGCCGAACTGGTTGCAGGGAAAGCCGAGCACCGAGAAGCCGCGCGGCGAGAGGTCGCGATAGAGATCCTCCAGCCCACGATATTGCGGCGTGAAGCCGCATTTGCTCGCGGTGTTGACGATCAGCAGCACCTGCCCCTCGAAACGGCGCATGGGCACCTCCTCGCCGAGAAGCGAGTTGGCCTTGAAGTCGTAGATCACAGACATCGCTAACCCACGGGATCGATCGGCGACGGCGGCACGCCGCCGGCCTCGATCGCTTCGCCTGCGAGCAGACACAGATCCTCGCGATAGCGGCCGGACACGATGTGCACGCCGACAGGCGCCTTGCCGACCAGACCGGTGGAGACCACGAGGCCCGGCAGTCCCATGAACGGGGTCGCGATTTGCGGCATCTGCGCCTCCCAGACGCGCTCGAAGGATTCGTTGTCCTTGCGGTCGAGATGATCCGGGAACGGCAACTCGCCGGACACCGGCGTGAGCACCACGGCATATTTTTCGAAGAACAGCATCCAGTCGCGGGTCAGCGTGGCGCGTCGCGTGAGCGCCTTGGCGTAGTCCGCCTGGTCCATCGGAGTGACCTTGGCGCGATTGCCGCGCAGGCAGGCCAGCGCACCGGGATCGCCTTCGCGCTCAGCCATCTCCAGCTGCGCCTCATAGCCGTCGCCAAGCCAGAGTTTTCTCTGCCACTCGACCGCCTCGCGCATCGGCGGCGTGTTCTCGATGACCTCGACAGTCCAGCCGGCGCGCTCCAGCCGCTTGCCGGCGTCCGTCACCGCCGCCTTCACCTCCGGTTTGGTCGCAAGTCCGTCCGGGTTGAGGCAGAGCGCGGCGCGCTTCGGCCGCGCGGGGCCCTGCAGTGGGACCGGCACGAACCAGGGGTCGCGGATGTCGCGGGCCGACATGGCTTCGAGCGAGATCCTGAGATCGTTGACCGTGCGCGCCAGCGGTCCCGACACGGCCATGATCTGCGGCCCGATCGGACGCTCCGGCAGCGCCGGGTTGAAGGCGGGGATGCGGCCCAAGGTCGGGCGCAGGCCGTGCACGCCGCAGGCATAGGCGGGATAGCGGATCGAGCCGGCGATATCGGTGCCGTGGGCGATATGGCCGATGCCGGCCGCGACCGCCGAGCCGGCGCCGCCGGACGAGCCGCCCGGGGTCAGCGAGGCATCGCGGGGGTTCTTGGTGTCACCATGGACCAGATTGGTGGTGAACCAGCGGTAGGAGAAGGCCGGGCAATTGGTGCGGCCAAGGAGAATGGCGCCGGATTTGCGGAAATTGGCGACCACCGGATTGTCCTCGCGCGCGATCAGGTCGCGCTGGAGTTTCAGGCCGTTGGTGGTGGCAAAGCCTTCCTGGTCGACATTGGCCTTGATGGTCACGGGCACGCCGGCGAGCACACCGGGATCTTCTCCCCTAGCGATGGCGGCATCGACGGCATCAGCCTGCTTGAGCACGTCCTCCGGTCGGTGGTCGATCACCGCGTTGAGCTGGGGATTAACGGCGTCCAGGCGGGCCAAACCGGCCTTGGCAGCCTCCCGGGCGGAGACCTTTTTGGATTTGACGAGGGTGGCGAGGTCGGCGGCCGACAGGCGCCAGAGATCTTGCATGGCTTGCTCCGCTTAACCGGCGTCTTTTAGCGCCGGGAACGCAGCAAAGCCATGCGGATTTCGCGGGGAGGAAGAGCGGGTTTGGCGCCGGGTGGCGCCTCATTCTCCGTCATTGCGAGCGCAGCGAAGCAATCCGGAATCCCTCCGCGGAGACAGTCTGGATTGCTTCGTCGCAAGGGCTCCTCGCAATGACGGGGGAGAGCGCGGGGGCCTCAATGCCTGGTCGCGGACTGATCCGGGATGTCCAGCAGGGCCTCGGTGAACGGGAATTCGAGCACGATCTCCCCGTCGTCGTCGGTCACCTCGATGACGGCCTCCATGAGCGCCGGCTGGGCGCCTTCCGACTTCACCACCTCCAGGATCATCTGGCGGGCGACCTCCCAAGCGCGATCGGGGTTACGCAGGTCCTCTCCGTCAGGATCCACGATCAATTCGTCGCCGATGCGGGTGTTGAAGAAGTATCTGGGCATCACGAGGGTCCAAATTGGGAGGCCTGTACCGGATTGAAAGCTGCACTGCACTCACAACTGCTTTATCAGGACAGGGTTCGCGACCGAATGCGCCACGCGCAAGGCAGCATCACGGGAAGTGATGTTCCACCATCATTTTCGCGGCGCAACATGGCTTTCTCGGGAAGATTTCACTAGCGAACTTTTCTGCTCGCATTACTTTAACGGTTGGGCGGATACGTCCGAATTCGTGAAATGGAGAGCCAAAATGGCTTGGAAAGCCCCGAAGATCGTCGAAGTGCCCTGTGGCATGGAAATCAACATGTATGTGAGCGCCACCCGCAAGTAAGCGGTTGGTGGTTTCTGCGCAGGTGGATCTTTCGGTCACGATCGGTTTCCGGAAGACACGAACTTTGTCGGCATCCGTGTCGGCCTGAGATCCACCTCGCGACGTTCCCTCCAGGAGACGTATTATGCTTCGCGTCGTCGTCCTGGGCGCCGGGGCCGGCGGCGGAGTCCCGCAATGGAATTGCGGGTGTGAGGGCTGCCGGGCGGCCCGTGAAAACGGCCAGGAGCTTCAGAGAACCCAGGCCTCGGTCGCTTTCAGTGGCGACGGCGAGCACTGGTTCCTGATCAACGCCTCCCCCGATCTTCGCCAGCAATTGAACGCCACGCCGCAGCTGCATCCCAAGGCCGGCGCGCTGCGCCATACGCCTGTTGCAGGCGTGATCCTGACCAACAGCGAGGTGGATGCGGTCGCGGGTCTGCTGTCGATGCGCGAGGGCTCACCCTTCACGGTCTATGCGCATCAGAAGGTGCTGGCGATCCTGAAGAGCAACAGCATCTTCAACGTGCTGAACGAGAAAAACGTACAGCGCCAGCCGATTTCCATCCACGAGCCGTTCGCGCCGCGGCTGCCTGATGGCGCGCGCTCAGGGATAGAGGTGCTGCCCTTCGCCGTGCCCGGCAAGTCAGCCTGGTATCTGGAAGGTAAGGCGCATCCGGGCGGCGAGACCGGCGACGGCGATACGTTGGGTCTGAAGATCACGGACAAGAGCACCAGTAAGTGCTTCTACTTCATCGCCGCCTGCGCCGAGGTGACCGATGCGCTCAAGGCCGAGATCGATGGCGCAGCACTAGTGTTCTTTGACGGCACGGTCTGGCAGGATGACGAGATGATCAAGGCCGGGCTCGGCCACAAGACCGGCAAGAGCATGGGCCATGTCGCGATGTCCGGTCACGATGGCGCGATCGCGCGCCTCGCCGACCTCACTCTCGACAGGAAGATGTTTCTGCATATCAATAACTCGAATCCGGCGCTGCTGCCCGATACGCCCGAGCGCAAAGCGCTCGAGGCCGCGGGCTGGCGGATACCCGCCGACGGAACGGAGATCGTGCTGTGAATGCCGCGTCACTGACTGGAATGACCGCGCTCTCTGTTGGCAAGGACATCAGGCTCAACTCGGCGGAGGAGCTTGAGGCGACGCTGCGCCACATTGGTGCTACGCGCTATCACAGCCTGCATCCGTTCCATAAGCTGCTGCACGGCGGCAAGCTCAACAAGGGCCAGGTGCAGGCCTGGGCGCTCAACCGCTACTATTACCAGAGCACGATCCCGATCAAGGACGCCGTGGTGATCTCGCGCTTCCGCGACCGCGCCACGCGGCTGGAATGGCGCCACCGCATCGAGGACCATGACGGCGACGTCGGCTCCGAGGGCGGCATCGAGCGCTGGCTCAAGCTGACCGAAGGCCTCGGTCTCGACACGGCCTATGTGGAATCGACCGAAGGCATCTTGCCGGCGACGCGCTTCGCGGTCGAAGCCTATGTCCACTACTGCCGCGAGAAGAGCCCGCTGGAGGCGATCGCCTCCTCGCTCACCGAATTGTTCGCGCCGAACCTGCACGAGGAACGGATATCCGGCATGCTGGAGCACTACGACTTCGTCAATCCCGATATCATGAGCTACTTCAAGCGGCGGCTGGCGCAGGCGCCGCGCGATGCCGGCTTCGCGCTCGACTACGTCAAGGCGCATGCCACGACGCCCGAGCAGCGCGCCTCCGTCTGCAACGCGCTGATCTTCAAGACCAACGTGCTGTGGGTGCAGCTCGACGCGCTCCAGCACGCCTATGTCGAGGGCCATATTCCGCCGGGCGCGTTCGTGCCCAAAGCGAGCTGAGGGACAAGCGCAATGGCCGGGCCGCGGAACATCAGCGTCAGCGAGGCAAGCCGCCCGGTGCTGCCGCGGCATGCCAAGCTGAAATATGACGAGACGCGCAAGGTCTGGGTGATCCTGGCGCCGGAACGGGTGCTGGCGCCCGACGAGATCGCGGTCGAGGTCTTGCAGCTCTGCGACGGCGAGCGCAATGTCGGTGACGTCGCCGACCAGCTGGCCGCGAAATACGCCGCGCCGCGCGAGGCGATCCTGGCCGACGTCATCGTCATGCTGCAGGATCTCGCCGACAAGGGCTTTCTCACCGAAGCCCGGGAGAAGACGTCATGAGCGACCTGCTCGGCAATCTTCCGCCCGACATCAGCGACAGCCTCGCGGTGCTGGAGAAGCAACGCTCGACAGCGGAGACGTTCGGCATTCCGCTCGCCGTATTGCTCGAGATCACCCATCGCTGCCCGCTGCAATGCCCCTATTGCTCCAATCCCGTCGAGCTCGACCGCTCCGGCAAGGAGCTGACCACCGAGGAGTGGAAGAAGGTCTTGAGCGAGCTCGCCGAGATCGGCGTGCTCCAGGTGCATTTCTCCGGCGGCGAGCCGACCGCGCGGAAGGACCTCGTCGAGCTGGTCAAGCATGCGAGCGATGCCGGCCTCTACACCAATCTGATCACCTCGGCCGTGCTGCTGACGCGCGAGCGGCTCAGCGCGCTCGCGGACGCCGGCCTCTGCCATGTGCAGATCAGCTTCCAGGGTGTCGAGGAAGGCATCGCCGACCGCGTCGCCGGCTACAAGAACGGGCATCGCAAGAAGCTCGAAGTGGCGAAATGGACCCGCGAGCTCGATCTGCCGCTCACCGTGAACGCGGTGATGCACCGGCAGAATTTGCATCAGCTCCCCGACATCATCCAGATGTCGATCGACCTCGACGCCGACCGGCTCGAGGTCGCCAATGTCCAGTATTACGGCTGGGCGCTGAAGAACCGCGCCGCCTTGATGCCGACCGTGGCGCAGTTAGATGAATGCACCCGCATCGTCGAGGAGGCGCGCGAGCGGCTGAAGGGCACGCTCGCCATCGACTATGTCGTGCCCGACTATTACGCGCTGCGGCCGAAGAAATGCATGGGCGGCTGGGGCCGGCAGTTCTTCAACATCTCGCCGGCCGGCAAGGTGCTGCCCTGCCACGCCGCCGAGAGCATCACGGGGCTCGAGTTCGAATCCGTGCGCTCCAACCATTCGATCGCCTGGATCTGGCAGAACTCGGATGCCTTCAACCGCTATCGCGGCACCGGCTGGATGAAGGAGCCGTGCAAGACTTGCGAATTCCGCGAGATCGATTTCGGCGGCTGCCGGTGCCAGGCCTTTGCGCTGACGGGCGATGCCGCCAACACCGATCCCGCCTGCGCGCTGTCGCCGCTGCACGAGACCATCTTCAAGCAGGCCGAGCGCGAGGCCGAGGGCGAGACCAACCGCTTCCTCTATCGCAATTTCGCCGGCGGCACTCTGGAATCCGGGAATGATGCCTGACGCCGACGCGGCCGCAGCGGCCAAACGCGCCGATCCCTTTGCGCCGCTGACCTCCGACATGCTCGACGTCGGCGACGGCCACGAGCTCTATGTCGAGAGCGTCGGCCGCGCTGACGGCATCCCCGCCATCTATCTGCATGGCGGGCCCGGCAGCGGCTGCCAACCCGACCATCGCAAGCTGTTCGATCCCGAACGCTTCTGCGCGGTGCTGTTCGACCAGCGCGGCTGCGGCCGCAGCCGTCCCAAGGAATCGCGGGAAAATAACACGACGGCGCATCTGATCGCGGACATGGAGAAGATCCGCGAGAAATTCGGCTTCGACCGCTGGATGGTGGTCGGCGGCTCCTGGGGCGCGACGCTGGCATTGGCTTATGCCGAGGCGCATCCCGAGCGTGTCTCGGGCATTGCGCTCCGTGCAACCTTCCTGGGCACCCGCGCCGAGGTCGAAACCGCCTTCACATCGCGCCTGTCGCAATTCTATCCAGCGCTCTACGAGGATTTTTTGAGCGTGCTGCCGCTCGAGGAGCGCGCGCACCCGGTGGACGCCTATTGGCGCCGCATCCTCGATGCCGATCCGTCGGTGCACGGCCCCGCCGCGCGGGCCTGGCACGACACCGAGCGCGTCCTGTCCGAGCACAAGGCGGCCAAGACGCGGCTGGACCTCGCATCGCTGAACGTGTGGCGCACGCTGCCTGCGACGCCATTCATGGAGGCGCATTATTTCGTCCACGACAGCTTCATGACGGACAACCAGCTGTTGCGGAATGCGGGCAAGCTCGCCGGCATTCCCGGCATCATCGTGCAGGGCCGCTACGATCTGTTGTGCCCTCCTGAGACATCCGAGCGGCTTGCGAAAGTTTGGCCGGGTTCCGAGATTCGGATCGTGGAAGAAGCCGGACATTCGCTCTATGATGCCGGCGTGCGGGACGCGGTCATGAAGTCGATCGCCGATCTCGCGTCGAAAGCCGCGCGCTAGATCGATCTCCTCATCCTGAGGAGCGCTCCAAAAGGAGCGCGTCTCGAAGGATAAGGCCCGGATCTAGCAGCGGGGCCTTCATGGTTCGAGACGCCACTTCGTGGCTCCCCACCATGAGGGTCTGAATGGGAAGGACAAGAACAATGCCGCTCGCCGGGCAAGGCATGCTGCTGACGTCGATGAACATCGACGTTCCAGATGAGGCCGATTTCAACCGCTGGTACGATCGCGAGCATCTGGAAGAGCGCGTCGCGATCGAGGGTTTCCTGGAGGCGCGGCGCTATGTCGCGCATGCCGCCAACCCCAAATATCTCTCGCTGTACTCGACCGCAACGCTCGACGTGCTCGACAGTCCCGCCTATCGGGCCCGCCTCGCCAACCAGACCGAATGGTCGCGGCGGACCATGGCGCATTTCAAGAATATGCTGCGCGTCGTCGCGCGCATCACCATCAGCAAGGGCACCGGCCGCGGCGCAGCGCTCGGGCTGGTGCGGCTGCGGCCGAGCGCCGACAATGCTGCGACATGGCGTGATGCACTGCACGAAAAGCTGACGCCCGGGGAGCGCGAGGGCATCATCTCGATGCATCTGCTCGAAAGCGAGCCGGAATTGTCGGGCGCGACCGCCGACATTCCGGCGGTGCGCAATGAGGGCGCGCGCGACTGGTTCGTGCTGATCGACGGCACGCATGTCGGCGCGGTCTCGGCCGTCATCGCCGAACGCTTCACCGGCCCGGCTGCCGCGCCCTTCCCGCTTCCGGTCTCGGTCGGCACTTACAGCCTGATGTGGGACCTCGCGAAGAGCGACATCGCGCAGAGCTAAAGCGCCATCCGCATTGCAACATATTGCACCGCACGCATCTTGCGTGCGGCGTCAATGCTGTGCGCGCGCAGCTCCCATGAAAGGCGGTGATCGCGAAAATTTGCCGTTGTACTTCGGAACGGTTCTAATAAGCTAACCCAATGACGTCATTCATAAACCAGATCGACGCGCATTAGCGTTCGCCAAGCTCAAGAAAAGGCCGCCGGGTCTTTGGGCCTGTGCGGACAGGGTAGGAATGAAACCGACCGATATCGCGGCCCCCGACTACTTTCACAAAGTGGTCGATTGCCAGTGGGCCTGTCCTGCACACACCCCGGTTCCCGAATACATCCGACTGATCGCACAAGGCCGCTACAGCGACGCCTACATGATCAATTGGAAATCGAACGTGTTTCCCGGAATTCTGGGACGCACCTGCGATCGTCCATGCGAGCCGGCATGCCGGCGCGGACGCGTCGAGGAGACGCCGGTGGCGATCTGCCGCCTCAAGCGCGTCGCCGCCGACTTCAAGGACGACATCAGGCAGCGCCTGCCGCGCCCGTCGCAGAAGAACGGCAAGCGCGTTGCGTTCGTCGGCGGTGGCCCCGCCTCGCTGACGGTGGCGCGCGATCTTGCCCCGCTCGGCTATCACTGCACCGTGTTCGACGGCGATCCCGAGGCCGGCGGCATGATGCGCACGCAAATCCCGAAATTCCGCCTGCCCAATTCGGTCATTGACGAGGAGACCGGCTACATCCTCGATCTCGGCGTCGCATTCAAAGGCGGCCACCGCATCGAGAGCATGAAGGCGCTGCTCGCGGAGAAATACGACGCGATCTTCGTCGGCTCCGGCGCACCGCGCGGACGCGAGCTCGACGTTCCCGGCCGGAAAGAAGCTGCCGCCAACATCCATATCGGCATCGATTGGCTGTCTTCGGTGTCATTCGGCCATATCGACAAAATCGGCAAGCGCGTGATCGTGCTCGGCGGCGGCAACACGGCGATGGATTGCTGCCGCACCGCGCGCCGCCTCGGCGGCGCAGACGTGAAGGTCATTGTGCGCTCCGGCTTCGAGGAGATGAAGGCCTCGCCCTGGGAGAAGGAAGACGCGATCCACGAGGACATCCCGATCCTCAACTATATGGTGCCGGTGGCATTCAAGCATGTCGCCGGCAAGCTCATCGGCGTCACCTTCCAGCACGTCAAAGCCGAATACGACGCCAAAGGCCGCCGCAATCTGGTGCCTTCGGGCGACCCCGATCAGACCATTCCCTGCGACGACGTGCTGGTCGCGGTGGGCCAGGAGAACGCCTTCCCCTGGATCGAGCAGGATTGCGGCATCGAGTTCGACAAATGGCACATGCCCAAGGTCGATCCGAAGACCTTCGTCTCGACCAATCCGAAAGTGTTCTTCGGTGGTGACGCCGCGTTCGGCCCGAAGAACATCATCTGGGCCGTGGCGCAGGGCCACGACGCCGCGCTGTCGATCCACAAGATGCTCTCGGGCGATGACATCACCGAACGGCCGCTGCCGGAGGTGCAAATCTCCTCGCAGAAGATGGGCATCCACGAATGGAGCTATGACAACGACATCTCCAACGACAAGCGCTTCAAGGTTCCGCATCGCGACAAGGTGATTGCGCTGAAGGACATCCGAACCGAGGTCGAGCTCGGCTACGACGTCAAGCTGGCGCTGGGCGAAGCCGAGCGCTGCCTGAACTGCGACGTCCAGACCGTGTTCTCGACCTCGCTCTGCATCGAGTGCGACGCCTGCGTCGACATCTGCCCGATGGACTGCATCACCTTCACTGATAATGGCGAGGAAAGCGACCTACGCCAGCGCCTGAAGGCGCCCTCGCCGCATCCGGACCAGGACCTTTACGTCTCCAGCGACCTCAAGACCGGGCGCGTGATGGTCAAGGACGAGGACGTCTGCCTGCATTGCGGGCTGTGCGCCGAGCGTTGTCCCACCGGAGCCTGGGACATGCAGAAATATTTCATCGAGATGACTTACGCAGGTTCGACATGTCCGACAAAAAGCCGCTCAGCAGCGTAAACGACTTCGTCGTCCGCTTCGCCAACGTCAACGGCTCGGGCTCGGCCAGCGCCAACGAGATGTTCGCGCGCGCGATCCTGCGTCACGGCGTTCCGGTCTCCCCCCGCAACATCTTCCCCTCCAACATCCAGGGCCTGCCGACCTGGTACGAGGTGCGGGTGACGGAAGACGGCCACCTCGGCGCCCGTGGCGGCGTCGACATGATGGTGGCGATGAACCCGCAGACCTGGGACAAGGACATCGCCGGCATCGAGCCCGGCGGCTATCTGTTCTACGATTCCACCAAGCCGATGCCGTCGACCAAATTCCGCGACGACATCACCGTGATCGGCGTGCCGCTCACCGCGATCACCAACTCGACCTACACCGATCCGCGCCAGCGCCAGCTGTTCAAGAACATCATCTATCTGGGCAGCCTCTCGGCGCTGCTCGACATGGACCCGAAGCTGATCGAGCAGCTGATCGGCGAGCAGTACAAGGGCAAGGAGAAGCTGCTCTCCTCCAACGTCCATGCGCTGCATCTCGGCCGCGACTGGGCGCTGCAGAATTTGAAATGCCCGATCGGGCTGCGGGTGAAGAAAACCGACAAGGTCGGCGACCGCATCTTCATCGAGGGCAACAGCGCCGCAGCGCTCGGCGCGGTCTATGGCGGCGCCACCGTGTGCGCCTGGTATCCGATCACGCCGTCCTCGTCGGTGGCGGAGGCTTTCACCGCCCACTGCAAGAAGTATCGGCACGACCCTGAAACGGGCAAGGCGAAATACG
Organism: Bradyrhizobium barranii subsp. barranii; assembly: GCF_017565645.3. NCBI lineage: Bacteria > Pseudomonadati > Pseudomonadota > Alphaproteobacteria > Hyphomicrobiales > Nitrobacteraceae > Bradyrhizobium > Bradyrhizobium barranii. The sequence goes on from NZ_CP086136.1 coordinate 8,466,273, forward strand.
CGATCGTGCAGGGCGAGGACGAGCTGGCTTCGATCGGTATCGTCATCGGCGCGTCCTGGAACGGCGCCCGCGCCTTCACCGCGACCTCCGGCCCCGGCATCTCCTTGATGACCGAGTTCATCGGCCTCTCCTATTTCGCCGAGATTCCGGCCGTGATCATGAACATCCAGCGCGCCGGTCCCTCGACCGGCATGCCGACCCGCACCCAGCAATGCGACATCATCGCCTGCGCCTATGCTTCGCATGGCGACACCAAGCACGTGCTGCTGTTCCCGGAAGATCCGGCCGAGGCCTTCGAGTTCGCGGCGGCCGCATTCGATCTTGCCGAGCGGCTCCAGACCACGATCTTCTTGATGCTCGACCTCGACATCGGGATGAACCACCGTCTTTGCCGCCCGCTGAAGTGGGACGACGCGAAGCAGTATGACCGCGGCAAGGTGATGACCACGGAGATGCTGGAGGAAGGCCGCGACTTCGGCCGCTATCTCGACGTCGACGGCGATGGCATTCCCTACCGCACCTATCCCGGCACGCATCCGACCAAGGGCTCCTATTTCACCCGCGGCACCTCGCGCGATCGCTATGCGCGTTACTCCGAGGAAGGCTCGGTCTATGCCGACAACATGCAGCGCCTGGTGCGCAAGTTCGAGACCGCGCAGGACCTGGTCCCGCGCCCGCTCCAGGCCAACGCGGAACGGCCGACCAAATATGGCGTGATCTATTTCGGCTCGACCTCGCCCGCGATGGACGAGGCGATCGGCCTGCTGGAGGCACGCGGACATCAGCTCGACCGCCTGCGCATCCGCGCCTTCCCGTTCCACTCGAGCGTGGCGAGCTTCCTCGCCGAGCACGACTTCGTCTACGTGGTCGAACAGAACCGCGACGCCCAGCTCCGCCAGCTCATCGTCAACGAGAACGGCATCGACCCGGTGCGCCTGGTGCCGATCGTCCATTATGACGGCACTCCGATCACCGCCCGCTACATCGCAAAAGCCATTGGCGACCACCAGGATCACCTCAAGGTGACCCCGCTCCGCAAGGCCGTGTCATGACCTATATTGCCAAGCCGAAGTTCCATCATCCGGGCCTCAAGAAGAACGAGCTCGGCTACACGCACCGCGACTACGAGGGCAAGATCTCGACCCTGTGCGCCGGCTGCGGCCACGACTCGATCACGGCCTCGATCATCGAAGCCTGCTACGAGCTCTCGATCGAACCGCATCGGGTCGCGAAGATTTCGGGCATCGGGTGCTCGTCGAAGACGCCGGACTATTTCCTCGGCAACTCGCACGGCTTCAACTCCGTGCACGGCCGCATGCCGTCGGTCTTGACCGGCGCCAACCTCGCCAACCGCGATTTGATCTATCTCGGCGTCTCCGGCGACGGCGATTCCGCCTCGATCGGCTTCGGCCAGTTCGCGCATTCGATCCGGCGCGGCGTCAACATGACCTATATCGTCGAGAACAACGGCGTCTACGGCCTGACCAAGGGCCAGTTCTCGGCGACCGCCGACCGCGGCTCGAAGTCCAAGAAAGGCGTGACCAACACCGACAACGCGATCGACCTCGTCGCGATCGCGCTGCAGCTAGGGGCCACCTTCGTCGCCCGCTCGTTCTCCGGCGACAAGAGCCAGCTGGTGCCGCTGATCGCCGCCGCGATCGGCCACAAGGGCGCATCCTTCATCGACGTCATCAGCCCCTGTATCGCCTTCAACAATCACGCCGGCTCGACCAAAAGCTTCGACTATGTGCGCGAGCACAATGACGCCGTGAACCGGCTCGACGTGCTGGTCGGCCGCGATCCCATCGCCGTCGATTACGCGCCGGGAACGGTGCAGGTGGTCGAGCAGCACGACGGCAGCAAGATCGCGCTGCGCAAGATCGACGCGGATTACGACCCGCACGACCGCCTCGGCGCCCAGACATTCCTCCAGAAGCACGCCGCCAAGGGCCAGATCGTCACCGGTCTGCTCTACGTCGATCCCGATGCGGAAGACCTGCACACGCATCTCAACACGGTCGAGACGCCGCTCAATACGATGGAGGCGGACACGCTGTGCCCGGGCTCGGCGGCGCTGGACAAGTTCAACGCCAGCCTGCGGTGATCATCTCCCCCGCTCGACCGGCTGCCTGACACGTATGGTGATCTTCTCCGATACGACAGGCGGCTCGAACGGATAGTGCTTCGCGTCGCCCAGCACCAATTGCAGCGTGTGCGTCCCGGGGGGAAGTTCGAGCATGGTTTCGGTCTGCCCCGCCCCAAAGTGCAGATGCGACTTGTCCTGCGGGATTGGCTCCTTGGGATCGATGGGATCCTTGACGTCGACCAGCAAATGATGATGGCCGGCGTTCTGGTACTCGTCGCCGGCGTGCGTCACGCCCATGTTGCGCAAGCCGAACCGGACCCAGAACCCGCCGCGAACCTTCTGCCCGTCACGCGGGGTGATGAAATAAAGCTTGGCATCCTTGGGAGCGGTCTTGCCCTGCGGATAGGCGACGCCTGGGAGCAATGCGAGCGCCGCCGCCAGGGCAGCGCAACGAATGATCTGCATCGAAATGACTCCACCACTTAAGGACTTAGAGCAACGCGGAATCCATGCGTCGGATAACGAACATTGGTATCGTAGCCATCGCGGTTGGACGGCCTCACATATCTCGAATCGTTCTTCCATGAACCCGAGCGCAGGACATGCGACGAGCAGTCCCCGCCGGTCCATGCCGAGCCGTCACCGGGTGCGCCCTGATAGGTCCTGCGCCAGCAGTCCTCGACCCACTGATCGACACCGCCACCCATGTCGTGGACGCCGAACGGATTCGGCTTGAAGCTGCCGACCTTCGCCGGCTGCTCGGCCGCGAGGTCACCGCAATCCTTGCATCCCGCCATGCCCGGCTGGAGCTTGTCGCCCCACCAATATTTCGTCTGCGTCCCGCCGCGCGCGGCGTATTCCCATTCGGCCTCGCTCGGAAGCCGATACGACTTCTTCGTGGTCCGCGCGAGCCAGGCCGCATATTGCTGCGCGTCGGTCCAGCTCACATTGGTGATCGGCGCATCGTCCTTGCCGATGGCGGTGAAGCCGCACGCCTTTGCAGCCGCGCATTCGTTCCATTCCTGCACGGTCACCGGATATTTGCCGATTGAGAACGGCTTGACCGTGACCTGGTGGACGGGACGTTCGGTCGGGTCGTCATTGCTTCCCATCGCGAAGCTGCCGCCGCGAATGGCGATCATCTCGGGTTCGCGGAGCGGCGTGGCCGATGGGCTTGGTGCTGGACTTGACGTCGAAGCACTTGACGTCGAAGCACTTGGCGCGGAAGCACTTGGCGCCGGAGCACTTGACGCTGAAGCACTTGGCGCCGGAGCGGGTGATGGAGATGATGCCGCCAATGAAGGAGACGGCTGCGGCGTTTGTGTCGCTGCTTCTCGCGGTGGAGGTTGCGGGCTCGGTGATGCGACCGGAGCAACAGTCGGCGCGGCGGCCTGCTCCTTCACCCTGCCTGACGGCTGGGCCAGCAGATACCACAGCACGCCGGAAGCGATCACGAGGAGCGTGACGCCGAGAAGGAAGATCAGGGTATTCTCGCGCCGACCTCGGGTCCTCCCGACCGCATCTGCGTCCGGCAGCACGCGATAGACACGCACCGGATCGGTGATGTTCTTGACCTTGCGGTCGCCGAGCGACTCATAGCCGCATACCACCTTGTGCTTGATCTGTTCGTAGATCGCGCCCGAGATATAGACCTGACCGGGCTCGGCGATACCCTCGATGCGCGTGGCGATGTTGACGCCGTCGCCGTAGACGTCGTCCGGCTCCACGATGACGTCACCGAGATTGACGCCGATCCGATATTCGATCCGGGAGTCCTTCGGAAGCGAAGCGTTGCGCCCGACGAGATTCTGCTGAATGACGATGCTGCAGCGAACGGCCTCGACCGGACTGTCGAAGATCGCGATGAAGCCGTCTCCCGTCGTCTTCACCAACGTTCCATGGTGTTCGACGATGCTGGGCTCGATGAGATCCCGCTCGATCCGCTTGACGCGAACATGCGTGCCTTCCTCGTCGGCCTGCATCAAGCGGCTGTAGGAAGCGATGTCACCGACGATGATTGCGGCGAGACGACGCGGCATCGAGCCGTGTGGAGGCGGCTCGTCATGATTTCCGGATCTGAAGTTACGAATCTCGCCCATTGCGGGGAACTCCACAAACGCGGGTGAGCTTACGACATCGAATTTCAGCTGTCTGTGAAGACTATCACATTGATGATCCGCGACAATCTCGCAGAAATCAGCGGCGCCGAGTTCCCGGGCGGAATCGCGGCAAGGATTGAACCTTCGCGGACCGACGGCGGACTAAGGCTCGCGCGACCACACGGCAACGCAGCCTATGCCTGCTTCGACCGCCGCTGCGATGCGCGGCATCTTACCCAATGCCGGCGATTCCTCGCCCGCTTCAGCTGACAGCCTCGGGCTCCGGTTCAGGCTCCGGCACGGAGTGGTCCGAAGGGGCCGGTCGTCCGGCACCCCAATATTGCTTGCAGGTCTCGAGCAATGTCTTGACGTCCATGGTCAGGCCGCCCGCATTGACGATCACGCTGTCAGCGCCAAGCGTCTTGTTCATCAGCGACAAGGCACGCCTCAGGAAGCCCCCGGAGAATCGCCCGGCGACAAGAGGATCGAGCTTGAGCACCACGAACTTCTGCAGGCGCTGCTCCCAGATCTGTATCTTCCGCACGGAGCTCCAGGCGATGGTCTCGTCGGCGAGCCTGAGGTCGCGAATGCCGACACGGCTGATGAAGACGACCGGCGACCTGGCGGAGATCAACCTCCAGAGCATCCTGAAGGTGGCAAGGCCGAAAAACACCGCGCCGACGTAGCAGGCGGCGACCTCGAACGTGGTGATGTTCTTGCCTTGCTGCCACATGAATGCGAGCGCAGCGCAGAGCAGCGTCAGCAGCAGACCGGCGCCGAAAAACACCAGCAGCCGTCCCCGGGAATAGCCGATCGTAATGTTGGGCAAGTTCTGACCTACGGACATGTTCGACCGCCACCAGCCTTTTGCAGCAACCCTGGGTTTACGAACGCCCCTTCTCCCGAGTTATTAGGACTGGAACCTTGCGCGAGGCTGCCCACGGGAATGCAAGGCATCGGCACTTGAACGCGCGGCGTTCGGCTTGCGACTAACCGCCAGTCGGCTCTCACCCCCCTCCGATGCGGCCGTCAATGGTTCACGCGCCCGGTGCGATCATGAAAACCGCCGGAGCATCTTGTGGAGCGCCGTCTCGGCCCTAGGCGCGGCGCTTGGCGGCTCCAGCGCGAAGGCCGCGACGGAAGCCGGCGCGGGCAACAAGCTCAAGGTCGTCTATCACCTCAGCGACGCCGAGAAGGTCAATTTCGTGCTCGGCAACATCCAGAACCACATTGACGGCGTCGGCGGCCCCCAACACGTCACAATCGCATTGGTGATTCACGGGCCGGCGCTGAAGGCGTTTCACCGGGCGCAGACCAATCCCGACGTCGGCAAACGCGTCGGCGACTTCTCCAGGGACGGTGTCGAACTTGCGGCGTGCGCCAACACGATGAAGGCGCAGAACGTCACCCTGACGGGTTTGCTGCCGGGCTTCGTCAGCGCGGAGAAAGGCGGCGTGGTCCGCTTGGCCGAGCTCCAGTCGCAGGGTTATCTCTACCTGCGGCCTTAGGCGTCGAAGTCTTCCATTCTCGGGCTTGACTTATCCATAACTCTACGGTTATGAGTTAATCCATAACTTATGGGTTATGGATTTCACATGTCCGCCGCGCACGATCTTCTGTTCAGGACGCTCGCCGATCCGACTCGGAGGGCGATCTTCGAGCGGCTGTGCCGCGAGGGCGAGCAGACGGTCGGGGCACTGACTGCGACATCAGGCGTTTCCCAGCCAGCGGTCTCAAAACATCTCGGCGCGCTGAAGCAGGCCGGGCTGGTGCGCGACCGCCATGCAGGACGCCAGACCCATTACAGCGCGCAGCCCGGCGCGCTCAATCCGCTGATCGACTGGACCGGCCAGATGGCCGGCTTCTGGCAGAACCGGCTCGATGCTCTCGACGATCTCCTGAAGAGGATGGACCAATGACCGAAGCTGCCGCCGAGATGCGCTCCGTGGTGATCGAGCGCGAATTTGCCTTTCCGGCCGAGCGGATCTGGCGCGCGCTGACGCAGCCGCATCTGATCGAGGAATGGCTGATGAAGAACGACTTCAAGCCGGTCGTCGGTCATCGCTTCAATCTTCGCGGCGAATGGGGCGGCGTGCTGGACTGCGAGGTCCTCACCATCGAGCCGCAGCGGGCGCTCGCCTATACCTGGAATTTCTCGCATGAGGACGCGGCGTTCGATCTGAAAAGTGTGGTGACCTTCACGCTGACACCGACGAACGCGGGCACGCATCTGCGCGTCGAGCAGGCGGGCTTCAGCCCGACGCAGAAGCAGGCCTATGGCGGCGCTCATGCCGGCTGGAAGCAGTTTTTCGCCAGGCTGGACGAGGTGCTGGCGCGAGCTGACTAGGTCCGTCGCCGGTCTTCATTCGATCATCTCAAGAGGAGGTTTCATTGACCGGGAATATGTGGGTTCGGCAGATCCATCGCTGGCTGTCGCTTGCTTTCACGCTCGCCGTCATCGCGAACATCGTTGCCCTGACGCTGCAAATCCAGGCCACGTGGATCGGGCTGCTGGCATTCGTCCCGCTGATTCCGTTGCTCGCGACCGGGCTCTACATGTTCGCGCTGCCCTATGTCAGCCGCCGCAGCGGCGCGCGGCAAGAGGCGTGATCATGAAGAAGGCTGTAACCGCGAAGACAAGCAGCGCGACCAAGACGGACGGCGCTTCGCCCTCCAGGATGATCGACGGCAGAATCGAGGAGCTCGGCGACTGGCGCGGCGAGATGCTGGGGCGCATCCGCGGCCTGATCAAGCAGGCCGATCCTGACGTCGTCGAGGAATGGAAATGGCGCGGCGTTCCCGTGTGGGAGCACGACGGCATCATCTGCACCGGCGAGACCTACAAGGCCGTCGTGAAGCTGACTTTCGCCAAGGGCGCGGCGCTGGACGACCCGGCCGGCCTGTTCAATTCCAGCCTCGAGGGAAACGTGCGCCGCGCGATCGACATTCGCGAAGGCGAAAAGATCAACGAGAAGGCGTTGAAGGCGCTCATTCGCGCAGCCGTGGAGCTGAATGCGTCCAAGAAGAAGCCGGCGAAGAAGCGATCGACTTAGACTACGTCAAGTCGATGCAAATTCTTGGTGACGGCCAGAGCAAGCGCCTCGTCCTTCGAGACGACCGCTCCGCGGTCTCCTCAGGATGAGGCTAAGCAGAAGCGCTGTCTGTCGACATAGCTCCCGCACACTCCGTCCTCATCCTGAGGGCCCGCCAGAGGCGGGCGTCTCGAAGGATTGGCCGCGGGCGAGCTACCGCCACGTCGATGTTCTAGCAGCTACCAGCCGTCTCAGGCCGCCGCCGGGATCGGACGCGGGCTTACGACATATTCGCGCAGGACCTTGTCGTTGGCGTCGACCTCGATCAGTGAGACGTCGTAAGTCCAGAGATCGGCGAGGTGCTGGAGCACGCGCTTGGCGTCGGTCTCGTTGAGCTGCGAGCCCTTGATGACGTGGTGATGCAGGATCAGCCGGCGGTCGCCGGAGAGATCGACGTCGACCACTTCGATATTGGCGTCGATGAAGCCGACATCATGCTGCCGCGCCAGCTCACGCCGCACCCGGCGGAAGCCGCGATCGTCGTGGATGGCATCGACCCGGATGCCGGCGCGCTCCTCGGGATCGTCGTGCAGGTGGAACATGCGGAAGTGCCGCATCAGCTTCGGGCTCAGGAACTGCGCGATGAAGCTTTCATCGCGGTAGTTGGCCCAGACGTCGCGCAGCACACCCATCACGTCGTTCTTGCCGGCAATGTCGGGGAACCACTCGCGGTCCTCGTCTTCCGGCCGGGTGACGATGCGCTCGATGTCCTGCATCACGGCAAAGCCGAGCGCATAGGGATTGAAGCCGGAGAAGCGCGGATCGTCGAATTCGGGCTGGAACACCACGTTGGTGTGCGACTGCAGGAATTCGAGGAAGTTGCCGTCGGAGATGCGGCCTTGCTGATGCAGCTTGGTCATGATGCGATAGTGGACGTAGGTCGCCGTCCCCTCGTTCATCACCTTGGTCTGGCTCTGCGGATAGAAATATTGCGCGATGTGTCGGACGATGCGCAAAAGCTCGCGCTGCCAGGGCGCCAGCCGCGGCGCGCTCTTCTCCAGGAAGTAGAGCAGGTTTTCCTGCGGCAGGCCGAGCAGCTTGCGGCGGCGTTCGATGCTGAGCGCGGAGCGGGTCTTCGAGGCCCCCTTCGGCACGGTGCGCCAGAGGTCGTTGAAGACTTCCTCCTCGTGCTGACGGCGGCGCCCTGCCCGCTTCTCCTCGGCACGCAGATCCAGCTTCTTCTTGCCGGGATAGCGGTCGATGCCGTGCGACATCAGCGCATGCGCGGCATCCAGGGTGCGCTCGACCTCGACGCGGCCGTAGCGCTCCTCGCAGGTCATGACGTAGTTCTTGGCAAAGTCGAGATAGTCCAGAATGCCGTCGGCGTCGGTCCACTGCTTGAACAGATAGTTGTTCTTGAAGAAGTGGTTATGGCCGAAGGCGGCGTGGGCGATCACCAGCGTCTGCATCGTCGCCGTGTTCTCCTCCATCAGATAGGAGATGCAGGGCGAGGAGTTGATCACGATCTCATAGGCAAGCCCCATCAGGCCCTTGCGGTACGAGGCCTCGTGGAACGCGAAGTGCTTGCCGAACGACCAGTGCTTGTAGAACAGCGGCATGCCGACGGACGAGTAGGCATCCAGCATCTGCTCGGCGGTGATGACCTCAATCTGGTTCGGATAGACGTCGAGCCCGAGATCCTTCGTCGCCACCTCCTCACAGGCATCGGTGATGCGCTGCAAGGTGTGGAAATCCCAATCGGCGCCTTCGAACAAGCGTTCCGTCATGGAGCGGCTTTCTCCTGGGAAGTTTCCCGGCGCTGGAACAGATCGTGGAACACCGGGAAGATCTCGCTGCGCTCGCTGACCTTGCGCATTGAGAGCGGTGCGCCGCTGTTGCGCAGGCGGTCGTAGAGGGTCCAGAGCGAGGAGTCGGAGAGATCGAAGGCGCTGCCGCCGGACTCCCCGACCTCGAGATAGGCAAAGAACTGGCAGACCGGCAGGATCTTGTCGGTCAGCAGCATGCCCGTGAGCTCGCCGTCGGAATAGGAATTGTCGCCGTCGGAGGCCTGCGCGGCGTAGATGTTCCAGTCCGCCGGATTGAAACGCTCGCGCACGATCTCGTGCATGGCGTGGAGCGCGCTGGAGACCAGCGTGCCGCCCGAGGCCGGACCGTAGAAGAAGGTCTGCTCGTCCACCTCCTCGGCGCGGTCGGTGTGGCGGATGAAGACGATCTCGACATGCTTGTAGCGTCGCTTCAGGAACACGTAGAGCAGCATGTAGAAGCGCTTGGCGAGATCCTTCATGTGCTCGGACATCGAGCCGGAGACGTCCATCAGGCAGAACATCACCGCCTGCGCCACCGGCCGCGGCACCTTCTCGTAGCGGCGGTAGCGGATATCGAGCGGATCGACGAAGGGAATGCGCTTAGTCCTCGCCTTCAGCCTTTCGAGCTCGGCGAGCAGCACCACACGCTCGTCCTCGTCGGTGCATGCCGCGATCGCGGCTTCCAGCTCCTCGATCTCCTCCTTGCGGGGACGCTTGAGCGCGATGCGGCGCGCCAGCGCGAGCTTCACCGTCCGGCTGACCGAGATGTTGGCGGGCGAGCCGGACGTGGTGTAGCCGGCGCGCTGGATGCCCTCGCTCTCGGTCTGCGCGATCTTGCGCTTGGCAAGATCCGGCAGCTCGAGGTCGTCGAGGAACAGATCCACGAACTCGTCGCGGGAGAGGACGAAGCGGAACGCGTCCTCGCTGTCGCCTTCGCCGGGACCGGAATCCTTGGCGCTGCCCTGGCCGGATCGCTGGAGGTAATCGCCCTCGATGAACTTCTTGTTCCCGGGCAACACCATGTCGCGCGTTCCGCCTTCACGGCGGAAACGCGGCTCGTGCATGCCGTCGAGCGGTATCGTGACCTCACCACCCTCCAGGACGTCCTTGATGTCGCGTTCCTGCGAGGTCTTCTTGACGGCGCCCTGCACCAGGGATTTGGCCCGACGCAAGAACCGCTGCCGGTTCTCAAGACTCTTGCCGCCTGGATTCAGGCGCCTGTCAATAATGTGAATGGGCACTTTTCCATCCGCTCCATCCGCCTCAACCGGCCTGTTTCACACGCATGTACCATTCGACGAGCCGGCGAACCTGACGCTCGGTGTAGCCGCGCTCCACCATGCGTGCGACGAACTCGCCGTGCTTCTTCTCCGTCTCGCCGTCCTTCTTCGACCCGAAGGAGATGACCGGAAGCAGGTCCTCGACCTGCGAGAATATCCGCTTTTCGATCACGTCGCGAATCTTCTCGTAGGAAATCCAGGTCGGATTCTTGCCTCCGTTCTGGGCCCGCGACCGTAACGAGAATTTGACCACCTCGTTGCGGAAGTCCTTCGGGTTGGCGATGCCCGCCGGCTTCTCGATTTTGGTCAGTTCCTGGTTCAAAAGCTCGCGATCGAGCAGCTGGCCGGTGTCGGCATCCTTGAAGTCCTGATCCTCGATCCAGGCATCGGCGTAGTCGACGTAGCGGTCGAACAGATTCTGGCCGTAATCCGAGTAGGATTCGAGATAGGCCTTCTGGATCTCGTTGCCGATGAACTCGGCGTAGCGCGGCGCCAGGTCCGCCTTGATGAATTCGAGATAGCGCTTCTCGACTTCCTCCGGGAGCTGCTCGCGGCGGATCGACTGCTCCAGCGCGTACATCAGATGCACGGCGTCGGCAGCGACTTCCTGCGGATCGTGGTTGAAGGTCGCAGCCAGGATCTTGAAGGCGAAGCGGGTGGAGACGCCGTCCATGCCCTCGTCGACGCCGGCGGCATCACGATATTCCTGGACGCTCCGTGCCTTCGGATCGGATTCCTTCAGGCTCTCGCCGTCATAGACCCGCATCTTGCCGAACAGCGTGGAGTTCTCGTGCTTGCGCAGGCGCGACATCACCGAGAACCGCGCCAGCGTCTCCAGGGTCGAGGGTGCGCACGGCGCGGCCGCCAGCTCCGAGCCCTGGATCAGCTTTTCGTAGATCTTCTGCTCTTCGGTGGCCCGGAGGCAGTACGGCACCTTGATCACGCAGATGCGGTCGATGAAGGCCTCGTTGTTCTTGTTGGCCTTGAAGCTCGACCACTCGGCTTCGTTCGAGTGCGCGAGGATCACGCCGGTGAACGGGATCGCGCCGATATTCTCGGTGCCGATGTAGTTGCCCTCCTGCGTTGCGGTGAGCAGCGGGTGCAGCATCTTGATCGGCGCCTTGAACATCTCGACGAATTCAAGGATGCCCTGGTTGGCGCGGTTGAGGCCGCCCGAATAGCTGTAGGCGTCGGGATCGTTCTGCGCGTAGGTCTCGAGCTTGCGGATATCGACCTTGCCGACCAGCGAGGAGATGTCCTGGTTGTTCTCGTCACCAGGCTCGGTCTTGGAGACCGCGATCTGGCGCAGCCGCGACGGCTGGATTTTTGCGACTCTGAACTGAGAAATGTCACCGCCGAAGGCTTCCAGCCGCTTGTAGCACCACGGGCTCATCAGGCCGGTGAGGCGACGGCGCGGAATGCCGTACTTCTCTTCCAGCATCGGTCCGAGATGATCGGGATCGAACAGGCTGAGCGGGCTTTCAAACACCGGGCTCAATTCATCGCCGGCTTTGAGCACGTAGATCGGCTGCACTTCCATCAGCGACTTGAGCCGCTCGGCGAGCGAGGATTTGCCGCCGCCGACCGGGCCGAGCAGATAGAGGATCTGCTTGCGCTCTTCGAGCCCCTGCGCCGCGTGACGGAAGAAACCGACGATGCGCTCGATGGTTTCTTCCATGCCGTAGAAGCCGGCGAAGGCCGGATAGGTCCGGATGGTGCGGTTCAAAAAAATACGGCCAAGGCGTGGGTCCTTGGCCGTGTCAATCGTCTGAGGCTCACCGATCGCTGCTAGCAGTCGTTCGGCCGCGTTCGCGTATTTCATGGGATCGCTTCGACACGATTCCAGATATTCCGCCATCGACATGTCGTGTTGGCTTCTCGCCTCGAACGACTTAGCGAAAGCGTTGAATAGAGAATCGTTATACATGATCCCTCTCCGCGTGAGTTCCGCCACAAGCTGAAACGAAAGCAGTTACCGGACCGTTCCTCAGGCCATTTCGAATCAGCGTGAGCACATGACGATCATTGGACACCCTGGTGCCAACACGACGCAACGCACAACGTAGGCACTCGTTGAGTTACGAACAGGCACATGCCTGTAATTTGTGCGAATCTGTATCTATCTTCGCTCATTTCCAGAAAATGTCACTTGGTCGCAACATCCGGGCATTACCGGGGATGAGCCCATCCGGCACTGCAACATGGAGCGATCTGCGAGCGGCAATCTTATGACGCTTGTACGGCGAAGCCTTGCGTGCCGCGTTCATCTTCCTGCTGCAATGCGGTGCGCGCAGCGCTCGCAGCATGACAATCGCGGCAAGCGCGCAGCAGTGTATCAAAATCGGTCGCCAAACCCTCGGAGCGGATGACAATCCGTTCATTCTGCCGTTCGTTCTCCGCACGGTGCGCCAAGGTGCTCATGGTGCAGAGCTGCCGCTGCAAGGCCGGCGTCAGCGTCAGCACGATCGCCTTGTGGCCGCGGCCTTCCTCAGTCGAAACCTCCGCAATCGAGTCCCACAGCAGAAATTCGTTGCCGATGCGGAGGTCGCGGATGCCATAGGGGGTGACGATCACCACCGGTCCCCGCTCGGCGGGCAGCAGCCAGATCAGCCGGCCGGTCACCAGGCCGAATAGCACGACGCCGGCATAGCCGACCGTCGTATCGTAGTCGCCCAGACCGTCCCACCAGTCGAAGGCAAGGGTCGCACTGAACAGGGTCATCGCGAAGCCCGCCGCGACCAGCAGCCGCAGCTGGGTCGTACACGGGCTGATTTCGAGATCGTGGGTCGCATCGATGCATGCGGCCGGCGCGACCGATTGCGGGCTGTCGGCAACAGCGAGCGTCAGGCGGTCATGATGTGCGTGCATGCTCTTTTCCCCAGCATGGCCATTCGCGGCCGAGCGACGATCTATCAGGCGGACCGTAATCCGCTGATGACACTCCACGCAGACTGGGCTGACGAGACGAAGCGGCTACGTTGGTAACGAGCCCTTGGCCACTGCTCCGGCCGACGACTTTTTACGCAACACGGCTACGTCCGCCTGGATCGCCATGATCGCGACGGAGTTACACTGGAGGGTAGACGCCTATCCCCTTGATTGGTTCCCTCCCGGGAGCATGTAGGTTAGAGGATAGCGCGTCAGGACCGGTGCGGAAACCCCTCGCCGCAGGCTTGGAGATAAATAAACATCATGAATCCCGTCAAAGAACTGGAAAAGCACGGACAAGCCGTCTGGCTGGACTTCCTGGCCCGTGGCTTCATCGCCAAGGGCGACCTGAAGCGGCTGATCGACACCGACGGCGTCAAGGGCGTCACCTCCAACCCGTCGATCTTCGAGAAGGCGATCGGCAGTTCGGACGAGTATGACGCCCCGATCGGCAAGGCGCTGAAGCGCGGCGACCGGACCGTGGCCGACCTGTTCGAGGCCGTCGCGATCGAGGACATCCAGAACGCCGCGGACGTGCTCCGCCCGGTCTATGACCGCCTGAGGGCCGGCGACGGCTATGTCAGCCTGGAAGTCTCGCCCTATCTGGCGATGGACACCGCCGGCACGGTCGCCGAGGCGCGGCGGCTCTGGAAGGATGTCGACCGCAAGAACCTGATGGTCAAGGTGCCGGCGACGCCGGAGGGCCTGCCGGCGATCGAGACGCTGATCGGCGACGGCATCAGCATCAACATCACGCTGTTGTTCGCCAGGGACGTCTACCTCCAGGTCGCCGAGGCCTATCTCGCCGGTCTGGAAAAATACGTCGCCGGCGGCGGCGACCCGTCGCACGTGGCGAGCGTCGCGAGCTTCTTCGTCAGCCGCATCGACTCGGTCGTCGACAAGCAGCTCGACGAGAAGATCGCCCGCGCCAACGATCCATCCGAGAAGGAGCGGCTCGCCGCGCTGAAGGGCAAGGTCGCGATCGCCAACGCCAAGGTCGCCTACCAGGATTACAAGCGCCTGTTTTCCGGCGCGCGCTGGGACAAGCTGGCTGCCAAGGGCGCCAAGCCGCAGCGGATGCTGTGGGCCTCCACCGGCACCAAGAACAAGGACTACAGCGACGTCCTCTATGTCGAGGAGCTGATCGGTCCCGACACCATCAATACCGTGCCGCCGGCGACGCTCGATGCGTTCCGCGACCACGGCAAGCCGCGCGACAGCCTTGAAGAGAACGTCGACGACGCCCGCCGCGTGCTGGAAGAACTGGAGCGCTCCGGCGTCTCGCTCGAGGCGATCACCGAGGAGCTCGTCAAGGACGGCGTCAAGCAGTTCGCCGATGCCGCCGACAAGCTCTATGGCGCCGTCGCCCACAAGCGGGCGACCGTGCTCGGGCCCGCGATCGACCACCAGCTTCTCTCGCTCGGCGACGGCCTCGGCAAGGCGGTGGCCAAGAGCACCGAGGAATGGCGCGCGTCGGCAAAGATCCGCAGGTTGTGGCAGCGCGACAAATCGGTCTGGACCGGCACCGATGAGGACAAATGGCTCGGCTGGCTCGACAGCGCGGCGAAGGCCGACGTCGCCGACTACGAGGACTATGCGAGCCGCGTGAAGGGCCAAAAGTTCTCCGATGCCGTCGTGCTCGGCATGGGTGGATCGAGCCTTGGCCCCGAGGTGCTGGCCGAGACTTTTGCGCGGAAGTCCGGCTTCCCGAAATTGCACGTGCTGGATTCCACCGACCCGGCACAGGTCCGGGCAATGGAGGCCAGGATCGACATCGCCAACACCGTGTTCATCGTGTCCAGCAAATCCGGCGGGACCACCGAGCCGAACGCGATGAAGGATTATTTCCACGAACGCGTCGCACAGGCGGTCGGGCCGAAAGTGAAGACCGGCCACCGCTTCATCGCGGTGACCGATCCCGGCTCGTCGCTGGAGAAGGCAGCGAAGAGCCTCGACTACGCCCGCATCTTCCATGGCGAACCCTCGATCGGCGGCCGCTATTCGGTGCTCTCGCCGTTCGGCCTGGTGCCGGCGGCAACCGCGGGCATCGACGTCAAGACGCTGATCAAACACGCGCTCTCCATGGCCCGCTCCTGCGGACCCGACGTGCCGCCAGGTGAGAACCCGGGCGTCCAGCTCGGCCTTGCCATGGGCCTCGCCGGCCTCGAAGGGCGCGACAAGGTGACGATCCTGTCGTCGAAGAAGATCGCCGATTTCGGCGCCTGGGCCGAACAGCTGATCGCGGAATCGACCGGCAAGGAAGGCAAGGGCCTGATCCCGATCGCCGGCGAACCACTCGGCGAGCCCGCGCTCTACGGCAACGACCGCTTCTTCATCGACATTCGCACCGAAGGCGAAGCGGACCCAGCGCATGACTCCAAGCTCGCCGCGGTCGAAGCCGCCGGCCATCCCGTCGTGCGCATCGTGATGAAATCGATCGACCATCTCGGTCAGGAGTTCTTCCGCTTCGAGATGGCGACGGCGGTCGCTGGCAGCATCCTCGGCATCAACCCGTTCGACCAGCCGGACGTGGAAGCGGCCAAGATCAAGACCCGCGAGCTCACCGCGTCGTTCGAGAAGACCGGTGCATTGCCGGCCGAACAGCCGGTGGTCAGCACGGATGAGGCCGATCTCTACACCGACGAGGCCAACGCCACGGCGCTGCGCGCCGCCGGCGCCAACGGCGACCTCACCTCGTGGCTGAAAGCGCATCTCTCCCGCTCGGGCCATGGCGACTATGTCGCCCTGCTCGGCTACATCGCGCGCGACAAGGCGACGATCGACGCACTCCAGGCGATGCGTCTCGAAGTGCGCGAGAAGCGTCACGTCGCGACCTGCGCCGAGTTCGGACCGCGCTTCCTGCATTCGACCGGGCAGGCCTACAAGGGCGGGCCCGACAGCGGCGTGTTTCTCCAGATCACGGCCGACGATGCCAAGGACTTGTCGGTGCCGGGCCAGAAGGCGAGCTTCGGCGTGATCAAGGCCGCGCAGGCGCGCGGCGACTTCGACGTGCTTACCGAGCGCGGCCGGCGTGCGCTCCGGGTCCACCTCAAGGGCGGGCTCAAGAAAGGTCTCGCGGCGCTCAACGCGGCGCTTAACGATGCGCTGAACTAAGGGAATCTCTCGATGCAACTCGGCATGATCGGCCTCGGCCGGATGGGCGGCAACATCGTTCGCCGCCTGATGCGCCACGGTCATACGACCGTGGTCTACGACAAGGACGCCAAGGCCGTCGCGGGTCTCGCCGCAGACGGCGCACAGGGCTCGGCGACGCTGGAAGAGTTCGTCGCCAAACTGGAGCGGCCGCGCACAGCCTGGGTGATGCTGCCGGCCGGCCACATCACCGAGACGACGATCAACACCATCGCGGCAGTGATGCAGGCCGGCGACGTCATCATCGACGGCGGCAACACGTTCTGGCAGGACGACGTCCGCCGCGGCAAGGCGCTGAAGGAGCGCGGCATCCATTATGTCGATGTCGGCACTTCAGGCGGTGTCTGGGGTCTCGACCGCGGCTATTGCATGATGATCGGCGGCGAGAAGCAGGTGGTCGACCGGCTCGATCCGATCTTCGCCGCGCTCGCGCCCGGCGCCGGCGACATTCCGCGCACGGAGGGACGTGAGGGGCGCGATCCCCGCATCGAGCAGGGCTACATCCATGCAGGTCCCGTGGGCGCCGGCCATTTCGTCAAGATGATCCACAACGGCATCGAATACGGCCTGATGCAGGCCTATGCCGAAGGTTTCGACATCCTCAGGAATGCCAACATCGAGGCCTTGCCGGCGGATCATCGCTACGATTTCGACCTTGCCGACATCGCCGAGGTGTGGCGGCGCGGCAGCGTGATTCCGTCCTGGCTGCTCGACCTCACCTCGACGGCGCTCGCCGACAGCCCTGCGCTTGCGGAATATTCCGGCTTCGTCGAGGATTCCGGCGAAGGCCGCTGGACCGTGAATGCGGCGATCGACGAGGCGGTGCCGGCCGAAGTTTTGACCGCGGCCCTCTACACACGTTTCCGTTCCCGCAAGGAACACACCTTCGCCGAAAAAATTCTCTCCGCAATGCGCGCGGGTTTCGGCGGCCACAAGGAGCCGAAGCAGCCGGGCGCTTCGAAACCCAAATAAGAGCCGAAGTAACAAGTAACAGAGCGAAGGCCGATCATTCGTGACAAAAGACCCGCAGGCCAAGCGCAAGCCCGAAAATTGCGCCTTCGTCATCTTTGGCGCGACCGGTGACCTCACCCATCGGCTGGTGATGCCGTCGCTCTACAATCTGGCCGCCGAGCACCTGTTGCCGGAGAAGTTCTGCGTCGTCGGCGTGGCCCGCAACCGCCAGTCGGATGACGAGTTGCGCGACAGCCTGTTGAAGGGCCTGCGCCAGTTCGCGACCCGTCCCGTGGACGACGACATCGCCCGGAAGCTGCTGGAATGCGTGACCTTCGTCGAGGCCGATCCGAAGGATCCCCCCTCCTTCGACCGCTTGCGCGCGCATCTGGATTCGCTGGAATGCGCGCAGGACACCGGCGGCAACCGACTGTTCTATCTCGCGACCCCGCCCGCCGCCTTCGCACCGACCGCGCGGGAGCTCGGCCGCACCGGCATGATGAAGGAGAACGGCGCCTGGCGTCGGCTCGTAATCGAAAAGCCGTTCGGCACCGATCTCGCGTCAGCCAAGGCGCTGAATGCCGAGCTCCTGAAGATCATGGACGAGCACCAGATCTACCGGATCGATCACTATCTCGGCAAGGAGACGGTGCAGAACATCCTGGTGCTGCGCTTTGCCAACGGCATGTTCGAGCCGATCTGGAATCGCAACCATATCGATCACATCCAGATCACCGTGGAGGAGAAGCTCGGCGTCGGCCATCGCGGCGGCTTCTACGATGCCACCGGCGCACTGCGCGACATGGTGCCGAACCATCTGTTCCAGCTGATGTCGCTGGTCGCGATGGAGCCGCCGGCGCGGTTCGATGCGCATTCCGTGCGCTCCGAAAAGGCCGACGTGCTGACGTCGATCCAGGAGCCGACCCGGGAAGAGGCGCTGAAGAATTCGGTGCGCGCGCAATATCTCGCCGGCCGCATCGGCGACGACGAGATCACGGACTATCGCAAGACCGAGGACGTCAAGCCCGACAGCACCACCGAGACCTTCGTCGCGCTGAAGCTGATGATCGACAATTGGCGCTGGGCCGGCGTGCCGTTCTATCTGCGCACCGGCAAGGCGCTCGGCCACAAGCGCACGGAAGTGGCGATCAAGTTCAAGCAGGCGCCGCTGTCGATGTTCTCAGGCACGGATGTCGACCGCCTGTCGCAGAACTTCCTCACCATCGGCATCGCGCCGACCGAAACCATCGAGCTGCAGTTCAACGCCAAGATCCCGGGGCCGAGCATCACCATCGACGGCGTCGAGATGAAGTTCAAGTACGGCGACTATTTCCGCGCCGATCCCTCGACCGGCTACGAGACTCTGATCTACGACTGCATGATCGGCGACAACATCCTGTTCCAGCGCGCCGACGGCATCGAGGCCGGATGGCAGGCGGTGCAGCCGTTCCTGGACGCCTGGAAAAGTGAAGGCACCAACGGCATCGAGACCTACTCCGCCGGCAGCGACGGCCCCGCCTGCGCCGATGAGCTGCTCCGGCGCGACGGGCGAAGCTGGCGGAAGTTTACGTGATGGCAGCGGCCGACCAGCCGAAGCTGATCGTCGCGGCCGACGCCGAGGCGCTGGCGCAGGCCGCAGCCGAACGGGTGATGGCGCGGATATCAGCCAATCCCGGGCGGATCGCGATCTGCCTCACCGGCGGCTCCAGCCCGAAGAAGCTCTATCAATTGCTCGGCAGCGAGGCGTATCGCGGCGAGATCCCGTGGGACCGCGTGCACTGGTTCATCGGTGACGAGCGTTTCGTGCCTTCGAGCGATCCCCTCAACAACATGGCAGTCGCGCGCGCGACCTTTCTCGACCGCAATGCGCCGTCCGGGCATATTCACCCGATCCCGACCACGGCTGAGAGCCCCGAAGCGGGTGCCGAGGCCTATGCGCGCGAGCTTCAGTCCTTCTACAGCGCCAAAAGCCTCGATCCTGCACGGCCGCTGTTCGACATGGTCCTGATGGGCGCGGGCCCGGACGGCCACACCGCCTCGCTCTTCCCCGGCTACCCCGCGATCGAGGAGACCGCACGCTGGGTGGTCGGCGTCCCCAAGGCCAATGTCGCGCCGTTCGTGCCGCGGGTCTCGCTGACCCTGCCCGCCTTGGCCTCCTGCCGCGAAATGCTGTTCGAGATTGCCGGGCACGACAAGCAGCCGATCTTGACGCGCCTGCTCAATGGCGAGACTCTGCCGGCTGTACGCGCGCGCTCGAATGGTGAGACCGTCTGGCTGGTCGACCAGGCCGCGCTTCCGGAGGGAATTCGTGGCGGGCGTTGAAGCACCTTGTGCGTTGATCGTGATGGGCGTGTCGGGTTCAGGCAAGAGTACGGTTGCGGAGGCGCTCGGGCAGCGGCTCGGCTGGCGTTTCGAGGACGGCGACAGCTTTCACCCCGCCAGCAATGTCGAGAAGATGCGGGCGGGCCATCCCCTCACCGACGAGGACCGCTGGCCCTGGCTCAACGCCATTGCCGACGAGATCGCCCGGGTTTGCGACAAGGGCGAGCACGTGATCATCGCCTGCTCGGCGCTGAAGCACACCTATCGCGACGTGCTGCTGCGCGGACGCGACGACGTCCGCTTCGTCTTCCTGAGGGGCACCAGGGAGCTGATCGCCGCCCGCCTCGCGCAACGCAAGGGCCATTTCATGCCGCCCGGACTGCTGACGAGCCAATTCACGACGCTGGAGCCGCCCGAGGCTGGCGAGCACGTTGTCACCGTCTCGATCGACGAATCCGTCGAGGCGATCGTGGACGGCGTGGTCCGGCAATTGAAGCTGAGCGGGGCGAAACGCTGAGGCCGACAAACCCTGAGGTCC
The DNA here is from genome assembly GCF_017565645.3 of Bradyrhizobium barranii subsp. barranii. Taxonomy (NCBI): domain Bacteria; kingdom Pseudomonadati; phylum Pseudomonadota; class Alphaproteobacteria; order Hyphomicrobiales; family Nitrobacteraceae; genus Bradyrhizobium; species Bradyrhizobium barranii. Next base: position 8,486,488 of record NZ_CP086136.1, read on the forward strand.
TGCCATGACGAAAATCTCACTGGTCGTCTCCGACGTCGACGGCACGCTGCTGACCAAGGACAAGACGCTGACGGAGCGCGCGCGGTCCGCGGTCCAGCGGCTGCACAAGGCCGGCATCGGCTTCACCATCACCTCCAGCCGCCCCGCGATCGGCATGCGGTTCCTGGTCGAGCCGCTGGCGCTCTGGCTGCCGATCGGCCCGTTCAACGGCTCCTCGATCGTCGATCCCGAGATGCATGCGGTCGAGCAGCACCTGATCCCGGCGAGCGCCGCCGAACGGTCCTTGCAGATCCTCCGGGAGTTCGGCGCCGACATCTGGCTCTTCACCACCGACAAATGGCTGATCGACCAACCGAGCGGCAAATACGTCGCGCACGAGCAGCACACGATCCGCTCCGACCCCACCATCGTGACGGATTTCTCGCCGTACCTTGCGAGCGCCTGCAAGATCGTCGGCGCCAGCGCCGATGCGGCCGGCCTCGAGCGCTGCGAGAAGGCGATGCAGGAGGCGCTGGGCAGCGCGGCCACCGCGGTGCGCTCGCAGACCTATTATCTCGACATCACGCCGCCCGGCTTCGACAAGGGCACCTTCGTGCAAGCCATGGCCAAGCGCCTTGGTATTTCCACCGACGCGGTCGCCACCATCGGCGACATGCAGAACGACCTCGCGATGTTCCGCGTCAGCGGCACCTCGATCGCCATGGGCAATGCCACCGACAGCGTCAAGGACCAGGCCACCCACGTCACCGCGACCAACGAACAGGACGGTTTTGCGGAGGCGATGGAGGTGATCTTGAAGCGGAACGGGGTGGGCTGATATCTGATGAGATGAGACTCGACTGGCGCCGCGACGGAGGTACGTTCCCTCCCCCCTTACTTCGACCGCTGCACCGCCGGCTTCTCGCTCTCCTGCCTCGCGGCCGAGAGATTGTGCGCGGTGTTGATCAGCGCGATGTGGGTCAAGGCCTGCGGGAAATTGCCGGTCTGGCGCCGGGCGCCTGAATCATATTCTTCAGCCAGGAGGCCGACATCGTTCGCGATGCCGACCACGCGGTCGAGCAAGGCTTGCGCCTTGTCGAGATCGCCCGCCAGCACATGCGCGTCGGCCAGCCACAGGCTGCACGCCAGGAACGCGCCCTCGATCGGCTGCGTCTCCTCGGACACTTCGCGCGGATCGTGGCGCAGCACAAAACCGTCGCGCATCATGTGTTTCTCGACGGCGGCGATGGTGCCCCGAATGCGCGGGTCCGATGGCGGCAGGAAGCCGACGGCCGGCAGCAGCAGCACGCTGGCATCGAGCAGCTTTGAACCATAGAAGTCGACGAAGGCATTCTCCTCTGCGTCAAATCCCTTGTTGCAGACATCGCGATGAATGGCTTCGCGCAGGGCACGCCAATGCAGGAGCGGCGCCTTGAAGCCAAAGGTCTCGGCGCTCTTGATGCCGCGGTCGAAGGCGACCCAGGTCATGACCTTGGAGAACACGTAGTGCTTCGGCTGTCCACGCAGCTCCCAGATGCCGTTGTCGGGATGGTCCCAGACCTCGGCGAGATGGTTGAGCACGGCGCATTCCAGCGCCCAGGTCGTCTCGTCGTCGAGCTTGAGCTTGAGCTTGAGCTTGGCCATGCGCGACTGATGGAAGGCGTCGATCAGTTCGCCGTAGACGTCGAGCTGGAGCTGCGCATGCGCGGCGTTGCCGATGCGCACCGGCTGGGCGCCCTCATAACCGTCGAGCCAGCCCGCTTCCCATTCCAGCAGACGCCGCTGGCCCCAGATGCCGTACATGATCTGCATGTTCGCCGGCGAGCCTGCCGCCGCGCGCAGCAGCCAATTGTGCCAGGCCAATGCTTCCTCGGTGTAACCCGAGTTCATCAGCGCCAGCAGCGTGAAGGTCGCATCGCGCAGCCAGCAGAAGCGGTAATCCCAATTCCTCGCGCCGCCGAGCTTTTCCGGCAACGAGGTGGTGGGCGCCGCAACGATGCCGCCGGTGGGGGCGAAGGTCAGCGCCTTCAGCGTGATCAGCGAGCGTACGATCAGATCGTGATATTCGCCGTCGCGGGTGCAGCGGCTGCACCATTCGTCCCAGAATTTCGCGGTCTCCTGGAAGGCGATCTCCGGATCGATCGGCACGGGCGGATCGAGATGCGAGGGGCCGTAGGTCAGCACGAACGGCACGGTCTCACCCGCCTTCACGTCGAAGTCGGAGACCGTGGTGAGATCCTCGCCGCGGGTCTCCACCGGGGTGCGCAGCACCGTCATGTCCTGGCCGGCGATCGCCAGCAGCGAATGGTCGATGCGTCGCACCCAGGGAATGTCGACGCCGAAGCCGAAGCGGATGACAAGCTCCATCCGCATCTTCACCGTGCCGCTGAGGCCGCGGACCAGCCGCACGATGTCGGAGGCCTTGCCGCGCGGCGGCATGAAGTCGATCAGCGCAACGGTGCCGCTCCTGGTCTCGAAGCGCGTTTCGAGGATGAGGGTGTTGCCGAGATAGCGGCGCGAGATGGAGGTGATGTCCTCGCCCGGCGCGATCAGCCACCGGCCGTTCTTGTGCGTGCCGAGGATCGCGGCAAAGCAGGCATCGGAATCGAAGGCCGGCCAGCACAGCCAGTCGATCGAGCCGTCGCGCCCGACCAGCGCTGCGGTCTCGCAATCGCCGATCAGCGCATAGTCCTCGATCCTCTGAGCCAATGTGTCACGAGCCCCGGAAAATCCGCCGTTTCAACTCCCGCCGGTCAACGAGCGTTCCCGCGTCGCCGCCTTCAAGGCCGTAACATCGACCTTGGCGGCGATCTTGTCGAGCGCCACCGGCAGGCGCTGGCGCCAGTTCGGATGCTCATCGATCGTACCGGGAATGTTGGGCTGGTCAATCACGCCGAGCAGATCCTCCAGCGACACCGCCAGCAGACGCGACGGCGTCCGCGACAGGAAGGCAAGCACCGAATAGAGATCGTTGGCGTTGATGCCGTTCTGGCGCAGGATCTCGTCGAGCCTGCCGAGCGCATCCCAGCGCGCCTGGTCGTTCTCGCCGGGGTCGAGCCCGAGCGAGCGCTTCATCTTGAGATCGCTGAAGGAGCGCCAGCCGGCGTAGGTGCACAGATCATGCGTGTTCAGCGTGACCAGCGCGTTGGGCCGGTAATGGTCGGCATTGCGGAAGCGGCCGGCATCGTCGCGCTCGAACATCATGACGAGGTAGGACCAGATGCCGAAATCCTGCATGGTCTCGCGGAAACCTTCCGGCACGGTGCCGAGGTCCTCGCCGATCACGATGCATTTGTGCGCCGCGCTCTCGCGCACCACGGCGCCGAGCAACGCCTCGAACGGCATCTGCACATAGGCGCCGTTGTCCGGCTTGAAGCCGCGCGGCACCAGATACAGCCGCTTCAAGCCCAGCACGTGATCGAGCCGGATCGCGCCGGCATGGCGCATCGAGGCGGCCAACATGTCGGCGAATGGCACGAAGGATTGCGCCTCCAGACCACCGGCATTGAAGCCGGCAAGGCCCCAATCCTGTCCGACGGTGTTGAGCACGTCGGGCGGCGCGCCGACGGCGAGATGGCGCGAAATCGCCATCTGCTCGTTCCAGGCGTCGAAGCCGTTGGACTGCACGCCGACGGCGACGTCGAGATAGAGCCCGACGCGCATGCCCAGCAGGCCGGCCAATTCCTTGGCGGCATGCAATTGGCTATCGGCCGTCCATTGCACGAATTCGACGAACTCGACCTCGCGCTTGTCGGGACCGTTGCGGAGCTCGGCGCATTTGGCTTCATCCGGCTGCTGCCACTCTTGCGGCCACTCCCACCAAGGCCCGGAGAAGCGATGCCGCAGCACCTCGAAGCAGGCAAAGCGGGACAACAGCGGCGCGCGGTCCGCGCGGAAGGCGTCGAATTCCTTGCGGCGCGCCTCGCTCGCGCTTGTCACGAAACTGTTGTAGGCGGCGCGCAGGCCGAGCCATTTCAGCGCCGCCATGTCCGCATAGGGCACGCGATCGCCTTCGCGCAGCCGCGCGGCGGTCGCAGCCGCGTCGGGGACGAGGTCGGCGGAAAATTCCGGGATCGCCTCGACGTCGATATAGAGCGGGTTGAGAAACAGCCGGCTGTTCGGCGAATAGGGGCTGCAATCGGCGGGGTGGTTGTCGAACAGGACATGCAGCGGATTGAGCCCGACGCCATCGGCGCCGAGCTGCCTGGCGAGCCGAACGAGATCGGCGAGGTCGGTGAAATCGCCAATGCCCCAATTGCGGTCCGAGCGGACGCTGTAGAGCTGCACGGCAAGCAGCCAGCCACGGGCGAAATCGCCGCCGAAGGCGCGTTCGGGCGCCACGATCATCGGCACCTCTTCCGCAACACCCTTGGCATCGGTCAGCGTCAACCGGTGATAACCGAGCGGCAGGCCGGCGGGCCAGGCGATCACGGGCTCGTGGGTCTCGCCTTGCGCGATCACATTGCCGTTTGCGCGCAATGTCCATTGCAGCGGCGGCGCGCCGATTGTCCTCAATTCGGTGCGCGGATGTCCCAGGGCGCGCACCACCACGGGCCCGCCGACGAAGCGGTAAACCCGCTTCTCCGGCAGGGCCTCGAGGATGGATTTGAGGGCCACGGGATCGGTGACCCGCAGCTTTCCGAGGGCATCGACGAATTCGGACTGAACGCCCTTGATCCGGGCTTGAGCTAAAAGATCCATTCGGCACGCAGCTTGCAGGCCGTCATCCGGCCGGGGGCAGGGAATTTAACGAGGTCGTGGAAGAGGTTAGTCAGGGCTAACTCGCAGACCGTGCCAGCCGTTCCCAAGGGAACCAATGACACACAAGCGGCTTTCTATATTGGTATCAAGCGTAGGTTCCCGACAAGGGAAACGGGCTCCTGCTTTCTTGTCAATGGCATCACCGTGAACAAGACAATTCAAACTGTCGAGAGTGCCGCAGCCGGCGGCGCTTTCCTCATCGAAGATATCTATCCCTCGATCGACGGCGGCCGTTTCGCCGTGAAGCGTATTGCGGGCGAACGGGTCGACGTCTGGGCGGACATCTATCGCGACGGCGACGCGGTGATCGGTGCCGCACTGATCTGGCGAGGAGAGCAGGACCGGGAATGGCGGAGCGAGCCGATGATCCATCACGGCAATGACCGCTGGTCCGGCGCGTTCACCCCCGTCGAGCCCGGCCAATATGTCTATGCGATCGAAGCGTGGACCGACGAGTTCGCCACCTGGTCGCACGGGGTTGAGCGCAAGCGGCGCGCCGGTGCGGACGTCAGCCTCGACGCGATCGAGGGCGCCGGCCTCCTGACCAAGGCACATGGCGCCCGGCAGGACGCCGCGGCGGTCATCGTGAAGCAATGCGAGGACTATCTTCAGACCGGCGATGTCGGCTCGCTGCTTGCAGCCGATCTCGGCGCGGCCATGGCCGAGAGCCAGTCACGGCCCGACCTGACCCGCTCGCAGAACTTCCCGCTGATCGTCGACCGCGACAAAGCGCGCTTCGGCGCCTGGTATCAGATGATGCCGCGCAGCCAGAGCCAGAGTCCCGGCCGGCATGGCACGCTGCGTGACTGCATCGCGCGCGTGCCCGACATCGCCGCGATGGGCTTTGACGTGCTCTACTTCACGCCCATCCACCCCATTGGCCGCACCCGCCGCAAGGGCCGCAACAATGCGCCGGTGGCGACCGAAGGCGATCCCGGCTCGCCCTATGCGATCGGCACGGCCGAGGGCGGGCACGATGCACTGCATCCCGAGCTCGGCACGATCGAGGATTTCCGCGCGCTGGTCGCGACCTGTCTCGAATACGGCCTCGAGCTCGCGCTCGACTTCGCCGTGCAATGCTCGCCGGACCATCCCTGGCTGACGCAGCATCCGGAATGGTTCAAATGGCGGCCGGACCGCTCGGTGCGGACGGCGGATGATCCCTATTCGGACATCGTCATCCCCGATTTCGCCTCCGTCGACCGGGCCGGGCTGTGGAACGCGTTTCGCGATGCCATGCTGTTCTGGATCGACCACGGCGTCACCATCTTCGCCATCGACAATCACGACACCGCGCCGCTTCCGTTCTGGGAGTGGCTGATCAGCGACATCCGCCGCCGCCATCCCGAGGTGATCCTGTTCTCCAAGACCTTTGCGCGGCCGAAGCTGATGAAGGGCCTCGCCAAGCTTGGCTTTGCACAGTCCTTCAGCTATTTCCCCTGGCGCACGGCGAAGTGGGAGCTGGAGCAATATCTGGGCGAGCTGACCCGCTATCCCGAGCGCGATTTCTACCGGGCGAACCTGTTCGTGAGCACGCCCGACCTGCTGCCCTATCATCTCCAGGGCGGTGAGCCCTGGGCGTTCAAGTCGCGGGTCGCGCTGGCCGCGACGCTGTCCGGCAGTTACGGCATCTACAGCGGGTTCGAGCTGCTGGAGCATGACGCGATTCCCGGCCGCGAAGAATATCTTGATTCCGAGAAATACCAGATCAAGCCGCGCGACTGGGACCGGCCCGGCAACATCAAGACCTACATCGCCGCGCTCAATCGCATCCGCAACGATAACGCCGCGCTTCAGCAAACGGAGAATCTGCGCTTCCTCGGCGTCGAGGACGGCGAGACGATCGCCTTTGCCAAGGAGGCGGCCGATCCAGCCAACACCGTCGTCGCGGTCATCGCCCTCTCGGGCCATGTCCGCGAAGTCTGGTTGCCGCTGGGCGACCTCACCATCGACGCCGGCGACGCACGCCGCCACGTCACCGCACTCGAAAATCTCATCACAGGCGAACTGTCCCGCATCGAATGGGGCGGGATCAGATTATATATCGATCCCGACCGCGACCCGGCGCCGCTGTTCCGCTGCCTGGCGTAAGGATCACGCCATGAATGTTTTGTCTTCCGTCGACACCCAAAAAGCCGAGGTAGCCGAGATCGTGGATGAACTCTGGTACAAGGACGCCATCATCTACCAGCTCCACGTCAAGGCGTTTGCCGACAGTAACCATGACGGCATCGGCGATTTCGCCGGACTGACCGAGAAGCTGCCCTATCTCCAAGAGCTCGGCGTCACCGCGCTATGGCTATTGCCGTTCTATCCATCGCCCGGGCGCGACGACGGCTACGACATCGCCGACTACGGCTCGGTCAATCCCGATTTCGGGACGATGAAGGACTTCAAGCGCTTCATCCAGGAAGCGCAGAAGCGCGGCCTGCGCGTCATCACCGAGCTCGTCGTCAATCACACCTCCGACCAGCACAAATGGTTCAAGCGCGCGCGCCGCAGCCATCCGGGCTCGAGCGCCCGCAACTGGTATGTCTGGAGCGACACCGACCAGAAATACCAGGGCACGCGGATCATCTTCACCGACACCGAGAAGTCGAACTGGACCTGGGACCACGAGGCCGGGGCGTTCTACTGGCACCGCTTCTTCTCGCACCAGCCGGACCTCAATTTCGACAATCCGCGCGTGGTCAGCGCGCTCATCCAGGTGATGAAACGCTGGCTGGATGCCGGCGTCGACGGATTCCGCCTCGACGCCATTCCCTATCTCTGCGAACGCGACGGCACCAACAACGAGAACCTTCCGGAGACGCATGCGATCATCAAGCGCCTGCGCCAGGAACTGGACTCCTACTCCAAGGGCAAGCTGCTACTGGCCGAGGCCAATCAATGGCCGGAGGACGTGCAGGAATATTTCGGCCGCGGCGACGAGTGCCACATGGCCTACCACTTCCCGCTGATGCCGCGCATCTACATGGCGATCGCGCAGGAAGACCGCTTTCCGATCACCGACATCTTGCGCCAGACGCCGGACATTCCCGCAAGCTGCCAATGGGCGCTGTTCCTGCGCAACCATGACGAGCTGACGCTGGAGATGGTCACCGACGTCGAGCGCGACTATCTCTGGACCACCTACGCCAACGATCCCCGCGCCCGCATCAATGTCGGCATCCGCCGGCGCCTCGCGCCGCTGATGGACAATGACCGCCGCAAGATCGAGCTGATGAACTCGCTGCTGCTGTCATTCCCGGGCACGCCGATCATCTATTACGGCGACGAGATCGGCATGGGCGACAACATCTATCTCGGCGACCGCAACGGTGTGCGCACGCCGATGCAGTGGAGCCCGGACCGCAATGGCGGCTTTTCCCGCTGCGATCCCGCCCGTCTCTACGCGCCGCTGATCATGGACCCCGTCTACGGCTACGAGTCGGTGAACGTGGAGGCGCAGTCGCGCAGCCTGTCCTCGCTGCTCAGCGCCACCAAGCGCCTGATCTCGGTGCGCAAATCGACCCTCGCCTTCGGCCGCGGCACCATGACCTTCATTCGCCCGGCCAACCGCGCCGTGCTGGCCTATGTCCGGCAGTACAACGACGAGGTGATCCTGTGCGTCGCCAACCTCTCGCGCGCAGCCCAGGCGACCGAGCTCGATCTGTCGCCGTGGAAGGACCGCATTCCGCAGGAGATGCTCGGACGCACGCGTTTTCCGCCAATCGGCGAGGTGCCCTACATGATCACGCTGGGGCCCTACGGCTTCTACTGGTTCCAGCTCACCGAGCGCAACAAGTCCGAGCCGGTGACGCCGCGCGCGGTGCCTGAGTTCGAGACGCTGGTGGTGCCGGTCAATTCGACCTGGGTGTCGCTGGCGCGCGAGCGCGGCGTGTTCGAGCATGAGGTGCTGCCAGGCTTCCTGTCGCGCACGCGCTGGTATCCCGAGCAAGATCCCAAGCAGATCAAGCCGACGCTGACCTCGGCGGTGCCGTTCTGCGACATCGGCGACAACAGGCCCTGGATCGCGGTCTTCGAAACCCCGCAACAGGATGCCACGGCGCGCTACGTGCTGCCGATGCAGATCGAATGGGTGCGCTTCGACCGCGAACGCTTCAACCCGAAGGCGCTCGCCGCCGTGCGTCAGGGCGCGCGCGAAGGTACCTTGCTCGACGTTGCGACCGAGCAGATCTTCATCGGCCTGTTCCTGCGCAATCTGTCGCAGAATCTGGTGGTGGAAGAGAACAATCTGCGCCTGGAGTTCAAGGCGACCAGCCGGTTCGCCGATTACATCATCAAGGAGCCCGAGCGCATCCGCGCCATCGAGCAGTCGAACAGCACGGCGCTGGTCGACAACCAGTACGTCGCCAAGATCTATCGCCAGCTCGAAGGCGGCATCAATCCCGAGATCGAGATCGGCTCCTACCTCACCGACGTCGCGCACTTTGCCAATACGCCGGCGCTGCTCGGCAGCGTCGAGCTGGTCGAAGGTAACAGAAGCAGTGCGGTCGGCGTGCTGCACGCCTATGTCGAAAACCAGGGCGACGGCTGGGCCGTCACCACGGGTTATCTCGACCGCTATATCGACGAGCAGCGGTTGGCGCCGATGAGCGAAGCGCCCCGAGAGACCCAGGAGCAGGCGCCTTACCTGCACTTCATGGCGCAGATCGGCCGGCGGCTCGCCGAGCTGCATGTGGCTCTCGCCGCCGCAAGGCCCGATGATCTCGCGCCGGAGCCGATCGGCCCCGCACAGGTCGAGCGCTGGGCATCCGGGCTCACGGCACGGGCCGAGCGGATCTTCGAACGGCTGGCCGACAGCCGCGACGGCCTGCGCGAAGCCGACCGGCCTCTGATCGACCAGCTCGTCGCGGTGCGCGCGACCCTGCCCGACCACCTCAATGCGCTCTTGCCATCCGACATCGGCGGGTTGAACATCCGTCATCATGGCGACTTCCGCCTCGGGCAAATTCTGATCGTGAAGGACGATATCTTCATCATCGACTTCGACGGCGATCCGCGTCTGCCGCTGGCCGACAAGCGGCGCAAGGCACCGGCCGCACGCGACGTCGCCGGCCTGATCCGCTCGATTGAGTTTTCGGTTAACACAGCGCTTAGCCGCGCGCTGACGGGCGCATCCGACGAGCAGGACCGGCTCGCGGCCGCACTCGGCGAATGGCGCGAACGCTCCGCCGCGACATTCCTTAACGCTTACCGCGAAGCCATGACCGATCGTCGGCTGTGGCCGGAAGATCGGCAATCCGCGGACGGCCTGTTAAGGTTTTTCCTGCTTGATCAAGCCTTCGACGAAGTAGAGTACGAGCTGTCCCACCGGCCTGAGGAGCTCCGTGCGCCGCTGACCGGACTGCTTCGCATTCTGTCCAATGAGAGCGAAGCCCATGCCTAAACTGCCAGCCGAGGCCTACGCGATCATCGAGGGCCGCCACCCCGACCCTTTCCATTATCTCGGGTTGCATCCCGAGGGTGGCAAGAGCGTGGTGCGCGCGTTCCTCCCCGAGGCCACCAATGTCGAGGCGGTGGGCGAACATGGCGAGGTGGCGAAGCTCGATCGCGTCCACGCTTCCGGCCTGTTCATCGGCGCCTTGCCGAACGGCTCGAAGCGCTATCAGCTCCGCGCCAGGTTCGGCGACAACATCGTCGAGTTCGAGGACGCTTATCGCTTCCCGCCGATCCTGACCGATTTCGATCTCTATCTGCTCGGCGAAGGCACCCATCAGCGCCTCTACGACAAGCTCGGCGCGCATCCGATGCGGCTCGAAGGCATCGACGGCATCGGCTTCGTCGTGCTGGCGCCGAATGCGCGGCGCGTGTCCGTGGTCGGCGATTTCAATTTCTGGGACGCGCGGCGCCATCCGATGCGGGTCCGCGGTGCAGGTTATTGGGAATTGTTCATCCCGCACGCCAAGGGCGGCGACCACTACAAGTTCGATATCATCGGGCCGCACGGCCACCAGTTGCCGCTGAAGTCCGATCCCATGGCCTTTGCGAGCGAGGTGCGGCCGAAGACGGCTTCCATCGTGTTCGACGAGGCACATCTCGCGCGCCCGCGCCCGGCGCCGGATGGCATCAACGCGCTCTCGGCGCCGATGTCGATCTACGAGGTCCATCTCGGCTCCTGGCGGCGCAAGAACGGCGGCGAATGGCTCACCTATCGCGAACTGGCCGAGCAGCTGCCGGCCTATGCTCGCGATATGGGCTTTACCCATCTCGAATTCCTGCCCGTCAGCGAGCATCCGTTCGACGGCTCCTGGGGCTATCAGCCGACCGGCCTCTATGCGCCGACCAGCCGCTTTGGCGGGCCTGAGGATTTTGCCGCGCTGGTCGATGCCTGCCATCGCGAGGGCGTCGGCGTGCTGCTCGACTGGGTGCCCGGCCATTTCCCCGACGATCCGCACGGCCTCGGCAGCTTTGACGGCACCTCGCTCTACGAGCATGCCAATCCGCTCCAGGGCCGCCACCTCGACTGGGGCACGCTGATCTACAATTACGGCCGCACCGAAGTGACGAACTTCCTGGTGTCGAACGCGCTGTTCTGGCTCGAGCGTTACGCGATCGACGGCCTGCGCGTCGATGCGGTCGCCTCCATGCTCTATCTCGACTACAGCCGCCCGCCGGGCGCCTGGATTCCGAACCAGTATGGCGGCCGCGAGAACATCGAGGCGATCGCGTTCCTGCGCCGCTTCAACACCGAATTGTTCGCGCGCTTCCCGCAGGCGACCACGGCGGCCGAGGAATCCACCGCGTGGCCGCAGGTCTCGCGCCCGGTCGAATTCGGCGGGCTCGGCTTCGGCTACAAGTGGAACATGGGCTGGATGCACGACACGCTGAACTACATCAGCAAGGATCCGATCCACCGCAAGCATCATCACGGCGATATCCTGTTCGGCCTGCACTACGCTTTCTCGGAGAACTTCATCCTGCCGCTGTCGCATGACGAGGTCGTGCACGGCAAACGCTCGATCCTCGGCCGCATGCCCGGCGACGAATGGCAGCGCTTTGCGAATTTGCGCGCCTATTACAGCTTCATGTTCGGCCATCCCGGCAAGAAGCTGCTGTTCATGGGCGCGGAGATCGCGCAAAGCCGCGAATGGAATCACGACCAGTCGCTCGACTGGCACCTCCTCGAATACAAGTACCATTCCGGCATCCAGGCGCTGATCCGCGACCTCAACCGGCTCTATCGCGCGGTGCCGGCGCTGCACCAGATGGATTGCGATCAGGCCGGCTTCGAATGGCTGATCACGGATGACGCCAACCGCAACGTGTTCGCCTGGCTGCGCAAGGGATTCGACGAGCACGCACGGTGTCTCGTGATCATCAACTTCTCACCCAACGTCTATCGCAACTATCGCGTCCCCGTGCCCTTTGCCGGCAAGTGGAAAGAAGTGTTCAATTCGGACTCCGCCCATTACGGCGGCACCAATGTCGGGAACATCGGCGAGGTTCATGCCGCTGGCGGCAAGGCGCCCGAGCTTCGCCTTACCGTTCCGCCGCTCGCTGCGATCTTCCTCGTTCCGGAAAGCTGACCGATGCGCCTGACTGCTGGATCGCCCGCACGCCTCGGCGCAAGCTGGGACGGACGCGGCACCAATTTCGCGCTGTTCTCCGCCAATGCGCAGAAGGTCGAGCTGTGCCTGTTCGACACGCAAGGAAGGCGCGAGCTCGAGCGTGTCGAGCTGCCCGAGCGGACCGAGGACGTCTGGCACGGCTATCTCAACGACATCTCGCCGGGCCAGCTCTACGGCTATCGCGTGCACGGCCCCTACGAGCCCGAGCACGGCCACCGCTTCAACGCCAACAAGCTGCTGCTCGACCCCTACGCCAAACGGCTCGCCGGACGGCTGGTCTGGAGCGATGCCCATTTCGCCTATCGCACCGGTTCGCCGCGCGAGGACCTCTCCTTCGACCGGCGCGACAACGCGCGCGGCATGCCCAAGGCGGTCGTCGTCGACGAGACCTTCAACTGGGGCCGTCGCGAGATCCGGCCCAACATCCCTTGGGAAGACACCATCATCTACGAGGCCCACGTCAAGGGTCTGACGCAGAAGCGCGACGACGTGCCGCCGAATTTGCGCGGCACCTATGGCGGCCTGTCGTCGCCGGCGATGATCGAGCATTTGAAAACGCTCGGCGTCACCACCGTCGAGCTGCTTCCGATCCACAGCTTCATCGACGACCGCATTCTGGTCGAGAAGAAGCTCGTCAACTACTGGGGCTACAACACGCTGTCCTTCTTCGCGCCCGAACCGCGCTACGCCCAGGACAATGCGCTCGATTCCTTCCGCACCACGGTCGCGCGCCTGCACGATGCCGGCATCGAGGTGATGCTCGACGTCGTCTACAACCACACGGCCGAAGGCAATCACCTCGGTCCGACCCTGTGCTACCGCGGCATCGACAATGCCTCCTATTACTGGCTGAACCGCGAGAACCCGCGCTATTACGACGACTTCACCGGCTGCGGCTCGTCGGTGAACCTCACCCATCCGCGCGTGCTCCAGATGGTGATGGATTCGCTGCGCTACTGGGTCGAGGTCTGCCATGTCGACGGCTTCCGCTTCGACCTCGCGACCACGCTCGCGCGCGGACCGAACGGCTATGATCGCGGCAGTTCGTTCCTGACGGCGATCCGGCAGGACCCGGTGCTGGCGGCGGTGAAGCTCGTCGCCGAACCCTGGGATCTCGGGCTCGGCGGCTACCAGGTCGGCGCATTCCCTTCCCAATGGTCGGAGTGGAACGATCGGTATCGCAGCGCCATGCGCCGCTACTGGAGCGGCGAAGGCAGCCTGATCGGCGACATATCGAGCCGCATGACGGCCTCATCCGACCTGTTCAACCATGACGGACGGCGGCCGCGCGCCGGCATCAACCACATCACGGTGCATGACGGCTTCACGCTCGCCGACCTCTTCAGCTACAACGAGAAGCACAACGAGGCCAATGGCGAGGACAATCGCGACGGCTCCAGCGACAACCACAGCAACAATTGCGGTGTCGAGGGTCCGACCGACGATCCCGAGATTCTCGGGCTGCGGCGGCAGCTTCGCAAGAACGTGCTGGCCTGCCTGATGCTGGCGCAGGGCGTTCCGCTGATCCTGGCCGGCGACGAGGTCGGCAATTCGCAGTCCGGCAACAACAACGCCTATTGCCAGGACAACGAGGTCGGCTGGGTCGGCTGGGACAATCTCGGCAAGGATGGCGACGACATGGTCGATTTCGTCGCCGGGCTCGCGGAGATCCGCCGCGGGTTCTCGCAGCTTCGCAGCCATCGCTGGCTCGACGGCCGGCCCAAGGACGGCGTCTCCTACGGCGCGCTGTGGCTGACGCCCGCCGGCGACGAGATGACGGAGAACGACTGGAAATTCCCGGAAGGGCGGTTCCTCTCCTATGTGATGGGGCCGATGGAACCGGGGAGTGCCGCGATCTTTATCGTACTGAACGCCGCCCCCGAAGAGATCGCATTCAAATTGCCCAAAATGGCCGAGTACAAAAGCTGGCAGCAGATCCTGAACACCACTGATGCCAGGCCGAACAGTGTTGATCTGCAGCCCGGAAGCGACAGCAAGGCGCCGCCGCGCTCCGTGCTCGCCTTCGCGGGGGCGCTATGAGACCATCCTTCGGGGCGAGGCCGACCAAGGACGGCGTGTCGTTCCGGCTGTGGGCACCCGGTGCTCGCCGAGTCGATCTCCTGCTCGACAGAAGGCACGCGATGCAGCGCCGGCAGGATGGCTGGTATGTCGCCGAGATTGCCGGCCTGCCCGTCGGCAGTCCCTACCAGTTCAGGATCGACGACGAGATCGACGTACCCGATCCCGCATCCGCGTTCCAGCCGGACGACGTTTTTGGGCCGAGCGAAGTCGTCGATCATGATGCCTTTGCGTGGCGCGCGCGCGATTGGCGCGGACGTCCCTGGGAAGAGACGGTGCTGATCGAGGCCCATGTCGGCACCTTCACGGCTGAGGGCACCTACCGCGCCATGATCGACAAGCTCGATCATCTCGTTGCGACCGGAATCACCGCGCTGGAATTGATGCCGCTGGCCGATTTCGCCGGCCGCCGCGGCTGGGGCTATGACGGCGTGCTCTGGTACGCGCCCGACAGCGCCTATGGCCGGCCCGAGGACCTGAAGACACTGATCGACGAGGCGCATCTGCGCGGGCTGATGGTGTTTCTCGACGTCGTCTACAATCATTTCGGCCCCGAGGGGAATTATCTCGGCCGCTATGCGCCGGCCTTCTTCACCGATGCGCATACGCCATGGGGCAGCGCGATCGATTATCGCGTGCCACAGGTCCGGGCCTTCGCGGTCGAGAACGCGCTGTCCTGGCTCACCGACTACCGCTTCGACGGCCTGAGACTGGATGCCGCCAACCACATCATGGCGATCCCGGGCGAGCAGTCGATGTTGCAGGATCTCAGCGTCGCCGCCGGCGAGCTTGCCAAGGCCACGGGGCGGCACATCCATCTCGTGCTGGAGAACGGCGACAACCGCGCCAGCCTGCTCGATGCTGGGCAGGATCCGCCCAGCGGCAAATATCGCGGACAGTGGAACGACGATTATCACCACGTCTGGCACGTGATGCTGACCGGCGAGCTCGCGGGCTATTACGCCGACTACCAGACGCCGCGCATGGATATTGCGCGCGCGCTCGCCTCAGGCTTCGTCTACCAGGGCGAGATCTCGGAGTTCTGGGGCAAGAAGCCGCGCGGCGAGGCGAGCGGCGAGCTGCCGCCGGCGACCTTCGTCAACTTCCTGCAAAACCACGACCAGATCGGCAATCGCCCATTGGGTGACCGGCTCGAGAGCCTGGCATCGCCACGGCAGATCGAAGCCGCACTCGCGGTGACCCTGCTCGCACCGATGGTGCCGATGCTGTTTCAGGGCGAGGAATGGGGCTCCACTGTGCCCTTCCCGTTCTTCTGCGATTTCCGGGGTGGCCTTGCCGATGCCGTGCGCAAGGGTCGCAAGCAGGAATATGCCTGGGCCTACGAGAAATACGGCGACGAGGTCCCCGATCCACTCGATCCCAAGACGCTGCAATCGGCCGTGCTGGATTGGACCGGCCACACGCCGGAGCAGGATGCGCGGCTCGCGCTGGTGCAGGAGCTGCTCGCGCTGCGTCACAAGGAGATCGCACCGCGGCTGAAGGGTGCGAGGTTCGGCGATGCCGAGACGGCCGATAGCGGCCTGCTCACCGCGCATTGGCGCATGGGCGACGGCGCGAGGTTGCGCCTGACCGCCAATCTCTCGGACAAGGACATCGCACGTCCCAGCGACGCGACGGACACGCCGATCTGGGGCTCCGTCAGCGGCGATCGGCTCCCACCCTGGTCGGTGATCTGGCATCTCGGAGGTTAGCATGCCTCCTGCCATTCCCCTTGCGACCTATCGGCTTCAGCTCACCGCGGATTTCGACTTCGACAAGGCCGCCGCGGTCGTGCCTTACCTCAAGGCACTCGGGATCACGCATCTCTACGCCTCGCCGGTGATGAAGGCGCGCAAGGGCTCGACCCACGGCTACGACACCGTCGACCACAGCCAGTTCAATCCCGAGCTCGGCGGCGAGGCCGCCTTTACCCGGCTAAGTGACGCCCTCACGCAGCACGACCTCGGCCTCATCATCGACTTCGTGCCGAACCATGTCGGCGTGCACTTTGCCGACAATCCCTGGTGGCTCGACGTGCTGGAATGGGGCCAGGCCTCGCCGCATGCGGTTTCCTTCGACATCGACTGGGATCAACTGGCCTATCGTGCCCGCGGCGGCGTGCTGCTGCCGATCCTCGGCTCGCCCTATGGCGAGGCGCTGGAGCGCGGCGACATCGAGCTGCGCTACGATCCCGATGAAGGCAGTTTTTCCGCCTGGTATTTCGAGCATCGCCTGCCGATCGCGCCGGAACGCTATGGCGAAATGCTGCGCGTGATCGTGAAGGAAGCCGACGCCGCCGAGACCGAGGCCGGCAAGCGCCTGCTCGCGCTCGCGGCCCGCTACACGGGGCTGCGTCGCCCCAACCGCAGGGAAGCGCCCGGCTTCAAGGCGGAGCTTAAGGAGATCGCAGGCAGCGTCGACATCATCGAACGCGGTCTCGCCACCTATCGTTCCGCCAAGGATCGTCCGGCGCAGACGCTAGCGCTGCATCATCTGCTGGAGCGCCAACACTACAAGCTCGGCCACTGGCGGCTCGCCTCCAGCGACATCAACTATCGCCGCTTCTTCGACGTCAACGGGCTCGCGGGGCTGCGCGTCGAGGACGCGAGCACGTTCGCCGCCACGCACCGGCTGGTGAAGCAGCTCATTGCCGACGGCAAGCTGCAAGGCATCCGCCTCGATCACATCGACGGCCTGCGCGATCCCGCACAATATTGCCAGCGGCTGCGCCGGCTCGTGCGCGACGCGCAAGGCAACACCAAACCGTTCTATACCGTGATCGAAAAGATCCTGTGCGAGCACGAGCGCCTGCCGCGTTTTGCCGGCGTTCAGGGCACCACGGGCTATGAGTGGATGAATGTCATCACTCAGGTTCTGGTCGACGCGAAAGGGCTGGAGGCGCTGAACGAGACCTGGCGGCAGATCAGCAACCGCCCGCCGCGGCTGGCTCCTTACGTCAAGGATGCCAAGCGGCGCGTGCTGGAGACGCTGCTGACCAGCGAATTCACCGTGCTGACCCGCCTGCTCGCGCGGATCGCCAACGGGCATTACTCGACCCGCGACTTCTCCGCCGACAGCCTGCGACAGGCACTCGAATTGTACGTGCTGCACTTCCCGGTCTATCGCACCTATTTGACGCATAGCGGCCCGACGGCGCTCGACCGCAAGCTGATCGACGACACCATCGAGCGGGCCCGCGCGGAATGGTTCGCCGCGGACGAAGGCATTTTCGATTTCCTGCGCGATGCGCTGACCATGGACCTGCTCAAGCCCGGCCGTCCTCCGCACAGCGCCCCGCGGGTGCGCCGCTTCGCGCTGAAGGTGCAGCAGTTCACGGGACCGATGATGGCGAAGTCGCTGGAGGACACCGCGTTCTATCAATTCCACCGGCTGCTCGCCCTGAACGAGGTCGGTGGCGATCCCGCGAGCAACGGCCTCACGGTGCCCGCCTTCCACGAGGCCATGCGCGCGCGTGCCAACGAATGGCCGCAAGGGATGACGGCGACCGCGACCCACGACACCAAGCGCGGCGAGGACGCGCGCGCGCGGATCGCGGCGCTCAGCGAGATTCCCGGCGAATGGACCAGCGCGGTGGCACGCTGGAAGGTGCTGAACGCGCCGCACCTCGCGCTCGACGGCAATCTGCGCGCGCCGTCGGCGACGTTCGAATACATGCTCTACCAGACCCTGCTCGGCGCCTGGTCGCTTGGGGAGACAGCCGATGCCGGCTTCGTCGAGCGCATCCAGGCCTATGCGCTCAAGGCCGCGCGCGAGGGCAAGGAGGAGACCAGCTGGCTCAACCCGCACGAGGCCTATGAGAACGGCGTCGCGAGCTTCATCGCGAAGATCCTCGATCCAGCGCAATCCAGCGAGTTCCTGGAGGCGCTGCAAACCCTGGCACGCCGCGTCGCGCTGCTCGGCTCCTTGAACTCGCTGAGCCAGCTCACACTCAAGGCGACTCTGCCCGGCGTGCCCGACTTCTACCAAGGCACCGAATACTGGGACCTGTCGCTGGTCGATCCCGACAACCGCCGCCCGGTGGACTTTGCCTCGCGGCAGACGGCGCTGATGTCACTGGAAGCGCCGGACTGGCGCGGGCTGTTCAAGACCTGGCCGAACGGCCAGCTCAAGCTAGCCTGGACGCGGCACCTGCTCAAACTGCGCAACGAAGTCGCCGATGTGTTCGCGCAGGGCGAGTATCAGCCGCTGCAGGTCCACGGCGCGCACGCAGACCACGTCATTGCCTTTGTCCGTCGACACGGCCGCACGGCTGCGATCGTCGTGGTCGGGCGCCAGTTTGCGCCGTTCACGCAAGAGGGCCGGCAATGGCCCGCGTTCGAGGGTGTTGACGCGACGATCGACATCACCGGCTACACCGGGCCGGGCTTTTCCGGCAATCAATTGCCGCTGGCGCAAGCCTTCCGGGATTTTCCTGCTGCGGTCATCGAAGCACGAGCCGCCAGCACGGCGAGACCCAGGCAACAGCGCGCTCGTAGCTGACGGCTACTTGCCCCCGTCCTTGGTCAGCAGCAGCTGCCCGCGCTTGCGGATGGTCGCCTGCGCCATCTCGGCGAAGCGCTGCAACAGCCACGGCAACACAACCTCCACCTTGACGTGGTCGTCGGCGACATCGACCTGACCGCTCGCGATTTGCCCGAGCGCGCGGATGCGAAAATTCATGCTGTCGCCGTTCCAGCGCTCCTCCTCGACCTGCATCACGGGAATGCTGGCGGCGGCGCGGCCGAGCCCGGTCTTGAGCCGGCGCACGGCTTCCTCGCGGCCGAGACGATGCGGAATGGAGACGACAAGCGGTGCTGACATGGCCCTGCCCTGTGGTGACTGATCCTCACATAGTCATGCCGCCTGGATTGGCAAAGGTTCCATGCAAGTTGGCCCCGTTCGCCGTGTTTCATCGTGGGAACTATAGAACCTGCGGCAAGTTGCCCTCGCACCACGGGACAGGTGCAAACGACCCTTTCAACAAAGGGCTGGAGGAGACTAGCATGTCTATCGGTACGATCATTCTGATCATTTTGGTCATCGCGCTGCTCGGCGGCTTCAGCGGCATCGGCGGCGGCCCGTTCTACGGCACCGGCTATTATGGCGGCGGCGGCCTCGGGCTCGTCATCGTCATCCTGCTGATTCTGCTGTTGCTCGGACGGATCTAGCGCAAGGAGCTGTAGCGGCCTCGTAGGGTGGGCAAAGGCGCAACGCGCCGTGCCCACCTCTTCGCCGCAATAAGAAAGATGGTGGGCACGCTTCGCTTTGCCCACCCTACTTCTTCTTCTCCGCGAGCTTCTTCATCGCGGTCTTTATTGACGAAGCCGCCTCGTCATAGCCATCCCAGGCTTTCGAGCGCGCCAGCAGACCCGGCACCGTCCGCACCGTGTATCGCTTCGGATCGAGATCACCCTTCACCTGCGCCCATGTCACGGGCATCGACACGGTCGCGCCATCGCGCGCACGGGGTGACAGCGGAGCTACCGCCGTCGACAGGCGGTCATTGCGCAAATAATCCAGGAAGATCTTTCCGTTGCGCAGCTTCTTCGACATGTTGAGCAGATAGCGCTCGGGATCATCGTCGGCCATCCACTGGCAAACGCCTTGCGCGAACGCCTTGGCCTCCTTCCAGCTCACCTTGTCGCGCGCGCCGTGGAGCAGCGGCACCACCACGTGCAGGCCCTTGCCGCCGGTGGTCTTGCAAAAGCTCTCCATGCCGACGTCGGTGAGGCGCCGCCGCATCTCCTTGGCGGCGTCCACGACATCGGCAAATTCGACGTCCGGCGCGGGATCGAGATCGAACACCAGCCGGCCCGGCATATCGTAGGCGTCCGGCGCGCAATTCCAGGGATGCAGCTCGACGCCGCCGATTTGCGCGACCGCGGCGAGCCCCTCGACGCGATCGATCTGCAGGTACGGCTTGCGATCGCCCGAGACTTTCGCGAGCTCCAGCAGGTTCGAGGTGCCCTGCATGGCATGGCGCTGGAAGAACTTTTCGCCGCCGATACCGTCAGGCGCGCGCAGGATCGAACAGGGCCGGCCCTTGATGTGCTCGATCATCCAGGCGCCGACGGCCTCGAAATAGAGCGCGAGATCGAGCTTCGTCACGCCCGCGCCGTCGCCGCCATCCGGCCACAGCTCCTTGTCCGGCTTTGAGATGACGACACCCATCACCTCGGCCGTGCCGGCATCCTTGCGCTTGCCTGCCTTCGGCACGGCACGCTTCCTGGCCGAGGGCTTTGCGAGTTCGGTATCAGCGGGTGTTTCCGCCTCGACCTCCTCGGCCGGCTTGTCCTGCCGCAGACCCTTGAAGGCGGCCTGCCGGATATTGCCGTCGGCGGTGAAGCCGGCGAACTCGATCTCGGCGACGAGCTCCGGCTTCAGCCAGTGCACGTCGCGCGTCTTTTTCGGCGCGTTCTTGCCGCCGAAGGGGCTTTGCCTGGCCTCCATGGCCTTCAAGGACGGCATGATGCGCTTGACCGTGTCCGCGCCGAAGCCGGTGCCAACCATGCCGACGAAGGCAAGATGATCGCCGCGGTGCACGCCGGCCATCAGCGAGCGGAATTTGCCGTTGGTGGTCTTCCAGCCGCCGATCACGACCTCATGGCCGGCGCGGCATTTGGCCTTGGTCCAGCTTTCCGTTCGCCCCGACCGGTAAGGCGCATCGAGCTTCTTCGACACCACGCCTTCGAGCTCGAGCTTGCAGGCCGATTGCAGCACGGCATCGCCGCTGCTCTCGAAATGCTCGACATAGCGGATTTGGCTCGATTTCCTCTTGCCTGTGTCCAGGACTTGCCTGAGGCGGTCCTTGCGCTCGCCGAGTGGCAGGCGCCGGCAATCGAGCCCTTCGGCGAACAGGAGGTCGAAGGCGAAGAAGACCAGGTCCTCGGTCTTGCCGTCCGATAGCGCGGGCTGGAGCGAGGAGAAATTCGGCGCGCCGTTGTGATCCAGCGCGACGATCTCGCCGTCAATCATGGCGTCGGGAAGCTCGCCCGCCTCCTTCGCGATGGCTGCGAACTTGTCGGTCCAGTCGAGGCCCTTGCGCGTCTTCAGCGTCGCCTCGCCGTCCTCGACGCGGAGCTGGACGCGATAGCCGTCGAACTTGATCTCGTGGCACCAGCCATCGGCCGCCGGCGGCCGCTCGACCGGGGTGCAGAGCTGGGGCGCGACGAAGTCCGGCATCTCCGAGACTCTTTTCGCGCTTGTCGCGGTCGTCGCTTTCTTCTTTGCGCCCGTCCCGCGCTTCAACGCCGCGCCGGGCGCCGGCCTGACGGTGCGCCCTTTCGGCTCCTCGGCACGATTGGACTGCCAGACCGCATCGGCCTTGGCCTTGGCACCCTTCGCCAGCATGAACGGTTTTGGCGCGCGACCCTTGCCATCGGCGATCTCTGCCATCGCGCGGCCGGAGGCCACCGACTTGTCCTCGCCGAGAATGTCGTCGCTCTCGCTGGCATATTCGTCGCGATGCTTGATCAGGAGCCAGTTGGTGCGCTTGCCGCCGGTGCGGTCATGCCTCATCCGCACCAGCACCCAGCTTCCATGCAGCTTGTCGCCGTGGAGCGTGAACTTGAGATCACCCTTCTGGAAGCCGCGCTCGGGATCCTCGGACTCCCAGGTGCCGCGGTCCCAGAGCATGACCGTGCCGCCGCCATACTGCCCGTCCGGAATCGTGCCTTCGAAATCGCCATAGTCGAGCGGATGGTCCTCGACCTCGACCGCCAGCCGCTTGTCATGCGGATCGAGCGAGGGTCCCTTGGTGACCGCCCACGACTTGAACACGCCGTCGAACTCGAGCCGCAGATCATAGTGCAGTCGCGTCGCATCGTGCTTCTGCATCACGAAGCGCCGCTGCGTCGAGGGCGCCACCGCGGTCTTGCCCGACGGCTCCGGTGTCTTCTCGAAATCGCGTTTCTGTCGGTAGGTGGAGAGTTTTCGCAGCACGACCGGTCCCGCATTCTCTTTCGGCGTTGAAGCCTATCACGGCGGAAGTCTCCCCCGGAACCAAAACCCGATGGGGCTGTTGGGGTTCCAAAATGCCTTGAAACGCTGGAGAACGGAATGGCCCCGCGCGCCTATTGGAAGGGAACGTTAAAGCTCTCGCTGGTCAGTTGCCCGGTCGCGCTTTATCCGGCGACCACCGCGGCCGAGAAGACGCGGTTTCACATGATCAACCGCGAGACCGGAAACCGGCTCAAGCAGCAGATGGTGGACTCCGAGACCGGTGACGTGGTCGAGAGCGGCCAGAAGGGACGCGGCTACGAGCTGCGCAAGGGCAAATATGTCGAGATCGAGCCGGAGGAGCTCGAGGCGGTCCAGATCGAAAGCAACCACACCATCGACATCGAGAGTTTCGTGCCGAGCGACGAGATCGACCAGCGCTATCTCAATCATCCCTATTATATCGCGCCCGACGGCAAGGCTGCGGTCGATGCCTTCGCCGTGATCCGCGACGCCATGAAGGACCAGGACCGCGTGGCGCTCGCCAAGATCGTGCTCACCAACCGCGAGCACATCATCGCGATCGAACCGCTCGGCAAGGGCCTGCTCGGCACCACGTTGCGATTCCCCTATGAGCTGCGCGACGAGGACCAGTTCTTCGACGGCATCAAGAGCCCCAAGATCACCAAGGACATGGTCGAGCTCGCCGGCCACATCCTGCGTACCAAGGCCGCACATTTCGACCCGAGCAAGTTCAAGGATGAGTACGAGACCGCGCTGAAGGCACTGGTGAAGCGCAAGGCCAGCGGCAAGACAATCGAGCTGCCGGAGCGCGAGGAGCGGCCGAGCAACGTCGTCAGCCTGATGGACGCGCTGAAGCAGAGCCTGAAGGGACGCGGCGGGAAGAAGACGGCGGCGAAGTCCCATGCGCGTCGTGCCGCCGGGCGCCCGCGAGCCGCGAAGAAGACGCAGCGCTCGACGGCGCGGCAGAGGAAGGCGGGGTGATTTCGCCGCGCGACCCACTCTCTGCCCTCATGGTGAGGAGGCGCGAAGCGCCGTCTCGAACCATGCAGGCCTCGCTGCTGCAGCCGGGCCTTCATCCTTCGAGACGCGCGTTCCGCGCTCCTCAGGATGAGGATCGAAAGCTAATCCCCCGCCTTCAGCCGGTACCCGATCCCCGTCTCCGTCAGCACATATTGCGGGCGTTCGGGGTCGGCTTCGATCTTCTGGCGGAGCTGGCGGACATAGACGCGCAGATATTGCGCGTCGGTGAGCTCGTCCCAGAGCTCCTTGAGCAGGAACCGATGGGTCAGCACCTTACCGGCGTGCTGCACCAGCACGCGCAGAAGATCGTACTCCTTCGGTGACAGCTTTATCTCGCGCTCGCCGACCTTGACGATGCGACGCACGAGATCGACGGAGAGATCGCCGGTGCGGAACACCGGACGCTCGCCCTTGACCTGGAGCTGGTGCCGCAGCGCCGCACGCAGGCGCGCCAACAGCTCGTCCATGCCGAACGGCTTTGTCAGGTAATCGTCGGCGCCGAGATCGAGCGCCTGCACCTTGCCGGCCTCGTCGCCGCGGCTCGACAGCACCACGATCGGCACGCCCTCGTTGCGGCCGCGGATGGTGCGCAGCAATTCGTGGCCCTGGATGTCGGGCAGGCCGAGATCGAGAATGATCAGCGCGGGTTCTTCCGCGAGCTTCTCGAGCGCGGTCTTTCCGTTCGACGCTTCCAGGATCTCGTAGCCTTGCGTCGAGAGCCCCATCCGCAGCAATTTTCGGATTGGCGGCTCGTCGTCGATAACCAGAACCTTGATCGGGGCGGCACTCATGCGGCTGTATCCAATGCGTGGGTCCGTGCTGGAACGGGCAGCCGGATGGTGAGGATCGCACCGCTGCGGTCGCCGCGGTTGGCGGCCGAGATCGTGCCCTGCATCGCCTCGACGAAGCCGCGGGAGATGGCGAGCCCCAGCCCGGTGCCGGGACGGACATGGTCGCCCTTCTGCACCCGATAGAATTTGTCGAACACGCTCTCGAGCTCGTCAGGCGGAATGCCGCCGCCCTGGTCGGCGATCTCTAGCACAACATGATTCCCCTCGCGCCGGCTGCGGATCGAAATCGTTGTCTCGGGCAACGAATATTTCGCGGCATTGTCGAGCAGATTGAACAGCACTTGCTCGAACAGCACGGCATCCAGCTGAAGCATCGGCAGATCGGCGGCCAGCACCAGTTCCACCTTGTGCGCCGTCAATATCTTGCTCGCACGCCGCAGCGCGCTGCCGACGATCTCGCCGAGATCGTGCAGTGCCGCGTTGGGCACGATGGCGCCGGATTCGAGCTTTGTCATGTCGAGCAGATTGGCGATGAAGCGGTTGAGGCGCTCGGACTCGTCGATCACGGTGGCGAGCAGATCGCGCTTCTCGGTGTCGGAGAGTGCACCGGCAAGATCGCGCATGGTCGAGGCCGCACCGAGCACGGAGGCCAGCGGCGTCTTGAGATCGTGCGAGATCGAGGTCAGCAGCGCAGAGCGCAACCGCTCGGATTCGACGGTGCGCTTGACGCGATCCACGTCCTCGACCAGCAGCACGCGCTCGATTGCCAGTGCGCCCTGGTCGACGAGTGCATCGAGCAGCCGGCGCTGGTCCGGGGTCAGCAGCGGACCGGTGCGATCATTGTCGATACCGATGACGCCGATCGGACCACGCCCGGTGCGCATCGGCAGGAACAGGCGCTTGGCGCCGGGCAGCGTGTCCGAGCCGCGGCCGGCGGGACGATCATTGCTCCAGGCCCAATTGGCGGCGGCGAGATCGGCCTGGTCGATCTGGTCCTCGGGCGGATAGCCGGACTTCACCGTGAGCAGCCCTTCCTCCGGCAGCAGCAGGACCACGCGAACCTTCAGCATCAGCGCAGTTTGATAGGCAGTTGCCCAGAGCACATCGTCGAGCGTACCTGTCCCCGTGAGCTTGCGGCTGAACGCATAGAGCTGCTCGGTCGTGCGGATGCGGCCGAGCGCGGTGTCCGCCTGCGTGCGCACCCGCCCGGCGACGTTCGACACCACGAACGCGATCAACATGAAAAAGAAGAATGCCGCGACATTGGTCGGATCGGTAATCGTGAAGGTGTAGACCGGCGGCAGGAAGAAGAAGTTGTACGCCAGCGACGCCGCGACACTCGCAAGGAGCGACGGCCACAACCCGTAGCGAACAGCCACGGCGACAACCGCGGTCAGGAACATCAGGTCGACGTTTTCGATGCCGAAATACGGCTTGATGGCCACCGCTGCGGCAAGGCCGAGCGCGGTGATCCCGAGCGCCTTCAAATAGGGACGTGCATCAAACGCCTCTGCCCGTGCCGCCGTCTGGACCGCCGTCTTCGGCGCCGGCTCGGCCGCGAGCTCATCGCCGGGAATGACGTGAACGCTGATATTGCCGGAACTGCGCACGAGATCATGCACGACGGAGCCGCGCGTCAGTTCGAACCACCGCGAGCGCGTCGATTTCCCGATCACGATCTGGGTGACGTTGTTGCCTTGCGCGAAGTTGATGACGTCGTCGGCGATGCGGCGGCCGACAGCGGGAATGGTCAGCGCTTCACCGCCGAGCGATTCGGCAAGCCGCAGCGTATCGGCGAGACGGTCGCGCTCCTCGTCCGAAAGCTGGAGCGACCGCCGGGTCTCGATCGAGATCGCGGTGAATTGCGCATGCAGCCGGTCGGCCAGCCGCTTGGTGTAGCGGACGAGTCCGGCCGCACGCGGATCCTCGCTGATGCAGACGAGAATGCGCTCGCCCGCGGCCCATGGGCCGGCGATGGCATTCGCCTGCATGTGATTGAGAAGCTGCTCGTCGACCCGCTCGGCCGTACGCCGCAGCGCCAGCTCGCGCAGCGCGGTCAGATTGCCCGGCGAGAAATAGTGCTCCAGCGCCCGCTCGGCCTGCTTGGGCACATAGACCTTGCCCTCCCGCAGCCGCTGGATCAAATCGTCGGGCGTGAGGTCGATCAGCTCGATCGCATCGGCGCGGTCGAAGACCGAGTCCGGCACGGTCTCGCGCACCCGCACATGGGTGATCTGGGCGACGACGTCGTTCAGGCTCTCGACATGCTGGATGTTGACGGCGGTGTAGACGTCGATGCCGTGGGACAGCAGCTCCTCGACGTCGAGATAGCGCTTGGGATGGCGGCTGCCGGCGGCATTGGTATGAGCGAGCTCGTCAACCAGCGCGATCCGAGGGCGGCGCTCGATCACGGCATCGAGGTCCATCTCCTCGACGCTCTGGCCGCGGTAATCGAACCTCTTGCGCGGCACCACCTCGAGCCCGCGCACCAGCGCCTCGGTCTCGGCGCGGCCATGGGTCTCGACAAAGCCGACCACCACGTCGATGCCTGCCTTGCGCCTGGCATGGGCGCTTTGCAGCATCTCGTAGGTCTTGCCGACGCCGGGGGCGGCGCCGACGAAGATCTTCAGCTTGCCGCTCGCGCTCTCCTCCCGGCGCGCGGCTTCAAGCAGCGCCTCAGGGGACGGACGTTGTTCGGGATCGCGGCGCTCTCGGACCATCAGGCCAATATAATCATCCGCCCGCCCCCAGCCTAGACCGCTACTTCGCGGTGGCGCGATCGAGCGCGAGGTTCAGTGCCAGAACGTTAACCCGCGGTTCGCCAATCAGGCCGAGCAAACGGCCCTGGGTGTTGGAGGCCACGAGCTGCTTGACCTGAGCGTCCGGCAGATTCCGCGCCTTCGCCACCCGCGGCACCTGAAATTCAGCCGCTTCCGGCGAGATGTCCGGGTCGAGGCCGCTGGCCGAGGTGGTGACCAGGTCGGCCGGCACGGCGGCGTTCGGATTTTCAGCCTTCAACTTATCCACATCCTCCTTGAGCCGGTCGGCCAGCGCCTTGCTGGTCGGGCCAAGGTTGGAGCCGCCCGAGTTGGCCGCGTTGTAGGGCGCCGACACCGTCTTGGTCGAATCATTCGGGTCCGGCGCCAAAGTCGCCGAGAGGCGGCCGTGGAAATATTTGTCCTCCTTGAACTCCTGCCCGATCAGGGCGGAGCCGATCACCTTGCCGTCCCGCTCGATCAGGCTGCCCTGCGCCTGTGAGGGGAAGATCGCACCGGCAATAGCGGTCATTGCGAGCGGATAGGCCAGGCCGGTGATGGCGGTGAGCACCAGCAGCAGGACGATGGCGGGGCGAATTTCTCTGAGCATGTTAGGTCTCCAAATCTTTCGTCATTGCGCGGGGCGCGGTGCGCCCCGCGACGACGATCAAGCCAGATGCAAGGCGGTGACGACGAGGTCGATCGCCTTGATGCCGATGAAGGGAATCACGATGCCGCCGAGGCCGTAGATCAGGAGGTTGCGCCTCAGCAATGCGCCGGCACCAACCGCGCGATAGGCCACGCCCTTCAGCGCCAGCGGGATCAGCGCGATGATGACCAGCGCGTTGAAGATGATCGCCGACAGGATGGCGCTCTGCGGGCTCGACAGGTTCATGACGTTGAGCACGTTGAGCTGCGGGTAGAACGCCAGGAACATCGCCGGGATGATCGCAAAATACTTTGCGACGTCGTTGGCGATCGAGAACGTCGTCAGCGCACCGCGCGTCATCAGCAGCTGCTTGCCGATCTCGACCACCTCGATCAGCTTGGTCGGGTTGGAATCGAGGTCGACCATGTTGCCGGCCTCGCGGGCGGCCTGGGTGCCGGTGTTCATGGCGACGCCGACGTCGGCTTGGGCAAGCGCCGGCGCGTCGTTGGTGCCGTCGCCGCACATGGCGACCAGCTTGCCCTTGGCCTGCTCGTCGCGGATCAGCTTCAGCTTGTCCTCGGGCGTTGCCTGCGCGAGGAAGTCATCGACGCCGGCTTCGGCGGCAATCGCAGCAGCCGTCATCGGGTTGTCGCCGGTGATCATGATGGTGCGGATGCCCATGCGGCGCAGTTGTGCGAAGCGCTCGCGGATGCCGCCCTTGACGATGTCCTTGAGCTGGATGACGCCGAGCAGCTTGCCGTCCTTGGCGACCGCAAGCGGCGTTCCGCCCGCTTTCGAGATCTCGTCGGCAATGGTCTGGACTTCACGGCCGACGTCGGAAAGGACCGCAGGCTGGATGGCGCGCGCGGTGTTGCCCGAGGCAACGGCCAGCGGCGCACCGCCGCCGACATAGTTGAGCATGGCATCGACCGCGCCCTTGCGCACCGACGAGCCGCCGGCATCGACACCGCTCATGCGGGTTTGTGCCGTGAACGGAATGAAGGTGGCGCCAAGCTCGGCCATGTCCCGGCTGCGAATGGAATACTTCTCCTTCGCCAGCACGACGATGGAGCGGCCTTCCGGGGTCTCGTCAGCGAGCGAAGCGAGCTGCGCCGCATCGGCGAGTTCCTGCTCGGTGACGCCGCGCACCGGACGGAACGCGGTCGCCTGGCGGTTGCCGAGCGTGATCGTACCGGTCTTGTCGAGCAGCAGCGTGTCGACGTCACCGGCAGCCTCGACCGCGCGGCCGGACATCGCCAGCACGTTGAAGCGGACCAGGCGGTCCATGCCAGCGATACCGATCGCCGACAGTAGCGCGCCGATCGTGGTCGGGATCAGCGTCACGAACAGTGCGACCAGCACGACCACCGAGATCGAGCCGCCGGCATAAGCCGCATAGCTCGGAATGGTGACGGTGGCGAACACGAAGATGATGGTGAGGCCGGCGAGCAGGATGTTGAGCGCGATCTCGTTCGGCGTCTTCTGCCGCTCGGCGCCCTCGACCAGCTTGATCATGCGGTCGATGAAGGTCGAGCCTTGCGCGGCCGTGATGCGGACGCGGATCCAGTCGGACTGCACCTGCGTGCCGCCGGTCACCGCCGACCGGTCGCCGCCGGATTCGCGGATCACGGGCGCGGATTCGCCGGTGATGGCGGCTTCGTTGACGGAGGCCACGCCCTCGATCACCTCGCCGTCGGAGGGGATGACGTCACCGGCCTCGACCAGCACGATATCGCCGACCTTCAGGCTGGTGCCCGGCACCAGCGTGAAGGCCTGGCCGGCGCCGCTCAGGAGCTTGGCCTGGCTCTCGGTGCGGGTCTTGCGCAACGATTCGGCCTGTGCCTTGCCGCGGCCTTCGGCCACCGCTTCGGCGAAATTGGCGAACAGCACCGTGAACCAGAGCCAGAGGATGATCTGGAAGGTGAAGCCGAGATTCTCGCCGCCGGTGACGAGGTCGCGCAGAAAGATCACCGTGGTGAGCGCGGCCACGATCTCGACCACGAACATCACGGGGTTCTTGATCATCAGCCGCGGGTCGAGCTTGGTGAAGGACGCGCTGATCGCGGGCAGAACGATCTTGGGATCGAGCATTGCCGACATCGGGGCACGTTTTTGCAGTTTCATCGTATCCATGGAGGTCACTCCAAACAATCAGAAGACGTTGCCGGCGTTCATCGCGAGTTGCTCGACGATCGGGCCGAGCGCGAGTGCCGGGAAGAAGGTCAGGCCGCCGATGATCAGGATCACGCCCACGACGAGGCCGACAAACAGCCCGCCCGTGGTCGGGAACGTGCCCGCCGACGGCGGGATCGACTTCTTGGCGGCCAGCGAGCCCGCAATCGCCATCGCCGGAACGATCATGAAGAACCGGCCGACGAACATCGCGGATGCGAGGGTGAGGTTGTAGAACAGCGTGTTGCCGGTGAGGCCCGCGAAGGCCGAGCCGTTGTTGCCGGTCGCCGAGGTGAAGGCGTAGAGCACCTCGGTGAAGCCATGCGGGCCGGCATTCGCCATGGAGGCGACCGCCGCCGGATAGACCACGCCGACCGCGGTCCAGCCGAGATACATCAGCGGCAGCACCAGGATCGCGAGCATCGCCATCTTGACTTCGCGCGCCTCGATCTTCTTGCCGACATATTCCGGTGTGCGGCCGACCATCAGGCCGGCGACGAAGATCGCGAGCACGACGAACAGCAGCATGCCATAGAGGCCGGCGCCGACGCCGCCGATGATGACTTCGCCGAGCTGCATGTTGATCAGCGGGATCATGCCGCCGAGCGCGGTGAAGCTGTCATGCATGGCGTTGACCGCGCCGCAGGAGGCAGCCGTGGTCACCACGGCGAACAGCGAGGATGCGACGATGCCGAAGCGGACTTCCTTGCCCTCCATGTTGCCGCCGGTGAGGCCGAGCGCATGCATCATCGAGGTGCCGTTGGCTTCCGCCCAGTAGGTGATGGAGACACCGGCGATGAACAGCACGCCCATCACCGCGAAGATCGCCCAGCCCTGGCGCTGGTTGCCGACCATGCGGCCGAACACATTGGTCATGGCCGCGCCGATCAGGAAGATCGAGAGCATCTGCACAAGATTCGACAGCGCGGTCGGGTTCTCGAAGGGATGGGCGGCGTTGGCGTTGAAGAAGCCGCCGCCATTGGTGCCGAGCATCTTGATCGCGACCTGCGAGGCGACCGGGCCGACCGCGATGGTCTGCTTGGCGCCTTCGAGCGTCGTGGCCTCGACGTAATCGCCGAGCGTCTGCGGGATGCCCTGCCAGACCAGGAACAGCGTGTAGACGACGCAGATCGGCAGCAGTACGTAAAGTGTCGTGCGGGTGACGTCGACCCAGAAATTGCCGACCGTGCGCATCGAGGCGCGCGAGAATCCGCGGATCATGGCCACCGCAAGCGCGATGCCGGTCGCCGCCGACAGGAAATTCTGGTGCGTCAGGCCGAGCATCTGCACGAGATAGGATACCGTGCTCTCGCCGCCGTAATTCTGCCAGTTGGTATTGGTGATGAAGGAAATCGCGGTGTTGAAGGAGAGATCCTGGGCGACCGCGCCCTGCCCGGCCGGGTTGAAGGGCAGCACCGCCTGAAGCCGCATCACGCCGTAGATGATGAGGAAGCCGCCGACATGAAACAGCAGCATCGAGACCGTGTAGGTCAGCCAATGCTGCTCGCGCCTCTCTTCGACGCCGGAAAACCAGTAGATGCCGGCCTCGATCGGCCGCAGCACCGGCGACAGGAACGTCCGCTCGCCGTTGAACACAGCCGTCATGTACCCGCCGAGCGGTTTTGTCAGCGCGACGATAATCGCGCAAAAGAGAATGATCTGGAGCCAACCGATCATAGTCATGGCATCAACCCTTTAGGACGTTTGTCCTGCGCAGGAGCGGCAGGATCAGGGCAAGCAGGCACGCGACGAGCGCGGCGTCCGCGAGCAGCAATTCGAGAAGCAGCAGCACGGGTCAGAACCGCTCGGGCCGCAGCAGCGCGTAAGTGAGGTAGAACAGGAGGCCGAGCGAGACGACGGCGGCGAGCGAATAATCGAAGGTCATGGTCCGCTCCCTCACAGCCGTTCGCAGGCGTAGGTGTAGCCGATCGCGAGCGCGAAGAAGCCAAAGCCCAGCGCCAGCATCAGAATGTCCATCATGGAAATGCTCCTCGTTGCGGCTTTATGTCGGACGCAACCGTTTCTCAGGCGTCCGGCGAGCGCGTGGAACGAAGGAAATGCAAAGCATTTCCACGGCACCAGCCGGGACTTTTGACCGTGTTGAAGTGCCACCACCGGCATAGGTTTTCGAGATGAGGCCTATGGCGAAGTTATATGAATTCCATAAATGCCGGCGCGTGGTGGCTGTCCGCCATGTGGCACCGACACTGTATTCCGGGCGGTCGTTCCGAGCAGGCAGCGCAGCGACACAAGCCACCGTTGCTTTCACTACCGTTGTTAAGGCAGGCCATAGCCAGGGTCTTTTCAAAAAGCCCTGCTTCTATAAGCCTCGACCTTCGGCGGCGACGGCGGCCGGGGATCTGTCGCTCTTATCCGGAAGATTCCGTGCACTTATGAAATCCTTATATCTCCCGTCCCGTCCCCATCTCGTTTTCAAATGCGCTTCCAGCCATCTTGGAGAGGCCGGCCGACTGACCGACGCCAATTCCAGGAGGCCTGACATGACCGCCGTTCTCCGACGCCTTGCCCCACCTTCCCTCAACCAGCAGCTTCGCGCGGCACCGGTAATGACGCGTCCGCTGATGCTCGACATCATCGATCAGGCCTGCCGGCGCTTCCCGTCGCGAGGGCGGAGCGAGCGCAGTGCGCGTATCATGCGCCTGGTCGATGCCGAGGCCTGGACCGACGCCGCGCTGGCGCTGATCGAGTTCGAGCTGCCGCTGTGGCAGGTCCGCCGCGTCGCCTATGACGAGGGCGAGTGGCATTGCGCGCTGTCGCGCGAGCGCGAATTGCCGGACTGGCTCGACGCCGCTGTCGAAGCCCGGCATGCCGATCTCGCACTGGCATTGCTGTCGGCCTTCATCGAGGTACAGGCATTGGCCGTGGAGGCATCGCGGCCGAGCGTTCCCACCGTGCGCCCCGCCCCGGACCCGCTCTATCAGCCGGTCGCTTGCGAGAATTTCAGCTAGGCCAAGCGGAGGTTCGCGCCTTGCCGCAATCTTCAGACATGTCGCGGGGCCTCAGCCCGACGCGGTTGATCGCGCGCTTTGCCGTCCGCATCGCACTGCTCGTCGCCTTTGCAGCCTTCGGCAGCGTCGGCTTTGCACGCAGCCTCTCCGCCCTGCTCTGGATGTCGATCATCCTGTGCGCCCTCGCCGGCCTCGTCAGGCGCGAGCCGCTGTTCGGTGCCGTCCTCAATCATTGGGACGAGGGCGTTGCCTTCGGCGCCCTGTTCGCGCTGGTTCAGGTCGTCAACGAGCTGGCCTGAACATCGGGCTTTATGACCTTCCTATGAGATCGTCGCGCAGCCTCACTCGAAATCATATTCGCTTGAAAAGATATTGATCTGGTGGTCGCGGGACACGCACCCGCCGCCCGCGTCAATCGGAAGGAATACGAAAGTGAAACTCGTCGAACCTCCCTCGTGCAGCTCTCCCTCGACCATCGTCTTCATCGGCCGCAACCACAGGGGACAGTGGGTCGCCCAGCAGCAGAACGGCCTCTACGGTGGCCTGTTCGTCAACCGCGCCCAGGCCATCAAATATGCGCTGTTCGAAAACGGACAGCATCCCGAGACCATCATCGAGCTGCCACGCGAGATCGAGCTCGACATGGGCAGCAGGCCCGATGCCGCCGCTCCCAAGCGCGCCGCCTGAGTTCCTCGGCAAAAACCATGTTCATCCCACCCTCCGCCTGGTTCACCGGGTTCATACCGGACCTGCCGACGCCGTTCGATTCGGCCGACGCGATCGACCTGAAGGCGTTCGCCGCGCTCTGCGAGCGTCAGATCGCAGCCGGCGTACCCGCGCTGGTGGTGTGTGAGACCGCCGGCGAGGCACCGACGCTCTCGCCGGCCGAGCAGGCGCTGATCATTCGCACCGCGGTCGATGTCGCGCGTGGCCGCGTGCGGATCATTGCCGGCGCCGTGTCGAATTCAACGAGCCACGCCATCGAACTCGCGCGGCGCGCGGAGGCTGGCGGCGCCGATGCCGTGATGTCGGTCGTGCCCGCCTACAACAAGCCGATGCAGGAAGGAATGCTCGCGCACTTCCGCGCCATTGCCGGCGCGATCGGCCTGCCCGTGATCCTGCACGACGCCCCCTCCCGCACGCTGCGCCCGCTCGCCGACGAGACGCTTCTGCGTCTCGTCGAATCGCGCCAGTTCGTCGGCCTGCGCGATGCGAGCGGCGACATCACCCGCCCGATGCGCCTGTCCCGCCACCTGCCTGCCGGCTTCCGCTGTCTATCCGGCGACGACAGCACCGCCTTCGGCTTCATCGCGGACGGCGGCGATGGCGCGATCTCGGAGGTTGCCAACGTCGCGCCGGATCTCTGCCGCACGATTTTTTCACATGTCAGGCAGGGCCGGCTGCAATCCGCCCGCTACCTGCACAGGCGCCTGATCCCCTTGATCGCCTGCCTCGGGAAGGAGAGCCCGGCCGCACTTAAAGGTGCACTCGGCGTGCTTGGCCTGATGTCGCCCGCCACAAGGCTTCCGATCGTTCCGCTGGACGCAGCCGCGCAGAGGGAAGTGGTACGCGCATTCGCCGCGATCGCCGACGAGGAGCTGATCGACCGCGTCGGCGCCTGAGGCGTCGCACGGCATCCGGGTATCCCCATGCGGCAATCAATCGAAAGGCCTCACAGGCTGCTCCGCGCCTGGCAGCTCGCGCTGCTGCGATTTGCCGTGACGCTCGATGAGTCCGACAGGCTTAATGTCGCCGCGCTCGCGGCGGAGCTCGATCATCTGGGCGGCGGCGCCAGGGACTCCCTCCACTTCTTTCGGCGGACCAGCTCGCAACTCTGTGCGGCCATCAGCGGGCAGCGGCAGAGTGTGGAAGCGACGCTGGAATGCTTCTGCAAGCAGATCGAGGACCCGCGGCTGCGGAACGCCTTTGCCGCAGCGATCGGGATGACGCATTCGGATCCTGCGCCGTCTCAGGCGCGGCCGAAGCGGAACCCCGGTCTCTTCAGAGGGCTGCCGGCGCGACGGTCGGCATCCGTATAGCATTCCTATACTGGTGCCTCGGCGCTCATCTCGCAATCCTACGCAACGATGGACATCATAGGAGGCAGATCGCGGCGGCTTCGGCCACCGCCATGCTGACGAAGGAATGCAGACATGTCGATGCTGACACATGGCGTTGAGCGCTCCCTTGGCTGGGCCGAACGCCCCGCACGGATCTCGCCGGAGCGCAAGGCGCAGCTCAAGCGCCTCGCGCTCAGCGCGCTGACCCTGCTCTCGATGGGCAGCGTGCTCGCAGCGCTGATCGCGCTGAAGACCGCGATCTATGTCTGGCACCTCCACGCCTGACGGCATGGGAGACCATCATGACCTTGCAGATGTGTGAGGAAGCCGCGATGACCGCGATCGCCCTTCAAGCCGCGCGTCGCCAGCCCGAGCGACCGACAATGGCCGCGTCCGCGGCGTGCCTTGGACCGATCGACCCGGATGTCATAAGCACCGCCATCCCCGCCTTCTTCATCGGGCGCAACCGCGCCGGCCTCTGGGTCGCGCGCGAGGCGCATGGACGCATCGGCGGTCTCTTCCTGTTCAAGAGCTCCGCGGTCGACTTCGCCAACCGGCAGAGTGGATCCGCAAGATGCGCGCTGGTGTTTCCCGCCGAGACCTTCGAGCTCGATATCGAGAACCGCGGCAATCCGCTGATTGCGCTCGCGGAGGGCGCGAGGCGGCTCCTGGCCCGCGCGGCGACAAGGCTGC
This sequence comes from Bradyrhizobium barranii subsp. barranii, assembly GCF_017565645.3. Classification (NCBI taxonomy): domain Bacteria; kingdom Pseudomonadati; phylum Pseudomonadota; class Alphaproteobacteria; order Hyphomicrobiales; family Nitrobacteraceae; genus Bradyrhizobium; species Bradyrhizobium barranii. The sequence goes on from NZ_CP086136.1 coordinate 8,521,953, forward strand.
GGACATGATCGAGCTCAAGATCGCCATCCTGGTCGCGGTGATGGGGGCATTGCTGCTCGGCATGCGCATCGGCGTCGCGCCTGCCACGGACAAGTAGCATGCAGCTCCTCAAGGGAAATCTGGAGCAGGCGGTCACGACGACGATCCTGACCATGACGCTGAGCCTGATCTGGGGCGCGATCCTGACAATCGTGATCACGCTCGTGGCACGCGGGCTGGGAGTTTAGAACCCGGCACATCGATGGACCGTGAATTGACCATGGCTGCCTACGAGGCCAGCAGCCGGGTGCGCGGCGCCGTCGCGATACCCGCCTGAGGCCGCGTATCCCCGCGAAAAGATCTGGCTGATCTGGCGCAATTTCACGGAACCGTGTAGATCGGTTTCATGAGCACAAGCAGCGTCAATGTCGTCGCCCACCCCCTGGTCCAGCACAAGCTCTCCCTCATGCGGGAGAAGGACCGCTCGACCAAGAGTTTTCGCGAGATCCTGAACGAGATCGGGATGCTGCTCGGCTACGAGGTGACGCGCGATCTGCCTTTGGAGCTGGTGGAGATCGAGACGCCGATCTCGCCGATGCGGGCACCGAAGATCGCCGGCAAGAAGCTCACGCTGGCGCCGATCCTGCGCGCCGGCGTCGGCTTCCTCGACGGCATGCTGGCGCTGATGCCGTCGGCGCGCATCGCCCATATCGGGCTCTACCGCGATCCCGAGACATTGCAGGCCGTGGAATATTACTTCAAGGCGCCGCAGGACCTGTCCGACCGCACCGTGATCCTGATGGACCCGATGCTGGCGACCGGCAACTCGGCCTGCGCCGGTGCCTCCCTGCTCAAGGCGCGCGGCGCCCGCGACATCCGCTTCGTCTGCCTTCTGGCCGCGCCCGAAGGCATCGCGCAGTTCCAGAGCGAGCATCCCGACGTGCCGGTCTGGACCGCCGCGATCGACGAGCGGCTCAACGACCACGGCTACATCGTGCCGGGCCTGGGCGATGCCGGCGACCGGATGTTCGGCACCAAGTAGACAGGTCTGCGCGATCGGGTTAGTCCGGTTGCCATGAGCGTCAGCCAATTCTCGCTTCAATCGCTGATCGGCACCGAAGGCGCCGAGCCCGCCTTCGTGTTTGACGGCAGGCCGGTCTCGCGCGCGGAATTCTCCGGGAAGGTCGAGCAGACCGCCGCATGGCTTGCCGCGCAAGGCATCGGCCGGGGCGACGTGGTCGCGGTCTGGCTGGTCAACCGGGTCGAATGGATCGCACTGCTGTTCGCCGCCGCCCGCTGCGGTGCGATCGTCGCCGCGGTCAATACCCGCTACCGCAGCGCGGAAGTCGGCCATCTGCTCAAGGTATCCGGCGCCAGGCTGATGGTGGTCGAGGCCGCGTTCCGCTCGATCGATTTTGCCGCCATCCTCGCCGAGGTCAGCAGGGACGAAGTGCCTGCGCTGCAAAGGCTCGCGGTGGTCGGCGGGGATGCGATCCCCGCTCACTGGCCCTGTGCGCACTTCGATGCGTTCGAGACGTCCTACCCGCCAGCGCCGCCGGCGCAGGACGAGGTCGATCTGCCGGTGCTGCTCTACACGACATCGGGCACGACCAAGGGACCGAAGCTCGTCGCGCATTCGCAGCGGACGCTCGCCACGCACGCCGCTTCCGTCGCCAAGGCGCTGAAACTCTCGCCACAGCGCCATTCGCTGCTGGCCATGCTGCCGTTCTGCGGCACCTTCGGCATGACCAGCCTGCTCGGCTTCATCGCAGCCGGCGCGACCATCCATGTGCTCGATGCTTTCGAGGCGGCATCAGCGTCGAAGGTCCTTGGCGAACACAAGATCACGCACGCCTTCGGCTCCGACGAGATGTTCCGCCGCATCCTCGCGCTCGCCGACACACCTCGGCCATTCCCGCATCTCGAAGTCTGCGGCTTCGCCGCGTTCCAGCCCGGCTGGCGCGAGCTCGCGGCGGAGACCGAGGCGCGCGGCATGCCGCTGTTCGGCCTCTACGGCTCGAGCGAGGTGCAGGCGCTGTTCTCGATCGCCCGCCCCGGTGATGCCTTCGCCAATCGAATCGAAGGCGGCGGCTGGCCGATGTCTCCCGACGCGAAGGTGCGCGTGCGCGACACCGAGACCGGGGAGCTGGCGGCGCAAGGCGTCTCCGGCGAGATCGAGATCAGCGCGCCCTCGTGCTTCCTCGGCTATTTCAACAACCCGGATGCGACGCGCGATGCGATCACCGCGGATGGCTTCTTCCGCACCGGCGACATCGGTCGGATGCGCGGCGACGGCGCCTTCGTCTACGAGACCCGCGCGGGCGATGCGATGCGGCTCGGCGGCTTCCTGGTTGCGCCGGGCGAGATCGAGGACGAGCTCAAAGCCTGCACGGGGGTTGCCGACGCCCAGGCTGTCGCGATCGATCTTAGGGGTCAGGCGCGCTGCGTCGCCTTTGTGATCCCGGCCAAGGAGCCGCCGCAGCAGGAGATGCTGGTGGCGCGCCTGCGCGAGCGGCTCGCCGGCTACAAGGTGCCGGCCCGAATCTATATCGTCGACGCTTTCCCCGTCACCGACAGCGCCAACGGTGTGAAAATCCAGCGCGCCCGGCTTCGCGCCATGGCAATGGAACGGATCGCCGCCGAATAGGCCGGCCTGTTTCAGATAGCTCGCTAGTGCGCGGCGCGAAGTTGTGCCGACAGCGCATCGCGGTGCCCGGGCGCCGCGATCGCGATCATGCGGCGCGCGCGCTCGGCAAGTCCGCAACCGCGCAGCTCCGCAACGCCCCATTCGGTCACGATGGCATCGACGTCGGCGCGCGGCGTCGTCACGGTCTCCACATTGACGACAATGCGGCTGGTCCCGTCGGACGCCGTCGCCGGCAGCGCGATGATCGCCCTGCCCCCGGGCGATGCATTGGCACCGCGCACGAAATCGAGCTGCCCGCCGATGGCGCCGATCGCGACGCCGTTCAGCGTCTCGGAATTGACGCTGCCGTCGAGCCCGACCTGGAGCGCCGAGTTGATCGCGACCAGCTGGCTGATCCGCGCCAGCACGTTCTGGCCGTGCGTGTACAACGTCGGTCGCACCGAAACAGCCTTGTTGTCGTGCACGAAGCGATAGAGCCGCTTCGTGCCGATCACCTGGTTCGTCACCGTGATCCCGGCATCGATTCCCTTCTCCGCATTCGTCACCGCGCCGCGCTCGATCAGGTCGACGACGGCGTCATTGATCAGGCCGGAATGGATGCCGAGATTGCGCGCATGCGACAGCGAAGACAGGATCGCATCCGGAATCCGGCCGACGCCGAACTGAAGCGTGCTGCCGTCGGCGATCAGGCTCGCCGCATGTGACGCGATTTTCCGTGAGACGTCATCAAGTGGCGCCGGCGGCAGTTCGACGGGCGGACGGCGAGCGGCGACCCGCAGATGGATCGGCGCGTCCGCAGGCCATTCCGCGCCAAACGTCCAAGGCGCATCCGGATTGATCTCGGCGACGACGATGCGCGCGCCCCGTCGGCATCGATGACATAATCGTTGGAGAGGCTTGCGCTCAATCGACCATCGCCGGACTCGGCGAGTTGCACCAGCACCACATCCGCACGGTGGCGCCGTGAGGCGAAATCGGCGCAGAAGGCGCTGTAGTTGCTCGGGATCACGTCGAGCCGTCCCGCTTTCGCGAGCCGCCGCGCATTGCCGATCACACCATAGCTCTGGAACGAGATGTTGGGCGCGCACGCCGCGGAAAAGGTGTCGGAGAATATTGGACCGACCATCATGCGGAACGCCGGCAGATGCCCGGCTTGCGCGACCAGCGCTTCGGTCAGGGTGACCGGCTCAGCCGTTGCCTGCCCGCACACGACACGGTCGCTCTCCCGGATCAGGCCGGAGAAGTCGAGGTCCATTGGCCTCCCCGCTAAGCGATCCGCGCGAAGACTAGTAGGACTTCGCCAGTCCGAGCACCTTCTCCGCAATGAAGCTGAGCGCGAGCTGCGGGCTGACCGGCGCGATGCGCGGGATCAGGACCTCGCGCAGATAACGCTCGACGTGGAATTCCTTGGCATAGCCGAAGCCGCCATGGGTCATCACTGCCTGCTCGCAGGCATGGTAGCCGGCTTCGCCTGCGAAATATTTCGCGGCGTTCGCGCCAGCGCCGCAAGGCAAGCCCTTGTCGTATTGCCAGGCTGCCTGCATCACCATCAGCCAGGCCGCCTCGAGCTCGACCCAGTTCACCGCGAGCGGATGCTGGATGCCCTGGTTCTTGCCGATCGGACGGTTGAACACCACGCGCGTCTTGGCGTATTCGGTCGCGCGCGACAGCGCGAGCTTGCCGAGGCCGACCGCTTCCGCCGCGATCAGGATACGCTCGGGGTTCATGCCTTCGAGGATGTACTGAAAACCCTTGCCCTCTTCGCCGATGCGGTCCTCCATCGGGATCTCGAAATCCTCGAAGAACAGCTCGTTGGAATCGACGATCTTGCGGCCCATCTTCTCGATTTCGTGGACCTTGATCTTCTTGCGGTCGAAGTCCGTGTAGAACAGGCTGAGGCCGTGGGTCGGCGAGCGCACGTCCTCCAGCGGCGTGGTGCGCGCCAGCAGCAGGATCTTGTGCGCGACCTGCGCGGTGGAGATCCACACCTTCTGGCCGTTGACGATGTAGCGGTCGTTCTTGGCGACGGCACGCGTCTTGAGCTGGGTGGTGTTGAGGCCGGTGTTGGGCTCGGTGACGGCGAAGCACGCCTTCTCGCGGCCCTCGACCATCGGCGGCAGCATGCGCTTGCGCTGCTCTTCGGTGCCGAACACCACGACGGGGTTGAGCCCGAAGACGTTGATGTGCACCGCGGAGGCGCCGGACATGCCGGCGCCGGATTCCGCGATGGCGCGCATCATGATCGCGGCTTCGGTGATGCCGAGCCCGGAGCCGCCATATTCCTCCGGCACGCAGATGCCGAGCCAACCGGCATCGGCCATCGCCTTGTGGAAGTCATGGGGAAAGCCGCCGTCGTGGTCCTTCTTCAGCCAATAAGCGTCGGGAAAGTCCTCGCAAACTTTTGCGACGGCGGCGCGAATGGCTTCCTGCTGATCGGTGAGCGCGAAATCCATGTTCTTGATCTCCTTATTGGGAGCCGAGCTCCAATCCTAGCGCCCCATCTGCGAGGGCAGCCAGAGAATGATCGAGGGAAACGCCACCAGGATCGCGATTGCGATCAGGTGCGCGATGAAGTGCGGGAAGGTGCCGTGGAACACTTCCGCCACCGGCCGCTTGGCATAGCGAGCAACGATGAAGCAGTTGAGCCCGACCGGCGGCGTGATCATGCCGACTTCTGCGGTGACGATCTTGATGACGCCGAACCAGATCGGATCAAAGCCCAGCGTCTTGATCAGCGGCAGCACGATCAGCACGGTCAGCACCAGGATCGCGATCTGGTCCATGAACGAGCCGAGCACGATGTAGCCGCACAGGATCAGCGTGATGATCACCCAGCGCGAGGCCGGCAAGGACCCGATCCAGGCGACGAGGTCCTGCGTCACATGGGTGAGCGTGAAGAAATAGCCGAAGATCGAGGCACCGACCAGGATCATGATGATCATGCAGGTGCCGTGGCAGGCGCGCAGCAGCGTCGCATAGAGCGATGACGGCGTGATCTTGCCCTTGACGATCGCGAGCAGGAAGGCGCCGAACGCGCCGAAGGCGGAGGCCTCCGTCGGCGTCGCGACGCCGAGATAGATCGTGCCTGTCACGATCGAGAACAGCACCACCATCGGCGAGACCTGCCACAGCAGCGAGAATTTCTCCCGCCATGGCACTGATTTCGCGGCCGGCGCGCGCGAAGGGTCCTGCCAGACCAGGAAATAGATCGTGGCCATGATGGTGAACGTCACCAGGATCGCCGGGATGATGCCGCTGATCAGCAGCTTGCCGATGTTCACTTCGGCCAGCAGGCCGAAGATAACGAGCGCAACGCTGGTCGGCAGCAGCATCGACAGCGTGCCTGAGATCGCAACGACGCCGGCCGCCATCTTCGGCTCGTAGCCCTGGCGGATCATCGCCGGCAGGCTGGTCGAGGACAGCGTCGCGGCGGAAGCCGTCGAGGTGCCGCAGATCGCGCCAAAACCGGCGCCGGCGAGCGCGGTGGCCATGCCGAGGCCGCCGGGGATGCGGCCGACCCAGGCCGAGGCGGTCTTGAACAGATCGTCTGCGACACCCGACAGCAGCACGAGATCCGCCATCAGCAGGAACATCGGAATGGTGATCAGCTCGTAGGCCGAGACGGTCGAGAGCGGCGCTGTCTGCAGGATGCCGAGCAGCGTGCCCCATCCGCCGACCATGATGAGGCCGACCGATCCGGAGAAAGCCATGGCAAAACCGACGGGCGTGCCGAGGGCAAGCAGGCCGAACAGCAGGGCGAGAACGATGAAAGGTGTCATGGATATCGCCCGTTACTCGAAGCCGCGTGCTTCGCCGACACCGGTCACCGGCGGCAGCGGATAGAGGTCGCGGCCGCTGACGAGGCTCAGCACATTGCCGACCAGCTGCAGCGCCAGCCGCAGCACCAGCACGCCGCAGCCGAACGGCACCAGCGCCGCCGAAATCCAGGTCGGCCAGGGGATCGCGCCGGAGAGCACGTCGTGCTGCTCGTAATTCTCCAGCGCGCGCTCGAACCCGACCTTGCAGATCAGGACGAACACGAACAGGCCGGCGAGCGCCGTGACGATCTCGGACAACCGTCGCCCGGTCAGCGAGAAGCGCGACAAGAGGATGTCGACGCCGACATGGACATGCTCGCGCAACGCATCCGACAGCGTGAAGAAGAACACGCCGGCGAGGAGATAGAGCCCGATCAGATCATAGGTGAAGGAGAAAGGGCTGTTCAGCGCGTAACGCATGAACACGTCGGCCACCACCAGCAGCATGATCACGAACATGAACACCACCGCGATCACCGTCAGCGCGCGCTCCAGCGCGCCGAGCACATCTCCTGCCCGTTTGATCACCTCTAGCGTCTCCCTGTTGGATATCGGACTACCTGGCGCTTTACTTGGCGCCGCCGGCGGCGAGCAGATCGTCGAACTCCTTCAGCGCGGCAGACGCCTGCTTGCCGCGGCTGTCGAGCCCGCTCGCCCACTCCTTGCCGACGCCCTTGAGCTTGTCCTTGATCTCGGTGCGCGTCGCCTCCGGCAGCGGATCGAAGCTGATGCCTTCGTCCTGCATTTGCTTCTTGGTAACTTCGCCTTCTTTTTCGACGCCGGCGCAGGCTTGCGGCGTAATCGCCTCCGAAGCCTCGTTCATCGCCTTCTTCACGTCGTCGGGCAGCTTGTCCCAGACCGACTGGTTGATGGAATAGGCGACGATGAAGCTGCCGAAGCTGACGCCTTCGGTGGCGTGCTTGACCAGCTTGTCGAGGCCGTAGGAGACGACGCTGTCCAGCGGGAACAGCAGCCCGTCCATCGTGCCGCGCGACAGCGACTCATAGGCATCGGGCGCAGCCATGCGCACCGGCACGGCGCTGAGCGCACGCAGCGTGAGGTCCTGCGCGCCGCCCGTGGTGCGCAGCTTCAGGCCCTGCATGTCCTTGGTGGTTTCCACCTTCGACTTGACGGTCCACACCTGGTAGGGCGGCAGCACGACGGCGAGCAGCAGCTTGATCTTGTTCGGCGCGTATTCCTGCTTGGCGAGAATGCCTTCACGGGCGATCTTCCAATAGGCGAGCGTGCCTTGGCAGCTGGTTGCGAACGCACCCGGCAATTGCGCGACTTCCGAGAGCGGCATCTTGTCGGAGACATAGGACGGTCCGATGTAGCCGATGTCGACCACGCCGGACTGCGTCAGCCGCAGCATGTCGGCGGCCTTGCCGATCTGCTGGTTCGGATAATAGGTGAAGGTCACCGCGCCATTGGTGCGCCTGGTGACGTCGTCCATCCAGGGCTTGAGCATCAGGCGGACGAGATAGTGACCGGCGGGGAAGCTATCGGCGACCTTCAGCTCCAGGGCCTGCGCCTGCAGCGTCGAGACCGGCAGCGAGAGAGCGAGCACTGCTGCGGCCCTGACCAGATTCTTCTTCATGTCGTTCTCCTTGACGCGTCCCCACGCCGAACGCGGCAGCGAATTGCTGCGGCGCCGTCCGGCCCTCGCCCTATTTCTTGCTTGAAAATGTACATATAGGTGAATTTATCTGTCAAGTATATGAACTATGCATGGAGCTATGCGCCAAAGACCGGAGCCGTCGAATTGTCGGCCGTTTTATGAACTCTAACTCCACGTATATGAATTTACCCAACGAGGTGTCATGGGACCGCTCGCCGGCTTCACCATTCTCGACCTGACCTCGGTGCTGATGGGCCCCTACGGCACCCAGGTGCTGGCGGACATGGGCGCCGAAATCATCAAGGTCGAAAGCCCCGAGGGCGACATCGTTCGCCAGATCGGTCCCGGCCGCACGCCCGGCATGGGCGGGATGTTCCTCAATGCCAATCGCGGCAAGCGCAGCATCGTGCTCGACCTGAAGAAGACGGAAGGCCGCGACACCTTGCTGCGGCTGGCGAAGCACGCCAACGCGCTCGTCTACAACGTGCGCCCACAGGCAATGGCGCGGCTCGGCCTCGACTACGAGACACTTCGCGAGATCAACCCCGCGCTCGTCTATGTCGGCGCGTTCGGCTACGGCCAGTCCGGGCCCTATGCCGCAAAGCCCGCCTACGACGATCTGATCCAATGCGCCGCCACGATTCCGACGCTGCTTGCGGCGGCCGGCGACGGCACGCCGCGCTACGTCCCCGTCACCATCGCCGACCGCATCGTCGGCCTGATGCTGGTCAATGCGACCATGGGCGGGCTGATGCACCAGAGCCGCACCGGCGTCGGCCAACGCATCGACGTTCCGATGTTCGAATCGATGACGGAGTTCGTGCTGGTCGATCATCTGGGCGGGCTCACCTACGATCCGCCGCTCGACCATGGCGGCTACGCCCGCCTGCTGTCGCGCTATCGCCGCCCCTACAAGACCAGCGACGGCTATCTCTGCGTCCTCATCTACAACGACAAGCACTGGCGCAGCTTTTTTGAGGCGATCGGACAGCCGCATTTCCTAGATCGGCCGCGCTTCGCCAACCATGCGTCGCGGACGAAGCACATCGACGAGATCTACGAGGAGATCGGTCACATCTTCCTCACGCGCACCACCGCAGAATGGCGCGATCTGCTCGAGCGCGCCGACATTCCGGTGATGCCGATGCATACGCTGGAGACGATCCTCGACGATCCGCATCTCAATGCGATCGACTTCTTCAGGACGGTGGATCATCCCGTCGAAGGCCGCATCCGCCAGATGCGCGTGCCCTCCACCTGGAGCGTGACCCAGCCGGAAGCCGCCGGCCCCGCACCGACCCTCGGCCAGCACGGCCGCGACATTTTGCGCGAGGCTGGATTCTCGACCGAAGAGATCGAAGCGCTCGCAGAGCAAGAAGCAGTTCACCTGGCCGCGCCGCCCTAAGGGCAGCGCTGGCCAGAATCGCAGCGATACAGGGAGGAAACCGCGATGGCCGGACTTTATTTCGAGGACTTTTCCGTCGGCCAGGAGTTCAGGCATCCGCTGACCCGGACCGTCACGGAGATGGACAACACCATGTTCAGCCTGCTGACGCTCAACCCGCAGCCGCTGCATATCGACGCGCATTTCGCTGAAAAGACCGAGTTCGGCCAGCGCATTTTCAACAGCCTTTACACCCTCGGCATCATGATCGGCATGACGGTCTATGATACGACCATGGGGACCACTGTTGCCAATCTCGGCATGACCGACGTCACGTTCCCAAAACCGGTCTTCCATGGCGACACCTTGCGGGCGACGACGAAGGTGCTTTCGTTGAGGGAATCCAAATCGCGCCCGAGAGCGGGTATCGTCGAGTTCGAGCACCACGCCTTGAACCAGAACGACGAGATCGTCGGCAAATGCCGCCGCATGGCGATGATGCACAAGAGGCCGGTCTGATGCGTTCGATGCTGTTCGTGCCGGGGGATTCCCCGCGCAAATTCGAGAAGGCGAGCGAAGGCAAGGCCGACGCGCTGATCATCGATCTCGAAGATTCCGTCGTCACGGAGAAGAAGCCGGAAGCGCGCGGGCTGACGCTTGCGATGCTGAAGGGCCGCCCCGGCCCGCATCAGCTCTATGTCCGCGTCAACGCGCTCGACACCGGCCTGACGCTCACCGATCTCGCCGCGGTGATGCCCGGCAAGCCCGACGGCATCGTGCTGCCGAAATCGCAAGGCGGCGATGACGTGCGCCAGGTTGCAACCTGGCTCGAAGCCTTGGAAGCCGCGGCCGGCATCACGGTCGGCGCGACGCGCATCGTCTGCGTCGCGACCGAAACCGCCAGCTCGATCTTCGGCCTCGGCAGCTACAAGGGCTGCTCCCCTCGCCTCGCAGGCCTGATGTGGGGCGCGGAAGATCTCTCGGCCTCGCTCGGCGCCACCGAGAAGGCTGCGGGCGGCGTGTTCCACAGCCCCTATCGCCTCGCGCGCGATCTCTGCCTGATGGCGGCGGCCGCGGCCGAGGTCGCGCCGATCGACACCGTCTATACCGACATCGACAACCTCGCCGGCCTCGAGCAGGAAACGCGGGCGGCGCGGCGCGACGGCTTTTCGGCGAAGGCGCTGATCCATCCGAAACATGTCGACGTCGTCAACGCGGCATTCGAGCCGACCGAGGCTGAGCGCACCTGGGCGGAAAAAGTGATCGCGGCATTCGCGAGCAATCCGAACTCCGGCACGCTGCGGCTCGACGGCCAGATGATCGACAAGCCGCACCTTCGCGCCGCGAAGAAGATCATCGGCCAGACCCAGATTGGAACGCCGCCACCATGATCGTTCGCCAAGCCGCCAACGTCCTGGAGATCATGGAATTCTTCGCGCAAACGAGGAAGCCGGCGACGCTTGCCGAGATCGCCGATCATTTCGGCTGGCCGCGCTCGTCGACCTTCAACCTGCTCGCGACGCTGTCCGAGAAGGGCTACCTCTATGAGCCGCGGCCGCGCGCCGGATTCTATCCGACGCCGCGCTGGCTGGCGATGGCACGGATGATCTCCGAGGTCGAGCCGCTGCCGCCGTGGACGCATCAGCTGATCACCGATCTCTCCGCCGAGACGGGTGAGACCGCATCGATCGTGGCGCCGGCCGGCGTGATGGCGGTGTTCATCGACGTCGTCGAATCCCAGGCCGCGATCCGCTATTTCGCGACCATCGGCCACCGCGTGCCGATCCACGCCACCGCCAGCGGCCGCGCGCTGCTGCTGCAATATTCGCAGGAAGAGCGCGACTCCGTCTATCGCAAGATCGAATTCAAGCAATACGGGCCCTCGACGCCGATCAGCATCGAGGCGGTCGAGATCGAGCTGCGCAATTCGATCGCGCGCGGCTACTGCCAGAGCTTCGCCGATTACAGCCGCGACCTCGCGGGCGCCGCGATCCCCCTGCCAATCGGCGACCGCCGCCTCTCGGTCGTCGTCGCAGGGCCGGAATTTCGCATTGGTCCGAAGGTGCCGGAGGTGGCCGCGCTGATCGCAAGGACGGTCGACCGGCTGCGGCCGAAGACGACCGCCGCCTGAAGCCGGAGCCTCATTCGAGTCCCTGAACGGGCGGGGTCGAAGTCTCCGCCGGCGGAGCCGGGGCAGCTTGAACTGGCTGCACCGGGGGCGTGGCTTGAGCCGGCGGATTGCTGGCAGCTCTGATCTGGCCGTTAGCATTCATCGCCTCACGCGCGCGCGGCGGAGCGCCGGTCGCGGCTGCGCGGTACGCCTCGCGGCGTGGCGGCTGCTGGTGTCTTGCCGACCGCGAACCTCTCACGCCCCATGACCTCGCGATTGAAGGACCGGCGGTATACCCAATCACTGCACCCGCGACCGCACCGACCGGACCTAGCACGACGGCCCCGGACACGGCGCCTATCGCCGCAGCACCAGCGCGCTCCTGCGCAACGGCGCTCGCAGGCACGCCAGCCAGCAGCACGACCGCAGTGATCAAAACTTTCTTCATCGGAGCGCCTCCCTCTCGGGAGATCACTCTTACTCAAATATGGCCGCACGAGGTTTGTTCGTTGCCCAACACGGGGCAATCGCCGATGGAACTCCGGCAATTCAAAGACCCCCGCCGCCAGTCGCGGTTCCAGCGGACGCAGTTCGGCGCAACTACGGCGCGATCTTGTCGCTGGTAAATCCATTACCATCGAGCGCACGACGCACGGTCCCGTCTACCTTGGCTTCATCCAGGAAGCGCGCCGCCCAGGCCTTCGCCACGGCCTTGCCCTTGGGAACGACCACGACCACGCCGGTCGATTGAATAACTTCGTCCAGCACCTTGGTTCCGGGCAGCTTTCGCGAAAGGTCTTCCAGAGCTCCCATGCCCATCGCCAGAGCATCGAGCTGCCCCTTGCCGATCAATTCGGCCGCCTCTTCCGGCTTCACGAACTTTGTCAGCTTCGCCTGCATCAGCGATTTCTCGACCGTACGTGACGTCGATGTCCCTTCGATGCAGCCGACCCGCATGCCGGCGCGATCGACATCCGCAACGATCCGGATGTCCGAACCGGCCCGCACGAGATAGCCGCTCATATAGGCGACGTAAGCAGGCCCCTGGTCCACGAACGCCTCGCGCTTGACGTCCGCCGGCATGAAGGAGAGATCCCAGACGTCCTTGCTGCCGGCCGCGGCGATCTCGTCGGAGCTCTGATATTCGACGAGCTGGAGCGGAACGTGCAGCTTGTCGGCGGCGACCTTGGCGAGCTCGACGGTGACGCCGCGCGGCCTTCCGGTGGAAGGATCGCGCGTGGTCCAGAAGGCCGACGCGGCCGGGCCGACGGCCACCGCCACGCGGAGCGCTCCCGTCGGCGCGATGTCGACGGGGCCTTCGGCTTTCGAGCTGGGAATGGAGGTCATGATGAAGACCAAGCCCAACGCAGCAATCAGACCACGCCGCAACATTTTGCGCCTCCAAGATTGGACAATCCGTCGACAAGCTGACGGTGCGCTCCCTCGCCCCGTTCTTATGGGGAGAGGCAAAGAACTACACAATCTTGATCGACATATCAGGCAGGCCCTCGAGCTTGCACAAGAGCACGTCGCCCTTCACCACCGGGCCGACATTCTCCGGCGTGCCGGAATAGATGATGTCGCCGGCCTTCAGCTCGAACGCTTCGGAGAGCTTTGCTATCTGCTCGGCGACGCTCCAGATCATCTTGCTGAGATCCGAGTTCTGTTTCACCGTGCCGTTGATCGCGAGCGAAATGGCGCCCTTCTCGAAATGGCCGGTCTTGCTGGCCGGATGGATCGGCCCGATCACCGCGGCGTGGTCAAAGCTCTTGCCGATCTCCCAGGGCTTCTTCTCCGCGGCCATGCCGTTCTGGAGATCACGCCGGGTCATGTCGAGGCCGAGCGCGTAGCCATAGACGTGATCGAGCGCCTTGTCGGCCGGGATGTTGATGCCTCCCGATTTCAGCGCGGCGACCAGCTCGACCTCGTGATGATAGTTCTTGGTCAGCGACGGATAGGGGTGGTCGGCAACCTCGCCGATCGCGACGTTCTGGATCGCGTCCGTCGGCTTCTGGAAGAAGAAGGGTGGCTCGCGGTTCGGATCCGACCCGCGCTCGATCGCGTGCGCGGCATAGTTGCGGCCGATGCAGTAGATGCGGCGGACCTGGAACACCTGGGTCTCGCCGACGATCGGAATCGTGACCATCGGCACCGGGAAGATCGGCTTCGGTCCGGCCTGCGCGGCGGCCGGCGCCGCCTCAGTAAGGCCTGCCGCTGTCATCGCGGCCGCGGCAGTGAGCACGCTTCGTCGCGTGGTTTTTGTCATGGCTTCACTCCCTGATATTTTCCGTTTCTTGTCGAACGGTAGTCTTAGAGCCAAATGCAGGGCGGGCCAATGGCCCGCCCTGTACGTCTTAAGTCGCGACGCGATCGAAGAACGCGCGAACTTTTTGCGCGCAGACGTCCGGGTCAGTCGCGGCGACGTGATAGGAATCGCCCGGCAGCACTTCCAGCTTCGAGCCCGGAATCGTCTCCTGCCATGCCTTCACGGAGGCGACGTCGCCAAGACCGGAGCCGGTCGTGGTGATCACCAGCGTCGGACGCTTGATGGACGGAAGCTCGCCGGTGACGTCGACGGTCGGCACCATCTGAAGGAACGCTTCCAACGTCGAGGCCTTGGTCTTCGTCATCAGCTTGATCCACCAGTCCAGCGCCGCCGGCGGCAGCGACGAGCCGAGCCGGCCGGCCGTGGTCTCGCGCACCCAGGGCTCGACGCCCTGCTCGCGGATCTGCTTGCGCCAGGTCGGCGCCCGCTCGTTGAACGAGGTCAGCGAAGCCGGCGCGCCGACCGCGGCGACCGCGATCACCCGATCCGGGTGTTTTGCGGTCAGGTGCATCGCCAGGGTGCCGCCGATTTTGCCGCCAACCAGGAAAACGCGATCGAGCTTCAGCGCGTCCAGCATCCGGATGATGTCGTCGCCGAGGCCGGCGAAGCGATAGACATAATCGCCCTGCATCGGCGTCGAATCGCCATAGCCGCGCAGGTCAGGGCGCACCACGAGGTGATGCGTGGCGAAATAGGGCACCCAGCGCCGAAACGCCTCGCCGCTTTCGGCGAGCCCGTGCAGCATCACGACCGGCGGCTTGGTGTCCCACGGCAGCAGATAATCGTCGATGCGAACCGCAAGCTCGCAATCCTCGCTGACACCGATCTTCCGCAGTTCGCTACCCATCAGATACACCTCGTTCCGCCGCCATCGACATTGATGCAGGTACCAGTAATGAAGGATGCGCGGTCTGAACAGAGGAACGCGACGAGGCCGGACACTTCATGCGGCTGCCCGACGCGGCCGAGCGGAACCGACGCGATCGCGGCGGCATTGGTCGCGCTTTGATTCTGACCCGAGATCGCTGCGCCTTGCGAGATGAGGCTATCCCAGCGGTCGGTCTGCACTGGGCCGGGATTGACGCCGGTGACCAGCACATTGTCCGGCGCGCATTCCTCGGCGAGCGCCAGCGTGAAGTTGAGCAGCGCCGCGTTGACCGCGCCGCCCGCCATATAGGCCGCGCGCGGCTGATGGCCGCTGCGGCCGATGATGTTGATGACGCGGCCCCAGCGGCGGTCGCGCATTTCCGGCAGGACGTTGCGCGCGCAGCGCATGTAGCCCAGCAGCTTCAGCTCGATCGACTTCGCCCAGGTCGCATCCGGTGTCTCCGCGATCCGGCCCATCGGCGAGGCGCCGGCATTGTTGACGAGGATGTCGATCCGGCCAAAAGCCTCGCGCGCGGTGGCCATCGCGCGGGCGATGTCGTCGGGCTTGGTCATGTCGCCGGCACAGGCGATCACGCGCCGGCCCGTATCCCGCGACATTTCCTGTGCCGACGCCGAAAGCCGCTCGGCATCGCGGGCGACGATGACGACATGCGCCTGCTCGCGCGCGAGTTCGGCGGCAATGGCACGGCCGATGCCGATACTGCCGCCGGTCACGACGGCAACCTTGCCGCCCAGGTTCAGATCCATGACGCTACCCCAACTCGCTAATCGACCGTGACGCCTGAGGCCTTGACCAGCTTGCCCCATTTTGCGGTTTCGTCCGTCATGAATTGACCGAATGCGTCGCCGAAAACGGCGCCGGGCTCGGCCCCGAGTACAGCGAGCCGCTTCTTGACATCCGGCATCTTCAGAATGGTCTCGAGCTCGCCGCTCAGCTTGGCGAGCGCGGGCGCAGGCGTCTTGGCCGGCGCCACCAGTCCGAACCAGGACGAAGCCTCGAAGCCGGGAATGGTGTCAGCCACCGTCGGCACGTCGGGCAGTGCTTCCGCGCGCTTGGTGCCGGCTACCGCGATCGCATTGATGGCCTTGCCTTGCACCTGCGGCAACACTGCCGGCATGTTGTCGAACATGAAGGGGATCTGGCCGGCAAGCAGATCGTTCATTGCCGGCGCCGCGCCGCGATAGGGCACGTGGACGATGTCCACGCCGGCCATGCTCTTGAGCAGCTCGCCGGCGAGATGATTCGTCGAGCCGATGCCGGACGAGCCGAAATTGAGCGAGCCGGGCTTCGCCTTGGCCAGCGCGATCAGCTCGCCCACGTTCTTCGCCTGCACCGACGGATTGACCACCAGCACGATCGGGACCGAGGCGATCAGCGCGATCGGAGCAAACGCCTTGGCCGGATCGAACGGCAGCTTCTTGTAGAGCGAACCGTTGATCGTCAGCGGAGGCGGCGCGGTCAGCAGCAGGGTGTAGCCATCGGGCTCAGCGCTCGCGACCGTCTCAGCCCCGATATTGCCGCCGGCGCCGCCGCGGTTCTCAACGAGGAAGGTCTGGCCGTTCCGCTCAGTCAGCTTCTGCGCGACGATGCGGGCGATGATGTCGTTGGACCCGCCGGCCGGGAACGGCACGATGATCTTGACGGGTCGGGAGGGATAATCCTGCGCTACCGCGAAGCCGGAGAACAGAACGGCCGCACAGGCGGCCAGAAAGGTGCGTCGCATAACCCCGCGCATGGGCACTTCCTTGATGTTTGTCTTGTTGTTGATTGATTCATCACGCCGTCAGCAATGGCCTCAACTTGCCGACGTCGTCAAGCCGTTCGAGATTGCCGATCTGGTAGATCAGCTTCTCGGCCCTGTCGCTGCCCAATACGGGTGCAATCAGATCCCGTGTCTTGGCCGCCACTGTCTCCGTACTCAGCGGATTCTCCTTGGTGCCCGGCGGATATTTCGTGAAGTGCTCGACCTTCTTGCCATCGGTCAATGTCACCTCGACGACAGCACCACGCGGCGCTGCCGGGTCCATCAGTGCCTTGTCGCCGGCCAGCGTCACCTTGGCGCGTTGCTCCAGGATTTGTGGATCATGCATCAACGCGACGTCGTGACTGTCGTTGAACGACACGGCGCCCTTGACCAGCGCGACAGCCACGAGATGCTGGCAGTTGACGTCTGGCACCCATCGCATCGGTCGGCAGCTTGACCAGGATGCTACGCACGTTATCTGGCGCGAGGCTGTGCCGCTTGCGCAACGTCAGCATCGCATCCAGCGGCGACTGGATGGGATAGCCGACCGAGAAGGTCTTGATTGCCGTCTCCGTGACATAGAAGCGCTTGCCGAGATCCTTCACCATCTCCTCCGGCTTCGGATCGGTCGACAGCGCGATGAAGAGATTGTGGGTGCCATCGAGCACGTCGTCGACGCCGGTGAGGCCTGCTTTCACCATGTCGACCGCCATGACGCCGTTGCGGGCCCCCATGCCGGCGAAGTCGAACGCCTTCTCGATGTGATCGTGATCCTTCACCCAGCTCCACAGGCCGGACACCTGCTGCGACGAGTAGGAGATCGCGTAGCGCATTCCCTTTTCATCGAGCCGCGCCAGCGATGCGGCGGCCCCGAGCGCGCCAAACGTCGAGGACGTCCCTTCGGCACTTCGATGCGAACCGCGGACGAGGTCGGGACCCAGAGCGAACAGCAGCCGGCAGGTCAGGTCGTAGCCGAGCGCGACGGCGCGAATGACGTCCTGTCCACTGCGATGCTCGCGCTCACCAATAGCGA
Source organism: Bradyrhizobium barranii subsp. barranii (assembly GCF_017565645.3). Classification (NCBI taxonomy): domain Bacteria; kingdom Pseudomonadati; phylum Pseudomonadota; class Alphaproteobacteria; order Hyphomicrobiales; family Nitrobacteraceae; genus Bradyrhizobium; species Bradyrhizobium barranii. The sequence continues at coordinate 8,539,501 of NZ_CP086136.1, forward strand.
GGGCGGCGGGCACAACCGAGCATCCCGGATGCGCCTTGGTGACGGGCTCGAAATCGTCGGTCTCGTCGGCATGTCCACACATGGCGTTGGCCAACGCCGCGTTGACCGCCGTGGTGCGGAAATCGGAACCGATCACGGATGCCTGCTCATCACCGCCGAGCGTGCGAACATATTTCAATGCCATCTCGCCCGGCCGCATGCGCGAGCCCGACACCATCGCACCGAGCGTGTCGAGAATGCGATGCTTGCATTCGAGCATGACTTGTGCGGGCAGTTCCTGATCGCGCGCGACGACCATGTAGTGGGCAAGGCGCTCCGTCACGCCTGGACCTTCGGCGAGAGCCGCACGGCCGCCGGTGGCGACCAAGGCGGCAACCGAACCGGCGGACTGCAGGAAACGGCGGCGTGACGGCATGCTGTTCTCCTCCGCGGTCAGGTTGCGACCGACATCCTTGCGATCTCCGCCGCGTTCGGCAGGTTCTCGACATTCCAGCAGGCGTCCATCACGCGCCGGATCGTCGCAGCAGGGATGATACCCTCTGCAAGGTCCGAGAATTTGGTTTCGAGCTGCTTGTCCGTCATCGGCACCTCGACGCTGCCGATCGCATGCTCGATGTAGCGGTTGAGCTTGCGGCCGTCCTTGAGCACGATGGTGAGATCGACCTGCTCCGGCTTGATGCCTGATGTTATGACCGGGTTCACCTTGCCGCGCAGCGCGACGACCGTCGGATCGGTCACGGCCCGGTCACTGAACTGCTTCTCGCCGCCAGCGCCCTCGACGATCGCCACCGCGACCGCGTGATAGATGCTGAACTTGCCTTCGAGGCCCGCCTTCGGCGTCTTCTTGCCGGTGAGTTCCAGCACCAGCGGATGGACCTTGAGGTCGACGCGCTCGATCTGGTCCGCAGTCACCTTGCTCCCGTTGCGGAGCTGGATCGCGGCGTCGATCGCCGGGTGCATGACGATGCCGCAGGCGAATGGCTTGTAGGTATTGAGCGCGGCCTCATAGCGTTTGCCGAGGTCGCCCAGGATCTCGTTGTAGTCCTGCTTGGTGCTGATGGTGTTGGCCCAGCCGCGCTTGGCCTCGATCATGGCGTCGGACGAGGTGAAATTCTTCGAGGCCAGGATCGCCGCGAAAATGCCGCTTGATGCGGCACGGCCTGGATTGAAGCTCTTGTTCATCGAGCCGAAGGATTCGCGCAGGCCCACCGGCTGCGAGGCGGCAAGGCCGAGCGCCCATGTCATCTGCTGCTCGTTCAGCTTCAACAGCTTGCCGACGGCCGCAGCCGAGCCGAACACACCGGCGGTGCCGGTGATGTGCCAGCCGACATCGTAATGGTTCGGATAGACCGAGTTGCCGATCCGGCACTCGGTCTCGACGCCGAGCACCAGCGCGTTCAGGAATTCCTTGCCCGATACCGGCTGCATTTCCGACAGCGCGAGAATGGCCGAGGCAACGGGACCGGCAGGATGGATGATCGTCTTCAGGTGGGTGTCGTCATAGTCGAAGATATGGCTCGACACGCCGTTGATGAAGGCCGCGTTCATGATGTCGAACCGCTCGCGCCGCCCGAACAGCGAGGCCTGCTGCGGCCCGGAGAACGGACCGAGCGCGGAGACCGCGACATCGACCGTCTCGTGATGCGATCCGCCGATGGCGACGCCGACCCAGTTCAGCAGCGAGCGCACACCTTCTTTCCGGACATTGGCCGGCAGGTCTTCGTATTTCGCGGTCACGAGATAATGCGCCAGCGCACGCGTCACCTCCTTGGGTGGCGCTGCTGCGGGAGCTGCGGTGGGTGCCTGCGCGAATGCCGCGTTGGCGCCGACAGTGGCAAGCGGCAGTGCGGCCGCCGCCTGGAGCAGGGTCCTGCGATCAGTGTGCATAGGCAGCCTCCTTGACCTTGATCGATACCAGTTGTGCCGCGAGCCGCACCGCGCTTTCGAGCGCACCGGTCTTGGCGACGCCCGTGCCGACGATATCGAACGCGGTGCCGTGCGACGGCGTGGTGAAGACGGTCTCAAGGCCCGCGGTGACGGTGACGCCGCGGTTGAAGCCGCGCAGCTTGGTCGCAATCTGGCCCTGGTCGTGATACATCGCGACTACGCTGTCGAATTCGCCGGCGAAGGCGCGGATATAGACGGTGTCGGCGGGATAAGGCCCGGTGCAGGCGATGCCGGTCTTCGCGGCGGCCTCGACCGTCGGGCGGATCATCTCGATCTCGTCGCGGCCGAACAGGCCATTCTCGCCGGCATGCGGATTGAGGGCGGCGACCGCGATGCGCGGCTTGGCGACGCCAGCCTTGCGCATCATGCGGTCGACCAGTTCGATCGAGTCGGTGATGCTCGCCGGATTGATGCCGTCGAGCGCCTCGCGCAGCGACTGATGCCCGGTCACGCGCGACATCCACTGGCCGTCGAGCACGTTCATCTCGGAGAAATAGGTCTTGTGGCCGAGCAGGCTCGCGAACATCTTGTGTTCGTCGGGAAACTTCCAGCCGCCGTCGAACATCGCGCGCTTGTTCAGCGGCGCGAAGGTGATGGCGTCGACCTCGCCGGCTTTGGAGAAATCGATCGCGCGCGACAGCGTCTCGCCGGTCAGCCGGCCGGCCTCGGCGTTGGCCTTGCCGATCGGGAATTTCGCGGGATCGGTGTTGCCGAGATCGACGAGCTGCACCGTGCCGTGGCCCCACGTAGCAGCCCTGGGCGAGGCGATCCGCTCGACCTTCAGCTTCACTCCGGCATGCGCCATGCCCATCTCGAGCACGCGAGCATCGCCGACCACGACGAGGCGGGCGGCATCGGCGAGCCGGTCGTCGGAGAGGATGCGCGCGATCTGTTCGGGGCCGATGCCGGTACAGTCGCCAGGGGTCAGCGCAATGACGGGCAGTTCGTTGGTGTTGGTAGCCATATTGAAAGCCTTGGATCCTTACTTCACTGCTTGGATTTGAGCGGCGGACTGGGCCCAGTCCTCCCGGTTGAATTCCCCGTCCCATTTCGCGACCACGATCGCGGCGACGGCATTGCCGATGGTGTTGGTGATGGAGCGCGCCAGCGACATGAAGCGGTCGATGCCGAGCAGCAGCGCCAGTCCCTCCGCCGGCAATCCCGCGGCGATCACTGTCGCGGCGAGCGCGGCGAAAGCGCCGCCGGTGACGCCCGCGGCGCCTTTGCTGGTGAACAGCATCACCACGAACAGGCTCAATTGCTGGCCGGCCGACAATTCGATGCCGTAGACCTGGGCGACGAACATCGTGGAGAGCGGCAGCGTCAGCGCGACGCCATCGAGATTGAAGGAATAGCCGGAGGGAATGACGAGGCCAGCGACTGCCCGCCCCACACCCGCCTTCGGCAGCTTCTCCATCATGCCGGGGATGGCAGTTTCCGACGAGGAGGTGCCGAGCACGACCAGCAGTTCGTTCCGCAGCAGTCGCAACAGGTCCATCAGGCGGATGCCGGCGAAACGGCAGATCGTGTTGAGAATGACGAAGATGAAGAACGCCATCATCGCCCAGGCGGTGCCGACCAATAGCGCCAGCGCATAGAGCGTGGCGGCGCCGAACTTCGCCACGGTGAAAGCCATGGCACCAAAGGCGCCGATCGGCGCCAGCGCCACCACGACGTGCACGACGCTGAAGACGAGTTCGGTGATCCGCTCAAGGCCCGTCCGCAGCGGCGCTGCCTTTTCGCCGAGCAGCAGCAAGCCGATACCGCACAGAAGCGCGAGCACGAGAACCTGGAGCACGTCGCCGGCCGCGAACGCGCCGACAAAACTCTCCGGGATCATGTGCTGGATGTAGGCTGACAGCGACCCGACATGGGCCTGCGAATAGCGCGCGACGGTCTCCGCCTGCTGCGCCGTGGCATGCGCCACGCCCGCGCCGGGCCGCACCCAGCGCACCACCACAAAACTGATCAACAGACAAATGGTCGTCACCGCCTCAAAATAGGCGAAGGCCTTGAGCCCGATGCGGCCGACCGCCTTCATGTCGCCGACCTGCGCGATGCCGGTGACCACCACCAGGAAGATCAGCGGCGCGATCGTCATCTTGATGAGCGAGATGAAGGCATCGCCGAGCGGCTTGAAGTCGACGGCGACGGTCGGAAGCAGGAAGCCGAACAGCGCACCGAGCGCGGCGCCGGCGACGACCAGAACATACGGCTCGCGCCAGAGCGGCTTGCGGCGGCGTTCGGAAACCGGGCGCGACATCGGCTCAGTCGATATGGGCTCAGACAGCGGCGTTGCGGCGATCTGCAATTTGCTTCCTCCAACGGCATCGTCGCGCCATGCGAAGGTGGCGCTTTGTTCTTGTCTTGCGATGCCGTTTACATTGGACCAGCGGCGTGTCAGGCGCTAATGCCGTATCGGTATGATTTGAGGACAAAACCGCATCATGGACCTGGTCTGGCTGGAGGATTTCCTTGCCATCGCCGAGGAAGGCGGGTTCTCGCGCGCCGCCCAGCGACGGCATGTGACCCAGCCGGCGCTGAGCCGCCGCATCAGGTCGCTCGAGGAGTGGCTGGGCACGCCGCTGTTCGAACGTTCGACCCACACGATCACGCTGACGCCGGCCGGCGAGAGTTTCCGCCCCGTCGCGGAGGACGTGCTGCGCCGGGTTCTGGTCGGGCGCGAGGAAGCGCTCGAAATGGCGCGGCTGAAGGCCGAGACCATCACCTTCGCGGCCACGCATTCACTGTCGCAGACCTTCTTTCCGGAATGGATCCGCAACTCCGACAGCGCGCGGGCCGACTCGGCCGTTCAGCTCGTCGCTTCGAATTTCGCCGGCTGCGAGAAGCTGCTTCTGGACGCGCAAGCGCATTTCATGCTGGCGCACTACCATCCGACGCTGGTGAGCCGGCTCGACATGGACCGCTTCCAGCGCGTCGATCTCGCGACCGACGTGCTGATCCCGATCAGCGCGCCGGCCGCAAAACCGGGCCGCGGTGGACGCAGCAGCAAAAAGGCACAGCCTCGTTACGCCCTGCCCGGCGCATCGGGCGCGCCGCTGCCCTATCTCGCCTATCACCCCGGCTCGGGCGTGGGGCGGCTCGTCACCTCGTTCCTGGCCGCGAAGGATTCGACGGCGTGGCTGGCGCCCGGCTTCGCCGCGCCGGTCATGCTGCTGGTCGACATGGCGCGCGAAGGGCGCGGCGTGACGTGGGCTCCGATGAGCCTCGTCCGCGCCGATCTCGACAGCGGCCGCCTGCTGCGCGCCGGCGGCGCGGATTGGGACATTCCGATCAGCGTCTCGCTGTTCCGCACGCGGGCCCGCATGACCCGGGCGGCCGAGAATTTCTGGAATTCGGTCCGCAAGGGCCGGCCGGGAGGGAAATCCATCGCCGCTGCGCCGCGGACCAGATGACCGTGTCGCGGATCAAGTCGGCCTTCGGGCTGCTTCGGCCGCAGATGCTGCTGATGAGCCTGCTCGCTGCCACAACGTTAGACGCGGCGCGCGCCGGCGGCGTCTCCATCGCACCCGCCGAGCTGAAAGCGATCGGGACGATCGATGCGCGCTTTCAATCCTACAATATCGAGATGGTGGAGGTGACCGGCGGCCGGTTCTGGAAGCCTTATCCGCGAACGATGCGCGCGCTCGATGAGCGGGATCGTTACGGCGAGAGGCCGCCGATCGATCTTGCCAATGCGCGGCTGCACAAGCTCGCCGCCGCTTTGGCGCCGGCCTATCTGCGCGTGAGCGGCACCTGGGCCAATGCGACGTTCTTTGCCGACACGAACCATGCGCCGGCCAAGCCCCCGCCGGGATTCAATGACGTGCTCAGCCGCAACCGATGGCGCGACGTCATCGACTTTGCGCGCGCAGTCGACGCGGAGATCGTCACCTCCTTCGCGATCAGTCCGGGCAGCCGCGATGCGGATGGCGTGTGGAAGACCGATCAGGCGCAGCGCCTGATCGACACGACGCGTTCGCTGGGTGGCCACATCGCGGCGGTGGAATTCATGAACGAGCCGACGCTTGCGGCGACGAACGGCGCGCCGCCGGGATATGATGCGGCCGCTTATGGCCGGGACTTCAGGGTCTTTCGCGAATGGATGCAACGCGCGGCGCCCGAGACGCTGATCGTCGGTCCGGGTTCAACCGGCGACGCGCCGTCGCCATCCGGGTCAGGCATCACCACGCACGATCTGCTCGCCACATCCGCCCCCGGCATCGATCGCTTCTCCTATCATCACTACAACACGCTCTCGCCGCGCTGCGGCGGCCGCGACGATCCGGCGCAGGCGCTCTCCTCGGACTGGCTGGCACGCACCGACGCGACGTTCGCGACCTACCGCGCCCTGCGCGACACATTCGAGCCGGGCAAGCCGATCTGGCTGACGGAGACGGCAAACGCCGCCTGCGGCGGCAATCCATCGGACAAGACCTTTCTCGACACCTTCCGCTATCTCGACCAGCACGGACGCCTCGCAAGGGCCGGCGTCCAGGTGGTGATGCACAACACGCTGGCCGCCAGCGACTACGGCCTGCTCGACGAGGGAACGTTCCGTCCGCGGCCGAGCTACTGGGCTGCGCTGCTCTGGCATCGGCTGATGGGAACGATCGTGCTCGACGCGAACCCGGTCGCCGCGCCAGATCTCCATCTCTACGCGCATTGCCATCCGGGCATGCGGGGCGCCGTATCCGTGCTCGCAATCAACGCGTCGCGGCACGCATCATCGACCCTGACGCTGTCACACCCCGACGAGCGTTACACGATACATGCGACGCGGCTGCAAGACGCGACAGTTCAGCTGAACGGCAAGACGCTCGCGCTGAGTGCCGACGACGAACTGCCCCGACTTGAGCCGCGCGCAACACCTGCGGGAGCGATCCGGCTGGTGCCGGCGACCGTCACCTTCCTGGCGTTTCCGGACGCAGCAAACCCCGCCTGCCGGTGACCGCGCTTACGACTTCAGCGCGTCGCGCGCCGTCTCCGGCGCCATCAGCGTCGCGATGATCGTGATGACCGACAGCGCGATGATGTAGACCGACACCGCCCAGTACGAGCCGGCCCACGCGAGCAGTGCGGTCGCAATCAGCGGCGAGAAGCCGCCGCTGAGCGCGGCCGCGACGTTGGCGCCGAGCGATGCGCCGCTGTAGCGGACCTGGGTGCGGAACAGCTCCGGCATGAACGCCGCCTTCGGCCCGAACAGCAGGGCGTGCGTCAGCGTCATCGTGACGACGAGCGCGAACGTGATCAGCGCCGGCTCCCTGGTGTCGAGGAACCAGAACAGCGGAAACGCCAGCGCCACCGAGAACACCCCGCCGGCGAGATACAGCGCCCTGCGGCCGAAGATATCGGAGAGCCAGCCGGCGAGCGGCAGCGTCGCGAACTCGACGAGCGCGGCATAGACCACCGCGTTCAGGATCACCTGGCGAGGCAGGCCGAGTTTTGTCGTCGCATAGACCACGGTGAAGACGGTGAGGAGATAGGCGAGCCCGACCTCCGACACCGTGATGCCGATCGCGAGCAGAAAACTGCGCCAGTCGCGGCGCAGCACCTCCAGCACCGGCTGCGCCAGCACTTCCTTGCGCTCGACGACTTCCTTGAAATGCGGCGTTTCCGCGAGCTTGAGCCGCACGATGAAGCCGACGCCGACGAGCAGGATGCTGATCAGGAACGGCACGCGCCAGCCCCAACTCAAAAAGTCGGCCTCGGGCAGTTGCGTCATCAGGGCGAAGATACCGGTCGAGGCGGCGACGCCGACGGGAAAGCCGATCTGCACCAGGCTGCCGTAGAAGCCGCGGCGATCACCGGCATGCTCGATCACCATCACGACCGCGCCGCTCCATTCGCCCCCGAGCCCGATGCCCTGGACGAAGCGCAGGATGATGAGCAGGATCGGCGCCCAGACGCCGATCTGGCTGTAAGTCGGCAGGCAGCCGATCAGGAAGGTGCCGAGCCCCATCGCGATCATGGTCGCGACCAGCATGGTCTTGCGGCCGAGCCGGTCGCCGTAGTGCCCGATGATGGCGCCGCCGATCGGACGCGCCACGAAGCCGACCGCATAGGTCGAGAACGCCACCAGCGTTCCGACAAAGGGATCGAAGCTCGGAAAGAACAGCTTGTTGAAGACAAGTGCAGCTGCCGTGCCGTAGATCAGGAAATCGTACCACTCGATCGCGGTGCCGAGCGCGCTCGCCCACACCACATGCGCCGTCGTCGATCTCTCCGCCGCCGCGGAGACCCCCGTTGCTGCCGTCATGCCCTGCCCCAAAAGATTCCTGACGGCATCATGGCCAATCGCGATGGCGGTTGCAACCTGCGGAGGTGTGATCTCTGTGCGAGATTACGATGCGAGATTTTTGCGCGTCGCTGCTCCCGCACTCCGTCATTGCGAGGAGCTCTTGCGACGAAGCAATCCAGGCTGCCTCCGCGGAGAAAGTCTGGATTGCTTCGCTGCGCTCGCAATGACGGGTGTGGCGGCAGTTGCGCGCACGCCTCCGGCAATGTCTCCCGGGCGACCATGGAACTCATTGACCCCTCTTATTCGCCATTGACAAACTCATTCGCCAATATCTAATTTACCCCCAGAATAACCAGCCGCGCCAAGCGGCCAATAAGAGAGGGATCGACGATGAGAGGGCTTTTGGCCTGCACCTTGCTCGCGGCCATGACTTCGGCTGCCATGACCACGGCGGCGCGCGCGCAAGTCTCCGACGACGCGGTGCGGATCGGCGTGCTGACGGATCTGTCGAGCTGGGGCCGTGACAACAGCGGGCCGGGGTCGGTCGAGGCGGCCAAGATGGCGGTCGAGGAGTTCGGGCCGACCGTGCTCGGCAAGCCGATCGAGATCATCAGCGCCGACCACCAGATGAAGACCGATGTCGGCGTGCAGATCGTGCGCGGCTGGTTCGACAACGGCAAGGTCGACGCCGTCGTCGACATCCCCAACTCCGGCATCGCGATCGCCGTGCACAACATGGTGCGCGAACGCAACAAGATCGCGCTGCTCTCCGGCCCCGGCGCGAGCTCGCTCACCGACGAGCTGTGCAGCCCGAACACCGTGCACTTCACCTACGATACCTACGCGCTGTCCAAGGTGACGGCCTCCGCCGTGATCAAGGAAGGCGGCAAGTCCTGGTACTTCATCACCGCGGACTACGCTTTCGGCCAGCAGCTCGAGAAGGACGCCACGCGGTTCATCAACGAGATGGGCGGCAAGGTGCTGGGCGGCGTGAAGCATCCGACCAACACAGCCGACTTCTCCTCCTTTGCGCTCCAGGCGCAGAGTTCGAAGGCCGACGTGGTGGCGTTCGCCAATGCCGGCCAGGACACCGACAACGCCATCAAGCAGTCCGGCGAGTTCGGCCTGGTGCAGGGCGGCCAGAAGCTGGTCGGTCTCCTGATGTTCGACACCGACGTGCATGCGGTCGGCCTGAAGGCCGCGCAGGGCACCTACATGACAACGGCGTCCTACTGGAACATGGACGAGGCGACCCGCGCCTGGTCGAAGAAATTCTACGAGCGCACCAAGGTGATGCCGACCATGATCCAGACCGGCGTCTACGGTTCGGTGCTGCATTATCTGAAGGGCATCAAGGCCGCCGGCACCGACGATCCCGCCAGGGTCATGGCCAAGATGCGCGAGCTGCCGATCGAGGATACCTTCGTGCACGGCGGCAAATTGCGCGAGGACGGCCGCGTCATCCGCGACATGTATCTCGCCAAGGTGAAATCGCCCGAGCAGTCCAAGGAGCCGTGGGACTATCTGGAGATCGTCAAGACCGTGAAGGGCGAGGACGCCTTCCGCCCGGTCTCCGAATCCAAATGTCCGCTGCTGAAGAAATGAGGCCCGCATGACCGGCAACGCGCGCAACGCAATTGAGACTTACGAGTGCGATGTGCTCGTGGCCGGATCGGGGGCCTCCGGCATGTCGGCCGCGATCACCGCGGGTCATCGCGGCCTCGACGTGCTGATCGTCGAGAAGGAGCCGCGCTTCGGCGGCACCACCGCCCGCTCCGGCGGCTGGCTCTGGATCCCCGGCACCTCGCTGGCGAAGGCCTACGGAATCGAGGAGGCGCCGGAGCAGGCCCGCACCTACTTGCGGCACGAAGCCGGCAACAACTTCGATGCCGCGCGGGTCGATGCATTCCTGAGTGCGGGTCCGGAAGCGGTCGATTTCTTCACCACCAGGACCGCGCTGCGCTTCGACATGCCGCTGGTGTTTCCCGACTATCACGCCGAAGCGCCGGGCGGCGCGCAGGGCGGCCGCTCCATGGTGACGCGCCCGTTCGACGGCCGCGAGCTCGGCGACCAGATCAAGACGCTGGGCATGCCGCTTCCCGAGCTCACCGTGTTCGGCATGATGCTAGGCTCCGGCAAGGAGATCATCCATTTCATGCGCGTGACGAAGTCGCTGACCTCGGCGGTATACGTCGCCAAGCGCCTGTCACGGCACCTGATGGACGTGCTGCGGTATGGCCGCGGCATGACCTTGACCAACGGCAACGCGCTCGCCGGGCGCCTCGCGAAATCCGCACAGGACCTGAAGATTCCGATGTGGCTGTCCTCGCCGGTGCGCGAGCTGACGGTCGAGAACGGCGCGGTCACCGGCGCCATCGTCACCCGCGAAGGACGCGAGGTGCGCGTCCGCGCGCGGCAGGGCGTCGTGCTCGCCTGCGGCGGCTTCCCGCATGACGTCGAGCGCCGCAAGAAGATGTTTCCACACGCACCGACCGGCCATGAGCATTATTCGCCGGGACCGACCGGCAACACCGGCGACGGCCTGCGGCTCGCGGAGAGCGCCGGCGGCCACGTCGAGGATCGTCTGCCGAACGCGGCGGCCTGGGTGCCGGTGTCGGTGACCAAACGCAAGGATGGTTCGAGCGGCGTGATGCCGCATTTCATCGACCGCGCCAAACCCGGCGTGATCGCGGTGATGCGCGACGGCAAGCGCTTTGCCAATGAGGGCAATTCCTATCACGACTTCGTCCAGGCCATGATCAAGGCCGCAAAGCCCGGCGAGGAGATCGCCGCATATCTCGTCTGCGATCACCCGACGCTGCGCAAATACGGCCTCGGCTGCGTGCCGCCGTTCCCGATGCCGCTCGGTCATCACCTCGATACCGGCTATCTCATGCGCGGCGACACGCTGGAGGCGCTGGCAGCGAAGGCCGGCATCGACGCCAAGGCGTTCACCGAGACCGTCGAGCAGTTCAATGCAACCGCGCCGATGGGGCACGACGCCGCCTTCGGCAAAGGTTCAAAAGCCTATAACCGCTACCAGGGCGACGCCATGCACGGTCCAAATCCCTGCATCGCGCCGATCGAGAACGGCCCGTTCTACGCCATCAAGATGGTGATTGGCGATCTCGGCACCTATGCCGGCATCGTCACCGACGAGAACGCGCGGGCGCTGGACGCCGAAGGCCGGGTGATTCCCGGGCTCTATGCCGCCGGCAACGACATGGCGAGCATCATGGGCGGCAATTATCCCGGCGCCGGCATCACGCTTGGGCCGGCGCTGACCTTCGGCTACATTGCCGGCCGTCATCTCGCCGACAGCGCCGCCAAGCGCAACGCGGCGTAAGCCACGCGCAAGGAGACGCATGAAGAGAGAAAGCCGCGGCATCCAGTCGATCGAGGTCGGCGGAGAATTGCTTCGCGCGCTCGCGAGATGCGGCGAGCCGATGATGCTGCGCGATCTCGCCCGCGAGGCCGGCATGACGCCGGCCAAGGCGCATCCCTATCTCGCCAGCTTCTCCCGCATCGGGCTGATCGAGCAGGACGAGACGACCGGCCACTACGAGATCGGCGCGCTGGCGCTAGAGCTCGGCCTGATCAGCCTGCGCCGGCTCTCCGGCGTGCGGATCGCGCGTCCGAAGATCGCAGGCCTCGCGAGCCAAATCGGCCATGCCGTCTCGCTCGCGGTCTGGGGCACGCACGGCCCGACCGTGGTGCAGCTCGAAGAGCCGGGCCAGCCCGTGCACATCGTGATGCGCGCCGGTTCGGTCATGGCGCTGCTCGAAACCGCGACCGGCCGCGCCTTTGCGGCGTTCCTGCCGGAGAAGACGATCAACGCCGCGCTCGAGAGTGGCCTCGACCGTCATGGCGTCGGCTACAACCCGAAGCGCGCGGTGAAGGGCGCGAAGGTCGCCGAGATGCTCACGGAGGTCCGCAAGCACGGCCTCGCCCGCGCGCTCGGCGATCCCCTGCCCGGCGTCAATGCGTTCTCGGCGCCGGTGTTCGATCATTCCGGCCATGTCGCGCTGGTGATCACCGCGATGGGGCCGGAAGGCACTTTTGATGCACGATGGGACAGCCCCATCGCCCATGCCCTGCGCGACTGCGCCGGCGGCATCTCGAAGCGGCTCGGCTACGGGATGACGATCGCGGCGGAGTGAGGCCTGTTAGGCCGGCGAAACGCGCACCTCCTCCGCGGAGATCGATCCGCTGTCGACGACGAGCGCGACGGCGCCGCTGGTCAATGGGAGATCGCCCGTGTCCTGAACGCTGAAGAGTTTTTTACCATCGACATGGGCTTCGATGTCGGTTCCGGCCACGCGCAGCTCAATCCGATATCTCCGGTCGAGCTGCCAGTCGAAGCGTTCGCTGGCGAGCACGAGTTCGTCATGCACGCGCTTGACCAAACGGACGCGGCCGCCCTCGGCACGGTCGAACATCAGCGCGTAATAGCGCTCGCGTCCCTGCACCCGCGCCGCGAGGCCCCAGGCGTTCGCCAGCAGCGGCATGATCTCGGACGTTACGCGATAATCCTTCCAGTCGCGCGTACCCTGCGCGATGAAGCCGAGCCCGTCGCCATTGGTAACGCGCAGGCCCTCCCAGCGGGTCTGGAACTGGCTGACATTGTTGACCCAGGCGTGCTTCCACATCGTGCTCAGATTGTTGTCCGGCCGCTTCAGCACGGTGTCAGGCGCGCCACCCCAGGTCAGATAGTCGAGATAGAGCGTGCCATCGACGCCGAGCGGATCGCGCGTTTCGATCTCCACCCCGATCTCGAAGATCGGATAGGCATGGGTCTCCGGCACCTCCCAGCTCAGCACGGCGTGACAGCCGCCGGTCAGTTCCTGCGCATCGCCGTAGATCTGGATCAGCTCGTCGTGCTCGTCATAGACGCTGGAAAACAGTCGCACCGCCACGGTGCCGCTATCCGCTTCCGATTCAATCCGGCACTCCACCTGTTGCCCCGAATACAGCGTCGGACAGGCCACAAGCTGGTAGGTCGGCATCGTAAACACCTCCTTGTCGAAGAAGGTGGGGCTCGCAACGCGTGCCACGCGTCCGGGCGCCAGACGGCGGAAGTCGATCGCCAGACTCCGCTCCCCAGTGCGGCTGTGGCCGGCGACATTGCTGAGCTCGACCTCGTGGAGCCGTGCGGGCGAGCCGCCCTTCACGTGGAAGCCCTGCAGGCTGCCCGGAAAGTTGAAGTTGAAGCGCGCGCCGTCCTTGGCGACCGCCAGCGCCGGCGCACCGGCGAGCGCAAGCCCGGCCGCGACCAGCGACTGCGTCTCGATCACGGCGTCGGAGATCGCAGCGCCACCTTCGGCCGTCGAGATGTACATGCGGTCGGCGATGGGGGTGCGGAAGTCCGGCCCGGCGTCGAGGCCGGCAAGTCCGGTGCGGATGCCGAACAGGCAGCCGACATTGCCGGCATTGCAGTCGGTATCCCAGCCGGCCGTGTTGGCGATGCGCATCGCCTCCTGAAAGCTGTTCCCGCCGTAGAGCGTCGCCAGAATGATCAGCGCGTGGTTGGGCACGACATGGCAATTGCCGAGGAATTTGTCGTAGCCGTAACGTTCGGCGATCAGCGCACGGGTCCGTTCCCAGTCGTTGCCGTTGTCGCCGGCGTGCCATTCCCGGACGTCGTTGACGACGCGCCGGATCAGCGCGTCCTTCGGCACGAAGCCGAGCCCGACATCGATCAGCTTCTGCACGTCGTGCTCGACGAAGGCCAGCGCCTCCATCGCCGCGAGCAGTTTTGCGGCATGCACGGATTCACCATCATGGCTCACGCGCCCGGCCTGCTCGGCCAGATAAGCGGCCTGCTCCGGATTACCCGGGCTCACCATCGCCCAGCCGTCGATGAAGATTTGCGCACCGATCTGCTCGGCTACGGTCGTGCCGTTCAGCGCGATCGAGCCGCTCTGCGGCGCCGGGATACCGGACTTCAGCCGCAGATAGGCGGTGTGCTCGGTGGAATTGCCGATGCCACCCCACCACAGGATGGCGCGCTCCTCGACGATGTAGTTCAGCCAGGCTTGCCCGATCTGCTTCGAGGTGAGACGCTTCGGATAGCCATTGTCGGCAAGCGCGCGGGGAAACGCAAAAGTGCCAGAGACGTCGTCGTCGGTAACGACGAGATGATGGGATCGCAACGCGACGTCACGACGCTCGTTGACATAGTAGTTGATCGGCCCGAGCTCCTTCATGATGCGCTCATAGGTCCAGCCCTCGAAGGGCCGGCCGAGGTAGACACCGATGAGCTTGCCAAGCACGCCGGCATAGACCCGCTCCGCGTAGTCATGAGGAATAGCTGTCACGAGTTCACTCCCATATCCAATTACTTGGCTCGCGGGTCAGACCGACGAGCGCTTCATGATCTCGAATTTCAATTCATGGCTCCGGCCCGGCGCCGCGAGCCCGCCCGGTTGCAACCGCTTGACCAGCGTCTCCGCCGCAAGCGCGCCGAGATCGAACTCCGGTTGCCGCACCGTGGTGAGCCCGAGCAGCTTTGCGACCGGGATATCGTCGAAGCCAGCGATTGCAATGTCGCTGGGGATCGAGAGCCCGGCTGCACGCGCCGCCTCCATCGCACCGAGCGCCAGCACGTCGCTCGCGCCGAACACGGCGGTCGGGCGATCGCCGTTTCTTTCGAGCAGCCGCTTCATCGCACGCGCGCCGGATTCCTCGGAATAGGCGCTGTCGGTAATGAAATCAGGCGCAAGTCCCGCTTCCCGCATCACCGCGCCGTAACCCTGCGCGCGCCGCTGGCTCGGGCCGAACTCGGCCTGGATCATGGCGATGCGCCGGTGCCCGCGCGCAATCAGAAGCCGCGTCATTTCCGCGGCCGCTTCGGCATTGTCGATATAGACGCTGTCGATCGCGAGCGGTCCGTCCGGCTTGTGCTGGCTCTCCAGCCGCACCAGCGGGATGCCCTTACGCGCGAGCACGGCGAGCTGGGGCGCCCGCAGATGAAAGAACGTTGCGACGACGCCATCGGCCCGTCCCTGGAGCAGCCAGTCGATGGCGCGGGCCTCGCCTTCCGGCCGCCCGTCGGTGTCGAAGATCAGGACGTCATAGCCAGCCGGCGCCGCGACCGTCTGCAATCCCCGGACGAGGCCTGGATAGAACGGATTGGTGATATCTGGAATGACACAGGCAAATGTCATGGTCCGCGCGCTGCGCAGCATCCGCGCCGGATGGTTCGGCTGGTAACCCAGCTCCTGTGCGACCTGAAGAATGCGCGTGCGCGTCGCAGGCGGAACGGACGGCGTCTCCGTCTTGTTCAGGACAAGCGACACCGCGGCCTGCGAAACACCGGCCGCGAGCGCGATATCCTTCTGCGTGGGGCGGGCTGGCGCCTGCTTGTCGCGCCCCTTCCCCCGCTTCGTCCTCGTTGTTGACGTCGCCATTTGGCTTAGTTATACGTATTACTAAGGGAAAATCAACAATCACCGCCAATGACCTGAGGAAACCGAGGTTCATCGCCATGACCATGACCCGACGCCAGCTTGTTGCCGCCATCCCCGCTGCCGCACTTGCCGCGAGCTTGCCACGCGACGTTCGCGCCGAGGACGGGCGCAAGGTCGTGACGTTCTGGTTCGGCCAGGCGAATTCGGACGGCCAGGCCGCGCTGCGCAACGATCTGGTCGAGGCGTTCAACGCCTCGCAGGACAAATATCTGCTCCAGCTCGAGGTGAAGGGCGCCGCCGTCAACAACCTCCTGAAGGTCGCACTCGTTGCCGGCAACGGCCCGGACATCGTGCAGACCGCAGGCCCCGCCTATCTCACCGCGATCGCGAATGCCGGCCAGGTGCTGCCGCTCGACGATTTCGCCGAGAAGTACAAGTGGAAGGATCGCTTCCTGGCGCCGCTGCTCAACACCAGCGTCTACGGCGGCAAGCTCTACGCGCTGCCGCGCGACTACGAGTCGATGCACCTGTTCTATAACAAGGAGCTGTTCAAGCAGAACGGCTGGAAGCAGCCGACCAACCGGCAGGAGATGGAGGCGATCGCAGACGCAGCGCTCGCCAAAGGCGTCATCCCCTTCGGCGCCGGCAATGCCGACTGGAAGGGCGTGAACGAGTGGCTGATGACGGTGTTCTTCAACAACGTCGCTGGCCCCGACAACGTGCGCAAGGCACTTGCCGGCGAACTGCCCTGGACCGCGCCGCCGTTCGTCGAGGCGGTCGAACTGTCAAAGGCGTGGTACAACAAGGGCTATTTCGGCAAGAACTATTTCTCGCTGACCATCGAGCAGAGCTTCCTCCAGGTCGTCAACGCCAAGGCGGCGATGGCGTTCAGCGGCACCTGGTCGTTCGGCACCAAATCCTACGGCATGTCGAAGCCCGATACCGTGATCGACGTCATGCCGACGCCGACCCTCGGCTCGGCCTTCACGGGATCACTGGTCCATCTCGCCTGCGGCGCGACGCTGTCGATCGCCAAGAACTCGCAGAATGCGGAAGGCGCAGCCGCCGTGTTCGAGTTCATGCTGACGCGCAAGTTCTACGAGACCATGAACCGCGACTGGCCCGGCAAATGGGCACTCCCGGTCAAGGACCTGCCGCCGGACATGCTCCAGGGCATCGGCTATCCCCTATTCGAGAAGACGATCGCGAATCTGCACGAAGCGTTCAGCAAGGGGCAGTACGGCTTCACCACCTGGACGTTCTGGCCCGGCGCCACCAACTCCTATCTGATCGAAGGCATCGAGCAGGTCTGGCTCAACAAGATCACGCCGGACGCTTACCTCACGCGGATGCAGACGCTCTTCAGCCAGGAAGCAAAAGAAGGCAAGGTGCCGCCGCTGCCGCCGCGGACGGCCTGACGCACGATGTGGCTCTTCGCGCTTCCAGCGCTCCTGATTAACGTCTGCATCATCCTGGTTCCCGCCGTGCTAACATTCACGGCGGCATTCTTCATGTGGGACGGTGTCGGAAAGCCGGCGTGGGCGGGACTGGCCAACTTTCAGAACATGTTCGCCGATCCCGTGTTCTGGTCGGCGCTGACAAATAACTTCATCTGGACGGCGATCTTCCTCATCGTGCCGGTCTGCCTCGCGCTCGTGATGGCAGCGGCGCTGCTGATGGCGCCGAAGGCGCGCATCGTGGTCCAGTCCATCATCTTCCTGCCGCGTATCATCGCTGTCGCAGTCACAGGCCGCATCTTTCAGGGCATGATCTTCAGCCCCGCGACCGGCGTCGTCGCCTGGTTGAACGAGCACGGCTTTTCGATCTCCGATCCCCTCGCCGACCCCGACCGCTCGCTCTATGCTGTCGCCGCGGTCGACATCTGGCACTGGTGGGGCTTTCTCGCGGTCGTGTTCCTGTCGGCGATGCGGCAGATCAGCATCGACCAGATCGAAGCCGCGCGGCTCGACGGAGCCGGCTTCTTTGCTTTGTTCCGCTACGTTCTGATCCCGGGCATCCGCCCGACCCTGACCTTGATGCTGATTCTGACCGTGATCTGGTCGTTCCAGGTCTTCGAATTCATCTTCATTGTCACCCGCGGCGGCCCCGCCTATGGCAGCGAGGTGCTGGCGACATTTGCCTACCGCCACGCCTTCTTCGAAGGCGACGTCGGCCAGGCTGCAGCCGCCGCCTGCGTCATGAGCCTGTTCGGCCTGTGTGCCACCGCCGTCTATCTCTGGCTCCAGATCACCGACGACGCGCAATCGACATGATCGGGGATCGCTGGAGCAGGACATTCAGCCTCGGGCTGATCGGTATCGCATCGTTCAGCTCGCTGCTGCCGATCGTGCTCGCCGTGATGAACGCACTGAAGACGACGGTCGAGATCGGCAGCAATCCGCTCGCGCTGCCGACCCAGTTGCACTGGGAGAATTTTTCCTCCGCCTGGCGCAACGCCCAACTCGGCCCGAGCCTGCTGCACAGTGCCGAAGTCGCGATCCTGACCATTCTGATGGTGTGCGTCACCGCGACGCCCTGCGCCTATGTGCTGGCGCGGCAGAAGGGAAAATTCTGGCGCTTCATCACCTTCTACTTCATGGCCACGATCACCGTGCCCGTGCAGCTCTATCTCTACCCGCTCTACTTCATCTTCGCGAAGCTCGGGCTGGTCAATTCGATCCCCGCGGTGGCTCTGATCTACACGGCGATGTTCTCGCCGTTTGCGATTTTCCTCTTGCGCACCTACGCGCTCGCGATTCCCGTCGCGCTCGAGGAAGCAGCCCAAGTTGACGGCGCAAAGCCGTGGCAGACCTTCTGGTACGTGATCCTGCCGATGATGCGGCCCGGGCTGCTCACGGTCGCCATCATCGTCGGGCTGAACGCCTGGAACGAGTTCGTCATCGCCGTGACGTTCCTGCAGAACGACAGCAACGTTACCGCGATCGTGCGCTTCTACAATCTGACCGGCCAGTATTCGACCGACTGGGGCGAGATGCTGGCCGCAGCCGTCACCATCGTGCTGCCGATCGTTGCGATCTTCGTGCTGCTGCAGCGTCAGTTCATCGACGGCATGACGTCGGGCGCGGTGAAGTCTTGAAGCCCTACTTCTCCTTCACCGGCACCGTGTAGTTCAGGATCAACCGCCCACCATCCGGATAGATCGTCTGCCCGGTGATGTAAGACGCGTCATCACTCGCAAGGAACGCCACGACAGAGGCGACCTCGCTCGGCTCGCCGCCACGGCCAGCCGGCGTGCGTGACATCACCGTCTTGCGGGCATCCTCCGAGGTGTAGATGGACGACGCCACCATGTCGGTCAAAATCGTGCCCGGCCCGACTGCCACGACGCGGATGTTGTGCGAGGCGAGCGCGACCGCGGCGACCGAGGTCAGCTGCTTCATACCGCCCTTGGAGATGGCGTAGGTCGCAAGCGTCGGGATCGCCAGCAGCGCGTTCACCGAGGACATGTTGATGATGACCCCGCCGCCGCCCTGCGCGATCATCTGCTTCGCTGCAGCCTGCACGCCGAAGAACGCGCCCTTCAGGTTGATGCCGATGATTTCGTCGAATTCCTCTTCGGAAATCTCCAGGATGTCGCGGTTGCGGGCGACGCCGGCATTGTTGACCATGATGTCGAGCCGGCCGAATTCCCTGACCGCGGTCGCCACCACGCGATCGACGTCCGCACGCCGTGCGACGTGACATGGCGCGGCATACAATTCCTTGGGCTTGCCCAACTCGTTGACGGTCTTCTCGAGCTCATCCGTATCGACGTCCGAGATGACGACCTTGACGCCGTCGTCGAGGAACCGCTTTGCGCACGCCTTGCCAATGCCGCGCGCCGCGCCGGTGATGACGGCGACCTTGCCGGATAGTTTCATGGGTCTTACTCCAGAATAGCTGCTTGGGCAGCGAGCTATCCCGGAGAGGACCCCGGTTCAAGCCGCCGCAAAGCCGAGATGAGCACGGAACCGGTTCTTGATAAAGACGGCATCGCGCGAGGGCAGCGAGCGCGGCGGATTTTCCGCCAGAACCTTGATGACAAAAAGCCGCGGGCCGTCGGCCGGTCCGGCGATCTGCGCGGCGAGGCGCTGCACCTCCTCGAGCGTCCGCACGCTTCCGGTCGCGGCGAAGCCGCAGGCGGCGGCAATTGCCGTGAGATCGACGCCGCGGCCGGTGTGGCTCGCCTGCATGCCGGTCTCGCCAAAATGCTGATTGTCGATCACGACGATGTCGAGATTGCGCGGACGCGCGACGCCGATGGTGGCGATGCCGCCGAGACCCATCAACTGCTCGCCATCGCCCGTCAAAGCCAGGACGCGCTTGCCCGGCTGCGCTTGCGCGAGCCCAAGCGCGATCAACGCGGCGCCACCCATCGCGCCCCAGAGATAAAAATTGCCGTCGTGATCCCCCACGGAATGCAGGTCGTAGGTGGGCGAGCCGAGACCGGAGACGACCAGCGTGTCCTTGCGGTCCTTCAGGAGCGCGGCGACGGCGGCGCGACGATCGAGTTGAGCTTGCATCGGCATCACCACTTCTTCTTGCCGATCAGGCGTTGCCCGATCAGAACCGCGATCTGCTGGTCGGACTCGTAGGCAAGCGATGCCGCCGATTCCACGGTCTCGACCAGATCCTCCGCCGTCTCCGCGCGCATCACCTTCAGGCCGATCGCTTCCAGCGACGGCTGCGTCGCCCGGCTCATCGGCACCTGCCAGGGATTGAACTCGGCCCATTCACCGCGCATCGTCACCAGCATCAGCAGCGGAAAGCGCCCGATCGCCGACAGCGACAGCATGTTGATGCAATTGCCGACGCCGCTCGACTGCATCAGCAGCACGCTGCGCTGATCGCCGAGCCAGGCGCCGGCGGCGATGGCGATGCCCTCCTCTTCCGTGGTCAGTACGTTGGTGGTGACGTCGCGGTCGGCCGAGAACATGCGGATGAGCTGGCTGTGGCCGGCATCCGGCACGTAGGACATCTGCCTGACGTCGGCGGCTTTGAGGATACGATAGAGCTCGGACGGCCAGTCGTCGCTGCTGCGCGTTTCAGGATTCGGTTGAGGGCTGTGCACCGCGAGGTCTCCGTGAAATTCGAGCGGACCCTAGCGATTATTCCGCGCGACGGCTCTGACCGTCTGGCACGATCAGGTATTGAAGGATTGTATAGCTGCCTTTTCTGCTGCCGCCTGTGGGACAGCGCACGATGCGCATGACTGTGCCCTCTCCCCTTGCGGGAGAGGGCATCACCGCAGGAAGACGCGGGCACACTTGGGTGAGGGGTTGCTTCCGCGCATTCATGCGCTTCTGTATGCGCCGAGAGATACCCCTCATCCGGCGCTTCGCGCCACCTTCTCCCGCAAGGGGAGAAGGGAAGAGACACTGTCGCCTGGACTAGCGACTCAATTCGCCGCAGACCTCGCCGCGGCGGGCATGTAGATCTGCGCGTAGCCTTCCTTGATCGCAGACGTAATGCGGTCGAGGCGGCGGTCGATGTGCTTCTCCAGCACCGAGACGCAGGCCTCTTCGTCGCGCGCTTTCAGTCCTTCGACGACAGCGCGGTGCTCGGCCTGGGTGTTGGAACGGTTGATGCGGTCCATGTCGATCCAGCGCACGAAGCGGATGCGGGCGTTGACGTTGCGCAGCACGCGCAGCATCTCGGCATTGTTCGACATCCCCATCAGCCGCTCGTGAAAGGTCTCGTCGAGTTCGACCAGCTCCACCGACGAACGCTCGCCGGGATCGGGACCGGTGGCTTCGAGGAATTTCAGGAGCGCGTCGATGTCCTCGTCCCTGGCGCGCTTGATGGCGAGGCGGATCGAGGCGACCTCGATCGACTTGCGCAGCTCGTAGAGATCGAAGATCTCGTGCGCGTCGAGCTCGCGGCAGAAGAAGCCCTTGCCCGGCGTGAAGCGCAGGAAGCCTTCGGTGTTGAGACGGTTGAGCGCTTCGCGCAGCGGCGTGCGGCTAACGCCGAGGCGCTTTGCCAGCTCGCCCTCGTTGAGCCGTTCGCCCGGCTTGAACTCATAGCTCACGGCCATCGCCTTGAGCTGTTCATAGACGCGATCGACGATGCTATCGGAAGCCAGTTCCACGTTGTTCTTCATAAGCTGCATTCATGCCCGAACACAGCCCAATATACCGGGGCTGTATGGACGATTGCAATCCAAACAGCTGCCTAGCACATCTTGTGCAGAGCTTTGCGACAGCCGGACTCAGGCAAATGCGCGCGGACGCAGTCCAGCATGAAACCAGGTGATCATGGAATAGATGTCGTAGACCGGCAGTCCAACTTCGGCCTGCAAAGCTGCCGCATAAGGCGGCATGTTGGTGCATTCGAGCACGATGGCGCCAACATCCGGATTCTTCGCGACCAGCTCCTTGCCCGCCTCGACCACGTCACGCTCGGCCTGGGCCACATCCATGTCGTCCTTCTCGGCCTTGATCAGGACGCGAAAAAATTCCTTGCCGTGCTCGGTGCCGACCAGTGGCGTATCGAGCGGCACGCCGGCGCCTTCGAGATGGGCCGGCGTCAAGGTCGAACCTGATACCGTGACGAGGCCGACGCGCTTGCCCGGCGGCAAGGTCGCCTGCACCCACGGCACCTGCATCAGCGACGAGGTCGCTACGGGAACGCCGACGGCGGCCGCGATCTCCTTCTGAAACAGCGAGAGGAAGCCGCAATTGGTGGTGATGGCTTCCGCGCCCAACCGGACCAGGTCCTTGGCCGCATCGATGAAGTCAGGCAGCAGGCCGGCGGCGCCCTTTAGCACCACCTTCTCCGGCGACGCGCCGCTCACCACGCGATAGAGCACGGGGAACGGCCAGGTCGTGCCGTTGCCCATGTCGCCGGGAATGCGGGGAAAGCGCGCTTCCAGCATCAAAATGCCGAGCGGCGCGCCATAGATGGCCTTGCCGCCGCGGGCGATGCGAGAGGACGAGTTGGCTGGATAGGTCATGTTGCGTTCTCAGAGGAAGCGAGTGGGCGCGAACGGCGCGAGCGGAATCTCCGGCTGCTTGCCGCTCAGGAGCTGCGCGACCAGACGGCCGGTGCGGGCCGATCCGACCAGGCCGACATGGCCATGGCCGAAGGCGTAGACGATATCGCGCGAGGCACGCGCATGGCCGATGCAGGGCAGCCCATCGGGCATGCTCGGCCGATGGCCGAACCAGGTCTTGATGCGCGAGGGCGGAATGTCCTTCGGCAGTTTCGGGAACATGCTGAAGAGGTTGTTGCGCAAGATCTCGGCGCGCTTCCAGTTCGGCGCGGCGTCGAGGCCGGCGATCTCGACAGTGCCGGCGGCGCGCAGGCCCTTGTCGGTCCAGTTCACCACCATGCTGACGTCGGACGCCATCATCGAGCTGCGCGGACCCGATTCCGGGTTCTCGATCATGACGTGATAGCCGCGCTCGGTTTCGAGCGGCAAGGGATCGCCGACGGATGCGGTGAGCTGTTTTGACCGCGCGCCGGCGGCAACCACCGCGGCATCGCAAGCAATCTCACCGGTCTCGGTGAGAACGGCAACGAGCTTGTTGCCTGAAAGCTTCAGACCGGTCGCCCTGGCATGAACGAGCTTGGCACCGCTCGCGAGCGCATGCTGGGCCAGCGCCGCAACGTAAGCGCCGGGATCGCGGCAGCGGCCGGCTTCCTCCACCACCACGCCAAACGTGTAGCGCGGATGCAGATCCGGCTCGCGCTGACGCATCTCGTCGACGTTCAGCTCCAGCCATTCGACGCCGACCTTCTTGCGCAGGCGCCAGCCGAGATTGCTGTCGAAATTGCCGCGCGACGGGAATACGTGCATCACGCCGTTGCGCTCGACCAACTCGGGCACGCCCGCTTCTTCCGCGAGCTTCTTGTGCAGCAGCGGCGCGTCCTTCAGCAGATCGCGCAGCGCAAACGCCGTCTTCTCGACCCGTGCCTCGGTCCAGCCCGAGAGCAAATACTTGATCAGCCAGGGCAGCGCCTTCGGCAAGTAAGACCAGCGGATCGCGAGCGGGCCGAGCGGGTCCATCAGATAACCCGGCACCTTCTTCCAGAGGCCCGGTTCGGCCGGCGGAATCACCGAATGGGAGGAGAGCCAGCCGCCATTGCCGTAGCTCGCCGCCTGTTCGCCACCGGGCTCGCCTGCGTCGATCAGCGTGACGCGATGCCCCTCGCGCAGCGCCTCGATGGCGCTGATCACGCCGACCGCGCCGGCTCCGATGATAGCGACGTGGCGGCCTTCCGACATCGGCTACGCCTTCACCGCCGGCGCGAAATCCTTGCCGACCGAGATCGCGCGCGGATCGATGATGCAGTGGAGGATCGACGGCTTGCCCGAAGCGAGCGCGCGCTCGAACGCCGGCGCAAACTCTTCGGTGCGCTCGACGCGCTCGCCATGGCCACCGAATGCCTTCGCATACATCGCAAAGTCAGGGTTCTTGAGCTGAGTTCCGACCACGCGGCCGGGATAATCACGCTCCTGGTGCATACGGATGGTGCCGTATTGCGAGTTGTCGACGACGATGACCACCAGCGGCGCGTCGTACTGCACGGCGGTCGCGAATTCCTGGCCATTCATCAGGAAGCAGCCATCACCCGCAAAGGCGACGACGACGCGATCCGGATATTGCCGCTTTGCAAGCACCGCGGCCGGCACGCCATATCCCATCGAGCCCGAAGTCGGCGCGAGCTGGGCGGCAAAGCTGTGGAAACGGTGATGGCGATGGATCCAGCCGGCATAGTTGCCGGCACCGTTGCAGACGATCGCGTCCTTCGGCAGGCGGTCGCGCAGCCAGGTCATGACCTGGCCGTACTGGAATGTGCCCGGCAGCTCACGCGCCTTGTCGGTCCAGGCAAGATAATCGGCATGCGCCTTGGCGGCCTCACCCTTCCAGGCAACGGCGCCAGCGGGCTTCAGCGTCTCGACGGCGGCGGCGAACGCGGCGGGCGTCGCCTGGATCGCGAGCTCAGGCTGGTAGATGCGGCCGAGCTCTTCGGAGCCCGGATGCACGTGGATCAGCTTTTGCTTCGGCGTCGGGATATCGAACAGTGTGTAGGACGAGGACGGCATCTCCGACATGCGGCCGCCGATGAGGAGAATCACGTCGGCGCCATCGATACGCGCCTTCAGGCCAGGGCTCGGCCCGATGCCGAGATCGCCGGCATAATGCGAATGATCGGCGTCGATCAGCGAGGCCCGGCGGAACGAGGTCGCGACCGGCAGGTCGAACCGCTCGGCGAAGCGCGCGATGCTCTTGGTCGCCTCATCGGTCCAGCGCGAGCCGCCGAGGATGACGAGCGGCGCCTTGGCACTCGCCAGCATCGCACTGACCTGCTCGATGTCAGCGGGCGCGGGCCAACTCACCGCCGGCTCGATGCGCATGGCATCGGCAACGGCGGCTGTTTCGGTCAGCATGTTCTCTGGCAGCGCGATCACCACGGGACCCGGACGGCCCTGCATGGCGACGCGGAAGGCACGCGCGACCAGCTCCGGAATGCGATCGGGGCGATCGATCTCGACCGCCCATTTCGCCATGGTGCCGAACACCGCCTTGTAGTCGAGCTCCTGGAACGCCTCGCGCTCGCGCATGCCGGTGTCGACCTGTCCGACGAACAGGATCATTGGCGTCGAATCCTGCATCGCGATGTGGACGCCGTGGCTGGCATTGGTGGCGCCGGGGCCGCGGGTGACGAAGCAGATTCCGGGACGGCCGGTGAGCTTGCCATAGGCTTCCGCCATCATCGCAGCACCACCCTCGGCGCGGCAGATCACGACGTCGATCGGGCTGTCATGCAGCGCATCGAGCGCCGCGAGGTAGCTCTCGCCCGGCACGCAGGTGACGCGCTCGACGCCTTGGGCGACGAGCTGATCGATCAGGATCTGGCCCCCGGTGCGGGTGTTGCGAATGGTCATGACAGCTCCCTGCAGGCTTTGGCGATGCGCATCACGGCCTCGCGCAAGTTTTGTTCCGAGGTGGCGTAGGACAGGCGGAAATAAGGTGCAAGGCCGAAACAGCTGCCCGGCACCACGGCCACGTCATGCCTCTCCAGCAGAAAACGGCAGAACGCGGCATCGCTGTCGATGATGACGCCGTCAGGGGTGCGGCGACCGATCAGGCCGGCGCAGCTCGCATAGGTATAGAACGCGCCTTCCGGCCGGCGGCAGGTGACGCCGTCGATGGCGTTGAGCGCATCGACCACGATGTCGCGGCGGCGCTGGAACGCAGCGCGCCGCTCGACCAGCACGTCCTGCGGGCCGGTCAGCGCGGCGATCGCAGCGGCCTGGCTCACCGAGGAGGGATTGGTCGTGCTCTGGCTCTGCACCACCGCCATCGCCGCGATCAATTCGCGCGGACCGCCGCCATAGCCGACGCGCCAGCCGGTCATGGCGTAGGCCTTGGAAACACCATTCACGGTCAGCGTGCGTGATTTCAGGCTCGGCTCGAGCGCCGCTGCGGTCACGAACGGCATGCCGTCATAGATCAGGTGCTCGTAGATATCGTCCGCCATCAGCCAGACATGCGGATGGCGCTTGAGCACATCCAGGATCGGGCGAAACTGCGCGGCCGAATAGGCGGCTCCGGTCGGATTGGACGGCGAGTTCAGCAGCAGCCAGCGCGTCTTCGGCGTGATCGCGCGTTCGAGATCGGCGGCGTCGAGACGAAAGCCGTTCTCCTCGCGGCAGAGCACGTCCACCGGCGTGCCGTCGGCGATCCGCACCATGTCGGCATAGCTGGTCCAGTACGGCGCGGCGAGAATCACCTCGTCGCCGGGACTGAGCGTCGCCATGAAGGCGTTGTGGATCACCTGCTTGGCGCCGGCGCCTGCGGTGATCTCGTCGGCGGCATAGACGAGATCGTTCTCGCGGCGAAATTTCTCGGCGATCGCCGCCTTCAATTCCACCGTGCCGTCGAGGATCGTATATTTGGTCTGGCCGGCGCGGATGGCGCGCTCGGCCGCGTCCTTGGCATGATCAGGCGTATCGAAGTCAGGCTCGCCGGCGCCCAGCACGATCACCGGCCGCCCCTCGCGCTTGAGCCGCTGCGCGACTGCGCCGATCTTCAAGATCTCGGAGACACCGATCGCGCTGATGCGCTGGGCGGGACGGAAGGTCGATGCGGGCGCCTGGACAGTCACGGCCGAGCCTCAACTGCGCGCGGCGATCGCGATCACCTCGATACGGAAGGCGGGATCGGCGAGCTCGACCTTGCCGCAGGCGCGGGTCGGCGTGTTGCCCGGCACGACCCAGGCATCATAGACCGCGTTCATGGCGTCGAAATCGTCCATGGTCTTGAGCCAGACCTGAACGCTGAGCAGGCGCGATTTGTCGGTGCCGGCGCGCGCCAGCATGTCGTCGACCTTCGCCAGCGCCTCCTTGGTTTGCTGGGTGATATCGGCGGTCTTGGTGTCCGCCACCTGACCTGCGAGGAAAACGAGATCGCCGAACACGGAAGCGCGGCTGCGGCGGGCGTTCTGGTCGATGCGGGTGATATCCGACATGGGATGTCCTTAACTTTACTTGCCGGTGGCGATGATGCGGCGGCAGTGGTCGAGCGCAGCACCAATGAGGTTGTCGCTCGCCTCGGGCGTGCGGAACGCCGAATGCGCCGATAGCGTCACGTTCGGCAGTTTTGTCAGGGCATGACCGGCGGGCAGCGGCTCGACGGTGAAGACGTCGAGACCGGCGTGACCGATGTGGCCGGAGCGCAGCGCATCCAGCATTGCGTCTTCATCGACCACAGCGCCGCGCGCCGTGTTGATCAGAATGCTGCCGGGGCGCATCTGCGCGATGCGCTCGCGCGACAGGAAACCCTTGGTCTCGTCGTTGAGCAAGAGATGCAGCGAGACGACGTGGCTCTCGGCGAGCAGCTTCTCCAGCGAGACGAACTCGACGCCGGGATGGCTCTTCGGCGTCCTGTTCCAGGCAATCACCTTCATGCCGCAGCCCGCCGCCATGCGCGCGGCTTCCGCCGCGATGCCGCCGAAACCGATCAGGCCGAGCGTCTTGCCGGTGAGCTGAACCGCGTCACGGCGCAGCCAGTTGCCCTCGCGCATGCCGCGATCCATCTCGCCAAAGCTCTTCGCGGAAGCCCACATCAGCGCGATCGCGCATTCGGCAACCGCGGTGTCGCCATAACCCTTGATGGTGTGGACGGAGATGCCGCGCTCGGCGAGCTCTTCCGGATTCATGTAGCTGCGCGCGCCGGTGCCGAGGAAGACGATGTGCTTCAGCTTCGCGCATTTCTCGGCAATCGTTGATGGCACCGCCGTGTGGTCGACGATCATGATCTCGGCATCGCCGAGCAGACCGGGCAGATCGTCGGGCTTGATCGAGGGATTGCGGTTGATGCCGACCGGCAGGCTCGCAGAGCGCAGCAGCTTGTCGGTCACCGCTGCCAGGGTCTCGTTCGCATCGACGAATAGGGCGCGCACAGGCCTCTCCTTCAGCTCACTTCCATATTGCGTTCAGTCTTGTATTCAGACTTAAATGCAATTTACAACCCCTCCGCATCAGGAATTTTGCGCAATCCTGCCAAGATATTGGGCTCATTTCTGCCTTGCCGCCCAAATGGTCAGCAACTCGAAATACCGTATTGCATTTTATCCTGAATACAGAAATAGTCCAGCGGCCGGACACGATCCGACCCAGATTCCAGGGAGACAGAGACCATGAATCGCAGGGATGCTCTCACCACCGTCGCGCTGGCAGGCGCAGCGATCGCCGCCGCGAGCGGCCCGGCCAAGGCCGATGCGCCGGCCTCCACGCTCGACCGCATCAAGAAGAATGGCGTGCTGCGCGTCGCCGTCATCGTCGGCCAGGAGCCTTACTTCCATAAGGACCTCGCCACCAACGAATGGTCGGGCGCCTGCATCGACATGGCCAAGGACATCGCCGGCAAGTTGGGGGCCAAGCTCGAGACGCTGGAATCGACCTGGGGCAACCAGATCCTCGACCTGCAGGCCGACAAGGTCGACCTCGCCTTCGCCGTGAACCCGACGCCGGAGCGCGCGCTCGTCATCGACTTCTCGACGCCGATCCTGGTGCACTCCTTCACCGTCATCACCAAGAAGGGCTTTGCCAAGCCGCAGACCTGGGCCGAGCTCAACAAGCCCGAGGTCAAGATCGCCGTCGACATCGGCTCGACCCATGAGACGATCGCGCGCAGCTACTGTCCGAAGGCGACCATCCTCGGCTTCAAGAACCGCGACGAGGCGATCCTGGCGGTTGCGACCGGCCGCGCCGACTGCAACGTCTCGCTGGCCGTGCTCTCGGTCTCGACCCTGAAGAAGAATCCGAACCTCGGCGATCTCGCCATTCCGCGGCCGCTGCTGACGCTGCCGACCAACATGGGTATCCGCGCCGAGAGCGACCGCCGCTACAAGGATTTCCTCAGCGCCTGGGCCGACTACAACCGCGCGATGGGCCAGACCCGCGAATGGATGCTCAAGGGTTTTGAGGCGGTCGGCCTCACCGCCGACGATCTCCCGCCCGAAGTGCAGTTCTGACGGTCGATCGATGTACGTCTGGGACTTCGCGGCGCTCAAGCCGTATTGGGGCCTGATCTGCCAAGGGCTCCTGGTCACCGTGTATTACACGGTGACCACGGTGGTCGCGGGTCTCGCCATCGGACTGTTCGTCGGCATCCTGCGCACGACGGCACCGCGCTGGGTCACGGTGCCGTTGCGTCTCTATATCGAGGTGTTCCGCTGCACGCCGCTGCTGGTGCAGCTGATCTGGGTCTACTACGCCCTGCCCGTGCTGATCGGCGTCGACATGTCGCCGGCGATGGCCTGCTTCATCGCGCTGTCGCTCTATGCCGGCTCGTTCTATGCGGAAATCTTCCGCGGCGGCATCGAGGCCGTCGACACCGGCCAGTGGGAGGCTGGCCGTGCCATCGGCATGCGCCGCGGCAGGATCTTTCGCCGCATCGTGCTGCCGCAGGCAACCCAGGTGATGATCCCCTCCTTCATCAACCAGACCATCATGCAGCTCAAGAACACCTCGCTGGTGTCGGTGGTCGCGGTCGGCGACCTGCTTTACCAGGGCACGGTCATCACCGCGTCGAGCTACAAGCCGCTCGAGGTCTACACCACGATCGCCATACTTTATTTCGTCGTGCTGTTCCCGCTGACGCTGGTCGCCGACCGGGTCGAGCTGAAAATGGGAGCGCATCGATGAGTGCTCTGATCGCTGACAACATCCACAAGGCGTTCGGCGACCATGAGGTGCTCAAGGGCGTCTCGCTCTCGGTCGCCCGCGGCGAGGTCGTCACCCTGATCGGCGCCTCCGGCTCGGGCAAATCCACCTTCCTGCGCTGCCTGAACCTCCTGGAAATGCCGCAGCAGGGTGAGCTTGCCATCGGCACGCATAAATTCGCCTTCGGCAAGGGCATGCGCGCCGCCGGCGATGCGCAACTCGCGCTGCTTCGGCGCAGCGTCGGCATGGTGTTCCAGCACTTCAATCTGTTCCCGCACATGTCGGTGCTCGCCAACGTCACAGAGGGGCCGGTGCAGGTGAAGGGCATGGCGCGAAACGAAGCCGATGCGCTTGGCCGCGATCTGCTCGCGAAGGTCGGCCTCGCCGACAAGGCCGACGCCTTTCCGAGCCGCCTGTCCGGCGGCCAGAAGCAGCGCGTCGCGATCGCGCGTGCGCTCGCGATGAAGCCAGACGTGATGCTGTTCGACGAGCCGACCTCGGCGCTCGATCCCGAGCTTGTCGGCGAAGTCCTCTCCGTCATCCGCAGCCTTGCGAGCGAAGGCATGACCATGGTGCTGGTGACGCATGAGATGGCCTTCGCCGCCGACGTCTCCACCCGCGTCGGCTTCATGAACGACGGCATCATGGCCGAGATCGGCACGCCCGAAGAGACCATCCGCCAGCCCCGCAGCGAACGGCTGAAGGCGTTCCTGGCCCGGTTTCACGAGACGCATTAGACTGCTGTCACGACCATCCTGGATCGGTGGGTAGATCATGAAACTCCGCGGCGGCTTCACGAATTACGGCGAGACGATCGGCATCCTGATGCTCGATACCCGCTTCCCGCGCCCGCGCGGCGACATCGGCAATGCGCTCTCCTATGATTTCCCGGTGCGCTACAAAATCGTGCGCGGCGCACACGCCACAAGAATCATGGGTGACCATCCCGATCCCGCCCTGCTCGAGCCGTTCATCGCGGCGGCCCGCGAGCTGGAAGCCGACGGCGTCAAGGCGATCACCACGAGCTGCGGCTTCCTCGCGCCATTCCAGAAACAGCTCGCGGCTGCCGTGAACATCCCGGTCTTCACCTCGAGCCTGATCCAGGCGCCGTTGATCCATGCCATGCTGCCGCCGGGCAAGGTCATCGGCATCTTCACCGAACGCGGCCACCACATGAACGAGGGGCATTTCCGCGGTGTCGGCTGGTCGCCGGACGAGATCCCCGTCCAGATCCAGGGCATGAAGCCCGATGCGCAGTTTCCCGCAACCTACATTCTCGGCCGCGAGGAACTGGACACCGACGTGTGCGCGCCGAGATGATCGAGATGACGGAAGCCTTCATGGCGTCCTGCAAAAACCCGGGTGCGATCCTGTTCGAGTGCACCAACATGTGCCCGTTCTCGAAGGACGTTGCCGAAGTCTCAAACCTGCCCGTGTTCGACATCAACACGTTGATCAACTTCTTCTATCGCGCGGCCCATCCCGTGCCGTTCCTGCGCTGAACGAGCCCCGCTGCCCCTCGTTGCCGGCCGGAACGAGACGCGTCAGGGCGTGACGGACGCGTCGGCCTCCCTCCCCTCGCGCTGAACCCAACCCGTCGCAATCGCGCTTGCCCAGCTGAGCATGCCTTTGCTGCGCGCCAGTGCGGCCATGGCCGAGGTGTCGTAGGGCACGTAGCGGATCGTCGCGGACCAGTCTGCGCCGGCATGCTCCAGAATCGCGTAGCACGCATGCGGCGTACCGACCTCGACCACGTAAGGAACGGGCGCCTTCCCGTCATAACCGGGCAAGCCGACGCTGCCGGGATTCACGACCAGACGTCCATCCCTCAAACGCACCACGCGCGGAATGTGGGTGTGGGCGCACAGGATGATCTCGGCGTCGATCCCCTCAGCTTCAGCCTCGATCGCGTCGATGCCGCTCGGACGCGGGCAGCCGTCGTCGGCGATGTGGTCGAGCCAGAAAGCTGCGTCATCCCTTGGCGATCCATGGCACAGGAACACCCGTCCCTTGTACATGAGCGTGGACGGCATGCTTGCCATCCAGTCGAAGTGCTTGCGCGCGAGCTGACGGAAATCGCTGCGAGCGGAGCCGCCGGCCTGCCAGAGCTCGACGAGGATTCGATCCTGGTCGCCCCGTATCGACGGAAAGCCCCTCGCCATCAACAGGTCCGCGGTCCTGGCTGCCTCGAGCGGGCCACTGACGTGGTCGCCGAGGTTCACGACCTCAGCGATGCCGAGCATGGCAATGTCCGCAAGGACGGCTTCAAGTGCCGGACGATTCCCATGCACGTCCGCGATGGCAGCAAATCTCATTTGGCCCCTCCCATTCGGAATGGCCGATCGTTCTCGCTATGCGGGGGATGCAGGACTGGCTAGTCAATTTAGCTACGTCTCTTTAGCTGCATTTGTAGAAGCGCCCGCAAGCTGAGGATCAAATCGGCGCTGGCAGAAGAATTACACGATCGTGGTTGCCAGGCAAGCAATGCGAGTTACGAACTGTCGCGGCAATGCCGACGTGACCTCGGGAAAATAACGCGCTACGTTTCCCGAACAAGACCAAGAGGAAACGCCAATCGTGTACGACTTCATTATCGTCGGCGGCGGCTCGGCGGGGTCCGTGCTGGCCCACCGGCTCTCCGCAAAGAGCGCCAACAAGGTCCTGCTGTGCGAGGCCGGACAGGACACACCGCCCGGCAACGAGCCCGCCGAGATCAGGGACAGCTATCCGGGCACGGCCTATTTCGATCCCCGCTTCCACTGGACCGAACTCAAGGTCACGACCCAGATCGTCAGCCACAACAATCCGAACGAAGCGCGCCCTCCCCTGCGCAAATACGAGCAGGCGCGCGTGCTGGGCGGCGGCTCGTCGATCAACGGCCAGATGGCCAACCGCGGCGCACCGACCGACTACGATGAATGGGACGCGCGGGGCGCCGACGGCTGGAGCTGGAACGACGTGTTGCTTTTCTTCAAGAAGGTCGAGCGCGACCTCGATTTCGACGGGCCGTACCACGGCAAGGACGGTCGAATTCCGGTACGCAGAATTCCGCGTGAACACTGGACGCGGCATTCGCAGGCGTTCGCCGACGCCTTCCAGCAGGCCGGCCATCAGTTCGTGCCGGACCAGAACGGCGAGTTCGTCGACGGCTATTTTCCGGTGACGCATTCCAATCAGGCCGAGCAACGCGTCTCCGCCGCGATGGGTTATCTCGATCGCGACACGCGCAAGCGCGCCAATCTCACCATCTCCACCAACACGCAGGTCAGGGAGCTGCTGTTCGAAGGCACGCAATGCGTCGGCGTGAAGGCGATGGTCGACGGACGGGAACAGGAATTCCGCGGCCGCGAGATCATCCTCTCCAGCGGCGCGATCCATTCGCCGGCGCATCTCCTGCGCGCCGGCATCGGCCCGGTCGGTCATCTCAAGGATATGGGCATTCCCGTCCTGATGGGGCTGGCAGGCGTCGGTCAGCGCCTGATGGATCATCCTTCTATTTCGCTGTCGTCCTTTGTCCGCCGGGGCGCGCGCATGAACGAGCACACCAGGCGCCACATGCAGCTTGGCCTGCGTTATTCATCCGGGCTGTCGGGCGTACCGAAGGGCGACATGTTCGTCGTCCTGCTCAGCAAATCGGCCTGGCACGCGGTCGGCGAGCAGATCGGCTCGCTGCTGACCTTCGTCAACAAGACCTATTCCGAGACCGGACAGGTCAAGCTCGCCTCGCGCGATCCCGCTGCCGAGCCGATCGTCGAGTTCAATCTGCTGTCCGACCGCCGCGATCTCGATCGCCTGATGAGCGGCTTCCGCAAGATGGCGGCCGTGCAGATGAGCGACGTGGTCAAGGCGGTGACGGACAAGCCGTTTCCGGCCGCCTATACGGACAAGGTGCGCAAGATCGGCGTGGTCAATACCAAGAACAGGATCCTGACCAAGATCGCCGCGACCTTGATGGACGGGCCGGCGGCGCTGCGCCACTACCTGATCGACAATTTCGTCGTCGAAGGTTTCACCTTCGACCAGGTGATGAACGACGACGATGCGCTGGAAGCCTTCGTCCGCAAGGCGACCATCGGGGTGTGGCACGCCTCGTGCTCATGCCGCATGGGCCGGGCCGACGATCCGATGGCGGTGGTCGATAATCAAGGCCGCGTCAAAGGCGTTCAGGGCCTGCGCGTCGTCGACGCCTCGATCTTCCCCGTGGTGCCGTGCGCCAACACCAATTTTCCGGTGCTGATGTCGGCGGAGAAGATCGCTGCGTCGATAATGCAGTGAGGGCTAGCGACTGCCGGGCGGGTGGAGGGATCAATAGATTGCAGCATCCGCCCGGCGCGCGAAGAGGATAGCGGCGAAATCAGCGCCGTCATTCTGCGCGCACCGCGCGAGACAAATGCCAGGGATTACACAGACAAAATCATCGAGCGGGTCGAGCATAGCTTCAGCCCGACCGCCGTTCTGGAGCTGATCCGCAAACGCACGGTCCTTGTTGCCGCCCTTGGCGGCCGCGTCGTTGGAACGGCGAGCCTTGACGGAAGCGTCGTCCGCACGGTCTTCGTGGCTCCCGACGTTCAGGCGCAGGGGATCGGCAAGTTCCTGATGGCCGAGATCGAACGCATCGCGCGCGAGCGAAACATCGCTTTTTTGACCGTCCCATCTTCAGTCACCGCCGAATCCTTCTACGCCCGGCTCGGGTTCAAGGCCGTGCGCGACAGCTACTATGGCGATGAGCGCACGATCATCATGGAGCGATCGCCCGCTGCCCCTATGTAGGCTTGGATTGGCTCGCGGGCGGGAGGAACGGCCATGCCAACATTGCAAGTTCTACGACACCGCGAAGCTCGCCGACAGTCGCGCCGGCTTGCGGCAAATTCATTATCGCCTGCAACACACCAAGGTAGTGCCACGCCAATCCCTCGATGTCCGCTGTCGCCGCCAATTCTCCACTTGCGACCGCCTCGCGTAAAATGCCGCCGAGGATCGCGCGCTGCCGCGTAAGTCCCTGCCGCGCGACCGACTGGCCTGCCGGAGGCAGGTCCACCATCTCAGCGCACGATCGGGCCAGCATGCATCCAGCGGGCCGCGCCGTCTTGCCCGCTCTGGGCAAGAATTCGTGCAACAGCGCTTCAAGCTGTTGGCGCTTCGTCTCGCCTCGAACGGCGCTCATGCGCCGCTCGACGCGCTCGATGTAAGCCGAAAGGACCTCTTCGAATAGCCCGTCCTTGTCTTGAAATCGCTTGTACATACTCGACCGCGACAAGCCCATCGCTGTCGTCAGTTGATCGATCGACGAAGCCGAATAGCCGTGACGCCAGAACACATCCATCGCGGAATTGATCACGGCATCGTCATCGAATTGGGGTTTTCCACTCATGCCATTCCCACTCGACATCATGGAACGATCGTTCCAAGTATCTTGAACTGATCGTTCCAAGATACGGAAGGTTATTCGGATGTTCAACCCCTCCCAGCGTGGCGCCGGCCGCAAGCGCATTGCAGTTGCTGGAGCCACAGGTCGCGTGGGCTCCGCCTTGATTTCGAAACTGTCCACGGAACCGGTTGAGATTGTGGCATTGACCCGCACGTCGGATGCTGAACGTCTGCCGTCCGGAGTTTCGCTAGCGACCGTGGACTTCGATGCGCGATCGACTTTGGACAACGCGCTACGCGGAGCTGACCGTCTGTTCCTCGCCCACGGCACGTCCCCCCGGCAAGTCGCCAATGAAATTGCGCTGATCGACGCAGCCGTGGCCGCCGGCGTAGGCCACATCGTCAAATTGTCCGTGTTGGGACCACCGTCTCGGCTGCATCCGTTCGACTGGCATGCGCAAATTGAGGCGCATCTTGCGGCCTGCGACGTAGGCTTCACGGTTTTGCGGCCATCGAGTTTCGTCGATATCCTGGCGCGGGCTGGCGCTCCAGTCGCCAATGACACATGGGGCGGGGCAGCCGGCGATGGATTGGTCAACTTGATCGACACACGCGATGTGGCGGACTCGGCCTTCGCTGTGCTTCTCGACGTCGCGCACGTAACTTCTCAGCGCGCCTATCATCTGACCGGGCCAAACGCGGTCAGCATGCCTGAGATAGCAAATGAAATGTCCAGATTGCTTGGACGTGTCGTCACATATCAGCACCGAAGCCCTGCGGAGCAGCGTGAGAAGCTGATGGCGTCTGGACTCAACGAATTTGTCGCCGACCTGCTGCTCGGTCTGGATCGCCTTTTCTACGAATCGGTCCTCGCAGAAACCACGTCAACTGTTCGCGAGTTGACCGGCCACGCTCCGCGCCCGGTAACCGATTGGCTAAGCGACAACATCTCGGTGTTTCAAGCTGAGGCGATGCATCATAGGGTCTGATCTCATGGTGCTGCGTTGTTACATCGCAGTCACAGCTTGCGCCCCGCCGGACTGCGCCGATAGCTCCGCCCATACGCGGAAGCGCGCGCCGTCGTTGAGCGGCACGATGTGAAACGGCTGGCCGAAGATCGCGAGCGGCTCATGGCCCGGCTCGAACTGCGGCCAGGCTTGCGCGACGTCCGGCATGCCGGTCGTGACGAAGCGCAAGACGCTCGCCTGAAACCGCGCCGCGACATCGATGTCGGCCGGGGTCATCGGCCCGCCCTTGCGCCTGAGGATCGGCCGATCGATGAAATCAGGCAGATGCGCCCACAGGCAGGCATTGTCCGCGCCATGGGTTGGTCCCTGCGACAGGAACGGCTCCAGCGCCGGGCGATGATCGAACCGGCTCAACCACACCGCGCCGCCTGCCGCAGCATGACGCCGCGCGAGATCGGCCATGGGGCGATGCCAGAACGCATCCGACAGCAGCGCCTCGTACGGATCCTCGTCGAGGCGCGCAGTAGCGCGATAATAGGACAGCAGGCGACACCAGCCCGAATCGCCGAACGCAGCGCGCACCTGTCGCTCGGTGGTGCGGATCATCGCCGCCGGCGGCGCGCTCTTCAGGAACATCACCATCTCGTCGCGGCAGGAGCCGAGCCAGAACGGAATGTCGCGCAAGGTTCCGTCGGCGAAGACTTCGCCCGGCTCGCGCGGGATGACCGTGCCGTCGAGCACCGGGCCGAACACGGTGCCTGCATCGGTCTCGTCCGCGAGCCTGCGTCCGATGCGCTCTACCGTCGCGAACAGCTTTGGCAGCGGCACGGACGCAATCGCGCTGGGATCGCGCGCAAGCTCGAGCTCCTCGAGCACGTGGCGCGCGACATCATCGGCGTGACCTGCACTCGTGATGTTGCGTCCGGGCGCGCTCAGCGCGAGGGCACGGATAAACTTGCCTCTTGCCTGCGGCAGGGTTGCGAGCGCAATCACCATGGAGGCGCCGGCAGATTGTCCCGACAGCGTAATCGCATCCGGATCGCCGCCGAAGTTCGCGATGTTGGCCCGGACCCAATCGAGCGCCGCGAGCGTATCCTGGAGCGCGAGGTTGTTGGCTTCGGTGAGGCCGTAGCGATGCAGTTGCAGGAAGCCGAGCGGCCCGAGCCGGTAGTTGATGGTGACAATGACGGCCGGACCGTGGGCGGCGAGGAAGGAGCCGTCATAATCGGCGCCGCCGCCGGTGACGAAGGCGCCGCCATGGATGAAGAACTTGACCGGCAGCGGGTGATCCGCCGCCGGCGCCCAGATGTTCAGGCTGAGGCAGGCCTCCTCGTCAGCATGATCGAGATGGCCGGGCTGCGGCGCGTAAGCGCCGTAGTCCGTGCATTGGCGCGGTTCCGTCCACGCGAGCGGCGGTATCGCCTTGGCAAAGCGCCGCGCGGTCGCGAACGGCACGCCCTTGAAGGCGCGTAAGCCGTTCTGCTCGGCGCCGATGATCGGCCCCCTCGTGGTCGAAACTGCGTTGGTCAACATGCGACTGTCACCCTGTCCTGACTCAAGCGCTTGCCGAGATCGGCGATGTCGACATTGTGGGTTTCGCGCGCGGTGGCCGCTGATGCCGCCGAGATCACACAGCAGCAGGCAACGAAGATTGCCACGGGAATCCAGCCGTTCGGCCCCTCGCCGATCACACTCGCACTCACCAGCGGCGTGAAGCCGGCGGCGAGGAAGCCGAGCTGCGTGCCGATCGCCGTGCCGGAGTAACGCACGCGCGCGTCGAACATCTCCGCATAGAACGACGGCCAGATCGCGTTCGGCGCGGCGTAGATGGTGCCCGAGAGGATCATCGCCGCGGCGAAGATCGCCAGAGTATTCCCCGACGTCACCAGCATGAAGTACGGGAACACCAGTGCGGCGCAGCCGAGCGCGCCACCGATGAACACCGGCTTGCGGCCGATCCTGTCGGCCAGCAGGGCCCACAGCGGCTGGGTGATCAGCGCCGTGACATTGCCGAGAACGCCTGCCCACAGCATGGTCGGGCGCGCGACGCCGAACTTGCTCGTGGCATAGCCGAGCGCGAACACGGCGGTCATCGTGCTCACGGTGGCGATCAGCGCGCAGGCGATCACGCGCAGCACGTCCGGCCAGTAGTCACGCAGCAGCGTGACGACGGGGAAGCGCGCCACCTCCGCCTTGTCCTTGATGTCCTCGAACACGGGCGTCTCCGGCATGGTCCGCCGCACCAGGTAGGCGACGACCAGCACGAGCGCGGAGAGCAGGAACGGAATGCGCCAGCCCCAGCTCAACAATTGATCCTCCGGCAGGCTCGACACCGGGATGAACACCAGTGTCGCAAGGATCGCGCCGGCCTGGGTGCCGCTCAGGGTCCAGCTGGTGAAGAAGGCGCGGTTCGAATTGGCGGAATGCTCCAGGGTCAGCGAGTTGGCTCCGCTCTGCTCGCCGGCAGCCGACAGGCCCTGCAACAGGCGGAGCAGCGTCAGGATGACAGGCGCGGCATTGCCGATCGTCTTGGCATCCGGCAACAGGCCGATCGCCAGCGTCGAGCCGCCCATCAGCACCAGCGTGAACAAGAGCACCGTCTTGCGGCCGATACGGTCGCCGAAATGGCCGAGGATGACGGCGCCCACGGGCCGAGCGATATAGCCGATGCCGAAGGAGAGCAACGCAAGCAGCGTCGCGGTCGAGGGATCGACATTGGCGAAGAACACTTTCGGAAAGATCAGCGCCGCAGCGGTGCCGTAGATGAAGAAGTCGTAGTATTCGAGCATGCTGCCGACGAAGCTGACCAGCGCGGCGCGCTTCGGCAGCTTGTTCGGCGTGGCTTCCGCGCTGGATGATGCGCGCAGCGGTGCGGTTGACGTCAACGTCATTGAAAGCTCCTCCCCATGTGGCCGGTGCGGTTCGCGTCAGGCAGATCGCCTCGCGCGCGTTTTCTGGTTCTGGTTGCCGCAACTTTGGTCTGGAGCGATGATGTACGAACTAGTACGTTTATGCAATACGCATTGGATCAGTGCCCAGACGGGTGAAATTTGCCTTCACCTTCAAGGTGATCCGTGGAAACTGGCGGGAGAAACAGTGATGCTCGAGCGTATGCCGCCCCCATCGAAGCGCACCAACGACCCCGAGCGCACCAAGCGCGACATCCTCGAAGTGGCGATGGCCGAATTCGCCTCGGAGGGCTATTCCGGCGCCCGCGTCGATGCGATCGCGGCGCGCACGCGCACATCCAAGCGGATGATCTATTACTATTTCGGCGGCAAGGAGCAGCTCTATCTCGCGGTGCTGGAGGAGGCCTATCGCAGCATCCGCGCGCTGGAGGACCAGCTCGACATCGAAAGCTGCGACGCGCGCGAGGGACTGCGGCGGCTGATCGAGGCCACCTTCGACCATGACGAGCGCAATCCGAACTTCATCCGCCTCGTCAGCATCGAGAACATCCACCACGGCAAGCACCTGAAGCAGAATCTGCAACTGCGCCAGCTCAACGCCAGCGTGATCGCGACACTCGACGGCATCCTCGAACGCGGCCGCGGCGAAGGCGTCTTCCGCGACGACGTCGACGCCATCGACCTGCACCTCGCCATCTCCTCCTACTGCTTCTTCCGCGTCGCCAACCGCCACACCTTCGGCGCCCTGTTCGACCGCGACCTCAGCGAGCCCAGGGTGCTGTCAAAGAGCCGGACGCAGATCGTGGAGATGATTTTGGCGTGGCTCGGGGCGAAGGGTTAGCCACACACTTGCTGTCATTCCCCCGCGACCCGGCTACGCCAAGGCTTCGCCGGGGCTGCGGTCCAGGGGCGCCGAAGCTTTAGCGTAGGCGGCAGGCGGGGAATCCAGTACGCCGCGGCCTATCGAGGAACCACTACCGGCTCTGGAATACTCGATCACCCGCTTTCGCGGGTGATGACGGCGGAGACCGGAGCCCCCCTCACCCGCCCCTCTTCCCCCGCGCGCTCGCCAGCAGCACCAGCATGAACGACGCCACCGTCATCAGCGTCGAGATCGCGGCGATGGTCGGGTCGATCTCGTCACGCAGCGCGGTGAACATGCGCTTGGTCAGCGGCTGATACTGGCCGCCGGAGATGAACAGCGCGACGATGGTCTCGTCCATCGCCGAGATGAAGGCGAAGATGCCGCCCGCGACCACGCTGGACTTGATCTGCGGTAGCGTCACCGCGAAGAAGCTGCGCAGGCGGTTCATGCCGAGGCTGCGCGCCACCATCTCCTGCGCCGGATCGAAGCTCTGCAAGCCCGCAAGCACCGAGATGACGACATAAGGTAGGCCCAGCATCACGTTCGCCAGCACGAGGCCGGGCATGGTCGCGACCAGGCCGACCTTTGCATAGACGAAGAAGATGCCGACCGCCGTGATGATGATCGGTACCACCAGCGGCAGCAGCAGCGCCATGTGGATGATGCGCATGATGCGCAGCTTCGACTGGCTGATCGCGTAGGCCGCCGCAACCCCACATGGCGTTGCGATCAGGACCGTGAAGAACGCGACCCTCAGCGTCACCCGCGTCGCCTGCATCCAGGCCGGATTGGCGAAATATTGCTGGTACCAGCGCAGCGAGAACGACGGCGGCGGGAACGTCAGGAAGCGCGCACTGGAGAACGAGATCGGCGCGATGATCAGGACGGGCAGGATCAGATAGACCAGCACCAGCGCGCTGATCACGTAGAGGACAATCCGTGCGGGCGAAGTGCGCGTCATTTCTGCCCCAACACGCGATCGAGCGAGATGAAGCGGCTGACGGCGAAGAAGATCAGGAGCACGCTGAGGAGCAGCACCACGGCGACCGCGCTCGCGGCGCCGAACTGGTTGTAGAGCTCGACATTGCGGCTCACCAGCATCGACACCATCACGGTGCGGCCGCCGCCGAGCAATTCCGGCGTGATGTAGAAGCCGAGGCAGAGCACGAACACCATGGTGCAACCGGCAAGCACGCCCGGCAACGACAGCGGCAGGAACACGCGAAAGAAGGTGAGCGACGGGCTCGCCCCCAGGCTCGCGCCGGCCTGCATCAAATCACCGGGGATCTTCTGCATGGTGGCATAGAGCGGCAGCACCATGAACGGCAGCAGGATGTGCACGGTCGCAACCACCGTGCCGAACGTGTTGTGCACCAGCGCGAGCGGCTCGGAGATGACATCGAGATAGCGCAGGAACTGGTTGATCACGCCGGTGCGCTGGAGCAGCGCCAGCCAGGCATAGGCGCGGACCAGCACGGACGTCCAGAACGGCAGCACCACCAGCGACAGGATCAGGATGCTCCACCCTTTCGGCACGGCGTTGGCGAGATAGGCGACGGGATAGCCGAGCAGCAGCGCGATCACGGTGACCGCGAGGCTGATCTCGAAGGTCAGCGCAAAGCTGCGCCAGTAGATGTCCTCGGTGAAGACCCGGCGATAGTTCTCCAGCGTAAAACCGTCATGGTAGATCGACTGCCAGGCGAGCCAGCCGACCGGCAGCACGATCAGGAGAAGAATCACGAGCAGCGCCGGCGACACCAATGCCAGCATCAGCGCATGCTCGCGGCGCTGATGCTTTTGGGAGGAATCTGGCACGGATGTCGTCAACGCTGCCTCGCTCACTTCTGCATGAAGGACGCCCAGCGCTTCTCGGCGGCCTCGCCCGCGGGCGAGGACCACCAGGCGTAGGACATCAGCGCCTGCTTGGCCGCGTTCGCCGGCTCGCTCGGCAGCTGCGCGGCGCGCTCGGGCTTGATCACGCCGGTCTCGAACGCCTTCGGATTGCCCGGGCCGTAGTCGATGTTGAGCGGCAGATTGGCCTGGTGCACGGGATCGACGGCCTCGTTGAGGAATTTCACCGCAGTGTTGAGATTCGGCGCGCCCTTGAGGATGCAGAGCGAGGTGCTCTGAAGGACGCCCTGGTTGTAGGTGAAGGAGACCTTTGCACCTTCCTTGGCCACCGCGCTGACGCGGCCGTTCCAGGCCATCTCCATGTCGACCTCGCCGTCATTGAGCAGCTGCGCCGACTGCGCGCCTGAGGTCCACCACACCGTGATGTGCGGCTTGATCTCTTCCAGCTTCTTGAAGGCGCGATCGACGTCGAGCGGGTAGAGCTTGTCGGGCGCGACGCCGTCAGCCATCAGCGCGGCCTCGAGCGTCGCGATCGGGTGATTGCGCAGCGCACGGCGGCCGGGGAATTTCTTGACGTCCCAGAAATCCACCCAGCTGTTCGGCGCGTCCTTCGGGAACGTCTTCTGGCTGTAGGCCAGCACGCTGGAATAGAACTCGTACGACACCGAATAGGGACTGCGATAGGCCTCCGGCATCGCGCCGCGTTCGGAATTTTTGAGAAGTCGAGCTTCTCGATCAGCCCCTGCTCGCCGCCGCGCAGGCAATAGCCGGTCGGTGTGTCGACGACATCCCAGATCGGCTTGCCGCTGCCGACCTGGGTCTTGATCGCCGGCCAGGCGTCGGGGATTGAGTCCTGGTTGATGGTGATGCCGAGCTTCTTGGCGGAGGGATCGAGGATCGCCACCGTCTGCGCCGCCTGATAGGCGCCGCCTTGCGAGACGAAGGTGATCTGCTCGGCGGCGCTCGCCGCGGTGCCGCTAAACGCGATGGCGCCCAACAGGGCGTAGCCAAATCCAGAATGCCGTTTCGTCATCATCCTCGCCTCCTCCATCACCAAATAATCTCACTGACCGATCGCATCGAGAAACTGGTACCAGCCGGCAACCATGCGCACGGCGGGCTCGCGCAGCGGATAGAACGGGATCGCCTTCATGCGCCTGATATCGAGCAGCCCGACCTCGGGCGTCTCGCCGCGCACGAAGGCGGCGAGATAGCGGCCCATCAGGCTCGACATCGCAACGCCGGCCCCATTGTAGCCCATCGAGACCAGCGTGCGGTCGTCGAGCCGGCCGATATGCGGCACCGAGTCCATCGTCATCGCGACGAGGCCCGACCATTTGTAGGCGAGCGGGACATCGGCAAGATCCGGGAAGATGCCGACCATCGCCTTGCGCAAGGCGTCGAAGGCAGCTTGCGAGTCCTGCTTGCCGAAGGCGCCGCGGCCGCCAAAGATGACGCGGTTGTCGACCATGCGGAACCAGCGCATCATGCGCTTGGTCTCGGTGTAGGTGCGCCCCGTCGGCATCAGCTTGCCCGCGAGATTGCGCGGCAGCTGCTCGGTCGCGACCAGGGCGCTGCGGAACGGGATCAGCGTGCGCTGCATGTGCGCGGTCGCGCTGGTGAGATCGGAGTAGCTGTTGGTGGCGATGATCGCCTGTTTCGCGCGCACCGCGCCTTGCGGCGTCTCGGCGACGATGCCGCCATTCTCGCGCCGGAGTTTGACCACCGGCGACTCCTGGAAGATCGCAACGCCACGGCGCGCGACGCCATCGGCGAGCCCGCGCAGATAGTTCAGCGGATGGATGCCGCCCGAGCCGGGATTGAGCACGCCGCCGACAAAGATGTCGGAGCCGGTTTCGTCACGCACCCCGCGTTTGTCGAGGATGCGGACTTCGGCGGAGCCCATCTCGCGCGTCATCCAGTTGGCTTCGTCGATCGCGGCCTTCAGCGTCGTCTCGTTGTGGGCGGCCTTGACCTGGCCCGTGCGTGTCAGCGCCGCGCTGGCGATGCCGAATTCGGACACCAGCTCCTCGACCATGTCAGTCGATTCATGCGCGATCTCGTACATGCGCTGCGCCATGGCGCGGCCATGCGCCGCGTCGATCTCGCGGAACGACAGCCGAAACTTCGCGGTGATCACCCCGCCATTGCGCCCGCTCGCGCCCCAGCCGGGACGATTTGCCTCCAGCACGACCGGCGACAAACCGCTCTTGGCGATGTGGTGCGCGGCGGACAGGCCCGTGTAGCCTGCACCGATGATCACCACATCCGCCTGTTGCTCGCCCGACAGCACGGGAAACGCGCGCGCCGGCTCCGCCGTGGCTTCCCACAGCGAGTTGGCCGATGGCAATGCGCTCCAGTCCCGTGTCATGCCGCCGCTCATGCCTTACGCCGCCGGCCCGATCGCCGCGTCCGCCAGCGCCTTCAGCGTCGGGAAGTGGAAGTCCGGCTTGGTCAGCGTCTCCACCGCCGGCGTGCCGCCGAAACCGGCGATGCCCTGGCGACGCTCGATCCAGCACACCTTATAGCCAAGCTTTCGCGCGATCCCGATGTCGTGGTACTGGCTCTGCGCGACGTGCAGGATGTCGGACTGCTTGTAGCCGAAGGCGGACTGACGTCCCTTGTTGTAGGCGAAGAACTCCGGGTTCGGCTTGGCAACGCCGGTATCGTCGGCGCAGACGGTGTCGTCG
The DNA here is from genome assembly GCF_017565645.3 of Bradyrhizobium barranii subsp. barranii. Lineage (NCBI taxonomy): Bacteria > Pseudomonadati > Pseudomonadota > Alphaproteobacteria > Hyphomicrobiales > Nitrobacteraceae > Bradyrhizobium > Bradyrhizobium barranii. The sequence goes on from NZ_CP086136.1 coordinate 8,583,927, forward strand.
AAGGGATTGCCGAGCGCGTGCGCATAGCAGGAGAGCGCGACGCGGTCGGCATTGGTCATCGCCACCAGCCGAAACTTTGTGCGCAGGCGCTTCAGCGCCTCGACCGAATCCGCGAACGGCCCCCAGCGCAGCACCGAGAGCTGGAATACATCGCAGGACGCATCGTCGGAGGGAAGCCCGAGCTCCTTGGCGAGATGGCGATAGACGTGGAACATCGCCTCGCTCGAGCGCTCATAATGCTTGTCGCGGCCGCGCTTGTAGGGCTCGAAGATCTGCTCGTCGCTGAGCTCGGCCGGCGACTTGCCGGAGATCCTGCGTACCGCGGAGAGTACGCCGGTCTCGAAATCGATCAAGGTGCCGACGACGTCGAAGGTGAGAACCTTGAAATTGCTGAACGAGGCTGCTGACGACATCTTTGGTTTCTTCTCTCGGTTGAACAGGGCTTGAGTTCAGTCCCCCGCCCTGGGGACAACGATGGTGTCCTCGGGGTGAAGGGTCACGGTGAGGCTGCCGCCGAGCGGCGGGATGCGGCTGTCTGGTGATAGCTCGGCTGGCGCAGGCTGAGCGCGATGCCATCGGTGAGCGCCAGGAAGATGCGGAGACTCTCGCCCTGGTAGACGATGTCGGTGACCGTCCCGGTCAGCCGGTTGCAGGCGGCATCCTGCGCGCCGTCGTCGATCAGGAGTTTTTCGCTGTGCACGGCGAGCATCAAGGCATCGCCAGAGGGAATGGCGCGGGCGCTGCGCAATAGCGCGTTGCCGAGTGCGACGCTGGAGGCATCGACGCGGCGAACAGGCAGCATCGTCGCTTCCCCGATGAAGCTGGCGACGAAGGAATCCGCGGGATGATCGTGCAGCCGCTCGGGCGCGTCGATCTGGATCAGCCGGCCGTCCTTCATCACGGCGACGCGGTCGCTCATGGTCAGCGCCTCGCGCTGGTCGTGGGTAACGTAGATGATGGTGGCGCCGATGCGCCGGTGCAGCGCGCGCAGCTCGATCTGCATGGATTCGCGGAGCTGCTTGTCGAGCGCAGAGAGCGGCTCGTCCATCAGGATCAGGCGCGGCTCGAAGATCATCGCACGCGCAAGCGCCACGCGCTGGCGCTGGCCGCCGGAGAGCTGCGCGATGCCGCGCTCTTCATAGCCGGCGAGACCGACCATCGCGAGCGCTGCGCGCACCTTGTCGGGCCAGCTCGCTTTCGGCAGGCGCCGTGCGCGCAGGGGAAAGGCGACGTTCTCGCCGACGCTCATATGCGGGAACAGCGCGTAGTTCTGGAACACCACGCCGATGTCGCGCCTGTGCGGCGGCATCCAGGTGACGTCACGACCGCCGAACAGGATGGTTCCGCTCGATGGCAGGATGAAGCCGCCGAGAATTCCAAGCAGCGTGGTCTTGCCGGAGCCGGAGGGGCCGAGCAGCGAGACGAATTCGCCGGCGCCGACATTGAGCGAGACGTCGTCGAGAGCGCGAACGGGGCCATACGCCTTGCTCGCGGACCTGATCTCGACGCTTTCCGCTCGTTTGTCCAACGATCGACCTCGCCTCGTTCCCCGCCATGGCGTGCCTCACTGCGCGCCATAAGCCTGCTTTATAGACAGGAATTTTGAGCACTCACGGCCGAAGCGTGCACCGCACCAAATCTTCGTTCGTAAGCCCTGCCTTTAGGCTGTGATGCCAATGACACCAGACTTGGCAAAACTCGGCAATTGCCAAATTCTCACCGCGTCCATAACATGGCGTTATGCCCGAGCTGCGCCGGATGCTGCCCTCCAGTAACGCCCTGTTCGTCTTCGACGCAGCGGCGCGCAATGGCAGTTTCACGGCGGCAGCAGCCGAGCTCAACGTCACGCAGCCGGCGGTGAGTCGGATGCTCGGACAGTTCGAGGAGCATCTCGGCGTCCGCCTGTTCGACCGCACTGCGGGGCGCGCCGTGCTCACCGAGGAAGGCGAGCTGCTTTATCGCCGCGTGCTCGAAGGCTTTCGCAGCATCGAGACCGGGCTTGTCGAGATCGAGCGGCGCCGCAAGGGCACCGAGACGGTGACGCTGTCGGTCTCCTCCGCCTTCACCACGCATTGGCTGATGCCGCGCATCGACAAGCTCCAGAAGCAGTTTCCCGAGGTTGATCTGCGCTTCCAGCTCATCTCCGGCGCGCTGCGCGGACCAGTGGAGAATGTCGACCTCGGCATGCGCTTTCGTGACCGCGACGAGCCGTCATCCGGCGGCACGCTGGTGATGAAGGAAGTCATGCTGCCGATGTGCAGCCCTGGCTATCTCGGCGAGACCGATCCCGCTGAAGGCAACACCATCATTCGCCTCGCCGAGACGCCGGGCGACTGGGCGGCGGATTACGCCTCGCTTCTCACCGGCCGCCGCGGCGCGGCCAAGGCGCTGAGCTTCACCGACTATGCCGTCGTGATGCAGGCTGCCCTGCTCGGCCAGGGCATCGCACTCGGCTGGCTGACGGTAGCCTCGCACTGGCTCCTGACCGGCGCGCTTGTGCCGGCCTCCGAAACGCTCACCACCACGCGGCGCATCTGCGAATTCCTGCCGCCGCGCAACCGGCCGATGCGCCCCATCGCCGCCGAGATCCGCGACTGGATCATCGCGCAGATGAAAAGCGAGATCGCCGCGATCGACCGGCTTTATCCGAAGCTCGGCGCGATGGCCGCCTGCTATTGATGCCGAACGGTCACGGCGCGCTACCCGGGCCGAAAGCGCAGATTGGCGCGCGATAGCTGGCTGATCGACGTGCATCCCATCAGCTTCATATCGCGCACGAGCTCGGCCCGCAGCAGGCCGAGGGCCCGTTCGACACCGGGCCGGCCGGCGGCGGCGAGCGGATAGAGATAGTATCGTCCAAGCCCGACCGCCTTGGCCCCGAGCGACAGCGCTTTCAGGATATGGGTTCCACGCTGGATGCCACCGTCCATCATCACGTCGATGCGGTCGCCCACGGCATCGACGATTTCGGCGAGCTGATCGAAAGCCGAGCGGGAGCCGTCGAGCTGGCGGCCGCCATGATTGGAAAGGACGATCCCGGCACAGCCGATATCGACCGCGCGGCGCGCGTCTTCCACCGACATGATCCCCTTCAGGCAGAACGGGCCGTTCCAGGTCCGCACCATCTCCGCGACATCGTCCCAGTTCATCGCAGGATCCAGCATTTCCGTGAAGTAGCGGCCGATCGACATGGCGCCGCCACTCATGTCGACATGCTCCTCCAGCTGCGGGAGCCTGAATTTCTCGTGGCTGACATACTGGATACCCCACATCGGCTTGATCGCGAACTGCAGCATCCCCGCAGGCGTCAGGCGGAAGGGAATGCTGAAGCCGGTGCGCAGATCGCGCTCGCGATTTCCCCCGGTGATGCTGTCGACCGTCAGCATCATCACCTCGACGCCCGCGTCCCTGGCGCGCTGCATCATGGCGCGGTTGAGACCGCGATCCCGGTGGAAATAGAATTGATAGACCTGCGGCGTGTCGTGGGCCTTGCGCAATTCCTCGAGCGACACCGTGCCCAGCGAGGAGACGCCGAACATGGTGCCGTAGCTCGCCGCAGCAGCGGCGACGGCACGCTCGCCTTCATGATGGAACAGGCGCTGCAAGGCGGTCGGCGAGCAGTAGAACGGCAGCGCGAGCTTCTGGCCCATGATGGTGACCGACAGATCGACGTCCTGCACGCCGCGCAGCACGTTGGGCAGAAAGTCGCAATGCTCGAAGCTCGCGCTGTTGCGGCGATGGGTGGTCTCATCGTCGGCCGCGCCATCGATATAGTCGAAGATCGGACCGGGCAGTCGGCGGCGCGCCAGCCGCCGGAAATCGTGGAAATTATGACACTGTGTCAGGCGCATTTCTCACTCCGCTCACGGCATGTTCTGCGCGTCGATCATCTTGCCATCGCGCCGCCGATGCTGTCAGCGGCCGCCTTCGCGGCGATCTCTCGCCTGATGGCGCCGCCGGTCTCCTATCGATGCTCGATCGCCCTGATCGCGCCGCGGAGCTCGGCAAGGCCGCGCAGGCGGCCGATCGCGGTGTAGCCGGGATTGGTGCGCTTGGTGGCGGCGAGATCGTCGAGCATACGATGGCCGTGGTCGGGACGGAACACGATTCTCTTGTCAGGTGAGCGCTGTGCGTTCTCCTTCAACAGCGCCTTCAGCACCGCGACCATGTCGACGTCACCGTCGAGATGATCGGACTCGTAGAAGGACAGGCCATCGGCCTCGCGCTTGGTCGCGCGCAGATGCGCAAACGCAATGCGCGGGCCGAAGCGCTCGGCCATCGCGGGCAGATCGTTCCCGGCGCGCACGCCGAGCGAGCCGGTGCACAGGCAGATGCCGTTGGCCTTGGACGGCACGGCATCGAACAGCGCCTGATAGTCGTCGGCGGTCGAGGCAATGCGCGGCAGGCCGAACAGCGGACGCGGCGGATCGTCGGGATGCAGCGTCAGGGACACCCCGAGTTGCTCGGCGACCGGCGTGACGCGGCCCAGGAACTCGGCGAGATGCTGCCGCAGGATCTTTGGCGTGATGTCGCGGTAGGTCTCCAGCCGGTCGCGGAATTGCGGGATCGTCATCGGCTCGGTGGTCGAGCCCGGCAGCGCACTGGCGATGACCATGACGAGGTAGTCGATATCGGCCTGGCTCATCTTCTCGAACAGCTTTTTGGCGCGCGCCTGCTGCTCGGGCGAATACTCCTGAACGGCGGCGGGGCGCTTCAGGATATGCAGCTCGAACGCGGCAAAGCGGTCCTGGTCGAAGCGCATGGCGCGGGCGCCGTTCGGCAGCTCCCACTCCAGATCGGTGCGGCACCAGTCCACCACCGGCATGAAATTGTAGCAGATGATCTTGATGCCGGCCGCGGCCACCGCTTCGAGACTCGCGATCCACGCGTCGATCGAGGCCGTCGCCTTAGCCCCGAGCCGCTTGACGTCGTCGGGGATCGGAATCGACTCCACCACCGACCAGGTCAGTTGCGAGCGGCCGGGCTGGCCGCGCTCGATGAAGTTCTTGCGCTCCTCGACCGCCTTGCGTGTCCAGGCTTCGCCGATCGGCACCTGATGCAGCGCCGAGACGATATCCGTCGCCCCGGCCTGCCTGACATCGTCCAAAGACACCGGATCATCCGGACCGTACCAGCGCCAGCCTTCGAGCATCATCGAAATTCTCCTAAAGCGTTTTCGAGCGAAGTGGATACCGGTTCGCGTGAAGAAAACGCGTCAAAACAAAGAATCAGTTCGCGGTCAGCACGACCTTGACGCTTTGCGAGCGGTCCAGTGCCAGCCGCAGCGCGTCCGGCGCGGTCGACAGCGGCCGCTCGGCGGTGACCAGCGACAGCACGTCGACGCTGCCGGCGCCGATCAGTTCCACCGCGGTCATGAACTCGAAGCCGAAGCGGAACGAGCCGCGCAGGTCGATCTCCTTGGCCATCACTGCATTCGACGGCGTCGGAATCTGGCCGCCCGGCAGATTGCCGATCTGCACCACAATGCCGCCGCGCCTGACAATGCCGATCGCGCTGGCAAGGCCTGCGGCGGTGCCCGAAACCTCGAACGCGACGTCATAGGGACGCGATGCGGCCTGTGCCTTCAGTCCTTCCTCGCCGCTCGAGACGTTCTCGACGTGAGAGGCGCCGAGCCGGGTCGCGAAGGCGAGCGGCGCCGGCGCGATGTCCGCCACCGTGATGTCGGCCATGCCGGCGCGGTGTGCGGCGAGCATGGTCAAAAGCCCGATCGGGCCGGCACCGAAGATGATGCCGCGCTTGCCCTCGATGTTGCCGGCGCGCGCCACCGCATGCAGGCAGACCGCGAGCGGCTCGGCCAGCGCTGCGGCCTGATAGGACACATGGTCGGGGATCTTCACGCATTGCGCGGGGATCGCGTCGAAATAGTTGGCGAAACCGCCCTGCATGTGCGGCGTCTTCGAGGCCGAGCCCATGAAGTAGATGTTCTCGCAGAGGTTCGGCCGACCTTCGCGGCAGGCGACGCAATGGCCGCACCAGCGCGACGGATTGACGGCGACACGGTCGCCGAGCTTCAGGTTCGCTGCGGAGCCTGCGATCTCCACGACCTCGCCGGAGATCTCGTGGCCGAGCACGAGTGGCGACTTCACGACGAAATCGCCGGTCCGGGCATGACGGAAATAGTGCATGTCGGAGCCGCAGATGCCGCCGGCGCCGAAGCGAATGCGCACCATGCCGTCAGCGAGCTTGTCGAGCGGATGCTCGATCATGCGCAGATCTTCGGGGCCGAACAGGGTTGCGGCGAGAGCGGTGGAGGTCATTTGGAGAGTCCCATGTATTTAGGCAGCCAGAGGGTCAGTTCGGGAATGTAGGTGATCGCGATCAGCGCGACCATCAGCGGCACCAGCCAGGGCAGGATCGCGACCGTCGTGCGCTCGACCGAGAGCTTTGCCACGCGGGCGAGCACGAACAGCACCATGCCGAGCGGCGGATGCAACAGGCCGATCATCAGGTTCAGCGTCATGATCAGGCCGAAATGGATCGGATCGATGCCGAGCTTGAGCACGATCGGCAGCAGGATCGGCACCAGGATGGTGATCGCCGCCGTGGTGTCGATGAAGCAGCCGACGAACAGGATCAGGACGTTGGCGAGCGCCAGGAACACCCATTTGTTGTGGGTGATGCTGAGCATCCAGTCCGAGAGCATTTGGGCTGCCTGCGACACCGTCAGCAGCCAGGCGAAGATCGAGGCGGCCGTGACGATGAACAGCACCGAGGCCGTGGTCTCGATGGTGTCGAAGGTCGCCTTCGCCACCGTCTTCAAGGTCATGGTACGGTAGCGGACGAGACCGAGGAACAGCGACCAGATCACGGCGGCGACCGCGGCCTCCGTCGGCGTGAACCAGCCGAGCGTCATGCCGCCGATCAGGATGACCGGCGCCATCAGCGCCATTACCGCCGAGAAGTCGAAGTACCAGTCGATCGCGAGCAGCGTGCCGAGGCCGATGACAACGGCCATGTTGGTCGACATGCCGGCCAGCACCATCAGCCAGATCGCGAGCGGGAAAGCCAGCACGATGGCGATCTCGATGCCGGCCGAGCCGAGTTGCGGCCAGGAGAACGGCGTATCGCTGCCCCATTTGTTCTTGTGCGCGAAGTAGGTGACGGTGGCCATCATCAGCAGCGTCATGACGATGCCGGGAATGACGCCGCCCAGGAACAGCGCACCGATCGAGACGTTCGCCATCATGCCGTAGATCACGAAGGGCAGCGACGGCGGGATGATCGGCCCGAGCGTGGCTGAGGCCGCGGTGACGCCGACCGAGAACTCGGTGGAATAGCCGTGGTCCTTCATCGCCTTGATCTCGATGGTGCCGAGACCGGCGGCGTCCGCGATCGCCGTGCCGGACATGCCGGAGAAGATCACCGAGCCGATGATGTTGACGTGGCCGAGGCCGCCGCGCATCCAGCCGACCAGCGCGACCGCGAATTTGTAGATGCGGCCGGTCACGCCGGCGATGTTCATGAGATTGCCGGCCAGGATGAAGAACGGCACCGCGAGCAGCGGAAAGCTCTCGACGCCGGCGATCATGCGCTGTGCCAGCGTGACGTCAGGCGTCACGCCGCTGACCAGGACGTAGAGCAGCGACGACGCGGCCATGGCGATCGCCACGGGAACGCCGAGCAGCATCAGGACGAGGAAGCCTCCAAGCAACAGCAACATAACTTTACCCCTCAAAACCGTCGTAGGCGCCGGGACGTTCGAGGATCGAATAGCCCTGTCGCAGATGTTGGATGGCCACCTGCACCGAGCGCACGAACATCAGCACGAAGCCCGCCAGCACGGCGTAATAGACGTAGTCCTTGGGCAGATTGATCGTGGTCATCGACTCGTCGCCGATGATCTGGATGTAGACCCAGACCAGCTTGATGGCGTAGCCGAAGAAGGCGATCCGGATCAGGTCGATCGCGGTCGACAGCGCGCGCGCCACGACATGCGGCAGATAGCGGTAGATCAGATCGACCTGGATGTGTCGTGAAAGCCGTACGCACATCGAGGAGCCGATGAAGACCACGCCGATCAGGCAGTAGGTCGCGATCTCCTCGGTCCATGCATAGCTGTCGTTGAGGACGTAGCGGGTGAAGAACTGGAGGAAGACGGCAAGCGCCATCACCCAGAAGATCACCAGCGCCACCCAGTCCTCGAAAGCGTAGACGCCGAGATCGACCTTCGGCACCGCCTCTTCCTCGAAGGTGTGGGCGATCTCGTCCCCGGTGATCTGCCGGTGTATTTCGGCGGTGGACATGGGCGTACTCCTCAACCTCTTAATCGTCATTCCGGGGTGACTCGAAGAGCCGAACCCGGAACGACGACTTAGTTCTACGAACTCCGCTCCTCATCCTGAGGAGCTTGCGAAGCAAGCGTCTCGAAGGATGGCCTCGGGCGACGCCTGAGCGACATCCGGGCCTTCATGGTTCGCCCGGCGATGCGAAGCATCGTCCGGAGCGCGCTTCGCACTTCTCACCATGAGGGTCTCAGTTATTTCACCGCCTGAATGCGTTCCCAGTCGGCCTTGCGATAACCGAAGGTCTCGAACGCAACGTTCTTCAGCACGATGTCGCGGAACTCGTTCTTGTCGACCTCGGTCACGGTCAGTCCCTTCTCCTTGAAGAAGGAAACCAGCTTGGCCTCGTTCTGCTTGATCTCAGCGGTCGCTTTCGCAGCCGCCTCCTGGGCGACGTCGGTGAAGATCTTCTTGTCCTCGTCGCTCAGCTTCTTCCAGAGCGCGCCCGCAACAACCGTGTTGAGGTGGTCGACGATGTGGCCGGTCAGCACGATGTGCTTCTGCACTTCGTAGAACTTCTTGGCCTCGATCGTGGTCAGCGGGTTCTCCTGCGCCTCGACGGTGCCGTTCTGGAGCGCGAGATAGACTTCGGCGAACGCGATCGGCGCGGTGTTGGCGCCGCAAGCGCGCGGCATGGCGAGATAGGCCGGAACGTCGGGCACGCGCATCTTGAGACCCTTGAGGTCGGCGCAGGTCTTGATCGGCTTGTTCGACGAGGTCTGGCGCACGCCGTAATAGGTCACCGCGACGATGTGGTGGCCGCTCTTGTCCTCATAGCCCTTGGCGAGCTCCTTGAAGATGTCGCTCTTGGTGTAGGCAAGGAGATGGTCGGCGTCGCGGAAGGTGTAGGGATAGTAGGTCACGCCGATCGGCGGGAAGCTCTTGGCCGCGAAGCTCGAGCCGGAGATGATGATGTCGACCGAGCCGAGCGAGAGGCCCTGGTTGATGTCGGCTTCCTTGCCGAGCTGCGACGCCGGATAAACGTCGACGGTATAGCGCCCGTTGGTGCGCTTGCCGATTTCCTGCGCGGCCCAGACCGAGGCGGTGTGGAACGGCTCCGAGGTCTCGTAGACATGGGCCCATTTGAGCTTGGTCTGCGCCATGCCGGGATTGGTCGCCGCGAACATCGCCGCGACCGAAGTCGCCAGCACCATCGTCATCTTCTTCAACACTGACTTATCCTCCACTGACTAAAATCTGCTTCTTGTTTGCCCGTCCTGAAACCGGGACGAGCCGCCCAATCTCATCGTCGCCGCACGCTGCCGCTTTTGGCCTGCGTCTTCGCGCGTTTTGGTTTTGCCGGTTTCGCCGGCGTGCGCGCGACCCGGCCCCGCTCCGCGGGCGATCCCGCGGCGGTCTCGGCGCCAAAGTTCTGCGCAAAGCGCTCCTGCGAGCGCGCCAGATGCTTGCGCATGGCCTCGCGCGCGGCGTCCGGATCACGCGCCGCAATCGCGTCACGGACGGCGCAATGCTCGTCGAGCGCGGTGCGCCAGGTGCCTGGGCTCTCGAAGTAATGCGCAAGCTGCGCGAAATAGGGATTGAGGCGCTGGTCGAACAGCTCGCCGACCACGCGCACCAGCACGGCATTGCCGAGACTGCCGGCGATCGCGACGTGGAAGGCACGGTCGTGCACCATCGAGGCCTCGCCGGGATGCTCGACATTCTCCATGGCGACAAGCGACGCATTGATGCGGGCGATATCGTCCTTGGTCGCCACGCGCGCGGCCTGCTCGGCGATCGCGCTTTCCAGGAATTCGCGGGCGCGCAAGAGCTCGAACGGGCCTTCGATGCCGGCGGCCGGAAGCGCAGGCGCGGCGTCCGCTGGCTCGGTCACATAGATGCCGGAGCCGACGCGAATGCGGACGCGGCCCTCGACCTCGAGCGCGATCAGGGCTTCGCGCACCGTCGGCCGCGAGATCCTGAGCTGCTCGGCGAGTTCGCGCTCGGTCGGCAAGCGGCTGCCGACCGCGTACTCGCCGCTGTCGATCAGGCTTCGCAATTGATCGGCGACCTGGCGATAAAGCCGTCTCGCCTCCACAGCTTCCAGCGGCACGCTGGTCCTCCCGGAAAGGGTCTCGCCGGGAAGCATCGCGTCCCGGCGGCCCGCCAATTTTGGAAAATTGGTCTTACCAATTGACCGAAGCATTGACCGAGGACAGGCGCCATGTCAAGCAGCGGCCAAACACAGGGAGAGACGACCATGCGCCATAGTTCAACGCGTCTTGGCCGCGCCAATCTCGACCGGCTGCCGCCCGCCATCCGCCGGCCGGCCTATGACCGCTCGCGCGTTACGCCCGGCATCGTGCATCTGGGCCTGGGCGCATTTCATCGCGCGCACCAAGCCGTCGTCATCGACGACTGCCTTGCCGCAGGCAGCTCCTCCTGGGGTATCGTCGGCGCGAGCCTGCGCAGCCCGGATACGCGCGACGCCCTCGCCCCGCAGGATCATCTCTACACTGTCGCCGTACGTGCCGCCGAAGGCACCGAACACCGCGTCATCGGCGCGCTGCTCGACAGCGTCGTCGCGCGCGAGAAGCCGGCAGCACTGGTCGATCGGATGGCCGATCCCGCCATTCGCATCGTCTCGCTGACGGTCACCGAAAAGGGCTATTGCCACACGCCGCAGACCGGCGATCTCGACGAGCGGCATCCGGATGTCGTGCACGATCTCAACAATTTTGACGCGCCGCGCTCGGCGCCCGGCTTCATCGTGGCCGCACTGGCGCGCCGGCGTGCACAGGGGCTGGCGCCCTTCACCGTGCTGTGCTGCGACAATCTCGCCGCCAACGGCCACACCGTGCAGCGGATCGTGACGCAGTTCGCCGCGCTCCGCTCGAAGGACCTCGGCAAATGGATCGCCGATAGTACTGCCTTCCCGTCGACCATGGTCGACCGCATCGTGCCGGAGACGACGGACGCCGACCGGGATGCGATCTCGAACGCGCTCGGCATGCGCGACGCCTGGCCTGTGATGACCGAGCCGTTCACGCAATGGGTGGTCGAGGACCGCTTCACGGCGGGGCGGCCCGATTTCGCCGCCGCCGGTGTCGAGCTCGTCACCGACGTCAAGCCGTTCGAGCTGATGAAGCTGCGGCTGCTCAACGCCAGCCATTCGGCGCTGGCCTATCTCGGGTATCTCGCGGGCTACGAGACCATCGCCGACACCATGCTGGATCCGCATTTCGCCCGTCTCGCCGCGCAAGTGATGGAAGAGGCCGCGGTGACGCTGACGATGCCGGCTGGCACCGATCTCGCCGCCTATCGCGCCTCGCTGCTCAAGCGCTTCGCCAATCCGGCGCTGCATCACCGCACCTGGCAGATCGCGATGGACGGCTCGCAAAAGCTTCCGCAGCGCCTGCTCGGCGCGATGCAGGATCGCCTGCGCAACAACCTGCCGATCGCGACGCATGCGCTCGCGGTGGCCGGCTGGATGCGTTACGTCACCGCACGCGACGAGCAGGGCCGCGCCATCGACGTTCGCGATCCGCTCGCCGCCGAGTTCGCCGCGCTGGCGCGCGAGGCGGGTCCCGTCGCCGACCGGCTCGCGCCCGCATTGCTCGGGGTCGAGAAAGTGTTCGGACCACTGGGCACTGAGCCGCGCCTGCGCGAGGCCGTGACCACGGCGCTCGGCCGTCTTTATAAGGACGGCGCGCGGCGGGCCGTGGAGACACTTGTCTCGGCGTGACCACAAAGCAGGCAATGCTGCACTGCGGTCCAAATCGAACGCAAAGTCGGACGGAAGTCGCGCTTGATTTTTGCCTGCCATTGCCCCACCCGAGAGGCATGGCAAAGGACAATAAGGTCATCGCCGCGAACGCGGCCTTCTACGCCGCCTTTTCAACGGGCGACTTCGACGGAATGGAGCGGATGTGGGCGGATGACGACGCCATTTCCTGCATCCATCCCGGCTGGCCGGCCATCATCGGCCGGGCCACGGTGATCGGCAGCTGGCGCGACATCCTGCAGAATCCGGAGCGGCCGCAGATCGTCTGCGCCGAACCGCAGGCGATCGTCGACGGCGACAGCGCGCGCGTGCTCTGCATCGAGATCGTCGACGGCACCGCTTTGGCCGCTGCCAACCATTTTCGGCGTGTCGGCGACGGCTGGCGGCTGGTGCACCACCAGTCGAGCCCAATCGCGCAGATTGTCGAGCAGGCTGAAGACGATAGAACGAGCCACCGCGTCCACTGACCGCGGCGGGCCGGCCGACGCCTTCTACTGTGCATGGGGTTGTTTTTCAGTTTTTTGTTTTGAGCCCCCGAGTTCCGACAAATCGTCCAGCACGACCTGCGCCGCACTGAAATCATCGTCCCGAAAGAACATGCTTCTGGTGATGAGCACCGGAATGTTCGCCCGCGAGGCCGCGATCAGACCGTTGCGGGAATCCTCGATCGCGACGCAGTCGGCTGCGCCCAGCTTCAGCCGCGCCAGGGTTTCCAGATAGACATCCGGCGCCGGCTTCTTGTGGCGGACATCGTCGCCGGCGACGACCGCATCAAAATCCGCCGCCCAGCGCGTTCCCAGCGCCTGCGACAGCAGCGCATCGATATTGCCGTGCGAGGTGGTGGTCGCGATCGCAAGCCGCTGGCCGCGGGCCTTCGCGGCAGTGAGAAGATCCGCCACGCCGGGCCTCAAGGGGCAGCAGCCAGTTTCGATCAGCTCGGCGTAATGCGCGGTCTTGATGCGGTGAAGGGCTGCGATATCGGCATCCGGCAATGGCGGCGCGACCTGCAGCCTCGCGTGAAAGGCGCGCATGCGCTCCTTGCCGCCCGTGACACGCAGCAGCTCCTCGTAGACGGCCCGGTCCCACTGCCAGTCGAGACCGTGGCGAACGAAGGCGTGGTTGAAGGCCTGCCGATGCAGCTCCTCGGTTTCGGCCAGCGTACCGTCGACATCGAAGATCAGCGCGGCGGCGCGCCCGATCAACTCCGCGGCACCGCATGGCACTGCGGCCGGCGCTTCTGCCTGCATGACCGACGCCTCCCTCCTGACAAGCGAGCATCGCCTGCCCTGGTGGCCGAGTAAAATTGCAATATCTTTTGCCGGACCCAAAAATCCCTTATGAGCGAACGGCGCGCAGCTCGCGCGAGCGGAACTCCAGCACGGCAGACGCATGCGGCTCTTCATCCTCGGCCTCGGCTACAGTGCCCGGCATTTCGTCGGCCAATTCGGCGGCGCCTTCTCGCATATCGCCGGCACCGTGCGCGATCCCGGCAAGCGAAACGACCTTGCCGGCATCGAGATGCACGCCTTTTCCGGCAGCAGTCCGGCCCGCGAGGTGGTCGAGCGAGTCCGCGACGCCGATGTCCTTCTCATATCGATCCCGCCCGGCAGCGCGGGCGACCCCGCAGTTACGGCCTTTGGCGACGCGCTCGCGGGCCGGCGGCGGCAGATCGTCTATCTCTCCACCATCGGCGTCTATGGCGATCACGCAGGCCGCTGGGTGGACGAGAGCACGCCGCCGCAGGCCACCCTCGACCGCACGCGAACGCGCGTTGCGGCGGAGCAAGCCTGGACCGCCGCGGCGCGCGGCGACGTCGCGATCCTGCGGCTTGCGGGCATCTACGGGCCCGGCCGCAACGCGCTGATGACGCTGCGGGCGGGGACGGCCCGGCGCATCGTCAAGCCGGGACAGGTCTTCAACCGCATCCACGCCGACGACATCGCGAGCGCGATCATGGCCGCGGTGAAGCACGGTGACGGCGGCACCTGGAACGTCTGCGACGACGAGCCGGCGCCGCCGCAGGATGTGATCGCTTATGCGGCGAAGCTGATGGACCTTGCGCCGCCGCCCGAAGAGCCGTTCGAGACTGCCGAGATGTCGGCGATGGCCCGCAGCTTCTATGCCAGCAGTGCCCGTGTCTCCAACGCGAAACTGAAGCACGAGCTCGGTGTCACGCTTGCCCATCCGACCTATCGGCATGGCCTGGATGCGTTGTGGCGCACCGGGCAAGGGCGATAGGTTCCGGTTATCTCCAACGCGTCCCAGACATGCCCCGCCCGCGGTTGACTTCGCTCTGGCGCAGCCGTGATCAAAGCGCTCGGCTAGCCACCTCAGAACGAGCTGTGTGGCAGGCATGAAGGACGCAACCTTCCACCCGAGCGACGCACAGCGCCCTCGCCTCGCCCACGCGTTTGCCAACGATCCGCTGACCGGCAAGCCGCAAGCCGTCAAGCTGCTTCAAGCTGCATCGAATCTGGCGTCAGCTCAACACGCCGTACTTCTTGAACCAGGCCTGAGCCTGCTTCCAGGCATCTTCCGCCGCATCCTTGCGATAGCTGCCGCGATAGTCGGCATGGAAGCCGTGCGGCGCCTGCGGATAGATCTTGAATTCGGCGATCTTCTTGTCCTGCTCGAGCGTCGCCTTGAACTGCTCGACCTGGGCCACGGGAATGCCGGTATCGGCGCCGCCATAGAGGCCGAGCACCGGCGCCTTCATCTCGGGGGCGAGCTGAAGCGGGCTCTTCGGCCACACCGGATTGGCGGGATCGACCGGCGCACCGTAGAACGCGACACCAGCCTTGAGGGTGCCACTATGGGCGGCGTATTCCCAGACATTGCGGCCCCCCCGGCAGAAGCCGATGATGCCGAGCTTCGTGGTGTCGTCGCCTTGCGATCCCGCCCACGCCACCGTCGCATCGAGATCGGACAGCAGCTCGGCGTCCGGCTTGGCATTGACGACCGGCAGCAGATCCTTGATGTCGGTGACCTTGGTGAGATCGACACCCTTGCGGAAGTAATAGTCGGGCGCGACCGCGAATGCGCCGAGCTTGGCGAGGCGCCGTGTCACGTCCTTGATGTATTCGTGCAGGCCGAAAATCTCCATCGCCACGATGATCACCGGCGCCTTGGTGTTGCCGGCCGGGCGAGCGAAATAGGCAGGCATCTCTTCGGACCCGACCTTGATCCTGGCGTCGCCAGCCTGGAGGCCGCCGGTATCTGTCGTGATGATTTCGGCACGGACCGGACCGGCCGCAAGCGTGTAGCCGGCAGCGACGGCCGCGGTGGCGCTCATGAATCCGCGGCGCGAGACCGGGCGACTTTCGTCAGCCCGACGACGTCGGATGTCATGGTGGTTTCGAAGCTCATCGGTCGATCCTTCCTGATGCTTGGCCCTGATTCCTCAGGCGGCGCATTCGCCGATAATTGCCGGCGAAACGCAAATCACCAGCCTGCGAGCATGTCCGCGTTCAGGCCAGGCCCTGACGTTTTTTCACCGGCGCCGTTTCGGGCATCAGGCTCATTGCGACAAGTCCGACGATCGCCGCAAGCAGGAGGTACCAGGCCGGTGCCAGCGGATTGCCGGTGACGTGGAGGAGCCAGGTGACCACGAGCTGCGCCGTACCTCCGAAGCTCGCGATCGCCACCGCGTAGACGGTCGCGAACACGCCTCCGCGGATGTTCTGGGGCAGCGCTTCGGTGAAGGTCGCATAGAACGCGGTGAACGGCAGCGAGCCGATGATCGACAGCACGCCGAAGCCGATCAGGAGCGACAGCGCGCCCGGTGCATGGACGATCCACAGGAAGGTCGGATAGGTGAGCAGGAGGGTTGCGAGCTGCGGCCAGATCATGATCGGCTTGCGGCCGAGACGATCGGCGAGCCATCCGCCGACCAGTGCGCCGACGAACTGAATGCCGTTGCTGACGAGCGACACGGCGAAAGCCAGTGTCGACGACACGTGCAGGGTATTCTGCGCATAGGTCGTCATATATTGCGTGACATAGGTCGAGATCGTGCCGCTGGCCAGGATCATCAAGGCCAGCGCGATGACGCCGAGGTGACGCCGGGCCTGCGAGAGGTGACCCGTGCGCTCTTTCGCTGCGACACCGGCATCGGCATGCGGAATCGTCTCGGGCAGTGTCCGCCGCATCCAGAACCCAAACGGCAGGCAGACGGCCCCGATCAGGAACGCCACCCGCCAGCCGTAGGAGTCCAGCATCTCCGGCGCCATGGTCGTGCTCAGGATGACGCCGACCAGCGCGCCGGCGGTCGCCGCAATCTCCTGGCTCGCCGGCTGCCATGCCACGACCAGCGCCCGATGCTCGGGCGGGGCAATCTCGAGAAGATAGGCGGTGGTCGGTCCGACCTCGCCGCCGAGGGCGAAGCCCTGCACCATGCGCGCCGCAATCACGATGATGGGCGCGGCGACGCCGATCATGCGATAGGACGGCGTGAGCGCGATGGTCAGGATAGCAGCTCCCATCAACGCAAAGCTCAGCAGCATGGCGGGCCGCCGGCCGATCCGGTCGGAATAGATGCCGAGCACGATCCCGCCGATCGGCCGCGTCACGAAGCCGGCCCCGAACGTCGCCAGCGACAGCATCAGGCTGCCGTACTCGCTTCCGGTCGGGAAGAAGGTATGGCCGATCTGGATGGCGAAGAAGCTGTAGGTAATGAAATCGTAGAATTCGAGCATGTTGCCGATGGTGGCTGCGAATGCTGCTCGTTTGACGTTGAACGGCGCCGCTTGCTCAATTCCCAACGACACTTTGACTCCCTGGATTCGCTCGTTTGCCGGACTTAACCGTCTGGCTGCATTGCGTCGCAACATCCATTAACCGAAAGAGAGGGTTCTCTTCCGGCCAGCCACATCGCCAGGCGTTGCCGGTGATGCGCCCTTTTGCGTATTCGAAACTCCAGGCCGCAACAAATGGGCTTCGCAGTGGCGACAATGACACATCATGTTGCTCAGGCGTCGCACATCACCGTCAATTCACGCGCAAGCTCTCGTGATTTGATTGAAATTTTCAGAAGAGTTGAGCCGTGCGATTTACTCGAACTTTCTGTGTGACGCTCTAGTTCCACGGCCGGAAGTTCCATCTGCACAACGGATGCAACTTCCCGAGCGCGGTCCCTCCATCCGGCAACGGACGAAGAATCGCCCGAGAACTTTCATTCTCGTCCACCCAGATTGCGCTACCAAAGGCTCAATTGAATAAAGCTTGTCCGACCTGGAACTGAAATGATTTTAGCTCGCGAAGCGATTGAATTGCTGGGACAGATGGCCCGCATCCTGTGGTTCGAAGGCACCAAGCATGGCTTGCGCGACCGCGAATGGATGGCCCTGCGCTTTCTGTCCCGCGCCAACCGTTTCTCGCGAACGCCCTCGGCGCTCGCGAGCTACGTCGGCACCACCCGCGGCACCGCCTCTTTCATCATCGGCGAGCTCGAGCGGCTCGGATATCTGGAGCGAAAGCGCTCCGCGACGGACAAGCGATCGGTGACGCTGAGCGTGACGCAGCAGGGCAAGAAGTTCCTGGTGCGCGACCCCATCAGCGTTCTCCTCGAGCCGATCGCCGTCCTCGACGACGAGGCCAAGATCCGCTTTCGCGACACGCTCCGGCACGTGCTCGATCAGGCGGACGCGGCCGAGCAGCGGCACCATACCGACGTCTGCAAGCGATGCATCTTCCTGCGCGAGGATCGCACCGCCACGGACGGCAAGCCCGGCGCCGCCGAGTTCAGCTGCCGCCTGTTTCGCGCGCCGATCGCGGAGCCGGAGATCGATCTGCTATGCACCAGCTTCGAGCATCATCGCCAATAGGAGGCGGCCCTCGATCACGGCGTCGCCTTGCGTGACGAGTAGATGACGCCACCGCTGGACTCCACGACCAGACGGCCGTTCTCATTCTTGATCTCTTCGATGCGGCCAAGCCCGGGTACCTGCTGTCCAAGCACGGCCTCGATGACGCCGTTCGGACCTTGCAGGATCGCAATTCCCTCATAGGCCTGGCGGACCGACCAGCCCTTGACCACCTTGCGCGGCGCCGACGGAGGAACCGAACCCGTGATCTCGGGCGCGGCAACCGAGGCCATCATCGGCATCGTCTGCGAGGGCGGCTGCGAGGCAACGGCCGCCGGTGCCGGCGCCTGGGCCTGAGCCTGGGCGAGCTTGTCCAGCTTCACCGTCGAGGACGAGCTCACCCGCTCGATACGGTCCAGATTCTCGGCGAACCTGCCGAAGCGATCGTTGGTCGCCTTGCTCGACTGATCGACCGCGGTGCGCAGGCCGTCGAGATTTTCGGACACGCCCGACACCTGCTTGCGCAGCAGCGCGACAGTCTCGCGCAGATTCCTGATCTCCGTATTGGCGGCAACGTTGCTTTGGGCGGGCTGCGTGGTGAGATAGGCGATCACGCCGGTGCAGGCACAGACCACCAGGATCGCAGCGACCGCCAATGTTGCGAGCGGCGCGACCCATGTCGGACGCGGCGGCGGCGGCTTGGCCACGATCACGGCCGGCTTCATCACGGTCGGCGCAGGCTTCGGTATCGCCATCTTGTCGAGGCGCGCCTTGGCGCGAATGCGCTTCAGGCCCTCGAGCGCCTCTTTCGCCAGAGTCTCGTCGTTCGCCGCAGCCGACACACGCTTCGCGCTTGCAGCGGGCTTGGCCGTCTGTGCCGTGTTTGTATCGCGCGCATCCGGAGCCGGCTTCGCCGCCGCGGAAACATCAGCGGTCGCGTTGGGACGAGCTTGTCCATCGGACAACATGTGAAAATGCTCCGTTCGGTTCGATCTATCGAACGGTGAAGTTATTTGCCGAAGCTTGCCTGAAACGTGCGCAGCGAAAACTTTTCATCGCGCCCGATGCGACGTCGCATGAGTCAAAAGCGTCATGGACGTGGCGAGAGTGCGACTCGAAAGACACACACTCGCCAAGATTTCGCCAAGCTGGAGTCGTCGCGCCATACATGAGTCGAATTGTCGCATGGGGAAACACCAGCAGGAGAGTCAATCCCGGGTTGAAAACCCCACTATGCGCATGACCCGCAGCACCGCGCAAAACAGCTGTGATTACGCGGGGATGCGGAACTTTAGAAACGCTACGGTGCAAAACTAGTTCGATTACCAAATCAACTGATGCGATCGAACATACAAAGAAACAACCAGAAACGAATCAACAGCATCAAACACGCATAGCAACCGCTTTGCTGCGCGCGCTTGATCGGAAATCGGCAATTGTTACGGTCCTACTCAAGTGATTCTCGCCAGTTGGCGAGGAGATCGACACGGTTCAGGTGCGTTCGGACGCAATCGGCAAGTTGGCGCAACTGTTCTAGGTCTGTCTCAATCCGCTCCGCGAGGTGATCCGTAAGACACCCGCCGAGCCTCACGCAGTAAGCGTTCAGTATCGAGTCGAAGTAGCAGGCCTGCACACGCAGGCACTGAATGCGTAGGGCTGCCCGCGAATATCGAAACCATAATAACGGTTCGCGGGATGGAAATATCGTCAAACAGCATGGTTGCCGAGCCGGGCATCACAACAACCATCCGGCCGCAACAAGTGCGAAACAGGGGCGAAAGACTAATGTATATTATCGTTGATGATCGCGAGAGCGTCACGAACAGCTACGTTGGAGGGCTCGTTCGCGAAGGTGTATCGTCGATCGGCTTCTCCTCCGGAGAATTCTGGGACTGGCTACAATCTGCGAGCGAACCGGATCTGGCGGCGGTCGACGCCTTTCTCCTCGGGGACTGCGATGCCCGCGGAAGCCTGCCGCGGGCGATGCGCAAGCGCTCCTCGGCGCCCATCATCGCCATGAGCGGCCAGAAGATGCTCAAGAACACGCTTGAGCTGTTCGAATCGGGCGTCGACGACGTCGTCCATGTACCGATTCACCTGCGCGAGATCCTCGCCCGAACGGCCGCAATCGCGCGCCGCCGGGTGGGCGAGCTACCGAGGCCCTGCGAGACCAGGATCCAGGTCTTCTTCAACGGACGTGACCCCGAGATCGCGGGCCACGCTCTCACCCTGCCCCGCCGCGAGCTGCGCATTCTCGAATATATGGTCAGCAACCACGGCAAGTGGATCACCAAGACGCAGATCTTCAACGCGGTCGACGGCATCTTCGAGTCGACCTTCGACGAGAGCGTGATCGAGAGCCACGTCAGCAAGCTGCGCAAGAAACTCCGCGACCGCCTCGGCTTCGACGCGATCGTGGCCCGGCGCTACGTCGGATACCGCCTCAACATCCCTGCCGGCGAGACCATCGACGTGCCGATGCAGGAACTCGACGAGGTCGGCATCCTCCTGAACAGGGCACATGCCGCCCCGGCGGCGTACCCGGCCGGAAACTAACGCGGCAGGGCACCGCCACGAAAACGACAACGGCCTCTGCGGAGTACCCTTCGCAGAGGCCGTTGCACTTTCAGCGGCAGGGATGGCGGAACAACGGCCTCGCGATGCTGGCGCCGCGACAGTTACGGCTTCTGCTGGAATTCTTCCTTCGAAACATAGTTGAAGTCCTCGACCAGGACGTCCTGGACGACGTCGGCCTGCATCCGCTCGTTGACGCGCTGCTTGATGGCCGTCGTGAGGATGGAAAGGTCGTAACGGGCGAGCTTCCTGAAATCGAGGCGGTCGTCGGCATAGATCCTGCGGAAGGCCTCGTCGACGACGAACGGCTCCGGCGGGACGTTGAGCTGGTGCATGATCCGCGCCTCAACGGTGTAGACGAAGCGCGCCACGATGTAGCCCTGCACGCTGCCGCCCTCGACCATTGGCACGCTCAGCGCCCGCGTCTTCTGGTATTGAAGGCCGTCGAGATATTCGTCCTTCGCCGGCAGCAGGCTGCCATTTTCCTTCCAATAGGCCACGGCATAGCTCGTGCCCGCGGTGAGGATGCATACCCAGAGCCCGGCCAGCACGAGTCTGATCATTTTCCGTCCTGTGCTGTGCGGCCGGTATAGGTGCCGTCCGACTCGGCTTCCTTGATCGCCTTGACGATGATGGCCGCGACCTCGCGCACTGCATCGTAATGCATTTCGAGGATGGAACGGTTTCGCTCGAGCTTCTCGCGCAACCGCTGGATCTCCTCGGTGATCTCGACCTCGTTGCCGAGATGCATCCGTGCCCGCATCAAGCGGACGAATTCGAGCATGCTCCGGCTCTTCCGGGCACTGAAGTCGTCGAAATCGATCTTCTTGCCCGTCGAGAGCGCGACCGTCTCCTCCTCGACGATGTTCTCGAGCCGGCGGATCGCAGACAGCAGGCCACGCACCTCGTCCGATCTCGCCGCGTCGGTGCCGTCGTTCACCACGTCACCGCCGAGATTCGGCAGCAGCGCAGGCAAGAACGCATCGCCTTCTGCCGCTTCCAGCGTCATCGCCTCGGCGTCCACGACCGGCTGCTCCACCACCAGGACCGCCGCACCTTCTTGTGCTTGCATAGGAAATTCACCCCTCAACTTCTGTCACCCATTCCCGGATCATGATCCGGTCTTTTCCGTAACGCCGGGCCCCGCCGGTTGCGCAGCGGCGAGTTGCTTGGCAATGCCAATGCCCTTGCCCTTTGCCAGCTGAGCACCAAGCTGCTCCGCCAGCATCGACTTCCAGACGCCGCCGGCCGTGCCCTTGCCGAAGACTTCCTCCGACTCCTTCGGCAGCATCGTCTCGACGAAGGTCTGGAGAATGAACGCCTCGAACTTCCGGTACACCTCGCCGGATGCGGGCGCCTTGATCACCCGCACCGGCGGCCCGTTCACCGCACCCGGCTGCTGCGCTTCGGCAGCCTGCGCCGCCGATTGATCGGCATTCGCCGCCTTGGCCTTGCCGACCTCCGCGTCCATGGTGGCGGCGAAATCGGCGTCCGACGATTTCAGTGCATCGAGCTTCGCGGTCGCCGCCCGCTGCGTCACGGGGTCGGCGGCATCGAGGACATCGAGAACGAGGTCGGGCGTCGCTGTCACGATCATGTCTTGTTCCGGCTGGCTGGCCGTGGCGTCCAGTCACGCACGGCGGGGCTTATTCCCGTCATCTCTTCGAGCGAGCGCGCCTCCGCGTCGCGAAGCTTGTCTGCGAGCGCGGCCTTCGCGACCTGCTCGAGCTGCTTGACACGGCGAGTGTCCGCGCGGACCTGGTCGAGCTGCTGTGACGCCTGCGCCTGGACCGCGCGCGCACCGGCGCTCGTCCTGTTCAGGCGCCGCGCGATTGAGTCGCTCGACGAGCCCGCCGGCGGCTTGCCCTCGTTGAGGGTTCCTACCAGCCATTCCTGCTCGTCCTGCAAGCTGCGCTCCTGCTGCCGCAGATGCGCAAGCTGCCATTCGGACAGCCGGAGCTGAAGCTTCACGAGCGAGACCATCCGGCCGAGCTTGTCCGCGCGCGACGTCATGACCATCACTCCGCCAGCCACGACGAGACGCCGAGCATGAATTGCGTCAGGAGCTCGTCGCTGGTGAGGTAGAGCAGCAGGAAGCCGCCGAACAGCACGAAGGGCACCGAGATGAAATAGACCGGGATCGCCGGCGTCAGCTTGTTGATCAGGCCGACCGCGAGATTGACGATGACCGAATAGACGATGAAAGGGCTGGTGATCCGCAGCGTCAGCACGAACGCCTCGGACAGGCGGCTGACGAGCTGCTCGAGCGCCATGCTGCCGCCGATCCTGTTGCCGGGCTGCCAGACGTCGTAGGAGTTCATCAGCCCGCGCAGGACCTGCCAGTGCTGGTCGGTCATGAAGAACAGCGTGGTGACGGCTGCCATGATCAGCGGCACCAGGGCCGGCGCCGGATCGGTGTCGCCGACCGGCGTTCCCGGGATGTTGCTCAGCCCGATCGCGCCCGCCATCACGGTCGCCATGGTCTGCAGCGCGAGGAAGAACACGCGCCCGCCGAGCCCGATGACGCTGCCGACCACGAGCTCGGAGCAGATCAGGAGCGCAAGCGTCAGCGGCGCGGCGTTGTCGGTGAGAGGTTTCAGGACCGAGATCAGGATCGGCGTCAGCGCAAACGTCGTGACGAGCGCGACGAACAGGCGAACCTGGGCCGGAACGTTGACGCTGGAATAGCCGGGCACGAGCATCAGGCAGGCGCCGATGCGGCAGAACACGATGAACGTGACCAGCACGCTGTCGGCGAGGCCGCTGATCACGATATGGCTCCCAGCGCCCTGATCTCGGCGCTGCGCGCGACCTCGACATGCGACAGGACCGGCAAGGTCGGGAACACCCGCTCCAGGATCATCCGGACATAGGGGCGGGCTTCCGGGGTGACCGCCAGAACCACGCTGGTGCCGTTCTCGGTGAATTTTCGGATCGCGGCGCTGGCTTCGGTGGCGAACTGCTCGATCAGGCGAGGATCGGCGTCGAATTCGAAGACTTCGCCCTTGGCGTCGCGCTTCAGGCTCTGGTGGAACGCCAGGTCCCAGCGGTTGCCGAGGCGGACGACGTTCAGCACACCGTTGTCGGAAAGGTCGCCGCAGATCTGCTGGGCAAGTCGCGTCCGCACATGCTCCGCGACCTGCTCGGAGCGCCGCACATGGGGTGCGATCTCGGCAATGGCCTCCAGGATCAAATGGAGGTTGCGGATCGACACGCGCTCGGCCAGCAGGATCTTCAGGATCGCCAGCAGGCCTGAATAGGAGATCTGCGACGGGCAGAGATCCTCGACCAGGCGCTTGTATTCGGGATCGAGACGGTCGAGCAGCCCGCGCATGTCCTTGTAGGACAGCAGCTGCGCGAGATTTGCCCTGAGCACTTCGCTTAAGTGCGTGAGCAGCACCGACAGGTTATCGACCGGCTTGCAGCCCTGACGCTTGACCTCGTCGGTGAACGCCTCGGTCACCCACAGCGCCTTCATGCCGAAAGCGGGTTCGATCACCTCCTCGCCGGGCACGTCGGGCTTGCCGTCCTTGTCGACGAGCACCAGCACCTCGCCGAGCCGCAGCTCGCCATGGGCGATACGCGTGTCGTGGATCCGGATCTGGTATCCCTTGGGATCGATCGACAGATTGTCGCTGAGCTTGATCTCCGGAATGACGAAGCCGTATTGCTTGGCAAACTTCTTGCGGAGCTTGCTGACCCGGTGCCCAAGCTCGGTACGCGCGCCCAGCAAATGGACCGACAGATGGCCGCCGAGCGACACCTCGATCTCTGCGGTCTTGAGCGATTCCTTGACGGATTCCTTGGCATCGGCCTGGGCGCGCTCGTCGGCCTTGCGCGCATGCTCTTTCTTCTCCCGCGCCGCCTGCCGCCGCGGCAGCGAGTAGCCGACAAAGGCCATGGCACCGCCGAGCAGCACGAAGGGTGCCATCGGCAGCCCAGGCATCAAGGCGAGCACGAACATCATCAACGACGCCGCCGACACCGCGCGCGGATAGCCACCGAGCTGCCTCAGCACGGCCTGCTCCGCCGAACCCCTGGTGCCGCCCTTGGAGACCAGGAGGCCCGCCGACAGCGACACGATCAATGCCGGCATCTGCGTTACCAGACCGTCGCCGACGGAGAGTTTGGTGTAGACGTCGGCGGCGCGCGACAGCGTCCGCCCGTGATGCGTCACGCCGATGATGATGCCGCCGAAGATGTTGATCGCCGTGATGATCAGGCCGGCGATTGCGTCGCCGCGGACGAATTTCGAAGCACCGTCCATTGCGCCGAAGAACGCGCTTTCCTCTTCGAGCTCGCGGCGCCGGCGCTGGGCCTCCTTGTCATCGATGAGGCCCGCGGAGAGGTCGGCGTCGATCGCCATCTGCTTGCCCGGGATGGCGTCCAGGGTGAAGCGGGCACCGACTTCGGCGATACGCGTTGCACCCTTGGTGATCACGACGAAATTCACCGTCACCAGGATCGCGAAGATGATCAGACCGATGACGAAGTCGCCGCCCATGACGAACTTCGAGAAGCCGGCAACGACGTGACCCGCGGCTTGTTCGCCCTCCCCGCCACGCGACAGGATCAGACGAGTGGTCGCAACGTTGAGCGCCAGCCGCAGGATCGTCGCGATCAGCAGCACGGTCGGGAAGGCGGAGAAATCGAGCGGCCGCTGGATCCACAGCGCGACCATCAGGATCAGCGCGGACAGCGCGATCGAGAAGGCGAGGCCGAGGTCGATCAGGATCGGCGGTATTGGCAGGAACAGGATCGTGAGCATGGCCACGATACCGCCCGCGAAAAAGGCGTCGGCCCCCAATCGTCGCGGGGTCGGCAGGCTAGCAGCTAATGTATCGGCCATGGGTCACCGGCAGAGGGTCCGCCCCGCAATCTGCCGTGCAAAGCTTACGCGAGGGTGGTGGCCGGGCTCTCGCGGATCAGAAGCCGTGCTCGATCCGCGAATAGACCATCTCGGTGAAGGTGGAGAGATGGGCGCCGATGAAGGAGCCGGAAACAGCAACGACCAGGAGGATGACGATGATCTTCGGCACGAAGGTCAGCGTCACCTCCTGGACCTGGGTCAGCGCCTGGATCAGCGCAATGGCGGTGCCGACGAGCATCGCGGCGCCGACGGCGGGGCCGGAGGCGACGATGATGGTCCAGATCGCCGCCTGGACGATGTCGAGGGCGTCCCGCTCGTTCATGACTGGCTGATCGTAAGGCCGGGCCCGACCGCGACCTTCGTGCCGTTCTCGAGGGTTGCGATGGAGCCGTCGTTGTTGATGGAGATCGAAACGACCTTGCCGCTGAAGGTCGCGCCGGTCGCGTCGGTGAAGCTGACGGTCTTTCCGATCAGCCCGTTGGCCTGCGACAGCGACTGCGACGACAGCAGCGCATCCAGCTTCGAATTGGTCTGCATGGCCTGCTCGACCGTCGAGAGCTGGGCGAACTGGCTCATGTACTGCGAGGTATCCATCGGATTGGTGGGATCCTGGTTCTTCATCTCGGCGACGAGGAGCTGAAGAAAGGTATTGTAGTCGACGGTGTTGCTCGCCGTGTTCTTCGTGGAACTGGTCGCATTGGACTTGCTGGTGCTGTCGGTCGCGCTGTTGACGTTCATGTAGCCTCTCCGCTGTCAGGCAGCCTCGAATGGGATCTCGGTGGCGACGCCGGCCAGGCCGGCCAGGATTGCGTCCTCTACCGGGAACAGTCCCCGGATCCGCTTGAGCGCCTCGAAATAGCGGGTCGTGCGGACCAGCTCGTGGATCGTGGCGAGCCCGTCGAGCATCTCACGGCTCTCGCAAACCGCGAGCAGGGCCGCGTGATGCTCCCCGTAGAGCGCGACTGCGGCGCCGATATCCGTCGGGTTCATCAGCATGAGCTGGACGATGAAATAGAGCTGCCGCATCGCCGTCGTGGCGTCGGAAGCCTGCATGACCTGCCCTTCGAGCAGGAACATCACGTCGTTGACGAGCTCGACGGAGACCTTGCGGTCCACGCGCAGCACCGCGCCGTTGACGTAGATCCGCTCGCCCGCCCGCAAGGATATTTTCATCAGAGCGCGTCTCGGATCAGGCGGTTTATTTCGATGAGCTGCATCACGTCGTTCGACTTCTCCTCGCGAAGCCGATCCGCTTCCTTGACGACCCACAGACCGATCGAGATGATGTCGGCGCGCAGCTTTTCCGGGAGTGCGTTTTCCGGATGGGCGAGATCCTCGATGAAGATCGTCCACAGCCGCCGCACGTAGAGCAGGCTCTCGACCAGATCTTCGAAGCTGAAGCGCCCGCCCTGGACCCGCTCGAGCCGGTCGATGCCGAGGCTGAGCGCCTGCCGCTCGCGGCCCCGCGCCTCAGAGGCGCTATCATCGACGACCGCTTCATAGGCTTCAAACGTCATCAGAACCACTCTGCGCAGGAGACCGAACAACAAGACAAAGTTACAGACCCCGGCTCAGAGATAGTTGATCAGGCTGATCTGCTGGAGCTGCGACGTCAGCGACAGCGCCGTCTTGATCTGGGTCTGCAGGGTGTTGACCCGGACCGAGGCCTCCGTCGGGTCGACGGCCTCCATCTTGACGATCTGATTGTTCAGAATGTCCTGCTGCGTCTTGAGCTTTTCGGTGGCGCCGGTGACCCGCTGCTGGACCGTGCCGACGCCGCCGCCGAGCGTAGCGAGGTCAGTGATGGCGTTACCGACGAGGCCGATGGCCTTGTCCACGACGACCTGGAACGTGTCCTGGCTCAGGTTCGCGTTCCCAAGATCCGCCATCATGGTGTAGGCCTCGGCGAGCCTACGGAAGCCGATCTGGTTGGCGCTAACGGACGTATCGGCGATCTCGGTCGTGGAGATACGGCTTTGCATGGTCTGGTCGGTGGCCGTTGACCAATTGGTGTTCCAGGCCGGGCTCGCGAACTCGGCATCGAAGGTGGTGTTGAGGAAGGTCTGCATTTGGGCCGGGGTAATGGTGCTCACGCTGGCCGAGGATTGCGAGAAGCCGAAGGTCGCAAGAAATCGGCATCGACCTGGTTCTTGCTGGCCGAACCCGCGGTGTAAGCCGTGATCGGCGTGTTCTGCGTGTTGACCCCCGAGAAGAGATACGAGCCATTATAGGAGACGTTCAGCGCGCCGATCAGATCCTGGAGGTTGGCGGACGCAGGCGGCAGGATGATCCGCCCGCCGCCGTCGGTGCTGCGGGCCGCGATCAGGTCCTTGAGGAAAGAGGTTGCGGTTGCGCCCAGCTGGGTGATCCGGTTCTGCGTCGTGTCCAGGCGCCCCGAGACGAGCCCGTTGGTATCGACGAGCTGATCGGCGAAGCTCAGGTCCGCCCGCAGGGTGACGTCGCTTCCCGTCGTGGCACCAAGCTCGAGGCCGACATCGGCGAAGCGGCCGGTGGTGGCTTCCTTCGAGGCCTTGGTCAGCGCGGCCTGATTGTTCGTGATCGAGGACCTCAACGACGAAGACAGCATCAGGGTCGAGATGTAGTTGGCGCTCATCATGACTTAATTCCCCACGGCGGCCAGCAGGCTCTGCAACATTTGGTCGACGGTCGAGATGATCTTCGACGACGCCGAATAGGTACGTTCGACCTGAAGCATCAAGGACATCTCGTCGTCCATGTTGACGCCGCTGACGTTCGACAGCGCTGCGGAGCTGCGGTCGAGCAGCGTGTTCTGATAGGTGGCGTTGTCGTCCGCGGCCTTGCGCTGGTTTTCGATCCAGCTCGTCGACGACGCGGCGAAGTCGATCAAGCTGCCGCTCGGCTTGCCTTGCGTGGTTGCATCGAACGGCTGCGACGCATCCA
The DNA here is from genome assembly GCF_017565645.3 of Bradyrhizobium barranii subsp. barranii. Lineage (NCBI taxonomy): Bacteria > Pseudomonadati > Pseudomonadota > Alphaproteobacteria > Hyphomicrobiales > Nitrobacteraceae > Bradyrhizobium > Bradyrhizobium barranii. The sequence continues at coordinate 8,612,121 of NZ_CP086136.1, forward strand.
TGTTGCCGATCAGCTGCTGCAGCCTGGTCGAGTAGCCGGCATTGCCGGTGGTGTTGTATCTGTAGGCGACGTTGCCGCTGATCGCGCCATCACGCAGCAGGTTGGGATTGCCGCCCTGGGCCGGGTCGACCGACGCGGCAACGCTGATCGAGCCGGCCAGGCCGACCGAGACGGTCGCGCTTGCGGGCATCGCGGGTGAGCCGGGATAGGTGAAGAGGCCGGGCCGGTCGGGCAGCGCGGCGCCGGACTGGTCGACCTCCTTGAAGGATTCGACAAGGCCGCGTGCGACCTCGTCGAGCTGGCTCTGATACGTGACCGTGGCGTTGTCGCGCAATTGGGCGAGGCCAGCGAGCTTGCCGGTCTTGATCGGCATCACGGAATTGGCGCCGGTGACCGGGACACCGTCGATATAGACAGCATTTCCGGTGGTCCCGGGCGTATAGATGTTGGTCGCCGCGAAGCTGACCGAGCGCGCCGTCTTATCGAACAGCACGACACCGCTGTCGGTGTAGAGCGCCGCGTCGCCGTTGGCGCGCAGCGTCATCGAGACGCCGACCTCCTGCGACATCTTCGAGACGATGTTGTCGCGCTGGTCGAGATAATCGGTGACGTCGTCGCCGGCGATCGTCCCCTTCACGATCGCGGTGTTGACCTTATCGAACTGGGTCAGGAGCTGATTGATATTCCCGACCGAAGTCGCCATGTCGGCGTCCGCTCCCTGGCGCACCGTCTGCACGGTCTTGGTGGCCTGGTTGAGCGCGGTCGCCATGTCCTTGGCGGACGTGACCGCCGCCTGCGCCAGCGTGGTGTTGTCCGGAGCGTTGGCATATTGCTGGAGCGCCTGCTTCAGCTTGTTGAGCTGGGCGGCCGGCGACTGCCCAAGTTCGGGATCGTCCACAGTCGAGGCCGATATCTTCTGAAGACCGTCCAGGATCGCATTCTGCTTGGCGGACCCAGACGTCGCGATCAGGACGTTATTATAGAGACCCGAGCTGGCGGCGCGCTGGATCGCCGCCACATAGACGCCGGCCCCGGGGAGATTGTCCAGCACGGCGATCTTGCGCGAATAGCCGGCGGCGCTGGCACCGGCTATGTTGCGCGAGATCGTCGACGACTGGATACCCGACGCCATGAGCGACGCACGAGCGGAGTCGAGAGCGGCGGTAAGGGACATGATTTGCTCTTGCCCGGAATGAGCGCTTGAGGATTCAGCGCTTCAGGTTGACGACGACGTCGAGAAGGTCGGCGCCGGTCTGGAACGATTTCGAATTCGCAGTGAAGCCGCGCTGCGCCTCGATCATCCCGGTGAGTTCATCCGCGAGGTCGACGTTGGAGTCTTCCAGCGCACCCGACTGGACAGTGCCGAGACCGCCGGTACCGGCATTCCCGGCCTGCGCGTTGCCGGAATTCATGTTGGTCGAATAGACGTTGCCGGGCTCCGGCGTCAGGTTGTCGGGGCTCGCGACGTCGGCGAGCATGATGGTGTAGAGCGTCAGCTGCTGACCGTTCTTGAGGATCGCCGTCACGAAGCCCGAATCGTCGACATCGACTTTGTCGATGGCCGATGGAACTGCCATTGACAGTCGCCTTGAAGCTGAAGTCGGTTCCGACCTGCGTCATGTTCGACAGGTCCAGGCTCATCGCCGCACCGCCGGGAACGGTGAGGGCGAGCGTCGTCGGGCTCGCCGCGGCCAGCGTGCCTTTGCCGGCTGCGGTCGTATCGAAGGTGAAAGTGGTGGCGGCACCGACCGACGCACCTGTCGCGGAGTTGTAAGCCTGAAGCTGCCAGGTGTCAGAGCCGGCGGCCGTCGCCGTGTGGGACATGTAGACGTCGAGCGTAACGGCCTGGCCGATATTGTTGTAGGCCACGATCGAGCTCTTCGACGAATATGACGCCGGCCCGGGCGGACCGGCGATCACAGCCGCTTTCGGATCCAGATTGCCGGTCGTGAGCGTTCCCGCCGTCGACGGCACGGGCACTTGCGAAACCTGGGCAATGTTGACGATCTGCATGCCGGACAGGCTGTTCTGCGAGAAATTGGTCACCTTACCGGGCTGGCCCAGGAGGTAGTAGCCGGCCGCGTTGACTAGATTGCCCTGGGCGTCCGGCACGAACGAGCCGGCGCGCGTCAGATATTGCTGCGTGTTGGCGGCGTTCGACACCACGAAGAAGCCGTTGCCCTGCACGGCGAGGTCCGTGGTCGACGTGGTGAACTGCGTGTGTCCCGCATCGCTGATGGCGTAGCGAACCGTCGTCTCGACGGCGCCGGAGTCGTAATTGCCGGAGCCGCTCTTCAGGATCAGTGACGAGAATTCCGTCGAAGCCCGCTTGTAACCGGTCGTGTTGACGTTCGCGATGTTGTCCGAAACCGTCGACAGCTTGTTGGACTGCGCGCTCATTCCGGAAACGCCGGTGCGCATAACACCATACAGGCTCATGAAGTAGGCTCCTTTGTCAGGTTGTATCTACAATGCGGGTTCTTGCTTGCGCGGGGCTGATGATTGGGACCCGTGCACAACTTTCAGGTTGTGGCGGTCATGTCGTCTTCGGCTGACAGAACGAGCGCGCCTTGTCGGTCCACGCGCCGAAGCCGCTGGAGACGAGATGCGCGACGATGTGACAGACGTAGCGCTTCTGCGCGGGCTGATTGTTGGGGCCTGCGTTGTAGCGCGCGACCGCCATGGTCCAGCTGCCCTCGCGCTGCTTCAGCTCTTTCAGGAAGCGTGCGGCGTATTCGACGTTCTTCGCGGGATCGAACATCGCGCGCACCGACGTGAACTTGTCGCCGTGATAATAATGGTTGATCTGCATGCAGCCGAGGTCGATCAGCTTGATGCCCTTGCCGCGCATCGTCTCGAAATTCGCGATCGCGTCGTTCATGTCCTTGGCGAACACGGTCTGGCCGTCGGCGCCGAGCGCGTAAGGGTGGAGCGAACCGCGCCGCCCGGTCTCGGTGAGGCCGACCGCATAGAGAATGCCGAGCGGGATCCCATGCTGCTGGGACGCGCGCGCCATCTCGCGCTCGCACGGGCGCGCGTTGTCGGTCGCCGCTGCCGCGGCGCCCGCGTTACAGATAAACAGGACCGCGACGAATCTGCGGGCCCACGTCCTGGTCATGACGCGTCTCCTGGTTGGACTGGCGCTCCTGCCGGGCCTGCTTGGCACTGCCGTCCGATTGCCCGGACGACGTGCCGGCGCCGCCGAACGTGCCTTGCGACTGCGACGATGGCTGTTGCTGGCCGGAGAGCTGCGGCTGCGGCTGGCCCGAGCCGCTCTGGAATCCGTCCAGCGAGCCGTGCTGCACGGGCGCGACGTCGGCGACATAGCCCGCCGACTGCATGAGATCGCGGATCGACTCCCGCTGCTGATCCAGCATCAGGCTGGTGTCCTTGCGCGCGGCCGCGAGGTGAACGGAAACCTCCGAGCCGACGAGGCGAAGGCGTACCGTGACGTTGCCGAGCGCCGGCGGTTCGAGATTGATCGTCAGGATCTTGAGCGGCTCAGGCGCATTGGTCTGCGACGTCGCGAGATCGGGGGCGGTGGACGCCGTCGGAGCCGGCGACTCCTTCAGCTCGGCGACGACTGCGTTGGCGACCTGCTGCGGAGCGCTGAACTGCGCCGGCGGCAGATGGGTCTCCTGCTGGACCACGGTGACCTTGGTCGCTTCGGGCAATGCGTCCCGCGCCGAGGCTTTGACGGCGCGTTCGACATTGGCCGTGACGGCCTCGAAGCCTTGCGTCGCGGGCATTGCCTTCGAGGACGCATCGCTGCCTTGCTGCGCGGCTGCCGCCGCCTGCGAAGGCGCGGCCTGCGAGCGCGTGCCCGTTGAAGCGGCAGCGGGCGGCGCGGGCTCGGCAGACGTGACCTTCGCGGTGCCCTGGACCTCACGCTTCGTCGAGGCAGAGCGCTCGTCGCGCGCAGGCGCGTCCTTCTTGTCGCCCGCCGGCGATTGCAGCTGCGGCTTCACGGCCGGCACGGCGGCGAACTGCTGTTCGACGACCGCCGGAATGCTCGATCGGGCCGAAACATCGGTCTTCGCGCCGTGGTCGACCGGAGTTTGCGTCTCCGGCGATTTTTCAGTCTTCTCGTCGGACGATTTGCGAATGGGTTCGGGTTCATCATCCGCCTCGGTGCGTTCCCGCACCGTCTTGTCCTTGTCGGCCGGGCGCGCGAGGTGCGTGCGCAACGATCCGGCCTTCGCGCTCGTGTTGCCGCCCTCGTCGTTGAGCGCCCGCTTCGCGAGATTCGAGACGGTATGCAGCAGATCGTTGAACGACGAATCTGCCGGCGATTTCGCTCCGGCAGATTTTCCCGAGCGCGATGCGCCGCGCATGTTGAGGCTTTCGGCGAGACCCGAAAAGACCTGTCCGGAGGTTCCACTGAGCTTCGTCATGGGCGATCCCTGGTGAGGCGTTCGAGTTCGCCGAGCTGCTTCCGCGCGCGCGCAAGCGTCTCGGACGACGCGGCGAGATCGAGACGCGCCGGCGTGACCGGAGGCTTATCGGCGGCGGCGGCGGATCGACCCGCGAACGGCTTGCGGACGTCGAGTGCGAGCTGCAACGTCGCATTCAGCAACGGAACGTCGCGCTCGGGCAACTTCGAGCGGTCGAGTGCCTTCAACTCGGCGACACCGCCGTTATACTCGTCAGTGAGCGCCCGCGAGACGCCGCGGAAGAAATGCGCGCGCTCGCGATCCTCCGACGCGTCGGCGCTGAGCGTCAGCGCACGCTCGCCTGCAAGCCGCGTCACCGCCAGCCGTCCATGCACCATCGCGGTGCGCGCGATCACGAGATAAAGCTTGAGGCGGCTCGCGCGGTCGATCTGCTCCAGCAGAGTGACGATCCGCGCAAAGCGGCGCTCGTCGAGAGCAATGCTCGATTGCGTCAGGCCGGAGGCGAAGCGCTGCCAGAAGTCGCCGGCATAGACCGAGTTGCGGTAGTGGCGGATATAGGCGAGCGTCAGGAACTCGAACTTGTCGAAATCCTCGGCCTGCCCGACCAGAAGGATCTCGCGGCGCAGCGCCGCCTCCTCCACCAGCGTGCCCGGCAACAGCAGCCGCGCGTCGTCCAGGCGCTCGATCGCGAGCGATGCCTCGGCGCGCGCGAACAGCGCGCCCTGGACCAGCGCGACCTGTCCGCCCAGGCCCGTTGGCAGCGTGCGCGGCTTGACGTCCTTGAGCAGCTCGCGCGCTTCGTCCTGGCGGCCTTCGACATAGGCCAGCGCACCATTGAACAGCCGCTCGTCGACGTTCAGCTTGTCGCGCGGCAGCTTTCGGACGACCTGCGGCCCGCCGCCGCTGAGCAAATAGATGATGACGGCCTGGCCGTTCTGCGCATTGCTCCACACGCCCGGATCGGCGGCGAGGAACTTTTCACCGACCTGCCGGGTAAGCGCGATGTGGCTGCCATGCGCAGCGGTGTCGCCACGGGCAATGCCATCCTGCACCGCCTGCAAGGTGCGCACGAGCTCATAGGGCTCGCCCGAGGTCGATGCCGGGGACGGTGCCGGATCGGCAAACGCGCATACCGTCGTGAACGGCAGCAGCAGCGCGGCGCGCAGGAGCGGCCTGATCAAGGGCGCTTCTCCCGGATCAGGATCTCGATCCGGCGGTTCTGAGCGGCAGCAGGATCATTCGTCAGTTTCGGCCGCCGATCGGCGTAGCCTTCGACATGCTCGATCCGCTGCGCATCGACACCGGACCGGACCAGCATGTAGTAAGCCATCTGCGCGCGCGCGGTCGACAGTCGCCAATTGTCGTAATTCTCAGACTTGTACGGCCGATTGTCGGTGTGGCCGCGCACGATGATCATGCCCTGGCGCTTCGTCAGCAGTGGCCCGATCTTGTCGATCACGCGGATCAGCTCAGGCCGCGGCTCGGCCGAGCCGACCGCGAACATCCCGAAGCTCGCATCGTCGGTCAGGCTGATCAGAAGGCCCTCCTCGACCTGACGCACCTCGGCAACCGGGCCCGCACCGGCCTTGATGTCCGACAGCGCATCCGCGATCGCAGACTGAAGCTGCTTGACGGTCGGCTGCTGGGTCTGTGCCCCATCGCGCGATTCGGAATTCTTTGCTTGATCGCCGGGGCGTGGCTGCGCGGCGGCATTGGCTTGAGCGCCAGCCTGGGCGCCCGGTTGCGGCGCATTCGCCTGAACACTGCCATCGCGTTGAGCCTGCGAAGGCGCAGGCCCGGGCGGCAGCAGCGGCGACAGGCTTGCAGACGACGCGTCCGCGTTTGGAGCCACGCTACCGCCGGCATCGTCCTGCTTGGCACGTTGCGCCTGCGGCTCGCCCTGACCTGTCCCGGACGCATTGTCGCGCGCGGACGCGTTCGGCTTTGGCTCGCTGTCGACGAAGTGATCCGCATCCTTGGACGTCTGCGGCGCCAACTTCCAATAGCCGGGATCGAAGGGATCGCGGTAAGCATCGCCGCCCTTGAGGCCGTCCTCTTCGGCGGAGGTCAGCGCGCCGGCGCGGCGCTGGCCCGAGGACTGGTTCGCGCTGTTGGCGATCTCGGCAAGCGTCGCATAGGGATCGCGAAACAGAACCTTCTCTTCGAAGGAGGCAGGCTTCTCCGCCGTCGGGGAGTCTCCGCGACGTTCTTCGTTCGGCCCGGCCGGCTGACGCTTGCCGTCCTGGCCTTCGAATTGCGTCGGCTCCTTCTTGCTGAGATCCTTGAGGCCCTTCGGAGCGGGTGCGTTCTCCGCGAGCTTGATCGGGTTGAAATAGCTCGCGACCACCTGCTTCTGGTCCTGGTTGAGCGCATTGAGCAGCCACATGACCAGAAAGAACGCCATCATCGCGGTCATGAAGTCCGCATACGCGATCTTCCAGACGCCACCGTGATGCGCCTCCTCGGCGAAGGCGCTGCGCCTGCGGATGATGACCAGCTCGTGCTTGACTTCTTCCATGGCGGACTACCGGCGCGCCTCGTTCAGACGTTCGCTCCACGCCGCAATCTGCGTCTCGATCACGGTCTGGTCGGCGACAACACGGACCTCGAAAGTGTCGGCGGCTTCGTATTCAATCCCGGTTCGCCGGGCCGTCTGGAGCTGCGAGCGCACCAGATCGAGCAATTCGCCCGGGCCGGTGATCTTGAACACCGGCACCGGCGAATTGCCGGTCAGCGCCGCGATCTGCTCGACCAGCGATCCGATCGCCTTGTCACGGACGGCGTCGGCGAGGAAAGGCAGCAATATCCGCGCAACCGAGCTTGCGATGTTGGTTTCGATCTCGCGGCAGGCCGTCTCGAAGCCGCCTACGATCGTGACCGCCTGCTGGTCGGACCATTTGGCCCGCTCCTCGCCGAGCCGGATCGCGCTGCGGACGCGCTCCTCGGCAACCCTGGCATCGCCTTCCGCGACACCGGCGGCATGGCCGCGACGATAGGCATCCTCGAGAAGATTGACCGGCGGGGCTTCCGCCTCGGGCGCCGGAAGCGGCGACTGAAGCTGCGGCTGCGATTGGGCCTGACGCGGGGGCTGGGGCTCGCGCCGCACCTCCATCGGCCTTGTCAGCACATCCTGGATCTTGGGGGGCGGAGGCGACGGTGGAGACTTGGCCCGCCCATTCGCGTCGAACTGCGTCAGGAGTTTTCCGATAGCCGCGTTCATGCTGCCTCCTCGCGTCGCATCCAGTCTTTAAGGATTGCTGCCGCCTGCATCTGATCGAGCCGGACGATCTGCTCCAGCCGCTTCTGCGGCGTCCGCTGCATCTTGCCTTCGAGATCCTCGACGAGGTTGAGCTCGGGGTCCTGACTGTCGGCCAATGCAAGGGCCGTTGCAGCTTCGAGCTCGGCGGCCTCGGCCGCCTCGGTCTGCTCCTGCGCTGCGCGATGCGTCAGAATGCCGTTGACCGCGGGGCGAAGGCCGAACCAGACCAGCATCGAGGCAACGGCCAGGATGGTGACCGCATTGATGACGCTGCCGAGCTGCTTGTTGATCATCTCGACGAAGCTGATCGGCGGCACCGGCGCCAGTTCGCGCGAGCCTTCGATGAAGTCGACGGCCGTCACCTGGATCTGGTCGCCGCGCTGCTTGTCCAGTCCGCCTGCCGTCGCCGCGAGCTGGCTGATCTCGGCGAGCTTGCTGTCGACGATCGCCTGATTGCTCTTGTCGCCGAGATCGGCGACGAGCCGCGCGCGGTTGACCAGCACGGCGATGAAGAGTTTCTTGACCAGGTAACCGTCGCTCACCGTCGTCGTTGTCTTGGACGACACCTCGAAATTGGTGACGTCCTCGCGGCGGGTCTTGTCCTCGCTGGAATTCTTCGTGCCGCCGGCATTCACCTGCTGGTCCGGCAGGTTCTGCTGCACCGTGGTCGGCGTCGAACGGTCCGCATTCTGCGACGATTCCTTCTCGCGCACGTTCCGGACCGAACGCTCGGCACGGCTCTCCGGATCGTAGACCGTCTCGTTGGTCTGCCGCTTGTCGGTGGAGAGCTGCGGCGCGACGCTCACCTCGAAATTGTCCAGGCCGAGATATGGCGTCAACGCCTTGCGGATGTTCTCCTGCACCATCCCGCCGACCGTCTTCTGGAGGCTCGCCATCTTGGTCGGGGCCGCGCTGGCTTCGTCCTCTTCGGCGAGCAGCATCGAACCATCGGCATCCAGCACCGTCACCTTGTCGCGGCTCATGCCGGGAATGGCCGCCGCGACGAGGTGGCGGATCGACTGCGCCGTGCGCGCCTCGATCGCGCCGTCGGTGCGCAGCACGACCGACGCCGACGGCGGCTGCTGCGTCGCCCGGAACGAGCCGCGCACCGGCATCACGATATGCACCCGCGCCGCCTTGACGCCCTTCATCAACTGCACGGTGCGCGCGATCTCGCCTTCCAGCGCCCGCAGCTTGGTGACTTCCTGCATGAACGAGGTCAGGCCGAGCGAGCCGATCTTGTCGAACAGCTCGTAGCCGGAATTGGCGCTGGTCGGCAGCCCCTTCTCGGCAAGCAGCATCCGCGCCTGCATGGTCTGGCTCGGACGCACCGAGATGGCGTCGCCGGCCGTATTGACGTCGAATGTGATATTCTGCTCGCGCAGCGCGGCGCCGATGCGCGTCACGTCTTCGCGATTGAGGCCAGTATAGAGCGTTTCGAACTCAGGCCGGCTCAGATAATAGGCGCCGCCGACGACGGTGACGAGAACGGCAAAGCCGATCAGTCCCAAGGCCATCAGGCGTCGCGGCCCAAGCTCCAGCAGATTGTTGAGCAGTTGCTGTACCTGCGCACGACTGAGCAGCATGTGACCTCGTACCAATGCGAACGTATGGGACACTCCGCTGCCAACCTTGTCTGAAGGTTGCGCGAGGAGGCGAATGTGTCGGTTCGCGGGCGAGGCGTTGCAATTTTACAAGAATCCTAGACGACGCAATGAGTTCAGGAGCAACAAGCGGGCGCGCGAGCGCATGGCAGCGCGATCGGCTGCGGCGTGTTGCATGACGTCTGGCGTCGGGAGATCTTCTATTACGGGCACATCTTGTGCCGCCACACCCGCCGGTCATGGCAGGGACCGTGCTCCCGGGGGAGCACGGTTGTTTCCAAAGCCGAAGCTTACTTGAACAGCGACAGGATGCTCTGGCTGTTCTGGTTGGCTATCGAGAGCGCCTGAACGCCGAGCTGCTGCTGGGTCTGTAGGGCCTGCAGGCGGGTCGATTCCGCATTCATGTCGGCGTCGACGAGCTGACCGACACCGCGATCCACCGAGTCCATCAGGGTCTTGACGAACTCCGTGTTGGTCGAGATGCGGTTCTTGACGGCGCCGAGGTCGGCGGCGGCCGAGGACACCGAGTTGATCGCAGTGGTGAGCTGCGTGATGTAGCCATCGAGCGTGGTCTGGTCAGCCGTCGAGTCGGTCAGCGCGGAGATGTTGATCGTGTTGACCGACGCCGGGCCGCTCACCTTGTCCAGGATACCGGTCTGGGTCGCGGTATAGAGTGAGTAGTTGGCGATCGTCAGGGTGATGGACCCGATCGTCGGCGTGCCGCCGACGCGCGAGAACGACGACACCAGGTTGAAGGTCGCCGGGGTGGCGGCGGTCGTGCTCAGCCAGTTCACGCCGTTGAAGGTTGCCGCATCGGCGGTACCCTTCATCTGCTGCTGGATCTGGGTGATGTCGGCCTGGATCTTGGTGCGGTCGATACCAGCGGTCTTAGCTTCGACCAGCAGCGCCTGCAGCTTGGTCAGGCCACCGGTCTTGTCGCCGACAACCGCGGTCAGAGCGGTGTATTCGGTGTCGACGGTCGCAGCCGACAGACCGAGCGAGTCGGACACGGCGGAGAGCGCGGCGTTGTCGGCGCGCATCGACGTCGCGATCGACCAGTAGGCGGCGTTGTCGGAAGCAGTGGCCACGCGCTGGCCGGTCGAGATCCGGTTCTGCGTGGTCGCGAGCTGCGAGCTGACGCTCCGGAGGGTCTGGAGCGCGGTCATTGCAGCGGAGTTGGTAAGCAGGCTCGAGGCCATTCTTGACGTCCCTTTGAAACGGATTGAATTGATTTTGGGGACATACCGGGCTTGCACCGGTACGGCGGGGCGGCATCATGCCTTTGGGCGGCCGAAGAGCGGGCCCAACCTGTCGTAGCGGCGACGATAGCGCGCGAAGTTTGTGCGAGGCTTGTGGCGACGTGGCTGGACCGCAACACGGTGAGCCAGGAGGTCACGACGCGTGACGAGCGTACGCCAAATGAAAAGGCCGCGCTTCGCGAGAAGCGCGGCCTTCCCGGATGGTTTTGAGGCTTAGCCGCGGAACAGCGACAGGATGCTCTGGCTGTTCTGGTTGGCGATCGAGAGCGCCTGAACGCCGAGCTGCTGCTGGGTCTGCAGGGCCTGAAGGCGGGTCGATTCCGCATTCATGTCGGCGTCGACGAGCTGACCAACACCGCGGTCCACCGAGTCCATCAGGGTCTTGACGAATTCCGTGTTGGTCGAGATGCGGTTCTTGACGGCGCCGAGGTCGGCGGCGGCCGAGGCCACCGAGTTGATCCCGGCCGTGACCCGCGCGATGTAGCCATCGAGCGTGGTCATGTCAGCCGTCGAGTCGGTCAGCGCCGCGATGCTGATCGTGTCGATCGATGCAGCGCCGCTCACCTTGTCCAGGATGCCGCCCTGGGTCGCGGTATAGAGCGAGTAGTTGGCGATCGTCAGGGTGATGGACCCGATCGTCGGCGTGCCGCCGACGCGCGAGAACGACGACACCAGGTTGAAGGTCGCCGGCGTGGTCGCGGTCGTGCTCAGCCAGTTCACGCCGTTAAAGGTCGCCGCATTGGCGGTACCCTTCATCTGCTGCTGGATCTGGGTGATGTCGGCCTGGATCTTGGTGCGGTCGATACCAGCAGTCTTGGCTTCGACCAGCAGCGCCTGGAGCTTGGTCAGGCCGCCGGTCTTGTCGCCGACAACCGCGGTCAGAGCGGTGTATTCGGTGTCGACGGTCGCAGCCGACAGACCGAGCGAGTCGGAGACGGCAGAGAGCGCGGCGTTGTCGGCGCGCATCGACGTCGCGATCGACCAGTAGGCGGCGTTGTCGGAAGCAGTGGCCACGCGCTGGCCGGTCGAGATCCGGTTCTGCGTGGTCGCGAGCTGCGAGCTGACATTGCGGACGGTCTGCAGCGCAGTCATTGCAGACGAGTTGGTGAGCAGACTTGAACCCATTTTTGATGTCCCTTTGAAGATTGAACTGTTTTTGGGGACATACCGGGCTTGCACCGGTACGACAGGGCGGCGTCATGCCTTTGGGCGGCGAAAAAGCAGGCCCAACCTGTCGTAGCGGCGACGATAGCGCGCGAAGCTTGTGCGAGGCTTGTGGCTCTCTGCCCGGACTGCAACAGGGCAGCCGAATTTGCGGCGTGCGCGCGGCAACACACCAAACGAAAGGGCCGCGCTTCGCGAGAAGCGCGGCCCTCCCCAGATGGTCTAAGGCTTAGCGGAACAGCGACAGGATGCTCTGGCTGCTGTTGTTGGCGATCGAGAGCGCCTGCACGCCGAGCTGCTGCTGGACCTGGAGGGCCGCCAGGCGGGTGGACTCCTGGTTCATGTCGGCGTCGACGAGCTGGCCGATACCGCGATCAACCGAGTCCATCAGCGACTTCACGAAGTCCGTGTTGGTCGAGATACGGGTCTTGACGGCGCCGAGGTCGGCGGCGGCCGAAGCCACCGAGTTGATCGCAGCGGTGACCTGCGTGATATAGCCGTCGAGCGTGGTCTGGTCAGCCGCGGAGTCGGTCAGCGCGGAGATGCTGAGCGTGTCGATCGACGCCGCGCCGCTCACCTTGTCCAGGAAGCCGCCCTGGGTCGCGGTGTAGAGCGAGTAGTTGGCGGTGGTCAGGGTGATCGAGCCCGTGGTCGGCGTGCTGCCCACGCGGGAGAACGACGACACCAGGTTCACGGTCGCCGGGGTAGTGGCGGTCGTGCTCAGCCAGTTCACGCCGTTGAAGGTCGCCGCATTGGCTGTCGCCTTCATCTGCTGCTGGATCTGGGTGACGTCCGCCTGGATCTTGGTGCGGTCGATACCAGCGGTCTTGGCTTCGACCAGCAGCGCCTGCAGCTTGGTCAGGCCGGAGTCCTTGTTGCCGATAACCGTGGTCAGAGCGGTATATTCGGTGTCGACCGTCGCAGCCGACAGACCGAGCGAGTCGGAGACGGCGGAGAGCGCGGCGTTGTCGGCGCGCATCGACGTTGCGATCGACCAGTAGGCGGCGTTGTCGGAAGCGGTGGCCACGCGCTGGCCGGTCGAGATCCGGTTCTGCGTGGTGGAGAGTTGCGAGCTGACAGACCGCAGGGTCTGGAGCGCGGTCATGGCGGTCGAGTTCGTAAGCAGGCTTGACATTGCGAATGTCCCTTTGATGTACGCGTTACATTTTCACGAGGGGACATACCGGGCTTTCACCGGTACGGAGGGGCGGCATCATGCCTTTGGACTGATGTGGGTGGGGTCCAACCCGCCGTGCCGCATTCCTAGCACGTCGAATCTTGCGCCGAGATTAAGATCGGCTTGAATTTCGCTGTAATATCATATAGTTAACATTACCCTCTGCTAACCATAGACCAGCACTTTTCGCTAACCATAACCGGCCGGCGATCGCGGTCGCTACGAGAACGACCGCACCAGTCCGGAGGCCAGCAGGTTCCAGCCGTCGATCAACACGAAGAACAGCATCTTGAACGGCAGCGCGATGATCGTCGGCGGCATCATCATCATGCCCATCGACATGGTCAGCGTCGCCACGATCATGTCGATGACGAGGAACGGCAGGATGATGAGGAATCCGATCTCGAACGAACGCCTGAGCTCGGAGATCATGAAGGCCGGAATGATGACGCGCATGTCGATGCGCTTGTCGTCGAACTTCTTGCGGAAGCTCTCCGCGGCGAGTGCTTCGAAGGTCTGGAGATCCTTGTCGCGGACATGGGCCAGCATGAACTCGCGGAACGGATCGGTGATCTTCAGATAGGCTTCTTCCTCCGAGATCTCGTTCTTCATCAGCGGCTGGACGCCGGTTTCCCAGGCGCGGTCGAAGGTCGGCGCCATCACGTAGAAGGTCATGAACAGCGCGAGGCTGATCAGCACCAGATTGGCCGGCGTGGTCTGAAGGCCGAGACCGGAGCGCAGGAACGACAGCGCCACCGCAAATCGCGTGAAGCTCGTCACCATGATCAGCAGTCCCGGCGCCACCGACATCACCGTGATCACCGCCATCAGCTGGATGATGCGGCCGCTGGTGGAGCCGTTGCCCGGCGGCAGCAGCGAGTTGAGGTCCGGAATCTGGGCCAGCGCCACCTCGGGCAGCACGACCAGAACCAACGCGAGCAGCAGGACTCTCACTCTCACTGAATCACCAAGGTCTCAATGATCAATTCGCGGATCTTGCCCGACGAGCGGATATTGGCCCGCTCCGTCAGGTCGTCGCGCAGATGTTGAAGCCCGCGCGATCCCTCGAACTGGCCAACCGAAGCCGACCGCAGATAGGTCACGATGTCCTCGCTGATATGGGCGGCCAGGATGCCGGCATCCTCGTCGCTCATGCTATCGGTCACCATGGAGGCTTCGACACGGGCCCAGTTGTTGGCCGGCGCGGCGAGATTGGTCACGATCGGGGACAGCTTTCTCAGCCGAGCGCTGCCGGCGTAGCTCGTGGCAAGGGGCGGCGGCGTGGCGGTCTTCTTTGCGTCGGCGACGCGCTCCGCGGCCGCGAACAGATGCAGGCCTGCAACCGCGCCCGCACCGATCGCGATCAGGGTCAGCACCACAATGGCCGCTATCAGGCGCATCACGTCCCCTGCCCTCGCGGCGCGGCGCGGTCGGCGCGATTCTCAGAATGGTGCCACGGCGTCATAGATCCGATGTCCCCATCCAGGCTGCTGCACGTCAGACAGATTTCCGCGACCGCCATAGGCCACGCGTGCCTCGGCGATCTTCTCGTAGGAGATCGTGTTGGTGCGCGAGATATCGCGCGGACGCACGATGCCGCCGACGTTGAGCACGCGCATCTCGGTATTGACCTTGAACTCCTGCGAGCCGCTGATCATCATATTGCCGTTGGGCAACACGTCGGTGACGATGGCGGCAATCGACAGCTTGATGTCTTCGGTACGATCGATCTGACCGTTGCCCTTGATCTGGGTGTTGGTGTTCAGATTGGCGCTGGTCGAGCCCTTGTCCTGCCATCCGGCGACATCCATCAGCCAATCCAGCCCGAACTTGATTTGCGAATCGCGCGAACGATCGGTCTTGTTGTCGAGCTTGGCCTTGTCCTGCATCGAGATGATGACGGTCACGACGTCGCCGGTGCGCCGGGCACGGGGATCGCGATAGAGATCCGTGCCGTCGTCCCAGGTCGAGCGATAGCTGACGGGCGTACGCATGCGGGGCGTCACCGGAATCGGATCGGCCTGTGTCCTCAGGCCGGTGCCGACAGGCGACAGTCGCGGACCGGTCAGCACTTCCGCGGGATCGCCGATGCACCCGGTCAGCATCAGGAGCGGCAGGATGAGGATCAGATTCTTCATCTATTTGGTCTTTCCGTCATCCACGCGACGCATTCCGCCGAGCAGATCGGCAAGGTGCGCCGCGCGTGCCGTCTCCATCTCGTTGAAGATCGCGCTCGAGCTCCTCGGACTGAGTTTTGCAAGCACGGCGGCGGCGGTCTCGTCCGCCATCCCGGCGATCTGGGTCGCCGCGGCATCCGGCTTCATGCGCGAATAGATCTCGACGACGCTGGCTTCGGCCTTCTTCAGGAAGTCGTCACGCAGCGCCATCCACTTCTCGTATTCGGCGCGCTTGGCCTCGACCTCGGCGATCCGCTCCCGGAGCTGGGTCTCGGCCTTCTCCAGCTCCCTGAGCTGCCAGGCCAGCCGCGCATCGACGGCGGGGTCGGCGACATTGCTGCAGAACAGGGCGACCTCATTGTCCGCAGGTACCGCAGCCTGTGCCGGTGCGGGCTTCGGCGGCGCCGTGACGCTGCCCGGCTTGGCCGGGCGCACGGGCGCGACTGCGGGCGCCGGCGCAGGCTTCTCGGGAGCCGGCACGGCCCCCGTGATTGCGGGTCCGGAATCTTCGGCGGCCCACGCCGTCGCCCGGAACGACGCATTGTCGCCCGGTATCGACGAGGCCGCCGGATACGGCTTCTGCGGCCCGGGCGCGCGGGCACGCGCGAACGATAACAGGTTGAGCGGCTTCGACGGCTTGGCCTCATCCAGCGCCAGAACGGGCGAAGCGCATCCGAACGCGCAGGCCGCGACCAGGAGGAGGAGTTTGGCTTTGTGATCCAGCTTCAGCATCGGGCCGCGTGCGATTCTCGGTCGAGACCTGAGCATTGAGCGACCAAGCTTGCACGACGCTTGTGCATCATTGCACGATGACGTCGGCCTGGAGTGCGCCGGCCGTTTTGATCGCCTGGAGGATCGCGATGATGCCCGACGGCTTCAGGCCGATCTGGTTCAGCCCGCGCACCAGGCGCTGGAGGTCGACGCCGCTCAGGATCGCCACCTGCGATCCGGCCTCGTTGGCCTCGACCACGGTCTGGGGAACGACCACCGTCTGCCCTCGCGAGAACGGCGCCGGCTGCGACACCACGGGAAGCTCGGTGACACGAACCGTCAGGTTGCCATGCGTCACGGCGACGGTCGATATGCGCACGTCGCGCCCGATCACCACCGTGCCGGTCCGCTCGTTGATCACCACTCGCGCCGGCGTGTCCGGCTCGACCGTCAACTCGCCGATTTCGGCGAGGAAGCGGACGGGGCCGATATGGCGCGGCTTCGACAGCACGATGGTGCGGTAGTCGCGCTCGAAGGCGATCTGCGCGCGGTAGCGGCCACCGGCGTAACCGTTGATGGCGTCGAGAATGCGTGTCGCGGTGACGAAATCAGGGTTCTTGAGCTCCAGCACCAGGAACTCCATCTCGTGGAGGCTTCCCTGCACCTCGCGCTCGACCAGCGCACCGTTCGGGATGCGGCCCGCCGTCGGCGTGCCCTGGCTGACGTTCTGTGCCTGCCCTCCCACACTGTAACCGGCGACCGTGACCGCGCCTTGTGCCACCGCATAGACCGCGCCGTCCGCCGCCCGCAGCGACGTCATCACCAGCGTGCCGCCGAGCAGCGAGGTCGCGTCGCCGAGCGACGATACGGTCACGTCCATGCGCTCACCCGCTCCGATCGAGGGCGCCAGATCCGCGGTCACCATAACGGCTGCGACGTTGCGTGTGCGCAGCGTCGTCGGACGCGGGGGATTGTTGGTGCTCGTGGTCTCGTTCCTGACGTTGATGCCCATGTTCTCGAGCATCGATTGCAGGGACTGCTCGGTGAACGGAGCGTTGCGGAGCGTGTCGCCGGTGCCGTTCAGGCCGATGACGAGGCCGTAACCGACGATCTGGTTTTCGCGCAATCCCTTGATGTCCGCGATGTCCTTGATGCGGACGGCCGCCTGGGCGCTGGCGGCGGAAACGAGCAGGACGAGCGCAAGCAGGAATCTGGTCATGATCCATCCACGACCTTGACGGTGCCGTCCGGCTGGACGACGCCTCTGATGATCACGCCGGTGTCGGTGTTTCGTACCGGGATGAGCGCGCCGGTCGCACCCGACTGCATCGCCGCGCCGTAAGTGACGATCGACAGGCCGCTGTCTTCCACCACGACCTTGACCATGGCGCCGCGGGCAATCGTCCAGGGATCCTCCACCGAATTGGTCGGAATCGGCTGGCCTGGCAGCAGCGCGCGCCGCGCCATGCGTCCGACCAGGATCTGGCGTCCTTCGATGAACATGGCAACGCCGAGCACATTCGGCGCGAAGGCGCGTTCCGTGATCATGTCGTCCCGGATCAGCTCGCCGGCGCGGATCGACACGGCCGGCACGGGAAGCCGCTTCTCCTCGGCCGCGGCGACGCGCGCCGAGACGAGAACCAGCAGCACGGCGGCCAACCCGCGCACCATCAAGCCCACCCTGTTCGACATCGAGAACACCGGAACTAGCGCATGCCCTTCGAGACAGTCTGGGCCATTTCATCCGAGGCCTGGATGACCTTGGCGTTCATTTCGTAGGCGCGCTGCGCCGAGATCAACTCGGTGATTTCCTTCACCGGGTCGACGTTCGAGGCTTCGAGATATTGCTGATTGATCTTGCCGTATCCGGAATCGCCCGGCAGCCCGACGACCGGCGTGCCGGACGCCGTGGTCTCGCGATAGAGGTTGCTGCCGAGCGGCTCGAGGCCCGCTTCGTTGGCGAAATTGGCGAGGTTGAGCTGGCCGATCTGCCGCGGGTTCACTTCCGTATCCAGCTTGGCAAACACCTGTCCGGTCTGGTTGACGACGACCTGAACCGTTCCCTGCGGTATCGTGATTGCGGGATCCAGCAGATAGCCGTCGGTGGTGACGAGCTGGCCGTTGGCGTTGGGGCTGAACGAGCCGGCGCGCGTGTATTGCACCTCGTTGTTCGGGCCGAGCACCTGAAACCAGCCGCGGCCGTTGATCGCAAGGTCGTAGGGATTGCCGGTCTGCGTGAGCGCGCCCTGGATGTGTAGCTTGCGGATGGCCGTCGACTTGACGCCGAGGCCGAGATTGGAGCCTTCCGGGATCGGCGAGGAGCCATTGACGTTCGCGACGCCCTGCATGCGGTCCATCTGGTAGAACAGATCGGTGAATTCCGCGCGCGCACGCTTGTACGACGTCGAGTTGATATTGGCGATGTTGTTCGCGATGACTTCGATGTTGGTCTGCTGGGCGTTCATGCCCGTGGCCGCAATGGCGAGCGATTTCACAGTTTCATTCCCTCAGATCAAATCGACATCCGGACGACTTCTTGGTAGGCCTGCACGACCTTGTCGCGAACCGCGACCGCGGTCTGCAAGGCCTGCTCGGCCGACATCAGCGCCTCCACGACCTTCCGGGTCGATTCCTTGCCCTGCATCGCCGAGATCGACGCCGCTTCGCCCGCCTTCAGCGTCCCGATCGCGTCCGTCGTCACCTGCTTCATCACCGATTCGAATCCGACATCGTCGGTGGACTGAATGGCGGTCGGTGCCGCCGGCGCGATGGCCTGCGTCTCGGTCGCGCGGCTCGCCGCTTGCCCTGCGGAAATCGCGGTGGATGAAATCGCCTCAAGCATTATCAGCTCCTCAGCAGGTCGATGGTCATGCCCAGCATCGACCGCACCTGTTTCACGACCTGGAGATTGGCTTCATAGGACCGGTTGACTTCCCGCATGTCGGCCATCTCGATCATCATGTTGACGTTCGGCAGCTTGACGTAACCGGCCTTGTCGGCGGCGGGATGTCCCGGCTCGTACTCTACGCGGTACGGCGTGGTGTCGACCCCGATCTCCTTGACCTTCGCAAGCTGCGCGCCCGAGGCACGGTCCATCGCGGCATCGAAGGTGATGGTCTTGCGCTGATACGGATCGGCGCCGGCCGTGCGCCCCGTCGAGGTCGCGTTGGCTAGGTTTTCCGAAACGATGCGCATGCGCGTCGACTGCGCTTCGAGCCCGGAGCTCGCGACCGTCAATGACGCTTGCAGTGAGTCCAGCATGTCAATTCACCTCAGCTCTTCGCGCTCGACAGCAGCATGCGGTGAAACGACCGCACGACCGCCGAGTTCATCGAGTAGTCGCGACTGACGTCGCTGCCCTTGATCATTTCCTGCTCGAGGCTGACGGAGTTGCCGGAGTGAACCACTTCCCAGCTGTCCTTCTTCGCGGTCTTCCGCGTATCGGTCTCGGCCGCGGACAATTGCATGTGCGAGGGCGACGTCGTCGCGAGCCTGACCGGCGTGGCGTCGAGCACCTTGTTGAAGGGCTCGACGTCGCGCGCCTTGAAGCCCGGCGTATTGGCGTTGGCGACGTTGGTCGCGATGGTCGACTGGCGGAGCTCGAGGTACCGCGCCTGCGACGATGCGAGTTCGAAGAGATAAAGCGGTCCCACGACGGCCCCATGCTGATTTCTTAAGATTAAGTTTAGGGCCGCAAGCTTTCGTCAGGCTGATGCAGCCGACGCTATGCTCGGAAATCTACTGAACCTTCTCGGTCCGCGGCGCCTGCTTGGACTGCAGGAAGTAGATGATCTCGGCGACCGGCCGGAAGAATTCCGCCGGAATCACCTGGTCGACCTGAACCGCCTCATAGAGCGCGCGCGCCAGCGCCTTGTTCTCGATCACCGGAATCCGGTTCTGCTCGGCGACTTCGCGGATCTTCAGCGCGATCACGTCCATGCCCTTGGCGACGACCATGGGCGCTGCGTTTTCCTCGCGCTTGTAGCGCAGCGCGATCGCGAAGTGCGTCGGGTTGGCGATCACCAGCGTCGCGCGCGAGGCGGATGCGATCATGCGTTGGCGCGAACGGTCGCGCGCCAGCGAGCGCAGGCGCGCCTTGATCAGGGGATCGCCTTCCGCCTGCTTGTGCTCGTCCTTGATCTCCTGCTTGGTCATGCGCAGCTCGCGCCGCCAGTGGAAGCGCGCCCAGGCGAGATCGATCGCGACCAGGACGATGGTGGCGATGCAGATCGCCGAGACGATCCGCATCGCGATGTTGAGAATCATCTCCGGTAGCGCGACCGGATCCGTATACATCGCCTCGAACGCCCGGGCTTCGGACGAGCGCAGCACGAACACGACGACGACCGTCACCGAGACGAGCTTGAACAGCGACTTGGCGAATTCGACGAGGCCCTGCGTTCCGAACAGCCGGCTCCAGCCGCTGATCGGGGAGATTCGCGACAGCTGCGGCTTGATGCGCTCCAGCACCAGGCGCGGCGCATTCTGCAGCAACGATGCGGCGAGGCCGAACACCGCCAGGGTGACGACCAGCGGCACCAGGAATCGCAACGCCTCGAGGCCCACCACCGTGAGCAGGTTGCGCGCGTCCGCGCCGTTGCTGAGAGGGAAGCCTTCGGGATCGTCGAGCAGGCTCTTCAGCGTCGGCGTCAATTGCTGTACGCCCTGGCCGATCAGGAACGCCTGGATCACCATCAGCGCGGCCATCGAGGCGAAGATAGAAGCCTCCCGAGAGACCGGGATTTTGCCCTGTTCGAGCGAATCGCGGACTTTCTTCTCGGTCGGCTCTTCTGTCTTGCTCTCCTGATCGGATGTTTCTGCCATGCCCGTTCAGCGGTCAGCGGAAGACCAGCTCGTCCTCCTGCTCGGGGTTGAGCTCGATTTCGCCCTTTTCCGCCAGGTCGAGTGCAAGGTCGGTGATGACGCGGCGCGCCTCCAGCACGTCGCGCTGGTTCGACGGCTCGCCGATGGCGAGTTCGTGCTCGACGACGCGGCGGACGCGCGAGGCAACCGAGGACAGGATGAGTTCGCGGAAATGCTTGTCCGTGCCCTTCAGCGCGATAACAGATGCGATCGGTCGGCACCTGGTCGAAGATCATGGTGCGCGCCTTCGGGGTCAAATTGACCACGTCGTCGAAGGTGAACAGCAGTTCCTTCAGAACTTCGGCCGACTTCGGACGCTTCTCCGACAAGCTCTTCAGCATGTCCTCGATATGGCCGCGCTCCATCTTGTTGATGATGTCCGCGACGCGCGCGTAGGTGTCGGCGCCGAGGTTGCGGGCGAAATTGAGCGTCAGGTCCTCGTGCAGGGTCTTCTCGAGGACTTTCATGGCGTCGTCGACGATCGGCTTGAGGCTGAGGACGCGCCGCATCAGCTCGTTGCGCAGGCTCGCGACGGCAGCTGGCTCATCACCTTGGCGGCGCAGGACGGCTTGACCTTGGACAGGATCAGCGCCGCGGTTTGCGGATGCTCCTTGGAGAGGTACGTCGCCAGCGAGTTTTCCGACACCGACGAGACGCGGTCCCACACCGACCGGCTCGAATTGCCGAGCAGGTCCGACATGATTGCCGAGACCTGGTCGGCAGGCAGCACGTCGCCGAGCACGGCTTCAAGACCGCCGATGGTGCCGAGAATGTTGGCGCCCATCGAGAATTGCTGGGCGAACTCCTCGACGATCGACTCGAGCTCCTGCGCGGTGATCGGCCGCAGCTCGGCCGCGGCCTTGGTGACGATGCGGATATCCTGCGGCTCGAACTGCGAGAGCACGCTCGCGGCCGCCTGCCGGCCCATGGCCAGCAGGAGTGCCGCGACCTTTTCCGTTCCGCCCAGCGTGGCAACGCCTCGCTGCTTGATAGGAGCGACGCCGACCTGTGCCGCCATGATCAGGTATCACCCTGCCCCAGCGGTCCGACGATCTCCGTGAGCGAGACGCCGAAGCGGGAATTGTCCTCTTCGACGACAACCACTTCGCCGCGGGCAACGACGCGGCCATTGACCACGACGTCGACCGGCTCGCCGACACGGTGATCGAGCGGAACCACCGCGCCGCGGCCGAGCTTCATCAGGTTCGCGACCGGAATGGTCGCAGATCCCAGCACCACCTGCATCGTGACGGGAATGCGCAGGATGGCATCGACATTGGCGAATTTGCCGGTTTCGTCCGCCGTGCGCGCGGCGATCTCCGCCAGCCGCTCCAGCGGAGACGCATCGGTCTCTCCCGATGCCGATGCAGACTCATATTCGAAAGATTGCGCCATTTGGTATCGCCTCTTGGTATTTCCGCTCCCGGAGCGCCGCGACGGTCCGATCGCACGTGTCCTTCAAGTCCCGAATTCAATGCTTGTTCGCCTCGGCGCCGCTCACGGTTGAGGCCGGTTGGAGCCCGCTCCGCGCGTCGAGCGCCGCAATCGCCTCGTGGGCCTGATCTATCTTCGTGCTCAGCACGTTGGCGAGCCGGCCGAGATTTGCGGTGGAATCATGCGCGGCGGTGATGACGGTGTCGAAGGCGCCCGCCGTCTCGTGGACGATGGTCGAGAACTCGCCCTGGTAACTGCGCAGCCGCGCCAATTCGCGGTGCATCCGGGTCACCCTCATGCTGGTGAACGCCAGCGCGATCAGCAGCACGGCATCAACGAGATAGGATATCATCGACGAACTCCCGCTTCTGATCGACGGGATCGGCCACCTGCATGGCGTAATAGCCATCGAGCTGGCCGATCTGACACCAGAACAGCACCTGGTTGTTGCTCTCGAGCCGGGCCAGCGTGCGCGGCGTGGCCTCGAGCTCCAGAACCTGCCCCACCTTGAATTGCACGACGTCCTCGAGGGAAATCATCTTCTCGTCGAGCACCGCGCTCAGCGTCACTTCGGTACGGTGAACCTCGCTCTCCATCTGCTCGCGCCAGCGCGGATCGGCCGCGCGGCCATCGCTGACGACGACGTGGGCGAGCTTCTGCCTGAGCGGATTGAGCGCGGAGTGCGGAATGATCAGGAACATCTGGCCGCCGCGATAGAGCGCCTGCACCATCATGTTCGCGCAGATCGACATATTGCTGGCGCGGCCAATCGCGAGCGACGCCATCGCCGTCTCGACTCGCTCGACACGGAAGGTGACATTGGAGGTGCCGGCGAAGGCGCCCTGCAGCGCCTTGGCGAACCGCTCAAACAGTGCCTGGACCAGCCGGATCTCGATGTTCGAGAAGGTGCGTTCGACGTCGAGCGGCGGTTCGGCGCCGTCAGAGCCGAACATCGCCTCGACCATGGTGAAGACGAAGTCGCGATCCAGCATAATGATGACGCGCGAGTCCCACTGCTCGGCATAGAGCACGGCGGCAACCGCGTTGCCCTCGTAATCCTTGATGATGTCGCCGAGCGGGTCGTTGGTGATGCCGTTGACGGAGAAGTAGCACGGCGTTCCGGCCATCGGCTGCAGGCTGTCGGTGCACGATGCCGCCATGCGATCGAAGATCACATTGAGCATCGGCATGCGTTCGATCGATATGCCAGCGGCGTCCAGCAGGTAGTTCGGCAGCTGCTTCCGCTGATCGACGTCGAGGTCTTCCGTCATCATGCGCGGGCAGCCTTCGGTTCAGCCTCGGTCGCGACGGCCTTCGGACCCGCGATCGTCTCGTTCTCGACCACGTCGATCGACGGCCGTTCGCCGCTCGCGATCATCTTGCGACCGTGCTCGACGGCGATCTGCGGCATGGCGCCGTTCATGAACGCCAGCAGCGTCTGCTTGACGATGATGTAGGGCCGGCAGCGCTTCTCTCGCGTCATCTTGATCTTGATCGCGAAGGGCGAGAGGACGCCGTAGGACAGGAAGATGCCGGCGAAGGTGCCGACGAGCGCCGCGCCGATGAAGCCGCCAAGGAGCTTCGGCGACTGGTCGAGCGCGCCCATGGCCTTGATGACGCCGAGCACGGCGGCGACGATGCCGAGCGCCGGCAGCGCCTCGGACACCACCACCATCGAATTGTAGGGCGCCAGCTTGGCCTTCACGATGGTGTGGATCTCTTCGTCCATCAGCGCTTCGATCTCGTGCGTGCGCGCATTGCCCATGATGATGAGGCGGACATAGTCGCAGATGAACTGCAGCAACGGCGGGTCCCCGAGGACGCTCGGGAACGCCTTGAAGATCTCCGAGGACGCGGGATCGTCGATATGCGCCTCGACCTCGTTGCGGCCCTTGCCCCGCAGCTCCCGCATCAGGGCATGGAGCGCTCCGAGCAGATCGAGGTAATAGCGCTCACTCGGCACCGCGCCGGTGATGGCCTGCATGCAGGCCACGCCGGTATCAACGACCGTTTTCCACGGATTGGCGACGATGAAGGTGCCGATCGCGGTGCCCAGGATGATCACGAATTCCCACGGCTGCATGAGCACGGCCAGATGCCCGCCCATGGCGGCAAATCCGCCGAGCAGTGCCGCGACCGTGATGAAAATCCCCACGAAACTGAGCAACGCGCCACTCCATCGCCGATCCCATTGGGAATATCTAGTCGGCGACGCTTGCGCGAGGCTGGCTTCGTGGTCGCCAGCCCCGCGCAAGCAATTGGCGGCAGCTTGAGACGAAGTCGCAACGGCGGCCAGAGGGGCGCGTGCCATGCTATCCACGATCGCGGACTACACCAGACTGACCAAGGACATGGGCAAATCGCTGACGCAGGTCGCGGCCCAGCCGGACGTCAGCCGCGACACCGATTATTTTCTCAGCCATATCGGCAATGTGAAGACGATCGACGACTTCCTGAAGGACTATCGCCTCTACTCCTACGCGATGAAGGCCTTTGGTCTCAGCGACATGACCTATGCCAAGGCGTTCATGCGCAAGGTGCTGACCGAGGGCGTCTCCGACTCCAAGAGCTTCGCCAACAAGCTGACCGACACCCGCTACCGGCAGTTCGCCGCCGCCTTCAATTTCGCCGCCCTCGGCGACAAAGCGACCCAGACCGCCGCCGCCACGACCGGTACGGCGACCCAATACGTCACGCAGACGATGGAGGAGAAGGCCGGCGACCAGAACGAGGGTCTGCGGCTGGCGCTCTATTTCACCCGCAAGGCCTCCACCATCAGCACCTCCTACCAGATCCTCGCCGACAAGGCGATGACGCAGGTGGTCCAGACCGCGCTCGGGCTGCCGTCGACCATCAGCGCGGCAGACATCGACGCCCAGGCCAAGTTGATCACGAGCAAGATCGACCTCACCGATTTCCAGGACCCGGCCAAGGTCACCAAGTTCGTGCAGCGCTTCGCCGCGATGTGGGATGCGACCCAGGCCCAGAACGACATCAACAATGGCAACTCGACCAACTCCGCTCTGGTCCTGATCGGCGGCGCGTCGTCGATGGCCGGCCTGGATACCGACATGCTCACGAAGCTTCAGTCCATCCGGTTCGGAAAGTAAGTCATGCAATCGGCCCTCTATGTGGGATTGTCGGCGCAGGTCGCCCTCGAAAAGCGCCTCCAGACGATCGCCAACAACGTCGCCAACGTCAACACGGCGGCATTCCGCACCGACGTCGTGAAGTTCGAGACCGTGCTGTCGAAGGCCGGCGCGAACCCGGTGGCCTTCTCCTCGCCCGGCGACAACATCATCTCGCGCGAGATGGGCAGCATCACCGAGAGCGGCAACCCGCTCGACGTCGCCGTGGTCGGACAGGGCTGGATCGCCTTCGCCGGCCCGAACGGCACGGTCTATACGCGCGACGGCCGCCTCCAGCTCGCCCCCAACGGCGACCTTCAGACCGTGTCCGGCTTCCCCGTGATCGATGCCGGCGGCGCGCAGATCACGCTCGACCCGAACGGCGGACCGATCGCGATCGCCCGCAGCGGCGCGATCACCCAGGACAACAACGAGATCGGCTCCATCGGCCTGTTCAACATTCCCGCCGATGCCAATCTCGAGCGCTACGGCAATTCCGGCGTCACGCCGGACCGGCCCGCGACCGCCATCGCCGATTTCTCCCGCGACGGCTTCAAGCAGGGCTATGTCGAGGGCTCCGGCGCCAATCCGATGATGAAATTGACGAAGCTGATCGCGGCTTCGCGCGCCTTCGACGGCACCAATTCGATGATCGAGGGCACCGAGAGCTCGCTCCAGAACGCAATCCGGACGCTTGGCGAGCCGGGCAAATAGACTGCGCTGCATGCGCATTGAGGGTGGACGGTTTCCTTGAACGCTCTTCGGCAACTCGAGTGGGCGCTGCTGGAGCTTCAGCAGAGCACTCCCCTGGCCAGCGTCAGCGGCGCGATCTCCGAGATCGCTCCGACGCATTTCCGCGTCTCCGGCCTGTCGCGCTTCGTCAGGCTTGGTGAACTGATCGGCGTCAACTCCGGCGGCAAGCCCCAGATCGGCGAGGTGGTGCGGATCGACAGCGAGGGCATCATCGCCAAGCCGTTCGACCGGCAGTTCGCCGGCGGCCTCGGCTCGGTTGCTTACCGGATGCCGCCACTGTCCTTCGCGCCCGATCCGAGCTGGAAGGGCCGCGTCATCAACGCGCTCGGCGCGCCGCTCGACGGACAAGGTCCCCTCACCCCGGGATCGCGCACCGTCTCGGCGGAAGCCGAGGCGCCGGCGGCCATGAAGCGGGCGCGCGTCCACAAGCCGCTCCACACCGGCGTGCGCGTCATCGACCTGTTCGCCCCGATCTGCGCCGGCCAGCGCGTCGGCATCTTTGCCGGCTCCGGTGTCGGCAAATCGACGCTGCTGGCGATGCTGGCCCGCAGCCAGGGCTTTGACACCGTCGTGCTGGCGCTCGTCGGCGAACGCGGCCGCGAGGTGCGCGAATTCATCGAGGACGTGCTCGGCGCCAACCGCAGCCGCGCCATCACCATCGTATCGACGGGAGATGAAAGCCCGATGATGCGGCGGCTGGCGCCGAAGACCGCCATGGCGGTCGCCGAATATTTCCGCGACCGGGGCGAATCGGTCCTGCTGGTGGTCGATTCGATCACCCGTTTCGCCCATGCCGCCCGCGAGGTCGCCCTCGCCGCCGGAGAGCCTGCGGTCGCACGCGGTTACGCACCGACGGTCTTCACCGACCTGCCCCGCCTGCTGGAGCGCGCCGGCCCCGGCGAGGAGGGATCCGGGACGATTACAGGCATTTTCTCCGTGCTGGTCGACGGTGACGATCACAACGAGCCGATCGCCGACACCATCCGCAGCACCCTCGACGGCCACATCGTGCTCTCCAGGCACATCGCCGACCAGGCGCGCTATCCCGCCGTCGACGTTCTGGCCTCGGTCTCCCGCCTCGCCCACAACGTCTGGGACCCCGAGGAGCGCGAATTGGTGAGCAAGCTGCGCACCATGATCGCCAAATACGAGGACACGCGCGACCTTCGCCTGATGGGCGGATATCAGACGGGGCGTGATTCGGGTCTCGACCAGGCCGTCGACATGGTCCCGAAGATCTACAGCGCCATGCGGCAGGACGCCTCGGCAGGGCCGAGCGCCGATCCATTCCGCGAGCTGCGAGACATGCTCAAGGGCGACTAGCCGGGCGCGGCCGGCGCGCCCGTCGTCGTCGACCTGCTCATTATCGCGACAGTCGATCACGCATACCGCTGCGCCTCCGGCGCATGCGCACCCGTCGCCGACTGCCGCTTTCCGTCGCGCGCCAGCATCGGCCGTTCGGTGGAGATCGCGCCGCCGAGGCGAAAGCGATCGGCGGCCCCGTCTCGCTGTCATTATCACAACAACCGCTGCGTGCAATCCCTACGAGTTCCATTGCCGATTCTGTGACGGATCGCACAAGTTGTGGATGACGCGCCGCTGCGCGTCACCGTCATGCACAAGCTTCCATCAATTTGCATCAACGGCGAACAGCAGCAGGCGTGCAATCAAACCGTCGCACATTTGCGTGCAAGTAGCTTGCTACACTGCGTATTGCGATCACCATGATGTGTCCTGACGAACGAGATTGTCTTGAACGTTACAATCGCTTCGAGCGACAGCCAGTCTTCAGGAGCGTCTCTACTTGATTTTGTTGAGAAGCTCATTCATCGTTTCGATGGAATACAAGAAACGTCTGCGTGTGACTTGAACTTCAGGGGCTACGGTTGAACAATACCGATCCATCGTCCGGCTGTGACGGCAACTCGGGCTTTCGTTCGACGACGCCACGATTGGCACACCATCATCGACACAGCTTCTCGCGCCGTATCTCGCAGGGTCCATCTGTCGAGATCGGCGGCAGAACGGTCCGTGCTTTCGCGCGAGAGGCGGGCTCTGCGCCTTCGTATGTGTCGATTGTGGTTGGTACGGCTTCTCGCGAAGGACTGGTGCGCAACGACGGAAGGCGGCTCCGGGGCGCCGCAGACGTGATATCCGGGGCAAGGTAGGAATTTATGCCGTTGGCACGCGAGGCCGTCGAGCTGCTGGTTCAGGCGGCCAGAGCCTGGTATTTCGAAGGCAATCAGCACGGGTTGCGCGACCGGGAATGGATGGCGCTGCGCTTTCTTCACCGCGCCAACAGGTTCTCGCGCACGCCGTCCGCGCTGGCCGGCTTCATCGGCGCGACCCGCGCCACCGCATCGCAGATCGTGAAGACGCTGGAAGCCAAGTCCTTCCTGGTGCGAAAGCCGTCGCACGAGGACAAGCGGTCCGTCGTGCTGCACGTCACCGCGCAAGGCGAGAAATGCCTGAGCCAGCACGACCCGATCAATCACGTGGTGAACGCGGTCACGTCTCTCGGCACCGACGAATGCGTCAGGCTGCGCGACTCGCTGCGCGAGATCCTCAATCATCTCGACGCGGCCCATCAGCGGCTCGATGCCAGCATCTGCCGCGACTGCATGTTTCTCGCCGAACGCAGTCCCGGCGCGGGCAAGGGACGCGCGAGCGCCGAATTCATGTGCCGGCTGTACCGCGCCCCGGTTTCTCTCGAGGAGACCGAGCTCCTCTGCACCAGCTTCGAGCGCACCCGCGACCGCCCGAAGATCGAGGGGCATCTCGACCGCGCGCATGGCGAGCCAGGGATGAGGCGGGAGTTCGCGGCGTGACGGAACGCGCAAGTTTCGCGCGGATGCGACGACCGGAGCTTGCGTAAAGTTTCTCAGCGGCATCGTTCTTTGAAACACGCTCGTTTCCTCCGGTCTCCCGGACGCGCTGACCAAGCACGGGAGCATAGTGGCGCACGCTCTCTCCACGTCGTTGCGAGCGCAGCAAAGCAATGACGGAGTATGAGACATCGGCGTCGTCCTCCAAGTACCCCTGTCATTCCCCGCGACCCGGCTACGCCAAGGCTTCGCCGGGGCTGAGGTCCAGGGCCGCCGAAGCTTTAGCGTAGGCGGCAAGCGGGGAATCCAGTACGCCGCGGCCTCTCGGCTCAATCACAGCCGTCTCTGGAATACTGGATCGCCCGGTCAAGCCGGGCGACGACAGCGAGTGCTGCAGACGCGCCTTCGCATCCTCGCGCCATGTTTCGCCCGAGTTTTGCCCGAGTTTTGCCTGGTCACTCCACCCTCGAAGCCAAGAGGGCGCAGGGAAGGCCGGGTGCTGACCTCGTACCCACGGTCCGCTGCGCGAAAGGTAACGCAAGGAAACCGCACAGCAGCATACAGGTGGTGCCAATCACTCGGCCTTCCCTGCGCGATGGTTGGACGGCTTATGCCGCGCTCTCCCGGGAGCCGAGTTCCTTCTGGCCTCCCTCACGCTTGCAAAAGTCACCAGCACCGCGCCGGTTGACGCGACTGCCGCATTCGCAAAGCACTTGACCGTAGCAACGACGGCCAGGACCACACGGTTTTGCCGTACGCACGGCCCGCCATTTCGCCGCAGTTTTTCCAGCTCTGTCGACGGAGCCGGAAACTTACAGACGAGACGAACCTGACAGCGCCGCTCATCCGGCACGAAGCTTTGGGCTCACGGAGAGCAATCCGCCCTGCCCGCACTTCTCGCGCCCAACGCTGCCGCGTCCACCGCAACCCGGCTCGCGACAGTGACGACACAAGATCGCCCCTCTTGGTGAGCCGGGATGGGCAGCACATACGCCAATTCCGAATTTCGGTAAAGTGGAATATTTTCGCCCGCGCGGCTTGACGCCCTCTCGGGTGTTTTGCCCGTCGGGCGACGAGAGCCCCGTCGCCCGGATGGAGCCAACGGGTCGACGCGAAGCGCCGCCCGGTGACAGGCTCCGCGCAATCCGGGAAAAGCGCGGGCGCCGGACGAGCGGTCCCGGATCGGGCCGCGCTCCATCCGGGCGACCGATTACCCGCGCCCGCCCGGCAGTCCACCTTCCGCCTTGTATGCATTATCCCAGTTGCCATCCCCGCGGACTTCGCTTTACATGCCGGCAACTCGCCCGCGGATGACGGCCGGGGCTCAAAAATCACACACATTTTCAAAGGGACGGAATATGGCGCGTAACATCCTGATTCTCGGGGCTTCCTACGGTTCCCTGCTGGGCACGAAGCTGCTGATGGCGGGCCATAACGTGTCCCTGGTCTGCCGCGCCAAGACCGCCGAGCTGATCAATCGTGACGGTACCGAGGTGCGCATCAAGCTGCGCGACGAGGCGGTGCACCGGGCGATCTTCTCGCGCAACCTGCCCGGCAAGCTCGACGCGGTGACGCCGGGCAATGTCGACCTCTCGCGCTACGACATGGTCGGCCTGGCAATGCAGGAGCCGCAATACACCAACCACACGGTCCGCGTTCTCATGGTCAAGATCGCCGCGGCGAAGCTGCCGTGCCTGTCGATCATGAACATGCCGCCGCTGCCCTACCTGAAGCGGATCCCGTCGCTCGCCGACATGGATCTCGAGGAGGCCTACACCAATGCGCAGGTGTGGGAGCGCTTCGAGCCCGGCCTGGTGACGCTGTGCTCGCCCGACCCGCAGGCCTTCCGTCCGCCGGAAGAAGCCGCCAACGTGCTTCATGTCGGCCTGCCCACGAATTTCAAGGCATCGGCCTTCGCCGACGAGAAGCACAACAAGGTGCTGCGCGAGCTCGAAGCCGACATCGACGCGGTGACGCTCGACGGTCACGACGTGCCGGTGAAGCTGAAAGTGTTCTCTTCGCTGTTCGTGCCGCTGGCGAAATGGTCGATGCTGCTGACCGGCAACTATCGCTGCATCACGCCGCACGAGCCGCAGTCGATCCGCGACGCCGTGCACGGCGATCTCGCGCGCTCGCAGACGATCTACGACCATGTCGACGCGATCGCCCGCCGTCTCGGCGCCGATCCGCAGGACCAGGTGCCGTTCGCGAAATACGCCAAGGCCGCCGAGAGGCTGCTCAAGCCGTCATCGGCCGCGCGCGCGGTCGCGAGCGGCGCGCCCTTCATCGAGCGCGTCGACCTGCTGGTGAAGCTGATCTCGCATCAGCTCGGCACCCCCAATGCCGAGATCGACCGCACTGTCGAGACCGTGGACCTGAAGCTAAACGAGAAGATCGTGCAGGGCGGATCTGGCGCGCAGTAGCAGCGTGCCGGCGCTGCCGTCATAGGTCGCGCCGGCCTGCACTGATCGAATTGTCGATGCAGATCGGATCGCCCCTCAGCATGGGCTTACAATTTGGCCCAATACGGGCGATCCTGCTCAGCAGTCCGTTTGCGTAAATCCCGCATACATGCGACTGCTAGCCGTCACGCGGGCGCCGATTTCCGCAGGTTCCGGGGCAGCGCGATGGCCGGATCGAAGGGCTGAAGAACAAGTAGAAGACGATGGATCAGACGGCGTTGCAGGTCGCTCGCGCGGTGGAGGCCGGCGCGACGACGATGAAGGGGATCGTTGACGCGACCGGATTGTCCCGCCTCAAGGTCGAGCGCGCGCTGAGCACGCTGGAGAAGCAAAAGCTCCTGGTCCGCGACGCCCAGGGTTTTCGCGCGACCGGCCTGCCGAAAACGGCGCCGCTCACCCGGCAATGCGGCTCGTGCAACGCCTGCTGCGATATCCTCGAGGTCGCCGCCGTCGACAAGCCGGTGAACCAACTGTGCAGACACTGGCAGACGGGAACCGGGTGCACCATCTACGACCGCCGTCCGCAGATGTGCCGGTCATTCGTCTGCGCCTGGCTGCAGGGCCATCTCGACGACGAGTGGTTTCCAGCCAAGTCGGGCATCATCGTGCATTTCAGCCAGGACGCCGTGAACGTGACGGTCGACGACCACTGTCCCGATCGCTGGCGCGAGGAGCCGTATTTCGGCAAGCTCGCCGAATGGTCGCTGAACGGGATCAAGCGGATCGGCAATCGCGGCTATGCAACCCTCGTCGTCTCCGGCGAGAACCGGTACATGCTGCTCGGGCGCACCATTGTTCCCGATCCCACGCTGTTCGGCACCGCGTTCCTTCCGCTCACCGCCGACACCTTCCGGTTCTGGCGGGCGACGTCGCCGGAACATTTGCAGCGGCTGCATGCACGCGTGGCCGAGATCGAGCGTATCAGGCAGGAATTCGGCTCCTGCGCGATTCCCGAGAACGAGGACGACGATCCGCAGGCGCCCTATCGGCCCGCACTTCTACGGTTGTCCGGTCACGCCTGAACTGCGTCGTGGGCAAGACGCCCTGATTCGCGCCGTAGCGCTCGACGCATCCCGCTTCGATTGGTAAGCCCCACTCCGCGAATGGAAGGGCCTGAGTCGGACATGACGGTTGCGATCGAGATGGGGCAGACCACGGCAGGCGCCGCGGCCGCCATGGACCTCGAGGAACTGCTGGCGACCCGCCTCCTGGTGCAGGGCAATTCGGGCTCCGGCAAGTCGCATCTGCTGCGGCGGCTGCTCGAACAGAGCGCGCCCTGGGTGCAGCAGGCCATCATCGACCCCGAAGGTGATTTCGTCACGCTGGCCGAGCAATTCGGCCATCTGGTGATCGAGGCGGAGGATCACACCGAGCGCGGCCTTCAGGTTGCCGGCGAGCGCGCGCGGCTGCATCGCGTCTCCACCGTGCTCAATCTCGAAGGGCTGGACGCCGAGAACCAGATGCGGCGTGCCGCGGCCTTCCTCGGCGGCCTGTTCGACGTCGACCGCGACCACTGGTACCCGATGCTGGTGGTGGTCGACGAGGCGCAGCTGTTCGCGCCGGCGGTCGCCGGCGAGGTCTCGGACGAGGCGCGCAAGCTCTCTCTCGGCGCGATGACCAATCTGATGTGCCGCGGCCGCAAACGTGGCCTCGCCGGCATCATCGCGACCCAGCGCCTGGCAAAACTCGCCAAGAACGTCGCGGCGGAAGCCTCCAATTTCCTGATGGGCCGGACCTTCCTCGACATCGACATGGCGCGCGCCGCCGACCTGCTCGGCATGGAGCGTCGGCAGGCCGAATCCTTTCGCGATCTCGAGCGCGGACAGTTCATGGCACTCGGCCCGGCGTTGTCGCGACGCCCCCTGCGTTTGCATATCGGCCCGACCGACACCCACGCGCGCAATTCCACGCCGCGGCTGATGCCGATGCCGGAAGCCGCGCTCGAGGATATGCGCGCCGTGATCCTGGCCGCGCCGCCGCCCGATGCCAGCCGCCCGCAACGCCGGCCCGCGCCCGATCTGCTCGAGCAGCTCCGCGCCGCGAAGGCGGCCGCGCCGGAGATCCGGCCTGAAGTGGCCGCGGTGCCGATCAGCGCCGAGGAGCTCGCCGAGCGGCGCGAGCGGGTCGATCGTACGCTTCGCGCCGTGCTCGCCGAGCCCGATGCCGGCTTCCGCGCCGTCGGCGTGCTCTATCAGGAGTTCGTGGTTCGCTGCCGCATCGAGGGCCTCGGCTCCGCGGTGCCTGATCTAAATGAATTCCGCCGCATGCTGACACGCGCGCGCGCCGGGCTCGGCGCCGAGCATGCGGAGGACAACGTCTGGCAGGACGTGTCGCTGCGCGCCTCGATCCTGCCCGACGACATGCAGGGCGTGTTCATGATGATCGCTCGCGCGGCGAAGGAAGGCTGGCCCTGCCCCGGCGACGCCGCGATCGCGCGTGCCTACGGCTCGCATTCGCTGCGCCGCGCCCAGCGCCTGCTCGGCTATATGGAGGAGCAGGGCCTGATCGTCTGCCAGCTCGACGGCGCCGGTCGCCGGATCGTGACGCTGGTGGAGCTGGCCTGGGCTACCGCGCCGGGTGATCCCAACGGCGACGATCTGCCGGCCGAGCCGGTTCCGAGCGCGGCCTCGGCTTGAGATCGCCTAGAACGTCCCGGCGACAGTCAGGCGAAAGGTCAGCGGCTCGACCGGGTGCAGCACGTAATCCATCACGCCATTCTGGCAGACCGCCGTCGGCGCGACGCCGCCGGTGCAGAGATTGTACAGCGTGTCGGTCTTGAGCAGCGAGCCATAGGCATAAGTGATCTGGTTCGCCTGCGTGTTGAAGAGATTGAGCACGTCGAGCTGGATGCGCCAGCCATTGTCGATGCGATAGCCGAGGCGGCCGTTGAAGATGCTGGTCGCGGACGAGCGGAACGCATTGTCTTCCGTCAGCGGGCTCGACGCCAGATAGCGCCAGCGCAAAGTCCCGAACCAGCCGGTCTTCTCGCCGAGCGTGATGCCGGCCGATGCCACCATCGCCGGCGCGTTCGGAATGTAGTTGCCGGGCGCATTGCCGATCTGCGCCTCGGGATAACCCGCGAGCGAGGCGTAGACCTCCGCCTGCTCGCTTTCAGTGCCACGAAAGCGCGCATGCGTCATGGCGAGATCGGCATCGATGTCGATCCACGAGCGCGGGCGGTAGTGATTGGTCCACTCGAAGCCGTAGCGGCGGCTGGCGCGGGTCGCCGAGGTATCGCCGGCATCGCCGGAGAACAGGATCTCGGAATCCTGGTCGAGGATGAAGAGGCTAAGCGAGGTGTCGAGGCCGGGAACGATCTTGCTGCGGACGCCAACCTCCGCGCCCTTTGTACGTACCAGCAGCGGCGACGGCGTAAGTCGCGTGGCGGGGTCGCTCGGATCTTCCGTCGTGGTCGCGCCGCGCGCGTCGTTCGAGTGCATGCCGGTGCCGGCACCGAGGAAGAATTCGGTCTGGTTGAACGGGCCGAGCACCATGCGGAATTTCGGGGTGCCGAGCGCGGCGTCAGAGCGGCCGGAATTGTTGGCATTGAACAGCGAGGTGACGTCGGCCGCATAATAGTCGCCGCGCAGGCCGACAGTGGTCCTCAGCCAATCGGTCCAGCGCACGGTGTTCTCGGCGAAGACGCCGACGCTGCCCTCGCCGACCTTGTCGCTCCGAATGCTGGAGAGGAAGCCGCGCTGGAACGTGTTGCTCAGCGCCAGATCGATCGAATCATAGCGCGATTGCAGGCCGATCGTGGTCTGCATCGGCAGGCCTGCGAACGACCCGTTGAGCGTGCGCGAGATGTTGGCGCCCGCCATCAGGCGGTCGTCGTGTTGGTGGAACTGGTCGCCGAGCACGGGATCGCTGAGGAAATAGGTGAAGTTGTTGAAGAGGTCGAGCTGGCTCTTCACGACATAGGCGTTGGCCTGCCACGACCCTACATCGTCGCTCTGCGCGATGCGGCCCGAGAGCGCAAAGCGGTTGGTGTTGCCGCCGTCGCTCGGATCTTCCGAGCCGAAGCGGTCGATAAAACCGGCGGTGATCGCACGCTGCGGCACCTGGTCGGTCGAATTCCATTTGTTCGCGTAGGCCATGCCGGTGATGGTCAGGCCATCCGTCGCGGTGCCCCGGCTGTAGCGCACGAGACCGTTCAGCTTGCGCACGTTGTCCGGATTGTCCCAGGGGCCATTGTAGGTGCCGAGCTCGCCGGCGACGAGCAGCGAACCGTCACAGAGCTGGCCCCGCAAATTCGGACAGTAGCTTGAGTGGATTTTCTGCCTGACAGCGGCGAGGATTCTTGCTGCGAATCAGGAGCGAAGATGACGAAGAAGAGCCGCCGGACGCATTCTCCGGCATTCAAGGCGAAGGTTGCTTTGGCTGCGGTCAAAGGCGACAAGACACTGGCGGAGCTGGCGCAACTGTTTGATGTTCATCCGAACCAGATCACGATCTGGAAAAACCAGCTCCTGGAAGGCGCCGCCGGCGTGTTTGGGCATGACAAGACATCGGCCGAGACGCCGGTCGATTTGAAGGCGTTACATGCCAAGATCGGCGAGCTGGCGTTGGAAAACGATTTTTTGTCCGGCGCGCTCACCAAGGCGGGCCTGCTGAGCGCAAAGCGATGATCGACCGCGATCATGATCTTTCTATCGTGCGCCAGGCGAAGGTCCTGAAGCTGGCTCGCAGCACGGTCTACTATGAACCTCGGCCAGTTTCGGCCGAGGACCTTGCCTTGATGCGTCGGCTCGATGAGCTGCATCTCGATTATCCCTTCGCGGGAGCGCGTATGCTGCGATCGTTGCTGCGGCGGGAGGGCGTATACGCCGGTCGCCGCCACATCGCGACGCTGATGAAGCGCATGGGGATCGAGGCGGTCTATCGTCGCCCGAACACGAGCAAGCCGGCTCCGGGTCACAAGATCTACCCGTACCTGTTGCGCGGATTGAAGATCGAGCGGCCCGACCATGCGTGGGCAATGGACATCACCTACATTCCGATGCGGCGTGGCTTCGTCTATCTCGCGGCGGTCGTCGATGTGTTCAGCCGACGGGTCCTGGCCCATCGCGTCTCGATCACAATGGAGGCGGCCTTCTGCGTCGAAGCGGTCCAGGAGGCGTTGGCGAAGCACGGCAGGCCCGAGATTTTCAACACGGATCAGGGCAGCCAGTTCACCAGCCTCGAGTTCACCGATGTGCTGCTGGACGCGAAGATCGCCATCAGCATGGACGGCAAGGGCGCCTGGCGCGACAACGTGTTTGTCGAGCGGCTCTGGCGCACGGTCAAATACGAAGAAGTATATCTCCGCGCCTACGACAGCGTGTCCGAGGCGCGAGCGTCAATTGCCAAGTATCTGGCCTTCTACAATCAGGGACGCCCTCACTCGAGCCTTGACGGGCGCACGCCCGACGAGGCTTACTTCGGCACGCAAGCTATGGTGATGGCCGCATGACCGTCGCCGACGGTTTTGTCGTCGCTCTGGTCGGGCTACGCCCTCCCGACGCAACGACAAAACCGTAAAGCCCCGCGTTCAGCATAACCCGGCAGGAATCCACTTAAATCCAGCGGGGCGCTGTCCAAACAACCGGGGCCAGCTCTGACAGAGGCGAAATCGCTCTCGTCGGCGAAGTACGGCCCCTTGCGCACATCCATCGCGCTGATGGTTTCCGGGATCAGCCAGTTGAGATCGGCATAGCCCTGGCCATGCGCGTGGGTGCGCATGTTGACGGGGACGTCATCGACATAGATGGCGAGATCGGTGCCGTGGTCGAAATTGTAGCCGCGCAGAAAATACTGGTTGGCTTTGCCTTCACCGGAATGCTGGGTCACGATCAACCCCGGCACGACTTCGAGCGCCTCACCCGGCCGCATGAAAGGGCGCGCGTTGATCTCATCGCCGGAAACGGTGATCTCGCTCGCCATGCCTGGCGGGCCCTTTGCGCCGGAGGCGACGCTGCGGGCGTCCGAGGCCGGAGCCTGCGTCGGCTGAGGCACGTGACCGCGATTGGCCGGGACCGGCTTGCTGGCTCGCCGCGATGCGGGCAGTCTCTTGTGAGGCTTCGTCTCGCCGCCGGAGACCTCGATCGGCGGCAGTTCACGCGCGGCGCCGCTGCTCTGCGCGAAGGCGCTGCTCTCATCCGCGAGAAGCATGATGGCCGAAAATGCCGTCAACGCTCCGCGACGACGGCCAGACTCAGGCCGCCTCGGTCGCATCGGCGCCCCGAAGTACATTCGCGCGGGACGCGGCGCCCGCAAACATGCGGCGATAAAGCACGACCGAAACGAGCCAGGCGATCGCAAACAGCGCGATCACGGCGAAGCCGACATTGGCGAGCGACTCGTTGAGGCCGTCGACCAGCGTCCACACCCCGCCGGTTAGACCAAGCCGGTCGGCGATCAGGCCGAGCGCCTCGATGCCGCCGATCAACAGCGCCACCGCGACGGAGGCGCCGGTGATGGTGAGGTTGTACCAGAGCTTTCGCAGGGGATCGACGAAGGCCCAGCGATAGGCGCTGACCATCAGCGCCGAATCGGCGGTGTCGACCAGCGCCATGCCCGACGCGAACAGCGCGGGAAAGACCATGACGTCGACGAGCGAAGCGCCGCGCGCGGCTTCGGTCGCGGAGATGCTGAGCAGGCCGATCTCGGTCGCGGTGTCGAAGCCGAGCCCGAACAGGAAGCCGAGCGGGAGCATGTGCCAGGGCTTTGTCACCAGGCGGAACATCGGGCCGAGCAGGCGCGCCAGGAATCCGCGGCTCGCCAGCAGCGCGTCGAGCTGCGCGGCGTCGTGGATGCCCTGCGCGCGCGCGATGCGAAACGTCCGCCACAGGCCGAGGAAGATGGCGAGATTGATGGCCGCGATCACGAGCAGGAACAGCGCCGACACCGATGTGCCGATGACGCCGCCGATATCCCTGAGCAGGCTGTCGCCGCCGAGGCTCACCACGCCGAGTGCCAGCAGCAGGGTCGCGACCACGACCACGGTGGAATGGCCGAGGGCGAAATAGAGGCCGACGCTGCGCGGCGTACCACCCGCCTGCATCAGCTTGCGCACGACATTGTCGATGGCGGCGATGTGGTCGGCATCGACGGCATGGCGGAGGCCAAACACCCAGGCCAGCAGCGCGGTCGCCATCACCGTCGGCCGGTCGCCGAACGCCGCGAAGGCCCAGGCCCATGCGGCGACGTTGGCGGCAATGAGCCCGCCGAACAGCAGCACCGTGGCGGGCTCGACCGCCCGTAAGGACCATCTCATCACGAAAATCATTCCGTCCGCACGCCGCTTCGCGGCAACGGTATGATCTTTTCATAGAATGATCACACTAACCAATGCAATTCCAGGGAGCCGCTTTGCAGGAATGCTTGTAACCATCCTTCGAGACGCCCGCTGCGCGGGCTCCTCAGGATGAGGCCTGGATTCGCGGCCACGTTGCGAGCAGACCCACATGGGGAGGAGCCCGCGCAGCGGGCGTCCGGACGATGCTCGGCATCGCCGGGCGAACCATCAGGCCGAGGTCAAGCTACGCGGCCTCGGAGCCACCAAGATAGGCATCGCGGATGCGGGGGTCGTCCTTCAGCGCCCGCGCCGGGCCTGAGAGCACGATCTTGCCGGTCTGGAGCACATAGGCCTCGTGCGCGATCTCGAGCGCGAGGCTGGCGTTCTGCTCGACCATGAAGACCGACACGCCTTCCTGGTTGATGGTGCGGATCAACTCCAGCACGCGGTCGACATAGAGCGGCGACAGGCCCATGGTCGGCTCGTCCATCACGATCATCCGGGGACGGCTCATCAGCGCGCGCGCCATCGCGACCATCTGCTGCTCGCCGCCGGAGAGCGAACCGGCATGCTGCGACAGCCGCTGGCCGAGCTTCGGAAACAGCGTGAGCATCTTGTCGAGATCCTGCGCGATCGCCTCGCGGTCGTTGCGCACGAAGGTGCCCATCAGGATGTTTTCGCGAACGCTCATGTCCGCGAACAACCGCCGCGCCTCCGGCACGGAGGCGATACCACGACGGACGATCTGCGGCGTGGTGAGCCCGAGCAGCGAGGCGCCGTCGAAGGTCACGTCACCCGAGCGCGGTTTCACCAGGCCCAAAATGATCTTCATCGTGGTCGACTTGCCGCTGGCATTGCCGCCGAGCAGGCAGACGATATGGCCGCGGCCGACCGTGATCGACAGGTCGAAATGCACCTGCGCCTGGCCGTAGAAGGTGTTGACGTTCGAGAGCGCCAGCAGCGGTTCGGATGCGCCAGTCGTCATACCACGCTCTCCCGCTCCGGCGTCTCCGACAGGCCATGGCCGAGATAGGCCTCGATCACTTTGGGATCGCCACGCACCACTTCGCCCGGCCCTTC
This sequence comes from Bradyrhizobium barranii subsp. barranii, assembly GCF_017565645.3. Lineage (NCBI taxonomy): Bacteria > Pseudomonadati > Pseudomonadota > Alphaproteobacteria > Hyphomicrobiales > Nitrobacteraceae > Bradyrhizobium > Bradyrhizobium barranii. The sequence continues at coordinate 8,651,687 of NZ_CP086136.1, forward strand.
CGCTATCTTCTTGCCCTCGTCCATGACGATGACGCGGTCGGAGAGGCGCATCACCATCTCCAGCTTGTGCTCAATCAGGAGGATGGTCAGCCCCTCGGCCTTCAGCTCGGCGACGAGGCCCTGCATCTCCGCGGTCTCGGTCGGGTTCATGCCGGCGGTCGGCTCGTCGAGCAGCAACAGGCGCGGCTTCAGCGCAAGCGCGCGCGCGATCTCGACGCGGCGGCGGTTTGCATAGGACAGGCTATAGGCCGGCTGGTCGATCCGCGGCAGCAACCGCTCGCCGAAGCGTGCGAGAATGGCCTTCATCTCCTCGCGCAGCCGTTCCTCTTCGTCTCTCACGCTGGCCGGACGCAACAGCGCCAGTCCCAATTCCAGCAGCGGGCCGATCACTGGCACCGCGGGCTTCACCGCGCGCAGCCGCGTGTGCGCGCCGATCAGGACGTTGTCCATGACGCTGAGATTGCCGAAGACGCGGCCGAGCTGGAACGTGCGCGCGATGCCTCCCGCAGCGAGCCGCTCCGGCGAGAGACCGGTGATGTCCTGACCTTCGAAGTGGACCGTGCCGGCGTCTGGCCGATCGAGCCCGGTCACGAGATTGAACAGCGTCGTCTTGCCGGCACCGTTCGGGCCAATGATGCTGATGAGCTCGCCCCTGGCGAGGTCGAGATCGATGGCGTCCACGGCCGTGAGGCCGCCGAAACGGCGCGTCAATCCGCGCAGGGACAGCATGGGCCGCGTGCTCCGCCATCATATCGTCCCCAACAGGCCCTGCGGCCTGAACCGCACGAGCAGCAGCAGCACGATGCCGTAGATCAGGATGCGATACTCCGCCGCGATCCGGAACACCTCCGGCAAGCCGACCAGCGCGACCGCTCCGACGATAGCGCCGACGACGTTGCCGAGACCGCCCAGGATCACGACCGTCAGCGCCAGGATGGATTGCTGCGTGTTGAAGGTCTCGTGGTTGATGTAGGAATAGAGATGCGCGGCGATGCCGCCGCTGACGCCGGCGGCGAACCCGCCGAAGATGAAGGCCAGCGACTTGTAGCGGTTGAGGCTGAGGCCATAAGCGCGCGCGGCGGTGTCGTCGTCTCTGATAGCACGAAAACTGCGGCCGAGATGCGAGCCGAGCAGCCGCCCCTGCAGCAGCGCCAGCACGACCATCACGACAAAGCTGAACCAGTAGATCGAGGTTGGGCTGACCAGATCGTAGCCGAACAGCGACAGCGGCGGAATGCCGGAGATGCCGATCGGACCACGCGTAACACTCTCCCAGTTCAAAATCACCAGCGACACGATCTCGCCGATGGCCAGCGTCGCGATCGACACGTAATGCCCGCGCAGACGGAACGACGGCGAGATCAATGCGGTGCCGAGCGCGGCACTCATCAGGCCGCCGGCGATGATGGCGAGGCCGACGGGGACGGAGAAATTCAGCGACAGCAGCGCCGAGGTGTAGGCGCCGATCGCGAGCAGCGCGGCATGTCCGAGCGAGACCTGTCCCACCGTGCCCGCAACCAGCGTCAGGCTGAGCGCGAGCATGCCGAGCAGCCAGGCGTTGATCAGGGTCTGGAGCACGTAGAAGGACACCGGGAAGAATGGCAAGGTCGCGAACACGCCGGCGGCGACCAGCAGCGCCCAACGCGGAATCCGCACCGGGCGGCTCGGCGCAATGAAAGTGCCAGTGAGCGGCTCGGGTGGCGCCTGTCGCGCGCTGGCGAACAGGCCGTTCGGGCGAAGCACGAGCACGATGACCAGCAGCAGGAACGCGAACAGATTGCGGTAGCTGGTGCCGAACACGGCGACGCCGTAGCTCTCGACCAGCCCGAGCAACAAGCTGCCGATCACGGCGCCCGGCACGTTGCCGGCACCCCCGACCACTTCCGCAACGACGCCCTTGAGCGTTGCCTGCAGGCTCATCGCGGTGTCGATCTGGTTGTAGTACATGCCGACCAGCAGGCCAGAGACGCCACCGAGCGCCGCCGCAATGCCAAACACGGCCTGATTAACCCGGTTGACGTCGACGCCCATCTGCATCGCGGCATCGCGGTCCTGCGCGGTCGCGCGCACCGCCCAGCCGAGCTTGCTGTAGCGCAGGAACACGAACAGCAGCAGCGCGCTGGTGAGGCCGACGCCGGCGATCAGCAGATCAAGCGGTCCGATCGTGCCGCCACCGACCTGGAAACGCACGTCGGGCAGCTGGCTTGGCAGCGCGCGCGGATTGGGCGAGAAGGTCAGCATCACCAGCTGATCGAGCACGAAGCTGATGCCGATGGTCGCGAGCAGCGGCGCGATGCGTACCGAATTCTGGAGCGGACGCAGGCCGAACCGTTCGATGATCAGTCCGACGATCGCGGCCGCCACCGCGACCACGATGATGGTGAGCGGCAGCGGCGTATGCAGCTGCACCACCGCGACCCAGCCGATATAGGCGCCGACGAGATAGATCGAGCCCTGGGCAAAGTTGATCAGCCGGCTGACGCCGAAGATCAGCGCAAGCCCGACCGCAACGAGCGCGTAGACATTGCCGACGATCAGCCCGTTGATCGTGTAGTCGAGCCAGGAAGACACGCAGTTGCCCCCGCGTAGAGAGGAAAGCGGCCGGAGCGCCCGCTCCAGCCATCAGGTCAGGTCGGCTTGCCGTCCCAGAGCGCGAACTGGCCCTTGCGCACGACCAGCTCGGCGTTCATGGCGCCCTTGACGCGGCGGGTCGCGACGTCGAACGTCGCGGCGCCGAAGATGACGCTCGGGACGTCCTTGACCTTGGTGAAGGCGTCGCGGACCGCCTTGCGGTCGGTGCCGCCGATCTTCACCACGGCAGCCGCCATGTTCATCGCATCATAGGCGTAGGCGTTGAAGGCGTCGGGCTCCAGACCGTGGTACTTCTTCTTGAAGCCGGCGATGAATTTCTGCACCTCGGGCCGCGGGTCTTCCGGGAAGTAGCGCGTGCCGACATGGACCTCCTCGACAGCCTCGCCGCCGAGCTCCAGGAACTTCGGCGAGTAGACCGAGCTTGCCGCGCAGATCACCTGCTTGAGCCCCACCTGTCGCGCCTGACGCGCGATCAGCGCGCCGTCGGAATAGTAGGAGATCAGGATCAAGCCGTCCGGGTTGGCGTCGCGGACGCGCACCAGAGTGGAGCGGAAGTCGCGCTCCTCGGCAATATAGCCCTCGGTGACCGCGATCTCCGCGCCGTATTCCTTGGCAGCATTGACGAAATAGTCGCGGCTGGTGCGGCCCCAATCGGTGTTGAGGTGCAGCACTGCAAGCTTCTTCAGGCCAAGGCGCTTCACGGCATAGGACGCCAACAGCGGCTGCTCGTCGGCCTGGCTGACCGAAGTGCTCCACATGAAGTCGCCGCCCTTGGTGAAGTCAGGGTGCGAATTGGTGAAGCCGAACTGCACGAGGCCCGCGCGCTGATAGATCGGCGAAGCCGCCATCGAGGCCGGGCTGGAGAAGTCGCCGAGCTCAAGGACGATGCGGGGATCGGAGACGAATTTCTGCGCGATCGCCACCGACTGGCGCGGATCGCTCTGGCTGTCCTCGAAATTGTAGGTGAGCTTGCGGCCGTTGATGCCGCCGGCCGCCTGGATCTCGTCCAGCGCGAGGTCGAAGCCCTGCTTCCACTGCGTGCCATATTGCGCGTTCGGCCCGGTCAGGGGGCCGCTGACGCCGAGCAGGATCGGCTCGGAGGATTGCGCAAAGGCGCCGCGCGAACCGGCTGCTCCCGCCATCATGGCGGCGAGCGAGCCCTTGACCAGGGTACGACGATCGATGTTGCTCATGCACGGCTCCATCCAGATAGTGTTGAAACGAACAGCAATTCTTGTGCCGGTGAGATTGCCTATTTCGAGGGCTCACCGAGCGACAGCATCAGCCGGTTCGCCCAGTTGAAGAACGAGGCGCCGTTGATGACGTCGACGATCTCGGCATCGTCGAGGCCGGCGCGGCGCAGCTCCGCGATATTCTCAGGCCCGAAAGCAATCGGCGTCGCGGCCAGCGCGACCGAGGCCTTGACCACCGCATTCCAGCGCTCGCCGAGGTCGGCCTTGACGCCTTCGTCGAGCAGCCGCTGCACGTCGTCACGACGCTTGGAATAGGTGCTGGCGAAACGCGCATGCACCGAAGCGCAATAGATGCAGCCGTTGTAGCGCGAGGTCGCGGCCGCCGCGAGCTCGCGCTCGGCGCGCGGCAGGCCATCGGCGACGTTGTAGAAGATGTCCTTGTCGGTCTTGGTGCGGGCTTCCAGCACCTCGGGATCACGCACGAGAAGGCGGAAGTATTCGGACTTGGCACGGGAGCGATCGACCAGGCCCGCGAAATGCCGCTCGGTCAATTCGGCCTCGGGCAGCGGGTCGATCCACGACACCCAGCCGAGTTCGTCCTGGGTGAAGACGACGGGCGGATTGACGTTGTTTGCAGCGCTCATGATGCAGTCTCCTTACGCGCCGGCCGCAGCGCTTGCGGTGCCCAGCGAGGCGCCGAGCACGCGCAGGCCCGTGACGACGCGCACCTGGAACGACAGGAACGCGACGAGCTGAGAGAAAGTGACGATGCCGGTGTCGGACCAGCCGGCGGCCAGCAGCGCCTTCATATCGGCGGACGCGGCATCGCGCGGGCGGAACACCAGCAGATGCGCATGCTCCAGCGCCGCCGCGAGCCTGGCGCCAAGAACGGACTTGCCCTCCGCACTCACGCGATAGATCAGGCCAGCGTTGTTCTCGACTGACAGCGGTCCGGCCGGATACGCACCGTACGGGCCTGACGTCTCTCCGCGCCCGATTTCGACCTCGATCGCCTCGGCCAGGCGCGCACCATCGGCGGTCGCCGCGAGCTTGCCCCGGTAGAAGGCGGCCACATTGGGCTCGCGGTGAAGGCCGATCACGAAGAGCGCGACTGCGGCACGCTCCACAAGCGAAAAATCGCCGGCGTCGATCGGCTCGAACAGCGAGAGATAGCTCTTCTGCGCGTTCTCGCGCGCCTGCAGGCGGCGTGCGCGAATGCCATCCAGAGCCGTGCCCGGTTCGATCCCGGCGAGCGTGTCGATGATATCTTTCGTAGCCATCATTCAGCCTCGTGCAACGCGATCATGTTCGCTCCGATCAGCCCGCCAGAGCCACGTCAGCCGCCGTCCGGGCCCAGCCCAGTGCCGGCGCGACCTTCTCCGCGACAAGCTCGATCGAGCGCAGGATATGAGGATGCGGCGCGTCCACCGAATGCGCCTGGAAGACGAGGTGGTCACCCGCTCCAGCGTGGCATCGGCGCGGAGCGAGGCGATGACGTCGTCGGCCGCACCGACATGGGTGTCGAATGCGATGATCATCTCCTCCAGCGTCTCGCCAGGCCTGGCGTGACCGCCCTTGAGGAACTGCGGCAGCGCGCGCCGCAGCCCGATATCGGCGAGGCGCATCGCTTCAGTCCGGTCGTCGGCGACGAAGACGCTGCGCGAGGCCATGATCCGGGGCTCGCATCCCGGCGGCAGCGCTTCGAGATAGGCATCGATGACCGGATTCTGGATCTCGGCGAGCGTGGCCTTCGGCGCCTCCTTGGTCCGGGGCTGGGTGCGCGACAGCAGCAGGCCATCGCCGGCCTTGCCCGCGCGCGCACCACCGGCGACCGAGAACGTCGCCTGCCAGATCCGCTTGTCCAATTGGGGCCGCTGCGGATACAGCGTATCGCCGCCGGTGAGCGGCTTGCCGACCAGAGCGGTGCGGACCACGTCCAGATTGCGGGCAAAGATCTCGTTGCGCTGGGCACTGTCGAGGCCGAAGGCGGCAAAGGCCGACGGATTGCCGCCAGTGCCGACGCCGAGCTCGAAGCGGCCGTTGCAGAGCAGATCGAGCACCGCAGCGTCTTCCGCCACCCGCACCGCGTTCTCCAGCGGCAGCGTGACGATGCCGGTGCCGAGACGGATGCGCGAGGTTTGCGCCGCGACGTAGCCGAGGAAAGTGAAGGGCGACGGCAGGCCGCCCTCGCGTTCGTGAAAATGATGCTGCGCGATCCACGCGGAATCGAGGCCCGCTTTCTCTGCGCGCACGATCTGCTCGGCGGCAAAGCGGTAGCGCTCCGCTGGCGGGGCTTCATCGAGGAGCCGCGTGAAGAACCCCAGTCGTTTCAGGTTTGCAAAGCGTTTCATACGACCCCTGTCGGGCGAGGATGGGCCCCGATGATGTCGGTTGCCGCAGCTCCAGACAAGCGGGCATTGCGCAAGGCTGCCCGCCGGATCGCCCCCGCGCTGGACCTTGGCTAGGCAGATTGCCTACCAGCTCGGCAGCACCGCGCCCTTGAACTTGGTCAGGACGAACTCCTTCACCTCGGGCGTGTGGTAGCTGTCGACGAGGATCTTGACCCAGGGCTTGTCCTTGTCGGCGGCACGTACCGCGATCAGGTTGACGTAGGGTCCCTTCGGGTCCTCGCGCAGGATCGGATCCTTGACGGGATCGAGGCCCGCCTGGGTTGCATAATTGGTGTTGATCGCGGCGGCATCGACATCGTCGAGCGCGCGCGGAGCCTGCGCCGCATCGACCTCGATGAATTTCAGCTTCTTGGGATTCTCGGTGACGTCGAGCACCGTCGGCTTGAAGCCCGTGCCGTCCTTCAGCTTGATCACGCCCTTGTCGCGCAGCAGCAGCAGCACGCGGCCGCCATTGGTCGGATCGTTCGGGATCGAGACCTTGCCGCCCTCGGGGATATCGGCGAAGGCCTTGTGCTTCTTCGAATAGACGCCGATCGGGAAGTTCACGGTCAGCCCAACGGATTCGATCTTGTAGCCGCGGTCGGCCTTCTGGTTGTCGAGATAAGGCTGGTTCTGGAACGAATTGGCCTGGATCTCACCGGCATCGAGGGCGGCATTCGGCACGACGTAGTCGGAGAACTCGATCAGCTGGATGTCGAGGCCCTGCTTGGCGGCGATCGGCTTCACCGCCTCGAAGATCTGTGCATGCGGGCCCGGCGTCACACCGATCTTGATGGTCTCGGCCGTGGCCGCGGCCGACCAGGCGGCAAGCGCGGTTGCGAGGATCAGGGGGAGGCGAAACGACATCTTGGTCTCCAAAACTCAGCGAAAATGATTGGAACCGTATTCGCTTCTCCGCGAGGCGAAATCAATGAAATGGAAATCCATATTTCCGGCCTGTTGCGAGAAACACCTTCTCCATTCGGCGCAAAATAGGAAAGGAATTCGCAGATCATACGGCGCGTTGTGCAAGCGTGATGGGCATCACGGCAAAGTGTCACCCCGGATGCGAGATCAGCAGCAAGGCCAGCAAGGAATTCAGCCGTGACCGCCCTCGCCGCCCCCAAGCTCGACAGCCGGAACGGCCTCGCCGTTCTATTCCGGCGTTGCGCTGACGATGAAGCTGATCAACGCGTCGTCGCTCAAGTTGCTGAGCAACTTGCTGCTATCGGCGCTACCGGCATCCAGTGATGCCTGTTTACTCGAAGCGCCACGTCCACGGTGACAGCATGATCAGGACGCAGATCGCGGCATAGGCGGCGAGCGAGGCCGTGACCATGGTGGCGAGACCCGCCATGCCCGCGCCAAAGCTCGCCACCGCGATCCAGCCGCCGCCAGCCGCGATCAGGATGCGCGCGAAGGACGAAGCGAGCGGCCCCATCGCTCGGCCGGTGCCTTGCACCGCGAACGAACTGACAAAACCGAAGCCGAGCGCGGCATAAGCGGGCGCGACGATGCGTAAATAGGTCATGCCCTCGCTGACAACGTCCGCGTCATGGCTGAAGAGGTGCAGCCAGGCCGTCGGGAAGATCGCAACCAGCAAGCCGATCGCGCCGGTCATGATCATGCCGACCACACCGCTGATCCAGCCGATCTTTCGTGCCCGCGCGGTCTGGCCCGCGCCCATGTTGACGCCGACCATGGTCAGCGTCGCCGTGCTGATCCCGAACAGCAGCGGGATCATGATGTAGTCCAGCCGCGAGGCAATGCCGTAGCCGGCGAGAGCGGACGTGCCGAACAGCCCGACCGCACCGGTGACGAGAATGACGGTGAGGTTGGTCAGCACCGCGTTGAACGCCGTCGGGATGCCGACCTTCAGCATGTCGCCGAAGATTTTTGCGCGCAACGGCACGATGTGCAGCTTCAAGCCAGTCGCGCCCGTCGACATGTAGCGCAGCAGGAACAGCATCGCCGCGCCATAATAGAGGCCGAAGGCTATGCCGGCGCCGCCGATGCCGAGCCGCGGGATCGGCCCGAACCCGAAGATCAGCGCCGGCGAGACCGGAATGGTCACGATGGCGCCGACCAGCGTCACCAGGGCCGGCACTTTGACGTTGCCGGCGCCGCGCAGCGCGGCAGCCTGGAGGTTGACGATCCACACCGGGATGGCGCCGGCGAACAGATAGTTGGAATAGGTGGTGGCAGCGGCGAGCGCACCGTCGGTGCCGCCGAGGGCGCGATAGAGATGCGGACCACCGAGGACGACGCCGAGCGTGAACACGCCGCCGGCAATGATCGCGAGCACCACCGCATGAAACAGCGCCGCCTCGGCGTCAGCGCGGCGGCCGGCACCGACCGCGCGCGCCACCGAGGACGCAACGCCGGAGCCGAACCCGCCGTTCGACATCATGGTCATCAGCATGAAGATCGGGAACACCAGCGCGGCGCCGGCGAGCGCATCGGTGCCGAGATAGCCGACATAATAGGCCTCCGCGATGTTGACCGCGGTCTGTGCCACCAGGACGGTGACGGTCGGTAGCGCGAGCTTGAGCAGCGTGGGCAAGATCGGCGCGGTCAGGAGCGCGGCGCGTCTTTGCTCAGCCGCGCTTGGTGCGGGCGGAGCCGCCTGGCGAAGCGGCGCCGCGGTGTGGGCCACGAATGGCGCGGCGGACAAGGCCGGCGCGGCGGCATCTTCGACGGACATGGTTCGATCCTGTGGTTCCCTCGGACCGCCCGGTCGGCCGCCCATTGCATTATGATTATAATGTATTAGTATGATCGTAATGCAATAGGACAGACCTCACGATTTTGTGGCATAGGGGGCGGCGGGTTCGCAGGAGGCGGAATTGGCACGCTATGACAAGGGACACAGGGACACGACGCGGCGGCACATTCTCGATGTCGCATCCTCGCAGTTCCGCGAGAGCGGCATCGCCGCGGTGGGCCTCGCCGGCATCATGGCGGAAGCGGGCCTGACCAACGGCGCCTTCTACACGCACTTCGCCTCCAAGGAGGATCTGGTGCGCGCGGTACTGCTCGACGCGCTGGAGCGGCGCGAGCAGCGACACAAGGACAATCTCGAAAACGGCGTCGCGCTCGAGACCGTGATCCGCGACTATCTCTCGCCCAAGCATCGCGATCGGGCGGCGACCGGTTGCCCGACCGCGGCCCTCGTCTCCGAGATCGCGCGGCATCCGAAGGCAACGCGCGAGGCCTTCACCGGCAAGATGTCCGAGATCTTCGCGCTGATGGCAGCGCAAATGCCCGAGGGCACGCCGGCGGAACGGCGCCGCCGCGCCATCGCGGCCTACGCCACCATGGTCGGCGCGCTGCAATTGTCGCGCGCGGTGAGCGACAGGCAATTGTCGGAGGAGATTCTCGAAAACGCGGTGGATGCTGCGCTGGCGCTTGCGAAGGGGCGCTAGCCCCGGGGCGTCCTCCGTTGCTCAGCTCCTCGCGTCGAGCTGGCTGCTGCGACCGGACGAACTTGCTTGCGAGGCATAGGCGGAAGCTGCGGCCGATGCCGGTGAATAGTGCGACAGCGATTCGGCGAGTTCTTCGGCAGCCTCGGTGAGCTCCTTCAGGACGGCGTCGCTGTCCGTGGCGTGGCCGCCGGAGGAATGCAGCACCTCGAACGAGATTCCGTTTGGGAGATCGACATGAACCTTGTCGATCCCGACGGCGTCGGGCGTGTCACCGTTCTGCGCCTGGTCGGCGCCGGACGCCGGATCACCTGATATCTGCTGGCTCGCGAGCTTCTGCACGAAATCCTCGATGGACTTGAGCGCGCTGCTGTCGAAGCCGCCGCCACCGAAATGGACGATGCCGATCGACATACCGTTCGGCAGGCTCACCTTGACCTCGTCGTAGGGCGTGCCGCTCTCCAGCAGAGACGAGAACATCGAGGCGCCGTCTGGTGAACCCGCTGATTTCGACTGGCTGGTGGATGAAGGCGACCCCGCCGCGCTTCCACCACCGATGCTGCTCATGCTGCTGACGCTCATACACGTACTCCACTGTCATTGCGAACGCACGCTTTGCGTGCAATGCGCATGCCAGATGAGAGCCTCATTGCCATCAAGGGCTTATCGCAAAATCCGGCCGGCATAGCCTTCACGCCGGCAACTATGTCCCGGCAGAAGCTGCCCACCTCCACTTCGCCATTTCGTCGCAGGGCCTTGCGGCCTCGCCGGCATTGCCGCCTCGTGCGCGATGCAACATGATGGGGTGGCGGCGACGATTTTTCTTCGAGGTGGAGGTCATTCGATGAACGAAGACGAGATTCGCAAGTCCATCGCGGAGGTGAAGCAAGGCACGCTGTCGCGACGCTCGTTCATCCGGACCATGGCTGCGGCCGGGATCGCGGCGCCGGTCGCGAGCCAGATCCTGCTCTGGAACGACGTCGCGATGGCGGATGCCACGCTGCAATACAAGCCGACCAAGGCCGGCGGCGGCGGCCCGCTCAAGATCCTGCTGTGGCAGGCCCCCACCCTGCTCAATCCGCATTTCGCGATCGGCACCAAGGATCAGGTCGCCTCGCGCATCTTCTTCGAGCCGCTGGCCGGCTGGGACAAGGACGGCAACCTCATCCCCTGCCTCGCCGCCGAGATTCCGACCAAGGCGAACGGCAGCCTCGCGGCCGACGGCATGAGCGTCATCTGGAAGCTGAAACAGGGCGTGAAGTGGCATGACGGCAAGCCCTTCACCGCCGACGACGTCGTCTTCACCTGGGCCTACGCAGCGGACCTCGCGACCGCCGCCTACAGCACGGGATCCTACAAGGACATCACCGTCGAGAAGATCGACGACCACACCGTCAAGGTGCTGTTCAAGGCCCCGACCCCGTTCTGGGCCGACCCCTTCGTCGGCTCGGTCGGCCAGATCCTGCCGAAGCACCATTTCGGCGATTATGCCGGCGCGAAATCGCGCGAGGCGCCGGGCAATCTGAAGCCGGTCGGCACCGGCCCGTACAAGTTCGTCGAGTTCAAACCGGGCGACCTGATCCGGGCCGAGCGCAACCCCGACTATCACGTCAAGAACCAGCCGCATTTCGACACACTCGAGGTCAAGGGCGGCGGCGACGCGGTCTCCGCGGCGCGCACCGTGCTCCAGACCGGCGAATACGACTATGCCTGGAACCTGCTGGTGGAGGAGGAGGTCCTCAAGCGCATGGAGGCCAGCGGCAAAGGCAGGGTCGACATCACGCCGTCGGGCAACGTCGAGTTCATCATCCTCAACACGACGGATCCGTGGACCGAGGTCGACGGCGAGCGTTCCAGCGTCAAGACCAAGCACCCGACGCTGTCCGATCCGGTCGTCCGCCAGGCGTTCAACCTCCTGATCGATCGCGAGGCGATCCAGAAATTCATCTACGGCCGCGGCGGCATCGCCACGGCAAGCTTCGTCAACCAGCCCCAGCAGTTCAAGTCGGGCAAGCTGACCTACGCCTTCGACGTCGACAAGGCGAACAAGATCCTCGACGAGGCCGGCTGGAAGCGGGGCGCGGACGGCATCCGCGAGAAGGACGGCAAGAAGCTCAAATACGTGTTCCAGACCTCGATCAACGGCCCGCGCCAGAAGACGCAGGCCATCATCAAGCAGGCCTGCCAGAAGGCCGGTATCGACATCGAGCTGAAGTCGGTCACCGCATCGGTGTTCTTCTCGTCTGATGTCGGCAATCCCGACACCTACTCGAAACTCTATTGCGATATGGAGATGTACAACACGACGCAGCCGCAGCCCGATCCGGAGCGGTTCTTGAACCAGTGCGTCTCCTGGGAGATCGCCAACAAGGAGAACAAGTGGCTCGGCCGAAACATCTCGCGCTGGTCCGATCCCGACGCCGACAAGGCCTACAAGACCGCGCAGCAGGAGCTCGATCCGGTCAAGCGCGCCGCGCTCCTGATCAAGGTCAACGAGATCTTCTGCGAGGCCAATATTCTCGTGCCGCTGCTCTCCCGCAACATCGTCGGCGCCGGCGTCAATAACCTCATGGCTGACATCTCGGGCTGGGACGTCACGACCTGGAATCTGGGGAGCTGGTATCGGGTCTGACGACCGGCGCGCGAGGACCCGGCTCCCTCAAGGCGCCGGGTCGCATGCCGTATCTGCGCATGATGGCTTTGCTCAGCGCGCCTTCGGACGCATAGCCGACCTCGCCGGCGATCTTGGCGATCGGATCGGAGGTGCCGGCCAGCCGCTTGCGCGCGACCGTCAATCGCAAATCGGACAGGAACGTCATGGGTGCGACCCCCGCGCGCTTTTGAAAAGCGCGCACCAGCGTCGCGCGCGAGGCGATCGCCACCGCCGCCATGTCGTCGAGCGTCCAGTCCCGGGCGAGATCGTTGAGGATCGCCGACACCACCCGGGCCGTCATGCGGTCGCGCAACAGCGACACCGTCCCATTCCCGGAGGCATCGTCCGAAAGATGGTCGCGGAGCATCATCACGAACAACGCTCTCGCGAGGTCGGCCGCAACCACCTCCGATCCAACCCGTCCAGCGGCGAGCTCTTCGCGGATGTCGATCAGCAGGCGCCGAAACCGTTCCAGCAGCGGCTCCTCCGCCGTGCGCAGGATGATCTCGTCGGGAAGCGCGGCGATCAGCGGGTTCTCATCCGACGTCTCGAACAGGAAACGGCCGCACAGCAGTTCGGTATCGACCTCGGCCTCGACCGTTGCGCGCTGGCGGACGCCATTGCGGACCTCGGTCGTAACACGCCCGACAGCGCCGCCCGTCCGGCTGCGAACCGCGTGACTGTCGCCGTGCGGCAGCAGAAGGATGTCGCCGGCTTCCAGCCTCTGCGGGCCCAGGCCCGGCCGCTCGACCACGCAAGCGCCGCGCGTGACCATGTGGAATTGCGCCCATCCCTTGCCGTTCGGCGCGTGTAGGGACTCCCAGCTGCCGCCAAATTTGCAGGAATCCTCGAATATTGGACGGATCCTGAACAGCGGCACCATCGCCTTCAACAATTCCGCCGCGTCCGCCTCCGACATCCCTCTCCCCTTGATCCGCCCGGACATGTCTCCGAGCCGCCCGGCCATTCCATGGAACAGCCAAGCGCATCTACCGTACGAGCGGGCCGTCCCGCGCATGAGTGGACCAGTACTCATGCCTTTTAACACATCCTAACGAGCAATCCTCACGGTGTTCGGTAATGTCACGCATGAAGGCGGCAGGGATTTCCAAAAACACGGTCATCACGGGGAGATCATATGACGTCCAAGACGCCAGTTGAGTTGTTGCCACGGCCTGCGAATGTGTCGCGCCGCGGCTTCGTGGGAGGCCTGTCGGCGGGCATTTTCGGCGCGGTGGCGTCCGAGGCCGCCGGCGCCGAGACGCTGGCCGACGTCCCCGATCGCGGGCCGGGCGCCGATCTCAGCGCGCACAGCGAACGCTCCCGGTTTGCAAAACTCGATCGCATCCCCGAGGCGACGCCGGGCAAGCGCAACGTCGACCCCGGCGACGCCATCAATTCCAAGACGCCGCACCAGAAGCTCGTCGGTAACATCACGCCGACCGACCTGCATTACGAGCGCAGCCATTCCGGCGTGCCTGATATCGATCCCGCGCAGCACCGGCTGCTCATCCACGGCATGGTCTCGAAGCCGCTGGTGCTCAACGTCGAGGATCTGAAGCAGATGCCGTCGGTGACGCGCGTCGTGTTCATCGAATGCACCGGCAACGGCTGGGAGAATTGGAAAAAGGCCGATCCCGACGTGACGGTGCAGAACACGCATGGCCTCGTCAGCACCAATGAATGGACCGGCGTTCCGCTCAAATTCCTGATCGACCTCGTCGCCAAGGACAAGGGCTCGAAGTGGATGCTGGCGGAGGGCGGCGACGGCGCGGGCGTCGATCGCAGCATTCCCCTCACCGACGAGATCGTGAACGAGGCTTTCGTCGCCTACGGCCAGAACGGCGAGCCGCTGCGGCCCGCGCACGGCTTTCCGATGCGGCTGGTGATGCCGGGCTTCGAAGGCAACCTCAACATCAAATGGCTGCGCCGCCTCAAGTTCGGCAGCGAGCCCTGGATGACGCGCTGGGAGACGGCGCGCTACACCCAGCTGCTGGCCAACGGCAAGGCGCGGCAGTTCCAGCTGCGAATGGAAACCAACTCCGTCATCACCCAGCCCTCCGGCATGATGCAGATCCAGCCGGGCTATAACCGCATCTCGGGTCTTGCCTGGAGCGGCCACGGCAAGATCGCCGGGGTCGAGATCTCGACCGATGGCGCCAGGACCTGGAAGCCCGCGCAATTGAGCCAGCCGGTGCTGTCCAAGGCGCAAGTGCGCTTCCAGATGGATTGGGCGTGGGACGGCAAGCCGACAAAAATCGTGAGCCGCTCGACCGACGACCACGGCAATGTTCAGCCGGACCGGCAGTCCTTCATCGCCGCGATGGGGACCAACGCGCTGTTTCACTACAACGCCCAGCAGACCTGGAGCATCGACGAGGCCGGGAGGGTCCGCAATGTCCTCGCATGACAAGCTGCTTCTCGCCGGCATCCTCACCGCGGGCCTGCTCGCCGCCCCTGCGCTGGCGTTCGATTTCGGCCGTCCGGCAACGCCGCAGGAAATCAAGCTGTGGGACATCGACGTCGGCCCCGACGGAAAGGGCCTGCCCGACGGCAGCGGCACGGCGGTGCAGGGCAAGCAGATTTTTGCCGACAATTGCGCGGCCTGTCATGGCGACAACGGCCAGGGCGGCATCAAGGATCGTCTCGCCGGCGGACAGGGCACGCTCGCGTCCAATATGCCGGTCAAGACCGTCGGCAGCTTCTGGCCCTATGCGACGACCCTGTTCGACTACATCCATCGCGCGATGCCCTATCCGACGCCCGGCTCGCTCAGCACCGACGAGACCTATGCCGTCACCGCCTACATATTGAGCCTCAACGGCATCGTTCCCGCCGACGGCAAGGTCGACAAGGAGTCCTTGCCGAAAATCAAGATGCCCAATCGCGACGGCTTCATTCCGGAGCCGGAATTCGACCCGGCGCGATTATTCCGCAAGAAGTGAGCCTGACATCATGAGGCTCTTCACGCTGGTCGGGATCTTCGCGCTGGTCGCGACATGTTTCTGGGAGACGCAGGCAATGGCTACAGACGGACTCATCACCATCAAGAGCAGTTTTGGCCCGCAGGACACGATGACGCGGCTCGAGACCGAGGTGAAGGCCAAGGGCCTCACCGTGTTTGCCCATGTCGATCACGCCGCGGGCGCTGCCGCAATCGGCATGACTCTGCGGCCGACTGATCTGCTCATCTTCGGCAACGCCAAGGGCGGCACGCCGTTGATGCAGCAGGCGCAGACCATCGGCATCGACCTGCCGCTGAAGGCGCTGGTCTGGCAGGACGAGCAAGGCGCGACCTGGCTGTCGTACAACGATCCGGCCTATCTCGCCGGCCGTCACGGCGCCGGCGAGCCGGCCAAGACCGCCATCGGCGCGATGACCGCCGCACTGCATGCGATCGCGGCCAAGGCCACCGCACCGTAAGCGCGCCGCGACGGCCGCGCGAGGAGAGGTTCATGAACGTGACCAGCGGCCAACCGGCGCCACCCAAGGCGCAAGACAGCAAGCTCGCCCGATGGCTGGTCGTCGCGGTGCTGTGCGCCATGCTCGTCGCCGCGAGCGTTCTCGGCTATCTCGGCTGGACCAGCACGGATACCAGCGTGCCGGCGTCCGGCTATGTCGCGTTGGTGCTCGGCGTGGTGTTCTCGCTGGTCGTCGGCGTCGGCCTGATGGCGCTGGTGTTTTACAGTAGCCGCAAAGGCTATGACGAACCGGTGGTGCTGATCCGGGAGCCGGAGAGCGATCCGGAGGATGGGCGGACGGACCCGCGTTGACGCCGGCACCTGCTTTTTGATGATCGCCGCGAGCCGTTTCCACATCGTCATTGCGAGCGCAGCGAAGCAATCCAGAGTCTTTCCACGGAGGGATTCTGGGATTGCTTCGCTGCGCTCGCAATGACGGAGTACGGGGCGGACAGCGTCACTCTTCTCTCCTGCATTTTGAATAGCAGACACACCTTCGCATCCTCGCAGCGCATCTCGCCCGAGCTTTGCTTGATCTCTCCACCCTCGAAGCCAAGAGGGCGCAGGGAAGGCCGGGTGCTGACCTCGCACCCGCGGTCCGCTGCGCGAAGATGTAGCGCAAGGAAACCGCACAGCAGCATACAGGTGGTGCCAATCACTCGGCCTTCCCTGCGCGATGGTTGGACGGCTTATGCCGTGCTCTCCCGGGAGCCGAGTTCCCTTTGGCCTCCCTCGTCCTTGCGAAATTCACCAGCACCACGCCGGTTGACGCGACTGCCGCATCCGCAAGCACTTGACCGTAGCAACGACGGCCAGGACCACACGGTTTTGCCGTACGCACGGCCCGCCATTTCGCCGCAGTTTTCCCAGCCCTGTCGACGGAGCCGGAAACTTGCAGACGAGACGAACCTGACAGCGCCGCTCATCCGGCACGAAGTTTTGGGCTCACGGAGAGCAATCCGCCCTGCCCTTGACCTCTCGCGCCCGACGCTGCCGCGTCCACCGCAAGCCCGGCTCGCGACAGTGACGACACAAGATCGCCCCTCTTGGTGAGCCGGGATGGGCGACACATACGCTATTTCCGAATTTCTGCAAAGTGGAATATTTTTGTGAGGGAGGGTTGACGGGGTGGCGGGTGTTTTGCCCGATGGCAAACCTACAGACTGGTGACAAGCATGACGAACTCAATCACAAGCGAGCCATAGGGCAAGCGATCTTTGCGGGTGCTTATACGTTCGACCAGGAGGTCGAGCAGTAGTTGCGCGATCAAATGCGCGATCTAGACCGCGATGGCTCGATTATGAAAACGCTGAATCCCAAGGCCGTGGCTGGCATTCGCGAGGACTTCAAGCAAACCTATATCTTCTATTCTCAGCTCTCCTCATCCATCTGTTTCGGCGCTCAACCGCTATGTCGTGAGCAGCCACCCCGAGGGGCTGGGTTTTGATACTGCCCCGTTGGTCCGGCCTGAAGAAGTCGAAGAAACATATGAATATCTCTCGATGGCCGCCCTGGGTGTCTGTGTGTCGCCAACCAAATAATCGGCGGCACATCGGGCGGGGAGCGCCTCAATGCAGTTGTCGAGCGGCATACAGCGCTTTCCCATTTTTCGAGAACGGCGGTCGACAGCACCGAGCCGAACGGCGGAACATCCAAGGAAGGCCCCGCCTAAGAGAATATGGAGGAGAGAAGTTGCCGAAATATTGGCAGCGGGAGAGCGCTACCGCCTTCCTCCACACGACGCAAATCTGCGATATTTCCTCCGGTCGTCCACCTAAACTCAGAAGCGTGTCGAGCGGCAGGTTCAAATCGGGGACGTGCAACCACCGATACCGACATTCGGTCCAGGTTGCGATTTGACTGACGCCACCACTTTTGACTGACGTAACCCCTGGATCCTGAACGCCAGTCACTTTCGACGGCATTCTGTCCGCTGCCGTTGTCTCCCGGTTGGCCCCCTGGATCGCCTCGACGCTTGATCGGATGCGGCCCCGATGTTCATAGCTGCGGCCCGTGTGGATGGCCGAAGATACTAGCGCGCGCCGCCCAATTCCCTGATGCTGCGCCGCACTACAGCGCGCCTAGCCTGGATTTTCGAACAGATCGAGCCGCGGCCCGGCGGAACTTCGATCGCTACCTTTGCTAGAACCATTCAAAATGTATAGGCTGATTCGGTCAACGGGCTTGAGAGAAAGGCCTGGGACGTTCGGGACGTGGAACGCTGAAGGGGTTGCTTGATCGGAAGGCGCGGTCGTCTTCACGGCGGGTGCGACGGATATGGAATCCGATTCAGACGGCCGTCGCGGCGGCCTGGAAGGGTCTTACCGTCGGACTTTACGTGAGCGAACCGGCAGTTGCGGCAGGCACTCCCCCGCATTCAGGTGAATGATCGCAGGGCCCGTCATGAGCGGTCCAGCACCTTTCACGTCGGAGGAGCCGGGATGGACCAACGAGAAGTGCTGGCGGCGTGGGAGAAGTTCGTCGAGCGCGGAGCGTTGTCATCCGACTTGAGATCATCGGTCGCAGCGTCGTGGCAGCGATCCAGGAACCATCACGTCACCGTCGACCGTGCGCGAGCGCCGCTCGTCGCGGACGCCGAGTTGTTTCGTCATCGCTCCAAATACGCGTCGCTCCGTCATGCCGCCCGCTGCGCTCTCGAGAACTCAAAAACATTTCTGCGCGATGCAAACTCAATCATGATCCTCACCGATCCGAGTGGGCTGATCATCGATACGCAGGGCGACGACAGGGTCATCGACGCCGGCCGCGCAGTCCATCTCGAACACGGAGGACGCTGGAGCGAGGCCGACATCGGCACCAACGCGATTGGCGCCGCGATAGCGGAATCGAAACCTGTCCAAATTCACGGTACAGAGCATTTCTGCTCGGAGGTGCAGCGGTGGACTTGCGCTGCCGTCCCGGTTCATGACCCGACCGATGGCGAACTGCTTGGCGTGGTCGACATCTCGGGTCCTGCAAGCACCTTCAATCCGCAGAGCCTGGCTTTGGCCGTCGCGGTCGGCCATCACGTGGAAAGCGTTCTGGCCCAATCGGTCCGACAGGAACACGAGGAGTTGCTGTGCCGCTTTCTCGGCAGGAGATCGCAATGGGCGAACGATGAATGCATCGTGCTCGATCGTCGTGGCATGATCCTCCACGCCACCGAGCGTGCTCTGAACGCACTCCAGCATGATCGCCACGGCATTTACAACGACGCGCCAACCCGCTTTTTGAAGACGGTTCCCTTCGATGAGTGGCCGAGCAGGTTGAAAGAGCTGCTTCCCAACGCGAGCTTCAACTTCGTCGAGAACGAACGCTCCGGCATCGGCGCCATCGTGGTGCTGCATGCGCGACGACGCCAGTTGATCACGCATCGCGACGTCCATAAATCGAGATCCGAATCTGACGGTCGCGAGACCGCGAGCTCATCATCCGCCCGAAAGGATTCAAAGCCGGAACCACGGTCTCTTCAGAGCATGGCCGCCGGCTTCGTTGCGGACGACCCCGCGGTCCGAGCCATCGTCCGTCAAGTCGAGACCGCGGCAGCACGCAAGATGCCCATCCTCATCCGAGGCGAGACCGGAACCGGCAAGGAACAGCTTGCCCGCCACGCCCATATGGCGAGTGGGCGGACCGGCGCGTTCGTTCCAGTGAATTGCGCCGCCCTGCCGGAAAGTCTGATCGAGAGCGAGCTGTTTGGCTATGCCGCGGGAGCATTCACCGGGGCGCGGCGCGGCGGCGCGATTGGACTGGTCAAGGAGGCCGACGGCGGCACGCTGTTCCTTGACGAGATCGGCGACATGCCCGTCGCGCTGCAGGCGGTGCTTCTGCGCCTGCTCGACGACTGGACCGTGCGCCCCGTCGGCGGCGTCAGATCGAAGGTCGATGTCTTTCTCATCTCCGCCACCAACGCCAGGTTGGACAAGGCCATCGCCGAAGCCCGGTTCCGATCCGACCTGCTCTATCGTCTCAATACGCTCGAGGTCAACCTGCCACCGCTCCGGGATCGCAACGACTTTGATGCCATCGTTCGCCATCTGCTCAATGCGATCGACCCGAATTGCGAAATCACGCGGACGGACATTGCGCATCTCGCCGCACATCCCTGGCCTGGCAACGTCCGCGAGCTCCGCAACGTTCTGGCGCGATTCACCCTTGCCGCTGCGGACGGCTCTATCAACGAAGCCAGCGCGGACAGCATCGTTCAACACTCCGGAGCGGAGTCCGGATCGCTCCACGACATCCACCGCGCGCGAATCCTTGTGGTGTATGCCGAGACCGCCGGAAACGTCAGCGAAACCGCACGACGCCTCGGCGTCTCAAGAAACACCATCTATCGCGCACTGGGGCAGAAGAAGCCCGAGTGATGCCATAGTGCCTCGAAGCGCCGATGCTGCAAGTATCGCAGCATGCCCAGCTATGGACAGAGCGCCGGTCGCTTCGAACCGATGATTGTTCCGTTCAAAGCAGCTCAGCGCCACCACCTCGGGCCGGGCCGGCGGTCGGATCGTAGTCATCCGGCTTCTTGGCGATCAAGGTCTGAGTCGTCAGGATCAGTCCGGCCACCGATGCCGCATTGCGAACCGCGCTGTAGCAAACCTTGACCGGGTCGATGATGCCAGCTTCGACAAGATCGACCGCCGAACCATTGCGCACGTCGAGCCCGTGGCCATTCGTGGCCTTGGCAATTCTCGCAACTTCCGCCTCTCCATTCAGACCGGCATTGGCGGCAATGTAGAAAAGCGGCCGACTGAGCGCGCGTTGCAGCAGCTCGGCGCCTTGCCTGGCGCCTCCGTCCAGACGGTTGATCAATTCGTCGAGTCTCGCAGCGATCCTGAGCAAGGCCACTCCGCCGCCCGGCACAATGCCTTCTTCGATCGCGGCGCGGGTCGCGTTGATCGCATCCTCGATCAACTGGGTCCGGCGTTTTTGCTCGACCGGCGTCGCGCCGCCGGCAAGAATCATCGCTGTGCCGCCGGACAGTTTTGCGATGCGCTCCTGGAACTTGTCCCGCTCAATATTTTCGGGAGCGGCATCGTATTGGCGCAACACCTGCTCGCGTCGCGCCGCGATGGCCTTCTGATCGCCACCTCCCGCTGTGATCAGGGTCTTCGAGGCGGAAATGCGCACTTGGCGCGCGGACCCGAGGTCGTGCAGCTCCACCTTCTCGAGCCTTCCGCCCAGATCGGCCGAGATAACGCGCCCTCCGGTCGCGATCGCGATATCCTCGAGCATCGCCTTGCGCCAATGGCCGAACTCCGGCGGGTGAATCGCGGCGACCTTGAAATTGGATTTCTCCCGACGCGCCAGCAATTGCATGATGACAGATGGCGCCACTTCCTCGGCGATGATCAGCAAAGGTCGCCCGCTCTTTTCGATGAGCGAGATCACACCAGCCAGTTGCTCCCCGGTCTGGATCTTGAGATCGGTCATGACGATGAACGGACTGTCGAGAACCACCTGCATTTTCTCGACATCGGTGACCATATGATGTGAAAGATAGCCACGATCGAAGGCCATGCCTTCAACGATTTCCAGCGTCGTCTCGACCGTGTTGCCAAATTCCACCGCAACGATTCCATGATTGCCGGCGCGCTCGAAGGCTTCGCCGACCATATCGCCAAGCGCCGTGTCGTTGGCGGCAATGCTCGCAACAGCCCGCAGGCCAGCAGACCCCTGCAGCGGTCTCGCCGACCGTCGTAACGCCGTGATGGTCTCACTAACCGCCAGCTCCAGCCCTTGAACCAGCTCGACCGGATTGGCGCCGGCCGCTAGACATTTCAGGCCTTCCTGCACAAGAACATCGGCCAGCACGGTGGCCGTGGTGGTGCCGTCCCCCGCCACCTCATTGGTTCGCGCTGAAACCTCACGCAACACCTGCGCGCCCATATTCTCAAACGGGCATTCAAGTTCGATTTCGCTGGCAATGCTGACGCCATCTCGCGACACGATCGGCGTGCCGATCGGTCGGTCCATGATCGCGTTCATGCCCCTCGGACCCAGCGTTCCGCGTACCGCCTTGGCGAGCTTGGCGACGCCCCGGCCCAGCGCGGCCCGCGCAGCTTCATCGTGCAACATGATCTTCGGCATTCTATATCCCCGACTTTGCCTTGAGGTCGTCTGGTCTGGACTTGTTATCGATGCTGCGCACCCGCATCACGGCACCTGTTACGTGCCCGGCGACGCCGGCATCGTCCTCGATTTCGGTACGAACGGTGTATCGAGGTCGAACCGCGCGGCAAGCAGGCCGCGGCACAGTGCGCCGTTGAATTCAGCATTGATGCCCACGCGCCGTAGATTCGACAGGTATGCGGCAAAGCTGTCGGCTTTCAGCCACGCTCCGTTCGCATCGACAAAGGCGGGTTCACCACCGCTTGCCGGACCTACGACGGCACGTCGCTCGAGATAGCGCTGAATCAGCTTCTCACCTGCATCGTCGAGCGGCAGGCAACCGAGCTCCGTCAACGTCAGGCTCACGATCTCCGCCGGCGATTGCCCCAGCGCGATGAGGTGACTGAGTAGCGCAACCTGCCGGCGCTGGAACGCCTTGACGAGGAATGTCTGACGCAGATCATCGAGGCTGCCATCGGCCTCGGCGCCGAACGTTTCCTGGAACGAGCGCCCCTGCGCGAGGCCCGCATTGATCTTGTCGGCATACATGTGCTCGCCCAAGACCACGCTGACGCCCTTGACCCAGTCCAACGCGCTGATGGACCGGCGCATGTCGTCCGCCATCAGGAACGAAAAGTTGGCAGCGCACCAATAGGTCGGCAAGCGGAACTCGATGTGGACCCGATCCTTCGCGTCGACATCGGCCCTGGTCACGAAATTCAGGTCGATGACGGACTCGTCGAGTTCCGGGTCCATCACGTCTCGCAGGCAGGCCCATATCTGCGCCTGCCTGTCATCTGACGAACGGCTTCTCGGCCGCTCCCTCCCCTCAACGCCACGCTTCATGGCCATCACCTCGGCGCGTGAACGGCTTCGGGCAAGTGGGCATAACCGCCGCCCGCCTGGATCTTCTTCTTTTGCGCTTCGACATCGATGCCGTAGATGCGCGCGGCATTGAGACCGAGGATCTTGATTTTCGTTTCCATCGACAGCACCGAACCGGTCTCCTTGGTGACGTCGGCCGGAATTTCAAATGCCATGAACTTGTCGATCAGCCATTTCGGCGTCCAGATGCCATAATCGCTACCGTAAAGGATCTTGTCCGGTCCGACCCAGAATAGCAGTTCGGAAATGACGTGGGCGAAATACCCCGGCCGCGAATGGATGAAGGGCAACGCCACCGCGAGGCCGGCATAGACGTTGGTTTCCTGGGTCGCGATCCAGCAGAAGTCGTCAAGGCGCGGCAAGCCACAATGCTCGACGATGAAGTTCAAATCCTGGCGACGTCATCGATATCGGCGACATCGAACGCGTCCCGGTTCAGCGGGATGATCGTTGGCCCCTTGTGGACGTGGATGTTCTTGATCCCGAGCTTCTGCGCCGCCTCGAGATACTGGTAGGACGCCTTGTCGGTGAGCTTGTAGCCCTTCGACTCGCCGCGCCATTCGGCGGTGTAGAGCTTGACACCCTTCAGCTTGTGCTTCTCGGAGAGCGCATGAAGGTCTTCGATGCCCTTGGTACCGTCACGCGGATCGAAAGCGCCATTCAGGATGAAGCGGTCCGGATGGCTTTTCTTCATCGTCGAGTTTCGTTCGGTGGTATTGAAGCCGTTCTTGTAGAAGTCGGTGAGATAGGTCGGCTGCAGGATCGCCATGTCGTCGTAACCGGTGACGAACAGGTCGTCGAACATCGTCTTGGCGTCGTACTTCTCGAACTTCTCCTTCTCCCATTTCTCCGACGGCGGGCTCAGATTCGAGTGATAGGCGTAGAAGCACTCGATGAACTGCTTGCCGTGGATGTTCTTCTGGTTGGCCGGGCTGCCATCCCAGAAATGCGTATGCCCATCGATGACAAAAATCTCTTCACCCTTGGCCGTCCTGTACATGGCGTTACTCCCGCTCCGCTGGATATTGCGTACTGTTGTGAGGCGCGATTGATGTCGTCGAATGAGCCCGGCCGGCTCTGTGCCGGCCAGGCTGGTTCGCTGGCGATCATTAAACGATGTATTTCATCATCTCGTTCATGTCGCCGAACAGCATGACGGTGTTGTCATCCGTCATGACCATGCGGCCGTAATGCGTCGAGGTTGAAATCTCGAAGAGATGCGGGGTCATGACGCGGCCCAACTCCTCGGAAATCTCATCCATCTTGAATTCCATCTTGCCGTCGCCATCGATACGGATCATCGCCGGCATGTAGGTCACCTTGATGTGTTCATGACGGCTCATGACTTCGGCGATAGCGCGCGCCTCGACGCTATCGTTCATTGTCACTCCGCATTGATGCGACACCGTGCCCTCGAACGTGATGTCCTTCATCGATTTGAAGATGTTGTCATTCTCGTGCAGCATGTCGGTCTCCAGAAGGATTGAGTGTGAGGGCGTGAAGCGATGCCGATTACGACGCCAGTCCGGCCGGAACCGTCAGGCCAAGCTCGGCGGCGATACCCCTGATACGATTCTTCGCGTGCGCCATGGCATCGGCGAAAGCCGCGACCTTGACCCGAGGCTGCGACCAGATGGGCTGCAAATGATTGGCGGCATCGAGCGCGAGATCGGCATGATTGGCCAACCATTTGTTGAACAACGCAAGGTTCTGCGCCCCAAAGGTCGGATCCGTGCCGAGGATGTGGAACAGCTCGACGGTGTTGGCGAGATTGCGCTCATAGTCGGCCTCCGCAGCGGAGACGACAGCCGGAGTGATGAAGTCGTTCTGCGCAGACGCCGCCTGCATCAGGAAGCCTGAGCGGAAGAGTTCGCCGACCAACGGCTCGAACACCGCATTGGTCGCAAAATATTGCTCGAGATAGTCGTTTGAACCCATCACTGATTCAACCGACTTGCGCACGCCTTGCCAGATCGGATCTTCCAGCCAGTGCTTCTTGCCGGCGGCAATGTCGAAGCCTGGAAGGTCGAGGCCGATTTCGCTCAGATAAAGAGTGATGTCCTGCGCGAAGCGAAGCTTGTAGGACGAGTTGGTCAAGATCGCATTGTTGACCATCTGCGTGTAGCCGTAACGCTGCGCCTGCATCGTCGAGGTGCCGAGACCGAACTCGGCATGCTTGTAGGCTCCGAGATGGTTCTGCAATATCTTCACCCAGGCGGGATCGAAGCGGGTCGGCGCGCCCGATTTCCGGCCATTCTCGATGGTGTTCTGCACCATGCCGCAGATCGTCGACTGGCGCTGATAATGGGTACGCTCCCACTCCTGGTCGACAGCGCGGAATTTGTGCCAGTTCGAGCTTTTTGCCGCCGTCCAGTCCTTGGAATAGGTCGGCGTTCCGTCAGGGAACGAGATGATCCAATCCTGCAGCAGATAGCGCTCCGGATCGGGTTGAACATCGACCGTCATGTCTTCGTAATGGGTCGCCTTGCGCCCCTTCGGCTCAAAGTAATTGTACTTGCGGCTGTCGGAGCCCGGGAAAACCGCTGCCCCCGCGGCTCCGGATTTGACGATTGCCGCAGGCTTGGTCGCTGTTGCTCTGCTCGTTTGCGCGCTCATTGCTTACTCCCTTTCTGCCATTCTGTTCTGCGACGAACCTTGAACGCCGTCATCGCACCGCCGGCGTAAACTTGTCGAAATAGATGTGGTCCGGCTCAACGCCGTTCATTTGCAGCACGGGCAATACGGCGTCGATCATCGGCGTCGGCCCGCACGCGTAGGCGTCGATGGCACCGCTCAGCTTCTCCTCGCGCAGATGGCGCAGCACGACCTCGTGGATCAGTCCGGTCTCGCCGTCCCAGCCGTCACCCGTCTCCGCATGCGACAGTGCCGGCACGAATTTGAAATCGTTCAGCCGCGCCGCGATGGCCGCGAGCTCATCGAGGTAGAACAAGTCGGCGCGGGTACGCGCTCCGTAGAAAAACCGGACCGGTCTCTGCTCGCCGCTCCCGATGTGATCGGCCAGGATCGACCACAGCGGCGACATGCCCGAGCCGCCGCCGATCAGCAGCATCGGCCCCGGACGTTCTTCGCGCCGGAAGCAGGTGCCATACGGCCCCTTGGCGATCACGGCGTCGCCGACGGCCAATTTCCCATCGAGCTGGGACGAAAACGCCCCATTCGGATATTTCTTGATGATGAAGCGGAGATTCGTGCCTTCTCCGGGCGGGTTCGCCATCGAAAAGGCGCGGGTGATGGTGCCATCCTGAAGCGTCAGATCGACGTACTGGCCTGCCCAGAACTTCATCGGCCTCTCGATCTCGATCTCCAGCAATCTGATGTCTGACGTCAGCGTGCTAATCCCTGCCACGCGGCCGGAAAATGCCTTCACCGCGATCGAACGGCTGAGCAGGTCTTCGTCATAGTTGAGCAATTCAACAGCGATATCACTGTAGACATGCGTCCGGCACAACAGGACGTGGCCGGTCTCGCTCTCGTAATCCGGCAGAGCGAAGGTCGAGTATTTCAGAAGCTCGATGTCCCCCTCGATCAGCTTTGATTTGCAGCTGCCGCACTGACCTTCCTTGCAGCCATGCATCAGCGATATGCCCTGACGAAATGCGGCATCGAGGACGGTCTCGCCCTCTTCCACTTCCATCTCGATACCCACTGGTTCGAAACGAACCTTGTGAACCCGCACGTCCGTCATTATCCCGGCCCTGTCGTCGTGGCAGTTGTACAGAACGATCGGCAAACCGTTGCCGGTCCCGGCAAGAGGGGCCGCCGAAAGCGGCCCCTCCCCCTCATCATCTCTTTAGTGGCAGGGATTGATCTTGAAGCCCTTTCGGTATTCGGCCGTCGCCACCTCGCGCTCGATCGGCGAAAGCGCTCTGAAGCCACGCAACGGACTGCCAAGCGTGTGTCCGCGCACGTGATCGAGCGTCCACATGTCCTTGGAGTCGAAGCGCAGATGCGGTTGCGCGATCATGGTCTTGCCGTCGGGCCGGACAAAACCGAGATCCTTGATCGCGTCGGCGACGTCCCAGCCGTGATAGCAGTCCTCCCATTCACGGCGACCGCTGAAGCGGCCCATTGCCGGCGTCGCGCGGCCCTCGTATTCCGCGGCGAACGCCACCTTGTGGGTCCAACGGCAACCTTCGGAGCAGTAAGTGTAGATCTTGCCGTCGACCTCGTCGCAGACGAAGTCCTCGCGGATCAGGCAAGGGACCATGCAGCTCCAGCAGCGATGCGGGTATGAATAGCCCACCTCGCTGTTGAAGAGGATGTTGGTCTCGCCGGGCACGCTGAGCTTGGCGTGCCATTTCCAGAAGTCGCCGAATTCGGCGTACCAGCCCGGATATTTGTGCTCGAACCACTCGAAGTCCCGCTCGGTCTGGGCCTCGATACGCCAGAAGTTCACCGACCATCCGACCGTGAAGAACTGCGCGGTCTTGTGGACATAGTTCTTCTTGACGATCCGATCCCAGGCGGCGGCGACGTCATCGTGATGGATCTTGATGCCGTATTTCTCGAGCGGCAGCATGTAGGTCCGGTAATAGTCTTCGTAGATCCAGCGATGCCAGAGCTCGGCGTAGGACTCCTTGTTCTTGTCGCGGTTGGTCGTGCCGTACTCGATGAACGTCCCGATCGCGGCATCGACAATCGCGTGATTCTGCCAGAAGGCGTATTTCAGATCGCGCTCCAGCAACTGGTGGTTCGACGGATCGTTGATCATCGCCATCAGCATCGAGTGACCGTTGCCGATATGACGGGATTCGTCCGACTGGACCGACAGGAACACGGTCGGCAATGCATAGTCGCCGTTGCGCGCCGCTTCCGACGGCATCGCCACGAACAGGGTATTGGTGAAGGCGGTTTCCGCGACGACCGTCAGATAGACGTTGGCCGCGGTGATTGCGTCACCGGTCAGGAAGCCCTCGGCGAACTGGCGGCCGATCGTGGTCGCATAGCATTTGCCGAACGCGGCTTCCGTGATATCGAACCCGGCTGGATCGATGTAATTCTCCATGTACCACTTCTTGAGGTTCATCTGGATCGTCGAGTGCCGGAACTCGTCGACCATCTGCATGGTGAAGCCGGTGCGCAATTCCTCGCCGGGCGCCAACCGCCCGACCATCGCCATCGAACGCGCCGCCGAGATCTCCGGGAACGGGATGATCGCCAGGAACAGCTTCATCCACTCGACCCATCGCGGCTCGACATTGCGGAACATGTCGCCGCGCAACGCCGCATCCAGCGCGCCATAGACGCGGTTGTCTTTCTCTTCCTGCATCGGGAAATATGACCGCAGGACCTGCTTCATCGGGTCGCGCGGTGTCTTCGAGATCTTGTAGTCGGTTGGGAAAGTCATCGCCTCCTGCACGTAGCTTGGCGTCCAACCAAGGTCCGC
Organism: Bradyrhizobium barranii subsp. barranii; assembly: GCF_017565645.3. NCBI lineage: Bacteria > Pseudomonadati > Pseudomonadota > Alphaproteobacteria > Hyphomicrobiales > Nitrobacteraceae > Bradyrhizobium > Bradyrhizobium barranii. Next base: position 8,679,801 of record NZ_CP086136.1, read on the forward strand.
GACGCGGTTGGCCGCTTCAGCGATGCTGATCCCCTTCTGCGCTGTGATCTTGTTCAGTGTCAGACTTGCAGACATTTCCAGCTCCTTTGAACGTTGCGTTATCTTCAGCATTCTCGCGTCGGTTCCAGGTCAATCCCCTGGATCGCCTTGTTGAAATTCTCAGCCGAAAAACACACTTTAAGTCCGTTAAATGGATTGGTTGATCTGTTGACTCGTCGCTTCACGTCAGCCCGGTTTCTCGGCGCTGACGGTCTCGTCACCTCCGTTGGCTCGTTTGATGAGAGGTTTGCCTTCGGCAACGAATTTCGCCGAGAGGACCAGCGCACCAGTAGCGAAATCCCTGCCGTGCGCGGCGATCATGGCCTCCGCGATCTCGGCCAGCTGAATGAAGAAGGCGTCTTTCGACCCGGCTTCCTCGCTCATGTCCGGTTGCGGAGACGGCATTTGTGCCTGTTGCTTTGATGCAATCATGGTTGCGTTGTTCCTGCTCATCATGCGTGCCCCGAACGTTGGTGGTCGCCGGACGAAGGACCGTTGTCGATCTCCAGCAGGGACGTGTCGAGCCATTCACGCTCGGCCACCAGGCGTCGATGCTCCTCCCGGAGCATCTCCAGGCGCGCGACCGCTCGCTCCAGTTCAGCATGCGCGTCGCGTCCGGCGTCGGCGCGCGCCGCGCTACGCACGGCGCACGCGAGTTCGATTTCGGCTCCGGCGCGCGCGTACTCATTCTTGATTTGCATCTCGTTGTTATCGACCATCTCGTCGATCAGCCTGTCCCGGGCAATCATCCGATCGCGGGCGCGCTGCAATTCGGCGGCTTCCTCGGCGGTGATCGGTGGCCGGCATCGGCTGTCCTTTGTCACTCGCACCACTCTCGTTCGATGATCTGGACCGAGGCTTTGCATGTCGCGGCACATGCCCTACGGGATCAGGACCGCGCGGCCATGAATGCGTCCATGATGCAGATCGTGAAGCGCGTCATTGGCCTGGCTCAGCCTGTATTCCTTGGTGTGGAGTTCGACGAGGCCGCGATCCGCGAGCGCCATCAGCTCCACCAGCTCGGCGTATGTGCCGACCAGATTGCCGACGATGGTCTTTTCCGATGTGATCATGTCGATGGTCGGGATATCGATCTTCCCACCATACCCGACGATGTAGTAGTAGCCGGCGTTCGCTGTCATCGACAGGCCCTTGGCGATAGCGTCACCCTCGCCAACAAAATCGATCACGGCCTCCGCGCCGCGCCCGTCGGTCAGCGCCAGCACCGCCTCGACTTCGTTGCCGTCTGCCTTCACGACATGATGTGCACCGCACTTCTTGGCGAGTTCGAGAGATTGTTCGGCGCGATCGACCACGATGATTTCTGCCGCGCAGAGCGCTGCGAGAACCTGGACGCCGATATGGCCCAGCCCACCGGCGCCGATCACCACGACATGTCCGCCGGGTAACAGATGACGGGATGCCTTCTTCGCGGCGCGATAAGCCGTCAGCCCGGCATCGGTGTAGGGAGCAACATCCTTCGGTGCGAGCGACTTCGGCAGCTTGATCAGGGAGCGCTGCCCCGTCAGCAGATACTGCGCATAGCCGCCATTGGCATTGATGCCGGGAAACGAGCTGTCCAGCGCATGCATGTCGTCGCCGCGCCGGCACGCGAGACAATGCCCGCTGGTCACCAGGGGATGACAAATTACGCTGTCGCCAACCTTGATCCCTTCGACACCCGGGCCGATCGCTTCGACCCAGCCGGCGTTCTCGTGGCCCATGATGTATGGAAGCTTGACGTCGACCTTGCTGCGCCAGATGCCCTCAACGATGTGCAGATCGGTGCGACAGACGCCGGCACCACCGATGCGCACGATCACGTCCATCGGGCGCGAGATCTTCGGGTCAGTTACGTCATCGAACTTGACGAACTCCTTCGCCGTCAGCTTCTCGTCGAACTCATGAAGCACCGCCGCTTTCATTAAACGCCTCCCCGGCAAAATTATTATTCTGTCGATCTGACGCGATCGCCATCTTGCTGAACAGTTGAGCAAGGGCTGTGCCAAGCGCACAACGGCCTGATCTTTCTATTGTTCTTGCGATCTCGGGAGTGCTCGCGCCGATCCGCCTCGGAGCAGACTTTGCGCGCGACTGTTCCGAGACGGAACAGTTCGACGGCAGCAACAGCGGGTGAGCAGAAATTTGGATTTTTGATTGTTTGATCTATGATCGTGAGAACCGCGCCACACGCGAGAACGACCCGAACCGGGCTACGACCAAGAGGAAATCGCCAAGCAGCGACTCCCGGAGGAGCTATGATGCTGACCGCCAGCCGACGCATGGACAATGCTTGGATGACGCTCGATCAGCGCGGCGCGCCGCCGGCAGAGCTGCTATCGGCCGATATCTACGACAGCTGGATGCGCTGCATTTCGCTTGGTCTCGATACATTGCGCCCTCCTTCGCCTGAGTTCGTGAGCACCGCCGTTTTGCGCCAGGAGCAGCAGCGCTGCTCACTGATTCGCGGCCTGGCGCTCGCGGAGATGCACACGCTGCATCAGCAGATTGCCGGCTCCAATTTCATGATCGCCTTTGCAAATGCCAACGGCCTGCTGCTCGACATCATCTCGGACTCGAGCTTCAGTGATGCCTCGAACGCAGCGAGCATTCGGCCCGGCACTATCTGGACTGAAGCCATTTGCGGCACCAACGGCCTCGGCACCGCCGCGTATCTCAAGCGGGCCATCGTCGTTCACGGGGGCGAGCACTTTTTCTCGCGCTACCACAATCTTACTTGCATCGCGGCGCCAATCTTCGCGCCCGATGGCGAACTGGCCGGAATACTGGATGCGTCATCGGATTGCATGTCGAGGCAGGCGCATACCCAGGCGCTCGTCGCGATGGCGGCAACCCAGATCGAGAATGGTCTGTTCCGCGAACATCACCGCGGAAACATCCTGATCGCTTTCCATAGCCGCGGCGAATATCTGCATACGTTGAGCGCGGGCCTGCTGGCCGTCGACAACGAGGGCAGGATCCTTGCAGCCAACAGGGCCGCAAGCGTCCTGCTGCATGGCCTGCCAGCCTTGCCGGGTCGTCGCTTCGCCGACGTCTTTCGTACGAAATTCAACGCCTTTGTCGATGAAGGCCGGCGCAAGGAACGCCAGCGCCTCGAGGACGAGGTCGGTAGCCAGTTCGTCGCAACAATCGAGAACGCGCGCCAGTTCTCGATGATGCAAGCCATCTCGCGGCCTCGGCCGTCGACGCCCAAGGACGTTCCCACCCAGTTCGTCTCCGCCGATCCGGCGATCGCTTCCATTGTCCAACGGGTGGGAGTCGCGGCGGTCCGCAAGATGCCGATCCTGATCCGTGGCGAAACCGGCACCGGCAAGGAGCAACTCGCCCGCCATGCTCATACCGCCAGTGGACGGGCCGGCGCTTTCGTCCCGGTGAATTGCGCAGCGCTCCCTGACAGCCTTATCGAGGCGGAGCTATTCGGCTATGCCGAGGGCGCTTTCACGGGAGCAAAAAAGGGCGGGGCTGCGGGACTGTTCAAGGAAGCGGACGGCGGAACGCTCTTCCTCGACGAGATCGGCGACATGCCGGTGACGTTGCAGGCCGTGCTGCTGCGCTTTCTGGACGATTGGACTGTCCGGCCGGTCGGTGGCACCAAACGTCAGCTCGACGTTCTCCTGGTGTCTGCCACCAATGCCAATCTCGACGACTCGATTGCGAAGGGCCGGTTCCGATCCGATTTGCTGTTTCGCCTCAACACGCTGGAGGTGACGTTACCGCCTTTGCGCGAGCGTTCCGATTTCGCCGAGATCGCGCGCTATTTGATCCACAAGATCGACCCCTTGATGGATTTGACCGCAGGGGCGATCGATCGTTTGGCCGAACTCGATTGGGATGGAAACATCCGCGAACTGCGCAACGTGCTTTCCCGATTGTCGCTGGCCGAGCCAGGAGATCTGATCGACGAGACATCGGTCGAGTCCGTACTTGCACATTCAGGCGGCGAGCGCTTGACCGGCAAGGCGGTGGGTGGTGGGCTCAAGGCCAATCTGCATGAGATTCAGCGCTCGCATGTGCTGACCGCGTATGCGGAAACGGGCAACAACATCAGCAAGACCGCGCGCCGCCTGGGCGTGTCGCGCAATACGATCTATCGTGCCCTGCGCGGCAACAAGGATTAGCACGATCGTGGCGAAGGCTCTGCGGCGGCAGCGCGATCCGGCTGTAACTGGAGGCGCTGAAGCCCAGCCCCTCGTCGGGTTCAATTGGGAGTGTCGCCATGTTTGAACCGGAAAACGGTCTCGAAGCCCTGATGCAGGCTGCCGCAAGGGACGCCAGCATCGTTCCAGCATTCTATCGCGCGTTGCTCGAGACGGAGATCTACATTCTGACGCCGGAAGCGCCGATGAAACCTGGACGCCGTCGCTCGCTCAAATTTCAGGAGGAGATCAACGTTGCAACGGTCTACTTCCAGAACATGAAATGGCACCCCACCTTCACCTCAAAGAAGCGCATCTACGACTATATAAAGCAGCCTGAGGTGTGCCTTGGCGCCGCCGCGCGCAATCTGTTCGAAATGTTGCCTGACTCTAATTTCTGGCTCAATCCGTTGTCCGAATGTCAGAAGCCACTGCCCGCCGCCGAGATCGCCCTCCTCATGAGTGGCGAGATCTTTCACATGCCGATTAAGTCCGCGCGATAGGCGCAGACTTCCTGCCAGATGCTGTCGGCCAAGCGGAATTATTTCGAAAAACGGCGCAGCGACATCAGTTCACTAGACCATCTGCCTGATTTCCTGAAGTGTGCCCGCAAGGCTCGTGCCGAGCCGGACGGATGGGAATTCGCCAGGCCGAGGTCGGAGCGGCGAGGACAATGATCGAATGAACAGAGGAGCGCTTTGGTCTCAAGCCGGAGCGGCTTGCCGGGGATACCGCTTACGGGGCTGCTCCGATGCTGAACTGGCTGGTCGAGGCGAAGGGCATCGCACCACATATCCCCGTGTTCGACAAGTCGAAGCGAGATGACGGTACCTTCTCGCGCAGCGACTTTCGATATGATCCGACCAGCGACGCCTACCACTGCCCCGGCCGGAAAGCGGCTCGGGACGAGCGGCACCGTGCACGGGGGCAAAACGCTTTTGTATCGTGCGAGCAAGCTCGACTGCGACGCATGCCCGCTTAAACCGCAGTGCTGTCCAAAAGAACCATCGCGCAAGATCCCGCGCAACATACATGAGCACGCCCGGGACGTCGCCCGGTCGTTCGCTGGCACCGAGGGATTCGAGACGTCGCGACGTCAGCGCAAGAAGATCGAGATGCGGTTTGCGCATTTGAAGCGCATCCTGAGGCTTGGTCGGCTTCGGCTTCGTGGCCCACGGGGCGCCCAGGACGAGTTTGTTCTTGCTGCAATCGCTCAAAATCTGAGGCGCCTCGCGCGTTAGGGTCGGCGGATCAAAGCCGGTCGGCCTTACCGAATGGCCGAAAGACATCCGTCGGTTACAGCCGACTTTTGCAACAAAATCGGCCATGCCCGGACATCGCCACAGGCGGGGCTAGCTGACATGTCGCTTGCTTGACACCTCTCGTAGCGTTGGTCTCTAATCCCCAGGCAAGTCCTGAGGCTGGAGGCGAAATTTTCGCCGCCAATCAAGAATAAGGCCAACTGCTCCGCCAGGCGAGTGCCGGGTAAAGGAGCAGAGGCTAAAAATAGCTTCCTGGGAGGGAACAATGGACAGACGCCAGACAATCAAAATGCTTGGTGGTGCGGCGGCGATCGCCGGTACCGGTTTTCCGGGGTTTGCTTTTGCGCAGGCTCAAAAGGAAATGGTCACGGTCGTGAAGATCGCCGGCATTCCGTGGTTCAACGCTCTTGAAAAGGGAATCCAGAAGGGCGCCAAGGACTTCAGCATCAATGCCACCATGGTTGGACCGGCGAACGTCGATCCGGCACAACAGGTAAAGCTGCTCGATGACCTGATCGCCAAAAAGGTCAACGTGATCGGCTTGGTGCCGCTGGACGTCAAAGTGTGCGAGCCGGTGCTCAAGCGCGCCCAGGCGGCCGGCATCAAAGTCATCACCCATGAGGGCCCCGAACAAGAAGGCCGTGACTGGAATGTCGAATTGATCGATTCCGTTCGCTTCGGTGAAGTGCAGATGGAGCGTCTCGCCAAGGACATGGGTGGCGAAGGCGATTACGTGGTTTATGTCGGGACGTTGACGACGCCGCTTCACAACAAATGGGCCGACGCCGCGATTGCCTATCAGCAGAAGAATTTCCCGAAAATGAAGCTCGTCGCCGACCGTTTCCCGGGCGCCGACGAGATCGATACCAGCCAGCGCACGACGCTTGACGTGATCAAGGCCTATCCGAACCTGCGCGGCATTCTCGGCTTCGGCTCGAATGGGCCGATCGGGGCCGGCAATGCGGTGCGTCAGCAACGCCTTGGCAAGAAGATCGCCGTGGTCGGCACGGTGCTGCCGAGCCAGGCGAAATCGCTCATCGCGGATGATACCATCCGCGAAGGTTTCCTGTGGAATCCCACCGATGCAGGTTACGCCATGGTTGCAGTTGCCAAGCTCGTGCTTGATGGCAAGCCAATCACGGATGGCGTCGATGTTCCCGGCCTCGGCAAGGCTGCGGTCGATGTGGCCGGCAAGCAGATCAAGGTCGACAAGATCATGCGGATCAACAAAGAAACCATCGACGGACTGATCGCCGGAGGACTCTAGAACTACACCACAGCCGCCTCGTCGCGCTGCATTCCCGGCTTTCCGGCCGGGAATGCGATCCGCGTCGAGGCGATCGCTTGACAAGCGGTCCCATTACAGGACGAAGCCTTGACGACTTTCCTGGAGATGTCCGGCATATCAAAGCGTTTCGGCGGCGTGCATGCGCTTCGCGACGTCGATCTGACGCTGGAGGTCGGAGAGGTGCATTGCCTTGTCGGCGAAAACGGATCCGGCAAGTCCACGCTGATCAAGATCATTTCCGGCGTCGAGGCGCCGGAACCAGGAGGCCGGATCGTCATTTCCGGCAAGGAGTACCCAAAACTAAGCCCGGTCTACTCCACCCATTGCGGCATTCAGGTCATCTATCAGGATCTATCGCTATTCTCCAACCTCACCGTCGTCGAGAACATCGCCATGGCGCACCATCTTGGCGGCGTCCACACGGTGAACTGGTCCTCTATGCGGGCCATCGCCATGGCCACAATGGCGAAGGTCGGCGTTGAGGTCGATCCAGAAACAAAAGTCTCCGAACTCAGCATTGCCGGACGGCAGCTGGTCGCGATCTGCCGGGCCTTGGCGGCGGATGCCAAACTTCTCATCATGGATGAGCCGACGGCGTCGCTGACCCGCCACGAGGTCAACACCTTGATCAAGCTCGTCAGCGACCTGAAAAGAAGCGGTATCTGCGTCGTATTCGTGAGCCATCGCCTCGACGAGGTGCTTGAAATTGCCGAACGCGTGACGGTGTTGCGGGACGGCGCCAAGGTAGGCACCTTTGCCGCAGCGACCATCGACGGCAGCAAACTCAGTCACCTGATGACCGGGAAGGCTTTCGAGTATCAGAGACAGGTGCCCGACCTTGCCGTGGGTGCGGTTGTTCTCGAAGTCCAGGGCCTTGGCCGCGATGGTGACTACGACAATGTGAGCTTGCAATTGCGCGCCGGAGAAGTCGTGGGCCTTACCGGATTGCTTGGATCGGGCCGAACCGAGCTCGCACTGTCGCTGTTCGGCATGAACCCACCCGATCGAGGCACCATGGCGCTTGACGGCCACCGCATCGCGCTGAACACGAATGCAGACGCGATCCGTCGAGGCATCGCCTACGTATCTGAAGACAGGCTTACACTTGGCCTCATCCTTGACCAGTCGATCACGTCGAACGTCACGCTGACTGTGCTGGAACGTCTCGTCGGCGCGTTCGGCCTGATTGGCGCACGCGCGCGGCAAAGCCATGTTGCGCGATGGGTCGCCGAACTCGGAATCAAGGTCTCTGATCCCAACAACCCGGTCAAGACGCTCTCCGGCGGCAATCAGCAGCGGATCGTGCTCGCCAAATGGATGGCGACCAACCCGCGGGTGCTTATCCTCGATAGCCCAACGGTCGGTGTCGACATCCGCGCTAAAGATGGGATTTATGAGATCATCCGGCGGCTGGCCCGCGAGGGCGTCGCAGTGCTGATGATATCAGACGAAATCCCCGAGGTACTTTATCACAGCCATCGCGTGCTGGTGATGCGCGAAGGGCGTTTGACCGCTGACGTGATGGCCGCAGACACCTCCGAAGATGCGCTTCGGCAGGCAGTCAATGCCTGAATCGCGGTTTGCTTCATTTGGCAGGTTTCGGCGCAGCCATGAGTTCTGGCTGTTGATCGTGATCCTCGTGCTCTGCGCCAGCCTGGGCGCGGCGAACGGCCAGTTCCTGACCATGCAGAATCTGTTCGACCTGCTGACTTCCTACTCATTCGTAGGCATCCTCGCCCTCGGGCTGCTCGTGGTGCTGATCGCCGGCGGAATCGACATCTCCTTCACGGCGACGGCATCGGTGGCGCAATATGTCACGCTTACGGTGGCGAACGCATACGGCGCGAACTGGATCTGCGTTTTTGCGATCGCGATCGGCATTGGCGGTGCGCTCGGCGCCCTCAACGCGATCTTCATCCAGAAGCTTCGGATACGATCAATCATCGTGTCCGTCGCAACGTTGAACATTTTCTATGGGCTGCTGATTTTCTTCACGGGCGGTAAATATATCTATTCGTTACCCGACTGGTTCGCGACCGGGATATTCTGGTTCGAGTTCGATTGGGGCAAGGATACGTCCTACGGCGTCAACCTGCAGATCCTCGCGCTCGGGTTCTCATTTCTCTTCACCTGGCTCCTGCTCAATCGTAGCAATATCGGTCGTCAAATCTACGCCATGGGGGGCAATACCGATGCCGCGCAGCGACTCGGCTTCCATGTCTTCGGCCTCAACATGCTGGTCTATTGCTACATGGGGGTCATGGCCGGTATCGCCTCACTGGTCCAGGCGCAGCTTGCACAGTCCGTCGCTCCGACGGTGCTGGTGGGCAAGGAGCTCGATGTGGTTGCGGCCGTCGTTCTCGGCGGCGCCAGCCTGATGGGCGGCGTCGGCACCGTTCTCGGCACGTTTCTGGGGTTGGCACTGCTCGCCATCCTGCAGAATGGAATCATTTTGCTGGGCGTTTCGTCCTACTGGTCGCCATTTTTTGTCGGGTTGGTCATTCTAATCTCGGTCTCGGCAACAGCCTGGTCGCAGCGAGAACGGCGGACCCGGAGCGCGCGGCCATGAGAAATGAGTCCACCCTCGCCCTTCGCGGACGCCTGATCCGTTTTGCCGGCAGCGGGACGATCGCAACCCTGATGCTGTTGTTGGTCGCGCTCTGGTTGGTGTTCGCCATTACCATCGGCGACCGGTTTTTCTCCGTCAACACGCTGCAATCGATGGCCTTCCAGATGCCGGAGCTCGGCATCCTTTCGCTTGCGATGATGCTGGCCTTGTTATCTGGCGGCCTCAACCTTTCCATCATCGCCACCGCTAATCTCTCCGGACTGACCATTGCCTTCCTGCTGACGCACTACATTCCGGGCACTCAAGGCATTGCCTGGGCCGGCGTACAGGTGCTGGCGATTGCGGCAGGGTTTGCCGTCGCGGCACTGGTCGGCCTTGTCAACGGATTTGTCATCGCCTATCTCGGCGTTTCGCCGATCCTCGCAACCCTCGGCACCATGACACTCTGCAAGGGACTCGCGATCGGCCTGACGCGCGGCAATGTCATCTCCGGATTTCCGGAGCCCATTGTTTTCATCGGCAATGGAACGGTTCTCGGGGTGCCTTTTGCCCTGATCGTGCTGGCGCTCTGTGCGTTGCCCGTCGCGCTCATGCTAAACGCAACGCCCTTCGGGGCAAGGGTTTACATGATCGGCTCGAACGAGAAGGCAACCCGCTACTCCGGCGTCGATACCCGTGCCGTCCTGCTCAAGCTATATGTCCTCTCGAGCCTGCTCGCCGGTGTCGCAGCGGTCGTCATGCTGGCACGTTTCAATTCAGCCAACGCGGCATATGGCGAGAGCTATCTGCTCGTCACCATTCTTGCAGCAGTGCTCGGTGGCGTCGATCCATTTGGCGGCTTTGGCAAAGTCGGCGGATTGCTGCTTGCGCTGATAATCCTTCAGGTGATCTCCTCGGCGTTCAACCTTCTCAATCTCAGCCAGTTACTCACTCTGGCGATCTGGGGTGGCATCCTGATTGCCGTTGCCGCGGTTCCTCATCTGGGCGGCAAAGCGCCCCGGTAGACAACGATGACAAGATCGGAAGCCTCTCCCCGGATCGCGGTTCTCGACATTGGCAAGACGAATCTGAAACTGCTGGTCGCGAGTGAGGACGGCTGGCCGCTCGAAACACTTTCGATCCCGAATGTGCCGAACACGGCAGGACCATACCTCGCCTATGATCTTGCCGGGCTGGAAGAGTGGTTCCTCGACACTTTGGCCGTGGTGACGCAACGCCACACCATCGGCGCGGTGATCGCGACCGCGCATGGGTGTGGCGCCGTTCTTGTCGAAGGTGACGAGCCAGTGCTGCCGATGATGGACTATGATGCGGTCTCGCCGCCTGAGATCGACCAGGCCTACGCCCGGATTGCGCCTGCCTATGATGAAGTGTTTTGCGGTATCAGCGGCGCGATGCGGCTCGGCAAGCAATTGCTCTGGCAGGAAAGCGCATATCCCGCCGAATTCGCCCGCGCGAAAACCTATCTTACGACTGCGCAGTACTTCGCCTTGCGGCTCGGCGGGTGTGCTGCAAGTGAAATTTCACAGCTCGCGGCTCAGAGCCATATCTGGGACCTTTTCCACCATCAGCCTTCCTCCCTGATGCGCAAGCGCGGCTGGGACCGTCTTCTGCCGGAGCGGGCATCCGCCGGTGCGGTGCTAGGGAGGGTTTCGGAGGCCGTAGCCAAGCGTACCGGCCTGGCGCGCTCGACCGAAATCCTCTGCGGCGTGCATGATTCCAACGCCAACCTGTTCCGCTACAAGGCCGCCGGCATGGCCGATACCTCGATCCTATCAACAGGCACCTGGATGATCGGCTTTCAGCGCGGCCTCGCGCTAGACAAGCTCGACGCCACACGCGGCATGGTGCTCAATATCGATGTCGACGGTGAGAACGTACCCTCCACGCTGATCGCGACAGGCCGCGAATACGACTTGATCAGCAGAGACCACGACGCTTCTGATGCAGCCGTCCTCACCGCATTGCCGAGTCTACTGGCCCTTGGAACCCTGGCACTCCCCTCCTTCGTTGGGGATGACGGACTGTTCCCCGGTGCAGCTCACCGCGGACGCATTATCGGACCGCGGCCCGAGACGCCAGCCGAATGGCAGGGGTTGGCAGTCCTCTACGCCGCATTCAGCGCAAACCGCTGTCTAGATGCGCTTGGCAGCTCGAAACACATCGTCATCGACGGTGGCTTCGCCGCCAACCTGCCCTTCGCGCGCGCTCTGGCCGCGTTGCGGCCATCGCAGAGCGTCTCCGTGAGCCAATCTCGGGATGGAACGGCGCTCGGCGCGGCGCTGCTGTGGCGGAGATTTTCGCGTACGATTCCGGTTTCGAGCGTGGTGCTTGAAGCTGTCACGCCGCTCGGCGAGGATGAGTGCAAACGCACCCTTTCCGCCGCCTATCAATCCTGGATTTCTTTTTCGGAGCACCCATCATGACAGACCGCAATCATGCCGATCTCCGCCAGGGCATCGTCGATACCTGCAAGGAGATGAACCGAAACGGTCTCAACCAAGGGACTTCCGGCAATCTTTCGCACCGGATTCCAAACGGCATGCTAATCACACCGACAAGCTTGCCCTACGAGCGCATGCGGCCAGAAGACATTGTCGCGATGGATTTTGCCGCGAATTACCAGGGCAACCATCGCCCTTCTTCAGAATGGCGTTTTCATCGCGATATTCTGCGAGCGCGGGACGACATAAACGTCGTGCTTCATACGCATTCCACCTTCAGCACCATTCTCGCCGTGCACGAGCGTGGCATTCCCTGCTTCCACTACATGGTCGCGGTAGCCGGTGGCAACGATATCCGTTGTTCGCCTTATGCCTGCTTCGGCACACAAGCGCTGTCGGATTATGCCGTCGATGCGCTCGAAGGACGAAATGCCTGCTTGCTCGGCCATCATGGCTTGATCGTAACGGCGCAGACATTTGAAAAGGCGCTTTGGCTTGCCGTGGAGGTGGAGACCCTGGCGAAGATGTATGTCCACGCGTTGGCGATCGGCGAACCTCCGCGCCTCAGCGAGACCGAAATGGCACAGGTCCACGAACAGATGAAACGCATGGGCTACGGCCAGGCGCCCGATCTTGACGACGTCGGTGATGTTCCACGCGCCACGCCCCAGTCGAAACTGGCGCCACATTGACTCAGAGTGTCGTTGAACGCGGCTAGTCTTCTCTTCGCTAAGGAAACTTGCAAGCAACTCTACCAGCCGCTGGTGATCAAGCGAAAATTATCAGACAGCGAGCCAATATCCCTTGTGAATATCGAACTTCACGGCGCCGTCGTCACGCATCTTCAACAAGAGCGACTGGCAATCGTCCTCATGCTTTATGTTCACGCGCTTCATGATCTCGAAAACCTTCAGAGGCTTTTCGCCAAGGGCAATCAGAATCTTGTCTCGATCAGTCATTGGGGCTCCTTGCATCGGCATCGGCGACCGTACGCGCTGTACAGATCGTCTGCAACGGCCGCGTTCGCTTGACGAGCTCTGTTCCGGGTCACCAGGCCCGAAGCTGCCGCGCCAATACAACAGCACGGAGCGAGCTTCGCTACCCCCAGCGCGACGACCACACCGGATACGTGCTCTTTTCGTTCGTGCACAGCCCGCGAGGGTGTCAGGCAAGCTCGCCTGCTGATGAGTGGGGGGCGACAGCATCCACGATCCTTGCCTTTCCGGCCGACGGAAGCGGTTTCCGCATTTGATGATGAGGTCGGACATCTCCGGTAAAGCGGAAGTCAGCCATAACGCCAATTATGTCGGCTGAGGGCCGTGAGCAGACGTACTACGCTCGTTCAACGCGGATCGAGCTGTGCGCCTTCCAAAAGGTACCGAAGCGCTCACCACCGGCTTCGCTTCGCCCATATTGCCTCACCAATGAGGCAGGATATTCGCGGCTCCCTTTCGGTCACCGAAACGATCCGGTCCCTGGGCACGCCGCCGGCAACCTCGAGCACGAGCTTTGTTCGGATCGCCTCCTTGAACCCGTCACGGCTTCTGATCGTCACCATAAACGAGCCTGACCCGCCAATCACACAATCCTCGTAATAGAGATCGAGGTCGTCGATGTCCATTTGCGACGGAAGCCTTCCTTCGAGCATGATCGGCAATCCGTTGATGGTAATGCCCCTTGCCAGCGCCGCATCACGTGCGATGGTAACTGGGCTTCCGTCGTTGTTCACGCCATCGCCGGAAACGTCGATCACACGCCGCAGTCCACGATACGGATCCGCATCGAACAGCGGCAATGCGAAATTTATCGCGCCAGAGATCGAGGTGCGTGAGCCCGTGCGAACCGGCGCTTTCGCGATTTCCGCCGCCACCACAGCTGCAGATTCGCGGCTGTCGATCAATCTCCACGGCACGATGATTTTCTGATCGCTCGGTCCAGACCATTCCACATAGACCAGGGCCAACCTTCGGTTCGGCCCGGCCTTGATCGCCTGGAGAAATTCGTTGGAAACGATGGCCTCCGCGTAACCCTCGCGCTGAAGCAAAAGCTCGCCAGGATCCATTGAATAGGAGACATCGACAGCAAGAACGAGTTCGACATCGACCGATGGATGCTCGCTGCCGGCAACCACTCGGTACCCCGAATTGAGGGCGGCCGTGTTGGCGACTTACCTCCGGCGATCACTCCAGCGATCAATGCCGCTGCGATGGAGACACGATGAAGCATGGTAGCCTCGCGCTGGTTCCTCTTCATGGTGGCAGAAACGCCGCTGCCTGATCGATCGGTCCAGTGCCGGGTGCGGATTGATGCGAGCGTGCGAAGACGAACCGAGATGTCACATGTATTTCGGAGGCGGCTCTGCCGTCCTGGCCGATGAGGATCAATCCGGCGCCGCCATTTGCTACATTCAGAACAATCGGCTCGCCACTCCACGTCTTGATTGGCTCCATTCCGATGATGAGAAATTCACCGATAGGCTGGTCAAGATATTGGATGCGCAATTGCGGGCCGACTTCGGCTGCCGCGAGTTCGAAGCCGAGCTGTCGAGCACGCGCGTAAACATCAGCCAAGGTCACAGTATCGGACGTGAATCCAAGCTGGGCTGGCGATACGAGGACAAGCTCCACGTCTGTCTTGCGAGAGCCAAGGATGAATGTCGGTCGAGCAAGTATTTCAGCGGCCTGCCCCCCGATACCGCAGCCCATGCCGTCCAGCTTATTGCGCAGTCCAAGCGGATCAGCGAAGGTACCAATGGTAATGGTCTTCCATGTCGCCACATCGCGGCCGGACTGAATGAGTTGCTGGGACACTTCGGCGGGGCGCGTCTTGAGCTTCAGCTGGTTTTGCAAGACATCGCGAGCCGTGCATTGAGCCCGCGCTGGATTGGTTGCGAACTGAACGATGCAGGCCGCGCACAGTATCGACACAATGAAGTGACGGCTGCCCCGGCGCGCGCGCGAATGACGGTCGGCTCCGCCGCAATGCGCCCTTCCCGCTGTGATGGCTATCGAAAATCTCTTCCGCATTTGCAATCTCGCGAGAAGAAAGGGACCACCGTCTGGTTGGACACACTCTGCGCCCCGTGAGCGCGGTGCAGCTTTCTCGGTATCGAGTTATTCGGTTACCGCGGGCTCAGGGCAGCGGCTCTCCGGTTGTCAACGTAGTGCAGGTCTGCGGGAAAACCGTACGAAAAGGCACGATAAAGGACGAAATCGGGCTCTGCCGCTGCCTTGAGACGCACTTTCCGTTCCGCTAAGATCAATGGCGGGAGGTGTGCGCATGACCTGCCTGCGGCTGAACGGATACACGCTCAATTTGGATCAGGCGCAGTTATTTGACCGGCACGGCCAGGCCGTTGAGCTGCGGCCTCAGGCTCTGGCAGTGTTGCTTGAATTGGGGCGCCGTCCCGGAGAGCTGGTTACAAAACTCGATCTCGGTGCGCGAGTGTGGCCGGGCGTTTCGGTCACCGACGACTCGCTCGTGCAATGCGTGGTCGAGATCCGGCGCGCGCTCGGTGACAGCCGGCAGCAAGTCGTGCGAACGATGCCACGACGTGGTTACCTTCTGATCGTTGACGCGGCCGACACGGCGCCGCGAGATGTGCGAAGATTCTATCGCCTGGCCGCCGCCCTTGCGATGGTGGCAGTCGCGATCGTGGCGGTCTGGCAACTTCTACTGCCCGGCGCCGGCTCCGGGCCCCCCAAGGTACACAACAGGATGGTGGCCGATGTTGCAGTTCTACCCCTGCGCGTACTTAACACCTCTCAGGAAGGCAGTCCGGACGGCAACGGATTAGCCTACATGATTGCCTCCGAACTTGCGCGCAACCCCGACCTGCACATCGTCTCAACCCTCGCCACAGCCGAACTTAGCGGCAAGAACCTGTCGCCGGCGCAGATCGCTGCGATGACCCGCGCTCGCTACCTTGTGGATGGCAGCGCGGAGAGACGCGGCGACCGGCTGCAGCTCCACGTGCAATTGATCGATTCCGGCAACAACCGCATCGTCTGGAGCGGCCGGTTCGAGCCCACTGCGCAGGACCTGCCCGACGTTACTGAAACGTTGATCTCTCGGATCAGCGCCTCGCTTGGTGCAACCGTGCGCGAGTCGGACCGGGCGGCGTTACGGAGCCGCGCGCCGGCCTCGCTTGATGTGCATGCGCGCGTGCTGCGCACGCTTGCGCTGACCATGGCACCAAGTTCCGAGAGCCTCCGCCAAGCGCGGCAGGAACTCGAACTGGCGGTCCGCCTTGATCCGAACTACGCGCCCGCGTGGACGGGACTCGGACTGGTGAAGAAGATGCTGATTTTTGGCCATCACGATCCTGGGCTCGGTCGTCAGGACTTGCCGCAGGCGATCGCTGACGTCAGGCGCGCGATTGCGCTGGACCCGCTGCGTGCCAGTTCGTGGCGAGTGCTGTCCTTAGTAACCGACGCAGGTCAGGACCCTGAGTCAGCGGTGAGCGCGGCCGAGCGGGCGATCGAGCTCGGCCCTGGCGATCCGGACAACTGGGTCGTCCTTGCCGGTGCATTGCATTATGCCGGTCGAACCCAGGCAGCGATTGAAGCCTTCGAGAAGGCGATCTCCTGGAACCCGGTACGCCCAGCACACTACGCGCTCTACGGGGCAAGGCTGCGCTATTCCGTGCAGGATTACGAGGATGCGCTGCGTTTCGCCCGCGAATGTATGGATCGAACACCTGCGATAGGTGTCTGCAAGGCGGTCTGGCTATCGTCGCTTATTCGTACCGGCCATGCCGCCGACGCGGAGGCGGCGTGGCCAGCTTTGGTCGCGGCCGCACCCTCTTTGCAGACGTGCCGGATGACGCCGCGGAATACGCCGATGGCTCTGGCGGTTGATGAGGACCTCGACAGACTTCGCAAGAGCAACACCTCGGCAATGGCCCAGTAAAGCTTCAGGCGAGTGAACCTGATGTGATCATTCCAAGTCGGCCTTTTTCGGCGCAGAAGCGGCTTCGAGGCCGTTCCGGATGGAGTGATCCGCGTCGCTTTGCCGTTTGAGGCCGGTGTCAAGGGCCGCCAACAGGCGACGTCCAGAAGCTACCAACCGAAGTGGCCTTTATTCAACTGTCTCTCTTCAATTTCGACATGACATCATCTCCGCCCGTGAGAACGTATCGAAGCGCGTACCCGATCAGCCAAGACGCCGCCGCTAGGCCCAGGCCAACCATTGCTAGATAGATGTTGATTCGATCCCAGGCGAAGCCAGCCGCAATAAGCGTCATCCATGCTTGCGCTACCGCCCAGAAAAACCTGTAGAGGACATCCCCAAGTGTAGTTGCCAAAATCACCTCCTGCAGGAGTATGAGTCCGAAGCAGTCTTCATTTTGTGGCAGCTTTCTTTCGGCGAGGTCGGCTTAGGCTCCGCCATTCGCGTACACTCTAGCTAAAGGTAAACTCGCTAAATTGTAGTATCAGACAAAGTTCAATTTCCTCGTTTGCGGTTCGGACACGGATCGACTTCCTGCTCGCCGAGAGGTCAGGAAAGTATTCGTTGCCGAAAACCGTGCCGCCGCTCGCCGGCACCGACCTGCCGCAGGTGCATGCCGCGCCTGCGCGCGCCCAGGTGCTCTTGGCGGCCGAGGGGATGCGACGCAGATCGCGCGCTGCTCGAACTGTGGCTGGACGATGCGGTAGCCTGATGAGGCATTCGCGAATTTGTGTGCGTGTCAGTCGCGGAGATCGCCATCAATATCTGGACTCTCCGGTTCCACGCGCCATAATGAGGCGATGGACGGGATATCCAAAACCTTAAATTGTGCGCGTTGCGGCAAGCCGCTGGTCCTGATAGCGCGACCGGATGGCAAGGGCCCACTCCGGCCGACATGCTTGCATTGCGAGGAAGCCGATCCGATCACGTCGCCCGAGGTCGCCAGGTGGTTTGCTGGGGAATTGCAGCCGCCGAAGGGATAGGCCGTGAGGATCGCTGCCATGGCCGTGACTGCCGCATAGTGCCGAGCTTGAGATGCTCGGGGACGACCGTCGTTGGCCTCAATTGTGTCGACAAATTACGGTACTGATTCGCCAGTGAGCCAGCGTCTCGCAATCGGTTGGTCCTTTGGCCTCTGAACTCACAAGTCACCGACGCGAGTGGCGTGCAATGGGGCCCGGCCCAGCCGGGCCTTTTGTCCTTTGTGAATTATGTGCACTCATTGCACCCTGGGCCCACCGCGCCGCATCGCGACCGAGGACCCTCGTTGGCGCGAACTCACAAATATTCGGCCTGAACTGCCAAGATACAAACTGCCCTTTTTACTATGGCGACCCAGTTGGCCCAACGCACGGGGTGCACTTCGACCGGGGATCGATGACCAATGCGCGTCTTTTTTAGTTGCTTGTTTTGCGGGACGCTTCACAGCGCTATCCAAATAAGGCGGCCGGTCGTGGCAAGCGGGCGGTTCGATTGCAAAGCGTGCGGGCAGACACTGCATCGATGGTGGGCCGTATACGACTTTACAGATTGGAAGGGGCCGCTCGACCAGTAGCGGGCGCGGCCAATCCGGGTCGCCGCACCTTGCCGGCCCCGCCCAAATGCGCCTATGCCCGTCCTCACCCGCCGGCGCGATCCGCACCGCAGCGATTGCTGGCACATCCACTTTGACGACATCACGTCGGCAGCATAGCAAAAGCCGTCGGAAACCCCAGATTCGTCCGAGGTTTGGCAATGGCAGTGCGGCTTCTATCCCGGCTCGAAGCCCGGCGAGCACCGCAAAGGCTCGGCGCCGTCGTTCGAGGCGGCTCCCGCGCGGCGTTCGAGGTGGCATGGAGCGAATATCTGCCCAAGAGCACAGAGGCCAATTTCCAGGCCTCGCGCGTTCATGAGGCGTGGACTCGCGAGAAATACGCGCGCTTTGATTGCGGCGAACGGATACCGTCGGACTGCCGTCAGCATGGCTGAATGCGATGGTTGCTTACGCCGCTTTGACACTCGGATCGTGCTGCCCAGCGGCACCGAGCTCATCACGTTGCGCGATGCGATCCGGCACTTCAGCGAGACGGTGCCGAAACGCGAGCACAAGCACCCGCGCGTACTTCTCGCCGCCGCCGCGCTGACCGACGCCGCCGAGGGCCGAACCGCGCAGCGATTGCCTCGGATACCGCTGCGCACCTCCTATCGTCCGCATCTCAACATATCCTCGGATTGTCGCCATTGTCGCAAATGCGGCCGGGCACGCCCCGGACCGACGGACCGAACCATATTGGAATGCCCTCCCAGACAATCCAGCAGCCGCCGGGGCCGGTATTGAATATATGACAGGGCTTGCCGTACACCGTGATGCGCGTTGGCCCGGCTGCGAATTTCTCGCGAGCCACGGCGGTCGTTGTAAGGACGGTGATCGCGATCAATCCAGTCGCCAAGAACTTGATTGTGGTCATCGAGCTTGTCCTTTTGACCCTTGATGGGGGCTGCGACCTTAGCCTGTTTCCTGGGCCAGTGGAGGACCGGATGCGCTTGCTCGTTCGCATCCTGCCTGACGAAGCTCACAGTAGGTAACGGCAAGGACCTATTTGCCCAATCGTCGCAAAGAGTGGCGTTTGGCGCCGGAACGAGGACAAGAGCAAGACGCCCCGGCTCTGTGATTTATTGGGCCTCAAGCGCTTCACGCCGCACGATCTCCGCCGAACGGCGCGCGTCGGCGGTCAAGGCGTCAAGTAAAGCGCGAGCCACGCCAGTCGATTAGACTATTAGGCTCGTAAAGAAGGGCTTGGTTATCTCGACGACCGAGGGTTCTCTCTCATCAGGAGTGGCGGCGGTGACAAACTCGCTTTTGCAGTTAAAGCAGCGCCAAAGGTCATGGATTTCTTGGGCATTGACGCGCTCACGCCACTCTAGATGGACCAACCCAGAACCACATTGAGGGCATTTTTCTGGACGGGGAGTCGAGAAGATTGATGCCATGTGGAACCTCCCTCGTTTTCGGCGCAGCGTACGACTGTCTGGGCACATTGGAATTGATCCACAACAAACAATTTGCCCATTTGTCATCGCCGGGCGGCTTCCAGGCCCGGGACCGTCGAGTGCTGGCGCGCGCCCTCCGCAATCGGGCCTTGCCAGTTGGTACACAAAGGGCGGCGATGTGGCGCATGTCGAATACGGAAGCCATCATCTTCATGGGGTGGAACGCCCAGGGCCCGCATAAAGTTAGATAGATTGCGCACCATCGCGGCGGCCTGACCGCACGCTGGATTGGAGGCAGCACATGAAAATCGTGGACGAAGACGGCGAGATCATCGCAACAGCATCCGATGACCATACTTTAATCGGCGGCCACCACCGCCTCGCAGTGGCGGCCAGCCTCGGTAAAAGACTGTTCTGGCGAGATACCGGCGAACCAGTGAAGCTTGATAACTTCTTCAAGCATTATGGAAGTTCTCTTCGACATACAAACTGAGCCGCTCGCCGAGCGTACGTTGTTCGGCGCATCGCAACAACGCCAACGAGGATTTTTGCCATCGCGCATTCCTGGTTTAATTTTTATGCGGTCCCGTACACAAAGGCGGCGCGCGATGTGGCGCAAGTGCGACAATCGATCACCCCCGTTTGGCCCTGGTCTCCGAGGGACCCCGGAAAGCAAATAGGGGCATCGTTGGTTCGCGTCTGATCGCTCTTGCCATCAGCCCCGCTCCATTTAAGCTCTCCCTCCCTTTCCCACGCGCCGCTGGCGTGATCGAGGCGGTCGAGGCGGTGCGGCCGGCGGCACTGGCGCAGAGGCCATGCCGCAACGAAGGTTCGAGCGAAAGAAATCGACTGCGACATCTGTCGCAGTTGGGAAGCGCACGGGCAAGAATGGTAACGCCCGCAAGGTGCCGGTCGAGCGGCGCGCAATGGCCGCCTGCGTCGAGCCTGTGTCACGTCGCGAGATCTGGTCACCTCAAATGACCAATTGCGCGGGCCCGCCGCCGATCTATCAGGTCTGCCTCTTCACGATTTCAAATCCCTTTGCGTGCAATTCCAGCAGTATGCCCTGTGCCAAGTGCGTGCACTCTTCAGACTTGATCCAGTGCGGACTTCTCCAATCCGGGTCGTCTTCCTTTGGGTAACTGGTGAAGGCGGAGCGAATGGCGGCTTCGATCACGTCGATGGGATTGTCCGACATCTGCATCCCTCACGCATTTTGCGAAATAGATCAAAATCCTAAAAGAACAAGCCCAGCCGGACACTCACCCGGCGGCCCTCTCCGTTCAGAAGAACGTCACCGCCATCAATGGCTTGATCTAGGTCAACGCTGTGCCTCGGGCTCAGGCACGTGAACGGATCGCACTAAATTTAACGCGGTATGATGAATTTCAGATATATTCATACGGCGCGGTCGCGCGGTCCCGGCACTTGCCTCTGGCCCTCACAAAGGACCCGGAACTGCACCAATGACCGCACCCGGTGCGGCGTCACTGGGCCAGAGAGGGCTGCGGTAATGCCGAGAGCGGTCGTCGGGAGGCGGTCGCCATCGTTTCAAGCGCCCGGCAAATCAGGAGGCGAAGCCGCCGGTACCGCCGCTTTGACCTCTGCCAGCGCCGCTTGCAAGGCGGCTTCCTTAGTGTGGTCGAGAGAAGTCTTTAGCACCGTGCCGCCTTCGCCTTTTAGCCTCTCAAGAACCTTGTCTGCCGTGACTTTGCGCACCAGTACGAAGAGCGCTGCGGTTCCGGGTTGAACGGCGGCAGCGGTCTCTTTCATCCATTTGTCGTTGATGCCGACATCCGTTAAATATCCGCTGAGTGTGCCGGACGCGACGCCAAGGGCAGCACCAGCAAGCGGCATCAAAAAGATCAGGCCAATCAGCGTGCCCCAAAAGGCGCCAGTAGCCGCACCAGCAGCCGTGGTATTGATCAGTTGATTTAGTTTGATGTTTCCGTTGCTGTCTTTCACGGCGATCACGGCATCGCCGAGTTCGATCAAATACTCCTTCTGCATGGCCAGCAATTTTTGACGAACTTCCTCCGCCTTCGCCTCGGTTGGAAATGCAATTACGACAAGGTCGCTCATCTGTTCTGCTCCTCTACTCGAACGATTGCTGCCCATGCGAGAGAGGATGCGCCCGGTCGCGCGGGACAGGCAAGCCGCTACGGATAGCGGATGACGGCGCTCCGGGCACAACGGGAGGCGGCGGGCACATCCGGCACGGGCGGACCGGCTCGCGAGAACCGACAAGATGAGGCGTCAAGGTGCGAGTCAGGAGACCGCTAACGCCTCTCCCCACACGACGCAGATTTGCGATATCAGCAAAAAATGAGCCGCGCGCGGAAATCAGACGCCCCAACGCAGAGCTGCGGTCTGCACCGGGGCATCCCATAATGTCGTGGCTTTGCGATCGAGCACCGATACGGTGATCGAGACACCGGCCATGTCGAGGGATGTGACGTAGGAACCGGTCAGGAAGCGCGTCACCGTGATCCCCGCGCGATCCAGAGTCCGCTTTGCGGCATTGACCATCAGATAGAGTTCGATCAGAGGCGTCGCACCAAATCCGTTAATGAGAAGCAGCACTTCACTGCCCTTGCTCGGCGCAAGATCCTTCAGGATCGCGTCGAGCACCTCGGCGGCGATCGCATCGGCGGAAGCCAACGGTACCCTGCGCCGGCCAGGCTCGCCATGAATGCCGACGCCCATTTCCATTTCATCGTCGGCCAACGTGAAATTTGGCCGTCCGGCGGCCGGCACAGTGCATGGCAATAGAGCTACCCCCATCGAGCGCGTACGCCGGTTGACTTCATCGCCGAGCGCCTTGAGCGCGGCAAGCGGCATTCCGGTCTCGGCAGCGGCGCCGACCATTTTTTCCACGATCAACGTTCCAGCGACACCGCGACGACCGGTCGTGTAGGTCGACTTTTCGACCGCCACGTCGTCGTTCGTCACCACGCTTGCGACTTCTCGGCCGGCCATCTCGGCTGCCATGGTGAAATTCATCACATCGCCTTCGTAGTTTTTGACGATGAACAGCACACCTGCGCCGGTGTCGACGGCCTCCGCAGCCTCGATCATCTGATCTGGCGTCGGCGAGGTGAAGACCTGGCCAGGACAAGCCGCGTCGAGCATGCCCAGGCCGACAAAGCCCGCATGCAGCGGCTCATGTCCCGAGCCGCCTCCCGAAATCAGCGCGACTTTGCCTGGTTTCAACGTGCGACGGCGCACAAATTTGCGCTCGGCGCCGAGAAGCAGGATATCGGCGTGCGCTGCGGCGAGGCCGTCAAGACTTTCTTCGAGTACAGTATCGGCGCTGTTGATCAGCTTTTTCATGAGCGTTCTCCCAGTCCGGTCTAAGGTTCGATTCAATGGCTAACCGACGCTTTCCGCAAAGCGCGCGAGCTGCGCGGCTAAATCCACGATGAGCTGCTCGAGCGCACGATTCTTCTTGTCGTCACCAAGTTCAGGAACGGTCACGGTAATGACACGCGTGCGCGCTTCGCGGTGGGGTGCGCGCAATCTTCCGGGGTGCGCGCGGCCATACGCATCGAGAAATGCCGCACGCTCGGCGCTGGACAGATGGCAGACGTCGAAGATGACCGCGACATGCTTCGCCGGGATCGGCACCAGATAAGCCGGATTCGTGATTTGACTCACGAACGAACGATTCTTGCCCAGCGCCGCCGCAAGCTTCAGGCGCGTCCCCGAGGGCCGATTGTCGAGTACCTTTCGCAGGATTATTTTGTATTCTGCGACATTCTTGTCACCGGGCGTGTCCTTGCCGACATCGTCCTTCATGAACTCACCTTTGCGATTGCGGCCTTGAGCCGTGCGACGGCAATCGGCGACACAGAGAGAGTTGTCAATCCGGTCGCGAGCAGCGCCGCCGTGAGGTGAGTGTTGGCCGCGGCGTCGCCACAGAGCGAAACCTCGACGCCTCGCTTTAGCCCGGCCTCGACGGTCGCGGCTATCAGTGCCAGCACAGCCGGATTGCTGGTATCATTGAGGTCAGCGACTGCGCCGATGTCGCGCGCCGCCGCCATGGTGTACTGGGTTAGATCGTTCGAACCGATGGAATAGAATGCAGCGCCAAAATCCGCTGCACAGAGCGCCGCCGCTGGAACCTCGACCATAATGCCGAGCGGCGGTCGAGCGCAGGCAACTCCTTTCGCTTGGAGGGCTGTGAACTCCGCGTCAAGTATTTCGTTCGCGCGGTCCAATTCCGACGGGACCGCAACCATAGGCAGCATCACTTTCAGCGTGCCATGGACAGCCGCACGGCAGAGCGCGCGGAGCTGCATGCGAAACACCTCCGGCCGCGCGAGCGAGAGGCGGATACCGCGGAGGCCGAGAAACGGATTGCTCTCACCTTCGACCGTCAAACCGGGAACCTGCTTGTCTCCGCCTGCATCCAAGGTCCGGATCGTCACCGGCTTATCTTGGGCCCAGACGAGAATGTCTCGATAGACCCTGTATTGCGTTTCCTCGTCCGGCAGGCCGTGGGCCGCCTCGAACAGGAATTCCGTGCGTACAAGGCCGATGCCGTCGCAAATTGCGGAATCAAGGTTTGCAAGATCTTCAGGCCCGGCGACATTGAGCAGAACCGCTATCCGCCGACCATTGGCGACGAAGGCAGGCGCAAGGGTGGTCGCCTCGGCGACAGCCAGTTCGGCCTTCGCAGCCGCCATACGCAGCTCAAAGAGACGGATGGTCTCCGGCTCCGGATCGAAGATGACCCTTCCGGCGTCGCCGTCTACCAGCGCCAAGACTGGTGGCTGTCCATGCCACGACAACGGACCTAACCCAACGACCATCGGCGCCCCGCGCGCACGCGCCAACATGGCGACATGCGAGGAAGGTGAGCCACTGGCCAGCGCGATCGCGCCGCCTTGCGACCAGTCAGTCGCAAGAAAGGTCGAAGGCGTGATATCTTCAGCCGCAACAATCGAACCGCCCGCGATTCCGGCGACGACATCCACACCGCCCAGATGCGCAAGCACGCGATCGCGGATGTCAACGATATCAACGGCCCGGGCACGGAAATATTCATCTTCAGCCGCGCGATAGCCGGCGATCTCTAGGTCGAGTGCCCGGCGCCAGGCATGGTCGGCAGCGATCCCGATCGCGATAAGTTCATATGCCGTATCTGTGAGTGCATCGTCTTCCAACATGGCGGCCTGGAACTCCAGAATGTCTGCCGCCTCACTCTGAATCGTCTTGATCTGCTCGGCGAGTTGCGCCCTTGCCCCCCCAATCGCCGCCCGCAGCGCCGCAGCCTCCTGCTCCGGATCCTCGCTCGCCATTCGCCCGGCCACGGCCGCAGTCAGCACCGCGACCGGCCCGAACGCGAGGCCCGGCGACGCAGCACGGCCGATAAGTTGGATCTCTGCCACTGCCGTTAAGCCTCACCAAAACCGTCATGCACAAGCGCAAGCATGGCAGCAAGCGCCACCTCTCCGTCCGGTCCGGCGACCCGGAAATGCAGCGTCGCCCCCTGCGGAGCTTTTACACGCATCACCTTCACCGGACTCTTGGCATCCGTCCAAGGCCCGTCTCCAGAGAGGGCGAGTTCGATCTTTGCGGCAAACCTCTTCGCACACTGCGTGAGCTTGACCGACGGCCGCGCATGAAGTCCGACCTTGTTGACGAGAACCGCCGAGGCGGTCAGCGGCACCGACGTCTCACCTGCCCGGCTGGCGTGGGCATCATGCATAGAATTCCTCCGCGCTACGCTTGACGGCTGCGAGCGATGAGCCACCCGAGGATTCCGTCGCTGCAATCACCGCTCCTTCGACCACCGGAGCATTGCAGACGACGACGCGCGCCCTTCGATCTTCAGCCAACATTTCCACCGCCATCTCGGAATTTGTCTCCGCTCCACCGAGATCAACGAGCACAGCCACACCTGCTGCGGACCACGCCGCCTCGATCGCCTCCAGGATTCCAGCAACATTCGTGCCGAGCCCTCCATCGACATCACCGCCGGTCCAGGCGAGCGGCACCGCATTGCCCACCATCTGGCGCACCATATCTGCCGCGCCTTCCGCTATCTTGGGCGAATGTGAAACGATAACGATTCCGACATTGCCGCCATTTGGATTGTTCATGACCTTGCCTCGAATTCCAATACTTTGACTGCAGCCCCGATCAACAGGGACGTTGAGCGCGAACCGGGGTCCATGTGACCAATGGAGCGTTCGCCGAGAAAAGAAGCCCTGCCGCGAATAGCGAGCATCGGCGTCGTGCGATCGGCCGCCTGCACCGCTTCTAACGCAATCGCCCGCGCATCGCCGCCTGCAGCCAATACCGCTTGCACGGGCACCAGGACATCCAGCATGGTTTTCTGTCCTGCCTCCGAGCGTCCGCGCGCCTTTACGGCATTGATTGCCATATCCGTAGCCGCGACAAACTCCGCGCGTGTTGGCTGCTCTGGAAGCGCCTTGCCCAACTCCATGAAGAAGGTGCCAACCAGCGGCCCAGAGGCTCCGCCAACCTTCATGACCAGCGTCATTCCGATCGACTTCAGCATTTCTGGCAGAGACTTGTCCGCAAGGCCGGGCAACGTCGCGAGCACGGCCTCGAAGCCGCGTTTCATGTTCAGCCCATGATCGCCGTCACCGATCGCCTGGTCGAGGCTGGTCAGTTCGTCGGCGTGCTGGATCACCGATTCCGCAAGCGCCCGCACCAGATTCTCCCTAGAGGTCCGATCGAGACTCATGCCGCGACCCTCCCGCCGGCCGCATCGAAGAACAGCGGCCTGTTAAGGCGTAGCGACACGACGTCGCCGACGTCTAACCTCGCCTCAGGGTCCGCCAACGTCACGACAGGTTGGCCGCCGAGATCGAGATGGACATGGCTCTGGTCGCCGAGATGTTCGACCCGCGTGACGGTGGCCGACACGTCCCCGCAGCTGCGTGCGATCGCCAGGTGCTCGGTACGAGCGCCAATCGTCTTAACGCCGGGCGGAACGCCGGCAAATAGAGTTGCCGGCAGCAGGTTGATCATCGGCTGGCCGAGCCGGGCAGCGACATAGGCGTTGACCGGGTTCTCGTAAATCTCGCGCGGCGTGCCGATCTGCATCAGCCGCCCGGCCTCCATCACGCCGATGCGCGATGCCATGGTCATAGCCTCGGTTTGATCGTGGGTGACGTAGAGGATCGTCGCGCCGAGATCGATCTGGATGCGCTTAAGCTCCAGGCGCATTTCACCGCGCAGCTTGGCATCGAGCGAAGAAAGCGGCTCGTCCATCAGGTAGATCGAGGGCGAGCGCACCAGAGCGCGGCCAATCGCAACGCGCTGCATCTGCCCGCCCGATAACTGGGTCGCCTTGCTGTGGAGCTTGGCCTCGATATGGAGAAGACGCGCAACCTGTTCGACCTTTGCGCGAATTTCGGCCTCCGGCAGGCGCCGAGTCGGCGCGCGTAGCGCAAAGGCCATGTTCTCGAACACGGTCAGATGCGGGTACAACGAATATTGCTGGAATACGAAGGCGACGTCACGATCCGCCGGCGCATCACTGGTCACATCGCGTCCGTCGATGCGGACCGAACCGCTGTCGGGCGCCTCTAATCCAGCAACGAGACGCAGCGTCGTCGTCTTGCCGGCGCCGGTCGGCCCCAGCAACGCAACGAATTCGCCATCTCCAATGGTGAGGGACAGATCGACGACGGCTTGCGTCTTGCCAAACGCCTTGGAGACCGCCCCGATCTCGACTTCAGCCATGCTTGCCTCCCTCGTGCAATGCGGTGCGTATTGCCCGTCCCGACCCCTGGTCGAAGAGCGACAACGTATCGGGCCGAAAATCGAGCCCGACATTCATCCCAATCCGAAAGGGCATGCTGGCGGGCGAGCGGGCCTTGAGAGCGCCGTAAGGCGTCGTCACCGTCACGATCTGCGTCGTGCCGAGATATTCCGACCCATAGATCTCGCCCCGCACCATGCCGCTATCGGAAAAACGCACATGCTCGGGTCTGACGCCCAGGACAAGGTCGCTCTCCACCAGAGCCTCGCGTGCGGTGGGTATCGCAACGTCGCGATCCCCGAGCCGGATCGCCTGCGCCCCGGCTCGCAGGCTGCCGCGAAACGGCAGGAAATTCATCGCTGGAGAACCGATAAAGTCCGCGACGAAGAGCGAAACAGGCCGGTCATAAATGTCGCGCGGACTCGCAATCTGCTCGACCACGCCGTTGTTCATCACCGCAATCAGGTCCGCCATTGCCATGGCCTCCAGTTGATCATGCGTGACGTAAACGGTGGTCGCGCCAAGCCGGTCATGCAGCGCGCGCAATTCCTGGATCATCGCCTCGCGCATCTCGGTATCGAGCGCTCCGAGCGGCTCGTCCATCAGGAAGCACTTCGGCTTGCGGACGATCGCCCGCCCAAGCGCGACGCGCTGACGGTCGCCGCCGGTGAGGGTCGAAACCGACCGATCAAGGAGGTGGGAGATACGCAGGATCCGAGCGGCCTCCACCACGCGCCGGTCGCACTCCGCGGCTCCGATCCCCTCGCATTTAAGCGGAAAGCCGATATTGCGCCGGACATTCATGTGCGGATAGAGCGCAAATAGCTGGAAGACGAAGGCGATATCTCGCGCGGAGGCACGGTTCATCGTCACGTCCTCACCGTCGAGCCTGATCGTGCCGGATGTCGGCAATTCCAGTCCTGCAATCATCCGTAGCGTTGTCGTTTTGCCGCAGCCGGACGGCCCAAGCAGACAAAGGAACTGTCCGTCATCCACCGTAAAGCTCGCGCCCTTGACTGCGTGAAACTCTCCAAAGGATTTGTTGAGCGCTTCGACCCTGATCTGTGCCATCGAGCGCTACTCCCGGACCTTCGAGACGATCATGAACATCACCGTCCCAATGAGAGTGACCGCGAAAGACCAGGAATAAAGCGTCAGAAAAAACGGCTGCATCAGCATGACCACGCCTGCGGCAATGATCGCCGTCGCGATGGCCTCCAGCGGACCGCGCCGCAACATTCTGCTCGTCAGGTTGACGTGCGGCGTTGACGTGTTCACATCAAGGTTCATTTGCGAACGGCCCCAAAGGTAATCCCGCGCAGAAGATGCTTGCGAAGCAGCACCGTGAACACGACGATCGGCACAAGAAAGATCGTCGTGCCGGCGGCTACGGCCGGCCAATCCTGGCCGCCTTCGCCAATGATGATCGGAATGAATGGGGGCGCGGTCTGGGCGTTGCCAGAGGTCAGAAGCACAGCAAAGGCGTATTCGTTCCACGCAAAAATAAGGCAGAAAATCGCCGTCGCCGCGATCCCCGTCGTCGCCTGCGGTAGAACCACCTTCACGAACGCCTGAAAGCGCGTATAGCCATCGATCATTGCCGCTTCTTCGTATTCACGCGGGATTTCGTCGATGAAGCCCTTGAGTAGCCAGACAGCGAGCGAGACGTTCACCGAAGTGTAGAGCAGGATCATCCCGAGACGGGTATCCGATAGCCCGACGGTGCGGTACATCAGGTAGATCGGGATCGCGACCGCGATTGGCGGCATCATTCTGGTCGACAGAATGAAGAACAGGAGGTCGTCCTTGAGAGGCACGCGGAAGCGCGAAAAACCATAAGCCGAGAGCGTACCGAGCGCGACGGCAAGCACCGTCGAGCCAAAGGCGATGATCAGCGAGTTGATGAAGCGCGGCACGTAGTTCGACGGCCCGGCGACAACCATGTTGCGGCTGCGCGCGATGTTGTCACAAAGCCCCTGCGGCGGCCCCAGCGTCTGGATAAACTCCTGAGTCTGACGCGAGCGTGTTGTGAAGACATTGCAATAGCCTTCAAGGGAGGGCTTGAAGAGGACCTTCGGCGGATAGGAGATCGCATCGTCAGGCGACTTGAACGAGGTGAGCACGATCCATATCAGCGGAACCATCGTGATGATGGCATAGAGTACGACGAGCAGGCCGGCAAAGCGGCGAGTGCCGGTCGACGGTTCGACGACTGAGTGGGCTGCATTTGAGGCGCTCATCTGCTTTTCACCCGGTTCAGCGCCTTGACGTAGATGTTGGCAAGGCCAAACACTGTCACGAACAGAATGATCGCGAAGGCCGAGGAATAGCCGGTTCGCCAACTCTCAAAGGCTGCGCGCTTCAGTGTGATCGAAGCGACTTCCGTGGTCGAGCCCGGCCCTCCTCCGGTCAGGAGGTTGACCATGTCGAACATCTTGAAATTCTCGATCCCGCGAAAGAGCACCGCGAGCATGATGAACGGCAGAGCCATCGGCAGCGTGATCGACCAGAACTGCCGCCAATTCGACGCGCGGTCGACCTCCGCTGCCTCATAAATGTAATCCGGGATCGACCGTAGCCCCGCCAGGCAAATCAGCATCACGTAAGGCGTCCACATCCAGGCGTCGACGATGACGATGGCCCACGGGCTGAGGGTCACGTCTCCCAGCATCTGGAACGACGAAGCGCCGCGCCCCGTGAAGAAGGCGACCACGTAGTTGAACAGCCCGATCTGCGGCTGATAGAGGAAGGTCCAGAAATTGCCGACAACCGCTGGTGAGAGCATCATCGGCAACAGAATGATCGTGGTCCACAGGCCATGGCCACGGAATTTCTTGTCGATCAGGAACGCAAGGCCGAATCCGAGCACAGTCTCGATCAGCACGGTCCAAACCACGAAATGCGCCGTGACCTGCATTGCCGCCCAGATATCCGGATCGGTCAGGATCGACTGGTACCAATCGGTCCCCAGCCATAGCGTCGGCGCGTTCGGCCGATTGGCGCGGTAGTTGGTAAATGACAGGTAGATCGTCCATACCAGCGGGAAGATATTGATCGCCAGCAGCAGCACGATCGTCGGTGTGATGAAAAGCCATGCGAGCGCCTGGTCCGAAAGGCCGCGGATACGACGTATCGCGCCTGGTCGGATCGGGACGGCCCGGTAGGTGATCTGCGACGAAGTGCTCAAATCGTTCATGGCCCTGGTCAATCCTGGCGTCGCGATTGTCGACTATGCGACGCCTGCGGGTTCTACCGAAGAGAGCCTGGAGCGCGCTCGGCGTGCGCTCCAGGCGTTTGCCCTAGAACTTCTTGCCTTCTTCCTTGAAGATCGACTTCCAGTCCTTTACCAGGCCATCGAGCGCTTCCTGCGCGGTGCCCTTGTCCGCCACCACGTAGTCATGCACGCGCTTCTGTTCGGCTTGCAGGAGTTGGGCATAGGAAGGCTCGGCCCAGAAGTCGACGACCATTCCCATCGACTTCAAAAACTCGCCGGCAAACGGCGCGCTGTTCGGGAAGCCCGGATCGTTCAACACTGACTTGGCGCAGGAATAGCCGCCCAGCGCCCACCACTTCTTCTGCACATCTCCACCGGAGAACCATTTGATATATTGCAGCGCCTCGGCCTGGTTCTTGGAATAAGAAACGACCGAGATGCCCTGCCCGCCGAGCTGCGTCGCCTGGGTCGCTGGGCCGGCGGGATTGCTGAAGAAGCCGATCTTGTCCCCACCGACGTTCGGATCCTTGTAGAGGCCTGGGAAGAAGGCGAAGAAGTTCATTTGCAGCGCGACTTGCCCCGACTTGAACGCATCAAGCCCTTCGGAC
Source organism: Bradyrhizobium barranii subsp. barranii (assembly GCF_017565645.3). Taxonomy (NCBI): domain Bacteria; kingdom Pseudomonadati; phylum Pseudomonadota; class Alphaproteobacteria; order Hyphomicrobiales; family Nitrobacteraceae; genus Bradyrhizobium; species Bradyrhizobium barranii. The sequence goes on from NZ_CP086136.1 coordinate 8,711,043, forward strand.
ATGTAGGAGTTGGATGCGCCGGGCGGCGTGCAGCACTTGTAGAGCTCCTTGTAGGCCTCGAGCCCCTTCACGGCGCCGGGCGAGTTGACGAACCCGTCCATTGAATACGGCTTCTTCGGATCCTGATACTGGAAGCCGTAATCATAGAGGTAGTTCGACACGCCCATGGTGATGCCTTCCGAGCCCCGCTCGGTATAGATCGAAGCGCCATAGACCTTCTTGCCGTCGATCTCGCGGCCCTGGAAGAATTTTGCGATGTCGCGCAGTTCATCGAGCGTCTTCGGCACGGCGAGATCGCGGCCGTACTTGGCCTTGAAATCCGCCTGGATCTCAGGCCGCGCAAACCAGTCTTTGCGATAGGTCCAGCCCACCGCATCACCCATGGCGGGCAGCGCCCAATAGTTCGGGCTGTTCTTCGGCCACTCGGAATAGCCGACCACTGTCGCCGGCATGTAGTCGTCCATGCTGATTCCTTCCTTTGTGAAGAAATCGTTGAGCTTGACGTACTGACCGTTCTCGGCAGCGCCCCCGATCCATTGCGAATCCCCGATGATGAGATCGCACAGCGAGCCATGCGAATTGAGCTCGTTCAGGAAGCGGTCGGCATAGTTGGTCCACGGCACGAACTCGAACTTCATGCCGACGCCGGTCTTGGCGGTGAAATCCTTCGACAGTTCGACCAGGGCGTTGGCAGGATCCCACGCGGCCCAGCACAGCGTGATGGTCTTGGCCTGCGCATGCGCAGGAGTAGTCCCCACTCCGACACCGAGCGCGGATGCGAGAACTCCGAACGTAGTAAGAAGCGCCTTTACTGTCTGTTTCATAACGCTTTCCCTCCCAGTGGGGTCGGCCATCGACATGGCGCGACTCTCCAACCCGCTCGAATGCTTCGAGCAGAGCGATACAGTCCTTCACGGGCTGAACGACTAAACGGACGTTTCCTCGCGCCTGCCTGGATTCTTAGGGATTCAGCCAAGCTCGATTTGTTTAGTGAAACACTATATACTAAACATTGCAAGCACGCTCTTAAGTCGCTCGGTCATGGTGCCCCTCGCGAAATTGAGGCAGCGACCATGCGCTCAACCGGTGCTGGCTATGCGATCTGCGCCACCTTAAGTTACATCAGGGACTTTGCGTTCGCGCACGGCTGCCTCGACCTGATCTGCAAGAACCGCGAGATGGCTGGCTCTAGAGACGAATACGCATTGTCGCTATGGACGGCGATGCCGTCTGGCTTCGTGCCTGCCTAACTAACTATCTTCTTTCTGAAGAAGAGAATGCAGACGTTGAGCGAGTTCGGCCACGCCAAAGGGCTTGTGAATAATCGGGAACTCGTCTGTCGCCCCGTGACGCGCGAGCACGTCTCCCACGTAGCCCGACGTAAGTAATATCTTGATCCTGATCCTGCTGTTCCGCCGCTTTGCTTCGCGAGCAAGCTCGACGCCATTGGGACCATTCGGCATGACGACATCGCTGAACAGAAGATCGAACCCCTGATCGCTGTCGAGAATTCGGATGGCTTCGGTACCGTTGTGAGCAAGGCGAATCCGATAGCCAAAGCTCGTCAGCATTGCAGACACGACTTCCAACAGATCTTCATTGTCCTCGACCAAAAGAATTCGCTCGGAGCCTCCCGGCATAGCCCGGGTCTGTTCAGTTTCCACCTCGTCGCGAGCCTCCTGATTGGCTCTCGGCAGGTACAGTGAGATCGTGGTGCCGGCGTTAGGGGCACTTTCGACTGAAATATAGCCACCGGATTGCCGGACAAAGCCATACACCATGCTGAGACCGAGGCCAGTGCCCTTGCCAACTTCCTTGGTAGTGAAGAAGGGCTCGAAAATCCGGTCTCGCACCTCGGGAGACATCCCCTGCCCCGTATCCGAGACGGACAGCCTCACATATGATCCGGCCGGACATCCAGCGACGGCTTCCCCATCCAGAACGACGTTCCGCGCCTCGATCTCGAGCACTCCGCCGCCCGGCATCGCATCGCGGCCGTTCAGCGCTAGATTGAGAAGGGCAGTCTCCAGCAGGGATGGATCCACCTGACAGAGCCACAATCGCTCGTCGATCTTCAGCCTAACCTCGCATTCTGCGCCGACCGCCTGACGGACGAGCCCCTGGAAGTTGGAGATCAGCTCGTTGGCATTGATCAGTTTAGGGTTGAGCTTTTGCCGTCGAGAGAAAGCGAGGAGCTGTGCGGTGAGCTTCGCCCCCCGGTCGGCGGCACGCCGCGCAGTCGCGGCGAAGCGCCGGATCTTGCCGTCATTTGCCGCGCGCTCGATGAGATCAAGGTTTCCCGAAACGACGGCAAGCAGGTTGTTGAAGTCATGGGCAACACCGCCCGTGAGCTGTCCGACGGACTCCATCTTCTGGCTCTGATGAAGCTGCTCTTCGATGCGCTGGCGCGCCTCCACAGCATGCTTTTGCTCGGTGACGTCTCGAAAGAAGATCGCTATCCCTTCGCCAGAAGGAAACGCGTTGATCGCATACCATGCGGCACGACGAGGACAGTGCGCTTCGAACGAAACCGGACGGCGGTTCGACATGACTTCCCGAAGCTGCTCGACGATTCCCGTATCGCGGGCATCCAGAAGCGACGCCGGCAGGTGCATTCCAATCAGATCACGCCCCTGAGCGATCTGAGACCAGGCCCTCTGGTTGAAGAAGCTGATCCGCCAATCGTGGTCGACGATCACGACGCTGTCTGTCGTGCTTTCGAAGAGCATCGTAAGCCGGGCCGCGGCGTCCTCGGCCTTCTCTTTTGCATCGGACAATTCCTGCTCGCGGCGATCCAGCGCATCGGCCATGGTGTTGAAGGCGCCGGCTACGCCTGCGATTTCAGAACTGCCGCGGATGTTCACCCGGCGAGCATAGTCGCCGAGGCGCCATCGATTCGCGGCGTCAACTAATAGCCCGAGCGGCCGATGGATGAATTGCCGGGCGCCGAGCAGCGTCAGGCCCAGCACCATCATGGCGCTGAGGGCGATGAGGAAGATGTCGTGTCGGGTCCGGCTCTGGATCTCGGCAAAGGCGTTCGCCTTGTCGAGGCCGAAGCTGACGCGAAGTCCCCCAGAATCGGGCCCGAGAGCCGAGAAACCCACGATCCTCTCGACGCCGTCGACATCAACCAGGTCGGCTGCGAGACCGTCGCCATACTGCCTCTCATCACCAGCGCGAACCAATTTCTTACCGACAAATCGGTCATTGTCCGGATAGCGGGCAAGGTAGGTGCCGTTGCGATCGGTGATGGCCAGCGCGTCTCCCGCCGGAACACCCGCGCGCGCGATGTAGTCCGCTAACCAGTCCAGGCCGAGAGGCGCAATGATGACGCCCCCTGGCTGACCATCATCTCCGTAGAAAGGCAGCGCGAACTGAATGAGTTTCCGATCGACGGACAGACCGATCGAGAATTGTCCCACCGTAAACGCGCCCGTCTTCAACGCGTCCGCAAAGTAGGGACGCCCGGAGACATTCACCGGCTTGCGATCCGTGTTTGTATCGCAGAAGGGCTGGCCACTCAGATCGGTAGCGACGAAAGTGAGGAAAGCCGGAAACCGGGACCTCATCCCTGCCATCGCCGCATTGCACCCCTTGCTATCTTTCGCCTTTATCGAAGGGAGTTCGGACAGCGCAATCAGGACCTGCCGAATGCCCTGAACGATCTGTTGCTGCTGTTCGGCGGCGAGCTTAGCGAGACCGAGCGCCTGATTCTGTACGTCCACTTGGCGCGCGCGTCGAAGGTTAACTTCGTTGTACGCCTGAATCGAGATAGCGGGCAATAACGCGACTGCGACAAGCGCCAACAGGCGCGACAAGATGGTCATTCTCTGCCGTATTCAAATCGTCCCGGAGCTTGCTGTGCATTTCAATCCCAATGGGGATACGCTTATAGGCGTTCGTCATTCCAATCACGATCGTGAGAACCACGAGTGACCGCTCGTTGAACATGCGCGGCGGCGCAAGCTTCATCCGCACCCGCATTCAAATGACACATGCTGCATGTTCGCCCCTACAATCCCGCCCTACTCGCGAGCGCCATGACATCGCGCGGTGGTACAGCCAAAATCGACAATCTTGGTACTGTTTTTTTGAGCGGGCATCGCGCATCTATCTGGCAAGACCAACGGCAACTCGGATGTAACTTCGACCCGTGGCACGACGGTTCGAATGCGTCGGGCGCGATCGCGCCACGGCGTCGGAGTATTGCGTCGGTAATTTAGACCAAACCTACTTTGCTTAAAGCACCGCCTTGCTCATGATCGCTCATGAAATGCCAGGCGATCACAGATCCGATCTGGACCGCGCCAGCGATACCGGCAAGCGCCGGTACTTCATGCTGGAAAAGCTGGCGGTGATGGAGTTATGGTCTAACGAATCGGCGGATGTGTTTCGGTAACGGAAGGAGCCACCTGGATCGGTTCCGTTACAAGCGCTTCATCTTGTCGAAGTCTGCCTTTGACCCTCCAGGCACGATTAACCTTGGCGGTTAGGCTTACCGAGCAAGCATCTCCGCGAGAAGCTTGACGGCCGATCTATGAGCCGTTGGCCAGAACCGATAGATTGTAAGGATTGAGTCGTTGCGTTCGAGTGGCGCGCGTGAGTTTTCAGCTTTCCATATTGAAGATTTTGGCAGGGCAGCCAGACGGCCGGGGAAACCTTGAGCTTATCAAGCTGCATCTCGCGGTTTTCTATACGAGCGGCCCTGAATGGACGTTGCGTATGAAGCGTCTCGCTGAACTTGCGCCGGATCTTGATGCGTTCAGCCAAGGACTCATCACTCGTGAACGCGGCGCATGGACTATCACGAACCAAGGACGCGACTTCCTTGCCAAACTCGAGGAGGCTGCCTTGGGTGCAACGCCGGCCATACGGCCCCCCGACCCAGCCGAGCCGGTTGAGGTCGAGCAAGCCTCGCCAATAGCTCCTCCAGCGGCGGCTTCTCTGCCGAAAGTACTGGAGCGATCGCACGGGCGCCCCCAAGGCAAACACCGCAAGAACCATCGCAAACGATCGGCTTAAGACGGCGGAATCTTAGATCGGTTCGGTCTAAGACGGATCGACCTCCTCAGCCCTACGGTTGGTCAGTGGGGCGAGAAGGCGCGCGATGGCCTCGTAACGGCGATGTACTCCCTCGTATATTCCCCGCTCTCCGAAGATGACCGTCCGGGGGCGCGTCAGCCGTCGTAACGAGAAGGGCAGCGGTCGAAAGACGCAGCGAGCGACGGGTCGTGATTGTTGGATGCGGTACGTTTCTCATCGCTGAACTCCAAATCGGTGCAACACTGTTGCGCGGTCGACCCACAAAACCGCTTCCGACTTTCGATCAATCGTTATCGTTGTGCCTCGCTATCCGACCAACACGCAATTGCGCGAGTGTTGTTCAGATACCTTTGTGGGCGAACCTAAGAACCAAATCACCAGATCGGCGTTATCCCGGCACTATGGAGCCGTTTCGCGGAGGTCTAATGATGGACCCGAATCGAGCAGCTTTAGTCCTATCTGCTATCGCTCTGGCCATCGCCATTGGATCGGCAATCATGTCAGAGCGCCTCGATACTCGTACGGCCAGCAACGACGCACCTCCCGGAACGGTAGGCCTCGCTAGGCCACACCCGCCGCTGGACCGTGCGGCAGGTGAACCGATACAAACGGTAGGCGGGCCGCCTGGCGCGAGTATTCGGCAGCGTCCCTGACCGAACACTGGCCACCCAGCGAGAGCGCTACCGAAGCTCCTTGATGTGGCCGGTGCTGTCGACGACGAGCGACCGCTCCGTACCCTCCTTGATTGCTCGGTAGGTCTTGATCTTGCCGCTCGGGACCTCCTGAATCTGCGAATAGCCCGCGGCACGTAGCTTGGCCTCAATCTCCCCCTGCGTCAGGGCGAGCACCGGCGAGGACGCCCCCACCGTTACAACAATGGCAATGACTGATCGCATCGTTCGCCTCCTGGCTCCGCCAGAGGATGCGATGGCTCCGACCGTTTTTGGCGGCACGCACTGTCTCACTGAAGTTCGCCAATTTTCGTTAGCGATTAGTCGAGCTGCAAAGCGCGAATCGCTAACTCTTGTTAATCATTGGGGCACACGCTCTACGTCAGATATTTCATACTTCTATTTTTTTTGCCGCGCATGGCCTTTGGTCGAAGAAAATCGGACCGTGTTCAATTTGCCCATCAGCACGCCGTCAACTTGATGGCTGTGGTTGGCACTTGGAGCCGAGTCTGCGTTCTCAAAGACATTTCGGCAACGGGGGCAAAGCTAGAGGTTGAGGGCTCGACTGACGTCCTAACCTCGCGAGAGTTCTTCCTAGTTCTATCGTCAACGGGCCTCGCATTTCGTGGCTCTCAGTTGGTCTGGTTGGATGGACCAGCCGCTGGCTTGCATTTCATCCACGATAAGAGGAAGTCTGCGTCGTGAGCGCCATGCTGCAAAACATGGAGCTGATCGTCCAGCGCAGCTTGCCTACTCTTGACGTAGAGTCCCTTGAATGTTGTGAGGCAAAAGAAGCACTTTTCCGAAGCAAAGATGGCTTTATGCTCTATCTAACAGATGGAGCCCCACCGCCTCTTGGTAGGGAGCGACTGGTCCCATTGAGTCTTCGTCAGGCACTCCTCTGGCTAAACGAAAACCAACTCTCCGAGGCTGGGTCTTTCTGGGCATAGCGGAGAGCAGCTTAGCTGCAATACCGGCAAAACCAAGTTTGCGTCTGGGCCCAACCCGCTTAAGCAGCTCGCGGAGTTGCGGATGGAGCATCCCCGCGCGAGACCGCAATCGCATTGAGGCCACTCCGGATCCTGCCTTCAAATCACTTCCGCCGATGCTGTTGGCTTACGTTCTCAACCAGGCCCTGATCAGGATCCGCCACCGGGTGCTGTTCTGGGAGCGTCTCGGACGGGTTGAGGCACGCTTGTTGCTCCCTGCCCTCACGCGACGCGCATCAACTCGGCGTCACGCCAATGCTCGACCCGCCTACTTGATCGTCGCGTGCACTGTGATGACCGATGTGCCAGAAACCTTCGGCCCCTTGCCGGTTGCTTTGATGGCAAAGGTGTCACTTCCTTTGTATCTCGCCTTCGTCCTGTACTCGTAAGTCGCAACGTCGAGCTTCTTCAGTTTGCCGTGTGCTGGCTTTTGCGAGATTTCCGAGCTACTCGCCGCGCCGCGCAACGTGATCGGGAAGATGCAACTGTCCCCAGACGCGACGCTGATGTCGCCGGTCGAGTTCTCGCCCCAATCCGCCAATTCCATTGATCTGGAACATTCCGAAGCCGCCAGGACGATAGAAACATAAGTTGGGCTGGAAGCCCCCGCGACAAGTGCCAGAGTGGCAAGGCTAGACAATCGCATCGTTGATCTCCCGGATCATGCCGCACCTTAGCGCGAATCGGTGAGCAGTAGTTTCGTTGATTTCAGTGGGGGACTGGCATCGGGTTGCAGTCCGCCGGATCATGGCGGTCGTGAGCTGTCCGGGGTAGAGCGGACATGCCCTGCCCCTCCGTTACAGGAGCCTGCGGGCCAATTCCGGACGCATGCACCGCAGCAAATGGAGCTCTTAGTCTACCCGATCGCCGGTGGGCAAAGCGGCGTTGTTGCAGGCGAGCGCTGAGAGACGCCGAAGCCGACCGGGAACCCTGCCGCGCGAGTCTGGATTCCCGCGATGGTTGGAGTAAGGTCGTGCGGCCTGCGCAGAACAATTGCAAACGACATCCGGGAGGAAGTGATGCTCGACACCACGCTTAGCGCGCGCGTCCAGGTTTTCCTCGACAAGTTTGAAGCCGCGCTTGCGGCGGGCGATCTCGACGCCGCCGTAGGGATGTTCGCTCCGGAATGCTACTGGCGCGACCTCGTTACCTTCACCTGGAACATCAAGACCATGGAAGGCCGCGATCAGGTCCGCGACATGCTCGCGCATTGCCTCGCGCATGTGAAGCCGCGCAGCTGGAAAATCGCCGAGGGTGAAACGCCAACCGAGGCCGGCGGCATGACCGAATCTTGGATCACGTTCGAGACCGAGGTCGCGCGCGGATATGGACTCATCCGCCTGCAGAACGGTCAGATCTGGACGCTCTTGACAACCATGGCCGAACTGAAGGCCCATGAGGAAAAGGCTGGCTTCAGCCGACCGCTCGGCGCCAGGCATGGCGTCAATCCCGGCGCCAAGACCTGGAAGGAACTGCGTGACGAGGAAGTCGAGCAACTTGGTTTCAAGAGCCAGCCCTACGTGCTTGTCATCGGCGGCGGACAGGGAGGCATTGCGCTCGGGGCCCGGCTGCGCCAACTCGGTGTGCCGACGATCATCGTCGAAAAGAACGCACGCGCCGGCGATTCCTGGCGCAACCGCTACAAGTCGCTCTGCCTGCACGACCCCGTCTGGTACGATCACTTGCCCTACATCGATTTCCCCAAGAACTGGCCTGTGTTCTCGCCCAAGGACAAAATCGGCGATTGGCTGGAAATGTACACCAAGGTCATGGAGCTGAACTACTGGACGAACACCACGGCCAAACGCGCCAGTTGGGACGACACCAAGAAGGAATGGACCGTCATCGTCGAACGCGATGGCAAGGAGATTGCTCTGCGGCCCAGGCAGCTTGTGTTCTCGACCGGCATGTCGGCCAAGCCGAACATGCCGAAAATCAAAGGCATGGAAACGTTCAAGGGCGAGCAACACCATTCCTCACGCCATCCCGGCTCCGGCGGCTACAAAGGCAAGAAGGTGGTGGTGATCGGCTCGAACAATTCGGCCCATGACATCTGCGCTGCGCTGTACGAGGCCGGCATCGACGTAACGATGGTGCAGCGCTCGACGACCCACATCGTGCGCTCGGATTCGCTGATGGAGAGCATCAGCGATCTTTATTCCGAACGCGCCGTCCTCGGCGGAACGACGACGGCCAAGGCCGATCTGATCTTCGCTTCACTGCCCTACCGGATATTGAATCAGTTTCAGAAGCCGGTCTACGACAAGATCCGCCAGGATGACGCCGCTTTCTATGCCGGCCTGGAGAAGGCCGGCTTCAGGCTCGACTTCGGTGACGACGATTCCGGGCTATTCATGAAATATCTGCGCCGCGGCTCGGGCTATTACATCGACGTCGGCGCCTCTCAGCTTATCATTGACGGAAAGATAAAACTGTTCGCTGGACAGGTCGAGGAAATCACGCCCAACGGCGTCAGGCTCGACAACGGCAAGGAATTGCCGGCGGACGTGATCGTCTATGCCACCGGCTACAGCTCGATGAACGGCTTTGTCGCCGATCTCATGAGTCCGGAAATGGCCGACAAAGTCGGCAAGGTCTGGGGCCTCGGCTCGAATACGACAAAGGACCCCGGCCCATGGGAAGGTGAGCAGCGCAACATGTGGAAGCCGACGCAGCAGGAAGGCCTATGGTTCCACGGCGGCAATCTGCATCAGTCGCGACATTACTCGCAATTCCTTTCCCTGCAGCTGAAGGCGCGCTACGAGAGCATCCCGACGCCGGTCTACGGCCTGCAGACTGTCCATCACAAGGCCTGAAATTGCCGAGCGCACAGTGGGGCTCGCGGGTTGCGAGCCCCATGCCATTTCCGGGTCTCCGCACTCACCAGCGCAATGGCCGCCTTGTCAGCGCGCAGCAGAAAGCGCTCGGGAATGGTTAGGCCAAGTGCCTTCGCACTCTCCGGGCGTCATCGAAGCTGGTGACAGGGAGGTCACCGGTTCTGAGAGAATTCCCCTCGCCAGTGGAATTGGACCTTCTATTTAGACACGGTTGAGAGCGCAGTTCTCAGTGGTTTGCGGGCTGAATTGAGCGCGCCGAAAGTTATTGCGGAGTACGTGCGTACTTATCTCGAAGAGCGAAAGCGCCTCGCGATCACATCGAATGGAAAAAGGCAGCGCCTCGAACAACAGCTTAGACAGTTGAATCGAGAAATCGAAAGACTGGTGGATGCGATCGCAAAAGGGCACGGCGATCGATCCATTCTCGGTCCGCGATCGACCGCCCTCGGCGCCGAACGCGAGCGAATATCTGAAGAGTTGCGGAGTGAACCGCCGGCCGCAAAAGAGGTCGCGCTGCATCCAACTATTCTCAAACGATATGAAGAACGGCTGGGCCGGCTCGAGGAGGCGCTAACGAAGGGTATCAGTTCGGGCGACGGAGAGGCCGCCGAAGCCATCAGAGACCTGATCGACACTGTCACCGTGTTCCGAGATCCATCACGCATCGGTGGCGTAACGGTGGAGATATTAGGCCGGTTAAACGCCCTGTTGGGGGAAAAGCTTTCCCAAACCAAGTCAAAGGGGTGTGGGGAAAGATGGTAGCGGGAGACCGCTACATCGCGAGACCCACTATTTCGGAGGCCTTGTTTTCTCACCGGAGAGCAGCCTAACTCGGATGGTCGGACCTCGACAGTCCGCCAAGAACCGCTGTTCGTGCGAAATCCGTCGGCTAAATGGTCGGCGAGCAGGTTCAAATCGGGGAGGCGCAACACCCGACCGCTGCGAAATGGAACTCGGGACGCCAGCGGCGCCTATTCCGGAGTGCCGTCGCCGGTCACGCAAGAGTCAGTGGCTGCGGGGGCTCGCAACACCGATTCTTTCGTTTGATCGAAAGTAGGATTCCGCGACGGGCTGCATAGCGTAAGTCTTTCCTCTGGCCGACGGGATCCCAGGTCAGGCGACAGAAACAACGTTATTGCGTGCCGAGCCAGGATATCCCGTAGAGTCTGGCGCACATCAGACAGCGCGACGACAATTCTAGGCGCCCCCAGGCAAATGCGGCTTGCGCCGGAGTCGCCCTTCCCAACCGCGGCCGCAATGCGTGGGGTCACAAGTATGCTGCGACCGCGGGCGGCGGCAAATTGATCTGCGGACCACTCCTGGGGCAATGGCAACCATCCGTAGAAGGCCGGAAACTGGAGTTTTGCGGCTTTCGGAAAGATATCCAGGATCACCCGGTAGCGCTCAAGCGCCTCCAGACGCCGCTCGCGCAGTGCTTACTTGCTTACCGCTCTCGATCAGCCACACCACCACATGACTCAGTATCGGAACCACAAACCAGGTGGAGGCGGGCAGGAGGAGCTCAGTTTGAGCAGTGTAGGCTGCCGGGCCCGTCAATGTGCCGAGACGAAAGGCTGGCCGCAAGACATTTGGAGTACTGCGTGACGTGAAAGGAGCGGATTGGTGCCAACGACGCGATTGGCACAGGACGCTCGGCGAAGAAAAAACCGTAACGTCATACTCTATACTTCGGCGATGCGCTTCCGGCGAGCAAGACTCATGGTGCGAGCCGCGGGACTGTGTAAGGTCGGCATGCACGGATGCGCTTGCTGTTGCGCAGCTTCGTGATTCTAGGCCCGTGAGGGAATCTCCTCAACTGCTGCCCGAGGTCAACGCCGTCCTGCGTGGGTTTCCGGCCCAGCATCTCGCCGCGAAAGCTGTAGAGCCAAATCGTGCCCAGGGCATAAAGGGCGGCGATCGCCGCGAAAGCAAACGTGTTCTGAAGCCCTGATGTGCTGAGCAGAGCGCCAGCAAAAGTGCCAAGGGAGACCGCACGAGCGCGGATGGCAAGACGATCGCCTAGGGGGATTGGATAATCGACGTCGTTGGTGGCTTCAGCGTGATTGGGTTGAAGCTGGCATCATGGTCCTTATATGGACGCCTCAGGCGCGCCGTGGCTTTGTCGTAGACCGGAAAAGCCGCTTGGCCTCCTTGCGTGCAAGGTCTGGTGTCCAAGTGCACCGTGAGGACCGATGGTGACGAAGCGGTGGCAACCGAACGCTGGGTACTTGAGAACGTATGTCGCTTTGTCGCGTTGACGTTTACGGCGGGAAACGGCACGCCTTGATCATCCGTATGGAGCGATACCGGATACGGTTGATGACGAAGATCAAAGGCATGTCTAACCCGTCCTATTCGTGAGAGTGCGGCTTTTGGGCCCGATTGATGCGGCCGCACATCTTGTCTGACGAGGCGCACAGGATTGCCTTCGGCTTTTCGCCGCCTGACGACCGGTACTTTGCAACGCGCTTGAGGGATGGGTTGGGCGAACGGGGGCGGACGCCCCGCCGGTCAAGGACCGAGCGGCAGCAGCGCGCCGGGCAAGCCGCAGATCAGGTCGGCTTCGGGACATGCCGCGGCAAACGCAAGGCGAATGCGGCTCGTGGTCTCGACGACACGGGCGGCGATTTTCAAGAGCCGAAGACGCAGCGTCGCGAACTCGGCAGCGGCCAATTCCCGGGCTTTGGGAATGGCGTCGCGCACGGTCAGCATCAGCCAATAAGCGGCCGTATGGAGCACGAGACGGACCTGGTTGGCGAGCGCCGAACGGCAGCTGGTGCGATCGGAGGCGAGCTGCGTCTTATGCAGCTTGATCAGATTCTCGGCTTGGCCGCGCGCGCAATACAGGCTGTCGTAGATCCACTCGGCCGAGCCGACATCGAGGCTGGTGACGACGAAGCGGATGTCGAGGCCGAGCATCGTCGCCTCAATACGGGCGACAGTGCGCCGTTCGCGATCCCAGGACTTTGCCTTGTGGCGCGTCTCGGTATAGCCACGCAGAACCGGCAGGTTCTCGATGGCGCGTCGCGTGCGGATGTCGTCGGCGACCTCGTCGACTTTTCTGGCGAGAGGCTTGGTGCCGGACAGACCGAAGATGTAGTCGATGCCGTTGGTCTCGCACCACGCCATGGCCTCCGGCCGGGCATAGTGCCCGTCGCCACGGAACGTAATTTGCGTGTTGTGCCATCGCGTCCGGATATGCCGTACCAGGCGGCGCAGATGGGCACGCACCTCGACGCCGCCCGGCGTCTTGCCGGGCCGCAGCACGACGGCCACGGGCCGGCTCTTCTCCGTGTCGTAGACGTGGATCGGCAGAAAGCAGCGTTCATCATAATGAGCGTTGAACAGCGAGAGCTGCTGATGGCCGTGGACGACGTCGCAGGTATCATCGATGTCGAGCGTGACGGATGCCGGCTCGTGGGGGTAGCTATCCATCCATGCGTCGACCAAAATGTAGGTCAGTCGGATCACGTCGCGCAGGCGCGGAGCATTCTCCAGCCGCGACAGCGTCGGCTGGGAACACAAATCCCGGCCCGTGTCCGGCAGCCGTCCGCAGGCCAGTTTGAATGCCGGATCGGACCTCAGATGATCGAGGTCGTCGGCGTCCTCGTAGCCGCAGCAGATCGCGAACATGCGAGCGCGGAGCATATCGACCAGGCTGTGCACGACCCGCGTCGGATCGCGCCGATCCGGGAACACCCGGGCCAGATTGTTGGCCAAACCGAGACGCCGCTCGGCCATCGCCAGAAGCATCACGCCCCCGTTCGAGGTTAGGCGCCCACCATCGAAGGCAGCTGTGACTTTCTTGGCGTGAACGGCTGGAAACGAGAAGGGCGGAATCGTATCGTCGGTCATGGCGGGCGTGGCGTTCGCGGTTGGAGGTGATGGGGTTGGCTTCGCAACCGAATCCTACGCCGCATCAGCGCTTTACCCCTCAGGCGCACTCTTACGAATAAGACGGGTTAAGTTGAAGAAAGATTGAGTGACTCCCGATCATTTCTGTGCCGAAACGTGGAGTCGCGGTCGTGCCGCGTCCAAAGAAACCGGCGCGAGCGGCCTATTAGACGCGGTAGGTGATCAGCCTCCGAAACGAGACTATCAAGCATGAAGAGATCGAGCGCGAGGCAGAGGTTTTATTTGTGTTGAATTCTTGCTTCTCGATAGTGGTCTGAAATCGTATCATCGGTCATGGCGGGCGTGGCGTTCGCGGTTGAAGGTGATGGGGTGGCTTCGCAACCGAATCCTACGCCGCATCAGCGCTTTACACCACGCTCGCCAGCCTCTCAGGCGCCCTCTCGCGAATAAGACGGGCTAAAGCCTGGACGTATACGCGTCGTACGATGCTGTTGGGCAGTAGCTTCTTGGGTAGCGCGTTGTTCGGGGGCGTTACGGTGCCTACACCCAATCAGCCGCAGCGCAAGGATGCCATGGTGTTGAAGGCGGCCGACTCTCCCTTCGTCGTTGGCTGCACACAAGACGGCATTACCTCGTTGCGTTATCGTAACGATGCTTATGACACGGATTATGTTCTGCCTGGAGCCGTGCTGGGGACGGCTCACGCTAGAGTTCGGCGTGCCGGATCACGAGTGGCATACGCTTCGAACCGGCGTTGATGCAACGAAGCCGATGCATAGCGCGGCCCTTGAACTAGCAGCCCGCGATGCCGGCGTCCTTCTCACGACCCGCCTCGCAGTCGACGAGGCTGGATTGACGTGGGAGATCATGCTGCGGAACGACGGCATGGCGAGCGTGGAGGTTGGCGACCTCTATTTTCCCATGCCGATGAACACCGAATTTCCGGCAGGGCAACCGGCATCGGTGGCTGTTTTGAAGCACAGCTTCGTCTCGGGGCATGGATCGCACATCTTCTGGATTCGCGGCAACAGCACCGGCCCCTTCCTCATGCTCTTACCGGAAGCGGACACGTCACTGGAATATTGGGATGTCCACAAGGATTCGGCCGAAGCCAGTGGGACGTGGTGCGCCTACATCTTGGGCGGAGCGGCCGCCGGCGAGGCAGTGGCGGCGGGGATTCGCTGGCGACAGCCGACGCATTCCCTGTCCCTGTCGCCGGCCGAGCAACGGCGTTACCGTCTCCGCTTCCAATGGGTTGCCAATTACGAGGCGGCGCGCAGGGCTATCGCGGACGCCGGTCTGGTGGACGTGGAAGTGATGCCGGGCATGACGGTTCCCAATGACCTGCATGTCGACATCGCGCTCGCGTCCTCCATTCCGGTGGAGCGAATCGAAGCGGAATTTACCGGCGACACGGTGGTGCAACGGTTGCCGGATCGGGCTGGCAGGCGCCTGTGGCGGGTTCGCTTTTCGCGATTGGGCGAGAACCGGCTGACCCTGCACCAGCCGGGTGCGCGCCAGACATTTCTTGAATTCTTCGCTACCGAGCCCGTCGAGACGATGATGAAGAAGCGCGCAACCTTCATCGTGAAGCGGCAGCATCGTGACCCGTCCAAATGGTACGACGGTTTGTTTGGCGAGTGGAATATGGAGACGCAGGTCCTGCTTGGCCCGGACAATTACGACCGGATCAAGGGTTGGCGCATCTACGAGGTGACGTGTGATGATCCCGGGCTGAGCAAGCCCGCTTACCTCGCGACCAAGAATGCCGAGCATCCTGATGTGGCGGAAGTGGCGGCGCTGGATCGGTATATAGACACGTTCGTCTGGGGCGGGCTGCAACGTACCACACAGGAGGCATACGCCTACGGCCTCTACGGCATACCCGATTGGAAGCAGAACAGGGAAAGCAGCGATCCCGGCCCGAAGGGTCGCCTGCATATCTGGCGGCCTTATGACTATCCGCACATCTTCGCGATGTATTTGGCCATGCACCGCATCGCGCGTGACCATCCCGCGATACCCACCCGCCAGAGCGCACGAGATTATTTGGTACGCGCCTACGGTACGGCGCTGGCCATGTTCACGGTGCCGATGCGCGTGGTGATGTGGTCTGCCTACCGCACCGGCTTCTACAACGAATGTGTGATCCCCGAACTGGTTTCGGCGCTCACGACGGCGGGCTTGACGCGCGAGGCGGCGACGTTGGAGGCGCACTGGGCGCGTAAGGTGCGCGCCTTCGTCGATCCGAAGGCGGACCTGTTCAAGTCTGAATATCCGTTCGATTCCACAGCCTTCGAATCAACGCAGGCACTGGCGCGCTCGGCCCTTGACGACCCTGTCGCCATGGGGGTTTCGAAGGCGGCGGCGCGTGCCTTCTCGGAGCGTCAGATCGCTGCAAATCTGTTCTGCCGTGGCTGGCTGGAACCTGCTTATTACTATCTGGGCAGCGATTATCGCCACACTGCGGGCGACGCCTATACGCTGACTTACATGGCGCAGATGGGTGGCTGGGCGCTGCTTGATCATGCGCTGAACGATGCAGACGACCCGCATCCGCTCCTTCGTCTCGGCTATGCCTCACAACTCAGCGCGTGGGCTTTGCTGAACAGCGGCCCTGCGTCGGCGGGTCATGGCTATTGGTATCCGGGCGAGGAGAATGACGGCGCGGCCGGTGGCGGCTTCGAGCCGGCGCCGAGCGGCACCACATGGCTCGGTCAGCCGCATCACCGTGGAACGTGGTATTACTCGTGCGAGATCGACCTGGGATTTTGTGGGGCGGTCCGCGCTGCTGCGACGATCGTTGCCGACGATCCCATCTTTGGGCAGGTTTGTCACGGTGGCATCATGGAGACGTTCGCTCACACCCTGCGTATCTGGCCACGTGATGGCGTGCGGCGACGGCTCAACGTGCGGCTCCAGTCTCTTCGATTGGACTTGGTGCTGCTCGACGCGCGATTCCGGGCGGATCGACCGATCATTCTGAATTTGGGGGCGGGGTGGATCAGCCTTACGCCTGAGCCCTTTGCCCCATCTGGATCGGGAGTGTCGTTCGAATTGCGGTACGATGACGGGAGAAAGCGCAAGGAAGTCATCGACATCACGGACAGCCAGCTCGTCGTCCGCTTGCCTGCGGCGCGCTTACCGCGGGTTCAGGTTCGCTAGATGTTTAGTCCCGGGCTTTGATGGTGCATCCTTATCGCACGATTCGAAGGAAGCGCCATGGGACAAATTTTACACGGCCGCGCCACCACGACGGAGGCGGTCCGTCGAGCAATACAAAATAGTCAAGAGAGCTTAAGAGCGCTGGCTAAGCGCTAAGGGATCAATCCCAAGATGGTCGCCAAGCGGAAAAGGCGCGGCTCCGTCAGTGACCTGAAGACAGGACCCAAGGAGCCTAAGTCCACCTTTCTATCAGTGGAGGACGAAGCCATCATCGTGGCATTTCGCAAGTATACGCTGTTTCCGCTCGATGACGTCTCTACGCTCTTCAGGCCCCGATCCCGCATCTGACCCGCTCACCGCTTCATCGATGTCTTCAGCGCCACAACATCTCGCGGCTGCCAGACGTGGAAGATGGCAAGGCATCAAACGCAACGGCGCCTGCAAGCTCGCTCCCATCCAGCCCGTTCGAAGCTGCTTCCGGGGCGCACACCACATAGGCGACAAGACGCTGCTCGCCGCCAGGGCCCTCGTGCGCCACCACCACCGCCTCGCGCACGAACGGGTGCTCGGCAAATCGCGCCGCGATCTCGCCGGGCTCGATGCGGAAGCCGCGGATCTTCACCTGGTCGTCGTTGCGGCCCAAAAACTCAAGATTGCCGTCCTCGCAGATAGCGCGCCAGATCGCCGGTGCGGTACAGCCGGTCGCCGTCCACAAAGGGACTGGCGATGAACCGCTCCGCGATCAGCTCGGGCCGGTTCAGATAGCCGCGCGCCACCCCGCCCCGCCGACGTAGAGCTCCCCGACCGCGCCAAACGGAACGGGCGCGCCATGACCGTCCAGCAGATAGATCCGCGTGTTCGCGATCGGACGGCCGATCGGGAGTCAGCGGGCCGTCTGATCAATGGCGGCGATCTCGCAGACCGCCGCAAAGGTCGACGTCTCGGTTGAACCGTAGCAGTGCAAGAGATGTTGCGGTCGGCTTTGGCTCAAAACCCGCGCCACGGCCGCCACATCAACCGGGCCACCACTAAATAGGAGAGATCGCAAACTCGCCAGCACCGGGCCTAACTCATCAACGCTCTGGCTGAACAACCCGGCGGTCAAATGCAGGACGGTGATGCGGTGCCGCCGAACCAGAGCGCGCATCACCTCCGGCTGCAGCACAGCTTGTGTGGAATCACAATTAGGCTGGAGCCGTGCAGCAGTGCTGGCCAATCTTCCAGCGTATTGATACTAAAGGCGGGATTGCCTACCCAGGCCACGCAATCACTCGAGGTAAACTCCGCATAGCCGTTGTTGATGACGAGGCGGTTGACAGCACGATGAGGTACAACCACCGCCTTCGGAAGGTCGGTCGACCCGGAGGTGTACATCACGTAAGCCGGAGCATCGGCGGTCAATGCCAGGCCACGATCGGTCCTACACCCTGTTCCAGCCATGATAAGGTCAATGGCCAAAATAGGAATCGCAATCTCAAACCGTCCCTCATTCTCGTCACCTACGAGGACCAGGCGCACAGCTCAGTCGGTCATAACCCAGCTTTGTCGCCCAACTGGAACGCCCCGATCAATCGGTACATCAGGCACAAATTGCATCTGTAATGCTAGTGCATGGGAACGAAGCACCCCTTATAAGCTCGAACATTTCTTCGCAGCTTCGGACGAGTGACGGGCAGGTCGGTTAGGGGCGCACCAAGGCTACCTTGCCGGCCGGCAACAAAGCAGGACAGCAACTTGTTGTGTCCTCGCGAGCTCGCTCCCTTCAGAAGTGTCGGCGCTAGGAGCTGGACGTGCGACGCCGTCCCAGATCGGAAAACTCTGCTGAAATATACCACGCGCGTCTAGATGTTAGCATGCAAGTGACTTAAGCGCTCCAGCCCCTGCTCTATGAGAGATATTGGAAGATAGCTGAAACACAGGCGCACGTGACGGCCACTTCCTGGGCCATAGTTGCGACCATTTACAAGGTGCACGCCGTGCAAGCGGCTTGCATCGCGCTATCAACGTCACCGGCGAGCGACAACACGCCTCAAGCACCTTGCGAACTTTCCTCGAAAGGTGCACTTCTCTTGCTCCGAGTATCATCCATATCTTGAATCACGACTCACGATCCAAGGAAAGTGGGTACTAGTACCCGGAATCAGAGCTGAGTGATACGGCGGCCTTTGAAACGGCGTTGACGGACCTTTTTCTTGGTCCAGACGAAGGGCTCGGCTCTGTCGTTGTATGCGTTCACGTAGGCATCGATGTGTTCCTGAAGCTGCTTGAGGCTCGTGAAGGAGGTGCCGCTGAGCGACTGCCCCTGCAAGATGGAAAACCATACTTCGACCTGATTGAGCCATGACGCACTTGTCGGCGTGAAATGAAATTGCACGTTGGGGTGGGCCTTGAGCCAGTCCTCGTTCTTTTTATGGGTGTTGAGGTTGTCGAGGATGACGTGAAGCTTGCGGTTCGGAAAAGCCGCGGTGACGCTGTTCATGAAATCGAGAAACTCGACGCGGCGCCGGCGTTTTGAATGGGTCGCGATGATCTTTCCGGTGGCGACTTCGAGCGCCGCAAACAATGTTGTGGTGCCATGCCGCTTGTAATCGTGGCTTTGGCCGGTTAAGGCGCGGCCATTGGGCAACTTCAGATAACCCTGCGCTCGCTCCAAAGCCTGGATCGAGGGCTTCTCGTCCACGCACAGCACAATGGCCTTCGCCGGCGGCGCGACATAGAGGCCGACAACATCGGCGGCTTTGGCCGTAAAGTTCGGGTCGTTGCTCTCGCACCAGGACTTGCGAGCCACCAGGTCAATCTTGTGGCTGCGCAGGAACCGCCAGACATATTGGACATCGACATCGCCCAGCGCCTCGGCCAGCAGGGGGCCGGTCCAGCGCGCAAACCCTTGCGGTGGCGGCTTATCCAGCAGCTTCAGAATCCGCTTGTCGGTCGTCTTCGTATAGATCGGCTGCTTGCCAGGCCGCGGCTTGTCTTGCAGCCCTTCAAGGCCATGGTCGGCATAGCGATGCCGCCAAAGGCTGACAATCCGCGGCTGGACCCCAACTTCCTTGGCGATCGACCGGGTGCTGCGCCCATCCGCCGCCAACAGAACTATCCGCGCCCGCTTCAAATCGCGCTGCAACGTCACCGGTGAGCGACAGCACGCCTCAAGCACCTTGCGATCTTTCCTCGAAAGGTGGACTTCTCTTGCTTCGGGTATCATCCCGACCTTGAATCACGACTCACGTTCCAAGAAAAGTGGGTACTAGGTGATATGCTGTCGGCGCTGTAGATCGGGACCAATGAATTCGTTCGGTCCTGGCGACTCAATATCTCGCAGCTCCCGCGCCACCCCAGCGGTAGTTCACGCGGACCAAACCGATATCAACGTCCTGACCAATACGCGCGGTCCCAGCACGACCGCCCGCCGGCCCCACGAATCCGGTTGAAAAGAAGAAGTCCACATCCCGATGACCCATGAACAAGTGATCGTACTCAAGGCCTAAAGACCAGTTCGGAGCGAAATCAAATTCAAGGCCCATGCCTACGGCGCCGCCCCAGCGAGTTTCGCTGCCGTTATCGACGTTCAGCCCCGTTGCGAAATCAAAGACCCGGTATTTGTCGCGGACGACCGCAGCGCCACCTTTCACGTAGAGCAGCACGTTATTCCAAGCGTAGCCGACCTGGCCCGTGAACAGGCCGAAGGCGTCGATCTTGGTTCCATCCTGGACGCCGACGAAAGCGAGGTTGGCGTTGGAGCCTCTGAAACCGGCCCAGTTGCCCTGCGCCTCCAAGCCGAACACCGAGTTGGCTATTTGCCAGCGGTAGCCGATTTGGCCGCCGAACGTCCCTCCGGTCGCATTATGGCAACCCATGCCACGGGGTGGACTGAAGACCAAGCCGGCGGCGTTGATCACGTCCCAGCACTGATGCGCTGAGCCACCGCCGCCGTTGATGCCGATGTAGAAGCCGGTCCAATCAAAGATCGGAATGACTATTGGAGGCGCTTTCGAGTAAGGCCGCGCGGGCAGATCTGCGGAAGAGGCAGGAGCGGTCAGCGCGATAAGCGCCACTGCGCCCATCAGGACGTTCTTCATACGAGTCGACTCCCCAATGGTTTACGGGGCACGATTGCCATGCGCCCGCCTTATCAATCGTAACCGGTATGAGCTCCCACGTGCGCGGTGATCAGCGAGCGCGGGCGTAGCGGATCGGCATCCAGTATTGCCGCAAGGCCTCGACCGCCGCCGGAATGTCGGCGTGGGCGTTACGCAGAAAGTTCTTGGTCTCGCGACCGCTTCGTGGTGGTCCAAGCAGCGGACGGCCCTGATCGTCGCGACAGTGCAGCAGGATGGGCAGAAGTAGGCCGCGATTGACGTTGCTGGCGTCCAGCAACGGCGCCCACGCCGATAGCTTGAGCCGCATCGCGGCATAGAAGCCTTGGCACCATGGTCGCGGATCGACGTCTCCACTGGGTTTGCGCCGGTGCATCGGCGCGAAGCTGTCGGGTGCGGTCGAGAGGGTGTTGCTGATGTCATTGTGGCGCAGCGCGACGGCCGATATGGCTGCAAACTCCGGGGTGCCGCCGTGGTTGAAGGCATCGGCATCGATGGCGAGCAGCGGGCAGATCCAGTCGAGTGGGCTCATCGACACCGGTCCGGCCACGATTGCGGCGACGTAGCCGTCGAGCATGGAGAGATTGGTGGCGGCAGGATGCTGATCGACGCGAGCCTGCAGCCATCGCTGGAGTTCCGCAAGTGGCATCGCGGCGACGGCCATCGATGACGATGCTTTATGGCGACGTGGGCTCACGCAGCGGCCTGTGCGGTGCGCTGGCGCGCCGCCTTCCAGTGCCAGGCAAGCAACTCGTGCAGTTGATGGCTCTTGGTTCGCCCGGAGACGATGCGCTCCAGCACGTCGGTCAGATAGGCCTGCGGATCGAGCTCATGGAGCTTTGCGGTGTTCACGATCGACGCCAGGATGGCCCAGCTCTCGGCGCCGCCTTCGCTGCCGCTGAACAAGGAGTTGCGTCTTCCCATGGCAATCGGGCGCATGGAACGCTCGACTGTGTTGGAGTCGACCTCGACGCGGCCGTCGCGGAGAAACAGCGTCAGTCCGTCCCAGTGATTGAGCGCATAGTTGATCGCCTCTGTCAGCTTCGATTGGGAGAACAGCTGGCCGACGATCTCGGTCAGTCGCGCATTGAGCGCCGCCATCAAGGGTGCGCTCCTGGTGCGGCGGGCGGCCAGCCGCTGCTCGGCACTACTGCCGCGGATCACTGCCTCGATCGCATAGACCGCCTGCAGCCGTTCAATCACCTCGCGCGCGAATGGCGACTGGGTGGTCTTGTACACCTCGACGAATTTGCGTCGGGCATGGGCGAGACAAAAGGCGAGCTGGATCGCGCCGCCATGACCGCGTGCCAGCGCCTTGTAGGCGGCATAACCGATGGAGTGGACGCCCCCCGACGGCATCGATTGTGCCAAAGTGCGGGTGTTGAAACCCGGTAAGGAGGACGTCCATGGACGACGAGGTTAGCATCATCGGTTTAGATTTGGCCAAGAACGTGTTTCAGGTCCACGGCGCGGGGCAGGACGGAAGGATGATCCTGCGTAAAAAGCTCAACCGCAGCAGATTGCTCGAGTTTTTCGCCAAGTTGCCAAGGTGTGTGGTCGCAATGGAGGCCTGCGCCAGCGCCCACTATTGGGGACGGGAGATTGGTAAATTTGGGCACGAGGTCCGGCTGATCCATCCCTCCTACGTGAAGCCCTTCGTTAAGCGTCAGAAGAACGATGCCGCGGATGCGGAAGCGATCGCCGAAGCCGCGTCTCGACCAACGATGCGCTTTGTCGGCGTCAAGAGCGCCGAGAAGCAAGCCTCTTCCATGGCATTCAAGGTTCGTGATCTCTTGGTTCGACAGCGTACACAGGCGATCAACGCTTTGCGCGGACATCTTGCGGAATACGGCTTGATCGTGGCTCAGGGCGTCAGACATATCCCCCGATTGCATGAGCTCCTGACAATATATCCGGACCTGCCCGATCTCGCTCGTGGCCTTTGCCAGACTCTCTTGAAGCACGTGGAATCCCTGTCGGAGCAGATTGCAGAGCTTGAGAAGGGACTGCGAGTGCGCGCGAGACAGGACGAGGTGGCCTCTCGCTTAATGACCATTCCGGGGATCGGGGCAATCTGCGCCACAGCGATAGAGGCCTTGGCGCCCTCGGCGGAGACCTTTTCCAAGGGGCGTGATTTTGCGGCCTGGATTGGTCTCACGCCCAAACAGAATTCTTCCGGAGGCAAGGACAGGCTTGGCAAAATCTCCAGGATGGGCCGGCGAGATCTCCGACGGCTCCTCGTGCTTGGTGCCACCGCCGTGGTGCGATGGGCAAGACGATATGGACCGCCAGCAGGATCCTGGCTCGCGAGAATGCTCTTGAAGAAGCCACCAAAGCTGATCGCGGTCGCTCTAGCGAACAAATTGGCGCGTATCGCTTGGGCCTTGATGGTCCGCGGTGGCGCTTATCAAGCTCCAGCGTCTGGCGCTGCGTAACGCAGGGCCAGAAGCCGAGAGACGTCGGGAATGTGGTAAGGTCTAACGGAGGATTATGGGCAATCGGTCAGGGACTGGGATTGGAAGAATCAACAGGTGGATGAGTGCCAGAGAGCACGCATAGCCGAATTGGATCCAATCCACGCATTCCATAAGGGCCCGCGACGTGTCGAGGTCGCATCACGAGGCCGGACACACGTCAGCACCCGACCACATGCCTGTTCCGAAGTTAAATTTTGCTTGCATTTAGTGGGGCGTCCACACACGTCCACCTGCAGAATGCCGGAAAAGCCCGTCAACTGTCCGGCGATCTCCTTGGTGCCACGGCCGTCGGCGAATACGTAGGCAACCGCCGGCGGCGAGGGGCCACCCCATGGCTGGTCATCCATAGCATGCGCCCAGAACTGGCAGATGCGGGGGCGATGTCGTCCGGGATCGAGCACCGGCATCGGCGTCTCATCGCAGAACACGCGCGGCGCGGCCTGAATCATCCGCAGCTGCAGCTCATAAAGGCTCCTGAGCCACCAGGCGGCACGTTTGACCCAACCGGCGAGCGTCGCGCGGTCAAGATGGATGCCCTGGCCGGCCAGGATCTGAACCTGCCGGTACAGCGGCAAATACCAGGCGAACTTCGAGACCACCACGTGGGTCACGAGGGCCGTCGACGCCATGCCGCCTTCAATCAGGCGCGGCAGCACTTTCGCCTGGACTACGCCATCAGTGCAGCCGCGGCAGCCGTATTTGGGACGGATCGTGCGCAGCACGCGCAGGATCGCCGGGATCACGTCCAACACCTCGCTGACGTCCTCGCCGATCTTGTGAAGCTGGCCTTGGCAGCACGGGCAGGCCGTCACCTCCGGCTCCAGGACCTGCTCACAGCGCGGCAGATGCTTGGGCAACGCGCCGATGTTGCGGCGCGCCTTCTTGCGCGGCTTATCGGCCGGCTTCGCCGCAGGCACATCGTCGTTGGCAGCTGCAGGCGGCGTGACACTGGTCTCAAGATCGTCAAGCTCAAGCGCAAGTTGCTCGGCCACGAGCGTGGCAAGCCGTTCCGAGCGCTTCCCGAAGATCATCTCCTTGAGCGTCTGCATCGCAACACGCAGCTTCTCGTTCTCGGCGTCAAGCGCGAGCACCATCTCGGTTAGAGCGGCTGGATCAGTCGGGAGAACGTCCGGGCGAATCGCCATGAACGGACCATACATCCGCGCGCCACAGGCTCCAGCGAAATCCTCTCCTCTCAGCCGACAACGGCCGGCTGCTTCACAGGCTTGGGTGAGACGCGCGTCCACTCGAGTCCGTCGAGCAGCATCGCGAGCTGCGTCGCACTGAGATGCACCACGCCGTCGCGGATCGGCGGCCAAGTGAAGTGCCCCTGGTGCAACCACTTCGTCACCAGCACCATGCCGCTGCCGTCCCACGCCAGAAGCTTCACCCTGTCCATGCGTTTGCTGCGGAACACGAAGACGTCGCCACAATACGGGTTCACACGCAGCGCTTCGCTCACCAATGCCGACAGCGTATGCACCGACTTGCGGAAATCGACCGGCTGTGTCGCCAGCACCACCTTGAGGTCAGAGCGTAGCGCAATCACCGGATGCCCCGAAGCGCCGCCAGCACGGTCGACAGCGTCGCCAGCTCCACGCCCGGCTCGACCCGGATGCGCGCCCCGTTCACCTCGATCTCGACAACTCCGCAAACCTTGGCCGGCGGCGCGGCGATCTCCAAAGGCTTCGTCTGTAGCCGCGAAATACGCTCGGGCTCGCCGGCTGTCCCGCTACCGCTCTCGGCACCAATTTGGATTGGCACGAAGTTCGGCGCCTTGCCCACCACCGCCGCCGCAACTTGGCGTCGCCACACCGTAAGCAGCCCCCGCGAAACGCCGTTGCGCCGCGCAACCTCGGAGATGTTCGCACCCTCCCCAAAGCTCTCCGCCACGATCCGGGCCTTCTCCTCGCCGTCCACCGACGCCGTCGGCGCTCCCCAGTGATCACTTCGACGCGACGATAGGAGTCATCTTCCTGCCTGGCATCAAGCATGGCATTTGCCATCGTTCCACCTCCACCGATCAGCTCATGCCAGGCTGTATCGCGCGCAAGCCGAGGGGTGGCTAGGTGGGGGCCTCATGCCGGTTACTATCAATCAACTATCAGGGTCAGTAGCTGACTAAGGTGCAAGACGTTGTGAGTCCAGCAGCATGCTGAGCGAGCACGTTCATTTAGGATGCCCACCAATTCCGGTAGGGAAACGTCGCGGTCCCGTCTTGGGCGATACTGAGCTAAAATGAGCATATTGAACCGTCTCAACGCGAAGAGATGCTCAAAATGCAAATGGCTATTTGGACCGCACTCGCGTCTTCGCGGTGGGCGTCTTTGCGGTAGGCGCCTTCGGTTGGATGGTAAGGCCGTTTATGAGCCAGCCCGTCAGGCAGATGCTCAGGCCCATCCTCCACTTGAGACCCGACGCGACTGCCTGGAAGCGCGGGCCTCCAATCATCAATAGTGAAGACGAGCTGATGGACGGGAGGCTGATACGGGCAATTGCGCGTGCAGAGGTCCGGACGCGCGACCGTATCATCCGCCTGCTCGAAGCCGAGGTCCTCCTCGATGCCGGCATCCAGGCGCTTCGCCCTGAAGAACGGCTTCGCATCGTTGCGGCCGCGTGCCAAGCACAACTGGCCGATGCCGCCCTTAAGCTCCAGGAGCGCAGCGTGGTTGTGCTGGAGCGCCAAGCCACTGCATTGGTCGCATGTGCCCAGCAGCGAGGCCGCGGTTGGGCGTCAGCATTGCTGCCACGGTGCCGACTCAAGCGGCGCCGATGACGGTAAGTCTCGCTTTTTCATCCGTGTCGGAATTGGCTGCAAATCATTCACTTGCGCTGTCGATGATTGCGGGGACGACAACGATCGACATGAAGATACCGTGGATAGGTCTGGGTGCAAACACCACGACGAACGCAAGTCGGAAAGCAGACAAAGCCTACACAAACATGGTGCGAACTGTCGACTATTGCCTGGCACGAAGAATGCAGACCCCCGATATGCCTGGGGCGCCCTCCTTGGGCATGGCTACCATCGCACGTTGAGGCCGTGGCTGGCCACGGAGGTTAGCGGACGTGACATCGATGGGGGACGGCGCCTGCTCGTGCGGGACACCGACAGGCACCTGCGTCACGTCGCCGCTAACTTTTATCTCTCGCGAATGGCGTATTCGGCGGTTGGTCCACTTTATAAGTGACGTGTCGAAAACGAACAGATGGGCCCGGACTTATGAAAGAAATGGTTGGACGACGAATGCTTTGGTTCCGTCCCCGCCTGTTGCTGGTCTGCTTGGCAGGGGCCATCACGTGCAAAAGTGTTCGTGCCGACGACAATCCACTTGTCGACAAGGTCAAGTCGACGTGGCGAGCGCAAGACGGCGAGACAGTAGAACAAATTACTGCCAACGTCGCGAAGGTGGCGCACTTCGTCCCTCGAACGTGGGGCGTTGCCCGAGGAATTGATCAATCTGAATATGTCTTCCTTTCGTGGACTTGGCACCGCGGCCAGGTCACGCCGAACGGGACGATTAAGATTGCGTCGACGTATGCAAAGCCGATGGAATTGGGCTGGCGGGCCTTCGCGCTCTCATTGATTGCCGGTGAAGTCTCTGACGACGAAAAGGACGTGAATCTTGGCTTTCTGCACGATCCGGCCAATTTCAACTTCGTGACGACCGCACAAGGCAAGCTGGGCAATCTCCTCGGGCACGGCCGTGCACGATCGTTGAACCTGTTAGCGTGGATTACTTGCCGAAGGTTGACGAGAATCAGACCACGAAAGGTGATCTGTGGCTCGTGCTGCTTTTGATGAACTGCAATATATCCCAGGTCCCCGCTATTTTACCCGCAAGGGGGTCATCACCTTCGAGAAACGCGAGGGACAAGAGTGGGGAGCCGCAATCCTTCCTTGCCAAGCGTATCGCGACATTTCCCCCGGGCTCATGGTTTGATCACATTGAGCCGGATGAACGGGACGCGCTAGAAAGGGCGTGAAGATGAACGCGGAGAACAATTTCGCGGCGCGGCTCATCGACGCCGGTCGCCTGCCGGCAATAGCACGTACATGCGGTCACTGAAAGCTGACGTCTACGTCAATAAGGCGCTCAAGGAGCTTTGGCGAACCAGGTCGCCTGAAGAGGCAAAGAGGATTGCTGAGCGCTGGGTCTTGTGGGACCCAGAAAGGAAGGCCGTGGCCGCGCATGCCTCCGCTGGAAAACGTGATTCCGTTCCATCGCCGGCACGGCACGGGTATCGGTTGTGAATCGGCCGGTGACGCCATTGCATGCAATCCGGGACTGGTTCGCAAAGCAGGATGAAGAGGTGCAATGCGAGATCGCTGGCATGGCGGCGCTTTTGGTCTTCGAAGGTGCGGACCTTCTCGACCTCAGCAGCCGAGAGTGGTGTGACTGTCTTCGGAGGTGGCTGAGTGAGGCGGGATTGCCAGCCCATACGATCATCGGCCGCGCTTTGACGTTCCGGTAGGGTCGAAGACTGGCGCGCCGACAGGCCTCTCGACCGTGCCACGTTTCCAGTCCCCTCCACGTCGCACGCAGCATGCGGATTTCCCGCACTGCGCGCTCCCATTTGCTTCACGCCAACGCTTATGGGACCTATCCTGCTGGGGCGACTTTCGGCCCGTCGCGTCGCACTCTGTAGGCGTTGAACAGCCCGAGAGTGTCGTACAGCCACCGCCTATTCCATCGTTCCCAGCCGAAGCCCTTTCGTTTCTGAGCATGCGCCAGATGGCGCCTGACCTTCTTCTCCACCCAGTCTTTGATGAAGCTGAAGCACTCGCTGGAATGCCCCACCGCGAAGTAGTTCACCCACCCCCGGAGCATCGGATTGATCAAGTTTATCACTCGTTCAACCGGTTGCGACCGGTGTCGGCGGAACACCTCTTTGAGCGCCCGCACCAGTGCCGTCCGCTTTTTGAGCTTGGGCGTGTAATGCGGCCGCATCGCTCCGCTTAGTCCGCGGAAGTAGCGGAACTCAAAGCCCAGGAACCCAAAGCACTCACCGCGCTCAAGGTCCACTGTGCGGCTCTTTTCATCATTGATTTCCACCTGCAGCTTGGCGAACTCCTCCCGGAGTCGTTTGGTCACGGCTCCAATCAGCCAGTCATGACGCTTGTAGGCGTCGATCAAGACCACCAGGTCGTCAGCGAATCGCGCGTATTCGACGTAGGTGTACTTGCCGTTGCGGGTGACTTCCCGCGCTCGCTCCAGCATCCTGTCCACCTCATTGAGGTAGAGATTACTGAGCAAGGGCGAGATCACACCGCCCTGCGGAACGCCCTTCTTGCCTGAGGCTTTCAGCATCATCTTTAGGAGATGCAGTATATGCGCGTCATCAACCCGCCGCGCCACTTTCTCCAACAGCCGGTCATGCCGGACATTGTCAAAGTAGGCCCGTAGGTCAATGTCGAGAATCCGCGTCTTCCGTTGGACTATCGCTTCAGCCACACGCTTGATGGCGCCATGTGCTGTCCGTTTGGGCCGATATCCATACGACCCCGGTTGAAAGTCAGCCTCGAACACAGGCTCGAGGATGAGCTTGAGCGCCCCTTGCACCACTCTGTCGCGGATCGCCGGAATCGAGAGGACACGGACTTTGCCCCCGTCCTTCGGTATCTCCTGCCTCCGCGCGGGAAGTGGCTGGTAGGTGCGCCCGATCAGTTCGTCCCGTAACTGCTCAAGCAGAGCTTCCACGCCTTGCGTCTCAATGGCCTCGAAGGTGACACCGTCTATTCCCGGTGCTCCATCGTTCTCTTTGGCCATCTCATACGCAGCGCGCAGGGTCTCCATCTTGCAGACGTGGACGTATAGTCCCCAGAACCGCCAGGACGGTTCAGCCTTTGCCTTGACGTATATTCTCCGCCTCAGGTCCTGCAAATCAATGGACGCCTTTGTCATCTCGTCCTTGCCTTCCCTATGTTGGAGACATTGCAAATGGCAGGGTCCCTTGGCTCCACGGATATTACTCCGCTTCATTGCTACTCCGGACCCGGCCGCCACCCTCTCGTCTTCGGCCGACTTCCCGGTTTCGCCGGTTATACGGCCTACCTTGCTCCGACGATTTCGCGTCGGGACGAGGAGGGCTTCTCCAGTTGCTCAGCATGTCCTTGTCACCGTGCTGTCGCTTCCACCCCGCCGAGGTGAACATCCGTATCGGTCAGTCTTCAGTTGCTCATGCTGCCTTCGCCCTCCGGTTGAAGGCTCGGCCCTCGGGGATACTCACTTTCGAGGCCACAACGCGTTCACTTTTATTACGGCCCGATGACTCGTAGCCTCCCCTGGGGAGACTTTGTCGATAGGCTTCAGAGTTTCAGTTTCCATCACCTCTGCTATCCAAACTACGGGGCTCTGACTTCTACCCCGGCAGGTTTGTCTCCTGCTGAACATGCCAGCCTTCGCTGGACACACGACCGGTTTTGAGTATTTCGCGGAGAGCAGGTTCACCGAGTCGGGGTGGACGCGGTCCGAAACGACAGCTCTTAAAATTCTCGAAGATGCCAAGGACGTCCCGAACTCGGAAGCCGTGCGCCTTGCACCGATTGCCGAGAAAATGTTCGATACCCTGCCCGCTCGAAAGGGCCGTTGGATGGAGGTGCGGAAGTCCTGGATAGACCTGGCCAGTGCCAGCCTCACAGCCCCGGCTCTCAGGGTTTGGAGCGCCTCACAGATGAGATAGGAGGCAGCGCGGACCCTGATTGAGAAGTGCGGCGCCATCCCGAAAGACTTTAGCGAGGCGGCAAGGACCGGTACGTGCTTGCACTCGACCTCGATCCGGCCGCTGGCCAAGTACCTTGTAAGGTCGCCCTGAGCAACTTCGTGCTGCCGTATGATCGAGTTCGGCAAAAGCGACGACCGGCAGCAGCTCAATTTCCGTGTTGTCCAGTTGCTTTCCGTCTTGTCTGGTTGAAGACGGTGATGGTTGGAAACCCGACATGACGATGCTCGCATTCCGTCTTCATGCAAGGCCCGCAATCAGTTCTTTGCGCGGCGCGCAGCCGCTGCTGGTATGACTTGGTCGATGCCAATCAACGCGGCGCTGTTGCTGCTTCTGGTCAGGCACCGGGCGGCGACTGCATGTGGCTGTATATTCCGGAGGGCTTGTGGCGCTTGCTGATTATGCAGTCCCGGCAGTTTTGCTTCGCGATCATATTGTTTTGAACGCGCCGCCATCGGCGCGCCGATTGCATAGACATTCCGACTGCTACACGCCGGAGAACTTTATGTGCTCTGCTTCTCCCGTTTCCCGCCTTGATCCACCCAAGCAGGCGGCTCCTCGCAACGCCTATTTGGTCGGAACAGGCATCGCCGCCCTGGCCGCAGCGGCCTACCTCGTCAAGGAGGGCGGGCTATCGGGCCCGAATATCGTCCTGTTTGAGCAGATGGAGCAATTCGGCGGAAGCCTCGACGCACATGGCAATCCGAAGGATGGATACGTCATGCGCGGCGGCCGCATGTTCGAGGAAAAGTTCAACTCCACCTACGACCTGTTGTCCTTCATTCCCTCGATTGCCGACCCGAGCAAATCGGCGAAGGACGAACTGATGGAGTTCCATCAGGAGTTCTTCTGGAACGACAAGGCGCGCCTGGTTTCGGGCGGTCAGATCGTCGACGTCTCCGATCTCGGTTTCAGTGAGAGAGATCGGCTCGACCTGATCGCGCTTTGTGCGGCTCCAGAATCGGTGCTCGACGTCAGGACGATCCAGGACTGGTTCGAACCCCACTTTTTCCGCAGCAATTTCTGGTTCATCTGGTCCACGACCTTTGCTTTTGCGCCTTGGCACAGTGCGCTCGAGTTCAAGCGCTACTGTCTGCGCTTCCTGCATCTGTTCTCGACGATCGACACCATGGCGGGGATCTACCGCACGCAGTTCAACCAGTTCGACGCCATGGTCCGCCCGATCGTTGCATGGTTGAAGGCGCGGGGCGTGAGGCTCGAGATGGGGGCGGAAGTGACCGATATTGATGTTGGGATCGAAGGCGGTCAGAAGACCGCGACGCGGCTGCGGTATCGGCAGGGCGACGAGGACCGCGCCATCGATCTGGCTGAACGTGATCTTGTGTTCGTGACCAACGGGTCAATGACATCCGATACCAGCTACGGTTCGATGAACACGGTTCCGGTGCTGAATACGGAGCGAAACGGAGGTTCGTGGAGACTTTGGGAGCGTCTGGCTGCCAAGAGTCCAGACTTCGGGTGCCCCGCCGTCTTCGTTTCCAGGATCGACCAGTCCAAATGGGAATCGTTCACAGTGACGGCGGACGACTCGAGCTTCTTCGACCGGCTTGAAGCCTTCTCCGGCAGTCGAGCCGGCAAGGGCGGACTGGTAACAATCAAAGATTCTAATTGGCTCTTGACCGTCGTCCTTAATCGTCAACCGCACTTTTACCAGCAGCCAGAGAACGTCTGGGTCTGGTGGGGTTATGGGCTCTTCCCGGACAAACCGGGTAACTTCGTGCAAAAGCCCATGTCGGAGTGCACAGGGCGTGAAATTCTCATCGAGTTGCTTTCGCACCTGCGATTCACAGAGAGTATTCCGCACATTCTCGACACTTCGCGCGTCATAATGGCGATGATGCCTTACATTACCGCCCAGTTCATGCCGCGCGTGAGGACCGATCGACCGAAGGTTATCCCGGAGGGATCGCGCAACCTCGCCTTCATCGGCCAGTTCTGCGAGATTCCCGACGACGTTGTTTTTACCGTCGAATATTCCGTGCGCGCGGCGCAGACCGCCGTTTTCGGCTTGCTCGACGTCCAGCGTCCGCTCTCACCCTTTTACAAGGGCCAGCATGATCCCCGCGTCCTCTTCGACGCCTGGAAGACGCTGCACCGACATTGACCAACGGCACGAAGCAAGGATCATGGGATCGTGAACGACAAATTCATTCTGGTGACCGGCGGGGCTCGCGGGATGGGTGCGGCTTATGCGCGCCTGCTGGTGGCTGAGGGAGCCAAGGTCGTCATCACTGATATTCTTCATACAGAAGGAGAGGCTCTCGCGGCTCAACTTGGCGGATCCACCGTCTATGTCCCTCAGGACGTTACCCAGCCGGAGCAGTGGGCCAAGGCGATCGCAAGCGCCGAGCGTCGCTTCGGCGCGCTCCACGGGCTGGTCAACAGCGCCGAGATCGCCCACATCGCCCCTATCGAGCAGTTCCCGCTCGATCAGTGGAACGAGACCCTTGCCGTCAATCTAACCGGTGTATTCCTCGGGCTGCAGGCAGCCCTGCCGGCCATCAGGCGGGCGGGCGGGCGGAGGCTCGATGGTCAACGTCTCGTCGGTCGAGGGGCTACGGGGCAGTGCCGGACTCCACGCCTATGTCGCTTCGAAGTTCGGCGTGCGGGGCATAACCAAGTCCGCTGCGCTGGAAGCCGCGGCCTCGGGAGTCCGCGTCAACTCGATCCATCCCGGCTTCATTGCTACCCCGATGACCGAGAGCTTGGAGTCCTCCCTTCTCCCCGTTCCGCTCGGGCGGGCAGCCGAGCCTCAGGAAGTATCCCAGGTAGTCTTGTTCCTATTCAGCGACGAGTCCAGCTACCTTACCGGTTCCGAGATCGTCATCGATGGCGGTCTGACGGTCGGCGTCCCGCGCAAATGCCTGGCGCCCGAGAACATCTTTTGATGAGCCCAACCCGATTGTGCAATCCATCGGATAGAGTGTTGCGATGTATTACGGTAGCGGAAATTATGAAGCTTTTGCCCGCCCTCGCAAACCCGAAGGTGTGGACAACAAGACTGCGTGGTTCGTCGGTGCGGGACTGGCGGCGCTTTCCGGCGCGGCCTTCCTGATCCGCGATGGCCATATGCGTGGCGACCGGATCACCATCCTCGAGCGGCTGAAGATACCCGGTGGGGCTCTCGACGGTAAACAAGACCTGGATAGGGGCTTCGTGGTCCGGGGTGGCCGCGAGATGGAGGACCATTTCGAGTGCCTATGGGATTTATTCCGATCGATCCCCTCGCTGGAAATCGAAGGTGCCAGTGTGCTCGACGAGTTCTACTGGTTGAACAAGGATGATCCGAACTACTCGCTGCAGCGGGCGACGGTGAACCAGGGACAGGATGCGCGCACCGACGGCCTCTTTACTCTGAACGAAAAGGCGCAGAAGGAATTGTTTGCCATCTTTCTTGCCTCCCGTGAGGAGATGGAGAACAAGCGCATCGACGAAGTGTTTGGGAGGGACTTTTTTTACAGCAATTTTTGGCTCTATTGGCGGACGATGTTCGCTTTTGAGGAATGGCATTCCGCGCTGGAGATGAAGCTTTATCTGCATCGGTTCATCCACCATATCGGCGGCCTGCCGGATTTCAGCGCGCTGAAGTTCACCAGGTACAATCAGTATGATTCGCTGGTTCTACCCTTGTGCAAATGGCTGTTGGAGCAGGGCGTCAACATCCGCTACGACGTCGAAGTCACCGATGTCGATTTCGAGATAAAGGCCGGATGCAAGCAGGCCACGGCCATCCACTGGCTGGAGGATGGCGTCACGGGCGGTATCGGCCTTGGCGCCGACGATCTTGTATTCATGACAATCGGGTCGCTCACCGAAAACTCGGACGAGGGAGACCATCACACGCCCGCCAGGCTCGACGAGGGCCCAGCGCCTGCTTGGGATCTGTGGCGGCGTATTGCGGCCAAGGACGCGGCTTTCGGCCGCCCGGACGTCTTCGGTGGCAATATCCCTGCAACCAAATGGGAATCGGCGACGATCACGACCCTAGACGCGCGCATTCCGGCATACATCAGCAAAATCGCGAAACGCGATCCGTTCAGCGGCAAGGTCGTCACGGGAGGGATCGTCTCGGCTAAGGATTCGCGCTGGCTGCTCAGTTGGACCGTCAACCGTCAACCGCATTTCAAGCACCAGCCCAGTGATCAGATCGTCGTCTGGGTCTATTCACTTTTCGTCGACAAGCCTGGCGATTACGTGAACAAACCGATGCAAGATTGCACGGGCGAGGAAATCACGCAGGAATGGCTGTATCACCTCGGTGTGCCGGTCGAGGACATACCGGGACTCGCCGCGACGGCCGCAAAGACAGTGCCGGTGATGATGCCGTACGTCACCTCCTTCTTCATGCCGCGGCAGGCGGGTGATCGACCAAATGTCGTGCCAAAAGGCGCTGTCAATTTTGCCTTCATCGGCCAGTTTGCTGAGTCGGCCGAGCGCGATTGCATCTTCACGACCGAATACTCAGTTCGCACGGCGATGGAGGCTGTCTACACGCTCCTCAACGTTGAACGCGGTGTGCCGGAGGTGTTCAATTCGGCCTATGATATCCGCAAGCTGCTTGCGGCAATCGGCAGACTGCGCGACGGCAAAGAAGGCGAAATCCCCGGAACGGCGTTCTTGCGCCAGCTAATCCTGAAGGATATCGGCGCTACAGAGCCCGGCAACACTGCTCAATGAAAATCGTCGATCTCCGAGCGAGCGGGGCTTTGTGTAATCGCCTGTCTTGTGCAGCTGAAGCTCTGTTCTCCTGATTGGCTGCAAGCACCGCAAGCGCTTGCGACCGCAGTGAGGTGATGTCCCGCTCGAATGTGTGCATTCCGTTGGCCTGTAGCCTACCCTGTAAGATTGCGTCGCAAGCAATGGTGGCCAGCCCGTCCTCGAAGACTGAGGCTGGCCACCCTTGCTCCCGAGGGGCCCAAAATTCCCCCCTAGCGCCACCAAGGAGTATCGCTGAGAAGGACTGGAAGCACCTACCAGCACCAGTGGGTTGCCGCGCCCCCGCGTGCATGCCATATTAAAGTGCTCGGCCCGCAAATGTTCGAGCCGGCTCCGCTCATAGGAGTAACCGCCGTGCCTAGGACCGAAGTGGTAGCGGCAATCCAGGCATTCACGGACTACGTCCGTAGGCTAAGCCATACACCGGCAGAAGACACGTACGCGCCACAGCGAACTGAAGAACAGCTGGCCGATTGGCGATCACGGGTTGAAGTTATCTGCTCAAAGATGGACGCGGTGGCGGATTGCCCGAGCTATCGCTGAAAGTTGGTGACGGCGGGAATCGGAAAGGCGGCATATCGTGGGGGTGCTTGACGCCTCCACTTCTCCACCGAAGGAGCGATATGCCGTGTCAAACGATAACGTCATCCAGCTGATTCAGCCAGGAATCTTCGACGATCAACTCACAGAAGTCTTGCGCAACGGGGCACGAGCCCTTCTCGCCAAGGCGGTCGAGGCCGAAGTCGCAGACTTTCTCGGCCAGCATGCCGATTTGAAGACCGCCGACGGCCACCAGCGCGTCGTGCGCCACGGTCACCTGCCGGAGCGCGAGGTGATGACCGGCATCGGTCCGGTCGCCGTCCGCCAGCCGCGTGTACGCGATCGCGAGGCGGCCGCTACCGATCCTGGTCGCATCCGGTTCTCTCCGTCGATCCTGCCGCCCTACATGCGCCGCTCGAAATCGATCGAGACGCTGCTGCCGATCCTTTACCTGAAGGGTATCTCCACCGGAGACTTCTCGGAGGCGCTGGCGGCGCTGCTCGGCAAGGATGCTGCCGGGTTGTCGGCATCCGCCATCGGCCGGCTGAAGGACGGTTGGATCGACGAGCACGCCGCGTGGCAGAAGCGCGATCTGTCGGCGAAGCGCTACATCTACATCTGGGCCGATGGCATCCATCTCCAAGCACGCCTTGAAGACGAAAAGCAGTGCATCCTGGTGCTGATCGGCGCGACGCCGGAAGGCCGCAAGGAACTGGTCGGCTTCACCGATGGCGCCCGCGAGAGCGCGCACGATTGGCGCGATCTGCTGCTCGACCTGAAGCGGCGCGGGCTCGACCTGGCCCCGCAGCTCGCCATCGCCGACGGCGCGCTCGGGTTCTGGAAGGCCGCCGGTGAGGTCTGGCCGAAAACGCGCGAGCAGCGCTGCTGGGTGCACAAGACCGCCAACGTGCTTACGGTGCTGAATTTAAAGAGGCTGGTTCAGTTTGCGACACAACATCATCTTCCCCTGGTAGGCGGTTGGGGAGCTTGGGCTAAAGAAGGCGGCTTGTTTTCGTACGGACCTGACAGCGTTGCCATGGCTGGTCGCGCCGCCAACTACATCGACAAGATATTTAAAGGTGCAAATCCGGGTGACCTTCCCGTCGAGCAGCCGGCAAAATTTGAATTGATCATCAACCTCAAGACCGCGAACCTTTGGGTCTCAATCTCCCGCATTCGCTTCTTTCGCGTGCTGACGAATTAATATGTTCATGAACAACTACTGAATGGCGGCGGGCAACATGGTAAGTTCATCCTGCCCTACAGCCACGATCTTATCAACCGAAAACCCGTTGAATCGCGCCATATCCGTATAGGCGCCCACATTCTGGAATTCAATCCAATCACCTTCGCTCAAATCGCGTGGCAGTGAATACGAGAATCCAAGCCTGTCCAAGCTGTCGCAAGTTGGGCCAAAGATGATGAAGTCCTGCCACTCCTCAGTCTGGATCGGCTGTCCGCCACGCCAAGCGCGGGCGGGGAGCAGAAAACATTGTCGGGAAGGTGAGAGCCCGCTGTAGATGCCCGCGCCGCAGTAGAGCGCCTCGCCTTTTCTTAAGATCACGCGGCAAAACAAAGAGATGCTATCATGAACCAGTGCTCGTCCGGGCTCACACAACAGTTCAACACGCTTTAGTGCATCCGTTCCGCGCACCAGTTTCGTGATCTCGGAGAGCATGCGCAAGGGAGAGTGATAGGGGAAGTTCAGATAATGGCCGGGAAAGCCGCCACCGATATCGAGCGCTGTGGGGGCCGGAGAAACAGCTTCTATAATGTCGACGGCCGCCCGAATGCCATGCAGATAGGGATCGACAACGATCGTTTGGGAACCTGGGTGAAAGGACAACCCCGTGGTCCAGCGCGATTGCGCGTTGACGAGATCCAGCAGACGGCTCGCTTCGGCGGGCGAGGCACCAAACTTGCCGCTTAAGTCTATGATGGCGCACGTCGCGCTACACTTGAACCGGACGTAGATTCGTATTTCCGGATCATGTAACGGCAAGACTTCGAGGAGCTTCCGCAGCTCGGCTTCGCAATCGATGACATAGTCGCGAACTCCCAGATCACGGAACGTCCGTTCGATATCGCGACGAGATTTCACGGGATTCATGAACCATGAACGGGCCCCGGGAATAGTGGAATGGACAAGGTGGGCTTCGGCCAGCGACGCCACGTCGAATCCGGCCACTCCGGCGCGAGAGACCGCGTGAAGAATTTTGGGCAACGGATTCGCCTTCACCGCATACAGCACGCGTCCTGAGAAATGCTCGGTAAATTCGCGCGTGACGGATGCAAGACGCCCCTCATTGAGCGTATAAAAGGCGTCAACTTCTGCCCTTTCCAATGACCTTACCAAGCTCATACCATTCCTCTCGCGCCAGACGCGGAGTAGCCAGCGCCGTTGTTGCCTGCTGCGAAAGCAATGACCATGCCAGCGCTCATTAAACCGCCTGGTTACGCTTTGAAACAGTTCGCCATGCGCCACGGCGCGCGATGTCTTGGATCTTACAGCTTTTGTACACGGCTGTGAAAAACCAGACAAAGATCGAGGGGCCGACGCATACGGATCGTGCATCACGGCCTTGAAATTCGCTCTGGCCTAAGACAAGGACCAGGCTATAAACCGGGGCAGCGGCCGTCAGTTTGAAGGCCAACTAGGGTCCAGACTCAATTGAGCCAATATGCGACGAGAGCGGCGAGATGAACAGCGGCCAAAAAATTACGGGCGAGCTTGTCATATCGCGTGGCGATGCGCCGGAAGTCCTTGAGCCTGCAAAAGCAGCGTTCGATGACATTTCGTCCTTTGTAGGCGCGTTTGTTGAAGCGATGGATGACGACACGGTTAGATTTATTGGGGATTACGGGCTTGGCGCCACGACGAATGATTTCGCCGCGAAGCTTGTCGCCATCATACCCTTTGTCGGCGAGGAGCACGCTCATGGGTGGCGCGAGCGCCAGGACATCGGGAGCCGCAGCGATATCGGCATCCTGGCCTGGAGTCAGATGCAGGACGACCGGCCGGCAGAGCGGATCGCTCAGCGCATGGATTTTTATCGTGCGGCCTCCGCGCGAGCGGCCGATTGCTTGATTGTGCTCCCCCCTTTTCCGCCGGAGGCACACCGGTGAGCTTTAATCGAGGTCGAGTCGAGCGACAGTACGACGCCGTCTTCGCCAGGCTTGGCCAGCGCTTCGAAGATTGCGCACCATCGTCCTCGCTTGGCCCAGCGATTGAAGCGATTGTAGATCGTCGTGTAAGGGCCGTATTCACGTGGACAATCACGCCATCGTGCACCCGATTGCAGCATGTGAATGATGCCGCTGACGATGCGTCGGTCGTCGTCCCGATCCGGCCCCGTCAGTCCCCTCGGCAGATGCGGTTCGATACGCGCCCATTGCCTGTCGTTCAGCCAAAACAAACCAGCGCGCATTCTCTCGCCCCCGAATCAACACGTAGGCAAGAGAATCACGTGGCGCTATTTAGGTACAGACCCTAGTAGATTAGCTAGCCGTTTTGCCTCGCCGCGCATTTCTGCTGTTGACCCATCGCGTTTCGCTGCGATGCGGAATTTGATCGCTACCGGGGGCATAGCGGACTCTCGCGAGTCGTCAGCGCAGTCGATTTATACCTGAAGCGGTCCAGTATTTCAATTATTTGACTCCAGGCGGCGTAAGCCTAGCCGGCGCTCCGGACTCGATTCCAACGGCGTCGATCGCTGTCGCCATCCTGGTTGAAGACGCCCGCGCTGGCGTTTCGGACGCGCGTAAATCTCAGGTCGAGATCTCTCATAATTCGCGTGCTCTTGCGATCCACAAACCGGTTGGCAGCGTTGGGCGTTTCTGCATGCCCGGTCAGGACGCGATCCACTGGCCGAAACGCGGCCACCACAGGTCGACCACGCTCAACGTCGCAGCGATTGCTGACGCATTTGACGATATTTTTGGAAAGGTTGCTGCCTAATGGCATCATTGCTTAAGAAGAAAACCGCCGACGAATTCCGCGTCCCCAGCCTCGCGGAGGCTGATCCCTCCTACGGTGCGCTGACCGACAAGCAGACTGAGCTCCATAACAGCTACATCAAACTGCGCGACGAGCGCTCAAAACTCAGTCGCGAAATTGAAGCTGAGAAAGCGGCTGGCGGTCAGCGTGTCGCGCCCGACGTTGCGCGGCTTCTCGGAGATCCCGAAGACTCTATAACAGGACTCTCGCAGCGGCTACGCGACGTCGCTACCGAGATGGGAAATATCGAAAGCGCGCAGGAAATTCTTCGACGTCGTATGGAAGAAGCACGCGGTCGAGCCAGCGCGATGGTTTGTGCAACCGTGCGGCCTGAGTACGATCGCCGTCTCGGCGTTCTGTGCAAGTTGCTGAGCGAGGTAGAAACCGCGCGCCAGTCGCACGATGAGATTCTTGATGATTTGGATCGAGGGGATGTTGCGAAGAGTTCTCTGCAGCCGGTAATTCCATTCTTTCTTGGCGATCGGCATGATGGGAAAATTGCATATTGCCTGAGGGAAGTGAAGGAGGCTGGTCACAATGCTTGAGAAAGCCACCTCAAAGCGCGCGCAGTCGAGCAAGCAATCGCGCCGCATAAAACTGCCCGGCGAGTCAGAAGCCTTCGCCAATACTGATCCCGTCGAGATTGCGCGCGAGTTGCGGGCGCAATCCTAGCTTGGCAAGCGCGAGGCTCGGCTCGCCGCCGAGGAGATGAAAGCGCGTGGCTGATAACGTGATCACAGGATTCGCAGTGGTGTTCGGGGATGAAACCGTCATCGCAGGCGAGTTTCGCGAAAGGATCGCTCCCGGCGCATTCACTCGCACGCTGAAGGAAAAGCCGGATGTTGTGATGTTGCTCGACCATGATTCCGGCCGTGTTCTGGGCAGGACGGCGGCTGCGACGCTTTCTCTGCGAGAGACTGGCGCTGGCCTGTACTTTGCTCTGACTGTCGATCCTTCAACGCCAGAAGGACAGACAGCGCTCGGAACGGTTGGCCGGCAGGATATACGCGGCTGTAGCTTCGGATTTCGGGTGCGCGCCGAGGAGTGGCAGGACGGCGGCGACAGATTGCCGTTGCGGACAATTACAGATGTAGATCTGTTCGAAGCTAACGCTGACGGCATTCCCGGCCTATCCAACGACCTCAGGGGTGGAGGGGCGCAATAGATCCCTCCCATCGCCGCCACCAGTTACCGGCGGCCTCCACTTTCGCACGCATCTGCAATTCAGACCCCCAGGGTAAAACTGCCACGACCACGAAAACCAAGCGCTAAGGCGCAGGTTGAGGGCCGACATCTTATCAATGCTGGCCGCTATAAACGCAACGATCCAACCGGTGCCGAAATCGGCGCTCCGCCCACTTGGCTAAACGCACAACAGGCTACTGCTTGGCGTGAATTCGCCAGCGAGTTGCCGTGGCTCAATGCATCGCACCGTTGTCTTGTCTCCATCGCATCAGTCTTGCGCGCTCGCCTGCAAAGCGGCGCGGAGATGGTACAAAATCGCTCAGCCTACTGAGGCTGTGCCTAAGCAGTATGGGCGCGACACCGGCCGATGCGAGCAAGATTAGTTGGGCGACGGCAGAGGAGGCGGACGATTTGCTTGACTAGAACTCACGGACACTCCGGCAGAGCTAGGAGGTTATCGTTGTAGTAGCCATCAGCGTGAGCTCGAACATATTTCCCATTCGGGCCGCTAACGACACCAACGTCGGCGCGCTTACCGCTGACCAACGTGAAAAATGTATTGGTGCCGTTCTCGATCGATCGAATGACCTCCGATCTCGGCCACTTCCAACCGCCCCCTCCGAGGTGCGTAATCCCCTCATGCGAGTTGTCGCGTGGCTGATTGTTGATGCAGGTGACCTGTACGTCTGGCATTTCCCCTCCCGATGTTCTGCATTCCATAGAAAGCAACTACAGCGGGAACGCAATAATCAGT
Organism: Bradyrhizobium barranii subsp. barranii; assembly: GCF_017565645.3. Lineage (NCBI taxonomy): Bacteria > Pseudomonadati > Pseudomonadota > Alphaproteobacteria > Hyphomicrobiales > Nitrobacteraceae > Bradyrhizobium > Bradyrhizobium barranii. Next base: position 8,752,113 of record NZ_CP086136.1, read on the forward strand.
TAGTCGCAGAACGCGAGGCCTGGTCCCTCAGCGTGTAGCGCCTCGCAACGAGGTGCGGAGCCACCACGACATTCCCCAGAAGAGATCATCGCGTCGGGACGCGGAGTGGTTATCACCGGAACAATTGAAACGACCTAATCATTCGGGAGTGTGACTCCTAAGCGAGGGGTTACCGCCAGCCTTTCTTTTGTCGAAAGTCGGGAATAGCTTTGGTTTTTTAAAAATGGAGAAGTTAAGTGGCAATGGGGACGGTGAAGTGGTTCAACCCGACGAAGGGGTACGGGTTTATTCAACCGGATTCTGGTGGGAAGGACGTCTTTGTTCACATCTCGGCAGTTGAGAAGGCTGGTTTCACCTCACTCGCAGAGGGAGCTAAGGTTAGCTTCGACGTCGTGAACAATCGCGGAAAAGACTCGGCGGAAAATCTACGAATCGGGTGAAGGACCGCAACGTGCCTTCAACGAAAAAAGGCCGCAGTGGTACGCCGCTGCGGGCGGCCGAGGAGATCGATCGGAATCGGCCGATGGATAAGGCGCTATTGTTCGCGTGGGCGTGCGCTCTAATCCTCTTGGTACTGTTCGTCGCGCTGTACCTTCCTTGGTAGTAAGTTGCCGATGGCGACACGCGACGGCGCTGCCTGCGATCCGAGACTGATTGCCAAGTCACCGCCCTATCCTGGTAGTTGCTCTAGGGCATTCGTCCGGAGGATAACGTTGCCCGGTCAGCTTCTCCCTCCCTTGAGGCTGACCGGGCGAAGTTAGCGGCGCGTGATAGGGACAGCGCTTTATCGGTCCACCCCAAAGCGCCGAGTCACGTGGCCGCTAACGTTCCCGCTGTTTAGGTCGCGCGGCTGCCACCGTGAGCCCGGTGTGATCCTTGAGGCTATCGATTACCTTGAGCGCGGCTTCGAGTTCATCTCGAAGACGCTTCGTAATCCGCAGAATGCCGCTCGCGAGCTCCTCGCGGCTGATTTCTGCACCGTGAGCAACTTTTTCTTCGAGGTCGCGTATAGCTTCGTCGATCTTGTGCAGCGAGAATGTGCTAGGCATCATCCGGCTCCGTCCTGATTAAGGGGCCGGCATCCGCCGACCCGCAGCGTAAAAATGCGTCCGCTACACGGTTTAGTAAAGCGGGTGGCGTTGCGGGAAAATCTGTCCCCATCTCGCGTCTGAGCGCCTCGAATTCGGATAAGGTCGAAAGAGGGCAATCCGCCACCGCGTCCATTTTTGAGCAGATAACTTCAACCCGGGATCGCCAATCGGCCAGCTGTTCTTCAGTTCGCTGTGGCGCGTACGTGTCTTCTGCCGATGCATGGCTTGGCCTACGGACGTAGTCCGTCAATGCTTGGATTGCCGCTACCACTTCGGTCCTAGGCACGGCGGTTACTCCTATGAGCGGAGCCGGCTCGAACATTTGCGGGCCGAGCACTTTGATATGGCATGCACGCGGGGGCGCGGCAACCCACTGGTGCTGGTAGGTGCTTCCAGTCCTTCTCAGCGATACTCCTTGGTGGCGCTAGGGGGGAATTTTGGGCCCCTCGGGAGCAAGGGTGGCCAGCCCTGCCAATCCAAGGGGCGAAGGCTGGCCACCATCGCTTGCGACGTCACCACACAGGGTAGCTACAGGCCAATGGATGCACATATTCGAGCAGCAAATCACGTCCCTGCGGTCCCAAGCGCTTGCGGTGTTTGCAGCCAATCAGGCCAGCGCGGCCGATCAGTCTTTGAGCCAAGCAGATCGCCAAGTCGCGACGTTTAATGCCGAGGAGGCTCAGGCAGTGCTAGGCATACTCGACAGCTTGAAACCCAACCTCGGGCCGAAGGAGGCGCGGAAGATCGCTGGACGCATACGCGCTCTTCTAGGAGAGCCGCGTGTGTGCCAACCGGTTCGGGTGGCATGCCTGTGAGACTTTCGCCAGCGCGCCCGCGCTGCTTGCGGTGTGCGGGTTAGTCATAAAAGGCACTGGGTGCGCTCGCGATAGCTGACGAAAGGGTGACGGACTGTCTTGCTTCAATCACGACCGACAGGCTGCCAGGACTCCAAGTCAGTCTCCGAAAGAGAGACCCCAGCACGGGCAGCATGCTGGGGCAAGACGTTGGGCTGACGTGAGCCAGAAATCGAGCCACGACTCGATCATTATGACCGTGTAAATGTAGAGCAGCATCACGCACCGCTCAAAATCGCAGCGCATGACAGTAATCGGCGGTAGGATCTTCGTTCGCGCTTTGAGGTGCAATCTGAGCACACGCGAGAAAACGGCAGTTGCCAATCGCGCATAAGAAAATCTCACGTCCTGAAAAACGACCAAGTCACTATCGCAACCAAAGGTTGTCCACCGGAAAGAGACAGCTTCGCTCTCCGTAAATGCCCGGTGGTTGGCTAGGGGGATGTCCCGGGTTCTGTTGAATTTCTGAAGAGGTCGGCGTTGCCCACCTTGAGCCGGTAGGCTGGGGGTGCTGATTCCACAAAGGAGAGCAACGCCATGACGAGAGATATCACACCGGCTGGTTGGCCGGCGACCGGGGCTGTGGACGAAGCGTTTGCAGAGGTGCGAGCGAGCTTCGATCGGTTCTGCCTCGCGGCAGGGATCGAGGCGCTCGGCACGATGATGGAGGCGGATGTTGTGGCGGCCTGCCCGCCGCGCCACGATCGCGACGCGGCGCGGCGGGCGCACCGTTGGGGCCGAACGCGGGGACGGATCGGTTTCCACGGCGGCAAGATCGAGGTCGAGCGCCCGCGGGTCCGGGGCGTGGATGGCCGCAAGGTCACGATCCAGAGCTGGGAAACGGCGGCGCAGGAGGATTGGCTCGGTCGCTGGGCGATGAACCTGATGCTGGTCAATGTGTCGACGCGCCGGCACCGCCCGGATCGGGGGTTTCGAAGTCGGCGGCCTCGCGGAGGTTCGTAGCGCTGTCGGCGGCGCGGCTGGCCGACTTCATGGCTGCCGATCTGTCCGCGCGCTCGACCTTCTGGTGGTCCAAATCGACGGGCTGCATCTCGGCGACGATCTCGTGCTGGTCGCCGCGATCGCGGTTGACGGCGAAGGCAACAAGCATCCGCTGGCGCTGGTGGAAGATGCTATGGGGCGGTGGCGAGGATATTGCATCTATCGTTGCTAATGTGAACCGATGGAGCGCCCCATGCAAAAGTTGAACGATCTGAGCCGATCCCCGAGCCCACTCGATCCGGACGGCACGCTGATCGCCGTTATCGAACTGAGCCTGTCGAGCGGGCTCGTCGCCGGCATTGTGCCTGGTGTCGAGCGCCAGCCATTGAAGAAGCTCGCGGTCGATGAGAGCGCACTGCTGAAATTGCTGCATCGATGACGAGATGAAGCGGCGAAGGCTGGGCATCACATCAAACGCATCGCTGTCGCTTTCGAGGCCGGCCGTGACGGCTTCTGGCTGGCGCGCTGGCTCAGGGCACATGATATTGAGGTCCACGTCATTCACGCATCGAGCGTCGCGGTATCGCGCGAGAACCGGCGCGCCAAGACCGATCGGCTCGACACCAGCTTGCTCAAGCGCTCTTTTCTCGGCTGGCTGCGCGGCGAGCGTGATCACTGCAAGATGGTGGCGATCCCGACAATCAAGGACGAAGACGCCAAGCGGCCTAACCGCGAGCACGAGAGCCTCGTGGGAGAGCCGAGTCGGATCGTCAACCGAATGAAAGCAGCGTTAATTCGGCTGGGCATCCGCGGCTTCAATCCCAAGCTAAAGAAGGCAGCCGGACGCCTTGAAGATTTGCGCACTCCTGAGGGAGAGCAAATACTGCCCAACATGTTGGCTGAGCTGCGTCGCGACATGGAGCGCCGCCAGCTGATCAATGATCAGATCCGCCAAATCGAGGATGCTCGCCTGGAACGCATCGAGCAAGCGCCCGGTGATGGACCAAACGCCATGGTGCTCCTACTGGCGCGGGTGATCGGGGTTGGCATCGAGACGGCCGACATGCTGGTGCAGGAGGTGCTGGCGCGAAACATGCGCGATCGACGGGCCGTCGCACGTTATGCGGGCCTCACGGGTTCGCCCGACGAGAGTGGCATAAAACGGCGAGAGAAAGGGCTGGCCCGTTCCGGCAACGCTCGGGGTCGACGCGGCATGATCCAATTGGCGTGGCGATTTCTCATGTTCCAGAAGGACAGCACCTTGGCGCAGTGGTTTCGAGGCCGCACTGAGAGCACCCGCGGCACTCGCAAGATCATGATCGTGGCCTTGGCGCGCAAGCTTCTGATCGCCCTGTGGCGGCTGGTGCGCGAGGGCGTGGTACCGGACGGCGTCGTTCTGCGCCCGGCGCAATGAACGGAGGTCACTGAAGGCACCCGACAGTTTCGGCCCAGTCCGTCCGCTTGTGACGGGCCGCCGATGACGGTTCGAGGTGGCGGGGTCCCGAGTTGCCCCATGGCTATCATGCCGAGAGGAAGAATGGGTCCGCCGCCTCGGAGCTTCGCTGCCGATGCGCATGACTGCATCATGGTTCGGGTCCCTGGACCCACCGGATACAAGGCTGTGGCGCGACTGATCCGCGCCCGAAAGCGGGCTCCCCTCTGATCGTCATCTCGACCGCACCCACCGTGCCGGCGTGCTCGAAGCTGTCAAGGTATGGCCTCGCAAGAGCGAAGCATCTCGAAAGGTTGGTCCGCCGGCCAACCTTGACAGCCCCTGCGCGCGACGGCCTGGCGCTGCCGCGGGTCGGGACGAAGAAACGGGCTTTCAGATCGAACAAAGAAACTGACGAAGGACAAGACATGCGTTGCACTGCCGAACTTCTTGACAAAAGAAGCCCCATACAAGGGGCGACCGAGAATGCCGCAACGGTTCAGGCCCTGCTGGACAACCTGGTCTCGCGCGGGCTCGACCCGACGGTGCCAAGACTGTTCATCGCCGACGGCGCGAAAGCGTTGTCGAAGGCGATCCGCCGCACCTTCGGTCCGGCCGCCGCGATCCAGCGCTGCCAGATCCACAAGGCGCGCAACATCATGGAACGCCTGCCGACAGAGCATCATGCGGCCACCCGTCGGGTGCTGCGCCAGGCCTGGGAGCTCGATGACGCCGACAAGGCTGAAATTTGATCCGCAATCTCGCGCGTCGACTCGACCAGCAATGGCCCGGCGTAGCGGCCAGCATCCTCGAAGGCCTCGACGAAATCCTGACTGTCGTCCGGTTGACGCTGCCGAAGGAGCTTCGTCGATCGCTCGCCTGCACCAACATCGCCGAGAACATGATGGGCACCATTCGCCGCGTCACGCGCAACGTCAAACGCTGGCGGGATGCCGGTATGGCGTTGCGATGAGTCGCGGCCGGCATGATCGAGGCCAACAAGGGCTTCCGACGATTGAAGGCGCATAAGCAATTGTCGGTTCTGCGTGCGGCCCTTCACGCTCACCACGATCGCATGACGATCAAGCCCGTTGCCCACGTCTCGAGGGCCGCGTAACATGCATTCCGGCAACGTCGGCCCGACGTAGTTCAACACCGATCGGGACATCCCCTTGGCTAGGTGCGAGAGGTTTTACATCAAGCGACGTAAGGAGATTTGGGAGCAGGTGCAGGCAGAAATGGCCGTTGGAGAAAGTGCGAGAATTTCTCGCACTTTACCGAAGCCGAAACGGGCCGAGGGAATAGACAATTCGCATCTGCAGCAGGCCATCTCCACTGGCGCCGGTGCGGCGAGTCTCCGCGCCGTAGCCGATTGGAACGAGCGCAAATCGTTTGACGAACGCCGCCGCGCTGGCGGCCCTGAAGCTCCGTGTCGGGATGCGCAGGGCGGCCGGAAGGAAAAAGCGTTAGCTCGCGGAAGGTGGGGGTCTTAGCCGTGGAGGCCGTCGCTAGTGGTTCATCACAGTAATTTTGACTCTTTGGGGGTGGCTGGATAGGCGCGGCCGAGTTTGGCGCGGGCTTTATCTGTTGTGAACATCCATTTGATGCGGACTCGGGTTTTATTCCGCCTCTTTTGCCTTGCTGCGATCTCGTTTCGGAGCCTTTTGGGATCTGCGATGCGGCGGCCGAGACACTGGCGCTGTAGCACGCTGATCTCGCATTCGACCATGTTGAGCCAACTGGCGTGTTTCGGGGTGAAGTGGAATTCGAGGCGGCGCAGGATGCGCCGGGCCTCGGCGGGCGCGAAGGCCTCATACAGCGCCCCAGGCTTATGGATCGACAAATTGTCCTGCACGACACGGATGCAGGCGGCCGTCGGGATAATGGACGTCGACGAGATCACGCATGCAGTGGGCGTAGTCCACGGCGGCGCGGCGATCGGTGACCTTGACGTTGCGCCAGCCCCGATGTGGATCGAAGGTGACGAAGAGATTGGCGGTGCCGTTGCGGCGATACTCGTAATCGTAGCGCTCGCGCTGTCCCGGTTGGGCCGGGACCGGCTGGCGCACCTCGCCGATCAGCTGGACGGGAGTCTCGTCGAAGCAGACCAGCGGCCGGGCGGGATCCGGCGTCTCGGCGTAGAGATCGAGCACGTCCTCCATGCGGGCGACGTATTCGCCGTCGACATGGGGAATGCACCACATGTCCCTGCGCCACGGCTTGAGGTCGTTCTCGGCCAGCCGGCGACGCACGGTCTCGCCCGACAGGCTGTTGTGATCGGTGAGCTTGACCATCGTGTCGGCCAACAGCGTCAGCGTCCAGCGTTTCCAGCCGGCGGGCGGCTTGGCGCATGCGGTCGCCACCAGCAGGGCTTCCTCCTTGCCCGTCAGCTTGCGCTCAGCGCCCGGACGCGGCTCCTCGCTCAAGGCCCGCTCCAGATTGCCTTCCACGAAGCGGCGCTTGGTCCGGCCGACGGTGGAGAGGCTGACACTCACGGTCCGGGCAATCTCCTCGTCGCGGCAGCCTCCATCGGCCGCCAGCAAAACCTGCGCCCGCTTGAGCTTGCGGGCGGCGTGCTTGCCGCCACCGAGCATCGCCGTCAGTTCGTTGCGCTCGGCTTGGCTCAATTCGACCCGATAACGTACATTGATGCTTTGCCTCCTTGTCGGAGGCCGGGACGAATCCAACGATGAGTCAAAAATCAGGCACGCGCTTCACCGAGAAGCAGGGTTATTACCTGGCCTTCATCCATACCTACGCCCACATGTTCGGACGTCCACCCTCCGAAGCCGACATCCAGCGCCACTTCCGCGTCAGCCCGCCTTCGGTCCACCAGATGATCGTCACCCTCGAACGAAACGGCTTCATCCAACGTCAACCTGGCGTCCCCAGAAGCATCGAAATCCTCGTGCCGCCGGAAAGCTTGCCGATCCTCGAATGGCTCGGTATCAAAACGTCGAAATCACTGTGATGAACCACTAGTGGGGATCACGGACACTCAGCCAGTGAAAGAAGATTGTCTGGCTGAATGCCGTCCGCCGTTGTCTTGATGTATTGTGCCCGTTGTGTTCGGCCACGACCACGCCAGCCATGAGTCCGTCTTCTTCGACATAGAACTCCCATTCGCCGCTTTCAATGTCTCTGATCGTCTGAACGACAGACTGCTTCCATTGACTTCCGTTTGAATATTCACCTCCGACACTTTCAATCCTCTCATGGGGATTCATCCTGTCGGTCTTATTGATGCAGCGAACGCGTGCGAGTTTAACCACAGGGCTCTCTCCTTCGTGTGCAAAGGCTGGGTGACCAGTTTAGCGTTCAGTGGCGGCCCAAGGCAGCCCAACCAATCCTGGTAGGTGCCCGGGAGGCTTTTCGCCGATACAATGCGAGGGCACCCTGTGGGCCAGCCTGGCACCCCCGGGAGGGGTGGTCAGCGTGTTATGGCAAGGCTGGCCGCCGAAGTTGGTGGCGCATGATAGGGACAGCGCTTCATCGGTCCGTCGCGAAGCGCGGAGTCATGTCGCCGCTAGCTTCACTGGGCAGCGCGGGCGCGGTAGGGACAGCGTCGGTTGCGCATTTCGACGCCGAGCCGCGCCCGCGCTGCTTCTTCCCTTGAGGCTCAGAAGACGGAGCAGCAACGCGCGGCATTCGGCGGCGTTAATGCTTCGGTTGCGTCGCCGGATGTATTTCAATTCTCTCGGCCGTCATAACGACGCGCTTCGCAGCGTAGTTGGGGAGGGAGCTTTCGGTCAAGTCAGCTGGGATAATTCGAACATTCTTTCGGCAAGCGGGCAGGTGAGCCATCGCCTGGATCTCCGCGCAGTCGTTCCTCAAGGCTTCCCGTTCTGCCGCAGGTGCGACAGACTTTGCAGAAACAATCGTAACCATTCCGGGCTGAGGTGCAATGCAGTGGTAGCCGTCCATAGCGTAGAGGCACCTCACGTTTCTAAGCTCGATAGGCTGCCCGATGAACTTTGCAGGGGCGGCATAAAGGTCATCTGAATCAACGATCTTGAAATCGTTCGGGCTGAAGTACGAGACGAATTCTCTAATGTTCGCTGTTTCCAGCCCGGGGGCGTCCGCAGCGAGCGCGAGCCGCGTCGAAGAGAGTACGATTGTAGCTCCAAGAAGGTGTGTAAGCCTCTTCCGCTTAAGAAAGGTTCGCCCCCGCGCCTTCGGAGTCGGCCTTCCATTTTGAATGATGAATCGACGCAATTTGCTGCAACCTCTCAGCCGTGATGTCTATGGGCGTACAGTCGGAACGTGTTCGGTTAAGGGCATTCCGAGTGAATGATGCGGGTCCACCAATTCGGGTAGGTGCCGAGCGGCCCCTTTCGCGGCGATATCGCTTGGCGGCCGTGAATCAATCGGAGCAACGCGCCGCACCGAGGTCAACTCGTATGACCGAGCGGGCTGACGAGAAGCTGTCGAGACAATCCCGAAGAGATAATGGCTCATGGCGTTCCGCAGAGGGGGCGGGCGATGGCGCGGGTGCACAGCGATCCCTGTCAATTTGGACAGGTACGCCCCGGCCTGATGTTGGCACATGATCACCACTGACGAAGGGCCAAAGCTATGAGCGCTGTTATTTCCCGATCATCCACAACGGTCGCTTTCAGCCAGACAGCGATGGCGAGGTGTTTGGCTCGGCCGATCTCGCGGGCCAGTACGGCGCCCGTGTCGCTCGGGATATCAGGCTGGGTGACCAGTTTAGCGTTCAGTGGCGGCCCAGGGAGGCTTCTCGCCGATACAACTTGGCGGCGCCCCGCGGGCTTAACCCCCGCCCACGGGAAGGGTGGTTAGCGTTGTTATGGCAAGGCTGAGAGCTATCGCTGAAAGTTGGTGACGGCGGGAATCGGAAAGGCGGCATATCGTGGGGGTGCTTGACGCCTCCACTTCTCCACCGAAGGAGCGATATGCCGTGTCAAACGATAACGTCATCCAGCTGATTCAGCCAGGAATCTTCGACGATCAACTCACAGAAGTCTTGCGCAACGGGGCACGAGCCCTTCTCGCCAAGGCGGTCGAGGCCGAAGTCGCAGACTTTCTCGGCCAGCATGCCGATTTGAAGACCGCCGTTCACATGCACCTGGTAGCGCTGCGCCAGATCCGTCACCGTTGATTGTTCTCGCAGCGCCTCCAGGGCGATCTTTGCCTTCAGCGCTGCATCGATTTTTCGTCTCGTCTTCTTCATGGTCCGCTCCGTTTATCAAAACGGAACGGCATCCGCACCACCTAAGCCGCCGGTCCAAAATCCGGGGTCCACTTCAATCGGCGACCGACACGCCGGCCTCATGCTCCTTCAAAATCCCGATGATCTGCTCGTCCGAAAAGCGGCTGCGCTTCATGCTTTGGTCCTTGTCGTGGGCCAGAGCGAACTTCAAACTGGATTAAGCCCGTGGGGCAAGGTCATAGTCAGCGCTGCCCCAAACTTGCGTCAGAGCCAATTTTGCATGCCGGATGACAAGCAAGCCATCTACGCTCGGGAGCAAGTAGACAGCCGTGCCGGGGAATGCGCGGCAGCGGCATCTCAATGGTTATCAGCGCAATCATGGGCCATGCAAGAGCGGCGCCGACGTCAAGCCTCCTCTTCGTCCAAAGCTCGGACGAAGTTGCCGGGCGGTCCTCGCCGGACCTCGGCCTCAGTCAATCGGGCTCCAAACGCCTGCGCTGCCTAGCTTTACACTTCTGGATCTGAAATGCGGGTCAGCATCCTCACGTGCGGTCCCGCCCGTTTGAAGATCGGCTCCCAAAACGCATAGGCGTTCTCGACGAAACTCTCGGTTACGGTGAACTTCGTGAGCGCCGCCCGGTATGCGGCCTGTCGTCGGCAGCCCTGTCCCTCGACAAGGTGCCAGATGAATTGAGCGACCTGGCGCGTGTACGTGCTCGGACGACCTCGGTGGTTGGGTACGATCTCAAGTCGCATGGTTCCGGTGTCACGCGTCTCCGGTTCGGTGATATTGGCAAGCCAAATGAAAATTGATGGATCAATGCTCGCGGGATAGCCGTCGCGCTTAAGCTGCCGATTGATGACAGAGAATGCGCTGGCGGCTTCCCTGAAGCACTCGCTCAGGATGAAGTTCGCCTGATTCTGCAGCTTGCCGCTCCGAAGATCGTCGAGCAAACTGACCGCCTCGCCAGTGAGCCGCCGCATATGTCGCGGTTGCGACCGCCCCTCGCTGTCGGCTGGTTCCTTCTGCATAGTCAATTCGGCCGCATCCGCGCGAAAACCCGTTGCGGCTTCGTTGAGAACGGTCCGAAAATTGCCTTCAAGTCTGGAACCGACGACGGTTTTCGACGCCGCTTCGCCTCCCACCCGTGTCTCAACGAGGCCCTTTGCATGGTCCAACGCAGCATTCAGGCCGGCTTTGATGTTTTCAGAAGCTCTGTCTTGAGAGTCCTCGGCAACTTTCACCATCATCTCGGTGGTAATGTCGGAATCTAGGAGTTCGTCCTTGCGCGGCGCCGCCGCATTCCGAGTTTCAAGCCCCGCAACGGGACTTGGAGCCGTCGCTTGCCTTGCAAGGATTGTTTGATCAGACGTATTCGAGCGTGTGTGCTCCGATCGCGGATTGTAAGCAGCAATCCCGCGGGACAACACAAATAGGCCATCGTCAACGGCTCGGCTCGCCGCCGCGGTAAGCTCCACGAGCGAGCGTCGCGCGCAGCGCGTCTGCCTAGTACGCGGCTTTTTCGTTTCTTGCGTGTGGCTCATGATCTGACGACCCCTCGACAAGCTTCTTCAAGATCCAGCGCCACAGCTCACGAACTTCCTCCGAGGCTCTTCCCTCTCGTGCAAACTCAGTCACGCCTAATCCTGCCCCAAGCGCGTCCTGATGGTCATTGCGCTGCCCGACATAGGGTAGCGCGAGCACCCCGAGCGAATTGAGCGACGCTGCGGCTTCACTCACGCGGCAGCCCCGCGGTGGCGTCTGAGCGAGGACGAAAGCAAATCGGCGGTTGAGCCTACGAATAGCAACTAGCGTCGGTATCGCAGCTTCGATGTCGGCCGGACTCGGACGCACCGGGATCAGGCAAAGATCGGCCCTCGCGATGGCGTGCATGGCCAGTGCATTGTTCGTGGCGGCGGTATCGATAACCGTAAGCCAGACCCCCTCGGCTTCAAGGCTGACGAGCGCCCCTTCTATTTCGGCCGAATCAGCGACCCGAACGACCCGGGGATCGGGATGGCCGCGCCGCTCTTTCCATTTTGAAATCGTGCCTTGTGGATCCGCCTCGACAATTGCGACGCGCTCCCCGTTCCCCAACGCTGCGACTGCAATTTCGACCGCCAGCGTGCTCTTGCCGCTTCCGCCTTTTTGGGTGACCAGAGCAAGGACATACATCTCCTACGCGTCCCGGACGACAACGACATGAAACGCACGAGTCATCGACATTTAGCCTACCCTTCCCGATGGTGGGTCGCATCAAGGGCGAACGTGGAAATCGCAGCCAAATCGAGGCCCAGCGGCGAAATAGGTCGGCCAACATCAGCCGGTCCAGTTAGGGGGCCGCGAGAATCACCACGACGTGGCTTTGTAAAATAGCCCATTATTCGGCCGTGTCACGGATCTTCGCGAAAGGATTGCTGAGCACTGTCGTACAAGCTTGAAAGCAGAGCCTGCTAGCCTCTCTGGAATGGACACGGCAAGAAGCGGCTGTCGCAGTTGCAGCAAGATGCTGCGGCCTACCAGATTAGAGAGGTGATCTGCCTGCCAGCTCGAACTATCGAGCTAACCTCAACTTGGGGACAAGCTACGCAATATTTTTCGTGCCCTGCAGGAGGACTCTGGGATGAAGTGCAACAAGCAATTGTCGCTCGCGGGCATCAATGCGTTCGGGACGATCGCTTTTGGCAGCGAAAGTTCATCTGCTGATTTGCCTGCGGCACCTGTCGTCAAAGCACCGACTCCCGTTTATCCTCGCTTCAGCTGGGCTGGAGGTTACATCGGAGGCAGTGTAGGCGCGGGTTGGGGTACCAGCCAGACCGACCTCGCTGTGGGCAATACATTCATTGGCGCCCCCGTCAACCAGACTGTAAACCAGCTCATCGGCGGCACTGCCGATTTGAATGCGCCATTGCCGCAGGTGCAGATGAACCGGCGGCGTACAAGCCGGTTACAACTTCCATTCCGGTTTGATGGTCTACGGCGTGGAAGGCGATTGTTTTATGGAGTGGTATCAAGGGGCGCACTGGATTTATTGATAGGTCGAGCGCGGAATATGATGAAGTCGCATCGCTACTCAAAGTGTCCGCGCTCCTGCCGAAGTTCTCGATCTCGGCAACCACCAAGCGCAAGTGGAGTTGGTCGGGCGGAGTTGGCAGTCCAGCAGATCCAACAGCCGAGACAAAGCGGTCACATCAGGAGAGACGCTTTTTGCCTCCTCGAAGAGCGGCAAAAAGCTATGTTTCGTACGAAGGTCAAAGTGTTCGTGTCGGGCTAGCGACAACTGTCGCGAAGCCAACATCGAACACAGAAACCCAAGACCAATTCACTCGTGAGCGCTGGCTCAGTTCCTGCACAGCAGCAGCCATCCATGCAGTGGGCGCCCTCTCTGAAGAACTGTTGTTCGGTAGCGGCGCGGAAAGATCTGGAAGTCTCACGTCATGCGCAAGGCATCGATTGCTACCGTTCTGGTGCTCGTCTCATCCAATGCTATCGCACACGACGATTTGATGAAGACAGCCAAACAGATTTTCAAACCGATCCCTTACGCTATCCCCACGCTAAACGACAACCCCATGACAACCGAGAAAGTGGAGCTTGGCAAGATGCTGTTCTTCGATCCTCGTCTGTCGGCGAGTGGGATCATTAGCTGCAATACGTGCCACAATCTTGGCACCGGCGGCGTAGACGCGGGTCCAACCTCAGTTGGTCACGGCTGGCAACGGGGAGCGCGTCGGGCGCCAACCGTCTACAATTCGGTGTTCAATGTCGCGCAGTTCTGGGACGGACGCGCGCCGGATCTTAAGGCACAAGCCAAGGGGCCCGTTCAGGCGAGCGCCGAAATGAATGCGACCGCGGATCACGTGACAAGCACGCTGAATTCGATGGAAGATTATGTTGGCAAGTTTAAGCGGGCGTTCCCGCGTGATACACCGCCGGTCACCTTCGACAATTTCGCGAAGGCGCTCGAGGCGTTCGAAGCGACGCTCACGACACCAGCAGCTCCGTTCGACCAATACCTGAACGGCGATGGCAACGCGCTGGATGATCAGCAAAAGGCGGGATTGCAGCTGTTTATGGACAAAGGCTGCGCCTCCTGTCACAACGGCATCAACATTGGCGGGCAGGATTTTGTCCCGTTCGGCGTGATGGAAAGACCAAACATCAAACTGCGTCCGGCAGCCGACCAGGGGCGTTTCGCTGTCACAAAGGCCTCTAGCGACCAATACGTGTTCCGCGTGGCCCCTTTGCGCAACGTTGCCTTGCGGGCTCCCTACTTCCATTCGGGTCAGGTTTGGACGCTCCAGGAAGCCGTAGGAATTATGAGTGAGGTCCAGCTCGGCGCCAAGCTCAGCGAGAGGGAGAATAACGATATCGTTGCGTTTCTTTATTCATTGAGCGGCCGTCTACCCAAAATCGAATATCCGATACTGCCAACTCGCACAAAGGAGACGCCGCCACCGTCCTTAGACAGATAGTGTCCTGTTCAGTTTCCTGAGAGCTGACCGAAAGAGGTGAGCGGTTTTGGCCCTGGCCTGTAATTCCTTCGGATTTGCAAAGCTTCGAGGCAGGACACCATGCCGTGGACCAAAGCCGCTCGTATCGAGTATCAGTGCAGTGGACTGCGTAACGCAAGCGATCTGACCGACACCGAGTGGGCGCTGATAGCCCGCTCGATTCGCTGCTTAGCCAGCCGTAGGCAATGACTGAACTGTTAGGTTGAGGAAGGCGAGCGGATCTACGTTGTTCATCTTCGCTGTCTGCAGCCGTGCTGCGATCGTCGCCCAGGTTCGTCCCCCGCCGTTTCGCTGCGAGCGAAGAGGCGATTCTCTCTCGTAATTGTTTGCGGCCTAACGACGCGTTCGACGAATGTTAGAGTCTATCTTGATGCGACCATCGGTCAGGAAGTGTTCGAAGATGGCGCGGCGCGAGACGGCGTAGCGGATCGCCTGGGCCAGTTTTGATTTGCCGGAGATCCGTCGCAAGCCTGCTGCCAGAGATCGAAGCGGTAGCTGCAATGACCCGTGCTTTGCCCGGGAATGTCCCATTGCTGATAATGGCGCAATCAACAGAGTTGCCGAACGAAACGTTCCACCCATAAAAAAAGAGCCAAGGTGCTCGTTGCGGAAAATTCGTGTGTTGTTATCACCCTTTCCAAGAGCGCCATGACGGCCTCTTGCGAAACCAAGCCAAAGTCGGCCTGGCCTTGCCGATTGCCGCAAGGAGCTTGCGGACATCATAGGTCGAGTTGAACGCCTCCGGCACACCGCGTTCCATGTTGAGGAGCGTGTAGGCGGCCTTCATCGCCGTGCGAACCGAGTATTCGGTCGTGAAGATGCAATCCCGCTCCGCCGAGTCTGCGGACTGCCCGATAAAGGTGAAATTGACCGCCCCGTTGGGCACGACAGCTGGCCGGTCACCCGCCTGCCGCGGCATGAAGAAGGAGGTGACATAGGGCATCATCACCGGCTCCGTGTTTGCGGCCGTCGCGGCAGACCCGGTATCTCCTCGACCGACACGCCGAGGTGATAAAGCCATTCCTGCGTGATTTCCTCGCCCGTGCAGTCTTGCATTGGTTTCTTCACGTGATCGCCAGGCCGGTCGACGAAAAGCGAATAGAGCCAGACGATGATCTGGTCCCTAGGCTGGTGCTTGAAATGCGGCTGGCGGTTGACGGTCCAGCTGAGCAGCCAGCTCGAATCTTGCGCCGTGACGATCCCTCCCGTAACGACCTTGCCGCTGAACGGATCGCGTTTGGCGACCTTGCGGATATGTTCCGGAATGCGCGCGTCCAGCGTGGTGACGGTCGCCGATTCCCACTTGGTTGCAGGGATATTGGCGCCGAAGACGTCCGGGCGGCCGAAGGTGGTGTCCTTGGCCGCAAGACGCCGCCACAGCTCCCAGGCCGGCGTCGGGCCTTCGTCGAGCCTGGCGGGTGTGTGATGGTCGCCGCTGTCCGAGCTTTCGGTCAACGACCCGACCGTCATGAATACAAGTCGTCAGCGCCGAGACCGACTCTGTCTGCGACGCCATCCTTTAGCCAGTGGATGCCTGTGGCCTGCTTGCGTCCGGCCTGGATCTCGAAATCGACATCGGTGACTTTGATGCCATACCGGAACTTGACAGCCACTTGTACAACGGCAGAATAAGCGATTCATACTGGTTGTACTTCGTGAACTTTAGCGCGCTCAAATCTGGCAGTCCGCCGATATGATGGATAAACCGGTGGAGATAGAGCTTCATCTCCAGCGCGGAATGCCATTCCTCAAAGGCAATATAGTTCGCCAATAGAGACAAAAATTGCTGCTGAAGAAATCCTTGCCGAACACTTCGTCGAAGCGCCGTTCTCCATCTCCTGACGAGTGGCAAGAAAAACGGCGATCAATTCGCTCTGCGCCGGATCGCTCAAGGTGAAGAGGCCGTCGGTATGGGCATACTGTCCCCGATTCACCGTGGCCCCCTGCAGTGAATAGTTCGGATCATCCTTGTTTAACGAATAGAACTCGTCGAGCACGCTGGCGCCCCAGGGAGGGGATCGAGCGGAATAGATCCCATAGACACTCGAAATGATCCTCCATCTCGCGGCCGCTTCTGATCACGAAGCCCCTTTCCGTCTTCACTCGTCGAGCGCCCCGCCCGGCAGGCTGAGCCGCTCGAGGATGGTGATCCGGTCAGCGCGCATCTGCCCGTCCCGGATCAGGAAGGCCGCGCCGGAAAGCGCCGCCCGGCCTGCGCCGACGAACCACGCCGTCTTGTTGTCTACACCCTCGCGATTGCGCGGGCGGGCAAAGCTTCGTAATTTCCGCGGCTATAATACATGGCAACATCCTATCCGGTTGGCTCGGACAATCAGCTGGCGTTCATCAAAAGATGTTCTCCGGCGCCGGCCATTTGTGCGGGACGGCGGCCGTCAGACCGCCATCGATGACGATCTCGGAACCGGTAAGGTAACTGGACGCGTCGCTGAGCAGGAACAAGACTGCCTGCGACACTTCGTGCGGCCAGCCTGCCCGTCCCATTGGGATCGGAAAAACGGAGGAATCGAAGCCCTCGGTCATTGGCGTGGCAATGAAGCCGGGATGGATCGAGTTGATGCGGACGCCCGAGGCCGCAGCCTCCAGCGCAGCGGACTTGGTTATGCCCCGCACGCCAAACTTGGAAGCGACATAGGCATGAAGCCCGGCACTGCCCCGCAGCCCTTCGACCGACGAAATGTTGACGATCGAACCTCCGCCCGCGCGCCGGATGGCCGGCAGAGCCGCCTGCATTCCGAGGAATACACCGGTTAGATTCACGGCAAGGGTCTTGTTCCACTGATCGAGCGGGAACTGCTCGATTGGGGCCATGCTGGCGACCCCCGCGTTGTTGACCAGCCCGTGCAGCGCGCCGAAGCTATACTCGGCGCTCGCGACTGCCTTGGCCCACTCCTCTGGTTGGGTGACGTCCTGACACACATAGATGGCGGACATGCCAAGTTGAGCTGCAAGAGCCTCTCCTTCGGTACGAAGAATATCAGTGATTACGACCCTTGCCCCCTCAGCTACTAACAGGCGCGCATGCGCGGCACCCATCCCGCGAGCCCCGCCGGTCACCAGAATGACTTTTTCGTTCACACGCCTCGTTTGTTCATCGGCGCCGCGAGCGCGGCGATCTCGGTTCCGAGATCGGGTAGCGGCGGGCCGCTTGTGGATCGGAGCGGGAGAAGGGGGCGCAGAGCACATGAGGTTCTCCGGGAGAGGGCGGGCGAGATATGCTGTGCAATTCGCGCGCCCAGAATCTGATCGCGAGCTAAAGCTCATGCGAGAGCTGCACCAGCCGACCCGGACGTTGCGGCTCGCAACTGCCACGTCGCTGTCTCGTGGGGTTGCGTTTTCGACTGTACGAGTACGCCACGGTTGATCTGGACGAATCAAGCCGGCCACACGCGCAATGGCGATGCTGTCGCGAAAACTAGGTGGTGTGGACACTTATCTCATCCATAAGACGATGAGATAGGTGTCCACACCACCTAGTGCTGGTAGGTGACATCCGGTACGTCTCGACGATAAAAGTTGGTGGCACATTGAGAGTTTGAGTCTCTCGCGAGCCAAGGTAGCCAACCCCAGTCTTTGAGGATGGGCTGGCTCCCGTCGCTTGCGATGCCACTGCACGGGGGGGCCTAAAGGCCAAGGAATGCACATACTCGAGCCGCATGTCGCATCGCTGCGGTCGCAAGCTCTTGTTGTGCTTGCAACCAATCAGGCTCGCGCGGCCGATCAGTCTCTAAGCTTAGTAGACCGCCAAGTCGCCACCCTTTATGCCGAGGAGGCTCAGGCAGTGTTAGGCATACTCGATAACTTGAAGCCCAACCTCGGCGCGGAGGAGGCACGGAAGATCACTGCGCGCATACGCGCGCTTCTAGAGTGGGAGTGAGCGGCAAGCCGGTTTGGGTAGGTGCCTGAGACGCCAACTATTCCTGGTAGTTGTGCGACTGATTGCCGAGACCGATATATAGACAGCCAGCTTCTTCCGCCGATAAGGCTGGCTGCGGTGAGGTTAGCGGCGCGTGGTAGGGACAGTGCTCGCCTGCAATCGGGCGCCGAGTCACGTGGCCGCTAACTTCTACTATAGAACCAAATTGGGTGGTGACAATCGAAGGGACAGGGCAGCCGAGCTGCGGCGCTCGGCCCAAAGGGAGGGCCATTGGGCAGACAATGCGCTAGAAAATCGGCGAGCTTTAGACGCTGAGCGCAAGTAAGTCGCCGCACGCGCTCCACTCTCTAATATCCTCCGATATGCCAGCTTCGATCGGTCTCCGGCCGAAGGCCCAAAACATGTCCTGTTCGCCAAGCCGTCAGCGGCTGCGGCTGGCGAAGCGGAGCGCCGCCCTACCGTCGCACACCAAACATGACCGCAAAGCCGTTGCTGATGGCGCGGATTCTCGGCGTGCATCGCCAGCGCGAACCGCCGCACGGTAACCCACCGGTTGCGGCGCTGCTCCGGTGACGGCGCTCGTGCGGCCCATGCCAGGACCCGGGCACTTCTGATGTGCCGGTCGCCGTGCTCCTCGGCGAAGCTGACGTAGCCCTCAGCAGGATTTGCTGGACACGGAACTTGAACCCCAGCGACTGCTGCTGGTCCACATATTTGGCCAGATATTGAGAGCTGGCCCCGCAAATTCGGACAGTAGCTTGAGTGGATTTTCTGCCTGACAGCGGCGAGGATTCTTGCTGCGAATCAGGAGCGAAGATGACGAAGAAGAGCCGCCGGACGCATTCTCCGGCATTCAAGGCGAAGGTTGCTTTGGCTGCGGTCAAAGGCGACAAGACACTGGCGGAGCTGGCGCAACTGTTTGATGTTCATCCGAACCAGATCACGATCTGGAAAAACCAGCTCCTGGAAGGCGCCGCCGGCGTGTTTGGGCATGACAAGACATCGGCCGAGACGCCGGTCGATTTGAAGGCGTTACATGCCAAGATCGGCGAGCTGGCGTTGGAAAACGATTTTTTGTCCGGCGCGCTCACCAAGGCGGGCCTGCTGAGCGCAAAGCGATGATCGACCGCGATCATGATCTTTCTATCGTGCGCCAGGCGAAGGTCCTGAAGCTGGCTCGCAGCACGGTCTACTATGAACCTCGGCCAGTTTCGGCCGAGGACCTTGCCTTGATGCGTCGGCTCGATGAGCTGCATCTCGATTATCCCTTCGCGGGAGCGCGTATGCTGCGATCGTTGCTGCGGCGGGAGGGCGTATACGCCGGTCGCCGCCACATCGCGACGCTGATGAAGCGCATGGGGATCGAGGCGGTCTATCGTAAACGGTACGAGAGGCCCACGGAGCCACGGACTTGGTGCGGACGGCCTACGCACCGCGCTTGAAGCGTATAGGCATCCAGAACTGCCGGAGGGCCTCGACGGTTGCTGGAATGTTGCGCCAGGCGTTTTGGATGATGGGCTGCGTTCCCAGCGTGCGCCGGGCCGGGGGTAGCAAGGGTCGACCGGCGTCGTCGATGCAATGGACCAAGATCGGCCGCAGCATAAGGTGTTCGGTTCCATTCGGGGGGAGAAGCCGCGACCAGACGAGAAGCCGAAGCTTCATGACGGCGTAGAAGCCCATGCACCAGGGCTGCGGGTCGACTTCGCCGTCCGGTGATCGCACGAACAGCGGCTCGAAGCTCTCCGGTCTCGTCGACAGCGTCTCGCTGATAGCGTTGTGGCGCATCAGCGTGGCGGCGATTGCCGAGAACTCCTCGGTGTCGTGATTGAAGGCGTCGGGATCTACGCCGAGGAGCGGGCACACCCATTCCTCGGACGCCATCGAGACCGGCCCGGCGACGACCGCGGCCACCGCGCCATCGAGCATGGAGAGCGACGTCGCCCGCGGATGCCGAAGCGTCGGCGACCTGGCGCGCTTGCTGATCCATTGCCCGAGCCGTTCGAACGACATGGCATAGTCCGCCATCGTCGTCTTGCGTGCTTTTCGCGTTCCCCGCCCTTGCTTCGGCTTCGTCATGCCACGGCCCGCTTTTCGGCTTCGCGTGCGGCCTTCCAGTTCCAGGCCAGAAGTTCGTGAAGCTGGTTGGTCTTCGTGGCGCCGCTCACCATGCGATCGAGAACGTCGACGAGATACGCCTCGGGGTCGAGGCCATTCAATTTCGCTGTGTTAAGAAGCGAAGCGAGTATCGCCCAGGTCTCGCCCCCGCCTTCGTCACCACTGAACAACGAGTTCTTTTTTCCGATCGCAATTGGCCTGATCGATCGTTCGACCGTGTTGGTGTCCGGCTCGAGCCGCCCGTCATCCAGGAACGTCGTCAGGCCCTGCCAGCGTTCGAGCATGTAGTCGATCGCCTTGATGAGCGTCGAGCGGCGGGAGATCCCGTCCTTCACCGCGATCAGACGGGCCCTCAACGCCTCCATCAGCGGCTTCGTCTCGGCCTGTCGCGTCGCGCGGCGTTCCCCAGCATCGAGACCGCGGATCCTCTCCTCGATCGCGTAGACGGCCGCAATGCGCTCGATGACCTCCGCGGCGAAGGGTGAGTTCGTCGTCTTGTGCACCCTCACGAAGTTGCGGCGCGCGTGAACGAGACAATACGCCAGCTGGATCTGGCCCGACATCATCGCATCGCCCGCCAGCGAGGCGTAGGCGGCATAGCCGTCGACTTGCAGCACGCCTTCGAAGCCGGCTAACTGCGCCACGATCTCCTTTTTGCCGCGACCACCTGCGAACACGTAGGCGACCGCCGGCGGCGCCGGCCCCTTCCACGCCCGATCGTCCGTCGCGTGCGCCCAGAACTGGCAGATCCTCGTGCGGCCGCGTCCCGGATCGAGCACTGGCATCGGCGTCTCGTCGCAGAACAGCCGCTCGAAGCCGTGCATAGTCTTCAGTTGCAGATCGTAGAGGCCCCTGACCAGCCACGCCGCGCTCCCCATCCAGCGCGCCAGCGTCTGACGGTCGACGACGACACCCTGACCCGCCAGGATCTGCGTCTGGCGATAGAGCGTCGATTGCCAGGCATATTTGGCCGCGGCGATATGCGCGATCAGCGCCGTCGTTGCCATGCCGCCCTCGACGAGCCGCGCCGGTGCCGGGGCCTGGACAATCGGGCCCTCACAGGAGCGGCAGGCGTATTTTGGACGGATCGTGCGGAGCACACGCAGCCACGCGGGAACCCGATCGAGCGCTTCGCTGCTCTCCTCGCCGATCCGATGCATCTGACCCGTGCAGCACGGGCACAGCGTGGACGCCGGCTCGATCACCCGCTCGACCCGAGGCAGATGCGCCGGCAGCGCGCCGATGTTGCGCTTCGCTTTGCGCCGCTCCGGCCGCGGCGCGTCCGGTTTGTCGTCATTGGCCGGGAGCTGTGAGCCGGCGGTCCGTTCCAGATCAAACGCGATCTGTTCGGCGCAGACGATCGCCGCGCGCTCCGATCGTGCGCCGAAGATCAGGCTCTTCAACGTGGCGATCTCTGCGCGCAGATCATCGTTCTCGCCTTCGAAAGCCAGCACCATCTCGGCAAGAGCCGCAGGGTCAGAGGGGAGATCTTCGGGGCGAAGCGCCATATCGCAGAGCTACACGAACGCACTCGCAATCGCCAGCAAAACAAGACGCTTCAGGCAACCTTCGTCGGCCGCTTCGTCACCTTCGGGACCACACGCGACCACTCCGCAAGACCTTCAATCAGCATCGCCAGTTGCGCCCCCGTCACCGGCATCGTACCCTCGCGAACAGGTGGCCAGGCAAAGCCCCCATTCTCCAGCCACTTCGTCGCTAGAACCATTCCCGAGCCGTCAAAAACCAGTAGCTTCAAACGATCCGATCGCTTCGATCGGAAGACATAAACGTCACCGCTGTAGGGCTTGCCGCCTAATCCCTCCGCTACCAGCGCGACAAGGCCATGAACGCCTTTACGAAAGTCAATCGGCTGCGTCGCGACGAACACACGGACCATTGGACCGAAAGAGATCATCGCGTCGATCTCACCGCCGCCAGCACGCGCTCCAGCGTCGCGGCGTCGACGCCGACGGGCACGCGCACCGTCGCGCCCGCGATCATCACCTCGATCCGCTCGGCCGGATCCGTCAGAACATGCGCCTTATCGATCGCGTTCGGCTGCGCCTCGACGGCGGCCTCGAGCCTGACTTGCACGAACTGCGGCGCTTCGCTCGACGCGAGCCGCGCCTGGCGCCGCCACACACTGAGCAGTCCCCGGTTCACCCCGTTGCGTCGAGCCACCTCGGAAATGCTCGTCTCCGGATCGGCACTCTCGGCCACGATCCGCGCCTTCTCCGCATCGCTCCAACTGCGCCGTCGCCTCTCCCCTGTGATCACCTCGATCCGCTGATAGGAGGCGGCATCATGCCCGTCTTGATGTCTGTCTTGATGCATGGAACGAGCGTCCCTCGCGTTGTCAAATCCACGCGCGAGTCTCGCTCATCCCGTCCACCTAAACGAGGTGGGGTCGTCGTACCGCTATCAACCAACTTTTGCCCAGGCCGGTTGCCCCGGTGACGAGCAAATTCTCGTGGCGATCGATCCAGCGACCTTCGACGAGTTTGGCGAAAACGGCGCGGTCGATGCCCCGCGGGGTGCGCAGATCGACGTCCTCGACGCAAGCAGTCTGGCGCAGTGCGGCGATCTTGAGGCGCGTGGTGAGCCGCCTGGTGTCGCGTTCGGCGGCTTCGCGGTCGACCAACGGGCCGATGCGATCTTCGAACGGCAGGGCTTCGAGATCGGGCGATCGGCGCTGCTCCTCGAAGGCCTTGGCCATTCCGGTCAGGCCAAGCTCGATCAGCCGTTCGTGGGTTGGGTGGTTAAGCATGCCGGGTCTCTCCTTGCTTCAGTGGAAGTAGTCGCGTCCGCGGATATTGCCGTGGCGCAGGGGCTGGTGCTCGAAAGATTCGTCGAAGAACGTGCGATCGAGGCCGTTCTGGAGGATCGATCTAATCGAGGCGACGGAGCGCGCCTTGATGAGGATGCCCCTCCGGCAGGCTGCGTCGAGGCGTTCGGCGCCGTAGCTTTTGACGAGCGCCAGAATGCCAAGGCAGGTTCGAAAGCCTTGTTCTGGATGGGGCCGGGCGTCGATCACGGCCTGGAAAAACGCTGCTGTCGAAGGACCGATCCGCTCGCCGGCGGCGATCACCGCGGCGGGGGTCCATTTGCCGTAGCGGCGATGGGCGCTGGGCATGTGGTCGGCGATGGTGGTGTGTCCGCGTCGGTTGGGCGCGCGGGCATGGCTGGCGATCCGCTGGCCCTTGTGGAAGATCTCGACCGTCCGATCGTCGATACGGGCATCGACCAGCTCGCCAATCAGACGATACGGCGCGGAGTACCAATGGCCGTCGACCTCGACATGATAATCGGGAGCGAGGCGGCAGCGCTTCCAGCGTGCGAAGGCATAAGGCTGATCTGGCAGCGGGGTTAGCTTGGGTTTGTCGAGTTCGGCAAACAGTTCGGCGCGGCTTGAGCCGAAGCCACGCATTTGACGAGCATTGAGTTCGTCGACGAGTGTCTTGATGGCGGCGTTGAGCTCGGCCCGGGAAAAGAAGCGCTGATTGCGCAGCCGGGCCAGAATCCAGCGCTGGGCGATTTGCACCGCGACCTCGACCTTCGCCTTGTCTTTTGGGCGCCGCGGCCGTGCGGCGAGAATGGCCGTGCCGTAATGGCTCGCCATCTCGGCATAAGTGCGATTGAGGCCGGGATCGTAGCGGTCGGGGTTGCTGACGGCGGCTTTGAGGTTGTCGCAGACCACGAACGTCGGCGTTCCGCTCAAAAACGTGAACAAGTTGACGTGGGCCCGGATCCAGTCGGCCAAGCTCTCGCTGGGGCAGGCCTCGGCGTAGGTGTAGTTCGAAGCGCCCATCGCCGCGACGAACAGCTTCATCGGCTGCACTTCCCCGGTCAGCGGATCGACGATGTCGATGGTGTCGCCGGCGAAATCCACGAACACCTTCTCGCCGCCCAGATGAATCTGCCGCATCGAAGGTCGGACCCGCCCCTTCCTGGCCTCGTAGGTAGTGCAGAACCACGTGTACCCGAAACCGTCGGGATTAACGGCGCGATACTCCTCCCAGAGCAGGCGACGGGTTACGTTGCGCCGGCGGAGCTCTTTATCGATGTAGCTCCAGTCGGGCACCGGCCGCTGCGGGCTCTGAGACGCTGGTCGTGGGGCCGGGAAAAGCAAAAGCTCCAGGTCTTCATCGGTCATTCCCTCCGGAAGCGGCCAGCTCAACCCAGCAGAGCGGGCGCGGCTCAGGTAGCTGTGCACAACGCCGTTGCTGACGCCCACGCTCCGCGCGATGGCCCGCTCTGGCAGGCCTTGAAAATGTTTTAACCGAAGGACTTCCTTGATCCGGCGCATCGACAATCTCTGGGTAGGCATTGGACTTCCTCGTTAACCACGAGGTCATCCCTAAGCCGGTTGAGTTGTCGGCCGAAGCGCTGCAAGGCTCCGAAAGCCTTGCTCACGATCCCGCGAAATCGTTGCTCACGATCGTCTGAAATCTCTGCTCACGATCCCCTGAAATCCGCGCTCACGATCCCGCGAAACGCGCAACGTGATCATTGCAGAGACGAAGCGGGTCTCGCTGGCCTATGTGAAGACGATGACGATGGCGCTGAGAGGATATTTGCGGTTCCTCAGCGCGCGGGGGGGGGGCCGAGCTGGACTCGATCAGGCTGTGCCAATCATTCCGCAGTTGCGACTGTCGTCGCTGCCGCGATACATCCGCTCGTCGGATGTCAAGACGTTGATTGCAACGTGCGATCAGACCACGGCGGCTGGCGTGCGTGATCGGGCGATCCTGCTGCTGTTGGCGCGACTAGGTTTGCGAGCCAGCGACATTCTTTCTCTTCGTCTCGCCGATATTGATTGGCAAAAGCCACGCTGTCGCTTCTTGGCAAGGGGCGCCGGGAAACGAGATTACCATTGCCGCAAGACGCCGGTGATGCCGTGCTCGTGTATCTGGATCAAGCTCGGCCGCACGTCGTCGGTGATCGAATCTTCTTCTTGTTGGACGCATCAATCCGGCCACTGACAAGGTCGAGCGTCGCAGCCCTGGCCGGGAGATGCGTGATGCTGAGTCAATAGAGCTGGCCCCGGTTGTTTGGACAGCGCCCCGCTGGATTTAAGTGGATTCCTGCCGGGTTATGCTGAACGCGGGGCTTTACGGTTTTGTCGTTGCGTCGGGAGGGCGTAGCCCGACCAGAGCGACGACAAAACCGTCGGCGACGGTCATGCGGCCATCACCATAGCTTGCGTGCCGAAGTAAGCCTCGTCGGGCGTGCGCCCGTCAAGGCTCGAGTGAGGGCGTCCCTGATTGTAGAAGGCCAGATACTTGGCAATTGACGCTCGCGCCTCGGACACGCTGTCGTAGGCGCGGAGATATACTTCTTCGTATTTGACCGTGCGCCAGAGCCGCTCGACAAACACGTTGTCGCGCCAGGCGCCCTTGCCGTCCATGCTGATGGCGATCTTCGCGTCCAGCAGCACATCGGTGAACTCGAGGCTGGTGAACTGGCTGCCCTGATCCGTGTTGAAAATCTCGGGCCTGCCGTGCTTCGCCAACGCCTCCTGGACCGCTTCGACGCAGAAGGCCGCCTCCATTGTGATCGAGACGCGATGGGCCAGGACCCGTCGGCTGAACACATCGACGACCGCCGCGAGATAGACGAAGCCACGCCGCATCGGAATGTAGGTGATGTCCATTGCCCACGCATGGTCGGGCCGCTCGATCTTCAATCCGCGCAACAGGTACGGGTAGATCTTGTGACCCGGAGCCGGCTTGCTCGTGTTCGGGCGACGATAGACCGATAGCGGTACGACGACCCCACCTCGTTTAGGTGGACGGGATGAGCGAGACTCGCGCGTGGATTTGACAACGCGAGGGACGCTCGTTCCATGCATCAAGACAGACATCAAGACGGGCATGATGCCGCCTCCTATCAGCGGATCGAGGTGATCACAGGGGAGAGGCGACGGCGCAGTTGGAGCGATGCGGAGAAGGCGCGGATCGTGGCCGAGAGTGCCGATCCGGAGACGAGCATTTCCGAGGTGGCTCGACGCAACGGGGTGAACCGGGGACTGCTCAGTGTGTGGCGGCGCCAGGCGCGGCTCGCGTCGAGCGAAGCGCCGCAGTTCGTGCAAGTCAGGCTCGAGGCCGCCGTCGAGGCGCAGCCGAACGCGATCGATAAGGCGCATGTTCTGACGGATCCGGCCGAGCGGATCGAGGTGATGATCGCGGGCGCGACGGTGCGCGTGCCCGTCGGCGTCGACGCCGCGACGCTGGAGCGCGTGCTGGCGGCGGTGAGATCGACGCGATGATCTCTTTCGGTCCAATGGTCCGTGTGTTCGTCGCGACGCAGCCGATTGACTTTCGTAAAGGCGTTCATGGCCTTGTCGCGCTGGTAGCGGAGGGATTAGGCGGCAAGCCCTACAGCGGTGACGTTTATGTCTTCCGATCGAAGCGATCGGATCGTTTGAAGCTACTGGTTTTTGACGGCTCGGGAATGGTTCTAGCGACGAAGTGGCTGGAGAATGGGGGCTTTGCCTGGCCACCTGTTCGCGAGGGTACGATGCCGGTGACGGGGGCGCAACTGGCGATGCTGATTGAAGGTCTTGCGGAGTGGTCGCGTGTGGTCCCGAAGGTGACGAAGCGGCCGACGAAGGTTGCCTGAAGCGTCTTGTTTTGCTGGCGATTGCGAGTGCGTTCGTGTAGCTCTGCGATATGGCGCTTCGCCCCGAAGATCTCCCCTCTGACCCTGCGGCTCTTGCCGAGATGGTGCTGGCTTTCGAAGGCGAGAACGATGATCTGCGCGCAGAGATCGCCACGTTGAAGAGCCTGATCTTCGGCGCACGATCGGAGCGCGCGGCGATCGTCTGCGCCGAACAGATCGCGTTTGATCTGGAACGGACCGCCGGCTCACAGCTCCCGGCCAATGACGACAAACCGGACGCGCCGCGGCCGGAGCGGCGCAAAGCGAAGCGCAACATCGGCGCGCTGCCGGCGCATCTGCCTCGGGTCGAGCGGGTGATCGAGCCGGCGTCCACGCTGTGCCCGTGCTGCACGGGTCAGATGCATCGGATCGGCGAGGAGAGCAGCGAAGCGCTCGATCGGGTTCCCGCGTGGCTGCGTGTGCTCCGCACGATCCGTCCAAAATACGCCTGCCGCTCCTGTGAGGGCCCGATTGTCCAGGCCCCGGCACCGGCGCGGCTCGTCGAGGGCGGCATGGCAACGACGGCGCTGATCGCGCATATCGCCGCGGCCAAATATGCCTGGCAATCGACGCTCTATCGCCAGACGCAGATCCTGGCGGGTCAGGGTGTCGTCGTCGACCGTCAGACGCTGGCGCGCTGGATGGGGAGCGCGGCGTGGCTGGTCAGGGGCCTCTACGATCTGCAACTGAAGACTATGCACGGCTTCGAGCGGCTGTTCTGCGACGAGACGCCGATGCCAGTGCTCGATCCGGGACGCGGCCGCACGAGGATCTGCCAGTTCTGGGCGCACGCGACGGACGATCGGGCGTGGAAGGGGCCGGCGCCGCCGGCGGTCGCCTACGTGTTCGCAGGTGGTCGCGGCAAAAAGGAGATCGTGGCGCAGTTAGCCGGCTTCGAAGGCGTGCTGCAAGTCGACGGCTATGCCGCCTACGCCTCGCTGGCGGGCGATGCGATGATGTCGGGCCAGATCCAGCTGGCGTATTGTCTCGTTCACGCGCGCCGCAACTTCGTGAGGGTGCACAAGACGACGAACTCACCCTTCGCCGCGGAGGTCATCGAGCGCATTGCGGCCGTCTACGCGATCGAGGAGAGGATCCGCGGTCTCGATGCTGGGGAACGCCGCGCGACGCGACAGGCCGAGACGAAGCCGCTGATGGAGGCGTTGAGGGCCCGTCTGATCGCGGTGAAGGACGGGATCTCCCGCCGCTCGACGCTCATCAAGGCGATCGACTACATGCTCGAACGCTGGCAGGGCCTGACGACGTTCCTGGATGACGGGCGGCTCGAGCCGGACACCAACACGGTCGAACGATCGATCAGGCCAATTGCGATCGGAAAAAAGAACTCGTTGTTCAGTGGTGACGAAGGCGGGGGCGAGACCTGGGCGATACTCGCTTCGCTTCTTAACACAGCGAAATTGAATGGCCTCGACCCCGAGGCGTATCTCGTCGACGTTCTCGATCGCATGGTGAGCGGCGCCACGAAGACCAACCAGCTTCACGAACTTCTGGCCTGGAACTGGAAGGCCGCACGCGAAGCCGAAAAGCGGGCCGTGGCATGACGAAGCCGAAGCAAGGGCGGGGAACGCGAAAAGCACGCAAGACGACGATGGCGGACTATGCCATGTCGTTCGAACGGCTCGGGCAATGGATCAGCAAGCGCGCCAGGTCGCCGACGCTTCGGCATCCGCGGGCGACGTCGCTCTCCATGCTCGATGGCGCGGTGGCCGCGGTCGTCGCCGGGCCGGTCTCGATGGCGTCCGAGGAATGGGTGTGCCCGCTCCTCGGCGTAGATCCCGACGCCTTCAATCACGACACCGAGGAGTTCTCGGCAATCGCCGCCACGCTGATGCGCCACAACGCTATCAGCGAGACGCTGTCGACGAGACCGGAGAGCTTCGAGCCGCTGTTCGTGCGATCACCGGACGGCGAAGTCGACCCGCAGCCCTGGTGCATGGGCTTCTACGCCGTCATGAAGCTTCGGCTTCTCGTCTGGTCGCGGCTTCTCCCCCCGAATGGAACCGAACACCTTATGCTGCGGCCGATCTTGGTCCATTGCATCGACGACGCCGGTCGACCCTTGCTACCCCCGGCCCGGCGCACGCTGGGAACGCAGCCCATCATCCAAAACGCCTGGCGCAACATTCCAGCAACCGTCGAGGCCCTCCGGCAGTTCTGGATGCCTATACGCTTCAAGCGCGGTGCGTAGGCCGTCCGCACCAAGTCCGTGGCTCCGTGGGCCTCTCGTACCGTTTACAGTTGGTTAGCCTGCGCGCTCGGCCACAAGGCCTGCCGCGACAACCGATCAGTCCTCTATCATCGCGTTCCAAGGCTGTTCGAGGCGCTCGCGCTCGCGCGCGGAGACGGACGTTACGCTCGGCTCCTCAAAAGCCTCGGCCGCGCTCAGCTTCTGATTTTGGATGATTGGGGACTATCGGTGCTCACCGCCGCGGAACGCCGCGATCTGCTCGAAATCCTCGAGGACCGCCATGGCCGCGCATCCACCATCGTCACAAGTCAGCTCCCCGTGGACACCTGGCATGGAGCCATTGGGGACCCCACGGTCGCCGACGCCATTCTCGATCGCCTCGTCCACAACGCCCACCGCCTCCAGCTCACCGGAGAAAGCATGCGAAAACGCAGCGCCAAAACCATCACCCTTGACGGCCAACCAGAACACTGACTCTATCTCCCATCGGCCGTAGCGGGCTGCTCACGATCGTCTGAATTCAGTGCTCACGATCGCGCGAAATCGATGCTCACGATCCGTGAAATCCGCAATCACGTCGCGAATGAGCTGGGCATTCCAACTTCGCGGCCTGATGCCAAGCGCCGGGAGCAGCCGCATGACCATGCGACCGTGCCGATTTATTGTCAGCTCTGTGACGTCGTGATGCTGTCGCAGCCAGTCCTGGAACTCGACCACCCGGCGGTGGGGTGTCGGTAATGCGGGCTTCGGCTTGCGCTGGACGGTTCCGCGCTCGCCCAGAAACTCGATGAACCGGCGTACCCGCCTCACGTACTTCGCGGCCACGCTCCTCTTGCGACGGATGCCGGGGCATCGACAGCGATGCCGAGCGAACCGATCGGCGACGCCATCATCGATATCAGGGACTGCGATCTTGGCCAGCGTCAGCCATTGCGCGAGGTGACGGGCTGCAGCGTCATAGCCGCTCACCGTCAAGCTCTTATGCCCCAACGCCGTCGGGTGTCGTGTGAACTCCGTCACCAGCGGGGCGAGATCGCCTGCGTCCATGCAGCGCAGCCCGTGGCAGTGATCCTCACTCGACTTGGCCATTCCTTGTCTCCCATTCGTTGCCATCAAGGCAGGAAGCGAGGCCTCAGATTATGCCGAGTGAGACAGAGGGCAGCAGGTGGATAACGAAGCGGGTCTCGGATTGAACGGCCGCCCGCATAATCGTGGGCTCCGCATAACTGCGGAAGTCGACCGGATGCAGGTGAGGAACACCTTCACACCAGAGGGGATCATGCCGATCGGACCGCCCGGATCACCCGCTGCAAGTGTGCCTCGTCGACATCGACGCCGGCGCGCACCCCGCCGACGGAAATTTCGATCACTGATATGCACGTCACGGCGGCTTCGCCACTCGAGGGCCGCGACAGGTAGTCTTTCGGCCCGAGCATCGCTACGCCAGGCAAAGAGCTGCGAGGGGTGAATGCCGATCCGATGGGCGATGCCCGATACACCAGGCTCCAGCGCCTCTGCCACGACTTGTGCCTTTGAACTCATCCAACCAGCGTTCGGCGAAGTTGTCGCGGGGCCCCTCAAGACGCTGGGCGACCGCTTTGGTCATATGGAAGGTCTAGTTTCAGAGCTAGGCGCAGACATAGAAGCTCACATCGGCTCACAGACTCCGCAACCGATATCCGATCGCTCGCCCCACTCCGCCAGATGGGATCTCTTTGCCGCTTACGAACGAGTGTGCATGTCCCGATAATTACCGCCACCCCGAGCTATGGGCCGCCTCCGTGGGCCAAAGAAATTGAACCTTCGCCGGCTCCGATCAGAGCGTGCGGTGCAATCTATACCTTGATCGCACCGCCAAGCTCCACGAGATCGATCCTCAGGCTGGGCTCACCGACGTGCTGGCCCGCCTGCCGGATTATCGCGCTAAGCACGCATGTCCTGGAATTATCTACCTCAGAACGTCACTCACGCCGCCTAAGCGCGGACGACGTACCCCGCACGATGGACATAGGCCGACATTTCCGGTCGCCCGCCCCCTCAAGACGGCTTTTCATCCCAGAAGCCCGCACTCTCTACGACAACTTCACGCGGCACGAGACTGAGCGGTGGAGTTCTTACTGCATGGCGCTGGTTCTCCCCCAATCAATGCGCCAGAGATCCCTTGCCCGAACGAGATTTGGTCCTGGCCTAGGAAGCCATACGCCGTCAGTTTACCGAGCCGGCAGCGGCCCGGCCAGAGACACAGACCCAACGCGGCTTGTCCGGAAGCAACATCCCGGCGTCCTGGGATGCAGCCATCGCGCAACTAATCCCTACTTGATCAAATGCGATGACGACATCTTTGGTTTGATACTTCAGTCTATCGGCTGCTCGGAGCACCCCTTCGGCACCATTTTGAAACGTGGCGTTCAACGTCCAGTAATCTTGATTCGCGATAACAAACGTGTGGAATGCCTTCCTGATATCCCAACCAGAGCGTTTCGATAGGATACAAAATACCTTGTTATAAATTCCACTGGAATAGTGAACGTCTAGTCCATCGTAGTATTTGGAGACGTGGTCTATAGACGCGCCATCCTGTGGCGGGTCGCACATATATCGCAAGGACGCGCCAGCTTTTTGGGTAACATCCGCCCCCACGGTCAAGTCAGACCCCGATCTTCCGAATGTATCGCCATATTTCTGAAAGTAATAGGACTCGGCAGCCTCTCCTGCCATGTCGGAAAACGACTCATTCATTCCACCTGGCTGGTTCTGATATTCGAGCTTCGAATTCTGCTCTGTGAAACCATGCGACACTTCATGCGCAACAACATCCAAGCCCACGAGAGGGTAGAACATCGTGTGCCCATCGCCAAACGTCGTTGAGCTGCCATTCCAAAATGCGTTGTCTTGATTACTAGAGTAGTGTACGCGCATATGCAGTTTCTGCTTCAAAGGACTGACGCCGTACCAGTCCTTATACATGTCCACAACAACCTGCCCGAAAAATTGGGCATCATTGAGCGGTGAGAACGCACCATTGATATGATCCCCTGCGTTGTTGTAACACCTGAACGCAAAAGGCTTGTTCGTACCTTTGTCAGAGAAGTTCATGTGCTCGGTGAAAACATATGGGCTATCCATTTGACAGATGCTGCCCTGCTCGCTCACTTCGAAGGGCGGAACGGTTTCGCTTCCATAGGTGTACTGGCCAGTCTTGGCATTTCCGCCAGGCCCCGTTCCTTTTTGGGCGTGTTGTAGGTTTTCATAGGAACTCACCGTTTCGCCTGTGATAGCGTCGATAAACAACACAGGACGTGTCGGGCGTGGACCTGCTGTTCCGTCCCGGACAGTTGTAAAGAACGACGTGCGGTACACAAGCCTGACCTCGCGATTCTTTTGAACGAGATACACGAGATCGGCCTCTTCATTTTCGTAGCTGCTCCCGCGAAGCGTAGGAGAAGAGGAGAGCACAATCTCCTTAGCCTTTTGAAGCGCCTGCTGTTTGGTGATCTTGGCGGTCAGGGCCGGACCTAGCCCGTCTTATTCGTAAGAGTGCGCCTGAGGGGTAAAGCGCTGATGCGGCGTAGGATTCGGTTGCGAAGCCACCCCATCACCTTCAACCGCGAACGCCACGCCCGCCATGACCGATGATACGATTCCGCCCTTCTCGTTTCCAGCCGTTCACGCCAAGAAAGTCACAGCTGCCTTCGATGGTGGGCGCCTGACCTCGAACGGGGGCGTGATGCTTCTGGCGATGGCCGAGCGGCGTCTCGGTTTGGCCGACAATCTGGCCCGGGTGTTCCCGGATCGGCGCGATCCGACGCGGGTCGTGCACAGCCTGGTCGATATGTTCCGCGCGCGCATGTTCGCGATCTGCTGCGGCTACGAGGACGCCGACGACCTCGATCATCTGCGGTCCGATCCGGCATTCAAGCTGGCCTGCGGTCGCCTACCGGACACGGGCCGGGATTTGTGTTCCCAGCCGACGCTGTCGCGGCTGGAGAATGCTCCGCGCCTGCGCGACGTGATCCGACTGACCTACATTTTGGTCGACGCATGGATGGATAGCTACCCCCACGAGCCGGCATCCGTCACGCTCGACATCGATGATACCTGCGACGTCGTCCACGGCCATCAGCAGCTCTCGCTGTTCAACGCTCATTATGATGAACGCTGCTTTCTGCCGATCCACGTCTACGACACGGAGAAGAGCCGGCCCGTGGCCGTCGTGCTGCGGCCCGGCAAGACGCCGGGCGGCGTCGAGGTGCGTGCCCATCTGCGCCGCCTGGTACGGCATATCCGGACGCGATGGCACAACACGCAAATTACGTTCCGTGGCGACGGGCACTATGCCCGGCCGGAGGCCATGGCGTGGTGCGAGACCAACGGCATCGACTACATCTTCGGTCTGTCCGGCACCAAGCCTCTCGCCAGAAAAGTCGACGAGGTCGCCGACGACATCCGCACGCGACGCGCCATCGAGAACCTGCCGGTTCTGCGTGGCTATACCGAGACGCGCCACAAGGCAAAGTCCTGGGATCGCGAACGGCGCACTGTCGCCCGTATTGAGGCGACGATGCTCGGCCTCGACATCCGCTTCGTCGTCACCAGCCTCGATGTCGGCTCGGCCGAGTGGATCTACGACAGCCTGTATTGCGCGCGCGGCCAAGCCGAGAATCTGATCAAGCTGCATAAGACGCAGCTCGCCTCCGATCGCACCAGCTGCCGTTCGGCGCTCGCCAACCAGGTCCGTCTCGTGCTCCATACGGCCGCTTATTGGCTGATGCTGACCGTGCGCGACGCCATTCCCAAAGCCCGGGAATTGGCCGCTGCCGAGTTCGCGACGCTGCGTCTTCGTCTCTTGAAAATCGCCGCCCGTGTCGTCGAGACCACGAGCCGCATTCGCCTTGCGTTTGCCGCGGCATGTCCCGAAGCCGACCTGATCTGCGGCTTGCCCGGCGCGCTGCTGCCGCTCGGTCCTTGACCGGCGGGGCGTCCGCCCCCGTTCGCCCAACCCATCCCTCAAGCGCGTTGCAAAGTACCGGTCGTCAGGCGGCGAAAAGCCGAAGGCAATCCTGTGCGCCTCGTCAGACAAGATGTGCGGCCGCATCAATCGGGCCCAAAAGCCGCACTCTCACGAATAGGACGGGCTAGATCGTAGGCAGCAGTTCCGCTTAAGGCAACAATTCTCGTGCCATCAGCAGATCTCTCGGCAACGATCTGCGAGCCCCACACGGGAATTCCGTTGTGCTGCTGCTCAAGGCGGAAAGTGGCGCCGGAACGGTTAGGCAGCGCCTTAACCGACGAAGAAGTATCGAGCCCGAGTAAGCCCGCAACGGAGGCCTCAGGTGATCTTCCTTGAGCTATTTCACCTAGGGGACCGGTTTGAGGTACAACCTTGTTCACCTCACGAATCTCGGCGGCGGTAGCTGACCCCAGCAAGGCACTCAATACAATGCACGCCAGTGCGTGGATACGGTTATGACGCATGACACTCTCCTCAAGCTCGATTAATCGCTTCGCTGCATTGAAAGTAGCGCAAGTAATTGCTGCGATCTGGCTCAACCTGCATATTCATTGTCACCATCATCAGTTGCGATAGCTCTCACGACCATCGACGCCTTTTGCTGTTTCGATCAGAAACTCAATTGCAAGCTTGGCGAAGCGGGCGGCTTTTGTTGCATCCAACTTGGAGACCACGTCCTCCGAAGTGTGAATGTATGGATTGCTCCCTTCGAGCGGAGCCTCGAACGGCCAGGCTGCGCGGATGCCATTTCTCATCCACGAGACATGATCAGAGCATGCGTAGCAGCCCTTAGTTTCACCGTGCGTGATCGCATGAGCACCAGAATGGTTGTATTCCTTTAGGAGCTTAGTGAGAAAACCATTTAGTTCGGGGCTGGTGTAATCGTCCACCAGGTAGATGTCCCGGGGGCCCCGGTCGGCATTGAAGCCGATCATGTCAAACTGCAAGACCGCAATTACCTCTTGCCCTTCTTTGCTTTCGGCTGCGTATCTGTCCGCAATTTCTGCGGAACCTCGGAGCCCTACCTCTTCTGCCGAATAGGCCATAAACGTAATGGTCCGCTGCGGTTTGAATCCCATTTCCATCAGCACACGAAGCGCCTCTGTGACGACCGCGACTCCGGATGCGTCGTCGTCAGCGCCAGGCGCGTTCTCTTTGGGGTTCTCTTTATTCTTCCGATTAATAGAGTCGATATGCGCGCCAATCACCACTACTTCCTCCGGCCGGGACGCGCCTCGGATTGTTCCGATAACCGAGTTCTGAACCCAGCCGTGCGAAAATAGCGCGACCGTGAAGTCTGGACGCTCCTGTCCCATGCTCTGCCATTCTCTACGAACAAACTCGGCCGCTTCTTGCCCTTTGGACGTTTCGAAGTGTCGCGTCCCGAAACCTTGGAGCATTGTGATCGTGCTGAGGATCTTATCGCCCTTAACCCGATCGAGGGCGCGGCTCACGGTACTCTGCTGATCAAGCGTCTCCGGAAGGGGAGCTAAGTAGCGAAATCCGGGCTTGTAAGCTGGGTTGTCCACCTCCTTGAGGGCTGCCTCGCGCGACGCGTGGACAGTGAAGCCGCCGCAGCGCGGGCATGCGCTGCGCATCCAATTAGAAAACCTGTCTAAGTCTTTCTCAGCGATGTCAGCAACGGACATGCCGTTGATCACTTGAAACGTGGGAGCAACGAGATCGTCCGCAACTGATTGGCGGCTCGCAAGAGACTGCTGCACGGCAGCTGCTACATTGTCGCCAGTGACAACCCAAAGCCTTGAGGATTGTGCATAAGTACAGGGACTGCCCACCAGCAACGTGGCTAAAGCAGTTAGAATTGTCTTTGAGAAACTCATTCTTTTCATGCCTACTCCTTTTCGCCGACGCATGAGTATGCCGATGATGCAACCGCGCTACGCATGGTTACGGCAGCTGCCGGACAACCAGTCGTTCAGCGATGACCGCGGCCGGTCCGCTTGAAGTTGATGTCTCTTGCGAGAATTGCTGTGGTCGTGCGAACAGAGCAAGCGGCGTGCCAAATCGGAATTCCAACATTGCGCGTTCTCTTCGTAGCATCTGGGTGCGTCGTAGCTCGATATTGGGCTAACCTGACAATCGGCACGGCTAGTGACCGACATTCGTTGCAGCGTTAGCGACGAAATCGCGACTATTCAGAAACTGTGCAACCGGTGCCGCTGAGCGTACCGAATTGCAGGACCGGGAGCCGGTGGGGATCCGGCGTCATCAAGTTCTGTCGAAATGGAGAACCAAGCTAGCCTTGGCGCCATTCTCAAGGTCCCGCAAGTAGGCAGCTTTGTGCTCGTGTTGGATCGTTCAGAACGAGCCGCGCTCACGGCGGGTTGCGCCAGCAGCAACTGAACGCCGGCGAGCGCTTTGTAATGGCCGGGCCGGCAGTTGTGGGAGGCCTTGTCCTGCTCAGCCGCACCGAATTGCTGCTACTAATTCAAACAGGACCGCTCGCATGAGAGCAGGCCTGATCAACAAATTACTCGAACTCGGACGGCCGCCAGCGTTGCCTTAGCGACGCGGATCATATTCTCACTGCGCCATATTCTGCGTGTGGCAGGGGCATCCACTCGAGACCTAGCGCCAGGGCCTCATTGTAAATGCGCGTACGTTCAATAGATGGTCCCCGCAGATCGGGCTGCCAGCGCTACATTCTCCAGACGCGCCGCTTGCGGGGAGGAGGATGAAAATTGCAATGCGGCGCTCCGAGGGCCTGGATCGCCGTTGTTGTCGAGGGGGACTCAATCAAGACGAAACTATTCCTTTCGGCCGCGGCCCCCGGGCCTGCAGAGCGATCGAGTGAATGTGTCGCTGATGTCGAATCCTCGTCGGGACTGCCCTTGTTCGGCCAAACCCGGGAGGCCGACCTGCGGTTAGCTGGCTTGTGTTGTGACGAAACCGCCACTCGCCCTCCGAGGCGAATGACGATCCAAAGAAGCTCGAAAAGGCGCGCCATGAGCGGGGATGAATGCGGGATGATTCCTTCGCTTGGGTTGCTGCTCGCAACGGCGCTACGCATTCCTACGCCGCTGCTGTGCGGGCGGTACCGTCACCCAGCCTGTGACCGTAAGGGTGCAAGCAGCGTCCCGCCTCAGTCATTGCATGCCGGTTGCGGCCCGGCTAAGCTCGTAGCGTGCCTATGTGCGTCGCAATTACATTCTCATGGCGTTCACCTTTAGGTTCTGCCGAACCGTGCGCGGGTGGCAACGCGCGCCGTCTGGCCACGCCGGCGCTCGGAAGCTGGATCGCCGCGGTGATCTTGGTGGCCCTCCCCCGCTCGCATTGTGAGCCGCCACTCCATGTCGTCCTCATGCCGCAGCCTTCATGACAGACTTGACTAACACGATTTGCTACACGCTGCTGCTGTTCGCGTGTGGCTGGCTGATCTGGACCGATCTCCGCCATGGCATCATCCCTGATTGGATCAACGGCTTGATCGCAGCGCTGGGACTTGCGAGGACGTTTGCGATGGAGGGGGCGATTGGTCCAGTGATCGCGGGCAGCCAAGGCTTGATAATCGCTGCCCTGCTCCTGCTGTTGAGAGAACTCTACTTCCGTTGGCGCAGCATACAAGGGCTCGGCCTTGGTGACGTCAAGTTCCTGGCCGCCGCTACGCTTTGGACTGGACTATTCGACTTCCCGATTCTGTTGCTTGTCGCAAGCGTCGCGGCGCTGTTCGTCGTGCTCTGCCTCCATGTTGTCGGGCAAGGCGCCACCGCACGAACGTCGATCCCGTTCGGACCATTTCTGGTCGTTGGCCTACTCGTCGTGCTTGCTGTGCAGACAAGCGCTGCAAGTATGTCTTTCCAGACCATCAATTTACTGGATGGTTTGTGGGCGCCAGCCAGAATACTGCCGGACATTCACGGCGCCACAATAACGCGCCGTGCTGCCTCGCCTATGCAACCGCTCTGACGCAAGAGAGTTCACATAATGACGAAAATTGATGTCAACGGCGATTGCGGCATTCATTCGGATATGAAGGTGTTTTAGGGATCCGGAGCAACAACATGCTCACGACTAGCTCTTGGACCTTTACGAATTAGCGCGTTTACCAAAAATCCGATCGAGAACCTCATCACGCGCACAGGCGAGTCGAACTCGCTGGGCGCTCCGGCATTGAATCCATGCAGCGGAGAAGCGTGCAAAGGCAACGCGCAATTCATTGCGCGACTTCGTAGATTGATAGTAAGACGGAACACAGGCGTTGTCTGGAGGACCGGATGTTGGATCGGACCACTACTGCAGTTGTCGAGGTCCCAGCTCCTGTTCGGCGGTCGTCGAGTTCAAGGGTGATAGATGGCCTCTCCCTCACTTCCTTTTCCAGGCTGGGGCATAGACATGATCGCCTTCTTGGAGGGGTTTTCCAACATTACCTCGCGAGCTCGCACCTGGCGTAGCACCCAGCCATCATGCTGTTCGCCGACCCTCATCCGAACCGACAGCTTGCTGGACTGATCGATGAATATCCCGAAGCTCTCGAGGCCTCCCACAACGGTTCCAACCAGCGCGAGCGCCGGCTTCTCCGGTCTCTTGGAAGACAGCGGAGGCTCGGGCACAGCGGCAATGGGCGTCGACACGGGAACCAGCGCCCGTCGTGAGGGCGAGAAGATGGGACGATCGCGGGTAGCGGCTAGCCGGGTCAACGGAATCCCCCACAGGGGATTGGCACTGGATGCGGGCTCTTTCGGCGCCGACACCGAGTTGACGGTCAATGACGAGGGCTCAGGCTTGTCGATTCGCGCCCCACCCTCCCGCTGCCCTATCGAACGAGTGTCCGTCACTTCCTCGCTTTTCACAGCCGCTATGGCCGCGCAGACCGACAGGTTTGTTATGGCTAGTACGACGGCGGCCAAACGGATCATTGCGATAGGACGCATCATTTGCGTTCCTGCCATTGGCCCGACACCGTCAGCGAAACGCGCAGCTTTCCTGGCGGAGTGGTCGTGTCGGTCAAGAACGCCTCGACCAAGAGCTGCTCCACAAAGAGGAATGGAAGACCGGCTTCCAGATCATAGAGCAGTTGCTGTAAGGCTGGTTGTTCGATCTCGCAACTCGTCACTACACTAATGAAGCCTGCTTTCG
This sequence comes from Bradyrhizobium barranii subsp. barranii, assembly GCF_017565645.3. Taxonomy (NCBI): domain Bacteria; kingdom Pseudomonadati; phylum Pseudomonadota; class Alphaproteobacteria; order Hyphomicrobiales; family Nitrobacteraceae; genus Bradyrhizobium; species Bradyrhizobium barranii. The sequence goes on from NZ_CP086136.1 coordinate 8,791,107, forward strand.
AATGGTTACCCTGCAGTTCGACCTCGGTCGACAGAACGTCGCCCCCAGCTTTTGTGACGGCGCCGACCACCCTTTGCACCAGTGCAGCGCCTGCAATGGTCACAGTCTTTCCTTCGATAAAGGCCAAGCCTCCAGGCGCGGTCAGATTAGGCCCGCCGCGGCGATCAGGCCGAACCGCTCCTCCCTCGAACTGAGGCAATAGCTCTCCAGCCTCCTGGAGCTGGTCATATCGCGCAAGTAGATCGGTGATGGCGCTTGCGATTACCCAGAGGAAAGCGAGAACTACGATAGCATAGCCTGACGCGGCTGCGGCAGGTGATGACCGAAATGCCACCCGAAAAAGAGCGGATCCCATCAGGTGCTTCCCCTGAAATAGGCATTCACATGAACCTCTATGTGAAATCGCTCGCCGGGCTCGTTCGATGATCTGGTGGTCGGTGCGAAAAATGCGGCTCGGCTGAACTGCGGTGACTGCTCGATCAGCTGGATCAGCGTCGGCGCATCCTCAGTCAGACCAACCAGTTGCAGCCGATCGCCCTCGACACGTAGCTTGGTGACATAGGTACCATCGGGCAGGATGCTCGAAAGACGATCCAGAACCAATACCGTCGCTGGCGTAGTCTGCTTGCGCCGAGCGAGCAGCGCGTCGGCAGTTGATGCAGCGGAGTTCGGATCGCCCTCGACTGCTGCCTGCTGACGCGCGATCGTGCTGCGCAGTTCTTGCAATGCTCCGTCTGCTTTGGTGCTGAGCACCATGGTTGCTATGAGCACCAATGCAGTCGCAGTCCCAGCGCCGAGCAGAAAAAACTTCAGGAGTTTCGCGAGGTCTCGGCGACCGGAGATTGCCGAACGAAGACCTGCGCTGAAAAGCGTAATCGGATGCAGGGACAACTCGCTGTGTGTATGGATCGCGACTTTGGCAGCTCCGACATGATCCGCGAACTGGACCAGCGGCTCTACCCTGGCACGCGACACCGCCGCTAAAATAAGGCCGATGCGCTCCTTGGGTGCCGACTGAGGCTCACTAAAACCAAAAAGCGCCTTTTCGGCACTCCAGGGCGTTAGTCGATCGATCTGTGAACGGATCATTCCGTTTAGAAATGGTTCTGCCTGCTTTGGAAAGTCGAGCTGCCGAACAAGAACTTGGTTTGGGGCGAGGTAAATGTCCATTACGCACCCGCGCAGTACCCCAATCCAGTTGCTTGGCAGGGTATGGTCGCCGGCCAGCCGAACTTGGGCATACTCTGGCTGCAGCTTGCGTGTGGAGCGCTGCAGTAGCTGTAGCGTCAGCCCGTCCCCTCCGTCGTGGCAAGCGCTTACCCGCCGGCGCCGGTGGACACGGTTCGCGATCGCTTCAAGAGCGCTAGCCACCGCGGCACACCACGCGGTAAGCGCCATTTCGATGTCACTTGCCATCTTCATGCCCCACCCCGCGCGTTGTGTGTTTGCGCGCCCTCGTCCTCGTGCGACAGAACTCGATAAGGCAATTTCCCTTCGCCTAATTCAATTACAACCACCGACGACCGCCGCCGACCATCGGCTGGATGTAATGACACGCGCAACCTCCACGCGTTGCTCTTGCCAGCGATGACCCTGGCACTTGCGGGTACCTGCGCAATAGCAGCCGGGCCGGCGGATAACGCGTCTCGTGAGGCGAGGAAATCCTTCAGGATCAGCGGCGTCATTCCCGGAACTGAAGCGACCACCTCCGCCGGGGCGGCCAAGATGTCTATCCCAGGCGAGCCGCTGAAAACGGTGACAAACGGCATCACTCGGTCAAGCAGCCAGGACGGCGGCCCCAGCACTAGAGGTAGCTCGTCGACATGGACGAAGGGGGCCAGCCTTGGACCATATTTACGTCCCGCCGCTGCATAAAGCGCCTCTTCCGATCGCGCAGCCGCCTTATCCACCGGTTTGGTACGCCACGATACCACCCTATCGGCATGATCCTGCGCCGCTTCGGCGTCTGCGCCAAGGATATTGAAGAGATTGGCGATCATCTCCTTCGGCGCGGCATTGAGATCGACTCGGGCGGCCTCGGTTAGGAACGAGACCGCCACAACGTCACCGCCGATCCGGATGCTGAATCCACCGCGCCTGGGCCGCTCCTCATTTTTCGCCATGAGCAACTGATAAGCCGCTAGCTCAACGCCGGCAGCGACCAACGCTTCTGCTTGCAGGGCGTCATCATCAATCCGCAAGACTCGCGCCGAGTTCGAAAGGTAGTGTGAGAATACCACGATGAGCGCAGCCAAGGCTGCTAGAAACCACAGCACCGCCACCAGGATGAAGCCATCCCGAGGGCCAGCCTTGCGTGACGATTGTCCTTTCGATTGCAACATTAATCGCTCCGCGCGCCACCGAAAGCGGCCTTCGGGCCCTGCTGCGGCTCGTCCAGCCTCGAGCTAACGCAGTCCCTCTCGCCTTCAATACATCCCGCACCCGGAGCATCGACATGAATCCGGGCCACCCTCGACATTATGGCTAATCCGCCCCGACTACGATCGAGAATAGTCAAGCGAACGGCAGTAGGAAGCCGACCCGCCTCATGCCAGTCCGGCCACCAAGCGAGGCTCGCATCCGCATAGGCAAAGGACAGTCGGAAGGGAGGAGTAAGCAGCACCACTCGATCGACGAAATCCAGAGTTTCGGAAAGTGAAACTCCGACGGGCAGAGGTGTGAAAGGGGTTCGCGAGCGCACGAGCGCAACATCGGGTCCGTTGGCAGTTTCGCCAATCTGGACGATGTCAAGGCCAGGCCCGACATTCGGTCCAATCGCCTTGCGAACAAACGTCACCCCCAGCTCTCCCCCTTCAAACAGCGGCTGCGTCTCGTCGCGATTGGACGGGACAAACTCCGCTGCAGAAAGATCGTTGGCTATTCGGCGCAGCGCCAAACTGAGCATCTCCGCACGTTGAACACGACTGACCCCGCGATTCCACGCCGGAAACCATTGCGACGTCATCGTCGCGAGCACCGACATCACGAGCCCCGCGACAGCAAGCGCAGCCAGGGCCTCGATCAGGGTGAAACCGGCTCGCTCCTCACGATGTTCTGATGCCGCACACATCAGCCTGCAGTCCGCGCCAGTCGCACTGTGCGCACATCGACGACGGCGCCCGATGCCGAACGGACACGCAGCTCCACCATGCGAGGAATCCAGCCCGCCTGACCGGCGGCGACGTCCCAACCCGTCCCGATCGGCGCAACCAGAACAGTCCACTCGCCGGAGGCGGACGCACCGCGCAATGTACCGGGTAGCAACCGATCACGGCCTGGAATCGCGGTGACAAGAGCCGCGCTCGCCTCTTGGATGACTGCGACCCTCTCCTCGATCTTACGAACGGCACGCATATTGGTTGATACGACCGTGCCAATTAACCCAAGTGACAGGCTGAGCACCCCGAGCGCGACTAGCATCTCTATTAGAGTGAAGCCAGCGTCACTCTCTTCAGCCATTGATGAGGGAACGAGAGACAACCTCAATCCTCCCAGTCAGCCAGTCGATCCTGATCTCGAGACGCAGGTCAGCCCGCCAGAGTGCAATCGCACCACCGCAGGACAGGCCATCGGGAAAGAAACTGATCGTCGATAAGACCGGACGTTGGTTGCAGCTGCGTGGCAATATCGCCTCGAATTCGACGTCGTCCGGCACCTGGACAGCAGCGGAGCTGGCCCCCGAACGAATCGCCCGGCCTGGCGGATCAACCAGAGTATCCACCCTGACGCCACCGCCGACCGACATCGCCCGGTCAGCTTTCAGGATCGAGGCGGCCGCAAGAGCATAGGCCTGCAGCCCTGCCTTGGAGGTCTGCCGCGGCACGAACGGCAATAGCACGGCCGCGATCATTCCGGTGATTGCGAGCGTGCAAACCACCTCCAGCAATGTGAAGCCGCGTTGACCATCACTCATTGCGTGCACTCGTCTGCGCACCGAGCACAATGTCGGCAGCCGTACCGCTGCCTCCCTCCTGACCGTTGGCGCCATAGGATATGATCTCGTATGGGCCACGCTCGCCGGGGGTGCGATAAACATAAGGCGTATTCCAGGGATCGGCGGGGATCGCGCCGCCTCTCAGGTACGGGCCGTTCCAGGCCGGAATGCCGGCGGGCCGGCTCGCCAAGGCTCGTAACCCTTCTGATGCCGTGGGATAACGACCCGCGTCCAGATAAAAGAGGTCCAGTGCGCTCGCGAAGCTCTGCAACTGGATCTTGGCTGCCTTGACCTTGGACTCCACGAGATAATTGAGGACCCTTGGCCCGATCAGCCCCATGATCAGGCCTATGATGGTGATCACAACCAGCATCTCGGCCAATGTAAATCCGCGCTCGCCTTCGGGGGCCTCCACTGGAATACGCCATATAAGTCCCGATTGGTATGCACGACGTTCCGCGACCGGCTGGCATTCTGTTGTCATGCTGATCTCCTCTGCGCTTCGTCAGTCGACGAGCTGCGTGACGGAAAGCAGCGCCGTCATGACCGAAACGATCAGGCCTCCGACGACAATACTGATTGTCAGTATTGCGGCTGGCCCGACCATTCCCAAGACACGATCAAGGCTGCGCTGGAGTTTCGCTTCATAAAATTCCGCGATGCGGCCGGCCAGCACCGGCAATTCGCCGGTCTCCTCGCCCAGCCGTAGCATGCGAACCGCCATGGGCGGGAGCACGTTGGACTCTGCCAGCGCTTGCGACAGCTTGCCGCCGTACCGAACGCGATCAGCCGCTTCGATCCACGGGGCAGGAGACGAGGTCACGGACATCACGTCGACGAGAATGCGCTGCGTTGCGGTGAGATTAACGCCACACCCCAACAACAGTCCCAAGTTCCGACAGAACAGGCTCGTGCGGTGGAAGACGAAGATTCTGCCAATTCCAGGCAGCGTTGCAAGCGCAGCGACGATCGAAGCACGCACCTTGGTCTGCCGCATGAGCCACCAGCCCCCGGCCAGGACGAACGCGCCTGAGATCAGCAGCAAAGCGCGGTTAGCTCGCATCAGATCAGAGGCTTCCATGAAAAAGCCAAGTGCCGGGTCAGCGCGGCCGCCGAAATCGCGCAGCACTGAGGAAAATTGCGGCAACACAGCCAGAATGAAGAACAGCATAACGCAGCCCGCTGCAAGCAAAACGAAGATCGGATAATGCATGGCATCACTGAGCTTCCGCCGAGTTGCCTCGGTCCGATCACGCTCCGCGGCCAGAACCTCAAGGACTTGGCTGAGCGTACCAGAGGCTTCACCAACCTTCATGAGTGCGCCATACATTGACGGAAACAGATCAGGTTGCGCGGAAACTGCATCGGTAAAGCTTTCGCCGCCAAGCACGGCCAACCTCAATCGTCTAATCACCGGCCGCAGCCGGCCAACATCGCGATCGCCTGACAGCAGATCAAGAGCGTCATCAAGGCGCGCTCCTGCCTTCAGAAGCAGCGCAAGGTCGCGCGTGAAACTCGTGACCTCCGCGCATGAAGGGCGGTTAGGCCAGAATCCGCGGCGAAATACCGACGCGGAACGGGCCTCCTCCACGGCTTCAATCGGTAGCAGATGCAGAGATGAAATCCGGCGCTCGGCCTCTGCTTGCGTCGATGCGACCAACGAGCCGGCAACGATCTCTCCGAACTGGGTCAACGCTCGATAGCGGAAACTTGGCATAATCCTGATTCAGCGTTCAGCAACAACACGAAGAATTTCAGCCGGCGCTGTGATTGCAGCTCGGCATTTAGCAATCCCATCGTCCAGCATCGTCGTCATCCCCCCGCCGATCGCCGCGTGGTCGATTGCCAGCCCATCGGCATTATCGGCGATCAGCTCACGCAAACCGCTGCTGAGTTCGAGGAGTTCAAATACTCCGATCCGACCGCGATAACCGCTGTGGCTGCAGCGTGCGCAGCCCCGCGGCTGCCACATGATTTCCCCTGCAGATAGTCCGAGGCGGCTCACTCCGGTGTCCTGGCTCTGTTCATCCTCGCCGAACGGTGTCGGCGCCTTGCAGTGCTCGCAGAGTTGTCGCACCAGCCGCTGTGCGATGACGCCACGCAAAGTCGATCGCAAAAGATAGCCTTCCACACCGAGATCAAGGAGTCGCGGCACGGCCGCCACGGCCGTTTCGGCGTGCAGCGTCGTGAGCACAAGATGTCCCGTGAGCGCGGCATGGACGGCAACATTCGCCGTTTCCGGATCCCGGACTTCACCGACCATGATCACGTCGGGATCCTGACGAAGGAAGGAGCGGAGTGCACTCGCGAAAGTAAGCCCGATGGCAGGCTTGATTTGCGACTGATTGATTCCGGGGATGTCGTATTCCACGGGGTCCTCGACCGTCAGGATTTTCCGTTCTGGCACATTGAGCATGGACATTATGGTTGCGAGAGTTGTCGTTTTGCCGCTGCCAGTCGGCCCTGTGACCACAATCATGCCGTGCGGAGCCGTGATCAGCCTGCGCAGAACAGCCTCATCGCGCTCGGAAAGGCCGAGACGGTCTACTGCAAGCTGGGAGCGGTCCTTCGGCAGAAGGCGCAGAACCGCGGACTCGCCATACTGCGTCGGCATGATAGCAACACGCACGTCGATCTCGCGACCGACCCGAATTCGCGCAGCTCCATCTTGCGGCAGACGTCGCTCCGCGATGTTCAATCCAGCAACGATCTTGATGCGAGAGATGACTGCCTGGGGCAGCACACCCGCTGGCGGCTGAATGGCACGAAGCAGCCCATCGATTCGCAGCCGAACCGTAAGGCCCGTTGAGAACGGCTCGACATGAATGTCACTAGCGCGCATTTCGAGGGCTTTTTCGATCAGATCATTGACCGCGCGCACGACGGGCGCGCCGCTTGCTAGGTCGCGCAGACTTTCGATGTCGTCATCGCGTAGCTGCTGAACGGCGGACTGCCCCCTCTCTTCCGCAGCCCCGAGCTTCTGATCGAGAAGGATAGTAATGTCCTCTATCGAAGCTACCTTAAATGAGGTCGGCACCCCGAACACCAGCTCCGCGGCTCTACGCGAGGGCTGGTCGGTGGGATCCGCCATGGCAAAGACGGGTGTGCCGTCCGAAAGGCGGTGAGGAAACGCGACCACTTCGCGAAGAAAGGCTGGCGAAAACTGGTCGATTGCAGGAGCGGCCGCCATCATTTCCCGCAGCGCAATACGCTCGAGACCAGAAAAGCGGGCGGCTTCGTCGGCAAATGACTCTGCCGACAAGTCAAACATCTCCCAAGTTCTCGTCGGCCGATCACCGGGTTGCGCGTCGCCCTCCAGGTGTGCCGGACACATCCGCCGGAGATGCTCGATGAATTGCGTTGACGATGTGCCGCACATAACATGATCCGCTCGCGCCCAGGGGTCGGCATCGGACCCGACTCGACTCGTCAAACACCTCTGGCAAGTCACATGCCAAATTGTGAGAGACGCCGACATCGGCTCGCAGTGTTGTTTAGGCAGATCGTCCGCCGGGGAGCCGCGCGCTTCGTCGGCTCGAATGCGCTAGTGTTCGACTCCGAACAAGGAGGGGAACGAAGCCTACAATCCGCCAGCTCCGTCGCGAACGCGACATATCAGATAGGCGCCATGTCGCCCCTGCAGATTGGTACAGTCCTTGCTGAAGACTTAAAGCTGGAGCGGCCCTGAGACGCTGACCGGTTGGCCAATTTGACTTAGGCCGCTCCGCCGAAAGCTACAGAGGGGAGAATGACCCAGAGCACGAGACGAAAGATTGATGCGGCACTGAATACGAACATCGCGCTGATGGGGCTGCAGAGGCATGCGACAGAGGGCAATCTGACGCAGCGCTATCAGCTGCACCCGGGGTAACGAAAGCAGCAACTTCTGGAGCCGGTGGCCCGCACATTCGACAGCGGCAGCGCCAAGTACGGCGCAGCAATCATGGAAAGCCGCCCGTCGCAGGCACTGCCAGTTGCTCCGTCTTGTCCGCTCAAGCGCCTATGGGCGGCCACCCGCCGCTAACCAGGCGAGGATCCGGCGCTGATGCGGCGGATCGATGAACGTTCACGAGTTGCCACGATTACTCCTGCACGACGTCCGTGGCGCTGGCGCTGAGCCTTGAACGATCCCGGTGACCGCGGCCGGCGAGTGAGGCGCGTGGTCAAACCAGCCCAAACATGAAACGCTATCCGCACGAGGCCCGTCGTTTGAAGAGACGTTGAGCTTCACCAACCCGCCGGTGGCGAGCGCCAACGACACTCTTCCTATAGCGGCACCTGGATACGTGGGCCTATGACGCTTGGCCACTCAAACGGTACGAGATAATGACTGCGACGAACTACACCGCAAACTGGGCACTCGCCGCAACGTTGAGCTCTTCTTGCCATTGCGCCTCTTCAGGGTCGCGATCCGGCTCTTCAGTAGCGTCGATGTGGGCGGAGCGACTTCAAGCGCATCAAATACTGCAACGGGCAAACAAGTCATCCATTCCACCGCACTTCGAAGAAGATGTGGGCGGGCAACCGATAACAGGATGAGTCGGCTGGACATAAGCGATCGAACTCGTGCTTCGGCAAGATAAACTTGGTGGCCAGATCACCGTCCTCCGCGGAATGGGCTTCAACTTCAAACGATTGGCTATCGACATGGAAGTGGTTAATCGCGGCGGATCGGCGCACCCTCGTTGCTGGCTTTCGTGCGCGGGACGGTAAATCTGCCGCGGAGCTCCAAGCCACATCCATCACTAGCCTAAGTGGATCGCAATCCAGTGAGTCTTCCGGTAAGTCGAAGTCAGTGCGGTGGAGTCGCGCGCAACATGCTGCTTGTCGCGGCAATGCTTCTGTTCGCCTCATGTAGCATCGTCACGAACGGCACACCTACGACAGCACCCGCTGATTTGGACGTCCTCGACAAGGTCCGATCGCTCGACATCCTTCCGCGCGGCGAACAGCCGATCGCGTCTTTCCAAGCGTCGCCTAACTCACAAGGTGTAGCAAGCAGCACCTATTCGGGTTCTGAGGTCTTCGAAGCCACGGAGGCGCGGCCGCAGCAGACCCCAAATGGTCCCGGCTACGATCTGAACTTCGAGAACGCACCTGTCGCCACCGTGCTAAAGGTGATGCTCGGGGACACTCTCGGTCTCGGCTATACCATCGATCCACGCGAGCAGGCCACAGTCAGCCTGGTGTCCGCGCGACCGGTGCCCAGATCTGACATCGTTTTCGTGCTCGAGAGCGCGCTGCGACTTTCCGGCCTTGCGCTGGTACGCGATACGGGCGGATACAAAGTCACTCCCCTCGGCAATGCCACTGGAGCCGGCCACGTCGATGCCGGTGCTGGTCATTCCGAAGCCGGCTATGGTGTGTCAGTGGTACCGCTGCAATATGTTGCAGCGAAAACCATCCTCAAGTTGATGGACAGCTTTGCAACCCGCACTGGTAGCGTACGTGCGGACCCCACGCGAAACCTTCTTCTGATCCAGGGGACCGGACCCGAGCGGCGAACGGCCGTCGAAACCGCCCTGAGCTTTGATGTCGACTGGATGAAAGGCCAATCGGTAGGCATTTATCCCATTCACAATTCCGCGCCAGAGCCTCTGATCGCAGAGCTCGAGAGTATCCTGGATTCCGGCGACAACGGGCTCAGTCATGACCTTGTGAAGCTTCAAGTCGTCTCCAGGTTGAACGCCATCATGGTCGTAACGCGCAAGCCGCCGTTGCTCCAGACCGTAGCGACTTGGATCCATCGGCTCGATCGGGCAGACTCGGCTCAAACCGGCGTTCGTGTCTATCGTGTCCGCTATAGTGACGCCCGCCACTTGGCCAAGGTGCTGAACCAGATGTTCGTCGGCAGCGCCTCGACGTCGATCGACATCGGCGATAAGGAGGTCGCTCGCCCGAATTCGGCTGCCGAACGGCTGTCTGCGAATACGTCCGCGCCGTCCCCCAGCCTGTCCCCCCCCGCGTCGGGCGGCAACGGCGTAAGTAACCCCTTCCCATCAGGCTTGAATTCGTCGAACGGAACGGATGCCAGCGGTGGACTTGACACACTAAACGGTGGTGGACCGCCGGTCATGCCCAACGTACGGATCACCCCTGATATCGTGAGTAACTCTGTCTTAATCTATGCCAGTCGCGAAAACTATCGGATCATCAGTTCCACCTTAAAGCAGCTCGATCAACCCGTGCTGCAGGTCGGCATCGAGGCGACGATCGCGGAGGTAAAGCTCACCAACGAGCTGAGTTACGGTGTCCAGAGCTATCTGACCAGCAAGCAGCTTGGATTGAAGACCGACCAGGGTTCTGTTCTTACCTCGACCAACGGTGCGGTGAGTAGGGCAGCGAACGCGCTGCTGAATCGCGCAATTCCGGGATTCAACTTCCTGATCGAATCGGAGTCACAGCCGGCCATTATCCTCGATGCGCTACACGGGGTGACCAGCGTCAATGTGTTGTCCAATCCTTCACTCGTTGTCACCAACAACCAGGCCGCAACCCTTCAGGTCGGCGATGTCGTTCCGGTCCAGACTAGCAAAACGAGTTATCCATCGCAAAACGGCACTGTGGTTAATACTATCGACTACCGCAACACCGGCATTATTCTTCGCGTTGTGCCGCGTATCACCACAAGTGGACACGTCAGTCTCGAGATCGAACAGGAGATCAGCCAGGTATCCTCGGCCGGCTCATCCGAGCTTACGCCGACCGTGTCCCAGCGCAGGGTGAAGAGCGCGGTCTCTGTGACAAACGGCCAAACCGTGGTGCTGGCCGGACTGATCAGTGAAGACCACAAGGGAGGCCGCAGCGGCATTCCGCTACTTGACGAGATTCCCGGTCTTGGCGATGTGTTTTCACACCAGAGCAAAAAGGGGCAGCGGACGGAGTTGATCATCTTCATTCGACCCCAGATCATCCAGACCGGCAGCGATGCGCACCAGCTGGCAGAGGAGCTACGTTCGAAGCTTCGCGGTGCAGTCGGCGCGAGCATTACAGATGACTTGCGTGTTCGCAATGTCCGCTGATCATTGTCATATCCCGCTGCTGGCTCGACGCGACATCATCTGGTTCGTGCTGGCGCAAATGATGGCTCTGCTTGTCGCGTTGGCGCCAGCACGCGCAGACGCCATCGCATCGGCAAGGAGCGCCTATGCACATGGGGACTATCAGAAAGCAGTCCGCCAGCTCACCCCACTTGCCTTACGCGGCGACGCGCAAGCACAGGCGATGCTTGGTTTCATGTACGAAAACGGCTTCGGCGCACCAAAAGTCTACGATGCTGCAGTCGACCTATATATTCAGGCCGCAAATGCCGGAATTCCATTTGCCCAGGCGATGCTCGGCCTGATGTATGACAAAGGTCATGGCGTTCCGCAGGATGTCGTTCTCGCCTACAAATGGATGAATATTGCGGCAGCTCAGGCCCGCAGCTCTCAAAGGGATTATTGCCTCCGCTTGCGCAACGCGATTGCTTCCAAAATGTCGATGAATCAGATCGCGCAGGGGCAAGCATACGCGCGATCGTGGACGCTGGCCCATGTTCAGGCCGGACGCGCAGCTCCCCGTTGCAGTTCTCGCAGGGCGAAGCGGTGCGCCGGGCTATTCGATCAAGAGGCGCTCGCGGTGGGGGGTGGCCGGCGATGATAGCCTTGGGGTCATTCGGCCCTTTAATTGCGGTTTGTTGTCAAGCTTTCCTTTTGATCTCGCCAATGGCACAACGGTAGCGCTCGTGCCGTCGGAGCCGGTCAGGGTTGCGGAGACGGCGCGAGCGCGGCTGAGGTATGATGGTTAGTCAGGCCTTGGACCCGTCATAGTTGAACCTTTGCGGCCAGCTCGGGTCATGGTCCTTTCCGACGTCGCGTAGCGCCTCATGATGATGTCCGGATCGGGCGCTTCAATGTATGCAGCGGCGTGCGGACGAGCCCGCCACCAGCCGATTGACCGAGGTCGCCACAACCACCGTCCCAGCGGGACATCGCCGGCCGGTGCGCGCACGCCGCCGCCTCCCGCGCGTTCAGGCCGGCGCACGCTGGCCTCCCCCCGCAGCGTCGCTGCGGTAGCGGCCGGGCGAGGTCTGGTAGTACTGCGTGCGAATGGCAGCCATGGCCTCGATCAATGGTCCCCACGGCGCGGGAAAGCGTTCTTCCGCCATCACCCGGTGCAGCATGCGCGTATGGCCGGCCAGCTCGTCGTTGAGGAACTCCACCACAGGCATAGCCGGATAGCGCTGCAGCAACAAGATCACCGCGTTGTCGGCCTCGCCGGCCGACCTGTCCTTGCCGCATCCATGCAGATCGTTCTGCAGACGCCCTATCGCGGAGATGAGCCGCAGGACCTGGCGAAACGCCGGACGCGCGCGCAAGGTCGCCATATCCAGCCCCCACAGCAAGGACAGGCAACAGAACACGTTCGTGTAGGCGATCGAATCGATGCCGTTGTGCAGGTACTCAGCGTAGGACCAGCGTTCCGCCGCTACCGCCTGCGCGTGTCCGGCGCGCAGCGCCGCGCAGTAGCACCGGGTATCGTCGAGAAGCTGAGCATAGTCGCGACGATCGTAAGCGAGCGTGGCCAGCGAAGCGCGCAGCACAGCGCAACCCTCGAATCCGGGGAGAGCGCACGGCACGCCCTGCCCCAGCGCTTGCTCCACCGCGGCGAGCTGCTCCGGCGCGATCAGGCCAAGGTCGTTGCAATCGTCGAGCCAGAACAGCAGCGCCAGTTCGCGATAGAACGCCACGATCAGCGTTTCGTCCTGCCGATCGCGACCGGTGCGGGCGCTGGTGCCGCGCAGGCTCGGGTGGATGCGCTGCAGGATGTACTGGCCGCCCCTAACCGCTTCCACGGCATGCTCGTGGGCGAACCCGGTCAGGGAACGTCCCCACTCCAGCACCTGCTGGAGCGCGCGTTCAGTCTGGATCATGGCGCCGCTCCTGCCCCCTCGGCCAGGACGCGCCGCCCCCAACGAAGCGCCAGCCACAACCCGGCGAGTTCGGCCACGCGCACGACCCGAGTGGGGCAATACAGTTCCTTGCCGATCCACAGCGGCGTCTGCGGCAATCCATGCGCCGCATGGCGGGCGAGCATCCACTCCAGCGCACGCGCCACCACCTGCGCGATGCGCCGGCGCCCTGTCGCCTCTTCGCTCCCATCCATCACGTGCAACGCAAACAGCGCATAGGCGGTTTCCTCGAACGTGGACCCGCGACCCGCGCCCCAGCCGCCGTCGTCGCGCTGCGCCTGCAGCAGCGCCGCCAGCGCGCGCTCATCGCGCCACTGGGGCTTGCCTTGCGCCAGCGCAGCGACCGCATGCGCGGTGGGATACAGCCACGAAACGTGCCATTTTTCGTTGTTCCACAGACCATGCGGGTTGCGATTGGCCTCGACATAGGCGCGGGTGCCGGCGGCGGGCTTTCCCGACAGTCGCAAGGCATGCAGGGCATGGATGTTGGTCGACACCGAGGCATTGCGCTCACCGGGGAAGGTGACGAACAGCTCGCCGATTTCGAAATGGCGCAACGCATCGACCGCCGGGTCGCGGCCTGCAAGGCGCAGGACGCACAACGCAACTGCGGTGTCGTCCGCATCGGCCGCGAAGTGCAAGGCCGGGCCCAGACCGCGCACGCCCAAGCGGGAGTCGAGCTGCGCGACGATCACGCGCACCGCCTCGGCGAGCGCGGGATGCGCGAACAGCCCAGCCAGATGCAGGGTGTACAGCGACCAGCATGGCTCGAACACATTGATCGGCCAGACGTTGGGAACGACACCTTCGATGCCGCTGCGCGTCGCCCGCGATGCCGCCTGCAGATACGCGTCGGCGCGCCCGACCTGCGGCATGCTCCCCTGTGTCACGGCGCGCGCACGCCAGGCGGCGGTCGCCGCCGGACTGATGCCGATGCTGCCGTCGTCATCCGGGCATACGGCGGTGGGAGACGTCCCCCAGGCTTCCCAGGAGTGCAGCAACGGATGGCCGCTCGGCAACGTCGCCGCCGCCCCCAGCTTGACCAGGCACGCTTGCCGCAACGGCAACAGCGCCGGGTGGCGCGGAAACGCCACGCCGCCCAGCAAGGATGCGGCGTCGCCGCAAAACCGCGGCAGGATCAGCTCCGCGCCGATCGGCGCGTCGTCCGGCACCGCATGCGCGTAGGGATCGGGCTGGCGTTGGAGGAAGCGGATTGCAGCCTGGACTGCATCAGCAGCGCCGGGAAGAGGATCGGCACGCTGCAATGCCAGGAACGCCGCCCATGTGGGCGCATGGCGGAACAGCGGGAAGTCCGCGCTTCCCCATCCGCCATCGGCCTGTTGCTGCGCGATAAGCCACCCGTATGCGTCCTGCCGACCGTCGACGTTGCCGTGAAACTGGAGAGCTCGCGCCGTGTCGTAGACGGACGGACCGACGCTGCCGCCATCGCTCATCTCGCTCAGCAGGTGGCGCAATTCGGAAAGGATCTGTTCGGACAGCGCGTTCACGCGGGATGTTCCTTCTGCAGACGGTTTGACGAGAACCAGGATCAGGCAGACGCCGCGCACGTGGCCGCACGCCCGTCGCGGACAGCGCATGGGCAGCGTCGGACGGCCGCCCTGCTCCGGCGCGGCGAGGTGCCCCCGATGCAGGCGCCGGCCGTCGCACAGGCTTGCGCGCCAGCACGCCGCGTGCGCCGCGGTAATGCCGGGCAACGGCTGCGATCATCGCCGCGGACTCTGACGCAGAGCAGCATGCACCGCTGCCGCCGGCCGATCGCAACGGCTCAGGGGCGACTCCATGCGGACGGGCTCGCTCATGCGCATGGCGTGTGCTCGAACAGATACGCGTTGGCCCGTTCCAGGATCTGCGCCAACCGTTCCGCACGCGGCCCCAGCGGGGCGATGGCCTCCCCGGCGTCGCGCAAAAGATCCGCCGCGAACTGGCGCGCTGCCGGCAGCCCCATGATCAACGCGCAGGTCGGCTTCTGCGCTGCTGCGTCCTTGCCGGGGGTCTTGCCCAGCGTCGCGGTATCCGCTGTCCCGTCGAGAATGTCGTCGATCACCTGCAACGCAAGGCCAAAACTGGCGCTGTAGCCATCCAGCGCACAGTACAGCGCAGCGTGCGCGGCATCCTCCGCGATGGCGCATAGCGCGCCCATGCGAACGGACGCGCGCACTAGCGCTCCGCACTTCATCCGGTGCATCGCCACGATCCTGTCCAGCTCGACGTGCTTTCCAACCAGCGACAGATCCATGGCCTGCCCGCCTGCGGCACCCTCGGCGGACACCGCCTGCGCCAGTTCGCGCACGAGCGCGATACGGTTGTCGCCCGGCGCATTCAGGCTCGCCAGGATCAGGAAGGCGTGCGCCTGCAGGGCATCGCCGACCAGGATCGCAGTGGCTTCGCCGAACTTGACGTGCACGGTCGGAAGGCCGCGGCGAAGCACGTCGTCGTCCATCGCGGGCAGGTCGTCGTGGACCAGGGTACAGGCGTGCATCATCTCGATGGCGGCGCCGACGTCGTCGAGCATGTGCGCCGGCGTGTCGACGAGTGCGCCGGCGGCCAGACAGAGCAAGGCGCGCGTGCGCTTCCCGCCATGCAAGGTGGCGTAGCGCATCGCCGCCATCAGCTCGGTCTCACCGTCGTTTTCGGCGCAGAGATGACGCGCCAGAACCTGTTCGACCCGCTTTGCGCCGTCCTGCATCCAGGTCTCCGGTAGTAGCTTGCTGGATGCGCCACGCGCCTGCGCGCCCAATCCGCTAAGCGGGGACACGCCAGTTCGGTCGTCGTGTGGCGTGGAACCGGTTTGCATGTTGTTCATGTCCTTGTTACCTGACAGGAGACGGCCACGGCGAGCGGCGAGCCGCCGCGGTGTTGCCGGCGTCGCACCGAGCGCGCGCGCCGAGTGCAGCAATGCCGCGCCTCGCCGGCGCCGCTGCTTCGCCACACGGGCATGCGATGCCAGCTCATGAGAATCCGATGCGGATTGTCATGGACGGATGTGCGGTCGGGTAATAGCGCTGGCCTTTTTCGACGCCGCCCAGCAACCGCGGCCGCGCCCCGGCCTTGTGCATGGTCAGCGCCAAGGCGATGCCGAACTGCACCAGTTCCAGCCATACCAGATGGTAGCCGATGCAGACGTGTGGGCCCGTACCGAACTGCAGCATGTCCACCGGCAGGATCGGCTCCGTGCGTTGCAGCCACCGCGCCAGGCGGAACTGATCAGGCGCCTCGTGCAGCAGAGCTGAGGTCGAGAAATGCAGCAGCGGGATGCACAGATCGGTGCCCGCGGGAATGCGCCGTTGACCGAGTTGCAATTCCTGCAGCGCGCGACGCGGCAGGACCGTGGTCGGAGGATGCAAGCGCAGCGTCTCGCGGAACAGCGCCTCGGCGACCGGACACTGCGCCAGCTCCGCGTGCCGAGTCGGCACCGCGCCCACGCGTTGCGCCTCCTCGACCAGGGCTTCCCACAGGACAGGCTGCCGCGCCAGCTCGATTACCATCCATGCCATCGTCGAGGCAGTGGTGTCGTGGCCGCCAAGCAGCAGCAAGCGGATATTAGCGATCAGGACGTCATCGGAGGGCGCATCGTGGCTGCTATCGAAGGCGCTCACCATGTCGTTGATCAACCCGGTGCGCGCGGCATGCGCACGCGCGTCGCGGACGAACTGGCGCAACTGCGCGTCGATCCAGTCGCGGGCGGCGCGGCCGCGCCGCAAGGGCAATCCTGGCAGGTCGACCGGGGGCGCGACGATCAGCTGCAGCAATTGCCGGTACTTGCGATGCCATTCCGGCAGGTCGTGCGCGGGGATTCCCATGAGGCTGAAGATGAGCTTGAGCATCAGATCGCCGGTTTCGCGCAGGATGGTTACGTCGCCGCGGTCGCGCCACGCCTGCACGCGCGCCCGGATGATGGGCGCGAACAGATCGCCGATGCCGGCCTGGGTCAGCGCCTTGGGCAGGAACGCCGCCTTGATCGCATCGCGCGCCTGCCGGTGCGCCCCGCCGTCCTGTGCGACCAACGTTCCGCCGAACAATTCGGGCGCGATCTCTTCGATCAGCGCCGAGGACACGTCCTTGTGCCGGAGCAGTGCGAACGCATCCAGATCCATGCAGGTCATCAGGTGACCGGCAGGGCCAAAATCCAGCCAGAAGTAGCTACCCAGCGTCCGTTCCGCGCGGCGCAGCAGGTGCGGCAGGCCTCTGGCGATGGCGGGAAGATGCCCGACCAGCGGGAAAGCGCCGGGCACGACCGGGATGTCGTGCCGCATTCGGTGTCGACGGTCTAGCGGGTTGAGCAGCATGTCCGTCAGCCGCATGGCGCTGCGGCCGCTTCGGCGGTGTCGCCGGCCGGCCGCGCGGCGCGGCTGTTGCCACCGTCGGCGTATGTCGGCACATGCGCCAGCATGCCGCCGTCGATGCACACGACCTGGCCGGTGATGAACGCAGCATCGTCGGAGAGCAGGAACGCCACCAGCGCGGCCACGTCCTCGGGGCGGCCGACGCGCGGCAGGAGCTGGTGGCGGCGCAGATGCCGTTGCATGCATTCGTCCAGCTTGGCGAGGAGACGCTCGGTCATGATGAGACCCGGCGCAACCGCGTTGCAGCGGATCTGCGCATGACCATACTGGGTGGCGAGTGAGGCCGACAGCATGTTCATCGCCGCCTTCGACGCGGCGTAGGACGTCAGTGCGGTGTCACCACTGAGCCCCTGGCACGACGACACGGTGACGATCGCGCCACCGCCGCGGGCGATCATCCGCGGGACGGCCTGCCGGCAGCAGAGCAGCGTGCCACGCAGATTGACCGCCATGGTCTGATCCCAGACCGCCAGGTCCAGGTCAAGGATCGCGCTGTCGCGCGGCGTCAAATGCATGGCGCTCGCGTTGTTCACCAGCAGGTCGACCCCACCAAAGTGCCGCTCCGCCGTCTCGAACAGCGCCGCCACCGCCTGTGCATCGGCAATGTCCGTGGCCAGGGCCAGCGCACGGCCCGCTTCGGTCGCGATCTGCGCGGTGCAGGCGATGGCCGCCGAGCCGTCAATGTCGGCCACCACTACCCTGCCGCCCTCGCGCGCGATGGCGAGGGCGCATGCCTTGCCGATGCCGGCGCCGGCGCCGGTCACCACGGCCACCTTGCCTTCGAACCGTCCATCGTGTCGTCCTGGATTGCGTTGGTCTTTCGCGGCATGCCGCTCGGCCTCCGCCGGAGAAGGCGCAGGGTCGGCGCTGGCGCGCTCGTCATCGCCAGCATCGCTTTCAATGACCCGAATGGCGGCGACCGGGCACTGGCTGGCCGCGAGCCGCACGGCGGCGTGCAGCGCCTGGGGGACCGTCGCCACGCCCACTTCGGCCACGCCGTCCGGTTCGCGCTGGCGAAAGGTGCCCGGCAGTGTCAGCACGCACTGCCCGGTGGTCCCGCACAGATCCTGGTCGACCACGATGCGCATCTCAGCCCCCCTGCGCGTGCAGCCGTACCGGCAGCGCGCGGAACGTCCTAAGGAAGGCGGAGGGTTCCCGGGTCGGCTGCTCGGCCAATGCCAGCGTGGGGAAGCGCGCCTGGATCCGCGGCAGGCTCTCGGCCAACTGCACCCGGGCCAGTTGCGCACCGAGGCAGAAGTGGATGCCGTGGCCGAAGCTCAGCATGATCTTGCCGTCGGTCGACATGCCAGGACTGGTGCCGTAGAACCGCGCGGGATTGAAGCGGTCGGGATTGGCGAAGGCGTCCGGGTCGCGATTGCCGGCCGCAATCAGCACGCGCACGTCCGCGTCCTTCGGGATCACCACGCCGCCCAGTTCGATGTCGCGCTGGGCGATACGCGGGATGGAGCTGAACATGGCGGGCGCGTCGCAGCGCAGGACTTCTTCGACGAATGCCCTCAGCCCCGCGGCGTCTGCCTGCAGCCAGTGCCGCTGTTCGGGATACGCCAGCATCGCCAGGACGGCATGGTCGATGCTCGCAGCAGTGGTGACGAAGCCGCCCAGCAGCATGCCCCACAGCATGCTGATCAACTCCGCATCCGACAGCGTGTCGGCATCGTCGTCATGTGCGCCGACCAGCATCGACACGATGTCGCGGCGGGGATCGGTGCGCTTGCGCTGTATGAGGTCGCCGAAGTAGGCCTGCACCTTGGCGCTGGCCCGGTCCGCCGCGGCGAGCTGGGGATCGCTGGCGTGCGGGCCCAGGCCTTCCAGAATGGCGCCGATGCCGGCAGCGAGCCCGAACATGTCGTCTTGGGGCATGCCGAACAGTTCGGCGAAAACCAGCATGGGCAAGGCCAGCGCGAATTCCCGATGCAGGTCCACCGCCTCCCCGCGCTCCAGCGCGGGCGTTATGCCGTCCAGGCGCGCTGCGACGATGCGCGCGATGCTCGGCCGCAGGTTGTCGATCTGGCCCATGGTGAAATCGCGCGAGATCAGCCGGCGCAGACGCGTATGCGTCGGTGGGTCCTTCATCGCTAGCGTGGACGCCAGCAGATTGAGCGACGGGCTGGTCGCCGCACGCGAGAAATAGCGCGCCAGTTCGCCGGGCGCCGGCCCCCGAAACGCATCGCCCGTGGCCTTGAACGCCCAGTAGATGTCGGCGTGGCGGCTCAACAGAAAGAGGCCCGACGCCGCGCGATGCACCGGATCGTGCTCGCGCAACCATCGCATGAACGGATACGGGTCGTGGATGCACGCTGGCGACGCCAGTTCGGCGAAGGCGTCCCGGCATGCTGCAGTGGTTTCTTGCACGTCGATGGTTACCTGTTGGTTGGCTGGCTGATCTGACGGGCGCGCGCCAGGCGCGCCGGCAGTTGCGGAGAAGATCGCGATCCGCGGCGCATCACCAGCGCACCGGGAACTCCTCGAACCCACCAGTGATGATCTCCTTGCGCAACTTCAATTCTTCGGGCGACACGGCCAGGCGCAGCGCGGGAAAGCGCTGGAAGATCGAACCGAACACCACCTTGAGTTCCAGCCTGGCCAGCGCCGCGCCGATGCATCAGTGCGGCCCGGAAGAGAACGCCAAGTGCGGCTCTCCGTCGCGTCCGATGTCGAAGATTTCCGGGTCGACAATGGCGCGTATCGAACGACGTCGCCGGCAGGCCGACCAGCACCTTGCTCTCCGCGGAAATATGCACGCCCGCGATGGTCACGTCGGTCCTCGGATAGCGCATGATGCCATCCCAGCCCGCGCCCGGCGGGTACATGCGCAGGATTTCCTCTACCGCCTTGTCGATCAGGGACGGATCGCCGACCAGGCGTTCGCGCTGTTGCGGATGGCGGAACATGGCCAGAAGGCCGAATTCGATCTGTGCGACGGTGCTCTCGTGCCCCGCCACCAGCATGCCCGCCGCCAGGCCAACCGCCTCTTCCTCGCTCGCCTTGCCCTGGTCGACCGCAGCGAGCAGATCCGCCAGCAGGTTGTCGTCCGGATCCTGGCGCTTGTCGCGCATCTTGCCGCGAATGTAGGCGCGCAGTTCTTCCCAGGCCAGGCGGGACGCGCTGGCGCGGGCCGCTTTCATGCTGGTGCGTCATCACCTCATCGGACAGCCCGGCGAAAAAGGCGTGATCCTCGTAGAGCACGCCCATCAGCGCGCTGATGACCATGGCCGGAAGCGGAAAGGAGAGGTGGCGCCGCAGGTCGGCGGGCTGGGGCTGGGCCGCCAGCGTCTCGAACAAGTGCGCGGCGATCGCTTCGACCTGCGGCACGAGCAGCTTCACCCTGCGGTTACTGAAGGCCGGCGCCACGATCGCGCGTAGCCGGGCATGCTCGCGCCCCTCGTGCGAGACCAGCCACCCCGGCGAACCGAGAATCACCGAATCCGGGGTGAATGCCGCCGGCGGCATTCCCGCGGGCCGGAACGCCGCGTCGGACAGCACCGCCTTGGCCTCGTCATAGCCTGTCACCCACCAGCCTTCGTGCCCGGAGGGGAAGCGCACGCGGTGGATCGGACCGCTGGCGCGTAGCGCCAACATCTCGGGCGAGGGCTCGATGTGATCGACGCGCCACATCGGCAGCGTCGGCAAGGGTTGTTGTTCGGACATGGTGGCACTTCACTCTCTAAGCGATGGAAGGGCGGAAGGTGACCGGCAGGCGCTGCGGGCAGCGAATGACGTAAGACGGCATGTAGACGACGTCCTCCGCGGCGATGGTCAGCGCCAGATGCTCCAGCCGCACGAACAGCGCGGGGAAGGCGCAGCCCAATTCCAGACGCGCCAGCGCTGCGCCCAGGCAGAAATGCGGCCCCTGGCCGAACGACAGGTGCGGGTTGCGCCGCCGGGTGACATCGAACCTGTCGGCATCGCCATAGATCGACTGACCGTACGGATTGGTGAAGGAGGTTCGACCGTGCCCCCGATGTGTCCGCCAATATAGCCTCCGGACCAGTCCCACACCGTAAACAGAGCAAATCGCGTGCCGAAGTGAATTCGCAGGCTCAGCAGGCACTACATAGCTGCGCGTAGTGTCAGGTTTCTGGCATTCAGTCTCAATGCCGACAACGGGCGCAGCAAGTGCCCGACAAAGGCCTGCTCTCGCGCTGAATGTGCGGGGCAGCCCTTGCGCGAAATTTCAAGCATCTGGATTGGCTGCAGCAGGTGTGGTTCGCCGGAAACCACTCCGATGCCGCCGGGGTCATCGAACGCGATCGCGTCAGCCTGTCCGGAGGGCAAGACCTCGCCGCCTTCGTGGCTCTGGTTACCTAGATGCGGAAGCTCGGGGACGGGGCGCGGTCGCAGCGTCACGATGCCGGGAGTGGACTGAGCGCGAGCTAGATAAGGCGATTCAAGCTATCCTTGAGGGGGTGCCGGCAGCGAAGTTGAAGGACAAGATCGGCACTCTGGAAGCACGCAAGCATGAGCGTCTGCTCGAGGCCGTGCAGCAGCGCCTTGATGCAAACACAGAGGCGATGCGCCAGCATCGCGAGACAGTCGAGCATCCGTTCGGCACGATAAGGCTCGCATGGGAGCGACGCAATTCCTGAACCAAACGCTTCCAAAAGTAGCTACGGAGATGCCTCTCGGTTCTGGCCTTTAGCGTAGGGCGCATTAGATTAGCGACCAGCGCCGGGGTGCATTCTGTGGCGCCGCCCGCAGCGGCGCAATCGCTGGAGTCGCGCCCCTCAGGTCCTGCAGGGAGCACCCTGGCAATTTGGAAAACTCCGACGCTTTCACCGTTCGAAGATAAGGTGCCTTGTCAATCAAGACTTTGGCTTTTCAGGATGAAGCTGCTTGTAAGAGTCACAGCTGGACCAATATCGATGCGCCGGCTTTGCGTGCTTCAAACGAAAGTTGATGTCGTGGAAAGTCATATTCTGCGCACAGTCGGTCTGGATCAAGCGCGTGGTTCGATAGCGGACGGCATGGATTGTCGCCGCAGCAATTGTTTCTTGGCGACGTCAGTTGAGCAAACCGCAGGCGGCCATTGCGAAACAGAATTGCAATTTGTGCCGACCGTCATGGATAGCGGGGTGCCGCCCCCCCGCTTTCGATGCCGGCACAATCGCAAGCCGGCACGCAGCCGCCTATCCGCTGCAGATTTGCCCCCGCCGCGACCGAACGCAAGCGCCGGCCGACGCATCCGCGCCTTCACAGAAGGCGTCAATCACCGCGGCCTGAAGGCCCAACTCACTGCATCCTTTGCGTCGTGATTGTCGACAAATGCTGCCCGTTGGGATTCCTGTAACGATTGGCGAGGCTTTGTAACAATGAAGCCATCTGGTCAGGATCTGATCGAACAGTAAATTCTCCATAGTTAGGGTCGAAAAGCGTGGTCGTTCCATTCGAGGCCGACGTCGCCACTGTGTGGGCGCCGCCTTCAGCGAAATACAAGCTGAGTAAATGGTTCGATCCGTCTTCGTTGATTTCGTTCACCATGGACTTGACGTTCGAAGACTTGCCGAATGCGAATCTCTTCTCTTCTCCAGCCGGTTCCAAGCCTGCTTCCTCCAAAATGGTATTTTGTGCCTGAAGGTCGGCCTGAGAAGATCCTGCTCCCCTGCTTCGTAACTGATCCTTAAGACCTTGATATTGCTGCTGCCGTTCAGCCGCTGAGGCGTGCGTTTGCGATCCGGGTGTAAGCGCACTCATTCGGGTTGATGGGCTGTTGCTAAGATTGCGGAACCACTCCGCAGTCAGCCCGACGCAGATGCCGTCCACATTCGCATCACGCAGGTCGGCCGTTCTGTATTCGAACAAGGAGGTGGCCGGACTCTCTGGAGAGGATGTACTGGGTTCGGAGGCGCTAGAGGTTTGAACGTTTGCATCCAAGGTATGTGGCTTGCTGCAGCAGGCCCCCATCTTGTCAGGCAACTCCCCCGATCGTGAGCTCCACTGGGGCGCGAGATCTGCAAGTGTTTCTGTAAAGCTGCCGCTATCCACCGACTGGCTCGGTTCGTCAGTTTGGCTAGTGCGTGTAGATGAGCCACCGATTCGATCATACATGACGATTCACCTCTCTGTGCTACCCTAGTCTCTTCGCATCAATTCGGGCTGCTCAGGCCCTGCGGCGAGGATACCCGGACAAGCTGATGGCGAGCTGACGGACAGCAGTTGTACAGCTAAGAAAGCGTTCCTTTGTCGGACTTCTGACAACGTCGGATACGCCTCGGCGTAGTGCTGTGTCAGATCCTCAGATTCCGGAACGCCACCGACAGGCTATCGCTGCGATGCTCGCGCGGCATCGAGCGCCCACGAACCCGAAATCGAGAGCAATGACAGGATGCTCGCGGATTGTCTCGAGCGGTTCGGTGTTGCTGCGTAAGCGGTGTGTCTCCCACACCTTGTTTGGCGTGAGCTGATCGGCAACATGCGAGCCGTCATATACAGTAAGGTTCGCATATATGGTTGACCATATAGTTGACGCTTCAGAGCCACGGGGCCGGGTGGATATCCAGGTCGGAGCGGGGCGTCGGCGGCGGTGGAGCGCCGTGGTCAAGGGGCGGATCGTGGCGGAGTCATATGCGCCGGGCACAGTTGTGTCCGAGGTGGCGCGCCGGCACGACCTCTCACCGCAACACCTGTTTGCTTGGCGCAAGGCCGCGCGTGCCGGTCTGCTGAGCTTGCCGGCGGAGGATGCACCGCTCTTCGTTCCGGTGGTGTCGGAGCTTCGCCCCGCTGGGATGTGCGTGGAAGCGGCAACGCGGAACGGGATAACGATCAGCATCGAGATTGGCGATGCGGTAGTTCGCGCAGCGGCGGGGGTCGATCCGGCCTGGCTGCGCGATGTGCTGCGGGCCGTGAGGGCGACGACATGATCGCGGCTTCGGCGGGCGTGAAGATCATGGTCGCGACGCGGCCGGTCGACTTTCGTAATTATGCGGAGCCCACGATTATGCGGAGTGTGCGGCCGTTCAATCCGAGACCCGCTTCGTTATCAACAGTTTAGTTCCTGCTGCCCTCTTTCTCACTCAGCATAATCTGAGGCCTTTCTTCCTGCCTTGATGGCAACGAAAGGGAGACAAGGAATGGCCAAGTCGAGTGAGGATCACTGCCACGGGCTGCGCTGCATGGACGCAGGCGATCTCGACCCGCTGGTGACGGAGTTCACACGACACCTGACGGTGTTGGGGCATAAGAGCTTGACGGTGAGCGGCTATGACGCTGCAGCCCGTCACCTCGCGCAATGGCTGACGCTGGCCAAGATCGCAGTCGCTGATATCGATGATGGCGTCGCCGATCGGTTCGCTCGGCATCGCTGTCGATGCCACGGCATCCGTCGCGAGAGGAGCGTGTCCGCGAAGTACGTGAGGCGGGTACGCCGGTTCATCGAGTTTCTCGGCGAGCGCGGAATCGTCCAGCGCAAGCCGAAGCCCGCATTACCGACGCCCCACCGCCGGGTGGTCGAGTTCCAGGACTGGCTGCGACAGCATCGCGGCGTCACAGAGCTGACAATAGATCGGCACGGTCGCATGGTCATGCGGCTGCTCCCGGCGCTTGGCATCAGGCCGCGAAGTTGGAATGCTCAGCTCATTCGCGACGTGATCATTGCAGAGACGAAGCGGGTCTCGCTGGCCTATGTGAAGACGATGACGATGGCGCTGAGAGGATATTTGCGGTTCCTCAGCGCACGGGGGTTGTGCCGAGCTGGACTCGATCAGGCTGTGCCAATCATTCCGCAGTGGCGACTGTCGTCGCTGCCGCGATACATCCGCTCGTCGGATGTCGAGACGTTGATTGCAACGTGCGATCAGACCACGGCGACTGGCGTGCGTGATCGGGCGATCCTGCTGCTGTTGGCACGACTGGGCTTGCGGGCCGGCGACATTCTCTCTCTTCGTCTCACCGATGTTGATTGGCAACAGGCGACACTGTCGGTTCGTGGCAAGGGGCGGCGGGAGACGAGATTACCATTGCCGCAAGACGCCGGGGATGCCTTGCTCGCTTATCTGGATCAGGCCCGGCCGCACGTCGCCGATGTTCGAATCTTCTTCATGTCGAATGCACCAATCCGGCCGCTGACAGGTTCGAGCGCAGTCTCTGATGTTGTGCGTAGTGCAATACGAAAGGCCGGTATCCCCGTTCCGTCGAATGGGGCCAACCTGCTTCGGCATTCGGCCGCGACGGCCATGCTCCGGGGCGGCGCGACGCTCGACACGGTTGGCGCCGTACTGCGCCACCGCTCACCGGACATGACCGCACACTACGCCAAAGTCGACGTGACGATGCTGCTGCAGATCGCGCAGCCCTGGCCGGGAGATGCGTGATGCTGAGTCGATATCTTGCCAAATATGTGGACCAGCAGCAGTCGCTGGGGTTCAAGTTCCGTGTCCAGCAAATCCTGCTGAGGGGCTACGTCAGCTTCGCCGAGGAGTGCGGCGACCGGCACATCAGAAGTGCCCGGGTCCTGGCATGGGCCGCACGTGCGCCGTCACCGGAGCAGCGCCGCAACCGGTTGCTTACCGTGCGGCGGTTCGCGCTGGCGATGCACGCCGAGAATCCGCGCCATCAGGTTCCGGCGGCGGATGCACTCGGCCACGCTGTCGTCAAGAGGCGACCGCCGTATATCTATAGTGCGGACGAGATCGCACGATTGCTTCGTGCTGCGGCGGCACTCCGGCCAGCGGGCTCGATCAGACCGACCATGTATGCAACGCTCTTCGGCCTGCTCACCGCTACTGGCATGCGGATCGCAGAAGCATTGGCGCTGCAGATCGACGATGTAACTGCCGATGGGCTCGTCGTCCGACAGACCAAGTTCCAGAAGAGCCGGCTGTTGCCACTTCACGCAACAGCTCGGCTGGCGCTCGACAGATATCTGGTCACCCGGCGGTCGCTAACCACCACAGATCGTGCTCTCTTCGTATCGGTTGCCGGGCAGTCGCTGCCCTACAACACCGTGCGACGCATCTTCCTGCAACTCCTCGACAGTACCAATCTCAGGGGCGCCTACGCGGGGCGAGATCCGCGCATCCACGATCTGCGCCACACCTTCGCGGTCCGCTCGCTGGAGCAGTGCCGCCACGATCGTGCTGCGATCGCCCGCCATATCGTGGCGCTCAGCACCTACCTCGGCCACGCCCACGTGACCGACACCTATTGGTACTTGCAGGCGACGCCGACCCTAATGGGCCAGATCGCCGAGGCCGGCGAGGCATTGCTCACTGGAGGCGTCGCATGACTGCGCTCACCCCCTACCTGAGCAGCTTCCTGCGCGAGCACCTGCCCAAAGAACGCAGGGCGAGCCAGCATACCTGCGAGGCGTATGCCCAGAGCTTCCAGCTGTTGCTCCAATTTGCCGCCGGCCGACTCAAGCTCAAGCCATCGAAGATCGAGATCGAACGGCTCGACGCGCCGCTGATCTTGGCATTCCTGGAGCATCTAGAGAAGCAGCGCGGCAACTCGGCGCGAACCCGCAATGCCCGGTTCGCTGCGATCAACTCGTTCTTCCGTTACCTGGAATACAGAGTGCCATCCTGCCTCGACCAATCACGTCGGATCCATGCGATCCCGATGAAGAAGACCGATCAGGCGCTCGTCGGCTATCTCACCCGTGACGAGCTACAGGCTCTGTTAGACGCGCCAGACGTCAGCACCGTGTCCGGCATCCGTGATCGAGCGATGCTGCATCTGGCCTTCGCCGCAGGCATGCGCGTGTCGGAGCTGGTCGGCCTCCGGCTCGATCAGATCGACCGCCAGACCATGTCCAGCGTGCACATCATGGGTAAGGGCCGTCGTGAACGTGTCTTGCCGCTCTGGAAACAAACGGCTGCAGCTGTGAAGGCTTGGCTCAAAGTGCGCCCAGTCACCGACGCTCCTGAGCTGTTCTTCAACGCCCGTGCTCAGGCGATGACCCGCTCGGGCTTTGAATACATCCTGACCAAGCATGTCGCCGCGGCCGCTCGCAAGGCGCCGTCCGCAGCGAACTCATCGCAATGTTCGCAATACAGTTGGACGCCCCGCCGTACGTCGACGTAGCCGGCCGCCTGCAGCTCGCGGAATATCGCTAGAGCATTTCCCTTGTGAATCGCGCTGGACGTGCGCACGAACACATCGGGCGTAATTTGCACCGCGCGCAAACACTCTAAGATCTTGTGAACGTATCCTTCTGCGACCTCGCTAAAGGATCGGCCGAGCTTTCGTGCCGTTTCGAGCGTATATGTGCCGTGCTCGTCTGAGCCCGTGATGTAGTAGGCCCGATGGCCGGCCATGCGTTGAAAGCGGACGAAAATATCAGCGGGCAAATACACGCCGCCGATGTGACCCAGATGTAGCTTGCCGTTAGGGCAAGGCGGCGCGGGACAGATAAAATAAGTGCGCACGTCAATCCCACCAGATCGAGATAAACTTGAGAGCGCTATCTTGGCTGATATTGCGGATAGTATGCCTCTGATGTGGCGCCATGTAACACAAGCTCGTTTCGCTAACATTACGGACCTGACCGTCGACTTCGAATTCTCCACGACCAGAGATCAGCAGCCACAGTTCGTGCTCCTGATGATCGTGCGGGTCGACCGCATCGCCTGGAGCGAGCTCCGCGACTGAAGCGCCAAATGCTGGGCTGAGACCCTCCGGGAGATGCTCCAAGAGGCGCCAGACCAGAGCGCCGTATTCGGTTCGCATCAGAGAATGATCGGGCCGCGTCGTGTACATGTTGGTCTTCCTCAGACGTGGCTATCAGTTGCGATAGAATATGCCATTGGGACGCTTTAGGTTCTCAAGATCTGCCACAGCTTCTTCTGGTGGGTTGTACGCACGCTTCATGCGGTTGTATTCGGTGCGTGTTGGCCTCTCAGTGGATGCGCGCTGGAACACCAAGTGAATCGCACGACGCGACCGATCGCTCTTGTTTGGCAAGGAGTAATGGGGCGCATAATCGTCAAAAATGAAAACATCCCCAGCTTTCAATCGCACCGGCTCCCATGCGAAGGCCTCGGCGATCTCCGGGTGAATCACGCCACCCGCATCCATCGGAAACATTCCTTCCTTATGGCGAGCTGGCGTGAAGAAGAGCCCACCGTTGCCCGGGCCGGAGTCGTCCACGGCGATGGATGCAATTGCGTGCACCATGCGTTCGGGTATCTTGTGCGGGACATGATAGATGTCCTGATGAGGGCGGTACCCGCCGCTGTCCGGATACTTGAAGATCAGAAGTTCCTTCAACATCCGTGTCTTCTCATTCAAGAGTGTCTCGACCGCTATACGAATGCGGCCATCGGCCAGGAGCGCGTCCCGTAGAGGGGCATGGTAGTCTAAGAAGTTCTCGGCCTTGGAAATAATTTTTCTGCTGTCACTCGTCTTCTCGAACCACAACATCCACTTGTCGGAGCTTACATCCCAACGTGCAACTTCCTCAACGTAACGAGAAATCTTGTCGCGCTTGGCTGGATCGAAGAACTTCTCCAATCGAAGGTATCCATCCTTATTCCATTTCGATTGTTGCGCCTCGGTCAGCATGTGTGAGCTCCTTCCTAAAATGAGACGGATCAGATGTGCTTTGGCCGAGGCGGGTTGCTAGCACCGCATTAAGAGCGGTCGCGCTCAATAGGCTAAGCAACATCACGTCAGGGCCGAATCCACGGACCAACTGCCCTCCGACCATAGGAAAGCCAAAGAGCCCGAGAAAGTATGCGAGGGTAAATATCTGCGATGTAGTGGGCACGGAGACGCCGTGCTCACCGGCGAGATTGACGGCTATCGTATTCAAGGTTGAATAACTTAACCCATAGCCGGCGGCAAAGAGGACAGAGGCCGCAATATAGAGTGATGTGCTGCCACCGTTGAAAAGGAACAGCACCAGAGACGCAGCGGTCAGTAGGATGAGCGTGAGTGCCAGTCGGCGTAACGGCAGGCTGCCCATGAGGTGAGCGACAGAGAAGCGTAGTATCACGCTCGTAGCAGTGAAAAAGAGAAAGAACAGATCGGAGTTCAGGTGACGTGAGGCGGAATACGCGCTCTGATATGTGGACAGCCCCGCGAACACGCAGCCTGAAATCGCAATCATGGCGATGGGGAGTGCTGTGCACTTCTGAAGGAGTGTCGTAGTCGCGGCCAGAGTAATTGCGATATCTGGCATAGCCAGTGCCGATAGCCTCGACGTCGCGCGTCTTGTAAGGTCTACGCAGGCGGCGGCGATCACGCACGCAATCGCAAGCACCGCATAAATCGTGGCCAGCGAACCAGTGTATTTTGCGAGCAAGTGACCAAGTGGAGCTGCCAGGCCGAGCCCAGCCATTTGTGATCCGGATAAGACCGTCAAATACTGAATACGTGCTGAGGGCCGTAGATGGCGGATGATCTGCAGCGGTGCCAAAATGAAGAACACTGACCAGGCAGCGCCCACCAGCAAGCCTCCACCGTACGCAGCTCGCGTATCGAGGGCAGCGCCGGCAAAGGCAAGCATGGCTAACGCCATAAACAAGGATGCGACAGTCAACGTGGGCAATAGGCCTATCCGCTTTGCCAGCCACCCTGCCAAGCAACAGGAAACGAGAGTGGTAGCCATGCCGCTGGAAATGATAAGACCAGCGGCTTGACCATCCGTTTCGAGCGCATGCATGTAGTCCGGCAATAGAAAGCTAGTGCCGTAAGCTGCTGCAATGACAATGGAGGCAATCAAAAATGGTACAAAGGCGCGGTAGTCGAGCGTGCCTGAAAGCTGATCGGCGGGGTTGGCCGTTCCATCCGCAATCCGGCCCCGCAGCGGTGAGGTCGAGCCGCCGTTCATGTGCCACCCGATACCTGTCGGGTCGATCGCATCGCCACCACACCGGCGTCTCGTTCAGACGCGTCCGAAGTTGCGTAAACCTGAATCATCTGCCTACCGGATGTATTCAAATAGAACGGTCGGCCGAGGAGGCTATTGATAATTTGGCTGTTACGGTACGCGACCAAAGATAGATTGGCGCTCTGCAATCCGTGCTGCACGCGGCTTTGATTTTGTAGATATATTGGTCCTGGCACGGGCCGACCGAAGCGGACTGCATAGTCCGGGCCAAGTACTGGCAGGCCATCTTCCATACATGCTCCCTCGAGCAGGGCCTCCAAGAAGGGCGGCGTACGCGGCTGGAAACCAGTAGCAAGCACTATACGATCGACTAGAATGCAGCTATTTCGCTGCGTTGCGATCTCATCTAGATCTACTCGCCAACCCATTTTGTGGGAGGTGATGCCTTTCACGACTACGCTGGGCAACACACGAAAACGGTCGGTCAGCGTGCCATCCACGCTGCGTTCGTACAGCATTTCATATAAGCGGTTGCACAAGTCGACGGAAATGCCATCGCTCGTAAGCATCTCGCCCTCGACTATATCGCGGCGTTGCTGAAGCGGTAGAGCGTGAAAGCGACGGCTATACGCGGGCGTATAAGCTTCATTCACGAAGCTGTTGTCGTCGATGGCAAAAAAGTTCGAACGCGACGTTGACCACGTGATCTGGGTGGATACAGAACGAGTAAGAATGTCCTCGGTAATCTCAGCGCCACTCTGACCGCCTCCCACAACGAGCACATGCTCGGCTGCTTGCGGTAGCGGCCGCTCGAGATAGTCAGCTGCATGGTAGAGAGTGCCACATAGCAAAGATCTGGCACAGGCGGGGATTTTGGGCTCTACGCCAACACCAACAACAACAGCGCGCGCTAAGTATGTGGTTGTATTCGTGCTGATGCGGTAGCCGTCCCTAACCCGTCCTATTCGTGAGAGTGCGGCTTTTTGGCCCGATTGATGCGGCCGCACATCTTGTCTGACGAGGCGCACAGGATTGCCTTCGGCTTTTCACCGCCTGACGACCCGTACTTTGCAACGCGCTTGAGGTATAGGTTGGGCGAACGGGGGGCGGACGCCCCGCCGGTCAAGGACCGAGCGGCAGCAACGCGCCTGGCAAGCCGCGGATCAGGTCGGCTTCGGGACATGCCGCGGCAAACGCAAGGCGAATGCGGCTCGTGGTCTCGACCACACGGGCAGCGATTTTCAAGAGACGAAGACGCAGCGTCGCGAACTCGGCAGCGGCCAATTCCCGGGCTTTGGGAATGGCGTCGCGCACGGTCAGCATCAGCCAATAAGCGGCCGTATGGAGCACGAGACGGACCTGGTTGGCGAGCGCCGAACGGCAGCTGGTGCGGTCGGAGGCGAGCTGTGTCTTATGCAGCTTGATCAGATTCTCTGCTTGGCCGCGCGCGCAATACAGGCTGTCGTAGATCCACTCGGCCGAGCCGACATCGAGGCTGGTGACGACGAAGCGGATGTCGAGGCCGAGCATCGTCGCCTCAATACGGGCGACAGTGCGCCGTTCGCGATCCCAGGACTTTGCCTTGTGGCGCGTCTCGGTATAGCCACGCAGAACCGGCAGGTTCTCGATGGCGCGTCGCGTGCGGATGTCGTCGGCGACCTCGTCGACTTTTCTGGCGAGAGGCTTGGTGCCGGACAGACCGAAGATGTAGTCGATGCCGTTGGTCTCGCACCACGCCATGGCCTCCGGCCGGGCATAGTGCCCGTCGCCACGGAACGTAATTTGCGTGTTGTGCCATCGCGTCCGGATATGCCGTACCAGGCGGCGCAGATGGGCACGCACCTCGACGCCGCCCGGCGTCTTGCCGGGCCGCAGCACGACGGCCACGGGCCGGCTCTTCTCCGTGTCGTAGACGTGGATCGGCAGGAAGCAGCGTTCGTCATAATGAGCGTTGAACAGCGAGAGCTGCTGATGGCCGTGGACGACGTCGCAGGTATCATCGATGTCGAGCGTGACGGATGCCGGCTCGCGCGGGTAGCTATCCATCCATGCGTCGACCAAAATGTAGGTCAGCCGGATCACGTCGCGCAGGCGCGGAGCATTCTCCAGCCGCGACAGCGTCGGCTGGGAACACAAATCCCGGCCCGTGTCCGGCAGCCGTCCGCAGGCCAGTTTGAATGCCGGATCGGACCTCAGATGATCGAGGTCGTCGGCGTCCTCGTAGCCGCAGCAGATCGCGAACATGCGAGCGCGGAGCATATCGACCAGGCTGTGCACGACCCGCGTCGGATCGCGCCGATCCGGGAACACCCGGGCCAGATTGTTGGCCAAACCGAGACGCCGCTCGGCCATCGCCAGAAGCATCACGCCCCCGTTCGAGGTTAGGCGCCCACCATCGAAGGCAGCTGTGACTTTCTTGGCGTGAACGGCTGGAAACGAGAAGGGCGGAATCGTATCGTCGGTCATGGCGGGCGTGGCGTTCGCGGTTGGAGGTGATGGGGTTGGCTTCGCAACCGAATCCTACGCCGCATCAGCGCTTTACCCCTCAGGCGCACTCTTACGAATAAGACGGGTTAAGTTGAAGAAAGATTGAGTGACTCCCGATCATTTCTGTGCCGAAACGTGGAGTCGCGGTCGTGCCGCGTCCAAAGAAACCGGCGCGAGCGGCCTATTAGACGCGGTAGGTGATCAGCCTCCGAAACGAGACTATCAAGCATGAAGAGATCGAGCGCGAGGCAGAGGTTTTATTTGTGTTGAATTCTTGCTTCTCGATAGTGGTCTGAAATCGTATCATCGGTCATGGCGGGCGTGGCGTTCGCGGTTGAAGGTGATGGGGTGGCTTCGCAACCGAATCCTACGCCGCATCAGCGCTTTACACCACGCTCGCCAGCCTCTCAGGCGCCCTCTCGCGAATAAGACGGGCTAAAGGGAATAACATCATTGACGACCTCGGAAAAGCGCAGCGTCTTGAGTCGCCCTGCGACCCACCGGTAGTACTCAATAAACTCCTGCCGCGATGTTGAAGCATTGCGCTTGTTGACAAAGCTGTAGAGCCGACCATGCAGCGCCAAATAGTTGAGGAATGAATATGGACTAGGGTCCAGACTCAATTGAGCCAATATGCGACGAGAGCGGCGAGATGAACAGCGGCCAAAAAATTACGGGCGAGCTTGTCATATCGCGTGGCGATGCGCCGGAAGTCCTTGAGCCTGCAAAAGCAGCGTTCGATGACATTTCGTCCTTTGTAGGCGCGTTTGTTGAAGCGATGGATGACGACACGGTTAGATTTATTGGGGATTACGGGCTTGGCGCCACGACGAATGATTGCGCCGCGAAGCTTGTCGCCATCATACCCTTTGTCGGCGAGGAGCACGCTCATGGGTGGCGCGAGCGCCAGGACATCGGGAGCCGCAGCGATATCGGCATCCTGGCCTGGAGTCAGATGCAGGACGACCGGCCGGCAGAGCGGATCGCTCAGCGCATGGATTTTTGTCGTGCGGCCTCCGCGCGAGCGGCCGATTGCTTGATTGTGCTCCCCCCTTTTCCGCCGGAGGCACACCGGTGAGCTTTAATCGAGGTCGAGTCGAGCGACAGTACGACGCCGTCTTCGCCAGGCTTGGCCAGCGCTTCGAAGATTGCGCACCATCGTCCTCGCTTGGCCCAGCGATTGAAGCGATTGTAGATCGTCGTGTAAGGGCCGTATTCACGTGGACAATCACGCCATCGTGCACCCGATTGCAGCATGTGAATGATGCCGCTGACGATGCGTCGGTCGTCGTCCCGATCCGGCCCCGTCAGTCCCCTCGGCAGATGCGGTTCGATACGCGCCCATTGCCTGTCGTTCAGCCAAAACAAACCAGCGCGCATTCTCTCGCCCCCGAATCAACACGTAGGCAAGAGAATCACGTGGCGCTATTTAGGTACAGACCCTAGTAGGATCGACCAGGGTCACGCAATCCTTAAGCGGCGACACCTGTAGGCGGCTGTTCGGCAGCGCAAGGCCCGGATGCCAGACAAGTGCGTCTCGCTTCTCCAGGAAAAGTGCGCGGAGCGGAGTAGGTTCAATAAGCGCTGCAAGACTAAGGTTAAATGGGCCGATCCCAATTCCGATGACATCCAGCATTTCCACAGAAGCCTCCTTGAACTCGTGTAAGTTCTTGTCGTTGGCGCTCGCGTAAATTCTGTCCGGGTCTGGGTACGTCGATTGATTACTGAAGCACGTTTGTGTGACTTGGGATGCGGCAGCGGCTTGGCCTGTAGCCGCGGCAGTGGTCCGTCTGCTCAATAGCAACCGCCGTGCCACCCACAAAATCTCGACTGCGCCTTGTTGGACGAGAAGAACATGCCCACCTACGGCATTTCGTGCGGAATCGCCCCGGCAGCTCTTGTCGGATTTACGACATTGCGGCGGCAATCGGACATACACATGCGGAATTCGGAGCGCGCGGATCCATGGCTGAAAACCAACACCGTGAGTGCTCGTCTACGCCGACGTCGTCTTGATGAACCTTCAGTATGCACCTGCGTTGCTCCAAAAAGGCGAGACGCCGGCGGCCGCCCCGCAAGAGATGCTTCGCATTTTTGAGACCATTACCTCCGAGCATGATGTCGGGTTGTTCCGCCGTTTCGAAATTATGCGCTACCGGCATGTCAAGCGCGGTATCCCGATTCGGACGTGACAGTTGTCGAGGATCGAGTGTTGGGCCCATATGCCTTCTCGATCTGGTCCAGCGACTGAGCGATCAGGAAACTCTTGATGCCGTAGCCGGCCATGAACGCCAGCGCGGACTCGAAGAAATCGAGCCGCCGAGCGCCGGGAATTCGTCAAGCATCAGGAGAAAGCGGCGTCGGCCGGCCTTGGCCTGCAGATCTTCCGTCAAGCGGCGGCCGAGCTGATTGAGAATCAGACGGATGAGTGGCTTGGTGCGGTTGGTGTCCGAGGGCGGCACGACAAGGTAAAGCGTGGTTGGCCGATCCCCGCCGACGATGTCGATAATCCGCCAGTCGCGGCGCCGTGTCACCTCCGTCACGACGGGGTCTCGGTGGAGGCCCAGGAACGACATCGCGATACTCAGGACGCCCAGCGTTCGTTACCGCATTTGTTCAGCAGCTCGCGGGCAGCGGAAGCGACGACGGGATGGACGCCGCCTTCGCTGAGATGCGCCGTTCGCATCATCGCGGCGAACGTCGTCTCGATCGGCCGCTTCGGATCGGACAGGAAGGCTGCGACGCCGGCGTGGGTTTTGTTTCCTCGGGATAGAGGACGTGGAGGATGGCACCAACCAGGAGGGCGTGGCTGGTCTTCTCCCAGTAGTTCGGCTCCTCCAGGCTACCCTCCTGGTCGACCAGGATGTCGGCGATGTTCTGGACGTCGCGCACCTCCCACTCGCCGCGGCGGACCTCGAGCAACGGGTTATAGGCCGACGATTTTGCATTGGTCGGATCGAAGAGAAGGACGCGACCGCGCTGGCTACGGAAGCCAGCGGTGAGCTGTCAGTTCTCGTCCTTGACGAACGATCGCCGAGCCCGGCCAGGTCGGGAGCGAAGGGATAACGAGGCCGACACCCTTGCCCGATCTCGTGGGAACGAAGAACAGGACATACTCCCGCCCATCATGGCGAAGATATCTAACGATGCACGCGATTGCGGATCCCCAGCGCGAGCTTTTCTACGTCAATTTCTGCGATGAAGTAGGGCAGCATGATGGGCAGCGCTTCCGCGCGCCGGTAACGCCCTATGTTCGATCGGGATATCTCCTCCAGGTCGTGACGAGCTCTTCGTCGGGCGGCATCGGCGACGCCGGTGATGATATCGGCGAGCAGATCCGGATCTTGCGGAGCGAAGTGCGTGCCCCCTTCCGCGACAAGCAACGCGAGCCAGCTCCATTGCATCTTTAAGCAAGCCACGCAGGACAAGGTGCGCCCGGAAGGCGACGGCCTCGCGGACCCCGACGGCTTTACCTGCCTCTGCGCCAGTTTCTTCATCTGGGCGAGCGGCTTCACGCGGGATGGCGATGTCATCGGCGTGCACATGTTAACCTTTGCGAATGACGGCGCCTCGCGCATGTCGGCGCGCGAACTTCAAAGGCAGACAGACATGGACCTTCGCAAGTTCGACGGCTTCCTTGCCCGGATGGGCATGCCCTCGCCGATCCGTGCGCAGACCTGGGCGACGCCGCCCGAGGAGATGTTCGGCCTGACCCCCGCGGAGATCGCCACCATGACGCGGGAGACCGCCTTCGCTCGCATGCGGGAAGCGAATTGTCGATCCGGCGCGGCCCGTTGGCGCGCTGGGAGCCGCTCCTCCCTTCCAACGATGCCTCACGATCGCCATGCGATCAGCCAACGCTGATGACGATGATGCGCCTCGGCGCGGCGCGCTATCTTGGGAAACTCGACAGTTAGATCGGTTCCCTCGGCACATGACTGGTCGCCGTCGATGCGGCAGCAGCGGACTGAAGGACGGCTTACGCCCTACTGTCCGAGGGGTTTGGACGCTCACAATCAATATCGCGAGTAAGCTAGGTCACATTGTCCGCGTACGGAAAGAACACTACCGATCCGGCGACACTCTGTGAGTTGGGTCTTCATCGATATTTCTGCTCGGTCTCTCTTGGATAGCGCCGGATAACATTTTGGCGTTCCTGACTACGTCCGCGAAAACTCTTCGTAGATATCGAGTTCTTCATTGATTTTGCCCCGAGCTTGCGGCCGGCCTCGTCGAGGTAGAGCTGATTGATCAGGCCGCCGTTGTGGATCAGAAAATCACGCGAAGCCTTCATTTCAACGTCGGTCGCGACAAGATCGGGCTTGAGCTGGATCGAAAGCACTTCCGCCGTCTTCGCCAGATACTCGGATGGATTACCGAACATCAGATCCTGGCACCGCAGGGCGATATAGGCTTCTTCTCCAAATAGCGGTACAGCGCCAAGGCGTCTTCTTCGACGACGCCAATGTGGCCGCGGAGAAGCACTTGCTCGAAAACCATTTCCACAACCAGCTCAGGGCCAGGCTACTTGGCTGCGAGGCGATCACCCAGCTCGTGCGCAGACCGCCATTGCCCCGCGCGAATACCTCAACAGCAAGGGCGAGCTTTCCCGCAAGATGCAGGATGACGCACCGTCGCGTGGAATTTCACGACTGGTGTCTATTACAAAGCGGGCGAGAAGCCGTGGTCTCTTGCCGACATCCGGGATGGCGTCTGCTACACAGGCCTCGTCTTCAAGCGTACAAACAACCCGGTCGAAGCGAAGGAGGCGTGCTGTGGCGCGCAGATGTTCCCTCATACCGGCGAAGGCATCGAACGCCGCGGCTGCGAGGACCGCCCCCGTCAATGGCCCGAACCTCGGCCGGCGTTCTCCGGACGCTGCCGTTCTATCGACGTTTTGCGGCGAGGAACGGGCAGCTCTTAGGGGACCTCTTATCGCTTCGGTGTCAGTGACCGTGCATTCGAACAGATTCCTATTCATCGGGCAGCGGACGCAAGAGCAAACGCTCAGCGAAATACAACGCTTTCGCCGCGGTCAACTACCACTGCTAGCAATTGATCGAACTAGGGATTTGTTCAATATTCGATGAAGCGGATGCTGCGGTAACCTTTTCGAAGTCGCGTGAGTTCAAACGGGAGCCACTCGCTACCCATAGATGATGACGGATCCAGCTAGCGGTCGCCGCTCGCGCTGGTCTGCCTGGTCGAGCGGATAGTGTGGCCTAGGGGCTACGCAAGATGGGACCATGACTGCAATGATCTTGTCGGACAATGTCATTCCTCGCGCCGATGTCATTAAACGCGCAGTGCGCATCGGCGCAGAAATCCGAAATGTCAAACTGTCAGGCGATTTACCGGAGCAGACGATTGCCTCGATCAATGGGCTGCTTTTGGAGCACAAGGTCATCTTCTTTCGCGGCCAGCTCCACCTCGATGATGCGGAGCAGGAGAGCTTTGCCATTCGTTTCGGAGAGTTGACACCTCATCCAACGCTCGGTGCGATCAAGGGAACAGCGTCGATCATCGAGCTTGATTCCACCCGTGCAGGTAGCCGGGCGGATCTCTGGCACACTGATGGAACCTTCGTCGATGCCTACCCTAAGATCGCCGTGCTGCGAGGCATTGTGATGCCACCTTTCGGTGGCGATACGGTCTGGTCAAACACCGCCTCGGCCTACCTCGACCTAGCGCCGCCGCTCCAAGGGCTTGCAGACAGGCTATGGGCCGTTCACAGTAATGCCTTTGACTACGCAATACTTGCCCGCGTCAGCGAGCTCGACAAGAAGCACTTGGACGAAGTCTTCACTAAAACAATCTATCGGACTGAGCATCCCGTTGTGCGCGTGCACCCGGAGACTGGCGAACGCACGCTCGTGCTCGGCGCTCTGGTGCAAAACTTCGTTGGCCTGCCGAAATACGATGGCCAGAAGCTGTTCGATTTGTTTCAGTCTCATATCACTGCGCTCGAAAACACTGTGCGTTGGAGTTGGAGGGATGGTGATGTAGCGATCTGGGACAATCGCGCTACACAACATTATGCAGTGAATGACTACGGCGACCAACATCGCCTCGTTCATCGCGCAACCGTCGCCGGTGAGGTGCCAGTCAGCATCGATGGTCGGAGTAGCGTAACGCGCATAACGGGCGACCACCAAGCTGTCTAGCCCGTCTTATTCGCGAGAGGGCGCCTGAGAGGCTGGCGAGCGTGGTGTAAAGCGCTGATGCGGCGTAGGATTCGGTTGCGAAGCCACCCCATCACCTTCAACCGCGAACGCCACGCCCGCCATGACCGATGATACGATTTCAGACCACTATCGAGAAGCAAGAATTCAACACAAATAAAACCTCTGCCTCGCGCTCGATCTCTTCATGCTTGATAGTCTCGTTTCGGAGGCTGATCACCTACCGCGTCTAATAGGCCGCTCGCGCCGGTTTCTTTGGACGCGGCACGACCGCGACTCCACGTTTCGGCACAGAAATGATCGGGAGTCACTCAATCTTTCTTCAACTTAACCCGTCTTATTCGTAAGAGTGCGCCTGAGGGGTAAAGCGCTGATGCGGCGTAGGATTCGGTTGCGAAGCCAACCCCATCACCTCCAACCGCGAACGCCACGCCCGCCATGACCGACGATACGATTCCGCCCTTCTCGTTTCCAGCCGTTCACGCCAAGAAAGTCACAGCTGCCTTCGATGGTGGGCGCCTAACCTCGAACGGGGGCGTGATGCTTCTGGCGATGGCCGAGCGGCGTCTCGGTTTGGCCAACAATCTGGCCCGGGTGTTCCCGGATCGGCGCGATCCGACGCGGGTCGTGCACAGCCTGGTCGATATGCTCCGCGCTCGCATGTTCGCGATCTGCTGCGGCTACGAGGACGCCGACGACCTCGATCATCTGAGGTCCGATCCGGCATTCAAACTGGCCTGCGGACGGCTGCCGGACACGGGCCGGGATTTGTGTTCCCAGCCGACGCTGTCGCGGCTGGAGAATGCTCCGCGCCTGCGCGACGTGATCCGGCTGACCTACATTTTGGTCGACGCATGGATGGATAGCTACCCCCACGAGCCGGCATCCGTCACGCTCGACATCGATGATACCTGCGACGTCGTCCACGGCCATCAGCAGCTCTCGCTGTTCAACGCTCATTATGACGAACGCTGCTTCCTGCCGATCCACGTCTACGACACGGAGAAGAGCCGGCCCGTGGCCGTCGTGCTGCGGCCCGGCAAGACGCCGGGCGGCGTCGAGGTGCGTGCCCATCTGCGCCGCCTGGTACGGCATATCCGGACGCGATGGCACAACACGCAAATTACGTTCCGTGGCGACGGGCACTATGCCCGGCCGGAGGCCATGGCGTGGTGCGAGACCAACGGCATCGACTACATCTTCGGTCTGTCCGGCACCAAGCCTCTCGCCAGAAAAGTCGACGAGGTCGCCGACGACATCCGCACGCGACGCGCCATCGAGAACCTGCCGGTTCTGCGTGGCTATACCGAGACGCGCCACAAGGCAAAGTCCTGGGATCGCGAACGGCGCACTGTCGCCCGTATTGAGGCGACGATGCTCGGCCTCGACATCCGCTTCGTCGTCACCAGCCTCGATGTCGGCTCGGCCGAGTGGATCTACGACAGCCTGTATTGCGCGCGCGGCCAAGCCGAGAATCTGATCAAGCTGCATAAGACGCAGCTCGCCTCCGATCGCACCAGCTGCCGTTCGGCGCTCGCCAACCAGGTCCGTCTCGTGCTCCATACGGCCGCTTATTGGCTGATGCTGACCGTGCGCGACGCCATTCCCAAAGCCCGGGAATTGGCCGCTGCCGAGTTCGCGACGCTGCGTCTTCGGCTCTTGAAAATCGCCGCCCGTGTCGTCGAGACCACGAGCCGCATTCGCCTTGCGTTTGCCGCGGCATGTCCCGAAGCCGACCTGATCTGCGGCTTGCCCGGCGCGCTGCTGCCGCTCGGTCCTTGACCGGCGGGGCGTCCGCCCCCGTTCGCCCAACCCATCCCTCAAGCGCGTTGCAAAGTACCGGTCGTCAGGCGGCGAAAAGCCGAAGGCAATCCTGTGCGCCTCGTCAGACAAGATGTGCGGCCGCATCAATCGGGCCCAAAAGCCGCACTCTCACGAATAGGACGGGCTAGATAAGCGACAACATTGGCTACGACACGCACAATGGATACTCTGCGGTTGTGCGCTCAATCGCTCTCTGCAATATTCGGCAGCTAGGTTCCCGTCGCAGTCAAAATATGAACCCGATGCGGCGCCTCTCAACTTGAAAAGCAACAACTGTTCTTCACAGGCCGCAAGAGGTTCAGCAGCTGCTCGTAGCGGTACAATAATCATTAGAGCGGCCGGGGAGTGTTCTCGTCGGCAGATGCTGAGTCTCGATCGGCGCCACATGGCCGGGGGCCTTTCCAGGAATGCTCCGCTCGTACGTTTTTGAGCAATCCCATACGATCTGTCCTTTCTTGGGGTAATGGCCGCGACATTATAGCTGGTTAGCACCGCGCTTTATCGTGCCTTACAACGCTAAGGAAGTTGGGATGCAATATGGATCTGCCTGCACCAGCATGCGTGAGGGATCTACCGTCTCGCCATCCGCAACAGTTTACTCTTACACCGATCGGTTCCTCCTCATGAACGCGGCTGGCGCACTTTCCCGCGCATCCTCAAAGCCGCAGCCCAAGGTCTCAGCGCCCAGTGACCACCCATCGTCTCGGAAGAGTTCTGGCGCAGACGCGCCTGCTTCCCTCGGCGTTACGACCGTATCTGAGAGAGGCGGCTCAATTTATCGAAGATGAGGTCATCCACCTCTACAAGCACCACAGTGGCCGCCTCGCGTCTTATGGCGGTCCGCAAATGGCGTGCAGTGTTAAGCGTGAATTGCGGTTCCTCGATCAATAAGACTGACTTGTTGACCACAACGTCGGACCCGGTAGTGCTCTTGTCGGGAGGTGCCTCCTCGCTCGCCTCGCCGGCGGTGGGCCGCCACGTCCGATAACCATGATAGCGCCGAAAATCATGGTAATAGCCGGGGTCGTAGCGATAGCCATATCCCCTGAACGCGCTCACATGTTTCTGTGGTGCTTTGTGGATATGCGGCTTCGCCGGCTGCGAAGCAGGACCCTGGTGGGCGCAACCGGCCGCAAGCGCGCAGAAGAGGACAACGAGTATCGCCTGAACCTGCCGGAAAGCGGGGCCGAGCCGATGCAGCCCGTTGGAAGCGCAGGCCGGTAAGGAAAGCATGACCATCGATCGGCACCTGCGTCGCAAGGATCTGGGAAACGTTGACAGTGGCGCCGAGCCATCCGCGGTATCTGTCGACGGCAGGTCCGCTCGTGAGCTTGTAGGTGAAGCGAGCCTGCGCGCCGGTATCGTTGACCGCACAAGCGATATTGCTGGCGCC
Organism: Bradyrhizobium barranii subsp. barranii; assembly: GCF_017565645.3. Lineage (NCBI taxonomy): Bacteria > Pseudomonadati > Pseudomonadota > Alphaproteobacteria > Hyphomicrobiales > Nitrobacteraceae > Bradyrhizobium > Bradyrhizobium barranii. The sequence continues at coordinate 8,833,031 of NZ_CP086136.1, forward strand.
GTTTCCGGTCTCGACGTGCCACGTGCACCCTGCAATGCGATAGCCGGGCTCTGCAGGGAACGTCTCGGCATAGTCTGCAGTATGCTCTGCAAAGACGACGGGGTGGTCGTCCTTGGTTTTATCCACCGTATAGGAGCGCTCGATCTGCTTCGGTTCGTCAAGCTGTGATACCGGCACGTTCACGATAAGGCGGCGGTCTTCGGGCAGTATCGTGTGGATCGCTCCGGCAAGAATTTCGGGGATCTTCACCCCAGCGTTGGCTTGGGTCTGCACATGCGTGGAGTTCAGCTTGCTCCAGTTCTCAAAGAAGATCGTCGTGTCAACCCATTTCGTCCAGCAGACAGAGGGTTGTGGTAGGGCTGCGATCATGCTGTAGAGCGGGCTTGCGGTGATCACGGTCGCTGGAATGATGAAGTTGACACCGGAAACCTGCGCCTCGTTCCACTTGACGATGCCGCCACGCCGAACTCGTTGAATGCAGGTCCGCCGCTGTTGCCGACATTCATGATTGTGTCGGTCTGCCGTCGGCCGTTCGGGCTCGTCTGGCTGCTGATCAGACCGCTCGAAATGCTCAGATCCAGATCGAGAGGATAACCTAGCAAATAGAGCTGTGTCCCCATCGGGGCCTGCTGGTTGTCGTTGATCACAGGCATCGGGCAACGAGAGGCGCCACGGCTATTGCCGGCGGACTGCGACAGCTCCAGAAGAGCCAGGTCCCTGGCATCGTCGCGATGAACCGCAGTGACCTTGATGGGATTCGCATTGCGCGACCCGAGGCGGGCATTGACGTCGAAGCTCTTGTAGTTCTCCTCGCGTCCGATCACATGGCTGTTGGTCAGCACGAGGCTGTCGCCGATGAGCAGCCCGGAGCCGCCGCCGACTTCCTGCTTGTCGTTGTACATCACGCCAACGTACTGGACGTGAACCGTCCTGACATTGTAGCGCGCAGCAATCTGCACCGCCGCGCGATCGGCCAGCGCGGGCGCGCCCATGGATAGTAAGAGACCGAGTGTCGGGAGGGATAGAATTTCCTGACGGCGGCGATATCGAGTGGGCTGAGTTGTCCTTTCCGTTCCATGCTGGATTACAATAGTTCATTATTGAATCGAGATCGTATTGGGTGACCTTATAATCGCCGACCGAGCCGGAAGCTTTTTCGTTACGGCACGCCTCCGGCGCATCGTCGCGGTTCTGTTCATGCGTAAAACCGAGGGCATGTCCGAATTCGTGGACAGCGACAACGCGAATGCAGAACTCGCGCCGATCTCGGAGCCTTTGCTCCAATGATTGAAGCTGAAATTGAGAGTCATGCCTGACGGCTTGCGGTCGAGATACTCCACCCTCCTGTACACTGGCACCAAAACCAACCTTTGGACCCCCAGTATGGGTTGCTGGCAGTGCGTGGACGCGGGCAGACCGGGATCAGACGCACAGCCGACAAGCTTCAGGCGGAATTGGTTGAGGCGGAGATCCCCCAAGCGCTTCCGTCAATGCTGGCCAGATCCTGGCTCAGGGATCAGCGGCGCGCCGCCAACGGAAATTGGCCCTTCTGGCTTAGAGGGCTGGACCGCTCTTTTCGCCAGCTTCGAAGCTGATTGGGCTGCAGGCGGAGAAGAGACTGGCGGCGCAGACGCAGCAGCGAGTGAACTCTGCAAGGATTCGATCTTCGCGGTCAACGCTTCGATTTGGTCCGTCATCCGCTTCAAATCGGCTTGCTGCGCACCGATATTGCGATTGAGTTCTGCGATTACATCGCTCGCCCGTTGTTGCTCGGATCGAACCTCCAGCAGAGCTTCCCTAACCTCAGGTGACAAGCCATGCATCGGCGCGGGCCCAAGCACTTGCGACCTCGCCAAAATTGTCTCCATGTTAGTCCAAACATAGGCTGCCGCGGCACACAAACCAAAGAAGACCAAGAGGACGAGAATCCAAGACGAGCGCCGGGAGGATTTGTGCAAAATGCGCGGTAACTCCGAGGCGTTCGCCTCAGCAACCACATCCATCATTCTCAGCTGCCATTCCCAAATTTTGATGCCTCTCGTTCACGCAATAATGGGCATCAGTCAAGAGCTGCGGGCGAGGTACGATACTGAGCGCAAGCTCGCCGGAAGTCCCGCTATCGCTGTCGGCAATCGCCTTTCGCGTTTTTAGATCGGACTTTCGACCGAGCAGCTTACCGACCGATCATGGCTCGGGTCCGGCTGCTTAGGCCGACAGGCTAGCGGATGCAGGGCCGTGAAGCTGAAGCGGCGTCGAGATCCAGCATGAACTCGCCCATATGCGCCGCAATCCTTTGCTAAACGGGGGATAAGAGCAGGCAACGTCACCTCAGATTGTACCAGGCTCGACATCCGAATTACGATTTTGGCGAACACCTTTGGGGCATCCATTCGCGTTCGTATGGACGCGGCGACACTAGATCGAACACTCGTCCTCGAAACCTGTCTCTTTGAGAGGCGCAAACTCCGTTTTGCCAAGCTTTGGGCTGTCCATGATCAGGCCGGTTCGACGCTTGACAGCCCGACAGCCTTGCAGGAACGAGCGAGGAATAGAATCAAAGGGCCTCCCCAGCTCGACAAGGACGGTCTACATTTGCGTCCCAATCTGCCGGATCCGCATCAGCATTTGTTTTGAGGTTCTTGTTTTAAAGTGGAGCGCGGGGTCCGGCAGGTGCCGCTAAGATTTGCGGCTTTGGTGCTACCGCGTTTGGTTGGAGAAAGTGAGTTTTCAGGTCTCGATACTTAGGATTCTCGCCGGCCAACCGGAGGGCCGGGCGAGCCTTGCCGTCCTCAAGGATTACCTGGCGGTGTTCTACACCAGCGGTCCGGAGTGGACGGATCGTACGAAGCGATTGGCGGCGCAGACGCCGGATCTCAATATTTTCGGACAAGGGCTGGTTACGCGGGAACCCGGACAATGGATCATAACGGACAAAGGGCGGGCCTTTCTTGCTCTTCTGGAACAGAAGAGCGCACCTGAAGAGCTGGCCCCGGTTGTTTGGACAGCGCCCCGCTGGATTTAAGTGGATTCCTGCCGGGTTATGCTGAACGCGGGGCTTTACGGTTTTGTCGTTGCGTCGGGAGGGCGTAGCCCGACCAGAGCGACGACAAAACCGTCGGCGACGGTCATGCGGCCATCACCATAGCTTGCGTGCCGAAGTAAGCCTCGTCGGGCGTGCGCCCGTCAAGGCTCGAGTGAGGGCGTCCCTGATTGTAGAAGGCCAGATACTTGGCAATTGACGCTCGCGCCTCGGACACGCTGTCGTAGGCGCGGAGATATACTTCTTCGTATTTGACCGTGCGCCAGAGCCGCTCGACAAACACGTTGTCGCGCCAGGCGCCCTTGCCGTCCATGCTGATGGCGATCTTCGCGTCCAGCAGCACATCGGTGAACTCGAGGCTGGTGAACTGGCTGCCCTGATCCGTGTTGAAAATCTCGGGCCTGCCGTGCTTCGCCAACGCCTCCTGGACCGCTTCGACGCAGAAGGCCGCCTCCATTGTGATCGAGACGCGATGGGCCAGGACCCGTCGGCTGAACACATCGACGACCGCCGCGAGATAGACGAAGCCACGCCGCATCGGAATGTAGGTGATGTCCATTGCCCACGCATGGTCGGGCCGCTCGATCTTCAATCCGCGCAACAGGTACGGGTAGATCTTGTGACCCGGAGCCGGCTTGCTCGTGTTCGGGCGACGATAGACCGCCTCGATCCGCATGCGCTTCATCAGCGTCGCGATGTGGCGGCGACCGGCGTATACGCCCTCCCGCCGCAGCAACGATCGCAGCATACGCGCTCCCGCGAAGGGATAATCGAGATGCAGCTCATCGAGCCGACGCATCAAGGCAAGGTCCTCGGCCGAAACTGGCCGAGGTTCATAGTAGACCGTGCTGCGAGCCAGCTTCAGGACCTTCGCCTGGCGCACGATAGAAAGATCATGATCGCGGTCGATCATCGCTTTGCGCTCAGCAGGCCCGCCTTGGTGAGCGCGCCGGACAAAAAATCGTTTTCCAACGCCAGCTCGCCGATCTTGGCATGTAACGCCTTCAAATCGACCGGCGTCTCGGCCGATGTCTTGTCATGCCCAAACACGCCGGCGGCGCCTTCCAGGAGCTGGTTTTTCCAGATCGTGATCTGGTTCGGATGAACATCAAACAGTTGCGCCAGCTCCGCCAGTGTCTTGTCGCCTTTGACCGCAGCCAAAGCAACCTTCGCCTTGAATGCCGGAGAATGCGTCCGGCGGCTCTTCTTCGTCATCTTCGCTCCTGATTCGCAGCAAGAATCCTCGCCGCTGTCAGGCAGAAAATCCACTCAAGCTACTGTCCGAATTTGCGGGGCCAGCTCTCTAAGCTCACGCCCGGCGACGATGTTGCTCCATATCGTGCCGGAGCAACATTGCATACCCCGCGCACCGGCTTGATGCCCTTCGCAAACCATACTTAGATCGCTGTTGTTTGAGATGGAGACATTGTAGTGGCAACCGGTATTGTGAAGTGGTTCAGCGCGACAAAGGGTTATGGATTTATCAAGCCCGATGATGGCGAAGCCGACGTATTCGTGCACATCAGGTCAGTCGAGAAGGCCGGATACACCTCCCTTGCTGAGGGGGCCCGGATCAGCTTCGAGCGCAAGATGCGCGTTTCGCGGGATCGTGAGCGCGGATTTCAGGGGATCGTGAGCAGAGATTTCAGACGATCGTGAGCAACGATTTCGCGGGATCGTGAGCAAGGCTTTCGGAGCCTTGCAGCGCTTCGGCCGACAACTCAACCGGCTTAGGGATGACCTCGTGGTTAACGAGGAAGTCCAATGCCTACCCAGAGATTGTCGATGCGCCGGATCAAGGAAGTCCTTGAGCTATGGCGGAATCTGGGTGATGACGGTGTGAGGAAGGCGGCGTATCGAGGCGGGTGACGAGCCTGCCAGAACCTCTCGAGGAGAGCGATACGCCATGACCGAGACTACCAATGTTCTTGCTTTCCGTCAGCCGTCCGCGGTTGATGATCCACTGACCGATATCGTTCGTGCCGGCGCGCGGGACCTGCTTGCCAGGGCGATCGAGATCGAGGTTGGCGCGTTTCTGGCCAGCACGGCCAATCTGACGCTGCCCGACGGTCGAGCGCGCCTGGTCCGACATGGGCACGGTCCGGTGCGCGAGATTGCGACCGGCATCGGTCCGGTGGAGGTCGCTCGTCCCAAGGTCCGCGACCGCGGAGCGAGCGGGCCAGGCGACCGCCTCCGCTTCAGTTCGGCAATCCTGCCGCTATGGGCGCGGCGGACGAAGAGCCTGGATGCCTTGATCCCGGTCCTCTATTTGCGCGGCATCTCGACCGGCGACTTCCAGGAGGCGCTCTCGGCGCTGCTCGGCAAGGATGCGCCGAACCTGTCGCCTTCGGTGATCGCCGGCCTGAAGGCCGATTGGCAGGTCGAGTACGAACGCTGGCAGAGACGCGATCTGTCGGCGCGTCGCTATGTCTACATCTGGGCCGATGGCGTGTACCTGCAGGCCCGCATGGAAGATCACAGCGAATGCATGCTGGTGCTGATTGGCACCACGCCGGAAGGCAAGAAGGAGCTGATCGGCTTCCAGGTCGGCGTGCGCGAGAGCGCGCAGAGCTGGCGCGAACTCCTGATCGACCTGCGGCAACGCGGGTTACGGATTGCCCCGCAACTCGCCATCGGCGACGGCGCCCTCGGCTTCTGGAAGGCACTGGACGAGGCCTTTCCCGGCACGCGGCACCAACGATGCTGGTGCCATAAAGTGAGCAACGTACTCGACAAGGTCGCCAAATCCGTGCAGGGCCCCATGAAGAACGACCTGCGGAACATCTATCTGGCCCCACACCGGGCCGAAGCTGAAACCGCGATCGACGTCTTCGTCGAGAAATACCACGTCAAATACGGACGTGCGGTGGAGTGCCTGATCAAGGATCGCCATGCGCTGCTCGCCTTCTTCGACTTCCCTGCTGAGCACTGGATCCACCTACGCAGCTCGAACCCGATCGAGAGCGTCTTCGCCACGGTGCGCCACCGAACGGTGCGGACCAAGGGATCGCTGTCGCAACAAACTGCGAAGCTGATGGTGTTCAAGCTCATCGACGCCGCATCGAAGACCTGGCGGCGATTGAAGAGCACGAACCAGTTGCCGAAAGTCATCGCCGGTGTAAAGTTCATCGACGGAATCGAAGTCATTCCGAACACTGAAAGCCACGCCGCCTGATCAGGCCGCGTCACCCAAAATCAGCCATAGCTCTCGGCGACGTAAGCATCTATTCAGCCTCCCTGGAACCCTACGCTAAAGCTCCGCAGCGGCCAACAGAGATACCCCTCAATCTGCGCACGCACTTGGGACGAAAGGCCGGACTTTACCCACTCGCTCAAACCGAAGCCCCACTCGTAACTCCCGATGCCTTCCTCTTCGCTTTCGCCCTTAGGATGGGAACAGGCGACACGATGGTTATCGTTTTCGATGCCCTAGTCATTGCGACATAGAGATCATTTATTTCCAATCTTTCAGGCGCAACGATGACTGCATGATCAAACTGAAGGCCTTTAACAAGGAGGGTGCTTCCGACAGATCGACTGGCCAAACGACGTCCGGCGTGCCTTGCCGTATTTTGCACCTGCCATGCTGCGCTACTCGTTTCCATCGCCACGGCTCAGCCAGTTCTTCAATTCTTGGAAAGGCGCTGACAACATCAACATCCCAATCGACGGCTGGGTCATGTCTGAAACCGAAAATTGACTGCAGGTAGTCCCCAAATACACAAGTCGGCAGATACCGAGAGACCACTTTGACCAAAGAGTGCTGGCTAATCGTACAATCCTGGTACTCATCGATCAGAACGCCAGCATATGAAGCCTTTAAAATGCTACTGATCGCACCTCTCTCGATAAGTCTCTGCGCCGCGGCGTAGACCTTCGACCATTCTTCTTCTTTGGGCTCAAAAGCTGATAAGCCAGATCTCTGTGGGAACGCTAAAGACAGACGAAGGGACGGAGCTATGGCGGAATCTGGGTGATGACGGTGTGAGGAAGGCGGCGTATCGAGGCGGGTGACGAGCCTGCCAGAACCTCTCGAGGAGAGCGATACGCCATGACCGAGACTACCAATGTTCTTGCTTTCCGTCAGCCGTCCGCGGTTGATGATCCACTGACCGATATCGTTCGAGCCGGCGCGCGGGACCTGCTTGCCAGGGCGATCGAGATCGAGGTTGGCGCGTTTCTGGCCAGCAAGGCCAATCTGACGCTGCCCGACGGTCGAGCGCGCCTGGTCCGACATGGGCACGGTCCGGTGCGCGAGATTGCGACCGGCATCGGTCCGGTGGAGGTCGCTCGTCCCAAGGTCCGCGACCGCGGAGCGAGCGGGCCAGGCGACCGCCTCCGCTTCAGTTCGGCAATCCTGCCGCTATGGGCGCGGCGGACGAAGAGCCTGGATGCCTTGATCCCGGTCCTCTATTTGCGCGGCATCTCGACCGGCGACTTCCAGGAGGCGCTCTCGGCGCTGCTCGGCAAGGATGCGCCGAACCTGTCGCCTTCGGTGATCGCCGGCCTGAAGGCCGATTGGCAGGTCGAGTACGAACGCTGGCAGAGACGCGATCTGTCGGCGCGTCGCTATGTCTACATCTGGGCCGATGGCGTGTACCTGCAGGCCCGCATGGAAGATCACAGCGAATGCATGCTGGTGCTGATTGGCACCACGCCGGAAGGCAAGAAGGAGCTGATCGGCTTCCAGGTCGGCGTGCGCGAGAGCGCGCAGAGCTGGCGCGAACTCCTGATCGACCTGCGGCAACGCGGGTTACGGATTGCCCCGCAACTCGCCATCGGCGACGGCGCCCTCGGCTTCTGGAAGGCACTGGACGAGGCCTTTCCCGGCACGCGGCACCAACGATGCTGGTGCCATAAAGTGAGCAACGTACTCGACAAGGTCGCCAAATCCGTGCAGGGCCCCATGAAGAACGACCTGCGGAACATCTATCTGGCCCCACACCGGGCCGAAGCTGAAACCGCGATCGACGTCTTCGTCGAGAAATACCACGTCAAATACGGACGTGCGGTGGAGTGCCTGATCAAGGATCGCCATGCGCTGCTCGCCTTCTTCGACTTCCCTGCTGAGCACTGGATCCACCTACGCAGCTCGAACCCGATCGAGAGCGTCTTCGCCACGGTGCGCCACCGAACGGTGCGGACCAAGGGATCGCTGTCGCAACAAACTGCGAAGCTGATGGTGTTCAAGCTCATCGACGCCGCATCGAAGACCTGGCGGCGATTGAAGAGCACGAACCAGTTGCCGAAAGTCATCGCCGGTGTAAAGTTCATCGACGGAATCGAAGTCATTCCGAACACTGAAAGCCACGCCGCCTGATCAGGCCGCGTCACCCAAAATCAGCCATAGCTCGAAGCGACCAACCAGCAATCGTGTCGAGGTCATAGTTCTGTGAATTCACCTTTTTTCAGCGAGACGTTTCCGAAGAGCGTCAACACCAGCGAGTGTATGGGTGAGCACAAGATAACGGCCCGCAGCGGCGGCTAAAACGTCAGTAATGCATTCTGTCCTCCCGCATCCGGCAGGAGCGACAACGCTTCCTGCTCGGCAGCTCAATATTTTCTGGATCAGAACCTCGCCAGTCACTGATCGGCCCAAGTACGAATTTTCCCAATGATTTGGGGGAAATCGCCTGTCATCGTGTTTAGGTTGGGCCCTACCAACTGCTCCCCGACCCACTCACTGGCAGCAATATCCTTGAATACACCTCTTTCGCGCGGATCAGGCTTGCCATCCTTGTCCAGCTTATCACGGACTTTAGCCAGCCCGCCTAGAACCTCTCGGACTTTTGCATCGTCTAATAGTTGCTCGAGCTCTCCAACGCTCTTGATCTTTCGCTCCGGTAGACGCCGTCGGCCTTGGTCAAACCATGTAGCTGGATTTCAGCATCCCGAAGTTCGTCAATATCCATCCATTCCCACTCTTAGGCCGCAGCTCGCGAGGATGCGCGACGAACGGGCTTATGACGGATAACGACGTCCACACGATAATTAAGCCGATCTAGGCATCGAACAATCCTGTCGATCGAGAACTTCCCTACGCGGCCGGTCACTAGGGCAGATACATCAGGCTGTTTAAGGCCTAGCAGTTCGGCAGCCTTTGTCTGAGTCAACTTGCGACGTTTGATGATCGCACGAAGCTCACGAATAAGTTTGGCTTTGAGGAGTTCTTCCTCAGGATTGGCAAAGCCAAGGTCAGCGAAAATATTATCGCTGCCTGCGGTTGCTTTAATTGCCTTACTCATTTCTTGCCTCCTTTTCCGTAGTTCTCTTGGTAATGAGCCTCGGCTGCCTTCAACCGGGCCTGAATTACCAAGATGTCGTGCTTCGGAGTCTCAATCCCCTTCTTCGACTTCTTTTGGAAGGCATGAAGGACATAGATAACGCCAGCGAAGCGTACGGTGTAGACGGCACGGAACGTATCGCCATCTTCATCGTCGATGACCTCCAGTACACTCCGGCCACCAAAGCCCTTTAAGGCCTTGGCACGAGGATGCTCGTCGCCGTTTTGTGCATCATTGATCGCAAACCCCATGACGCGGCGAACCTCGTCCGGGAAAGCTCGTAGATCGTCCTTTGACGATCCGATCCAAACTACGGGCTTCTGTGTGGTCATTCGCCCTTCTCTTATAGCACTACTGCTATAATTTTGCAAGGGTTTCCTGACGGGCCTATAAATGGCGAATTTCCGCCACTGCCCGTCGACGACCTCTCCGATCCTGTCCATCAACGTCGCTAGGCGTACTTTTGATGGCCTCGATCTTGGGTTGAAGCTATGGTGATCGCCACTGGGGAGGGGGCAATATCCTCATAAATCGAACCGGAACGAATGGTCTAGCTGTGGCGACTGATTGATCGGGGCGCTTTGGGCGCGTCAAAGTGATCAGCGAGGACCGGTCCTCTTTGCTGAAGCCAGCCAGCCAGCAAGCAATATTTTGAGGCTGGAGCTCCTGAGATCAGATGCCACCCAAGCTGCCTGCATTGGCAACACGCTCCCGGAAGGCGCCGCGCGTCAGTCAGGATCTACTCAGGCGCTTTACATGGTAGATCAGATCAATCGACGTATGTCTTGCGATCTTCGGTCCTACCACGCGAATGCGCTTGGCATTACTGGTCCGCAAATGATGATCTTGATGGCTCTGACGAAGCTGGAAGAAGATGGTGTTCCCGTCAATGCTGTCGCGAAGCTGATGAGAGTCGAGTCGGGTTTCATCACCAAGCAATCGAGGGAGCTTGAGGTAAGCAGTTCGTGCGCCGGAAATCCGACATGAATGATGCCAGGTACGTCCTTTTGTCGCTCACGGGCATCGCTCGCAAGATCCTTACGAGCAGCAGAAAGAGGTTGAGCAGTTCGTCTTTGATTATGTCAGCATTCAGGAGTTCGCCAAACTGGCCGCCTGTTTGAATGGACTCAGGTCTCGGTTGGAGAAGGCTCGGCTGCACGCCGCGCTGAACTCTGAGACAGATTGAGACAGTACTGGGAAGAGCGCGGGCCTTCTGCTATCTTCCGAGAGATCTGAGCCAGAAGATCCGTTTCGAATAGTGTCGCCCCGCCCCAGGAGCGGATATCGCCGTCCAGATGCAAGGATGGCACCGGGCGCAGTCGAACGAACGGACCAATCAGCCGATTCAGCGGCTGGGGTCGAGCGAACCGCGACACGAGTCTGAACGGTCCGTCCGTCATCCAACGCTGCTTGGCTGACCTGACGACGTTCGCCTCAGCGCAATTGCCTTCCCTGTCGCTCGAAGGCGTACATCGGATTGATACCGCAATAAGCGTAGGTGCCGGATGCGGTAGCCATGCACTGACTGTAGGTCGAGAACTGGCAGTTGCCCGGATATCCCCAGGCTCGGCCCTGCAGGCAATAAACGTCTTGGCGAGCCGGTGGGGTGTACGAATGAACCCGTGAAGCAGCGGTCAAATCTGATCCAAAGCTGACGAGGATAGGAAGTGCTAGGATTCCGGTAGCGAGAAGGTAAGGCATGAGATCTCTTGCCTCCTTAATTCGCTGAAGGATAGAGCATCCGTATTAGAGGTTTGATCTTAGTCAATTGCCGGTGTCGGGTCCAGTTGGACCATCGTCAGCGAGACAATCACCCGTGGCAGAGCCTCGACGGGGGCTCTTGAGCAGACGTTGGATATCAGGGTGGGCTTAAGAGGGCCGGAGCCGATTATCCGCACCCGTCCTTGGTCTTGGACACACTCGCTCGCGATCCGAAGCCGCCTTTCAAAGATACTCCGCAGTGAAACGCATCTTTTAAGCGCGACTTGTCGCCTTCGCGCAGCAGAACACTCGTATGGCACTCAATCCATGATCGCTTCGTTCGCTCCGACGCGCGTTGCGGGGCCCCCCTCGACCGGAGGACAACACATTGCGTCACCTCAACTGCTGCGCGCGCACTGCGTCACAATGACACTACTTCTCCTCTTCATGGCCGCTTGTTACAATGACATCCATAGATTGCGCCGGATCAATTCGCGAGGCTCCCCTTCGTATATTCTGGTTCAGGAGTTCGTGAGCATCACCACAGACCATAGATCCCTAATCAATTCGCTCAGTGAGCTCGGCATATCGAGCGGCTCGAATCCGATCGTCAGCTTGAGTGAATTCACTTACAAGAAAGGTAAAACCATCTACATCGAGAGTGAGCCAGCCGAGTACGTCTACCAGGTCAGGAAAGGCGCGGTACGGACCTGCAAATTACTCTCCGATGGGCGGCGCCAGATTGGCGCATTTCATTTGCCGGGTGATATTTTTGGACTCGAGAACGGCGGAGTCCACCGATTTACGGCGGAAGCGATCATCCAAACCGCTGTTCGCCTGATCAGGCGGCAACACCTTGAGACGGTCGCCGAGAATGACGCGGTTGTCTGGCGCACCTTGCTCAGCTTGACGACGAATAACTTGCAACACGCCGAAGACCATATGCTGCTGCTCGGACGTAAAACTGCTCTGGAGCGCGTTGCCGCGTTCTTGCACGAGATGGATGAACGACTCACGGCTGCTGACGGAGCTATGGCGGAATCTGGGTGATGACGGTGTGAGGAAGGCGGCGTATCGAGGCGGGTGACGAGCCTGCCAGAACCTCTCGAGGAGAGCGATACGCCATGACCGAGACTACCAATGTTCTTGCTTTCCGTCAGCCGTCCGCGGTTGATGATCCACTGACCGATATCGTTCGTGCCGGCGCGCGGGACCTGCTTGCCAGGGCGATCGAGATCGAGGTTGGCGCGTTTCTGGCCAGCACGGCCAATCTGACGCTGCCCGACGGTCGAGCGCGCCTGGTCCGACATGGGCACGGTCCGGTGCGCGAGATTGCGACCGGCATCGGTCCGGTGGAGGTCGCTCGTCCCAAGGTCCGCGACCGCGGAGCGAGCGGGCCAGGCGACCGCCTCCGCTTCAGTTCGGCAATCCTGCCGCTATGGGCGCGGCGGACGAAGAGCCTGGATGCCTTGATCCCGGTCCTCTATTTGCGCGGCATCTCGACCGGCGACTTCCAGGAGGCGCTCTCGGCGCTGCTCGGCAAGGATGCGCCGAACCTGTCGCCTTCGGTGATCGCCGGCCTGAAGGCCGATTGGCAGGTCGAGTACGAACGCTGGCAGAGACGCGATCTGTCGGCGCGTCGCTATGTCTACATCTGGGCCGATGGCGTGTACCTGCAGGCCCGCATGGAAGATCACAGCGAATGCATGCTGGTGCTGATTGGCACCACGCCGGAAGGCAAGAAGGAGCTGATCGGCTTCCAGGTCGGCGTGCGCGAGAGCGCGCAGAGCTGGCGCGAACTCCTGATCGACCTGCGGCAACGCGGGTTACGGATTGCCCCGCAACTCGCCATCGGCGACGGCGCCCTCGGCTTCTGGAAGGCACTGGACGAGGCCTTTCCCGGCACGCGGCACCAACGATGCTGGTGCCATAAAGTGAGCAACGTACTCGACAAGGTCGCCAAATCCGTGCAGGGCCCCATGAAGAACGACCTGCGGAACATCTATCTGGCCCCACACCGGGCCGAAGCTGAAACCGCGATCGACGTCTTCGTCGAGAAATACCACGTCAAATACGGACGTGCGGTGGAGTGCCTGATCAAGGATCGCCATGCGCTGCTCGCCTTCTTCGACTTCCCTGCTGAGCACTGGATCCACCTACGCAGCTCGAACCCGATCGAGAGCGTCTTCGCCACGGTGCGCCACCGAACGGTGCGGACCAAGGGATCGCTGTCGCAACAAACTGCGAAGCTGATGGTGTTCAAGCTCATCGACGCCGCATCGAAGACCTGGCGGCGATTGAAGAGCACGAACCAGTTGCCGAAAGTCATCGCCGGTGTAAAGTTCATCGACGGAATCGAAGTCATTCCGAACACTGAAAGCCACGCCGCCTGATCAGGCCGCGTCACCCAAAATCAGCCATAGCTCCTGCTGACGTGATCTCGCTCCCAATGTCTCGGCGCGACATCGCCGATTACCTTGGTTTGACCGTCGAAACCGTTTCGCGTGCAGTGTCGCAATTGCACACTGATGGTGTCCTCGATTTCATCGGCAATACCCAACGCGAGATCGTGATTCTGGACCGGCAGCGGCTCGCGAGCCTTGACCTGCAAAGCTAACATGCGGACGGCGTGAAAAGCTTCGGTCGCGGTTAGGATCGCCCGCAGCAACTACCGCACTTTCAGGAAAATTGATCTCACCTCCGAGGCGCAACCAATCAGCTATCGAGTGCTATTTCCCGAACGCTGCGATGTACCTTCGGGCGGTGCGGGTAAACACCGCCGGATCATACAGGCCCTTGAGCCAACGCCGGTGACGACGGCAAACCATTGCAATAGACTCGACCGCCGTTTCGATCTCGAATGGAATGCATTCGGGTTTCACGCGCGCCGCAACGTCTCAAAGGCGAAATCACCCAGAAGGTCGGCACGCCTGTTCATTTGTACAGCATAAACGCCGGTACGTTTTCGTGTCCGAAGCTCATTCGAAACAACACGACGAACGTCTAAGCATGCGCTTTTGGCCGGACGGGCCGTGCCCAATTAATCCTCCATCAAGGCCACTTCCGGGAAAATACGGTAAGCGACGTTCGCGTCCCACTCGCAAAGGTTTGGCGTGGGGATTGCAGTCTGTTGATCAACGTGTTTGCAAATCGTTGGCGGGGGGTATGGAGGCGGCAACGACGGAGAATTACGAGGTGCGGCCGAACGACCAGGGCAGGAGCTCGTCGATCCGGGACTGCGGGTGACCGGTTGCGATCGCTTTGAGCGTCGCTTTCATCCAGACGTAGGGCTCCACGCTGTTGATTTTGCAGGTGGTGATGAGCGAAGCTATGCGCGCCCATGAACGACCACCTTCGTCGTGACCAGCAAATAAACTATTTTTACGCGTCAGAGTCAGCGGCCTGATTTGATTTTCGACGGGATTGGTGTCCATCTCAACGCAACCATCGTCGAGAAACAAGGTGAGGCCATCCCAATGGTTCAGGAGATAGGCGATCGCCTTGCCCATCTCGCTGCCCGGCGACAGGCGAGCGGCTTGCTCGCGCAGAAACCTCTCGAGTTCAGCGACGAGCGGCCGTGATCGCTCGTTACGGGTCGTTTGCCGAGCCGGGGCGTCGGCGCCACGGATCTCCTTCTCGATCGCATAGAGTGCGGCGATGCGCGCGAGAACGGCTTCGGCGATGGGTGAGCCGGCTTTCGGAGTCGCTGCGATGATCTTGCGCCTTGAGTGGGACCAACATGCGGCCAGCCGCAGCGGCACGCCGCCTTTGCGCTTGGGCCGTGCGAGCCGATGATAGCCCTGGTATCCGTCGACCTGAAGGATGCCGTCGAAGCCCTCGAGGATGCGCTCAGCATGGTCACCACCGCGTCCTGGCGCGTAGTGGTAGACCACGATTGGTGGATCAGCGCCGCCGTGGCCGCGATCGTCGCGCAGGACAGCCCACAGATAGCCGGTCTTCGTTCGGCCCCGGCCCGGATCGAGCACAGGCGCCCTGGTCTCGTCTATGAACAAGCGGCCCGATTGCTTCATCACGACGCTCATGCGCTCGACCAGCGGCGCGAGGTGGAAGGCGACCGTTCCCATCCAGTCTGCCAGAACGGCGCGATCGATGAAGATGCCATGCCGAGCCAGAACCTGCGACTGACGATAGAGTGGCATGTGCTCGCTGAACTTGGCGACCGCCACCTGCGCCAGCAGCGCCTCGGTGGGGATGCCACCCTCCACGAGATGGGCGGGCGCCGGCGCCTGAGCAACACCGGTGCAGCCCTTTGCGCAGGCGTAGCGCGGTCGCACCGTCTCGATCACACGATACTGGGCGGCCATGACATCGAGACGGCGGGAGCGATCCTCGCCGATCTGGACCATCCGGCCGCAGCCGCAGGGACACTCGAGGTTCTCGGGTTCGATCACCTGCTCGATGCGCGGCAGGTGCGCGGGAAAGGCACGGGCAGCGCGCCTGGTCCGGCGGCTGGACGGCGCCGTGCCGGCGCGGCGCGCACGATCGTCCTGGCGTTCCTGGACTTCGGCGATGGCAATCTCGATGTCCTCGAGAACCAGTTGCATCTGATCGGGATTGAACTTCTCCGAGCGTTTACCGAAACGTGCGCGCTCGTACTCCTTCACGAGCAGTTCGAGGCGTTCGACGCTCTCTTTGGACGCAGCCAGTTCACTCTCGACATGAAGGCGCGCCGAGCATTCATCGTCTGCGCGACGACGCTCGGCTTCAATCATCGCTTCCTGCGCGCGGAAGAGCGCGCGCAAATCGGCGGGCAGCGCTGCAAGACGGGCGGGATCAATGGGGGACGGCGGCACATCCGCAAGCTATCATCCCAAAGCCCCGCGCGAAACAGGTTGTCGGGTCTGAGTCAGTTCGCCGCAGCTGGCGTCGCGACAATCCGTTCGCCCACTCGCTTCCAGTTCAGCCCTTCAAACGAGGGGATTGAGGAATGTCCCTGATAGTGAGTCTGACGAATCATTTCCGGAGGTGGTCGAGGTTGGGGACCCCCACCATCCTTTGTGGGGGCGCTCATATCGAGTGATTAGGAAGATCGGTCAGCGAGGCCGAGGCATTCCCGCTTCGTATGAAGTTGAGTATCGCGCAGGAAGCAGTCTTCTGATTCAAGCAACCGCAATCGAATATTATGAGCAAGAGGCAAATCAGATTAAGCTGAGTATGGAGGCTCTACTCGAGCTTTTATCGACAGCGGATTGTCCCGACGCACATGAGCATGGATCCAGCCGATCTTTGGTCGACGCTGACGCCCGCGCTCCGACGCCAGATCGTCGAAGACGTCGCCGCAATTTTGGCGGAGATCCCTCATGAAGTCCGAGCTGGTCACACCAAGCCACTTGGCGCGCAAAGCCGTAGTCTACATCCGGCAGTCGACGCCCCATCAGGTCGTAAGCAATCAGGAGAGCCTGCGCCTTCAATACGCGCTTCGCCAGCGCGCCCGCGAACTCGGATGGCGTGAGGCGGCCATCGACGTGATTGATGCCGATCTCGGGTTGAGCGGCGCGTCTATAGCACAGCGTAACGGCTTCAAGGAACTCGTTGGCCGTGTTGGCCTGAGTGAAGTGGGACTCATCCTGTCGATCGACGTGACCCGCTTGGCGCGTAATTGTACCGACTGGTATCCGCTCCTGGATATCTGTGGTCTGCGGATTTCACGGATCGTGAGCATCGATTTCGCGCGATCGTGAGCACTGAATTCAGACGATCGTGAGCAGCCCGCTACGGCCGATGGGAGATAGAGTCAGTGTTCTGGTTGGCCGTCAAGGGTGATGGTTTTGGCGCTGCGTTTTCGCATGCTTTCTCCGGTGAGCTGGAGGCGGTGGGCGTTGTGGACGAGGCGATCGAGAATGGCGTCGGCGACCGTGGGGTCCCCAATGGCTCCATGCCAGGTGTCCACGGGGAGCTGACTTGTGACGATGGTGGATGCGCGGCCATGGCGGTCCTCGAGGATTTCGAGCAGATCGCGGCGTTCCGCGGCGGTGAGCACCGATAGTCCCCAATCATCCAAAATCAGAAGCTGAGCGCGGCCGAGGCTTTTGAGGAGCCGGGCGTAACGTCCGTCTCCGCGCGCGAGCGCGAGCGCCTCGAACAGCCTTGGAACGCGATGATAGAGGACTGATCGGTTGTCGCGGCAGGCCTTGTGGCCGAGCGCGCAGGCTAACCAACTTTTGCCCAGGCCGGTTGCCCCGGTGACGAGCAAATTCTCGTGGCGATCGATCCAGCGACCTTCGACGAGTTTGGCGAAAACGGCGCGGTCGATGCCCCGCGGGGTGCGCAGATCGACGTCCTCGACGCAAGCAGTCTGGCGCAGTGCGGCGATCTTGAGGCGCGTGGTGAGCCGCCTGGTGTCGCGTTCGGCGGCTTCGCGGTCGACCAACAGGCCGATGCGATCTTCGAACGGCAGGGCTTCGAGATCGGGCGATCGGCGCTGCTCCTCGAAGGCCTTGGCCATTCCGGTCAGGCCAAGCTCGATCAGCCGTTCGTGGGTTGGGTGGTTAAGCATGCCGGGTCTCTCCTTGCTTCAGTGGAAGTAGTCGCGTCCGCGGATATTGCCGTGGCGCAGGGGCTGGTGCTCGAAAGATTCGTCGAAGAACGTGCGATCGAGGCCGTTCTGGAGGATCGATCTAATCGAGGCGACGGAGCGCGCCTTGATGAGGATGCCCCTCCGGCAGGCTGCGTCGAGGCGTTCGGCGCCGTAGCTTTTGACGAGCGCCAGAATGCCAAGGCAGGTTCGAAAGCCTTGTTCTGGATGGGGCCGGGCGTCGATCACGGCCTGGAAAAACGCTGCTGTCGAAGGACCGATCCGCTCGCCGGCGGCGATCACCGCGGCGGGGGTCCATTTGCCGTAGCGGCGATGGGCGCTCGGCATGTGGTCGGCGATGGTGGTGTGTCCGCGTCGGTTGGGCGCGCGGGCATGGCTGGCGATCCGCTGGCCCTTGTGGAAGATCTCGACCGTCCGATCGTCGATACGGGCATCGACCAGCTCGCCAATCAGACGATACGGCGCGGAGTACCAATGGCCGTCGACCTCGACATGATAATCGGGAGCGAGGCGGCAGCGCTTCCAGCGTGCGAAGGCATAAGGCTGATCTGGCAGCGGGGTTAGCTTGGGTTTGTCGAGTTCGGCAAACAGTTCGGCGCGGCTTGAGCCGAAGCCACGCATTTGACGAGCATTGAGTTCGTCGACGAGTGTCTTGATGGCGGCGTTGAGCTCGGCCCGGGAAAAGAAGCGCTGATTGCGCAGCCGGGCCAGAATCCAGCGCTGGGCGATTTGCACCGCGACCTCGACCTTCGCCTTGTCTTTTGGGCGCCGCGGCCGTGCGGCGAGAATGGCCGTGCCGTAATGGCTCGCCATCTCGGCATAAGTGCGATTGAGGCCGGGATCGTAGCGGTCGGGGTTGCTGACGGCGGCTTTGAGGTTGTCGCAGACCACGAACGTCGGCGTTCCGCTCAAAAACGTGAACAAGTTGACGTGGGCCCGGATCCAGTCGGCCAAGCTCTCGCTGGGGCAGGCCTCGGCGTAGGTGTAGTTCGAAGCGCCCATCGCCGCGACGAACAGCTTCATCGGCTGCACTTCCCCGGTCAGCGGATCGACGATGTCGATGGTGTCGCCGGCGAAATCCACGAACACCTTCTCGCCGCCCAGATGAATCTGCCGCATCGAAGGTCGGACCCGCCCCTTCCAGGCCTCGTAGGTAGTGCAGAACCACGTGTACCCGAAACCGTCGGGATTAACGGCGCGATACTCCTCCCAGAGCAGGCGACGGGTTACGTTGCGCCGGCGGAGCTCTTTATCGATGTAGCTCCAGTCGGGCACCGGCCGCTGCGGGCTCTGAGACGCTGGTCGTGGGGCCGGGAAAAGCAAAAGCTCCAGGTCTTCATCGGTCATTCCCTCCGGAAGCGGCCAGCTCAACCCAGCAGAGCGGGCGCGGCTCAGGTAGCTGTGCACAACGCCGTTGCTGACGCCCACGCTCCGCGCGATGGCCCGCTCTGGCAGGCCTTGAAAATGTTTTAACCGAAGGACTTCCTTGATCCGGCGCATCGACAATCTCTGGGTAGGCATTGGACTTCCTCGTTAACCACGAGGTCATCCCTAAGCCGGTTGAGTTGTCGGCCGAAGCGCTGCAAGGCTCCGAAAGCCTTGCTCACGATCCCGCGAAATCGTTGCTCACGATCGTCTGAAATCTCTGCTCACGATCCCCTGAAATCCGCGCTCACGATCCCGCGAAACGCGCATCTGTGGTCTACGTGGCTGCCTGATCGCCGACCGCGATGGTGTCTATGATCCGGGCACTCCCAACGGACGGTTGCTTCTCGGGCTGAAGGGTTCGATCTCCGAGCTTGAGCTACATACGATCCGCAGCCGGCTGACCGCCGGCCTGCTGGCCAAAGCCGAACGCGGCGAACTTGCGGTTATGCTGCCAATCGCCCCGCGGGTCACTTCAAATTCCTCCGGGTGTGGTCAGTCAAATTCCTCCACCCGCGAGGCAGGACAAGGGACTGTTAGTTTGAGTTTGTTTCCCGGGCAAGAGCTTCAGCGGCTTCTTTGAGCCGATAGCTGCGTCCGTCGAACTCAAGCAGATGGCAATGATGCATAAGGCGATCGAGGATCGTCGTGCTCATAGTGTTGTCCCCAAGGTATGCCCCCCAATCCTGCACGACGCGATTGGAGGTGACGATGACGCTGCGGCGCAGTTTGTAACGCTGATGGATCAGGGTCTGCAGCAAAGTGCCGGCGTCGTCGGGGATGGCGCGTGCGAGGAATAGATCGTCCAGCACGAGGAGATCGCAGTCGATGATGGTTCGCAGCCGGACCTCGCGTTGTGCCGGAGAGTTCAGGGCGTAGCGGTGGAAGAAGTCGTCGGTCTCAAGATACTGGACCTTGTGGCTTTGCAGGATCGCCTGATAGGCAATCGCCTTGGCGATGTGCGACTTCCCGGTGCCAGGTTTGCCAACAAGCAGAGCGTTCTCGCCAGCGGCAATGAACGCCAGGGTGTGGAGCTGGAAGCAGGTCTGACGTGGCAGTTTGGGATTGAAGGACCAGTCGAACTCGGCGAGCGTCAGCTTTTCGTCGAGCCCGGATTGCTGGTATCGCCGCTCGATAAGACGGGACTGACGACGGTCCAGTTCATCCTGCAGGATAAGGGAGAAGGTCTCGAGGAAGGGCTGGTTGGCGCCCTGCGCCTGGAGCACGCGCGTCTGCAGCGTGTCGCGGACACCCGACAGGCGCAGCTGTCGTAGGCAACGCTCAATTTCCGGCATGGTCATCATGTGGCTAGGTCTCCAGTTTAAGGTGAGAAGGTGCAGCGGGAGCGCTCGTGGCGCCGGAGTTGGCCGGGGTTGCGCAGGCGACACGAGCGCGGATTGCCGTGGCGTGATCGTCGTGAGCCTCGGCCTGCCGACCATTGTCGTCGGCGTCGCGCCGCACAGCGCGGCTGAAGAGGTCGCCGTATTCCGCGGGGGTACGGATCAGCGGATGATCCTGGGTGAGCGGCGATGCCGGCTGTGGCGTCACTCCAACCTGCTCGATCGCCTGTTCGAACAACCGCTCGACGGTCGCACGCACGTGCTTGTAGCGGTAGATGCGGTTGTCGATGGCGTGCGCGCAGGCCTGCTCGACCAGCCGCGCCGGATACTTCCGGCCCAGCCCGACAATGCCCCACATCGCGCGCTGTCCGGGGCGCCCTTCGGTGTCGAACACCTGCTGGCACAAGGCCCTGGTCTGCGGTCCGATGCGCTCGGCGCTCGCCAGCAGCACGGCGGTTTGCCGCGACGGGTTGAACGGCCGTTCGCTGGTCGGCAGGACGACAGAACCGGGGTGCGCCATCCGGGAATGAACACGCAGCAGCGCACGGGTGTGGCGATCACGGATCTCGATCGTGGTGGTGTAGATGCGCACGACGACCTGGCTGCCGATCGGCGCGGGCCGCGCGGCGTAATAGCTGTTGTCGACGCGTACGGTGGTGTCGTCGCAGACAGTCCGGACGACTTCGGTGAAGATGCGGAAGGGAGCGACAGGCAGCGGCCGCAGGTGCGGCTTCTCTTCCTGGAACATCGCCTCGACCTGACGGCGCGTGCTGCCGTGGATGCGTTTGGAAGCCCAGTTCTCCTCCCAGTGCCTCAAGAACTCGTTTTGCGCCTCCAGCGTCTCGAAGCGCCGTCCGGCCAGCGCAGTGCCCTGGGTATGTTGAATCGCATTCTCGACGCATCCTTTCCGATTTGGATCGGCCACGCGCGCGGGATCGGCGACCACGGCGTAATGAGCCAGCATCGCGCTGTAAATCGGGTTGAGCTGGGGCTCGTACAAATCCGGCTTGAGGACGCCTTCCTTCAGGTTGTCGAGCACGACATAGCTGGGGACCCCGCCAAAATACCGGAACGCCTCTTCGTGGAGCTGCGCCCAGACTTGTTGGCTGGACTTCCAGACTACCCGCCGGAAGCTGCGCCGCGAGTAGCGTAGCGTCATCACGAACAGGCGGGGACGACGGTACCGCCCGCTCTTCGGATCAACCGTCGGCGCGCCCTCGCCATAGTCGACCTGAGCTTCCTCGCCGGGGAGGAACTCAAGACGATCAAACTGCTCAGGATCAGCGTGCCGCAACCGGCGCACAAACCGCTTGACACTCTGGTAGCTGGACGGAAAGCCAAATTGATCAACCAGGTCCTGGTAAATCGCCTGCGCGTTCCGCTTCAGCCGGACCTGTTCTTCGATCCACGTCCGATGCGCTTCGCAAGCCGAACGGGCCAGGCTGCTGGTGACCGTCGCTTCCGATGTCCCAAAAGCCGGTGGTCGGGGTGGAGGAATTTGGCCGTCCGCGCTCACCGAGCCGGTGGTCACTTCCCCGGGGGAATTTGCCTCCGCACCGGCCCGCAGCGCCTGATAACGCCGGATCGTCTTGCGATCGACACCCGTCAGCCGGTGAATCTCGCGCTGGCTGGTGTTGCGATCAAGTAATGTAAGTACGGTGCTTTGCAGATGTCGCTTCAAGACGTTCAACTCCCCGGCCCCTTGCTGGCTAAAGGGGTCGAACATAAACGTCCTGCCTGACCGGCTACTGCTGTTCAGCGGCGCTGACGGCGATCATCAGGTGGGGGAGTTTCAAGTGACCATACCCGGGGGATTTTGACCGACCCACGGGGCGGGCTGATGCGGGACCCGAGCGGTGTGGTCGTTAAGGATCCCGACATGGCCGTGCAAGGGCGGCTCGGTCTCGTCTTCCAGTTATTCCTGCAGCTGCGCAGCGTTGCCAAGGTCATGCGAGCGTTGAACGAGCGTGACCTGGAACTGCCGCGTCGTGATCGATATGGCGATTTGTGCTGGACGCGCGCGACGCTGGCTGCCGTCGCGGCGATCTTGAAGAACCCCGCATACGCGGGCGCCTTTGTCTATGGACGAACCCGCTTCCGGCCGCCGAAGCGGGAGGGGGCCCTGCCACAAAAGGCTCCGCGGCCGATGGAGGAGTGGCGGATCGTCGTTAAAGATCGATATCCAGCCTATATCGACTGGCCAATTTATGAAAAAATCCGATCCGTCATCAGAGATAACCGAGCCGAATACATGCGCATCAAAACCCGCGGCGCGCCTCGCAATGGCGAGCTCCTGCTCCACGGCATTGCCTGGTGCGCACGATGTGGCCATAAGATGTACGTCCGCTACAAGGGCGGCGGCGAATATGTATGCAATCACCTGCGTACCCAGGAAGGTCAGCCAACCTGCCAACACATCCGCGCCGCCCATATCGATGCAGCCGTTGGCGACGCATTCCTAACCGCACTAGCGCCGGCCGAACTCGATGCCTTGTCGCGCTCCCGCCGGGTGCAGCAGCAGACGAACAATGCGCTACGCTCCAGTGCAGAACGAGAGCTCGAGCGCAAGCGATACACGGCGGCGCTCGCCGAACGGCAGTTCAACCGAGCTGATCCAGATAATCGGTTGGTCGCCTCGGAACTCGAGCGTCGATGGGAAGCGGCGCTAAACGACGTGCGCGCCGCCGAAGAGGCGCTTGCCCGACAGACGCCGCCCAAAGCCATCACACAAGTGGCCATAAGCAAGGAGCTCAACGACAAGGTCATCAGCCTCACCGGCCGCCTCCCGCAGATATGGGGTGACGAGACTATCTCGGATGCGCATCGCAAGGCGTTGTTGCGATGTCTCATCGAAAAGGTCGTTCTCGACCGCGGTGAGCGCGACTTGGCCCTGGCTAGGATCGTCTGGCGGGGAGGCGCCGTGACGGAGCTCGAAGTGAAGATGAGCGTCAACTCCGTCACCAGATTGACGCGAGGCACAGAGATGCGGGAACGCCTTCTGACGCTCGCTCGCGACGGCGTCCCAGACGACAAGATCGCCACAATCCTTACTCGGGAAGGTCACCGCTCTCCCCGTTGCGCCGATAAGGTGCTGCCTATCACCGTTGGGCGGCTCCGTCGTGCCGCCGCCATCAAGGTAACTGCCCAGCGCAGCCGATGGGAGCATGACGACTCATACCTCAGCCCGCCCGAACTGGCCCGAAGGCTCGAGATTCCAGTAAACTGGCTCTATGTTCAGATCCGAACCAAGCGTTTGCTAATTGATCGCCAGCCCAGCGGCGCCTATCTCTTCCCGAATACACCATCCGTTCTTCACGCCATCGGAGACCTTCGAAACCACGTCATCGCGCAACTTGATCTAAGAATCTGTCAGCCTAACAAGGAGGGGCATCAACATGGGTGATCGAACAGCGCTTCGAACTGCACGCGCGTCAGATGCATGACGCCGTCGCTGATCTGCGGCCACTCGAAACGACCATCGCGGCCAAGGCGCTTGTAGACCAAAACGAGGCCCGTGCCGTCCCATAGCAAAATCTTCAGCCGGTCGGCGCGCTTCGAACGAAAAACCACGATCAGGCCCGAATGCGGATCGAGCCCAAGCGTGTTTTGCACAAGACCGGCCAGCGCGTCGTGCCCGCACCGGAAGTCAACAGGACGCACAGCAAGCACAATCCGCAGTCCCTGCGCCGGAATGATCATGCGCCGCGCTCGATCGCAGTCACGATCTCCGCGATCCGCACCGCCGACACGTCCGCATCCAGGCGGACCGAAACCTTGCCAATCGTAATCTCGACGGGCCCCTCGCTCTTGCCTGACGCCACTGGATCGCTCAGCTCGATCGACACGAAATCCGCCGCGTCGTCCGTGACCAATGCGAGCCGGCCAGCACGCGCCAATCTGCGCCACGTCGTCAACTGCTGGGCCTTCACACCATAACGCCGTGCGACATCACATACCCGGGCGTCGGGCTTCATGCTCTCGAAAACAGCGCGCCCCTTGATCTCCGCAGACCATAACCGGCCTCCAGAACGCGTCCGGCGCGTAAGCTTCCCCACAAAGCCATCAGCTTCGGCTTCCTCCCCCGATTGTTCCATCGCCTTCAGTCTCCTCTCGGCTCTCTGACAAGCCAAGGATCGCAGAGCGAAAGCCGAAGCGAAACCAGTCAATCAAATGGGAGAAAAGCTCCGCTTACAAAATACGGGGGCTTGCCTTCGATTTACAATTTGCAACTTGCCCGATCGCTCCGGCTTCGCTTGAATGTCCTCATGCGGGGCTGGACTGTGATCGTGCTTCTGGGCCTTACAGCCATAGGAGCTTATTCCGTCGGCCGTCAGGACGGGCGACCCTCTACTTCTGCGCCTGCAATGGTAGCGCAGCTAACCAGCCCCCCAGCAAGTCCGCTCGCGCTAACGGCGGTGCCGGGCAGCCCTTCGCAGCCGCAAGCTTCCAAGACTGCTCCGCCCGGCCCGCGTGGCGCCACCGCAATACCCAAGACACCGCAAGATCCCGCCCCACAGCAAACCGACACAAAACGCAAGATCGAAGTTGCGCTGACCGCCGCGGCCATCGCCGCGATCCTGATTAAGGCCAGCCGGGATCAATATCACGCAACCGGCAGACCCTGCGCCTGCCCGGATGACACGATGCGCAATGGCCGGGCATGCGGCAGCAGAAGCGCCTATTCGCGGCCGGGCGGCGCGGCACCGCTGTGCTACCTGGGTGATGTTACGACAGCAATGATAGACGAGTATCGAAAAAAGATAACTCGATAGTTGTTGTGGGGCGGGGCTGGTTCAGTTCAGCGATTTCTTCACTGGGGGGTTGCGCTCCTCGCCTTAGCCGTTGCGGCGACGACACTAGCAGGATGCATCACAACATCCATACAAAAGGTATGCAGGCCGGGACCTTCCGTCCGAACCGGTCAATCGGATAGCCGCTTACGTCGCGGGCCCCCGCTCTAGTTTCTAGCATTCAGGCGACTATCTCAGAGGAAGGAAGAAAGCCGGCGTCGTTGCTGAAGATGGGTTGGTGTTGTTCCACCAATGCGGACGTACACCATGCAGAAATTCGTCAGGGGCTTGCGACCAACAACATTGATGGCGTGCTAGTCCTGAACGTCGGTGACACTGCGGTCCAGCAGCAGTATGCTGGACCGATCTTGAGTGGCCCGTATTCAGGTCCCTCCACCACGAACGGGACTATCAACACATTCGGGCACGTGTCGTCGTCAGCGTCGCTGAATGGAACATCGTCGGGTACGATTACCCGCAACATCTACTCCCGGTCTGTCTTGTGGGATGGATATTTGGGGCTAGTCTAGAAACGAAACTTCGAACCTGAGCCTTCGGAGAAATTCTTTGAGCCTATTCAAGAGTGCCGATTAGGGCCGTTGAAATAGCATGAGCGAGAACTTGGCGGTTTTCTGGGTTGCTCACCATTGTCGCGTGGTTGCCTGGAACAGGTACCGCATGAATGGCCCCCGCATCGACGACAAGGTCCCAGCCAAGCTTTGGCAGGTTTGCATCGCGACCAGATTGCTTGTCAGGCGGTACCCAACGATTAAGAGGCTCACTGGCATAAAACTGGTATATTTCAATTGGGAGCGACGGAATGCGATACGATTGTAGCGCCCGTTGAAATGCCGCGGCCCTTTGATACATCGAGACGTCACTGTGAAGATCGTGATCTGGAGCTAACGCTCCTGTTTGCTGCGCCTTTTCGAGCAACTCAGAGATGGAACATTGTTCCGTGTCGCGTTCTAAAACCTCGCGATATTCATCGCGCAAGGTTCCACAACGATCCAAAACAAACTCTCGCGCCAAATTCTTCAGTGATGCGTTCGAAGAAGCCCCAGGTAGACTGACATCGATGAAGGCCATGAACGACACAACTTCATCACTACTCAGTAATCGCTCGGCAATTGCATAAGCCAGGATTGCACCTGATGAGTATCCAGCAAAGCGGTATGGGCCACGTGGCTGGATCTGTTTAATCGCAACAATCACCTCCGCGGCCATCGCCTCAAAAGTCGGTGGACGAACGTCATCGAAAGGTGGCCATGGCAGAGCGTAGACTGAGCAGTCTGCATCCATTTCCGCCGCCAAACCGAGGACATACGAACAATCTCCAAAGCCTGACGGGACAAAGAAGAGCGGTGGTTGCGATCCGTTCGGTCGAACGGAAATCACCGCCGAGTTACTGGGCTGCACTTGCAAACAAATCTGCGATGCGAGTTCCTTCAGAACAGGTGCGCGGAAGAGGTCGGTGGCGCTAAAACTCAACCCAAGATTTGATGCTCGACCGAGCATCTGCACGGCCAAGAGCGAGTAGCCGCCCAGTTCGAAGAAGTGGTCGTTGCGCCCGATGCGCTCGACACCAAGGAGCTCGGCCCAGATCTGCGCCAGCGCCGTCTCGACCTCACCTTGCGGTAACTGGTAGGCCGCCAGCGCATAGGCCTGATCGGACGGCGCCGGCAGTGCGTTCCGATCGAGCTTGCCGTTCACCGTCAGCGGAAGCGCGGCCAGCCGCACGAACGCACTCGGCACCATGTAGTCCGGCAGTCGCGCACTTAAGTGCGCGCGCAAGGCGCCCGCAAGCGCGCCTCCACCGCCCTCATCCGAGCCGGCCTCGGGCGCGCAGACCACATAGGCGATCAGATGCTTGTGGCCGCCGCCGTTCTGGCGCGCCAGCACCACCGCCTCGCGCACCCAGGCGTGCTCGCAAAGCCGCGCGACGATCTCACCCGGCTCGATGCGGTAGCCGCGAATCTTCACCTGATCGTCGTTGCGGCCCAGGAACTCAAGATTGCCGTCCGGCAGATAACGGGCAAGGTCGCCGGTCCGGTACAGCCGATCGCCCTCGACAAAGGGACTGGCGATGAACCGCTCGGCGGTCAGCTCAGGGCGGTTGAGGTAGCCCCGCGCCACCCCCGCCCCGCCAATGTAAAGCTCGCCCACCGCACCGAACGGCACGGGCGCGCCATGGCCATCCAGCAGGTACACCCGCGTGTTGGCAATTGGGCGCCCGATCGGGACCACCGACCCATTGAAATCAGCCGGGCAAGTCCAGATCGTCGCGCAGACTGTTGCCTCGGTCGGGCCATAAGCATTGACCATTGATGCTGGGGCCAGACTTCGGATGAGTTCAGGCTTAGGCAGCTCTCCGGCAAGAATGAGAACTTGCGCAGCCAAACGTTCCGGATCCTTGCTCGTCTGAAGCAACGCTGGGGGTAGTGTCGCGTGGGTGATGGCTTCGCTTCGGAGATAATCCGATAGCTTGTTCCTCGCTTGACGGATCTCTTCCGCAGGCAAGTGCAAAGCCGCTCCGGAGCCAAACGCCATAAGAAGCTCCCAAGCGCTTGCATCAAAAGCGATGGAGGCGAACTGCACGACTCGGCTGTTGGAAGAAGCGCCAAAGAGGCCGACCTGAGCCGACAGCAGATTGACCAACCCCCGATGCTGGACCATGACCCCCTTTGGGGTTCCGCTTGAGCCTGAGGTGTAGATCACATAAGCGAGATGGCCGGATGTGAGGCCAAGCGTGTGCCGGTCTGGGTTCGAAGCCGGCCGTTCGGCCCAGGCGGGCGTGGCCGTCTCCAGATCAATGACCGTCACCTCGGTCAGCACTTCGGGGCCGAGTGCTGCGCGACCGACGACGTCGCATAGCAGCAGCCGCGGCGCGGCATCGTTGACAACCTGACGCAGCCGCTCGCTGGGATAGGCTGGGTCCAGCGGCAGATAGGCACCGCCCGCCTTCAGGATCGCCAAGATGCCAACCATCATCATCAGGCTGCGTTCGAGGCAGATTGCCACCGGCTGGTCCGGCTTGACCCCAAGCTCGATCAGAAGATGCGCCAGCCGGTTGGCCCGCGCGTTGAGCTCGCCATAGCTCAGCCGCTCGTTTTCGCAGACCAGCGCCACCGCCTCCGGCGCCTTTTGCACCTGCGCCTCGAACAGCTCATGGACGCACTGCTCTGTTGGATAGGCCTCTTCCGTCCGGTTCAGATCCTCCAGCAGATAGGTGCGCTCCTCAGCCGGCAAGATGTCGAGCTCGCGTACCGGCGTATCCGGGGCATGCTCCAGCGCCTCTGCCAGCTGCTCGAGCGACCGCTGCATGTAGCCGCAGATCCGATCCGCCGAGATTGGCTCCGCCACCTGCACAGTGAGGCCCAGCGCCTCGCCAAAATCCTCAACCGACAGGGTCAGCGGATAGTTAGTGCGTTCCTCCCCGCCCAGCCATTCCATACCCGACAAGACATCATCCGTCCCGGAGCCGGGCACAGCCGGCGCCTTGTTGTGACGATAGTTCAACAGCGTGCTGAACAGCGGCGCCGACGCCGCAATAGCGCTGCAGCGCTGCGCCAGCGCCAGCGAGGCATGCTCATGTGTCAGCAGCTCGGCCAGCCGGGCGTGCGTGGTCCGCACGCTCGCCTCGACGGCGGTCCCATC
Organism: Bradyrhizobium barranii subsp. barranii; assembly: GCF_017565645.3. Lineage (NCBI taxonomy): Bacteria > Pseudomonadati > Pseudomonadota > Alphaproteobacteria > Hyphomicrobiales > Nitrobacteraceae > Bradyrhizobium > Bradyrhizobium barranii. The sequence continues at coordinate 8,861,824 of NZ_CP086136.1, forward strand.
AAGATCAAGCCGCAGCGGCAGGGTGTTGATGAACAGTCCCATGGCGCGGTCGGCGCCGGCGCTGCCCTGCAGGCGGCCCAGCAGCACCGTGCCGAACACCACCTGCTCGCGGCCGCTGCTGCGCGCCACCACCTGCCCCCACGCCAGATGGCACAGGCTCGCCAGACTCACGCCCAGCCGCCGCGCCTGTTCCGCCAGCCGCGCATGGAGCGCTGGCGGCAGCATCCGATACGCCTCACGAACCCCGCCGCCGTCGCCGCGCACCTCGCTCAAGTTGAAGGGCGTGGTCGGCTCGTCGATGCCGGCCAGCAGCTCCCGGAAGAACGCTTCATCCGCCTTGGCGTCACCGCGTAGATGCGCCTGCGCCACCAGATTGCGGAATGGCTGCGGCGCCGTCAGCTCATGCTCGCGCCCCTCCAGCTTGGCCCGGACTTCAGCATGCATCACGTCCCGGGTTGCGTGATCCCCGATCAGATGATGCTGCAGCTCCAGCAACAGCCAGCGCGCGCTGCCGGGCTCGCGCGCAATCACAAACCGCAGCAGTGGCGCCCGGCCGAGCTCGATGCGGTGCCGGCGCGGATCAAACCGGTTCCTGAGCTGCTCAGCGCCAGCGCCATCAGCGCCATCCAGCTGGACCTCGATCACCTCCAGTCGCGCCTTCCGCCACACCACCTGGACCGGCCGCGACAACCCCTCCCAGACAAACGAGGTACGCAGGATGTCATGCCGATCTACCACCCGCTGGATCGCGGCAAGATAGCGCGCGAGCAGCCCACGCTCGGCAAACGCCATCTGCGACACCAGGAGGTATGGATCGCCCTTTGCCGCTAGCAAATGATGGAACAGGATGCCGTCCTGCAGCGGCGACAGACCGTAAATGTCCTGGATGTTGCAAACCCCGCCGGGTACCGTGGCGATGATCCGGTCGATCTCGTCCTGCGCGAGCTCGATCAGCGGCAACATCTCCGGCGTTATCGCCACGCTCCGCTCGGTGATCAGGTTGGCCGGGACTGCCACCTCGTGATGGCGGCCCAGGCGTGCGGCCAGATCCGCGAGCACTGGCTTGACGAACAAGGTGCGCACCTCGATGCGCAGTGACCGCCGCCGCAGATGCTCCATCATCTGCACCGCCAAGAGCGAGTGCCCTCCCAGTTCGAAGAAGTTGTCGTGCCGTCCGACCCGCTCCAGCCCCAGCAGCTCGGCCCAGATCTGCGCCAGCACCGTCTCCATCTCGCCCTGAGGCGGCGCGTAGGTCCGCCGCGCATATGCCTCGTCGCCCGGGGCCGGTAGCGCTTTTCGATCGAGCTTGCCGTTCAGCGTCAGCGGAAGCGCCGCCAGCCGCACGAACGCACTCGGGACCATGTAGTCCGGCAGCCCCGCACTCACATGCGCCCGCAAACCGCCGGCAAGATCAGATTCCTCAGCTCCGGCGGCAACGACATACGCAACGAGCCGCTGCTCGCCGCCACCATCCTCGCGCGCCACCACCACCGCCTCGCGCACGGAGGCATGCTCGCAAAGCCGCGCCGCAATCTCGCCCGGTTCGATGCGGAAGCCGCGAATCTTTACCTGGTCGTCGTTGCGCCCTAAAAACTCCAGATTGCCGTCCGGCAGGTAGCGCGCCAGGTCGCCGGTCCGGTACAGCCGGTCGCCCTCGACAAAGGGACTGGGGATGAACCGCTCCGCGGTCAGCTCAGGGCGGTTCAGGTAGCCCCGCGCCACCCCCGCCCCGCCAATGCAGAGCTCGCCCACCGCACCGAACGGCACAGGCGCGCCATGACCATCCAGCAAGTAGACCCGCGTGTTGGCAATAGGGCGGCCAATCGGGACGATGGCCTCATCAAACTCAGCCGGGCAGCTCCAGGATGTCACGTCGATCGCGGCTTCAGTCGGACCGTAAAGATTGTGCAGGGCCGTCCAGGGCAATACGCGCCGAACCCTATACACACTGGCGGCAGGGAGCGCCTCGCCGCTGCATAAAACCTGCCGCAGCGATGTGCAGCGGTCAACACTCTTCGCATCCAAAAAGCTGACCAGCATGGATGGCACGAAGTGAACCGTCGTGATGCGCTGGCTGACGATCAAGTCGACCAACGTATCGGGATCTCTGTGCGCACCGGGCGGCGCCAGTACCAGCGTTGCCCCTTCAAGCAAAGTCCAAAAGAACTCCCAGGCCGAGACATCGAAGCTAAATGGCGTCTTCTGCAACACGACGTCTGTTGGTTTCAGACCATAGACGTCCTGCATCCAGATCAGGCGATTAACGATAGCCCGATGCTCATTCTGTGCCCCTTTTGGCCTGCCGGTGGATCCCGAGGTGTAGATCACATAGGCGAGATTGCGGGAGGTCAGGCTGAGCGCGCGCCGATCAGGATCCGCTTCCGGCAGGCTGGCCCAGGCCGGCGCCGCAGCATCGAGCTCCACCACGCTCACCTTGGCCGGCACATCCGCGCCGAAGGCGGCACGGCCGGCCACATCGGCCAGCAGCAGCGGCGGCGCCGCATCGTCGAGCACCTGATGCAGCCGCGCCGACGGATAGGCCGGATCCAGCGGCATATACGACCCGCCGGCCTTGAGGATCGCCAAAAGCCCCACCACCATCATCGGACTGCGCTCGACGCAGATCGCAACCGGCTGGTCCGGCCTGACCCCGAGGGCGATCAAGTGATGCGCCAGGCGGTTGGCCCGCACATTGAGCTCGGCATAGCTCAGTTGCTCATCTTCGCAGACCACCGCCACCGCATCCGGCGCCTTGTGCACCTGCACTTCAAACAGCTCGTGGATGCACCGCTCCGCAGGATACGGCGCCGCCGTCCGGTTCAGCTCCTCCAGCAGATACGTGCGCTCGGCAGTCGAGAGCAGCTCAATCCGGTGGACCTCTTGCTGCGCATCGGCTGCCATCGCCCGCAGCAGCGCCAGCAGATAACCACGCTGCCGCTCGATCGTCGCCTGATCAAACAGCGCCGTGGCATAACCCAGCGTTCCGGCGATCTCCTCGCCATGCTCGCCAAGGCTCAGCTCCAGATCGAACTTGGCCTGATCAATCTCCTCCCCGGCAGCTTCGACACTCAGCCCCGGCAGGTCCAATGGCCCAACCGCATTGTTCTCCCAGGCCAGCATCACCTGGAACAACGGTGTGTGATCAAGAGCCCGGGGCGGCTGCACGATCTCCACCACCTGCTCGAACGGCAGGTCCTGATGCTCCTGCGCAGCCAGCACCGTGCGCCGCGTCCGCTCCAGAAGCTCCGACACGCGCGGCTTGCCCGACAGGTCCAGCCGAAGCGCCAGAGTGTTGACGAAGAAGCCGATCAGCTCTTCGATCTCGCGGTGCCCCCGATTGGCGCTCGGCACGCCAATCACAAGATCGTCCTGCCCGGACAGACGCGACAGCACCGCCGCCCAGGCCGCCAGCACCGTCATGAACAACGTCGAGCCATGCTGCAGGCTCAGCCGCTTCAGCTCCCGCGTCAAATCCGCATCGACGGTGATCGGGACCGCGGCCGCGGCAAACGACTGCTGGGCAGGCCGCGCATGGTCCGTCGGCAAGACAAGACGGGCTGTGCCCGCCAGCGCGCTGCGCCAATACTGCGCCTGCTGCTGCAACCGTTCCCCCGACAGCCATTGGCGTTGCCAGGCGGCGTAATCCGGATATTGGATCGCAAGCGGCGGCAGAGGATCGTCCTGCCCGGCCTGGAATGCCCGGTAGAGCTGGCTAAGTTCACGCAGCAGCACGCCCATCGACCAACCGTCCGAGACGATGTGATGCTGGGTCAGCAGGAAGACGTGTTCCTCGTCGGCGGTGCGGATCAGCCGACCGCGGATCAGCGGACCGCGCGCAAGATCGAATGGCGTGCGCCCCTCTTCATGGCACAGATCCAAAAATGCCGATTCCGCATCCGATCTCTCCCGCAGATCATGCTCAACTATTGGCAGACCCGCGTCCGGCGGCAAAACCTCAACCCGGGGCTTGCCCTGGGTCGCGACAAACACACTGCGCAGCGCCTCATGACGTGCAAACAGACGGTTAAGGCTGCGCTGCCAGGCGCTGCGGTCGAGCATCCCGCGCAATCGCAAGGCCAGCGGAATGTGATAGTTGGTGCTGCCTTCGTTCAGCTGAGCCAAAAACCATAGCCGCTGCTGCGCAAACGACAGCACAAGCGGCTCATGCCGCGACACGGCTGCAATCGACGGCAGCTCTTGCGGACCCGAGCAGCTCAACAGCTCGACGATGCTTGCCGCCAGGTCACTCAACACTGGCCTTGCGAACAGCGTCGACAGTGGCAGTTCGACCCCGACAGCCTGTGACAGCCGGCTCGACATCTGCACGGCCAAGAGCGAGTGGCCGCCCAGTTCGAAGAAGTGGTCGTTGCGCCCGATGCGCTCGACACCAAGGAGCTCGGCCCAGATCTGCGCCAGCGCCGTCTCGACCGCACCTTGCGGCGACTGGTAGGCCGCCAGCGCATAGGCCTGATCGGCCGGCGCCGGCAGCGCGTTCCGATCGAGCTTGCCGTTCACCGTCAGCGGAAGCGCGGCCAGCCGCACGAACGCACTCGGCACCATGTAGTCCGGCAGTCGCGCACTTAAGTGCGCGCGCAAGGCGCCCGCAAGCCCGCCTCCACCGCCCTCATCCGAGCCGGCTTCGGGCGCGCAGACCACATAGGCGATCAGATGCTTGTCACCGGCGTCGTTCTCGCGCGCCAGCACCACCGCCTCGCGCACCCAGGCGTGCTCGCAGAGCCGCGCGACGATCTCACCCGGCTCGATGCGGTAGCCGCGAATCTTCACCTGATCGTCGTTACGGCCCAGGAACTCAAGATTGCCGTCCGGCAGATAACGGGCAAGGTCGCCGGTCCGGTACAGCCGATCGCCCTCGACAAAGGGACTGGCGATGAACCGCTCCGCGGTCAGCTCAGGGCGGTTCAGGTAGCCCCGTGCCACCCCCGCCCCGCCAATGTAAAGCTCGCCGACCGCACCGAACGGCACGGGCGCGCCATGGCCATCCAGCAAGTACACCCGCGTGTTGGCAATTGGGCGCCCGATCGGGACCACCGCCCCATTGAAATCAGCCGGGCAAGGCCAGATCGTCGCGAAGGTCGTCGTCTCGGTCGGCCCGTAGCAGTTAATGAGACGTACGGGGCCCTTTTCCTTCAACAGTCTCAGAAACGAGGCAAGATCACCGCGCTCACCCCCACAGAGGAGGTGCTTCAGTTGCGCCAACGTCGGAGCAATCGTTGATGTACATTGGTTGAATAGTGCTGTTGTTAGAAACAGTGACGTCACCCGGTGCTGTTCAAGCGCCCGGGCAAAGCTAAGAGTATCCCTGACGGTGGCGGCATGCATGGCAAGAATGCAACCACCGTTAAGCAGCGGTGCCCATACTTCGAATGTGCTTGCGTCGAAGGCGGGATTGCCAGCCCATGCCACCCGATCTCCTGCATCGATCTTCACATACCCACTGTTGATCACGAGCCGGTTGACGGCACGATGAGGAACAACAACTCCTTTGGGAAGGCCAGTTGAGCCGGAGGTGTACATGACGTAAGCGGCAGTTTCAGCGCTCAACGCCAGCCCAGGATCGGAACTGCATCCCGTTCCAGCTATGAGCGGCTCAATAGCCAGAACAGGTATCGTCGCCTCAACCAGATCATCCCCAGAAAGCACCAAGCGTGCAGCACAATCGGCCATCAGCCCTTTTTGTCGCGCCGACGGGAGGGCGCGATCGATCGGTACATAAACGCCCCCGGCCTTCAGAATCGCCAGCTGCGCCACCACAAGAGCGACGGAGCGGTCCAGCACTGTGGCAACGCGATCCCCCGGCTTGATCCCAAGGGCGATCAGGTGATGCGCCAGGCGATTGGCCCGCGCATTGAGCTCGGCGTAGCTCAGCCGCTCATCTTCGCAGACCACCGCCACCGCATCCGGCGCCTTGTGCACCTGCACTTCAAACAGCTCGTGGATGCACCGCTCCGCAGGATACGGCGCCGCCGTCCGGTTCAGCTCCTCCAGCAGATACGTGCGCTCGGCAGTCGAGAGCAGCTCAATCCGGTGGACCTCTTGCTGCGCATCGGCTGCCATCGCCCGCAGCAGCGCCAGCAGATAACCACGCTGCCGCTCGATCGTCGCCTGATCAAACAGCGCCGTGGCATAACCCAGCGTTCCGGCGATCTCCTCGCCATGCTCGCCAAGGCTCAGCTCCAGATCGAACTTGGCCTGATCAATCTCCTCCCCGGCAGCTTCGACACTCAGCCCCGGCAGGTCCAATGGCCCAACCGCATTGTTCTCCCAGGCCAGCATCACCTGGAACAACGGTGTGTGATCAAGAGCCCGGGGCGGCTGCACGATCTCCACCACCTGCTCGAACGGCAGGTCCTGATGCTCCTGCGCAGCCAGCACCGTGCGCCGCGTCCGCTCCAGAAGCTCCGACACGCGCGGCTTGCCCGACAGGTCCAGCCGAAGCGCCAGAGTGTTGACGAAGAAGCCGATCAGCTCTTCGATCTCGCGGTGCCCCCGATTGGCGCTCGGCACGCCAATCACAAGATCGTCCTGCCCGGACAGACGCGACAGCACCGCCGCCCAGGCCGCCAGCACCGTCATGAACAACGTCGAGCCATGCTGCAGGCTCAGCCGCTTCAGCTCCCGCGTCAAATCCGCATCGACGGTGATCGGGACCGCGGCCGCGGCAAACGACTGCTGGGCAGGCCGCGCATGGTCCGTCGGCAAGACAAGACGGGCTGTGCCCGCCAGCGCGCTGCGCCAATACTGCGCCTGCTGCTGCAACCGTTCCCCCGACAGCCATTGGCGTTGCCAGGCGGCGTAATCCGGATATTGGATCGCAAGCGGCGGCAGAGGATCGTCCTGCCCGGCCTGGAATGCCCGGTAGAGCTGGCTAAGTTCACGCAGCAGCACGCCCATCGACCAACCGTCCGAGACGATGTGATGCTGGGTCAGCAGGAAGACGTGTTCCTCGTCGGCGGTGCGGATCAGCCGACCGCGGATCAGCGGACCGCGCGCAAGATCGAATGGCGTGCGCCCCTCTTCATGGCACAGATCCAAAAATGCCGATTCCGCATCCGATCTCTCCCGCAGATCATGCTCAACTATTGGCAGACCCGCGTCCGGCGGCAAAACCTCAACCCGGGGCTTGCCCTGGGTCGCGACAAACACACTGCGCAGCGCCTCATGACGTGCAAACAGACGGTTAAGGCTGCGCTGCCAGGCGCTGCGGTCGAGCATCCCGCGCAATCGCAAGGCCAGCGGAATGTGATAGTTGGTGCTGCCTTCGTTCAGCTGAGCCAAAAACCATAGCCGCTGCTGCGCAAACGACAGCACAAGCGGCTCATGCCGCGACACGGCTGCAATCGACGGCAGCTCTTGCGGACCCGAGCAGCTCAACAGCTCGACGATGCTTGCCGCCAGGTCACTCAACACTGGCCTTGCGAACAGCGTCGACAGTGGCAGTTCGACCCCGACAGCCTGTGACAGCCGGCTCGACATCTGCACGGCCAAGAGCGAGTGGCCGCCCAGTTCGAAGAAGTGGTCGTTGCGCCCGATGCGCTCGACACCAAGGAGCTCGGCCCAGATCTGCGCCAGCGCCGTCTCGACCGCACCTTGCGGCGACTGGTAGGCCGCCAGCGCATAGGCCTGATCGGCCGGCGCCGGCAGCGCGTTCCGATCGAGCTTGCCGTTCACCGTCAGCGGAAGCGCGGCCAGCCGCACGAACGCACTCGGCACCATGTAGTCCGGCAGTCGCGCACTTAAGTGCGCGCGCAAGGCGCCCGCAAGCCCGCCTCCACCGCCCTCATCCGAGCCGGCTTCGGGCGCGCAGACCACATAGGCGATCAGATGCTTGTCACCGGCGTCGTTCTCGCGCGCCAGCACCACCGCCTCGCGCACCCAGGCGTGCTCGCAGAGCCGCGCGACGATCTCACCCGGCTCGATGCGGTAGCCGCGAATCTTCACCTGATCGTCGTTACGGCCCAGGAACTCAAGATTGCCGTCCGGCAGATAACGGGCAAGGTCGCCGGTCCGGTACAGCCGATCGCCCTCGACAAAGGGACTGGCGATGAACCGCTCCGCGGTCAGCTCAGGGCGGTTCAGGTAGCCCCGTGCCACCCCCGCCCCGCCAATGTAAAGCTCGCCGACCGCACCGAACGGCACGGGCGCGCCATGGCCATCCAGCAGGTACACCCGCGTGTTGACGATTGGACGCCCGACGTGAGGCATCTGGGGCCAACATGACGGATCAGCTGCAAGGTGGTGCTCGGAAATGACGCTGATTTCCGTGGACCCATATTGATTGATCAATCTCGCGTTCGGATGTGCTTCGAAGAACGTCCTAAGCAGTGGAGTGGCCTGCAATCGCTCGCCGGCTGTATAAAGCTCTCTTAAAGAGGGCAGCTGCACGCGCTGCGCGCTCCAGACTTCCGCAAAATGATTCAATGCCACGAACGGGAGGAAAAGCCGCTCTATCGCCTCCCGCTCTATAAATTCCAGCAGGTCGGAGAAGTGCCTCCGGGTCTCTTCCCGCACGAGCACAAGCACTCCGCCGTCCTTCCAACAGATGAACAATTCCTGACAGGACACATCGAAGTTCAGGGTCGCGAATTGAAGTGTGCGCAGTTTTGACGTGCCAATCCCCGCAAGCGAATTCACAAGCGCGCCATGGGACATTTCCACGCCCTTGGGGATTCCGGTTGAGCCGGAGGTATAGATGACATAGGCGAGATGGCGCGATGAAAGGCCAAGCGCGCCCGGGTCCGGGTTCGAAGGCGGCCGCTCGCCCCAAGTCGGGGTCGCCGTCTCCAGATCGACCACCGTCACATCGGCCACGGCTTCGGCGCCCAATGCGGTTCGACCGGCGACATCGCAAAGCAGCAGTTTCGGTTCTGCATCGCCAACAATCTGCCGCAGCCGCGCCGACGGATAAGCCGGATCTAGCGGCAGATACGCGCCGCCCGCTTTCAGGATCGCCAAGAGACCAACTACCATCGCCAGGCTGCGTTCGAGGCAGATCGCCACCGGCTGGTCCGGCTTGACCCCGAGCTCGATCAAATGATGCGTCAGCCGGTTGGCCCGCGCATTGAGCTCGCCATAGCTCAGTCTCTCCTTCTCATAGACCACCGCCACCGCTTCCGGTGCCTTTTGCACCTGCGCCTCGAACAGCTCATGGATACATAGCTCAAACGGATAAGGCGCCGCCGTCCGATTCAAATCCTCAAGTAGATACGTGCGTTCGTCGGCGGCCAGAATGTCTATTCGGCCGACAGGCTGCCCAGCATCGGCCATCACGCCGCGTAACAAAGTTTGCAAATGCTGCGTCATGCGGTCGATCTGCTTCGGTGCTAATCGAGCGGCATCAAAATGCCAGCGGAAGCTCCCATCCAGAGCGCAAACCTCAAAGGTCAGCAAATCGCCGCACAAGGCATGCCCAGCTTTGTGGTTCGTCGTCAGAGCATCAGCGGCGTGACAGCTCTCTGTCGTGATTGCAATGCCAATCGGCCAAGGCTGGCGCGCCCGTAGCGCCACCACTCCTCGCAATGTCGGGCAGCGCGCTATAAGATCTCGGGCAAAGCTAGCGTGCGCCCTCAGCTGAGCGACTTCGGCCGCTACGGTTTTGCGTACTTCTTCAAAATCATGAGCAAGCTCAATGCGAACATCCATCGGCACGACGGAGGCCATCACGAGTTTGGAGCCGGTTTGCAATCGGTCCCATGCAGGCTTCCATCCCAGTTGAAACTCTTGTTGCCCCGTGATCCGAGCGAGATAGATCAGCCAAGCTGCTACCAAATATTCCGAGCGATCTTGTGGGGAAATAGCCAAACCGCTTGGGCTAAACCATGAACTCGACTGCCATCGGGACGGCGCCGCAGCCACGGACGATGACACGAAAGGAGGATGCAATCTGCTAAACTGCTCGAGCCGCCGTCGCCAAAACTCCTCCCCACGCGCCCGCAGTTCATCCGCGGCAGATATGCTCTGCACCTGATCATCGCTCAAGATCGGAAGGCGTCTTCCTTGATTCACGCAAATCGCTCACATCGGTTCGGATCTGTTTTCGGGCTTTGGCTGGCCTGCATTGATGTGACGAAACCCTTCGCCAAAGCGGATCACTCAATCTTCCGCCAACGTTCCGCACCACCAAATATGGTGGCGGCGGTATCGCAGCTGCTACTCAAGCGCGTCAGCGTTTCTGGTAAGCGTTCTCATCGAACGACTTCTCCTCTATGGCGCCCTTTAGACGATTACGCATGTATCGTGCCAAAGGTGAAATCGAGTGCAATCAATGCGATAGCCACAGCGGTGCTGTGTCAGCTGTCCAACAGCGTCGCCAGACATCGTACAACTGAGCGCGCTATCAATCGCACAAGACCCCGCCCGCCGGGTATTCCGGACAAGAAAAAAAGGGACCTGGAATGCCAAAGTAAATTTGTCAGCTCAACCTAACCGCATCGCGTGGGCATTTCGTAAAAAGTCCGCGCGTGCGGTACGAGCCAGTGCTGGATCGCTCGAGTAAATGTTTCTCGCAATTAGCGGCAGTTCATATTGGATTGGCGTTTCTTCGCATCGCTCAATATGTGGAGCCTGCCGGGTCGTCCAGCTTGTGGCGCTCGGTTCCGGTGAGGGGCGGGTTGAAGATGCTAACGAGGATCATGTCCTTGTCCGGTCCCCCGCGCAGGAGATGCTTGTCATGCTTGTCAAGCACATACATGTCGCCCCGGCGAATAGGAAAGACATTGCCGTCCATGTCCTCGACCTCGCCCTCTCCACCGATGCAGAAGCAGGCTTCGAGATGATTCCGGTATTGCAGAAGAGAAACGGTGTTAGCGCGCACGATGGTGTGGCAGATGCTAAAACCCATGCCGTCCTTATCCGTCAGAAGGCGGTGGCTCGTACCATTGCCCCAATCGACGAAGTGATCGGTTGCTTCAATGTCGTGCAGACTACGCACAATCATGGTGTTGCCCGATTCTGATTGATCCAAAAGCTGGAGGCCGTTGTTCTGCTCCGGAACGGCGCCTTCCCTGTCGCGCGGCCGACTGCGGTCTCCGTCGAAACAACCGACCGTCGGCCGCGGAGAACCTGGGCAGTAGTCCTACGGGATCGGCTACACGCAAAAGGCCTGCCATTTGCCCGACGGCGACTAGTAAAAATATCGGTACGAGGGTATTTCGCAGCCGATCGGCGCGTACCAACTTGATGTACCACGTCTCGGGCGGTACCGCCGCTTGCCTGTGTATTCACCAGAATGCTGCTGGAGATACTGCCGCCGACATAAACTGTCTCCACTCGCAGATTTGGCAAGTCGTTTCCTTCCTTGCTGTGCCTCTCGCCGCGAATACGGTTCCGCAGCGTTTCAGCCAGCAGAGCAAATCTCATGCCGTGGTCGCAGACCGATGAACGATGAAGTTGTGGCTGTCTCAGCTGGCTAGTGAGAACGATTTGGCTAGGCGTGTAGCCAATCTAACAAACTGCCGAGATATGGCCGAGTACAAACAAGTCCTGAGCGAGAACCGGTCGAACAGTGGTGCTTTTTAATCCGCTGGTGAAGAGGTCCCGGATTGAAGTCAGTGATGCTGCTCGAAAGTGTTTGGCGATCGGACTCGACAAAGCCCGCCGCGATCAGAACCCGCAAATTAGGTACAGCCCGCGGTACAGAGCGGTTTTTGAGGATGCGCAGCTGGGAGGGTCAGCCGTGGGGTCCCACCGCGCCTCGGATCAGGCCGCCCGGAACGCGCGCGTCGTTCGCGGCTCCGCGACTAGTTTGCCGGCATGTCCGCCCCTTCCGGCGGCTAAACGCGAGCGGGAAGGTCTCGGCTGAAAGGAACTCCAGCGCGGTCTGCTCTTCGGTGAGGCGTTTTTCGATGAACTGACGTTCGACATCCGACAGGTTCGACTTCAGCAGGCGACGATAGCGGTGGATGTTTTTGCGGTGAGCACGAATGCGGGCCAAATATTCATCGAGCATCCTGGACGCTCCTGAGGTCGTCGCAATCTCTACGAAGAGATATTCAGGCGAGCATGTCGTCGATCAACGCGCCACCCGCCATCGCATCTCGGAAGCCGTTCGGCGGGCAGATAAGGACAATGGCAGTTCGTGACAACACTCCTTCCGCTAGCGTAGCATTTCCATCGCCACGACCCGCAGCGTTCTTGGCTCACCATACGCCGTCTTTCTGCTCGGCTAGTCGCTCAAACAGAGCTGGGCGCTTGGAAGGCGCAAGGAATAGTCGGTCACGCTCCCGGCGCCGGACGCTTGTCGCTAACAAGCTCGCCCGTCAGTATTCTCTTCCGAGGAGCTGAACATCGTTTGCCGATGTGCTATACGCATCTTCGTTGAGAACAGCTTTGTTTGAGAGTTTCGATGTCTCTTTCGATTGGACTGATTGTCGACGGCTATGTGAAACTAAACAACCGCAGCGCGCTGGAAAACCTTCTGGCGCATCGGCGGGAGTTGCTGCAGCAGTTGAACTGCGTTACCGGCATTGATCCGAAGCCAGCGATCGCTCAGGTCAGTCAAGACATCACAGTGATCGAAAGGGCACTTGCGGCGCTCACACAGGAGTAAACAGCAACGGCGCACCGGCTCGCGTGAGTTGACGGCGCTCCGGCGCCGAACACTGACTTCGCCCCCGTTTCCGGACGAAGGTTATTGGAGCGTCGCCTCACCGGCATCGTGGCGCGCAAGGGTGCGTGCGCCAAGGCTTGGATGCGGTGTCTGCTGTGCGAGCTGCTCTCTCGTTTCAAGGATCGGCCGGGCACCGAGCAGCGCGCCAACCGATTCACATCAGATAACGCCGCGTCTTGGGTGACGTTAGGCCACCATCGATTTGCGACCACGATACACTCTGCGAGCTGGATCTTCAGCACTGTGACTTGGAAATTCACCTCAATGACAAGCCATGTCCTAGATCTATCGCCACATCGTTGGTGCTCTGGAAAGAGCTTCCTGACCGATCTGTTTAAGCAGATCGGGGCGCGTCTCACCTCTGGTGGCGGCCTCCAGGATTCTGGAGGCAACGTAGGCGCGGACGCCGGCGTCATACGGTGGGACGCTCACGCAAACCTCATCCAGGATCGTGCGCAGAAGCGTGATCGTGCCAACGTCCAGCATTGAGAGATCTCCCTCATACCATCGGGGAAGATAATGGGCATTTGCTGGACCGCAACTCAAGTACATCGGATCGCATGAGCCTCCGCGACTGCCGGTCGGCCGATTTCCAGCGCGGTGCAATGTCCAGCACCTCTGCGATCGCTGATCCATTGCGGCAGCTCGCTTGATCGGCCTGCGTTTGTCTTCTCGTCGGCCGTCTGGGCCTAGCAGACAAGCTTGCTAGAGCTCAGAGGCCAATGTGAGCTCCCTGCGATCATGCTCTGCGATGATGTACAGCATGCTCGGCCATCTATTGCGCGCCGGACTGACTGGGCGGCTGCCGCAGGCCAATGCTCGCACGGTGCTAGGGTCTGTACCTAAATAGCGCCACGTGATTCTCTTGCCTACGTGTTGATTCGGGGGCGAGAGAATGCGCGCTGGTTTGTTTTGGCTGAACGACAGGCAATGGGCGCGTATCGAACCGCATCTGCCGAGGGGACTGACGGGGCCGGATCGGGACGACGACCGACGCATCGTCAGCGGCATCATTCACATGCTGCAATCGGGTGCACGATGGCGTGATTGTCCACGTGAATACGGCCCTTACACGACGATCTACAATCGCTTCAATCGCTGGGCCAAGCGAGGACGATGGTGCGCAATCTTCGAAGCGCTGGCCAAGCCTGGCGAAGACGGCGTCGTACTGTCGCTCGACTCGACCTCGATTAAAGCTCACCGGTGTGCCTCCGGCGGAAAAGGGGGGAGCACAATCAAGCAATCGGCCGCTCGCGCGGAGGCCGCACGACAAAAATCCATGCGCTGAGCGATCCGCTCTGCCGGCCGGTCGTCCTGCATCTGACTCCAGGCCAGGATGCCGATATCGCTGCGGCTCCCGATGTCCTGGCGCTCGCGCCACCCATGAGCGTGCTCCTCGCCGACAAAGGGTATGATGGCGACAAGCTTCGCGGCGAAATCATTCGTCGTGGCGCCAAGCCCGTAATCCCCAATAAATCTAACCGTGTCGTCATCCATCGCTTCAACAAACGCGCCTACAAAGGACGAAATGTCATCGAACGCTGCTTTTGCAGGCTCAAGGACTTCCGGCGCATCGCCACGCGATATGACAAGCTCGCCCGTAATTTTTTGGCCGCTGTTCATCTCGCCGCTCTCGTCGCATATTGGCTCAATTGAGTCTGGACCCTAGCTCGTTGCCGAGCCTCATCAGGTTCAATTGCGGCCAGAGGATTTGCCGTTTATCGCGCCTGCTGCGCTTCGGCATACCTGCCCCGATGGAGTTGGTAGAAATAGCTTGCCACTGCTCCGATGTCGTTTCACAAGACGGCACCTATCGGCTCCAAACCCGAGCGCCTGGCATCCTACACTGTAGAGGGACATCGCGACCAATTCTTGCGGTGAAGCATATCTTTGCGTCAAAAACCAGCGCCCGCCCGACGTCTGGCGACGAAATCGGGCCAGGATCCGGCGCCCGCGCTTCACTGCCCCCTTGACTCGCCCCTGGCCGCTCTTAGGGAGCTTCGGCTTTTTGCAGCTTGACGAGGTCGTCTGCGCCATCGTGAAGTAATTTCATGGTCATGGGCGCGTGGTTGTTGATCCATAATCGCACGTATTGGCAGCACACGATTTTGAGCGAATCTCCTTTGGCGATGCCCGCTTGCAGGCCGATGATCTCGGCAGCGTGGAGCGGCCCCGCCTCGCTCCACCCCGTCAGCGGCAGAGCCAATCTCCAACCGACATCATGAGCTCGAGCGTGGGGGAGTTGTTCAGCACGCAAAGGGCAGTTCCGGATCGTCTTCGAGAGTTCTTCCAGGATGTTGAGGATTTCAGGGCCAGCCCATCCGGTTCGACTGCTCCTGAGCGCAATCACTTGCGGATCTCGCTACGATGGCGACCAGGACAGGACTACATTGTCGATCAACCGCGTGGAGCCGACGTACGCTGCGACACAGAGCACCGCCGGATAGCGCAGAGGGCTGTCAGCAATCCTTAGAGTCCCAGGGTCGACAAGCTCAAGGTACTGTAGTCGATCGACCCTTTCCAAATGCCTTCTTGCAAGCGCAATCAGCGTTGCGGCGTCGCGTTCCCCTGAGGCAAACTCATGCGCTGCGGCGAACAAACCACGGCTGATCGCCAAGCTCCGATCACGTTCTTCCGGGCAGAGATAACGGTTGCGACTGCTCATTGCCAGCCCATCTGGCTCCCGCACGGTTGGCACAGTGACAATCTCGATCGGAAGCTTCAGATCAACCGTCATGCGGCGTATTACCGCGCATTGCTGAAAATCCTTCTGTCCAAAGTACGCGACGTCCGGCTGCACCATGTTGAATAGCTTGCAGACGACGGTCGCTACACCACGAAAATGTCCAGGCCTGAAAGCTCCGCAGAGCGGCTTTGCGAGTTCGCCCGGCTCGACAAAGCTCTCAAATTGAGCCGGATAGATCTCCTCTGCACTTGGCGCGAAGATGATGGAGACCCCGGCACTGCCGCATAACGCTTCATCGCGCGCGAAGTCGCGGGGGTACCTGCTGAGATCCTCATTTGGGCCGAACTGAGTGGGGTTGACGAAGATGCTAACGACAGTGACGTCGCAGTGTTCCCGGCTGGCCGAGATCAAGGCCAGGTGGCCGTCGTGCAAGTATCCCATCGTCGGAACGAATCCGATGCGCTTTTCGGCATTGCGAACGTCTGCAAGGGCGCGACGCAGCTCAGCCACCTTCGTAATTACTTTCATTTCTTACCTTGAGGTTGAACTGGAGGGCACCCAGTTGGCGACGGCATGCCGAAGCTGATCAGGAAGCCGATAGCACTCCTCTGAGCCCGGGAACGCCCCTTTGCGGATATCGGCAGCCCAGCGCGACAGCGCCTCCTGGAACAACTGGAATCCATTTGTATAGGCACGAACGAATTTGGGGCGATGGCCTTCGGTTAGCCCCAAGACATCATGAAACACGAGCACTTGGCCCGAGCAATCGGGTCCTGCTCCGATCCCGATGGTGGGTATCGTGAGAGATTCGGTCGCTCGCGCCGCGAGCTCGGCAGGAATGCCCTCCAGGACAAGCGCGAAGCAACCGGCTTCCTGCAGACGGTGCGCGTCATCGAGCAACCGCAAGGCGGTATCTGTTGTCCTTCCCTGCACTTTGAATCCACCCATGACGTTGACGCTCTGCGGGGTCAGACCGAGATGTCCCATCACAGGAATGTCGCAATCGACCAAGGCGCGTACCATCTCGATGCGTTTGGCACCACCCTCGAGTTTCACAGCATCGGCGCCACGCTGTAAAAAACCTCCTGCATTGCGAATCGTATCCTCAGAACCGACATGAAAGCTGAGAAAGGGCATGTCGGCCACAAGCAAGGCATGAGGCCTCGTGCGCGCAACAGCCTCCAGGTGATGATTCATCATGGCCACGCTGACGGGCAGCGTGTTGTCGAATCCCAGGCAGACGTTTCCAACGCTATCGCCGACCAGGATGATATCGACAATGGGATCCGCGATGCGCGCCGCAACCGCATCGTAGGCGGTGGTCATCACGACACGCCGTCCTTTATCCTTCCACTGCTGCAGTGCCGGAATCGTGACACGCTCTAGAGGCTGCTCTGAACTGTGGCTCATATTGAATCCGCTCCGCACACACCGTCGGCGCTTCCTAGAGAACGCGGGAGAAACCTGTCAATGGCATGGAGGATGGAGATCCCAGTTGTCTAGAACTGGGGAACAGCGCAAAAACAGTCCAATGGTCGCGCAACCATGAGACAAGACCTTCCTCATCCATTTCACCACCCGATGGCTCGTCTTCACGTGCAGTTTCAGCGGCTATGCCAGCCGCGCCCTCAATCGAGGAGCGGCGCTCGCGACGAGTCACCATCTGCACGCGTTTCTGGGCTGATTGCAGTCTCTCCAAACGGTGACGGCGACCGGACCGAGCGCAGATGCGCGCAGTGGGGACTTCGTCTTTAGGGCACATCTCCGTGTCTGCCCGCTAGGGGGACTCGTGAGACTCCTGCTTCGGCGCCTGCGCACCGAGCAAAGCAAACGGATGGCAGGCCAGGAACGTCCAAAGGTGACAGGCCGCCGTAAGCGCAGCGAGAGTCGCGGTCGAGTAGATGTCGTCGCGAACGCGCTCAGACCGCGCCAGCCTGCTGGCCCTGTAGGCCGTGAAGTCGATTATTTTTGCCGATGTTTCTGTCACTTGATTTCCACGTGCTCTAGAGGGCCACTCGAATTCTCTGACCAGGGCCGTACCGGCACAACTCAGTCCATTCCTAAGCCGCTCGAAGCCAACGAAGCCATTTCTGATCGGCCTCCCGCCGCGCCTTGAAGCGGTTGACGCATCTCTTCGAGCAAAGAGCCGTTCGCCAGCAGTAATGGCGGATCAGCCCAAACTTTCCGCCGCATATCGCGCAGCAAGTGGCTGAATGGTCGAGGAAATTACGGAAGCCAATGTGCATTCTCGCCTCCTGTCAGACATTTACCTGGGAAGCCCCGCTGCCCTCTGACCACAGCACCACGCGCGCACCGAAGGTGCGGCCCGCCCGGCGGTCCGTCTTCCTGGTTGTTGCAGCCATCAAGAGCCTTGACTCTGATGTGCGGCTGCCTCGCGAAGCAGTACTTTCCGCAGATAGCCTCGCCGAGAATTTGGTCAAGATAATTGATTTCTCTATCGTGATTTACGCAATTCGCTCGACATTTCGGTCAAATGCTGCGCCTTGCATGACTAGCCCGCAGAATTACTGCGGCAGTTGGATCGGGAGCGCTTAAGTTGGGGGCTGCATCCTCGTTGCACTATCAAAAGCAGCAATACGGGCACTTTCCCTTCCAAGATCCTGTCACTGCAGACGATCGCACAGTCTCGTGCATCTCACATCAGCAAGTCAGCAGCGTCGCGGATGGCAGTATAGATTTCATCAAGATCGGCCGCCGTAACGCAGTAAGGAGCTATGGCGGAATCTGGGTGATGACGGTGTGAGGAAGGCGGCGTATCGAGGCGGGTGACGAGCCTGCCAGAACCTCTCGAGGAGAGCGATACGCCATGACCGAGACTACCAATGTTCTTGCTTTCCGTCAGCCGTCCGCGGTTGATGATCCACTGACCGATATCGTTCGTGCCGGCGCGCGGGACCTGCTTGCCAGGGCGATCGAGATCGAGGTTGGCGCGTTTCTGGCCAGCACGGCCAATCTGACGCTGCCCGACGGTCGAGCGCGCCTGGTCCGACATGGGCACGGTCCGGTGCGCGAGATTGCGACCGGCATCGGTCCGGTGGAGGTCGCTCGTCCCAAGGTCCGCGACCGCGGAGCGAGCGGGCCAGGCGACCGCCTCCGCTTCAGTTCGGCAATCCTGCCGCTATGGGCGCGGCGGACGAAGAGCCTGGATGCCTTGATCCCGGTCCTCTATTTGCGCGGCATCTCGACCGGCGACTTC
This sequence comes from Bradyrhizobium barranii subsp. barranii, assembly GCF_017565645.3. NCBI lineage: Bacteria > Pseudomonadati > Pseudomonadota > Alphaproteobacteria > Hyphomicrobiales > Nitrobacteraceae > Bradyrhizobium > Bradyrhizobium barranii. Next base: position 8,880,352 of record NZ_CP086136.1, read on the forward strand.
CAGGAGGCGCTCTCGGCGCTGCTCGGCAAGGATGCGCCGAACCTGTCGCCTTCGGTGATCGCCGGCCTGAAGGCCGATTGGCAGGTCGAGTACGAACGCTGGCAGAGACGCGATCTGTCGGCGCGTCGCTATGTCTACATCTGGGCCGATGGCGTGTACCTGCAGGCCCGCATGGAAGATCACAGCGAATGCATGCTGGTGCTGATTGGCACCACGCCGGAAGGCAAGAAGGAGCTGATCGGCTTCCAGGTCGGCGTGCGCGAGAGCGCGCAGAGCTGGCGCGAACTCCTGATCGACCTGCGGCAACGCGGGTTACGGATTGCCCCGCAACTCGCCATCGGCGACGGCGCCCTCGGCTTCTGGAAGGCACTGGACGAGGCCTTTCCCGGCACGCGGCACCAACGATGCTGGTGCCATAAAGTGAGCAACGTACTCGACAAGGTCGCCAAATCCGTGCAGGGCCCCATGAAGAACGACCTGCGGAACATCTATCTGGCCCCACACCGGGCCGAAGCTGAAACCGCGATCGACGTCTTCGTCGAGAAATACCACGTCAAATACGGACGTGCGGTGGAGTGCCTGATCAAGGATCGCCATGCGCTGCTCGCCTTCTTCGACTTCCCTGCTGAGCACTGGATCCACCTACGCAGCTCGAACCCGATCGAGAGCGTCTTCGCCACGGTGCGCCACCGAACGGTGCGGACCAAGGGATCGCTGTCGCAACAAACTGCGAAGCTGATGGTGTTCAAGCTCATCGACGCCGCATCGAAGACCTGGCGGCGATTGAAGAGCACGAACCAGTTGCCGAAAGTCATCGCCGGTGTAAAGTTCATCGACGGAATCGAAGTCATTCCGAACACTGAAAGCCACGCCGCCTGATCAGGCCGCGTCACCCAAAATCAGCCATAGCTCCGCAGTAAGGCGGCATCACGTAGATCGTGTTACCGAGTGGGCGTAACAGCAGATCCCGCGCTTGGAAGAAAGCCAAAAGCCTCGGACCGATGTCCGCCAGATAGCCGGCATCGCGCGTGTTGAGTTCAACCGCTGTGACTGTTCCTGTGCGCCGCACGTTTGCGAACCGTGAATCGAGGCGGAACGGCGCGAGTGCCTGTTCTTGCATCCTCGCCAAGGATGCCAGCCGCCAGCGATACTCCTGATCCTGCCATAGGTCCAGATTAGCCTTGGCGGCGGCACAGGCCACTGGATTGGCCGTATATGAGCTCGAATGAAAAAACGTACGCGTGCGATCTTCAGAATAATGCGCATCGAAAATATCGGCACGACACAGTGTGACGGCGAGCGGCAGCGCCCCAGCCGTGAGGCCTTTCGAATAGCAAGCAATATCGGGCGTGACATCGGCCTGCTCACACGCAAACAAGGTACCCGTCCGGCCCCAGCCTGTCATGACCTCGTCCGCAATGAACAGGACGTCAAAGGCTTCGCAAATCCGCTTCATCTCTCTTAGCACCGAGGGCGAATACATCAGCATTCCACCGGCACCCAATATCAGGGGCTCCACGATAAAGGCTGCGGGATGTTCGTTTCGACACGCGTTTTCAAGCGCATCGAGAGCTCTTTGCTCACAATCTCTTGCCGGGAACGGAATCGAGGTCACCTCGAACATCAGCGCCCCGTAGGCCGCATTGAAGATGCCTCGGCTACCTACCGACATCGCCCCGATCGTGTCGCCATGGTACGAGTGCTGCATCACCACAATTTTGGTTCGCTCTCTTCCGGTATTGCGCCAGTAGCCGAGCGCCATTTTCAGCGCGACTTCGACGCTGGTGGACCCGCTATCGGAGAAGAACACATGTTCGAGCGCTGGGGAGGTGACCTTCAATAGTTCCGTCGCAACCTGCTCAGCCGGGTCGTGAGTGTATCCGGCGAAGATGACCTGGTTGAGCTTGCCTGCCTGTTCTCGGATCGCGTTCACGATGCATGGATGGCAATGGCCGTGGGTCACGACCCACCAGGAGGAGATTGCATCGATAAGGCGTCGGCCATCTTCGGTGTAGAGATAGGCCCCTTCTCCCCGGACCACCTTCGTCATGTCCCGCTGTAGAGCATGCTGCGTGAACGGATGCCAGATCGGCGACCTCTTAGCTGTCTTCATAGGTTCAGGAAATCGCTGCTAACAAAGGAGTCTTTGAAAGCGGCCTGCAGCCTATCGTTTGTGAGGGGAACAAGCCACGGGAGCCGTCCCAACCAACGCACTCTCCCGATCTCGCAAACCGCGCTTTCAGTTTCGGCGTTTCTTTCGCCAATGAACGCAATCCCAAGGATTCGAATCTGACGCTTCCGCAGAGCCTCTATGGAGAGCAGGGAGTGATTGATTGTGCCCAGTCCCGTCCTTGCGCAAAGCACGACGGGAAGCTGCCAGCGCTCGAAGATGTCGATGTAAAGCGTGCGCGCTGTCAGCGGCACCATGAGTCCGCCGGCGCCTTCGATCACGAGTCGCCGCTCGCCGCTGTCCGGCAGTCCAAGCGTCTCTGTATCTATGCGAACGCCGTCGATCTCCGCTGAGTGATGGGGCGACGCGGGCGTCCGAAGTCGATAGAGCTCCGGGACAATCCGATCGGACGAGAGGCCACCGAGGCGGCGGATGCACTCGGAGTCGATCTCTTGTTCGAGTCCAGCCTGGACCGGCTTCCAGTAATTCGCGCCGAGAAGCCCGGCGAGCCCTGCGGAGAATACCGTTTTGCCGACCCCGGTGTCCGTACCAGTCACGACGATCCGTTTATTCATCGAAACGAGCCCCTCGTCACCTCAACCAGCGCATCGAGCATCGCGCGCACGTCCGCTTCGCCAACATTGAGTGTCAACGAAATTCGCAAGCGGGCGGTGCCTGCAGGGACGGTTGGCGGCCGAATTCCGCGGATATCGAAGCCGCGCGCCTGCAGAGCAGAGGCAAGTCGCATTGCATGAGCATTGTCACCTACGATGTAGGGCACGATCTGAGAGGTCGATGGTGTGCGCAAACCAAGCGAGGTGATCTGCCGATGCGCGAACGCAACGAGTTTGGCCAGCCGTTGCTGCGGCTCCGGCTCTTTCTGCAGGGTGAGGAGTGCCTCTCGACGGCAACGGCCATCAATGGTGATGGGGCGGTGGCAAAAATAAACGGACGGCAGCGGTTGACCATGAAATCGCGCAAGATGCCGGAGGCCGTAACAAGTGCACCCGCCGCACCGAGCGCTTTGCCGCAGGTATGAACGACGATGAGATTTTCGCGCTTGTCATAAGGGGCCGTGAGCCCTCGTCCTTGATGCCCGTAAGCGCCTGTGGCATGTGCCTCGTCCACGATCAGAAACGCGTCTTGGCGATCGGCGATTGCCACTAGCTCTTCGAGTGGAGCGAAGTCGCCATCCATACTGTAGAGACTTTCGGCCACAATCCACACGCGGCCCGCTCCACCTTTGTTTCGCCAGGCGCGAATTGCGTCTTCGACTGACTGGGGATCATTGTGCGCGTGAATTCGACACTCTGCGCGACCGGCCCGCGCCCCCTCGTGAATACTGGCGTGCACGAGCGAATCGAGAACGAGCAGATCGCCGCGCTGCGGGAGCGTTGTCAGGAGGGCAAAATTTGCGATGTAGCCGCCTCCAAAGAAAAGCGCTGCCTCCGCGCCAAAGAACTGAGCCGCTTCTGTTTCGAGCCGTTCATGCTCCTCGCAATTGCCGCGCAGAAGCCGCGACCCGCCGGCTCCAACCGGAGTGCCCGCCTCGAGCGCGGCGACCATCGCCTTTTTGATGCGCGAGGCGTTCCCGAGCGCCAGATAGTCGTTCGATGCGAAATCGATCCCCACGCGCGGCTTGAGGCAGCGCAGCCGTTTATCTTCGTTCAAGGCATTCAACGCTGCGACGTAGGGACTAAGTCTAGCTGTCTGGATCGACCGCATTCATCACTCCGAGGATCGCATCAAATCACGCAAAAGATGCGTTGGCCGTTTAAGAAGGAAGGATGGCCCGTTAGGTTCAACTTGCCAGGATGCGATTATCTCGGTCCACACGCACAACGCGTGGCTTGAACTTCTTTGCTTCGGCCTCATCGAATGAGGCATATGCAACGATAATGATCTTGTCTCCGGGCATCACCAGTCGGGCAGCCGCACCGTTCAGGCTTATCGTACCAGACATCGGCGGCGCCTCGATCACGTAGGTGGCAAAGCGCGTCCCTGTTTCTACATTGTAGATTTCGACGCGCTCGTTGATCACCATTCCTGCTGCCTCCAGGAGCGTACGATCTATCGAGATCGAGCCTTCATAGTGCAGATCAGCTTCGGTCACTGAGGCGCGATGGATTTTGCCCTTCATCAAAGTTATCTGCATTTCTCACCTAGGCTGGTGTAGGGGCAACATATTGGGCGCGCTGCTTCCGTCAGGCGAGCCCGGACGTGATGCCGAGCCGGGCCAGCAGATCCGCGTCGCGATCAACTTTCGGGTTATTGGTGGTCAAGAGCACGTCGCCGACGAAGATTGAATTTGCGCGGCCAAGAAGCAAAGCGCCTGCAATTCATCGGTCATGTATTGCCGCCCGGCGGACAAGCGAACCACACTCCTCGGCATCATGACCCGCGCGGTCGCCAGCAGCCGGACCAGCGCGATCGGATCGGGAGGCTCCGCGATGTCTTCCACCGGTACGCCCTCAATCTTGTTCCACAGGTTGATCGGCACGCTTTCGGGATAGTTGGGAAGATTGGCGAGCAACACGAGCATACCTAGGCGGTCCTCGACGCGCTCGCCCATGCCGATAATCCCGCCGCAACAGATCTTGATGCCGGCATCGCGCACATGCGCCAGCGTATCGATGCGGTCCTGGAGGCTGCGGGTGGTGATGATCTTGCTGTAAAACTCGGGCGATGTGTCGACGTTGTGATTGTAGAAGTCAAGGCCGGCCTCGGCGAGGCGCGCGGCATGCTTCGGTGTCAGCGTGCCGAGCGTGACACACGTTTCCATGCCGAGACCTTTGACCGCGTTGACCATGTCGCAGACGGAATCAAGATCGCGATCTTTTGGCGTGCGCCAGGCCGCGGCCATGCAGAAGCGCGTAGCGCCGGCATCCTTCGCGCGCTGTGCGGTCGCAACCACATCGGCGCAACGCATCAGACGGGTCGCTTTCAGGCCGGTCGCGTAATGCGCGCTTTGCGAGCAGTAGCCGCAGTCCTCCGGACAGCCGCCGGTCTTGATGCTGAGCAGGCTCGCAGTTTCGACGTGGTTTGGATCGAAGTTCTTGCGATGAGCGCGCTGCGCCTGAAGCATCAGGTCGGCAAAAGGAAGGTCGTAGAGCGCCTTAGCCTCTTCGACGTTCCAATGATTACGAACCTGCGCCCCGTTGCTAGCTTTCTTTCGTTGGACTTGCACAGCAGCATCCATAACCCAATCTCGCTCAATTGTAGATAATCGCGTGAATTATCTATAGTCATCGCCCTCGAAGAGATGCTAATCGAGCTGCCTCGCAAATGCACCGATTATTGCGGTAGATAATCTATGATCACTGCTGACAACATGACGATGGTCGCGCGCATCGCGGGCTCAATCGCTGAGCGCATTATCAGCGGCGCCTTAGCGCCAGGCGCACCACTCCGTCAGGATCACGTTGCACGAGAATTCAATTCCAGCCACGTCCCCGTGCGCGAGGCCTTTCGGCACCTGCAGGCACAACATCTTGTTGTCGCTGTGCCGCGTCGCGGTGTTCGGGTTGCCCCGCTCGATACCCATTCAGTGAAGGAGATCGCCGAAATGCGCGCCGCGCTCGAGGTGGTGGCATTGCGCCATTCGGGGCCAAGACTGACAACAGCTCATTTGGCTCAAATCGAGCTCGCCCTAATCGAAGGAGACAATGCAAAGACGATCGAGGAGTTTGAGATGGCCAACCGCGCCTTTCACCAAGCCTTGGTCGCGCCGTGCGGAATGCCGCGTCTGCTCGCGAGCCTCGATGGATTGCAGCTTGCCAATTCTCGATTGGTGTTCGCGATGGCGCGATCGGTGGGCTGGCGACCGCGCTCCAATCAAGATCACCGCCTGATTCTGCAAGCCCTGCGAACGCGCAACGTCGATCACGCCTGTAACCTGCTCACGCGGCACATTCAAACCATTGAGCGACTTGCCCTTCCGGCGTCCTGAGCAAATCTGGCAAGCTCCATTGCAGATCGCCGACGGTTGCAAGCGACGATCATGCGGCAAGCGACTAGCCTCATTGCAACCGAATCTATTCCCAGATAGTTATGGCACCCGCTAGCGACATCTCCACGGACGGCCATGATTCGTCACATCGTTTTCTTCAGCGCCAAGGACGAGGCGCATATCCACCAGATCATCGAAGGTCTTTCGCTTCTCAGCACGATACCGCATGCGCGCCGGCTTGAGGTTGCCCGTAACCGCAAGACCGATCAGCTCGGCAACGATATCGACATCGTGGTCTATGGTGAGTTCGACAGCGAGACAGAGCTCGCAGCGTACAAAGCGCACGATCTCTACCAGGAATCGATTAAACGGGTCCGACCGCTCCGCGAGCTGCGGTTCGCGGCCGACTACGATGTATCAACAGATACCCCTTTCGCCTCCACGGCAGGATGATCCTGGTGCTGTCGCAGCAAAAAGTCCGCCGCCGGCGTAACTTGGCAATGGGCCTCATGTTTCGGCCCAGCACAGATAAGAGTCATTCTCATCGGTGGGGCAACAGATGGAACGGCACTTTCACGACGTCAGCCGCCTGTGACCGATAACCCGATGTACGTTCGCGAGTTGCAGTGGGTTGAACCTGTCACAGCGATGCGACGTCTTGGGCATCGATCGCATCTCACGTTTCTCGATAGCGCAGCAAGGCACGAGCTGCTTGGGCGCTACTCATATCTAACGTGCGACCCCTTCAGCACCTACAGGGTCGCGAACGGCCAAGCCAGTTGGAACGGACTGACTCTCGAGGCCGATCCATGGAAGGTCCTTCGCACGCTACTCGCGAAGTACCCGCAAGAGCATCGTCCCGATCTCCCGCCATTCCAGGGAGGAGCGGCAGGCTACCTTGCCTACGACATGAACAGGACATTGGAGCGATTGTCTGCCCCGCCAATTGCCGGTCTGGGTTTGCCCCAATCCATCCTGCATTTCTATGACGTGGTCATCAGCTTCGACCACCGGGATAACAAATGCTGGATCGTCTCGACCGGATGGCCGGAGCAGGATCGCGTGCGACGGAGCGAACGAGCGCTTCGTCGAGCCGACGAGTTTGCAGCATTGCTTGCCGGTCCAAAGGCGCCACAGAAGGGTTGTCCCAGCAAAGCGGGCGCGTGGCGCTCGAACTTCAGCCGCGACGGCTACATTGCGGCGGTACAACGCGTGATCGACTTGATTCTCGCGGGTGACGTGTTCGAGACGAATATTGCGCAGCGTTTCAGCACCCGCCTGTCGACCTCGTTTGATCCGCTCGCCTTCTATTGCCAGCTACGATCATTGAATCCGGCGCCTTTTGCGGCCCTGCTGCGATGGGGAAAGCTGACCATCGCATCAAGTTCGCCGGAACGATTCCTGAAACTTGAGGGGCGACAAGTCGAGACACGCCCCATCAAGGGCACGATAGCGCGTTCGCCTGATCCCAATGAAGACCACCGCCGTGCGGCTGCTCTCCTCGCTTCCGAAAAGGATCAGGCCGAGAACACGATGATTGTCGACCTTTTGCGTAACGATCTGTCACGCGTTTGCACTGCGCATTCGGTCGGGGTTCCGGCCCTATGCAATCTCGAGTCCTATGCCTCGGTGCACCATCTCGTGTCGATCGTTACGGGGAAACTTGCCGGAGACGAAGACGCCGTTAGCCTGCTCCGCGCTTGCTTTCCCGGCGGCTCCATTACGGGAGCGCCAAAGCCGCGGTCGATGGAAATTATTACAGAAATCGAGCGCATAGCGCGAGAGGTCTATTGTGGGGCGATCGGCTTCATCGGCTTCAACGGGCACATGGACACCAGTATTGCGATCCGCACTGTCACGATCGACGGCGACCTGGCTGTGTTTCATGCGGGCAGCGGTATAACGGCCCTGTCGAAGCCCGAGGCCGAATACGAGGAAACGCTCACCAAGGCAGAGCGAATCTTTGATGCATTTGGTTCTGAACCAGCTGGTGCATTTTGATTGTCATCGTCGATAATTACGATTCCTTCGTGTTCAATATTGCCCGCTATTTCCACAAGCTCAGTGAAGCAACGGAAGTGATCCGAAACGACGCTATCAGCATCAGCGAGCTCGTTGGTCTCAACCCGCGCGCGGTGGTCATATCGCCCGGCCCCTGCACCCCAACTGAGGCAGGAATATCGACAGCAGTGGTTCGCGAACTTTCAGGACGCGTACCAATTCTCGGCATCTGCCTTGGACATCAGTGTATTGCAAGCGTTTTCGGAGGACGGGTGGCGCGTGCGCGTCGGCCCATGCACGGTCGGCGCTCATACGTTGCGCATGACGGCCGAGGGTTATTCAAGGGACTGCCAACCCCGCTTGACGTCGGACGCTACCATTCTCTTATCGTCGCGCTTGATCAGTCATGTGCGCAGAACCTCGTAGTGACAGCGCGTTCGGAGGAAGGCGAGATCATGGCCCTCACGCACGGCTATTATCCCACCTATGGGGTCCAGTTCCATCCCGAGTCGATACTTACCTCACAGGGGCACGTCCTGCTTAAGAACTTCTTGCGACTCGCAGAGGATTTCCGAAACCGCGCGGAGCAATGAGAGGCTCGGCCTGCCAATCAAGATGGTGGACCGTCGGTTTTCGACGTGGTTGGAAGGCGAAGCCTCATATGGCAGGCATTTTGTGGTAATCCGCGCTGTTCCGTGCTTGGCTCTGCAGTCAGCGGCCCGCCTCCGACGGAAACCAGCCCCTGCGGTTTCGAGGGCCGGACGTCTCTCTTGGCCGGCTTGGATGTGGTGCGCGCGGGGGGCAAAGAAGCAGCAGGAGCAGGAGAAGCAACAGGCGCCGGATTCTGCAGCCCCTCGATTCTTTGGGTCAGGGTTGCGATCTGATCCGAGATCCGCCTTAGCTCGGCTTGCTGCGCATCGACGTTGCGATTGAGCTCGGCAATTTCATCGGCTGTCTTCTGCTGCCCTGATTGGATCCATAAAAGGACGTCCCTATGCTCAGGTGACAAGCAAAGCGCGCGAGGCACGACTTCGTGCGCCGGCGGCGCCTCGCAAACGTTTCGATATTCGTCAAAAATAGGCTCCTCCGGCGCCCGGTTCGCCGCGCTTGTTAGAATCTCTTGTATTTTCTCGGCAACATTTGTTCTTTCTGGAAAGGGAATCAAGTCCTTCACTCATTCACTAAACACATTACTTTGGTCCGCTATTTGACTACGCGTTCTTGTCATTTCGCGATAAACCTTCCTTCTCTTTTTGTATCTTTCAACAATATTGCTCTGCTCCGCCGTCTTTAGCCCTCACTGAAGTACGCGCGGTAGTGCTCGATGCGCGGCGAATTCGCATGGTCCTGAGCGCAGAAGGGACAGATCTCAGTCTCTTCGCCCTCGATGCGATGCATACCATCGCCCACCCAGCGTTCGTCTGCCTCGCCGATCGCAGCGAAATGTCGTTGCACTTGTGCAACGGCGAGAGCTTCCAGGTCCGGAAGATTTCGGCCCAAGAGAGTGTTGATTTCGACGACATCGAAATGTCGGCAGGCCCATCTCGTGAAAGTCGTGGTGACGTCGCAAAGCATCAGACGATTGCGCGGCAGAGAGCGCGCGCTGCCTCCGCAACCGCATCGGCAATATTTGGTGATTTCCTTGAGGGCACAGAAGTCGTCGACGCTCAGCCTGCCTCGCGCTGGTGCCGGAATGGCGCCCTCGCGAGCGCGGAGCTCACGATTAATGTTCCTCATGTCCCAAGCTGGCCTACATCCAGTCCTTCCGACGCACTACAAATCACAAAATTTACTTGCTGACCCAACCAGTCGCCTTGACCGGCAAAATGTAACAACGACTGGTGTTGCGCTGCTCTCCGTTCAGGAGCCGTGATGGCGGCCATCGGCTCGACACTCTTGCGATCGCAAGGCATCATCAGACCGGCGGAGTAATCGCGAAGCGGTTTGGCTCGGCCTCCGTCCCCGATCACGCTCGTAAAACCCTCAACATACGCCGAAAACCTCGACGCGACGTCCCCCATTTTACCCGACCCATCTCAGCCTCTCCGCACGCCGAAGAGATGAGTCTTCTCAAAAATAGGAATCTTCTCGGTAAAAGCCGCGACACTCTGATTAAGTAAGACTACGCAGTAGTGAGCAGGCAGTGGAAGCCGCGCAATGTCGAGGGGCGGCGCTCGGCCGAATGCCTCAGGCGCGCCGTGAACTTTGTCATCGACCGGGTCTTTGCCATTGGCAACTAGGCCCAAGAGCAGCTTGGCCTCCTTGCGAGCAAGCTCTGGTGTCCAAGGGCACCGTGAGGACCGATGGTGACGAAGCGGTGGCAACCGAACGCTGGGTACTTGAGAACGTATGTCGCTTTGTCGCGTTGACGTTTACGGCGGGAAACGGCACGCCTTGATCATCCGTATGGAGCGATACCGGATACGGTTGATGACGAAGTCTAAAGCCATGTCTAAAGCCTGGACGTATACGCGTCGTACGATGCTGTTGGGCAGTAGCTTCTTGGGTAGCGCGTTTTTCGGGGGCGTTACGCTGCCTACACCCAATCGGCCGCAGCGCAAGGTTGCCATGGTGTTGAAGGCGGTCGACTCTCCCTTCGTCGTTGGGTGCACACAAGTTACCTCCTTGCGTTATCGTAACGATGCGTATGACACGGATTATGTTCTGCCTGGAGCCGTGCTGGGGACGGCTCACGCTAGAGTTCGGCGTGCCGGATCCGAGTGGCATACGCTTCGAACCGGCGTTGATGCAACGAAGCCGATGCATAGCGCGGCCCTTGAACTAGCAGCCCGCGATGCCGGCGTCCTTCTCACGACCCGCCTCGCAGTCGACGAGGCTGGATTGACGTGGGAGATCATGCTGCGGAACGACGGCATGGCGAGCGTGGAGGTTGGCGACCTCTATTTTCCCATGCCGATGAACACCGAATTTCCGGCAGGGCAACCGGCATCGGTGGCTGTTTTGAAGCACAGCTTCGTCTCGGGGCATGGATCGCACATCTTCTGGATTCGCGGCAACAGCACCGGCCCCTTCCTCATGCTCTTACCGGAAGCGGACACGTCACTGGAATATTGGGATGTCCACAAGGATTCGGCCGAAGCCAGTGGGACGTGGTGCGCCTACATCTTGGGCGGAGCGGCCGCCGGCGAGGCAGTGGCGGCGGGGACTCGCTGGCGACAGCCGACGCATTCCCTGTCCCTGTCGCCGGCCGAGCAACGGCGTTACCGTCTCCGCTTCCAATGGGTTGCCAATTACGAGGCGGCGCGCAGGGCTATCGCGGACGCCGGTCTGGTGGACGTGGAAGTGATGCCGGGCATGACGGTTCCCAATGACCTGCATGTCGACATCGCGCTCGCGTCCTCCATTCCGGTGGAGCGAATCGAAGCGGAATTTACCGGCGACACGGTGGTGCAACGGTTGCCGGATCGGGCTGGCAGGCGCCTGTGGCGGGTTCGCTTTTCGCGATTGGGCGAGAACCGGCTGACCCTGCACCAGCCGGGTGCGCGCCAGACATTTCTTGAATTCTTCGCTACCGAGCCCGTCGAGACGATGATGAAGAAGCGCGCAACCTTCATCGTGAAGCGGCAGCATCGTGACCCGTCCAAATGGTACGACGGTTTGTTTGGCGAGTGGAATATGGAGACGCAGGTCCTGCTTGGCCCGGACAATTACGACCGGATCAAGGGTTGGCGCATCTACGAGGTGACGTGTGATGATCCCGGGCTGAGCAAGCCCGCTTACCTCGCGACCAAGAATGCCGAGCATCCTGATGTGGCGGAAGTGGCGGCGCTGGATCGGTATATAGACACGTTCGTCTGGGGCGGGCTGCAACGTACCACACAGGAGGCATACGCCTACGGCCTCTACGGCATACCCGATTGGAAGCAGAACAGGGAAAGCAGCGATCCCGGCCCGAAGGGTCGCCTGCATATCTGGCGGCCTTATGACTATCCGCACATCTTCGCGATGTATTTGGCCATGCACCGCATCGCGCGTGACCATCCCGCGATACCCACCCGCCAGAGCGCACGAGATTATTTGGTACGCGCCTACGGTACGGCGCTGGCCATGTTCACGGTGCCGATGCGCGTGGTGATGTGGTCTGCCTACCGCACCGGCTTCTACAACGAATGTGTGATCCCCGAACTGGTTTCGGCGCTCACGACGGCGGGCTTGACGCGCGAGGCGGCGACGTTGGAGGCGCACTGGGCGCGTAAGGTGCGCGCCTTCGTCGATCCGAAGGCGGACCTGTTCAAGTCTGAATATCCGTTCGATTCCACAGCCTTCGAATCAACGCAGGCACTGGCGCGCTCGGCCCTTGACGACCCTGTCGCCATGGGGGTTTCGAAGGCGGCGGCGCGTGCCTTCTCGGAGCGTCAGATCGCTGCAAATCTGTTCTGCCGTGGCTGGCTGGAACCTGCTTATTACTATCTGGGCAGCGATTATCGCCACACTGCGGGCGACGCCTATACGCTGACTTACATGGCGCAGATGGGTGGCTGGGCGCTGCTTGATCATGCGCTGAACGATGCAGACGACCCGCATCCGCTCCTTCGTCTCGGCTATGCCTCACAACTCAGCGCGTGGGCTTTGCTGAACAGCGGCCCTGCGTCGGCGGGTCATGGCTATTGGTATCCGGGCGAGGAGAATGACGGCGCGGCCGGTGGCGGCTTCGAGCCGGCGCCGAGCGGCACCACATGGCTCGGTCAGCCGCATCACCGTGGAACGTGGTATTACTCGTGCGAGATCGACCTGGGATTTTGTGGGGCGGTCCGCGCTGCTGCGACGATCGTTGCCGACGATCCCATCTTTGGGCAGGTTTGTCACGGTGGCATCATGGAGACGTTCGCTCACACCCTGCGTATCTGGCCACGTGATGGCGTGCGGCGACGGCTCAACGTGCGGCTCCAGTCTCTTCGATTGGACTTGGTGCTGCTCGACGCGCGATTCCGGGCGGATCGACCGATCATTCTGAATTTGGGGGCGGGGTGGATCAGCCTTACGCCTGAGCCCTTTGCCCCATCTGGATCGGGAGTGTCGTTCGAATTGCGGTACGATGACGGGAGAAAGCGCAAGGAAGTCATCGACATCACGGACAGCCAGCTCGTCGTCCGCTTGCCTGCGGCGCGCTTACCGCGGGTTCAGGTTCGCTAGACTCTAGTGTTGCCGATTATGGGGTGCGATCGGCACTTATGGCCTGCTGTTCCACGCGGCTTCCGAGCCGATGACGATCATCCCGGCAAATCCCGAGCATCTCGGCGCACGTATCCGCATCACCGCCGTGCTGCATACCTCGGGTTCAGCGCCCGTGGACGCTTTTCTCGCCGGAGGAGGCGCCGGATCTCCACGACCTGACCGGCGCTGCGTTAGCCCAACTATACGCGCTCTACGAGACGACGGCCGCGCAAGGCGATCTCCGCGTCAGCAAACAGGTCCGCGCGGTTCACCAGGAATCACAGAACTTAAACTGTAAGCGGAGCTTTTCTCCCATTTGATTGACTGGTTTCGCTTCGGCTTTCGCTCTGCGATCCTTGGCTTGTCAGAGAGCCGAGAGGAGACTGAAGGCGATGGAACAATCGGGGGAGGAAGCCGAAGCTGATGGCTTTGTGGGGAAGCTTACGCGCCGGACGCGTTCTGGAGGCCGGTTATGGTCTGCGGAGATCAAGGGGCGCGCTGTTTTCGAGAGCATGAAGCCCGACGCCCGGGTATGTGATGTCGCACGGCGTTATGGTGTGAAGGCCCAGCAGTTGACGACGTGGCGCAGATTGGCGCGTGCTGGCCGGCTCGCATTGGTCACGGACGACGCGGCGGATTTCGTGTCGATCGAGCTGAGCGATCCAGTGGCGTCAGGCAAGAGCGAGGGGCCCGTCGAGATTACGATTGGCAAGGTTTCGGTCCGCCTGGATGCGGACGTGTCGGCGGTGCGGATCGCGGAGATCGTGACTGCGATCGAGCGCGGCGCATGATCATTCCGGCGCAGGGACTGCGGATTGTGCTTGCTGTGCGTCCTGTTGACTTCCGGTGCGGGCACGACGCGCTGGCCGGTCTTGTGCAAAACACGCTTGGGCTCGATCCGCATTCGGGCCTGATCGTGGTTTTTCGTTCGAAGCGCGCCGACCGGCTGAAGATTTTGCTATGGGACGGCACGGGCCTCGTTTTGGTCTACAAGCGCCTTGGCCGCGATGGTCGTTTCGAGTGGCCGCAGATCAGCGACGGCGTCATGCATCTGACGCGCGTGCAGTTCGAAGCGCTGTTCGATCACCCATGTTGATGCCCCTCCTTGTTAGGCTGACAGATTCTTAGATCAAGTTGCGCGATGACGTGGTTTCGAAGGTCTCCGATGGCGTGAAGAACGGATGGTGTATTCGGGAAGAGATAGGCGCCGCTGGGCTGGCGATCAATTAGCAAACGCTTGGTTCGGATCTGAACATAGAGCCAGTTTACTGGAATCTCGAGCCTTCGGGCCAGTTCGGGCGGGCTGAGGTATGAGTCGTCATGCTCCCATCGGCTGCGCTGGGCAGTTACCTTGATGGCGGCGGCACGACGGAGCCGCCCAACGGTGATAGGCAGCACCTTATCGGCGCAACGGGGAGAGCGGTGACCTTCCCGAGTAAGGATTGTGGCGATCTTGTCGTCTGGGACGCCGTCGCGAGCGAGCGTCAGAAGGCGTTCCCGCATCTCTGTGCCTCGCGTCAATCTGGTGACGGAGTTGACGCTCATCTTCACTTCGAGCTCCGTCACGGCGCCTCCCCGCCAGACGATCCTAGCCAGGGCCAAGTCGCGCTCACCGCGGTCGAGAACGACCTTTTCGATGAGACATCGCAACAACGCCTTGCGATGCGCATCCGAGATAGTCTCGTCACCCCATATCTGCGGGAGGCGGCCGGTGAGGCTGATGACCTTGTCGTTGAGCTCCTTGCTTATGGCCACTTGTGTGATGGCTTTGGGCGGCGTCTGTCGGGCAAGCGCCTCTTCGGCGGCGCGCACGTCGTTTAGCGCCGCTTCCCATCGACGCTCGAGTTCCGAGGCGACCAACCGATTATCTGGATCAGCTCGGTTGAACTGCCGTTCGGCGAGCGCCGCCGTGTATCGCTTGCGCTCGAGCTCTCGTTCTGCACTGGAGCGTAGCGCATTGTTCGTCTGCTGCTGCACCCGGCGGGAGCGCGACAAGGCATCGAGTTCGGCCGGCGCTAGTGCGGTTAGGAATGCGTCGCCAACGGCTGCATCGATATGGGCGGCGCGGATGTGTTGGCAGGTTGGCTGACCTTCCTGGGTACGCAGGTGATTGCATACATATTCGCCGCCGCCCTTGTAGCGGACGTACATCTTATGGCCACATCGTGCGCACCAGGCAATGCCGTGGAGCAGGAGCTCGCCATTGCGAGGCGCGCCGCGGGTTTTGATGCGCATGTATTCGGCTCGGTTATCTCTGATGACGGATCGGATTTTTTCATAAATTGGCCAGTCGATATAGGCTGGATATCGATCTTTAACGACGATCCGCCACTCCTCCATCGGCCGCGGAGCCTTTTGTGGCAGGGCCCCCTCCCGCTTCGGCGGCCGGAAGCGGGTTCGTCCATAGACAAAGGCGCCCGCGTATGCGGGGTTCTTCAAGATCGCCGCGACGGCAGCCAGCGTCGCGCGCGTCCAGCACAAATCGCCATATCGATCACGACGCGGCAGTTCCAGGTCACGCTCGTTCAACGCTCGCATGACCTTGGCAACGCTGCGCAGCTGCAGGAATAACTGGAAGACGAGACCGAGCCGCCCTTGCACGGCCATGTCGGGATCCTTAACGACCACACCGCTCGGGTCCCGCATCAGCCCGATTGGCAGCATAACCGCAAGTTCGCCGCGTTCGGCTTTGGCCAGCAGGCCGGCGGTCAGCCGGCTGCGGATCGTATGTAGCTCAAGCTCGGAGATCGAACCCTTCAGCCCGAGAAGCAACCGTCCGTTGGGAGTGCCCGGATCATAGACACCATCGCGGTCGGCGATCAGGCAGCCACGTAGACCACAGATATCCAGGAGCGGATACCAGTCGGTACAATTACGCGCCAAGCGGGTCACGTCGATCGACAGGATGAGTCCCACTTCACTCAGGCCAACACGGCCAACGAGTTCCTTGAAGCCGTTACGCTGTGCTATAGACGCGCCGCTCAACCCGAGATCGGCATCAATCACGTCGATGTCCGCCTCACGCCATCCGAGTTCGCGGGCGCGCTGGCGAAGCGCGTATTGAAGGCGCAGGCTCTCCTGATTGCTTACGACCTGATGGGGCGTCGACTGCCGGATGTAGACTACGGCTTTGCGCGCCAAGTGGCTTGGTGTGACCAGCTCGGACTTCATGAGGGATCTCCGCCAAAATTGCGGCGACGTCTTCGACGATCTGGCGTCGGAGCGCGGGCGTCAGCGTCGACCAAAGATCGGCTGGATCCATGCTCATGTGCGTCGGGACAATCCGCTGTCGATAAAAGCTCGAGTAGAGCCTCCATACTCAGCTTAATCTGATTTGCCTCTTGCTCATAATATTCGATTGCGGTTGCTTGAATCAGAAGACTGCTTCCTGCGCGATACTCAACTTCATACGAAGCGGGAATGCCTCGGCCTCGCTGACCGATCTTCCTAATCACTCGATATGAGCGCCCCCACAAAGGATGGTGGGGGTCCCCAACCTCGACCACCTCCGGAAATGATTCGTCAGACTCACTATCAGGGACATTCCTCAATCCCCTCGTTTGAAGGGCTGAACTGGAAGCGAGTGGGCGAACGGATTGTCGCGACGCCAGCTGCGGCGAACTGACTCAGACCCGACAACCTGTTTCGCGCGGGGCTTTGGGATGATAGCTTGCGGATGTGCCGCCGTCCCCCATTGATCCCGCCCGTCTTGCAGCGCTGCCCGCCGATTTGCGCGCGCTCTTCCGCGCGCAGGAAGCGATGATTGAAGCCGAGCGTCGTCGCGCAGACGATGAATGCTCGGCGCGCCTTCATGTCGAGAGTGAACTGGCTGCGTCCAAAGAGAGCGTCGAACGCCTCGAACTGCTCGTGAAGGAGTACGAGCGCGCACGTTTCGGTAAACGCTCGGAGAAGTTCAATCCCGATCAGATGCAACTGGTTCTCGAGGACATCGAGATTGCCATCGCCGAAGTCCAGGAACGCCAGGACGATCGTGCGCGCCGCGCCGGCACGGCGCCGTCCAGCCGCCGGACCAGGCGCGCTGCCCGTGCCTTTCCCGCGCACCTGCCGCGCATCGAGCAGGTGATCGAACCCGAGAACCTCGAGTGTCCCTGCGGCTGCGGCCGGATGGTCCAGATCGGCGAGGATCGCTCCCGCCGTCTCGATGTCATGGCCGCCCAGTATCGTGTGATCGAGACGGTGCGACCGCGCTACGCCTGCGCAAAGGGCTGCACCGGTGTTGCTCAGGCGCCGGCGCCCGCCCATCTCGTGGAGGGTGGCATCCCCACCGAGGCGCTGCTGGCGCAGGTGGCGGTCGCCAAGTTCAGCGAGCACATGCCACTCTATCGTCAGTCGCAGGTTCTGGCTCGGCATGGCATCTTCATCGATCGCGCCGTTCTGGCAGACTGGATGGGAACGGTCGCCTTCCACCTCGCGCCGCTGGTCGAGCGCATGAGCGTCGTGATGAAGCAATCGGGCCGCTTGTTCATAGACGAGACCAGGGCGCCTGTGCTCGATCCGGGCCGGGGCCGAACGAAGACCGGCTATCTGTGGGCTGTCCTGCGCGACGATCGCGGCCACGGCGGCGCTGATCCACCAATCGTGGTCAGAGCTGGCCCCGGTTGTTTGGACAGCGCCCCGCTGGATTTAAGTGGATTCCTGCCGGGTTATGCTGAACGCGGGGCTTTACGGTTTTGTCGTTGCGTCGGGAGGGCGTAGCCCGACCAGAGCGACGACAAAACCGTCGGCGACGGTCATGCGGCCATCACCATAGCTTGCGTGCCGAAGTAAGCCTCGTCGGGCGTGCGCCCGTCAAGGCTCGAGTGAGGGCGTCCCTGATTGTAGAAGGCCAGATACTTGGCAATTGACGCTCGCGCCTCGGACACGCTGTCGTAGGCGCGGAGATATACTTCTTCGTATTTGACCGTGCGCCAGAGCCGCTCGACAAACACGTTGTCGCGCCAGGCGCCCTTGCCGTCCATGCTGATGGCGATCTTCGCGTCCAGCAGCACATCGGTGAACTCGAGGCTGGTGAACTGGCTGCCCTGATCCGTGTTGAAAATCTCGGGCCTGCCGTGCTTCGCCAACGCCTCCTGGACCGCTTCGACGCAGAAGGCCGCCTCCATTGTGATCGAGACGCGATGGGCCAGGACCCGTCGGCTGAACACATCGACGACCGCCGCGAGATAGACGAAGCCACGCCGCATCGGAATGTAGGTGATGTCCATTGCCCACGCATGGTCGGGCCGCTCGATCTTCAATCCGCGCAACAGGTACGGGTAGATCTTGTGACCCGGAGCCGGCTTGCTCGTGTTCGGGCGACGATAGACCGCCTCGATCCCCATGCGCTTCATCAGCGTCGCGATGTGGCGGCGACCGGCGTATACGCCCTCCCGCCGCAGCAACGATCGCAGCATACGCGCTCCCGCGAAGGGATAATCGAGATGCAGCTCATCGAGCCGACGCATCAAGGCAAGGTCCTCGGCCGAAACTGGCCGAGGTTCATAGTAGACCGTGCTGCGAGCCAGCTTCAGGACCTTCGCCTGGCGCACGATAGAAAGATCATGATCGCGGTCGATCATCGCTTTGCGCTCAGCAGGCCCGCCTTGGTGAGCGCGCCGGACAAAAAATCGTTTTCCAACGCCAGCTCGCCGATCTTGGCATGTAACGCCTTCAAATCGACCGGCGTCTCGGCCGATGTCTTGTCATGCCCAAACACGCCGGCGGCGCCTTCCAGGAGCTGGTTTTTCCAGATCGTGATCTGGTTCGGATGAACATCAAACGCGCCAGCTCCGCCAGTGTCTTGTCGCCTTTGACCGCAGCCAAAGCAACCTTCGCCTTGAATGCCGGAGAATGCGTCCGGCGGCTCTTCTTCGTCATCTTCGCTCCTGATTCGCAGCAAGAATCCTCGCCGCTGTCAGGCAGAAAATCCACTCAAGCTACTGTCCGAATTTGCGGGGCCAGCTCTGAGTACGTCGAGCCAGGTCCAATTAAGTTGCGCGCATTTATCTTGGAAGCGATTCCTGGGCTTTCAGCATCTCAGTTACTTAACGCCGCTTCGCCGCGGGACGTCTCACCGAGCGATCGTGGCGGCGGTGAGCGTGCGGCTTTACGGCGGTTCCAACGCGTGGGCGGCGAGCAGGATTTGCCGGCATCCCAGCGCTCGGTGCGCACAACTACCTCGCCGATGAGGCACTCTGGTTGGACGACAGTCGCACTTCGTACTTGTTCTGCTCTCTCCTCTGCAGGCCGGCTCGTTGATGCGAGCTCGCGTCCGACATGGTCTACGGGCGCGGTCGAGCACGCCAGCGGTTGACCAGAGCGGATCATCAAGTGATCACTCTTTGTCGCTTGCTAAGTATGAGCTCCGCTTCCTTTTCGGCTACGCCCATGGCTGCCTTCATGGCGATCAACCAGGAAAGGCGGAACGAAGCATGACCCGAACACGCGGCGGGGCTTCGTAGCTCAGGATGGCGCATGTTCGTGACAGAGTTGCCTCGCGATGCGAAGGTGCGGGCGTACGCCGAAGGTGTTCGCCGACGAGCGGGGGCCAAAAGGAAGCAAGTTTGCCAGACGGCACCATCGCCACAAGCATTCAGCATCTTAGGAGATGCTGAGGATCTGCTCAAGCCGCGCGACCTCCCCTCGCAACATCTCGATAGCCACGTCTCGGTTCTCCGAAATGTTCAAAGCAGTGTGGACCGGCTCTCCAGCGTGAGATGAGCCGGGCAATCCTCCCGCATTGGTACTTCGCATATCCCACCAGGTGCGGAATATACGGCGATAGAGTTCAGTTACCTCCCGTCCCCTGTCTAGAACTCCGGCTTTCTGGGCATGCAGCAGTTCCTGTTCATATCCGAGTTCCAGCAAAAGCTCGGCACCGACCAGATCGGTCACGGTTTGCATCTCCTCGAACGTTCATGTGGAAGATCCTTGGTAGGGCTACGAGCAAAACAATGTGTTCAATGCCGATTATGAATCACGACCGGACATAACCTTTGAGACCAACACTTTCTAACAAAGCCCATCAATGAGGATGCTGGAGGCCCACCGCCACATTGAAACGCCATCCAAAAAACCCCCTCAGCGCGGATCGGCAAAGCCAATTTGCTACAGAACCTTCTATGGCACTGAGGGCGGCCTGCGAGCCGCCCTACCGTGCAAGTACAAGCGCGGCCCAAGCTATCGCTGATGTCCGAGTCCGATTCCAAGATTCAAGGCCTTCTGGCGAAGCGCACCGACACTGCGTTTGGTCATCTTTGCTATTTTTATCACGGGGGTCCTGGCCTTCGAGTGGACTTTGAGCTCCTTGATATCTGCCTTCGTCCATTCGCGCCGCTTAACGCGTTTCTTGGTTGCTTTCTTCACGATGAATGCTCCTTCTTAGGGGAGCGGCTTGTAACATAGTTTTTTCGGCGCGACGACCGTAAAAAATTAGACAAATATTATACGGAATCGCGCCAGGTATAATCTTGGGCATGTCTTCCGAAGCGAGGTGTCTGCACTGTTGCAGCTGCGCAATTGTAAACTTCATACGCACGTCGCGTTCTGATAGCATTCCAATCGACGCCTTTATATGCGGAGCTAAACAACCAACACGCTCTCGAATAAGCGAGCCAAATCGCAATAGAGATGAACGGATCCCACTAAGGAGGTGCGGACAGAGAACGGAAGGATGTTGTGTTTCAGCCTCCGCGATATTGCTAAGAGAGAGGTGGCTGACGAGAATGATCACAAGGCCCGCTCAGCTTTGATCACGCGCTCTTTGTCAAGTTCGCTTCTTGACGTATTCAACTCGCGCAAAGAGCGCCGCCGCTTGATGGCCTCGACTGAAGTGGTAGGTTATTGGTGAAGTTCACGCGCGCCGACCTCACATCCAAAATGCTGATATGTCGAGCTCGTTCTCCGCGTGCAGCCCACTGCCAGTGATGCCCTCAATTCCAGTGCAAGATCATCATGCCAACTTTTCGGGATAAGAAATTTGCTGAAAATCCAGCACGACTGGCGTCCACCGCCGATCAGGACACCACAGGCGGTAGAACGCTTAAAGACGGGCAGAGACCCTCGTCGGCTACCTTCGCCAACCAACACATGGGTTCTTGGCCCTGTTCCCGCATCTGACCCGGATGCCTTCCGGGAAATCAGTTTAGCCGACCGTCTCGACGACACTGATGTGCACGAAGAGGCCAAATCCTTTGTCCCTCAGGTCAATATCTTCGGTCGCGTTTAACGACTCCACAACACTGATTACAACATTACAACGACACTGTTTCTAGATTGAACTTCGCGATCCAGTCGAACTACATCACCACCAGCAAGGGTTTAAGCGGCTGTCCTCCACGTCGAAATCGGTTTACGTGGGCTCAACCGCATGCCGTGGGACGCTTTCTGCCCGCGTTCGCTTCCAGCCGAGAAAACAAAGGGAGCGGCACCTCAGCTTTCGGCTCTTGCGCGAACTCTCGCTCAACCTGCGCCTGCATAGTACCCCGATCTAAGTTTTCGAGCGCCTCAAGCTATTCTCTTCCCTCCTCGGTGATAATCCAGCACCCGGCCTTCCGCTCGATCAGCTTTTGGCCGAAAACATCGAGTTGGGGCGCGCGGCTCGCAGTCCGCTTCATACGACCCGTCCACTCCGGGCCGCTGCTACAATAGATAGCCAAATGCTGCTTAACGACTTCGATACTCGCCAGACCGTGCGGCTGGCCGGCAAGTCTCTTCAGTATCGACAACTGAAAACTCGCGCACGCCATCGACTTAAGGAAGCCCATATTACATATTTTGAGGTAAGCTCCAGAGCTGCGAGCCGCTTTTCAAAAGAGAGCTTCCTCCTAAATCCGATTGCACGACACCCGCCTGCCGTCGCCGCGGTAAGCAACGCTTTCGACTGCATCCCGCCAAGAATCTTCCGAAGAACGGTTCAGCATTAGATAGCTGCGTTGACTAGGAGCGTGAGGTGGTCTTGACTGCCGACTTCGACCGACTTGAGATCAAACGACGTCGGTAGTAGCCACGCCGTTGTACATCCTGATGAATGACATCGCTCACCGAACGAACCGCCCGCTTCTTTCGTTTCCAATTCCCGCCCAATTCCGCGGGGATCGCAAAGCCTCTCGGCACGACCAAAAGATCGTTTCTTTGGTTCAAATAGATATCGAACATGTGGTGGCTCTTTTTTGCACAAGCGTAGATCGGCTGTCATCGAAGCAACAGTTGCCTTTAAGTCACTGGACGATCAAATGACATTCAAAAGCTCCCGTCCTGATACGGGAAGACGGTCACGTGCACAATGGTGCCGCCAGATGTGAGCGTGTGCACGTCCCGACTTACGGCGCACGGAGAGGGCACCCGACAATGTCCACTTCAAACGAGGCGGAGAGTCTATCTAGGTGGCCACTCCGAGCGGATCTTAAGATTGCCATAAAAGAATAGATCGAAAGAGAGTTCGCGATCGTGAGCCGCATAATTGGTGGCCGTACCCGCTACGACTTCCTTCAATTTCGACCACTCATCGTACGAATTCAAGGTCACGCTTACCTCCTAGCAGCGAGATCGTCTGTTCTCTACCCACTGGGATGATCCCGCTTTGGCCGGCTGGTCAGATGCGCTCTACACCATTGCCGGATAGGTGCTCTACACCACGAATTCAACCTATCTGCCCTGAGGTTCGCCACGGCGGATAACGTATTTGCCGTCCCTTCGGGATTCCATATACGGCTGCCGGCGGCGTAGCGCAAATTGTACAATTGGAACGTTTGCCACAGTAAGGCTACCGCACGGAGTGGCAGCGGGCGGAAGTAAGGCTGATCCGGAGCACCGCTGCCAAGGTTCGAAGTGGACGCCGGTCACTGTAAAAGGGCAAAGTCTCGTCCGATCGAAACGCGGACGCCGGACACAATGTCGTAGGCATGCTCGACGAACACGTCGTCGCGCCCGACGCCATAGCCGCCCATGCAGATGAATGCCATGACTGGCGAGGACGCCGGTGAATGTCACGGGCGTGAACTGAGAGCATTGGCCGGTGTTGAAGACCTTAAACTTCCGTGGGGGAAAGTGCGACGCCCTTGCTAACTCAGGAGAGCTCGTCCTCACGGAATGCTCGAAAGGCGATGTGGACGGATTGGCTCATGCAGGCGGTGTTCGAAGCTCCAAAACATCGGCGAAGATTGTCCAATCGCGGACTCGCCTTTGCCGGCAGAAATCGGTCTCCGCCTGCTGAGCTGCAGCACTCAGCGAGGCGGCATCGACCTTAAATGCTGCCTGGCACGCACGATGCTCGCCGCCGGCATCGTCGCAAACGATCTTCATAAACCGGACGCTAAATGAAGGCATGCCCCTCTCTTCGTGTGGTTTGCTTATCCACTATTCTGCCATTCGCGCGGGGAGTATTTGATTTGCCTCAAGGAGCATCCCAAGAGGTCTGTCCGATCCTCCGAAGATAGGCCGAAAGTCCGCCGTGAACTTTACGAGCTGTCCGCGATAGTCTTGTGAACGACTGCCGCAAGTGCAGGCTTATCGCGGGCTGATTTCTGCCATGCGCCGGCGGGCTACGCGCGCAAGCGATCGCTGGGCAATGACGCCGAGAACCCCGAACTTGCATCGGCGGTCCACCTGAAGACGCGATTGCAGAAGCCGATCATTACACTTGTCCTAGCCCGTCTTATTCGCGAGAGGGCGCCTGAGAGGCTGGCGAGCGCGGTGTAAAGCGCTGATGCGGCGTAGGATTCGGTTGCGAAGCCACCCCATCACCTTCAACCGCGAACGCCACGCCCGCCATGACCGATGATACGATTTCAGACCACTATCGAGAAGCAAGAATTCAACACAAATAAAACCTCTGCCTCGCGCTCGATCTCTTCATGCTTGATAGTCTCGTTTCGGAGGCTGATCACCTACCGCGTCTAATAGGCCGCTCGCGCCGGTTTCTTTGGACGCGGCACGACCGCGACTCCACGTTTCGGCACAGAAATGATCGGGAGTCACTCAATCTTTCTTCAACTTAACCCGTCTTATTCGTAAGAGTGCGCCTGAGGGGTAAAGCGCTGATGCGGCGTAGGATTCGGTTGCGAAGCCAACCCCATCACCTCCAACCGCGAACGCCACGCCCGCCATGACCGACGATACGATTCCGCCCTTCTCGTTTCCAGCCGTTCACGCCAAGAAAGTCACAGCTGCCTTCGATGGTGGGCGCCTAACCTCGAACGGGGGCGTGATGCTTCTGGCGATGGCCGAGCGGCGTCTCGGTTTGGCCAACAATCTGGCCCGGGTGTTCCCGGATCGGCGCGATCCGACGCGGGTCGTGCACAGCCTGGTCGATATGCTCCGCGCTCGCATGTTCGCGATCTGCTGCGGCTACGAGGACGCCGACGACCTCGATCATCTGAGGTCCGATCCGGCATTCAAACTGGCCTGCGGACGGCTGCCGGACACGGGCCGGGATTTGTGTTCCCAGCCGACGCTGTCGCGGCTGGAGAATGCTCCGCGCCTGCGCGACGTGATCCGGCTGACCTACATTTTGGTCGACGCATGGATGGATAGCTACCCCCACGAGCCGGCATCCGTCACGCTCGACATCGATGATACCTGCGACGTCGTCCACGGCCATCAGCAGCTCTCGCTGTTCAACGCTCATTATGACGAACGCTGCTTCCTGCCGATCCACGTCTACGACACGGAGAAGAGCCGGCCCGTGGCCGTCGTGCTGCGGCCCGGCAAGACGCCGGGCGGCGTCGAGGTGCGTGCCCATCTGCGCCGCCTGGTACGGCATATCCGGACGCGATGGCACAACACGCAAATTACGTTCCGTGGCGACGGGCACTATGCCCGGCCGGAGGCCATGGCGTGGTGCGAGACCAACGGCATCGACTACATCTTCGGTCTGTCCGGCACCAAGCCTCTCGCCAGAAAAGTCGACGAGGTCGCCGACGACATCCGCACGCGACGCGCCATCGAGAACCTGCCGGTTCTGCGTGGCTATACCGAGACGCGCCACAAGGCAAAGTCCTGGGATCGCGAACGGCGCACTGTCGCCCGTATTGAGGCGACGATGCTCGGCCTCGACATCCGCTTCGTCGTCACCAGCCTCGATGTCGGCTCGGCCGAGTGGATCTACGACAGCCTGTATTGCGCGCGCGGCCAAGCCGAGAATCTGATCAAGCTGCATAAGACGCAGCTCGCCTCCGATCGCACCAGCTGCCGTTCGGCGCTCGCCAACCAGGTCCGTCTCGTGCTCCATACGGCCGCTTATTGGCTGATGCTGACCGTGCGCGACGCCATTCCCAAAGCCCGGGAATTGGCCGCTGCCGAGTTCGCGACGCTGCGTCTTCGGCTCTTGAAAATCGCCGCCCGTGTCGTCGAGACCACGAGCCGCATTCGCCTTGCGTTTGCCGCGGCATGTCCCGAAGCCGACCTGATCTGCGGCTTGCCCGGCGCGCTGCTGCCGCTCGGTCCTTGACCGGCGGGGCGTCCGCCCCCGTTCGCCCAACCCATCCCTCAAGCGCGTTGCAAAGTACCGGTCGTCAGGCGGCGAAAAGCCGAAGGCAATCCTGTGCGCCTCGTCAGACAAGATGTGCGGCCGCATCAATCGGGCCCAAAAGCCGCACTCTCACGAATAGGACGGGCTAGCCCACGTTTCGATAAGCCCGGTCCAGGACTTCAGCGCCAGAGCTTAAGGTCAGGATCAGCGCCGGCAAGGCTACCGAATGAAAGGCGAAGCATCAATGACCATCGGCGTGCACGGAGCAATGGCGAAAATGTTGTCTTAGCCATGGGCGTGAGTTGCGCCTCAAATCAAGGCGCTGGTCTGTTGCAGAGAACGCGAGGCGCTCGCTGAAGCGCGAGTTCGGAGCATGTCGACAGGCGTCTGCGGCTGGTAGCGGTCACGAGCCACCGATCCCGGACGCGCACAACTTTTTGACAAGCATCAATGCTGCAGCGGCTGCCTCTGATAGAAGTGGTCTTCTAGCCCGTCCTATTCGTGAGAGTGCGGCTTTTTGGCCCGATTGATGCGGCCGCACATCTTGTCTGACGAGGCGCACAGGATTGCCTTCGGCTTTTCACCGCCTGACGACCCGTACTTTGCAACGCGCTTGAGGTATAGGTTGGGCGAACGGGGGGCGGACGCCCCGCCGGTCAAGGACCGAGCGGCAGCAACGCGCCTGGCAAGCCGCGGATCAGGTCGGCTTCGGGACATGCCGCGGCAAACGCAAGGCGAATGCGGCTCGTGGTCTCGACCACACGGGCAGCGATTTTCAAGAGACGAAGACGCAGCGTCGCGAACTCGGCAGCGGCCAATTCCCGGGCTTTGGGAATGGCGTCGCGCACGGTCAGCATCAGCCAATAAGCGGCCGTATGGAGCACGAGACGGACCTGGTTGGCGAGCGCCGAACGGCAGCTGGTGCGGTCGGAGGCGAGCTGTGTCTTATGCAGCTTGATCAGATTCTCTGCTTGGCCGCGCGCGCAATACAGGCTGTCGTAGATCCACTCGGCCGAGCCGACATCGAGGCTGGTGACGACGAAGCGGATGTCGAGGCCGAGCATCGTCGCCTCAATACGGGCGACAGTGCGCCGTTCGCGATCCCAGGACTTTGCCTTGTGGCGCGTCTCGGTATAGCCACGCAGAACCGGCAGGTTCTCGATGGCGCGTCGCGTGCGGATGTCGTCGGCGACCTCGTCGACTTTTCTGGCGAGAGGCTTGGTGCCGGACAGACCGAAGATGTAGTCGATGCCGTTGGTCTCGCACCACGCCATGGCCTCCGGCCGGGCATAGTGCCCGTCGCCACGGAACGTAATTTGCGTGTTGTGCCATCGCGTCCGGATATGCCGTACCAGGCGGCGCAGATGGGCACGCACCTCGACGCCGCCCGGCGTCTTGCCGGGCCGCAGCACGACGGCCACGGGCCGGCTCTTCTCCGTGTCGTAGACGTGGATCGGCAGGAAGCAGCGTTCGTCATAATGAGCGTTGAACAGCGAGAGCTGCTGATGGCCGTGGACGACGTCGCAGGTATCATCGATGTCGAGCGTGACGGATGCCGGCTCGCGCGGGTAGCTATCCATCCATGCGTCGACCAAAATGTAGGTCAGCCGGATCACGTCGCGCAGGCGCGGAGCATTCTCCAGCCGCGACAGCGTCGGCTGGGAACACAAATCCCGGCCCGTGTCCGGCAGCCGTCCGCAGGCCAGTTTGAATGCCGGATCGGACCTCAGATGATCGAGGTCGTCGGCGTCCTCGTAGCCGCAGCAGATCGCGAACATGCGAGCGCGGAGCATATCGACCAGGCTGTGCACGACCCGCGTCGGATCGCGCCGATCCGGGAACACCCGGGCCAGATTGTTGGCCAAACCGAGACGCCGCTCGGCCATCGCCAGAAGCATCACGCCCCCGTTCGAGGTTAGGCGCCCACCATCGAAGGCAGCTGTGACTTTCTTGGCGTGAACGGCTGGAAACGAGAAGGGCGGAATCGTATCGTCGGTCATGGCGGGCGTGGCGTTCGCGGTTGGAGGTGATGGGGTTGGCTTCGCAACCGAATCCTACGCCGCATCAGCGCTTTACCCCTCAGGCGCACTCTTACGAATAAGACGGGTTAAGTTGAAGAAAGATTGAGTGACTCCCGATCATTTCTGTGCCGAAACGTGGAGTCGCGGTCGTGCCGCGTCCAAAGAAACCGGCGCGAGCGGCCTATTAGACGCGGTAGGGTGATCAGCCTCCGAAACGAGACTATCAAGCATGAAGAGATCGAGCGCGAGGCAGAGGTTTTATTTGTGTTGAATTCTTGCTTCTCGATAGTGGTCTGAAATCGTATCATCGGTCATGGCGGGCGTGGCGTTCGCGGTTGAAGGTGATGGGGTGGCTTCGCAACCGAATCCTACGCCGCATCAGCGCTTTACACCACGCTCGCCAGCCTCTCAGGCGCCCTCTCGCGAATAAGACGGGCTAGTAAGGTCAGACGCACGGCAGACAGAAATGCTTGACGCCCATGATGCTTTCATGCCCGGGTACCCGCGGCCGTTCCTAGGACTGCTGCCAGACGCAGCCGCAGCCGCGCGGCGAGCCAATGACCGGCCACATGATAAATTGCGCCGACTTGCGATGGCATCTACTTTATCGGCCTGCGGGACGGCCCTGCTATGCGCTCAGAGCGAAGCTACGCCCATCTAAATGCGCGCGTGAGGAAGGCCACCCACACACAACCAACACGATGACGCCGGAGGACAAGGAGATGTGTCTCACCAACAAAGGACGTGACATGACAGACGGCCGGACCATTTACCCTGCCCGGGCCGGATTACTGGAGCTGCAGTCCAGTAAAACTGGTGCAGCACATCTACAAATATCAATGGCCGAGGCCTTGAGCTGATCCAAATCAATTCGACAAAAGCTCAGATGTCGTTTCCTGGCGCAGATCCAAATATTTCAGTTCGCGAGCGGATCATGTTCCGTCACAACAGCGCAAAGCCGATATCCCTCCGCCGCGGCTGACGCGATCGAGACGCGGGTCGTCCGAACGATATCGGCGTCGGCCTGTCCGCGCAGAACCCAAGCGATGTGCGCAGTGTTAACAAGGTATCTGAATTTGTCACCCCGCAGCTATGAACACCGGCCAGGATCTAATGATCTGACATGGGAGCAGCTTGGAAAGGCGCCGCCCTTCGATCAGGATCTGGAGATTGCCGTGATCGAGGGTAATTCAATTCACCGGGTGGTCTTTCCTTGCCGCCGGATCTTCGGCGGATGGATCAACGCGAATACCGGAGAGCAAATCGCGGTGCGGCCGACGCATTGGCGTATGTGGCCCGGATAGCGCCGTTATCCCAAATGGATTGGTGTGAGTTGGGGTACGGACTGCCTTCGCCGTCCTCTCTTCTGAAACTATCTCGTGGATCGAATGAGGGAGCCTGACGGCATCTCCGAGCGGACCGAATCCGCGCCGAGTGCCTTGCGGTGTCCGTCAAGCATTAGTTTTCTCATTGCTGTCGCGGCCGTTGCCAACGTGCCCATGAGCGACAAATCTCGGCGTAAATTTCCAAATCTCAACCTATACGGCCGCGTACCACGGCATGATTAGCTGCAATACACTTCTGCTTATATGGGTTGCAGATTTTCGGCGAATGTTGTCGCCGTGATCGAGCAGCCGGCAATTCTACCCCGGCCAACGAAACTAGCGCAACGCGTCACCGTCTTTTCTCCGAGACCGTACCTTCCCCGGTCCACGAAGTGGACCGGGCATCATGTCGGCGGCAATGGTAGCCTCGATATTGTGGAAAGCGCAAATCACCACAACCGAATTAGCTTTGTTGAGAACAGACCGGAGCTCGGGATCAACCGATTTGCGGATCGGATGCAGCGCGCAGTTCGCGCGCGGCAGCGACCATGTTGGTGAGCGCCGGCCGAACCTCCTCCCATTTGCGCGTTTTTAGGCCGCAGTCCGGATTGACCCAAAGCTGCGAATCCTGCAAACGCGTCCGAGCTAGCACCATCAGCTCCTTCATTTCGCCCGTCTCGGGGACGCGTGGAGAGTGAATGTCGTACACGCCCGGTCCGATTTGATTTGGATATTCGTACTTCCTGAACGCATCCAGTAGCTCCATTTTCGATCGCGACGTCTCGATTGAAATGACATCCGCATCCATTGCAGCGATCGCACCGATGATGTCGTTAAACTCTGAGTAGCACATATGTGTATGGATTTGCGTTTGATCGGTAACGCCCGATGAGCAGAGGCGGAAGCAATCTCCGGCCCAATCGAGATATGCCTTCCAGTCCGACCGGCACAATGGCAATCCTTCGCGGAGTGCAGCTTCGTCGATCTGTATTATGGCTGCACCGGCATTCTCGAGATCGCGGACTTCATCGCGCATCGCGAGCGCAAGCTGACGGCAGACCTCGCTTCTAGGAATATCATCGCGAACAAACGACCAGTTCAGGATCGTCACCGGTCCGGTCAACATCGCCTTCATCGGCTTACCAGTTAGTGATTGCGCGTAGCGCCACCATTCCACGGTGATCGGCTTCGGCCGCACTACATCGCCAAACAGGATCGGGGGCCTAACGCAGCGCGAACCATAGGACTGAACCCATCCGTTCCTTGTAAATGCGAAGCCGGCGAGTTGCTCGCTGAAGTACTGCACCATGTCATTACGCTCGAATTCGCCATGCACGAGGACGTCAAGACCGATGTCCTCCTGCCAACGTACGGCGCGGGCTATCTCCTCTTTGAGGAACCTGTCGTATTGCTCCTCGCTCATCGCACCTCGCGCATGCGCCGCGCGAGCATTTCGCACCGCTGCGGTCTGCGGAAACGATCCTATCGTCGTGGTAGGAAAAGCCGGCAGTCCAAAGCGTTCCCTTTGGATCTCGGAACGACGGGCAAACGGGGTGGCGCGCTGGCGCATCGTCTGATCGATCGCCCTCATTCGGACAGCGACGTTGGCATTATGGATCTTCGGCGAGGTCCGGCGGGCAGTCGCGGCGCATTCCGACTCGGCAAGAGCTAGCCCAACATTCTGGTCGCCTGCGAGTACCCGCGCCAGGATCGCAAGCTCACGCATCTTCTGAACCGAGAAAGCAAGCCAGCTCTTGACGTCGGACGCGAGCCCGGTCTCGAGTTCAACATCGACCGGCACGTGAAGCAGCGAGCAGGACGGAGCGAGCTGTACACGGTGCCTGCCAAGCTTCGCAATCGAGGGCTTCAGCCGCTGACGGAGCGACGGCAAGTTCGACCGCCACACATTGCGGCCGTCGATGACACCGAGCGACATGACGAGATCACTTCGGCCGTCAGCAATGATCTGATCCAATAGTTCTGGCGCTCGAACCAAATCGACGTGCAGACCGGAAATTGGCAGGCTCAAGGCAGTATCCAGATTGTCGCCTAGGGCGCCGAAATAGCTCGCAAGCATGATCTTGATAGCGGGTCCCTCCTTTGCGAACCGGTTATAGGCGTGCAGCAACGATTGTCGCGCCGCCTCATCCAGATCAAGGACCAGGCAGGGCTCATCAAACTGAACCCAACTTGCCCCTCGTTTGGCTAATTCATGCAGAAGGTCGATATAGACAGGTATCAGATCATCGAGGAGAGAGAGGGGCTGGAACGCGCTATCGGTACTCTTGCCGAGCTTTAAAAATGTGACCGGCCCGATCAGGACAGGGCGGGTCTGAAAGCCAAGAGCCCTGGCTTCCTCATACTCTTCGACGGGTTTGCGAGAGCACAGTCTGAACGCCTGTCCCCGGTAAAACTCGGGAACCATGTAGTGGTAGTTGGTATCGAACCACTTGGTCATTTCCTGCGCGGGCACGCCAGATCCCCGCGTACTCTGGTCGCAACTCGCATCCTGATCGCCGCATTGCGATCCGCGGGCCATGGCGAAGTACGTCTGGAGCGAAACGGATTCTCCGCTCGAGGCGTAGATCTCCGGGATGGCGCCAACCATGACACTTGTATCAAGCACCTGATCATACAGCGAGAAGTCGTTTGACGGAATGATCGTGACGCCGAGCGATTTTTGACGAGCCCAGTTCGCTGCGCGTAGGCCGGATGCGTCTTCGTACAACTGCTGTTCACTAATCTTTCCAGACCAGTAGCTTTCTAGAGCGAGCTTGAGCTCACGCCTTGGGCCGATGCGTGGCGTTCCGAGCGTAGCAACTGGAAGAGAGAGAGGAGACATCGCGTTAACCCCTGTTGGGGACAAAGGCCATGGCGGACGCAGGCAGGAGAAGTCGCGCGTGCGACGGCTGCTTGGCGTACCACCGAGACACCCCGCCCGTGGACCAATATATTGTCGGGGCCGGTCTCCTGGCTTGCTGGTCATCGCTGCTGTCCGGCCTTCCCGAAGCCGTGCAGGCTTCAGTGACATCGTTGGACAGCGGCTCGCCACTTACAGTTGCGGGGGCAGCGCCGGCATTTGCACCGGCTTCCCTCTTAGCTCCGGATCAATGGGAACCGGAGAACCTCGACGACTTGGATTATCGGCACGAGAACTCTTCCGTCAACCTCTCAGATTATGTGCAAGCTAATCTGCGACATCTGCTAGCCGAATGACCGTGCATCTCTGTGACTTACCACCATCCAGAAACATTCTCTAATCAGAGATGTCATAATCAGACATATCCTTCTCAGATACCGGAATAGCATCCGGAGCTGGAGCCGCACGCTAGATCGATGAAAGGGACAGAAGCAGCCTTCCGGCGGGAGTACCGACGTTTCTATCAGAATGCTTTCGATGCGGCCTTGCGATTTCCAGAGTTTCGCCCAGCACCTCGGCTAGCCAGCTATTCTCTCAACTAAAGGATCTGCAGCGAATAGGCCAAGGCACGTGGCGGAATTTAGCAACATACGAGGCGAGGGGTTGATTTGCGTGCCACCCAGACTTCAAAGCCGGGATCAAGCCGGCTTGGTGCCGCTGGCAATCATGCAGCTCGAACGCCGGCGGCACGATAGCGAACCACACAGCTCAATAGCGGCAAACGCACTTCCGTCCATCAGGCATCCGGCATCGAGGCGTTCAACTCTTCTGCTAAATATCCGGTGCGGGACAAGGATGCACAAGCTGCGGCGGATACACTGAATAGGAACACCGAAAACGTGCAAAGGTCAGAAAGTCGACAAGAGCGACACAAACTCTGTGAAAATTTCCGCCTATTGCCTGGCACGAAGAATGCAGACCCTCGGCATGCCCAGTCTCCTCCTGCTGGGCAGGTCCAGCTCAGCCAATTGACGCAGTCGCTGTCGGGGAAGTTAGCTGCGCATGACATACAGGGAGCGCCTGATCGCGCGGGACAGCCAGCGGGTGCCACGTCGCATCCCCGTAAACTTCTTGCGATGGCTCATAGCAGGTTCGAGGTTGCCTGCTTTACAAGATGTTTGGATGAAACGCGATAGGCCGAGGGTTATGAAGAGAATGTCTGGAAGACCCGCGCTATGGCTTTGCTTGGTCGGATTTTTAATCTGCCTCGCCTGGCCGGCTGCCATGAGCAACAATATTCGGGCCAGCGACAGCCCCCTTGTCGAACGATTGAAGTCAACTTGGCGAGCGCAAGATGGTGAGACGATAGAACAAATTATCTCCAATGTCTCGAAGGTGGCACAGTTCGTGCCTCAAATGTGGGGCGTTATTGAACTTGGCCAAAACGACTTTATTTTCGTTTCGTGGACCAGACACCGGGACAACAAATCGGACGAACAGTACGTTATCACCTGGAAGATCGCCCTCGACGGCACGTTTGAACTTGCGTCGACTTATGCGAAGCCGATGGAATTGGGCTGGCGCGCCCTGGCGCTCTCCCTGATCGCCAGTGAAGTCGCAGATGGCGAAAGGGACGCAAATCTTCGCTTTCTGCATGATCCGGCCAACTTCAACTTCGTGGCCACCCCGCAAGGCCGGCTCGGCGATCTTCTGCGGCAGGGCCGCTGTACTATCATTGAACCAGTTGGAGTGGACTACTTACCGAAGCGGAATGGCAAACCGGCCGAGACGGGTGACGTGTGGCGCGTTCTGCTCTTGGTGAATTGTAGTATCCAAGGACCACGTTATTTTGCACACAACGGGGTCATCACTTTCGAAAAGAGAGAAGGACAGGATTGGGAGCCACAATCCTCCTTTGCCAAGCGCATCGCGAAATTTGCCCCTGGCTCCTGGTTCCAACGCACCGAGCCAAATGAAGAGGAAGACTTAGGAGAGCGAAGGCCCGAGTAAACTGCCGCAGAGCAACATCGCGCCGCAGTTCCTCCATGGCCCAGTGCCTCGGACCGACTGCAAGACATACGCGCTCGGCACTTGCTTTGTTTTAGCTTCCGCAACGGTCCGGGTGCCTTTCTCGCAGCAGTCCGGCCCGTCGCAAGAAGGTCGGCCGCGCGATTGCGTTTGTTCCGCCTAGTGTCAGCGGCGCGCACGAGCTTGCGAGATGTGGTTTTCCCGCCTTCACTCCAGCCGGTGTGAGGACACCACTGTGCGTGAGTATAGCAACGTCGAAGGCACCAGGAACTGGGTGTGAGACGAAACCGGCGAGGAAGTTACCGGGAGACGTTCACCGGTAGCGACCCGGCATACCGCTGAGCGCTTGCGCATTTCCGAGCGCGCAGGCCGGGAAGCTCAGGGGCCGTACGCAAGAAAACGTCGAGGACCAGACTGGCTCGACCCTAGCTTAGCTGGCACCCATTCGTCTGCATGTCATCGATCCAGATTTCGAAGCATGGAAAACGCCTGTTTAACTCTGCTCCACCTGCCCAGGTCGACATCAACGATCAATCTTGCCGGGCGTAAGAAGGTTAAGTTATGCGCGGGCGTCTACCCTGAACTCCATTGCGTCTTCTTCTAAATCGGTCAGAGAAAGCCAGACCGATCTTTTTCACATCTTTTCGTGTGAAGTGCGAAATTTCATTGCAGAACCGTTGGCAGCGGCCATTTTGCCGATGGAAACCGTCGCCAACCAGAAAGGTTGATGCTCCACGCCTGACTCCAGCGCGAGCCAGCGCTTCATCGTCGGCCACTTTTTTTTGCAAAGACAACGTTCCGGGGTTCGGGTTTGTTCAGCATCGCCAGTTCGGCGCCGCCCGCGAGGATCTCCCCTCAGGTGGAGAGAGTAAAGCGCGGTCCTAGTGAGAGAGCCGCTGATGCTCGAAGAATAGCGCCGCACGCCCCAAAGAAATCACTTGATCCTTACGCAGCGTCAGGCCGTAGGTTCGCGTTCCGGCGAAGCCCTCATAAAGCGCGTCGGAAATGCCGGCGGAATAACGGACGTAACGCTGTCAAGCAGTCGAATGTATCGGCACCGTGTCGTGCGTGAAACGTGGATCAGGAGCGAAAGGTTGTTGTCGGGATGAAGAACCGCGGAATTATGTTCGCATTGCTCGCTCTCGTCACATCTCCGGTCTGCGCCGCGACGTTCAGCGGTGCTCCGCGCATCCTCGACGGCAATACGATCGAGATCGACAAAACCAACGTTCGGCTCTCAGGCATCGAAGCTCCTGAGACGGACCAGATTTGTCTCGACGCCAAGGGCCGGAAATGGGCCTGCGGCGTAGCTGCTCGCGACGAGCTTATCAAGCATTCAAATGGGCGAACCTGGGATTGTCATACCCAGAGAGTCGATGAGTACAGACGAGCCCTCGGTAACTGCTTCATCGAAGGCGAGAATGTGAACGTCTGGATGGTACGCTCGGGCTGGGCACTATCGGCTGCTCCATCTCACGCTGTCTATGAGTTGGCGGCAAGCACAGCCCATACGGGACTGTGGTCGGGAGCGTTCATCGCTCCCTGGGACTGGCCTCGCCGCAATAAGGGCACGATTATCGTCGGCGCGTGGTCGGTTCCGATCGACGCGCAGGAAGTACTGCTCGGATCCGTCCTGCTGT
Organism: Bradyrhizobium barranii subsp. barranii; assembly: GCF_017565645.3. Classification (NCBI taxonomy): domain Bacteria; kingdom Pseudomonadati; phylum Pseudomonadota; class Alphaproteobacteria; order Hyphomicrobiales; family Nitrobacteraceae; genus Bradyrhizobium; species Bradyrhizobium barranii. The sequence continues at coordinate 8,915,990 of NZ_CP086136.1, forward strand.
CGGAACCGCCGTCCCCCGAGTGCCTGATAAAAGGCACTGTCGAGCGCAGCGGCGAGCGGATCTATCACCTGCCAGGGCAAGCCAGCTACGAACTAATCGACATGACGAAGAAGCGTAGCGAACGCTGGTTTTGTAGCGAAGCGGAAGCCGAAGCCACCGGGTGGCGTAAGGCCGTGCGTTGAGGCGACACATGCATGCAGCCAATTCTCCAAATATGTACCATTTAACCAGGACCGCGCGTTCGCGCCGTTCGCTGTTGTTGTTTGCTGCGTCGACAGTTTTCCTGCGATTCGGCAATAAGATCGCCGATGCGAAGGAAGCAAAAAGCACGCCCAAGCCAGATAACCTGCTGTCGCCAGATGCTGCCCTGAAGCGGCTGCTGATGGGAAACGAACGTTATGTCCAGGGTGCATCACGAGCCGACGATCTTAGGCGCGAGCGTTCGGCTTTGGTCGAAGGCCAAAATCCATATGCGGCGGTTCTGAGCTGCGCCGACTCTCGCGTGGCGCCCGAATTTGTGTTCGACAGCGGGCTAGGTGATTTGTTTGTCTGCCGCGTCGCCGGCAACTTCGCTAATGATGATACACTCGCCAGTATGGAATATGCGGTCGCAGTACTGAACACGCCGCTAATCCTCGTACTAGGCCACGATCATTGCGGCGCGATAGACGCTACGATCAAGTCGCTCCATCAAGATAAGCCGCCGCCAGGGCACATTTCAGCCCTGGTGACCGCACTTGCTCCCGCCGTGAACGCATCTCTAGGGCAGGCCGGCGATACATCCGCCCGCGCAACCCGAAACAATGTGATCGACAATGTCAACAAACTCAGATCGACGGGCCCTATTCTGAAGGCTGCAGTCGAGCAGAACCGGCTGAAAGTCGTCGGGGCCCTGTATCGGATCGACAACGGTAAGGTCGATATTGTCAGCTGACACTAGCACATTCACACCCGAGGCAAATCATCTGCCGTGCGATACGGCCCTTCCGCTCCGCTGTTTGGTCCATCGTCTGCGACAAATGCCCCGGATACCATCCGCTCCACAATAAATGATCAACTCGGGAAGTGCTTCGGTATGCGTGGCGTCTTGATTCTGCTCATGTTCTACGTACTCATGCTAGCAACACGCGGCGAGCATCAAAAAACGCACCTAACGCGTCCGACAGCGTTCATGCCTCCATATTGAGTTGCAAACCCAATAGCGTGGTTCCGGCAGCAGATCGCGATAAAGCGCATTGCCTGGCTGTGAACTCCAGAGCCGGCGACGATCCTGAGATCTTCTGGCTCCGATCGAGCACGCCATGAATGGTGTTGCTTTATCACCAAGCTCAGCCAGGGCTGCAGATCACATAGAACAACCAGCAGGACTGGCCGCCCGGTCTGTAAACGAACATGCCACCCGCGCCAGTAGGCCAGCCGCATCCATCATTCGTTAGATAGTCTCGTTCGCCGCCAAGGGACCCGGCCCGCAATGATGATGCCGTTGAAAGCATGGTTGTTTTCACCACGATCTCGCATGCACTGCCTGATATTGCGCACAATCGCACGACCCGCCCACTTGCACAATTTACTATCCGTCCTCCATAACGAGGTCGATACGAGACGAAACTGGCAGCTTGCAGATTGCATAGTGTGTACGCGAAGCCCATCAGGTTGTTAGTTGCTGCGGACACAGTAAATTGTGCCAGATTTGTCAGCCCAGGCGAATACCAGAACAATGATTCAAGTGTTGCGCACCGTCTGCCAGCCAGAAATCATCTGGCAACCGATCGACTTGGCAAGCAAGCTCTTCAACCACGGCGTCGCTCAGTAGGAAACAGAAGACTAGCTTCAGAACGTGGATCCCTCATCAGTCGCAACGCTCGTAGTGCGGGCATGCTGCGCGAATTTGGCAAGCTCGGCCAAAATCGGAAGCATTGGAAAACCGCCGAAGATGGAGGCGCCGGCGGCTGCAAAAGGGGTCGACAGGTCAGAATTCTGCCCGAATTTCTTGCGTCCTGTAGGACAGAAGGTAGACAGCTCGTGTGCTGCAACGAGCCTCCTAAGCTCCCCGGGGCCTCTTCGAAGCGCCTTGTCTTTGCTTGCATGAGCCGGGTACTCTTGCAGTCACCTCGAACAGATTTGATCGCGTAATTCAGCGTCTTGAGCTCCGTGCGTTTGCTGAACACCAGCTGTCTGGAGGTCCGCTTCTAACCAGGCGCTCACCCGCAGTCGCACGAACGGCTATTGGGCTGTTGGTGGCATCGGGAGATCGGAGCGGGTGCTAATTTTGGCATTAACGTTGAATCTGGCCGGTCGGCGAACGAGGTCCGCTTCTGTCGTTTTGCTTGCGGTTTGTTGAGTCAATGACATTGGCGGAAAGTATACACGAAATTCACGAGCATGTGCTGGCACCGCGCGGCGGAATGATCTCGCGAGATTCGGACAAGGCCGGCAGACATGCTTAATGGCACGCCGATTGCTGGAACGATGAAAACTAAGTCGCAGGCTTGAGCGCTCTCCCGAGCATAACTCAGGAACTCCACACTTGGTTCGACCCGGCTTGTCCGACGTGTGAGCACACGTCCATGGAGAGGACATGACATCGCATGCCCCGATCAACCGCCGGAGACCCAGTCCGGCAACGACGGCCGATATCGCGCCGCCGCCTACCGGCTGTTTTGCCGGCCAGCCTCCATGCAACGGCAACAGCTCCATCTCAGTCTAGCTTCCCGGCCCGTAAATTGGGAAGCTACCGTGCGCAATCACATGCAAGCGATATCAACTGCGACAACTCTGAGAATGTCCTCCCGCCGGTATGGTATCACCCAGTTTCGCCCCGTGCGCAGTCCATGAATGACGCGCGACCATGATCGGCACAAGACGCGGAGGACGATTTATGAACGCTTCACCCGAAAAGCAATGTCCCGAATCCCACACCGCGGCTGCGACCTGGGATAATCTGTCGCCGCTACTTGTCGAGATCCGTGCGCGTCGCAACGAGTTTGGCCCCGCGCAGGAAATTCCAAAAGAGATCATCGACGGCTTCAGGCGCATCGGCATCTATCGGGCTATGGTCGCGAAGCGATTCGGCGGCGAGGAGCGAACACCAGCCGAATTTTGCCGCCAGATCGAGCGCATCTCCGAGGCCGACGGATCCGCCGGTTGGGTCGCCAGCTTCGGGGATGGAGCTCGCTACCTCGCTGCTCTTCCGGACGACACGCTTCGAAAAGTGTACGCCAATGGACCTGACGTCGTATTGGCGGGTGCGCTCTTCCCGCTCCAGCCCGCCAGGCGATGCGCCGACGGATTTGTCGTGAACGGCGTGTGGCCATTCGCTAGCGGCTCGCCCGGGGCGGATTTGATAGGAGTTGGTATAACACTGGAAGACGATCCGGCCGGAGACCTCCCGCGTGTAGCGGTGATTCCGGCAGAGAAGGTTACAATCCGGCCCAATTGGGACGTCATCGGACTGCGAGGCACCGGAAGCCACGACGTTGTCGTCAGCGACGTCATTGTGCCAGAGCAATGGACCTTGATCCGCGGCGGTCCGGTGACACTTGATGGGCCGATCTATCGTTATCCGTCCGTCGCTTTCGCTGCGCAAGCGCATGCGATGCGTCGGCATCGGGATTGCGCGAGCCGCAATAGACGAGGTGATCGCCATGGCCGGAAGCCGCGCCTCGATCACTGGAGCGCCCGTGATGGCTCAGCGCGGCTATGTCCAACTTGAAATCGCCAAAGCCGAATCCATGCTACGTTCCGCTCGTTCCTTCTTTTACGAGGCCACGGAAGAGCTGTGGAAGCAAGCGCTCACGGGCGAGGTAAATCTGAGCACCACGATGCAAGTGCGGCTCGCCGCGACGAACGCCGCGCGGCAGGGCGCTGAGGTCTGCAGGATCTCGAGCGGTCTTGCTGGAACTGAGGCGCTCTATACCAGCAGCAATCTAGCACGCGCCATGTGCGACAGCTTCGTGGTTGCCCAGCACGCAGCTTTAAACGAGGGAACGCTTCAGAGTGCTGGCCTCGCCCTGCTCGGAACTGCAATACAGCCCGGCTTTCCATGAAGTAAAGGGATCAGGCGCGGGCAACAGGCCACGCGAATGGATTACCGGACCGGCGTCATGATGTGGTCTGCTGCTGAGGACGTGGCGACCTTGTTTCAATGTGAACAAAGACACTACTGGGCTCTCCCTCCTTCAAAACGAAACCTCGTATCCTGGACCATTCGTTCGTCATCCAAACACGGCGATGTTTTTTGAGCCTCTACGCCCCTGCCCGATCATTGACGTGCCGAGCGGGATCTACCTGAATTTCTGCGCAACGGCTCGCGGTTCAACCGACGAACTTTCCAAATCACCGAGCGACGGGGCTCGACTCTCGCGGGCTGTGCCGCCTGGGCGCACGGTGCAGCACTGCACGGCGCAATATCCTGGCACTCAACCTTGCCGCTTATCGATGCGGCACGCCGACACTGGCAAGGGCAGTACGACATTGATGTGAAGCGTACCGTGCACCTCCATCGGAATGATGGATCAATCTGGCTCTTGGCCGCTGCTGGCGGATCGGCATCGACGGCGCGGAAGAGACGCTGCGGCCGCATGAGATCGCGCATCGCCTAACCCCCGTGGGTCGGTCAAAATCCCCCGGGTATGGTCACTTGAAACTCCCCCACCTGATGATCGCCGTCAGCGCCGCTGAACAGCAGTAGCCGGTCAGGCAGGACGTTTATGTTCGACCCCTTTAGCCAGCAAGGGGCCGGGGAGTTGAACGTCTTGAAGCGACATCTGCAAAGCACCGTACTTACATTACTTGATCGCAACACCAGCCAGCGCGAGATTCACCGGCTGACGGGTGTCGATCGCAAGACGATCCGGCGTTATCAGGCGCTGCGGGCCGGTGCGGAGGCAAATTCCCCCGGGGAAGTGACCACCGGCTCGGTGAGCGCGGACGGCCAAATTCCTCCACCCCGACCACCGGCTTTTGGGACATCGGAAGCGACGGTCACCAGCAGCCTGGCCCGTTCGGCTTGCGAAGCGCATCGGACGTGGATCGAAGAACAGGTCCGGCTGAAGCGGAACGCGCAGGCGATTTACCAGGACCTGGTTGATCAATTTGGCTTTCCGTCCAGCTACCAGAGTGTCAAGCGGTTTGTGCGCCGGTTGCGGCACGCTGATCCTGAGCAGTTTGATCGTCTTGAGTTCCTCCCCGGCGAGGAAGCTCAGGTCGACTATGGCGAGGGCGCGCCGACGGTTGATCCGAAGAGCGGGCGGTACCGTCGTCCCCGCCTGTTCGTGATGACGCTACGCTACTCGCGGCGCAGCTTCCGGCGGGTAGTCTGGAAGTCCAGCCAACAAGTCTGGGCGCAGCTCCACGAAGAGGCGTTCCGGTATTTTGGCGGGGTCCCCAGCTATGTCGTGCTCGACAACCTGAAGGAAGGCGTCCTCAAGCCGGATTTGTACGAGCCCCAGCTCAACCCGATTTACAGCGCGATGCTGGCTCATTACGCCGTGGTCGCCGATCCCGCGCGCGTGGCCGATCCAAATCGGAAAGGATGCGTCGAGAATGCGATTCAACATACCCAGGGCACTGCGCTGGCCGGACGGCGCTTCGAGACGCTGGAGGCGCAAAACGAGTTCTTGAGGCACTGGGAGGAGAACTGGGCTTCCAAACGCATCCACGGCAGCACGCGCCGTCAGGTCGAGGCGATGTTCCAGGAAGAGAAGCCGCACCTGCGGCCGCTGCCTGTCGCTCCCTTCCGCATCTTCACCGAAGTCGTCCGGACTGTCTGCGACGACACCACCGTACGCGTCGACAACAGCTATTACGCCGCGCGGCCCGCGCCGATCGGCAGCCAGGTCGTCGTGCGCATCTACACCACCACGATCGAGATCCGTGATCGCCACACCCGTGCGCTGCTGCGTGTTCATTCCCGGATGGCGCACCCCGGTTCTGTCGTCCTGCCGACCAGCGAACGGCCGTTCAACCCGTCGCGGCAAACCGCCGTGCTGCTGGCGAGCGCCGAGCGCATCGGACCGCAGACCAGGGCCTTGTGCCAGCAGGTGTTCGACACCGAAGGGCGCCCCGGACAGCGCGCGATGTGGGGCATTGTCGGGCTGGGCCGGAAGTATCCGGCGCGGCTGGTCGAGCAGGCCTGCGCGCACGCCATCGACAACCGCATCTACCGCTACAAGCACGTGCGTGCGACCGTCGAGCGGTTGTTCGAACAGGCGATCGAGCAGGTTGGAGTGACGCCACAGCCGGCATCGCCGCTCACCCAGGATCATCCGCTGATCCGTACCCCCGCGGAATACGGCGACCTCTTCAGCCGCGCTGTGCGGCGCGACGCCGACGACAATGGTCGGCAGGCCGAGGCTCACGACGATCACGCCACGGCAATCCGCGCTCGTGTCGCCTGCGCAACCCCGGCCAACTCCGGCGCCACGAGCGCTCCCGCTGCACCTTCTCACCTTAAACTGGAGACCTAGCCACATGATGACCATGCCGGAAATTGAGCGTTGCCTACGACAGCTGCGCCTGTCGGGTGTCCGCGACACGCTGCAGACGCGCGTGCTCCAGGCGCAGGGCGCCAACCAGCCCTTCCTCGAGACCTTCTCCCTTATCCTGCAGGATGAACTGGACCGTCGTCAGTCCCGTCTTATCGAGCGGCGATACCAGCAATCCGGGCTCGACGAAAAGCTGACGCTCGCCGAGTTCGACTGGTCCTTCAATCCCAAACTGCCACGTCAGACCTGCTTCCAGCTCCACACCCTGGCGTTCATTGCCGCTGGCGAGAACGCTCTGCTTGTTGGCAAACCTGGCACCGGGAAGTCGCACATCGCCAAGGCGATTGCCTATCAGGCGATCCTGCAAAGCCACAAGGTCCAGTATCTTGAGACCGACGACTTCTTCCACCGCTACGCCCTGAACTCTCCGGCACAACGCGAGGTCCGGCTGCGAACCATCATCGACTGCGATCTCCTCGTGCTGGACGATCTATTCCTCGCACGCGCCATCCCCGACGACGCCGGCACTTTGCTGCAGACCCTGATCCATCAGCGTTACAAACTGCGCCGCAGCGTCATCGTCACCTCCAATCGCGTCGTGCAGGATTGGGGGGCATACCTTGGGGACAACACTATGAGCACGACGATCCTCGATCGCCTTATGCATCATTGCCATCTGCTTGAGTTCGACGGACGCAGCTATCGGCTCAAAGAAGCCGCTGAAGCTCTTGCCCGGGAAACAAACTCAAACTAACAGTCCCTTGTCCTGCCTCGCGGGTGGAGGAATTTGACTGACCACACCCGGAGGAATTTGAAGTGACCCGCGGGGGCCTAACCGGCCATCTTCCGGCTGAAGAGACCCATGTCAGCCCTCCAATACAGCCAGCCCTCTGCCGTTGGGATGGAGTGACATTAGCAAGCTAGCCCGTCCTATTCGTGAGAGTGCGGCTTTTGGGCCCGATTGATGCGGCCGCACATCTTGTCTGACGAGGCGCACAGGATTGCCTTCGGCTTTTCGCCGCCTGACGACCGGTACTTTGCAACGCGCTTGAGGGATGGGTTGGGCGAACGGGGGCGGACGCCCCGCCGGTCAAGGACCGAGCGGCAGCAGCGCGCCGGGCAAGCCGCAGATCAGGTCGGCTTCGGGACATGCCGCGGCAAACGCAAGGCGAATGCGGCTCGTGGTCTCGACGACACGGGCGGCGATTTTCAAGAGCCGAAGACGCAGCGTCGCGAACTCGGCAGCGGCCAATTCCCGGGCTTTGGGAATGGCGTCGCGCACGGTCAGCATCAGCCAATAAGCGGCCGTATGGAGCACGAGACGGACCTGGTTGGCGAGCGCCGAACGGCAGCTGGTGCGATCGGAGGCGAGCTGCGTCTTATGCAGCTTGATCAGATTCTCGGCTTGGCCGCGCGCGCAATACAGGCTGTCGTAGATCCACTCGGCCGAGCCGACATCGAGGCTGGTGACGACGAAGCGGATGTCGAGGCCGAGCATCGTCGCCTCAATACGGGCGACAGTGCGCCGTTCGCGATCCCAGGACTTTGCCTTGTGGCGCGTCTCGGTATAGCCACGCAGAACCGGCAGGTTCTCGATGGCGCGTCGCGTGCGGATGTCGTCGGCGACCTCGTCGACTTTTCTGGCGAGAGGCTTGGTGCCGGACAGACCGAAGATGTAGTCGATGCCGTTGGTCTCGCACCACGCCATGGCCTCCGGCCGGGCATAGTGCCCGTCGCCACGGAACGTAATTTGCGTGTTGTGCCATCGCGTCCGGATATGCCGTACCAGGCGGCGCAGATGGGCACGCACCTCGACGCCGCCCGGCGTCTTGCCGGGCCGCAGCACGACGGCCACGGGCCGGCTCTTCTCCGTGTCGTAGACGTGGATCGGCAGGAAGCAGCGTTCGTCATAATGAGCGTTGAACAGCGAGAGCTGCTGATGGCCGTGGACGACGTCGCAGGTATCATCGATGTCGAGCGTGACGGATGCCGGCTCGCGCGGGTAGCTATCCATCCATGCGTCGACCAAAATGTAGGTCAGCCGGATCACGTCGCGCAGGCGCGGAGCATTCTCCAGCCGCGACAGCGTCGGCTGGGAACACAAATCCCGGCCCGTGTCCGGCAGCCGTCCGCAGGCCAGTTTGAATGCCGGATCGGACCTCAGATGATCGAGGTCGTCGGCGTCCTCGTAGCCGCAGCAGATCGCGAACATGCGAGCGCGGAGCATATCGACCAGGCTGTGCACGACCCGCGTCGGATCGCGCCGATCCGGGAACACCCGGGCCAGATTGTTGGCCAAACCGAGACGCCGCTCGGCCATCGCCAGAAGCATCACGCCCCCGTTCGAGGTTAGGCGCCCACCATCGAAGGCAGCTGTGACTTTCTTGGCGTGAACGGCTGGAAACGAGAAGGGCGGAATCGTATCGTCGGTCATGGCGGGCGTGGCGTTCGCGGTTGGAGGTGATGGGGTTGGCTTCGCAACCGAATCCTACGCCGCATCAGCGCTTTACCCCTCAGGCGCACTCTTACGAATAAGACGGGTTAAGTTGAAGAAAGATTGAGTGACTCCCGATCATTTCTGTGCCGAAACGTGGAGTCGCGGTCGTGCCGCGTCCAAAGAAACCGGCGCGAGCGGCCTATTAGACGCGGTAGGTGATCAGCCTCCGAAACGAGACTATCAAGCATGAAGAGATCGAGCGCGAGGCAGAGGTTTTATTTGTGTTGAATTCTTGCTTCTCGATAGTGGTCTGAAATCGTATCATCGGTCATGGCGGGCGTGGCGTTCGCGGTTGAAGGTGATGGGGTGGCTTCGCAACCGAATCCTACGCCGCATCAGCGCTTTACACCACGCTCGCCAGCCTCTCAGGCGCCCTCTCGCGAATAAGACGGGCTAGACCCGGTTTGGGGCGCGCCGACGAGGCCGCGCGATGGATTGGCGTGATCGGCAGTAGATCCTGGCGACTGCCGGTAGAGCGGAACCGACGAAGCGGCGTCATGAATGTGCGAACGCCTTGCTGCTACATCGGCTGTCCGATCGCCACGGCAGCGCCACGGCGCCACGGCCTTAGCTCCTCAGGATCGGATGGACCCGCTGACTGCCATGGCGCTGGCCGCACCCTACGGACCGGCTGGCGCTCACGCCGGCCCGAAACCGCACACCAATCGGGCTAACGATAGCCGCCCGCCTTGACGATCACCGTTGTGCGGGTGCGGCCATCACAGAGTCCGTTGATCAGGCGCGGCATGAATGAGACGCTAGATATGAGTAGCTGCTAGACACGCGTATTCCTGAGCAATACATCACCTTCCACTGCGCGCGGATAGTGAGCCGCCACTTCAAATGATGGCAATAAGCTAAGAATGGCTTGCAGGCTCAACTGCCCTTCGTAGAGCTCGCGATCACTATATTCGGTGTAGATAAAGCGCGTGTTGCTCAAGGTCCGCATACCGCCGGCGATAACGTCGGCTTCGGCTCCCTGAACGTCCATCCAGATGAAATCGACTCCGTCCAATTTGGCTTCGCTGCACCAGTCGTCAAGCCGCCGTGTTTCAACCGAGACAGGCCGATCAAACCGGACCCAATCATACTCGGTAAGATGATTCTTTGGGCGGCGTATTGAACCGGACAGGTCCCAATCTTTCGCATCCCCATCTGCATTACTCGGATGGAAGTCGATCGTCCCGTTTCGGTCACTGATGGCAATTTCTAGCAGCTTCACCTTATTGAGGGATGGACCGAGCTTCTTCTTGAAGCGCGCGATCGCTCGGGGGTCCGGCTCAAAGCAGTAAAGCTCGGGTTGCGGGCACAGCTCGAGGAACTTTTGCGTATCAGTCCCATCATTGCAGCCAATATCCAGGATGACCGGATTCGGCTTCTGCAGAAGTGAGACGATGTGCTGATGTACTTCTACGGACGACACAGATGCTCTTCCATGGTGCGCGGAGATCGGATGAATTTTGACTTGGAAGTCGATCACACGCCGGAAGCAGCTGCACAACGTATATCAAGGTATATTGCTCTTAAATCCGCCAATCCCTTCGATCCTCGACAGCTGTTTGGATGCCATCGACATCAAAAGGAGGGAGTCTATCGAGCACCTCGCGATGCAATTCTCGACCCTATCGCCGGAAAATGCGGCCTCAGTGAGTCAGATCGCCGTCTTGGCTTTTTGCCAGCCGAAAGAACGCCTTGGTTCAAGCGCCACCTGCCGGATATGATTTATGGCACGTGCCGAGCAGAGTGGCCCCTCGTGCATAGCAACAGCCCCTCATCTCGATGACAATTGCGCAAAAATGCGCGCTCTCGGCTCATGGCCGCCATCTCAGATAGTAGCTCCCGGCACTCTCTTCCTCGGAAACGCAGGCGAGGAACGCAACCGTGAAAGCACAGCGGTACGCGATGTCCGGCGCAATCAAGCTTTCGCGGCGCGTGCAAATTTCTTCAAGTGCTGCCGGCACGATGACCAGGGTGAATTCAATAGGGTTTGAGCGCCGCCGCTGGACACCGCTTGTGGACCGCACGCTTTGTCCGCCACAGCTGCTAGATGGTGCCGTCAGGCGATCACGTGCAATGCCGGCACCGCCGCCAACACGCGCAGTCTTTCGAACTGTCCAACGGCCCCCGGAGCAGCGTTGAAGTGTTCCCGGGATCAAAGCAGTATTCGAAGAAACGCAATGTCATTTTCACGACAGCGGGCGGGCTGGTGCACCTCTACGCGTTTGCTTCTGGACAACACACGCGCAGCCGCTGAATGCTTCAGCGGAACTGGAAGGGCAGATCGCTTAGCGCATTTCTGGCCTGACTCTTGCTACGGGCTGCTTGTCACATTGTGCTTAACTCCAACTTGTTCAGACGCTCAGGAGACCTCTATGAAATTCCGTCCGCTTCACGACCGCGTCGTGGTCAAGCGTATCGACGCAGAAGAGAAGACCGCCGGCGGCATCATCATCCCCGACACAGCCAAAGAAAAGCCATCGCAGGGCGAAGTCATTGCAGTTGGCCCGGGCGGCCACGATGATAGCGGCAAGCTAATTCCGATCGACATCGAAGTCGGTGATCGCGTGCTGTTTGGCAAGTGGTCCGGCACCGAGGTCAAGATCGATGGGCAAGACCTGTTGATTATGAAGGAGAGCGACGTGATGGGTGTTCTCACCGATGTCTTCTCCAAGAAGAAAGCCGCCTAATTCACAGCAAAGCTCACCCCTCCTGAGGAGAGCCCATCGGGCGCGCCAAAGGATGACTTAATAGGGACTGAAGGAATTTTCTATGTCAGCCAAAGAAGTGAAGTTCGGAGTAAACGCGCGGGACCGTATGCTGCGCGGTGTCGACATTCTCGCCAACGCCGTGCAGGTCACGCTCGGTCCGAAAGGCCGCAACGTCGTGCTCGACAAGTCGTTCGGCGCACCTCGAATTACCAAGGACGGCGTTGCCGTCGCCAAGGAGATCGAGCTCGACGACAAGTTCGAGAACATGGGTGCCCAGATGGTGCGTGAGGTCGCTTCGAAGGCTGCGGATGCTGCTGGCGACGGTACCACCACCGCGACCGTCCTGGCCGCTGCGATTGTGCGAGAAGGCGCCAAGTCGGTTGCCGCCGGCATGAACCCGATGGACCTCAAGCGCGGTATCGACCTTGCGGTCGAGGCTGTGGTTGCGGACCTTCAGAAGAACTCCAAGAAGGTCACCTCGAACGACGAGATCGCCCAGGTCGGCGCAATTTCGGCAAACGGCGACCAGGAGATCGGCAAGTTCCTCGCCGACGCGGTGAAGAAGGTCGGCAACGAGGGTGTCATCACCGTCGAGGAAGCCAAGTCGCTCGAGACCGAGCTTGACGTCGTCGAGGGCATGCAGTTCGACCGCGGCTACATCTCGCCCTACTTCGTCACCAACGCCGACAAGATGCGCGTTGAGATGGACGACGCCTACATCCTCATCAACGAGAAGAAGCTCTCCTCGCTGAACGAGCTGCTGCCGCTGCTCGAGGCCGTGGTGCAGACCGGCAAGCCGCTGGTCATCGTCGCCGAGGACGTCGAAGGCGAAGCGCTTGCGACCCTGGTCGTGAACCGTCTGCGCGGTGGTCTGAAGGTCGCGGCCGTCAAGGCTCCGGGCTTCGGCGATCGCCGCAAGGCCATGCTGCAGGACATCGCGATCCTGACCGGCGGCCAGGCGATCTCGGAAGATCTCGGCATCAAGCTCGAGAACGTCACGCTCAACATGCTCGGCCGCGCCAAGAAGGTGATGATCGACAAGGAGAACACCACGATCGTCAACGGCGCCGGCAAGAAGGCCGACATCGAGGCGCGCGTGGCCCAGATCAAGGCGCAGATCGAGAAGACCACCTCGGACTACGACCGTGAGAAGCTCCAGGAGCGTCTCGCCAAGCTCGCTGGCGGCGTCGCGGTGATCCGCGTCGGCGGCGCGACCGAGGTCGAGGTGAAGGAGCGCAAGGATCGCGTTGATGACGCGATGCATGCGACCCGCGCGGCGGTCGAGGAAGGCATCGTCCCGGGCGGCGGCGTCGCCCTGCTCCGTGCTTCCGAGCAGCTCAAGGGTCTGCGCACCGAGAACGACGACCAGAAGACCGGCGTCGAGATTGTGCGTAAGGCGCTGTCCTGGCCGGCCCGCCAGATCGCGATCAACGCCGGCGAGGACGGTTCGATCGTGGTCGGCAAGGTCCTCAACAACGAGCAGTACTCTTTTGGTTTCGACGCCCAGACAGGCGAGTACAGCAACCTCGTTTCCAAGGGTATCATTGACCCGGCCAAGGTCGTGCGCATCGCGGTCCAGAACGCCTCTTCGGTGGCCGGGCTGCTGATCACGACGGAAGCGATGGTTGCCGAGCTGCCGAAGAAGGCTACGGCTGGTCCAGCAATGCCTGCGGCCCCCGGCATGGGCGGTATGGACTTCTGATCGGCCTCCTTAAATTCTCGATGGCATGCAAAACCCTGGCGATAATGTCAGGTTTTTTTTGCAGCGAGCGGTCTGTAGCCTGCCAGTCGACGAAGAATACAGCCCATGGGCCTATCGGCCTATCCATGTGCGCGGCGGCAGGCCCCGGCTCAACTTGCTTGTGACCGTTCCTTGGCGGCGACAGGACCGCGTCCGGCACGACGCGCTGAGGGGATGGAATGTGTCTATGCTGACGATATTTTACGTTGGTCGTCCACTAGGCAGATGGCTGGGTGCTAGGCAGCAGGGCATGAACCCGCGCAGGCGCTTTCGCCGGATGCATGCCGTCGGGTTCGTCAGCTTTTGGACAGCTATTCGGTGTACAATGACTCTTGAAGTTAGCGGCGCGTGGTAGGGACAGCGCTCGCCCCGAGTATGCGTGGGGATTTCGGCGCCGAGTCACGCTCCTGCTAACTTCAACCAGTCGCGCATGCGCGGCAGAGACAGCGTCTGATCCATCCACCCGACCAGCGCCCCCGCTGCTTCCCGCGTAATCGGATCCACGCTACCGGGCGCCGGTCATCCGAATTAGCTAAATACCCCCCATGCGAGCGCTCCGCGCAGGAACTCCTCGTCCAAACTTCGCGATGTCACTCGCACTATTCGGCACTTTAATCCGTGAAAGAGTGCTCCAGCTCGGCGCACAATTCCATTGAGAAGCTTGGAACAACACAGCGCTGCAATATCACTGAGTCAGATCGCGGATGAGGTCCTCACCGAAGCCGTCAATCAAGTCCAGCGACGAGAGAAGGCGGATTGTCGCGGAGCTCGTGGCGAGCGATGACTGGCTTTGAGGCGCCGGTGCGACGGCAAGCCGATGCCCCCGGCAGCAGCTATTTGGTTGGTGAGCTCACTATAAAAGCGGCTGGCGGTGATTCCGAAGCAGATCGGCTCCAGCTAGTGCCGACTCTGTGGATGCTTGGTTGCCGACCGGCCCCCTGAGCGCGATTGGGCGTCGGGTAACGCAACCCTACGAGGAGGTTAGCCTAACGGGCCGCCGGTCCGGCCTGAGAGGAAGCGCAGGCGATTGCTCTGACACGCGATGGCGCGGGGCTCACAAACCTCAGTGACCGGCGAACCTATGTCGCTAAACATTCCCCTCTCTGCACTACTTCCAGAGAACTTCCATCGAGAGCATCGATTGAACATCCACAGAAACCGCGGCGGGTGAAACAAGGCGGGCGATGCGGCTGCCTCGTGTCTACCGATGAGGTTCCGCGCGCGGGAATAGGGCAAGGTCCGTTGCATTGGGATGCCCATACCTGATCCTTTGTGTGACGACCGCCGAAATATCACGTTTGTTCAGGGTGCTATAGCGCTCGGCAAGACTCTTAAACAACCCTCCGACCCGATCTGACGGAACAGTAAATTCGCCATAGTTAGGATCAGAGAGGATCGTCGTTCCATTCGACGTTGCCGTTGCAATCGTGTGGGTGCCGGCGCCAGGTTGGACGAATTTCAAGCTGACCAAATGGACGGATGGATCCTGCGCAAGCTCGTTTACGATCTTGTCGATGCACGAAGATGTACCAAACCTATATCGCGTCTCTTCAGCAGATGGTTCTAGGCCGGCGTCACGCAAGATTGTGCTTTTTGCCTGGAAATTGTGAGACCCTTCCGCCTTATCCTCTTTCAATTGAGTCTTAAGCTTTTCAGACTGTTCCTGCCGTCTTGCCGCCGAGCGGTGATTTTCCGTGCCCGGGAGCAGAACCCCCATTCGGGAGGAAGCGCTGCTTGGGAGATCAAGGAGCCACTCCGCGGCCAATCCAACACAGATTCCACTGACATTGGCTTGGGGCAATTCCGCCGTCCTGTAATCGAACAGAGGACGGACAGGGCTAGTGGCAACGGATAACTCGGAGCTGGAGGACAGAGAGGATGTGCTGAGGCCCGAGGTGTTTGAACTATCATCGATTGCATCTGAGGTATGCGGCTTGCTGAAGCAGAGCCCCATTCTATCGAACAATTCGCCGGGCGCCAGGCTCTCCAGCCGCGCGATTTCGGTGAGTGTTTGGGCACATTCGCTACCGTCTGCGGGCCAACTCGATTCCTCAGCTTGCTCAGTATGTGCGTATTCGCCATCGACTCGATTATACATGCTGGTTCACCGGCTTCTTCCGCGTGCGTCTCCTCAGAGGGCGCGCTGCTCACATCTTGCCTGCGACCGATATCGCGGCAAACTGACGAGGAGCTGGCCACCACACAAGCTTAGGGAAGCTATCGCCGTCATGGCAAATTGGCTGTGCGACAGTCCCTGCTTCCGGGCGCTGCTGCAGGTGTGAGGCAGTGGCCGACCAGCTAGTGACTCTTGCACAGTGAAAGAGGTCGCGCTCGTGTAATTTCAGCTTCAGTCAGGATGATGGCTGCGTTAGACGATGCCTTCACCAAACCAGGCTCGGTCGTGGGCTTGAGATCGATCTCACCCTCATCGTGCCGCGCCGCCCGGCGCCCAAAACTTCGCCTCCAAAGAGCGCGCAATTCGCGTCCCCAGTTCGCCCCGTGATCGGCTATCAGCGAGCGAGATGCTGTTGTTCGCTCTGAGGCTGCTCCTGTTTGACAGCGGCATTTCATCTCAGCCCGCCTTGCACGCCGCAACGGCCGAGCGAGCCTGACATACACCCGCTTGTGACATCTCATCGGGACGCCGAACCGGTGCTTGTGCACCCGCTCGGCCTCACCTTGTGCTCGGATATTGTAAACTCAGTCCGTCATGCTGTCGCGCTCATCCGCGCGAACAACGTTGCCGCATCTGAGGGACTCAATCCAACGACGCCTACGAAGCTCGGAGACGGCATCGGAATGTCTCGATAAATGGGTCTCCACAAATGAAGGCAATATCGGCTGTTATTCACATAACGCGAATGTGGCGGATGCAGTTGCATGACGCACTCTTCTTCATCCCAGAACATGTCTTTGACAAAGCACATCTCCTCCCAGTTTGGACAACGCCGCGGTGTCGAAACAGCGACATGCTCCCACCCAGGACGGACAAATGCACTTATCTTTAGTTCACACCCGCAAGGCCCCTGCACAAAGAAGAGACCGCAAGGGCCTGATCCCGGAGCAGTCGCGAACCGGCCATGCTGCACCCGGCCCGCCTCCAGCTTGTCTACCACCTGCGCTCGCACGCCCGCTCCTTTGCCTCTCGGATAGCCCTGAACTCTACGTAGATGACGTTGTCGCGCAACAAGTCAACCTCCGCGATTCTCGGCCCAGCTTTCCTGAACCACTCTACAACGCACCATCCGCAAAAGCGGTAGACGTCTATCATCACTCACGCTCCTCTAGTTATGCCTCTGGTGCTCGAATTGCGCTCGGTGCCGCCGGTTGCCTGAGGACGGGCGGTGGCACGATCTGTACGTTGAGTTAGGCGACCCGCCGATCGAATCTTCCCGCTACTTATGTAAGTCCGCCATTGAGCCTCTCCGCGGCGAAGCAGTCTTGATCGGTGCCAGGCATTCACTGCTCATCGCCGGCAGAGCGCACATCACGCTTGAGCATGCGAAGTCGGCGGCTCTTGAGGCCTCATCTCGTCTTCAATGAATTGTCCCTCATCATGCCATGCTCTCCTATTGGCGGCGGAATCCAGACTTCATGATGCTCGCAGTTGCCGCACCAGATAGCTCCGGGCGACATTGCTGCTTCTGCGGGAGTGTACTTGATCCCTTGCGGCCTTCTCGCAAAGGCTGAACAGTCCTAATGCGTCAATTATGTGAAAACCATTCAGTTTTATGGCGTCCAAATCGGCTCGTACATAGCCGCAGACGTCTGGAATGCACTTCTTAGCTGGCACATCCAGCGGACCGCTGCGACCTCGATCGTCAGCTAACGGTCAGGAACAATGATTAACCGATCTCATTGGCTGCCACTGCAAATATCGCTCGATTTATAGGCCTCACTAAGATGCGGCCCTTAACGCGTTCGCTACGTGACCTTGCCCCCATATGTGGAACGGCCCGCGAGGCAAGAGCTTTTTCAGTCGATTTCACACATTGGAACGGTGCGGTCATATGTCCGGCCTTTGCGCGCGGCACAATATGGCCGCTGGCCTCGATGAGATCCGCGGAACGAGGAGCTAAATCAAGTTTACGCGCTTGAGCGCATTGGGGGCAGTAGCTTCACTCGTTTCGGGATTTCGTCCCATGGGTTCATCGCCTGTTGTTGCACCTCGCCCTCTGCCGGCCTGCGCCGGTCAGATCGTTTTGGCGGTCACTGCGTCACCGCGGCAATCGCCAATGGGTCGGGACGCCGATAAATTTCGCCCTTGTTCAGGAGCGCCCAGATGATCCGCGCCGTCTTATTGGCCTGCGCGACGGCGGCAACCTTGAAGGGGCGTCTGGCGAGAAGCGCCTTCAGCCACGGCCGCGCCCGAACGTCGTTTCGGACAAGCCGCAAGACGGCCGTTGCCCCGACAACGAGGAGAGAGCGGAGTTCTGGATTTCCCATCTTCGATATTCGTCCCAACCGCTCTTTGCCTCCGCTTGAATGAGGCCGCGGCGTCAATCCCAGCCAGGCGGCAAAGTGGCGAGCCGACTTGAACCCGCCGGGATCCGGCACAAGCGCTTTGATGGTCGCCGCCGTAATGGCGCCGACGCCAGGGATCGTGGTCAACCGACGCATGTCCTCGTCGTGCTTGGCCTCCGCGACGATTGCGCGCTCGAGCCTCTCGATCTGGTCGGCTGAAGCTTCAATCTCGTCGGCAATAGCCATCAGTGCGGATTTCACGGATCGTGAGCATCGATTTCGCGCGATCGTGAGCACTGAATTCAGACGATCGTGAGCAGCCCGCTACGGCCGATGGGAGATAGAGTCAGTGTTCTGGTTGGCCGTCAAGGGTGATGGTTTTGGCGCTGCGTTTTCGCATGCTTTCTCCGGTGAGCTGGAGGCGGTGGGCGTTGTGGACGAGGCGATCGAGAATGGCGTCGGCGACCGTGGGGTCCCCAATGGCTCCATGCCAGGTGTCCACGGGGAGCTGACTTGTGACGATGGTGGATGCGCGGCCATGGCGGTCCTCGAGGATTTCGAGCAGATCGCGGCGTTCCGCGGCGGTGAGCACCGATAGTCCCCAATCATCCAAAATCAGAAGCTGAGCGCGGCCGAGGCTTTTGAGGAGCCGAGCGTAACGTCCGTCTCCGCGCGCGAGCGCGAGCGCCTCGAACAGCCTTGGAACGCGATGATAGAGGACTGATCGGTTGTCGCGGCAGGCCTTGTGGCCGAGCGCGCAGGCTAACCAACTTTTGCCCAGGCCGGTTGCCCCGGTGACGAGCAAATTCTCGTGGCGATCGATCCAGCGACCTTCGACGAGTTTGGCGAAAACGGCGCGGTCGATGCCCCGCGGGGTGCGCAGATCGACGTCCTCGACGCAAGCAGTCTGGCGCAGTGCGGCGATCTTGAGGCGCGTGGTGAGCCGCCTGGTGTCGCGTTCGGCGGCTTCGCGGTCGACCAACAGGCCGATGCGATCTTCGAACGGCAGGGCTTCGAGATCGGGCGATCGGCGCTGCTCCTCGAAGGCCTTGGCCATTCCGGTCAGGCCAAGCTCGATCAGCCGTTCGTGGGTTGGGTGGTTAAGCATGCCGGGTCTCTCCTTGCTTCAGTGGAAGTAGTCGCGTCCGCGGATGTTGCCGGGGCGCAGGGGCTGGTGCTCGAAAGATTCGTCGAAGAACGTGCGATCGAGGCCGTTCTGGAGGATCGATCTAATCGAGGCGACGGAGCGCGCCTTGATGAGGATGCCCTCCGGCAGGCTGCGTCGAGGCGTTCGGCGCCGTAGCTTTTGACGAGCGCCAGAATGCCAAGGCAGGTTCGAAAGCCTTGTTCTGGATGGGGCCGGGCGTCGATCACGGCCTGGAAAAACGCTGCTGTCGAAGGACCGATCCGCTCGCCGGCGGCGATCACCGCGGCGGGGGTCCATTTGCCGTAGCGGCGATGGGCGCTCGGCATGTGGTCGGCGATGGTGGTGTGTCCGCGTCGGTTGGGCGCGCGGGCATGGCTGGCGATCCGCTGGCCCTTGTGGAAGATCTCGACCGTCCGATCGTCGATACGGGCATCGACCAGCTCGCCAATCAGACGATACGGCGCGGAGTACCAATGGCCGTCGACCTCGACATGATAATCGGGAGCGAGGCGGCAGCGCTTCCAGCGTGCGAAGGCATAAGGCTGATCTGGCAGCGGGGTTAGCTTGGGTTTGTCGAGTTCGGCAAACAGTTCGGCGCGGCTTGAGCCGAAGCCACGCATTTGACGAGCATTGAGTTCGTCGACGAGTGTCTTGATGGCGGCGTTGAGCTCGGCCCGGGAAAAGAAGCGCTGATTGCGCAGCCGGGCCAGAATCCAGCGCTGGGCGATTTGCACCGCGACCTCGACCTTCGCCTTGTCTTTTGGGCGCCGCGGCCGTGCGGCGAGAATGGCCGTGCCGTAATGGCTCGCCATCTCGGCATAAGTGCGATTGAGGCCGGGATCGTAGCGGTCGGGGTTGCTGACGGCGGCTTTGAGGTTGTCGCAGACCACGAACGTCGGCGTTCCGCTCAAAAACGTGAACAAGTTGACGTGGGCCCGGATCCAGTCGGCCAAGCTCTCGCTGGGGCAGGCCTCGGCGTAGGTGTAGTTCGAAGCGCCCATCGCCGCGACGAACAGCTTCATCGGCTGCACTTCCCCGGTCAGGGGATCGACGATGTCGATGGTGTCGCCGGCGAAATCCACGAACACCTTCTCGCCGCCCAGATGAATCTGCCGCATCGAAGGTCGGACCCGCCCCTTCCAGGCCTCGTAGGTAGTGCAGAACCACGTGTACCCGAAACCGTCGGGATTAACGGCGCGATACTCCTCCCAGAGCAGGCGACGGGTTACGTTGCGCCGGCGGAGCTCTTTATCGATGTAGCTCCAGTCGGGCACCGGCCGCTGCGGGCTCTGAGACGCTGGTCGTGGGGCCGGGAAAAGCAAAAGCTCCAGGTCTTCATCGGTCATTCCCTCCGGAAGCGGCCAGCTCAACCCAGCAGAGCGGGCGCGGCTCAGGTAGCTGTGCACAACGCCGTTGCTGACGCCCACGCTCCGCGCGATGGCCCGCTCTGGCAGGCCTTGAAAATGTTTTAACCGAAGGACTTCCTTGATCCGGCGCATCGACAATCTCTGGGTAGGCATTGGACTTCCTCGTTAACCACGAGGTCATCCCTAAGCCGGTTGAGTTGTCGGCCGAAGCGCTGCAAGGCTCCGAAAGCCTTGCTCACGATCCCGCGAAATCGTTGCTCACGATCGTCTGAAATCTCTGCTCACGATCCCCTGAAATCCGCGCTCACGATCCCGCGAAACGCGCAGCCATCAGCGCGAAGCGCGCTGCTGCGGGCAGGCGTGCATCTGTCTCATCCCGTATGATTGCGACCAGCGCCTCAACCTTTGCCAGGCCGGCGGTGGCGATGATCCCCAATTCTGCCAGATGCGCGCGCAACGCGTTGACTGATTGCGTTCGCTGCCGCACTAGAAGAGCGCGGGGTCTTCAGCACCATCGCGGCAGCCTGTTGCTCAGCCGTCTTAATCGGCACGAAGCGCATGGTCTTTCGGGTCACCGCTTCGCTGATGGCCTCAGCGTCCGCCGCATCCGTCTTGCCACGCTTGACGAAGGGTTTGACATAAGCCGGCGGAATGAGCCGGACCTCATGACCGAGAGCTGCGATCTCGCGCGCCCAATAGTGGGCGCTACCGCATGCTTCCATCCCCACCAGGCATGCTGGCAGCTTCTCAAAGAAACGCAGAACTTCGCTGCGCCGTAGCTTCCGGTTGAACACGGGTGAGCCCTCGGCATCCGCCCCGTGAACCTGGAAAACGTGCTTGGCCAGATCCAGCCCGATGGTGATAACCTGTTTCACGGAACGGTCCCTCCTTTGTGGCGTTCGAACAACGACCACGTTCTAGCACTTTGATGCTGTTGGAGCGGGCCGTTCCACCACATCAAGTTTTATCCGGTCCTGAGTTCGCCCCGGCTGTTGGATTTGCTCGGTTGGGCGGTGGCAGCGGCGGGAGCTGGCGCGGAGCCATCGGCATAGCGCAGCGCCAGATCCCGTCGCGGGTTGCAGGTGAAGGCAAACTCCGATGGTGTTTTCCATCCGAGTTGCGAGTGAGGTCGCGTATCGTTGTAGTCGGCCCGCCAATGTCCGAGTTCGACGCGGGCCTGGGCCAGCGACGTTAACAGCGTCTCGTTCAACAATTCGTCTCGGAGACGGCCATTGATGGGGAAGACGGCCCCGCTCCCTCGGCGCCGGCGATATACTGGCGATGGACGAACCCGCTAACAGGAGCAATTCACCATGGAAATCGCGACAATTGGGTTGGATATTTCGAAGCACGTATTTCACATCCATGCAGTTGATGGCCAAGGCCAAGTGGCCGGTCGCCAACGCCTCCGGCGAGGCGAGATCGTGTCGTTCTTCTCCTCGCTCGCACCTTGCCTAGTCGGCATTGAGGCCTGTGCGACTGCTCACCACTGGGCGCGGGAGATTCGGCAGTTTGGACACGATGTGAGATTGATCCCGCCAGCCTATGTTAAACCCTACCTACGAAGAGGAGCCAAGAATGACGCCGCTGACGCGGCCGCGATCTGCGAAGCGGTCACCCGTCCCAATATGCGGTTCGTTCCAATCAAGAGCGTTGAGAACCAGGGCTTCTTGATGCTTCATCGTGCAAGAGGCTTGTTGGTCCGCCAACGAACCATGACAGCCTGCGCGATTCGGGCTCACTTTGCTGAGTTCGGAATCATTGTCGGGCAAGGCCGGCAACGGGTGGATGGTCTGGTGGACTTGTTGGATGACGAGGAACTGACGCTACCGGCCCACGCCCGCATCGCACTAGCCGTCCTTGTGAACCAACTGAAGGAATTGGACCGGCAGGTCGAGGCCATCGAGCGCGAGATAGCTCAGATCCAGCGAGTAAATCCGATGGCGAAGTTGCTGTCCACAATTCCGGGGATCGGTCCCATAACGGCCACGGCTCTCGCCGCGACCGTACCGGACGCAACAATGTTCCGCTCCGGGCGGGAGTTCGCGGCCTGGCTTGGCCTGACGCCTAAGCAGAATTCCACCGGCGGGAAGGATCGGCTCGGCCGGATTACGAAACAGGGCGATTCCTATCTCAGGCACTTGCTTGTCATCGGGGCACGTAACGTCGTTCGGTACCCAAAGGCTCGCTCCCGGGTTGGAGGCGGCTGGATCGAAGCCCTGCTTGAACGGCGTCGGCCGATGGTCGTCGCCATCGCCGTTGCCAACAAGTTGGCCCGGATCGTCTGGGCGATGATGACGACCGGGGAATTCTATCGGCCTAAGCTCGCGGCCTGACTTTCCGCGTATGTTGGCCACCTTATGGTGTGAGGGCAAATGACAGCATGATGGACACCGGCGGAGCTGGGGATCGAGCAAGCCCGAAGAGCTTTAAGCGCAACAAGCGCGACCCGTTGATGAGGCCTCGATCCGCGATCTCCATCAGGGCCAGCGGCCATGGCATCGGTCGCACTAACAGGCCGGATACATGAACGCACCGGACCGGAATCCAAAGTGCTGCTGAAATCCCTTGCATCCGCGGGGCCGTCTATACATGAAGCTTTCGATGAAGGCATTCTGCGTCGGCTTGCGGGGCGCGATGTAATGCCAGTCGACACGGCTCTGGTCGGCCCATGTCAGGATGGCGTTGCTGGTCAATTCGATGCCGTTGTCGCTGACCACCATTTTGGGCTTGCCGCGCTCAATCATCAGCCGGTCCAGCTCCCGCGCCACCCGGGAGCCCGACAGCGAGGTGTCGGCCACCAACGCCAGGCATTCGCGCGTGCAGTCGTCGACCACGGTGAGGATACGGAAGCGGCGACCATCGGTGAGCTGGTCCGAGACGAAGTCGAGCGACCAGCGGTCATTCGGCGCTATCGGCACCACCATCGGCGCCCTGGTCCCGAGCGCCCGCTTGCGGCCACCACGGCGACGGACCGCGAGCCTCTCTTCCCGGTAGAGCCGGAACAGTTTCTTGTGGTTGACCAGATAGCCCTCCCGCCTGAGCAGAACATGCAGGCGCCGATAGCCGAAGCGACGGCGCACCTCGGCAATCGCTCTCATGCGTTGGCGTAGGGCCGCGTCGTCCGCCCGGGTCGTCCGATATCTGATGGTCATGCGGCAACAGCCGATGGCTTTACACGCCCGCCGTTCGCTCATCCCGTGGGCGTCCACGATCGGCCAAAAGCCGCTTCAGCCGCGTGTTCTCATCCTCCAGCGTCCTCAGCCGCTTGGCCTCCGAGACCTCCATCCCGCCAAACTTGGCTTTCCATTTGTAGATGCTGGCATCGCTGACGCCGTGCTTCCGGCACAGATCGGCAACCGACACGCCAGCTTCGTGCTCCTTCAAAATCCCGATGATCTGCTTCTGTATTCGGTCTGCTTCTGTCAATCCCTTAAGAGCGCGTGCCGCGGGTACCTTGCTTCTGTTCGTGGTCGGCAAAGCCGCCACACGATGGGATTCGGTTGAATGGTCGGTTCAAGCTCTTCGGCGTAGTCAGCCGCCTGGAGGGCGGACGCCACGACAGATCATACGAACTCGACCATCCCCACGCCCCGCGACGGGCGTCTCTTGGGATGGCGATGGCGTCCTTACGCCACCGCCGTCCATCGGAATTCGGTTCCATCAACCCACATTCGGTGAAGGACGACCGCCATCTTTCTGGCCAGCGCGACCTTCGCACGCTTGCTTCCTTGCCGGTGGGCAACACGCACCGCCCAAGCCTTCATCGGAGACCATCGGGTTGATGGCCTGAGAACAACGTTGGCAGCTTCGAACAGGGCTGTGCGCGTCTCTCCATCTCCGACTTTTGTGATCCGTCCCACCCGATCAACCTCGCCAGATTGGTATCGCCGGGGCGTTAACCCGAGATAGGCCCCGACGGATTGGGAATGCAGGAATCGCCTAGGATCGTCCACAGTGGAGCGGAAGGTCAACGCAGAGACCGGGCCGATCCCCGGCATCGTCATCAAGAGCCGACAAGCCGGGTCACTGCGCACGACCTTCAGAACCAGACGATGCAGTCGGGCGTACTCCCGCATCAGCGCTTCGCGTCCGGCAAGCAGCGGATTCATGATCGCCTCCAGCAAGGCGTCATCGCCCACCAACTCACGAACTCGCGTCGCGAACAGAGTCCGCGAGACGACTCCGACTTTGAGACCGAGCGGACGCAGAAGTCCGCGGATGACCTGCTCTGCGGCAGCGATGGAGCGGATGATATGCTTGCGAGCCGCGGCCAGCGTCCGCGCCCTTTGGCTGCCGATGCTCTTGACGTGAACAGGCTTGAACCATCCCGTTCTCACCACCTGCGCGATCCCACGGGCGTCATTCCGATCGGTCTTCACCGGCATGGCCGAAAGTGCCGCCTTAACCTGGCGGGCTTCCAAACTGACGGCCGGCAGCCCCAGTTCGATTAGATTTGCGGTCAGCCATTCTGACGTCGGTCCTGCCTCAAGGCCCACCCGTTCAACTTGACCAGCCCATGGTTCGAGGTACTGCACAATCGATGGCGCGTCCGCCAAGGTGGTTCCCTCCCGGATAAGCTTTCCGGTCTCGTCCACCGCACATACCGCAACGGAATTCAGCGAAACATCGAGGCCGACGTAGATCATGACTTTTCTCCTTCGGATGGAGTAGGTCCGTGATCATCAGCCAAAACGTGCCGCGCGGCAAATAGGTCAGGCGATCGGGACCGAATACCCCATCTCTTCCGTAAAGCGGCTGCGCTTCATGCTCTGGTCCTCATATCGGCCAGAGCGAACTTCAATCTGGATTAAGTCCACGGGGCAAGGTCATACGGCATGACGCTCGCGAGGCGCTCACCTTTTGCTGTCGAGTAGGCCGAGGGAGTTTCACCCTCGGCCGCTCACAGATCCGGACGTGATACTCTCGCATCATCCGGCTCCTGTTATCCAACCGTAGCCCGTCCAAGCTTTTGCCAATGGACAAAGAGCTTTGGATTTTGCTTCGCCATCTCGTTGAGTTTCCGCAACGACCGTCCCCGATGGCCCTTCAGTTGCTTGTACTTGCACCGAAGCCACGCGCCGAGGCGCTCATCGAAGTACTCATAGAGCCTACGCAGTTCCGTCGGGTAGAATCGCCCGTAGTATTGATCCCAGCCCCGAAGGACGGGGCTGAGACTACGCGCGATGTCTTCAAGCGGAAGCGGCGAGTGCTGAGGCAAGCGCCATCCTCGAATGCGAGCCCTCATCTCCTTGAGAGAGTTCGGACTCACGCCCGGAAGGAAGCAGGTGAAGATCCTGCCCCACCGGCTCTTCGCCATACGGGGGCGGAAGCTAAAGCCCAGGAAGTCAAAATGGATCTGCGGGTAGGACCGCCGTCGATTGCTGTCAGCGCAGTAGACCACTTTAGTCTTCTCCGGATGCAGCAATAAATGGCAGTCAGCAAACCGTCGTTCCAGCGCCGATTTAAGTTCCTCCGCTTCCTGCCGCGTGCGGCAATGGCAGATGATGTCGTCGGCGTAGCGTTCGAACGGAATGTGGGGATAAGACCCCTTCATCCAAACATCGAACACGTAGTGCAGGAACAAGTTTGCCAGGATTGGACTGACCACACCCCCTTGGGTGTGCCTGTCGTCCTCGCCCGAACCGATCCATCGGGCATCTCGACCGGAGCCTTAACCCGTCCTATTCGTGAGAGTGCGGCTTTTGGGCCCGATTGATGCGGCCGCACATCTTGTCTGACGAGGCGCACAGGATTGCCTTCGGCTTTTCGCCGCCTGACGACCGGTACTTTGCAACGCGCTTGAGGGATGGGTTGGGCGAACGGGGGCGGACGCCCCGCCGGTCAAGGACCGAGCGGCAGCAGCGCGCCGGGCAAGCCGCAGATCAGGTCGGCTTCGGGACATGCCGCGGCAAACGCAAGGCGAATGCGGCTCGTGGTCTCGACGACACGGGCGGCGATTTTCAAGAGCCGAAGACGCAGCGTCGCGAACTCGGCAGCGGCCAATTCCCGGGCTTTGGGAATGGCGTCGCGCACGGTCAGCATCAGCCAATAAGCGGCCGTATGGAGCACGAGACGGACCTGGTTGGCGAGCGCCGAACGGCAGCTGGTGCGATCGGAGGCGAGCTGCGTCTTATGCAGCTTGATCAGATTCTCGGCTTGGCCGCGCGCGCAATACAGGCTGTCGTAGATCCACTCGGCCGAGCCGACATCGAGGCTGGTGACGACGAAGCGGATGTCGAGGCCGAGCATCGTCGCCTCAATACGGGCGACAGTGCGCCGTTCGCGATCCCAGGACTTTGCCTTGTGGCGCGTCTCGGTATAGCCACGCAGAACCGGCAGGTTCTCGATGGCGCGTCGCGTGCGGATGTCGTCGGCGACCTCGTCGACTTTTCTGGCGAGAGGCTTGGTGCCGGACAGACCGAAGATGTAGTCGATGCCGTTGGTCTCGCACCACGCCATTGCCTCCGGCCGGGCATAGTGCCCGTCGCCACGGAACGTAATTTGCGTGTTGTGCCATCGCGTCCGGATATGCCGTACCAGGCGGCGCAGATGGGCACGCACCTCGACGCCGCCCGGCGTCTTGCCGGGCCGCAGCACGACGGCCACGGGCCGGCTCTTCTCCGTGTCGTAGACGTGGATCGGCAGGAAGCAGCGTTCGTCATAATGAGCGTTGAACAGCGAGAGCTGCTGATGGCCGTGGACGACGTCGCAGGTATCATCGATGTCGAGCGTGACGGATGCCGGCTCGCGCGGGTAGCTATCCATCCATGCGTCGACCAAAATGTAGGTCAGCCGGATCACGTCGCGCAGGCGCGGCGCATTCTCCAGCCGCGACAGCGTCGGCTGGGAACACAAATCCCGGCCCGTGTCCGGCAGCCGTCCGCAGGCCAGTTTGAATGCCGGATCGGACCTCAGATGATCGAGGTCGTCGGCGTCCTCGTAGCCGCAGCAGATCGCGAACATGCGAGCGCGGAGCATATCGACCAGGCTGTGCACGACCCGCGTCGGATCGCGCCGATCCGGGAACACCCGGGCCAGATTGTTGGCCAAACCGAGACGCCGCTCGGCCATCGCCAGAAGCATCACGCCCCCATTCGAGGTTAGGCGTCCACCATCGAAGGCAGCTGTGACTTTCTTGGCGTGAATGGCTGGAAACGAGAAGGGCGGAATCGTATCGTCGGTCATGGCGGGCGTGGCGTTCGCGGTTGGAGGTGATGGGGTTGGCTTCGCAACCGAATCCTACGCCGCATCAGCGCTTTACCCCTCAGGCGCACTCTTACGAATAAGACGGGTTAAGTTGAAGAAAGATTGAGTGACTCCCGATCATTTCTGTGCCGAAACGTGGAGTCGCGGTCGTGCCGCGTCCAAAGAAACCGGCGCGAGCGGCCTATTAGACGCGGTAGGTGATCAGCCTCCGAAACGAGACTATCAAGCATGAAGAGATCGAGCGCGAGGCAGAGGTTTTATTTGTGTTGAATTCTTGCTTCTCGATAGTGGTCTGAAATCGTATCATCGGTCATGGCGGGCGTGGCGTTCGCGGTTGAAGGTGATGGGGTGGCTTCGCAACCGAATCCTACGCCGCATCAGCGCTTTACACCACGCTCGCCAGCCTCTCAGGCGCCCTCTCGCGAATAAGACGGGTTAAGCCACCGCTCAATGTAGAGCCGGATCCAGTCAGCTTTCGTGTGTCGATAGACCGCGCGCATCAAGAGTTCATGATCGATCGTGTCGAAAAAGCTCTTGATGTCGAGATCTACGACCCAGTCGTGCTGCCAGCACCGCTTACGCGCCTGCTCTATGGCCTGATGGGCCGATTTTCCGGGCCTGTAGCCGTAGGAGTCCGGATCAAATTCTCCATCCAACACCGGCTCCAGACACCGTTTGACCACCATCTGGGCGATACGGTCCGCGACCGTCGGTATGCCAAGAGGACGAATCCCACCGCCGGCCTTAGGAATCTCGACCCGCCGCACTGGTGGCGGGAAGTAACTTCCTGACACCAACCGATTCCACAGCCGGTAGAGGTGGTTCTCAAGATCGCCGGCAAAGTCTTCGAGACTCTGGCCATCGACGCCCGCCGCCTTTCCCTTCTTCACAAGCTTATAGGCTTCCCACACCATCCGCTTGGTGATGGGCAACGGTTTGCCGGAGTTCACCGTGCTCCTCCCGGTCTTCCCGGTTGGCGCAGTGACGCCGGCAGGATAACGCAACCCCTTTGCTCCACGGCCATTACAGCCGCTTCCTCACTATTACGGGTTGCTCCGCCCCTGACGCATTGCGTCAGGTTCCGACGTTCCGTGTTGAAGCCTGTGACGAGATCATGCCGCCTATGCACCGGCTGCCGCGTGGGCCGTAAACAGGCTCCGCCCACACTCCTCCGAGCGCTACTACCCCACGCCCGTCTTGACAGCATCTTGAACCCATTTCGATACGTCATCGGCGGTTCGCTTGCACTCATCTTCTTGTCACTTACCTGACGGTTTCATTCACCGCCTTTTTCCTCATCGCTCACCACCGCGCCTTTTGAACGCGGCAGCATGAGGTGGTTTGAAGCCTGCCCCTGAAGGCCGGCTCCGGGAGGCCAAACTCCCATCTTCAACACAGCATCACCGGCGTCGCCGCCGGTGTTCGTTGCACACGGTAATGCGGGTTTTGTTTCCGACAGGAATGTCGCGACTCCGACGTCGCGCAGCGGCTCCGTTTGACCAACCCATCAAATGAAAGGCGCTGCCGACAGTTCTACCTTCTGGCATGTAGCTTGCTGCGTGGGCCGAACGCGACCTTGCCGTTCCGAAGATACACGAGCAATCAATCGGCCGAGTGGTCGCGACGCAACGAACATCGTTTCTCCTACCGCCCTATGAAGAGAGGACTGCTAGCTTATGAGTGATAGGAGGCATGCAAAGCTTGGCATATTTCTGTTGGCCGGCGCTCAGCGCAATGAGACGTACATTCGCGCGCAACAAAGCCCCCAATGATCAAGCATTTCGGCGCCGATCGTCCCTCCTTGCAACCGCAGAGAAGGTGGAACTGGGAGCTCCTCGTCGCACTTCTCATAAATGCGGTGCTTTGGGCTGGAATCTACTTGGTCATCACAGCCTTCTTCTGACAGCCTCCCGTGCATGGCGACCGCGCGAGGCTTCTAGGGCCTATCGCATGCTGCAGCCGCCACGGCTGCGAATAACCTGATGCCGGCGCGCAATTCGCGCTGCGACCTGGATTTAGAGTGCGCTGTTCCGGCGACCGCAATAGGAATTCCGACGCATAACCCAGATGTCTGAAATGAAAGACACTGATATGCCGTTGCGGCCGCGGCTAAGTGCCAAAAATGACCAGTAGCAGCTCGACGTACCGCGCAGGTGGCATCCGGGCTTCCTCGTTAGGCGCAACGGATTGACTGCAAGTGAGAACTGGTACTCCGCATTACCGTTATGTGAAAGCTAGCTTTCGAGAAGCTGACGAAGCAAAGAGACCTGAAGGAACGTTGGGCAAGCGGCCGGCTCCGCCCTCACGTCCTATGGCATAGGACGGCCCGGCCGCCTCGCTCCTCGCTCCCGCAACGCTCGGAGCAGGCGGGATTGACTTGCTTGTTGAGCGATATCAGCCTCGCCCTTGGGTTGGGTATAGTTCAAAAGGCTGAAGCCTTGATTGGCCGTAGCAGCGCTTACAGCTCTTGCTCAGGCCACGTATCGTCCTCATTTTTGCGCATCCGCCACACGAGGGCGCGCTGCGCTAACTTGTCGTATTCGAATGCAATCTTAAGCAACCTGTCTTTTGCTTTCCCGTCAACGAGCGCTGCCGCCTTCTTTCGCGTTGCTTGCGCGCGGCCTCGCCAGTGATCGGGTTGGTAGAGTTTGCTTTTCGGATTCATGCCGAGAGCATGCAATTCGTAGATCAAACAATTGCGACACCTACGCTCCGTATCATCACGTAGGAGCGACGCTCGTGGCTCGGCTGCCGAAGCGGTCGATCCCTAGTCCACAGCCCCCGACAGCTTTAGACCATCGGTCTTATGAAGAGACTTTGAATCGCATGCATCGTTAGATTGTACGAGTTGGGACAAGTGGGGATCACCACTGAGAGCCAGGGGATTCCTGACATCACGACATTTGCGAATGCTTCAAATATGTACGCTAGCCCAGGACGACCAAATAGAGAGCCTAACACCATCGATAGCGGTACGACGACCCCACCTCGTTTAGGTGGACGGGATGAGCGAGACTCGCGCGTGGATTTGACAACGCGAGGGACGCTCGTTCCATGCATCAAGACAGACATCAAGACGGGCATGATGCCGCCTCCTATCAGCGGATCGAGGTGATCACAGGGGAGAGGCGACGGCGCAGTTGGAGCGATGCGGAGAAGGCGCGGATCGTGGCCGAGAGTGCCGATCCGGAGACGAGCATTTCCGAGGTGGCTCGACGCAACGGGGTGAACCGGGGACTGCTCAGTGTGTGGCGGCGCCAGGCGCGGCTCGCGTCGAGCGAAGCGCCGCAGTTCGTGCAAGTCAGGCTCGAGGCCGCCGTCGAGGCGCAGCCGAACGCGATCGATAAGGCGCATGTTCTGACGGATCCGGCCGAGCGGATCGAGGTGATGATCGCGGGCGCGACGGTGCGCGTGCCCGTCGGCGTCGACGCCGCGACGCTGGAGCGCGTGCTGGCGGCGGTGAGATCGACGCGATGATCTCTTTCGGTCCAATGGTCCGTGTGTTCGTCGCGACGCAGCCGATTGACTTTCGTAAAGGCGTTCATGGCCTTGTCGCGCTGGTAGCGGAGGGATTAGGCGGCAAGCCCTACAGCGGTGACGTTTATGTCTTCCGATCGAAGCGATCGGATCGTTTGAAGCTACTGGTTTTTGACGGCTCGGGAATGGTTCTAGCGACGAAGTGGCTGGAGAATGGGGGCTTTGCCTGGCCACCTGTTCGCGAGGGTACGATGCCGGTGACGGGGGCGCAACTGGCGATGCTGATTGAAGGTCTTGCGGAGTGGTCGCGTGTGGTCCCGAAGGTGACGAAGCGGCCGACGAAGGTTGCCTGAAGCGTCTTGTTTTGCTGGCGATTGCGAGTGCGTTCGTGTAGCTCTGCGATATGGCGCTTCGCCCCGAAGATCTCCCCTCTGACCCTGCGGCTCTTGCCGAGATGGTGCTGGCTTTCGAAGGCGAGAACGATGATCTGCGCGCAGAGATCGCCACGTTGAAGAGCCTGATCTTCGGCGCACGATCGGAGCGCGCGGCGATCGTCTGCGCCGAACAGATCGCGTTTGATCTGGAACGGACCGCCGGCTCACAGCTCCCGGCCAATGACGACAAACCGGACGCGCCGCGGCCGGAGCGGCGCAAAGCGAAGCGCAACATCGGCGCGCTGCCGGCGCATCTGCCTCGGGTCGAGCGGGTGATCGAGCCGGCGTCCACGCTGTGCCCGTGCTGCACGGGTCAGATGCATCGGATCGGCGAGGAGAGCAGCGAAGCGCTCGATCGGGTTCCCGCGTGGCTGCGTGTGCTCCGCACGATCCGTCCAAAATACGCCTGCCGCTCCTGTGAGGGCCCGATTGTCCAGGCCCCGGCACCGGCGCGGCTCGTCGAGGGCGGCATGGCAACGACGGCGCTGATCGCGCATATCGCCGCGGCCAAATATGCCTGGCAATCGACGCTCTATCGCCAGACGCAGATCCTGGCGGGTCAGGGTGTCGTCGTCGACCGTCAGACGCTGGCGCGCTGGATGGGGAGCGCGGCGTGGCTGGTCAGGGGCCTCTACGATCTGCAACTGAAGACTATGCACGGCTTCGAGCGGCTGTTCTGCGACGAGACGCCGATGCCAGTGCTCGATCCGGGACGCGGCCGCACGAGGATCTGCCAGTTCTGGGCGCACGCGACGGACGATCGGGCGTGGAAGGGGCCGGCGCCGCCGGCGGTCGCCTACGTGTTCGCAGGTGGTCGCGGCAAAAAGGAGATCGTGGCGCAGTTAGCCGGCTTCGAAGGCGTGCTGCAAGTCGACGGCTATGCCGCCTACGCCTCGCTGGCGGGCGATGCGATGATGTCGGGCCAGATCCAGCTGGCGTATTGTCTCGTTCACGCGCGCCGCAACTTCGTGAGGGTGCACAAGACGACGAACTCACCCTTCGCCGCGGAGGTCATCGAGCGCATTGCGGCCGTCTACGCGATCGAGGAGAGGATCCGCGGTCTCGATGCTGGGGAACGCCGCGCGACGCGACAGGCCGAGACGAAGCCGCTGATGGAGGCGTTGAGGGCCCGTCTGATCGCGGTGAAGGACGGGATCTCCCGCCGCTCGACGCTCATCAAGGCGATCGACTACATGCTCGAACGCTGGCAGGGCCTGACGACGTTCCTGGATGACGGGCGGCTCGAGCCGGACACCAACACGGTCGAACGATCGATCAGGCCAATTGCGATCGGAAAAAAGAACTCGTTGTTCAGTGGTGACGAAGGCGGGGGCGAGACCTGGGCGATACTCGCTTCGCTTCTTAACACAGCGAAATTGAATGGCCTCGACCCCGAGGCGTATCTCGTCGACGTTCTCGATCGCATGGTGAGCGGCGCCACGAAGACCAACCAGCTTCACGAACTTCTGGCCTGGAACTGGAAGGCCGCACGCGAAGCCGAAAAGCGGGCCGTGGCATGACGAAGCCGAAGCAAGGGCGGGGAACGCGAAAAGCACGCAAGACGACGATGGCGGACTATGCCATGTCGTTCGAACGGCTCGGGCAATGGATCAGCAAGCGCGCCAGGTCGCCGACGCTTCGGCATCCGCGGGCGACGTCGCTCTCCATGCTCGATGGCGCGGTGGCCGCGGTCGTCGCCGGGCCGGTCTCGATGGCGTCCGAGGAATGGGTGTGCCCGCTCCTCGGCGTAGATCCCGACGCCTTCAATCACGACACCGAGGAGTTCTCGGCAATCGCCGCCACGCTGATGCGCCACAACGCTATCAGCGAGACGCTGTCGACGAGACCGGAGAGCTTCGAGCCGCTGTTCGTGCGATCACCGGACGGCGAAGTCGACCCGCAGCCCTGGTGCATGGGCTTCTACGCCGTCATGAAGCTTCGGCTTCTCGTCTGGTCGCGGCTTCTCCCCCCGAATGGAACCGAACACCTTATGCTGCGGCCGATCTTGGTCCATTGCATCGACGACGCCGGTCGACCCTTGCTACCCCCGGCCCGGCGCACGCTGGGAACGCAGCCCATCATCCAAAACGCCTGGCGCAACATTCCAGCAACCGTCGAGGCCCTCCGGCAGTTCTGGATGCCTATACGCTTCAAGCGCGGTGCGTAGGCCGTCCGCACCAAGTCCGTGGCTCCGTGGGCCTCTCGTACCGTTTACGATAGGACGCCGGCGGCTGGTCAGAGGACTGCAGTCGCTTGATACCAGAACAATAGCGTCGTCTCGAGCCTGCTTGCCGGCGATATTAGGAGGGTCACAAGGCTTTTGGCTTCCGGCGCCGCCGTGGCGGGGGCCGCCGGTTAACCTTCGTGCGATGTGCTGCACGTGAGCTGGGACGACTTCTGGTAAGGAGCCGGGCGGACAAGTCGTAGCACCTTCACTTCGATCTGCTGCTCTGATTGCCGATGTCCCGCCCGGAGATCACGTATCGGCATTGCTGACTGAGGCGATCTTGCTTGGATCTGAGGCAGACAGTGATAGCAAAGCGATCTGGTATGTGACTACTACAAAGGCGTAACACGTCTTCCATACAGGCCTCTTTCTCCTCTGCGGTCGGCGCTTGATCAAGCGCGTTGGCTGGCGCGAGCATGACCGTTGTCATTGCCAGGCCAAGAGCGATGGCGCCGTAGCGAAGTCCGAGGTCCGAAGCCAACTTAGTTCGTTGTTTCTGAATCATAACATTCCTTCAATTCGGGTGGGGTGACGTTTTGTTCTTGCTGTGTGCGGAGCGCATCATCTGCCAACCGGAAAGCTGCGGATCTGCTTAGCTGGCTGTCGGCAAGCTCGTTATTCTACTTTGCGGTTCTCATTGTACGGAGCCCGTCATCCGCCGGGAATGGCATTCGATGAATCGGGGGTAGGCCTGCACCGGATGGTGTGTAAACGGTACGAGAGGCCCACGGAGCCACGGACTTGGTGCGGACGGCCTACGCACCGCGCTTGAAGCGTATAGGCATCCAGAACTGCCGGAGGGCCTCGACGGTTGCTGGAATGTTGCGCCAGGCGTTTTGGATGATGGGCTGCGTTCCCAGCGTGCGCCGGGCCGGGGGTAGCAAGGGTCGACCGGCGTCGTCGATGCAATGGACCAAGATCGGCCGCAGCATAAGGTGTTCGGTTCCATTCGGGGGGAGAAGCCGCGACCAGACGAGAAGCCGAAGCTTCATGACGGCGTAGAAGCCCATGCACCAGGGCTGCGGGTCGACTTCGCCGTCCGGTGATCGCACGAACAGCGGCTCGAAGCTCTCCGGTCTCGTCGACAGCGTCTCGCTGATAGCGTTGTGGCGCATCAGCGTGGCGGCGATTGCCGAGAACTCCTCGGTGTCGTGATTGAAGGCGTCGGGATCTACGCCGAGGAGCGGGCACACCCATTCCTCGGACGCCATCGAGACCGGCCCGGCGACGACCGCGGCCACCGCGCCATCGAGCATGGAGAGCGACGTCGCCCGCGGATGCCGAAGCGTCGGCGACCTGGCGCGCTTGCTGATCCATTGCCCGAGCCGTTCGAACGACATGGCATAGTCCGCCATCGTCGTCTTGCGTGCTTTTCGCGTTCCCCGCCCTTGCTTCGGCTTCGTCATGCCACGGCCCGCTTTTCGGCTTCGCGTGCGGCCTTCCAGTTCCAGGCCAGAAGTTCGTGAAGCTGGTTGGTCTTCGTGGCGCCGCTCACCATGCGATCGAGAACGTCGACGAGATACGCCTCGGGGTCGAGGCCATTCAATTTCGCTGTGTTAAGAAGCGAAGCGAGTATCGCCCAGGTCTCGCCCCCGCCTTCGTCACCACTGAACAACGAGTTCTTTTTTCCGATCGCAATTGGCCTGATCGATCGTTCGACCGTGTTGGTGTCCGGCTCGAGCCGCCCGTCATCCAGGAACGTCGTCAGGCCCTGCCAGCGTTCGAGCATGTAGTCGATCGCCTTGATGAGCGTCGAGCGGCGGGAGATCCCGTCCTTCACCGCGATCAGACGGGCCCTCAACGCCTCCATCAGCGGCTTCGTCTCGGCCTGTCGCGTCGCGCGGCGTTCCCCAGCATCGAGACCGCGGATCCTCTCCTCGATCGCGTAGACGGCCGCAATGCGCTCGATGACCTCCGCGGCGAAGGGTGAGTTCGTCGTCTTGTGCACCCTCACGAAGTTGCGGCGCGCGTGAACGAGACAATACGCCAGCTGGATCTGGCCCGACATCATCGCATCGCCCGCCAGCGAGGCGTAGGCGGCATAGCCGTCGACTTGCAGCACGCCTTCGAAGCCGGCTAACTGCGCCACGATCTCCTTTTTGCCGCGACCACCTGCGAACACGTAGGCGACCGCCGGCGGCGCCGGCCCCTTCCACGCCCGATCGTCCGTCGCGTGCGCCCAGAACTGGCAGATCCTCGTGCGGCCGCGTCCCGGATCGAGCACTGGCATCGGCGTCTCGTCGCAGAACAGCCGCTCGAAGCCGTGCATAGTCTTCAGTTGCAGATCGTAGAGGCCCCTGACCAGCCACGCCGCGCTCCCCATCCAGCGCGCCAGCGTCTGACGGTCGACGACGACACCCTGACCCGCCAGGATCTGCGTCTGGCGATAGAGCGTCGATTGCCAGGCATATTTGGCCGCGGCGATATGCGCGATCAGCGCCGTCGTTGCCATGCCGCCCTCGACGAGCCGCGCCGGTGCCGGGGCCTGGACAATCGGGCCCTCACAGGAGCGGCAGGCGTATTTTGGACGGATCGTGCGGAGCACACGCAGCCACGCGGGAACCCGATCGAGCGCTTCGCTGCTCTCCTCGCCGATCCGATGCATCTGACCCGTGCAGCACGGGCACAGCGTGGACGCCGGCTCGATCACCCGCTCGACCCGAGGCAGATGCGCCGGCAGCGCGCCGATGTTGCGCTTCGCTTTGCGCCGCTCCGGCCGCGGCGCGTCCGGTTTGTCGTCATTGGCCGGGAGCTGTGAGCCGGCGGTCCGTTCCAGATCAAACGCGATCTGTTCGGCGCAGACGATCGCCGCGCGCTCCGATCGTGCGCCGAAGATCAGGCTCTTCAACGTGGCGATCTCTGCGCGCAGATCATCGTTCTCGCCTTCGAAAGCCAGCACCATCTCGGCAAGAGCCGCAGGGTCAGAGGGGAGATCTTCGGGGCGAAGCGCCATATCGCAGAGCTACACGAACGCACTCGCAATCGCCAGCAAAACAAGACGCTTCAGGCAACCTTCGTCGGCCGCTTCGTCACCTTCGGGACCACACGCGACCACTCCGCAAGACCTTCAATCAGCATCGCCAGTTGCGCCCCCGTCACCGGCATCGTACCCTCGCGAACAGGTGGCCAGGCAAAGCCCCCATTCTCCAGCCACTTCGTCGCTAGAACCATTCCCGAGCCGTCAAAAACCAGTAGCTTCAAACGATCCGATCGCTTCGATCGGAAGACATAAACGTCACCGCTGTAGGGCTTGCCGCCTAATCCCTCCGCTACCAGCGCGACAAGGCCATGAACGCCTTTACGAAAGTCAATCGGCTGCGTCGCGACGAACACACGGACCATTGGACCGAAAGAGATCATCGCGTCGATCTCACCGCCGCCAGCACGCGCTCCAGCGTCGCGGCGTCGACGCCGACGGGCACGCGCACCGTCGCGCCCGCGATCATCACCTCGATCCGCTCGGCCGGATCCGTCAGAACATGCGCCTTATCGATCGCGTTCGGCTGCGCCTCGACGGCGGCCTCGAGCCTGACTTGCACGAACTGCGGCGCTTCGCTCGACGCGAGCCGCGCCTGGCGCCGCCACACACTGAGCAGTCCCCGGTTCACCCCGTTGCGTCGAGCCACCTCGGAAATGCTCGTCTCCGGATCGGCACTCTCGGCCACGATCCGCGCCTTCTCCGCATCGCTCCAACTGCGCCGTCGCCTCTCCCCTGTGATCACCTCGATCCGCTGATAGGAGGCGGCATCATGCCCGTCTTGATGTCTGTCTTGATGCATGGAACGAGCGTCCCTCGCGTTGTCAAATCCACGCGCGAGTCTCGCTCATCCCGTCCACCTAAACGAGGTGGGGTCGTCGTACCGCTATCGTCCTATCTAGCCCGTCCTATTCGTGAGAGTGCGGCTTTTTGGCCCGATTGATGCGGCCGCACATCTTGTCTGACGAGGCGCACAGGATTGCCTTCGGCTTTTCACCGCCTGACGACCCGTACTTTGCAACGCGCTTGAGGTATAGGTTGGGCGAACGGGGGGCGGACGCCCCGCCGGTCAAGGACCGAGCGGCAGCAACGCGCCTGGCAAGCCGCGGATCAGGTCGGCTTCGGGACATGCCGCGGCAAACGCAAGGCGAATGCGGCTCGTGGTCTCGACCACACGGGCAGCGATTTTCAAGAGACGAAGACGCAGCGTCGCGAACTCGGCAGCGGCCAATTCCCGGGCTTTGGGAATGGCGTCGCGCACGGTCAGCATCAGCCAATAAGCGGCCGTATGGAGCACGAGACGGACCTGGTTGGCGAGCGCCGAACGGCAGCTGGTGCGGTCGGAGGCGAGCTGTGTCTTATGCAGCTTGATCAGATTCTCGGCTTGGCCGCGCGCGCAATACAGGCTGTCGTAGATCCACTCGGCCGAGCCGACATCGAGGCTGGTGACGACGAAGCGGATGTCGAGGCCGAGCATCGTCGCCTCAATACGGGCGACAGTGCGCCGTTCGCGATCCCAGGACTTTGCCTTGTGGCGCGTCTCGGTATAGCCACGCAGAACCGGCAGGTTCTCGATGGCGCGTCGCGTGCGGATGTCGTCGGCGACCTCGTCGACTTTTCTGGCGAGAGGCTTGGTGCCGGACAGACCGAAGATGTAGTCGATGCCGTTGGTCTCGCACCACGCCATGGCCTCCGGCCGGGCATAGTGCCCGTCGCCACGGAACGTAATTTGCGTGTTGTGCCATCGCGTGCGGATATGCCGTACCAGGCGGCGCAGATGGGCACGCACCTCGACGCCGCCCGGCGTCTTGCCGGGCCGCAGCACGACGGCCACGGGCCGGCTCTTCTCCGTGTCGTAGACGTGGATCGGCAGAAAGCAGCGTTCATCATAATGAGCGTTGAACAGCGAGAGCTGCTGATGGCCGTGGACGACATCGCAGGTATCATCGATGTCGAGCGTGACGGATGCCGGCTCGCGCGGGTAGCTATCCATCCATGCGTCGACCAAAATGTAGGTCAGCCGGATCACGTCGCGCAGGCGCGGCGCATTCTCCAGGCGTGACAGCGTCGGTTGGGAACACAAATCCCGGCCCGTGTCCGGTAGGCGACCGCAGGCCAGCTTGAATGCGGGATCGGACCGCAGATGATCGAGGTCGTCGGCGTCCTCGTAGCCGCAGCAGATCGCGAACATGCGCGCGCGGAACATATCGACCAGGCTGTGCACGACCCGCGTCGGATCGCGCCGATCCGGGAACACCCGGGCCAGATTGTCGGCCAAACCGAGACGCCGCTCGGCCATCGCCAGAAGCATCACGCCCCCATTCGAGGTTAGGCGTCCACCATCGAAGGCAGCTGTGACTTTCTTGGCGTGAACGGCTGGAAACGAGAAGGGCGGAATCGTATCGTCGGTCATGGCGGGCGTGGCGTTCGCGGTTGGAGGTGATGGGGTTGGCTTCGCAACCGAATCCTACGCCGCATCAGCGCTTTACCCCTCAGGCGCACTCTTACGAATAAGACGGGTTAAGTTGAAGAAAGATTGAGTGACTCCCGATCATTTCTGTGCCGAAACGTGGAGTCGCGGTCGTGCCGCGTCCAAAGAAACCGGCGCGAGCGGCCTATTAGACGCGGTAGGTGATCAGCCTCCGAAACGAGACTATCAAGCATGAAGAGATCGAGCGCGAGGCAGAGGTTTTATTTGTGTTGAATTCTTGCTTCTCGATAGTGGTCTGAAATCGTATCATCGGTCATGGCGGGCGTGGCGTTCGCGGTTGAAGGTGATGGGGTGGCTTCGCAACCGAATCCTACGCCGCATCAGCGCTTTACACCACGCTCGCCAGCCTCTCAGGCGCCCTCTCGCGAATAAGACGGGCTAGGGCACCATCGAATGGAGAGGGCTTGACCCTCACGTAGCGTCAGGTTGTAGCGTCGCCACAGATGCTCACGTTTCATCTGTCGGCCGCCTGTTGGACAAGTGCGGCATAGCGAGTGCGAATAGACAGGCAGCTGCAACAAGGCACTCGGCTGCAAAGACGTCTGGCTGAACGGTCGGAGCTCAGATTGGACAAGGGACGTGCACAGTTCGATGGAACCGCTCAAGTCGATCATCGCGAAAGTTGCCACGGGCGCCATACTGACGCGCGAGGAGGCTGCGTCAGCGTTCGACAGCATGATGTCGGGTGACGCAACTCCCTCGCAGATCGGTGGCTTGTTGATTGGGATGAGAGTCCGCGGCGAAACAGTCGAAGAAGTCACCGGCGCCGCGTCCGCAATGCGGAATTTAATGCCCAAGGTGGAAATGCAATGCGACCCCATCGATATCACTGGTGCGAGCGACGGGGCGATGCGTCCGCTCAACGTATCGACGTGCGCTTCCTTCATCGTCGCCGGGGCCGGCGTTCCTGTCGCCAAGTATGTTAACCGCGCTGCGACTTTGCGTTCAAG
The DNA here is from genome assembly GCF_017565645.3 of Bradyrhizobium barranii subsp. barranii. Taxonomy (NCBI): domain Bacteria; kingdom Pseudomonadati; phylum Pseudomonadota; class Alphaproteobacteria; order Hyphomicrobiales; family Nitrobacteraceae; genus Bradyrhizobium; species Bradyrhizobium barranii. The sequence goes on from NZ_CP086136.1 coordinate 8,956,164, forward strand.
CACCGCAGACGTGTTGGCGAGTCTAGGCGTAAAGGTCGATCTCAAGCCTGATGCGATCGCACGTTGTGTGCACGAAGCCGGCATTGGCTTCATGTTTGCGTCAGCCGGCTATCCTGCGATGCAGCGCATCAGCCAGATCCGAAGCGTGCTTGGAACCCACACAATGTTCAATCTGATCGAGGCTTTGTCTAATCCGGCCGGCGTCAAGCGGCAGATCCTTGGAGTTTTCGCTCGCAAATGGGTGCAGCCATTGGCGTACGTCTTGAAGAACCTGGGTGCCGATTCGGTATGGGTTGTTCATGGCTCGGACGGGCTCGATGAAATATCCCTCGCCGGGACAAGCTTTGTTGCTGCGGTCGAGGCCGGTACAGTCCGCACGTTCGAAGTGACGCCGGAAGAAGCCGGGCTCCCCCGCTACCGCGCCGATGCGCTGGAGAGCTGTGATTGCGAGTCTCATGCCATTGCGTTAGAGAAAGTGCTCGACGGCCTCCCAGGCCCTTTTCGTGATGCCGCACTTTTGAACGCGGCGGCGGCACTGGTGGTGGCCGGTCGTGCCTCGAACCTACAGCAAGGCGTGGCACTTGGCCAAGAATCACTTGATCACGGCGCTGCAGCCGCCCGGCTGACTCGCTTGATTGCGGTTTCAAACGCCTAAAGCTGAGCTGGCTGAGGCTCGACTAATGCGATCAAGAGTGCAGCTTACGTGCGCAAGAATATTGCAGCTGCAAATGCGCGCCACTTCTGCGGAATTTGAGTGAGCGCCGCTGACGAAACAACTCGCGCTGAGCAGGTGTCCGACAGCCACCCCTTTGCCGACTAGAGGCTGTTCTCGGCCCGGTTGCTGAGGTGAGGACCCGCGGCGCAACGTGCGTTACGCGCCAAAGGAGACAATGGATGATGCCCTGGCAGAGGATGGAAACACTGGGAACGATCGCAACAATAGAACACATCATCCGGAAGTTTCGGGAATTGATCGATACAGATAGCTCCATCCCGCCAGAGCTGCGGCGTGCGCTGCACGATACCCTGGATGAGCATCTTTTCGAGGCAAAACGACGTGTTCTGCTGAGAGCGCATTAGGTGCGCCGTTGCCGCCTACATGCCGAGAGACTGGCAGGCCAGCGTGGCGCTTTACGCAAACGCCAAAAACACTTGCCAAGCTTGGCTTCGATATCTCGCCTTCTCAGACTGACCGCCGATGGTGATTCCCGCATACGCCCCCTGAGCAACTCCAAATTTCGCCGGAAGCGAGCGGCGACGTGCGTTGGGTACGCCGCCGACGCGTTCGCTGGATCTCTCCTCAATGGCCCTCATTAACTGGGGCTCGCCCCCCTCACGGCGGCGCTACATGTTCGCGATAGCCCCTTGGGGGACTGCTTGGGCCAGCATTACCTTGGTCACGTTTTCATAGGCCGCAAAAAAGGGGCTTGAATCTGACGTAACGTTAAATCGTACGCTCTCGGGCGTGGCACCTATCGTGTGAGGGACTGCGAATGCCTCAGCTGGTCATATCCGCTGACCGATGGCCGGTCATGCTCCTCATTGTCTATAGTCCCTCGCTCGGGAGGGCTGTGCAGCGAGTTCCGATCGCGGCGCCAGAGCTCGCACGTAGCTCTAAATGGTTCGGCATTTCTGATCCTGACAATATGGCCGCCGGCGGCCACTTCGCCACGGGAGCCGATAAGGTCAGAATTGATCGACGTGGAAGTCTATCGGAAGCGCTTAGGTGGCGCCCGCTTCCTGAAGCTGCTCGTCTCGCGCAGCAACGCACAAAACTCAGTTCGCCGAACCCGCCACCTTCAAGCTCCTTTCCGCACCTGGCAAGGCGTTTCGACCGTGCAAGGTTTGGCAGATGGTGAGCCCGCGCGGGTTTCGACGAGTGGCCCGCGCGGGCGACTCCGCGTGACCAGCGCGGCATCGGAAGAAATTGTTTGGCAGGCTGGAGCAGCAAGTTGAAAGACCGCGATGGCCTTAAGAAGGTCCTGTTAGTTCATCATGTTGAAGGCCAGTGCCGTTGCATCATCGGTTTCAAAGATGGAGATATGAGAGCGGCCTATATGTGCGGCGAGCCTGTATATCAAAAACGCGGCAAGAAGACCTCTTCGTGGTGTGCCGATCATTACCGGAAGATGCACACCGCAGCTGAGCAGAGCGGAGTGATCGATCGATCGGCAGATTTCCCTCGAGCGATATCCATCGTTCGCACCCCATGACAGCCATTAAAAGCAGGCTTCCGCCAAGACCGTGTGAGCACAGCCTGTACAAGCGCCAGCCGAAGCATATGACCGGGGCCTCGTCAGGATTTGGGGGGCCGTTGCGGGTGGCGCAAACAGAATGCGCGGACCTGACACGCATGAATAGCAAGCTGAATTTTTCCACCCCGGCCGAGGGAAGCGCTACCTATACCTTTGACAAGACCGCGATTCATTTCGAACGGAAGCCGTCCAGCTATGTCATCCTCAATCGATACATTGAGCGGATCGCTCGCGCCTTGGAGAGCCAGTTTGGTGCCCTGAGAGGAGCCCGACTCGAGATCCCCAGCCTCGCCGGCGACAATGGACACTGCGAGGCCGATGGATCTATTCCGCTTCACCGCGGCAAAACAACTCTCGATTATTTCAAGCGAGAATATCTTTCCAGCAAGAATAGAGCGAGTGCTTACGGAACATCCAAATGTAGCCGAATGCTGGTCGGTCGAGCCGTTGCTCGATGGGAAGACGCACCCGCCGCTTATGTGACCAAGCGGCGGCGACTGCCGGATCGAGGCGCAAGCGCTGATCGCCCATGTTTGGTCAGAGCCCGTTTATCGGGCTCTGCGAGATCATTTCATACGCGGCCGAGCCATAAATTGAGATCGGCAGATTCGAGGCGGGCCGTTCTCTCCCGCTGCATCGCAGGTGACATCGAGATGGCGCAAATTCTCCCCTCTCCCAGAGCCTTGCCACGGCATGGCAACGACTTCGTGGTTGCCATGACGATCCCATCCTGATCACGACCAGATGTCCGGAGGTCGAGAATGCCGCGAATCCTGATTATGAATGCCGGTACGCCTCAGATGTCGGGCGCCCACCTAACAAAAGCTCAACTTTCGCTGGCCGCCAACTCGGCATTTCGTTCAGCGTGGTTTGCTCAGGAGGGCGACCTGATAGTCTCTCCGGTAGTGATCCCGGCCGATCTGTTATCCTTCATTGGCGGAACGCTCAATTTCCATTCATCGGCTCTTCGCCTGCTTGTACCTGCGAGCCGCCAATCGACAATCCTCGATGATTGTACGTTACTGTCCAAAACTGTTGTCGAGCGGCTCAAAAGACATATTCGCCAGAAATCAGACTGGCAATTGTATCCCTGCTACTCTACTGAAGGCGTCGCACGCTTGGCGGCCATTCTAGGCATACCGAAGACCGGTGACGACTTCGCTTTGCAGCGCGGGCCTGATCTGTTGAATCGCAAGAGCCACTTCCGTCAATTGGCAACAAGCGTTGCACTTCCGCTCCCCCATGGATCAGTCGCGACAGACCCAAATGGACTGTTCAAAGCCGTCACCTCCCTCAAATCCGAGACCGGCAGGGTCATTGTAAAGTTGGATAATGGAGCTGGTGGAGTTGGAAACGTCATCCTGACCAGCAATAAGAGCGATCCGCTACCTGGAGCCAGAGATACTCGGTGGGTTTCGTGGCCGTCGTTTGATCCCGAAGCATTGTGGTCTGAGATGACAACAGCCTCGTGTAAGACGCTGGTCGTGGAATCGTACCACTTGGCCCGATCTTTATTCTATCTCGAGTATACAATCCAGGATGATGCATCAATCGCTTTTGTCAATAGTGGAAGCATACGTCTGCGTAAAAGCGCAGACCGATCCGAAAGAGCTCTGATCTGGACGGGACTTGAGCTTCCAAGCGACTTGGAGGACGAGCAATTGTTAGCTGCCCAGGCCCATGCCTACCGTTTTGTGGCACTCGCGCGAGACCTGGGGTATCGCGGAATGATCAACATCGACGCCATTTTCGCACAAGACGGGCGGTTGCTGTTCAATGAAGCGAACGGCCGCTGGGGTGGCGGCTCGGTGTTACACAACATTGCCGTCCGGCTGCTAGGCGTCGACTATTTCGGCTGTAACGTTATTTTATCTGTGAGAAATGTGCGATCAGCATCCTTCCGGGCGGCGCATGATCGTCTCGTCAAGGATGGACTTATATTCGACCACACACGTAAGGAGGGCGTGATCCCGCTTGCTGCCGATGAAAAGGCTGGCACTGTGGAGTGCGTTGTGATTGCGCCGAACAGGCCCGCGGCCCACGATCAGCAACACCGACTATTGAAGTCGTAGCAAACATCGTCAGCCGCTCAATTCATCGCTTCGAAGCCTGGGATACACCATCGCGCACCGGGAACGAGCTATGGCGGAATCTGGGTGATGACGGTGTGAGGAAGGCGGCGTATCGAGGCGGGTGACGAGCCTGCCAGAACCTCTCGAGGAGAGCGATACGCCATGACCGAGACTACCAATGTTCTTGCTTTCCGTCAGCCGTCCGCGGTTGATGATCCACTGACCGATATCGTTCGAGCCGGCGCGCGGGACCTGCTTGCCAGGGCGATCGAGATCGAGGTTGGCGCGTTTCTGGCCAGCAAGGCCAATCTGACGCTGCCCGACGGTCGAGCGCGCCTGGTCCGACATGGGCACGGTCCGGTGCGCGAGATTGCGACCGGCATCGGTCCGGTGGAGGTCGCTCGTCCCAAGGTCCGCGACCGCGGAGCGAGCGGGCCAGGCGACCGCCTCCGCTTCAGTTCGGCAATCCTGCCGCTATGGGCGCGGCGGACGAAGAGCCTGGATGCCTTGATCCCGGTCCTCTATTTGCGCGGCATCTCGACCGGCGACTTCCAGGAGGCGCTCTCGGCGCTGCTCGGCAAGGATGCGCCGAACCTGTCGCCTTCGGTGATCGCCGGCCTGAAGGCCGATTGGCAGGTCGAGTACGAACGCTGGCAGAGACGCGATCTGTCGGCGCGTCGCTATGTCTACATCTGGGCCGATGGCGTGTACCTGCAGGCCCGCATGGAAGATCACAGCGAATGCATGCTGGTGCTGATTGGCACCACGCCGGAAGGCAAGAAGGAGCTGATCGGCTTCCAGGTCGGCGTGCGCGAGAGCGCGCAGAGCTGGCGCGAACTCCTGATCGACCTGCGGCAACGCGGGTTACGGATTGCCCCGCAACTCGCCATCGGCGACGGCGCCCTCGGCTTCTGGAAGGCACTGGACGAGGCCTTTCCCGGCACGCGGCACCAACGATGCTGGTGCCATAAAGTGAGCAACGTACTCGACAAGGTCGCCAAATCCGTGCAGGGCCCCATGAAGAACGACCTGCGGAACATCTATCTGGCCCCACACCGGGCCGAAGCTGAAACCGCGATCGACGTCTTCGTCGAGAAATACCACGTCAAATACGGACGTGCGGTGGAGTGCCTGATCAAGGATCGCCATGCGCTGCTCGCCTTCTTCGACTTCCCTGCTGAGCACTGGATCCACCTACGCAGCTCGAACCCGATCGAGAGCGTCTTCGCCACGGTGCGCCACCGAACGGTGCGGACCAAGGGATCGCTGTCGCAACAAACTGCGAAGCTGATGGTGTTCAAGCTCATCGACGCCGCATCGAAGACCTGGCGGCGATTGAAGAGCACGAACCAGTTGCCGAAAGTCATCGCCGGTGTAAAGTTCATCGACGGAATCGAAGTCATTCCGAACACTGAAAGCCACGCCGCCTGATCAGGCCGCGTCACCCAAAATCAGCCATAGCTCCCGGGAACGCGCGCCTCCCTTCCTTCACGTGGCGACGAAGGTGCCCCAATCACCGAGCAAGCTTTGGTCGGACGATGAATGGTGGCCCTATGAGAGTGCTCTTGTTCGGCCCGGACGAGACCAGCGGTGCGCCGAAGCTTGTACAGCGACGAGCGTCATGGCGTAAGGCTGCCAGCGCAGTTGCCGACCCCAAAAGCTAATCGCATTGCACGTCCTGCTTGGCCGATTTGCGACGCCTACGTTGAAACTCGACAATACGATGGGCGATTGCACTCGCTGGCTTGGGTTTATGCGAGTTTCACTATGAAATAAGCGGCCCCAAAAGACCGCACTTTGCCGGCACGTAAATTGCTGCATAGGAGCAGGAGTTGCCGCAAAGAACGCGGCCGCAGCAGCTATCTTCGGAGCCCCAATGAGGCTGATCCGATTGATCTTGTTCGACTTGGCTTTGATTCTGCTTGCATCTGGAGTTGCAAAAGCCATGAATGTGGCCGCTGGCGCAAGTTCCGCATTTGTCAGGCAGACTGCTCTGCGCGAGGTGGCACCGAGCTCCAAGCATGGTGGTCCCTACTACAGCCAAACGCCGCTCGTTCCCGGGCAGCCGCCGGACAACCCCGGTCGGGACCAGCTGGCTGACAATTCCGCGGGGATGCAACCCAGCTTTGGATGTGTGGTCCGTGAGTCCCGACGCCCGACTAGCTATATCTTCGATAGCACTGAGAGTTTCAATCTCCCGCCCCGTGTGATGCCGTCGATCTGCAATCCTATCGCCTCGCCTCTCAGCCTCCTACCTGCGGGCAGCGGAATGGTCATCATGGCCTTTGCGACCACTCTCCTCGTGATTGTGGTGATTGTGGTGGAAATATTCGGCCCATTGTAACGGCGTGAGGCCCCAACCGCTCCCCTTTCGGCGCCCGCGATACAGCTCGGCATGAGCGGATCCGTGGAGGAGGAACGATGGCAAATACCATGCTCGAGCCAGTAGCAAGGTGATCGTCGCGTCGAGGTGATCACTGGGATCGTCGCCGACGATGGACGGGCGAGGAAAAGGCCCGGATCGGGGCGCAGAGCTTGGAGTAACAATGACACGACCAAAGCGATCACTTCATCGCCACAGCCAAGCCCTAGATCCACAGGCTTGTGCTGGCCTGCCTGCTGGATCATCTCGCCAAGCGCGTCCACGAACTCACGCCCGGAATTGGTAACCTCAGAACGTCGCTCATGCCCCATGAGCGAGGTCGGCCATCCGCTCAAGACGCCCAACTAGGGGCCGTCACCGGACGCGTACGATCAATGTAAGCCATCGCTTGCGACCAGACTCGTGTCGGACCTCACGAAGGACCCGCAAGATGGGAAAGCCATCAATTCCCCGGATAGCTCGCTCAGCCCACGATTTGCAGAGACCCATACCAGGCGCGGCACGCTAGGGCCGAGCGTTAGAACCCTCGATGATCCGGCGGATCACGCCGCTGCGTTTTGAACAGAAGTATACGAGGGATCGGCGCTCCCCGCTTGATACCGGCTTTACCTCATGCCGGACCTTACAGGTTGTGACAAGCACAGCGCCAAATGGCGGCCGGAATACGTGTTGTTCGTACCCGGTTGGATATACCACGAATTCACCGCCGTCGAAGTCTCTCGCTAGCTGCACAATCACCGAGTACTCGAAATCCGGATCACTCGCCGCATCCAAATGAATGCCGATAAAGGACCCCGGCGGCATACGATGCATCTGGCATCGGCGAACCACGTAATCTGCGGATGCTCCGAAGATCTTTCTTAGCGCGAAGCTGCGATCTCTACTTTCGAGCAGCTCCATGATCTGACCCGAAGCAGTACCACTCACGTTGCTAGGCGCGTGGCCGGGCGGGTCTACCCTCACGCGCTGGACAAAGACGCTGTGCAAGTCGCCCGCATCTCCCTCCCGCACTTCTTCTTCCGGAATCTCAGCCTGCAGCTGATCGATCCTGGCTATGTCGTCTTGAGTGAATAACATTTGCGGGGCGATTACGACGGACCCCTTTACTAGCAGCTCAATCCGGTACTTTGTCAGGACTTCTTCTGAAAGAAGACAGGATTTATCTTTCATTGCGCGCGCCATTCGAGCTCACTCCTTTGATCTTCGAAGCATGACTCCGGGTCCTGCTGCATTGACAGGAATGCTTGCTCCCAATGCGCGCCATCGAACTCAGATATTCTTAAGTGCTCGATGGTCTTTCTATCCAGACATCGGATATTTACGCTGTACCCGGAGGGATTCGACCTCGGCCTATAGAATGGCTTTACGCCACAAAGCCGGCAAAACGTGTGCCGCGCAATATTCTTGTTGAACTGGTATGTCGTGAGGAACTCTTCGCCGCACTCGATGCGCAGCTTATCGCCAGGTACGAGCAAGTGGACAAATCCAGACATTTGACAAATTGAGCAATTGCATCGAACTGCAGAGAGCTCTCGAGGTGCATTGACGTAGAATTTGATAGCGCCGCAATGACAACGGCCATGATGTTGCATCTCGGAGTGATCATCTCCCGTACGCGCCGCCGTTCCGAGCAGATCGCGACACCACTGGACGCTGAGCCGATAGGCTCGGCCGAATTCATTCAAAAAGCGATCATTAAGGCCAGGCTGCACAAGTTCACCAATCAGCCGGCCTGTCATTTCTCCGTGGTACTTCTCCGCGGGATCTTCTCCGCCGACATGGCCGCGAAAATACTCAAGATCGTCCGGCCGCGCCTTGAAGGTTTTGACCAGAGTGGTCCACAGCGACTGGATCATGTCTGCAGCATGGAGCTCAAAGGCGACCATGTAGGCGCAACGAACCAGGGGGTCTTTCGATGACAATCCGGCATAGAGAGAATGCAGGTACTGCTTCGTCCTGTCGCTATAGTTGGGCCTTATCGCTCTGCCGAGTAGTCATGCAGCATCCTTTCTCAAGAGGTTGGAGTGAAAGTTTTCTGTCAAAAGAATATCGGGCAACGCCGCCTTGCCGCCCCGGAGAATCCCGCCATGGCCACCGGTCTCATCCCAGCAGATAAAATTCGCGACCACGCTGGTCAGTTCAATGTCCCTCCCAATGTCCCGATTTTGATGCATTGCATCGAATATGAGGTCCCTTTGCGACCCTGCCTGCAGGTACGGGAACGCCTGTGACATCGCTAGGTATTCAGGCAGCAGGCTGGCGACCTGGTCTCCGGACATCTGGGAGGCGAACGGATGCGGGCCGAACAAGGCTCGCACTCGCTCAGTCAAGTACTCGCAGGATAACTTCGGAGGCTGATCCGGTGCAAATCGAGACGCTTGAGATATCATTTGACTCCCTGCAGATGAGAAGCGAAACGGTCCTTGACGAAGCTACCTTCATGTCCGGGCCGACTATTGACCGCGCTGAGTTCATTGGCTTCAAAGGGCCTAATGTTGCGTTCACCTTTCACGCAAACTTTCGTCGTTCTCCTGGCCACGGCAGATTGCGGTCTTCTCTGTCCTGGTCATGCGCATCGAAGGGACTTCGTTCATTGAGGGAGCGGCGAGGATCCGGTTGGCTTCCAGTCCAGCAGCAATCCGATGCCGCAATGGCAGCCACGGCGAGCATGCGCGCGGAGAATCGTCTTGGATACTTCGCCGCGCATGCCATTCTGATGCTAATGCCGCATGCGCGAATGACACGCCTAGTCGCGCGGTGCAGCTTTGGCTTCCTGAGCAAATGAATGAAGCCCTCGCGGTTGCTGCTGCCGCCATTTCATCGAACCGCTGTCAACTTGGTACAGCATTGTAAAATCCAATTCGTGCCTACCGACCTCACAGGGCCTCAGGTCGTTCGTGGCATGCCGCTCGCCTGTTCTTCGCATTCGCGGTTACCCCCTCTTAATTTTTACTGGCTAACAGCAACCATCATGCCAACTCTTGAATTTGCTCCGTCAGATTCCGAAGAAGCTGGTATAACACTTGTGACCTATCCTCATAGCAAGTGCATAGCACTTGAGAGGCTGCGCACCGCCGTCAGGAACGAAACAGCGGCTGTTCACATACACACGGCTGCTGAATTGGCGGATTGCTTCAAAGGCGCCGCATAGGTTGGCTTTGCTCCTTAAAGCCAGCGACAGGGCTTTGGACGTGCAGACGGCAGCGCTAGCATGGTGACCCGGGTTGCTGACGTATTCCGTCTTTGCTCGCGACCGGTACGGAGGAAGCAATGGTCTTCCACGGTCGAACACGACAAAACGGAAGATCTGAAATATGCGCAGGCCTGTTTGGCCGTGCCCCGGCAATCCTGGGCGGCTCCGGACTCGATCGTAGCGATAACGTGCTCTACGGAACATGCGGCCTCAGCCGATGGCGAGATCGACGGTAAACGGTACGAGAGGCCCACGGAGCCACGGACTTGGTGCGGACGGCCTACGCACCGCGCTTGAAGCGTATAGGCATCCAGAACTGCCGGAGGGCCTCGACGGTTGCTGGAATGTTGCGCCAGGCGTTTTGGATGATGGGCTGCGTTCCCAGCGTGCGCCGGGCCGGGGGTAGCAAGGGTCGACCGGCGTCGTCGATGCAATGGACCAAGATCGGCCGCAGCATAAGGTGTTCGGTTCCATTCGGGGGGAGAAGCCGCGACCAGACGAGAAGCCGAAGCTTCATGACGGCGTAGAAGCCCATGCACCAGGGCTGCGGGTCGACTTCGCCGTCCGGTGATCGCACGAACAGCGGCTCGAAGCTCTCCGGTCTCGTCGACAGCGTCTCGCTGATAGCGTTGTGGCGCATCAGCGTGGCGGCGATTGCCGAGAACTCCTCGGTGTCGTGATTGAAGGCGTCGGGATCTACGCCGAGGAGCGGGCACACCCATTCCTCGGACGCCATCGAGACCGGCCCGGCGACGACCGCGGCCACCGCGCCATCGAGCATGGAGAGCGACGTCGCCCGCGGATGCCGAAGCGTCGGCGACCTGGCGCGCTTGCTGATCCATTGCCCGAGCCGTTCGAACGACATGGCATAGTCCGCCATCGTCGTCTTGCGTGCTTTTCGCGTTCCCCGCCCTTGCTTCGGCTTCGTCATGCCACGGCCCGCTTTTCGGCTTCGCGTGCGGCCTTCCAGTTCCAGGCCAGAAGTTCGTGAAGCTGGTTGGTCTTCGTGGCGCCGCTCACCATGCGATCGAGAACGTCGACGAGATACGCCTCGGGGTCGAGGCCATTCAATTTCGCTGTGTTAAGAAGCGAAGCGAGTATCGCCCAGGTCTCGCCCCCGCCTTCGTCACCACTGAACAACGAGTTCTTTTTTCCGATCGCAATTGGCCTGATCGATCGTTCGACCGTGTTGGTGTCCGGCTCGAGCCGCCCGTCATCCAGGAACGTCGTCAGGCCCTGCCAGCGTTCGAGCATGTAGTCGATCGCCTTGATGAGCGTCGAGCGGCGGGAGATCCCGTCCTTCACCGCGATCAGACGGGCCCTCAACGCCTCCATCAGCGGCTTCGTCTCGGCCTGTCGCGTCGCGCGGCGTTCCCCAGCATCGAGACCGCGGATCCTCTCCTCGATCGCGTAGACGGCCGCAATGCGCTCGATGACCTCCGCGGCGAAGGGTGAGTTCGTCGTCTTGTGCACCCTCACGAAGTTGCGGCGCGCGTGAACGAGACAATACGCCAGCTGGATCTGGCCCGACATCATCGCATCGCCCGCCAGCGAGGCGTAGGCGGCATAGCCGTCGACTTGCAGCACGCCTTCGAAGCCGGCTAACTGCGCCACGATCTCCTTTTTGCCGCGACCACCTGCGAACACGTAGGCGACCGCCGGCGGCGCCGGCCCCTTCCACGCCCGATCGTCCGTCGCGTGCGCCCAGAACTGGCAGATCCTCGTGCGGCCGCGTCCCGGATCGAGCACTGGCATCGGCGTCTCGTCGCAGAACAGCCGCTCGAAGCCGTGCATAGTCTTCAGTTGCAGATCGTAGAGGCCCCTGACCAGCCACGCCGCGCTCCCCATCCAGCGCGCCAGCGTCTGACGGTCGACGACGACACCCTGACCCGCCAGGATCTGCGTCTGGCGATAGAGCGTCGATTGCCAGGCATATTTGGCCGCGGCGATATGCGCGATCAGCGCCGTCGTTGCCATGCCGCCCTCGACGAGCCGCGCCGGTGCCGGGGCCTGGACAATCGGGCCCTCACAGGAGCGGCAGGCGTATTTTGGACGGATCGTGCGGAGCACACGCAGCCACGCGGGAACCCGATCGAGCGCTTCGCTGCTCTCCTCGCCGATCCGATGCATCTGACCCGTGCAGCACGGGCACAGCGTGGACGCCGGCTCGATCACCCGCTCGACCCGAGGCAGATGCGCCGGCAGCGCGCCGATGTTGCGCTTCGCTTTGCGCCGCTCCGGCCGCGGCGCGTCCGGTTTGTCGTCATTGGCCGGGAGCTGTGAGCCGGCGGTCCGTTCCAGATCAAACGCGATCTGTTCGGCGCAGACGATCGCCGCGCGCTCCGATCGTGCGCCGAAGATCAGGCTCTTCAACGTGGCGATCTCTGCGCGCAGATCATCGTTCTCGCCTTCGAAAGCCAGCACCATCTCGGCAAGAGCCGCAGGGTCAGAGGGGAGATCTTCGGGGCGAAGCGCCATATCGCAGAGCTACACGAACGCACTCGCAATCGCCAGCAAAACAAGACGCTTCAGGCAACCTTCGTCGGCCGCTTCGTCACCTTCGGGACCACACGCGACCACTCCGCAAGACCTTCAATCAGCATCGCCAGTTGCGCCCCCGTCACCGGCATCGTACCCTCGCGAACAGGTGGCCAGGCAAAGCCCCCATTCTCCAGCCACTTCGTCGCTAGAACCATTCCCGAGCCGTCAAAAACCAGTAGCTTCAAACGATCCGATCGCTTCGATCGGAAGACATAAACGTCACCGCTGTAGGGCTTGCCGCCTAATCCCTCCGCTACCAGCGCGACAAGGCCATGAACGCCTTTACGAAAGTCAATCGGCTGCGTCGCGACGAACACACGGACCATTGGACCGAAAGAGATCATCGCGTCGATCTCACCGCCGCCAGCACGCGCTCCAGCGTCGCGGCGTCGACGCCGACGGGCACGCGCACCGTCGCGCCCGCGATCATCACCTCGATCCGCTCGGCCGGATCCGTCAGAACATGCGCCTTATCGATCGCGTTCGGCTGCGCCTCGACGGCGGCCTCGAGCCTGACTTGCACGAACTGCGGCGCTTCGCTCGACGCGAGCCGCGCCTGGCGCCGCCACACACTGAGCAGTCCCCGGTTCACCCCGTTGCGTCGAGCCACCTCGGAAATGCTCGTCTCCGGATCGGCACTCTCGGCCACGATCCGCGCCTTCTCCGCATCGCTCCAACTGCGCCGTCGCCTCTCCCCTGTGATCACCTCGATCCGCTGATAGGAGGCGGCATCATGCCCGTCTTGATGTCTGTCTTGATGCATGGAACGAGCGTCCCTCGCGTTGTCAAATCCACGCGCGAGTCTCGCTCATCCCGTCCACCTAAACGAGGTGGGGTCGTCGTACCGCTATCGATCGACGGATGGCATAGCAAACTCTTATGGTAGCTTACCGCATTGCACAACGACATGTTGCGCTCTCATCGACTCGGGTGCGAGCGTTGATACATTTCTTGGAGCGCGTTGCTAACATTGCCCGGACAGTCCAGATCGGGCGTCACGAGCAAGTGTCGCCAGATCGGTTTCGAGCTTCGGTTGATTCAAGAAGATTGCGTCTATTAGCGCCTGCGCCGGCTGCTCGGCGGACTCAACCAGCGCCGCCCTCTCGGCCCGCGCAGGGGGAGCGAACACACGTTTGACGACAGTCGGCGAGCCCTTGAGCCCACATTTGGAGATGTCTTCGACACCTGCATCTTGCGCGCTCCATTTCACGATTTTGGCTCGCGCGGCACGCAAGGCATCCGCCATCGCGCCTCGCCGAATCTGATTCGTCGCCTCAAGCATGGTGATGAGGCAGGGCAACCTAGTGTGCAGAACCTGCACACCGCCTTCCGAGCGCCGCTCCGCTTCAATTGTTTCATTGGCGACGTCCACGGATCTGACCTTCGCAACGTAAGTTAGCTGCCCTACGCCCAGTCGCTTCGCGATGCCAGGACCAACCTGCGCTGTATCGCCGTCGATGGTCTGCTTTCCGGTGAAGATGAGGTTTGCCGGACCATATGCCTTGCCAATTTTCCGGATCGCTGTTGCAAGCGCATACGTAGTGGCCAGCGTATCCGAGCCCGCAAAGCAGCGATCAGTAAGTAGGACGGCGCGATCAGCACCATAAGTCAGCGCCTTTCGCAACGACTCCTCTGCCGATGGCGGCCCCATGGTAAGCACGGTAATTTCGCCACCGAACCGATCGCGCAGCCCCAGCGCGGCCTCGAGCGCGAATAGGTCATACGGGTTGATGATGGTCGGCACTCCCTGACGCATGATTGTATTGGTCACGGGGTGCACGCGGATCTGCGCCGAGTCCGGAACTTGCTTGATGCAGACAATATTATGCAAGGTGTTGCTCCTAAAGTTACGTCAGCTGGGAAGAGAACAGCAAGTGTTGTACCATCCCCGCCGCTTGGGACCGCTCGCTGTCACAAGGCTTAAGACCGGGTAGTGCGCCCTCTCTACCCCGCGCTTCCTGAAAGGGATGCCGGCACAAAGCAGGCTCGGACAGCGCTGTTTCGCAGCACCACGCTGGCAAGTGGCGGCGGGACTGCTTGCGGATTGACTGCCGCTAATCCCCTGCAGGCCCGGACCGGTCGAGGGTCATTAAGCATTGCGTTCGCCAATCCGGCTTGATTGAGATAAGGATGATAGCTCTTTGCATTTCGAGCAACCGGCGGTTCGCGATTGTGCGACTCGCAAGTGAGGCTCTCCGCCCCATCTGTCGCTGAATAGTTGAGCCCTTCTCGGGGTCGCGGCAAGCCGACGCCCCCGGCGGTCCATTCCCCTCAGATTGCTAGATTAACTACGCGGACCGTCTTCACTTATCGATTTGGCGGAATCAGTCCAGGCCGATGCGGGGCGCTCAGAACCGCTTTATCTCGATTCCGTATTTCCTCAGCGCGTAGCCGACTTGGCGCGGGGTTAGCCCGAGTAGGCGCGCTGCCTTGGCCTGCACCCAGCCAGACTTTTCCATAGCCGCAACGACCCGCTCGCGATCAGCCATTCTCGCACCACTAACGAGAACTGTGCCGGAAGGTGCCAATGAGCCCGGTTCGCAGACAGCCTGCGGCGGAGGGGCCGTTTCAGCCAGCGGGATGATGGACTTTGCAGGCACCGGTTGCATCGGTGCCGCCGGGTCTGTCTTGCCATACGATGTGCTTTTCCAAAGCGTCGTGGAAAGGCATTGGCCTTGGCTGCATGCAAAGTCACTTCTTACAATCGATGATCCGGCACTGAGTGTCGCGGTCCGCTCGATGCAGTTCTCGAGTTCGCGGACATTTCCCGGAAATTTACAGCTCATCAGTACATCGATCGCACTCGCCTCCAGAGTAAGAGAGCGGCCGTTCTCGCTGTTAAACTTTCTGAGGAACTCTCTTGCGAGCAGCGGAATATCACTGCGTCTTTCGCGAAGCGGCGGCAACAACAAGGGAACTACGCTAATACGATAGTAGAGGTCCGCGCGGAATTCGCTCCTTGCCACAGCCTCTTCAAGGTTCCTGTTGGTCGCAGCTATCACCCGAACATCGACTTTAATCGTGTGATTGCTGCCGACGCGCTCGAACTCCTGCTCTTGCAGAACTCGCAGCAACTTCGCCTGGAACGGAGGTGAGATCTCTCCGATCTCGTCAAGAAATAGCGTCCCTTTGTCAGCAAGCTCGAAGCGCCCCTTGCGGGCGCTGACAGCACCGGTAAAGGCACCTTTCTCATGGCCAAACAATTCCGATTCCAGGACCGTCTCGGGGAGCGCCGCGCAATTCAGCTTAACGAACGGCCGCTTAGCACGAACGGACGACTCGTGAATGGCCTTGGCTACCAGCTCCTTCCCGGTACCGGATTCGCCACGCAGCAGAACCGTGCTGTTTGATCTGGCTACAACGACAATCTTCTCAAGCAGTGCGCTCAGCGCCGGGCTGTCGCCAATGATCCCGTGTGCCTGAAGCTGCTTGCGCTCGCGAGCGGGCGGCCCACGATCAACTGCCTGTTTCTCTAGCCGGTCCTTGTCCACCAACGATTGTTCGCGATCGCCGGCGAACAAGCGATGTAACTTGATCGTTTGTCCTATCACGTTCGCGACCATGGCGAGCAGCCGCGCGTCGTACTCGAGAAGACTTGAACTGCCTTCCGGGATACGGTCGATCGTCAGCGTACCAACGACCGTCGAATCAACGCGAATCGGGACCCCGATGAACGCTACCGGTATACTATCAGAGGCGCCGAGAACCTCCCGGTCGGCAGCGCTGAAGGCCGTCTCGGCGGCTACATTCTCGACCATAAGAGACCTGCCTGTCGCTACGATCTCGTGGATTGCTTTCTGCGGCACGCACGTCCGGTAACGTTCGTCAGTGCCTTCGCTCCAGCCGGCGCCAACTGTAAGTTCTGGAACGCCGTCATCGTTGAACAGCGAGACGAGGCCGTGTCGCATCTGCACAAACGATTGCAGAAGACCGAGAACGTTGGCCAAGGTGACTTCGAGCCGGCCGGGAGCATTTAGTATTTTCGATATTTCGTAGATGCCGGCCAGCGCGCTCTCATGCGACGGCTCCCCCGGGGGGGCACGCTCCGGTTCCGGCTGCGAGGCAGGTCTTTCGCTCGAGGAGGGGATATGCAGCATAAGCCTGTCTCCGTTTCCTTGATCATCCTCCCTGGACCCATGTCCGGATTGGCGAGGTTCGTTTTGCATGTCACTCTCGATCTAGCGCCAAGTGTTGACGAGATGACATCGAACCGTGACACTTTTTCATGGCACGACAGTAAACTTGCCGTGTGCCTTCGATTCATTTTCTGTTGATTGTATGCGCGTGGTCAGCGGAGAACGTGAGTCCGTTGGGAAGCTCAAGTCAGCTTCGCCGCCGGGCCGGCCGCTTCACAGATGCTGGCCACCGTTGATCGGCACCTCGGCACCCGTAACATAGCTCGCCGCATCCGAGCATAGGAAGAAGATGACCTTGGCCACTTCGTCCGGAGTACCCACTCTGCGCAGCGGGATACTTGCCACGACGCGCGCTTCCGCGTCGGGCGACAGCATGTCGGTCCTGATTTCGCCGGGCGCGATCGCATTGACGCGAATGCCATGCGGCGCATAGTCGCGGGCCAATTCGCGTGTGAGGCTCGCAAGCGCAGCTTTCGAGGTCGCATAGGCGCTACCGGCGAATGGGTGCACCCGCAAGCCCGCGATTGAAGTCACATTCACGATCGATCCTGACGCGGCTCTTAGCTCATCAAACAAACCCTGCGCCAGCAGGATCGGAGCCACCAGATTAAGATGAAAGACCCTCATCCAGGTATCGGTTGAGGTGGTCAACGATGTCATCCGATCGCCTGTGGGCGTTTTCGGCGACACACCCGCATTATTCACCAGCGCGTGCAAGGGCGCACCGGCCAAGCGTTTCTTAACCTCGGTGATTGCGCGCGGCAGCATTCGATGATCGCCGAGGTCGACCTGGAAATGATCGTCATTCCCAGCCTCCCAGGGGCATCGCTCGCCGTCGAACGGTTGGCGTGCGCAAGAAATGATGCGCCAGCCTGCCTCCGAGAATAGCTTGGCAGTGGCATGGCCAATTCCGCGCGATGCCCCGGTGAGTAACATCACCTTCGGTTCTCCACGATCAACGCGCGCATTAACGGCGTCAACGAGGCGATCCAAATGTGCTTCGGGCAGCGGACCTCGGATCAGATTGTCATTTGGCAGATCGAGACCCACGGCCGCCTCCTCTACTTTTGCGCCCGCGCACGCGTAGCAGGATTTGCGCCACTGCGATGTACGTAAATGCGCTTCCGTTTTGCGTCCTAATGTCGCGCACGCGGAATGCTTGGCGCATTCAAGACAGCGGAGGTGAGCTTTCTGACAGCGATGGTGACTCTGCTACGTAAGTTCGCGAGCACTCGCCCGCTTCATGAAAGGGCTACCCAGCCCGCGTTCGCTTTCACGATCGCACAACCGTACGAGCCTGCGGCTGGCCGGCGCCTCTCGTCGAAGTCGAAAAATGCCCGGGGATAACGGCCACGGCCATTAGCCGCCCCAACATAAAACTGATGTACCAAGCTTGCACGTTAGATTCGTCGGCGGCCACTTTTGATCTATCGCGCCATGCTCTGAGCGGCACTGGATTTCGCGGCGCTAGTTCCAAGCATGAGCTGGCGAGCTGAAATGTTCATCCGTGATTGAGCGTTGTTTAGCTTCCGTCTGCGGCCCGCCCGAAGCGAAGACGAAGGCGTGCTCCTTCTGTAAAACGCAGCGGCACTTTAGGGCCGTTGTTGTCGAAGCCGCGCCTTAGCCGAACGCATTCGGCCGCGGCTTCGTTCTCTTCGCCCCTGGAACGATAGCGGTACGACGACCCCACCTCGTTTAGGTGGACGGGATGAGCGAGACTCGCGCGTGGATTTGACAACGCGAGGGACGCTCGTTCCATGCATCAAGACAGACATCAAGACGGGCATGATGCCGCCTCCTATCAGCGGATCGAGGTGATCACAGGGGAGAGGCGACGGCGCAGTTGGAGCGATGCGGAGAAGGCGCGGATCGTGGCCGAGAGTGCCGATCCGGAGACGAGCATTTCCGAGGTGGCTCGACGCAACGGGGTGAACCGGGGACTGCTCAGTGTGTGGCGGCGCCAGGCGCGGCTCGCGTCGAGCGAAGCGCCGCAGTTCGTGCAAGTCAGGCTCGAGGCCGCCGTCGAGGCGCAGCCGAACGCGATCGATAAGGCGCATGTTCTGACGGATCCGGCCGAGCGGATCGAGGTGATGATCGCGGGCGCGACGGTGCGCGTGCCCGTCGGCGTCGACGCCGCGACGCTGGAGCGCGTGCTGGCGGCGGTGAGATCGACGCGATGATCTCTTTCGGTCCAATGGTCCGTGTGTTCGTCGCGACGCAGCCGATTGACTTTCGTAAAGGCGTTCATGGCCTTGTCGCGCTGGTAGCGGAGGGATTAGGCGGCAAGCCCTACAGCGGTGACGTTTATGTCTTCCGATCGAAGCGATCGGATCGTTTGAAGCTACTGGTTTTTGACGGCTCGGGAATGGTTCTAGCGACGAAGTGGCTGGAGAATGGGGGCTTTGCCTGGCCACCTGTTCGCGAGGGTACGATGCCGGTGACGGGGGCGCAACTGGCGATGCTGATTGAAGGTCTTGCGGAGTGGTCGCGTGTGGTCCCGAAGGTGACGAAGCGGCCGACGAAGGTTGCCTGAAGCGTCTTGTTTTGCTGGCGATTGCGAGTGCGTTCGTGTAGCTCTGCGATATGGCGCTTCGCCCCGAAGATCTCCCCTCTGACCCTGCGGCTCTTGCCGAGATGGTGCTGGCTTTCGAAGGCGAGAACGATGATCTGCGCGCAGAGATCGCCACGTTGAAGAGCCTGATCTTCGGCGCACGATCGGAGCGCGCGGCGATCGTCTGCGCCGAACAGATCGCGTTTGATCTGGAACGGACCGCCGGCTCACAGCTCCCGGCCAATGACGACAAACCGGACGCGCCGCGGCCGGAGCGGCGCAAAGCGAAGCGCAACATCGGCGCGCTGCCGGCGCATCTGCCTCGGGTCGAGCGGGTGATCGAGCCGGCGTCCACGCTGTGCCCGTGCTGCACGGGTCAGATGCATCGGATCGGCGAGGAGAGCAGCGAAGCGCTCGATCGGGTTCCCGCGTGGCTGCGTGTGCTCCGCACGATCCGTCCAAAATACGCCTGCCGCTCCTGTGAGGGCCCGATTGTCCAGGCCCCGGCACCGGCGCGGCTCGTCGAGGGCGG
Source organism: Bradyrhizobium barranii subsp. barranii (assembly GCF_017565645.3). Classification (NCBI taxonomy): domain Bacteria; kingdom Pseudomonadati; phylum Pseudomonadota; class Alphaproteobacteria; order Hyphomicrobiales; family Nitrobacteraceae; genus Bradyrhizobium; species Bradyrhizobium barranii. The sequence continues at coordinate 8,975,827 of NZ_CP086136.1, forward strand.
CATGGCAACGACGGCGCTGATCGCGCATATCGCCGCGGCCAAATATGCCTGGCAATCGACGCTCTATCGCCAGACGCAGATCCTGGCGGGTCAGGGTGTCGTCGTCGACCGTCAGACGCTGGCGCGCTGGATGGGGAGCGCGGCGTGGCTGGTCAGGGGCCTCTACGATCTGCAACTGAAGACTATGCACGGCTTCGAGCGGCTGTTCTGCGACGAGACGCCGATGCCAGTGCTCGATCCGGGACGCGGCCGCACGAGGATCTGCCAGTTCTGGGCGCACGCGACGGACGATCGGGCGTGGAAGGGGCCGGCGCCGCCGGCGGTCGCCTACGTGTTCGCAGGTGGTCGCGGCAAAAAGGAGATCGTGGCGCAGTTAGCCGGCTTCGAAGGCGTGCTGCAAGTCGACGGCTATGCCGCCTACGCCTCGCTGGCGGGCGATGCGATGATGTCGGGCCAGATCCAGCTGGCGTATTGTCTCGTTCACGCGCGCCGCAACTTCGTGAGGGTGCACAAGACGACGAACTCACCCTTCGCCGCGGAGGTCATCGAGCGCATTGCGGCCGTCTACGCGATCGAGGAGAGGATCCGCGGTCTCGATGCTGGGGAACGCCGCGCGACGCGACAGGCCGAGACGAAGCCGCTGATGGAGGCGTTGAGGGCCCGTCTGATCGCGGTGAAGGACGGGATCTCCCGCCGCTCGACGCTCATCAAGGCGATCGACTACATGCTCGAACGCTGGCAGGGCCTGACGACGTTCCTGGATGACGGGCGGCTCGAGCCGGACACCAACACGGTCGAACGATCGATCAGGCCAATTGCGATCGGAAAAAAGAACTCGTTGTTCAGTGGTGACGAAGGCGGGGGCGAGACCTGGGCGATACTCGCTTCGCTTCTTAACACAGCGAAATTGAATGGCCTCGACCCCGAGGCGTATCTCGTCGACGTTCTCGATCGCATGGTGAGCGGCGCCACGAAGACCAACCAGCTTCACGAACTTCTGGCCTGGAACTGGAAGGCCGCACGCGAAGCCGAAAAGCGGGCCGTGGCATGACGAAGCCGAAGCAAGGGCGGGGAACGCGAAAAGCACGCAAGACGACGATGGCGGACTATGCCATGTCGTTCGAACGGCTCGGGCAATGGATCAGCAAGCGCGCCAGGTCGCCGACGCTTCGGCATCCGCGGGCGACGTCGCTCTCCATGCTCGATGGCGCGGTGGCCGCGGTCGTCGCCGGGCCGGTCTCGATGGCGTCCGAGGAATGGGTGTGCCCGCTCCTCGGCGTAGATCCCGACGCCTTCAATCACGACACCGAGGAGTTCTCGGCAATCGCCGCCACGCTGATGCGCCACAACGCTATCAGCGAGACGCTGTCGACGAGACCGGAGAGCTTCGAGCCGCTGTTCGTGCGATCACCGGACGGCGAAGTCGACCCGCAGCCCTGGTGCATGGGCTTCTACGCCGTCATGAAGCTTCGGCTTCTCGTCTGGTCGCGGCTTCTCCCCCCGAATGGAACCGAACACCTTATGCTGCGGCCGATCTTGGTCCATTGCATCGACGACGCCGGTCGACCCTTGCTACCCCCGGCCCGGCGCACGCTGGGAACGCAGCCCATCATCCAAAACGCCTGGCGCAACATTCCAGCAACCGTCGAGGCCCTCCGGCAGTTCTGGATGCCTATACGCTTCAAGCGCGGTGCGTAGGCCGTCCGCACCAAGTCCGTGGCTCCGTGGGCCTCTCGTACCGTTTACCCTGGAACGTTGCGGCAATGACAGCCCGCGGGCCAGAAAATCGTCGCCCGGAGAAGAACTTCCACGGCTATCGGACGTAAAGAGCGGCGGTGAGATCGATCACGCGGGTTTGCGACTTTCACGAAGCCATAAGCGCTTGCGAGTTGTCTTCAATCAGGATCAACCGGCCCGGATCGTTCAAATCGAATTCTATAACGCGTGGGGCGAAAAGACGCGCATAGCGCGTAAAAGCGCTCGTTGGCGGAAAACGGATCACCGTGTCGCAGCGGGCAAGGAGATACATCTCGGTGAGGGCAGAAAAGCCGCCTTCAGCTCCGAGGGCGGGATGGTGCAATGGGCCCGCTTGAGGCGCCTGGAACTGCTTTGGAATCGCGAAGACATCGGGAAATTTAACCGAAACCTGCTCGAGGACGAGCGCACTGTCCGTGCACAGGAACGCCCTCACAGGTTTTGCGTGGGATAAACTCCTGGCCTCATCAATGGCATTGTAGATCTGCCGCAAGGCGCGCTCCGTGTCCGCCCAGTAAGGGGCATGCCCCATAATATCTTCGCCATTGCCATGCCGGACATGAATGCCGATTACGCTGTACGGCTCAAAGTGCTCGCGGTAGATAGCATCAATCCGGGCCTGAATTTCAGGCCGCGGCTTAATACTCCGGAAGATTTCTCGTTCCGCTTCCTGATCGCAGCGCCACATCAGGCAGGCATCACACACAACCGTGTTAGCGTCACTATCTCTCTGACTTTGGAACAGTTGATCGAGTTGATCGCGTTCCCTGAAAATCTGCTCGTCCGGTCGATAGATGCAATCGAAAGATGGCTTGTTCCACCATGTTGGAAAGAATGGTCCTGGAAACGAACGCGTATTGATGTCGTCATCGCAAATTACTCGCACTCCGCCAATGTCTTCAACCGGTTCGAAGAAGACTGGAAAGGCATTGGTGAATGGTTCATCAAGATAACAAGATCCCCGCCAATCAATGGCTAGCGTCCGTCCTGTCTGCTTTGCAAATCGCCAGGCTGCCGCGAGTGACCACAGACAGTCGCCAAACCCCGTACGTCGCCGGGACACTACGAACCGATCATTGCTCGAACCGCTAACCATCTGCCTTGCCTTTTCGCGCGCTCCTGGTTGGACAAGAGACGTCAGTACAGACGTCTCGCGTATCTTCTCGCCCGGCGTCACGGCCTGAAATCGCGGTGCCGGCGAGCTGCATCGGCAGAACCTCATAGCAGGGCTATCCGTGACGGGCCGCGTTCTCTCAATACGATCGTCCTTTCTTCAACGGTGTTGCATCGACCTGCCCGAAGCCCGATGCCCGATGCCCCGCTCTGCATCGGATGGCCTGGTCCCCTCACATGCACGCATGGGCGTGGCCATGCGCATGAGTCATGGCTATGTTCCGCTTTGTACATTATCGTGACCGCAAGCCGCGTGCAGCGGATGCAGGCGAACGCCCCGAAGCTCCCATACGAGCCGCAATTCCTTCACAAGATCTTCACGCTTGGCCTGGTCCAGCAGGGCTGTGTCGAAAAGCGACCCGAGCGACGCCTCGCCCTCGATTCGCATCAAGATCTCGAAAAGCTCAGGTGAGATACGCATACTAGAGTGGGCGGAATGTCCCATGCGGATCTCGCAGACCGTTTCCTGCCGATCTGGCGCTATGTGGGAGCGAACACGATGAAGGGATGCGTACGGCGGCAATGACGCAGCCAGCGCACTCCAATCCTGCAGTGATGCTGGCCGCTTCCTGACGAGGAACGGCCCAACAACAAGTCCGTCCAGATCAGTCGTCAAAAACGTGGTGATCGCATCTGACACGGACTGCACGATCGGCTCGGCATTGTTGTTAAATGAGGTATTTAGAAGAATCGGAAGGCTCGTTCGCTGCTTGAACGCATTAATGACGTCCCAGTAGGCGGGGTTTGTCTTGCGCGATACGGTCTGCAGCCGAGCCGTCCCATCAACGTGCGTGATCGCACCGAGCACGTTACCCTTGGCTTCACGCACGCGAACTACGAAGTTCATGAAGGGGAGCTGCCGCGTGCCGTCGGGGAGCTCAAAGAACTCGCTCGCATCCTCCTCTAATGCAGATGGCGCAAAGGGGCGATAGCTCTCGCGCTTCTTGACCACCGCGTTGATGCGATCCTTGTTTTCCGCAGGCCGCGGGTCCGCTAGAATGCTGCGGTTACCAAGCGCACGTGGGCCGAACTCAGAGCGCCCCTGAACCCAGCCGATTACAGCGCCATTTGCCATCCAGTCCGCCGCACTGGATGCTATGTCATCACTTCGTTGAATGTCGAGGTGGCCTGACCATGCGTTGAGCTCAAGCTCTGTGGCTTGCTCGTTCCCAAGATCGGGCCCCCAATAAACGTCCGGCAGTCGCTCGCGCGGCGCTGGCCTGCCTAGCTCGCTTGATACCATTAATGCAGCGCCGAGTGCGCAACCGGCGTCGTGCGCCGCGGGTTGAACAAAGATGTCGTCAAATAGCCCGGAATAAAGCAGCTTACCGTTCAGCGTGCAATTATGGGCCACCCCGCCAGCTAGGCACAGGCGTGTCATGCCCGTCGCTTTACGATGGTGCCGCAGGGTGTGAAACACGATCCGCTCCAGCGCTTCCTGCAGCGACGCGCTGACATCTCGATGCTGTTGGGTGAATGGCATTCCCTTTCGCCGAACCTGGATGTTGCGCAAAAGGGCTGGTCCGATTCGATCCAGGTGAACGCGATAGCCACCGCTGTCCAACAACTCGTAGAACTGCGCGAAGAGCTCGCGATAGCGATCGGGATCACCATACGGTGCAAGCCCCATCACTTTGTATTCGTCGAACATCCCGCAGCCGAGATATCGGATCGTCTCGAGATAGAACAGCCCAAGAGAGTTGTGTTCCGGGAAACTTACAAGCTGCGCAATTACGGTCCCGGACCCTACCGCCATTAAGCCTGAGAGAAAATCGCCCCCGCCGTCGATCGCAAACACCAGACTTTGCTCGAACCCGGACATGGCAAACGCGCTCACGGCATGTACTTCGTGGTGATTCACGAAGGAACCCCGGACGGATCGATCTCGGCCCCGAATTCCCGTGCCAACAGCTGCCGCAGCAACAGTTTGGGGTCCAACGGAACGGGCTGAGAAACAGAAAGGCGCTCGAGCATGGCTTTGCAGTAAGCTTCAGTCGCGTAGAACGCGATACGGTCGATGTCGCCGAGCTCGACTCCTGCGGTAGAAAGGCAGTATCGGATCGAATTGCTGGGGAACTTGTTGGAGTGCTTGACGCGGTTGAGGCGCTCCTCTTCGACAGCAGCAATTACGCGGCCGTCCTGCACAAGTACCGCAGCGCCATCGTGAAGAAATGTATTCGGCAGCTCCGGAGAGCTTTCATAGATTCTGTCAAGGCCGCCACTCAGTCCTATGCTCAACATCCCGTTCTCCATGGAAGGCCATGCCGTCCCACCGATCTAATCTGTACAGTCACGCGCAGCCGGTGCGCGTGCCAGGCAGCACAACACGACTTTGCAAGGTCCGATCGGCCGAACAGGCGGCCGTAGAGCTGGCTCGATCGCGGCTTCTCAAGGCCGTTTCACAAGCTGCTGTGACAGACCAGGTCACTCGCGAGCTACCGCGGAACGCATCATGACACTGCATCGCTTTGACTTTCTCCGTTTCGCTGAACTCACGTCAACGCAGCAGGCGGCGCCGAAATAACGCGATCGACGCGAAAAAGGGCAAGACCGCGTAAACGCAGAGCGCGCCTACGTGTAGGGCGGCATTGTCGGCGCCGCGCTCAAGCATCACTGGGCGAATAAGGTCGACCGAATGTGCCAGCGGCAACAAGCCGGCAAAGTGCTGAAATGAGTCGGGCATTTGGCTCGTCGGAAAGACCGCGCCACACAAGAACACCATGGGCGTAAGGACGAGCGACTGGTAAAACACGAAGTAATCGTAAGTTGGCGCAAGAGATATGACGACCATTGCCAGGCTGGCGAAGACAAGGCCCGTAAGGGCGATTGTCGGTATCGCACAAAGAACCGACGTCCAGGATGCATAACCCAGGGTGGCAGCGACAATCCCGATTGCTGTCCCGGCTAGAACGGACTTACTGGCCGCCCACACCAACTCACCTAGAACGATATCGCCAAGCGTGAGCTGTGTGAACAAAATTCCCTCCCAGGTGCGCTTGACATCCATCCGAGCAAAGGCTGCGTACAGAGTTTCAAAGGTCGCGGATGTCATAGCGCTAATCGCGACCATACCCGCCGCCAAAAACGCAATGTACGAAGTCCCCTCAACCCGTCCCACAATGAGTCCGAGCCCAAAGCCAAGGCCAAACAGATTGGTTATGGGATCTGCGAGGTTGCCGAGAAGCGATGCAAGCGCGACTTTCCTCCATGCCAAGTAATTTCGACGCCATACCGCGGTCCAATTGTACGCATTAGCCGGCATGACCGACGCATAACCATCATCCATCGCTCATTTCTCCATCTCGCGCCCGGTCAACCGCAAAAACACGTCTTCGAGATTCGGGGGGCGCTGCAGAACGCGAAGGTCCGTTCGCCCGCGCAGGTGCACGCTGATTTCGTCCGGACATCGCGCGTAACAAAAAAGCGTCTCTCCACTCACTTCGATATGCCGCGCATACGGCCTGATCAGCTCCCGGAGTTGATCTAGATCACCGCCATAGATCTCGATCACGTTGCAGCCGATATGCTCGTCGATCAAGGCGTCTGGCTTGCCTTCGGCGATTTTGCATCCACTCTCAAGCACGCATAGCCGATCGCAAAGGCGTTCGGCCTCTTCCATGAAGTGAGTGGTCAAGAGGATCGTCTTGCCGCGCGCAAGAAGAGCCCGCAGGCGTTCCCAGATCAGGTGGCGAGCATGCGGATCGAGCCCCGTCGTCGGCTCGTCCATCACGAGTAGATGTGGATCATTGATCAGAGCGCGCGCCAGCGTCAGCCGCCGCTTCATACCACCGGACAAAAGGGAGACGCGCACGTCCGCCTTGCTTTCAAGCCGCGCAAACTCAAGCAACGAGGGCACAACCGCTTCGATCGTGCGAGCGCTCATGCCGAAATAGCGGCCAAACACAAGCAGGTTCTCCCGCACGGTGAACTCGGGCTCAAGGTTATCGAACTGCGGCACCACGCCTACGCGCACGCGCGCCGCACGAGCGCGGGAAGGCACAGGCTCATCGAGGACCGTAATCTTGCCTCGATCGGGGGAAATCATGCCGAGGAGCATGCGTGCAATCGTACTTTTGCCAGCTCCATTTGGCCCAAGCAGCCCGAAGCACTCTCCGCGCGCAACCGAGAACGACAGGTCATTGACGATAACCTTGTCCCCGAATGACTTTCTCACGCCGACAAGGTCGATCGCCATATTGGACATGTTCATCTTAGGCTGACAGAAGTCGTTCCGTAGGCGATGACTTCTTGATGACCGTTTTGCTCCAGAGCATGCCCTCGCACCACACATGCTCGACGCGCCCCCATTGGCATGCCGCCGCAGCATCGGGAAAGAATCCCCGTCCATGGAGGTTGGCGCTCGTGGTGCAGAGCAGCGGAATGCCGGTGAGTTGCTCAAATTCGATGAGAAGCGCAGCAATTTTGTGAGGAGAGTTGCGGGAAATTGTCTGCAGCCGCGCCGAGCCGTCGAGATGTACCACTGCCGGGATCTTGTCGCGCCAATTCGCCCGGGTTTGGTGATCGAATAGCATGTAAGGATCTGGCGTACCCGGGCTGAAGATCTCCGGCGCACGATCTTCCAGACAGATCGGCACCACCGGCCGGAAGTGTTCGCGCCGTTTGATGTCGTTGAGATGATCCTTCATCTCCGGGGACGTTGGGGCCGCAAGAATGCTTCTACCGCCCAACGCCCGCGGCCCGAGCCCGGCACACCCGGAAAGAAAGATGACGGGCTTGTTGTCAGCAAGAATCGTGGCAAGTTCAGGCAGACTGCACGGCGCCGCCTCCCAGTCCGGCGGAACCTCGCTCTCCTGCAGGGCGGGGCCACTGTAAACTGACCATTCCAACGGCTCGAAGCCATCTTGCGCTGCCATAGCGCCGCACGCCGCGCCGATTGCCGAGCCACTGTCATTTGGAAACGGCGGCACCCAGACATCATCGAATAATCCGGTCGCGCGAAGCGCGCTGTTCCATTTGATGTTGAGACCGCAACCTCCGGCGATGCATAGATTTCGCGCTCCCGGAAGCGACGAGTGCCGTAGCAGAACCATCGCGATCTCCTTAACGAGAAGACGTTCCAGAAACACATGAAACGACGCGAGGACGTCCTCCGCGCGCTTGGCCTTCAGGCGCAATGCGCTTGACTCGAAGAAGTCGTGAATAACTGCGAGAGACGCTTCCGCATTTTTGATGTTTTCGCGGTAGCGACGAGCCTGCTCCGTGTCAGCCGCTAAGCGCGTTTCATAAAGCTCCTGGAACACTTCCACGATGCTTTCGTCCACGGAACCAAGCTCGATGTAGGCCATCAGCTTGCCAGCAATGCCCAAATCCCAACTGGAGCGGTTCGGCTGCCGGTATGGGCCGAAGTGAAGGCCCGCGGCGGCATAGGCATGGCCAATCATCGGAAACAGCGATCCGATGAGCCGCGCGCCCTGGGGCTCGACATAGTAAAGGCGTGGAAAGATACAGCCGTCCCATACCAGACACAACGCGGGTTTCCCCGCGCTGGCGAAAGGACTGGTGCTATATGCTGAGGCGACATGGCCCGTGACATGCGGGTAGCTCTTATATGGAAACTCCTCGCCTCCGAGGAGGAGGCCATAGCCGTCGACGGAATCAAGGAGGCCCTCAGCATGACGCTCGACATATGGCGCGCCTTTTAGCGCGACCGGCACCGCTCCGCTTAGGAGCTGGAACTGCGATTCATTCTCCCCGTCCCAGCCATCAATCACGAACTGATCGATGTCGCGCGGATTCAGGCCATGCTCCGCCAAGGCGAAGACGACTGCATCGAGATTGTCGACGGACTGATAGCGAGGACCATTGCCGCGCTTCTCTTGCTCGACGCAAAAAAGACGCCGACCGTCCTCGACGACAGCAATTGCTCCGTCATGTGTCAACTTTATTCCGCAGATGCGCATACGTCCTCCTGGCCTAATGACCGGCGTTTGATTGTGCCGACGCGCCGCCCGGCTTCAGAAACCGGACGATCAAGCAGTCTTCGCTCGCCGACCCGGTGCAGCAGTGCCGGCGCTCGATCTCTGATAGGCTCTCATTGAAGAGAGCGATCACCGTCTCAGCACCGGCAGCATGCCCCCAGCGTTGACATATTTCATCACGCGCAGACCCGAAAATGAGAGTCTCATCTGGCGCAAGCATACTCACCAGGTTGCGGATAGCCTCATGCATCTCGACGACGTCCCTGAGGTAGTAAAGAACCTCAGCCACGACAATCAAATCGAATTGCTCAGTGGTCGAGAACCGCTGAATGTCGCAGGTCACCCAACTAATATGTGACCATTTCCCGGTCCGCAGTCGCGTTCGCTCGATTGCCTGCGGCATGACATCCACGACCGTAAGTCGCTCGCATAGCGGCGCCAGCATCTCCGTGAATGCACCGGCTGCACATCCTACTTCGAGCGCAGACGCCGCGTCTCCGTCGCGGCGCGACATCCGGAGCATTTGCGCGTATCGCTGCTGCTCGAACGCACTAGTGTCGAGGCGCCACGGGTCGTCGACAGCCAACTCTCGCTCTAATAACTGATGGTTTTCGTCCTGAGTCATCAGCCGACCACTTATTTGTAGACAGTCGAACGATCGCGACCGGAAACACTCTCCGTCGCCGCCAGGCTCGATGGAGGCTGCGATAACGCCGCCTTACGAATAGGAGCAGGCGCCCCCCTACACCAGCAGGACTTCGTCCGGCATTCGGGTGCAGGATGACAGGCTGTTTCCCCTCTTCCGTCGGCATATCGGTGACTTTCCGAGATAGCCAATCGCTATTGCTCAATGTACAAAGCGCATAGGCCTTCAAAGGCAGTAAGAGACAGATATTGATCGGCGTGTGGAGCGAGAAGCCGATAAACCGCAGCTCGCGGGCACGAAGCGCTGCCACACAGCACCGGACCGTAGTCATTGCAGCAATCGTCAATCCCGTCCACCAGGGTATAGAGCCATCGATCAGGAGCTGTGCGAGCGCAGCAAGTGATGAAATGGCGAGGAGCAATGGGCCGAGATTTTGCCCGATAACGTCTAGCGTCAAATAACCATCGAGCTCTGGCAGCAGGCGCCAAGCAAGAAACGTATCTCGAAAGGTACTTCGCGCCCAGCGGAGTTGCTGTCGTAGATATGGCCGAAGACTGTGCGGGACGACTGTGGCTGCTATGGCGTCCGGAACGTATTCGGTTCGAAACCCCGCCTTGAGCATGAGTATCGTTAGGTGGCGGTCCTCGCCGAAATCGCTCGGCTTCCCACGAAAGAATTGGGCTTCATATTGATCAAGAAGCAAGGCGAGCGCGGAACGCCGATACATGGCACATGGGCCGCAGCAACACATGACGGCACCGAAGCGCGCCTGTGCCGCGCGCTCTTCGTTGCACGCGAGCCAATATTCCATGTCGATCAGCCTGGTCAGCCAGGTCTGGTTGCGATTGCTCGCGATCAGCTGACCCATGGCCGCACCGATTCCCGGGTCATGCATCTTCAATACAAGCTTCGTGACGACGTCGGCAGCAAGTATCGTATCGGAATCGACGTTGAGAACCAGATCACCGGATGAGCTGCGTATCGCTGCGATCTGCGCCTTGCGCTTTCCCACATTGTTCGCCAACAAGATAAAACTGAATCTCGGATCGCTCGCATATATCCGGTGTACAGGCGCGACAACGTCGCGGTTTGCCGATCCGTCATCGACCACATATACCTGCATCTTTCCGGCGTAGTCTTGACTGGCAATCGACTCCAGACATTCGGCGAGTGTGTTCGGATTCTCGTTGAAGCACGGCACGATCACGTCCACAGCAGGAACGACCACCTCGGCTTGTCCAAGGTTGTCCAGCGATGAGTTGATCGCCGGCTGAGCATAAAGCGCTTGCACGCTCTTATAGATCGTCGATAGGAGCGCATAAGATGAAACGGCGGCAGCACTGGTCGTCGCGAGCAGGTCCATGGGGTGTCGTTTTTTCAGTGGAGTTGAGGGAGTGGACGGATTACAAACCCGCGCCGTTGTAGTGCTGGAATGAGATATGCCAGCGCCGTCCTGGTCTGATCGCGCAGCGTAGAGCCACTGGGCAATCCCTCCTCATCGGGAGGATATCCGTCGTGCAGGAGCACAATTGCACCCGGGCGTACGTTCGCCAGTACGGAATTCACAATTGCATCACCCCCGGGGCGGGACCAATCTCTAGGGTCGACCGACCAGTGCAGAGCCGTGAGACCAGCGCTCGCCGCCACTGCGAGCACATCTCGCGTCCATATGCCGTAAGGCGCTCGCATATGCCTGGGCGAGGCCAGCGGGCACGCCAGACGGATGGCTTCGCTCGCCGTCAGCACCTCGTCGTGTAGCTCCGTAGGTCCGCATCTGGATAGATCAGGATGGGTCATCGTATGGTTCGCAACCTCATGCCCTTCCGCAATCATTCGTCGGATGAGTTCAGGATGCTCCGTCGCGTACGTCCCGATGACGAAGAATGTCGCGGGGACCCGATGTTGCGCCAGGACATCGAGCACCTCTGGCGTACAAAATGGATTTGGCCCATCGTCAAAAGTCAAATGGACAGCTCGACTTCCGCCCGCGTCAGCGTAGTCGCAGCGGACAGTAGATAGGGTGGAACGCTCTGTCACAACTCAGGCCCGTTACGATCGATGACAGTCCCGGCCGGCCATTCGCTTATCGAGCGTCCGACCGGAAACACCACGACGATCACGTCTTCGATGCGCGTCGGCGATAAATTTGGATAGACATCCGGCAAGGTGGAGCGGACGCGAATGCCACGCATCAGGGTGGCGAGCCCCTGCCTTTCGACCAGTCGGGTCAAATGTTTTTCGAGGGCCGAGCGAACCGCGCCAAATCCGAATGGAACGCCGAGCTCCTGGAGTGCGGGATACATCACGCGCATTGCGTGGCCTATCCCGTGCCCCTCGAGATCGGGGCGCACCGCATACAACCCCAGTTCGGCCACAGGGAGATCGACTTCACCAACTTTGATGAAGCGGCGCAGTAGCCCGATGTGAGCCGCTACCCCGCGCGCGTCGTAACCAATTACGCGGAGCTCGGGTCTTGCTCCAGCCCAACTTCGGCTCCGCTCAAACGGCTGCGCATTGAACGCACCCGTCGGTCCGTAACTCTTGCGGAAGAACTCCGCGAGCTCGGCATGATCGGCGAGCTGCAGTTCACTTTCCCAACGAAGGCTCCACTGCACTTGAGCGCGCCCAGAAGATCCTTCCGCAGTCGGGGAGACGGCAATGTTCATGGCGAGCTTCCTTGCGCCGGTGGAATGAAGAGCGGGGATGGTCACGTCAATTCGCTATTCGCCGAACCGCCGATGAATGCTGAGATGCGCCGCCATGCTCTGTCGGAGCTCGGCACTGCTCGCCTACTCCGCGCCGCTGGCCTTTGCGCGACGGAGCGATCGCTTGATTGCACCCTCGTGCGGTTGATGCCGCGCTCACGATAAATCGGAAGCTGCCAACGAGGCGGTTGGGCTAGCCAGAACCTGTCTGCACCAGCGAGCTTTTGTGCCTGCAGTCGCATCGCCCTCCGGCACTTTGACGTCTGAGGGCCGGCCATCGGCGCGCAAGCCTCATCGATGGCGCATCGGAGCGGCATCAGATCACACTGGCTTTTATACATCTTCGACACGCCCCACATGCACTGGACAGGCGAGCCATTTGGAACGGCGCCTGGAATTCTTGGCATCCGCAACCTGCGTCTGCCTCTATTCTTCGACACTAGAATGAGGCTGAACGCGCCCTCAATTGTACGCGGGTAAACCTGAAATATGGAAACGGATGATATCCGCATACCAACGTTTATCGGGACGCACTTGGCGTTCGAACGGCCACGCTTAAGGAGAAACAACAACGCGCCCCCATGGTGCGCTCCCACGTCTGGGAGCTCTTCTCTTAGCTCACGTGAACGACCGGAAACCATCGTGGCGCGTCTAATTGCTTTTTCCAAACTTCAGTTTGCTATCCAACCTCCCCCAGTTTGGTAAAATCGATTGTTTCGATCGAACACATCCACACGATGGATAGACTCATCACATGCGGTTCAAGGGACTTGATCTAAATCTTCTCGTTGCGCTCGACGCCGTGATGACGGCGCGCAACCTCACAGCGGCGGCTCGCAAAATCAATCTGAGCCAGCCTGCTATGAGCGCTGCGATCGCACGGCTGCGCACCTATTTCCGCGATGAACTCTTTACTATGAGAGGTCGCGAACTCGTCCCGACACCTGGCGCGGAAGCGCTTGCAGGTCCGGTTCGCGAGGCCCTGCTGCACATCCAACTCTCAATCATATCGCGGGACGCGCTCGACCCTGCTCAATCGAGCCGACGCTTCAGGGTCATTCTCTCAGATTTCATGACGATCGTTTTTTTCCGCAGAATTGTGGACCGCATGGCGCAAGAAGCCCCCGCGGTGCGCTTCGAACTGCTGCCATTTTCTGATGAACCGGATGAGCTGCTGCGGCGGGGCGAGGTCGACTTTCTCATTCTGCCGGAACTTTTCATGTCGAGCGCGCACCCTAAGGCGACGCTGTTCGACGAGAGCCTCGTATGCGTCGGATGCCGCGCGAACAAGCAGCTATCCCGGCAGCTTACGTTCGAACAATACATCTCGATGGGGCACGTTACTGCCAAGTTCGGACGCGCACTGAGACCGAACCTCGAAGAATGGTTTTTGCTTGAGCACGGCCTGAGGAGACGAATTGAGGTCGTCGTGCAGGGCTTTAGCCTGATTCCGCCCCTGTTGCTAGACACGAGCCGTATCGGCACGATGCCCTTACGACTGGCCAGGCACTTCGAAAAGCGGATGCCGTTGCGGATCATCCAACCGCCCCTCCCCCTGCCCACATTCACAGAGGCCCTGCAGTGGCCCTCATTCCACAATACCGACCCCGCGAGCATCTGGATGCGTCGGATATTGCTCGAGGAAGCATCCAACATGGCATCTGGGGACCAGGAGCCTCCAACTCGCAGGCGCTGTTAGGCTTACCTTAAGCTGCGCTCTGAACATCCCCGGCACACTGTAGAACCTTCGACGTGCCCCGTTTTCTTTCGTCTCTCCAGGGTATGGAGGTGAGAAGGAGCCAGAGACGCGCAATGCGACGATCGGTCGCGAAGCCTTTTCCAGTTGTGCGCGTGGTGACCTCGAAGGTGCGGTTTGATGCGCTCACGACGCATTCAGGCTACGTCCGGCAACCATCGCAGAAGAATATGCCTCCCGTGCAAATGTTTGGCTCTATCACTAAAATGTCTTGAACCGCACATTGCGTCAGGTTGTAGGTTGCTCTCGTGACAAGCGCTGCACGACACAGCTGTCGACACCGCGCTTTGGCACGCTGACGAACACTGGGCTGATCTGCCATCAGCGGACTGAACGACCCTGCTGCGTGGCCGGCCGGAACCGGCAAGACCAATTAGCTTGGAGCTCCCGACGCTTTCCCGCCGCTGCCGATCGGCTTTCCGCTTGCTCTCCATTGTTGCGGTCATCTCGCAAGCTTCCTTTCCCGGGCGCAGGAATGAGCCGATGTCCATTGGGGCGGGCCAAGACGATTGCTCCAGGCGCTGGCGCCACCGCACGCTATTGCGCAGCAACGACGTTTGTGCCGGATAGGAAGAGATGCGTTTCAAAGGTCTGGATCTAAATCTTCTGGTCGCGCTGGATGCTCTAATAACTGAGCGCAACCTCTCGTCAGCCGCACGCAAGATCAATCTTAGTCAGCCGGCAATGAGCGCAGCCGTTGCCCGGCTGCGCAAGCATTTCCGTGATGAACTGTTTGGAATGAGGGGGCGCGAACTTGTCTTGAGCTCACGCGCGGAAGGGCTCGCGGCTCCTGTGCGCGAGGCTCTGATGCACATTGAACTCTCGATTATGGCCCGACATCCGTTCGACCCAGCTCGATTGAACCGCCGATTCAGGATCGTCCTTTCTGACTTCGTAACAGTTGTGCTCTTCCGAAATGTCGTAGCACGCGTCACGCGAGAAGCCCCCGCCGTCAGCTTCGAATTGGCTGCGCCGACCGATGAACACGAGCTGCTCCTCCGCCGCGGTGAAGTCGATTTTGTTATCCGGCCAGATTTTTTCATGTCCAGCACGCACCCCAGAGCGGCCCTATTCGAGGAGCGACTCGTCTGCGTAGGCTGCTGCACCAATAGGGAATTACAACCCCGGCTTACATTCGATCGATATATGTCGATGGGTCACGTTGCAGTTAAGCACGGAGGTGCGCCCCGGACGCCAGTTGAGCATTCCTTTTTGACTGATCTCGGGCCCACGCGGCGCATCGACATCCTCGTGCAGAGCTTCAGCATGATCCCGCCTCTCATAGTTGGGACGAACCGCATAGGCACGATGCCATTAGGGCTCGTGAGGCATTTCCAAAGAACGATGCCCCTTCGGATCGTTGAGCTTCCGCATCCATTCCCCGCCTTCACCGAGGCGGTCCAATGGCCCTCACTTCACAACAGCGACCCGGGAAGTCTGTGGATGAGGGACATTTTGTTGCAGGAGGCCACCCGCATGGCAACTACACAAGAGCTCCGTGTGACCAGCAGCCCGGAAGACGCGGAGCCCCCGGGACATTTCGTGCGATCCGTCTCACCGTTGCCGTAAGCACATTCGCGAAGTCTACGAACCTCACATTCCAACACTTGTCTCAACACACAATTCCTGCTCGCCTGGCTTGCTCTTATTGCCGGGGGAAAGGATCCTTGCGGCAGGCAAGAGGCGCTTTCGCTCTTCGCACCTCCGCCTCGGGGGCGAGAAACGGCAGACTGCCGACTTGATGCTTTTAGGGACGGGAACGGAACGGGGCCGGCGAGCGACGGAGCAATGCCTTCGCACTGAAGCTAGGCGTTTACGTTGCAACGGCCGCGGCAGGGCGCAGCTCTCTCAAGAAGGTAGGCCAGGCACGGAGCTCTTGCCGTCAACTCCCTGGGTCGGTAGTTGCTCCCGATGAACGGAGATGATCAGCTTATTCGGATTCCTACCACCGTTCCCACCGTTCATTGTGAGCATAGAGATCGTCGGACTTGCCGTGCCGTCGAAGCTAGCATCGCGAACGCGTGTGGCCTGAACGCATCACACAGCAGCACATCACATCCTCATCGCTTTGCGCCGCAGGTATGACTTCTTTTGGCCCTACCGCAGCCAAACGTCTTGACGACGTGCGCTGCGCTTGACTCAATTTCAAACAAGGAGCTGAACGTTGAAGCTTTGCAGCGGGGTGTTCGATCCAGAAGAGTTATCTGCCCTCGGACGGCTTTATGACGGCGCCGTCGACGCGCTACCTCCGTCGATGCGGAGTCCAGAAAACTGCGCAGCAATCGCCAAACTTATCCTGGAGCGTACGGCGGCTGGCGAGGCTGAACTGGCACGCCTGGCGAACTTGTTGATCACCCTTTCTCCTGAGGGTTGATCAGCCGCCATTCTAAGGATAGTCACCACTCGCGCGCATGAATTAAAGGCGATTCAACTGGAGCTTAGAAATCCGCTTGAATCATACGTGACGTCAGGTTGTAGGCTTTGAAATTGAACAACATGAACAGAGCTACACCAAGACGGCGTCGATGGCGCATTGGCGAACTTGCAGAGGCGACCGGAGTAACGGTGCGCACGCTGCACCATTATGAGCACACTGGACTGCTAGCAGCGACAGAGCGCACTGAGGGCGGTCACCGGATGTATGACCGCGAAAGCGGGCAACGGGTTCATCAGATTCGCGCGCTGCGTGAGCTTGGCTTCTCGCTCGTGGAGATCCGTAAAGCTATGGAGGGGACGACCTCACTCACGGACTTGCTGCGCAAACATCTAGAGCGCATAGAAGTCCAAGTCGCGCGCACAACTCTGTTGCGCGACCGTTTGCGCAACATGACCATCGACAGCGAGGCGCAGGTAAGTGTGGATGAGCTGCCTGCCACCCTGAACGCCATGTCGCGCGCCGAGACGCGGAGTCAGACGTCCCGGTGCACCTGCAATTTAGCTGCGGAGCGAGAGGACCGCTGGCGGCGAATCCGTGATGATCTTCGCGACTGCATGGATGGGGGCGAGCACCCTTGCGGAGAGCGCGCAAAGGCTGTCGCGGTTGCAGCACGCTTGCTGATCAGCGAAATCGCCGGCGACGATTCACGTGTTTCGATGATCCTGAAGGTACTTGCACGATTAAGCGCGCCCCGCAGTCTGGCTGGTTGGGATCCCTGTCTAATGCAATATCTCGATCTTGCCCTTGGCGGATTGGAGGATCAGCCTTACTGACGCATTCATGGCGGGTTCCACACGCCGGTTAGGGCAAGCTAAGAAACGCTAGGTGAACCGGCCGCTCTCCGACGCGGCTTGGAGTTTTACGGAATCAAACGGAAGGATTGTCACCGCCGGTCGATCCGCGTCCCTGACGCCTCCATCGCTCTTCCCAAAAGGGCTTGATCCGCACGTAACGTCAAGTTGTAGATCTTACCGTAGTTGGCGGCTCGCCCGGCCAACGCAGGTTTGCCCAGCAAGCAACGCCTGTCTACAGGCGTGGTTGACTACAACCAGTTGCGGTTCACTTCAGGTGAGCATTGGAAGCTCTACAATGGTAAATAAGCGGCATGCCTCTCTTGCGCCTGCGGCGCTTCTCTTCTGCGCTCTCGTCGCTCCGTCTGCGCGCGGCTCTGAAATAAAGATCGCCGTGGCTGGCCCAATGACCGGAAGCAGCGCTGCATTCGGCGCGCAAATGCGCGATGGTGCGGCTGCGGCGGTCGAGGTCCTGAACGCCTCAGGCCAGCTTCCCGATAATGCCAAAACTATATTGAGCGTCGCTGACGACGCCTGCGACCCGAGGCAAGCTGTCGCAGTCGCGAATAAGCTCACGACAGAGCGGATCCTGTTGGTGGTTGGCCATTTTTGTTCCTCTTCGTCGATCCCGGCCTCCGACATCTACGCGAAGCTGGCATCGTCCAGGTGTTACCAGGCTCGTCAACTCCTCAACTAACAGAGCACGGCCTTGAGACTGTCTTTCGGATCTGCGGCCCGACGACCAACAGGGAGCCGTTGCCGCCGAGTACATTCACACGAATTATCGCCTCGAGAAAATCGCGGTGCTGGACGACAAGAGGACTGCCGGCAGGGGGATTGTCGACGTGGTTGAAGCCCGGCTTCATCGATTGGGACGGCAGGTGAGCCGGCAAAGCTATGTTGCCGGTGAAAGGGGCTTCAGAGCCTTGCTCTCAAGAATGGAGAAGGACCGGCTGCGCGTCGCCTATATCGGCGGCTACCACACCGAAGTCGGATTGTTGGTACGCCAGGCAGCAGAAGCAAAAGCAGACCTCACGGTCATGGCGAACGATCCGCTGATGACCTCCGAATTCTGGGCCATTACCGGCAGCGCTGGGAATGGCACATTGTTTACCTTCATGCCCAACCCCGCTGGGAACGCCAATGCTGCCAGTGCGGTCGCCGGACTCAAAGCTTCCGGGCTGCCCGGTGAAGGCTACACACTATACGCTTGTGCCGCTGTGCAAGCCTGGGCAGAGGCGGTGAACCGGAGCGGCTCCTTCAATGCTGACCGGGTCGCCAGCGCGCTTCGTTCCCGACCGATCGACCGGTTCGACAAAAGGAGGGACAACTCGGCTTCTGGATTTTTGGTTTATCGCTGGCGCGACGGTCATGTCGAGCGTGTCAAGAAGTACTGATTTTCATGCAACGCAGCATTCCCCACGCGAAGTATCTCGAATGATGAGACGCCCTCAGAACGTTGTCGCAGCAATGCTCGCTAGCGCTTTTATATTCGCTGCTTTTGCAGCGTTTTTCGCGCTCGCTGCGGCGCTCGCAGAGCTACCGAGCGCCGCCCTGCCGAAGGTGCTACGCCCGATGATAGACAAATAGCAGCCCCCTTGTCTGATCCCGTCTGCAGCACTGGCCTCGGAGGCGGCCATTTACCGTTCTGCTAGGTTTGAAGGCATGCCCCTTATGCAGCCAGTGATCGAAGGTTGAGGACTAGTACCCACTTTTCTTGGAACGTGAGTCGTGATTCAAGGTCGGGATGATACCCGAAGCAAGAGAAGTCCACCTTTCGAGGAAAGATCGCAAGGTGCTTGAGGCGTGCTGTCGCTCACCGGTGACGTTGCAGCGCGATTTGAAGCGGGCGCGGATAGTTCTGTTGGCGGCGGATGGGCGCAGCACCCGGTCGATCGCCAAGGAAGTTGGGGTCCAGCCGCGGATTGTCAGCCTTTGGCGGCATCGCTATGCCGACCATGGCCTTGAAGGGCTGCAAGACAAGCCGCGGCCTGGCAAGCAGCCGATCTATACGAAGACGACCGACAAGCGGATTCTGAAGCTGCTGGATAAGCCGCCACCGCAAGGGTTTGCGCGCTGGACCGGCCCCCTGCTGGCCGAGGCGCTGGGCGATGTCGATGTCCAATATGTCTGGCGGTTCCTGCGCAGCCACAAGATTGACCTGGTGGCTCGCAAGTCCTGGTGCGAGAGCAACGACCCGAACTTTACGGCCAAAGCCGCCGATGTTGTCGGCCTCTATGTCGCGCCGCCGGCGAAGGCCATTGTGCTGTGCGTGGACGAGAAGCCCTCGATCCAGGCTTTGGAGCGAGCGCAGGGTTATCTGAAGTTGCCCAATGGCCGCGCCTTAACCGGCCAAAGCCACGATTACAAGCGGCATGGCACCACAACATTGTTTGCGGCGCTCGAAGTCGCCACCGGAAAGATCATCGCGACCCATTCAAAACGCCGGCGCCGCGTCGAGTTTCTCGATTTCATGAACAGCGTCACCGCGGCTTTTCCGAACCGCAAGCTTCACGTCATCCTCGACAACCTCAACACCCATAAAAAGAACGAGGACTGGCTCAAGGCCCACCCCAACGTGCAATTTCATTTCACGCCGACAAGTGCGTCATGGCTCAATCAGGTCGAAGTATGGTTTTCCATCTTGCAGGGGCAGTCGCTCAGCGGCACCTCCTTCACGAGCCTCAAGCAGCTTCAGGAACACATCGATGCCTACGTCAACGCATACAACGACAGAGCCGAGCCCTTCGTCTGGACCAAGAAAAAGGTCCGTCAACGCCGTTTCAAAGGCCGCCGTATCACTCAGCTCTGATTCCGGGTACTAGGAAAGCGAAGCTAACGATTCTTTATGGACAAGCACGGATTTTGTTGGAGGCGTTCGCCTTCTGTCAGATTCGTGCCCGACCAGCATTTACGCATTCTCTAGCCTGGATTATATCGCGCAATCTCAGATCCACGAATGGAAGAGACAGCGGGACGGCACGAAGCAATCAGGCCCACTACCTAGACTATAGCCGAGTATACGGGTAGCGAGAGCTGGTGGATAGCCGGCGCCGGGATGCATGTCTCTCTTGGCCGCGGGGGCACCAAGGTTTTGGCGTCCAAGTCAACGCTACTCGTTCCGCTACTTCGTGCGCTCTCAAGCATGGCGGGTCATCAGCGGCTCAGCCGCCTGCCCGGGCATTCCCTATGCTTCCTAGCCCGGATAGCAGGAGAACCAATCAACCGGCTCCGATGAAGGCGGTGAGATTGCTCGCCTGCGCTATCAACGAACTGGATGCATCCCATCAACACTTTCTATTTTACTAATTGAAGCCAAACACCGCATAAGTCGATCGCCGGCTTAGGAAGGCAGTGTTCACGAATGTCGCGTGATAATGGATCACTTGGTCGCAGAGCAAATCACGTGCTTCTTGGCTGCTTCGAGCAATGTTTGACGGCAAGACACGTGGGGGCACGAATGCAGTGCGGTGACCAGTCGCAGTTGGCGCGCAATCTACACGACGTTGCCTGCCCCTTTGGGCATGATACTTGATTGCTCTAAGAAGACAGCTATCACGCACACTCGGCGATGGTAAATGCCTCCGCAGCGTAGAACTCGGGCAGGTGAGTTGGCCTTCGCAGGGGTGCGGGCTGGACCTTTCGCTCTGACCAGGCGGGTCGCCTCAACAGTCCGGCGCTGTTGCCGCGGCTCCAAGCAGAGCAGTACAATCAGCTGTGTGGCCCCGAACAGAGTCACCGCTGTTGCCGAACGCACTGGGCGGCTCGAGAATCCATTCAAATCCCGCGCCATCGGCAACGCTTTTCGTTTTTCCCTAGACGCTCATTGCACTTTTGCAATCCTTTCGCGGCACATATGTGCCCCCTCTTCCAGGGGACCGGAAGCGCCTCCTGTGCAGCAGTCATTTGTCCAGCGAAGCGTCCGCCGTTTGGCGAACGGGAAACGATACCTCTACTCCGCCTGTCTTGCATTTCACCACTTTGGAGAAATACCGTGGAACTTGACCCTTCCAATTCACGCATACAAAACCTCGAGGATCGCGTCGACCTGCAACTCGACATCGTGGCTGGGCTCATGCGCGAAGAAGGCAACGAGCTGGAAGCGATCCGATTACTTAATGCCCTCATAGGCCAAATGATCACCGCGGAACTGGAGCTCGGCCAGCTTGGCGATACAAGAACCGGCCACGGACGAATGCGATTGTCGCAAGACCGTGGCGTTTACCACCCCGAGGACCTTCAGATTCTGGGACGCCTTTTTGATCAGACTGTGGCGGCATTACCGGCCGCGCTGCGGACTTCCGCCAATCGATTGACGATCGCCAAGCTCATTCTTTCACGTGCGGCAGCGGACTGAGATTTCATTTGCGCTTTTTGGAGATTGATGGCGTTGAGCGGACGTTTATGGCTGGGCTGACAGTTACACTTAGGCCGCACACACCAGGGATCGACATTTGCTGTTTATGGGCTCACCGTCCGTAAGCGCGCCGCTTCCGCTGGCCTTTCATATGGCAACAGTTCGCCACCACTTTCGAAATCAGGCTTGCTCTATCTCACGCCGCCGGCGACGCATTCGATCTAGCTGGGCCTTGCTGTCCCTCGACGCCTTTCACGAGCTGCAAGTATCCAAAGCTCGGAAGCGCGCCGCCGATCCCACGCTGCGCCGGCTTTCCTACGCAACTCCGTATTGAACCCACACCGACGGCGCCCGGCCCTTCTTTGCCAAACGACTAAGAATCCGCCGTGGGGAAAGTGCAATTGCCCTTGCATCTCGTTCCCTCTCTTAGGCGCCTGACCGGTAACAAACACCACGGCCGGAGCAGAAAGCCACGCGCAGGTGAATATCACACGGCAATAGGCGTCGAGACTTGTCGCAAAGCAGACAAGTCTCATCCGGAACAGGCTACATCACCCCAAATCCGACGTCACAAGCGCCATTGCGGTTTGAACGCTTCTTGAGAGTGGGAAAAGAGTAGGCGGCCTTTTTCATCATGCTGTGCGCGGCGGCGATCAGGGTGAGACTCCAGCGACAATCAAGGTGAGACTGCGCCGATGGGGGCGGACCGAAGGGAGGGCGTAGCCCGACCGGAGGACCGTCCCCATCGGCGTCGCGCGTTTGCGGACCCGTCTGGCGGCCGGGTGCGGCTGGTGCAAGCTGTTGATTCGTCTCGACAAGAGGGAATCGATGCCTTGCCTGGCTTCCACATCACCGACCACCAGATGAGGCTGTACATGACCTACCGACAGACACTGTCCCCCGAAGCCGCCGCGGCCAAGGCGGGGTTCTCGAAGGCAAGCGCGTATCGAATCGAGGGCGATTGTCGCCCGCCATCGCAGAAGAAGACGCCGAGGGGCCGGCGCCGGTCCGATCCGCTCGCGCAGTATTGGGAGGCCGAGATCGTTCCGATCCTGAAGGCTGCGCCCGGCATCCGCGTGATCGGCGTGCTGGACGAGTTGCGCCGACGGCATCATGACCTGAACCCGAACATCCGCCGCACGCTGGAGCGGCGCATCAACGCCTGGCGGGCGCTCAACGGCCCCGAACAGGACGTGATCTTCCGCCAGCAGCACGAGCCCGGCCGCCTGGGTCTGTCCGACTTCACCGACGTGAGCGCGCTCGGTATTACCATCGCGGGTGAGCCGCTCGATCACCGGCTCTATCACTTCCGGTTGGCGTTCTCCGGCTTCGAGCATGCCCATGTCGTGCTCGGCGGCGAAAGCTTCGTCGCCCTGGCAGAGGGCTTGCAGAACGCGCTGTGGGCGCTTGGCGGCGTGCCGCGGGAGCATCGCAGCGACAGCCTGTCGGCAGCGTTCCGCAATCTGGCCGCCGACGCACGGGAGGATCTGACGCAGCGCTACGCCGGGCTGATGGGCCACTATGGCATGGCGCCAACGCGCAACAATGCGGGCATCGCACATGAGAACGGCTCGATCGAGAGCGCGCACGGCCATCTCAAGCGGGCACTGGAAGATGCGCTGTTGCTGCGGGGGACGCGCGACTTCGCCAGTCTCGATGCGTACCGGGCTTTTGTCGACGAGATTGTCGGCCGGCGCAACGCCAACCTCGCCAAGCCGATCGCGCTCGAGAAGGAGGCATTGGCGCCGCTGCCAAAAGGCCGCACGACCGACTTCGAGGAGAAAGTGATCCCGGTGACGTCGTCAGGCGGCTTCATCCTGCGGCGCGTGTTCTACACCGTGCCTTCAAGATTGATCGGCCATCGCCTGCGTGTGCGCATCTTCGACGACCGGCTCGAATGCTTCCTTGGCGTCACACCGGTCGTAACGCTGCGGCGCGGTCGGCCTGTGTCCGAGAGCCACGGCGGTCATGTCGTGGATTACCGGCACGTCATCCATGCCCTGCGGCGCAAGCCGATGGCGCTCCTCAATCTCGTTTATCGCGACCAACTCTTCCCGCGTGCAGCTTACAAACGTCTGTTCGAGACCTTGCGGGAGCATGGTGATGACCGGCGCGCCTGCAAGGTGACGGTCGAGCTTCTGGCGCTGGCTCACGAGCGCGCCTGCGAAGCAGAACTCGCCGAGGCGATCGCGATGAATCTGGACGCCGGGCAGTTACCCGATCTTGCCGCGCTGCGCGACCGCTTCCGGCCCGAGGCGGCCTCGATCCCGCGTGTCGCCGTCAAGCTGGCGCCGCTCGACGTCTACGATGAACTCGCCTCCGTCAGCGTCATGTCGGGCCGCTCGAACCTGGGAGAGGCAGCATGACCGGTATCGCTACCTCCGTCGATGCTGCCCGTGTCGAGCTGCTTCTCAATGAGCTCCGCCTGCCGGGCGTCAAGGCGATCTGGCCGAAGCTCGCCGCACAGTCGGACAAGGAAGGGTGGCCTGCCGCCCGCTTCCTCGCCGCCCTTGCCGAGCACGAGGCCGCCGATCGCACCCGCCGTCGGATCGAGCGACACATGGTGGAAGCGCGTTTGCCCGCCGGCAAGACGCTCGCAACCTTCGACTTCGAAAGCGTGCCGATGCTATCAAAGGCACAAGCGATGGCGCTCGCCGCCGGCGACGCCTGGTTGAAGGCCGGCGCCAATTTGCTGTTGTTCGGTCCACCGGGCGGCGGCAAGACCCATCTCGGCGCGGCGATCGGCTTGGCTCTCGTCGAGAACGGTTGGCGCGTTCTCTTCGCGCGCACCACTGATCTGGTGCAACGGCTGCAGGTCGCGCGGCGCGAGTTGGCGCTGGAGTCCGCGATCACCAAACTCGATCGCTATGACCTCCTGATCCTCGACGACATCACATATGTAAGCAAGGATCAGGCGGAAACCAGTGTGTTGTTCGAGTTGATCGCCGCCCGCTACGAACGACGCTCGCTGCTGATCACGGCCAATCAGCCATTTGGCGAATGGGGGCGTATCTTCCCGGACCAAGCAATGACGTTGGCTGCCATCGATCGTTTGGTCCACCACGCCACGATCCTCGAGATGAACGTCGAAAGTTACCGTCGAAAAGTTGCCCTCGATCGCAAGCGCGGTCCAGGCCGGCCGCCTGTTCACACTACCCCAAACGAACTCGACAAGACTTTGATTGACGCTGGCAGCGCCGCTTGATTGTCGCGCAGCGTCAATCAACGCTTGCCAAGTCGACGGCCAGCGTCAATTATCTCCTGACTCGGCCGCCTCGTCTCATCTTGATTGACGCGCCGCTCTCATCCTGATTGTCGCGCTATAATGCTGGGCTTTAACCGCAACCCGTGGGGGCCGATCTTCCGAATGAAGGAAGAAAAGCCACAATTTGGTGACCGACCAAGAGGCCCACGACGGCAATGAAGGGCACGACAACTCGTACTCGCTTCACTCTTTTCAGAATTTCTTCGAATTGCGCGGGCATTACGGCGTTCGGTCATCGCAACTTCAACAAGCATCTATATCCTCTCCTGAAGTCCCGGGAGTAGCGTGGAAGAGGTTGAAGAGCAGATGTCTTTCGTGCTGAGACACGCAACACAATCCGGTTGCTTTTGAGAAGGTACTTCCTTGTATCAGGATGTCGAGGAGCGTTAGAGATGGATCAGATCTTTTCCGAGCAGGTGCAGGTGCCAGATGCCGTTGTGAGCGTCGCATTTGACAAGGCTTGGAGCTTTGTCGAGAAGGATCCGCTGCTGGCACATAATCTGACGGCCGTCCTTCATAGCCGATTGCGCACTTACCTCGAGTGCTCGATAAGAAACGGCGAACGGAATGCTTTGAATCTGGCCAACGAGGCGATACGCAACTTGCGGGCTGAACTGGCACCGTCGACCGGGCAATGACTCGC
Source organism: Bradyrhizobium barranii subsp. barranii (assembly GCF_017565645.3). NCBI lineage: Bacteria > Pseudomonadati > Pseudomonadota > Alphaproteobacteria > Hyphomicrobiales > Nitrobacteraceae > Bradyrhizobium > Bradyrhizobium barranii. The sequence goes on from NZ_CP086136.1 coordinate 9,001,294, forward strand.
TTGTGCCTATTGCGGCGAGAGCATCCGGCGCCGTTAAGGCATTTAGGGCGCCTCATACGGTGGAAAATTCGGGCCAGTGCGTGGTCGAGCAGACTTTTCTCTAATCATGTGCGGCCCCGCTGAAACGAGAGCGCTCGAGAAAGCTGTTGCCTCTGCAGCTCCTCTGGCGGCCGAGACCAGGAAGCTGAACACCAGGCCCAGACGGCGGCGAGACGGGGCGGCCGCGCTGGTATTCGCTCGCGCCAGGAAACCGACCACGGTGACCTTGAGCTCGGCACGATCTTGCGCAACTTCAAGCAAGAGCACTGTCTAGCACGCAGTGGGCTTCCCGACCCATCAATCAAGGTCGAAGTTGACGGACCATCGAGCTAGACTTGTGGTCGTTCCAGAGCCAAAGCGATCGAGCCTGCAATCGATCGGCATCGCGTTGCTCGCGATTGCAAGCGATAGCACGTCCGTGTTGCCGGAAGAATGACCTTAAGCGCCTGAGGCGTGCCATCGATCCAGTACTGTAAGTGCGGCTGGGCGTTGCCGCAGCTTAGCGACGGAAGGAGCCGAACACCTTTTGGCTTTGCTCCGCGTCGCAGGTGATCATGAACGATCATTTTCAAAGAGGATGATCCGCGCGAGGCGACCACTGCCGAGCCACAGCGTCTCGGTAGAAGCAAAGCAGCGGAAACCGCGAGCTCCGCAATCTGACGCCGCGGGCGATTGGGCACGTTTCTTTCCAAGACATGTTGTGCGCCAGTTACAGCAATTCGCGTTCATGTTGTTAAACGGCACGGTGCCTGGGGCACCTAAAGGAAACAACACGCGAATGAAAAAGATTCTTATTCTGACTGCATGCATCGGCGCACTCTGTGCGGCCGCCCCCTCATTCGGCACGGATCTGGCCGGGCAGCCCGTCAAGGTCAAGGCGGCACCGCTGCCGGTCGCGGCCCCGATTATCGATTGGTCCGGCTACTATATGGGCGCAAACGGTGGCTGGGGAACGAGCCACAATTGCTGGGATTTCAATGGCATCACTTCCGAGGGCTGCCATAATTCGACTGGCGGTACCGTTGGCGGCCAGATCGGCTATCGTTGGCAAATCTTCAACATGGTGTACGGCCTCGAAGGCCAGGGCAACTGGGCCGACTTCCGCGGCTCCAATGTCAGCACCGCCTTCCCGACAGACACCGTTGGCACCACGACAGATGCATTCGGCCTACTCACGGGCCATATCGGATACGCGTTCAATGCTGTGCTCCTTTATGGCAAGGGCGGTGCTGCGGTGACCAGCAACACCTATTACGTCAACTCGGTGGCAACCGGCACCGAGCTTGGCAAAAACAATGATGTGCGTTGGGGTGGCGTGCTGGGCGCCGGTGCCGAAGTCAGCCTCACGCCGAACTGGTCAGCGGGCGTCGAGTATAACCACTTGTTCATGCAGCGCAGCAACATAAGCTTCCCAGCGGCCCTTGGCGCGGATCGCGCGCACCAGGACGTCGATCTCATCACGGCACGGCTCAACTACAAGTTTGGCTGGCCGTTCGCCAGATAAAGATCTCCACGCGTTTGGATGAATCGGGACCCCGGCCCGCGGTCGGGGTTCTTTCCTCAGCTGTTCCTCTCCCTAAACCCCTGTCCGACGTCCCGAGCAAGCGGTGCGGGCTCATCTGAGCAAAGAATCACCCGCTGGTGGAGAAAGCCATGCTCCGACCAGTGAGCATTAGATCGGCCGATTCCACATCTTACCGACCTTACGAAGCCCCAGAACCTCACCCAGCGCGAGATGCAGACTTGCCCAAAGGAGGGTTATATCTGCGAGTTCACCGAAAGCACCGTGCTCAACTTGCCAGAAGCTGGAAGCCAAAGATGTGACAGTTGGCGGTCGTTCCTCAATTGAATTCAAAGAACATCGAGGCGAATAGCTATCGCGACTGCTTGAATCCGGCTGGTCGCACCCAGCTTTCCCATCGTATTCTTGACATGAAAATTGACTGCATTCTCGCTGATTTCCAGGATCATCCCAATTTCCCATAACGATTTTCCTTCTCTGACGCCATTGGCCGCATTCGTTGCTCTGCCGGCGACTGCGCCAGGATGATCGCATCGTCAAACAACCGAATAGCGTCATCATCCTTGCTCCGAGGCGATCGACAAAGTGCTCGCTGATGGCGAGCTGGCGAACTCGGAGATCATCGCCTGTCGTCCGTGCGGATCGACTCCATGCGAACACAAGGATGCTCCATCTTACTCATGCCGGCAGTGATAGAAGGGCCGAGGGCCCCGGGACTGTGCTGGCGACAAGAACCGAGCGCACGCACGGCTAGATGCTTGGGTCGGTTTAGCTTGCATGGCGAGAAAACGCAGTCGCGTCCGAACGGTGCTTCGCTTTGTCTCTCGGGCGAGCACGAGGAGATCTTGGGCTCTGAACTACACGTAAGGTAGAGCACGCACCTTTCAGTGCGAGACTCGATCTGCGTCTTGTCAGTACCAATTCCCTGCTTTGAGATGAAGACAACAGAAGTGTCATCTTTTTTCCCAATCTTGCGAATCATCCATCGCTAACCTGTCGCTGATTCTCGGCGTGTGACAGCGTCGGTGACGCGATCGATGAGCTGCACGGAAGATCCGATGCAGACGCCATACTCCCCGCATCGTTGTCCGGCATTTCATCGGGCCCGTCCGGCAGGCCCGGTACAAACGAACCGAACGGACAGAAATGGGCCACGTCAAAAACGCAACAAGCGATAGGCGCAGTCGCGAAACCTGTTTGATGCGGAAGACACTTTGCATGCGCATTCCAGAAGGAGAGGCCCCCGAATCGGACTAGCAAGTGCCATACCAACTGTTGATTTCGCCAAAATCAATCGTCGCAAAAGGACTTCGAATGCGGACGGTTGGTTGCGAGGTAGGTGCCTCGAAGCATTCATGACATGGGGAGGGAAGGCGACAGTACCATTGCGAGCTGCGGCACGAGGTAAGCTACAGCAACAAATGCAGCTCACCTCGGCAGCTCACCTCGGCCGCCCCCTCGAGTGCCGTCCTCTCAGGGCCTCAAACGCCCCCTATTGGGGCCCAGTCAACTACCAACCTCGGCAATTGATGGGAGGGTCCACACATGGCACTCGCTAAGGAACTTGAACTGACTACACCTCCGGCCGCACGATTCCGGCGAACCGCTTAGATCCGCCCCGAGCGGAAATACAATTAGGCCGCACCAGATGCACGAATCATGATGGGCTTGCTAATAAAACGGGCGAAGATCGTCGCCAAGATATGTGAAGCATGACTTCCCTGCTCTTCGCGATCATCTCCCTGCTATATGCGAGCGTTGGCCAGGCTGGCGGGACTGCATTCCTCTCGCTAATGGCTTTTTTTGGTATGTCATCGACAGAGATGCGCCCCACGGCGCTTGGTCTCAACATTGTCGTCGCGGCTTATTCTACTTGGCTGTTCAACCGCAACAAGGTCGTTGACTGGACAATCCTGCGCCCTCTTCTCTTTTCGTCAATGCCAGCGTCGCTTGCCGGTGGCTTGATTGTGCTCGAGGAGCACATGTACAAAACACTAACCGGACTCGTTCTTCTTCTGGCGAGCGCAGTGATGATCATGCAGCGGGGACGAGCTGTCGATCGCGTCGGCGAAATTCCGCTCCGGGAAAGCGTGAGCATTGGCGCGGTCCTTGGCCTCGTTTCTGGCCTGACTGGGGTGGGCGGCGGTGTGTTCCTCGCCCCGACGCTCATCGCACTGAATTGGGCATCACCGAGGCAGACCGTCGCGCTATCACCCCCTTTTATCCTGGCCAATTCCACAGTCGGCTTCGTCGGAGCTCTTTTCACCGGGCAATTTCCCTCTCCGGATTTGGCTCTATACGCTATCTTCACGCTGGCGGGGGCGGTCGCTGGAGCAGTAATCGGCCTGAAATGGTTGAGCCAGACAGCCATCAGATTCATACTGGCGGCCGTTCTGCTCGTTGCCGGCATTCAATTGGTTCGTGCTTAAAGTGGAAACGCGCATCTTTCATGCGGGCGATCCCAGCGCGGTCAGATCGAAGTACAAGGTTTCTGCGAGCCGCGGCTCAAGCCTGGTCCGAGCGCCTTGCCCAACACTGAAAGCCGCCAACACGATCGCGAAAAGCCGTAGGGTCGAGCGAGGGTGAGGCGGATCCGAGCGCGCTCCGCATCGTCCTGAGGCGGACGGTCAGTACTAGATCGCATCCGATTCGCGCTTCCAATCGACCTGCAGGATCAACGTCGGGCAGGCCGGGCGAGCAAACGAGGCGTACGCCGATCTCGGCTATGGCCTGGCGCGACGCTTCAATCAAGCGTGCCGGACGAAGAGCACCTGATCGATGGCGATCCGGCAAGCTCTCACTACCCTGAGGACCGCGCCAGAGTGCGCATTCGACTTGGTTAGGAGCGATAGGGCGATGAACTCTCAATATAGTATTTCTGCAAGGCCGCGCAATCTCCTTTCTCGCGCGCGTGTGGGCTGCGTCCTCATGGAGAATATTACGAAGATGATGTCCACGCTCGATTGGTTTTCGAAACAGACACTTTATCGATCCAGTGTGAATGGACTGGAACGCCAGGATGCGAATCCCATTTTCTGTAATCATGAGGCACAACCTTACACCCCGGCTCCTGCATACATGGCCTCCAGCTCGCAGCGTAGGAATGTTTTGTGACGGGATGATCGACGCCTCACCAGGCGACTTATGTGGAACCGAATCTGGAGGTCCATCGCATTGATGCGACGCCAATGAAGACTCGCTGCATAGATATGCGATCTGGCCGATCAACAGCTGCAACGGCGTTATCAGAAACAAAACGCCTCAACCGATGAAGCAGAATAGAAAGTACAGCAAATCGTTCCGAGCTCGCGTTTGCCATCAGCACGACGTCCAACTCGTTGTGAGTTAGTGACATGTATTTGGATCTGAACGAGACGCCGGCGAACCAAGGCGTCCCGACGCACTTTGCCGGGGGCGTGAAGTGCGCCGAGGCCACCCCAACATCATCAGTACATCCGTGATGATGCTTGCGGCAATGAGACAAGCAGCGTGGCGGAATTGAGGCTCATTGATTTTATGCTGGAAACCAAAAAAGTTTTTCGTGAGCTGCTACAAAAGACTTGAATCGCACGCAGCGTCACGTGCTGCAATCGCACATCGCGCTCTGCTCTAGCAAGTCACTTATCTCCGTGACGCTCCGGCCTTGAACGGGAGGCATCCGTCGATTGCGGAGCAACCACGTCGGCCTTTCCTCGGAAGTCCAGCAACAAGCTCAGCTGCCCTGCTGAGGTTTTAAGATCCCTGTTTCCGTCGCAAAAAGGCAGCACGCCAGGGGGAATGCGGAAACGACGCTGCCCGATGAGCGATTGATACTGCGCACGGCTAGTCGCGGTACACCGCGCTAATTCGAGCGTCCTCGTAGAAATTCATATGCCACCATAAACGTCCGAATAATTGCGGACGAGCGGCGCTCACTTCCAGGCATGAACCCCAACGCTGCGTTTGGCCGTGACGTCGAGAGCAGGCCAGATCTCAGGAACCGTTAGACGTGTTTGACATAACGCAAAGACATAACAGTGGGCATCGGTCAGCTTTATGCCGCTCGACCATGAGAAAGTTAGGCTTTGCAGACGTCTCTCCTGAACAAGTATTGCGACGCTCGCCTGCCTTGGTACACCATATACCCGACCGTGCCGGATTTCTCCGCGACCGTCGGTGCCAAGACTTGTGAGACATGGTTGAGGCGGCTGCCGCCCGACGATCCCGTGTCGCTATACATCCACGTTCCGTTCTGTCGTGCTATCTGTTGGTATTGCGGCTTCCCTACAAGCCTCACTCGCAGCGAGCGACCGATCCGCAAGTACTTGGCGACGCTGCATGCCGAGATACGTTTGGTCGCAGAGCAAGCGCCTCGCGCGCTGCCGGTAAGCGACGTGCATCTCGGCGGCGGGACGCCGACTACTATTGCACCGGCCGATTTTCTCGCCTTGATGGCACTCCTGCGACGCTGCTTCGCGTTCAGCAAATCAGCTACCATCGCCATAGAAATCGACCCACGTGCGTTCACGGCCGAGATGGTTGAAACATTACAAGTGGCCGGCGTCAATCGCGCGAGCATCGGCGTGCAAAGCTTCGACGGGGTGGTTCAGAGGTCGGTCAACCGCGTCCAGAGCGAGGTGCAGACGGCGTCTGTCGTCGAAAGCCTTCGCCAGCATGGGATAAGCCGCATCAATTTCGACCTTCTCTTCGGACTGCCGCATCAGACGGTGCGATCTTGCGTGGACTCTACACGGACGGCTCTGGCCATGCGGCCAGACCGGCTTGCAGTTTTCGGCTATGCTCACGTCCCCTCCTATATGAAACGTCAGCGCCAGATCGATGAGACGGCGCTGCCGGATAATCTCGCCCGCGCCGAGCAAGCCGCGGCTATCGCAGATACGCTGGTCTCGGCTGGCTACCGCCAGATCGGGCTCGACCATTTCGCCCTGCCCAACGACGAGCTCGCGCTGGCGCAGAAAGCCGGTCAGCTTCGCCGCAACTCCCTGGGCTATTCGGCTGATACCTGCAAAACCGTGATCGGCTTAGGTCCGTCAGCCATCGGCCGTCTGCGTGAGGGTTACGTTCAGAACGAGAGCGCAACCGCTTCCTATCACCAACACATTCAGGCTGGTCGTCCGGCAACCTCAAAAGGCTACTGCCTCTCCCCCGAAGATCGCCTCCGCGCCGCAATTATCGAGCGTCTGATGTGCGATTTGCAGGCCGACGTACCAGCGATCTGTGCTGCTCACGGATTTGATCCAATTCCTCTTCTCAATTCGGCCGACCGGCTGGGAATGCTCGCCGAAGACGGGATAGTGGACATTGAAGAGGGATTCATTCGGGTCAAGCAGGAACACCGGTTTCTCGTTCGTGCTGTTGCTGCCGCATTCGACACCTATCTCGACCGTATCCCTATTAACTAAGCCGCGCATGTGAGCAGATCTCAAACATTTAAGCTCTTCGCGACGGAATGATCTGAAGAGGCACCTCCGGCAGACGGGCCAGATTTCGAGGATGCAGCGGCGGTGTCATGACAACGATCTTTCAGATATGGCCTCAAACCGGGAGGGCTGACTAAAGGGAAGCTGATTTGAAGGAGAAGCGCAGCGGATTCCGCCGTTCAGGGCCACGGCTCGATCATGCCGAAAGGGCTCTGCCCCACCTCCCCTTGACTGCTCTTGATGATGGTGACGGCCTCAGCGACGTGCCGCTGGAGACGCCGGCGCCCGCACCAGCTTCGGGAAATTTACGGCTGGAGGCAGCTTTGCGAAGCTACGGTCCACCTCCTCGAGCACAGTTGGACACTCGACGACGCCTGCAGCGTCCCAGACTCAAGGCTCGGCTGTCTTCGGTCCGGCGATCACTGGCGCGCCTCCGACGGAAACAGGTCCCTGTGGTTTGGACCGCCCGAAGCGTTTCCTGGCGGCGCTCGAAACAGCCCGGGCTGGCGACAAAGGAGGCTCGGAAGCAGCAGAAGGGACAGGTGTTGAACTCTGCAGCGCATCGATCCGCGAAGTCAGTATGGTGATCTGATCCAGGACCCCTTTGAGGACATCCCGCTGGGCATCGATCCGGCGGTTGAGTTCTGCGATCTCATCACCATTTTTCTGCTGTGCCCACTTTATCTCGGACAAGGATGCCCTGTCCTCCGGTGGCAGGCTCATCGTTGAAGCGACTTCGCTGCTTTCCGGCGTCTCGACAGGCTCTTCAAGGTTAGCCCAAAGCCAGGCGCTAGCAGCACACGAGCCGACGAGGATAAGCGGGAGCACCAAAACCGGGAGAATCCGTCTTGACGGCCCGTGCAAGAGCGGCCGCAAGTCTGAAGCGGCCGCTTGATCAATCAAGTCCATTGTCCCTCGCTCAAGATCTCGTTCCAGCAGGCTTATTTTGTCGACGCGATAGCTCGCGATGCTCCCGCGTTCCAGGAGCTGCCAGCGTCGACAATAATCAATCTTGGTGAGCTTCCCGATCGGCTGCGCCTACTCCTATGAAACGCTCCTTCTTGAGCAACGCGACAATTTGCGCGCGTGCTCAATGATAGCGCCACCAGCGAGCAATGGTTCTCGTCGTAGTCGGCGATGGCGCAGCATTCTCTCATCATTCAGAAGAACCTTGCAGATTTTTTACCGTGCCCCGGCACGAATGCAAACCGTCCACTGATTCCTGCAAGTGTTCGATGGAGCCCCGCCTCACGCATTGCCCAGACCAGCAACCTCGTCTGGGACGCGCCACGTAAGCGCCACGGCTGATCGGCCGAGCCGCAATGGCGCGATTGGACCGGCAAACATTGCACCTGATCAACTACCAGTTCCGGCAGGTTGTTCGAGATGACGGGCACGTGGCAAGCGTAACCAACGAACGCCGCGCACATCAAGGTTTTGGATGCAAGACAGTTTTTGCCGCGCCGACGGCAGAAAGCAACTGCTCGCCGATATCCGCCAAAGCTGCTCGATGGCTGATTCCTCCGGTCCCCTGGGCTATCACGTTGGATGTTGTGGTGTGGTTGCCGCGCGCGCAAATCCAAAAGCTCTTCGGCCTTCAAGCCCGCCGATCGTCTCGTGTTTCGCTGACAACGATACCAATGAAACGCTTCGTGAAGCCAAGCCTCTTGCACGGCTAGCCTTGCTTTCGGGTGGCTGCCGTTTGGTCCAGAAAGCCGCCTTCGATGCAGATGCGCACCACCGCCAGACTCGCCTGACGCACAGTGAGCAAGGTGGACATTCGCAACGCTTTGGCGGCCAGGACAGAACGCTCCGCGCGCTCGTGAGCATTTGCCGAGCCAGCGCTCTCCGCTGGCTCTGGGCGCACCGGCGTCACGCACAACCAAAGTCTCGGACCAGATCATCCTCGCGCCGCGAGCTGAGAGGTTCAGGAAGCCTGAGTGGCTCTGTTCGGATAGATCGAGTTCTGGCTCGTCCCCCTCCCCCACGGACGCGAAACGACAGCCGCGATGCCGCTTGCTCGTCATTGCGAGGAGCGCTGGCGACGAAGCGATCCAGACTGCCACTGCGGGGGGGTCTGGATTGCTTGGCTGCGCTTGCAATGACGATGTGGAAGCAGGCGCGTGCCACACGCCGCCGCGAGCTCACTTCGGGCCAATCAGGCCGCATATTCATGGCCGGCAGACATGGACCCGAACTACGCCATGCGTGATTGCCTTCTTGCGACGACCTCGCCCCGGACATACTCGGCTACGGCAGCACTTTCTTTCAATTTAAGACCAAGGGGAAAGCAATCTGGGCTTGCTATCGCACTTTCGCTAGCGGCTTGTCTGGTCGGCAATCCCGTACTGGCACAAACCGCGAGCGGACTTGATCCTAGTAACCACCCTGTGGATCAGGCCAGCAAAAGAGGAAAGACTTCCGACCGGGCCGCAAAGCTCCCGATCGACCTGATCTGTCAGGCAATCCGCCCTCCTGCCCCGGCGCGAGCAGCAGGTCCCGGAGTGCCTTTGGAGAAGCGCGGCAATGCGGACAGGGCTGCTCAGACGAGACCGCAAAAAACGATCGATCCCTTCCAAAGGTACGACAATCTGCGTGAAAAAGGGTTGTGGTTCCCCATCCCTGGTCCTGCAGATACGATTGATCAGGACAAGGGGGGCGTTAGATCTGCGCTGGCGGACGTCGGCATCGGCTATATCGGGTGGACACATAACTCCTTTGCAAGCAACCAGCTACCGCATGCAGCCAGAAGCACTATCGCAAACCAGCTCTATATGGGCCAGAATCCGACTTTCGCGTCGGCGAACTTCATGATCGTCACCTACGATCTGAGCCGGTTTGGCATTGCCGACGGACAGATTGTCGTAGGGGCCGAGCAGCAATACTGGACGTGGGATCGCCCAGGGCCAGATCGGGTGGGACTCAATACGCTCGCCTACTACCAGACTTTCTTCAATAGGACACTAGAACTCAAACTTGGCTACCTCAGAAACCAGAATGAATTCACCGGCACATTGTTCGGAGGAATCACAGGATCGAACATGTCTGCCTTGTTCCAGGCTGGGATGAGCACCAATGCCGCGCCCACGCCAGCGGCCAACTTGAAGTACAATTTTGACGCTCGCTTGTACAACAAGGTCTCCGTCCAGCGCTCAATCAGTCCAGATGGTGCCTATGCCCATATAACCGAGAATCCCACCGGCTTGAAATGGAGCACGGCCAATGCAGGCATCCTTCTTGTCGAAGAAGCCGGCTACAAGAGCAAGGCTGCTCCCGGCGTACCCGACACGTGGCTGCGGGCGGGCGTTGGTTTGAACAGGAGCCGCTACACGAATTTGGCGGATCCCAAGCAACAAAGGGAGAGCGGAAATAATTTTCACTACATCGCTGCGGACAGGCAGCTCTGGCAGAGTGACGCCCTTGGGTCGCCGTCTCGCGGCATCTACGGCGGCTTCTCCGTCATGGGAGCTCCACCTGAGCGCAACAGGATCAGCCGGTATTACGAGCTTCGTCTTTATGCAAAGGGACCTTTTGATAGCCGGCCCAGTGATCTGATTGCTCTCGTGGCGACCAACACGGCCTGGAGTAAGCTTGCAGTGGATGCTGCTCTGGCAAAAGGCCAGCTTGCGCACCGCGATAGCACAGCAGTCACGGGAACATACATCGCGCATCTCGCTCCGGGGATATATGCAAGCGTCGGACTGTCATACATTCATTACCCGACAATCATCACACACGCGCCCCAAACGGAACACGCGCTCAATCTGTTGATATCTACGTTGATATTCTTCTGATCATCGCAAGCGCCGTTCTGCTCCGACGTTATCGTGACGCATGGGACCGAACCCTACCACGGCAAGTCGGCTAAGCGTGACAGAAACGAGAGCGCGACCTTCGACCGAGCAACGAGCACCACTTTATCGGCATGGGGAAGGACCTGGACGATCGTAAGCTCGGGGGAAACCAGCGAGCGGAAGGCATGGAGCAAGGGCGAATCGCGGGCATCGATTGCGATTCTGATCTTATGACCTTATTCGCGCCCGTGAATTCCGCAACCTTCACCAAAGAACCCAATTGCATGAGACGAGGCGGTCTCGCGGGCGCCGGCATCACCGCGTTGATGAGCCGCGAGGCCGTTTGCTACGACAATGCCCCGATGGAGAGCTTCCTCCATACACTGGTTCGTCATCGCAACCATAACCGCGCCGACGCCCAGCGCATTATCTTTGCTTTCATCGAGGGCTTCTACGAGCCGAACCCGGCTCCATTCCGCAATCGATATATCGCCCGATCGAGATGGAGCTAAAAGCCGCTTAAACCCCTCCACTCTTTCGGGGAAGATCAGACTGCCCTAAATTTAGAGCCGAGTCATCTGGATCGACGGATACTGGCGACGGTATGGATTGATCATCGAGCAATCGCCAAAGCTCCCCTGGAGAGAATTGCTCTAGATCGAAACTAAGCCCTTCTGGACCGGCGGAGAACGACGGGGCAGGGTGTTTGCGCGTTTCGCGGGATCGTGAGCGCGGATTTCAGGGGATCGTGAGCAGAGATTTCAGACGATCGTGAGCAACGATTTCGCGGGATCGTGAGCAAGGCTTTCGGAGCCTTGCAGCGCTTCGGCCGACAACTCAACCGGCTTAGGGATGACCTCGTGGTTAACGAGGAAGTCCAATGCCTACCCAGAGATTGTCGATGCGCCGGATCAAGGAAGTCCTTCGGTTAAAACATTTTCAAGGCCTGCCAGAGCGGGCCATCGCGCGGAGCGTGGGCGTCAGCAACGGCGTTGTGCACAGCTACCTGAGCCGCGCCCGCTCTGCTGGGTTGAGCTGGCCGCTTCCGGAGGGAATGACCGATGAAGACCTGGAGCTTTTGCTTTTCCCGGCCCCACGACCAGCGTCTCAGAGCCCGCAGCGGCCGGTGCCCGACTGGAGCTACATCGATAAAGAGCTCCGCCGGCGCAACGTAACCCGTCGCCTGCTCTGGGAGGAGTATCGCGCCGTTAATCCCGACGGTTTCGGGTACACGTGGTTCTGCACTACCTACGAGGCCTGGAAGGGGCGGGTCCGACCTTCGATGCGGCAGATTCATCTGGGCGCCCCGTGGGTCGGTCAAAATCCCCCGGGTATGGTCACTTGAAACTCCCCCACCTGATGATCGCCGTCAGCGCCGCTGAACAGCAGTAGCCGGTCAGGCAGGACGTTTATGTTCGACCCCTTTAGCCAGCAAGGGGCCGGGGAGTTGAACGTCTTGAAGCGACATCTGCAAAGCACCGTACTTACATTACTTGATCGCAACACCAGCCAGCGCGAGATTCACCGGCTGACGGGTGTCGATCGCAAGACGATCCGGCGTTATCAGGCGCTGCGGGCCGGTGCGGAGGCAAATTCCCCCGGGGAAGTGACCACCGGCTCGGTGAGCGCGGACGGCCAAATTCCTCCACCCCGACCACCGGCTTTTGGGACATCGGAAGCGACGGTCACCAGCAGCCTGGCCCGTTCGGCTTGCGAAGCGCATCGGACGTGGATCGAAGAACAGGTCCGGCTGAAGCGGAACGCGCAGGCGATTTACCAGGACCTGGTTGATCAATTTGGCTTTCCGTCCAGCTACCAGAGTGTCAAGCGGTTTGTGCGCCGGTTGCGGCACGCTGATCCTGAGCAGTTTGATCGTCTTGAGTTCCTCCCCGGCGAGGAAGCTCAGGTCGACTATGGCGAGGGCGCGCCGACGGTTGATCCGAAGAGCGGGCGGTACCGTCGTCCCCGCCTGTTCGTGATGACGCTACGCTACTCGCGGCGCAGCTTCCGGCGGGTAGTCTGGAAGTCCAGCCAACAAGTCTGGGCGCAGCTCCACGAAGAGGCGTTCCGGTATTTTGGCGGGGTCCCCAGCTATGTCGTGCTCGACAACCTGAAGGAAGGCGTCCTCAAGCCGGATTTGTACGAGCCCCAGCTCAACCCGATTTACAGCGCGATGCTGGCTCATTACGCCGTGGTCGCCGATCCCGCGCGCGTGGCCGATCCAAATCGGAAAGGATGCGTCGAGAATGCGATTCAACATACCCAGGGCACTGCGCTGGCCGGACGGCGCTTCGAGACGCTGGAGGCGCAAAACGAGTTCTTGAGGCACTGGGAGGAGAACTGGGCTTCCAAACGCATCCACGGCAGCACGCGCCGTCAGGTCGAGGCGATGTTCCAGGAAGAGAAGCCGCACCTGCGGCCGCTGCCTGTCGCTCCCTTCCGCATCTTCACCGAAGTCGTCCGGACTGTCTGCGACGACACCACCGTACGCGTCGACAACAGCTATTACGCCGCGCGGCCCGCGCCGATCGGCAGCCAGGTCGTCGTGCGCATCTACACCACCACGATCGAGATCCGTGATCGCCACACCCGTGCGCTGCTGCGTGTTCATTCCCGGATGGCGCACCCCGGTTCTGTCGTCCTGCCGACCAGCGAACGGCCGTTCAACCCGTCGCGGCAAACCGCCGTGCTGCTGGCGAGCGCCGAGCGCATCGGACCGCAGACCAGGGCCTTGTGCCAGCAGGTGTTCGACACCGAAGGGCGCCCCGGACAGCGCGCGATGTGGGGCATTGTCGGGCTGGGCCGGAAGTATCCGGCGCGGCTGGTCGAGCAGGCCTGCGCGCACGCCATCGACAACCGCATCTACCGCTACAAGCACGTGCGTGCGACCGTCGAGCGGTTGTTCGAACAGGCGATCGAGCAGGTTGGAGTGACGCCACAGCCGGCATCGCCGCTCACCCAGGATCATCCGCTGATCCGTACCCCCGCGGAATACGGCGACCTCTTCAGCCGCGCTGTGCGGCGCGACGCCGACGACAATGGTCGGCAGGCCGAGGCTCACGACGATCACGCCACGGCAATCCGCGCTCGTGTCGCCTGCGCAACCCCGGCCAACTCCGGCGCCACGAGCGCTCCCGCTGCACCTTCTCACCTTAAACTGGAGACCTAGCCACATGATGACCATGCCGGAAATTGAGCGTTGCCTACGACAGCTGCGCCTGTCGGGTGTCCGCGACACGCTGCAGACGCGCGTGCTCCAGGCGCAGGGCGCCAACCAGCCCTTCCTCGAGACCTTCTCCCTTATCCTGCAGGATGAACTGGACCGTCGTCAGTCCCGTCTTATCGAGCGGCGATACCAGCAATCCGGGCTCGACGAAAAGCTGACGCTCGCCGAGTTCGACTGGTCCTTCAATCCCAAACTGCCACGTCAGACCTGCTTCCAGCTCCACACCCTGGCGTTCATTGCCGCTGGCGAGAACGCTCTGCTTGTTGGCAAACCTGGCACCGGGAAGTCGCACATCGCCAAGGCGATTGCCTATCAGGCGATCCTGCAAAGCCACAAGGTCCAGTATCTTGAGACCGACGACTTCTTCCACCGCTACGCCCTGAACTCTCCGGCACAACGCGAGGTCCGGCTGCGAACCATCATCGACTGCGATCTCCTCGTGCTGGACGATCTATTCCTCGCACGCGCCATCCCCGACGACGCCGGCACTTTGCTGCAGACCCTGATCCATCAGCGTTACAAACTGCGCCGCAGCGTCATCGTCACCTCCAATCGCGTCGTGCAGGATTGGGGGGCATACCTTGGGGACAACACTATGAGCACGACGATCCTCGATCGCCTTATGCATCATTGCCATCTGCTTGAGTTCGACGGACGCAGCTATCGGCTCAAAGAAGCCGCTGAAGCTCTTGCCCGGGAAACAAACTCAAACTAACAGTCCCTTGTCCTGCCTCGCGGGTGGAGGAATTTGACTGACCACACCCGGAGGAATTTGAAGTGACCCGCGGGGGGCGGCGAGAAGGTGTTCGTGGATTTCGCCGGCGACACCATCGACATCGTCGATCCGCTGACCGGGGAAGTGCAGCCGATGAAGCTGTTCGTCGCGGCGATGGGCGCTTCGAACTACACCTACGCCGAGGCCTGCCCCAGCGAGAGCTTGGCCGACTGGATCCGGGCCCACGTCAACTTGTTCACGTTTTTGAGCGGAACGCCGACGTTCGTGGTCTGCGACAACCTCAAAGCCGCCGTCAGCAACCCCGACCGCTACGATCCCGGCCTCAATCGCACTTATGCCGAGATGGCGAGCCATTACGGCACGGCCATTCTCGCCGCACGGCCGCGGCGCCCAAAAGACAAGGCGAAGGTCGAGGTCGCGGTGCAAATCGCCCAGCGCTGGATTCTGGCCCGGCTGCGCAATCAGCGCTTCTTTTCCCGGGCCGAGCTCAACGCCGCCATCAAGACACTCGTCGACGAACTCAATGCTCGTCAAATGCGTGGCTTCGGCTCAAGCCGCGCCGAACTGTTTGCCGAACTCGACAAACCCAAGCTAACCCCGCTGCCAGATCAGCCTTATGCCTTCGCACGCTGGAAGCGCTGCCGCCTCGCTCCCGATTATCATGTCGAGGTCGACGGCCATTGGTACTCCGCGCCGTATCGTCTGATTGGCGAGCTGGTCGATGCCCGTATCGACGATCGGACGGTCGAGATCTTCCACAAGGGCCAGCGGATCGCCAGCCATGCCCGCGCGCCCAACCGACGCGGACACACCACCATCGCCGACCACATGCCCAGCGCCCATCGCCGCTACGGCAAATGGACCCCCGCCGCGGTGATCGCCGCCGGCGAGCGGATCGGTCCTTCGACAGCAGCGTTTTTCCAGGCCGTGATCGACGCCCGGCCCCATCCAGAACAAGGCTTTCGAACCTGCCTTGGCATTCTGGCGCTCGTCAAAAGCTACGGCGCCGAACGCCTCGACGCAGCCTGCCGGAGGGGCATCCTCATCAAGGCGCGCTCCGTCGCCTCGATTAGATCGATCCTCCAGAACGGCCTCGATCGCACGTTCTTCGACGAATCTTTCGAGCACCAGCCCCTGCGCCACGGCAATATCCGCGGACGCGACTACTTCCACTGAAGCAAGGAGAGACCCGGCATGCTTAACCACCCAACCCACGAACGGCTGATCGAGCTTGGCCTGACCGGAATGGCCAAGGCCTTCGAGGAGCAGCGCCGATCGCCCGATCTCGAAGCCCTGCCGTTCGAAGATCGCATCGGCCTGTTGGTCGACCGCGAAGCCGCCGAACGCGACACCAGGCGGCTCACCACGCGCCTCAAGATCGCCGCACTGCGCCAGACTGCTTGCGTCGAGGACGTCGATCTGCGCACCCCGCGGGGCATCGACCGCGCCGTTTTCGCCAAACTCGTCGAAGGTCGCTGGATCGATCGCCACGAGAATTTGCTCGTCACCGGGGCAACCGGCCTGGGCAAAAGTTGGTTAGCCTGCGCGCTCGGCCACAAGGCCTGCCGCGACAACCGATCAGTCCTCTATCATCGCGTTCCAAGGCTGTTCGAGGCGCTCGCGCTCGCGCGCGGAGACGGACGTTACGCTCGGCTCCTCAAAAGCCTCGGCCGCGCTCAGCTTCTGATTTTGGATGATTGGGGACTATCGGTGCTCACCGCCGCGGAACGCCGCGATCTGCTCGAAATCCTCGAGGACCGCCATGGCCGCGCATCCACCATCGTCACAAGTCAGCTCCCCGTGGACACCTGGCATGGAGCCATTGGGGACCCCACGGTCGCCGACGCCATTCTCGATCGCCTCGTCCACAACGCCCACCGCCTCCAGCTCACCGGAGAAAGCATGCGAAAACGCAGCGCCAAAACCATCACCCTTGACGGCCAACCAGAACACTGACTCTATCTCCCATCGGCCGTAGCGGGCTGCTCACGATCGTCTGAATTCAGTGCTCACGATCGCGCGAAATCGATGCTCACGATCCGTGAAATCCGCATCTGGATCCACCCCACACCCCACGACTTGCGTGACGATGCGCGCTCTGCGCCAGCATCTGAATTTGCAGCCGCCTCGTCGTTCGCAGGACCGCCGGGGGCGGCTCCGGAGCTGCGGGATATAGGAGCGATCGTTGGCGCCGGCTGGCGCCACGGCTCCCAGGCGGCTTCAGTCGTGTTGATCGATGTATTGGGAAATATGCATCTGCTGCCAAACCAGTTGTAAGCGGAGCTTTTCTCCCATTTGATTGACTGGTTTCGCTTCGGCTTTCGCTCTGCGATCCTTGGCTTGTCAGAGAGCCGAGAGGAGACTGAAGGCGATGGAACAATCGGGGGAGGAAGCCGAAGCTGATGGCTTTGTAGGGAAGCTTACGCGCCGGACGCGTTCTGGAGGCCGGTTATGGTCTGCGGAGATCAAGGGGCGCGCTGTTTTCGAGAGCATGAAGCCCGACGCCCGGGTATGTGATGTCGCACGGCGTTACGGTGTGAAGGCCCAGCAGTTGACGACGTGGCGCAGATTGGCGCGTGCTGGCCGGCTCGCATTGGTCACGGACGACGCGGCGGATTTCGTGTCGATCGAGCTGAGCGATCCAGTGGCGTCAGGCAAGAGCGAGGGGCCCGTCGAGATTACGATTGGCAAGGTTTCGGTTCGCCTGGATGCGGACGTGTCGGCGGTGCGGATCGCGGAGATCGTGACTGCGATCGAGCGCGGCGCATGATCATTCCGGCGCAGGGACTGCGGATTGTGCTTGCTGTGCGTCCTGTTGACTTCCGGTGCGGGCACGACGCGCTGGCCGGTCTTGTGCAAAACACGCTTGGGCTCGATCCGCATTCGGGCCTGATCGTGGTTTTTCGTTCGAAGCGCGCCGACCGGCTGAAGATTTTGCTATGGGACGGCACGGGCCTCGTTTTGGTCTACAAGCGCCTTGGCCGCGATGGTCGTTTCGAGTGGCCGCAGATCAGCGACGGCGTCATGCATCTGACGCGCGTGCAGTTCGAAGCGCTGTTCGATCACCCATGTTGATGCCCCTCCTTGTTAGGCTGACAGATTCTTAGATCAAGTTGCGCGATGACGTGGTTTCGAAGGTCTCCGATGGCGTGAAGAACGGATGGTGTATTCGGGAAGAGATAGGCGCCGCTGGGCTGGCGATCAATTAGCAAACGCTTGGTTCGGATCTGAACATAGAGCCAGTTTACTGGAATCTCGAGCCTTCGGGCCAGTTCGGGCGGGCTGAGGTATGAGTCGTCATGCTCCCATCGGCTGCGCTGGGCAGTTACCTTGATGGCGGCGGCACGACGGAGCCGCCCAACGGTGATAGGCAGCACCTTATCGGCGCAACGGGGAGAGCGGTGACCTTCCCGAGTAAGGATTGTGGCGATCTTGTCGTCTGGGACGCCGTCGCGAGCGAGCGTCAGAAGGCGTTCCCGCATCTCTGTGCCTCGCGTCAATCTGGTGACGGAGTTGACGCTCATCTTCACTTCGAGCTCCGTCACGGCGCCTCCCCGCCAGACGATCCTAGCCAGGGCCAAGTCGCGCTCACCGCGGTCGAGAACGACCTTTTCGATGAGACATCGCAACAACGCCTTGCGATGCGCATCCGAGATAGTCTCGTCACCCCATATCTGCGGGAGGCGGCCGGTGAGGCTGATGACCTTGTCGTTGAGCTCCTTGCTTATGGCCACTTGTGTGATGGCTTTGGGCGGCGTCTGTCGGGCAAGCGCCTCTTCGGCGGCGCGCACGTCGTTTAGCGCCGCTTCCCATCGACGCTCGAGTTCCGAGGCGACCAACCGATTATCTGGATCAGCTCGGTTGAACTGCCGTTCGGCGAGCGCCGCCGTGTATCGCTTGCGCTCGAGCTCTCGTTCTGCACTGGAGCGTAGCGCATTGTTCGTCTGCTGCTGCACCCGGCGGGAGCGCGACAAGGCATCGAGTTCGGCCGGCGCTAGTGCGGTTAGGAATGCGTCGCCAACGGCTGCATCGATATGGGCGGCGCGGATGTGTTGGCAGGTTGGCTGACCTTCCTGGGTACGCAGGTGATTGCATACATATTCGCCGCCGCCCTTGTAGCGGACGTACATCTTATGGCCACATCGTGCGCACCAGGCAATGCCGTGGAGCAGGAGCTCGCCATTGCGAGGCGCGCCGCGGGTTTTGATGCGCATGTATTCGGCTCGGTTATCTCTGATGACGGATCGGATTTTTTCATAAATTGGCCAGTCGATATAGGCTGGATATCGATCTTTAACGACGATCCGCCACTCCTCCATCGGCCGCGGAGCCTTTTGTGGCAGGGCCCCCTCCCGCTTCGGCGGCCGGAAGCGGGTTCGTCCATAGACAAAGGCGCCCGCGTATGCGGGGTTCTTCAAGATCGCCGCGACGGCAGCCAGCGTCGCGCGCGTCCAGCACAAATCGCCATATCGATCACGACGCGGCAGTTCCAGGTCACGCTCGTTCAACGCTCGCATGACCTTGGCAACGCTGCGCAGCTGCAGGAATAACTGGAAGACGAGACCGAGCCGCCCTTGCACGGCCATGTCGGGATCCTTAACGACCACACCGCTCGGGTCCCGCATCAGCCCGATTGGCAGCATAACCGCAAGTTCGCCGCGTTCGGCTTTGGCCAGCAGGCCGGCGGTCAGCCGGCTGCGGATCGTATGTAGCTCAAGCTCGGAGATCGAACCCTTCAGCCCGAGAAGCAACCGTCCGTTGGGAGTGCCCGGATCATAGACACCATCGCGGTCGGCGATCAGGCAGCCACGTAGACCACAGATATCCAGGAGCGGATACCAGTCGGTACAATTACGCGCCAAGCGGGTCACGTCGATCGACAGGATGAGTCCCACTTCACTCAGGCCAACACGGCCAACGAGTTCCTTGAAGCCGTTACGCTGTGCTATAGACGCGCCGCTCAACCCGAGATCGGCATCAATCACGTCGATGGCCGCCTCACGCCATCCGAGTTCGCGGGCGCGCTGGCGAAGCGCGTATTGAAGGCGCAGGCTCTCCTGATTGCTTACGACCTGATGGGGCGTCGACTGCCGGATGTAGACTACGGCTTTGCGCGCCAAGTGGCTTGGTGTGACCAGCTCGGACTTCATGAGGGATCTCCGCCAAAATTGCGGCGACGTCTTCGACGATCTGGCGTCGGAGCGCGGGCGTCAGCGTCGACCAAAGATCGGCTGGATCCATGCTCATGTGCGTCGGGACAATCCGCTGTCGATAAAAGCTCGAGTAGAGCCTCCATACTCAGCTTAATCTGATTTGCCTCTTGCTCATAATATTCGATTGCGGTTGCTTGAATCAGAAGACTGCTTCCTGCGCGATACTCAACTTCATACGAAGCGGGAATGCCTCGGCCTCGCTGACCGATCTTCCTAATCACTCGATATGAGCGCCCCCACAAAGGATGGTGGGGGTCCCCAACCTCGACCACCTCCGGAAATGATTCGTCAGACTCACTATCAGGGACATTCCTCAATCCCCTCGTTTGAAGGGCTGAACTGGAAGCGAGTGGGCGAACGGATTGTCGCGACGCCAGCTGCGGCGAACTGACTCAGACCCGACAACCTGTTTCGCGCGGGGCTTTGGGATGATAGCTTGCGGATGTGCCGCCGTCCCCCATTGATCCCGCCCGTCTTGCAGCGCTGCCCGCCGATGTGCGCGCGCTCTTCCGCGCGCAGGAAGCGATGATTGAAGCCGAGCGTCGTCGCGCAGACGATGAATGCTCGGCGCGCCTTCATGTCGAGAGTGAACTGGCTGCGTCCAAAGAGAGCGTCGAACGCCTCGAACTGCTCGTGAAGGAGTACGAGCGCGCACGTTTCGGTAAACGCTCGGAGAAGTTCAATCCCGATCAGATGCAACTGGTTCTCGAGGACATCGAGATTGCCATCGCCGAAGTCCAGGAACGCCAGGACGATCGTGCGCGCCGCGCCGGCACGGCGCCGTCCAGCCGCCGGACCAGGCGCGCTGCCCGTGCCTTTCCCGCGCACCTGCCGCGCATCGAGCAGGTGATCGAACCCGAGAACCTCGAGTGTCCCTGCGGCTGCGGCCGGATGGTCCAGATCGGCGAGGATCGCTCCCGCCGTCTCGATGTCATGGCCGCCCAGTATCGTGTGATCGAGACGGTGCGACCGCGCTACGCCTGCGCAAAGGGCTGCACCGGTGTTGCTCAGGCGCCGGCGCCCGCCCATCTCGTGGAGGGTGGCATCCCCACCGAGGCGCTGCTGGCGCAGGTGGCGGTCGCCAAGTTCAGCGAGCACATGCCACTCTATCGTCAGTCGCAGGTTCTGGCTCGGCATGGCATCTTCATCGATCGCGCCGTTCTGGCAGACTGGATGGGAACGGTCGCCTTCCACCTCGCGCCGCTGGTCGAGCGCATGAGCGTCGTGATGAAGCAATCGGGCCGCTTGTTCATAGACGAGACCAGGGCGCCTGTGCTCGATCCGGGCCGGGGCCGAACGAAGACCGGCTATCTGTGGGCTGTCCTGCGCGACGATCGCGGCCACGGCGGCGCTGATCCACCAATCGTGGTCTACCACTACGCGCCAGGACGCGGTGGTGACCATGCTGAGCGCATCCTCGAGGGCTTCGACGGCATCCTTCAGGTCGACGGATACCAGGGCTATCATCGGCTCGCACGGCCCAAGCGCAAAGGCGGCGTGCCGCTGCGGCTGGCCGCATGTTGGTCCCACTCAAGGCGCAAGATCATCGCAGCGACTCCGAAAGCCGGCTCACCCATCGCCGAAGCCGTTCTCGCGCGCATCGCCGCACTCTATGCGATCGAGAAGGAGATCCGTGGCGCCGACGCCCCGGCTCGGCAAACGACCCGTAACGAGCGATCACGGCCGCTCGTCGCTGAACTCGAGAGGTTTCTGCGCGAGCAAGCCGCTCGCCTGTCGCCGGGCAGCGAGATGGGCAAGGCGATCGCCTATCTCCTGAACCATTGGGATGGCCTCACCTTGTTTCTCGACGATGGTTGCGTTGAGATGGACACCAATCCCGTCGAAAATCAAATCAGGCCGCTGACTCTGACGCGTAAAAATAGTTTATTTGCTGGTCACGACGAAGGTGGTCGTTCATGGGCGCGCATAGCTTCGCTCATCGCCACCTGCAAAATCAACAGCGTGGAGCCCTACGTCTGGATGAAAGCGACGCTCAAAGCGATCGCAACCGGTCACCCGCAGTCCCGGATCGACGAGCTCCTGCCCTGGTCGTTCGGCCGCACCTCGTAATTCTCCGTCGTTGCCGCCTCCATACCCCCCGCCAACGATTTGCAAACACGTTGATCAACAGACTGCAATCCCCACGCCAAACCTTTGCGAATGGGACGCGAACGTCGCTTACAACCAGTTCGGGCCAAGTCAGTTTGTGATCAATGGGGAGCGCTATTTTCGGCTACGTTTGGACCAGGAGGCCGCAGGGATGTTCGCCTGATCCATCATCCCCGCGTGAGCCAGCCGGATGAACCAGGCCCGTCTCAGTCGCTCTATCGTCCCCGGCCGATCGTGCCAGCCGTGCAATCCGGTGAGGGGCCCGTTGATCTTGGGTATCTGATCCGCGGGGATGGGAGCACCGAGATCGATTCCTTCCGCCCTACCTCGTCCGCGCCCTGGAAGGCCAAGGCATCCTGCCGCGGGCGGGCCAACCAACCTATTTCGAGATCCGCGGAGTGCCTTACAGGGGTGAATTGGTGGAGAGCGAAGGCCGCCAGCGCGTACGCATTTATCCTGAACGTGGCTGAAGAGGCAGCAGGGCCTGCAATCGAGCTTTCGGCGGGGCAGCTCGCGTAAGGCGTTCTATAGCGAGGCTGTTGGCAGGCGATGGATCCGTTGCAGGGGCACGGCCTGAACCGTCCAGCCTCCTCTTTGTAGAATCTGCCAAGCGATTCTACCAATTTGGTGCGTGCCCGGACATGCTTTCTGCATCCCTGATCCTTTCACATAGTCCGCCAATTCTTGTCTTGAAAACCGCAGCTACCACAGATCGAACGCATTCCTGATCGAGGGAGCACCGGCGCCGAGCGCAGGCGATAGCCAAGCGCCAAGAACTTGGCCACCAAACGAAAGTTTGCTGACAAAGGCTTTTCCTGATGGCCGCCCAAATTCCTCGGCGGGCGCGGTATTTCGCAACCTGCATAGCTTAAGGCCTCATGCCCAGTTCAGTTATTGCGCTATGCAAAGTCCCCTCGCGCTGCGTTGCAAACACCTGGTCCGCTCGGGAGCAGAGTGCAAGTGCCCACTGGACCTGGGAAGCCGATGAAAGCGAGCTTGGTGCGATAAAAATCGCTAAGGTCAGCTTCCTCCCAGCGCTTTTCCCAAATAATCTCGAAAAGGACCAATGAGGACAGAGTGTGCGGGCGGCCGCCGGCGCTCAGGCTCACCGCCCGCAGCAAGCCAGCGTTCGATAGTCCTCACGCTCATGGCGATCTGCGGCGCGATCCCGCGCGGCGACAGACCGGTGGCGCGCAAGTCGAGGATTTCGGCATGAAGTTGCGCGACGATTGAGAGCCGCGGGCGACGGCTCGTCAGATTCTCGAAAGTTTGTTCATAGTAGGACTAGCTCAATTGATTTCATGACGAGAGGCTAATGTGGAACCGCACAATTTTGACGTAACTGCCGGGCCGCGGTACAGGTCTCGCAAGAGCATCAACCCGACCGATCCGGGCAAGACGACTTTGAGCAGCAATTAAACGAGGTGCGCGAAGCCGATAACGCGATCCCTGACGGTGGGCCACGCGGTAGGCCCTCTACCAATGTGTCTAGCTACACCAGCAGTCCCCGGCCGAGCCGATGAGTGCACTTGCCAGGAGCAACCTCTTGCCAAGCGAGGTCCTCATCAACGATGAGCGTAACACAGCTGAGTTGAGAGCAGCGAAGAGGCCAAGGGCCCTAAAAAGTCCGCAAGGCGTTGCCATTGAGCAGCAGCTGAGCGAGTTCGCCAATTCAGGCGGTGGTGGAGCAATGTCAGCAGCCTCCGCGATGCAGCCGGCTCAATCAACTGGGATTGTGGTACGGGGGCATCAGTTGGACAAGCGGCCTGTTTATCCGAGGATGCTCCCGAAATCTTGAGGCTTGAGGAGGCTCTCATCAAAGGCGGGATGGTCGCCGGTGGGGCGAAGCAACATGCAGGCGCTCTTCTTAGCTTTAGCCGTTGGCTCTTCGCAAAACGCAGACCGAGCATTGTTGCTCGGCAGGACAATAAGTCGCTGAGCAATGGCGGTGACGTACGAGTTCGTCGGAAAGGGAAATCCCAAAATCCTCCTTGTAGCATTAGACCATCTCCGCACCTTTCGGTCGACGGGCGAAGTCATCGTACGCCAACGGAGCGGTCGCGCCCGCCCCCCGAACGTGGCCCCCATCCATCCCGAAAGCGCGGCACTGATGGAACCGACGCTCATCGGCGACGCCGCTGCACAGCACAGGGCCTCGTACGAAGCTAGCAGTCGGCGAGAGGAGCTTCGGGACGGGCAGGAGGATCAACCCGCCCCGTCGGCTTTCGTCCCAGGGCACGTCGCGATCAATCCCGAGCAGCTTCATCAGTGGGAGCTTTTGCAAGTGCTGGATCATCTTGGTCATCAACCCATTCCGTCACCAGCCTCCGTCCCTTCGGAGGAGCTTCAGCGACTGGAAAAGGACTTACAGGGCGAGTTGCACCGACACCCTGCCGCGTCGTTCTCCGCCGATCCAGAAGAGTTTAGTTTCGATCTAAAGCAATTCTCTCCAGGGGAGCTTCGGCGATTGCTTGATAATCAATCCATGCCGTCCCCCGTCTCCTCAGAGGAGCTTCAGCGACTAGAAAAGGACTTGCAGGATGACTTGCGCCAACACCTGCGGATTTCACGGATCGTGAGCATCGATTTCGCGCGATCGTGAGCACTGAATTCAGACGATCGTGAGCAGCCCGCTACGGCCGATGGGAGATAGAGTCAGTGTTCTGGTTGGCCGTCAAGGGTGATGGTTTTGGCGCTGCGTTTTCGCATGCTTTCTCCGGTGAGCTGGAGGCGGTGGGCGTTGTGGACGAGGCGATCGAGAATGGCGTCGGCGACCGTGGGGTCCCCAATGGCTCCATGCCAGGTGTCCACGGGGAGCTGACTTGTGACGATGGTGGATGCGCGGCCATGGCGGTCCTCGAGGATTTCGAGCAGATCGCGGCGTTCCGCGGCGGTGAGCACCGATAGTCCCCAATCATCCAAAATCAGAAGCTGAGCGCGGCCGAGGCTTTTGAGGAGCCGAGCGTAACGTCCGTCTCCGCGCGCGAGCGCGAGCGCCTCGAACAGCCTTGGAACGCGATGATAGAGGACTGATCGGTTGTCGCGGCAGGCCTTGTGGCCGAGCGCGCAGGCTAACCAACTTTTGCCCAGGCCGGTTGCCCCGGTGACGAGCAAATTCTCGTGGCGATCGATCCAGCGACCTTCGACGAGTTTGGCGAAAACGGCGCGGTCGATGCCCCGCGGGGTGCGCAGATCGACGTCCTCGACGCAAGCAGTCTGGCGCAGTGCGGCGATCTTGAGGCGCGTGGTGAGCCGCCTGGTGTCGCGTTCGGCGGCTTCGCGGTCGACCAACAGGCCGATGCGATCTTCGAACGGCAGGGCTTCGAGATCGGGCGATCGGCGCTGCTCCTCGAAGGCCTTGGCCATTCCGGTCAGGCCAAGCTCGATCAGCCGTTCGTGGGTTGGGTGGTTAAGCATGCCGGGTCTCTCCTTGCTTCAGTGGAAGTAGTCGCGTCCGCGGATATTGCCGTGGCGCAGGGGCTGGTGCTCGAAAGATTCGTCGAAGAACGTGCGATCGAGGCCGTTCTGGAGGATCGATCTAATCGAGGCGACGGAGCGCGCCTTGATGAGGATGCCCCTCCGGCAGGCTGCGTCGAGGCGTTCGGCGCCGTAGCTTTTGACGAGCGCCAGAATGCCAAGGCAGGTTCGAAAGCCTTGTTCTGGATGGGGCCGGGCGTCGATCACGGCCTGGAAAAACGCTGCTGTCGAAGGACCGATCCGCTCGCCGGCGGCGATCACCGCGGCGGGGGTCCATTTGCCGTAGCGGCGATGGGCGCTGGGCATGTGGTCGGCGATGGTGGTGTGTCCGCGTCGGTTGGGCGCGCGGGCATGGCTGGCGATCCGCTGGCCCTTGTGGAAGATCTCGACCGTCCGATCGTCGATACGGGCATCGACCAGCTCGCCAATCAGACGATACGGCGCGGAGTACCAATGGCCGTCGACCTCGACATGATAATCGGGAGCGAGGCGGCAGCGCTTCCAGCGTGCGAAGGCATAAGGCTGATCTGGCAGCGGGGTTAGCTTGGGTTTGTCGAGTTCGGCAAACAGTTCGGCGCGGCTTGAGCCGAAGCCACGCATTTGACGAGCATTGAGTTCGTCGACGAGTGTCTTGATGGCGGCGTTGAGCTCGGCCCGGGAAAAGAAGCGCTGATTGCGCAGCCGGGCCAGAATCCAGCGCTGGGCGATTTGCACCGCGACCTCGACCTTCGCCTTGTCTTTTGGGCGCCGCGGCCGTGCGGCGAGAATGGCCGTGCCGTAATGGCTCGCCATCTCGGCATAAGTGCGATTGAGGCCGGGATCGTAGCGGTCGGGGTTGCTGACGGCGGCTTTGAGGTTGTCGCAGACCACGAACGTCGGCGTTCCGCTCAAAAACGTGAACAAGTTGACGTGGGCCCGGATCCAGTCGGCCAAGCTCTCGCTGGGGCAGGCCTCGGCGTAGGTGTAGTTCGAAGCGCCCATCGCCGCGACGAACAGCTTCATCGGCTGCACTTCCCCGGTCAGCGGATCGACGATGTCGATGGTGTCGCCGGCGAAATCCACGAACACCTTCTCGCCGCCCAGATGAATCTGCCGCATCGAAGGTCGGACCCGCCCCTTCCAGGCCTCGTAGGTAGTGCAGAACCACGTGTACCCGAAACCGTCGGGATTAACGGCGCGATACTCCTCCCAGAGCAGGCGACGGGTTACGTTGCGCCGGCGGAGCTCTTTATCGATGTAGCTCCAGTCGGGCACCGGCCGCTGCGGGCTCTGAGACGCTGGTCGTGGGGCCGGGAAAAGCAAAAGCTCCAGGTCTTCATCGGTCATTCCCTCCGGAAGCGGCCAGCTCAACCCAGCAGAGCGGGCGCGGCTCAGGTAGCTGTGCACAACGCCGTTGCTGACGCCCACGCTCCGCGCGATGGCCCGCTCTGGCAGGCCTTGAAAATGTTTTAACCGAAGGACTTCCTTGATCCGGCGCATCGACAATCTCTGGGTAGGCATTGGACTTCCTCGTTAACCACGAGGTCATCCCTAAGCCGGTTGAGTTGTCGGCCGAAGCGCTGCAAGGCTCCGAAAGCCTTGCTCACGATCCCGCGAAATCGTTGCTCACGATCGTCTGAAATCTCTGCTCACGATCCCCTGAAATCCGCGCTCACGATCCCGCGAAACGCGCAATCCAGATCAACGAAGGAGTCGAGACCGCCGTAGATGTTTGACGATCGAGGCCTCACGCACGACGGCGATGCGGAGTCTTGCATCTGTTGCCCGAGCCAGGCCCAGGCTCCCTGGCTGGGGGTGGCCGGTGTAGCAGGAAGCTCGAGCGGCGGATGAGCTTGCGCGCCCCAGTGCGGCGCTGGCTCTGGTGAGGCGGGTCCTTGGATCTGCTCGCCAAGCCAGTTCCAGGCTCCGGCGCTCGGCGTCGCCGGGGTTGCGGGAAGCTGCTGCGACGAACCGGCCTGCCAATGGCTGGGCGCGCTGGCATCGATATGTTGGGCCCGTGGATCTGCTCGCCAAGCCAATCCCAGGCGCCCGCGCTCGGGCTAGCTGGCGTTGCGGGAGGACCCTGCAGTGCATGCGGCTGTCGAGCAGCTTCCCAAGAAGGCTGGCCCGGATCCTCAGGAGGCCTCAATCCAAGCGCCCTGTTCGCCTCCAGGATTTGCTCGTATCCGCCAAGTTTGACCAGATCAGCATTGATCTTCTTGTCGTTGGTTTCGCGCCTGTACTCCTCGAGATCCCGGACAAACGCGGGGGTGGAAAGTCGGCCGGCCATCGGTGGCCTATCATGGGTCCGCAGCCACTCACTCAGCTTAGACATGCGGCGAGCTTGCCTGTCGATCGTCTTCGGCTCGATCCTGTGTGTTGCCTTTTCCGCCGCCGCCCACATGTGGATGAGGGTTGCGTCCGCGCCGTGAGGAGCCAGTCGGCGGAGATCAGGCGCCAGGGCGTTTCCGGCACCGACCTCACGGAGCTTCTTCAAGGCCGCCTTGATGCGCGTGCCGCGGCGGCCTGCGTACCTGTCGACCTCCTCATCGAGCTCAGCTTCCAGCTGGTGGTTTTCCACCTCCGGATTGTCCTGCTGCGCGTTTTCCAATTCCCGGCTATTCGATCCGCAATTGAGGGCCTGCCGTGCTCGCTCAGGAGCACGCTCAAATGGCGCAAATCGGTTGCCGCATTCTTGATCGTGCCGTCGGTGAGGTTACCCGCCGCCTTGTTTCGGAAATCTTTAATGAGCTCCTCATCGGCCGCAGGGACCCCGCGCGTCCGGCCCGGCTGCCTCGCATAATCAATTCGTAAGTTCGTCGAAAAGACGTCAGATTGCCCAGCGTCGCGCGACGAATTTTCACTGCTGCTCCGGCCAAGCGCCTTGCCGATTCCCGACTTGAAGCGTGACCATAATCTGCGGCTTTTTCCGCTTTTGGCCGACGCGGCAGACTCTGCGTCCGGAAAGCTTTAGCGCGCGCTGCTGAACAGATCATCTCGCAAACTAGACTGCGGCACTTGCGTCGCAGCGGTAAGCTGAAAGCTGGGAATGTCTACGCTCCGGCGCGTGTCGCCTAGCGCACTCTCCCTAAAAGTGGAGTGCGGCGGCGCCCGCATCGAACCGCCGAAATCGTCCCGCCGGACTGCTCGACCACCTCCTGCGGGAGGCCGATCAGGTGAAGTTGACTTGCTTTGATCAGACGGATCGAGATGCAAATCCTCCATACGCTTCTCAAAGTCGCCTTGCTCGCTTGAGTCGCCCCGTCGCTGACCCGCCCGCCCCGGCAGCGTGGCGTACTCCCGCATCCAGGCTCCTGAATCGAAGAATGGGTCAACCGGATCCATCCTGCTCTCCTCATGTTTGTAGAGACCCTGCAGCAATCCGTACGGCCTGGATTACGGCGAGATTGCAGCTCTTCAGATTCTCGATTGTTGTAGCCGCAACCTTTCAAGAAGCTGACGAGATCAGGATATTGCTGCGCGCGAGACCGGCGTCGCATCGGCACCCGCCTGACGACGGACGGAGTTGCTCCAATTTTATCGCACCTCTTCGCCGGTTTCGTGTTCGAGCTGACGAAATTGGTCGACCGATCTAACCCGTCCTATTCGTGAGAGTGCGGCTTTTGGGCCCGATTGATGCGGCCGCACATCTTGTCTGACGAGGCGCACAGGATTGCCTTCGGCTTTTCGCCGCCTGACGACCGGTACTTTGCAACGCGCTTGAGGGATGGGTTGGGCGAACGGGGGCGGACGCCCCGCCGGTCAAGGACCGAGCGGCAGCAGCGCGCCGGGCAAGCCGCAGATCAGGTCGGCTTCGGGACATGCCGCGGCAAACGCAAGGCGAATGCGGCTCGTGGTCTCGACGACACGGGCGGCGATTTTCAAGAGC
Organism: Bradyrhizobium barranii subsp. barranii; assembly: GCF_017565645.3. Classification (NCBI taxonomy): domain Bacteria; kingdom Pseudomonadati; phylum Pseudomonadota; class Alphaproteobacteria; order Hyphomicrobiales; family Nitrobacteraceae; genus Bradyrhizobium; species Bradyrhizobium barranii. Next base: position 9,030,698 of record NZ_CP086136.1, read on the forward strand.
CGAAGACGCAGCGTCGCGAACTCGGCAGCGGCCAATTCCCGGGCTTTGGGAATGGCGTCGCGCACGGTCAGCATCAGCCAATAAGCGGCCGTATGGAGCACGAGACGGACCTGGTTGGCGAGCGCCGAACGGCAGCTGGTGCGATCGGAGGCGAGCTGCGTCTTATGCAGCTTGATCAGATTCTCGGCTTGGCCGCGCGCGCAATACAGGCTGTCGTAGATCCACTCGGCCGAGCCGACATCGAGGCTGGTGACGACGAAGCGGATGTCGAGGCCGAGCATCGTCGCCTCAATACGGGCGACAGTGCGCCGTTCGCGATCCCAGGACTTTGCCTTGTGGCGCGTCTCGGTATAGCCACGCAGAACCGGCAGGTTCTCGATGGCGCGTCGCGTGCGGATGTCGTCGGCGACCTCGTCGACTTTTCTGGCGAGAGGCTTGGTGCCGGACAGACCGAAGATGTAGTCGATGCCGTTGGTCTCGCACCACGCCATTGCCTCCGGCCGGGCATAGTGCCCGTCGCCACGGAACGTAATTTGCGTGTTGTGCCATCGCGTCCGGATATGCCGTACCAGGCGGCGCAGATGGGCACGCACCTCGACGCCGCCCGGCGTCTTGCCGGGCCGCAGCACGACGGCCACGGGCCGGCTCTTCTCCGTGTCGTAGACGTGGATCGGCAGGAAGCAGCGTTCGTCATAATGAGCGTTGAACAGCGAGAGCTGCTGATGGCCGTGGACGACGTCGCAGGTATCATCGATGTCGAGCGTGACGGATGCCGGCTCGCGCGGGTAGCTATCCATCCATGCGTCGACCAAAATGTAGGTCAGCCGGATCACGTCGCGCAGGCGCGGCGCATTCTCCAGCCGCGACAGCGTCGGCTGGGAACACAAATCCCGGCCCGTGTCCGGCAGCCGTCCGCAGGCCAGTTTGAATGCCGGATCGGACCTCAGATGATCGAGGTCGTCGGCGTCCTCGTAGCCGCAGCAGATCGCGAACATGCGAGCGCGGAGCATATCGACCAGGCTGTGCACGACCCGCGTCGGATCGCGCCGATCCGGGAACACCCGGGCCAGATTGTTGGCCAAACCGAGACGCCGCTCGGCCATCGCCAGAAGCATCACGCCCCCATTCGAGGTTAGGCGTCCACCATCGAAGGCAGCTGTGACTTTCTTGGCGTGAATGGCTGGAAACGAGAAGGGCGGAATCGTATCGTCGGTCATGGCGGGCGTGGCGTTCGCGGTTGGAGGTGATGGGGTTGGCTTCGCAACCGAATCCTACGCCGCATCAGCGCTTTACCCCTCAGGCGCACTCTTACGAATAAGACGGGTTAAGTTGAAGAAAGATTGAGTGACTCCCGATCATTTCTGTGCCGAAACGTGGAGTCGCGGTCGTGCCGCGTCCAAAGAAACCGGCGCGAGCGGCCTATTAGACGCGGTAGGTGATCAGCCTCCGAAACGAGACTATCAAGCATGAAGAGATCGAGCGCGAGGCAGAGGTTTTATTTGTGTTGAATTCTTGCTTCTCGATAGTGGTCTGAAATCGTATCATCGGTCATGGCGGGCGTGGCGTTCGCGGTTGAAGGTGATGGGGTGGCTTCGCAACCGAATCCTACGCCGCATCAGCGCTTTACACCACGCTCGCCAGCCTCTCAGGCGCCCTCTCGCGAATAAGACGGGCTAACAATGGATCGCCGGTCGATCGTGCGCCGAATTCAAGCATCACGGCGGGACTTACATAGCCGCTACCGTCTCCAATGGATCATACGTGACGTGCATCTTGTCGTCCTTGGCATCAATTTTGGTAGTGAGCTTGTCCTATTGCAGGCGTTCATTGATGACGCACAACGTCTTTTCCTTGACGCAGACCGGAGGCGTTCTCGCGCGTTGGCACTTTTGCTTTGACTGCGGTTCTGAGGGACCAAATTGTCCACGGGTCCGGAGCTGTTGCTCGAATGCCGTATGTGAGATCCACGTCGTACGAGAAACGGCGAATTGCGCCGTAAGCCTTCGAAAGGGACGTTCCGCTCGGAGACGAGATTCTCGCCCAGTGGCGACGAGCGCGTTCAGGCATCAAAACGACCCCAAACATTCTTTTTCGAGAAGATGTGCAGGGCGTCCTGAGTTCGCAGCAGTAACGGTGCCTGGCAAGCCAAGTTGGAAATGAAGATCCGGCAGACTTCGATTCGCTCACTTCAATCGGGCTCAGTCTTTGACTGAGGGACCGCAAGGCTTCTCTTGCAGTCTCGGGACCGCCCCGCTCGAGCGCGCACGACCTCACCTGCACGACGGCTTGGCCATCGTAAGCTGCCAACGCGGTGCATGCTTGAACTCCACAACTTGCTTGCCAAGATGGAGCTCGCGGAACGCCCCCGAAGTCAAATAAACCTGCCGAACAGTCTGCGGCCTCATCAACCGAGTTGGTTGGCTGAGGCAGCGCCTCCGTAACCGATGATTTCGCCGCGGCGCGCCTTGGTCTCCTCAACAACTTTTCGACCGACTGAGCTCTCGTTCCGAAGCAACTTTCGACGGGGCGCAGATAGGCGCCCTCGCCTCGCGCACGGGAATTTTCGTCGCTCACCGACCGAACGAATATAGCCGCGAAGCATCAGCCCACTTCGCTCTCCGGAGATCTGCGCAAGGCGCTGAACAGGCAAATCAGCCGTTCCCGAGCGATGACGACGTGCTGACGTGACGGTCCGTAGAGCTTGCCGACACTGATCCGCCAAAACGGACAAGATGTTCTGCGAGCTGAAGCGGGCGCATGTGGGTGGACGGCGAACAGATGAGATCGTCGCGCCGGCCCCCCTTTCCGTCGGTTTGGCTCCGGCGGCGGTTGGGTTGCTGTACAAGACTCTCCATCACAATCAGGCTCGCTCCCCTCATTCATCCGAGGATCGCCGTGGAACCCCTTCACCGTGAACATTGCTCTTTGTTCGAACCTGATGGTTCGTGGGCAGCCAATCTGTGACACCCGCGAAGAACACTCTCAGCGACCATCTCGCAGCTTCGCCATCTTTCAGTTGATGGGAATGAGGCTCGCGGCCTGATGGGTTAGCACCGATGCCGAAGGATCTATATTCGGCATAATAGCTCGTGCTCAACTTGTTGGTCTCGCCGGGAGCCCATTCGCGCCAGCCTTCCGCAATCACTCGTGCATCTATCTTTGTCGACAGGAAGACCACTGTGGCGTAGGAGCGCCAGGGGCGGCCAAGCGCGATATAGCGCGCAGCAGGGTCGGCACTTAGCCTGCAATGATCAAAAACATAGCCACTGTCCTCATCCGGCGTTGCCTTGCTCTGAGCGGTATAGATGACCGCTTGATTGGCGATGCCGTGCAATTCACATTGCCGGAACCAGGCCTTGGCGTTGCCAAATATGAAATCGACATGCCCTTCGATGAAGCAGTTCGAGAAGTATTGTCGTGACATTCTACCGTTTGGTCCCTTGCCGGCAAACAGCGTGTCCTGGGCGCCGAGCAGGCGGACGCGCGTAATGACGTCCCTATCTCCGGTAACGGACAGCGCTACCGCCTGCGAAGGTGGATTGGCCGGATTGAGGGCATAGTCGTTCTGAATGGTCAGATTCTCGAGCCGGAAGTCATCGCTAGGGGCATCCAGCGTCGCCGAACGGGCCGTTCCTCCTACATTGACCGCGCCGTCGCCATACACAATGACCGTATCCTCCGGCTTGTTGCCAGTCCCTGCGAGATGAACACCGGATTTCGTGATTTTAACCTTCTCGCGATAGATGCCCGGCGCGATCCGGACGTTTCCGCCTTCCGCCGGCAATGCGTCGATGGCTTGCTGCACGGAGTGATAGTCTGCATTTCCGGCATGCGACACCAACAGTGGATGAGCGTACGCCGCGGCGATGCAGAAACATCCCGCCAGAAGTGCAGCGGAGGAAACGAAAATTCGCATGTGATCTTACACTTCGTTTCTCAGCGGGATAGCCGTCGCGCATCGACACAAGATTTTCATCGCCAAATCAGAACCTGCGTCACCTTGACATTTCCGGCCCTGCAAAACTGTCGGCCAATAGCAACCAACTCGGGACATGAGCCCGACCTTCGTCAACACCAGTAATCTTGGCCCCAGATGCGGAACTCACCACCTGAGTTCGGCGCCGCGTGTAGTGCTTACCGATTGCCGTCGCGGAATGCCTTGGAACATACCTCCGATCCGCGCAGCGGCGGTTGTGTAGCTCGTCCGGGCAGCGGGGGCCATACGTCAGAGTGATTTGCGCTGACGTTCGCATGTTCAAGTTGCCAAGTCGCGGAATTGGCAAATCGAACATCTTCGAGTGTCACGTCCAGGGCATGCCGCTCGTCTATGCCGCGCATCAGCAGCACACCAGTGTCGCCATGCACATGACGGAGAATGATTTGCCGATAGACCGGAATCCTCGTGCCTTGAGCGCGCGGATCATATTTTGCATCGAAAGCCAGCGGCCACCGGTTGCCCCTCAGGCACACGTACTCATAAGTCACGTTCTCGACCAGACCGCCTCGACCAACATCGCTCTTGATGCGCAGGCCCGACGTCGTACCATCCAGTGTCAGATTACGCACCAATATGTCTCTGGCCCCGGAATTCACCTCGCTGCCGATCGACATGCCATGCCCCCAGCCGAAATAATTATCAATGATCGAGATATGGCTGCTTGAACCATTGTCGCCGGCCTTGATTGCGACGTTGTCGTCACCCGTACGGATCCAGCTGTGGGTGATGGTCACATCCTGACTGGCGCCAAGATCGATGCCATCGGTGTTGCGGGCATCCGCCGGCGAATCGATCGTGAGGGCCCAAAACGTGGCACCTTCAACCCGGTTCATCGCGACATGAAAATTGGCAGCGTTGCGCAAGGTGACACCAGAGAACGTGATATCCTGCGCATGATCGACCTGGATCAAGCGTGGGGCGTTCTGATTGCCGCCCTGGGCTTGGGCGCGGCGGGCTAGCTGCCACCAGGTTTCCGCGCCGCCGCCGATCAGCGCGCCGCCCTGACCATCGATGATGCCCTCTCCGTAGATACCGCCGCCGCGCGTTTTAGAAAAGCTGATGAATGGCCGGCAACCGTCGCCCTTTTCCGCAATGCGACCACATTGTCCGAGGCCCTTGTCGTAAGCGGCAGGTTCGGGGATGGCGATCAGTGTCGCACCGCGTCCGACCCATAAGGTCACGCCCGATTTCATCTCGAGTGGACCTGAGTGAAACTCGCCGCGCCCGAGATAAACTGCAGCGCCATCGGGGCAATGTTCAATGGCCTCCTGTAGGCTAACTGTATCGTTCTTGCCGGAAGGCACAGGGCGATCACAGACCGTATCAGGTGCAACAGGTTCGGCGATAGTCCGGCGGTCTTGCGCTTTTGCGGCGGGGCCGACAACCATGGAGGCGAGTATGGACAATAGGGCCCAGTTGCGAAAACGCTTTGTCATTGACCTGCTCGTGCTTTTGTCACGCGCATCATTGTCGCGTGCCTTTTCTGGTATTGAGCGCTGGCTTGATCGAGTCGCCGCGTGCGTCACTGGCGCGCACAAGATGACATTTATCCGACGCAGTAGACGCCTGGACTTGAGATCGCGCAGCAGCACCTTGCCTATGCGCGAAAAAGATGAAGCGTTTTGCGATAGTACGAAAATCCAACAACTTCGTAACGTCAGCCTGCTCACACTGATTGAGCTCCCAACCGGTCCCCGATTTCATTTGTGCAACTCCAATTGCGCGTGAGTCCACGCAGCCTCTCGTCCAGGATCGGTGGGCAGTGAGTATTCGGGAAAGCTTTCGAGAAGCTGACGAGGCTACGGGCGGCACCGGATCGCATTCGCACCGGATCCCCTCTTCCTGGTGTCTCACGAATTTTTAGATGACTGCCGTTACCCGCCCTGTTCCGGAGTGATCGCTTGCGGGACATAGTCAGTGAGTTCCGTCATCATCCATGCGATGCCGGAGGCATGGTCGGCTTCCGCGGTCAGCACCGCTCGGCACGTCGCCTGCCCAACGGCCATAGCGGACCGTCGTGGTCATTGAACGCGCCCGCTCGCGCCCCCTCCATGGACGCCTAATCGGAAATTTCAACGACTTAAAGACGGACAAGACGACCGAACTGGCTGGAAGTGGAGAGCTCTTGACACTCGATTCAGGACATCTACGTGAGCAGCCCCGAAACAGGAGGCTCTAGCCAAAGACGCGGCGATACGTCCCCTATCTGGTGCTGCTCTGCGCGCATCCCTGGCGGACGCACCGCGATCAGCCAAAAAGCCGAGCCTATCGGCAAGGCCGCACCTAATTGTCCAGTTCGCCCGCCGGGTTCGCAACACCATGCGTCTCGAGATCTTCGCCAGGTCCGTCCCAAAACCTGTCGCCGTTAACGTGCGCGGCGGCAGCTTTCAGCGGTCCCATCGAGGCGAAAACGCCACGGCAGCATCCGGGTTAACAGGAGTATCGAGGCTTCGCGATTTAGGCGGCCGTGCGTTGCGTATTGAATTGTTTGCCGCAGAGTTGCGCTGGCGTTCATCGATCGAGACCGCTCGACACTCAAGCCTCCGCTCCAGATCCGCCAATCCTGCCTTACATTCGGAGACAACCGATTGGGCGCGAAGCAGCTTGACCTTGAGCTCGTCCTGTTGCCTGAGTATGTTCTCAAGATCCCAATCGTTCTGCATTAGCTCATTGACCATCTGCAAGCCCCGATGCAAGGCCGACACCTAGCTTCAAGAGCGCAGGCTCTGCATGTCGCAGATGCCCCACCCCGAACCATGGGCTAATCCGATGCCAAACGATCGTCCTGAGGACGCCTTTACGCTGGCGTTCTTGCTGAGAACCACCATTCGTTGCGAGCCCCCAAGACAATCGGCTTCTGCCCGGCAAACCGGAGCGCGATCCCAAGATGGCAGAGTTCGCGAGGCAGGCGCCCGGTTTGGAAAGCGCATCGGGGGACCTCTGCCATCGATCAAGCGGGCATATTTCATCTCAATACTTCAACCGGATGCTGAACGAGCATCATAGTCACAGGTGGTTTCGTCCCATCTTCAAGCAACTGGCATGCCAATGCTGGTTGAGCGTTTTTATGAAGAAACGATGTCGGTTTGCCCGCAGCACGTAGTTGCGGGCGGTGCTGTTGTCGCGCTTGAAACAAATGACGTCCTGAGCGAGACAGCCAAAGCCGCAACCACGAGCGTCCGCGCGCATTTTCTAATGAAACTCTGGCAGGACTGGATCGAGTTCTTCCTGCTCGAGCGTCTTGGCTCCATCTTTCGCCAGGTACGCTGCCAGAGCTGCGATACCGGAGTCCGGTGGACATCGAGCGGGTGCGGATTTTTTGAACGGCACTTGTCCCAAACGCTCGGCAACTTCGACACTCATGAGGTGGGCACGGATCGGCCGGTCGACGGCGCGCTCGATGGTGTGGAAGATCCAGGTGCCGTCCGGATCGATGTCCGACCAATGAAAGATCGGCGTCTGTTCGGATACCAATCCTGCGATCGTCCGCAGCGCCTGCTGGGTGGCAAGCGAGGGGTACCCTCCGACATACATGGTCGTTCCTAATCGGCCGGGGTCCGCCTCGGCGATGTGCCGGTTGAAGCTTGCGAAATTTTCGATCGTTAGCACGTAGGCCGGCGGCTCCCGGAAGCGGACGCGATCTGCTTCCTTGGGAGTGATTCCGAGATACAGCGGAGAGATTCCGGAGAGGTCGGCTCCATCGAGGTCGATCTTGCCCGCGATCAGCAGCGGTGGCGCGAAGCGCTCAAGGCCGATTGCCCGGAGCGCCTCGCGTGGCCGCGCGCCGGGGGGAAACTCCAGGATGCCGCTCAGGAGCCGCACGACCGCGCCTTCGATCCGTTCGAGCGTTTTGCTGTGCCCCACCGTTCGTCTCGAGAAGGTCTTGTAGTCGACGCCAAGATGTTTGTTAGCCAGGATGGCCTGGGCGAGAACGAACGCGTCGCGCAGTGTCTCGACATCGGACGAAGCGAACCCGTGCCACGTTTTCCCCCGCCCCCATACCTCGGCGACTTGGGAAGCGCTGTTCTTCAGAGAGTCGTGCATCGCCGCCCCGGCGACAAGCCGCACAGCGGCATCCTCCGCGATGCGCGACGCGGGGGTACGGCGGAGATATCGGTATAGGATCTCCGCCGAGGCCAGCCGCACATGTGCCACTTGGTCGCGCATGGGGCCCCGCCCCCAACCAAGGGAGACCGCGCCGGCGCTTTCGGCTTCCCTGATCTGTTTCAGGAAGGCGTCCGCCGCGACTACTGATGGGAAAGCGGGGTAGTCCGGGTGGGCGATCGGGCTTGCGGCCCCCGCCTCGAAGCGGTTGAGCAGGTCGTTCAGCAGGCCGATCGCATCCGTGAAACGCCGAGCCATGGCTACTCGGCGGCCAGACGGGTGGCGAGCTCATCTTCGGACATCAGGTCCGGATCGATGGCCATCAGCTCGCGCTTGGCCTTCTCTTTCAGTTCCACCACAGTGGCCCTGGACTGCTCGCCGATGCGGTCCACCTCCACGATGGTGTCCATGTGCTCGAGCACGGCGACGCGCTTCTCGAACGGCGCCGCGATCACGAACTGCAGGCCGAGGTTTTTGTAAAAGCTCATCATCTGCCGCTGGTTCTTGCCGTCCATCTTGGAGAAGGCCTCATCGAACATGGCGAGCGCGAAACCGGCGGGCTTGCCGGCACGACGCTCCGCGCTGCCGTAGACGGCGGCCAGCGAAGCGCCGATGGCAACGTAGATAGGCACCTGTTGTTCGGCGCCAGACCCGGTGCCGCGCCGCTGCTCCCAGCGGGTCGAGCGGCCGGTGGCAACATCCTCCATGTGGATCTCGAAGGTGTAGAAGTTGCGGTAGTCCTCGAACTGGGTGAAATCCTTGTCGGGGTCCTCGAGCAGCGCCTCGAGTGCGACGATCGTATCCTTGTGCGGGAAGTCATCGGGCACGTCGCCCCGGAACAGCATATCGAGCGCCTCCGGAGAGGTTTTGGCGATCTCGATGATCTTCAGGATGGGCTGGAATTCCACCATCTGGGTGCGATGGAATGAATATCGCTCGTTATGGAACGGATGTGCGTAGAGGCTACGGTTCAACGATTGCAGCTCCCGCTCCATCTTTCCGATCCGGGCCGTGAGCGCGTTGATGAACTCGCCGCGCAGCAGGGTAGAGGCCTTTTCCGCCGCATCCCGCGCCTGCCTTTCGTACTGGCGCAGCTCATTGGATTCGATATCCGAGATCAGCTGCTCCATCCATGGCTTCACCTCCCGCAGCGGCTCGCTTTCCGCACCGACCTGCGAACTCATCCCGAACTGGTCGAAGTAATCGTAAAGAAGCTCGCGGACCCGTCGCTCGATCCGGGCGCGCTCGTTGTCGGACACATTCGCATCCTTCAAGGCCTTCTCGGCGATGGCCCGGTGTTTCTCAGCGAAGCCCTTTTGGGCTGCGGCATCGAGGCGGTCGCGGTAGACGGCCCTGCCTTTCGCGGTGGAGTAGAGTGGGAAGAACTTGCGGTATATCGACCGGGCGACCCTGAGGTTGAGTTCGGAGCCGGGCACGTTCTCGCCCTCTCCGAGCCTCCTCTCCGCCGACCTGACCTCGCCGTCATGCTCGCCGAACGCCTTCTGCTGTGTCTTTCTCTCCTCCAGCCTCTTCTCCTTCAGCTTTTGCTGCGCCCTCTTTTTGTCGCGAAGCCCGCCGTCCCCCGCGCCGTCGAGGGCATCGAGCCTGGCCTGAGCTTCAGCGACCTCAGTCTGCGCGGCCGCGAAGGCGGCCGCGCAAGCCCCCAGATCATTACGTCCCTCGCAGATGTTCTTCAGAGCGGCAAAAGCCTGCTCCGCGGCATGGGCCTCCTTCCCCTTGTCGATCAGGATCCGACCCAGCTCCTCGGCCTGATCCTGCAGGGATCGCAGGGCGTTCGCCTGGGCTGCCTTTCCGATCTTATACTGCGAGGATTCGATCCAGCGATGGCTCCGGACGAGTCCGTCGTCGTAGAGGCCGTCCTTCATAATCGCCCGGCCGGGCCTGTTGAACTGGTCGAGCGTGTCGGCGAGACGGACGTTGCCGTAGCGGCGCATGATGAAGGCCATCGCGTCCGGATCCTGGCTCCGGAAGATCGAGGGGAAAGTGCCGCGCTCCGGCTTGGCCCTGAACTGCTCGAGCTTGTTTAGGCTCACGAGCGATGCATGGCGAAACTCGCGGCGACCTTCCTTGAAGATTGACGTGGCGGCGCTGATATCCGCTCTGTCCACGAACACGGCTTCCCGGTCGCGACCGAGGAGCGCCTCGGCGGCTCCTACCCACTCGGGTTCGGCGACTTCGATGATGTCGCAGAGTACGCGCGGGACCATTCCACCCTGCCGCAGCCTGCGGCAGAGGAGTTCAGTGTCGTCGCCGAGATAGGCGCGCGCCCCTCCGGCGGCGTGCTGTCGGATCCGTTCGAGCACCTCGTCGCGCCTGCCGCGGAGGCCGGAAAGCTCCGCGATGATCCTTTGACGCGCTTCGTCGATCTTCGGCAGCCATTTGGCGCCGCTTGCCGCGAAGGACTTCTCGGCCGCGGTGACCTCGTCGGAGACGCCCCCGATGTCGGCCCCGGCGGTGGCGGTCAGAAGACGCTCAAGCGCAGGAACGAAGTCCTCGAAACCGTCCGCGCACATCGCGCGTAGCGGCTCCAGGCGACGGATGTTCTCCATGCGAGCCTTGAAGTCCGCCGAGGCGCGGTGCGCCGCCTGCCCGGCCACATCGGCGGTCTGCTGCAGGGACTTTCTGCCGGTCTTGGCATCGTGCTCGGCGATCGCGGCCGTGAGGCGTTCGATCTCCTTATCGATGGCCTTGACGTCGTCGTCGATGAATTCGAGTTCTTTTGCTGCGGCGTCCCGGCGCGCCATCTCGGTACGCCGCTTGGTCTTGAAGTCCAGGTTTGTCGCGCGCGCCGCGAGCCAAGTCGCGCGTTTTGCGACCCATTCCTCCCTGAACTTGGTCTCGAGCGCCTCTTCAAGCGCGGCGAGGACGCCCCGAAGCGCCCTTAGGGCTTCGAGCCTGAGGCGCATTTTCCGGATGGTCTCGCTGATGTTGCGGTATGTCTGGATCGACTCGCGCAGCTCCTTGGTGCCGATCGGACTGTCCTCGAGGATGTAGTTCCGCACGAACTGCGTCGCCGTCTGGTTGTGATCGAGCGTCATCGCGTTGACGATTGATTTCTGCAGGGCGCTGGCGTTCTGTTCGCCAAAGGACGAATGCGGCAGAAGATGGCGCATGTACTCGCGGACATAGTCGCTCGCCCGGTCGCGATGATTGACGAAGTTGCCTTCGCCGACCGCTGCGACGATCCGGGCGCGCACGTCCTCCCACTGCGCCGGGAATTGCGACTTTCCTCGCTGCTCGATGAAGTCCTTGGAGCTCAGAACGGTCCCGACGGCGACGAAGAGTGCCAGCACGGTCTCCCTGCTGTCGGACTTGCGCGCCTCGAGCGCCATGCCGATCGTGACCGGTGACCGGGCGCCTTCCGTGTCTTCGAAACCGAGCGCGATGTAGGTGCGCGCCTCGTCGCGCCGGCGCTGATCTTCGCCGAGCGTCCCAAGGCAGTAATCGACGACGCTGCGCTTCGAGCCGCTGCGCGATTTTCCGCTATCGCCGGCGACCGCGTTCAGGCGCAAGAACCGCCGGCTCCCGCCGGTGAGAACGACCTGTGCCATGTCGAGGATTGTGGATTTGCCGGACCGGTTCTCGCCCAGGACCCCGACGTGTCCCCTCACGTCGATGTCGGCGACGTCGAATAGGTGCCAGTTCACCATCGTCAGGTGGCGTAGCTCCATCATGCCTCGTCTCCTGCGGGCTGCGGAAACCGCGCCTCCTCGCTACGGACGTAGCGCTCGAGCCGTTGGAGGGCATCGCCGCCGTGTTGCGCCATCTCGCGGTAGCGATCGAACAGGTCGTTCAAAGTGGCCACTACGACGGCCCGGTCCTCGACTGCTCCGACGTTCACCTCCTGCTGCCAGTATGCCGCCAGCACCAGCATGACGATGGTTTCGTCGAGCTTCATCCGGGGCAGCGGCACGTCCTCGTCCATGGCGACGATGCCGGCCCACTGCGCCTCCGGATCGCGGTGGACGCGGTATCCGCAACTATCGAAGAAGCCGTCGACCACGTCGCGGAAGCGGCCGTCCATGATCGTGTTGTAGACTGTCCCGGTCCGGGGGTCTCCCGCGAACACGAACTGCCGCCGTAGCAGGAAGTGCTGCGCTTTGCGGAGGTCGGCTGCCTTTTCCGCGCCGAAGGAGCGCTCGACGTTTTCGAACTCACTGAGCATGAGCCGCCCTCGCCTTCCGGAGTGCGCCCGATCGCTTGACCAGGAAGTTGGCGCGCCGGAACCTCGCCTGTCAGCGCATATCGGCGGGCGCAATCGAAGGCGAGAAAGTCGTCCACGGTATCGATTTCCATGAAGCGGGCTTCCCTGGTCGCGAATGGCGGCACCTGGCCCTCGAGGAATCGTCTGACATCCTCGGGGCGGGGCGCGATGCGAGCGATGTACTCGAGGCGGAGCTTCTTGCGCAGTTCATACAACGGATCCGACGGCGGCTCGGCGAGCTCCCTTGCTTCGACGGGACGGCGCGGCTGCCTGGCCGGCGCCTGATGGTGCTCCGACCAGGGCGACCGCAGCGGCTCGATGCTCCATTCGATTGTCGCCTTGTGGTGCCTGCCGTCGCGCAGTAAGGCATCCAGGCGCCGCACCAGGTCGCCGGCCCGGCCGACGAGTCCCTGCCCGCCCCGCTCGGCGTACTTAATGGTGTTGCGGACCCGGGCTTCGAGCTGCCTGCGGAAGGCCTCGATCCTGTCGAACATCTCCCCGATCTGATCGAAGATGCTTTCGATAGCCAGCAGGTCGTCGGCCGCGGCCATTCGACCGTCCTCGATGTCGGCTGCCATGCTGGAAGCTATGTACTCCTCGGCGAGGACCTGCATGGTTTCCGGGCTGTAGGAGATCCTCCGCGCGAGATCGACGATGGCGTCGCGGAAGCGGTATGGATGGTTGACGGTGAGGATGGACTCGAAATCCTTCAGCAGGAGCTGTTCGATGAACTCCTCGAAAAAGGCTTCGAGCCGGGTAGCGACTGTTTTCGACTCCATGACGGTCCGTCGGACGCGCTTCAGGTCGGCCAGAATGGCCCGCAGACTCTTAGTGAACTGGTCGGCCTGATTGCGCGCCTCGCGGACGGCGAGCGCGGCTTCGCGCTGCTTGCGGTCGGTGATCTCAGGCCTCAGTTTTTCGACGGCCTCCAGGTTGAGGCGGATTTGCACGATCAAGCCGCCGAATCGCTGCGAGAGATCCTTGTTGAGGCTCGCGAGCCGTTGCAGCACGAGCAGCGGTCCCATAGCCATGTCCACAGTGACGCGAAGCCCGTATTCCTCCTCTTCAAGCCATCCCCAGACGAGCAGCCGGGCGTATAGTTGTCGGGCAAGACCGAGCGCCTTGTCGCCCTTCTCGGAAGCGAGCGCGACGTCGGCCTTCCGGATCCGGCGGCGTCTCGCGGAGATCATTTCCGGCAGGCTGCCGAAATCATCGCCCTCGTTCCAGAGGACGGGGTTGGCGCGCATGACGTCGTAGATGGCGTGGACCACCTGCTGCGGCGTCGGGAACGACGGCGCGCCTGAAAAGAAGCGTTCGTGCAGATCCAGCAGACACGCTGCGTACAGGTGCTTGTGATCGCGCGAAAAAGCTAAAAAGGCGTCGTCATGCAAATGGCGGAACAAGGTCAATGACGCGGCTCCTGGGCCCGACCTCATCCTGAGTTGGCGGCACTAAATGCACGGCCTGCCGGGCAAAATGTTAGTGAGAGTGGGTCTTGAAAACACAACCGGAAGATCAGTTCTTAGTATGTTCTAATATAGCTTGTCGAGACTCCAAAGGTCCGATCGGAGCTAGCGTCCGGTCTCAGATCGGGAACAATCCGGCCTCAAGTCATTGAATTTGTTGTTGTTACTATTGCGGCAAAATGGATACAAGGAGTTGCTTGGCACGATAGTGATACGAACGTTCGACATGTCGAGGAGGCTCTCTCGCCCACCGGCAGATTCGAGCCCAGCTCTACATCGATCATCAGCTTTAGCTTTTTAGTAATTTCAATAAGAGCGGCAGTGGGATCGCGGGGTTTCATACGCAATTGCGTATTATGCCTAGTATACGCGAAAGCGTATGATCTGTAGATATTCGCGGTCGCGTATATTGACAAATTATACGCGTTTGCGTATCATGCTTTTATGGATACGATTGCCCGCACCCCCCAGCAAATCGGCGCCGGGATCAGGCGCTACCGGCGGCAGAAGAAGCTCACCCAGGGGGACCTCGGTGAGAAGATGCATGCGCGTCAAGCGACGGTCTCGAAGCTGGAGGCCGGTGAACCTGCAACGCAGCTGCGCATCTTGATGGATGCGCTGGCCGCGCTCGACCTCGAGCTGGTCATCCGGCCGCGCACCAAATTGACGGCTGAAGCGATTGAGGATCTGTTCTGATGGCGCGTCGCCCTGCCCGTGCGCCGCTCAACGTCTACCTCAACGCACGGCTGGTCGGGCGGCTGCGGCGCGAGAGCAGTGGCGCAATCGATTTCCAGTATGACAAGCAGTGGCTCGCGTGGGAAAATGCCATCCCCGTTTCCGTGTCGCTGCCATTGCGGGAGGATCGTTATATCGGCGATCCCGTCGTCGCTGTTTTTGACAATCTTCTGCCCGATAATGACGACATCCGCCGACGCGTCGCCGAACGCGCGCATGCTGATGGCGCCGATGCTTACAGCCTGCTCTCCGCCATCGGCCGCGATTGCATCGGGGCGCTGCAATTCCTTCCCGACAGTGCCGCACCCGGGGGCGCCGGCGCCATTGATGGCCGCGCCGCTAGTGATCAGGAGATCGCCGCCATTCTCGGCAACCTTGCCAGCAATCCGCTCGGCATCGGCCCCGACCAGGACTTCCGCATTTCTCTCGCGGGCGCGCAGGAAAAGACAGCGCTGCTTTACTGGAAAGACAAGTGGCACGTGCCTCATGGCACGACCGCAACTACGCACATTATCAAGCCGCAGATCGGGAAGTTGCCGAACGGAATCGACCTGACCGGCAGCGTTGAAAACGAGCATCTGTGCCTTGAGCTGGTTGCGGCACTCGGCTTGCCTGTCGCCAAATCAAGCATCATCGATTTCGCCGGGCGCCGCGTGCTCGCAGTTGAGCGGTTCGATCGCATCTGGACGCGCGACGGCCGCCTGTTGCGGCTGCCGCAGGAAGACTGCTGCCAGGCGCTGTCCGTTCCACCCGCGCGAAAGTATGAATCCGATGGCGGACCCGGCATCCGCAAAATCTCGGATTTCCTCAAGGGCAGCGATACGCCTGAGGACGACCAGGCCATTTTCTTCAAGGCGCAGATCGTGTTCTGGCTGCTTGCCGCCACCGATGGCCACGCGAAGAATTTTAGCATTCATTTGGCGCCGGGCGGTCGTTTTCATCTTGCACCGCTTTACGACATCATTTCGACCCAACCGAGCTTGGACGCTGGACAGATCAGCCAAAACCAAATGAAGCTGGCCATGGCGATCGGCAGCAACCGGCATTACATCGTCCACACGGTTCTCGGCCGACATTTCGTGCAGACTGCGAAAAGCTGCGGTCTACCCGACAAAACAGTCAAGGTTGTCATCCAGCAGCTCGGCGATACAGCCGCAAAGGCCATAGATCAGGTGCTGAATGCGCTTCCAAAAGGATTTCCGGAGAAGATGGCCATATCGATTGCTGATGGCGCAAAGCGCCGTGTGAATTCGCTGGCTGTGCTCAAGAGTAGTGAATGATCGCCGGTTTGCGCAAGCGTACGATGACCTCCGTGAACGGTGGCAGGAAGACCGGATCTACCAAACCAAACCTGGAAGCTGCCTACCAGAGGAGCAGCAGCGCGATCAGCAACAGGGAGCGTTGCCCGAAAGCAGCCAACCAGCGGCTCAAGAAACGGGCCCGGTTCAAGAACGGCGATTGCCGCTCTCCTTCGACGGCGAGCGGCCCGCGCCGTCCGTATGCAAGCTCCAACAGCGACTGCGTTTCCAAACTAGGTGTTTAGTCCCGGCATTTGCTGGAGCGGATTAAGTTTGAATCGTTCTGGCTGGGAAGTCCAGCATTTGCAGATGTATTCGTAGGGCGTGAGGCCCTTCAGGGTCTTCAGCCGGCGAGCGAAGTTGTAGGCGCGGACGAAGTCGGCGAGGTGGCTGCGCAACTCGTCATGCGTGTCGTAGTGGAAGCGCTTGACTGTGGCCTCCTTGATGGTGCGGTTCATCCGCTCGACCTGGCCGTTGGTCCAGGGATGCTTAGGCTTGGTCAGGCAACGATCGATATCATTGCGGGCGCAGGCCACCTCGAAGGCATGAGCCCAAAATGGTTGCTTTCGTTCGATCATGGCTTTGATATCGGCCACAGTCCAACTCCCACCGCTTGGGTCGGTGAGTGGGTGCCGTTGTCCGTCAGAACGGTGTGGATCTTGTAAGGGACTGCCTTGATCAAGTTCCGCAAGAAGTCGGCTGTGACACTCGTGGCTTTTCGTGCAACTCGGTGAAGGCGCACTTCGAGGTTCGATCGATTGCGACGAAGAGATAAAGCCCTCCCATCGCGGTGCGAACCTCGGCGATGTCGATGTGGAAGTATCCGAGATAGCTTTTGAACTTGCGCCTTACGCCCTTGCCATCCTCCACGTCGGAAGCCGTGAGATGCCATGGCGCTGAAGACAGCGATAAAGCGATGAGCGTGTCAGATGCGGGATTGTCGCCTGGAGAGCATAAAGGCAGTCATAGTCATCCAGCGGCAGCAGCGCATGCTTGCAAAAGGCGACGATGATGGCCTCCTTCTCAAGCGACAAACTGGTGGATTTTGGCTCTCTCGGGCCGGTCGGAAGATCGGCCACCGAACCGCGCTTCTTCCATTTTGCGACGGTCTTCGGATTGATCCATAACGCTTGGACAGCGCCCCCAGGCTCTCTTGACTATTTTGTATTGTTCGACGGATTGCCTCCGTCGTTGTGGCGCAGCCGTGAAGAACCTGCTCCGTTTGGATACTGTCAACGAAAACCTCGTCCCGCGTAGCGGGCCGATTGTCAGTTCGGCAACAAAGTGTCACCAAGTGGACGATACGCAGGGTCAGAAAAACGAAAAATCAGCAATCTTCAATTCGGCACGCCTCTTGCCCTGTTAACGGCGTCGGCACCAATCGCTTGTGAGCCCGAGATGGATGATTTGGCGACTTTGAGCAAAGGCACGGAGACTGGCTGTGTCGCGAACTGACGTAGAGCGATTCGTCAACGATCTGGGGAACGACGGTGGTCTGCTTGAACGCGTAAAACCAATTGCTACCGGCCTTGCATCGATTGTCGCGATCGGAAAGAGCCTCGGCTACAGCTTCACACCTGATGAAGCTAAAAGTTGCATTCGAGCTCGACAGAAGTTGACGACTAAACCGCTCGCCGGTGGCACTTTTAATTCGAGTGATACGATCTCGACCGGCGCTGTTCAGGCCCTTGCAGAGGTGGCCACGAGCGGCGCGCAAGCCGCGGAAGCGGCCTCTGACCACGCCACAGCAGTTGAGCCCGTTGCAGTTGTTGTGGTTGTTATTGTAGCGGTCGTGGCCGAGGTCTGACATGCCTTCGCTCTGACCGCATCGGGTGGTTGCTCGAGGAGGCGATGAAGTGCGATGAAAACATGAAGTAAGCTTCGTCAATGACACACGCTGCCGCCGAGCACTACCGACAGATTTTTGACCGGCGTACCCCGGAGCAACTGCGCACGCTATCGCATCTCAAACGCTTCATGGAGCGGTTAGTCGGTGACGAGGAGTTCCGCAGGGCGCTTGCGGAGGCAATCGCCACCCCTCGAGCGGTAACAGAGCGGTACGGCATCAATGTGGATCCAATGGAGGTGCTGCCGCTCTGGCGCGGTGGCTACCAACAATACCGCTTCAAGCCGGAGTCTGCGCCGTGGCCGCTGGCTGTGATGTGGGATGAGTATCTCCGCGAGATGATGCGTCATCGCGACCTCTTGCGCGACGAAGGCGAGATGTCGACGATCAATCCTCGCTTTCATGCTTGGCGCGAGCGGCAAATCCGGCGCTGCAATGACCAATTGGGCGTGTCGGCGGCGTCGCTCACGCACCCCATAATCGCTTTCGAGCTAAGCGAAGGCTGCAGCGTCGGTTGTTGGTTCTGTGGCCTCTCGGCCGATCGCTTTACAGGCTATTACGACTATAGCAAAGAGCATGCAGCGCTTTGGCGGGGCGTGGTTGGTGTCGCGAGCGAAATGTTTGGTTCTGCAGTCCGCACGGGCTTCTGCTACTGGGCCACAGATCCTATGGACAACCCACACTACGATCGCTTTCTGTTCGACTACTATCAGATTACGGGCGCGTTACCGCAAACAACAACCGCAGCCCCACTCAAGGATCCGGCACTCACCAGGCACGTGCTCGGGCTCTTCAATCTATATCGCACGACGACGAATCGTTTCTCCGTGCTGAGCAGGGCCCATCTTAATCAGATTCACACGGCCTTTTCGCCTGAGGAGTTGCTAGGAGTCGAACTCATCCTGCAGGGCAAGGAGGCGCAGACAGCAAAGGCCATGGTCGGGCGCGCGCGCGAGCGGAAGGAGAAGCGCAGGGGCGCTAACAAGGACGGTGCAATCGCCTTTCTGGAACGCAATCACACGACGATCGCCTGCGTTTCCGGCTTCCTCGTAAATATGCGGCAGGGGCGTTTACGACTGGTGACGCCGGTGCCGGGTAGCGATCGCTGGCCTCTCGGGTACCCGCATTCTGGGTGAACGCTTCTTCAGCACGCCTGACGGTTTCCGGGGCGGGCTGCAGAGCATGATCGAAATGCTCGAGAGCCCAGCCCATGACCTGCCGATCCGCTTCCGCAGGGACCTGCAATATAAGGCAGGGAACCGGTGCTTTCATCTTCGCTCACGCAACATGGAACACCGCGTGCTCGACGACATCGCCCCGATTTCCGTTGGCCCTTTGATCGCGGACGGCAACTGCACAATGTCGGAGCTGGTTATTCGGGTCGCAGCTGACGGAACAACCCTCCTTGGGGTCGCCGACTTGCTCGATCAGTTGTACATGACCGGGCTGATCGAAGAAGACCTCGACGACTGCTTCATCTGGCAGACCGGTGACTGGACGACGAGGCGCATCGAAGGAGTCAAACACGCGTCCTCCCATACGGGTGCAGATTGTGCCGATTCGCATTGAGGCACTACTTAGCCTCAAGCGACAGCAGCATCCCACCATCCAGCAGTGCTGAGCGCGATGACATGCCGCTCCGCATCCACGGTCCCTGGCTTCGTGGCGTGCACAACCGGCGTGACAAAAGAAGACCAGCGGGGTTCCGCGCTTGCGGCTTCGAGCCAAGCCCTCATTTCGGGCATCAGCGGTGCACGACTGGCACGCACGCGGTTAAGTCGAGAATGGCTTGCCCCGCCCAGTGGTCAATCAAATGGTTCTGCCAGACGACGGTGCCGCTGGTTCCGGAGAGGTCGTGGCTTTTCGTGGCGCGCCACTGCAACTTGCACTGGCGGTGATCCCTGCTAGGACGACGACGCGCCTGAAACTTTGATAGGTCCATGTGAATGACGACGTCAGTCCGTTCATCAATGATGAAAAACAGCGAGTCGCACTCGAGGGTGGCGCCGCTAAATACCAGAGCGGAGCCGCGTGCAGGCAATTATTCCCCGTTCGGCTCCAGCACTCTCTGCTTGCTCATGCCGTCCAGTCGCCGGGCAACGAACGTGACGCGGAAATCGTGGCTCGAAGCGGGCTGCCCACTAGCCGAATTAGCGACTTCATGTTCACGGCTCCAGTCAGGAGTCGCGCAGAATTCACTTTGCCGTCCGGCGCATGAGACTATGGCATGGCGAACGCACCTGTGCGCACATCATGAATAACGTGGAATGATTATGAGTATCGCTGTGCCAATCGTCCTAGTCAACATGCCTGTGTCGGCAGTCGAAAGGCCGTCACTGGCGCTTGGTCTGCTGAAATCAGCGCTGACCCAGGCTGGACTGCAATCCACCATAGCATATGCCAACATCTGGTTTCTAGAATACATAGGCATCGCCGACTATGGACCTCTTGAGAATTGCCCGCCAGAGGAGGCACTGGTTGATTGGCTGTTCGCGGGCATTGCTTTTCCCGACTTCGAACCCGAACAAAACGCCTTCCTCGACCTCTATTTCGAGCGCAACCCGATACACGCAGGCAAAGGTATGGCCGAGCGTCGCGCGAATTTCCTTAGGCTGCGCTCGCTCATCGGCGGGTTTATCGACTGGACGGCTGACAAGATATTGGCGAAGCGGCCGGCTATGGTCGGGTGCAGCTCGACCTTCACCCAGCATGTCCCCTCGCTCGCGTTGCTGCGCCGGCTGAGCGAGCGCTCACTTGATCTTGTCACCCTCATGGGTGGAGCGAACTGCGAGTCGGTAATGGGGCGCAGCACTCACGCGCGTTTCCCATGGGTCGACTATGTCGTGTCGGGCGAGGCCGACGCACTGATCGGCCCGCTGTGTTGGGACATCCTAAATCGCGGCAGAGACATCCCGCCTGCTGACCTGCCATTTGGCGTTTTCGGCCCGACGCATCGCGAGGCCGGCTATCCCGCGGCGTCGACGCGCGACTTAGCACTACTTTGGCAGATTGTTGATTTTGCCGCGTTTTATAGGATTGAACGAAGCCGCTGCCGCGGCGTGAGAGGCAAGGTGGCGTAGATCGCCTCCTGGCTGAGAGGATGTGGGTGTTGGAGCCCATCCCCCCCTCAGACAGGAGTATCGAGATGGCCGATTTGAGCCCTCTTCGCCGCCGCATGATCGAAGACATGACCGTCCGCAACCTGTCGCCGGCGACGCAACGATCCTACATCAGCGCGGTTTCGAAGTTCAGCCGCTATTTTGGCCGATCGCCTGACCGGTTAGAGCTGGAAGACGTCCGCGCCTTCCAGGTGCATCTGGTCTCGACCGGCATCTCATGGCCGGCGCTGAACCAGATCGTCTGTGCGCTACGGTTTTTCTACGGCGTCACGCTCGGCGAGGCACTCATCCCGGAGCGCATTCCCTATGCGCGAGAACCGCGCAAGCTGCCGGTCGTTCTCAGCGCCGACGAAGTGGTTCAGTTCCTCGAGGCCGTGTCCAGCCTGAAGAGCCGCGCCGCGCTCACCACGGCCTATGCGGCCGGACTCAGGGCCTCCGAAGTCGCGGGACTGCGGATCGAAGACATCGACAGCGCCCGCGGCGTCATCCAGGTGCGCCACGGCAAGGGCGCGAAGGATCGCAACGTGATGCTGTCGCCCCAGCTGCTGGGCATCCTGCGCACCTACTGGCGGCTCGCCCGGCCGCGGCTTTATCTGTTCCCTGGTCGTGACGAAGATCATCCGATCGATCAGACCGTGTTGCACGCCGCCTGTCGGTCGGCGGTGAAGGCTGCGGGCCTGACCAAGCGCGTCACGCTCCACACGCTGCGCCACAGCTTCGCGACGCATCTTCTCGAGAACGGAACCGATATCCGGATCATCCAGGTCTTGCTCGGGCACAATAATTTGTCGTCGACAGCGCGCTACACGCAGGTCGCCACCGATACGATCCGGGCGACGCAGAGCCCGCTCGATCGCCTGTCGCTGGAGGTGACGCCACCTAGATGATCCGCGGCGGGATGCGGGTGATGATCCGCCCCGACAGCCGCGGCAACAGGCCCGCCATCGAGATTGCCGATATTCTGCGCCGGCATGGCGACGCCTATCGCCGTGTACATGCCGGTCATCTGGGGCGGGTCGAGCGGCGCGTGATGAGCGCGATCGTTGCGTGCCGGACCGAGGCGCTCGGCGGCCACATGGAGGCTTGCGACGACTGCGGCACGACACGCGTTGCCTATAATTCCTGCCTTATGGGCAAAGCCAGTAATGGGGAGCTGGCGGCAATTTGATCGCGCTCCTGCACCAATCACCGCCAACCCCGCTCTCCATTACGAGGTACGCCTGAGGAGTTCGATCAGCTGGTCGGTGGGCTGGAAGACGCCGCGCCGCAGGTGGGGCGGCACGATCGCCTCCATCGCATCGAGCTTCTCGGTTGGATCGCCGCGCGTGTAGACCTCGGTGGTCGTCAGCGTAGCGTGGCCCAGCCACAGCGACACCTTCCGGATGTCCCGGGTCGCTTGCAGAACGACCATCGCGCAGGTGTGCCTGAGCACGTGGGGCGAGACGCGTTTCTTGGCGAGACCGGGCTGCTTGCGAGCCGCAGTCGCGGCGTGCTGCCTGAGCAGATAGGCAAAGCCCCATCGGCTCAGCGGCTCACCACGGGCGTTGACGAACACCTCGGGTGTCGCGACCTGCCCGCGGATGGCCAGCCAGGCACGCAGTGCAGCAGCCGCCGGCTTCCACAACGGCAGCGTCCGCTCCCGGCGTCCCTTGCCGAGCACGCAGATGCTCATCGAAGGCAGGTCGATGTCATCGACCTTGAGGCCCGTCAGTTCGGAGACGCGCAGCCCTGCGCAGACGGCCACGTGCAGCATTGCGCGATCGCGGATGCCATCGCGTGTCGCCGGATCGGGAGCGTCGAGCACGGCTTTGAGCTCTTCGCGCAGAAGGTAGGGTACCAGGCGCGTGTCAGTTTTCTTGAACGGGATCGCCAGTACACGGCGGATCTGCTCGAGCGCCGCCGGCTGCCGGTACTCGAGGAAGCGGAAGAACGACTTGATCGCCGCCAGGCGAACGTTGCGCGTCACGGCCGCGTTTTTGCGCTCGTCCTCAAGATGCTCAAGGAAGGCGCTGACGAGCCCGGCATCGATCTGTTCGAGCGTCAGCGCCGAAGGTTTGACCTTGAGCCGGTCGGCGGCGAACACGAACAGCAGCTGGAAGCTCGAGGCATAGGAGTCCCTCGTGTGCTGGCTGGCGCCCCGCTGGCAAGCGAGTGTGTCGCGCAGGAACGTCTCGATGAGGGGAGCGATCGGCGTCATGCTGACCTCCCTTCGGAGATGAACGCTTCGCCGGCCATGGCGACATCGCGCAAGAGGTCGGGCGTGGCCTCGAGATACCAGTAGGTCGCATAGATGTTGACGTGACCCATGTAGGTCGCGAGTGCCGCCATGTGCGCCCCGCACCGGCCCCGGCCGGTAGGGCTGCCTTGCAGCGCGCGCACCGCAAACGTGTGCCGTAGATCGTGCAGGCGAGGACGGCGAGCCGACGTCGATCTGATGCCAACCTTGTCGACCAGCCTGTCGAAGGTCTCCTTGACGGCAATGTAGCGTAGCGGCCGACCGGGCTTGTCGATGAAGACCGGATCATCGTCTGAGCCGAGCCCGCGACGTGCCAGGTATCGCTGCAAGCCGGCAACCGCCGTGTCGTGCAGCGGCACCAGTCGGGTCTTGCGGAACTTGGTCTCGCGGATCAGCAGACCGTCGCGGGTCACGTCCGCGATCGTCAGCTTCAGGGCTTCGGAGATCCTGAGCCCGGTGGATGAGAGCAGCGCGATCAAGGTCGCTTGCGTGTGCGGGCGCAAGCCGCGCGTTGGCCGAAGCCGCAGCGCAGCTTCGACCAGCCGACTAATCTCGTCTGTCGTGTAGATGTGCGGCGTGCGACGCTTCTTGCGGGCGCCGAAGTGATTTGCCGGCGGCAGCTCGTGCCCGACTTCCTCCACCCGGACATGGCGTACGAAGCGACAGACGGCTCTGAGCCGTGCATCGCGTTGCGCGACGGATGGTCCGAGCGCGGCCCAGTCGATCGCTGTTTTTGTCTCGACGTACGTTTGTCCGCGCTCGGCCGCGAAGGCGGCAAAGCTCTTCAGCAGGTGCTCCGCGGTCGACATCGCGAAGCCCGTGGTGCGGCGGAGCGCGAGATAGGTCTCGATGGCGTCGAGCATCAGAGCGCCTCCGGCCAAGGCTGAGCAACCTGCTTCAGCAGCGCGACGTCGGCCTTTGCGTAATAGGCCGTCGTGTCGATGCCGCGATGCCGAAGGACGAGGCCGATCTTGTCGAGCGGCACGCCATGGCGCAGCATCTCGGTCGCCGCGGTGTGCCGCAGAGTGTGGGCCCCTTTGACCGGCGCCACAATGTCGGCCCGCTTCATGATACGCTTGACCACCGACGAGATGCCGTCGCCTCGTCGGAATGGCCGGCTCGGCGCGATCGTGCGCAGGAACAAGACATCGTTCCGGCCGGTAGACGGCCGGCATTCGAGGTAGGCGGCGATCGCATCCCCGACGTCTTGCGGTAGCGGCAGCCGGACCTCGTAGCGCGACTTGCCGCAGACCCGTAGCGATCCCGTTTGCCACTCAATATCCGCGAGACGCAGTTGCGCCACGTCACCGGCCCGCAGGCCGAGGCGCACCAACAAAAGTACGATCGCACGATCACGCCGGCGCCCACCGACGTCGCCGTCACAGACAGCGATCAGCCGGTCGACCTGCTCGGTCGACAGATACCGGGGCATGTCGGCAAGCTGCCAATGAGCGTAGGCTGGAACGGCGCCGTCGAGACCTGCCTGACAACGGCCTGCGACTGCGAGATACCGCAGGAAGGCCCGCAGGCTCGTTGTCATCTTCTCGATCGTGCCACTCCCGCTATTGCTCGCCCGCTCCAGGAAGTAACTGCGGACATCGTTCGGCCTCCAGCCGTCCGGGTCAGATCGAAGATGCATCATCAGGCCCGCGGCGTCGCGGGCGTAGAGCCTGATGGTGGCATCGGATGCGCCGCGATGCTTGCGCAGCCACGTTTTGAAGTCGGCGACCAGCTGCGGCTCGGCGGGTGCTGCCGCCACCGCGGACCGGCAAAGGCCGAGCTCGACGAGGTGCCGACGAAAGAGCCTGGCACCGTAGATGGTGTGGTGGTTGCGCCGGCCGCCTTTGGCGCGTGGACACCGGCAAGTGCGCAGGTGCTCGCCGAACGCGGCGAGATCAACGTCCGTCAGGCCCGCGCCTTGCTCGGCCATAACATGACCGATGTGAGCCGCCGCTCGCAAATAGCGTACCGCTGTCTCGGGGCCATAGCCCTGCCGCTCCAGCGCCGCTGCAAACCCGTCAAGGTAAGGCCCGCTCGGCCCACTGCGCAGATGCCCCAGCATCTTCGCTGCCGAGAAGTACGTCTCCAACATGTCCGTCTCCGTATGTGACCGGCCATCAGTGGCCGACCCAACGGGGCCGCACGAGCGACTTGTAATGGAGAGCTCGAGAGCGGCAATCCACAAGAAAATACGGTGATCGCGATTGGCAGCTCCCCATTACTGGCTTTGCCCATACGGCAGGTAATGGGTGATGCCCATTACCTGCCGCAACCGGCACTGTCCGAAGTGTCAGGGGAGAGCCCGAGCCGCGTGGCTCGCCGCGCGTCAAGCTGACCTGCTTCCGGTTCCCTATTTCCACGTCGTCTTTACACTTCCCGCTCCGATCGCCGCGATCGCCTTTCAGAACAAGGCCATCGTTTATGCGATCCTGTTCAATGCCGCCGCCGAGGCAATGTCGACGCTCGCCGCCAATCCACGCCGGCTCGGCGCCGGGATCGGCGTCGTCGCCGTCCTCCACACCTGGGGGCAGGCGCTGACGCACCATCCCCACGTCCACTGCGTCGTGCCGGGCGGCGGCCTCTCGCCCGATAGCGCGCACTGGATCGCCAGCCGACCAAACTTCTTCCTGGCCGTCAAACCGCTCGCCCGGCTGTTCAGACGCCTGTTCCTCGAACGTCTGACCGCCGCCTTCGACGCCGGCACCCTGAACTTCTTCGGCGATCTCGCATCCCTGGCCGAGCCTGCTGCCTTCGCAGCTCACCTCGTCGCTATGCGGCGCATTAGCTGGGTCGTCTACGCCAAACGGCCGTTCGGCGGCCCCGCGCAGGTGCTGGCCTATCTCGGCCGCTATACCCATCGCGTTGCAATCGCCAACAGCCGGCTCGTAGCCCTCGACGAGGATCACGTCGCCTTTACCTGGAAGGACTACCGCCAGAACGGCGCGACAAAGATCATGAAGCTCGAGGCCGACGAGTTCATCCGCCGCTTCCTTCTTCACACGCTGCCCGATGGCTTCCATCGCATCCGCCACTTCGGCTTCATGGCCAACGGCCATCGCGCTGCCAAACTCGCCCTTTGCCGCAAACTTCTCGATCGTGAGCGGACACCGCCAAACGATGGCAAGCCGTCGCCTGTGGATTCGGACGCTCTGACGTGGGCCAAGGTTCCCGCCTGTCCTGATTGTGGTGGCGTCATGCGCATCATCGAGCGCTTTCGACACAGCTTCAGTCGTTCCGGCGCTCCAACCCAATCGTTCCGGTGCGACACATCGTGAGCCAATTCATGCCGTGCACGAAGATCGTCATTCGTCATTATGATCCCATCGTCTCGATCATCGCAGACGCTGCCGAATCCGTGCGGCCAAACAGCGCGCCGGAAACTATTCGATGCAGCGGGCCATCGATCGCTACAGCCGGTAAAATGCTCTCTGTCTCAAGTTGCCGCCATTGCGCAACCAAAACGTCGCCGCGTCAGCTCCGCAGTCTGCCGATAGCAACCCGCGATCTCAAACTATCCCCATAGCCGCACCACCGTGCATATTCTCCCGCGCCTTCGTTCAATCCGGCTTCAATGAGGTCGCGTTATAAGCGCTTGCCGCGCCCTCGCGTGAGCGCGACCTCACAGAACCCTCCAGATTCCCGAATCAATTTTTCAATGATTCATGGGTGGTCGGCTCTTGGAGGGCTGACCATGCCGGGATGGGAAGACGAACTCGAACGCTGGCTGATGCCGTTCTTGGACCGGCTGGGTCATAAGACCCGGCAGCGGATGTGTCCTCTGTATGTTGCGGGATTGATCGGTCCTGGCGATCGCAAGAGCGTTCAGCCGATGGCGGAACGCCTTGTCACGAGCAACTACGACCAGTTGCACCATTTCATTGCCGACGGTGTCTGGGACGCGACGCCGCTGGAGACAGAGCTGCTCAACCAGGCGGACCGACTCGTCGGCGGCAGGGATGCGGTGCTGGTTATTGATGACACCTCACTGCCGAAGAAGGGTGAGCGATCGGTCGGTGTTGCGGCGCAATACGCATCGGCTCTCGGTAAAACTGCAAATTGCCAAACGCTGGTGTCTTTAACGCTTGCGCGCGGCGAAGTGCCAGTGATGGTCGCGTTACGTCTCTTTCTGCCTGACAGCTGGACAAGCGACATGCCCCGTTTGAAGCGCGCTCGCGTGCCAATCGAACACCGAACGCCACGGTCCAAGCCGGAGATCGCTTTGGCCGAGATTGACCGCGCGATGGCAGCCAACATGCGCTTTGGATGTGTGCTGGCGGATGCAGGATACGGCCTCAGCGCACCGTTTCGACAAGGGCTAACAGAGCGCGGGCTGGCCTGGGCGGTCGGTATCCCTCGGCACCAGAAAGTGTATCCCGTCGATGTGAAGCTCATTTGGCCGATCACCAAAGTCCGTGGCAAACCACGAAAGCACCACGTGCCCGATATCTTATCGATTGCGGCAGAACAAATGCTGGCCAGCGCCAAATGGAAAACCGTGAGTTGGCGTAGCGGGACGAAAGGTCGGCTCAAAGCCCGATTTGCTGCCCTCCGTGTCCGCACCGCCGACGGCCCTCCGCAGCGGATATGGGATAAAGGTCAGCAGCATCTCCCAGGCGACGAAGTCTGGCTCATTGGCGAGCAACGTGCCTCCGGGGAGAGCAGAGCTGGCCCCGCAAATTCGGACAGTAGCTTGAGTGGATTTTCTGCCTGACAGCGGCGAGGATTCTTGCTGCGAATCAGGAGCGAAGATGACGAAGAAGAGCCGCCGGACGCATTCTCCGGCATTCAAGGCGAAGGTTGCTTTGGCTGCGGTCAAAGGCGACAAGACACTGGCGGAGCTGGCGCAACTGTTTGATGTTCATCCGAACCAGATCACGATCTGGAAAAACCAGCTCCTGGAAGGCGCCGCCGGCGTGTTTGGGCATGACAAGACATCGGCCGAGACGCCGGTCGATTTGAAGGCGTTACATGCCAAGATCGGCGAGCTGGCGTTGGAAAACGATTTTTTGTCCGGCGCGCTCACCAAGGCGGGCCTGCTGAGCGCAAAGCGATGATCGACCGCGATCATGATCTTTCTATCGTGCGCCAGGCGAAGGTCCTGAAGCTGGCTCGCAGCACGGTCTACTATGAACCTCGGCCAGTTTCGGCCGAGGACCTTGCCTTGATGCGTCGGCTCGATGAGCTGCATCTCGATTATCCCTTCGCGGGAGCGCGTATGCTGCGATCGTTGCTGCGGCGGGAGGGCGTATACGCCGGTCGCCGCCACATCGCGACGCTGATGAAGCGCATGGGGATCGAGGCGGTCTATCGTCGCCCGAACACGAGCAAGCCGGCTCCGGGTCACAAGATCTACCCGTACCTGTTGCGCGGATTGAAGATCGAGCGGCCCGACCATGCGTGGGCAATGGACATCACCTACATTCCGATGCGGCGTGGCTTCGTCTATCTCGCGGCGGTCGTCGATGTGTTCAGCCGACGGGTCCTGGCCCATCGCGTCTCGATCACAATGGAGGCGGCCTTCTGCGTCGAAGCGGTCCAGGAGGCGTTGGCGAAGCACGGCAGGCCCGAGATTTTCAACACGGATCAGGGCAGCCAGTTCACCAGCCTCGAGTTCACCGATGTGCTGCTGGACGCGAAGATCGCCATCAGCATGGACGGCAAGGGCGCCTGGCGCGACAACGTGTTTGTCGAGCGGCTCTGGCGCACGGTCAAATACGAAGAAGTTTATCTCCGCGCCTACGACAGCGTGTCCGAGGCGCGAGCGTCAATTGCCAAGTATCTGGCCTTCTACAATCAGGGACGCCCTCACTCGAGCCTTGACGGGCGCACGCCCGACGAGGCTTACTTCGGCACGCAAGCTATGGTGATGGCCGCATGACCGTCGCCGACGGTTTTGTCGTCGCTCTGGTCGGGCTACGCCCTCCCGACGCAACGACAAAACCGTAAAGCCCCGCGTTCAGCATAACCCGGCAGGAATCCACTTAAATCCAGCGGGGCGCTGTCCAAACAACCGGGGCCAGCTCTATAACGACCTCGTCCAGATGCCATTTGTGCGGATTTCACGGATCGTGAGCATCGATTTCGCGCGATCGTGAGCACTGAATTCAGACGATCGTGAGCAGCCCGCTACGGCCGATGGGAGATAGAGTCAGTGTTCTGGTTGGCCGTCAAGGGTGATGGTTTTGGCGCTGCGTTTTCGCATGCTTTCTCCGGTGAGCTGGAGGCGGTGGGCGTTGTGGACGAGGCGATCGAGAATGGCGTCGGCGACCGTGGGGTCCCCAATGGCTCCATGCCAGGTGTCCACGGGGAGCTGACTTGTGACGATGGTGGATGCGCGGCCATGGCGGTCCTCGAGGATTTCGAGCAGATCGCGGCGTTCCGCGGCGGTGAGCACCGATAGTCCCCAATCATCCAAAATCAGAAGCTGAGCGCGGCCGAGGCTTTTGAGGAGCCGAGCGTAACGTCCGTCTCCGCGCGCGAGCGCGAGCGCCTCGAACAGCCTTGGAACGCGATGATAGAGGACTGATCGGTTGTCGCGGCAGGCCTTGTGGCCGAGCGCGCAGGCTAACCAACTTTTGCCCAGGCCGGTTGCCCCGGTGACGAGCAAATTCTCGTGGCGATCGATCCAGCGACCTTCGACGAGTTTGGCGAAAACGGCGCGGTCGATGCCCCGCGGGGTGCGCAGATCGACGTCCTCGACGCAAGCAGTCTGGCGCAGTGCGGCGATCTTGAGGCGCGTGGTGAGCCGCCTGGTGTCGCGTTCGGCGGCTTCGCGGTCGACCAACAGGCCGATGCGATCTTCGAACGGCAGGGCTTCGAGATCGGGCGATCGGCGCTGCTCCTCGAAGGCCTTGGCCATTCCGGTCAGGCCAAGCTCGATCAGCCGTTCGTGGGTTGGGTGGTTAAGCATGCCGGGTCTCTCCTTGCTTCAGTGGAAGTAGTCGCGTCCGCGGATATTGCCGTGGCGCAGGGGCTGGTGCTCGAAAGATTCGTCGAAGAACGTGCGATCGAGGCCGTTCTGGAGGATCGATCTAATCGAGGCGACGGAGCGCGCCTTGATGAGGATGCCCCTCCGGCAGGCTGCGTCGAGGCGTTCGGCGCCGTAGCTTTTGACGAGCGCCAGAATGCCAAGGCAGGTTCGAAAGCCTTGTTCTGGATGGGGCCGGGCGTCGATCACGGCCTGGAAAAACGCTGCTGTCGAAGGACCGATCCGCTCGCCGGCGGCGATCACCGCGGCGGGGGTCCATTTGCCGTAGCGGCGATGGGCGCTCGGCATGTGGTCGGCGATGGTGGTGTGTCCGCGTCGGTTGGGCGCGCGGGCATGGCTGGCGATCCGCTGGCCCTTGTGGAAGATCTCGACCGTCCGATCGTCGATACGGGCATCGACCAGCTCGCCAATCAGACGATACGGCGCGGAGTACCAATGGCCGTCGACCTCGACATGATAATCGGGAGCGAGGCGGCAGCGCTTCCAGCGTGCGAAGGCATAAGGCTGATCTGGCAGCGGGGTTAGCTTGGGTTTGTCGAGTTCGGCAAACAGTTCGGCGCGGCTTGAGCCGAAGCCACGCATTTGACGAGCATTGAGTTCGTCGACGAGTGTCTTGATGGCGGCGTTGAGCTCGGCCCGGGAAAAGAAGCGCTGATTGCGCAGCCGGGCCAGAATCCAGCGCTGGGCGATTTGCACCGCGACCTCGACCTTCGCCTTGTCTTTTGGGCGCCGCGGCCGTGCGGCGAGAATGGCCGTGCCGTAATGGCTCGCCATCTCGGCATAAGTGCGATTGAGGCCGGGATCGTAGCGGTCGGGGTTGCTGACGGCGGCTTTGAGGTTGTCGCAGACCACGAACGTCGGCGTTCCGCTCAAAAACGTGAACAAGTTGACGTGGGCCCGGATCCAGTCGGCCAAGCTCTCGCTGGGGCAGGCCTCGGCGTAGGTGTAGTTCGAAGCGCCCATCGCCGCGACGAACAGCTTCATCGGCTGCACTTCCCCGGTCAGCGGATCGACGATGTCGATGGTGTCGCCGGCGAAATCCACGAACACCTTCTCGCCGCCCAGATGAATCTGCCGCATCGAAGGTCGGACCCGCCCCTTCCAGGCCTCGTAGGTAGTGCAGAACCACGTGTACCCGAAACCGTCGGGATTAACGGCGCGATACTCCTCCCAGAGCAGGCGACGGGTTACGTTGCGCCGGCGGAGCTCTTTATCGATGTAGCTCCAGTCGGGCACCGGCCGCTGCGGGCTCTGAGACGCTGGTCGTGGGGCCGGGAAAAGCAAAAGCTCCAGGTCTTCATCGGTCATTCCCTCCGGAAGCGGCCAGCTCAACCCAGCAGAGCGGGCGCGGCTCAGGTAGCTGTGCACAACGCCGTTGCTGACGCCCACGCTCCGCGCGATGGCCCGCTCTGGCAGGCCTTGAAAATGTTTTAACCGAAGGACTTCCTTGATCCGGCGCATCGACAATCTCTGGGTAGGCATTGGACTTCCTCGTTAACCACGAGGTCATCCCTAAGCCGGTTGAGTTGTCGGCCGAAGCGCTGCAAGGCTCCGAAAGCCTTGCTCACGATCCCGCGAAATCGTTGCTCACGATCGTCTGAAATCTCTGCTCACGATCCCCTGAAATCCGCGCTCACGATCCCGCGAAACGCGCAGCCATTTGTAACCGCGAGCGGAAGCGCGCTGGCGGATGCGATCGGAGAACGCCTTTGCCATGGTCGGTGTTGTAAATCTCCGGCGTGCCGTACGTCGCCGCGCCTCGTCCAGAGCCGCCACGCAGAATGAGACGTCCATCGTATTCGACAGCCGCCACGCCAGAACCGCACGGCTCGCTCAGTCGATGATGGCGACGAGATAGAGAAAGCCGCGGCCGATGGGCAGATACGTGATGTCGGCCGCCCACACCTGGTTCGGCCGGTCGATCGTTCATGTTGCGCAGCAGATCGGGACAGAGATCTTGTGGCCCGGCGCCGGCTTTGTCGTGTTCGGCTTCGGTCCCAGCGCGGCGATGCCCATCTTGCGCATCAACTGTTGCACGCGCTTGCGATTGACCGCAAGCCCCTCAGCCTCAGCATCGCGGTCATTCGCCGCGAGCCCAGGAATGGCCAGGCGGTGATCAGCTCGTCGATCCGCTGCATCAGGGCAAGGTCGTTGAATTGGCCGGCTGTAGCGGCCGGTAGACGCTAGAACGGGCGATGCCGAGCAACATGCATTGCCGACGGATCGACAGCGCCTGGTCGACGCGCTCGAGCATTCCTCGACGGTCCGGCGTGCTCATCTTCCGGACCTCCGCGCTAAAAACTCGCGCTCGACCGTCAGTTTGTCCGATCTTGGCGTGCAGCTTCTCGATCTCGCGTTCGCGCGTTTCCTTCGCTCTCGCGCCCGACACCCACGTCAAAAGCCGGGCCGCCTGGTCCAGCAGCTGCTTCTTCCAAGCATAGATCTGGTTCGGTGAACCTCATAGCGCTGGGCCAGATCGGCAGCCGTCGCCTGCTCCCGCACCGCTTCCAGTGCGATCTTTGCCTTCAACACCGCGTCGATCTTCCGTCGCGTCTTCTTCGTCATCATGCCCTCCGTCGATCAAACGGAGCGGCCCTTTTCCAACCTGGCCTCTCGTCCCAAAACCGGTGTCCATTTCAGGGCACCATTCGCCGGGTCACGCGCAACGTCAAACGCCGGCGGGATGCCGGTATGACCTTGCGATGGGTCGCGGCCGGCATGATCGAGGCCAACAAGGGTTTCCGATGATTGAAGGCGCATAAGAAATCGTCGGTTCTGCGTGCGGCCCTTCAAGCTCACCACGATCGCATGACGATCAAGCCCGTTGCCCACGTCACGAGCGCGGCGCTCAACAGCGATCGGGACATCTCCCGCTACCTTCGCTCACGAAAGGCCGCGCAGCGGGCATTGATCGTTCTCACCCAACTCGGCGAGGTGCGGAATGGCCCGTTTCAAGAACAGTGCCGAAAGTTCGGTGGTGATGCGAAAATCCAAAATTGCGTATTTCGCTCGCTATTTCTTTGAGCTTGTGAAAAACGGGCGCACTGCAAGGTAGGAGCAGCGGCACAGCTTTCGTCCGTTAGAATTGCTGGTCGTCCCACGACATGTTTCTCTCCTCGGGGGATTGCGAACGAAGATCGAGGGCGACTAGGCGAAGAGTCCACTTCTCGACGTCGCCCCCGCAACAAACCACCCAGCCCCCGACGGGCTGCCCACGCAGCGTGAGCATTGTGCGAATCGATTTTCGTCCGGTGCGATCAGCTCCACATGTTTGCTAGGGAGCTGTCGCATTGCCTGGCCGAAAATGTTCCTGAACTGAGTTGTTGCCTCACGTAATTTTCTCTCCACCGCTGGTAGCGCCAGATCCGTCACCTTTGATTGTTCTCGCAGCGGCTCCAAGGCTATCTTTGCCTTCAGCGCTGCTTCGATTTTCCGTCTCGTTCTTCTTCATGGTCTCCGTTTATCAAAACAAAACGGCATCCGCACCATCTGAGCCGCCGGTCCAAAATCCGAGGCCACTTCACCTCACCGACCGTGGGTACTCACCTCGATGTCAGGGTCCAATTATTGAAGTTGAAGTTCATCCCACCTGGAGAGGAGGTGATCTCAACGCCGTATTGGACGTTGCCGACGTTTATCTCCCCAAAGTACCCTTTAGACTTGATCCACTGCAGGACACTCTTGATATCCACCGTCCCACTGTTGGTCTTCGAAGTGCGCAGGAATGAGATGACCTTATGGTGATTTTCTCCTTGAAACACGTTCCAAGTCGCTCCGCCTACATCGACATTTGTGTAGATCGGTATCGCCGCCCCGGAAGAAGCGTACTTGTAAGAAATGGGCTTGACGTTGCCGCCACCATCGGGATTGCCGGTGTAATTCGTCCAGAGCATTATCTCATACTGATTTGAGCTATCCCAGATATCGTAGGCGACGTCCCAGGCGCCGCTAGTCGGAACTTCCTGATTGAAGTTCGAGATCAGAGTGTTGATCGAACTGAGCGGTTTGCCGACATTGAAACCCTCGTGGGGATAGCTCTTGATGCCACCAGTATCAGGCTGGTTCGACCACACCCCCCACTGGTTGACAGCACTCACCGAGATAGTCTGGGGTCCTGCGCCCCTGCCCCATACGTCGTTGTTCCAACTGTAGCCATCGATTGAAAAGCTCCCGTATTGAGCGCTCGAACTCCATATCGGAGCTTTTGCCGATATTGGCACAAGCGCAACACTGGCCGCACTCAGGGCCGCAAACACCTTTAGCTTTGACACGCTCGCCATTCTCAATCTCCAACCTGACCTTTGCCCGCTCGCCCCTCGCAAGAGTTGGGCCATTATGCGCAGAGCCAGACGTGCTATTTTTCTCGCGCTCCGGGTTGCGTTCCCGACAGGCTGGCGGATTTCAGACAGGGTCCCGCCGCAGGATTGGTTGGAATTGAAAGCGGCGTAGTCTCTGAGGTGATCAACCTCGAATCATCCGCCGTTTGGAGCGCCGGATCGGAGACCATGCCATGACCAGCAATGTCACAAAGATGCATTTCCCCGCCGTGTGAAAGAGAGACGGCTCCGCAGCTTTTCGAAATTGGTTCGATCCGGTTGAAACGGCGGTGCGGAAACCAACGCGGGAACTCATTAGAGGAATTGCTCCGCAGCGAGCTCGATGCGGCCCTTGCGCGGCCGCGCTACGGACGCGGCATGAAGGCCGGCCATGAGGGAACGCCCCGTTACGGGCATCGACACGGCAGCCAGCCGCGGTCGCTGACCGGTAGCTTCGGGTCGATTAAAATCGCGGTCCCGCGTGCGCGGCTTGACACCCGCGATGGGGGACGACCGAATGGAAGAGCCAATTGCTGCGGGCTTGCAAGGATCGCCTCAGCCCTGCCGAAGTAGACATCGACAGGAGTGAGGTTGTCGATGCTCTCATGATAGCGGACGTGATTGCAGTGTTCGACGAACCGGGACGAAGCGCATGGTATTGCGCGCGACAGCTTCGCTGATCGCCTCTGCGTCGGCAGCATCAGTCTTCCCGCGCTTGACGAATGGCTTCACATATTGAGGTAGCAGCAGTTTGACGTCATGACCCAAAGCCGCGATCTCGCGCGCCCAAAACCGACATGGCTGAAGTGGAACAGTTCTGCGCGTTCGTCGAACTCGAGCTTTCCCAGCACAGCCGTGACCGCCTGCCCGCTATTGCGCGCCTCGGTCGTGGTGGTGACGTCCCCCGACGTGACCCGCATGCGCCGCTATCCGTGCCTCAGAAGCCGATTGCGATCGTCCCGAATGTTCGTAGACCTATACTTAGCATGTAGGTCTCATTCAAGACGGGGGGCACGCCGCCTACCGTATAATTGTAGGATTTCAGATAGTTCAATCCCAGCACCAAGCAATCGTCGACATAGCCGGCACCGACCACATACTGGTTGATCTCGTTGGCCTCGAGGTCCCAGCGCGCCGAGCCCGTGACCACCCAGTTGGTCGCGACCTTCAGCGAGCCGGTGGTGAGGATGCCTTCGCGGCGGGTCAGATAGCCGAGCTCCGGCTGTGCCGCGTAGTTGCCGTACATCACGCTGATCGACCAGCGATCGAAGTTGGCGCGGCCTTCGGCCTCGAAACGCTGGACGTTCCAGGTCTGCTCGTCCATGCGGGAGCGGACGCTGAAGGTGTAGGTGCGGTTGGGCGAGTAGTCGATACTCGCCACGTAGTCGGAGCGGGGCTTGTCGAGACCGGAATCGAGGCCCGTGTTGATGGAGTCCCGGACCGCGTAGGAGTTCATGCCGAACAGCTGGTAGGACTGGCCGAACAGCACCTTGGCCGCGCCGCCCTTGTCGAACTGCGTGGTCGCCTGCACGCCGACATTGGCGCGGCCGCCGCCCTCGACGCGGTCGTAACCGGAGAACTTGTCGACGCTGAACAGGTTCGACGTTTCGAATACAAAACTCTGCGCATCCTCGTTGGGAAACTTGCCGGCATAAGTCTCGTTCGGGCGGATGATGATCTGCGCGATCGGCTCGACGGTGGTCGAGCCCCAGGGCTGAACGTTGATGAAGGGGTAGCGGTATTCGAGGCCGACCGTCGGCATCAGGCGGAATGCCTGGGTGTCGCCGACCGGTAGGTAGTTCGACACGCCCGGCTGGTTCGAGACCGAGGAGTTGATTGCATCGGCGCGCAGGCCGGCGAACGGCGTCCAGATCTGGCCGAGCGGGTCGGTGAAGGATTTGCGCCACTGCGCTTCCGCCGACAGGCGGGTATAGGTGCCGGGGAAGCCGCGCAGCAGGCACTGCGATGGCGTGCGCGCGAGCGGATCGGCCGACGCCGTCGTGCACAGGCTGTTGGTGTTGGCGAGCGTGGTGATCGGATCGAACACGGCGCTGTCACGCGACAGGTTGACGGAGTTGGTCTTGTAGCTGAACTCGCCGCCGAACACCGGATAGTTGAGCACGTTCGAGTAGTCGATCACGGGGTAGACGATCGGGACCTTGTCCTGGTTGCCCGAGAAGCTCCGCCAGTACATCGTGCGTGCGTCGAAGAAGCTGCGATTGCCGGCGCCGGTCAGATAGAGCTGCGAGACCGCGTCGGTCGGCAGGTTCAGGAACGAACCGAGCGGGTCACGGTACTGCGACAGGCGGTAGTCCGAGAAGAAATAGTAGTCGGACATCACGACGCCGTCCCAACCCCAGACCCATTTGTCGTTCAGCGCGAACTGACCCTTGGTCTCGACGGCGCCGCGCCACTGGCGGTCGCCGGGCTGCCCGGCGAAGGCGCCGCGATCGAGCTGGTCGATGCCGTAAGCACGGATCTGGTAGGCGCCGCCCATCAGGCGCTGGCGGAACTCCGCCTGTAACAGCACGCCCTGCCTGGAGGTGATGCGCGGGTTGAAGGTCACGTCCATATCGGGCGCGATCGCCCAGTAGAACGGGACCTCAAGCCGTAGCCGTAGCCCGTGTTCGAGGTGAACGACGTCCGGGTATAAACCCCTTGCTGAGCAGATCGACAATCTCGATGTCCTAAGAACAAATGGCCGTCGGCATCACGTCTGATAAGTCCGACCGCTGAGGGCGGAGACGCCAAGCCAACGCGACCTTATCTTGAAGCCTAGTTTCATGTTGCCTCAGAGTAAGCTGACGACCACGGCGCTCGTGGCGACACGCGAGAAGGCAACCTTCAGCACCCCCCCTGTAAAAGCGATCCGAGATATTCGTCCGCGAGCCAAGCAAGGGACGTGTCGATGAAAATCGCAGCTGCTCTGCGTCTTCTACGAATGTTTGTAGCGTCGGAAGTCAGACATTGTTTCAGAGCTGACAATCGACTCTGTTAAAGTTCTGACAACACGCTGCGCAAGAAGGGGTGGCATCCCGGTCCATAGTCCATATATTGTCATCAGAACTTTAGCGATGATCAGAGCTACAGCTGTGATGCAACGGGCAGCGTGACCGTTTCCGTATATGGTAAGAACGACCGGAGCGCAGGGGACTGCGCTCCCATTTTCATGGGGCATCTTTTTCCAAGGCACCACGTCAGGAGTGTATTGTCGCTCTGTCAGTGGCGAGAACACTTCCGCTGGTTCTGGCGACAGCGACGTTCGTCGCCGGTGCGCTCGTATCCATAACCGACGCTACATTGAACGCGCGCCGAACCAGACGGCTGCAGACCGCAGCATTTCTCACCTGAGCGTAGGCACGGATCGCACAGCTGTCCCTGTGCTGCGTTCTATGGTGGCAAAGAAAGAAGGAGCAGACTGCAATCAATCCTACGACGAATACGGGACGCGACATTTCCCCTCCTCATTTAAGGACAGCGGCAGTCCATCTACCATCTGTGAAATCAATCGTCCGCTCGACCGCGAGCCCCCCCGGCTCCCTTGTGCGGAGAGCTCGCTCTATTTTTCGACATCGGGTATTCGACAATACCTGACACTACCGGAGCGCCGTCGCTTCCGTCGCGCGGCACAAGGGCTCGATCCTGCACGCCGACTTTCCTATACGGTGCTATTGCAAAGTGGCGGCCGT
Organism: Bradyrhizobium barranii subsp. barranii; assembly: GCF_017565645.3. Lineage (NCBI taxonomy): Bacteria > Pseudomonadati > Pseudomonadota > Alphaproteobacteria > Hyphomicrobiales > Nitrobacteraceae > Bradyrhizobium > Bradyrhizobium barranii. Next base: position 9,068,717 of record NZ_CP086136.1, read on the forward strand.
GTCTCAGAGGTTCTGGCGCTCACAGCTGCTGCTGTTGAACTGAAAAGCGGAAGCGTAGCGCTTCTGACCCTCAAGCGTCGAAAGAGTGACGTGGTACGACAAATTTCCCTACCGCTGAAACCCGGCCGAGGCGCGAATGGAGTTTCCGGAGTTGGCTGAGGTGTGGGCCACGATCTTTCCTGCCGTAGAGAAGGCGACGGAGGAAGCGGAGCGAAAGTTGCGCGATTTCGTCGCTCAAGTCGGGTAGTAGAAATTTGCGGCGCTCACGCGCCGCCGAATTTTCAGACCGGGATGCCGAGCTTCTTCGCCTTGTCGCCCAGATTGTCCTGAATTCCCGCGCCCGGGACATGCATCACGCCAATCGGCAGCTCGTTGAGCATCGATTTCCGTTGTCAGGGTTGCAACGGCGTCAGTCGATGCCTCCGCGTCAGCCCTTCCAGCGATCTCTCCAGGTCGTCCCGACGCATCAGGACGGCGGCGTCCGTATCATTTACGGTTCGGTCGAGCTCTTGAGTTCGTGTTCGTAGCGCTCTGGACACAGCCGGGTCGGTGGCAATCAGCGGGAACACCTGACCCTGCGACCGGGCGATATCCTGACAGGCCATATTGAAGGCCCCTTCGGCTGATGCGCGGCGATTCTTCGCGGCCTCCATTCCCGCGGCAGCTTCCTCGCAGCGAGCGCTCGCCGACTGGAACGCGCCAGCAGCAGCGGATTTCGCCTCCCACGCCTTGGCGAGGGTCTCGTGGGCCGTTCGACGACCTTCGTTAATCCGGGTCCGGTGACTCGCGGTCGCCCCACCGTCAAGAAGTTCAGCTCAGGCGAACGCTTCTCTACCAGTCGACGTTGTTTGGGTTGGGCCGCGCTCTGCGTCGATTTGCGACCGTGAATGCTCAAACGAGATGGCCGCGACCGCGCCGTCCGGCTCCGTTGCAGCGTCATTTCGAGCTCACCAGCCCGCTCACGCAGTGCACCGTACTTTTGCGCAACCGCTGAAAGTCTGTCGGCGCAGCCCACCGGGGCGGCGTCAATATGCCGTTTGGTTGTAGTTCCCGTTTCCCTTAAGCTTGCGCATAGTCGAGGAAATGCTGGAGGCGCGTGGCACCGTTGACCTATGAAGCCGTGCGCCAGTGGGGACCGAAATTCGGCAAGGCGTTCTCCGATCGGTCCGCGAGCGCGCTCCCGCTCGCGGTGACAAATGGCATCTGGACGAGATCGTTATCTCGATCGCGGGCGAACAACATTAGCTCTGGCGCGCTGTCGACCAGAATGGCTTCGTTCTCGACGTCTTGATCCAGCGCGGAAGAGACTCGCGCGCTGCGCAGCGGCTCAGGAAGAAGCTCTTGAAATCCGCCGGCACGCCGCCGCGCGTGATGATCACGGACAAGCTTCGTTCGTACGGCGCTGCGAGGGCAAAGACGGGCCTTTGGGGCGAACATCGCCAGCACAAAGTTCTCAACAATCGGGCCGAGAATTCTCATCAGCCGACGCGACGACGCGAGCGGATCATGATGCGTTTCAACTCCTCCAGGCCCACCGATTTCTGTCAGTTCACGATCAGGTCTCGAACCTTTTCCACATCCCCTATCCCGGAGCCCTGACTGCCGACTTCCGTCGTGCTTGGCACGAGCGAGCCTTTGCGACTTGGCGCGAGATCTCCATGACAAGCGCTATCGCCGAATCTCGAACCTTTGAGAAGCGCCTCCTTCAGCTCAGCGGTCGGTTAAGTTGACGATGCCGTCGCTCGACATTCGGTATGGCACAGGGATTGCAGTGATGAAAACAAAAGCGCTCCGGAAGCTGAGCACGGCGAGCCGGTGCCGGGCTATGGATCTATTCTGAGTCGTTACGGAACATGACCATCAGCGGGCAGAACCCAGGTGCAGCCGGTCGATATCAGGAATCTGTTGATCGGCCACGTCTTCTTTATGTCGTGCCACGTAACTCTGACAGGTAGACAGAAAATTTGGAACCCACATTATGCCGGCGGAGTCGGATATCAAATGTGCGAATGCAAACATTCGAACAAGCACCGTCTGGACAATTGTGCTCGGCTTTGCCGCCGATCCATTGATGCGGTGGAGTTGGCCTGACGCAAGGCAATATCTTCGGAGCATGCCTCGGTTCGTTAACGCCTCTGGTGGACCAGCATTCGAGCATGGCACAGCATACGTCACGGAAGGGATCCGCGCCGCAGCCCTGTGGCTGCCGCCTGGCGTGCAGCAAGACGAGTCCGCGTTAGACGAAATAATGGCGCTGTCCCTGAACCCGGCGATCACCGAAGATATGGCGCTCCTGCGGCAGGAAATGGCCGAACATCATCCGTCCGAGCCGCATTGGTACCTGCCTCTCATCGCGGCCGATCCGAACTGGGTCGGACAAGGACTTGGCACATTGTTGATGAAATACGCTCTTCAACGATGCGATGAGCAGGGCATTACCGCCCATCTGGAAAGCTCGAATCCCGATCACATCCCCTTTTATCAAAGCCACGGCTTCGAGGTCATTGGCAAAATACAACATGGTTCTTCGCCGCCGCTCACGCCAATGTTGCGAGCAGCCAAATAAAGCGAAATTCAAAGCCTGTGTTCGCATTGGCTCACGAGGGCCACCTTTCAGCACTGCTTACGTGTTGTCTGCGGCGGCGCTGATTATTTCGCCAGCAAGTATTGGGGCGACTCGGGCTCGCGGCGATGCTCCATGATGTCGGGAAGCTACCATTCCGCTGACGCTGTTCGACAAGCCGGGCCGTCTAAATGAGGAAGACAGCAGACTGATCGAGACACATCTGGTCGACGGCTTCGGAAGACTCTGGATGGCGTTAAGTTAACGAATTGGAGCCGCCGAGGGGGTGGTGACGACCAGCACGCCGACCGCCCGGACCCCTCTTTATCGCCGCCATCGCTTCCCACCGGAAGTAATCAGCTATGCCGCTTGGTTGTATTTCCGGCTTCCTCTCAAGCTTGCGCATGGTCGAGGACGTGCTGAAGTGCTTGCGGCGCGTGGCATTGGCGTGACCTATGAAATCGTGCGCCAGTAGGACGAAAACTTCGGCAATGCGTTCTCCGATGGATCCGCTCGCGCGCTCCCGCTCGTTCAAACGACTGAGAGCATGCACTTGACCGACCGCGACAATCGCGATGATCAAAGCCGGTTGTTGACGCGTCGATTTCGCTCGCCCGAGGACGAGTACGAAGCAAAGGCGGCGCGCGGTCACGACAGAATTCCGGCGGAGCATTCCGCAGCCCGGTAGAAGGCCCGGGCATCCCGTCTTACAAGGAATCGGCAATGAGGCTGCGCGCCGACCATTTCATGCTGCCGCACACCGTGCGATCTTCACGGCGGTAGATGCGTGCTGCCTCAACGGGCCGCGCCTCAGCCTCCTCGCTCGAGCGCCAATCGGCAATCGTCAGCTCAAAGATGATGTCGATTGCAGGATCCATCTTGAGGCAGCGCCACAGAGCAACGAAGAATATCCCCGCGGGACTGTTGGGAAGTCTTATTGTTCTAGGCCGCGCTCTGCGAGCAGCCGGTGCATGACCTCGCCTTTGATCTCGCCTGCGATTTGGTTTCGGACTTGGGCTCCGAGCACCCGCTCGGCATCGACGTCGCCCACCAGACCATGTTCGGCCAGTCGCTGATCCAGACGGCTTTGGAACTCTTCGCCCATGGCTTCGACGAGCCGGTCTTGCATCGCTGCATGTTCGTCTGGAGCGATGCGCCTCAGCACCGTCTCCCAGGGTTGCCAGCGGCTTGCCATGAAGTCGGTGAACTGGCTTGCTTCCCGCTCCCGGACCAGGTCGAGCGCCTCCGTCGCATCATCCTCGCTTACGTGAGAGACCGCCAGGAAGCGCATGTCAGGGGCGACGTGACTGAGCTCCAGCGGCTCGCGCAGCCGATGTTGATAGGCCAGGTAGACTTCGATGTCGTCTACGTTCGGGTTGCCGCTGGCGAGCGAGTTGATCCTGTCGCGCGCGATCTCGTCCAACGCCTCCAAGCGGAAGGCGACACGGCCGCGCTGGATCAGATCGCCAAGCCGATCGTCATATACCCCGTCCTCGACGTCAGCGTTGAGGCGCGCGGTCTGCATACCATTCCAGTGCAAGGTGACACGATCCTCGCAGCTCGCGTTGGCCTCGGACGCCTGCGCAAAGAACTGCTCGCGCAATGTCGGATTGGCGGCCGCCTGCTGCAGATCATCAGCCACTGCCTGCCGAAACTCGTCATTGCCGTAGTTCACGGTCTCTCGTAGCCTCTCCAGGAACTGCGCGTAGTCCTGGGCGCCTGGCTCATCCGCAAAGTGCTGCCATTTGGCCAGCGTCGCCGGGTCGTCTGCGAGCCATTGCGCGGCAGCCTCATATAGAGATTGCTGCGCAAGCTGCGGTGGCGCTTCAGCCGTCGCCAGATTAGCGAGGACGTCGTCCGGCAGCGGGTTATCCCCGAACTCGAGGTTCTCCAAATGCGGGTAGCTGAGACTAAGATTCGGTACACGCCCCTCAAGAAGATCCTCAGGCAGGCTGGTCAGCCGGTTACCGCTGAGATTGAGCGATTGGAGGGTGCTCGGAAGGGGGGCGGGGAGGTCGGCCAATTGATTGCTGCTGACATCGAGTTCAATGAGCCCCGATGGGAGGTAGTCGGGGAGGTCGGTCAGCTGATTGCCACTAACCGCGAGCGAGGTGAGCCTGCTCGGGAGAGCGTCCGGCAGGCTAGTTAGTCGGTTGTCGCTTGCGTTCAGGATCTCGAGCCCAGCCGGAAGGTTGGCCGGCAGACTGGTCAAGCTGTTATCGGCCACCTCCAGCCGAGAGAGGGTCGCCGGAAGAGCGTCCGGCAAACTGATCAACCGGTTATGGCTAATGAGAAGATGCTGAAGACCGGGTGGGAAGCTAGCGGGCAGGCTGCTTAGCTCGTTGTGCCTGGCGCGCAGTTCCAGCAATCTTGGCGGCAGGGCGGCGGGCAAAGCGGTCAGGGAGAGGGAGGACAAATCCAGCGAGTGCGAGCCAGTGTTGTCCGCCCCCCTAATTCGTGCGCGTCCCTGTCGCCGATTCTCGGCTTCGCCCTGCCCCTCTTCGGCCGCCCAGTTGTCCAGCAACTGCGCGCGCGCGGAGGCCGGGGTCCGATATCCTGTCATGGCTTCGAGCAAATCCGCCACGGCTCGGCTGAAGCCGCTGAGGTAACTTTCCTGCTCCCCCTCTTCAGAAGCGGCCGAGGAAGAACCTGCACTCCACTGAGCCTGTCCTGTGTTCATCAATATCTCCATCGCCAAAACAAGAATACCCCCGCTCCTCAAGGTCGCGAAGCAGGCCGGGTGTCATGATCATTGTTCACACGAGCCCAAACGCGCAAATGGATCGATACTGCTGCGAGGCTTCCTGCCATTTCGTTGACCAGATAAGTCCCGGAGGGCCGTCAACGTGGCAGCGTTCTGCCCTTAGCAGGCCTACCTGTCGATAAGCTGACGAATGTCGCTGCAAAACCCCGGGTCGCCGGTTGCCAGCGGTGACCGAAGCAAGCCCGGTTTGAGGTTGAACCGGTCAAGCTTCGCAAAGACCAGCTTGGCCCCCATTGCCTTGGCATGGGCACCGCCAGCGCTTACGCGTTCGGAGCGCCTGCCACTCTTCGTTGCCACGTACTCGGTCGAAGGGTAAGCGGCAAGCTGCGGCCGTCAGGCGGCGTGGTTCCATGGCATAAGCGCGTCGATTTCGCCGCTCGGCCAGCCGTTGGCGATACGCTGAGGCGTTAGGCTGAGCCAGGCGCACGGATCGACGTTATTCATCTTTGCTGTCTGCAGCAGTGTTGCGATGGTTCGCCCAGGTTCGTCCGCCGCCGTCGCTACCGGCAAAGAGGCTATTCTTTCTCGTAATTGTTTGTGGTCAGATGGCGCGTTCAACGATGTTGGAGTCGAGCTCGATGCGAACCATCAGTCTGGAAGCGTTCGAAGATGGCACGGCGCGAGACGGCATAGCGGATTGCCTCAGCCAGTTTTGATTTTCCGGTAATCCGCCGCAATGTCTGCTGCCAGAGATCGAAGAGATCTGCGACGACCGCTGTGGAGGCTTGCTGGCGCGCGGCAACGCCTACGTCGGGGCTTTGACCGCGTATGGTCTTCTCGACCTGCCAGAGCTTCGCCATCCGCTCGACCGTCGCCGTTGCCACTTTCAAGCTTCCTGCAACATGCAGCTCATAGAACTTGCGCCGGCTGTGTGACCAGCAGCCAGCCAAGGTGACGCCATCTCTCTTGCGTGAACAACGGACGTATCCATTTCTTGATCTCTGGAAGCGACGCCGCCCACAACGCAAGCGTCTCCTCGATCGACGCTGCTGGCGTCCACGACCTCCGAATCATGGTGTCCATAGATTCAGACATCTCCTAAAAAGGCAACTGTAATGCTAGGATTACCCCTAGGACCTGCAGCGCTCGCGTCCGTCAAACAAGGCGGCCTCAATGGAGGGATACCTTCCATCAGCTGGATGGCTGGATCATCCGAAGGCTCTGGTCGCGCCGCGGAAGCGGTGGCGGAACGCAGCCTGGAAGGAATATCCGACCGCTCGCAAAGCGCATGGGGTCCTGCTGAACGCGCTGCGAGGCGCCTTCGATGGCGCGCAGCCGCGGCCAGCTTGCAACATAGATATCGTTCATCGCCGTCCGCCAGCGGAAGATGTAGTGACTGACGAAGAAACGCGTCATCACACCGACACGACCGCAACAAGAGCAATGCCGGCAAAAGTCGACAACTCGCTGTAGAACTGCTGGACCATCACTTGCGCCGATTTCGAAAGCGCGGCCTGGACAAGGTCATAGAATGGCCCATACCAGCTGTTGATGGCGACGCTGACCTGGACCTGAAAGTAGGAGGTGAACAGTATTAGGGTCCAGACTCAATTGAGCCAATATGCGACGAGAGCGGCGAGATGAACAGCGGCCAAAAAATTACGGGCGAGCTTGTCATATCGCGTGGCGATGCGCCGGAAGTCCTTGAGCCTGCAAAAGCAGCGTTCGATGACATTTCGTCCTTTGTAGGCGCGTTTGTTGAAGCGATGGATGACGACACGGTTAGATTTATTGGGGATTACGGGCTTGGCGCCACGACGAATGATTTCGCCGCGAAGCTTGTCGCCATCATACCCTTTGTCGGCGAGGAGCACGCTCATGGGTGGCGCGAGCGCCAGGACATCGGGAGCCGCAGCGATATCGGCATCCTGGCCTGGAGTCAGATGCAGGACGACCGGCCGGCAGAGCGGATCGCTCAGCGCATGGATTTTTGTCGTGCGGCCTCCGCGCGAGCGGCCGATTGCTTGATTGTGCTCCCCCCTTTTCCGCCGGAGGCACACCGGTGAGCTTTAATCGAGGTCGAGTCGAGCGACAGTACGACGCCGTCTTCGCCAGGCTTGGCCAGCGCTTCGAAGATTGCGCACCATCGTCCTCGCTTGGCCCAGCGATTGAAGCGATTGTAGATCGTCGTGTAAGGGCCGTATTCACGTGGACAATCACGCCATCGTGCACCCGATTGCAGCATGTGAATGATGCCGCTGACGATGCGTCGGTCGTCGTCCCGATCCGGCCCCGTCAGTCCCCTCGGCAGATGCGGTTCGATACGCGCCCATTGCCTGTCGTTCAGCCAAAACAAACCAGCGCGCATTCTCTCGCCCCCGAATCAACACGTAGGCAAGAGAATCACGTGGCGCTATTTAGGTACAGACCCTAGCGCGGAGCCAAGAATCGACCACGTCGCCCAGGGGTGCGGCGCAACCAACATCCAGCCAGCCGCAAATATCGCGGCGCACGCGGCGAAATAGAGGTCGAACCAGAGAGCCGGCGCCGACGAGAACGTCGCCAACCCGACCTGCCTTTTGCGGCGCTTCGAACAGATTGCTCGCGAAGCCATACCAGACCAGCATCGTCAGTGCGGTCCAAACGATCGCCGAGAGAAAGAACAGCTTGGGTCGGGGGAAAAACGAGAGGTCCGAGCATCTGTGGCCTCTTGGATTACAGGAGACCAGAGCTGGCCCCGCAAATTCGGACAGTAGCTTGAGTGGATTTTCTGCCTGACAGCGGCGAGGATTCTTGCTGCGAATCAGGAGCGAAGATGACGAAGAAGAGCCGCCGGACGCATTCTCCGGCATTCAAGGCGAAGGTTGCTTTGGCTGCGGTCAAAGGCGACAAGACACTGGCGGAGCTGGCGCAGCTGTTTGATGTTCATCCGAACCAGATCACGATCTGGAAAAACCAGCTCCTGGAAGGCGCCGCCGGCGTGTTTGGGCATGACAAGACATCGGCCGAGACGCCGGTCGATTTGAAGGCGTTACATGCCAAGATCGGCGAGCTGGCGTTGGAAAACGATTTTTTGTCCGGCGCGCTCACCAAGGCGGGCCTGCTGAGCGCAAAGCGATGATCGACCGCGATCATGATCTTTCTATCGTGCGCCAGGCGAAGGTCCTGAAGCTGGCTCGCAGCACGGTCTACTATGAACCTCGGCCAGTTTCGGCCGAGGACCTTGCCTTGATGCGTCGGCTCGATGAGCTGCATCTCGATTATCCCTTCGCGGGAGCGCGTATGCTGCGATCGTTGCTGCGGCGGGAGGGCGTATACGCCGGTCGCCGCCACATCGCGACGCTGATGAAGCGCATGGGGATCGAGGCGGTCTATCGTCGCCCGAACACGAGCAAGCCGGCTCCGGGTCACAAGATCTACCCGTACCTGTTGCGCGGATTGAAGATCGAGCGGCCCGACCATGCGTGGGCAATGGACATCACCTACATTCCGATGCGGCGTGGCTTCGTCTATCTCGCGGCGGTCGTCGATGTGTTCAGCCGACGGGTCCTGGCCCATCGCGTCTCGATCACAATGGAGGCGGCCTTCTGCGTCGAAGCGGTCCAGGAGGCGTTGGCGAAGCACGGCAGGCCCGAGATTTTCAACACGGATCAGGGCAGCCAGTTCACCAGCCTCGAGTTCACCGATGTGCTGCTGGACGCGAAGATCGCCATCAGCATGGACGGCAAGGGCGCCTGGCGCGACAACGTGTTTGTCGAGCGATAGCGGTACGACGACCCCACCTCGTTTAGGTGGACGGGATGAGCGAGACTCGCGCGTGGATTTGACAACGCGAGGGACGCTCGTTCCATGCATCAAGACAGACATCAAGACGGGCATGATGCCGCCTCCTATCAGCGGATCGAGGTGATCACAGGGGAGAGGCGACGGCGCAGTTGGAGCGATGCGGAGAAGGCGCGGATCGTGGCCGAGAGTGCCGATCCGGAGACGAGCATTTCCGAGGTGGCTCGACGCAACGGGGTGAACCGGGGACTGCTCAGTGTGTGGCGGCGCCAGGCGCGGCTCGCGTCGAGCGAAGCGCCGCAGTTCGTGCAAGTCAGGCTCGAGGCCGCCGTCGAGGCGCAGCCGAACGCGATCGATAAGGCGCATGTTCTGACGGATCCGGCCGAGCGGATCGAGGTGATGATCGCGGGCGCGACGGTGCGCGTGCCCGTCGGCGTCGACGCCGCGACGCTGGAGCGCGTGCTGGCGGCGGTGAGATCGACGCGATGATCTCTTTCGGTCCAATGGTCCGTGTGTTCGTCGCGACGCAGCCGATTGACTTTCGTAAAGGCGTTCATGGCCTTGTCGCGCTGGTAGCGGAGGGATTAGGCGGCAAGCCCTACAGCGGTGACGTTTATGTCTTCCGATCGAAGCGATCGGATCGTTTGAAGCTACTGGTTTTTGACGGCTCGGGAATGGTTCTAGCGACGAAGTGGCTGGAGAATGGGGGCTTTGCCTGGCCACCTGTTCGCGAGGGTACGATGCCGGTGACGGGGGCGCAACTGGCGATGCTGATTGAAGGTCTTGCGGAGTGGTCGCGTGTGGTCCCGAAGGTGACGAAGCGGCCGACGAAGGTTGCCTGAAGCGTCTTGTTTTGCTGGCGATTGCGAGTGCGTTCGTGTAGCTCTGCGATATGGCGCTTCGCCCCGAAGATCTCCCCTCTGACCCTGCGGCTCTTGCCGAGATGGTGCTGGCTTTCGAAGGCGAGAACGATGATCTGCGCGCAGAGATCGCCACGTTGAAGAGCCTGATCTTCGGCGCACGATCGGAGCGCGCGGCGATCGTCTGCGCCGAACAGATCGCGTTTGATCTGGAACGGACCGCCGGCTCACAGCTCCCGGCCAATGACGACAAACCGGACGCGCCGCGGCCGGAGCGGCGCAAAGCGAAGCGCAACATCGGCGCGCTGCCGGCGCATCTGCCTCGGGTCGAGCGGGTGATCGAGCCGGCGTCCACGCTGTGCCCGTGCTGCACGGGTCAGATGCATCGGATCGGCGAGGAGAGCAGCGAAGCGCTCGATCGGGTTCCCGCGTGGCTGCGTGTGCTCCGCACGATCCGTCCAAAATACGCCTGCCGCTCCTGTGAGGGCCCGATTGTCCAGGCCCCGGCACCGGCGCGGCTCGTCGAGGGCGGCATGGCAACGACGGCGCTGATCGCGCATATCGCCGCGGCCAAATATGCCTGGCAATCGACGCTCTATCGCCAGACGCAGATCCTGGCGGGTCAGGGTGTCGTCGTCGACCGTCAGACGCTGGCGCGCTGGATGGGGAGCGCGGCGTGGCTGGTCAGGGGCCTCTACGATCTGCAACTGAAGACTATGCACGGCTTCGAGCGGCTGTTCTGCGACGAGACGCCGATGCCAGTGCTCGATCCGGGACGCGGCCGCACGAGGATCTGCCAGTTCTGGGCGCACGCGACGGACGATCGGGCGTGGAAGGGGCCGGCGCCGCCGGCGGTCGCCTACGTGTTCGCAGGTGGTCGCGGCAAAAAGGAGATCGTGGCGCAGTTAGCCGGCTTCGAAGGCGTGCTGCAAGTCGACGGCTATGCCGCCTACGCCTCGCTGGCGGGCGATGCGATGATGTCGGGCCAGATCCAGCTGGCGTATTGTCTCGTTCACGCGCGCCGCAACTTCGTGAGGGTGCACAAGACGACGAACTCACCCTTCGCCGCGGAGGTCATCGAGCGCATTGCGGCCGTCTACGCGATCGAGGAGAGGATCCGCGGTCTCGATGCTGGGGAACGCCGCGCGACGCGACAGGCCGAGACGAAGCCGCTGATGGAGGCGTTGAGGGCCCGTCTGATCGCGGTGAAGGACGGGATCTCCCGCCGCTCGACGCTCATCAAGGCGATCGACTACATGCTCGAACGCTGGCAGGGCCTGACGACGTTCCTGGATGACGGGCGGCTCGAGCCGGACACCAACACGGTCGAACGATCGATCAGGCCAATTGCGATCGGAAAAAAGAACTCGTTGTTCAGTGGTGACGAAGGCGGGGGCGAGACCTGGGCGATACTCGCTTCGCTTCTTAACACAGCGAAATTGAATGGCCTCGACCCCGAGGCGTATCTCGTCGACGTTCTCGATCGCATGGTGAGCGGCGCCACGAAGACCAACCAGCTTCACGAACTTCTGGCCTGGAACTGGAAGGCCGCACGCGAAGCCGAAAAGCGGGCCGTGGCATGACGAAGCCGAAGCAAGGGCGGGGAACGCGAAAAGCACGCAAGACGACGATGGCGGACTATGCCATGTCGTTCGAACGGCTCGGGCGATGGATCAGCAAGCGCGCCAGGTCGCCGACGCTTCGGCATCCGCGGGCGACGTCGCTCTCCATGCTCGATGGCGCGGTGGCCGCGGTCGTCGCCGGGCCGGTCTCGATGGCGTCCGAGGAATGGGTGTGCCCGCTCCTCGGCGTAGATCCCGACGCCTTCAATCACGACACCGAGGAGTTCTCGGCAATCGCCGCCACGCTGATGCGCCACAACGCTATCAGCGAGACGCTGTCGACGAGACCGGAGAGCTTCGAGCCGCTGTTCGTGCGATCACCGGACGGCGAAGTCGACCCGCAGCCCTGGTGCATGGGCTTCTACGCCGTCATGAAGCTTCGGCTTCTCGTCTGGTCGCGGCTTCTCCCCCCGAATGGAACCGAACACCTTATGCTGCGGCCGATCTTGGTCCATTGCATCGACGACGCCGGTCGACCCTTGCTACCCCCGGCCCGGCGCACGCTGGGAACGCAGCCCATCATCCAAAACGCCTGGCGCAACATTCCAGCAACCGTCGAGGCCCTCCGGCAGTTCTGGATGCCTATACGCTTCAAGCGCGGTGCGTAGGCCGTCCGCACCAAGTCCGTGGCTCCGTGGGCCTCTCGTACCGTTTACTGTCGAGCGGCTCTGGCGCACGGTCAAATACGAAGAAGTTTATCTCCGCGCCTACGACAGCGTGTCCGAGGCGCGAGCGTCAATTGCCAAGTATCTGGCCTTCTACAATCAGGGACGCCCTCACTCGAGCCTTGACGGGCGCACGCCCGACGAGGCTTACTTCGGCACGCAAGCTATGGTGATGGCCGCATGACCGTCGCCGACGGTTTTGTCGTCGCTCTGGTCGGGCTACGCCCTCCCGACGCAACGACAAAACCGTAAAGCCCCGCGTTCAGCATAACCCGGCAGGAATCCACTTAAATCCAGCGGGGCGCTGTCCAAACAACCGGGGCCAGCTCTGCGTGACCATCCGCTGCGAGCGATCCGGACGATCGTGAACGAGGCGCTGTCGACGCTGGAGCGCGAGTTTGCCGCGCTCTATTCGCCGATTGGGCGGCCGTCGATCCCGCCGGAGAAGCTGCTGCGGGCGTGCTGTTGCCTCAGCGCAGCCGGCCAGTATGGTCCATAACGGACGAACCCGGTTGTGCGAGCACCTTCATGAGCTGCATGCATTACGCCTGGACAGGGGAGCACCAGCCCGGCGGCGTGCACTTCCCGGCGCGTTGGTCACGAGCGTACGGTTCGGGGCGCAGGAATATCTTGCCACGCCCACACTGCGATCCGCTCGCAACTCTTGTAACTCTGACGGCAGTGATCGGTGGACGGCCTCGGGAGATCAACGCTGTCATGCGGTTTGCGAGACAGCCTCATGGCTGGAAGAGACCGTCGAAAAGCCAAACGCACGGCGCGCCCCGACAAGGCATCGCCGGACAGGTGCGAGAACACGCTTTGCAGAGAGCAGTTTCCGGAGGCGAGTCGGATCAGCCAACCCGAAGATCCTCAGCTGACATCTTGCCCGAACGCCCGGCCTTGAGCTGATAACTTACCCGAGCCCCCTCTTCGAGAGTGGTGTAACCGGCCCTTTCGACGGCACCGATGTGCACGAAGACATCGGGACCTCCGTCCTCAGGCCTGATGAACCCATAACCTTTGGTCGAGTTGAACCACTTCACAATACCCATTGCCACGGCGGCATCTCCATAGTGAACCGTTGTGATCTAGCGAAGAGTCTGCCGGCCATCAAGATGGTCGGCAAGACGCCAGCGTCGCTGCGCTGGTCACGTGCTCGTTTTTTTTATCGCATGGTCTATCTGCGGCCGCATTGTGCAAACGACAGAAAGCGCCGTGACGTCGACCACACTTCGATTCAAGGCTTCAGGATCCGGATGACGTTTTGACCTTCGCTTCACTCGTCGCGCGCTAGCGGCCTACAGAAGAGTTGCAGAGCCTCGAACACGCCGCGCTCATCCGGAGCCGAGCTAAAGCGAATGGGATTGATCGTCGTTGAACAACAGGGCGGCCGTGAACTCCTTCGCGCAGCCTGGATCAGGATAATCAATCCGCGCCATGCCTGCATTGAGCTACGTGACATGCTTTCTCAAGCACGAAGACAGTCCCAGAGCTGCGCTTTAGCTGTTCGCGTTTAGATATTAGCCGCACGCCGGCCATGTCGGACGAACAGGGGTCTGCGAGACAATCCTCAAGGAAGCGCATCTGGCAACTTACCGCCCGCTCGTCATGTTGTGGTTGGACGCCAGGAAACCCGCTCGCCAGCGGTGGAGGCTGTTCAAACCGGTAATTTTCGCATCTGACGACCTTCATCGCGTCTGCCGGCGGCTCATCAGCTCTCTCGCCTTGGGTTCGATGAATTCAGCTGAGCACCGTGAAGACGTTGAGATAACCAATGGTCTCAGCCCGCTGACCGAATTTTACTCAGAACAAAGCCGCCTCGATGCATAGGTGTATTCAAGGGCCAGTTGACGCGCATATTCCCTGAGGTTGGCGGCGGCGCTGTGCCCCCCGTCGATGTTCTCGTAATAGAAGTAAGGCTGGCCCAGCGCGGCGAGCTTCGCGGCAGCTTTGCGGCCGTGCGCTGGATGCACGCGGTCGTCTTTGGTGGAGGTAAGAATTAGGGGAGCGGGATAAGTCTTGCCCGCCATCAGCTTCTGGTAGGGCGAGTAGCCTTCGATCCACGCACGCTGCTCGGCAATGGCAGGGTCACCGTACTCGCCGATCCAGGAGGCGCCTGCGCCCAGTCTGGTGTATCGAAGCATGTCAAACAGCGGCACCTTGATGATGGCCGCGTTGAAGAGTTCGGGACGTTGGGTGATTGCGGCGCCAACGAGCAGGCCGCCCTGGCTGCCGCCAATGATTCCGAGCCGGCTCGGACTTGTGATCTTCCGGCGGATCAGGTCCTCGGCAACGGCAATGAAATCATCCCATGTCGTCTGCTTCGTTGCCGTCTGGGCCGCTTGATGCCATTGTGGGCCAAACTCGCCGCCCCCACGCAGGTTCGCCACGACATAGGCATTGCCCTGTTCGAGCCAGAGCCGTCCCACCGGTCCCAGATAAGAGGGCAGAAGCGAAGCCTGGAAACCGCCATAGCCATAAAGAAGTGTCGGGATCGTCCCGTCAAACCTTGCGTTCTTCGGCCGCACCAGAAAATAGGGAATTGACGTGCCATCACGCGAAGTGGCTTCGAGCTGCTCCACGATATGATTGGACGCATCGAAGGCAGCCGGTGTCGTCTTCAACTCCTCAAGGCTTTTGCTTTCGGCATCAAAATACCAGACTGAGGTTGGTCTGAGATAGCTCGAGACCGCGAACATGGCTCGGTCCGTTTCATCGGAGGTGGCTAACAGGCTGACATTTGCATGTTCTGGCAGCGGGATCGGCGTCGCGGACCAAGCTCCGTGATCGTACTTATAAGCGAACGCTCTGCTCTGAACGTTCTCAAGGATCGTCAGGATCAACAAATTCTTTGTGGCGCCTAACCCGCTCAGGGCCTGGCGGGGCCCAGGTTGGAAGACGAGCGAGGCTTTGGCACGCATCGGATCCTGTTTCCATTCGGCCAGATCATACGAAATCAGCGATCCGGCGGCGAAGCTGATATCGCCTGGCGGCCTCCAATCTTCATCAAGCCTTACAAGCAGGTGACCACCCACTAGACCGATCATCGCGGCCTTCTTCGGCAGATTGAGCTTGACGGGCCCACCGGGGCGGAAGACCACATACTCGGACTCGAAAGAGCTGATTGCGCGGATCGCGCCGGTCTCATGAATGTTGCCCTCGCTGTCACGAAGCACGAAGGGGGACATCGAAACGTCGGTGGGCTCGCCACGAAAGATCTCGCGAGCCTCACTGAGCGGCTGAGCGCGTTTGAGCTCCTTCACCACAAAGGGGTAGCCGGCTTGCGTCAAAGTCCCCTCGCCCCGGTCACGTGCAACAAGGAGTGTGTCACGATCGACCCAGCTGACGTGCTGCTTGCCCTCTGGGAGATAAAAGCCATCCGCAACGAAGGTCTTGGCGTCGCAGTCGAACTCTCGTATGGACGCGGCATCCTTGCCGCCATCGGAAAGACTAATCAGGCAGAGGCGCTCTTCGGGCGGAAGGCAGCTGCTACCTTGAAAGATCCAATTCCTGTTCTCGGCGACCGCCAAGGCGTCCACGTCGAGAATGGTTTCCCACTGTGGGTCTTTGCTACGATAGCTCTCGAGCGTGGCGCGTCGCCAGACGCCGCGCACCTGGTTCTCATCTTGCCAGAAATTCTCCAAGCCGCGCCGTTTCAATGAAACATATGCGATCCGATCCTTGGCCTGCAGGATGGAGAGCGCCTGTCCGTAGAAGTGCCCATAGCGAGGATCTGACTGGAGCACCCCGAGCGTCTTCTCGTTCTCGGCGCGAGCCCAAGCCACTGCGCTTGGCCCTTCGATCTCCTCGAGCCAAAGGAATGGGTCATCAGTCACCGCCGCATCCGTTCGCTCCTGTGAAAGTGCCGTGGAGGTGATGCAGGCAATCGAAAGCAGCGTGGCGGAGAAGAGTAATGTATTCATGGATTTGCTCCGGCTGAGGTCGAGCGGTCAGGCTCGCGGGCCCTGCGGGTCAAGCAGAAGCGGCGGAAAGCACGCAAGCGCATGACATAGCGCGGCTTGCGCTATGTCGCGGGCCGTTCATTGCAAGTTGCGTGCCGGCTAAAGGGCCGCAAGTTTCAGCCGCTCCGGCAGCAGCACCATGTCCGCTTCCCGACACCGCTTGCCAAGCAGACCCGACAGCGTGTCGGCCGGACAGCTCGTCAGACGGCACCGGTTTTTCGGTTTCAGCGGCCAAGAACGGAACACGCCCCAGCTCCAATGGCAACGCGCACCTCCAATGAGGTAGATTCCTCCGAGCGAGTTCATTTGGAAGACTTGTCGACGGGGCTCATCATGGCAAAGAACAGCGCGTTGCTTAGAGGATTGCACTCAAGACGATGAGGGCAGAAGCAACGACTACGGCTCTAAAAAGCAACGCGTCTTGAGGTCGAGCCTCGAGCCAAACGGGTTCAAGCGCCGGGTCAGGTTCTATCTTTCGATAAGATGCCGAAACGAAGCTGGCATCAGCAGTTCTTATGGTCGCAAGGGTCAGGCTCAATGATCCTGAATCTACCGGCGGCAACAGGCGCACGAGCCCGTCGCCCTTCATCGAAGGTGTACCACGCGAAGGACGAAGGGCGAGATGTCGATCGAGAATGCCCGCTGCTGGCGGAGCAGCTTGGCAGGCGCGAAGAGAATGCGAGCCATGCTGCTCTGTTCTAACGATGCTGTTGCGGCCCTCTATTGCAACAGGCAGCCGCCACTTTCCTGCGAACGACCAAAAGCTCGCTGATGCCGACGCCACTTGCAGAAGCGTCGTTTACAGGTACGGAACAACGTGTTGGCTGCACACCTCCCGTTCCATTATGGATCACTATGACACCTTGATGCAGCTCGTTCAACTTTCCCGGTCATCATCCAGGCTTGCGCAACCTGCAAAGACCGCGTCCTCCCCGGCACCGGGCTCTTGTTCGGGACGGCCTCTGAGCGAAGCTGTGGGTATCGGCAGATCCCAGAGTCTGCCCTGTGTGTGCACCAGTCGGGCCTCTAGCGCGTCATAGGCCTTCTTCTCGTCTGCATAGGCAACCTCCTTTGGGGCGACATCCGCGGGCTCGATCTCGTTATAGGTGGCCAACGCCTCGGCACGGTTCCGGTACAGCGGCATCGAAGCCACGTTGGTCCAGCCGCGACCGAGAATAAGGCACTCATTCAATCTTATCCATCATCGACCGCCAGCGTTTGACGCGCTCCTCAAGCGGCATGTTTGCCGCTTTCGAAATAGCGTCTGCTATTTCTTTGGGATGGTTTGGATCCACCAGCAGCGCCTCATCCTCGTTGAAGCCTCTTGGGAACGGGCGCTCGGCCCTCTGATTGCGCAGCTAGGCGAGGCCGTGCCTGGACAGTGATAGGCGCAGTGCCCATCGACCCCTTAGACTGAACAATCTTTCGAGGATCCGGCGCACTCGACGTGAACTCTATGCCTAATCATCCCATTGATCTAGCCAACTTCGTTCTCGCCTCCGAGGGCAACGACTTCGGCAATCAGCTCGGAACGGATGACGGCTAGCTGCCCGCGAGGAATGCATCAATTGTCCGGATGATGCCTAATCAAGTCAAGGAGCCCTCTCGATTCCTGGCTGAATGTGTCGGTCCACCTCGCCTGAGCTCGGCGAACTGGCGCAAGATGACGGACAGCGCGATCATTCCAGCGCCCAGCTCAGCGATGGCTTGGCTGGCCAAAACTCCACTGAAGCCTGAGATGAGAGGGAATAGAAGTACCGCCGGTATGAAGAGATACCCCTCTCTAGCGAACGACACCACCGCGCTAAGGCCGGCTCTCCCCTGCGACTGAAGCATTGTCGTCACGACACTCTGAATACCGTAGAGCCCAAAAAACAGGTGAAAGACGATGCAGCTCGAGACGGCAATTTCGGTGACCTTGTAGCTATCGCTGAACAACCTGACCAAAAGGCCAGACAAAAAGCATGACGGCTACGGAATACGCAAAGGAAAGCGCAACGGTGATAAAGAGCATAAACTTCGCAACCTTCATTACACGAGCAAAGTCGCGCGCGCCCCAACCGAACCCCAGGACGGCTTGAGAGCCGATACAGAATCCGGTGATAGGCAGCGCGCCGATTGTCAAGATTCTTACAGCTATTCCCACCGCCGCGATGAAATCGTCACCGAACCGCGCAGCAGCTCCGTACAAGAACATACCGGCAAGAGAGGCTAAGATACTTGTCGTCGTCGCCGGCGCCCCAATGAGCGCGAGCTGCCTAATGCGATCTACTCGTAACGAGACCTGAGATATGCTGACGAGCACAGTGCCGAGCCGCTTGGTAAAATACGCGATGTAGAGGCTTATAGCGGCGATCTGTGATATCAGCGTCGCTAGGGCTGCGCCTCGCACCCCCAAGCCTAGCAAGAAAATGAAAATAGGATCAAGCAGGGCGTTCAATATGAAAGCGGTCAGCATCGTCCACATACTGAATCGTGTGTTGCCTTCAGCTCTTGCGATGAAGCCGCTGACGATGTTTAGGAGCATCAAAGTAGACCCCGGCAAGAGGATCGTGGCGTAGTCGAGCGCGATGGGCAGGATGGTTGGACTTGCCCCAAGCGCGACGAAGATGCCTCGTAGGGTTACAAGCATGGCGATGGTCATAATGACGCCGATGGGAGCGGCGAGCGCGAGCGCCGTACTAGCACCTCGGCTCGCCTCTAACTCATTACCAGCACCAAGATGACGAGATATGAAGGAGGCAGTACCCACACCGATCCCCTCTCCCACCGCCCCGAGCAGGATAATGATCGGCATAGTCATGCTGACGGCCGCGATCGCCTGTGCACCAAGTGAGCCCACAAAGATAGCGTTGAGGGCCTGCTGCAACGCGTTAATCGACAACCCGATAACAGATGGAATGGCAAGCCGCAGAAGAAGCCTCGGGAGCTCTTGGGCCGAGAGATCCACATAGCGGCTTTTCTTTCGCGTCCCATTGCGCTCATTCATGGTTCACACGCGTGAGCGCCGAGAATTCATTGATCGTCTGCATCAGCTCCTGTTGCAAGACCGTGCAAAGATGGCGAGTCACCTCATAATCGACCATGCTCGGATCATACGTGGTGTCAATCTGTAGCTGGCCCGATTGATATCCGACGTCGAACCAGAACAGGTGGATCGCCGCCGCTTGATCCATGTGTTCGCCGATCCAAAGTGGATAAGGGTCTGTGCCTAGAAAACGGCGTGGGAAATGGCGCTGCAAACCGGCGCGATAATTCACTCCAATTCTGGCAGTGGCAGGCGATCGAGCCGACACCGCACGGCCGGATCTCGGTTTAGGTATTTGAGGGCCCGAAAACCTATTCCCCCACGCGGCAGCGCATTGCGCTGCCGGTATATTAAACGAGCACGGTCGGAACGCGACTCCGTTCCTGTGACATTCAATGAAAGCGGAACGAGCTCGCTGATAAGCCCAATGATCTGAGATGGATCGAAATCGTCAAACAGCCGACCTCGTGTCGAGGTCAGGCTATCAATCCAGAGCGAATAGTTGCCGAACAGAGCGCCAAACGCACCGGACAGGGCAGCAAGAAACACATCAAAGTCCTGACAATGCGCTGATCTGGCTCCAATACTGAGGAGACCCGCTGTCGCTTCGCCGTGGATCTCAAGATGGTACCTGGCCTGATCTACCCGAAGCGATCGGCCGTTCGCATTCTCCCGACGACCTCCGAGACTTGCATCGTGAAGCTCTCTCGCGCTTCCTTCGGCAACATTCGTGCCGAGCGATGACGCGTTGCTGACACGCAGGTTGAATTCATCGTAGTCAATATCCTCCCAGTGCTTGAGTTCGTCTAGTGCTTCGCTGTTCGCGTACTGCTCGAGGCGCTTCAACCAGGGAGAGAGCCTTTGTACCGTCTCGGGGCCATTCACATCATGGCCTGCCGCAAGAGCGTTGTATGCGCCCTCCAATGCTTCCAGGAATAGCCGATAGCCCATCCCATCCACTACGAAATGATGCATCAGCACCAGCAGGTAGTAGTCGCCGCTTTCCGAAGTACGGAAGGCCGCGAGGTGAACAAGAGGCGTCTGACCGTCAAACCGAAAAAGGTGTTGACGTCTTGCCGAGACGATCTCGATTGTCCTGCGCTGGTCTGGGCCGGTCATCCGGACGAGATCGATCTCCTCCACGACGCGCTCAGTCGGACAAGGCCCAATCCCCAGCCGTAGACCATCTTGGGTTCGGGCAACGCGCAGGCTGAGGCCTTCGTGCCTCTCGATGACATGGGCGAGAGCGCGGTCCAGGATCTTGATGTTCAGGATACCGCTGCGCAAGAAGAACAGATCTCCGATGTTAAAATGCTCGTCAAAGCCGATAAGAGAATTCCAAAACGATATTACCGGGGGCACAGGCAGTAGGCCGTCCACGGAAGCGACGTTGTGGAGTGCCGCCTCCGCTTCCCCGGCCGCCAATTCCCTGATGGTCGGTGTTCGATAAAGTTGGTTGACGGTGAGATTCAGCCCGGCTTTGCGCGCCAGCGTGACGCAACGTACGCTCAGAAGAGAATCGCCGCCGATATCAAAGAAACTGCTGTCGATTCCCACCCCCTTGGCGCGTAATAGATCCTCCCAGATCCGAGCAAGAACTCGCTCGTTCCTGGTGCGGGGCTCAGCAGATGGACTGGTTTCTATTTCGTGGTAAGGAACGGATGATAGGCGAGCACGGTCTATCTTTCCGCTTGTCGTCAGGGGAACACTGTCAACCAACCTGAAGGCCGTGGGAACCATGGGAGAGGGCAATGTGTTGCGCAGGTGGGCGCGAATCTCTCCAGAGCTTAGCTCCTCGCGAGCGGGCACCACGCTCGCCGTCAAGCGGCGATCGTCATCAATGCATTCTGCGAAGACCGCGGCCTTTGCGATTGCCGGATGAGACTCAAGAGCAAGTTCGACCTCCTCCGGCTCGATACGAAAGCCCCTTACCTTGATCTGGTTGTCCGATCGGCCGCAAATCTCGAGTAGGCCGCTGGTTGAGATGCGTGCGATGTCCCCACTTCGATAAAGCACGTCGTACTGTCCGCCATCATACGGATTCGGCACGAAACAGCGGTCAGTCCGATCTTGATCCTGCCAATACCCAGCGCTCAGACAGCGGCCCGCGATGCACAGTTCGCCGGAGGCCCCAACAGGCACTCTCTTCAATCGTGCATCGAGCACGTAGAGTTTGACGTTGTCGATTGGCCGCCCCACTGGGACAAGCGCCGAGTTGTCATCCGCATCCGACGTTTCGTGCACGGCTGCATTGGACGCACATTCCGTCGCACCATAGAAGTTCCACAACGGCACGCCCGGAAAAGACTCACGCCAGCGAGCGGGCAGCGAGGAAGGCATCGGTTCGGCGCTGCTTGTGACCAATCTCAAGGCGGTCCTTTGCGGTTGCCGTTGCTGGGACCCGATGAGACCGGACAGAAGTGGCGGAGAGGCAAAAAAGCGTGTCACGCGATGTTTTGCGGATTTCACGGATCGTGAGCATCGATTTCGCGCGATCGTGAGCACTGAATTCAGACGATCGTGAGCAGCCCGCTACGGCCGATGGGAGATAGAGTCAGTGTTCTGGTTGGCCGTCAAGGGTGATGGTTTTGGCGCTGCGTTTTCGCATGCTTTCTCCGGTGAGCTGGAGGCGGTGGGCGTTGTGGACGAGGCGATCGAGAATGGCGTCGGCGACCGTGGGGTCCCCAATGGCTCCATGCCAGGTGTCCACGGGGAGCTGACTTGTGACGATGGTGGATGCGCGGCCATGGCGGTCCTCGAGGATTTCGAGCAGATCGCGGCGTTCCGCGGCGGTGAGCACCGATAGTCCCCAATCATCCAAAATCAGAAGCTGAGCGCGGCCGAGGCTTTTGAGGAGCCGAGCGTAACGTCCGTCTCCGCGCGCGAGCGCGAGCGCCTCGAACAGCCTTGGAACGCGATGATAGAGGACTGATCGGTTGTCGCGGCAGGCCTTGTGGCCGAGCGCGCAGGCTAACCAACTTTTGCCCAGGCCGGTTGCCCCGGTGACGAGCAAATTCTCGTGGCGATCGATCCAGCGACCTTCGACGAGTTTGGCGAAAACGGCGCGGTCGATGCCCCGCGGGGTGCGCAGATCGACGTCCTCGACGCAAGCAGTCTGGCGCAGTGCGGCGATCTTGAGGCGCGTGGTGAGCCGCCTGGTGTCGCGTTCGGCGGCTTCGCGGTCGACCAACAGGCCGATGCGATCTTCGAACGGCAGGGCTTCGAGATCGGGCGATCGGCGCTGCTCCTCGAAGGCCTTGGCCATTCCGGTCAGGCCAAGCTCGATCAGCCGTTCGTGGGTTGGGTGGTTAAGCATGCCGGGTCTCTCCTTGCTTCAGTGGAAGTAGTCGCGTCCGCGGATATTGCCGTGGCGCAGGGGCTGGTGCTCGAAAGATTCGTCGAAGAACGTGCGATCGAGGCCGTTCTGGAGGATCGATCTAATCGAGGCGACGGAGCGCGCCTTGATGAGGATGCCCCTCCGGCAGGCTGCGTCGAGGCGTTCGGCGCCGTAGCTTTTGACGAGCGCCAGAATGCCAAGGCAGGTTCGAAAGCCTTGTTCTGGATGGGGCCGGGCGTCGATCACGGCCTGGAAAAACGCTGCTGTCGAAGGACCGATCCGCTCGCCGGCGGCGATCACCGCGGCGGGGGTCCATTTGCCGTAGCGGCGATGGGCGCTGGGCATGTGGTCGGCGATGGTGGTGTGTCCGCGTCGGTTGGGCGCGCGGGCATGGCTGGCGATCCGCTGGCCCTTGTGGAAGATCTCGACCGTCCGATCGTCGATACGGGCATCGACCAGCTCGCCAATCAGACGATACGGCGCGGAGTACCAATGGCCGTCGACCTCGACATGATAATCGGGAGCGAGGCGGCAGCGCTTCCAGCGTGCGAAGGCATAAGGCTGATCTGGCAGCGGGGTTAGCTTGGGTTTGTCGAGTTCGGCAAACAGTTCGGCGCGGCTTGAGCCGAAGCCACGCATTTGACGAGCATTGAGTTCGTCGACGAGTGTCTTGATGGCGGCGTTGAGCTCGGCCCGGGAAAAGAAGCGCTGATTGCGCAGCCGGGCCAGAATCCAGCGCTGGGCGATTTGCACCGCGACCTCGACCTTCGCCTTGTCTTTTGGGCGCCGCGGCCGTGCGGCGAGAATGGCCGTGCCGTAATGGCTCGCCATCTCGGCATAAGTGCGATTGAGGCCGGGATCGTAGCGGTCGGGGTTGCTGACGGCGGCTTTGAGGTTGTCGCAGACCACGAACGTCGGCGTTCCGCTCAAAAACGTGAACAAGTTGACGTGGGCCCGGATCCAGTCGGCCAAGCTCTCGCTGGGGCAGGCCTCGGCGTAGGTGTAGTTCGAAGCGCCCATCGCCGCGACGAACAGCTTCATCGGCTGCACTTCCCCGGTCAGCGGATCGACGATGTCGATGGTGTCGCCGGCGAAATCCACGAACACCTTCTCGCCGCCCAGATGAATCTGCCGCATCGAAGGTCGGACCCGCCCCTTCCAGGCCTCGTAGGTAGTGCAGAACCACGTGTACCCGAAACCGTCGGGATTAACGGCGCGATACTCCTCCCAGAGCAGGCGACG
The DNA here is from genome assembly GCF_017565645.3 of Bradyrhizobium barranii subsp. barranii. Classification (NCBI taxonomy): domain Bacteria; kingdom Pseudomonadati; phylum Pseudomonadota; class Alphaproteobacteria; order Hyphomicrobiales; family Nitrobacteraceae; genus Bradyrhizobium; species Bradyrhizobium barranii. The sequence continues at coordinate 9,092,483 of NZ_CP086136.1, forward strand.
GGTTACGTTGCGCCGGCGGAGCTCTTTATCGATGTAGCTCCAGTCGGGCACCGGCCGCTGCGGGCTCTGAGACGCTGGTCGTGGGGCCGGGAAAAGCAAAAGCTCCAGGTCTTCATCGGTCATTCCCTCCGGAAGCGGCCAGCTCAACCCAGCAGAGCGGGCGCGGCTCAGGTAGCTGTGCACAACGCCGTTGCTGACGCCCACGCTCCGCGCGATGGCCCGCTCTGGCAGGCCTTGAAAATGTTTTAACCGAAGGACTTCCTTGATCCGGCGCATCGACAATCTCTGGGTAGGCATTGGACTTCCTCGTTAACCACGAGGTCATCCCTAAGCCGGTTGAGTTGTCGGCCGAAGCGCTGCAAGGCTCCGAAAGCCTTGCTCACGATCCCGCGAAATCGTTGCTCACGATCGTCTGAAATCTCTGCTCACGATCCCCTGAAATCCGCGCTCACGATCCCGCGAAACGCGCAATGTTTTGCCAAACTGGACAACAACAGATCCGGATCTAGCACCTGCCCTTGGGTGAGGATCAGCGTGGGCACACCTCTCAGAAGCCCACCAAAATACTCCCAAGCGGACGCAACAAGGCAAGCGGACTTCTGGACAACCATGACGTCGGTGGTATCGAAGGGAAAGCACCGCCACATCCAGTTCAGCCGGTTGAGAATGGCCGCTTCCGGTATAAGAACCCCCTTCGCCCGGCCTGTGGAGGAGGACGTGTATATGAGGTTCGCAATTCGCTGATCTAACGGTCTGTCGCTAGGCGCGACACGATTCGCGGTCCTGCTGCGACTTTCTAAGGTGCATAAACAAATCGACGGTATGTCAAGATCAGGCTCCGTCCCCGCCATCGCGCGAACCAAGAGCTTTGCCTGACTATCTCGCAGGACGTGTTGGATGCTATCACGCGGATAATCCGGCGCTATCGGCACAACAACAGCATCCAAGCCTCGCGCCGCAAGCATGACAGCGGCAACATCCGGCGACCGGTCAACAAGCATGGCGACCAGATCGCCGGCCCCCACCTTCATATCCCGCAGTAACGAGTGGATAGCCGCTACGCGCTTACGCAGCTGGCCAAACGTGACCTCCCCGAACTCGCCAACATATGCTACTTTGCCGTGATTGGAGACGCTGATCTGCTCGAAGGCTTCAACAAGCAGACACTCGGATTCGTATCGCTGGATCCGCCCATCCAGCGACTCCAGTATAGTCAGGTCTGCGGCGCTAAGGCAGCTCAGTTCCTCAATGGGCGCAAGCGCTTTATCAACGCAGGCGGCAATCAGACACCGCAGATTGTTGGCCATGCGAACAGCCAGATCACTCGAGATGATGTCTTCCGCATACGCCAGCTGGAGCGCAATTTCATCGCCGTGATCTTGCGCGTACAGTGTTAAATCGAATTTGACATAGCCGGTGTCATACTCGCGGAATGTCAGAGCCAACTCGTCCCGACCCACTGGTTCGGCGGCTTCGGAGTACATGTTGAACATGACCTGGAAGATCGGTGATCGACCCGGATCGCGACATAACCTTGTATCCCTGACCATCCATCCGAATGGATAGGCCGAATTTGCGATGGCATCGCTGACCAAGCCCTGGATGCGCCTCGCATGAGCAGCAAAGGATTGACCGGCATCGATCGCGGCACGGATCGGCAGCATATTCAGGAAAAAGCCGATGATGTCTGCGCTGCCAGGTTGATCCCGTACCGCGTGTGGCATGCCGACGACAATATCGTCCTGACCGCTATACATTCGTAGCAGCAGCTGGAAGCACGCCAGTAGTGTTGTCGACGTGGTGCAGCTATTTTGGCGCGCGAATTCCCTTACCCGACTGGAGAGATCGCTGCCAAGCAGCACTGGATGCGAGGCACCGCGGTATGAATCCGTTTGCGGGCGCGCCCTTCCAAGCGAAAGCACCGGCGGATCATCACCAATCTGGCGACGCCAATAGTGACGTTGGTTCTCCAGCGCCTCTGGAGAAATGTGTTGTTTTTCCCACGCCGCGTGGCCCGAGAGTGACGCACGGTTCTCTGGCCAAGGCGCCGCGGCATCGAAGACGAGCTCCTGCCCTGGTCGTTCGGCCGCACCTCGTAATTCTCCGTCGTTGCCGCCTCCATACCCCCCGCCAACGATTTGCAAACACGTTGATCAACAGACTGCAATCCCCACGCCAAACCTTTGCGAGTGGGACGCGAACGTCGCTTACGATGTACGGCAAGCCGGCAGCGATGGATCGAGCGGTAGGTACGTTGATCCAGCCTTCAACATTGCGATGACCGCCGTCGCCCAGTCGAGGTCCCGCTCCCCCCAATAGCCGACAACCGCACCGCGAGCACCCTGCTCTCGTAAGGTACTTGCAAGGGCATCCGATCTTGATCGTAGCGCCTCATATGTGAGTTCGTCCACGCCGTGCCTCAGCGCGACTTTCTCCGGATCCGAACCGGCAAGCCGATTGATCGTCGTGATCGCATCAACCGGTTGACTTTCCATAGACTGCTTCTTGGCTGATTGATTTTCCGTAGTCAGGCGCCCCGCCATTCGTCGCGTTCTTTCGGCGCCCAAATCGGAAAGCCGGAGCTCGTCATCGAGGTGTGCATGCGCAGCCACCCTGACGCCGTTCGTCGTAAGGTTTTGTCCGTACGACCTTCTCGGTGTTCGCTTCTGGCACGATGATCGGCATAGGAACAGGAGGACGCTAGGACCCCGCGTCCAGTTTGACACCTACCTACTCTTGTAGAGGACCTGCCATCGTCTGCATGGCACCCGCAACCAACGCGCCCACAGGCTCGTTACGGCTTGTGATTAGCGTAATTGTCCAATTTCCCGGCACTTGAACCGGCACCACCAATGCCGTCGAGAGCGTGTTCGCCACCCGGTATACAGTTTGTTCGGGCGAAAGGCTCCTTATCGCAACCACCGCCAGCCCGATGGTGTTCAAGCCCGTGATCGTCGCATCAAGGACCCGGCGGCGCTCAACATTAGAACGAGTTATCGAAGCTCGCAGCAGCAGTCTCAAGCATGGCATTGAGGTCCTCCAGGTGCCTGCACCGGCAACAAAGCGCCCCATCACCTCGTAACCTACACCCGCATAGCTCAGCTTATTTGGCCGTTACTCAATTGGGATTTATTATGACAAAGGATATCGCGAGCTGGGAGACATCCTGTCATCGTGAAGCGCACGGAGGTGAACACAAACCGCCGTGGCCAGGCGCGGAGGACATATTTCCAAGGCGAACGGCTGGCCGTCTGCAGGGACGAATGGCTCACCGAGACTCCGATCGACAGAGACGCAGCCTGCCCAGGGCCCTCTGCGTGAGGATTAATCCCTCCAATACGCTCGCCAGACTTGCTTGATGAGCTACTCGACCACTTCCCACGGCCTTTGCGGTCTGGGGCGCGGCATATTTCGTTCCGCTTAAGATTGTCTGGTGAAATGCGAGCGTCGCGTCTCCTTGCTTCCGATCAGCAGACTCTACACATCAAACGTTCCGATTTTGGCGCTCTCCGCTCAGCTGTTCGGGCCCGTCAATTCAACGATGCTGGACTGCATGAGCGGCATCATCCACGCCACAAACCTCAGCCTGCTGATGCTGCGAACGGCGAGCATTAGTTCGGCTTGTGCGGCCTGCTCACGTATTTCCGGGCGCCATTGTGTGCCCGCCGGGCAGTCCGCCGGTACTAGAAGTGGTTGCGACCTTAATGGGCTGCCGAAGACTTGAGACGTCTGGCGTTAAGCTGAAATTTTTTGTCCAGCCAGCCAACGCGCAACCTGGTGGGGGGTTTAATGCGGCAGTGCCAGCTCTCGCATGAAAGGTGGCCGATGTCGCGAGGCCTAGATGCCGGAGCGGGATCCCTCCTAGGCGATCGTGACCGCGGCAAGAGCCAACATCACGTCGCGGTTGATGCCGAAATGGAGGCGATAGAGCCACCAGATTGCGCAGCACCGGTCGAAATCGGAGAGTGCCCGAGCACGCTTTGTTGCTGCTGCGACCTGCGCTATTGGCTTCATGACACGTCTCATCTGGAAACCTGAACGTCTCGGGACTAGTACCCACTTTTCTTGGAACGTGAGTCGTGATTCAAGGTCGGGATGATACCCGAAGCAAGAGAAGTCCACCTTTCGAGGAAAGATCGCAAGGTGCTTGAGGCGTGCTGTCGCTCACCGGTGACGTTGCAGCGCGATTTGAAGCGGGCGCGGATAGTTCTGTTGGCGGCGGATGGGCGCAGCACCCGGTCGATCGCCAAGGAAGTTGGGGTCCAGCCGCGGATTGTCAGCCTTTGGCGGCATCGCTATGCCGACCATGGCCTTGAAGGGCTGCAAGACAAGCCGCGGCCTGGCAAGCAGCCGATCTATACGAAGACGACCGACAAGCGGATTCTGAAGCTGCTGGATAAGCCGCCACCGCAAGGGTTTGCGCGCTGGACCGGCCCCCTGCTGGCCGAGGCGCTGGGCGATGTCGATGTCCAATATGTCTGGCGGTTCCTGCGCAGCCACAAGATTGACCTGGTGGCTCGCAAGTCCTGGTGCGAGAGCAACGACCCGAACTTTACGGCCAAAGCCGCCGATGTTGTCGGCCTCTATGTCGCGCCGCCGGCGAAGGCCATTGTGCTGTGCGTGGACGAGAAGCCCTCGATCCAGGCTTTGGAGCGAGCGCAGGGTTATCTGAAGTTGCCCAATGGCCGCGCCTTAACCGGCCAAAGCCACGATTACAAGCGGCATGGCACCACAACATTGTTTGCGGCGCTCGAAGTCGCCACCGGAAAGATCATCGCGACCCATTCAAAACGCCGGCGCCGCGTCGAGTTTCTCGATTTCATGAACAGCGTCACCGCGACTTTTCCGAACCGCAAGCTTCACGTCATCCTCGACAACCTCAACACCCATAAAAAGAACGAGGACTGGCTCAAGGCCCACCCCAACGTGCAATTTCATTTCACGCCGACAAGTGCGTCATGGCTCAATCAGGTCGAAGTATGGTTTTCCATCTTGCAGGGGCAGTCGCTCAGCGGCACCTCCTTCACGAGCCTCAAGCAGCTTCAGGAACACATCGATGCCTACGTCAACGCATACAACGACAGAGCCGAGCCCTTCGTCTGGACCAAGAAAAAGGTCCGTCAACGCCGTTTCAAAGGCCGCCGTATCACTCAGCTCTGATTCCGGGTACTAGAGCAAGCCCGAAAGAGAACGGTAAGGCTGTGGGCCGAGCAGTCGCCGTTCGATCTGAAGGATGTCCTGAAACGTCGCGGCTACAGATGGAGCGACGGCAGCCCAGATCCTGGTACATCGACGTCGGCGAGGCGGCTGTCAACGACGAGATCGCTTTCCTCAAGGCGGAGATCTACCTGCGCGAGATCGCCCTCGCCTGCAGACGTTGACCGCCTTTATCCGTTTTTCACCGTGGGCATAGAAACGTGCCCCCGGGTACTCACCGGGGCCGCGGCACGGTGGTCATGCGGCGGACCCGCAACCAAGGCGGCGAAGTCGTTCAGGCTGATCGCGGGCGAGCGAGCGAGCGCCGATCGCACCCATATGAGTTTTATGGCCATATTCTAAAATATTATGTAAAACTAATATCCTTTTGATATTGCGTAAAAATCATATTCGGCTATATGTCTTAAATCTCATACGGGATGACGGCATGATTTTGAAGACAATCAGTGACTTAGGACTGGCCGTCCGGGAAGCCCGCCGTCGGCGGAAGCTGACCCAGAAGCAACTCGCCCAGACGCTGGGGACCACCCAAGAGTGGATCTCGCAGTTCGAGACCGGCCGCCTGGAGAATCCGAGCCTCGGAACGGTGCTAAAGGCCTTCGCCGCGCTGGGGATCGACCTGAACATCGACAGTGTGCCGGGATCTCTACGGAACAACGACTTGGATACCGGTGATCTGGCGCTCGACGAGCCGAGCTTTCTCAAGGGACGGCGGCGATGAGCAAATTCATGAACGTCCTGATGGGCGGCGTCCCGATCGGCCGTCTCGAGCAGATGGATACCGGCGTCCTGGCCATCGAGTACGCCGATGGTTGGCTCGCGGCCGACAGGGTTCAAATTCCGCTTTCGATGTCCCTGCCTCTCGCCGCCAAGAAGCACTCCGGCGCAAAGGTGGCCAACTATCTCTGGAATCTGCTTCCGGACAGCGACCAGACCCTGCAGAAATGGGGACAGATCTACGGCGTGTCGCCGAACAGCGCGTTCGCTCTGCTGTCGAAGGTCGGAGAGGATTGCGCCGGCGCGATCCAGATCGTCACCGACGAGTGGATGGCCGCCAATGCGGATTCGCCTGGGGAGGTTCAGTGGATCGACGAGGCGGAGGTCGCGAACCGCCTCAAGCGCCTGCGCGAGGAGAGGACCTGGACGGGACGTCGCGACGGCGACCGGGGGCATTTCAGTCTCGCCGGCGCGCAGCCGAAGATGGCCTTACTGTTCGACGGAAAGCGATGGGGCGTACCGAGCGGCCGCCGGGCGACCACGCACATCCTCAAGCCGCCGATGCCTCACCTGCGAGGCACGACCGAGAACGAGTACGCGTGCCTGCGCCTCGCGAACCACCTCGGGATCACGGCGGCCGAAGCTAAGGTCGGGAAGTTTGGCGAAGAGGTCGCGATCGTCGTCACCCGGTACGACCGCGAGATCGACAAGGACGGCGTCGTCAGACGATTCCACCAGGAAGACATGTGCCAGGCGCTCGGCGTGCATCCCGCCGTCAAGTACCAGAGCGAGGGCGGACCCTCGATCGAGCAGATCACCAACGACGTGCTGCGCTATGCTACCGATCCGGAGGCGGACAAGGCGGCGTTCGCTGACATGATCGCCTTCAGCTTCCTGGTGCTCGGTACCGACGCGCACGCGAAGAACTTCTCAGTCATCCACCTCCCGGGCCGGCGGATGTTTCTTGCGCCACTCTACGACGTCCTGAGCTTCGTGCCTTACGACAACGACGAACATGAGCGGCGACGCCTGCGCATGGCGATGAAGATCGGCGGCTATTACAAGTTCTCAGAAGTCCTGCCGCGGCATTGGAGACGCCAGGCGGAACTGATGAAAATGGATCCCGACGAGATGATCGCGCGATTGGTGGTGCTCGGCGAGAAGATTCCCGACGCGCTCAGCGACGTCGTGAAGGAGGCGAGGGTCGAGGGCCTGAAAGAACCGGTGCTTGACACGATGCTGGACGGAATCTCGGCGCGCGGCAAAGCGATCGTGCAGCAATACTCGGCGTGAACGCGCCGCGCTCGGGATCGTCGATGAGGTAGGCGTGACGCCGACGGACGCCGTCGGCGCCCGTCCGACGCTCAAATCCGATGACCAAAGTTTGTGTGAAGATTTGGGAAGGCATCGAAGACACCGCCGAAAAAGGACGAGCTAATAAAATCGTTCGACCGCGAGGCAGACAATCAACTAAGAAAACAATTATCAAAAGGCATAATATCGAAGGTGTACGATTGGCTCTCGCGACCGAGATAGGATAGCCAGCGCCAATTGCCATCCCGACCGCTCAAGTTCTTCGATGTGGACACCGAAGAAGCTGAGGGTTGGCCGGCTTGAGCTTGATATTACACGCGCCATGTTGTCGCAGGGTGCTACTTTGCAGAGGGATTCGCGAGCGATCAGCCCGAGCTAACGAGCGGAAACCCCTGTAAGTGGATCACTAGATTCGGCGCCGGCAGTTATTTGCAACTGAAATCTCCGCGCCGTCCCGGTACATGTCGTGGTTTCCCGAAAACGTATAGACCTGCGCCCGTTTTCCAAGCTTTCCAAAGACGTCGTCCAAGATGGAGGAGAAGTTCGATTTGCACCCATCCGGGGGGCCAGGCTAATGGACAACCTAGATCGAAGACGGCCGACCTGTTATTGGCTGAGGGAGCACGGCAATTTCGATCTGCTCGATGTTGGCAGCAATGGGCAGTTGGACATGGCGGCTTGAGTCGCTCTCATTCATCCACCATTGCGAGATAGTCCGAGAGTCGCATCCGACGATAGCCGGGCCGCTGCGGCGCCTCGTCTCCCGGTGTAACCATCAGCACGCTCTCCTCGCCGCGCGGCCGTGGGACGAACTTTTTGGGCGGGACCGGGTCGGCGCGATCCCAGTCGATCTCAAACGCGTCCGCAAAGTACTTTGCAATTCCGGCGTGATCGAAGATCAGTGAAGCATCGCGGTTGGTCGATACCCCCATGCCACTCCAATTGTGACTCCCGATCAGGACGCGCTTGCCGTCGACGACCATACCCTTGGTATGATGGTTGGGGATTTGCTTGAGACGCGAGTCGATGTCGACCCCCTTCGACTTAAAATACCAGGCAGAGTGGGTGGGATCCGAGAACTTCTTGCTGCTGTCCGCGCGCAGGATCACGCGGGCATCGTCCAGCGAAACCAGCTTGTCGGTCAGTTCGCCGATCAGATCGTCGATGTAGCCGCGATGCTGCCGCGGGTTGCTCGGCATTCCGATATAGGGGATCTGGAACACGAGGCTGCGCCTTGCGGAGCGGATCAGCTTCAAAACGGCCTCGCTGTACACTCCGCCTTCGCGGTCGGGCGTGAGCAGAGGGGCCGCGACAATGCTTTCGGTGATCTCCAGGGGCTTCTTCAGCCGCGCTGGCGGCCGGCGTTCGCGCGGCCGCTCGATGGCTTCGAAGACGGACTCCGGCACATCGACCAGCGGCTCGCGATCATCCGCTTTCACCGGCACTTCCTTGCCGCCAAGGTCATGCGACCGCCGCACATCCTGAAGGATGTGCTCGCGAAATCGCTCGGCCAGAGTTGGGCTTTGAACAATCACGTGCCACTCGCGATTGCCGGGCAGGTCCTCCTCCGTAGCCCTGTCGCGCTCGGATTGATCGATGATCGGCTGGCTCGACGAACTCTTCCAGTTGCCAGAGGACAGCCAGAACTTGTCATCGTTCCGGACGGTGACCTTGATGTGATAGGACTGCTGAACCAGGCCGGTTGTTCCGAGCGGAACGGCGATGCGCTTGAACTTGCCATCGCCGAACCGATCGGCCCACTTCTGAAAGATCGCCTCTGCATCGAATTCGGTAGTCTCGTCGTCAACGTCAGCGAACGTCTTGAAGTCGGCTGCCAGGATGATCTTCGTTCCGGCAGCGAGACGTTTTGCCATCAGGTCGCTAATGGCTGATGCACGAAATTCGTATATCGCCGAAACCCAGGAGCCGGCATCCTCGCTCATAAAGGCCTTCAGCTCATCGAAGCCGTATTCCGGGCTGACGTGCGCGCGCACCGTCATCAGTTCTTCGACCGGACTCAACTGGTATTTTGGATCGCGGCGGGCATCGTCGTCGTAAGCGTTCGGAGCCGCGGCGGCCTCGAGAGACATCAGGCCCTCGAGCTGCTCTTCGACCGTGGCCGGGGCGTATTGGACCTGATAGCCCTGGAACGAATGCGGTCCGTCCGCGCGCAGCCCCTCCAGCGCGCCTGGTTGCGCTGACACGGCGATGCAGGGCGTATCGCCGATGCGGCCGTCATCCTCAAGATAGCCGACGCGCGCTGCGAGCACGCCTTCCGGCTTCTGCTTCCAGAACGCCTCGGCGGCATGCTCGACCGACATCCCGACACGGGCCGCACCGGCCACAGTCGATATCGTGCCGAGGTCGACCGTGATGGTGACCGGCACCGTGACGCTCACCGTGCCCCGCCCGCCGGGGGCGGGCTGCGGCGCCTGTGCGATCGCCGGCCGGGACTCGATCACCAGAGGCAGGGTCCAGCGCTTTTTCGCTACGTAAAAGTTGAGCTGGCTGGCCGGGACCGCCAGGTTCGTCTCCTTATAGATGCCGGCGAAGTGCAGGCCGACGACTTCGCGGGTCTTGAAATCGACGACCACCGATCCGGAGTTGCCGCCCAGCGTCGTGCAATCATGCGTCGTGGCACCGGCACGCGGCGCCGTGATGTAGCCGGGGGCAAACCGCTTCACGTCATATATGCCACGATAGAGCCGCTGCATCAGCGCCTGATCGGAGATGCGCGATGGCGGTGCCTTGGCGGGGTAGCCGAGCGTGAAAACGGCGGTGTTTTCCAGAGCGTCGGATCCTGCGATCTTGAACGGCGGCAGTTCATCCCCGTGGCCAAGGGACGCAAGCCTCATGAAGGCGATGTCGTTCGGCCCATCATCCGGCTCGATGTAGAGCACTTCGGCAATCTGGCGGCGCAGCCCACCAGATGCCGCATCGCGAAAATGACCGGTATCCCAAACCGTGCTCATCGTCCCGCCGCCGGCGCCTTGACGGAACACAAAGCCCTGCCCTTGTCGCCGCGCGAAGACATTCGCCACGTGGCGGTTGGTCACGATAATTCCGGCATCGATCAACCAGCCTGTCCCCGCGAATGGCGCACCGCCCGGAAAGTCCACGAGGTCGATGCGGCCGACCCGGTCGACCAAGCCTTCCGGAACCGCGCGACTTTGCTTCGACAATTCGAACAGCGTCTGTGCCTCGACACCGATAAGCGACACATCCTCAAAATTGAGACCGGCTTCTCCATTTCGCTCGACGAAGAAAACCGGTCTCTCCTCAGACACGATCGTCTCCAGATCGGCGATCGGACTGCGTGTCAAAAGGTCAATCACATCACGCGGGCTTGGCGGCGCTTCCTCGAGGTTTGCCGTCTCGAGACCGGCCTTGTCCCTTATCCGTTTGGCGACGCTCTGCGCCGCGTCGGGATTGCGCGCGAGCAACCGTTTGACGAACTCGATCAGATCGCTTCGTTGGGATTTGTCGGCCATCGTTCGCGCTCCGCGGTTGCTGGAAAATGATTACGGCGTCGCCGGCGAACTTGTCGCCGGTCAAGCGACGCGCGCCGGAAAAAGTTGTTTGATCTTCTGATGAAACAAGTCGGCGAATTGCTCAAACCCCGCCTTCGCAGGATGGAGTTCGTTGTGCCAGGAGGACACCTGCGGCGCCAGCACACCTTGCGTCCTGACGACCGTCACCCGAGGACCGCTCAGCGACTCCAGCATCGCCTCAAACTGCCCGAGCATCTCGCTGACGACGGCTTGGCCCGACGCAATCGTCGGAAAGTTGCGCAGACCGAAGGTCGGCTTGAGCCACGGTCCGAATTTGCAGATGCCGCGGCCGTCGGGTATGGCGAAATCATAACCATGAAAGATGAGATGCGTGTCGGGGCTGCATTTGTCGCGGATTGCAATCAGATCCTCATATCCGGCGCGCACCAGCGCCAAGGCCGCAGCAAAGCGCGGCTGATTGACGTGCGCCGCTGGTGGCTGAGTCGGATTCCAGTCCTTGACCCAGAGCGCCATCGGATTGTCGACGATGTCGTTTCCACCTCCGGAAAACAGCAGCAGGTCCCAATCGCCGCCCGCGGGACTGCCGTTCGTCAATCGTTCGGTCAGGGTCGTGCGCTCCTCGACACCCAGCATGAAACGAACCTCATCGCCCGTCTTCGCCAGGTTGAGGATGGGCACGCCCAGCCGTCGCTCCAGTCGCGGAACGATGCCGCCGCCGAACAGCGGCACGGGATATTCGAACCACGAATCGCCTTCGGCGAGGATCTGCAGAGGCGCGAACGCCTCGCCGCGCTCGCCTGCCGCCTCGGCGCCGCCTTCCCCGCGTCCCGCTCGCGGCGGCAACGTGCCGCGGGCCTTCATGATTTTCATGACTGCCTGGTATTCGCGGGTCCGGCGAACGCGCTCGCTGCGCTGTTCGCGTCGCAGCTTTTCGCGCTCCTGGCCAATTGTCCTTAGCGAGGGCGACTGCGCTACCGCTGCCCGTGCGGTCTCGAGACCAGCCGCGCGTGGCCGCGCCGGCGCTGATACGCCGGCAAGCACGCGCGCTTCGTCCAGGGTCACGGGCCCGGCCGCGACCGCCGCCTCCCTTGCGCCAGATTGCGAGCCGGCCTTGCCCTTGCCGGACCGCGGCTTGACGGTGACCTTCCTGGTCCGCTTCTGCTTTGCCATACGCACAGCATGCTATCGTGATTGCAATACACATTCCGCACCCAGGGTCCCGCCATTCGCGCGGGCCCAGGCAGACAAAATAGGATCAACATACTACTTCAAGATGCATGAACGACCACCGCTCGTCAATGCGGCACTTGACTCAATCCAGGCAAGCGTACGCCTTGGCTCATATGGCTGCTTGAAATTCGAAATTCGGTCGACGCGGCGATCGAACTACAGCTTGTATTTGCCGTCCGAGTTTACCAGGACTCCGGCGCGCAAGACCCTGCACCTGCCGGTATCGACGCAGTCCTGCACCTTTTTCAAGACCTCATCGACCTTCATGCCGTCGCCCGCCTTGCGGCCGACCCCGTTGTTGAACAAGTCCATTTGCGTCGCGAGCGGCTTGCCGGGATTTCCGTCCTCATGCGTAGTCGCCCATTTCTCGGCCCAGACAACGCCCACGCCGCTGTCGGCCGCCATACGGGCGTTCCACAACGCATGACGAAAGGCATCGCCATTGTCGTCTTCGAGCGCCGTCGACTTGTAGCGGGCGAGAGCCTCGTTCACGGCAGTTTTCGCGTGTAACAGAACCAGAGCGCCGACGACGGGATTTTGCCTGAACAAATCCCATTCTGGGGCACTGAGAACACCTGAGGTGATCGGCAGCCCGCCGGATTCCTGACCAGACTTTTCATGTGCGAGCCTCTCCGCGGCCCGCTCGCGGCCCTCGGTCCAAAATCTTTCCGTCGGCTTCGGGGCCGCGGCCTCACCATTGATCTTGGCCTTCGGGACCGCTGCATTTCCGACCTGAGCCACCGCGCTCACGCCGAGCAAAGCCAACAGTTCGGCGGGAAGACCCGGAAGATGTCCGATAGGCTCGTTGCTGGCAGTTGCCACGACAAGCCGACCTACCGCGACCACATAGGCAACGAGAACCGCGGCTTGAAGCAGCAGTTGCTGCACGGCCGTCATATCGACGGTGTTCTGAACGCCAAACTGGCTATTGGTTGTAATGTCGGCAGGCTTCGCGTCATCGATCTCGATATTGCGGTACATCGACCCCTGGCGCCGGGGGTCCGGGGAGAGAGCGCTCTCGTGGGCACCTGCATCCTTTGGCGGGGTCGCGGCATGGATCGAATTAACCACGCCGTTTCCGACGAGGCCCCCGAGCACGACACCAGCGAGCGCCCAGATGCTTGCATCAATCTCAACGAAGGACTGCACCACGCCGCTTCCGCCCGCCTTCCACAAGGCAACGTTCCAGAACGAAATTGCGAGGAAGGCCGAAGAGAGGACGACAAACCACCCGAACGTAATGACGCGCTGCAGTGAGTAGCAATTGAACTCGTCGACCAGCGCGGTCTTCACGCCGGTGATGCCGCTTGCAAACATAAATACGCCGAGCAGACAGACACCCCCGACAACCAATCGCAGGTAGCTTGGCGTCGCCGCCTCCGCATATCCGAGCGAAACCGCGGAAGCCACGATGAATGCCAACATTGCCGCGGAAATACGCCACCACTTCGTTTGCAGATTCATTTCGTTAAACCCTTACCGTCAACCAGAAATCAACTTTGCGGGAAGGACGCAGCGCCGGATCCGGATGATCGGCCGGTTCGACGCAGCTTCGAATACACGAAGGTCAAAGACATAATTGCCGCCGGCTGCGGGTCGATAAGACCGGCGCCACGCCGCTACCGATTCGACAAACGGGCCGACCCAGCCCGCCCAGTCCCCGGTCCGAAGTCCGGAGCGCGCAAGGCCCGACACGTGCAGGCCGTCTCCCTTGATATCGACCTCTTCAGCAAGAAGCGGCTCGAAGGTGAGGAGCGCATCCAATGAAAGTTCTTCCAGAATCGCGTCGTGGTCGGAAGCGCTGCCACCGCGCGGCCCAAGCAGATCCTTCAGCATTGCGGCGAAGTGTTCGCCGAACGAGCGAGCTTGCGACGCCATCTCCACCTCGGCCACGGTGAGTATGGGCACCAGCGGAGCACCCGACGCAACGGTCGGAACCCGATAGACGAATTCCTTGGCGACAGGTTTCCCCCGGATTTCGGCATTACGTGTCAGATCCAGCTCCGTCTGCACGGAGCGATAGGCGAGAATGTCGAGATCCAACGCATCGAGCCGTCTCAGTCGCTTCGCCAGATCCCCCTCATCGAAGATCAGCGGACCGACATCGTCGGTCTTCGGATGGGCGGCGTCGGCCGGACAATAAAGCTCAAAGCCCCCGGTCCCGGGCAGACCGGCGCGGCTCTTATCACGCTTGATGACAAGACGGCGCCGGCCGTCAGCCATGACCTCCTCTGCAACATCGTAAACATCGAGACGCTCGACCAGCGCGGCCTCGGATTCGATAATCTGTTGCGACAATGCGCTTGCGAGGTCTTGCGCGCGTGCCGCGAGGAATTTGGCAGCAGCCTCGCCGGTCGCCTCCCTGCCGAGCTGTCGCAGAACGGGCTCGACCGCCTCGGCAAAGATCGCAAACGCCCTTGCTCGCAGCGCGTCCCGGGTAAGGCCGAGTAATGCTTCCGTGGGCAATGGGCCGGTTCCCGGATTGTAGCGGACGGTCAATTTGAGTCGATCGCTTCCGCTGCCTTCGTAGCTCCACGTTCGCGAATGCCTCCAAAGCCGCGCATCGCCGATCGTGTTCGCCACCGTGTTTCTAATTGATTCAACCTCGATCGCGGGCGTCCGCGGATACCGCTTTCGCACGATCGGGATGTCCGCATCGGGCAGCTCATAGACCCGTGGTGTCGCGAGCTTGAGCCATGCGGTCGGCCGATAACGCCCCGGATCTCCCGGCACCACGGCCTCGAGTGCGGGTCGCGGCAATCGCTGCACGTGCGTCAGCCGATACCCGGCCGGCGAAGGAACGGTGTTCTTGTCGTAGTTCGGCGTCACGTCGGTCGTGACAAACAAGTGCCGTCTCCCGCTCGCCGGAGCTCCGATCTGCATCGCGGACGGCCGCATCGTGTACGGCACGACGCCGGTGTCACGCGACACGATGCTTCCATATGCCTGCGGTCGCTTCTCCTCGTCATGCGGGACGGCAGCCTGATCCTCGTAATACGAGATCGTGTCGATTGCATCTGCAGCGGAGAGCCGCATCAGAACCCTGTCCTTCAGAATCGCGTTTGGAACGTTTCCGATGGCGGGCCGGCCATCGAGAACGGGGCGAAGATCTGCGACAAGTGACGCGGCAATCGACGCCTTGGCGATCAGGATCTGCTGCAGAGCGTCGCGACCTCCTTGCGTGTCGGAAAGTCTTTGCACGGCCGGAACATCGAGCACTTCGTCGTACAGCGTAAGCGCACGGGCAGCGGTTGCATCTGCATCGATCCGGTCGAAGCCAACCGACCGCACGGGCTTTTCGTCCCCGAACGTCGGCACGTCGGCAACGAAGCTGTGCAGGCTGGTTGAAATGGGTGGCAGTGCGAGGTCGTGGCGCACGGCGGTGGTGAAATGATTGGCCGGCGGAAGCACGTCTTGCCGCACCAGCCAGATCGCCCGCTCGACCAGCCCCGGGACGCTGCCATACCCCGTTGCGAGCAGGAACTGCGGCGCAAAGTGTGCCATGGAAGCCTCCAGTTCTTCCAGGGTGCGCCCAAAACCGGCGGGGAACGCCACGGTGTTTGCAGGCTTGGCAGAGCCGTCATGGCGCAGCGGCAGCGGCAACGGCACAACCACGCTCTTCACATCGGAAGGCTCAGTGCCATCCAGCCCATCCAGGCTGGTGCGCTCGACCCGAAGCGCCAATGCAAGCTCAGCGAACTCTCCATCCGAAACTTCGACATCAAATCCGAACACGACAGGATCGCGTGACAACAGCCGTTCGGCTTCCGTCCTGACCGTCGTCGCCGGAATTGTCCGCAAGTCTCTCACGCTCGTCATCGCACCGAACGCTGCGCTGGCAGCCTCCATGAACTTCCAGAGCTTCTCGACGTCGGGCCTCGCAAACGCGACCGACCGCTTCAGGGCACGAGTCTGCTCGCTCCCGCCATCCGTCAACGACACGCCGATGTGTTCGTCACGAAGCTGCAATGCCGCCTGGGCGTAGATGACCCTGGCGCGATCTGACATTTCAATCAGCGCCCGGTACTGGTCGTCGGTCAGGGGGCCTTCACCTTCCGGCACGATTGACGACGCAGAGCGGGGATCAAGCACCATGGCTACGTTGAGCCGGCCGGCAGTGCTGCCAGGCCACCATGCGAGCAGCAGCCCGGGCAAATCGTTCAGCGGGATCAGGCGATCGGAGTATCGGATTTTGATCGGGACGCTCGCGAGCGGCGGCCCCGACCAATCGTTGCCGTAGACGTCGCGCCATTGACCGGCGAGCTGCAGCGTCGTGCCTACGGCAGCATAGGGCGAGCTCGCATTCATCAGCTTGGCGAACGGCAGGGCCAGCCGGTAGGTGAGCATCTCCGTCACGCCCTCGTCGTCGGTGTGCCCCACAGCGAGGCTCTCGGATATCGAGACCAGCTCGGCATTGTCGTCCCTGACCGAATAGGCGAACATGGAGAAGCGCGCGGCGAACTGGTCCCAAAGCTCCTCGTTGAGACCGGTCGGAACGGCGGGACGCTCCGGCCGCGTCACGATGATGGGCAAGACCCCGGCCGGAGCGATTGGTTCGCTGAGCTCCGCCCGCGCCAACGGGTTTTCGCTGTCGATCTGGAACGTGAACGAGTGACCATCCAGATAAGCCGCAGGATCGGCTTGGTCGGCAGGAACATCGAATACGACTGCGTTCGCGTATCCCGCTCTCTCCTCGGTCAGGTACAGGATCATCATTAGCTCGATCGGCGGCGTGCTTCCATCTCCCTCCGGGCGAGGCGGGAACTGCTGGATCGAACTGCCAGCCGTCGGCCAGCCGATACTCGTGCCGGCGCGGTTCGTGACGCCCGCGCGCCGCACGATTTCGACAAAAGCCTGAAGCTCGTCGATCGAAGCCACATAGGTCTCCGAGATAGCCGTTTCCGCGGCCAGCTCTGTCGCTCCGAAAGGCCTTGCTTCGGCCGACAGGTCACTCTGCACGACCACGGCCGAAGTCGCTGCACCAACCAGCGGCTCAAGACCATCCGGCTTGACGTTGTAGAACTCGGCGCGTGCGATCCGTTGCGCGCCGCCGGCCTCCAGGTTGAGGGCATCCAGCCAAACGCGATCGCCTTCGGGCATACCGGCGATCTCGAAGCGATCGAGGACGGCAGCACCCGGGGCCGGTTTCACCAGTTGCAGCCGCAGCGTCACCGCGATGACGGCGTGCGAGCCGATTTTTGCCGCGGCTTCCGGACGCGTCCGCTCGCCGATTCTGAAGGCACGGAGGCCTGGACGACTGACAAGGCCCTCGCTACGCGTCCTCGCCTGGTGACGAATGACCTCGGCCGGGAACGGGACCAGATGGGCACGGTTGCCACCGAGAACGCGGGGGCGCCCCACGGCGAAGTCGCGCGGCACCGTTCGAAACCTGTCGGCGGCGCTGATGCGCCCGCCAAGGTCGGTAAACAGGTGCGCACTGGCCGCGAACTGGACCAAGGCATCGCTCTCGACGCCGTCGATAGCAAAGGTGAGCGCCCCGCCACGCAGGAACGAATCTCCCGTCTCAATGACGAAGGCCGGCCGCTCAGCCGGGACGGCGGGGCGCCCGAGCGGATGTTGCAGCCAGGCGAGCTGGTAGAGACCATGATGCATTCCGGGCGCAAGGTTCGGAGGCATGACGCCGGCCGGCGGCGAATCCGGGTCGGGGAGCCGCGGTCCATGCAAGAACAGGCGCGTCGCCATTGCGAGAACGCCTGAGCGAACCTCGTCCCGTTCCAGTTCGTCGAGCAGATCGCCCAGCCTGAAGGCATGAGGCGATCCATCCGCACGCGGCGCTGCGGTCCTGATCTTCTCCGCGGCGATGGCACAAAGGCGCGAGATCGAGCCGCGTATGATCAACCCGACATAGTCTTCGAACAGGACCTGCGCGATCGGGAGCCGCTGCGGCTCCGCCTCGGCGCCGAGCGACTCGGCAACTCGGGAAGGCGCAAGAGCGGCCATCTGACGCTGGAGTTCGGCGTCGATCTTTTCGCGGTAGGCATCGTTGACGACCTGCTTGTCGGCAAGGCGCGTCGTCGCCGGCCATTCCGACTCGGCGAAGCCGCTCCGTGTGATCGTCGCGGTGGGCGGAAGCGGGAAGAACACGCCGCCGATCTGCGCGGCACCATCGACCGCGTCCGGCGCACGCGAGATCGTCGCATCGACATTGGTCCGAAACAGCGCATCGATAAACAGGAAAGACGGTTGGCGCTTCCGACGCTCGGATGCGTGGGCGGTTCCGTCGAAGATCGTGTCGCCCGCAGCAACCCAAAGCGAAATTCTGTCGAGCGTGTCGAACGTGATCTCGTGATCGCGCAAGGCGACACCGGGGCTCCGGTTCGTGGTGTTTGCGATCGTCCAGGCCGCCATCAAGACAGCCAGGCTCGATCCGCCGACGGGATGCCCATCGGCCGTATTATCCGGAATGACGCCGAGAAAAACGGCGTTGGCGCGAACGGACGCGTCGGCTGCCGCTGCGAGCGTCATGTCCGGCATCAGATACACGGGCATCCGCCATGGCCCAAGATCAGGTGCGAGCCGCCAGTCTGCCGGATTGATGTTTTCGGTCCAGGCCGTCGGCTCCTTGAACACCAGAAGCGGCCTGCCGGCTTCGGTCACGACAATCGACTCGGTGCTGGCACGCGGCTGGAACAGGTAGTACTGCGTGTTGCGGTCCGACCCGACGTAGACGGAATAGTCTACGGTCGTCGAGAAGCTGAAATGCAGACTGATCTCGATGGTCTTGCCGAACACCCTGAAGCGGGCGATCACGACCGAAATCCGCACGCTGACACCCGCCTCGATATAGAGGCGAATGCGGTGGTCCGTTTTCATATCGAAGCCGTAGGCAACCCATACGCGAATGGAGACTCCGGCCTTCACGATGCCGAAGTCGACATAGCCGTATATCTCGCCGAGTATGCCGACCTGCCCGCGGATCGCGACGAAGGTGGATGCTGCCTGCGTCCACTGGCGCACCTCCGGGCGAGCCGGATCGTGCCAGAGCACGCCATAGCCTCCCTCGATCTCGGCGAACACCGTGACCGACAGCCCGGCACGAAAGATACCCTTGTTGATCTCCTTGCCGAGGCCGACACGAAACGCCATGCCGACCTCGGTGATTCGCTTCATCCCGCTCCATCTGTGCATGAGAGGGGCAGAAAATAGCGCCGATGGCCCGCATACAGGGCTTGAGAAGGTAGCGCTCGTGATGGTTTAACCCTTTTGAGGGGAGACCCTCTCCTTCTCCTGGTTGACCAACGCAAATGGACAAGAAACCTGTAATCGCGCCCAAAGGCCGGCAGCAGCCGCGCGTGAAGATCGAGGACGTTGCCCGGAAGGCGAATGTGTCGCCGGCGACGGTGTCGCGGGTTCTCAATCACCCCGATATCGTACGGCCGGAGCTTCGCGACAGGGTCATGCGGCATATCAATGACCTCGCCTACACGCGCGATAGCGCAGCCAGAGCATTGAAATCGGGACGCATGCGGACCGTCGGCGTCATCGTTCCGACACTGGCGCTCGGTATCTTTGCAAAAGGCGTGGAAGCCCTCCAGAACCGCCTCAGCGAAAGCGGCTACACGCTGTTCATTGCGAATTCGCAATATGACCAGCGGCGTGAATTTCAGGAACTGCAAAGTCTCATTGAACGCGGCATCGATGGAATCGTGCTGGTCGGAGCTTCCCACGGACGGGAGCTGAGGAGCCTGATCGAACAGGCAGGCGTACCCGTCATCACCACCTATGTTGCCAAGGCCGGCGGCGGCATCCCCGCGATCGGAATCGACAACGAAAGCGCCACCCGCGAGATGACGGAGTATCTGCTAAGGCTTGGACACGTCCGTTTTGGCGCGATTGCCAACGTTGTCGCCGCGTCCAACGACAGATCCCGCGCCAGGCTCGAGGGAATTCAGCGCGCGCTGTCGGACGCCGGTCTCCCGCTCAAGCCGAGCCAGGTCGTCAAGGCCGATTATTCGCTTGCCCAGGGCCGTAGTGCCCTTCGTCAGCTCCTCACCGATCATCCGGACACGACAGCAGTCATCTGCACCACCGACACGCTTGCCATCGGTGCAATGGCAGAGGCTCGCAAGATGGGGCTGGCCGTACCGGCTACGCTTTCCATCACAGGATTTGACGATGTGGAGCTGGCGGCGCAAATGGACCCGCCGCTCACAACAGTCAGCGTTCCGGCAGCAGAAATCGGCCGGGGAGCCGCCGATTATCTCATCAATGCCATTGCCGGAAGTCCTGTCCCGAGAAGTGTCGTGTTGCCGTACCGGCTGGTCATGCGCTCATCGAGCGCCCCGCCGCGGTCCAGCGTCCGTCCCGCCCGTCGCGGGCGCAGTCGAGATCATTGACCGGGCCACGGTCCTGATAACTATTTCAGAACCGGGGGCTGGCGTCCGCATCCCAGGACCCGGTGACGCAAGCTGCTCGCCCCTTATCATTATTCGCCCGTAAGTAGAGGTGGCTGAGCATGCGATGCGCCGCCTGCGCGATCGTCAATGGCACAAGAGACTTCTCAATGCTCGCGTTCAACGTGAACGGAGTGAACGGGCGCATGGTGGTGGCTGGCGCCCAGTTCGTGCAATCTATGATGCAGGCGATGATGCGCAAGTTCCAGGGCAGCTCGCAGCCGCGAGTGTCGCGCTTCGTCGGACTTGGGAGCGAGCGTGTCCATATAGGCGATCGATCCCTCGATTTGAGCAAGGACCGACACTGCATCCGCGCTGGCAAAGATGGGCATTCCGCCTACTTTGACATATACCGCACTGGTGTGCGCCGCAATGTCGGCCTCGCGTCCGGCGACACTGCCCCGAACGCGCAGCGCGATCCAACATGACTCGTTGATGGGCAGGGAGAGCTGCCCCTTGCACGACAAGCCTCCGCATCGAACCTCCTCGAGGACCGTGCCGTTACATATGAGCTCCACCCGCGCCGGCGGGACGCTGACCGATTCGATCCGCCAGTCGATCGTGAGGGTGCCGCCTGAACGGGGAAGGGACACCGTGCCTCCAGGGCGACGTCCTTCAACGGTCATCTCAACCAGAGGCCCGACAGTGATGAACGTGTCCCCGCTGCGTACGGCATCCATCCAGTTGCGATACGTGAAGTCGCGTTCGCCCAACCGCACATAGGTCCGTGAGCCCCCGAGGAGCGCGGCCGCGTCCATCTTGTCGGAGCCCGCCACCAGCGGCAGATGGTAGCCGATGTTGAGGTAGCGATACCAATCGGCGAGACCAAATGCGCTGATCTGCGCGGTCCGCGGGTTGAACGACATCATTTCGATGGCGTCGACAAGGCCGAGCACAATGTCGGCCGCACGCTCCGCCTGCGGGTTCGGCGCATGCGGCATTACCACCAGCCCCCCTTGCTGACGGCAGCGCTCCGCCCAGTCGGCCATGGTCGCTTCCAGAACATGGCCGATTGCAGCTTCGTTGGACCCGCCGCAAGAGAGCGGATTGATCATCTCACCTTCATAGCCGAGCAGCGATATGTGCCCCAGAACCTGCATCCGGTTCTCCGTGCCGACCCGAACCAGGAATTCTCCGTCGCCGCCGAAATCCTTTGCCCCGAACGTCGTGCGTCCGTCGAAATCGGCGACGTTGGTGAATAGCTCGCCCCACTGTGCGGCGAGCAAGTTGACCACGTTGACACCCTCCGCCTTGCCCTCAAGCAGCGCTGTCTGCGGGCTTAGGAAATGGACGTGCGTATCAGAGCTAACCCATCCCTGTTCGCGCCAGCGCAGCACACGATCGAGCTCAAAGGTGAGAGTGTCCGTGCTTGCAGTGATGTCGACGATGGTGCGCAACGGGCGCACCTCAAAACCCCTGCAGATCTCTACGAACACGGGCCCGAGCGGCAGGTCCGCCTCGCAACTGCCGTCCACGTAGACGTACTGGTTCAGCCCATTGGCAAATTCGCCAGAGAAGTCCTCGAACCTGCCGGTGTTGACCTTGCGGTGATGTCCCTTGGGTGGCAGATACTCCCCATGCGCACCATGGACATGCAACCGCGCGGCAACGCGCGCGCCACTGTCCTTTTCCATGATGCGGATCTTGACCGGCCTTGTGGCCGGTTCGACTGTCGCCACATTGAGCGAGGCGCCTGCGTTACCGCCACCTTCCAACGATCGAAGCTCGAACATGTGCAAGCGGCCATCGTCGGAGCGCAGATAGAGTCTTGCGTCCGGATGCGCCGAGTACTCAACGATGACTTCGCTCGCGCAGCGCACGGGCTGCACATCAACTTTGGCGCCCAGCCAATCCGCTCTGGAGTACTCGAGCACTGCGCGTGCCGAGATGACCGTGCCGAGGTCCATGCCGATCTGCTGGCCCCGATCGTCGACATCGAGCTCGCCAAGCTTGTTCAGATGGAACCCCGGCGGCAGCCTCACCTTCAGCTTGCGACGGCCCTGGAGGCGCAGCGGGTGCTGGGTGAGCGCTGTCGTGGTCACCGCAAACACAAGCGAGATTTCCTGTTCCGCGCGCAAGCTCAACGCCGAAAGCTCCTTGTCCGGATAAGGATTGGGGAGCGCGTAAAGCCACACGTTCTCACCTTGTCGATCCATGCGTCCCGATTGGGTGCGAGCCTCGCCCTGGAAGAAGTTCGCCCCCGGCGCTCTGCCGAGTACAAAGTCCTCGCCGGTGCTTGCATGTACGATGGGCGCGCGTAGCGGCAAGGCGGCGAACGCACTCGCACTCCAGGAGATGTGGTTCTGCTGGATCGCGAAGCGGCGCAGCACCGGCACGTCGGTCTCGCTGCCGTCGGCATAGCGGAGCCCGTATGTCGCCACCCGGTCGCCGAGTGGATTGCCTTCTACAGGCAGCGTAGCCGGGCCGATCTCTCCGAAACCCTCGGGGCTTGCACTGGGGCGGTCTGCCGCCACTTGCACGAACAGCACATAGCTCGCCATCGTCGGCGGCAACGCGATTACGGCAGGAGGGGCCCCGGGGCGCAGCTCCAGCACATCCGGCCCTATTTCGCTGCCGAAGAGAAAGGGCATGCCGCGATGGGTCTGGAGCCCGCGAAGTGAAGCGATCCAGCCGGTGTCACCCGGGCGGGCGGCGAACCCTTCACCGGCATTTGCGCGCTTGGCGTTGAAATATCGCTTCAAGTCCACAGGCGTGAAGTGCGGCGATGAAGGTGTTTTCATGCTTCGGACTCCAGTTTCAGCAACTCAGTGCCTCGCAAGCATTCTTTGTTTGTTGTGAATGACTGCTCGCGCAAGGACGCTTGCGCCGACCCCATGCTCATGCCGAGCATGAAGAGATACGCGCGAGCCCTTATGTTTTGCAGCTAACGTGGACGCCTTGCGTCCGTCGCGGGCACGGCGAAGCGCAGGGGCAGAGCGTGTTCATTCACCTATGTAGAGGCAGCCGCGCTTCTTTGCGATCTGGTAGACCAGCACGCTCAGGAGCGCGATCAACGATCCGTAGACGGGAAACATCCAGGCGATGTGCTCGCGTTGCAACCAAACCAGCAGATAGGGTGACGTCCCGCCAAACAAGGAGACGCCGAGCGCATAGCCGAGAGCCACTCCGGTGGTCCGCACGGCGCGCGGCATCAGCGTGGTGGCGATGAAGTTATAGAGGGCCATGTTGAAGCCCACGATCGCGCCGCCGAACACCGTAACAAAGAAGAACGTGACGATGCCTTTTTCCGAATAGAGCAGTGTCAGGAAGAAGCATGGGATGAGCAACAGGCGCAGCAGCGCGAACGCGCGCGAGGGTCGCACCTTGTCCGCGAAAGCGCCGACAAACGGCGCCGTTGACATCCAGATCAGGACCATCAGGGTCATGATCCCGTACACATACGTGCTGTCCTCCTTGAAGACCGTATTGGCCATGTTGGGAAGACCGGTGTTCCAGGCATAGTTGGCGATCTGCACCGACCCGATCACCAGGATGACGGCGAGCAGCGAAAGGCGGACGCTCCATAGCGTTTTCCACACACCGCCAGTCGATTCCTGAATGCGCGAAGACTCGTCTTGCCGATGCATGGCTCGATTGATCAAGGTTTCCGGCACCGTCGTGCGCAGATAGATGATCAAAAGGCCCAGCACGCCGCCGACCGCAAAGGGTATACGCCAAGCCCACTCGCGCATGGCTTCAGGTGCGACCGAGGCGCTCACCAGGAAGGCAACTAGGCTGGATCCAAGGTTTCCCAATTGGATGAATGTGCCGCCAATCAGACCGAGATAGCGTCCCTCCTTTCCAGGTGGCGCCAGTTCAATTGCAATGGCGTTGGCGACACCAGCTTCAGCGCCTGTGGCAAACCCCTGAATCAGCCGCATGATCAGCAGCGCTATGGCCGCCGTGACGCCGAGGTCCTTGTAGGTGGGCAACAAGGATATCAAAAGCGAGCAAACCGCCATGGCCGTGACAGAGATCAGCATGACGCGCTTGTGGCTGATGCGATCTGCGACCGGCCCCAGCAAAACAGCGCCCAGCGGTCGAGCGCAAAAGCCCGCCCCGTACACGGCAAGTCCCGCCAGCAGCGAGGTGGTGGGATCATCGGAAGGGAAGAAGTGCGGCGAGAGAAACGCCGCCATTACGCCGTAGACATTCCAGTCGTACCACTCTAGCGCCACCCCTCCTCCAAGGCCGGCGGTCATTCGCTTGTTGGCAGTTTGCTTGTCAAGCTGGACGGGTACAGCGCTGGGCTGAGCAATGATGTTCATGGGTCCTCGGGCTCTATTGATGACTTAATGATTTTGCGGGTCGCGCGAGAACGAGCAGCCGCTCGCCGGCTCAACTGCGCCCGCCGCGAGCGGGGGTCTACGAGAGCGGCGGCCTTGAGCAGGCCGGACCGCGGAAGCGCAGGCGCAACAGCTGCCCGGGATGCCGGCGGAAAGCCCGCCTGGCTTCACGTAATTGCGGGCCTCGCCTCACGAGCGGCCATTGCACGATCCTAACCCGTCTTATTCGCGAGAGGGCGCCTGAGAGGCTGGCGAGCGTGGTGTAAAGCGCTGATGCGGCGTAGGATTCGGTTGCGAAGCCACCCCATCACCTTCAACCGCGAACGCCACGCCCGCCATGACCGATGATACGATTTCAGACCACTATCGAGAAGCAAGAATTCAACACAAATAAAACCTCTGCCTCGCGCTCGATCTCTTCATGCTTGATAGTCTCGTTTCGGAGGCTGATCACCTACCGCGTCTAATAGGCCGCTCGCGCCGGTTTCTTTGGACGCGGCACGACCGCGACTCCACGTTTCGGCACAGAAATGATCGGGAGTCACTCAATCTTTCTTCAACTTAACCCGTCTTATTCGTAAGAGTGCGCCTGAGGGGTAAAGCGCTGATGCGGCGTAGGATTCGGTTGCGAAGCCAACCCCATCACCTCCAACCGCGAACGCCACGCCCGCCATGACCGACGATACGATTCCGCCCTTCTCGTTTCCAGCCGTTCACGCCAAGAAAGTCACAGCTGCCTTCGATGGTGGGCGCCTAACCTCGAACGGGGGCGTGATGCTTCTGGCGATGGCCGAGCGGCGTCTCGGTTTGGCCAACAATCTGGCCCGGGTGTTCCCGGATCGGCGCGATCCGACGCGGGTCGTGCACAGCCTGGTCGATATGCTCCGCGCTCGCATGTTCGCGATCTGCTGCGGCTACGAGGACGCCGACGACCTCGATCATCTGAGGTCCGATCCGGCATTCAAACTGGCCTGCGGACGGCTGCCGGACACGGGCCGGGATTTGTGTTCCCAGCCGACGCTGTCGCGGCTGGAGAATGCTCCGCGCCTGCGCGACGTGATCCGGCTGACCTACATTTTGGTCGACGCATGGATGGATAGCTACCCCCACGAGCCGGCATCCGTCACGCTCGACATCGATGATACCTGCGACGTCGTCCACGGCCATCAGCAGCTCTCGCTGTTCAACGCTCATTATGACGAACGCTGCTTCCTGCCGATCCACGTCTACGACACGGAGAAGAGCCGGCCCGTGGCCGTCGTGCTGCGGCCCGGCAAGACGCCGGGCGGCGTCGAGGTGCGTGCCCATCTGCGCCGCCTGGTACGGCATATCCGGACGCGATGGCACAACACGCAAATTACGTTCCGTGGCGACGGGCACTATGCCCGGCCGGAGGCCATGGCGTGGTGCGAGACCAACGGCATCGACTACATCTTCGGTCTGTCCGGCACCAAGCCTCTCGCCAGAAAAGTCGACGAGGTCGCCGACGACATCCGCACGCGACGCGCCATCGAGAACCTGCCGGTTCTGCGTGGCTATACCGAGACGCGCCACAAGGCAAAGTCCTGGGATCGCGAACGGCGCACTGTCGCCCGTATTGAGGCGACGATGCTCGGCCTCGACATCCGCTTCGTCGTCACCAGCCTCGATGTCGGCTCGGCCGAGTGGATCTACGACAGCCTGTATTGCGCGCGCGGCCAAGCAGAGAATCTGATCAAGCTGCATAAGACACAGCTCGCCTCCGACCGCACCAGCTGCCGTTCGGCGCTCGCCAACCAGGTCCGTCTCGTGCTCCATACGGCCGCTTATTGGCTGATGCTGACCGTGCGCGACGCCATTCCCAAAGCCCGGGAATTGGCCGCTGCCGAGTTCGCGACGCTGCGTCTTCGTCTCTTGAAAATCGCTGCCCGTGTGGTCGAGACCACGAGCCGCATTCGCCTTGCGTTTGCCGCGGCATGTCCCGAAGCCGACCTGATCCGCGGCTTGCCAGGCGCGTTGCTGCCGCTCGGTCCTTGACCGGCGGGGCGTCCGCCCCCCGTTCGCCCAACCTATACCTCAAGCGCGTTGCAAAGTACGGGTCGTCAGGCGGTGAAAAGCCGAAGGCAATCCTGTGCGCCTCGTCAGACAAGATGTGCGGCCGCATCAATCGGGCCAAAAAGCCGCACTCTCACGAATAGGACGGGCTAATGGCCCAGGACGCCTTCATCGTTGCTTCCGACTTGCGCGGCGGCTCGCATAAAGCGCGCGCGAGATTCCGTGCCATTCCCATGGCCAGCCTTCCTCCTGTTGCTCTAAGCGCGCTTCTGAAGAAGCTGATGTTCTTGTTGGACAGCGCGGCGTCACAAGACCCGTCGCATCGTCAATGAGATCCTTCAGATGTGCCCCACTCTCGCCGGCCGCATCCTTCTGGTTTCCCGCAGTACCGGGCATTTCGACAGCGAGTTCTGAAATCGATTTCAAAATTAGTAGGAATTCGGAACTGCGGAGTCAAGCCGTTTTTTACGGGTGAAGCCCGCCTCATGGTCTCCGTCGGCTCCTCGTTGAGCAAGGGGGCTCAGCGCCGCGGAGGCTGATTCTTCCAAGAAGAGGCTTCTGGATGCCTCGTTGCCAAGAAATCGATTTCAGTCTAAGGCGTGGTTCTCATATTCCTTCAGGAGAACCGCTCCATGTCCGAGACGCCCGATCTCATCCTCTCGACATCTGTCGCGCCCCACGTGCGCCTATTGACGCTGAACAGGGAGCTATGCGGGATTTTGGGTGACGAGGCGATCAGGCGGCGTGGTTTTCCGGCACTTGGATGACCTCGATGCCGTTTTCGAATCTGACACCTGCGATGACCTTCGGCAACTGATTTGTGCCTTTCAGCCGCCGCCAGGTCTTTGATGCGGCGCAGAGCAGCTTGAACACCATCAACTTGGCAGTCGTTGACGATAACGAACCTTTCGTGCGCACCGTTCTGTGCCGGACCGTCGCGAACACGCTTTCGATGGGATTCGTCGTCCGCAAGTGGTCCCAATGCTCGGCGGGGAATTCGTAGAACGCAAGCATTGCGTCGCGATCTTTCGTCAGGCACTCGACCGCCTTGTCGTACTTCGCTCCGTATTTCTCGGCAAAGACATCGATCGCCACTTCGGCCGAAGCTCGGTTGGACGCCAAATAGACCTCGCGCAGATCCTTCTTCATGCTGGCCTGTACCGACACTGCGACTTTGTTCAAGATATTCGCGGTTTTGTGCACCCAGCACCGCTGATGTCGCGTGGCGGGAAAGACCTCGTCGAGCGCCTTCCAGAAGCCGAGCGCGCCGTCACCGACGGCGATTTCCGGGGCGATCTTCAGCCCACGGGTTTTCGCCTCGACGAGCAGTTCGTGCCAGCTCTGCGTGCTCTCGCGCACGCCGACCTGGAAGCCGATGAGTTCCTTCTTGCCTTCCGGCGTCGCGCCGATCAGCACCAGCATGCATTCGCTGTGGTCTTCCATGCGAGCCTGCAGGAAGACGCCGTCCGCCCACACGTATACGTACCGGCGCGCCGACAGATCGCGCTTCTGCCAACGCTCGTACTCGAGCTGCCACTCCGTCGTCAGTCTGGAAACCACCGCCGGAGAAAGATTCGGCGCATCCTTGCCCAAGAGCGCCGCCAGCGCCTCCTGGAAGTCGCCCGTCGAGATGCCTCGCAGGTACAGAACCGGCAAAAGTGCATCCAAGCTCTTCGTGCGCCGTGCCCACAACGGCAGGATCGCCGAGGTGAAGCGGATCCGCTCGCCATCGCTGGTCACCGCGCGATCGCGAATCTTTACCCGGGCGACTTCGACGGCGCCGATCCCCGTCTGGATCGTCCGCACTGGACCATGGCCGTGCCGCACGAGGCGGTCGCGGCCATCGGGAAGCTTCAAGCCCTTCATCGCGGCGAGAAACGCCTCGGCTTCCATCTCGACAGCCTGCGCAAGCAGCTGCCGAGCACCAGATCGCAAAATATTCGTCAGTGGATCGTCGATCTCATCGGGCTGACGCAGTGGGACAATGTTGCTATGCTCGTTCATGGCGTATCGCTCTCCTTGAGGTTCTGGCAGGCTCGACACCCGCCTCGATACGCCGCCTATCTCATTCCGTCATCACCCAGTTTCCCGCATAGCTCCTGAACAGGACATCAAAACGAAACGCCTTGAGCAACCAGTTGATCGTGGAGCTTGGCGCCATCTTGCGCCGTGCCGCAATCGATGAGGATGTCCGCTGTGTCGTGCTTTGTGGCAGCGATGCGTTCTTCTCTGCCGGAGCCGACATCAAGGAGATGCGGGAGCGCGGCTTTGAGGCAATCGACAATTCCGCCCGACGTTCTGCCTGGCGGGATGTCGCCAATTTCCCCAAGCCTCTCATTGCCGCGGTCGAGGGCATTTGCTTCGGCGGCGGCCACGAATTGGCGCTGCTCGCGGATATCGTGATAGCAGGTGAAGGGGCGGTATTTGGGCAGCCTGAGATCAACATCGGGATATTGCCCGGCGACGGCGCAACGCAGAGGCTGAC
The DNA here is from genome assembly GCF_017565645.3 of Bradyrhizobium barranii subsp. barranii. Taxonomy (NCBI): domain Bacteria; kingdom Pseudomonadati; phylum Pseudomonadota; class Alphaproteobacteria; order Hyphomicrobiales; family Nitrobacteraceae; genus Bradyrhizobium; species Bradyrhizobium barranii. Next base: position 9,121,692 of record NZ_CP086136.1, read on the forward strand.
ACGCGTGGCTGGCAAATCACTGGCCATGCTGATGATCCTGAGCGGCCAATCCATCACGGCGCGGTTTGCGATGCAGGCCGGTCTCGTGGCGGAAGTTGTCGAAAGCGGCAGGGCGCAGACGCGAGCGCTCGAAATAGCCGATCTGATAGCGCAAAAGCCTCCCCGCTCGACTGAACTTGCCAAAGCTGCCGTTCTCGCCGCCTTTCAGACCACGTTGGACGCCGGGCTCGAGTTCGAGCGGCAAGCGATACGTCACGCTTTCAGCACAGCTGACCAGAAGGAGGGAATGAACGCCTTCTTTGATAAGAGGCCGCCAAATTATCTCGGGAAGTAGCCCCCGCGATTGGCTCGCACGCGGCGCCAGCGAAGCTCGCCCGCGCAACATGCGACATTCAACACTCCTTCGGCTCGACCGGGCCGGCGCTACGGGCGACGATCTCGTATTGGCCGGCCTTTGCCACGCCAATGTACATGTTCATCCTGCAGTGGCGCTTGCCCGGCACCATCTCCGCCGGCCCGCCAGGCCCTTCCGCAATCTTGGCGTGGTCAAGCGCGGCAGCGACAGCCTCGCGGTCAATTGTACCGGCTTCCCTCACTGCGGCTTCCCACAGCTTCAGTCCTCATACGTGCCGGTCGCGGCGCTTCCTGCTGAGAACCGGAACTTGCCCGGAAACTGCTTTTCGTAGGCCGACTGAATTTCGGCGCTCACCGGATCTTCCACCGCGAGCGCCTTGTAATAGTCGAGGCTGCTGGCGAGGCCTTCGATCTCGTGAGCCTGGTTCATTTCGAGCGTGTTCTCGTCATAGTAGACGCAGCCCGGCTGTTCCCTATTCCTAGAAAAGCCCGCTTCATATAGCTGTTTGAAGAACGAGCCGACGCCCGGGCGGGATAACACTGTTGAAGACCACGTCTACCTTGTTGGACGTGATGCGGCTCACGGTCGATGAAAAATCGATTTGGTCAAGCGGGTAGTACTCCTCGAACACCACCTCCCCGCCGCTGCTCTCGATCACCTTGCGCGCATAGGCATTGATTGTTTGCGGCCAGACGTAGTTTGATCCAGGCAGCGCGAAGCGTCTGCCACCGTTCTTGATCAACCACGGAATGAACCGGTCGCAATTCTGCGCCGGTACCGGCCCGGTGCAAAACAGATAGGGCGTGCACTCCCTGCCTTCGTAGGCCTGTGGATAGATGTAGAGCGTGCCACGAGAGATGATGATGTCCTTGATGGCGTTGCGCATCGAGCTCGCAATGCCGCCGAGTACCAGGTCGACCTTGTCTCGTTGAATCAGCTTGCGGACATTGCCAACAGCGACGGACTCGTTGGACGCGGTGTCTTCGATCAGGAGCTCGATCGGGCGCGCCCCAAGAGACCACCGTTCTCGTTGATCTCGCTCGCGACCATGCGCGCGACATTGGCGTTGGTATTCCCGGCAAAGCCGAGTGCCCCCGTAAGGTCGGTGGCAATGCCAATCCTGATCGGGCCTTCAGCGGCGTTGGCCCAGTCAGGACGGATCACCCAGCTGCCCGGGCCGGCCGCAATGGCTCCAGACACAAAGGCGAAATTGCCGAGAAAGCGGCGGCGGCTGAGTTGCCGGTGATCATTCAACATGGAACTGACCTCCCCTTGGCTCATGGCCTTAATCCACGCGCCCTGCTCTTTCCTGGGGGGCGCGGTAACCGGAACGCTATCCGTCATTTTTCGGTTTCAAGTCGGCTCTTCGGATCAACTTTTTAAAATCGCGAACGAAGTGCAGCAATCAGGACAGTCTGAAAAGCTCCCTCGCGTTCTCGCCAAGGATCCTGACCGCCAAGCGCTCTGCGTCTCGGGGGCGAAAGTAGCCGCTCGCAACTTTTTCTTTCAGAACCTCGCCGATGAGCCGGCGTGCGCCCTGTATCGCGGCAAATGTCTCCTCAACGTGAAGACAATCTCCTCCGATCATCATTCGCGATTCATCCGGCAAGACTTCAATAGCCTCGTGCAGGGCCAGCTTGAAATGGGACGGGCTCAACAGGAAGGACCAGCACAAATCGAGCCAAACATTGCGGTACACAAAAGCCATTCCCAACAAGTCCCGGCTCCAGGGATAGGCCAAATGCATCAGCAGAAAACGGGTCCGAGGATGACGCTCAATCAACCCGGTCATGCGTAGCGGGTGGGAGCCGCTTATGATTGCCGTTCCAAGGTGAGTTTGGACTGGCAGGCCGGCTTCGCCTGCGAGCTGACAAAACAAATCGACGACAAAGTCACAGAAAGCCTTGCGCGCCGCAGGGGATGGAGACCTTTGTCCCCAGGCCTGCCGAGCGAGGTCCTCGTTCGGTTCGTCAAAGCTTAGATCCCGGTCATAGGCGAGCGCGTTTTTGAGCGCAACGTGATTGCGCCGGGCGCAGCCGGCTACGAGCTCCCGGATTGCGTCGCAATAATCGTCGAAGGTTTTCACCTCCATGCCGAGGCGCCGCAGCAACGTATGGCCGCAATTTCCATTGTGATCGCGAGATTCCGGGTGCCAGCCGAGGGCGAATGCATTGATCCGCAGGACCGCATCGTAACTTTGCCCTAGGACCGGCCGCGGATCCATCAACGGATCGAGAAAAGGGTCCGTTACGATCCTTCCGATGGCGGCGCGCCCAATGACTTCACTTGGCCATGTCGCCTCCCTGTGGCGCAAGCGCACCAAAGCGTCTACTGCCTCCCAGTTGTCGCGCGTGATTCCGGTTTCGGCGACGCCGTAAAGCTCGGCGACACCGCCGGCGAGGTTACGAACGAATGCATTTGAGCCGCTCCTCTCCAGGAACGGAGCAAGGGCCTCCCAGGTGGTTGGCTCGGTAGCGGTAGATAACATATCGCCAGTCGCCTTGGGCTCGGATGGCAGGACGTGGCTTGTCCAAGCCGCATAGCTCTGCTGGAACAGTTTCAAAAGATTCACGTCCCGGCTATGTGCGACCTCGGACATGTGATGTTCATGGACATCGACGACCTGGCACGCATTCACAAAATCGCTCATGGTTTTGGACATCGTCCCTCTCTGTTCAGTCATCGCAAGGAACTTCAACGCGCCATCTTTCGGGCGTGGGATGGCAGCCGGGACGCCTCTACGGCGCCAGATACGTCAAGAGCCGCGGGTCGTCGCGCAGCTGTTGCGACGGGCCCGACAGCGCGACACGGCCGCGATCGACCACATAGGCCTGCTCCGCGACGCGCATTGCGAGATCGAGATGTTGCTCGACGATGATGATCGCGATCTCTCTGGCTAGTTCGATCAAGCGCTCGGTGATCTCCTCGATGACGCCGATCCAGACACCCTCGGTCGGCTCATCCAGCAGGAGGAGTTTGGGGTTTCCGAGCATCGCGCGGGCGATTGCGAGCATCTTGCGCTCGCCACCGGACAACGTTCCGGCCGGCTGATCCAGACGCTGGCCGAGTTTTGGAAACATCATCATGACCCGGTCCACTGCCGATCTATCGCGGTGCAAAAGCGATCCGACGGCGAGATTGTCGCGCACCGACAGGCGCCCGAACACTGAATGCTCTTGCGGCACATATCCAATGCCGGCCCGCACCCGCTCTTCGGTTCGGCGGCGATCGATATCTTGGCCGTTGAATTGCACGCCGCCCCTCCATGCCGGCAGTTCGCCCACGATCGCCTTCATGAGCGTGCTCTTTCCGGCGCCGTTACGGCCGAGGACGGCCACACCGCCCCGCGGTGGGACGGTCATATTGACACCGAACAGCACCTGGCTGCGTCCGTAGCCGGCGTCGAGATGCTTGAGATTGAGGAATTCAGGCACGGCGCAAATAGATCTCCTGGACGCTTCTGTTGGCCTGGATCTCGGCAACCGTCCCCGACGCCAGAACCTTGCCCTGATCGAGCACGGTTAGCCGGTCGCAGATGTCTCGGATGAAATCCAGGTCGTGCTCCACGATGACAAGCGAGCAATGCTGCTTGATCGGCTGCAGCAACTCGCCCGTGACGCGGCGCTCCTCAAGGCTCATGCCACCGGTCGGCTCGTCCAAGAGCAGAAGGCGCGGCCGGCATGCGAGCGCCATCGCGATCTCCAGCCATTGCTGCTGACCGTGAGAAAGGGTCGCCGCAGCATCAAACGCGCGATCGGCGAGCCGGAACTGGAGGAGCAACGTCATGACCTCCTCGTGCAGTCGTCCCCGACTGCGCGAGAACGCCAGATCCAGCAGTGAGGACCGGGCCTGCAGCGCGAGCAGGATGTTGTCGTATAGCGTGAGGGTCGGTAGCACGGCGGTGATCTGGAATTTCAGGCTCATGCCCGCTCGCGCACGCTCTGGCGGCGTCAACGAGGTGACGTCAGTATTGATGAATGTCACCTTGCCTCGCGTCGGCACTAGCGCACCTGCAAGACACTTCATCAGCGTGCTCTTGCCCGAGCCGTTCGGCCCGATCAGGCCATGAAACTCTCTCTCGCCGACGCTGAGCGCCGCTCCGTCCAGCGCGGTGAGTTTGCCAAAGACCTTGGAGATGCCGGCGGCTTCAAGGAGCGGCATTGCGCTTCTCCTTCAGGCTCGGGCCGAAATGACCTACACGTTCCCGCTCGCCCAGCACGAGGCTGATCAAGCCGAGGGGGCGGAACAGAATGACGAGCAACAGCAAAACGCCGAGAATGATCGGCCAGATATCGCGATAATTGTCGGAGAGCCAGAAGCTGAGGCCCTCAACAATCGCGGTGCCGATGACCGCACCGATCAATGTCCCGGAGCCGCCGAACAAGACGTAGAGCACGACCTGGGTAGACATGACCACGCCCAGCATGTTCGTCCAGACGAAGCCCTCGTGAAACGCATAGAGGCTGCCGGAAGCACCTCCGATCGCGCCGCTGATTGCGAATATGATGGCCTTCAAATGCTGCACATTGTAGCCGAAGAAGGCGATGCGCTGTTCATTCTCTCGCAATCCCGCCAGTGCCAGACCGAACTGCGACCGCAGCAAAAAGCGCGACAGAAGGTAGATCAGAACCAGAATGGCGAGAACCAGATAGTAAAATCCTGGTCCCTCGCTCAATTCGTGCGAGCCGATTGTCATCGGCGGGATCGAAGGGATACCGTTCTGGCCGCCAAGATAATGAGAACCCCGAGCGAGCCGATCGGCTGCATAAGCTCCGGTCATAGTACCAAGCGAAACGAAGACCACACTGGAGGGGTGACGGCCAAGCAGCAGGAAACCTGCCAGCAACAATGCCGCTACAAAACCGATCAAGGTTCCGGCCGGAAGAACGGCAAAAATCGATGCGACCCCGAAATCGCGTGAAAGCAGCGCCACACCGTAGCCGGCCGTGCCGAAGAACAACGACTGACCCAAGCTCAAGATCCCGGCATAGCCCCACACCAGGTCGAACGACAACGCGAAGAGGCACAGGATGAGCACTCGCGTTGCATAGACAGTGATGTAATCCCGCAGGACGAGCGGTGCGATCGAAGCGGCAATCAGCAATGCCAGTTCGAGAATTGGAAGCACCTTCGTTCGCCCTGCGATGGCAGATGCCATGACGGGCGAACGAGCAGCTTCAATCACGTGTGGCGGGGGCTGTGTGCCAGTGCCGGTCGATGACATCAGCACTCCTTCGGATCGACCAGGCCGGCGCTACGCGCGACAATCTCGTACTGGCCGCCCTTCGCCACTCCAATGTACATGTTCATCCTGCAGTGGCGCTTGCCGGGCGCCATTTCGGCAGGCCCGCCCGGCCCTTCCGCAATCTTCGCGTGGTCGAGGGCGGCGGCTACCGCGTCGCGGTCAATTGTGCCGGCCTCCTTCACTGCAGCCTCCCACAGCTTTAATCCTCGATAGGTGCCGGTCGCGGCGCTGCCTGCCGAGAACCGGAACTTGGCTGGAAATTGTTTGTCGTAGGCCGATTGAATCCTGGCGCTTACCGGATCCTCCGCCGCAAGCACCTTGTAGTAGTCGAGGCTGCTCGCGAGCCCTTCAATCTCTTGGGCCTGGTTCATTTCCAGGAAATTTTCGTCGTAATAGACGCACCCCAGCCGCCCGCCGTTTTTGGAGAAGCCGGCTTGATAGAGCTGTTTAAAGAACGGGCTGACGCCGGGCGGGACAATGGCGTTGAAAACCACGTCGACTTTGTTGGATATGATCCGGCTAACTGTGGAGGAAAAGTCAATCTGGTCGAGCGGGTAGTATTCTTCAAAGACGACTTCGCCACCGCTGCTCTCGATCACCTTGCGTGCATAGGCGTTGATTGTTTGCGGCCAAACATAATTGGAGCCAGGCAGGGCAAAACGCTTACCACCATTTTTGATCAACCAGGGAATGAACTGGTCACAATTCTGTGCCGGTACCGGTCCCGTGCAGAACAGATAGGGCGTGCACTCTTTACCTTCGTAACCTTCCGGATAGATATAGAGCGTCTTGCCGCGAGAGATAATGACGTCCTTGATCGCATTGCGCATCGAGCTCGAGATACCGCCAATCACCAAGTCGACCTTGTCTCGCTGGATCAGCTTTCGCACATTTCCCACGGCGACGGATTCGTCGGAGGCAGTATCCTCAATCAGGAGTTCGATCGGGCGTCCCAACAAGCCGCCGGAGTCGTTGATCTCCTTGACCAGCATGCGAGCGACATTGGCGTCGGTGTTGCCGGCAAAGCCAAGTGACCCGGTAAGATCGGTCGCAATGCCAAGCCTGATCGGGCCTTCCGCAGCATTTGCCCAATCCGGGCGAATTATCCAGCTGCCCGGACCCGCCGCGATGGCGGCGGAGGCGAAGGCGAAATTGCCGAGAAAGCGGCGGCGGCTCAGTTGACGGCTGGCGTTGATCATCGGTTGACCCCTCTTCCCGAAACAAGGCCTTGCGGCCGGAACTTGATGAAAATGATGGCAAGCACGAACACCAGAACGTCGGCGATAACCGGTGACATCAGCCAAGGCAGCCAGGCACTGAACGTGCCGATGACGCCGGCGCCAGCGACTGGGCCGGCGAAGGACCCGACGCCACCGACCATCACAGCAACGAAACCCTGGATAAGAAAGCGGATGCCGAGATCGGCGAACAATGAAAAGACCGGCACGATCAGCGCGCCGGCGAGACCCGCGAGTGCCGCACCAAATGCAAAGGTGACGCTGTAGATCATGCCCGTGGAGATGCCCGAGGCACGCGCCAGCTGTGGGTTCTCCAGCGAGGCGCGGACTCGCAGGCCGAACGAGGTGTAGGCGAGCAGAGCATGGCTCGCGACCATGACCAGCAAAGTGATGATGACGATGACGCCGCGCCAGGCGGCGAAATGCAGACTGCCGATCGTGATAGAGCCACTGATTGGCTCCGGCACCGAGAGATACAGTCCCCCGGTCAGGCCGCGCACGGCTTCGCGAATGATCAGCCCCAGCGCATAGGTGCCAAGCATGGCGACGATTGGAGCGGCATAGAATCGGCGCACCACGAGTTTTTCCAGGACGAAACCAAGCGTGCCGACCGCGACGGGCGCGGCAAGCATGCCGAGCGGGACCGGCAAACCGACGCTGTGCATGAGATAAGTGACGTAAGCGCCGAGCAGGACGAACTCGCCTTGGGCGAAGTTGAAGATGCCCATCATGCTGGCAATGATCCCGAGACCGAGCACGACCAGCACAACAATGGCACCGAAGCTCAAAATCTCGAAGGTCGCGATAAGTAGCGTATCCATGCTGCTGCGTCACATTCCTTGGGCTTGCGAGCAAATCATCTTCACGCCGACCGCGCGAAGGCGTGAGCTGCACGTTGGAATGCGAAGGGCTGCTGGCACGAGAGCGCTCCTGGAAGGTCATCCCGGCAATGGGAGTTGCAGGCGATGGTGGGCTTCTAGGGCGGCCCGCCTGTCGGCGCTTCATTCACGACATGCGGCTCGAGATTGCCTAGATCAACGTAGGGAGATTTGGGTAATGTTGGGTAATGTTGGCCAGGCTACCGACATTGCGGACACGTTAAAGAGGTCCTACGGCGGTCGCCGGCCGTTCTCGCCAGCCCAATTTCGATGCAGCCAAAAGCGATAGAGAGCTATCCGCATGCCCTCACCGCAGGCTCTCGCAAACGCGCGCGTCGTTAGCGCTTATCGAACTATCGGAGGAAACCAGAAGAGCTGACGCACCATTTGCGATGGCCGCAGGCCGTGAGTTCAGCACCGAGAAGGCATCAAGTCATTGTGGCCGAACACCTGGCTTGCCGACCAGCGGAAATGTGAATTCAATTCCCGCACCCGCAAACGTGATCCACAGAGTCTGCAGCAGATCGTCGGATGCGGGAGGCGTGTCATTGTACTCTTCGAGCCGCCTGATGACGGCGCACGATAACCCGCTTCGCTCGGCCAACTGCTTCACCGACCAGTTCAGCATCCCCCGTGCGGCTCGCAATTGCCTCGATGCGGCTCTCCGCTCCCTTGCGAGTATATCGTAATGCGCGTCGATCCACACGCCGAGCCACTCCCTTACACCGCCATAGCTGTTGCCGAGCGGTACAGCGTGCATCGATGGCAACGATAAGGTCGCTGTCGGCGCAGTGACCATCGAGTCCAGCATCTGGGTTGCGACGATGACGGGCTTGGCAACAAGCCGGCAGGCCCTGACGAACTCCTTTTGCCGGCCCGGCACCTCCTCAGGGGGATTTCAACCCCGAGGTCGCCTCGCGCGACCATGATGGCGTCTGACAAGTGGATCATATCCCAATACGATCAAGCGCCATCGGGGTCTCGATCTTGGCAACGCCACCGGCGGCCTCACCGATCAAAGCTCGTGCCTCGACCAGGTCAGATGGTTTCTGAACAAAGGACAGCAACCCAGTCGACGCCAAGCTCGAGGCCGAACGCAAGATCGGCTCGATCCTTCTTGGTTAGAGGCGAGATCTTCAGCAGCGCGCCTGGAAGGCTGGCGCCCTTGTGATCACGGATGACGCCGCCGATCACAACGCACGCCATTCTCCGTTCAGAACCGAGCTTTTCGACGACTAGCTAGACGAACGCCCATCGTCAATGAGCAGGGCCTGGCCGGGATAAGCGGCTGCGAATATTTCTGGATGAGGCCGCGGGATTGACTGCTTCCCGCCTGTCTCTTAGCGCGAAGCAGACCGTCTCCCCGGCATCCAGCGCGAGCTTGCCTTCATCGAGCCGGCCAATGCGGATCTTCGGGCCTTGCGGATCCTGCAGCACGCCGATCGGCCGATTGAATTCCAGCTCCAGCGCACGGCTCGAGACGAGCACACGGGCGTGATCGTCATGGGTCCCGCGGCTGAAGTTCAGCGTGAAAGTATCAGCCCCCGAAAGATAGAGCGCACAAAGCTTTTCAGGTGATGCGGTTGCCGGCCCAACGGTTGCGACAATCTTGGCATGGCGTGAGCGGCGCATCGTGCCCCTCTAGTTCAGAAGATAAGTTCAGCATCAAACGAGATAGGGCCGCTCACAAGGTATTCAAAGCGAGCTGGCCGACGTTGCGCACTTTCGCTCTCTCCACCGTCCGTCGTTGCTGGACCAAGAGGTGAAAACACTGCACTTATGCATCGGATGCCGCCGCCGTCTGTCCCTGATGGGTGGATTGTACGATGCTGTTCACCGCGCGGTAGGCGAACACGATGGCTGGTCCGATCGTAATGCCTGCCCCAGGGTAGATCCCACGCATCGGTGAAGTCATGTCGTTGCCGCAGGCATAAAGACCTGCGATCGGCACGCCGTTTCCATTTAGGACCCTTCCGCCAGGATCCGTTGACAGGCCGGTCGCAGTTCCAAGGGTCGCCGGGACAATCGGGAGCGCAATGAATGGCCCGTTCTTGATAGCTCCAAGGTTCGGGTTTTTCTTTCCGACCGCGGGATCTCCCAGGGTTCGGTTGAAAGCCGATTCACCGCGTTTGAAAAGCGGATCGCGCCCTTCAGCTGCGTGGGCATTATGTTCTTCAACGGTCTTTTGGAGCTCTTGCGGGTCGAGGCCCAATTCCGCCGCAAGCTCCGCAATCGTCCGGCCAATCTCGATGTAACCCAAGCGGGCATACTTCTTGATACTCAAAGTCCAGGGCCAGGGGAGCAGGTGTCCCATGCCTCTGAGGCGGACGAATTCCTTGTCGCAGATGAAATAGAACCGCTTGTCCGCCGGATAGCCGCTATTGAACATGGCAAGACAGATGTCATGGTACGAATTGGATTCATTGACGAAGCGCTTAGCATTTGGCCCCACCGCGATGACACCTGGACGGCCACGATCGAGCCAGCCGTACGGGACCACTTGCGAGGAGCGGCCGTTCCTGAGGATCGACACGGGCGTCCAGAATCCACTCGATGCAACGTCATTATCGATCGCAGCTCCGAGCCTGCCTGCGAGCGCAATGCCGTCTCCTGTGACATCGCTGTGGGCCAGCGTATCATTGTGCTGGTGGGCTCGGCTGAGCTGGGCTCGCAATTTACCGTTCCGCGCAAAGCCACCGGTTGCCAGGATTACTCCGTGCGAGGCTCGGACGCGGAGATCCGTGCGATCCCGCTTGAGGAGTGCGCCAGTAACTCTCCCTCCCTCCCTCATCAGATCAACCGCTGGGCAGCTTGGCCAGATTTCAGTGTCGTATCTGCGAAGGCTTGCCAATAACCGCGCGATCAGAGCATTGCCGCCACTGAGTTCAGTGCCCCTCCTGTAGCGCAGCCGGTCGCCTGCGTAGCGGCTGACCCGGCGAAGGACGTGCTTGAGCGAGGCAGCCGACTGGAAGGGATTGAGAAAGCTTCTGACCTCGCCGGACGAAATCATCATGCCGCCGAGCACGACGCGAATCGGATCACCTATCAGGTCGAAATCCTTGCCGAGAAGCCGTCCGTCGTAAGGTGCGGGGCTCAGCGTCCGGCCCATGTCGATCCCGCCGATCTGGCTCGAATGATAATCCGGAGCGGAGGCCAGTGTGAACTTGACTTCACCCCCATTCTCCAAGCTGGCGAGCGCCGTTGGGCCGTCTTCAAGATAGGCATCCACGAAGTCGGGACGATAGTAATCGCCAAGTTCGTGTTGCAGATAGATCTTCGCATTCGCAATCGAATCATCGATTTTCGCCGCTCGAGCCTGCATTGAGCATGGAACCCAGATCATGCCGTTCGAGAGGGCGGTCGTGCCACCGAGCCGGCCAGACTTCTCGCATACCGTCACGCGAAGTCCGGCTTTTGCCGCATAGAGCGCCGCGGACAGCCCGGCAGCGCCGCTGCCGATCACGAGCACGTCCGTCTCCCAATCGTGCGTCGGCTTGTTCGCTTTGGAGGAGGAAGCGGTACTAGGTTTCAATTTGGTGATCGGGTTGTTCATTCGTGCCTCGGTGCAGATTTCTGCATTGATTGCTGACGCTTTCGCGGGAGCGGAGCGGCTTTGAATTCTTCGGCTGCAGCTTTCACCGCCCGCTCGATCGGAATCCGTTCGATGGAGGAGGCGCCAACGAAACCGACACATCCGGTAGACCGGTAGACTTCCGAGGTATCCTGGGGCTCGGCGATTGCCCCGCCATGGCAGAGAAGGATGACTTCCGGCCGAACGGCTTGAGCGGCAGCATTGATCTCGTTGATGCGCCTGATGGCCTCTTCGATCGACTGTCCCGCCTCATGACCCACAAGCCCGCCGCGCGTTGCGCCGACATGTGGGACAATGCAGTCGGCTCCCGCGGCTGCCATCGCCTTGGCATCGTGCGGGCTTGCGACATAGGCGAGGGAGAAGATGGTCTTCTTGCGGGCCGCCGCGATCAGCTCGACCTCACGCTCGAAGCCGAGCCCGACGCGGCCACGACGCTCGCGCCATTTCTCACCCATCGTTGAAATGGTCGGGTAATTGATCACGCCGGAGAATCCGGCAGCCCAGAACTTGTCCAAGAGATCATCGAGCTCGAGCCGGAGGGGATCCCAGGCCTCGACACCGCCTATAACAGGAACCGAGGAGACGACGTTGCGGATCTCCGCCGCGAGCTCGAGCGTGCGCGCATTGGAATCGCCGATCCGGCTCGTCGGCAGCCCCATCAACCGCGACAGCCCGGTGCTGTAGACCACGAGCATGTCGGCGCCGCCGAGAGCTGCGCATTTTGCGACGAGGCCGCAACTGCTCGCCGCGGCAAGCACTGCCTTTCCAGCCTCAACTTGAGCTGTGATCTTTGCGAGTATTTCGGCCCGATCAAACATCCGCAACTGATGAACCTCCTGGTGTCAATTGTTCGACGATCCACGATGCGGCCGCCTCCGCAAATTCCGGATCATTGATGTGACAATCCAGCTCGCGGGCGATGATCGATCGCGGCAGATGTCGCCTGACCGCGTCGAACCAGGCCCTATCGGCTTCAGGGTTTCGAAAGATGCCGCCGTCCCGGTCATAGTCAGAGACCCCCTTGACCGGCCACAGAACGAGGGCGGGCGCCTTTGCTTGCGAAAGGCGCTCGGCTGTGAGCCTGCCTATGCGCTCATTCTCCGAGACGGTCGTACGCATGAGCGTCGTGAAGGGGGTATGCGAATAGAATTGGCGCTCCTTGAACTCGGCAGGCACGCTCGAGGGAGGGCCAAAATTTACCATATCGACGGCCCCCGGGGCGATGAGCTGCGGAATCATGCGGCGAGATGCTGCTTTGAGCCGACCCGGACCCGCACTAGCGGTGCCGCCGACAAGCTCGTCAGCGAGCTCGGTTGTGGTCAGATCGAGCACCGCATCGAACTCGCCGGCGGACACGAGCTGCTCCATCTTGCGGCCCCCGGCGCCATTGGCCGGAAAGACAATCGCGTCGATGCCTGCCTCTGCCAGCCGCGCGACACAGCGATTTGCCGCCGGCGTCGTGACCCCAAAGGCCGTGATCGCAACCGTCTTCTTCTTCCGCCGATCCTGAGCGGGCACATAGCGCATCGCCGCAATGGCCCGCCCCGCATTGTCCAGAACGCGTTCGGTGAACGCGTTGATCCCGAAAAGATCGACCAGGGTCGGATAGAGGATGATGTCGTTGTGGAGGGCCAATTCGGCCAGGAGGGCTGGCCTCGCGCTGCTCACCAGTAGCTTCGGGAATCCATACGGCAAATCCGATACAACTTCACCGAAGACCGCGCTGCCTTTGCCGCCCGCCACGCCGACGATGGCGTCGATCGCACCTGATCGGAGGAGCTCCTTGACCTCTTCACGCGCGCTTGCAGCTATTTCCCGCAAGACCTCGGCGGGTGAAACCACGCGTGCATCGCTGCTGTTCCTCCGGTTTGATGTGCCTACATCAATCGTAAGAGTCTTGCGGCCCCACTGTTCGATGACGCGCGCGAGATAAGCGGTTTCGCGGCCCTTTGTGTCCAGGGTTGCGACGATCGCGGCCATGCCCGCAGGATCGCACCGCTGACCATCCCGGATCGACCTTTCGTCGTCCGCGTAATGGTGAGACACGATCTTCCTCCTGGACGCTTCTGGACACCTGGAGGTCTAGATCGGAGTGAAATGGCCCATAAGCCCGGATACGAGCGCGATTGGGTAAAGTTGGGTAGCTGCCAAGCGGCCATAGCAGCAGCCGCTTCATCCTGAGCGCCACCGTGACGAGGGAAGCCGCCTCTCCCCTTTGCAAGGAGGCGAGCGTCAGCTGGCGGAGCTTTGTGGTTTGGGCCGCCCGCATCGTCGGCGCGCTCCGAGACAAAAAGATGCCGCTGCCGGAGTTTTCCAGCAGCGGCGCGAGTCAGGGAGGAAGCAGACGAGCCGGTCTGCTAGCGGATCCGTAGGACGCAGCGATAGCTCGCCCGGAATTTTCTACCCGAGACGCTTCACGGGCCCTTTTTCAGAACGAGCCGAACTCGGGCAGCATCGGCAAATCGTATCCGGCTCACAGCAAGGCGCGGAGAGGCTACTCAAGCAAGAACGGCTATGACGGCGTTAGCGTTCATCGCATCCAGCCGAGCCCGGCTCCCCCGCCGAAGAAAGACATGACATTGCTCCCCCAAAGATCGACGAGTGGTGGTCTAGACCTCGATGGAATGGCGTGTAAGATCGGCGAAAGGTTCAAATGGGTAGGATTGGGTAGAACCGTGAGAGCCAATGTCTTTGGTCGCCTTGCCGCAAGTCTCCCCTCGCCTCGCGGTGATCAGATAACGATCTATGCGCCGTCACTGCGGACTCTTCCGCAGAATGCCATGCTCGTCATGGCTACACTTCCTGTCATCGACTGGAACGACTGCCTCGTGCTAGACTTGCACGCGAGCCCCAAGGCGCCCCCTTGCTGCTATGCGGCCGTCGTCATGATCGATCCCTTTGCCTGCTGGGAAGATCTCGGAGATCTGTTACAGGATGCAAAGATGACCGGAGTGACGAATTTTCCGCCAGCCTGCATGATTGAACGGACATCGGCAGGAGTGCCGCTCGATCGCGGTCAGGAGCTCGAGCTTCGCCGTATGGAGTGGTTTGCAAGGCGCGGGTTCAAAGTCCTGTTTATCGCGGCGGACGAGGCAAAGATGACAGCAGCGGAGCAACGGCTTGGTTCGCAGCTGGATGGGGCCGTCTATCTGCGACCCGAGGCGCTTGCGCTGCCGATTGGATCGGATATCGGGCTCGTAAGCCTTGGCTCTCATGGATCGTCGTCGGTACCGAGGTTCTCCCTGGAGCAGGCCGCCACGGCCAAGCAGCCGCTACGACGGGCATGAGGCCTTATTCGAGGATCCGCAGTTTCTTGATTTTATTGTAGAGGGTTTTGCGCGAAAGCCCGAGAGAGCGAGCAGTCTTGCCGCGGTGAAGCCGGTTTCTCTTCAAGCCCTCGATGATCCAGTCTCGCTCGGACAGCGAGGCCGCGGGCCGTGCGCCAAAAGGTGGCTCCAACAACGGCTTTAGCACCTCACCGGTGATGTGACTTGATGGCAAGGTCACGAGCTGGTTCACGACCTGCCGCAACTCGCGCAAATTGCCTGGCCAATCGTGCCCGGCGAGCGCAAGGAATGCAGAGTTTTCTATCGTGAGCGTCTGGGCGCTGGAATCTCCTTTGGCTTCGACGGTGAAGTGTTGAACGAGTTGCGGCAGATCTTCAAGCCTGTCGGGTAGCGAAGGCAATTGGACATCCAGCCCGGTAAAAAGGTCGAGAAGCCGCGCGCACAGAACCGTTTCAAGACCAGCGCCTCGGGCCACGGTCGCGGTGGCAATGATCCGGGCATTGGAACGCATGACAGTTACCCCGTTCAGAGGGGTAAATCCGCCTGTCTCGAGGTAATCGGCAAGGCGCTCCTGTCCATCGCGCGAAAGTTGGTCGACATGCAATAGCACGACGGCACCGTCACTCGACGCCTCCAGGAGTGACAATTGGCGTCTGCCGCTCTCAAGACGCTCGGTGCCGAACAACGGGCCAAGTATATCCATCGCCGGACCGGGGCGGCAATGAAACAACGCCGTTTTGGCGTGCCTGCGGTCGCTAAACGCGTGAACCAGGGTTGCTATTCTACGCTTGCCAGAGCCAGCCTCCCCCCAGATGAGGACCGGGCGGGGGGTCGCCGCAACGCGTCTGGTGATCTCAAGGATGCGCTTCATTGCCGAGGACTGCGCGATCACGCCGTGCCTGAAACCACTCAACTGCAGCTGCCGTTCGAGTAGATCCACCTTCTCGCGCAACAGGTGGATGTGTGTGGACGCCCCACTAAATGCAAGCAAAATTTAACTTCGGAACAGGCATGTGGTCGGGTGCTGACGTGTGTCCGGCCTCGTGATGCGACCTCGACACGTCGCGGGCCCTTATGGAATGCGTGGATTGGATCCAATTCGGCTATGCGTGCTCTCTGGCACTCATCCACCTGTTGATTCTTCCAATCCCAGTCCCTGACCGATTGCCCATAATCCTCCGTTAGACCTTACCACATTCCCGACGTCTCTCGGCTTCTGGCCCTGCGTTACGCAGCGCCAGACGCTGGAGCTTGATAAGCGCCACCGCGGACCATCAAGGCCCAAGCGATACGCGCCAATTTGTTCGCTAGAGCGACCGCGATCAGCTTTGGTGGCTTCTTCAAGAGCATTCTCGCGAGCCAGGATCCTGCTGGCGGTCCATATCGTCTTGCCCATCGCACCACGGCGGTGGCACCAAGCACGAGGAGCCGTCGGAGATCTCGCCGGCCCATCCTGGAGATTTTGCCAAGCCTGTCCTTGCCTCCGGAAGAATTCTGTTTGGGCGTGAGACCAATCCAGGCCGCAAAATCACGCCCCTTGGAAAAGGTCTCCGCCGAGGGCGCCAAGGCCTCTATCGCTGTGGCGCAGATTGCCCCGATCCCCGGAATGGTCATTAAGCGAGAGGCCACCTCGTCCTGTCTCGCGCGCACTCGCAGTCCCTTCTCAAGCTCTGCAATCTGCTCCGACAGGGATTCCACGTGCTTCAAGAGAGTCTGGCAAAGGCCACGAGCGAGATCGGGCAGGTCCGGATATATTGTCAGGAGCTCATGCAATCGGGGGATATGTCTGACGCCCTGAGCCACGATCAAGCCGTATTCCGCAAGATGTCCGCGCAAAGCGTTGATCGCCTGTGTACGCTGTCGAACCAAGAGATCACGAACCTTGAATGCCATGGAAGAGGCTTGCTTCTCGGCGCTCTTGACGCCGACAAAGCGCATCGTTGGTCGAGACGCGGCTTCGGCGATCGCTTCCGCATCCGCGGCATCGTTCTTCTGACGCTTAACGAAGGGCTTCACGTAGGAGGGATGGATCAGCCGGACCTCGTGCCCAAATTTACCAATCTCCCGTCCCCAATAGTGGGCGCTGGCGCAGGCCTCCATTGCGACCACACACCTTGGCAACTTGGCGAAAAACTCGAGCAATCTGCTGCGGTTGAGCTTTTTACGCAGGATCATCCTTCCGTCCTGCCCCGCGCCGTGGACCTGAAACACGTTCTTGGCCAAATCTAAACCGATGATGCTAACCTCGTCGTCCATGGACGTCCTCCTTACCGGGTTTCAACACCCGCACTTTGGCACAATCGATGCCGTCGGGGGGCGTCCACTCCATCGGTCTTGAAGCCCGACGTCACCTCGAGGACCGACATCTCCAGAGGCACGCGGTCCAGCGAAGAGCCTCCGATGAAACCCTGGATTCCGGTCTCGCGGCAGATGTCGAGGAGTTCGTCCGGCTTCGTAATGGGGCCGCCCCCAAGCAGGCAGATGGTGCTCTTGTTGACGGATTGAGCAACGCGCGCAACGGCGCTCGTACGCGCTGCAAGTTCAGACAGGCTGACCGACGGATCGGCTCCGCTTTCAATCGCGCGGTTTAGATTGAAGTTGATGCAAATGGCCTCGGCGCCCGCTTCGACCATTCGACGCGCCTCGGATTGACTGCGCGTATAGGCAATTGTCATCAGGCCGCGTTTTGCAGCTTTCACGAGGAGCTCGATTTCCCGGGAGTAACCAAGACCACACTTCTCGAGCAATGACCTGCGCTCATCGTCGATGTGTATGACCGATGGGAAGTTGGTCACACCGGCAAATCCCCATTTGATGATCCGATCGAGCCAACGATCAACATCGAGCTCGGGGTCGAATGTACAGGTGCCGAAGAAGACCGGCAGTTTCGTGCTGGGCAGAATTTCGGTCCGTCCGAAGCTTGCCACGAATTCGTTACTATTGCGGATTGGGAGGATCGAGGCAGGCGAGGCCCCACCCATGGCACGAAAACGGCCCGCATTGAGCGCGAGCACGAAATCGGCCCCCGCCCGCTCGGCGGCTCTGGCGGTCATGCCCGACCCGATCCCCGCACCAAGGACAAACGAACGGGAATTGCGGAAGAACTGCCTGATACCGGCTCCCTTCACCTCAGCCGTCCGCCTGTCGATCCTGAGCCGCGTATCATCGCACGGCTCTACGTGAAGACTAGCTCCAACTCGCAGGTGCGTGCAACCGCCATACCGCCTTTCCATTGCCCATGAACAAGTGGCAATCGGCTGGAGCGGCGGTGAGGGTGAACTTGGAGGCGCCTTTGGGCCAACCGGAGTGTGGCGCCCTGGCGACGAGAGCTTCGTTTCCGGCATTACCGTAGATGTACGTGACGCTGCCGAGATGCTCGACGAAATCGACCCCAAGTTCAATCGAGATCTCCTGCTGCCCGGGCATTGACGAGGAGAAGTCGTCCGGGCGAATTCCAACAGTGACCGGCTTGCCAACCAGCATCTGGTCCGGCTGGACCGGAACGGAGATCGTGGGCCCGGCGTCCAACCGGACATCCATGCCATGTTCATGAGCTGCTTCGACCTTGCCGCCCAGGAAGTTCATCTTGGGCGAGCCGATGAATCCTGCAACAAAGCGCGAAGCGGGATTGTGATACAGATCGTGCGGGCTGCCGACCTGTTCGATGTTGCCGTCCTTGAGTACCACGATCTTGTCAGCCATGGTCATCGCCTCCACCTGGTCATGCGTCACGTAGATCATGGTATTTCCGAGCTGCTTGTGGAGCTTGGCGATCTGAACCCGCATCTGCACGCGCAAATCGGTGTCCAGGTTGGAGAGCGGCTCATCGAACAGGAAAACTTTTGGTTCTCGCATGATGGCGCGCCCGATTGCGACGCGCTGGCGTTGCCCTCCTGAAAGTTGTCGAGGCTTGCGCTCCAATAGATGGTCGATCTGCAATAGCGATGCTGTTTTGGCTATCTTGGCGGCGATCGCGGCTTTCCCGGCTTTGGCCATGCGCAGGGGAAAGGCCAGGTTCTCTTTCACCGTCATATGCGGATAGAGAGCGTAGCTTTGAAAGACCATGCCGAGGTTGCGATCGGCCGCTAGCTCATTGTCGATGAGGAGCCGCCCACCGCTGATGGGCTCGAGCCCGCCAATCATGCGCAGAAGCGTGGATTTGCCCGACCCGGACGGACCAACAAGACGACAAATTCGCCGTGATCGATAGTCAGGTCGATATTACGCAGGATCTCGATTGCCCCAAAAGTCTTCTTGAGGCCCTCCAGGCGAACGTCGGCCATTATGCCCTCCTCTGTCGCGGTTGAGCCGCGCGAGCAGCACTCACCTCAATCTCGCGCAAGCTCGATACGATGAAGTCGGGAGCCATCAAGGACGGATCCTGACGCGTTGGCACGCCGGTTGTAACAAGCACCGTGGCAAGACCCGCCCTCTTTCCGGCTTGAATATCAGTAGGAACTTGATCTCCGATCATGATGGTCGACCCGCGCTTCGGACCAAGGCGTGAGAGCGCTGTCTCGATCATCGGCACTTGCGGCTTTCCAACGATCGAAGGCTGCACTTGCGTAGCAGCGGCCACAGCTGCAATGGTCGCACCAGCGCCAGGTTCGAACCCGCTGGCCGTCGGCAGCAGAAGATCGGGATTAGTTCCTATGAACACAGCTCCATTGAGGATCGACTCAACCGCAATTCGCAGCTTCTCATGCGTGATGTCCCGGTCAAGCCCCATCACGACGGCTTCGGGCGCTCGGTCCGTGACCTCCAGCCCAACATCTCGCATGGCCGTCACAAGCGAGGAAGCTCCGATGACATAGATTCGCGTTAGGTACGGATAATTGGTTCGAACGAGTTCTGCGGCGGTGATAGCG
This sequence comes from Bradyrhizobium barranii subsp. barranii, assembly GCF_017565645.3. Taxonomy (NCBI): domain Bacteria; kingdom Pseudomonadati; phylum Pseudomonadota; class Alphaproteobacteria; order Hyphomicrobiales; family Nitrobacteraceae; genus Bradyrhizobium; species Bradyrhizobium barranii. Next base: position 9,141,155 of record NZ_CP086136.1, read on the forward strand.
CTTGTAACGACCTGAGACGGTGCGATCGAAAGACCAGATCCTCTCAGCCTGCCGACGACGTCCTCCGGGGTATGCGTTGAATTGTTCGTCGCAAAGCAGAATGGCACGCCTGCTTTCTGCCATCTCGTAAACGCCTCTATGGCATCCGCTATTGCGGTGCCGCCACGATAAACGACGCCATCCAGATCGGAGATAATCCCTTCTATCGGCGGCCAGTTGATCTTAGAGCTGAGGCTAACCATTCATCAGCATCCCACCATTCACATGGACAATCTGCCCGGTCATGTAGGAAGCTGCGGGGCTGGCCAGGAACACCGCAAGCCCTGCGATATCTTCCGGCAGTCCGACCCGGCCCAGCGGAATTCGGCCACTATGGCGCGCTTCGGTTTCCTCCCGCGGACGCCCGTGCAAGGGTGTATCGATAATCCCGGGAGCAATCGCGTTGACGTTGATCTTGAACGGAGCACATTCATAAGCGAGCAGCTTTGTCACATCGTGCACGATGGCTTTTGACAAGCAATAGTCGGCGCCGCCAGCCTGGTAGTTGAAAACAGCACCTTGAGATGACAACGAGGACCCGACATTGACGATGCGGCCGCCTTTGCTCTTCATGAAGCGCTCGATCGCCAGCTTCGCGCAACGAAGCACTGCGACGGAATTGATCTGGATGGTTTTTTCGATTCGATCGGCATTTCCGGTCAGAAGCGCCTGAGCCGATTTTATTCCGGCGTTGTTGATCAGGACATCGAGCCTGCCGAAGCGCTTGGCGATCTCATCAAGCACCCTGCCGACATCATCTTCTCGTGACACATCCATGCTCATCGGCAGGATGCCATTGCCGTGCGGCAAACGAGTCAGAATGACTCGCAGGCTTTCCAAATTCGCGTCGGTTGCCAGGACGTTCGCACCGCCTTGACGGAAAGCATTAGCTATGGCTGAGCCAATGCCTCCACCTGCACCGGTCACAAGCACGGTCCTGTCTGCAACTGAGAACTGTTCGGTCATTCCAACTCCAAGATCGATTGAGAATTCAGAAATTCGTCGACGGCCCAACTGCTAGGCATCGATCTTTGGGCGCCGCGTCGCGTCACACATAAGGCGGCAACCGCGAGCGCCTTTTTGATCGCTTCTCGTATCGGCAACCGATGAGCAAGAGAGGCTGCGAAAGCTCCATTAAAGGCATCCCCCGCCGCGGTCGTATCAACGACCTTCACAGGAAATGCGCGGAGCGCGAAAGTCGCGCTGGCATCGGCGTAGTAGGCTCCCTGCGCACCTAGCGTGATCAGCGCTGCCTTCGGCCCGAGATCGAGAAGCTTTCCAGCCGCATGAGCGGCGCCGTCGAAGTCATGCACCTCGACACCGGTGAGCTCGAAAGCTTCCGTCTGGTTTGGTGTGACGAAATCGACACTCCTCCACGCCGCGGGCGACAGGCCCGCCCTCACGGGGGCCGGATTGAAAAAAAGATCGAATTCCTTGACGCTCTTCAATGCAAAAAGGTGATTGAGCGCGGGGACCGGCATGCCCATTTCGGCAACGACGATTGCGTCCCGCTCAATGAATTCGGCCGCCTTCTCGACCATGCTCGGAGTGACATTTGCATTGGCTCCCGGGTCTATGACAATCATGTTGGAGCCGTCGTCGCCGACGAGGACAAGAGCAGAACCGGATATCTCCCCCGGGCATACCTCAATGGCATCAAGGCGGACACCTGCCTCACGCAGCGCTTGCAGCAACGATCGGCCAGCGTCATCATCGCCAAGCCGGGTGTAGAAGCTCGGCCGAAGCCCCAATCGAGCGGCGGCGACCGCCTGATTTGCGCCCTTGCCTCCCGCATTCTGCTTTAAGCTTCCCATCAGGCTTTCACCCGACGTTGGAAGCCGCTCGACGTTGAAGCAGAGGTCAAGATTGGTCGTTCCGAAGAACATCAATGGTCTGGGGCTCATTTCACGGCCCCGAAGGTAAGGCCACGTTCGAGATGACGCTGGCCAAGGATAATCAGGACGATCGGCACAATCATGGTCACCACCAAACCCGCAGCCATGACCGGATAGAACTGAACGCCTGGATTAAGCAGCTTGAGCAGGGCCACGGTGACCGGTGCTTTCGTCGAACTGAGGATCAGGCCGAGAGCGAAATTGTGCCAGGCAAGCAAGAAAATGAGCAATGAAGCGCCGATTAGGCCGGGCTTTAGAAGCGGAAGAACGATGTGCCAGACTACACGGAACGGCTTTGCACCATCCATGGCCGCCGCCTCCTCAATGTCCTTTGGGATGTCCTCGATATATGATCGGCTTAGCCAGATGATCATTGGCAGCGTGACGACCTGATAAACCCAGATCATGCCGAGATAAGTGTCATAAAGGCCAACTGTTTGGAACACGCTGAACAGCGGTAGAACGACAAGGAGTGCCGGCGCGAAGCGGAAGCCCAGAATGAAGAACGCGATGTCCTCCTTCCTAGGGATATCACGTCTTGCCAAGACGTAACCTGCGGGTACGCCGGCGATCAGCGATACGAGCACCGCGCCAAGCGATATCACGACGCTATTGGCGACCGGCGTCAGGAAATCAACCTTGATGGTGCCGTAGCTTGTCGCCCCGGCCTGGGCGGCATCGAACAAAACGCGGAAGTTTTCAAATGTTGGAGTGAAGACAAAGCGCGGCGGCAAGGTCATGACCTCGGCCTGCTGCTTCAGCGACATCATCACGATCCAGACCAGGGGAAATGTCAGGATGAGCGTACAGACAACAACCAGTCCATTAAGGAACAAGCTTGCGGGCGTTAAGCGTTTGAAGCGCATTGCCAGCCTCCTCTAGCTTACGCGCTGCCGAACCAACCGCCACAATTTTACCATGGCCAAGGTCCCGAGAAGCACGATCAACCAGTTGACAACCATGAGCGCGGCACCACGCCCGAAGGCGAGGTTTTGAAAGGCTGTGATGTAGGCGCGAACCGAGAGCACGGAGGTACTGTCACCTGGACCGCCCTGGGTTGTTCCGAAGATGATATCGAACTGATTGAGCGACTCGATCAGCCGAAAGACTGCGGCGATCAGGATATACGGTGCAATGAGTGGAAGCTCAATATGGAGGAACGTCGCCCAACCCTTAGCGCCATTGATCCGCGCGGCTTCTCTGATCTCCTCGTTAATGCCCTGCAAACCGGCGAAGATGATGAGCGCAAAAAATGGTGTGTAAGTCCATATGTCGATGAGAACTAGCGAGAACATCGCCGTACCGGCGTCCGAAATCCAGGCGAAGCGGCCGATCCCGACGAGCGAAAGCAAATAGTTCAGAATCCCGTTTTGTGGATCCATCATTGTGGTCCACATCAGGGCGACGCTCATGGGCGGCAATACCAACGGAAGGAGAATGACAGGCCGCATCAATTGTGCAAGAAACACGCGGCTTGCGAACAATTTGGCGAGCGCAAGCCCAGAGAACGCTTCCGCGAGGACCGCGGAGCAGGCATACACCGTGGTCGCCCGCATGCTGTTCCAGAAATCTTGAGTCTTGATTGCCACTTCATAGTTGGTGACCCCAATGAAACGAACCAGGGGACGGCCAAACTTGAGATCGGTCAGCGATTGGAAGACGCCATAGAAAAACAGAAAAAGAAATCCGAGCAGTATGATGATCGCGGGAGCAATCGCAGCAAGGCTCCACCAGTCAAGAGCATGCTGCCCGGCGCTTTGCACCTGCTCTTTTTTGGGCGGTGCCAGTTGGCCTACCGATGATTGTAGCATCACGGTTGCGTCGATGCCTCGAAGGTTCATCGCTCACTTCTCGAAAGATACGCGGGGGTAGTGGAGGCGGCAATCCGGTGATGCCGCTCCCCGGTTGCCTTACATGGAGGAGCGAATCTCGGAGGCGAGGTCGGCCAATGTCGCCTTCACGTCCGCAGCATTAACCATCTTCTGCATGGCAACTGCCCAGGCGTTCATGGCCTCGGCAAACCCTACGCGCGGCGTAAAGGCGAGCGCAGCCCGGTCCTGAACACTCTTGAAGGTATCCACGAAATTTGTGAATTCCGGTTTAGCCGCATAGTCGAGCCAAACCTTGTCGCTCCAGGTCGAAGCGCGCGGCGAGTTGACGAGCTTGCCGGCGATGGCACCGTTCAGCTCGACCTGCTTTGACGTCGCCCACTGAATGAAGAGCCAGGCCGCTCCCTTTTTCTGGGAAGCAGCATTCATGGCCAGGGACCAGATCCAGATGTTCGATTCGAAAGTCTTGCCGTTCGGAGCTCGCAGTGGCGGAGCGAAAGCAATCTTCGCCCGAAGCGGGCTTGCCGGCAACATCGTTCCAGAACCCGAACATGTTAGAATCGATCGCCATCGCTGTCCGACCCGAATTGATGCCATCGACCACTTGGTACCAGTTGTCGTTGGCAAAGGATGGGGCAGCACACCTCTTGATCATCTCCACGTAGTCTTTGTGGAAGGCGATCGACTCGGGAGAATTGAGACCGGTTTCCAACTTGCCGTCCTTGACGACGAAGTCGTGTACACCATAGGACTTGGCGATTGAGATCGCGGCCGTGTGGATGCTGCTCCAAAAGCGCACTCCTCGCACACCCAGGGGCGTGATCGCGGGATCGGCAGATTTTAGCTTTTCGCATGCCGCCGACATTTCCGGCGGGGTTGTCGGAACCTTGATACCGTGTTTGTCAAGAATGTCCTTACGGTAGAACAATTGGATGTTTTCGAACCCGTGCGGGATGGCCCACACCTGACCCTGGCCCGGTTCGATCTGCCCGCCATTGACTTGCCAAGTCAGCGCGTCACGCAATGCGGGGAAGAAGTCCTTGTAGTCATAGCTTGCCGATGTGAGCTTAGGGTCGTTCAGATAGCGGTCGAGCGGCTCAAGCAGTTGACCGGGCGCAAGATCCCAAGCCGGTTGAATTCCTGTGACGACATCCCACGAGGGCGATTTTGTGCTCAGCTGGATGGTCAGCTTATTCCAATAGGCATCGTCCGGATAAAGCTCGGGCGTCACCTTGATGCCCGTCAACTTCTCGAACTCAGGAAGCTGTGCTGCAACCGCGTCAGCATATGGATGGATGTCGTAAGCCCAAACGATCGAAGCGCCCTCGAACTGGCGCCAGTTGATATCCTCCGCTTTGGCCTGGCCGAAAGATGCGGCCGCACCGGACAAGAGAGTTGAGCAAATCAGAGCGGCTTTGACGAAATGGTAAGAATGGCCGCGCGGTGCGGCTAGCGTCCTTGGCATTGGTCCCTCCTCTGGGCTCTTCGGCCCTCAAGTTCACGTGCCTGTCGTCTTCCAGGGCCGCGAGTGTTGGTAACGCTAGCCGTGATTTTCCGCCCTTATGCACCCATTCAGATCGAAGTTGGGTATTTTTGGGTAAGTCAAGAAAACAGCGTTACAGCAGCCGTTGCAAAAGCCATGGGGAGATGATCAATGCAGGCCCATGTTCAGACCCCGCGCAGCCAGCCTACAAACGAGGGCCGAGCCGGGCCAACCGCCCGAGCTGATGCATAGTAGCTCGTTCGAATCCCTCTGTTAATCTCACCTTGCGGCACGGACGCCTCGATCTTGTTCTTGATTGTGCTGCTTTTAAGAGGGACGAGTGCTTGATGCATTGCCGCAACCTTTCTCGATCCGCAAACAATCTGGTCTCTCAACCCGCCATATTGCAGGACGAAGCTCGAGCGCGACCGCGAGCATCAGCAACAAGGCGTTGCGGATTAGGCCCAACGAAAGCCTCAGCCAGGCTGAGGGTGAGGCGGAGATTGTGGTCGACGGCGGTGAAGGCGATGTTGGCGGCGTCCCCCTCCCGGCCCTTTGAGATGGCAGCGACCGAGATGCCCGTCGCTCTTCATGTGGCCATTCACGGCTCGATGACTGAGCGGCGCCTGAGCCGATGCGCAGATAAGATTGCCGCAACTTAAGGCCGCACTCGCGGGCCAGCCGATTGGTTAATCGCCGCATATTCCAGCTTGGCATCGGTCGGGAGGTGATTGTCTTGGGCTGAACGGTGGTCTCCACCGTCGCTGCTTGAGATCGCGCGTCCGCAACGCGCCGGTCTCATGCGCCCCCTCAAGCTCTCGGCCAGCAAGAGCTCCAGCTTGTCGCCGAGCCGCTTACGTCAATGGCCAAGCGTGCCCGTTACGCAAGCTGGCGCCCTCGTCAGTCCGAACGCCTACGTGGGCGTAGGAAGAATCGGATCAAGCTCCTCCTGCTCGAGGATCTTGGATCCATCTTTGGCCAAGTATGCCGCCAGTGAAGCGATGCCGGAGTTTGGTGGGCAACGAGCGGGTGCGGACTTTTTGGTCGGCGCCCGCCCCGAGATGCGGCAGGATCGGTCGTCCGACGGCGCGCTCCATCGTGTGGAATATCCAGGTGCCGTCCGGATCGATATCCGACCAGTGAAAGATCGGGGTTTGTTCGGACACCATTGCCGAGATCGTGCGCAGGGCCTGTTGGCTGGCAAGCGAGGGATACCCGCCAACATACAGCGTAGCACCCAGTCGAGCGGCGTCGGCCTCGGCGACGTGCCTGTTGAAGCTTGCCAAGTTTTCGAGCGTCAAAACATACGCCGGCGGCTCCCGGAAGCGGACATGATCTGCCTCCTTAGGCGCGATCCCGAGATGAGCGGAGTGGCTCCGGAGAGATCGGCCCCAAGAAGATCGATCTTACCCGCGATCAGCAGCGGCGGGGCAAAGCGTTCCAGCCCGATCGCCCGCAGTGCCTCGCGGGGCCGCGCGCCCGGAGGAAACTCGAGGACGCCACTCAGGAGCCGAACCACGACGCCTTCAACGCGTTCCAGCGTCTTGCTGTGCTTCACCGTCCGTCGCGAGAAGGTCTTATAGTCCACGTCGAGATGCTTGTTGTCCAGGATGGCCTGGGCGAGATCGAAGGCGTGGCGCAACGTATCGACATCGGACGAAGCGACCCGCGGGCTACCGCTCCCGGTCGATCAACGACGGATCGACTGGTGCGCGCATCCGCACCTGAAGCGGTGGTTCGATCTGGTCAAGGCAGGCCGGGCGTGATCCGCGCGCAGCGGCGTTCATCGAACCATGATCGCCGCCCGGCGCGACCCTAACGATCAGCTGGCCGGCGTATGGTAGCCTTTCGGTTGCCATGCGCGACCCTTGAGGCGATCCATGGCCATGATCGAGTCCGCCGCCCCATCCGCGCCGCAAGTCCAGCGACATGGCTCGATCTTTGACTGTAGGAGGCGCTTCATCCAGAATAAGAGTTTAGGACTTTGGTTCTTTGAATGCCTTCTTCTTCAAGGCGGATAAATAATTTCCTCGAACTCTTGGACGAGATTTACCGGCCAAGCGCATTTCTAGCGTCACAACAAGTTCCTCAAATTTTTTGCGTGTTGCGCCCGCCAGAGGTCGTTGCCGATAATAGCTGTACAGGCGCTCGGTTATGACAGCTGTCACCCACCGTGGCGTATCTTCCGATTCGTAAAACTCACTTATCCTGGTTATAGCTAGGGAACGAGTCGATCTCGAGCAACATGAAAGAGCAGAGCAGCGTGCGAATTGCAGATGTCTTCTCGCTGCGTATCTGCTCATCGATAAAATCAACCAGCTTTTCGCTTCCAAGGCTTTGATAGGCGATCTCGGCAACGATGGTCGGCATGACATGCTTGATCGTACCCTCGATGAACCTAAATAGCTGGGACAGCTTTTCAGGGGAGAGCGTGCTTCCTTTCTGTTCACTTTGGCGGCGACTTCGCCTCCATTATGTATCGTGAACTAGATCATCGATTGGCTCTTTGAGGCCGGAAAGAAAGCCTCGAAGAATTGTTTCCCAGCACGTCAAGCAATGTTCCAGATGAGCTGTCTTTACTTCCTTATCGACAAACTCAAGATTTAGGATGGCTGGCAGGAATTTTCGACGTTGATCTGAAAATTCGTATAGACGAACGATTGCAGTGTCGCCGCTGTCGGTCTCCACAATGCTGTAGCCGTTGAACCATTCACGGCTTCCATACAGGCAGCCGGCCTGTGAAAGTATCGCATCGCCCATCGTGGTTTTACGTAACTCGGGTCCTGGACGACGAATGTGACCGCGAGCGAGTAAGTCAAACGCATGCTTGGAGCCGCCCTTCGACAGCTACTTGGTCAGATTCATTCATTGCAGCCTTTAGGACAATTTCCTCGTCGTGCTGGTGTTTCGCCGAAAGATGAAGGTCAGAAAGGTGCAAAACTTTCATAGCAGTGCGGGTTCCGTCGATCACGAGTGGGTGGAGCGAGCTATGCGCGGAACGCCGGAGGAAAGTTACAGCCTTTCGATAGCGTGAGCCATCTCTCTGCGGCCTTACGAGTCGCAGCAGGCACTCCTCAATCCTGGGTCGGCATCGCCCCTGGTATCGCTGATAGCGTCGGCAGGGTGCGCAGCAGCACCCACACTCCGGGATTTCGTAGCCTCACAAACTACAGCAGCGGCGTTGCCGCTTTTTTGCGTTTCCGCCCAGGAGTCATGCTGAACAAGAGCGCGAGGCCTCTCTTTCAAGCAGCAAAACGTCGCCATCGCAGGCCAATCCACCGCAGCTTCGTCGCGGGCCATCTGGCACCCTGTGCCTGGCAGCGCGGAATCTTCCTACAGGCAACGGTGCGGTTTGTGCTCAGCGTTTGCGATCAGGCTGCGCCAACCCTCTCAAGAGGAGTCAAAGGAAAGCGATTTGCTCGACGATGAAGCGGTTCGGCCAGTCGGAGGAAAACTCTCAGCCCGCTGCGCATAACATATCGACAAGCCCAGAACACTGCTGTAGGGAAGTGCACAATATTACGCGCGCTACCTAAGGGCGCGCCCAGTCGTTCATGTTTCAAGTTCGCCCGTACGCCACGGGCTCAATACTGTTCAATGTGAGCTGGCGCGAATGCCTAGCATCCGAGCCTGTTTCAGTGGCTTGCCAGCGATCTCCAGAAATAGCGTGAGGGAGACGACGCGATGACTGTGCGCGAGCGGCTATTTACTTTGCTGCGCAACCTTCGTGGATCACCGTCCTATCGGTAGCCCTCTCAGTATTGCTCTACCTGCCAGATCAGATTCAGGAGCTCTACCGGATAGCCGCCGACGACCTTGGTTGGGTGACGTTCAGGGAGTTCGCTGCTCTGGGCCTGATTGCCATAACAATTTGGGCAAGCGCGTTTCAGCTCACAACTGCATCCCTGGCGCAAATCCCTAAGCCTTCGGGGCGGCTCGCCTTCTATATAAGACTTGCTCCCGTCCTGCTTGGAGCACTGCCGATCATCGCCGCCGCAGCAGGCCAACTCGCCTCGCGACCGGCGCGAAAGATTGGGGAGGTCGAGGAAGTCGGCAGCATCTTCCGCATCCAGGACCAGGCGCTCGCGTTTGAGCGGAACATGCTGTTCATCCTCGCGATCGCCATGCTGATCATGCTCGCCTGTTTCGTGGCATTTACTCGGCGAATAGGGTCAAGAGATCGCTCGATTGATATCGCGAGTCGTGCCAACAACGCTTACTTCGTCCGCTACAGATTTCTCGCGCTCTCGATCGGCGGCATCGTGCTGTTGACAACAGCATTCGTCCTGCTGCCGGATAGGCTTGCACAATTTCTCGGATCGTTCGGCGTGATCGCTCTCTTTGCGGTCTGCGTCGTTGGTCTCACGGTCCATTTTTCTCTCTTGACCATCAGATTTGCGTTTCCGTTTATTCCGGTTGTCTTTGGCGGCTTGTTTCTGCTTGCCTCCTTATTGGGAGGTGACGACCACGAACTGCGTACCGTCTCCGAAGCAAACAGCTCGCCGGAAAAAGCGCGCATGTCCGCAGCGGCCGGATTTCGCGAGTGGCTTTTACAGAAGCCGCGGGTGGAGGAAGCCAAGAGACTCGGCGAATATCCCGTCTTCATTGTGGCGGCTCAAGGCGGAGGGATCTATGCCGCCAATAATGCGGCGCGGTTTCTCGCGCGGCTGCAGGATCTCTGTCCGGCATTTCGCCAACATCTGTTTGCGATCAGCGGTGTCTCTGGGGGCAGCGTCGGTTCGGCAATCTTCGCCGCCGCACTCCGCGCTCAAACTGCGCCCCTTGATTCGAACGCCGTCGACGGAAAGACATGCCCCAAAATCGCAGATTTCCTGGCAGGGGTTGGACGGGTGCAGGATATTGATGCTCCCGGACCGGTCGAGCAGCGCGTTGCAAGCGTCTTGGCAACTGATTTTCTGTCGCCTTTGGTTGCCGGATCTCTGTTTACTGATTTCACCCAAATGTTTTCACCGTTCCCGATCCCGGCCTTCGATCGCGCGCGCTTTCTCGAATACACTTTGGAGAACGCCGGTGACAGAATTCTCGGCAGCCAAAAGGGCAACGGCGATCAATCCAATCTGCTAAGGGCCGACTATCAATCCCATTGGGCGCCGGGCAACAACATGCCGGCCTTGTTGTTCAACACGACCGATGCCGGCAGCGGCAAGCGAGCCGTTATCTCTCCCTTCGATTTCGATCCATTGCACCCGAAAGACACGGACCTGTGTGTTCTTGCGGCGGTCGAACGCACGGGGGCTGGGACTGACCAAACGGTTAAGAGCCACTCGCTTCATATTCCGCTCAGCACGGCCGCTTTCACGAGCGCACGTTTTCCGTGGGTGACGCCGGCGGCGACCGTTTCCGTCAGAAACGACTGCATAACCTCTCATCCGCAGGCGCGCCTGGTGGACGGCGGATATGTGGAGAACTCTGGGATTGAGACCGCGCTCGACCTAGTTGAGAAGCTCAATGCCATCAAAGGTACCTCCGACGCGCCGAGATTCCGCATTTACCTGCTGTCCCTCGTCAGCGGGCAATTCGGTGATCATGGCTCATTCATGTTCGGCGATCTCATGGAGCCGGTACGTGCACTCCTGAGCACGCGAACCTCCCGAACCTATATCGCGCTCAATCATGCAACCAGCATCGATCGTCGCCCGGACCCCGAAGTCACTCAAAGCGTGCAGCGCTTTCCAACCTTCGGCCGGACGGACATAACGGGCTTGTTCTATAGCCTGCCACTCGGATGGACATTGTCCTAGAAGACCGAGGATATCATCTCATTAAGCAGCGGCCGCTTTTGGGACTGCGTGCCGAAGGATGACCTCGATCAGGCCCGCGAAAGGCAGAGCAATGCCGATTGCCTGCAGGTGAAGTTGTTCCATCTTCTGAATGGATCGGTCGCCACCGCATTTGAAACGCTTAAAGATGCCAAACTTGCACGGGCTGCCTACGCGGACGAGCTAGCGAAGGAATATCGACCAACGCCAAAGATCAAGCCGCAGCCATTGCTTGCTTGCTACGAGAGCAATTGGCTGCAAAAGCGCGGTTATGAGGAATATCAGCAGAAGGTTGCCGCCTACGAGCACCAGTTGAGTAAATCGAACAAAGACCATTCGCCGGCCCCTCCTCCTATTCCGCCCTATCGCAAGAGCTATATGGCCTACTATCAGGCCGAGCAGGTCAAAGCCTTGTTGCAGGAATGGGATCGCGTCGAGGAAACGGATCCCCGTATCCTGGCCTACATTCTGGGATCCATCTCTTACGACAGCGCCGATTTTACGCGCAGCAGCGAGAACTTTTCTTACAGCGCGGTTTCTCAACTCCCGCAGAAATGGCGCGATCGCATCGACGAGAATAACGCAAGGCTTGTGGCCGCCAACCAGTCCCCAGTCGACGTGAACTCTTTGCTCAATCATCCCAAGGAACTAGCCAATTTCATGCTCGCTTACGAGGGCAATGACTTCGGCAACCAGCCCGGAACGGATGACGGCTGGCTGTTTCGCCCGCGAGGAATGTATCAGTTGGTCGGCCGCGAGCAGTATCAGGAAGCGCAGGACCAAATGCAGCGGCTGGGCGAGCTGCAAGGACTCGATCTGCTAACGCTTCCCGACGCGCTATGGGATGCGAAGATCTCGGCCATGGTTACTTTTGCCCACTTCCGATTGCACCGGTATAAGGACGGCCGGTTACCTCCACCCGACAACCGCCGAACGCTGTTCGAGTTGCTCAAGGATCGCGCGAACGACTGGACAGCCGTGCGCGCGCTGCAAACGGATATGGCGCATCCAGGCGACGCCGCGTGGGTCTATGCACGTAGTGAGATGTTCCTCGCGTGTATCGAGGAAGCGTTGCATCCGACCAAACTGAAGACCTTGCAAAGCCAATTCTATGGTGAGGAATGAGCGGTTTGGTCCGGTTGCCCACATTGCTGTGGTGAGGCGCGTAGCGGCGAGATCGCCGCTCTCGAGGGCTGTGTTTCAAGTATTGGTCTTACAGGGGGGTTTTCTATGATCGCGAGGTGTCAAATGCACGGATCGCTGTTTCGTCGACGGATTGCAAGCTTGTTAGCGGCGGGGGTGATGTTGGCTGCTGCTTTAGAGGTAGGAACGGCTCCGGCGCAGGCAGCATCCAGGCCGCTTGCACCCAATGATGTGTCTATTCTCTTTCCTCCGCCGAAATCGGCGGCCGACCTCGCCAATCTGATCGCCGTGTCCGATCTCGCCGGCCCTACGGGATCGCCGCAGCGGCTGTTTTCCGACGCGGACTTCACGCGCTTTATCGCCAATGCCGAAAGTCCGGAGCATCCGAGCGTGCCGGATTCAGGTGCACGGCACATTCAGTTTCCAGATGAAGTGAAAAAGATCGAGGCCTGGTTTGTGGCCGGCATCCGTATCGATCCGGGCGCGCCGGGATTGTCGCCGGAGATCATCGCGAAATTTGGCCGGCAACCGCAAATCCGCCTCATCATTCAGCCGGTGACCAACGGCCCGGACGGCTTCAAGGTTCACGACACCGCAGGCCACCTTATCTTCAGCTTCAGTCTCGACGCGGATCCGCCTTTGGGCGGTTGCGCGCCGTTCCCGCGATTCAAACCGGACGATGAAGCCTTCAAGGCGATCGTTCGTGACGTCGCGACCTTACGCGATCAGCTCGCAGCCGGAGATTTTGGTAAGGTCAAGGTCTCGACTGCCGGTGATTTGAACGTGCATCCGGGTCTTGTAGGGGCATCGGCGAAGGCGTTTCGCGATGCGCTGAAGACCTTGCTTGAGAAGCATCTCTCGCCGCAGCGACTCAACACCATGGCAGTGATGGGCATCGCACCGCCCGAACCGTGGATTTTCGTATCGATGTTGAGGGTCCCGCAAGCGGGCTTGATAGCAGTGCCCGGTCCGACGCTTGATGGCATGCACGCGGCACAGATGTTCAGCGCGATCGGCGAAAGGCACGTGGTCCCGCAACCGGTCACGAACAATCAAAATCCGATCAGCTGTCGACACGCGGCATTGCAAAATCCGCCCTTACCCCAAGCTGATCGTAAGGGTGTTTCGACCTCCGAGTTCATCGATGGGAACCTGCCCAACAACCGCATCATCGAGATCGTCAATACCATTGCCGATCCGAAGAAGAGCCATTTCTTCAATACCGATTGCGTGAGCTGTCACACCGAGACAGCACAGCCACTCGCCCAGGAAAATACCAAATTTCGCACCGCTTGGCGTGAACCGCGCGGTCTGGCCGAAAGAAAACTGGAATGTCCGCAACTTCGGCTGGTTCCCATCCTTTTTGCACGGCGGCCCGGCCGCGGCGACGATAACCAGGCGCGCGGCAGCCGAGACGATCGAAGTAGTCACCTTCATCAACAGCCAATTGCTGAACAAATAACAAACGGTCGTAGTTTCCGGCAGCGTGCCGGACCGACTGGACGCATGAAAGAGAAGATGGAGTACTGCTATTGGGAGACCTTCTTTTGGCTCTCGTCTTTATTCCCGGGCGCTGCGCTGGCCTCATATCACCAGCCTGCTGTTGGCAATCGTCGTTGTTGTGGTCGTGGCGGCCGGCCTGGTGTATTTCGCGCCGGAGAGGGTTCGCGATGCAGCTCTTGAAATCAAGAACGACGCCAATCTGGTCGCTCAATTGCTGCCTGCGACCCTGCCGGAGCCATCAAAAATCGAAAGCGCTTATTGGCTGCCGCAAAATTGGACCTCCCGCCAGCGTTACTGGTTTCACCACACATCGCAGGGGACGGCGACCATTCCTGTCCCTTATCAGTGGTTTTTGGCCCTGGAACGCCCGGAGCTGTCCTTCTCTTACACGAAGTTGACCGACGAGAACTACCTGCGGCGCCTCGGCTTCATTCCGAGCCCAGGCTCAAAGGACTTCGCCGGTCATGCGCCCGCATACGGTTATCACGAGGATGCGCAGAATGGGGACACAGCGAACCCCGGTTGGAGTCCAAGCCCGCCCGAGAATCCGAATGCTTTGCCGGTCGGCTTTGCCATCCTCAAGGGCGGTATCGATCCGACGACCGGCGCTCCGTATGATGATCAGATCGGACTAACCTGCGCCGCTTGTCATACAGGGCATCTCGAATACAAGAATGTCAGCATCCGGTTCGACGGCGGGCCAGCGATGGTCAATCTTGGCGAGGTTGAAAGAGCCATCGGGCTGTCGATCGGTTACACGCTGATCTTGCCATGGCGTTTTGAGCGTTTTTGCCAGCAAGCTGGAGCAAATCAAAGGGCAGAGCGTCGATCGAAAGCAGCTGCGAAGCGATCTTGAGCTAGCACTTCAAAAGATCAAGAACCAAAAGGCAGAGACGGACAGACTTTTGACGGGCCAGGGAGTGGCGGATCTCGATGAAGGATTCGGTCGACTTGATGCGCTGAACCGGATCGGGAACCAGGTTTTCTATACCAACCTACTCGATCCCGTGACCGGTAAACTCAGGGACCCACTCCTTAAGGGCAACTTCGCGCGCCACGATGCGCCCGTGAGTTTTCCACCGATCTGGGACACGCCGTATTTCCTTTGGGCGCAGTATGACGCCTCTGTTCTGAACGAACTTGTTCGCAATTCAGGCGAGGCGCTTGGTGTCAGCGCGAAAATCAATATGACAGCGGCCGCACCTGGACGGCCGCTTTTTGGCTCGTCGATACATCTGTCCGAAATCGCGCGGTTCGAAGAGCTTCTTCGCGGCACCGATCCCTTTTCGACGGGAGATGCAGCCGGCAGAAAATTCACCGGGCTGATAGCGCCCCGATGGAAGGACGCAGCGGAGAAGTTCCGCGGTGACCAGGCCTGGGCGATTGATGAAAGGCTCGTCGAACAAGGTCGCGATCTTTATCGCGCTCACTGCTTTGAATGCCACCGAGGCCCGGTCAACGATGCTGCCTTCGACAAAAAGTGGCCGGAAGATTCGTTCTGGAGCCCAGAGAACCCCGATCGTTCAGCCAAGAACGAGAAGAACTGGGTGGAGATCGGCGGACGCCATTATTTCAACTTGGTCCAGATGCCGGTCTCGGCGATCGGCACCGACCCCCAACAATCGAACGTCCTGACGACACGGCGCGTTCACCTACCCGTGTCACTCGCATTAAATCCTGCCGATGACCTCAACAAAGCAGGCGGTTGCGGCCTTCTGGCAGATGAAGGGGCAGATCCTCTTTTTGTACTCGCGCTCATGGACGTGGTTGGCAAGACGATCGACCAATGGACCATTGCAAACAGAACTCCTGAAAAGCAAGGCGACAGATGTGGGGGCCGGGAAAGAACTGCCAAAACCAGCGCGTCTATGTCGAAGCGCGTGCGAGCCGCAACGGCAAGGACGAAGTTGTTCTCGCCCTTCAGCCTCAGTACCGGGCGCGACCATTGGACGGTGTTTGGGCAACAGCTCCTTATCTGCACAACGGGTCTGTTCCGACCCTGAGAGACATGCTGGTGCCGCACGCCAAGCGGCCGATGTCGTTTTGCGTAGGCAGCCGTGCGTTCGACCCGGTCAACGTCGGGCTCGCGACGAAAGCACAGTCGTCCGAAAGCTGTGCGGCCGGTCTGACGAACTTCGATGTGTCGCTGCTTGGGAACAGCAATCGCGGACATTCTTTCGAGGGTAAGGAAACCGACTTAAGGAAACTGCCGCCCGGCATCATCGGACCAGAGTTGACCGACGCCGAACGGCGAGCGCTTGTCGAATATCTCAAGACTCTATGAGCGATGGCGTTCGACGCCGACTTGTGTGCCGGCGTCGCTAGCTTCCGCCGAGTTCGAATGCGCCTCGTCAGAACACGTGCCATTCGGCAGATTGTCCCTGCTCAGCCAGGTCATGTGTCCCTCCTGCCGGGACGTCGTCGATTGTCTTGAAGCCGCCATGAGCTCGCCGGTCCTAAGCAGCCCCGACTTGGCGCAATCCTGACGATCCCGCCCAACCGCACTTGGCGATGCTGGGCGCGGCTACAGTTGCGCACTCGAAAACCTGTTCATTTTCCAAAATCTGGGCGCTCCATGTGTAGTTTTTACAACATTTAGCGCCGAGCTATTATGGTTAAGCCAATAATTCGCCCTACAACCTTGTTGTGCAGCGTAGCAACGAACCGGAAAGTTATCGCGGAAGAGGTGGTGGCGATCATTGGCGTGCGAGATCAGCCGGCTGCTACCGATCGGGGCCGTATATCGGCCGACAATAAGCCAAGGCGAGGACTTGGGAGGAATAAGAGCTTGGCGCCGACGGAGCCTCTGAAAACGCTCGCCCCTCTTAGACGGCAGTCGGCCTATACTACCTCTCCTCAAATGCCGCGCCAGAAGCTTCCTTCCATCACCATCAACAATCTCGCTCCAAAGGCCCGCTTTCAGAGACCTCCAAAGCTACGCTTCCGGATTAAATCGACAGCTGGGGGTTTATTTATCGAGGCCAGTTCCGCCCGATGCTCTACTGTTCATCGTTGACCACATATTGTCGCGGCGGCGCTGCACCGAGGACCGAATGCGCATGGCTTCGCGGTACTTCGCGACCGTGCGGCGGGCAATATCAATGCCCGAGACTCGCAGGCGCTCAACGATCGCGTCATCGGACAGAACCGCTGACGGCTCTTCGGATTCGATCAGCTGCTTGATGCGGTGACGCACCGCTTCAGCGGAATGCGCCTCACCGCCATCCGCCGAAGGGATCGATGCCGTGAAGAAATATTTCAACTCGAATGTGCCGCGATTTGTTGCCATGTATTTGTTGGCGGTGACGCGCGACACCGTGGATTCATGCATCTGGATGGCCTCGGCAACGGCCTTTAGATTCAGCGGCCGCAAATGCGCAACACCAAGGGTAAAGAAGCCGTCCTGCTGACGCACGATCTCGGTCGCAACTTTCAGGATGGTGCGGGCGCGCTGGTCGAGCGCGCGCACCAGCCAGGTCGCGTTCTGCAGCGCGTCGTTGAAGTAGGACTTATCGACGTCCTTGCCGATCTTCTTCGACAGCTTGGAATAATAGGTCTGGTTGACCAGCACGCGCGGCAAGGTGTCGCTGTTGAGCTCGACATGCCAGCCGCCATCAGGAGCCGGACGGACATAGACGTCGGGTACCATCGTCTGCAGCCGCGCCGACCCGAACTTCATGCCCGGCTTGGGACTGAGCCGGCGGAGCTCGTCGATCATGTCGGCGATGTCCTCGTCGTCGACGCCGCAGAGCTTGCGCAAGCTCGCGATGTCGCGCTTGGCGAGGAGATCGAGATGCTCGACGAGGGCCTGCATCGCCGGATCGTATCTATCGAGCTCGCGGAGCTGGATCGCCAGGCACTCGCGCAAGTTACGCGCACAGACGCCGGGCGGATCGAACTCCTGCAGGACGGCAAGAACGTGCTCGACATCCTCCTGCGTTGCGCCGAGCCGCTCGGCGGCCTGGCCGAGATCCGGCGGCAGATAGCCGGCTTCGTCGACGATATCGATCAGATACTGCCCGATCATGCGCTGCGCCGGCGCGGTGAATGCGACCGACAGTTGTTCGGCCAGGTGGTCGGACAATGTTGTCTCGGACGCGACAAACGCTTCGAGATTGTAGTCTTCGTCACCCGAGCCGCCGCCACCCCATTCGGTATAGGTGGTCATGGCGCCATCCCGGGCGTCGCGCACTTGGGCCTCGGCCAGCTGATCGCCGCTGACCTGATCGACCTCAGTCGGGGCTTCGGCCCCAGCTGCATCGTCACTGGCACGCTCGAGCAGCGGATTACACTCCAGCTCTTCCTCCACGAAGGTCATGAGGTCGAGATTAGATAATTGCAGCAGCTTTATCGCCTGCATCAGCTGCGGCGACATGACCAGCGACTGGGATTGCCGGAACTCTAATCTTTGCGTGAGCGCCATGAAGCAAGAACCGTTACTGAAGTTGGTCTGCGTTTTGCTCATCTAGTCAGGAGCTGATCTAAGCGCTTTGATGTCGCGCAAAAGCGGATGCGAGGTGAGATGAAGGCAGCGAACAACGGAATCCGACACTCAGTCGGAGCTCCCTCGTCAATCCCCATTGTGCGCGAGATGAGAGGACTAGGAATTCGGATGCGGCACTGTGACGCGAGGGCATCAACAAACGGGACAGCTTCCCGTGGCGATACTCCTATCAAGGACTTGCAGTCCCCGGCAGTTTCGGTGAGTTCTGCGCGTAGCCGCGATCCTCCACCCTCCCGCAGGAGCGCCGGCAACAGCTGCGCGGGGCTCAGGATCAGTGCCTGCCGCCACTCAGACAGTCCCTCGCTGTCGAGCCTTGCTGCACGCTCGAATTAGCGCGAACTTCGAAGCCGATCGTGGAAGGAAGTTGCCCAAACGAATTGGCACTAGGGCTGGCAGTCGAAAATAATTGAGGTAGCGGGTTGAACCGGCCGCAAGATCGCTATTGCGTCAAACGCGATTGCGAGGCGATCACCATTCAGCTGCCCAACGCCTGCCGCTTGTTGGCCGCTAGCGTCTGCCCCATGTGCGTCGAGAAGAGTCTCTTGTCCGGGTTGCTGACGCAAATCGGCAGAAGTTCGAATAGCGGGCATATATTGGCCTGCTCTTCGGCTTATCCTGCCGAAAGTTCCAACGTATTCGGGATGACGAATCTGGGGCCTCTGACGCATCAAATCTGGGACAGTTAGTTTCCTCCGCTTGGCCGCTGAGCGGGACGATCTTGTCGGTTTGGTCGAGAGCCCTGCGCCAGTCGCCTTGCTTGCAGCGGCCGGCCGACATACTCGCTCCGCGAGAGGCGTCCGCACGCGCGAGACCGCCATGATGTTCCTACGACCTCGAGCAACATTTCATCGCTGGCCAGCGGGGTCTTGCCAGCGCGTTGGCCCACTCCTCGCCATATCGGTGCTGCCGGTGAAGCCTGCCGCCTCCCCAAACAACACCTCTCCGAAGCTTCGGTGGGATGCCGACCCCAATCACTCGCCTCAGTGGCATCTGAGCTGCGGCGAAACGACAAGAAGAATTCGCGCTCTTGGTACAACTCACCGGGTCGCAGAGGCAAGCTCCCGAGCCGAACCCCGGCTCATCGCCCGCGTCGTCGTACCTGCCATTCGCGCTCCCGCTGCCTCTGCGCCGATGGTAGCACCATACACCGCGCTGTAGAACACCGCAGCGGAAGTTGGCGCCGCGACATCTTATTCCGGCTACCGACGCAATTGAGCGGCCGCGTGAGGAGTTCGAGCGACGGATCAAGATCAAGACCGTTTGCCATCAGCGGCCGCCGCGGCAATGCCGTCCTGGCCTGCTCACCCCCGGCCAGATCAACATGCGCAAGGTCGACGGCTGGAGACCCCTCACCACAAATCCTTCGATAGGTAACTTGGGACGCGCCTAGTTGTGGGGCGCGCACCATAGCCACAATGCAATGCGCATCGCGATTGAACTCGCTGCGCACGGGCAGGTAGCTTCATGTTAGTGGAAATCGCGCCGACATTGCCGCAGCTGGCAAGCCTCGATTGCACAACGCGAAGCATCAACTTCTCGATAAGGGCCGCGCTGCCGCTCAGGTGAAGGGCCTGGCTTCAGCGATCACGGCTTCGTCCAGCGGCAAGCCCCTGCCATAGGGACGAACCAGCTTTCGCGGGCGGTCGCATCGAGCAGCGGCACCTCAGTTGCCTGATTGATATGGCCGGGACGGCCGGCTGGCGCAGCCTCGAGAGCCTCGAGACGGTTGGTGGCGAGAATGAAGATGCTGTCATTGTTGCTTCAACCCGTTCATTGCGTTGAGCAGCCTGTTTAGCAACACTTACTTGCAAAAACCTATAACAGCGCGATTCCTGGCAAACAGATCGACATCCTCGATCTGAAACGGATGGAACTTCATATCAATAGCGCCGGGATCGCGTGGTCGGTATGACAAAGCATGCGATTTACCGCCTAGGACCTGCATTGTCCGAACTAGGAAATCCAGCCTCAGGCGAGTCTGACGCAGCGAGACTTGCATGAAGCGCCGACGCCCCTAGGTCCACGCCAGCCACTGATAAACACCGGACACGCGCGCCGGATGCGCTTGCCCCGTCATCTGGTTTGAGCCAATTCCGTTGAAGTACATCGTTGAATCCACTAGAGATCGGCTATCCCGACCGCAGCAGATGAATCGCAAAGGAAGAGCCCGCCGACGCAGGGTCCTTGATCGTTCCTTTGAAGGCGTACGGAGCTAAATGATGCCGCGCCGAGTTGCTTTGGCTACAGCATTTGTCCGGTTTGCCGCCCCTAGCTTTCTGATGACGTTCTTCATGTGGAAATTGACGGTATTATCAGTGACGTTAACAAGTTGCCCGATTACCCAGGCTGACTTCCCCTCTGCGACCCAGTATAGGCACTCTGTTTCTCGCGGTGTTAGCGGAATGTCTGTCTCGCAACTCTCATCAAGCGGCGGTGTAATCTGCGCGACAGCGTTGTGAAACGCCGACGCCAATGTCGTGAGATGAGCCATGCGATCCTGTGGATCGGCATCATCGAAAGGAGATGCAAACGATACGAAAGCCGATCGGCCTTGCGATCCAAACAATGGCACGCTCATGCCATGCTTAAGGCCTGCTTCTTTGGCCTCGCGTAAGACGCGCAGCTCACGGGGCTGCAGTTCATATCGACTGGTTAGTTCATCCCAAAGAAAGGGCCTTGGCAGCATTGCTGTCCGCCGGACCACCGGGTCGATCGCTTGATATTCTTGTTCAGCATAGCGTTGGCACCAATCAGACGGGAAGTTTATAGTTGGCGGGGGCGGTAGATACTCTGGCAAACGACGCTCATTGGAGCAGGAGAGTGCTCCGTAGGCGACTTTATCAAAGCCTTCATTGCTCGCGAAATTCACAAGAAGATCGAACAGCGCTGCGATTGATCTTGTCTGTATAGCGCACTCGATGAAGCTGAATAGGTCGGGCCCGCGGCTTTCCCGTCTGCTTGAAGCGAGTGGCATTTTGCCGTGCGACTGGTCATCCATTTTCTATTTCCGTTTGCTTACACAGATGTTGGCTTTGCTTCTTGCAGCTGAAAGCTCGCGCGCGAAAGGAAAGCGCCGGCCCAGAACTGTTTCACACGGTCCCAGCACGCTCCGAGAAGATAATCGGAGCGACTTGACGCACGCTGGCAGGTCGAGCCAAAGCGAAGCTGACTTTGTTCGCTGCTGACCGGTCGGGCTGCTCTCCGAGGTGCCAGTGCCCCAGTCTCTCGAAAGAACGGCTGGCAAATCATGCAACGATTGCGGCGGACACGGTCAGCACTTCTCGTAAGAACATGCCGGCATCTCGAGCGCCACCGCAAAGGAGCGAGGTCGGCATGGAACTGTTCGCAGCTCGGCACACCACACCCGGACGGGTCCAGCGCCCTCAGGTGCTTGCGCATTTTGGGCCACCACCCGCGGACATCAACAAATGGCTGCTTGACGAGGACGACAGCGTGCATGCGATCCTCAGGACTTTCCCAGAACCACCGATGCGCACAGCAATTCTCGCACCACTCGCCGATCGGAGAACTTGCCCCCATAATAGGGGCACTCGCAGAAAGATGGTCTCCTCTGGTTGAGCGGATGTGACATACGTCGAACATGCGACAACGTCTCATGCGCGACACAGAATTTGATATAGATCAAGAGCGTGATTAAAGGCCTGCCGTCTCACCTGCATTGACGGGGCGCGAATGGCACTCCCTGAGTGCCATCTAAACGCGCGAGGCAAGTCCAGTACCAACCTTCCTGCGGGCAGCGGAGCAGCAGTTTAGTGTGGCTCTGCTTTTCGAGCAGTCGAGGACGGCACTTTCGAACTTTCGCTGTGGCTCGCCTTTGCGAACTGCCCATCGGCGTCGTGAAGACTTGCCCCCTCCTTGCAAACCCGAGGAGAGAGCGAATGAACGAGGAAAGAAACAAAGGCTCGTTGTTGATCGGTCCGGGAGCAGGTTGATAGAACTCCTTGTGGCGTGGCGGAAATGTTGCGCCTCTCGGGCCTAGGGTCTGAAGCGGGTTACACGCCAGCTCGGGTGCAGCCTTCACACGATGAAGGGCTATGGAATGGCGGGTGAGGTGAAGCCGTTCAAGTCGTGTCCGGGTTAGCTCTCCCGCACCACGGTCTTCAGGTAATGGTAGGCCTTGATGATCTCGCCCAGGCGCTGCTCCGTAGAGCGGTCGCCGCCATTGGCATCGGGGTGGTGCCTCTTGACCATCGCCCTGTACCTCGCCTTGATATCTCCGAGCGTCGCATCGACATTCAGGCCCATCACCTGCAACGCTTTCCGCTTGGCATTGAAAAGCTTGCGCGTCTCAGGCCTGGCCTCCGCGCGGGCGCGTCCCTTCAGCTCAGCGAGCATGCAAAAAGCATCGCAGTCGTCCTCGGAATGGGCCGGGCTGCCGGTCATCTTGCGGGCGCTGATGGGCTCGCCGATTTTCCAAGTTGGACGATGGCCCGTCAGCGCGTCATTCTGGTAGCGCGCGATCGCTTCGGCGTCCATCCCGGAGAAGAAATTGTAGGACTGATTGTATTCGCGAGCATGCTCGATGCAGAAGTGCCAATATTCGCGCGCATTGTGGCGGCCCTTTGGCGCGGGATGGGTTGCCTTGTTCTGGCAATCAGGCCATTCGCATCGCACCGCGGTCCGGCGCTCCTCCTGCGCTTCCTGCTTGTTGATGCGAATGGAGGCGAAGAATTTGGATGTGTCGCTCAGCATGACTTGGCTCCGTTGGGCGGAGCGGCAGTTAGCAGCGCCGCTTCTAAGCTAGAGAATTGGTTTCGACGGCAAGTTGGATCTGACTCGGCCTTTGCGTCTAGTTCAGTGCATGGTGTAGCAAGCACTTCCCAGCAATCGACATGCCAGGACTCGCGCGCTTGGTTCAGACAATCATCTCTTTGCGATCTCAGATCGATTCAATTGCAATGTGCTGTCGGGCTCTGCACATCGAGGTCTTGAACGGGACCGGGTGAATACGAACAAAGCGGGAGCTATGCAGGAATCTGGCTGATGACGCGCTTAGGGAAGCAGCGGAGCAACGCGGATGGTGAATTTGCGAGAACTTCTCGACGAGGCGATATGGCCAGAATGAGACTATCAACATCCTGCCCTTCGCTCAGCCGCCTGCGGTTGATCATGCGTGCTACAGATTCTGCGCAACAGAGCGCGTGTTCTGCTCGCCCGGTGCCGCGACGGAATCGTTCCAGAGACGCCGGCGAGATGAAGCGGCCAAGGATGGCCGCGCAACACCGCAAAAGCTATCGGCGCAATCGAGGCGGCCGGGCCCAAGGTGAGGACCGGGCGCGCGACTCTCGCCGGTTGGATCCGCTTCACGTACTTGATTTTGCCAGCCGAGCGCGGCGACCAGGAGCTTTGATCCCCTGCTTAGCCGGGCCGTATGTTGACTCGCGATTTCAGGAGGCACGATCGGCCCTGCTGGAAAGGATGCGGCGAATCTTTTGCTATTGGCGATTTTTGGGGCCTGAACAATCGATCGCGGGGCAAATACGTGCGCCGCAGCACAAGTCCGCCGGCGATCAAAGAGAGCCCGAGCTGGTTCTGAGCGGCAAGAAGAAGGCCATGGAGGGTCTCAACGGCGCCCAGCCGGCGCGGTCGCGGAGCATGCACTCGACATCTTTACTGCGAGCGCACCAAATATGTGCGTGGCCGCGATTACCGGACAAGGATCGCCGATATAAAGCCTATTGGCTTTCTGTGTCTTGCCGGCCGAGCACCAGCAGAGAACCACAATCCGAGCGAGAGCATCCGCCGCGGTACGGCACACGAACATGCGAGCCAGGAACCGTTGTCGGCCACCAACCGTATTAGATTGTGCAAGCTGAGCAAGGCGTGAGACGTTGGGATGACCGAAGAGCCACAATCAGTTGCCGAGATCATCGCGGCGTCAGAGTGCCGACAGTATTTGAGCCCGTCCCAAACAGGCAAAAACGATGCCGCCTGCTCGGCTTCGTCACCAGTCGCGGTTGCGGCGAAATGACTGAGCTGAGATCGCACTCCGGTTAGTCTCTAAGCACGTCAGCTTGTCGACAGCTGATCCTAATAGAGTGAGACAGTGACACGATTGGATCGGCATTGCG
This sequence comes from Bradyrhizobium barranii subsp. barranii, assembly GCF_017565645.3. Taxonomy (NCBI): domain Bacteria; kingdom Pseudomonadati; phylum Pseudomonadota; class Alphaproteobacteria; order Hyphomicrobiales; family Nitrobacteraceae; genus Bradyrhizobium; species Bradyrhizobium barranii. The sequence goes on from NZ_CP086136.1 coordinate 9,165,423, forward strand.
AGCCGACTCAAACCACCGGAGAGTCGACATGGACCCTTTTAACCGCATCAACCCACTCGACCGTGACCACGCCGCGGCACCGCAACAGCAGCAAGCGGAGTTTGAGCCTTACTTGGATGAAGTGCCCCAGCTTGATACCTCGACAATCGCAGAGAATCCCGTTTTTCATGATCCCTACTACCCTCATCTGTCTGAAGAAGGCCTTAGACTGGCCCAGGCATTGGGACTTGAGCACCAGAGCACGGACCGTCCTCATCCCGAACACGCAGTCACCAGACGCGAGGACGCCGCTGCGCAGCATCGCGCGCCGCAGGACGCTTTAAGTGGGCCGGAGGAACTGACTGCGCAAGGTCACGATCAGGATCCGTGGCAAGAGCCGATACGCGAAGCGATCCTAGCATCGTCTCTCAACCGGCCAGCCCCGGGTGGTCTGGCACCGGATCCCGAAGAAGCCGTTCGTTACTTCAGCTGGAGCGGCGCCTACCGGCCGGCTGCAAACGAGCTAGCCTCGGTCGCTTCCAGCTCAGGTCACGAAGTCGTTGTGGATGAGGATTACACCGGCCAACCTACGAAGAGGCAGAGGACACTAAGCCTGGCGGAAGAAAATGCCACTGCGCGCCAGCGCACCGAGCCCGGCAATTCAACCGGTCGCGAGTTAATTGAAGACGCCGGCGCACCGCTTCTGGCCAGCAGCCGGTTCGTCCTTCCTGAGGAAGTCTACGATCAGGATCTGCTGTGGGCCATGGTGGATAACGCTCGCCCATCGTCATCTCTCGAACCAAACGAGGGTCATCACCAAGCCCTGGACTCAGAAGCGGCCGTTGGTCCGTTCAACGCGCAGCACGGCGACCAGCACGCGTCCGCTGCGCACGAGCGCAGCAACGTCCCGCCGAGCCAGGACAGCCGACCTACCAGTTTTATCGTTCACAATGACCGTTACACGGCGCTGTTCGTGCCTGCGGCGGAGATGAGGCGAAGCACCCCACTCAATCCGCCAGGCTCAACCATTCAATTCGGATCTCGACCGGAAAACGTTCTGCCGCCCAGCCTGCAGCCAACGGATCGAACCGCCCGATCGCTTTTTGGACGGTCGATTGAGCAAGCCGCTCCGGCGTCCTCCAGGGCTCAGAGGACGTACCCCGCGGCCCGCGAGATTTACGCTGCATCATTCTCCGTTCCCGAGACTTTTTTGCACGGCACCCAACCCGCGCCGGACACGATGCGGGCGAAACTCGGCCAGTGGGGCCTTCTGCCGGACGAAGCGCATCCGACAAAACAATACGACATTCATGGTGAGCGCTACACCGCCCTTTTCGGACCGGGAGGCTCCGATGACCTTCGGCTCATCCATCACCCACGAATGTAGACGCCGAGGGACATCTCAAACGCATGGAGCCCGTCCAGATAGTTCCGGAATTGGACTTGCTATTGGACCATAGCTTGCTCCGGCTGCTCGTGCGAGCTTGGCGCGGTTCTGGGCAGCACAGATGTCCGCTGCTCGCGTCGATGACTTGCCAGCATCATCGCTTAGCAACTCCTCGTTGGGCCGAACTTCTACCTCCGTTTTCTTGCTAACTACGGCGTGATCACGTTGATTGCCTCGAGGCGGTTGTGCAGCGAAATCGGCAGTCGAGTGCCGGCCTCCCGCGCACTTTGCCTGCAATATCTGCTCCACATCCACAGTTGCCTGGGCACGCACTGACGCATTCACCCGCGGGCGGCTCTTGAAGCTGCGATGAAGGGCTTGTCGGCGGCTTGCCGGGCCGCGAGAGCATCGAGCGCGCCGTCGCGCTGGTAACAGGTCATGATCGTGCGACACGAGCTCGCCGCTATAATCGACACGGATCTTTGCTCGGAATGCGACTGACTTGCAGCCCTCCCAGCTCACGGCCTTGTCGCTGGAGGCGATCCGCAGCAGGCGGCCCAATACGCCTGGAGAAGACATAAATTGTGATGGAGGCGCGGATAAACGAGCCTACCAATTCGTGCAGCAGATTTCGCAGCTCACGTCAGTTAGTTTGCTGGGTAGTGACTCCGGGAGACTTCTTCAATGCTGATCGTCGACACAATTTTGAAGCCAGACAGGTTTGGCGGTATTGGACTTTTCTCCGCGACTCGTTTGCCCAAAGGTTCGTTGATCTGGATTCACAACCCAATCGTTGACATCACGGTGACGCCTGAACAATACGAAGCCGTAGCTCCAACATTCCAAGCGCTACTTGATAAGCATGCCTATCCAAGAGACTACAAGGCTTACGATGGTGTTATCGAGTACAATGCTGACAATGCCCGCTTCATGAACCACAGCAGCCGCCCAAACACATACCAAGACGACCGCCGAGTTTTCACAGCCCGTGACGTACAACCCGGTGAAGAACTGACCTGCAATTACTTATTTTTCGATCCACGGTGTGACGTATCGTGGAATGAAGAACCATCCATGAATGTTGATGCCCCAACGGGCTAGGCGACGGTGGATTCAAGTTCGCGGTCTGACGACTTGATCCGTTGGCGAATTACGCCGGCAAGACTTTCGGCAACTCGTTGTGGCCATCGACCGACTCGGCCAATTTTCTAGCTGCCTTACCGAGCAAGAAGATTTTGCGAGCGGAGCCTTGTTCGACAGACATCCCTTGGCGCGCAGAGCTCCTTGGCGCACCGTCGCGGGAGCGCTTTCGATGAGGTATCTCCTCGAGGCGGACTTCATTGCATCTCTAGAGCTTACCCAACGCCGGATCTCCGCGGATGTGCCCGTTCTCGCACTGACTTTTGAGTCTTGATCCTCGATATTTCCTGAGATGGCCCGGGCACCGATCCTGATATTACCTTTAGGATAGGCCGATTGTGCCGCTTGATGTCAGAGTAGCAGATGTGCTGTTACAAACGCACTTGATGAGGGCTTATCGCGGCTCGATCTTTGCGCCTCCGATTTAGCTTCGCGCAATGCAGAGAGCATCCGTCCCATCTGGTCACGATCCTACATACTGCCATATCAGGACCTGTTTAGATAAGAGATCAGCGACTATCGTGTGATCGATTTCGTCGGCCGAGGTCCATCCGATCTTGCCGATCAACTATCATTACGCGCTCAAGGATGCCGCGAGGGACGAAAGCCGCAAGACAATGGGCGCGTCGATCCTAAAGCGGTCCGAGCACGACTCCTAGCTTCCTGGCGTACTCACGCTCCCAAAAACTAGTACGCCCCGCGGGTCACTTCAAATTCCTCCGGGTGTGGTCAGTCAAATTCCTCCACCCGCGAGGCAGGACAAGGGACTGTTAGTTTGAGTTTGTTTCCCGGGCAAGAGCTTCAGCGGCTTCTTTGAGCCGATAGCTGCGTCCGTCGAACTCAAGCAGATGGCAATGATGCATAAGGCGATCGAGGATCGTCGTGCTCATAGTGTTGTCCCCAAGGTATGCCCCCCAATCCTGCACGACGCGATTGGAGGTGACGATGACGCTGCGGCGCAGTTTGTAACGCTGATGGATCAGGGTCTGCAGCAAAGTGCCGGCGTCGTCGGGGATGGCGCGTGCGAGGAATAGATCGTCCAGCACGAGGAGATCGCAGTCGATGATGGTTCGCAGCCGGACCTCGCGTTGTGCCGGAGAGTTCAGGGCGTAGCGGTGGAAGAAGTCGTCGGTCTCAAGATACTGGACCTTGTGGCTTTGCAGGATCGCCTGATAGGCAATCGCCTTGGCGATGTGCGACTTCCCGGTGCCAGGTTTGCCAACAAGCAGAGCGTTCTCGCCAGCGGCAATGAACGCCAGGGTGTGGAGCTGGAAGCAGGTCTGACGTGGCAGTTTGGGATTGAAGGACCAGTCGAACTCGGCGAGCGTCAGCTTTTCGTCGAGCCCGGATTGCTGGTATCGCCGCTCGATAAGACGGGACTGACGACGGTCCAGTTCATCCTGCAGGATAAGGGAGAAGGTCTCGAGGAAGGGCTGGTTGGCGCCCTGCGCCTGGAGCACGCGCGTCTGCAGCGTGTCGCGGACACCCGACAGGCGCAGCTGTCGTAGGCAACGCTCAATTTCCGGCATGGTCATCATGTGGCTAGGTCTCCAGTTTAAGGTGAGAAGGTGCAGCGGGAGCGCTCGTGGCGCCGGAGTTGGCCGGGGTTGCGCAGGCGACACGAGCGCGGATTGCCGTGGCGTGATCGTCGTGAGCCTCGGCCTGCCGACCATTGTCGTCGGCGTCGCGCCGCACAGCGCGGCTGAAGAGGTCGCCGTATTCCGCGGGGGTACGGATCAGCGGATGATCCTGGGTGAGCGGCGATGCCGGCTGTGGCGTCACTCCAACCTGCTCGATCGCCTGTTCGAACAACCGCTCGACGGTCGCACGCACGTGCTTGTAGCGGTAGATGCGGTTGTCGATGGCGTGCGCGCAGGCCTGCTCGACCAGCCGCGCCGGATACTTCCGGCCCAGCCCGACAATGCCCCACATCGCGCGCTGTCCGGGGCGCCCTTCGGTGTCGAACACCTGCTGGCACAAGGCCCTGGTCTGCGGTCCGATGCGCTCGGCGCTCGCCAGCAGCACGGCGGTTTGCCGCGACGGGTTGAACGGCCGTTCGCTGGTCGGCAGGACGACAGAACCGGGGTGCGCCATCCGGGAATGAACACGCAGCAGCGCACGGGTGTGGCGATCACGGATCTCGATCGTGGTGGTGTAGATGCGCACGACGACCTGGCTGCCGATCGGCGCGGGCCGCGCGGCGTAATAGCTGTTGTCGACGCGTACGGTGGTGTCGTCGCAGACAGTCCGGACGACTTCGGTGAAGATGCGGAAGGGAGCGACAGGCAGCGGCCGCAGGTGCGGCTTCTCTTCCTGGAACATCGCCTCGACCTGACGGCGCGTGCTGCCGTGGATGCGTTTGGAAGCCCAGTTCTCCTCCCAGTGCCTCAAGAACTCGTTTTGCGCCTCCAGCGTCTCGAAGCGCCGTCCGGCCAGCGCAGTGCCCTGGGTATGTTGAATCGCATTCTCGACGCATCCTTTCCGATTTGGATCGGCCACGCGCGCGGGATCGGCGACCACGGCGTAATGAGCCAGCATCGCGCTGTAAATCGGGTTGAGCTGGGGCTCGTACAAATCCGGCTTGAGGACGCCTTCCTTCAGGTTGTCGAGCACGACATAGCTGGGGACCCCGCCAAAATACCGGAACGCCTCTTCGTGGAGCTGCGCCCAGACTTGTTGGCTGGACTTCCAGACTACCCGCCGGAAGCTGCGCCGCGAGTAGCGTAGCGTCATCACGAACAGGCGGGGACGACGGTACCGCCCGCTCTTCGGATCAACCGTCGGCGCGCCCTCGCCATAGTCGACCTGAGCTTCCTCGCCGGGGAGGAACTCAAGACGATCAAACTGCTCAGGATCAGCGTGCCGCAACCGGCGCACAAACCGCTTGACACTCTGGTAGCTGGACGGAAAGCCAAATTGATCAACCAGGTCCTGGTAAATCGCCTGCGCGTTCCGCTTCAGCCGGACCTGTTCTTCGATCCACGTCCGATGCGCTTCGCAAGCCGAACGGGCCAGGCTGCTGGTGACCGTCGCTTCCGATGTCCCAAAAGCCGGTGGTCGGGGTGGAGGAATTTGGCCGTCCGCGCTCACCGAGCCGGTGGTCACTTCCCCGGGGGAATTTGCCTCCGCACCGGCCCGCAGCGCCTGATAACGCCGGATCGTCTTGCGATCGACACCCGTCAGCCGGTGAATCTCGCGCTGGCTGGTGTTGCGATCAAGTAATGTAAGTACGGTGCTTTGCAGATGTCGCTTCAAGACGTTCAACTCCCCGGCCCCTTGCTGGCTAAAGGGGTCGAACATAAACGTCCTGCCTGACCGGCTACTGCTGTTCAGCGGCGCTGACGGCGATCATCAGGTGGGGGAGTTTCAAGTGACCATACCCGGGGGATTTTGACCGACCCACGGGGTACGAGCTGAACTTGCAACGGCCGGCTGGTTGCCATCAGGCAGCTCGCGGAGTGAAAAGAACACTAGGCTTGAAATCTCACGGCTCATCCAAGCTGAACCAGCTTGTGCTCACCGGGCAGACCACAAAGTTCCGGCACATGCACGTGCCTTGGACGCTAGCTCCGCAATGCAGCGAACCTCGACACTCGTTCGTCCGCCTTCCACCCGAAGTTGACGCGGCACGCTCTTAGTAAGCTCCTGCAGAACAAAGGAATTGCTCCGGCACGCGGCTTGCTACGTTGAGGACGTCATCACCAATCGTCGTGCGGTGATCTTCGGAGCGGCCCCGGCTCGTTATTGGGGGCCTGGTGCTCCGACGATTTGCCGTGCGGCGATACTTAGCGAGCGCGACTACAACTCGGGAAAGTTCAGGGCAATCTTTATGCGATCAAGAGTTCTCTTTTTGGGGGCTGCGACCATGGCGATCGCCACAACGGGTACAGCTATGGCGAACCTCGGGCGAGAAGCCCTGCCACCGTCGGTGTGGAACTGGTCCGGAGGCTACATTGGCGGGCATGTAGGCGGCGGGTACGGTCGAACCTCTTTCACCAATCCGTTCGGCCCACCGATCTACGGCGACGTCGTCGATATTCCCTCCTTCGTCGCAGGTGGCCAAATCGGCTACAATTGGCAGAACAATAGTTGGGTGTACGGCCTCGAACTGGATGCCAGCGCAGCTGTCGCGAGCGGCTCAAACACCTGCCTCGCAGCCTCAGACTTGATTGTAAGCGCAAACTGCAACGCAGCTCCGAACCTCTTTGCGACCGGGACCGGTCGCATCGGTTACGCCTTCGGCTCGCTCGGGCAAACGCTTGCCTATCTCAAGGCAGGTGCAGCCTGGCAAAATAATCGAGGCGACATCGTCAACAACTTTGAAGGGGGCGACCTGCCACAGGAGAAAACCCATTTCGACTATGGCCAAGTTGGTGGCGTCATCGGGCTCGGTGTGGAGCAAGCCCTTACGCCTTCATGGTCGGTGAACGTCGAGTATGACTATCTGCATTTTGGCGGGCCGAGCGTCGCGACCGCTTCGACCGCGAAGTTATCTCCGTCTACGATTTTGCCGGCGAGCACGACCAGCCTGTCCAGCAACTATCACATTGGGAAAATTGGTCTGAACTACCACTTTGGTGCGGACCCAGAAGCCGCACCAAAGTCCGATTCGCCGCTGCATGCGAGATCAGCCGGCAGCGTACCACCCATTCCCTACACGTCCGGTTGGTCGTTCGAAGGGGGCTCGCGGCTCTGGCTGAGCCGGGGAAGATTCCAGTGGGATCAAAGCGCAGTCCCGTATGGCTGGCCTGAAGACCCCAGCATACTGATTTCCAGGCTCACTTATCATGCACTGGACGGACTTTCGGGGGAGGTATTCGGCCGTGTCGACAGTCCCTGGGGAGTGTTCTTGAAGAGTAGCCTTGGTATCGGGTTCTTCAACAAAGGGAAATCGAACGATGAAGATTGGCTGCCCCACGAGGGATACCCCTACCTAAATACTCGTTCAGGCGAGTCAAACGGGCGATTTGCATATTACACGGCCGACGCCGGTTACGATGTCCTGCGCAGTACGAACTACAAGATCGGCGGATTTATAGGCTGGGCCTATTACAGCCAGAGCTCAGACTCGAGGGGTTGCGTTCCGCTCACAAATCCGCAGGACTTTTGTCGTATCAAGCCGAGCGACGATAGGATCGTTGGCAGCCAAGATACTCAATGGAATGCGCCTCGAATCGGCTTGAGCGCCGAAACTATGCTGACCGAGCGCTGGCGCCTGAATGCGGACATCGCTTACCTGCCCTGGACCGACTTCAAGGGCCGCGATAATCATCTCTTGCGCAAAAAGACCACCTTTAGTGAGCAACACGGCAATGGTGGCGGCGGCGTCCAGGTTGAAGGCCTTCTGTCCTACTTTGTCACCAACAATATCAGCCTAGGCGTTGGAGGCCGCTATTGGGCCATGTGGACGAAAAAGGAAGCGGACTCCGCGGACTGCGGAAACGGCTGCGGCTCGCTAGGATTTGCGAACTACAGCATGGAACGGTGGGGTACGTTCTTCCAGGCGTCTTACAAGCTCAACTAAGGGCTTCACTGTTACGAGGCTCCAAACTGCAGATGCTTAGGGGCCGTTCTGAAGTTCGCTGATGGCCCCAGTCCTCGGCGCCCATTCGCCGCCGAGGACTATGTCGCGATCACGCCTGTACACCGGCTTACTTCGATTGCAAACCGCCCGCATGGACAAGGCGAGCGCAACTCCGCTCGCGAACCGGAGCTCGTTTCTGGTGATAAGAGCTCGATCCGTTGACCCGGAATTCGCTCCAAAGCCGATTCCGCGCACCATTGCGAAGGCGCCGACCGACCGGGAAGCCGCGGCCGTTGTCTCATCGCGCGGCGGCCGGAGGCGGGCGCAAAGTGCCTGGCGAAAGATCAACGGCTTATTCACCGAGGGGAGAGTTGAACGGCTGGCGGTCTGCAACGGACGAGCCGCTCACAGAGGAATTCAAGCCGTGGGTACACAGCGTCGATGAGGTTCTGCGCGAGGATCCATCCAGCGCAACGACTCGGGCAGTATTGCTTGGCGAGCTACCCGCCCTTGCATCGCCACGCGAACTCACGCGGGTCATTTCCTTTCATGTAACAGCAGAAGATCACCAGATGGAATGCGAGCCGCGCGTCCTTGCCCCCGATCACCAGACGTGACCAAGGATTCCAGACCGTCCTGATTCCTACACTCCCCGCTATGGCCCGGTCGTCTGCCCCTGCTGGGACCTTCATGAGCAGCATCATCCGACATCAAATTCAGCTTACTGATCGTGTGAAGGGCGAGCGCAAGTTCAGTTTTTGCAATCTGCTCATCGTATTTGCCTGCACTTTGGTGCCCCCCCCCACGGGCAGATCCTCGGCGCTAGAAGTGAATGCGGCCCAATTGGCTGGGGGAGACTAAAGGCAATCGGCATTCGGCCACTTTTCCTCGCCAGCCAAACACGTAACCGGCGGCAGGGCGCCGAGCCCGTATGGAAGGCGCGCCCCCACGATTCCTAAATTCCGCAGCGGGATCTCTCCTGGGCAATCCTGACCGCGGCGAGCCCCAACATCACGTCGCCGGTGAACCCGAAATGGAGACGATAGAGCCACCAGATTGCGCAGCACCGGTCAAGATCGGACAAGGCTAGCCCGCGCCTAATTGCTGCGAGCATCCGCGCCATGGGCTTCATTCCGTGGATCATGTGGAAGCCTCGGCGTCTCGGGGCCGGCGCTCGCCATTCAATGACTTTCCGGGCGGTGGCGGCTCGCTGTCCGGCGCGTGCACCTGCAATAGATTGGGAGCTGAGATTGATGTTCGCCATGACGTTCTTTTCCGGTTTTTGAGGCTGGTTGCACACGCCTATGTGCATGCGATCTTGCGTGACTCTACGGTGGAGCTACTGCTTGCAGAACGCCCAGATTTGGTAGTGTTAAATTGACACGATTTCCTCGACAAATACGCTCACGCAATCCCACTGCTACGCAATCCCACTGCTACGCAAAGCGACTGCGCCACTTGCGACGGTCCTTGCGGCTAGGCGATCTTTGCTGCCACCTCCTTGAGAATACCTTCGCGTCCGCCAAGACAATCCAGCCTCGCACTTGCAGGGCCTCCGCCGTTTCCAAGCAAGTGCTCAACGGGCACCGGTTTCTGCCCAATTTGCCGAACCCAGCCGACATCGAGCGCTGGCTTGCGGCCGAGCCCCGTTTGCCCTGGTAATTCTCGGTCACCTCGCGAAGCACCGCCCCGAGCAGTTCGGCCGCGGCACACCGTCGTGCAGCGCTCACGGGGATCCCTCAGACGCAAAGCAGCCGAGAAGACGATCATCCCGCGCACGGCTAACAGTGCGGCGCTGGCCGGTGATCCCGGGACCGGGGCGCGGCGGCGTGCCTTGGGCACTCCGCGACGCACCCCGGTTCTTCCGATCCCGCGCGCAATGGTGCAACCTCGGACTGGCCCACAGCCGGAGCTGTATCGGTCAAGCGCCAGCAACATCCTCGAGTGAGGCAACACGGCGACAATATTGCCGGCCGGATGACAGGTCGGCACCACGCAGACGAATGGCCAGGATGACCGTGCATCTCGTGCGCTGCCAGCGGGCCCGATGATGCGTACCCGCTGGCGGCTCGAACAATCCACTGCTAAGCGATGAACCGTCTATCCAGGTAAGGACAACCAAAGTGACCGCACGACTCAGACCCAGCGCGATCGGCTCACCGTCAAGTTGGTCTCATACCCGCGTAAGCTTAACGAATCCTCCTTCGGCTAGTTCGGCTTTGTAGGCCCGTCCGTTAAGATGGATGGTCGTGGGGCTATTGGCGGTCGGCATGAAACCTTCTTCGCGCAGCTTGTCTATGAGGGCAGGTGTGGCCCATTGCTGTGGTAGCGGCCTTCCATAGCGTCGGTTCTCCGCGAAGAAGGCTCCGAAGTCCGGTACCCCCGCCCGGCCGGCCCCAAGCACTTGGTCTTCCGCAGGGTTATGAACAAGAAGAACGCGATTACACTCATCCAAACCGGCCGTGTAGCGGTGACCCTGGATTTCATAGGTCATTGTCGGCTGGTCCGAGTCCGGCAAGAGACCCCGGTGGAACAGCCTATCGACCATCGAGTCAGGGGCGATTTGCGAACCGTGTGAAAATCTCTGGGGAGCGGCGAAGGAGACATCTACCGCTTCCTCAGGTGCGGCAGACGATGATGGTCCAGCTTCATTCATGATCTCGCTGAACAAATCATGATCTTCCTGTGTCCAGACGTGCGCTGTCGGTGATTCTGGTGAACGGGCATTATCGATCGGGCTTGGAGCCATAAAGCCCTCCTTTTTGTTAAGAGACCAAAGGCCTCTAGAAGATCTCCCAGAGGGAATGAGCTGAAGTTCGTCACGAATTCCGGCATGGGCAGCTTCGTCATCAAGAGGCCAAGTTCGAGTGTTAGAGAGGCTGGCTTTCGAGAAGCTGACAAAGGTCGAAGAAGAAAGACAAACTCGCGGCTGCATCTACCACGTCTGATGCGATCATCTCCGATCCTGAACTCATTCCACCTCAACTCGCGGTCGGCGCGCAGCTCTGCGTCCTGCATCGTTTCATCTGACGGAAAGCTCGTTAGGAGGTCAGGCGACGCTGACCGCAGCCAGCCCCAGTCCCATACCGAACATGTGCATTTCGATCTCTGTCCGCGACCAGTTGTTCTGGCCTGCACTTGAGCCTATGCTTGGTCCGATAAGCAGAATGACCGCGATAGCCGGGCCAACGCGAGAACAGACGAGAGCGCGATCTGAGAGTCCGGCAAGAGCGGAGCGATCTGTTCACCTGATTAAATGAAGAAAGAAATCGCTCAGACGCAAAGCAGCCCAGACGATCATCCCGCGCACGGCTAAAGGTGCGGCGCTGGCCGATGATCTCGGGACTGCGGCTGCCGCTGCGTTTAATGCGCACTCCGCGATGTCCCCAGTGCGTCCGATCCTGCGCGCCATGATGCAACGTCGGACAGGCCGTCAGCCGGAGCTACATCGGCCAAGCTGAGATTTTCATCGTCAGATGAGGCAATACGATCCGCCAACTTTATCCGGCTGCTATTGATGCTACGCGTCATGCAGATGGCGCTCGCGCCTTGTTGTTGGAAAAGAGGATTCACTCGTGTCCTGATTAAGACAAATCGTTGTAATTGTTGGCGAAGCCGCCGCTGAAATGGCCGTCTTCCTCTAAGCGTCCGCTGGCGAAGAAGCGTAGCCGTTTCTTGCTTGCCCGCCCGGGCACACAAACGCTAGCTTCTGCGTGTGGCGCTATCGATTAGCCTTAGCAGCTCTCCACATGGTTGACCAAGATGGGCGACTCTGAAGCTCGCGCTCACCTAACGACTTGAGATCGGCATTCGTCGGTGTTGCGGCCGAACAGCTGGGCCTTCTCACGTCCTGGACGACGCGCTCGCTCGGGCGATAGCCAAGATGCAAGCGAGCGGCGCGGAACGCATGACGGCCTCGGTCCTGATGGTCGCCAGACGCAAGCGGCTCGGGGGAAAGCGGTTTGCCCGTCCGCTGGCGATCCGGCCGCGACGGAAAGTGGAGCACTGGTGAATGGTGATCTTGCTCGCGCGCAAGAGACCGCCTCGGGCGCGTTGATTGGCAGCATCGTCTAGGCGATGACGCAGCCCCGACTGGCTGTTTAAGGAGCGGACGCAACGCGTGACGCTGAGGTGGCTCGCGTCCTCGTCGATCATGTTCGGCGCCAGCCAGTCTTGTCGCAAACCCGCCACAGCAACGTAATGTCTGCGGCGCCCGACAACTGCACCAGGTTCTCATATTTCTCTTACCGTAAGCGACGTTCGCGTCCCATTCGCAAAGGTTTGGCGTGGGGATTGCAGTCTGTTGATCAACGTGTTTGCAAATCGTTGGCGGGGGGTATGGAGGCGGCAACGACGGAGAATTACGAGGTGCGGCCGAACGACCAGGGCAGGAGCTCGTCGATCCGGGACTGCGGGTGACCGGTTGCGATCGCTTTGAGCGTCGCTTTCATCCAGACGTAGGGCTCCACGCTGTTGATTTTGCAGGTGGCGATGAGCGAAGCTATGCGCGCCCATGAACGACCACCTTCGTCGTGACCAGCAAATAAACTATTTTTACGCGTCAGAGTCAGCGGCCTGATTTGATTTTCGACGGGATTGGTGTCCATCTCAACGCAACCATCGTCGAGAAACAAGGTGAGGCCATCCCAATGGTTCAGGAGATAGGCGATCGCCTTGCCCATCTCGCTGCCCGGCGACAGGCGAGCGGCTTGCTCGCGCAGAAACCTCTCGAGTTCAGCGACGAGCGGCCGTGATCGCTCGTTACGGGTCGTTTGCCGAGCCGGGGCGTCGGCGCCACGGATCTCCTTCTCGATCGCATAGAGTGCGGCGATGCGCGCGAGAACGGCTTCGGCGATGGGTGAGCCGGCTTTCGGAGTCGCTGCGATGATCTTGCGCCTTGAGTGGGACCAACATGCGGCCAGCCGCAGCGGCACGCCGCCTTTGCGCTTGGGCCGTGCGAGCCGATGATAGCCCTGGTATCCGTCGACCTGAAGGATGCCGTCGAAGCCCTCGAGGATGCGCTCAGCATGGTCACCACCGCGTCCTGGCGCGTAGTGGTAGACCACGATTGGTGGATCAGCGCCGCCGTGGCCGCGATCGTCGCGCAGGACAGCCCACAGATAGCCGGTCTTCGTTCGGCCCCGGCCCGGATCGAGCACAGGCGCCCTGGTCTCGTCTATGAACAAGCGGCCCGATTGCTTCATCACGACGCTCATGCGCTCGACCAGCGGCGCGAGGTGGAAGGCGACCGTTCCCATCCAGTCTGCCAGAACGGCGCGATCGATGAAGATGCCATGCCGAGCCAGAACCTGCGACTGACGATAGAGTGGCATGTGCTCGCTGAACTTGGCGACCGCCACCTGCGCCAGCAGCGCCTCGGTGGGGATGCCACCCTCCACGAGATGGGCGGGCGCCGGCGCCTGAGCAACACCGGTGCAGCCCTTTGCGCAGGCGTAGCGCGGTCGCACCGTCTCGATCACACGATACTGGGCGGCCATGACATCGAGACGGCGGGAGCGATCCTCGCCGATCTGGACCATCCGGCCGCAGCCGCAGGGACACTCGAGGTTCTCGGGTTCGATCACCTGCTCGATGCGCGGCAGGTGCGCGGGAAAGGCACGGGCAGCGCGCCTGGTCCGGCGGCTGGACGGCGCCGTGCCGGCGCGGCGCGCACGATCGTCCTGGCGTTCCTGGACTTCGGCGATGGCAATCTCGATGTCCTCGAGAACCAGTTGCATCTGATCGGGATTGAACTTCTCCGAGCGTTTACCGAAACGTGCGCGCTCGTACTCCTTCACGAGCAGTTCGAGGCGTTCGACGCTCTCTTTGGACGCAGCCAGTTCACTCTCGACATGAAGGCGCGCCGAGCATTCATCGTCTGCGCGACGACGCTCGGCTTCAATCATCGCTTCCTGCGCGCGGAAGAGCGCGCGCAAATCGGCGGGCAGCGCTGCAAGACGGGCGGGATCAATGGGGGACGGCGGCACATCCGCAAGCTATCATCCCAAAGCCCCGCGCGAAACAGGTTGTCGGGTCTGAGTCAGTTCGCCGCAGCTGGCGTCGCGACAATCCGTTCGCCCACTCGCTTCCAGTTCAGCCCTTCAAACGAGGGGATTGAGGAATGTCCCTGATAGTGAGTCTGACGAATCATTTCCGGAGGTGGTCGAGGTTGGGGACCCCCACCATCCTTTGTGGGGGCGCTCATATCGAGTGATTAGGAAGATCGGTCAGCGAGGCCGAGGCATTCCCGCTTCGTATGAAGTTGAGTATCGCGCAGGAAGCAGTCTTCTGATTCAAGCAACCGCAATCGAATATTATGAGCAAGAGGCAAATCAGATTAAGCTGAGTATGGAGGCTCTACTCGAGCTTTTATCGACAGCGGATTGTCCCGACGCACATGAGCATGGATCCAGCCGATCTTTGGTCGACGCTGACGCCCGCGCTCCGACGCCAGATCGTCGAAGACGTCGCCGCAATTTTGGCGGAGATCCCTCATGAAGTCCGAGCTGGTCACACCAAGCCACTTGGCGCGCAAAGCCGTAGTCTACATCCGGCAGTCGACGCCCCATCAGGTCGTAAGCAATCAGGAGAGCCTGCGCCTTCAATACGCGCTTCGCCAGCGCGCCCGCGAACTCGGATGGCGTGAGGCGGCCATCGACGTGATTGATGCCGATCTCGGGTTGAGCGGCGCGTCTATAGCACAGCGTAACGGCTTCAAGGAACTCGTTGGCCGTGTTGGCCTGAGTGAAGTGGGACTCATCCTGTCGATCGACGTGACCCGCTTGGCGCGTAATTGTACCGACTGGTATCCGCTCCTGGATATCTGTGGTCTACGTGGCTGCCTGATCGCCGACCGCGATGGTGTCTATGATCCGGGCACTCCCAACGGACGGTTGCTTCTCGGGCTGAAGGGTTCGATCTCCGAGCTTGAGCTACATACGATCCGCAGCCGGCTGACCGCCGGCCTGCTGGCCAAAGCCGAACGCGGCGAACTTGCGGTTATGCTGCCAATCGGGCTGATGCGGGACCCGAGCGGTGTGGTCGTTAAGGATCCCGACATGGCCGTGCAAGGGCGGCTCGGTCTCGTCTTCCAGTTATTCCTGCAGCTGCGCAGCGTTGCCAAGGTCATGCGAGCGTTGAACGAGCGTGACCTGGAACTGCCGCGTCGTGATCGATATGGCGATTTGTGCTGGACGCGCGCGACGCTGGCTGCCGTCGCGGCGATCTTGAAGAACCCCGCATACGCGGGCGCCTTTGTCTATGGACGA
The DNA here is from genome assembly GCF_017565645.3 of Bradyrhizobium barranii subsp. barranii. Classification (NCBI taxonomy): domain Bacteria; kingdom Pseudomonadati; phylum Pseudomonadota; class Alphaproteobacteria; order Hyphomicrobiales; family Nitrobacteraceae; genus Bradyrhizobium; species Bradyrhizobium barranii. Next base: position 9,180,721 of record NZ_CP086136.1, read on the forward strand.
ACCCGCTTCCGGCCGCCGAAGCGGGAGGGGGCCCTGCCACAAAAGGCTCCGCGGCCGATGGAGGAGTGGCGGATCGTCGTTAAAGATCGATATCCAGCCTATATCGACTGGCCAATTTATGAAAAAATCCGATCCGTCATCAGAGATAACCGAGCCGAATACATGCGCATCAAAACCCGCGGCGCGCCTCGCAATGGCGAGCTCCTGCTCCACGGCATTGCCTGGTGCGCACGATGTGGCCATAAGATGTACGTCCGCTACAAGGGCGGCGGCGAATATGTATGCAATCACCTGCGTACCCAGGAAGGTCAGCCAACCTGCCAACACATCCGCGCCGCCCATATCGATGCAGCCGTTGGCGACGCATTCCTAACCGCACTAGCGCCGGCCGAACTCGATGCCTTGTCGCGCTCCCGCCGGGTGCAGCAGCAGACGAACAATGCGCTACGCTCCAGTGCAGAACGAGAGCTCGAGCGCAAGCGATACACGGCGGCGCTCGCCGAACGGCAGTTCAACCGAGCTGATCCAGATAATCGGTTGGTCGCCTCGGAACTCGAGCGTCGATGGGAAGCGGCGCTAAACGACGTGCGCGCCGCCGAAGAGGCGCTTGCCCGACAGACGCCGCCCAAAGCCATCACACAAGTGGCCATAAGCAAGGAGCTCAACGACAAGGTCATCAGCCTCACCGGCCGCCTCCCGCAGATATGGGGTGACGAGACTATCTCGGATGCGCATCGCAAGGCGTTGTTGCGATGTCTCATCGAAAAGGTCGTTCTCGACCGCGGTGAGCGCGACTTGGCCCTGGCTAGGATCGTCTGGCGGGGAGGCGCCGTGACGGAGCTCGAAGTGAAGATGAGCGTCAACTCCGTCACCAGATTGACGCGAGGCACAGAGATGCGGGAACGCCTTCTGACGCTCGCTCGCGACGGCGTCCCAGACGACAAGATCGCCACAATCCTTACTCGGGAAGGTCACCGCTCTCCCCGTTGCGCCGATAAGGTGCTGCCTATCACCGTTGGGCGGCTCCGTCGTGCCGCCGCCATCAAGGTAACTGCCCAGCGCAGCCGATGGGAGCATGACGACTCATACCTCAGCCCGCCCGAACTGGCCCGAAGGCTCGAGATTCCAGTAAACTGGCTCTATGTTCAGATCCGAACCAAGCGTTTGCTAATTGATCGCCAGCCCAGCGGCGCCTATCTCTTCCCGAATACACCATCCGTTCTTCACGCCATCGGAGACCTTCGAAACCACGTCATCGCGCAACTTGATCTAAGAATCTGTCAGCCTAACAAGGAGGGGCATCAACATGGGTGATCGAACAGCGCTTCGAACTGCACGCGCGTCAGATGCATGACGCCGTCGCTGATCTGCGGCCACTCGAAACGACCATCGCGGCCAAGGCGCTTGTAGACCAAAACGAGGCCCGTGCCGTCCCATAGCAAAATCTTCAGCCGGTCGGCGCGCTTCGAACGAAAAACCACGATCAGGCCCGAATGCGGATCGAGCCCAAGCGTGTTTTGCACAAGACCGGCCAGCGCGTCGTGCCCGCACCGGAAGTCAACAGGACGCACAGCAAGCACAATCCGCAGTCCCTGCGCCGGAATGATCATGCGCCGCGCTCGATCGCAGTCACGATCTCCGCGATCCGCACCGCCGACACGTCCGCATCCAGGCGGACCGAAACCTTGCCAATCGTAATCTCGACGGGCCCCTCGCTCTTGCCTGACGCCACTGGATCGCTCAGCTCGATCGACACGAAATCCGCCGCGTCGTCCGTGACCAATGCGAGCCGGCCAGCACGCGCCAATCTGCGCCACGTCGTCAACTGCTGGGCCTTCACACCATAACGCCGTGCGACATCACATACCCGGGCGTCGGGCTTCATGCTCTCGAAAACAGCGCGCCCCTTGATCTCCGCAGACCATAACCGGCCTCCAGAACGCGTCCGGCGCGTAAGCTTCCCCACAAAGCCATCAGCTTCGGCTTCCTCCCCCGATTGTTCCATCGCCTTCAGTCTCCTCTCGGCTCTCTGACAAGCCAAGGATCGCAGAGCGAAAGCCGAAGCGAAACCAGTCAATCAAATGGGAGAAAAGCTCCGCTTACCTCTTACCGGCCAGGCCCGGGATCAGACCAGAAGTCAAATCGGCCCAGAAAGGCAGGCATTCTTATTGCAGACGTTACCGTGAGGTTTGTAGCGACGCGCTTCAGGCTACATGTGGACAGGCGCAATGGCCGTGAAGGACGAGTTCGGGCAAGCGGACTGCAACTTTGCGCGACCGGTGTCTGGTGGAAATGTTCGGGCCAGGGTTCGCGCTCCAGATCAGGTTGAGGATGGCGAGGCAATTAACTCGAGAGAGGCTGGAGCCGGTCCCCAGTCCGGCAGACGAAGGCTTAACGCGCCGGGCGGTGTTGGGCGCCACCATCGGCAATATGCTCGAATTCTACGACTTCGGCACCTATAGCTTTTTCGCAATACAGATCGGTCAGGCGTTCTTCCCGGCAACCGACCAGTTCGCCAGCCTCATGCTGTCACTCGGAACCTTCGGCGCGGGTTTTGTGACCAGGCCAATCGGGTCCATCGTGCTCGGCTCCTATTCGGATCGGGTTGGCCGCCGGCCTGCCATGACCGCCAGCTTTGCTATAATGAGCGTCGCGGTCCTATTATTGGCCATTACGCCATCGTACGAGACAATAGGATTTGCCGCTCCGTTGCTAGCCATCTTCGCACGCTTGCTGCAGGGCTTTGCTCTCGGAGGCGAAGTCGGTCCAACGACAGCCTACTTGATGGAAGCGGCACCAGCCAAAGCCCGCGGTCTTGCTGTCTCCTTTCAGCCCGCGAGCCAACAGGTCGCTGCGACGGCTGGAGCGTTGGTTGGAGAAATACTCTCGCTCACCATGACAAGTGAGGCGCTCAATGCATACGGATGGCGGATCGCGCTGTTGCTCGGCGCCGTTACTTTGCCGTTCGGACTTTGGCTGCGGAGCGTCCTACCCGAAACGTTTCTCCGCCCGGAGGCGCCGGTTCTGGTCACCCGGCCTGTAAGGCGATCGCCCGCCGCTCGCCGCATCATGAGCTTGGGATTCGTCATCTTGGCCAGCTGCACGATCACTACTTACGTTACGGGATATATGACCACCTACGCCTTGAACACCCTCCACGTATCCGCGCCTCTCGCCTTCGGCGCCACGCTCATCAGCAATATGGCAGGCATTGCTGCGGCGCTGTTGGGCGGCCTGCTCGCCGACCGCGCAGGCCGCCGGCGCATCATGATATGGCCGCAGGCAGCTGCGTTGCTGATGATCTATCCGGTATTCTTGTGGATTGCAGAGAGCCGCAGCGCCTTCGCACTTTTAGGAGGCCTCGGCACGCTCACCCTTATCGGAACGGTTCCGTATAGCGCCTTCTACGTAAGCATGGCCGAGAGTTTGCCCAGGAACATTCGTGGTGGCGCCTTCGGGACGACTTACGCTTTTGCCATAGGCATTTTCGGAGGCACAGCTCAACTGGTCGTCACATGGCTGATCTACTTGACCGGGAGCGCACTCGCGCCCGCCTGGTACATGCTTTTCGCGAGCGCGGCCGGGCTCTTTGCCATGGTGATGATGCCGGAGACGGCGCCACTCAATTTCGAGCGAAACCATAGACGAACATCTGTAACGGCACGATCGCCGCCCTAGTAGCTTAGCCGAACAGGTAAGGATGACATCTGTGACGTCCGAAATGCGAACATCGAGCAGGAGCACGGTATGGGGCTAGCCCGAACAGCAATCTATCCTGAAAACTGGCGCAGCTTGACATCGTGAAGGAGTTCCGGCCGTAACGGCAGCGTCGCGGTCTGAAACGGCTTTCTCCGCTTACCCAACGTTCGCCGATGCTGCAGTTGAACGATCGGGCTGCCGTCACCCGCCGGCTGGAGTGAGCAATGACTCTGATCATCTTTAGAGAACAAGAAGGCGCGGCTCGCACCATCCGCCAGCGTAAACGAACGGCATAAGGATGCGGCCGCTGACGGAGCAGCGGCCGCACGAGGCTCGATCCTCATTCTCTGCTTGATTGTTTTCCGTCGTCAGTGCAGCACGCAGAGCTATGGCTGATTTTGGGTGACGCGGCCTGATCAGGCGGCGTGGCTTTCAGTGTTCGGAATGACTTCGATTCCGTCGATGAACTTTACACCGGCGATGACTTTCGGCAACTGGTTCGTGCTCTTCAATCGCCGCCAGGTCTTCGATGCGGCGTCGATGAGCTTGAACACCATCAGCTTCGCAGTTTGTTGCGACAGCGATCCCTTGGTCCGCACCGTTCGGTGGCGCACCGTGGCGAAGACGCTCTCGATCGGGTTCGAGCTGCGTAGGTGGATCCAGTGCTCAGCAGGGAAGTCGAAGAAGGCGAGCAGCGCATGGCGATCCTTGATCAGGCACTCCACCGCACGTCCGTATTTGACGTGGTATTTCTCGACGAAGACGTCGATCGCGGTTTCAGCTTCGGCCCGGTGTGGGGCCAGATAGATGTTCCGCAGGTCGTTCTTCATGGGGCCCTGCACGGATTTGGCGACCTTGTCGAGTACGTTGCTCACTTTATGGCACCAGCATCGTTGGTGCCGCGTGCCGGGAAAGGCCTCGTCCAGTGCCTTCCAGAAGCCGAGGGCGCCGTCGCCGATGGCGAGTTGCGGGGCAATCCGTAACCCGCGTTGCCGCAGGTCGATCAGGAGTTCGCGCCAGCTCTGCGCGCTCTCGCGCACGCCGACCTGGAAGCCGATCAGCTCCTTCTTGCCTTCCGGCGTGGTGCCAATCAGCACCAGCATGCATTCGCTGTGATCTTCCATGCGGGCCTGCAGGTACACGCCATCGGCCCAGATGTAGACATAGCGACGCGCCGACAGATCGCGTCTCTGCCAGCGTTCGTACTCGACCTGCCAATCGGCCTTCAGGCCGGCGATCACCGAAGGCGACAGGTTCGGCGCATCCTTGCCGAGCAGCGCCGAGAGCGCCTCCTGGAAGTCGCCGGTCGAGATGCCGCGCAAATAGAGGACCGGGATCAAGGCATCCAGGCTCTTCGTCCGCCGCGCCCATAGCGGCAGGATTGCCGAACTGAAGCGGAGGCGGTCGCCTGGCCCGCTCGCTCCGCGGTCGCGGACCTTGGGACGAGCGACCTCCACCGGACCGATGCCGGTCGCAATCTCGCGCACCGGACCGTGCCCATGTCGGACCAGGCGCGCTCGACCGTCGGGCAGCGTCAGATTGGCCGTGCTGGCCAGAAACGCGCCAACCTCGATCTCGATCGCCCTGGCAAGCAGGTCCCGCGCGCCGGCACGAACGATATCGGTCAGTGGATCATCAACCGCGGACGGCTGACGGAAAGCAAGAACATTGGTAGTCTCGGTCATGGCGTATCGCTCTCCTCGAGAGGTTCTGGCAGGCTCGTCACCCGCCTCGATACGCCGCCTTCCTCACACCGTCATCACCCAGATTCCGCCATAGCTCCAGCACGCACGCGGGATCGGTCAAGCAAAAAAACAGATCGCAGATACCATTCAATGGGTCATCGGCGCACTGAGGATACGATGTATCGGCTACCTGCACGCTGGAGGTGAGCGGTTGCGCGGCAACTTCTGCAGCAAATGGAGGTACCGCCGCGGTCGCAAGTGCGAGGGCGCTCGCCGTCACCAAAACTGACTTCTTCATTGGGAGATCGCTTCCCTAGGTTAGCCCCAGCCGTGGTGACGGTCTATATGACGACGCTACAATCGGTAAAATTGATTTTCTTGATCAGATCTATCGACCGAATGGATAAGTTCGGCCATCACCGCATCGCTCCGTCTACCCGCTCGGAACCTGTAGACCTACTTATGATCGGATGCTCGTCGCACCTCCGTCGATGCATTTCTCGGAGCACCCGACTAGGGTCTGTTTGGATTCAGGATTGAACTTCCCAGCCGGAACGATTCAAACTCAATCCGCTGCAGAAATGCCGGGGCCAAACACCTAGTTTTCCGTTAATTTCTCGGCGTCAGCTTACGGACAGCTAAGCTGCTTATCTGCGGAGTCAGGTCTAACGACCTGAAACACAATGCAACCGGCATAGGAGTGTGGTCGTCATGGACGATCGAGTTAACAATATGTCGCATGTTCCATCCTACGATGAGTATCATTACGCTAGTCCGTCTTATTCGTAAAGGACCGGCTCATGCGTCGGCTTTGTCAGCTTTCTGTCAGCTCGTCCAAATAGTAGCTCGTTGTGATGAGAACCAATTACAACAACTGGCCCTCCGACGGGCAAAGTGTGGACCAGCAGCGCGATGCGCTGGCCGGCACTTCTGGCGCAGATGGTGCTGCTTTTACGGCCGCTTTAGCTGCTGGACCAGCGTCTTCCGCTTTTGACAAGAGGACAGGTGTGTCAGTCCGCCTACACAGAGTAAGTAGCAATATTGGCAACGCCCAAAGTGTTTCTTTGTTTACTGATGCCAATGAACGCAATAAGGTGGGAGCGATGACCGTGGCGCCGGGGCGCAACAGTTTGCGAATTCTCAGCATAGAAAATCTCGGCCGGTCGAGGTACAAAGGGGTCGGGACGGCTATGATTGAAGTCGCCGATCATACTAGGCAGTCCGCGGGCCTTTCCAAGCTATCCCTTCTCTCTCAAGATGAAGGAGCTTCAGCATTTTTCTACAAGAAGGGATTCCGGTTTGCGGACGAGGGCAAGAATGCGGAAATGCGGACTGTCATTTCCAATCCACGATACGTCTCAGATGAAATTCTTATGGGCGAGATGGAGCGCTAGCCCGTCTTATTCGTAAGAGTGCGCCTGAGGGCTGGCGAGCGTGGTGTAAAGCGCTGATGCGGCGTAGGATTCGGTTGCGAAGCCACCCCATCACCTTAAACCACGCCCGCCATGACCGATGATACGATTCTGCCATCCTCGTTTCCAGCCGTTCACGCCAAGAAAGTCACAGCTGCCTTCGATGGCGGTCGATCCACGTCTACGACACGGATAAGAGCCGGCCCGTGGCCGTCGTGCTGCGGCCCGGCAAGACGCCGGGCGGCGTCGAGGTGCGTGCCCATCTGCGCCGCCTGGTACGGCATATCCGCACGCGATGGCACAACACGCAAATTACGTTCCGTGGCGACGGGCACTATGCCCGGCCGGAGGCCATGGCGTGGTGCGAGACCAACGGCATCGACTACATCTTCGGTCTGTCCGGCACCAAGCCTCTCGCCAGAAAAGTCGACGAGGTCGCCGACGACATCCGCACGCGACGCGCCATCGAGAACCTGCCGGTTCTGCGTGGCTATACCGAGACGCGCCACAAGGCAAAGTCCTGGGATCGCGAACGGCGCACTGTCGCCCGTATTGAGGCGACCATGCTCGGCCTCGACATCCGTTTCGTCGTCACCAGCCTCGATGTCGGCTCGGCCGAGTGGATCTACGACAGCCTGTATTGCGCGCGCGGCCAAGCCGAGAATCTGATCAAGCTGCATAAGACGCAGCTCGCCTCCGACCGCACCAGCTGCCGTTCGGCGCTCGCCAACCAGGTCCGTCTCGTGCTCCATACGGCCGCTTATTGGCTGATGCTGACCGTGCGCGACGCCATTCCCAAAGCCCGGGAATTGGCCGCTGCCGAGTTCGCGACGCTGCGTCTTCGGCTCTTGAAAATCGCTGCCCGTGTGGTCGAGACCACGAGCCGCATTCGCCTTGCGTTCGCCGCGGCATGTCCCGAAGCCGACCTGATCCGCTGCTTGCCCGGCGCGCTGCTGCCGCTCAGTCCTTGACCGGCGGGGCGTCCGCCCCCCGTTCGCCCAACCTATACCTCAAGCGCGTTGCAAAGTACGGGTCGTCAGGCGGTGAAAAGCCGAAGGCAATCCTGTGCGCCTCGTCAGACAAGATGTTCGGCCGCATCAATCGGGCCCCAAAGTCGCACTCTCACGAATAGGACGGGCTAGCATTGTTAGGAGGTTTGTGCATGTGCACATGATGCGCGCCGACTCGAACGACGGCCAGGCGCGGAGACGTGACCATAGGAGACGTCCGTGAAATCTTGGACGGACTTCGCTGCAGGCTCTCCGATTGATCGATATCGTACAGATTCGTCGCACTCTCAGGATTGCTGGCTTCTTCAAGAATGCAGGTGCTTTGAATGAAGGATGGGGAATGCCATGGGTGTGCTGGTTTCCGCTCGATCTCGCCCACCGTTCCGATTTGGTGTCGCCCGCCATGCCCAATCGCTTTTCTTAGCTGCGGCTGAAGTTCGTGCATGGTTTCCTCGGCGCGCCCGGTTCTGCTGCTTCTTCCTCGCACGTGCGTCAGGCATTTCCTGGCATTGGACGGGGTCTTCTCGGCATAACGCATTGCAAGCTCGTCAGGCTCCAAGCTCTTCTCAGGCAATTGCAGACGCGACAACCACAAGCAGTTCTGCCCGCAGCAGCCCATTACCCTTGCCGTCCCACCAAGCCTGGTAGGTGCGATCACGGGTCGTTTCGGGGATGATCCGACGCGAGTAAAGGTGCAACAACGGCTACAGCTATCAACTAGGAAATACGAGCGTCGGCCTCCAAAGAACGGAAGCCGGATTTCCTATGGCGACTGGTTTCACCAGCCAGCGGTGGCGAGAACTGTTTCCCGGACGGACTGATGTCACATCAATCGTGGATTTTCAGGTTGCACATCCGCTCGTCGGTAACGCCGGCGATATTCTGCTCGAGCACCAACTAGGGCGAGACGGCGAACGGCCGCTAGTGAACTGGCGTCCTGCCAATGACGAAGCGAGAGCCCGTGCAGAACAACTGGGCTTCGTTCATGTGGATCCCGATGATATGGTACTTGATCCCACCCAGTCCAAACAGTGGAGATATAGGGATGGTGAATGGCAGCGCGCAACCAATTCTTCGATGTATCTCTCCAAAGCGTCGAGCGATGATGAACCTTCATCAGAGCCCGACTCGGATGGAGACTTCATGTGACGTGAGATCTCTACCAATCCATTTGAGGTGGAGCAGAGCGCAGACCAACCGACACCTGCGGCTTACGATCGAGCCTTGGACGGAGCGAAGCCCAAGCCAATTCGGCTCAAGCCGTGAGGTGCACTGTACTGGCGGCGGTTTACGAGAGCTGGTGCCTATAATAGCACAAAAGAAAACCCCGGCTTCCAGCCGGAGTTTTCGACTCCCGCCCGGGCGGGAGGAGCGGATTGCCTATGGCAGGCGCCAGCGTCATTGTGTCCTGGCCATCAGAATGGCTCGGGATCTTTCCGGGTTGCCTGGGTGAGGAGGGTTTCGTTGGCCGTTTTCTTCGTAGGCGTCTCGAGAAGTGTCGGGCCAACTCATCGAGCAACGAGACCATCCACCCGGGCTCGCCGGCATTGGATGCGAAGATCAAAAAATGGAGCAGATGTCAGGACAACTACCTTGCCTTCGTTCAACTCGCGTCAGTCAGGCTATGGCTGCGCCTTAATGAATCCGCGCCCTAACACTACTTTGGCAGATTGTTAGAATTGGGCTTTTTATTAGGATTCTCATCCTGGCTTGGTTGTGATTCAAGCTTGGGATGGACCGATTCGTTTTGACTGACGCCCAATGGGCGAAGATGGAGCCGCTGTGTCTTGGCAAGCCGGGCGATCCCGGCCGGAGCGGCAAGCTGTTTGTCGAAGCCGCGCTGTGGATTGCCCGCACGGGCAGTCCGTGGCGCGATCTTCCGCGCGCCTTCGGCAACTGGATAACTGCGTACACGCGCTTTCGCGACTGGGCGAAGGCGGGCGTCTGGAAGCGCATGTTTGATGCGGTCTCAGACGAGCCGGACATGGAATATGTCATGGTCTGTAGAAGTTTCGACTTAATCTGACGGCAAGGTTTGAACTGGCAGGGAATGGAGCTGCGGGCGAGCAGGAGCGCTCACCCAAAGGGCGCTCCCGCGCAGCCCGCGGCGTCTCACAGGGAGACGTTACCATGACCCAGGAACAGAAGTCATTCGCGCGAAAGTCGGCATGCTGGAATTGGCCAAGCAGCTCGGCAACGTCAGCCAGGCTTGCCGGATGATGGGCTATAGCCGCGACAGCTTCTACCGGTTCAAGGAACTGTACAACAAGGGCGGCGAGCTGGCGCTGATTGAGATCAGCCGCAAGAAACCGGTCCTGAAGAACCGTGTCGCGCCGGAGGTCGAGGCAGCCGTCGTTGAGCTGGCGATCGACCAGCCGGCCTGGGGTCAGGTGCGGGTCAGCAATGAGCTCAGGAGCCGCGGCCTGTCGATCTCCCCGTTCGGCGTGCGGGCGGTGTGGCTGCGTCACGACCTCGCCAACGTCAAGAAGCGGCTGACGGCGCTGGAGGCCAAGATGGCCCAGGACGGCCTGGTGCTGACCGAGGCCCAGCTCGTTGCGTTGGAAAGGGCCAAGTCCGAGAAGGAGGCGCACGGCGAGTTCGAGAGCGAGTGCCCCGGCTATTGCGGTGCGCAGGACACCTTCTATGTCAGCAACATGAAGGGGGTCGGGCGGATCTATCAGCAGACCTTCATTGACACCTACAGTAAGGTGGCGTTCGCCAAGCTGTATGATCGCAAGACGCCGATCACGGCGGCCGAACTGTTGAATGATCGCGTGGTGCCGTTTTTCGATGCGCGGGGCATCCCGCTAAACCGGATCCTGACCGACCGCGGCACCGAGTATTGCGGCAATCCGGAGCATCACGAATATGAGCTCTACCTCGCCGTCGAAGACATCGATCACACCCGCACCAAGACGAGGAGCCCACAGACCAACGGCATTGTCGAGCGCTTCCACCGCACCGTGCTCGAGGAGTTCTATCGCGTCGTGTTCCGCAAGAAGATCTATCCGAGCATCACTGCCTTGCAGAGCGATCTCGATGAGTGGATCGCTGCCTACAATGAGGTGCGCCCACATCAGGGGCGCTGGTGCTACGGCAAGACGCCGATGCAAACTTTGCGTGACGCAAGTGCTCTGTCGAGAGAAAAATTGTTGCCGGCTGCGTGGGGTCGCACATGAAACCTTTGTCGGACACCTGCCGCGACAAAGCACTCGCTGTCAGCTCAAGTCCCTTCTTTTACAAAGTTTTCCGTCTTGCAACACTCAGCGGCCTACATTCTCATCCGAGCGCCGATGTTCGCCACACCCCGCAATGGCAAGCTTGCTTGCGCGCCGATTGGCGATCCTCCGGACTGCGGGCTGATAACCCTCCCGAAAGGAGTGTTCTCTCCAGGCTCCATGCTTTTGTAAGATAGAGCTTGATGGGGCTCGGCGCTGCTCAGGCAGTCCGCCAAGCCGATGGAGGCATGAGCGCTGTCACCGGATGGCTCACCGCCGCAAGACGATACCTCACCGGATCCCCAGTCGAGCCATCTGCGCTGAAGCGTGCTCCGGATCGGGGAGGGGCTGCCACGGCTGGCCAGCGGCGGTGCTTAACAAGGACTTGCAGAACACAGGAGTGAGCCTGCCGCGATGGATCACGACATTGTCGTGCCCCTCGGCGGCTCGAGCGCTCTGCCAGTGCCGATTGTAGCCGCGCTGTTCGTCGGACTTGACGTGGCAAGCGGCGAATTCGCGATCGCCCAGCGTTGCCAATTGCCAGGCATTTACCGGGCGCTTGGTATGGATGTGCACCCACATCGGCCTTGGCATCGCACCGCTGCGCAGCGCCCTGGGCTGCAGCTTGATTTCGAATAGCGTCCCCGGCTCTCCCTTCAAGGCGTGCGGTGGATCCACTGACGCCAGTTCTCCCGCTTCCCGCAACTGTTCTAGGTATTCTTGCGATGGAAACGCATAGGTCTTCGTGCAATCGCTTGTGATTGCTGCCTTTCGCGCGTTCAATGAGCTTGCCTGTCCCTGAACCTCGGACCACATCCTTGTCAGCCGGACTATTTTTTCGTGCACTTCAGGCACTTGCGCAGGCGTGAGCAGGCCCCGCCGGCGAGGCTCCTCCAGCGCGGCTACACAGGCCTCAATCTCGGAGGACTGCGTCTGCATGCGCTTGATGACGACATCCAACACGTGTTCGGCGTCCTCGGGCTTCATGTGGCGAGCTTGCGAGGCGGCGCTTTGCTGAGCCGGCAGATCGAACTGCAGCAGCTGGTCCAATCGCTCAAGTAATCCCGGCAGTGCTTTCCTGGATGGCGGAGCCATCCACATCTGGAGGTTATCGGCCGCAGCGGATGACGCGCGTGCCTGCTCCGGAGTGGCGAGTTTCTTTGTACCGAGATCCGAGAGCACGATGACCTTGCCCGCCGGGGCCGTCGCCGCATCGGGCCTAGCGAGTTGCGGCGTGGCGGGGCTGGCCGTCGAACTCCCCTCTCCTGCGGCTGCTGCGGGCCTTGCTTTGCCCGTTCTGCGCGCCGGACTGCCTCCGCCCGCTGGGCCAATATTATCCGGAAGCGCAGCCCAAGCCGGCGGTTCAATCGTGGCTTGCGTCTTTGGCTGCAATGCCAGCAGCCGCATGACTTCGTTCGCCGTCACCCACGCAGCTTCCACGATCTGGTCCAGCAACGGCAACGGAAGGTCAGTTTCCGTTGCAGTCCCCCTCAGGCTGTCAAGCATGCCGCTCAGCCCCGATGCAAATTCCGAAAGTCGTTCCATGACTCCTTCCAGAACGGCGCGATGCTCCGCTTCGAGCGCCGCTCCATCGCTGTACAGAACGGCTTGGGCCGTCGAGACGAACGCCGGAAAAACATCTCCGATGAAGGCCCCGAGCAGGCGCACCCTCCCGCTCTCATCCATGAGGGCGTCGCGCACGTCTGGTTCCAACGTGCTCGCTTGCGAGTTGACTAAAAGCTCCACGAGAGCGATCCGCGATTGCAGATACATGCACTTCGTAAAGAGCGCCCAGCCCGTATGATGCCTTAGTGCGGCATCTTCGGCCGTGCGCATGGCGGGCGTGCTGCCTGGAAGGTGGGCGGTAGCGGCACAGACTGACTGCATCCGCTCACAGCGCAGCACCTTCTTTCCCCACAACTCCATGCACGCTGCATAGTGGTTCGCAACGCTTGTAAACAGGCGGCTCAGCTGTGCAGGCGAGGCGATGTCTTTGAGGCTGTCGAGCACGCCTTGTGCTTTCTTTCTGCTCTCCTCCAGCTCGTAGATAATCTGGGTCGCCACTTCATTACATTCGTCAGCCTCCCTCACAGTGTCATCGCGGAGCCGGCGAGCCCGATCGTTTGGCAGAATTCGGCGCGCCAAATCGGGTGGCAGACTGGCGTAGTACGCCAGAACTGTTGCGCCTGCTTTGACGACCTGATCCATCAGATCTTGTCTCTCCGGCAAGTTCCGGGCATGCCCGGCCGCTCGGCGGCAAGCTTCAAGTTCCTCAAGCAGGCTGCTCAATTCTCGCTTTGCTGCCTTTATCTCCTCCCTCGTTGGCGCCGCTACGTCCGAAGTTGGCGGCGGGTTCGCAAGCGTCGCCGCTCTCACATCAGGCTCAGACCGTATCCGCCCTACGACGGCATCGAAGGACTGATCGCGTTCCCCAGGGAAGAGACCAGACTCCGGGCTCGAACGGCTCAATTCCCTAATGCTTTCGGCTCCCGCGGCCTCAAGCTCTGATGGACCAGCTCGGCCAATGCCTTTCATGCTTCATCTCCGGATAATTGAGGGTGCGCAGCCTGTCGGGATAGGCCGACTGGCTGACGACTAGCTGACCAAGAGCATTCATCCGGATGCGCAAGGAAGAAGATGCGGCCTTGTGTTCGACTTCTATCGCAGCTTCCGTGCTGCTGAAGTAACCGCGTCAGTTCCGGTGTCATCAGCTGAGACGCGAACAGGCCAGACGCCCCCTTATAGAAAACTGACAGCTATAGAAAAATGACAGTCGCGTGCACCAAGCATTCGCCTCACGTATCGTTCTTCACGGGCGATTCAACGTCTGCCCGGTTATAAATAGCTGCCGACAGAACCTTCGCTTCCATCCATTCATCTGCGCAGTTTGAAGAAGCCAAGATAGTTCACATCAATCCACACCCACCGCACACCGGCGGTCGAGACTGTCCCGATCATGGCCTAAGCTTCAATCCGCACGGGGAGAGCGGAATAGCCGTGCACGAAGTTAGATGCAATTCGCTCGGGTTCGCCGACGACCTTGATCTTCAATCCCCCATCCAAAATCTCTTCCCAGAGGACTCTCAACTGCAGTTCCGCAAGGTGTCGGCCAAGACAGCGATGGATTCCGAATCCGAACGAGAGGTGTTGCCGCACATTCTTGCGGTCGATCACGAAACTGTTGGCGTTCTCAATGACCTCTTCGTCTCTATTGCCGGAGATGTACCACATGACGACCTTGTCGCCTGTCCTGATCGGTTTTCCCCCAACGATGCTGTCTATAGCAGCAGTGCGGCGCATATGTGCGATCGGCGTCTGGTATCGAATGATCTCAGACACGGCGCTCGAGATCAACTTGGGATTGTCAGTTAGTTTCCGCAGTTCGGAGGGGTACTGGCTCATGAACAGGAGGCCGCCGGTAATCGAGTTGCGCGTGGTATCATTGCCGCCTACGATCAGTAGAATGAGGTTCCCAAGAAACTCAGTTGGCTCCATATGGCGTGTGACGGGTGAATGCGCCATCAAGGAAATCAGGTCGAGGCGTGGCTCGGCATTGATGCGCTCGTTCCAAAGCCGCGTGAAATAGTCCAGGCACTCCGACAAGATGGTGCTTCGCTTGTCCCAGCTGTCGATGGCATAGCCTGCTTTAGGAGTTGTAACAGCTGCGTCCGACCAATAGGTCAGGAGTCGCCGATCCTCAAATGGGAAGTCGAACAGCGTGGCGAGCGTTTGCGTCGTCAACTCTATGGAGACCTTGGTTACCCAATTGAAGACTTCATTACGCGGCAAGCCATCGAGAATCATCCGGACCCGAGAGCGGATCAAGGTTTCGAGCCTCGTCAGGCTTTCCGGCCCGACGATCGGACTCACCGTGTTGCGCTGCTCGGCGTGCTGGGGAGGCCCCATCTTGATGAAACTTGGGGTCCAGTGCTTATCAGGCACCTCGACAATGGTGACACCTTGCTGTGACGAAAACGCGTGGTGGTTTGTGTCGACCGCTACGATATCCCGGTATTTCGTTATTGACCAATATGGACCATGAGCGCTATTTTGACAGTAGTGAACGGGATCTTCTCTTCGCAACCGCTCGAAGCAACCCCATATGCTGTCGTCTTGAAAGCGCTTGCCCTCGCTTACATCCAGCTCGCTGAGCGGGATAATATATCCATCATCCGCTCTATGGATTTCCAATCGCCTGTTCATAACATCTCCGCAGATTTTGTTCGCGAGAGCTTACGGATCCAAACTTACGATTCACCGGTTTGAGCTGTCGTGGCGTTTGGCTGTGACAAGCTACCCGAACAGACTATCTCAAAGTGCGGCTAGCCAGCCCTACCATGTCGGGCAGTAAGGATCGCATTGACTTTCCGGCTCCATCTACTCAATGGATCGCTGAGAGCTGTCACCACCGCTGGCCTCGCCGTTTCCGGGAACGGCATCGGCGTCAACATAGTGGCTGTCGTTGCCCTGACGGCGAAGGAGCTGGTCCGGCTGCCGCGGCTAGGTCCTGTTCTTCCCAGTGACACCGTTCTGCGCCGCCCTAACAGAGGCCGCCGACGAACGTCATCGCGCTGCCCGATCGCTATCTGAGCGCTACCGCGCGAGCCCAGCGCGAAACTTCGCCTTCATTGAGGGCTCCTACAACCGAACTTGGCTTCATTCCGCTCGCATATATCGCCCCAATCGACATGGAGCTAAGAGCCACCTAACCCCGTCTACTTTTTCGGGCGAAGATCTATGAGTAATCGACTCGCTACGACTGCTTAGGCAAATCGATCCAGATATCCTGAGCACCATTTAGGAGCGTATCCTGATCTGGAACATAGATGCTATCGGAAACCGTGAGGCCATGAGCCATTGCAGCCCCAATAATTAAGAATGGGAGCTTGTGAAACTCTATCCGAGATGTCGCCGACGCGACCAGATCCTTCACGCTTGACGCTCCTCGGGCGATCTCTTCTCTTGAACGGTTGAGTGCCGTGAAGAGACAGGACAGCTCATCAAGCTCGGAACGGTTAAATCGCCTCAAGCGCGACGAAATGGGCACTCCGTTCTTGTATCTCACGGTCGGCACAAACCTTATCTCGCAATCGAGAAGCAGGTCTGCGACGGCGCGCTTTACCAGGATCGCCTGACCTATATCTTTCAGGCCGAAGTAACGTAAACGGTACGAGAGGCCCACGGAGCCACGGACTTGGTGCGGACGGCCTACGCACCGCGCTTGAAGCGTATAGGCATCCAGAACTGCCGGAGGGCCTCGACGGTTGCTGGAATGTTGCGCCAGGCGTTTTGGATGATGGGCTGCGTTCCCAGCGTGCGCCGGGCCGGGGGTAGCAAGGGTCGACCGGCGTCGTCGATGCAATGGACCAAGATCGGCCGCAGCATAAGGTGTTCGGTTCCATTCGGGGGGAGAAGCCGCGACCAGACGAGAAGCCGAAGCTTCATGACGGCGTAGAAGCCCATGCACCAGGGCTGCGGGTCGACTTCGCCGTCCGGTGATCGCACGAACAGCGGCTCGAAGCTCTCCGGTCTCGTCGACAGCGTCTCGCTGATAGCGTTGTGGCGCATCAGCGTGGCGGCGATTGCCGAGAACTCCTCGGTGTCGTGATTGAAGGCGTCGGGATCTACGCCGAGGAGCGGGCACACCCATTCCTCGGACGCCATCGAGACCGGCCCGGCGACGACCGCGGCCACCGCGCCATCGAGCATGGAGAGCGACGTCGCCCGCGGATGCCGAAGCGTCGGCGACCTGGCGCGCTTGCTGATCCATTGCCCGAGCCGTTCGAACGACATGGCATAGTCCGCCATCGTCGTCTTGCGTGCTTTTCGCGTTCCCCGCCCTTGCTTCGGCTTCGTCATGCCACGGCCCGCTTTTCGGCTTCGCGTGCGGCCTTCCAGTTCCAGGCCAGAAGTTCGTGAAGCTGGTTGGTCTTCGTGGCGCCGCTCACCATGCGATCGAGAACGTCGACGAGATACGCCTCGGGGTCGAGGCCATTCAATTTCGCTGTGTTAAGAAGCGAAGCGAGTATCGCCCAGGTCTCGCCCCCGCCTTCGTCACCACTGAACAACGAGTTCTTTTTTCCGATCGCAATTGGCCTGATCGATCGTTCGACCGTGTTGGTGTCCGGCTCGAGCCGCCCGTCATCCAGGAACGTCGTCAGGCCCTGCCAGCGTTCGAGCATGTAGTCGATCGCCTTGATGAGCGTCGAGCGGCGGGAGATCCCGTCCTTCACCGCGATCAGACGGGCCCTCAACGCCTCCATCAGCGGCTTCGTCTCGGCCTGTCGCGTCGCGCGGCGTTCCCCAGCATCGAGACCGCGGATCCTCTCCTCGATCGCGTAGACGGCCGCAATGCGCTCGATGACCTCCGCGGCGAAGGGTGAGTTCGTCGTCTTGTGCACCCTCACGAAGTTGCGGCGCGCGTGAACGAGACAATACGCCAGCTGGATCTGGCCCGACATCATCGCATCGCCCGCCAGCGAGGCGTAGGCGGCATAGCCGTCGACTTGCAGCACGCCTTCGAAGCCGGCTAACTGCGCCACGATCTCCTTTTTGCCGCGACCACCTGCGAACACGTAGGCGACCGCCGGCGGCGCCGGCCCCTTCCACGCCCGATCGTCCGTCGCGTGCGCCCAGAACTGGCAGATCCTCGTGCGGCCGCGTCCCGGATCGAGCACTGGCATCGGCGTCTCGTCGCAGAACAGCCGCTCGAAGCCGTGCATAGTCTTCAGTTGCAGATCGTAGAGGCCCCTGACCAGCCACGCCGCGCTCCCCATCCAGCGCGCCAGCGTCTGACGGTCGACGACGACACCCTGACCCGCCA
This sequence comes from Bradyrhizobium barranii subsp. barranii, assembly GCF_017565645.3. Classification (NCBI taxonomy): domain Bacteria; kingdom Pseudomonadati; phylum Pseudomonadota; class Alphaproteobacteria; order Hyphomicrobiales; family Nitrobacteraceae; genus Bradyrhizobium; species Bradyrhizobium barranii. The sequence continues at coordinate 9,198,568 of NZ_CP086136.1, forward strand.
GGATCTGCGTCTGGCGATAGAGCGTCGATTGCCAGGCATATTTGGCCGCGGCGATATGCGCGATCAGCGCCGTCGTTGCCATGCCGCCCTCGACGAGCCGCGCCGGTGCCGGGGCCTGGACAATCGGGCCCTCACAGGAGCGGCAGGCGTATTTTGGACGGATCGTGCGGAGCACACGCAGCCACGCGGGAACCCGATCGAGCGCTTCGCTGCTCTCCTCGCCGATCCGATGCATCTGACCCGTGCAGCACGGGCACAGCGTGGACGCCGGCTCGATCACCCGCTCGACCCGAGGCAGATGCGCCGGCAGCGCGCCGATGTTGCGCTTCGCTTTGCGCCGCTCCGGCCGCGGCGCGTCCGGTTTGTCGTCATTGGCCGGGAGCTGTGAGCCGGCGGTCCGTTCCAGATCAAACGCGATCTGTTCGGCGCAGACGATCGCCGCGCGCTCCGATCGTGCGCCGAAGATCAGGCTCTTCAACGTGGCGATCTCTGCGCGCAGATCATCGTTCTCGCCTTCGAAAGCCAGCACCATCTCGGCAAGAGCCGCAGGGTCAGAGGGGAGATCTTCGGGGCGAAGCGCCATATCGCAGAGCTACACGAACGCACTCGCAATCGCCAGCAAAACAAGACGCTTCAGGCAACCTTCGTCGGCCGCTTCGTCACCTTCGGGACCACACGCGACCACTCCGCAAGACCTTCAATCAGCATCGCCAGTTGCGCCCCCGTCACCGGCATCGTACCCTCGCGAACAGGTGGCCAGGCAAAGCCCCCATTCTCCAGCCACTTCGTCGCTAGAACCATTCCCGAGCCGTCAAAAACCAGTAGCTTCAAACGATCCGATCGCTTCGATCGGAAGACATAAACGTCACCGCTGTAGGGCTTGCCGCCTAATCCCTCCGCTACCAGCGCGACAAGGCCATGAACGCCTTTACGAAAGTCAATCGGCTGCGTCGCGACGAACACACGGACCATTGGACCGAAAGAGATCATCGCGTCGATCTCACCGCCGCCAGCACGCGCTCCAGCGTCGCGGCGTCGACGCCGACGGGCACGCGCACCGTCGCGCCCGCGATCATCACCTCGATCCGCTCGGCCGGATCCGTCAGAACATGCGCCTTATCGATCGCGTTCGGCTGCGCCTCGACGGCGGCCTCGAGCCTGACTTGCACGAACTGCGGCGCTTCGCTCGACGCGAGCCGCGCCTGGCGCCGCCACACACTGAGCAGTCCCCGGTTCACCCCGTTGCGTCGAGCCACCTCGGAAATGCTCGTCTCCGGATCGGCACTCTCGGCCACGATCCGCGCCTTCTCCGCATCGCTCCAACTGCGCCGTCGCCTCTCCCCTGTGATCACCTCGATCCGCTGATAGGAGGCGGCATCATGCCCGTCTTGATGTCTGTCTTGATGCATGGAACGAGCGTCCCTCGCGTTGTCAAATCCACGCGCGAGTCTCGCTCATCCCGTCCACCTAAACGAGGTGGGGTCGTCGTACCGCTATCGAAGTAACTGCGAGTTGGCCTCGAATAGCAGATCCAGCGGATTGCTCCAGTAACGGCTTCCTTCAAATAAGTTTCAGGCCCCCCTAAACGCAAATCACAGTCACATTGCGATACATACGTTCGATAGCCGACCGGGAACATTTCGGTGTCGCTCGACGAAATCACGGCAGTTGCTCCTGAACGTAGGGCAAGTCCAATATCATCGTCCAAATTGAAATCGTAGCTCCCACCTGGTCTAAGCTGGATCTTGTTCGGGTACACTGTGACGATCGCGACATCATTCTCCAATGCCGCTCTTCTAATCAGCTCTGCATGCCCAAGATGCAGGGCGCCGAGAGTGTGGACCGTTCCAATCGTCTGACCTGTTCTCGCGACCTCCCGGATGAACGCCTTGCCTGCGGAAAGACCTGTCAGATGCATCTTCTTACTCCGCTTTTTGAACGCCAAAATAGTGGCGCGTTCGGATCTCGGAAGGCGCGCCGCCCAGCGTCTCGTGGGCCGCGCACGCCAACGAGCACCAAAGAGGTTTTACGCCCTCTCACACCTCGACCACCGCACGAACTGTCCAAAGCTCGCGCGCACTGTTCTTGCAGCTCCGAAGCAGTCAGGTTGACCGTAACCGGCATGAGGCCCCCACCTAGCCACCCCTCGGCTTGCGCGCGATACAGCCTGGCATGAGCTGATCGGTGGAGGTGGAACGATGGCAAATGCCATGCTTGATGCCAGGCAGGAAGATGACTCCTATCGTCGCGTCGAAGTGATCACTGGGGAGCGCCGACGGCGTCGGTGGACGGGCGAGGAGAAGGCCCGGATCGTGGCGGAGAGCTTTGGGGAGGGTGCGAACATCTCCGAGGTTGCGCGGCGCAACGGCGTTTCGCGGGGGCTGCTTACGGTGTGGCGACGCCAAGTTGCGGCGGCGGTGGTGGGCAAGGCGCCGAACTTCGTGCCAATCCAAATTGGTGCCGAGAGCGGTAGCGGGACAGCCGGCGAGCCCGAGCGTATTTCGCGGCTACAGACGAAGCCTTTGGAGATCGCCGCGCCGCCGGCCAAGGTTTGCGGAGTTGTCGAGATCGAGGTGAACGGGGCGCGCATCCGGGTCGAGCCGGGCGTGGAGCTGGCGACGCTGTCGACCGTGCTGGCGGCGCTTCGGGGCATCCGGTGATTGCGCTACGCTCTGACCTCAAGGTGGTGCTGGCGACACAGCCGGTCGATTTCCGCAAGTCGGTGCATACGCTGTCGGCATTGGTGAGCGAAGCGCTGCGTGTGAACCCGTATTGTGGCGACGTCTTCGTGTTCCGCAGCAAACGCATGGACAGGGTGAAGCTTCTGGCGTGGGACGGCAGCGGCATGGTGCTGGTGACGAAGTGGTTGCACCAGGGGCACTTCACTTGGCCGCCGATCCGCGACGGCGTGGTGCATCTCAGTGCGACGCAGCTCGCGATGCTGCTCGACGGACTCGAGTGGACGCGCGTCTCACCCAAGCCTGTGAAGCAGCCGGCCGTTGTCGGCTGAGAGGAGAGGATTTCGCTGGAGCCTGTGGCGCGCGGATGTATGGTCCGTTCATGGCGATTCGCCCGGACGTTCTCCCGACTGATCCAGCCGCTCTAACCGAGATGGTGCTCGCGCTTGACGCCGAGAACGAGAAGCTGCGTGTTGCGATGCAGACGCTCAAGGAGATGATCTTCGGGAAGCGCTCGGAACGGCTTGCCACGCTCGTGGCCGAGCAACTTGCGCTTGAGCTTGACGATCTTGAGACCAGTGTCACGCCGCCTGCAGCTGCCAACGACGATGTGCCTGCGGCGAAGCCGGCCGATAAGCCGCGCAAGAAGGCGCGCCGCAACATCGGCGCGTTGCCCAAGCATCTGCCGCGCTGTGAGCAGGTCCTGGAGCCGGAGGTGACGGCCTGCCCGTGCTGCCAAGGCCAGCTTCACAAGATCGGCGAGGACGTCAGCGAGGTGTTGGACGTGATCCCGGCGATCCTGCGCGTGCTGCGCACGATCCGTCCCAAATACGGCTGCCGCGGCTGCACTGATGGCGTAGTCCAGGCGAAAGTGCTGCCGCGCCTGATTGAAGGCGGCATGGCGTCGACGGCCCTCGTGACCCACGTGGTGGTCTCGAAGTTCGCCTGGTATTTGCCGCTGTACCGGCAGGTTCAGATCCTGGCCGGCCAGGGCATCCATCTTGACCGCGCGACGCTCGCCGGTTGGGTCAAACGTGCCGCCTGGTGGCTCAGGAGCCTTTATGAGCTGCAGCTGCGGATGATTCAGGCCGCGCCGCGCGTGTTCTGCGATGAGACGCCGATGCCGGTGCTCGATCCCGGACGACATCGCCCCCGCATCTGCCAGTTCTGGGCGCATGCTATGGATGACCAGCCATGGGGTGGCCCCTCGCCGCCGGCGGTTGCCTACGTATTCGCCGACGGCCGTGGCACCAAGGAGATCGCCGGACAGTTGACGGGCTTTTCCGGCATTCTGCAGGTGGACGTGTGTGGACGCCCCACTAAATGCAAGCAAAATTTAACTTCGGAACAGGCATGTGGTCGGGTGCTGACGTGTGTCCGGCCTCGTGATGCGACCTCGACACGTCGCGGGCCCTTATGGAATGCGTGGATTGGATCCAATTCGGCTATGCGTGCTCTCTGGCACTCATCCACCTGTTGATTCTTCCAATCCCAGTCCCTGACCGATTGCCCATAATCCTCCGTTAGACCTTACCACATTCCCGACGTCTCTCGGCTTCTGGCCCTGCGTTACGCAGCGCCAGACGCTGGAGCTTGATAAGCGCCACCGCGGACCATCAAGGCCCAAGCGATACGCGCCAATTTGTTCGCTAGAGCGACCGCGATCAGCTTTGGTGGCTTCTTCAAGAGCATTCTCGCGAGCCAGGATCCTGCTGGCGGTCCATATCGTCTTGCCCATCGCACCACGGCGGTGGCACCAAGCACGAGGAGCCGTCGGAGATCTCGCCGGCCCATCCTGGAGATTTTGCCAAGCCTGTCCTTGCCTCCGGAAGAATTCTGTTTGGGCGTGAGACCAATCCAGGCCGCAAAATCACGCCCCTTGGAAAAGGTCTCCGCCGAGGGCGCCAAGGCCTCTATCGCTGTGGCGCAGATTGCCCCGATCCCCGGAATGGTCATTAAGCGAGAGGCCACCTCGTCCTGTCTCGCGCGCACTCGCAGTCCCTTCTCAAGCTCTGCAATCTGCTCCGACAGGGATTCCACGTGCTTCAAGAGAGTCTGGCAAAGGCCACGAGCGAGATCGGGCAGGTCCGGATATATTGTCAGGAGCTCATGCAATCGGGGGATATGTCTGACGCCCTGAGCCACGATCAAGCCGTATTCCGCAAGATGTCCGCGCAAAGCGTTGATCGCCTGTGTACGCTGTCGAACCAAGAGATCACGAACCTTGAATGCCATGGAAGAGGCTTGCTTCTCGGCGCTCTTGACGCCGACAAAGCGCATCGTTGGTCGAGACGCGGCTTCGGCGATCGCTTCCGCATCCGCGGCATCGTTCTTCTGACGCTTAACGAAGGGCTTCACGTAGGAGGGATGGATCAGCCGGACCTCGTGCCCAAATTTACCAATCTCCCGTCCCCAATAGTGGGCGCTGGCGCAGGCCTCCATTGCGACCACACACCTTGGCAACTTGGCGAAAAACTCGAGCAATCTGCTGCGGTTGAGCTTTTTACGCAGGATCATCCTTCCGTCCTGCCCCGCGCCGTGGACCTGAAACACGTTCTTGGCCAAATCTAAACCGATGATGCTAACCTCGTCGTCCATGGACGTCCTCCTTACCGGGTTTCAACACCCGCACTTTGGCACAATCGATGCCGTCGGGGGGCGTCCACTCCATCGGTTATGCCGCCTACAAGGCGCTGGCACGCGGTCATGGCGGCGCGATCCAGCTCGCCTTTTGTCTCGCCCATGCCCGACGCAAATTCGTCGAGGTGTACAAGACCACCCAGTCGCCATTCGCGCGCGAGGTGATTGAACGGCTGCAGGCGGTCTATGCGATCGAGGCAGTGATCCGCGGCAGTAGTGCCGAGCAGCGGCTGGCCGCCCGCCGCACCAGGAGCGCACCCTTGATGGCGGCGCTCAATGCGCGACTGACCGAGATCGTCGGCCAGCTGTTCTCCCAATCGAAGCTGACAGAGGCGATCAACTATGCGCTCAATCACTGGGACGGACTGACGCTGTTTCTCCGCGACGGCCGCGTCGAGGTCGACTCCAACACAGTCGAGCGTTCCATGCGCCCGATTGCCATGGGAAGACGCAACTCCTTGTTCAGCGGCAGCGAAGGCGGCGCCGAGAGCTGGGCCATCCTGGCGTCGATCGTGAACACCGCAAAGCTCCATGAGCTCGATCCGCAGGCCTATCTGACCGACGTGCTGGAGCGCATCGTCTCCGGGCGAACCAAGAGCCATCAACTGCACGAGTTGCTTGCCTGGCACTGGAAGGCGGCGCGCCAGCGCACCGCACAGGCCGCTGCGTGAGCCCACGTCGCCATAAAGCATCGTCATCGATGGCCGTCGCCGCGATGCCACTTGCGGAACTCCAGCGATGGCTGCAGGCTCGCGTCGATCAGCATCCTGCCGCCACCAATCTCTCCATGCTCGACGGCTACGTCGCCGCAATCGTGGCCGGACCGGTGTCGATGAGCCCACTCGACTGGATCTGCCCGCTGCTCGCCATCGATGCCGATGCCTTCAACCACGGCGGCACCCCGGAGTTTGCAGCCATATCGGCCGTCGCGCTGCGCCACAATGACATCAGCAACACCCTCTCGACCGCACCCGACAGCTTCGCGCCGATGCACCGGCGCAAACCCAGTGGAGACGTCGATCCGCGACCATGGTGCCAAGGCTTCTATGCCGCGATGCGGCTCAAGCTATCGGCGTGGGCGCCGTTGCTGGACGCCAGCAACGTCAATCGCGGCCTACTTCTGCCCATCCTGCTGCACTGTCGCGACGATCAGGGCCGTCCGCTGCTTGGACCACCACGAAGCGGTCGCGAGACCAAGAACTTTCTGCGTAACGCCCACGCCGACATTCCGGCGGCGGTCGAGGCCTTGCGGCAATACTGGATGCCGATCCGCTACGCCCGCGCTCGCTGATCACCGCGCACGTGGGAGCTCATACCGGTTACGGTTGACCCTTCTCGACCCCGTCTGATCACCGATGAGAATTCAGCCAGATAGCTTGATGGTTCGCGCGGCTGCCGCCCCTCCAGAGCGACCTGCAGTCCCCGACAATGGTCGGCGAAAAATGGTGGCTCGAAAGTGGTTATCTTAGCGCCCGAAAGTCCACCTTTACGAAACTGGCCTGGAACGGCGATATCCCACTCAGGTTCGCATCGCGCAGGGACGATTGGTTCATGCGAACGTATGCGGCTCGCGTTGCCTCCAGGTTACTTTCGGTCATATCCGCGGCGAGATATGCCTGAACGAGATTTGATCCCTCGAAATTTGCGTGATTCAATGCCATTGATTGCGGCGGATCACCGGTGATCATCGACCTGTAGAGGTAAGCTTGGGATAGGTCCGCATGCTCCAGATCGCAGTCGCGCACAAAGGCGCAGCGGCCGCGAAAACCGGTGAATTTGGCCGCTCGCATTGTGCTCTCTGTTATCGAAATGCTTTCACCTGATGCGCTAGATAGATCCGCCCCATTCAGCTGACAGGAGTGAATAGATGCACCGGTAAGCACGGCACCCACGAGGTTCGCGTCGGACAGGCCTACGGACAGAAGCCGCGCCTCGGTCAAGTCTGCCTGTTCCAGCTCCGCTCCCGCAAGATTTGATAGGTGAAGATCAGCGAATGGGGCGCTCAGGGCTCTCGCCCGAATCCGCCCGCTCACCTTTGAGAGTCTCAGATACGGAAGATGAGCGCCCTCTAAGACGAGACCATCGATCGAGATGGGACGCACGATCGATAAACAGTCTCCCTTCGACTGAAAGAACGAGCAATCCGCCAGATGCGCCTTCGTGATCGTGACCTGGCTCAGCTTTGCGAAGCGGAAGGACGCTGAAGGGAGGAAGCATTCATTGATGGTTGAGCCCTGTAATTCCGCGCCGTCGAATACAGCATCACTCGCGTCGCACTGGTAAACGAGGAGCCCGCTGAGCATCGCGTTGTCAAAGCGTGTTCTTTTCATGCTGCAACCGTGAAAAAGGCTGCCGGTTGCATCGATTACATTGCGCAGACTGGCATCATCGAAGTTGCAGACCTGCGCTGCCATCGCATGCATATAGGCAAAATCGAGCTTGGCCCCCATGAAACTTGCCCGCTCTAGCCCCGGACAGATAAGGTTCGCCTCAGAAAGATCTGCTCGATCCAACTTTGTTCCGTAGAGCTGCGCGCGATTGAGGGTACAGCGTCGCAGCGGGAAATCTGATAGGTCATGACCGCTAAGGTTCTCGGAGGATAGCTGCAAGCCAATCCCGGTCCTTCTGATTGCCTCCTCGGTTCGCCTCCTAACAGCAGCAACCGCCAGCAGCCGGTCGGCAGCCCGGCTCCAGTACCGAACGAACTCGCCATCTGATGAAAGCTTGTCTTTCGGATCTGAGTAGTGCTCTGCCCCTTCATTCACGGTGCACTCGCTATCAGCGCCGATCCTTTGCGACATGTCGAGAGTTCCGTACTGCCAGGATTACGAGGACCTCTTTGTGCTTGGCATGGACGCAGGCTGCGGGCTTTGTGGCGAACTCGCCGGGGATTTGGTGACACGACGTGTCGACGAGACTCTTATCATGTCGCTGTCCGCGGCGGCCGACGCTTGACCACGTCAGCCGAATTCTTGTCATGCGTGTCCACTGCCAATCGGTGCAATTGTCTACCACACCCACCAACCCTGATCCGTTGTTTGGCAGCGCTGATATGTCCGAAAGTGTGTTTCTTTTCGCCAGCTCTTCGACACTCCACATCACTCTCCATTAACCCGAATGCGCAACATTCTAGGTCTTTCTTCTTGTTCGGAATGGACCCGCGGCTTGCGGGCGGAACAGTGATCGTTCACCTAGCTCTGCACTCAGCCTGGCCTTACCTCATCGGCAGCAACAACCGTGCCAGCCGCATCAGTCGGAATTGTCGAGCTAAATCGGCAGCGTAATTTCCACATGGGCGCAGAATGTTCTGATTCTGACAAACACGGTCCCGCTGACAGAAACCGCATTATGGTCGCCACGCCACCTTGAAAGCAAAAATTCCGACTTCGGTTGCAGGAGGGCAAGAGCCGCAGTCCTTACGGGCACGCAATCGATCAATTGCAATTCGACACTTGCGGATCGCCGGCCTCCTGGTTAGCCAAAGCTCGCGATCGGCTAGGCCTGCTCCGCGAGCCGACGGGTCCATCTATGGGAGAACGAGTTGGGCCGATCGAAGTCGCACCCCCGTGGCTTGTTTTGCGACTAACGCTCGGCGCGCCGACGCGATCCATCGCATCAGTATTCCCAACAATGGATCTTCATGCCACGCGGCCCGGTCAGAGCCCGATGGCCGCGGCATGATCCGGCGTTAGTATCCCCAGCAGCTTCTTGAAGAGCTTTTCAAAGTCCTTCACGGGGAGCCGATGCAAGCTAGTCCAGGCAGGCTGCCCCATGCGGCTCAAGCTTACGGTAAGCGGGCCCTCCCCCGGGCTGCTTCCCCATAACCTTTCATACGGTACTGCCATGAAGCGGAGAGCGACAATGGCCCATCTCGCCAAAACTCTGCTCCGCAATAAACAACAGGCTCGCCGGCACAGACGCAATGGCCACGGGCTTTCTTCAAGCAATTGGGTCTGGTCAGCTGTTCGACAGCTAGGCTTTATAGCATAACAGCATCTTTATCCGGACTGGAGCCCGACTCGAACACAAATATCTGGACGAGAAGCATGAGCTGGATTGCCGGTCAGGGGCCTGCCGCACGCCTCAACACCGGACGTTCGAGAACCAGACCGGTGCATCTTATACAAACTGCGCCCGTCTCAGTTCCTGCTCCTGATCTGATCAACTTTTGCATGACGATATTGAAGGCCGACAAAAGGAGACCGGAATGGCCCCATTTGACAACGTCAACCCATCCGAGGCTCGGATGCATAACCTCGATCCACAACAGGAAGAGACGGCGCAAGCAGACTTTGAGCATCGGCTTGGAGAGGCTCAGCCAATCCTCGCATCATTAGCTTCACCCGCGGCTGGATCGAACCCGACGGTAACGGACGGCAACAAGAAAGCGCAAGCTATCCCTGAGAACGAACGGTGCGCGGCTGCATCGTTCGTGAGAACGCGCGGTCAGCTTGCCGCAACGTTGACTTGCGCTAACCTTGCGGAACTCAGAAGAGACATCGAACTCGCTGCGCAAAGATCAGCACAATGGCCAAGAGCGACTGGATCGTCAGCCTATCGCGTCGACAGTGACCGCGTTTACGACGACGTGTTGGCATCGTCATACACGGAGCTGCAGCGCTTTCAAAACCACGCCAGCCACTGCAGGCCACATGTGTTGGACCGTCAAAGCGCGATGGCCCATTTGCGTTCCATGGCGGCTTTGCGTTACGAGCAAGCTCCCTGGAATATCTGGGGAGGCCAACGACTAGATCTGGGCCGCGCAGCGGCAGAGCACATGAGGGGCGATACCAATTCTTCGCCTTTTGTGTCACTGTCCGAGGACGCCTCACTACTGCTCGTTTCGCCGGACGACGACAAGGAGTTTGGCGCCAAAGTCATCGCGGAAAACGCGAATGAGTTGCACACCTACACGGTGCCGAGGGTCACAACTTGGACGGCGGAAGACATCGTCAGTATTCTCGAGGATGGAACCGAAAATGATGAACCCGATCTGGCATGGGTGAGTGCTACCCCAACCGAAGAGCGTGAGGTACTATTTCTGGGTGGGAATCTGGACGACTTTCGGACGGCCAGCGCATCGAATCCGTACAAAAAGTCAGGAGCAAAAGGCTGATGACGCAGGCTCCGGAAAGGGTGATTTGCCTTTTCCGATGCTTGGAAAAGTCGAAAACAGCGTTCATGCTATAATCCTCCGGTCCGTCTGCCCGGCGAGGGGGAGCGTCAACAACGCCGGCCCTGGCTGGATCCGCTTAAATATGATGTTCTCACGAGGGCCGCGGGCAGCGCGCGGACGTAGCGAGATCATCTGGACGTTCAACCGAGAGGTATTGGCTCAGCCCCATACGACGACTGCATGAGCCGCCGATCTTCCACCTCAAAGATCGAATGGAGATCGGCGACATTCATGAGTTAGCTGAGCAACAAGTTCAGGCAACTTGATCCTTCCCTGACGAAAAGACGGCTAGAAAGAGTCTGGCAGTCCTGACGATCGAAAAGATCCGTATCATGCCCGGCGAAGCTGTCCACACGATGGAGGATCAAGTCTACGAAGCGCCCGTCTGCTCTGTGCTCTTCGTTACCAGATGAACTTTGCGCCATCCGGCACTTCGCAGATGAATTCGCCTTGATTCGCGAGTTCGGTGGTCCCGACGACAAGTTTGGAGGCTCGCACCGTCAGCTTGCCTTCGCGGCTAAGGCTATGGCGGATGTACTCGGTCACGGCATGTCCGGAGCTGTCGACCGTTTGATGAGCATTGGCGAAGCTGATGCCGCTCTGGCTGGTCACCCTGAAGGCATTGATGACCAGACCGGCCTGCGTCGCCGACGCAGGTTTGCCACCATCCGCGTTGGTACAGTGGGTCATATCGAGGATGAGCTTCACATTCTTCCCCGCTTGGAGGGCTCTGAGTACTTCAGTGTATTTCGGCGAGGGGTCGTCGGCTCTTGCCGGCGCGCTCGCGGCCGAAAGCAAGGACAACAGGATCGTTAGTCCTCGGCCAGTAACCTTCATATGCTCTTCTCCCTCGATAAGTACCGCCGATTGCGGCCTCCAAGTCGTGATGCTCGCGATGCGTTTGGCTGATTCCAGACAACAAGCGCGCTCGTACAAAGCAGCCTGTCGCAACGACGCGCAAGACGTTGTAATGGCTATTCCGACATCACAACCTCGTATGTTAGGTTTGCGGAAGTGGCTTAGCTTCCCGCGCGTCGACTAGACCGGCTTGATCCAGCGTCGTCCGCTTGGAAACAGCAAACCAAACCGGTTGCGCTGGTCCGCCACAGGCCTCTCGAGCGAGAGAATGTAGTTCTCGCCTCTGCATAAGTAGACGATCTACGAACGCGCCTTTCGCCACCTCAAGCACCGGCTCGTCCATCTTGCTGTGCACGGGCTGTCTGCCTTAGATCACGCGTCCACAATGAAGTGGTGGGCGCGTCCTGGCGTGCCGATCCGAACAATCTCAGGCATCCAATAGCAGCCCAATCGAACACCAATGCCAGGAGGCAAACGGCAGCACCGATTTTGATCCGACGCTTCACGCGACTTCCTTCCGGCTGGCTGTTCGCCATGCTGACTGACTCAATTCGACTCCGTCAAGAGCTGAAACTAAATGGCGCCCTCTCTGGTCTGTCAGCTTCTCGAAAGCTGCGCCTGCAACAATCTAGGCTGGCATCCGGCACTTCGAAGGGAGAGAGATATGAACGTTGATCCACGAAATGCTGTGGACACTCCCTTTGAGGTTCACAACGTGGTACAGCAGGCGCGCCGCGTCCATGGACAACAGGATGAGCTTGGCGCCGAGAGCAGCGCAACGGCACACAATTCCGAAGATCAAGCAAGCTTCGAGCAGCAGCTGAATGACTTGGATCTAGACGACCTCGATTCGGCCTACCCGACGCCGCCTTCACTCTGCTTAGCGGCAAATTCCGCGACTGCCACGTCCTCGTCTGCGCCAGGCGAGGCCGCCTCGGAACCCGGTAGCTGCCCAGCCCCATCATTTGTCAGTGCCCGCGCTCAGCTTGCAGCAACACTGACAGGTGCCAATCTTGAAGTGCTTCGCAATGAGATCGACCTTGCCGTGCAGCAGGCGGCGCGCTGGTCACCGGCGAGCGCACCTAGCATTGACCGAGACGGCGTATTTGACGACGTCGTGAGGTCGTCTTATGTCACACTGCGGCGTTTTCAGAATCAGAATAGTGACTGCAAGCCGCATACGGACGAAAACACAAGCGCCATATTGCATGTTCGCAACACGGCTCGGGATCATTCTTCCATTGGAGATCATCCAGAGCGGTATCCTATTGACCGGGCGCGCCAAGCTGGCTGGCATATGCGCGGCAAGACAACAACATCACCCTTCGTATCGTTGGTCGAAGATCCGGCGAAACTCGCCGTTTCTCGCGATCATTGGGCGAGGGCGATCGCCAACAATGCGAACGCACTGCACACCTACACTGTTCCGAAGCACAGTGTCTGGACGCCAGACGACGTGATGAGCAGCATTGCGCTCAGAATGAATGCTGAAGACTACGACAACATCGATGCGGACGTCGATTTGATGTGCTCACTTGGCAGAACGCCAACGAAAGAGACCGAGCGCCTGTTCTTGGGCGGAAACTTGGAAAGCTACCGCACCGGCAGAGAAGAAAATCCCTATAAGCGCGAGAGCAATGAGTAGATGGTCTCTCGGCCAAACCGTTGGGCTGGTTCGTTGGTTTTCAAGCACCCAAACTCCCAAAAGAAAGACCTTGAAGCGGCGTACCAACTCCGCACACGCAGAACAGCTTAAGCTTATGCGGCGACCGGCGGCCCGATCAACTCGCCGGTCGAGCGGCAGAGCGGTTCGGTCTCCGACAAGATGCACTTCCGGCGACGCGAGGATGTCGGACAATCCTCCTCCTGTGCGCGCTCGTTGGAGCATCCCGGCGCCTTGGACATTGTGAGTTCGAACGACATACGAGCTCACGGCTGGCTGGCGGCTTTGGTGGAGTTACGCCGCTGAACGCGCTGCGTCCCTCTCTGTACTCGGTCTGAAATTGGCCGCGCGGTCAAGCAACAGGTGTTTCGGCCGCGATCGCATCGGGCATTCGCTCCCCGCGATAAGCCGCGCTGTTACAAGACAGCCGATCCGTCACCTGGATGCGTTCCATCAAAACAATCGATTTTGCGGAGCGCGCCTAAGAGGCTCATAGTCGATCGCAATATAAGGAGGCCGCATTCAAGATGACGTCTGGCAATCGATTCTCTCCTCAATCCCTTGCCGAACAACTTGGCTCGAGCGATCGACAGTCTTCACCTCGAACGTTGCTACCTGTTCATCAAGTGGACGTCCACCTCTCGCCACGGTCTCCCCGCTAAATTGACACGCATGAGGCGGATCGGATCGCCCCGCTCCTGGTGTCATGGCTTACCCCGCTTGCCAAGAGCACCTGCCTCTTCTGCACTCAATAGCGCTTCTGCGAGACGTTTAATTGGACGGACGAATGCTCACGGCTTTGTACACAGCGAGACGGACCGCCGCGCGCAGTTCGACGGCATGGTCGAACTGTGTCGCCGTTGCCTCACAACGATTCCAAACTGAAGGCACCCCGACAAAGAGCATTCAATTGCACTTGAATCTCACCTCGCGTCAGATTGTAGGATTTCCGACAGTCTCGCGACACAGTCCGCTCGTGTGAACTCTTCCTGACGGGTACCAACAATTGCGAACGTCTCAAAAACTCAATGCTCGGCCGATTCGGTTGATCACACTACCCAACTCCTCCTTTTTAGAGCTTGCATCGTTCATCTGCTCTGTGAGGGCTGGGCGAAGCGCCGTCTTCGCAGGCAGACCTGGATCCAGCGCGCGAGAACAACGCGGGCAGTCGTTGTTTCGCCTATGCCGACGAAAGGCAGAGTTCCTGAGCCGTGCACCCGATCCGACGACATGGAGCCGGCGTCGCCGCCTCAGACAAGGCACGACAGCAATGCCGCACGTAATTTGTCCTTCATTGGCAGCACTAGCTCAGTTGGGACGGAGAACGCCTCGGAAGCGACCGAGCATTGGAACGGTTGACATCTTACTTGGATAACGCCGGCAAACGAGAGGACGTCTGTCCCGAAGGACGCGTTGATCGTTTCGTCGCATCTCGGCCTTTTACGCCCCATTGGCCGGCACATAGCGCGCGAAGTGTCTTTAGCGCGGAACACTTGCAATGCCGCGACTTGACGGCACTACGGCCAACAGCCTCGCAAGACTGACCGCGGATCAAGACGAACTGGGAAGTATTCAATGTCGGTTTCGCAAGCCTGTTCGACGACAAATACAGCTGATCTCGCCCGTGCCTTGCTTTCGCTGGGGCAGTCTCGCGCGATCACTACCGCTAGCATTCGCGCAGCGCATGCAGGCATTGCTATGTGCCGCCCACAGATGCATCAGTGCGCCGCCAGGGCTCTCAACCCCGTAAGTCATCGCAGAGCTCTTGCCAACATAACGGATATGTTGAGCTGCGCCGCCCGCCCAGGCGACCCGCCGCGAGCCGTCACATATCCGATGTCAATGGATGCGCATGCATCGGTCGCCTGCCAACAAGCTCTTGCGGGTCGTCTACGGCTTTTCGAATTCATGCCAGACCGGCAGCATCCAGTCGCCGGATCTCTTGGTCAACCCTAACACGCTCAAGTCTTGCCGAGGACGGACGAGAGGCGATGGATGCGAATTCTCCTGGTTGATCATCATGCGGACTTTGGCCGCGCTGTGAAGGCAACGCTCGTGAATTGCGGGTTCGCGGTGGACGTGACGCCCACGCTGGATGAGGCGTCAGCCGCGCTGGATTGCGCAAACTACCACCTCGTACTGCTGGAGTCCGTCTTGCCGGATGGGGATAGTTTGGACTGGTTGAAGCAGTTGCGGCGCGAAGGACGATCAATGCCGGCAATGATGATGAGCAGTCTCAATGATCTCAGCCGCCGGATCGCGACCTTCAATGCGGGAGCGGATGATTTCCTGCCCAAGCCTGTGTCGATCGACGAACTCATCGCTCGCATGCGGGCCATTTTGCGAAGGTCAACGCAAATGACGGCGCCGGTCGTGACATTCGGGAATCTGCATTTCGATCCGATCGCCAGACAAGTCTCGGTGGGTGGCCGGATCCTGAGGATTGCTCGGCGTGAGGTGTGCATTCTCGAGCATCTGCTCAATCGCGCCGGCCGCACTGTGCCGCGCGCTTCGCTGGAAGATAGCTTGTACGCGTTCGATGACGAGGTTTCGACCAATGCGCTGGAAGTCGGGATTTATCGCTTACGCGCGCATTTGAACCAGGCGGGTGCGACGCTCAGAATCAAGACCGCGCGCGGCGTCGGTTACACTCTTGAACTCGTTGGCACAGCATCGGCTGCCTAGCAGCGTCACTTAAAGGCAACAATCGCTTGAAGGTCCTTAATAATGCCGCCGGCGCTACCCAGCCGCCTGCGATCACCAACCCACAACGCTCTGCCGCTCTCAATCGTCTCTGCTACCTCCTATGCGGATTTGCTTTGCTGTTTCCGCTTGCGGCCTCAGCCGAGACCAAGCGGGACGGCAAAGGAGAGATGCCACGTGCGGCACCCGGCAGCACCACGGGCACGCTCAATATTACCTCGTCACAGGGAAAGACGGTGCATTTGAGCGCACCGGCGGCGACCATTTTTGTCGCCGACCCTGCAATTGCCGATTATCAAGCTCCGTCGAGCAGTACAATTTTCGTGTTCGGCAAAAAGTCCGGGCGGACGAGCCTGTTCGCCCTCAACGAAAACGGCGAGGCTCTTGCCGAGCTGCGTATTGTCGTAACCCAACCACTCGAGGATCTACGGGCCGCGCTCAAGGCCGAGGTCGGCGACTATCCAATTCAGGTCAGCTATACCCCGCGCGGGGCGATCCTTAGCGGTATAGCGCCCAATGCCGATGTCGTTGAGGCTGCGAGGAAGGTCACTGAGCAATTTGTTGGCGCGGGCGCCCCGGTCGTCAACAAGATCCAGGTCGCCGGCTCACTGCAGGTAAATCTCAGCGTGCGCGTAGCAGAAGTCTCCCGCACCGCCGTCAAGGATCTCAACATCAACTTCACCGCCTCGGGCCCAAACGGCGCTTTCCTTGCCACCGGCAAACCGGGAGGGTCCGGCAGGGCTGGCGGCGGCGGCACGATTGGGATCGGGTTTAGCACCGGCAATATCAACCTCAGCGCTGTTCTCGACGCTCTCGCCAGTGAGCACCTCGCCTCAATCCTGGCTGAGCCGAACCTGACGGCAATGTCCGGCGAAGCCGCAAGCTTCCTCGCCGGCGGCGAGTTTCCGATCCCAGTCATGCAGGACAACAGGCAGGTTTCGGTCCAATTCCGGCAGTTCGGCGTGAGCTTGGAATTCGTCCCGACAGTGCTCAGCAACAACCAGATCATTGTCCGTGTGAAGCCCGAAGTCAGCGAACTATCGACCGAAGGCGAAGTCAAGATCAATGGTATGGCGGTTCCTGCCCTCTCGACGCGGCGGGCGAGCACCGTGGTCGAGCTCGCCAGCGGCCAGAGCTTTGCAATCGGCGGCCTCATCAGGCGCAACTTCAACACTGATATCGGCGAGTTTCCCTGGCTCGGCGACGTACCGATCCTTGGTGCGCTTTTTCGCTCTTCATCGTTTCAAAAACGCGAAACCGAGCTAGTTATCGTTGTTACACCTTACATCGTACGGCCGGGATCAAATCCAAGCCAGATAAGTATTCCGACCAACCGCATCGCACCGCCATCAGATGCAGGCCGCATCTTGACGAACACGGTGGCACGGCCGCCTCAAGGCCGCGATGCGCCGCGCGCGAGCGCACCGGGACTGACGGGCAACGCCGGCTTTATCATCGAATGAGGATCGACATATGAACATGCGATATTTGTCCCATTCGATTGTCCTTGCCGCAATATTGGGGGGCTGCGCAAATACTGCGTCGATCCATCCCAATCCTGCCGAACAAGGAGTCCAGGTCGAACAGAAAAAGCGTGTCTTGCTTCTGCAGAGCCTCCATGCCCTCGAAAAGCTTCAGCTGCGTAATTTTATCGCCGACGCAAGTGGTGGCCGGCGGGATGCGCTCCATGTGGATGTCAGCGGCTCCCATAAGCTCATTGCGCAGGTGGCGCACGAAGCACGCGCCATGGGGGTTGTTCCCTCTAACATCCGGCTGTCCGCTTCTCCCCTCAATTTATCGGGCCGTTCCGCCGTCAGGATCGAGGCGATTACGTTTGAAGCGCATCTTCCGAACTGTCCGTCGCTTTTGATCGCAGGACCAGCAGTGGACGACAATTCGTTCGAACCGACTCTTGGTTGCTCGACCAAAAACAACCTGGGAGTGATGGTGAACGATCCGCTCGACCTGGTTGATAATCGGTCTGTCAGCACGGTAAATGGCGATCGCGCCGCCGCTCCTCTTGCTAGTCACTCTACTCTCGCAGCGCGCAACAAGGGCAACGGAGAAGATGGAGCAAGCACGACAGCGCCGGACGCAGCGGGACCAACAACACAGAATGTGCAGCCGCTCCGATAGGCGCTTTAAGCGCTTGTCGGAACCTACTGTGCAGCACCTGGCGCTCAGGCGCACGAGCGATGCTGCAAGGCGCAGAGAAGGCAATTGCGAGCCATCATTTATCCTTTCATTCTACCTTTCCGCTTGGCGATGTCAGGTTTTGGAAAGCAAACGTGAGTAGCGAAATAGCGAGAGAGCGAGCCCTGCGGACTGAACATGGACCGATTCAACACGATCAACCCAGCCGATAAGGCGTCCGCTGCGTCGGACGCCGCCGTGGAACAGCCGGATCAAAAGCATGTGGCGTTTGAGCAGCACCTGGCAGGCGTGCGAGAGGCGGGCCCTGTATATCCGCACGCGGCGCTTCATGATGTCACTGAGGAAGACGATCACCTCATCCAGGCGGCATCGGCCGCTGCTCTCAATGGAGGGCCGCCGCCGAGTGAGACCACCGTCAAAATTTATGATCGTCGGCTTCGCAAATTCGCCGAGGGGCTGAAGAAGTCCGGCAAATCAATTGCTGGGCTCGATGACGATGCCTTACTCGCTAACGCTAGGAAGCTGCTGCCAAACGACAGGGTCATCGCGCCAGCATTGTTAATGATCAGTCGGTACCGCGAGCCCGACGCCAACGCTCGCCCCCTCTCAACACATTATCGTCCTTCCAGGGAAGATGAGGGTCTTATCAGGGATGCCGCCGAGGCAGGTTTTGGTCGACAGATCGGCAGGAAAACGGCCGAGAGCTATGCGAGCGGACTGCGGAAGTTGGCGGTAGCGCTCCGACCCTTGTCCATTGCCGACCTCAGTGATGATAAACTGCTCGGACACGCGGATAGGTTGTTCCCGAAGGACAAGATGCTCATCTCCGCCTTGAATGGCCTTCGGGACTATCGCGCCATTACCCTGCAGACCAATTTAGGCGGAGAAGGAGGCAGTTCGCGCCAGGTCATCCAGCCGTCCACCCCCTCAGCTATGCCGGCCGATGAGCAGCCGATTGGGGACGATGCAGATGAGCGCAGCTCACGGCCGCCGGGGTTCAATGCTCCGCAGGTCTGGCATGGAGTGGGGTTGGCCGTCCATTCGCCTACGGAAAGTGTCGCCCAGGACGTGCTTTTCGATGCTGCAGAAGCCGAGAGCTTCTTGCCGGCGACCATGCTTGGGCCAACGGTCAGTTCAATGGTTCACTCGCCGGTGCAAAGTGTCGATCAGGAGGCGCTTTTCGATGCCGCGGATCGTGCGAACCTTTTGTCGGCGGCGACCTCCAATGCGCCGGTACCTTGGCCAACGATGAGTCCAACCATTCCCTCGCCGGTGCAACGTGTCCCTCGGGACGCGCTTTTCCATGCCGAGGGTCGCGAGAACCTCTTTCGCGCGCTGACCTTCGATGCACTGGTGCCTGGTCCAATGATGAGTTCAATCATCCACTCGCCGGTGCAAAGTGTCCCTCAGGACGCGCTTTTCGATGCAGCGGACCGCGAGAACCTTTTGCCAACGCCGACCTTCGATGCGCTGATGCCTTGGCCAACGATGAGTCCAACCGTTCCCTCGCCAGCGCAGAGTGTTGCTCAAGAAGCGCCTTTCGATGCCCCTGCTTGGCATCCGAGCTTGCGGCAGCCCGATTTCGCCTCTGAAGACCACTCTGGACAGATGATGAACGAAGGCGCTGCGGCGCAGACCACCCTTGAGCAGACGATCGCAGCAGCCGGCGAAGCCTTTGATGCGTCTTTGAGCGTTCCCGAACATTTCTCCCACGGGACTCAGGCCGCGCCGAATATGATGCACAGGCTTCGCCGCTGGGGCCTCTTGCCGGATGCAGCACAGCGGGTAAAGGCCTACGACATTCGAGGTGAGCGCTATATGGCCGTCTTGGGACCGGGAGGGCTCAACGATGTTCAGCTCGTCCATCTGCTGTCGCCCGCTGTCGGCGATACGTTTGATGTTTCTTTCGCCGTTCCCAAGAATTTTTCCCATCGCACCCAGCCGGCCCCCGACGAGATGCTGTCCAAGTTAGGCGAGTGGGACTTCTTGCCTGTTGTGGAACATCCAATCATGAACTTTGAGATCGGCGGCGAACGCTACACGGCCATCTTGGGACCGGAAGGGCCCAAGGACGTTCAGCTCATTCATCACCCTCGGCCCGCTTTGCCGGGCGAAGCTAGGCCTGCGGCACTGAGGACTTCCTCAGATATCTACGGCGGTCTTGCGACAGGGCTTGATTCGGCGGCTCCGTTCGAATGGAGTAGGGACGCTCCCTCGGCGCTGGCGCCGAACCTTCCTCTGCCGTCTGCCGCACCTGCATCAGGCCATCAGCCAGTCCCGCAAGTGCCTGAACTGGGAGAGTTCTTGGGCGACGGCTGGACGCACGCCTCCCAAGAGGCTTCGCCCGCCGTGATCGACATATTGCAGAATCTAGGCCTTCTGCCGAGCCGGGACGTCCCAATGACCGCTTTTTTTATCCACGGTCAGCTCTACACGGCAGAGAGCCTACCGGGAAGCCGCGTTCTTCTCTTCCATCAGCCACAATTTGGCTGAATGAGGGGCTCGTCGGCACCTCGGACAGCTGCTCAGGCGGACCTAAAACCACGTCTGATCCTCCTTCCGGAGATCTTAGAAGCACGCTTCAACGATGCCGGGCGGTGAGCAAATCCGACCTTTCCAGTGCCACCATGATCTCAAGCAGCTATCGATCAAGTAAGCATTCGGCAGCACCGCACTCTGCAGAGCAAGAGAGGCGCGGTCGAGTAGCTCAGCCATTTGGCTTTCGCCCTCACAGATCCGGGCGGGCGGATTTCCCGCACCCGGCTCTTCCCGAGGGTAACCCGCGTCATATCCGCGCCTGCGCCCAAGTGCGAGTGATGCGTGGAACGGGCAGAGGGAAGCGTGCCGTCAGGGTGTCGAACTCCGACCAGCCCATGCGCCGACTTTTCTGGCTGCGTCGTCTCAGACAACGTAGCCAGATCCGACGCACTTCGCGGTAGAAGCCGTTGAGCGCTGGATAATTGTGCGGCCTGCCATAGTAGCCGTAGTGCCCGCGCAGTGCGGCGGCGAACCGCTCGTGCTGCGTGGCCAGTGGCGCGTGCATGAGCCGCCAGGCGTCCTGGCGCAACGCCGTCAGCTTGCGCGTCAGGCGTTTCCCTTCCGTCTTGTGCTTCACGATGAACCGGCCATCTCGGGTCCGCCCGCAGTAGTGGGTGAAGCCGAGGAAGGCGAAGGTCTCTGGTCGCCGCTCGCCGCGCCGCTGACGCGAGACGGCCGCGAACCGGCCAAACTCGATCAGCCGCGTCTTGCCCTCATGAAGCATCAGGCCAAAGCTGGCCAGCCGCACCTTGAGGGCCAAGAGCATTTCCTGCGCATCTGCCTTGCTCTCGAAGCCCATGACGAAGTCGTCCGCATAGCGCACGGTCACGACGCGACCGCGGGCATGACGACGACGCCATTGGTGGGCCCAGAGATCGAGGATGTAGTGCAGGAAGATGTTGGCAAGGAGCGGGCTGATGCCTGCCCCTTGCGGCGTGCCCCTGTCCGTCTCTCGCTTCTCGCCGCTCTCAAGAACACCGGCCCGCAGCCACAGCTCGAGGAGCCGTAGGATGCGAGGATCGGCGATCCTGTGCGCCACCATCCGCAACAGCCACTCGTGGTCGACCGCGTCGAAGAAGCTGCGTATGTCGGCATCGAGCACCCAGTTCACACGCTGGCTCATGATCGCCGTATGCAAGGCATCAAGCGCCATATGAGGATTCCGCCCCGGCCGGAAGCCGTAGGAGAACCCAAGGAAGTCGGCCTCATAGACGGCGCTCAACACCTCGGCCACCGCGCTTTGGACGATCTTGTCCTCGAGCGCCGGCACACCGAGAGGCCGCTTACCGCCATCGGCTTTGGGGATGTAGACTCGCCGCACCGGCTGTGGCCGGTAGCGACCAGTGTGGACCCGTCCGCAGAGGTCGCGGATGTTATCCGTGAGCCCCTCTTCGTACTTCGCCATCGTTACCCCATCGACCCCCGCGCTGGCCTGCCGCTTTTGTCGTCGAAACGCCCGAAGCAGAGCGTCCTCGTCGATGTGGTGCAGCAAGGCCGTGAACCGGGTTTGGGCAGCCCGCTTGGCCGCCGCGTTCACCCGATCGAGGTTCGGCGGCAAGGCAACCCGGCTCTGTGTCCGGACCCTGGCCTTCTCGCGCGGGCTCCCCTCGGGCTGGCCCCTTCCCTCCATACGTCTCGTTTCCTTCGACGACTTCACAGGTACTATGGACCAGTCCGACTCCCGACCTCAGCTCGGACCGCGGCTCTGGCAGTGCCTCGCCGCTGTCCCCCACTGGAGACCAATCCAGTGGACCCGATCGGGCCTCTCATGTTCCGATGATTGCCTTCCATGCGTGATGCGGCCATCGACCCCGACGGAGCGGCATCGTCTCGCATAACGACGATGCTCATGCTGCCTTCGTGACTAGTACCCACTTTTCTTGGAACGTGAGTCGTGATTCAAGGTCGGGATGATACCCGAAGCAAGAGAAGTCCACCTTTCGAGGAAAGATCGCAAGGTGCTTGAGGCGTGCTGTCGCTCACCGGTGACGTTGCAGCGCGATTTGAAGCGGGCGCGGATAGTTCTGTTGGCGGCGGATGGGCGCAGCACCCGGTCGATCGCCAAGGAAGTTGGGGTCCAGCCGCGGATTGTCAGCCTTTGGCGGCATCGCTATGCCGACCATGGCCTTGAAGGGCTGCAAGACAAGCCGCGGCCTGGCAAGCAGCCGATCTATACGAAGACGACCGACAAGCGGATTCTGAAGCTGCTGGATAAGCCGCCACCGCAAGGGTTTGCGCGCTGGACCGGCCCCCTGCTGGCCGAGGCGCTGGGCGATGTCGATGTCCAATATGTCTGGCGGTTCCTGCGCAGCCACAAGATTGACCTGGTGGCTCGCAAGTCCTGGTGCGAGAGCAACGACCCGAACTTTACGGCCAAAGCCGCCGATGTTGTCGGCCTCTATGTCGCGCCGCCGGCGAAGGCCATTGTGCTGTGCGTGGACGAGAAGCCCTCGATCCAGGCTTTGGAGCGAGCGCAGGGTTATCTGAAGTTGCCCAATGGCCGCGCCTTAACCGGCCAAAGCCACGATTACAAGCGGCATGGCACCACAACATTGTTTGCGGCGCTCGAAGTCGCCACCGGAAAGATCATCGCGACCCATTCAAAACGCCGGCGCCGCGTCGAGTTTCTCGATTTCATGAACAGCGTCACCGCGGCTTTTCCGAACCGCAAGCTTCACGTCATCCTCGACAACCTCAACACCCATAAAAAGAACGAGGACTGGCTCAAGGCCCACCCCAACGTGCAATTTCATTTCACGCCGACAAGTGCGTCATGGCTCAATCAGGTCGAAGTATGGTTTTCCATCTTGCAGGGGCAGTCGCTCAGCGGCACCTCCTTCACGAGCCTCAAGCAGCTTCAGGAACACATCGATGCCTACGTCAACGCATACAACGACAGAGCCGAGCCCTTCGTCTGGACCAAGAAAAAGGTCCGTCAACGCCGTTTCAAAGGCCGCCGTATCACTCAGCTCTGATTCCGGGTACTAGGGAACACACTCGGCCTCCGGCTGATGGCGCTGGTGGTCGAAGGCATGACCGGCGCGGCATGTGCAGTGAGATCGGCGACAACGTGACCCCGTGGGTCGGTCAAAATCCCCCGGGTATGGTCACTTGAAACTCCCCCACCTGATGATCGCCGTCAGCGCCGCTGAACAGCAGTAGCCGGTCAGGCAGGACGTTTATGTTCGACCCCTTTAGCCAGCAAGGGGCCGGGGAGTTGAACGTCTTGAAGCGACATCTGCAAAGCACCGTACTTACATTACTTGATCGCAACACCAGCCAGCGCGAGATTCACCGGCTGACGGGTGTCGATCGCAAGACGATCCGGCGTTATCAGGCGCTGCGGGCCGGTGCGGAGGCAAATTCCCCCGGGGAAGTGACCACCGGCTCGGTGAGCGCGGACGGCCAAATTCCTCCACCCCGACCACCGGCTTTTGGGACATCGGAAGCGACGGTCACCAGCAGCCTGGCCCGTTCGGCTTGCGAAGCGCATCGGACGTGGATCGAAGAACAGGTCCGGCTGAAGCGGAACGCGCAGGCGATTTACCAGGACCTGGTTGATCAATTTGGCTTTCCGTCCAGCTACCAGAGTGTCAAGCGGTTTGTGCGCCGGTTGCGGCACGCTGATCCTGAGCAGTTTGATCGTCTTGAGTTCCTCCCCGGCGAGGAAGCTCAGGTCGACTATGGCGAGGGCGCGCCGACGGTTGATCCGAAGAGCGGGCGGTACCGTCGTCCCCGCCTGTTCGTGATGACGCTACGCTACTCGCGGCGCAGCTTCCGGCGGGTAGTCTGGAAGTCCAGCCAACAAGTCTGGGCGCAGCTCCACGAAGAGGCGTTCCGGTATTTTGGCGGGGTCCCCAGCTATGTCGTGCTCGACAACCTGAAGGAAGGCGTCCTCAAGCCGGATTTGTACGAGCCCCAGCTCAACCCGATTTACAGCGCGATGCTGGCTCATTACGCCGTGGTCGCCGATCCCGCGCGCGTGGCCGATCCAAATCGGAAAGGATGCGTCGAGAATGCGATTCAACATACCCAGGGCACTGCGCTGGCCGGACGGCGCTTCGAGACGCTGGAGGCGCAAAACGAGTTCTTGAGGCACTGGGAGGAGAACTGGGCTTCCAAACGCATCCACGGCAGCACGCGCCGTCAGGTCGAGGCGATGTTCCAGGAAGAGAAGCCGCACCTGCGGCCGCTGCCTGTCGCTCCCTTCCGCATCTTCACCGAAGTCGTCCGGACTGTCTGCGACGACACCACCGTACGCGTCGACAACAGCTATTACGCCGCGCGGCCCGCGCCGATCGGCAGCCAGGTCGTCGTGCGCATCTACACCACCACGATCGAGATCCGTGATCGCCACACCCGTGCGCTGCTGCGTGTTCATTCCCGGATGGCGCACCCCGGTTCTGTCGTCCTGCCGACCAGCGAACGGCCGTTCAACCCGTCGCGGCAAACCGCCGTGCTGCTGGCGAGCGCCGAGCGCATCGGACCGCAGACCAGGGCCTTGTGCCAGCAGGTGTTCGACACCGAAGGGCGCCCCGGACAGCGCGCGATGTGGGGCATTGTCGGGCTGGGCCGGAAGTATCCGGCGCGGCTGGTCGAGCAGGCCTGCGCGCACGCCATCGACAACCGCATCTACCGCTACAAGCACGTGCGTGCGACCGTCGAGCGGTTGTTCGAACAGGCGATCGAGCAGGTTGGAGTGACGCCACAGCCGGCATCGCCGCTCACCCAGGATCATCCGCTGATCCGTACCCCCGCGGAATACGGCGACCTCTTCAGCCGCGCTGTGCGGCGCGACGCCGACGACAATGGTCGGCAGGCCGAGGCTCACGACGATCACGCCACGGCAATCCGCGCTCGTGTCGCCTGCGCAACCCCGGCCAACTCCGGCGCCACGAGCGCTCCCGCTGCACCTTCTCACCTTAAACTGGAGACCTAGCCACATGATGACCATGCCGGAAATTGAGCGTTGCCTACGACAGCTGCGCCTGTCGGGTGTCCGCGACACGCTGCAGACGCGCGTGCTCCAGGCGCAGGGCGCCAACCAGCCCTTCCTCGAGACCTTCTCCCTTATCCTGCAGGATGAACTGGACCGTCGTCAGTCCCGTCTTATCGAGCGGCGATACCAGCAATCCGGGCTCGACGAAAAGCTGACGCTCGCCGAGTTCGACTGGTCCTTCAATCCCAAACTGCCACGTCAGACCTGCTTCCAGCTCCACACCCTGGCGTTCATTGCCGCTGGCGAGAACGCTCTGCTTGTTGGCAAACCTGGCACCGGGAAGTCGCACATCGCCAAGGCGATTGCCTATCAGGCGATCCTGCAAAGCCACAAGGTCCAGTATCTTGAGACCGACGACTTCTTCCACCGCTACGCCCTGAACTCTCCGGCACAACGCGAGGTCCGGCTGCGAACCATCATCGACTGCGATCTCCTCGTGCTGGACGATCTATTCCTCGCACGCGCCATCCCCGACGACGCCGGCACTTTGCTGCAGACCCTGATCCATCAGCGTTACAAACTGCGCCGCAGCGTCATCGTCACCTCCAATCGCGTCGTGCAGGATTGGGGGGCATACCTTGGGGACAACACTATGAGCACGACGATCCTCGATCGCCTTATGCATCATTGCCATCTGCTTGAGTTCGACGGACGCAGCTATCGGCTCAAAGAAGCCGCTGAAGCTCTTGCCCGGGAAACAAACTCAAACTAACAGTCCCTTGTCCTGCCTCGCGGGTGGAGGAATTTGACTGACCACACCCGGAGGAATTTGAAGTGACCCGCGGGGACGTGAAGGCCTTCCTCAACCGCCCGCTCTAGGGCGATCGGCCCTATCTGTGGATCGGCCACGTACGTGAAGCTGCGTCAGCAGGGGCGCATCGTCTCGGTCGCGGTGACCATCGCGTCGAGTTAACAGCGACGGCCGGCGTGAGGCGCTCGGCATTGACGTCGGCCCATCCGAAGCCGAGACGTTCTGGGCCGCGCTCCTGCGCAAGCTCGTCCGCCGCGGCCTGCGGGGCTACGGGCTCGTCGTCTCCGATACTCATGAGGGATCACGGCCACGGTCGGCGAAGTTCTCAACGCCACTAGCGCTGCCGCGTCCACTTCATGCGCAATGCGCTGGCACGTGCCGGCAAGAGCGCACGGCGCCTCGTCTCCGCCTTCATCGCCACGGTGTGCGCCCAGGACGATGCCGAGGACGCGCGGGCGTAATGGCGCTGCGTCGCCGACCAGCTCCGCTCCCCTGCCAAAGCGCGGCGCCTTCCTTGCAGCGCCGGATCCGCTACTGACGGGCAATGCACGGCGGCGGGCAGGAACTCATCTTCCGTCAGACCTCCGGCTCTTGCGATTGATTTGATACGCAAGCGGCTGACCGCTGGCGTTGTCACGTGACGATCTCCTTCATCCCGCTAATCCCGAATCTTTTTCGATTCGCCTGTGCGATGTAGTGCGCGGGCTTCTTCGCCATGTTTCTGAACTTGGCCACTCTAGAATCAGAAATGCCGTCAGTTGCGAGTTCCTTGCGTGCAATGAAAATTCAGATCGAAGCCCGTAGCACGAGTAAGTACGCGGCAACGGGCGGTGCTCCCGCCGCTCTTCGTAAATATGAATGTGCATCACGTCTTCGACCTCTGGACCCACGAGTGGAGAAGCAGCGGCAGCTATGCCGGCGGCAGTCTTATGGGCTTCGAAATAAAACCGAGGTCCTACGCCTTCTCGACGCCCTGCGTGAGCGAATAGCGGAGTTCGGTCTTTCGCTAAATGAGGAGAAGACCCGGATTCTGAAATTTGGACGGTACGCGGCCGAGCGCCTCTCGCGCCGGGGCAACGCCGCCCGAAGACGTTCGACTTCCTCGGGTTCACGCACATCTGCGCGGTGCACCCAACGAAATCCGCACTTCACAATGCGGATTTCACGGATCGTGAGCATCGATTTCGCGCGATCGTGAGCACTGAATTCAGACGATCGTGAGCAGCCCGCTACGGCCGATGGGAGATAGAGTCAGTGTTCTGGTTGGCCGTCAAGGGTGATGGTTTTGGCGCTGCGTTTTCGCATGCTTTCTCCGGTGAGCTGGAGGCGGTGGGCGTTGTGGACGAGGCGATCGAGAATGGCGTCGGCGACCGTGGGGTCCCCAATGGCTCCATGCCAGGTGTCCACGGGGAGCTGACTTGTGACGATGGTGGATGCGCGGCCATGTCGGTCCTCGAGGATTTCGAGCAGATCGCGGCGTTCCGCGGCGGTGAGCACCGATAGTCCCCAATCATCCAAAATCAGAAGCTGAGCGCGGCCGAGGCTTTTGAGGAGCCGGGCGTAGCGTCCGTCTCCGCGCGCGAGCGCGAGCGCCTCGAACAGCCTTGGAACGCGATGATAGAGGACTGATCGGTTGTCGCGGCAGGCCTTGTGGCCGAGCGCGCAGGCTAACCAACTTTTGCCCAGGCCGGTTGCCCCGGTGACGAGCAAATTCTCGTGGCGATCGATCCAGCGACCTTCGACGAGTTTGGCGAAAACGGCGCGGTCGATGCCCCGCGGGGTGCGCAGATCGACGTCCTCGACGCAAGCAGTCTGGCGCAGTGCGGCGATCTTGAGGCGCGTGGTGAGCCGCCTGGTGTCGCGTTCGGCGGCTTCGCGGTCGACCAACAGGCCGATGCGATCTTCGAACGGCAGGGCTTCGAGATCGGGCGATCGGCGCTGCTCCTCGAAGGCCTTGGCCATTCCGGTCAGTCGGCGCCGTAGCTTTTGACGAGCGCCAGAATGCCAAGGCAGGTTCGAAAGCCTTGTTCTGGATGGGGCCGGGCGTCGATCACGACCTGGAAAAACGCTGCTGTCGAAGGACCGATCCGCTCGCCGGCGGCGATCACCGCGGCGGGGGTCCATTTGCCGTAGCGGCGATGGGCGCTGGGCATGTGGTCGGCGATGGTGGTGTGTCCGCGTCGGTTGGGCGCGCGGGCATGGCTGGCGATCCGCTGGCCCTTGTGGAAGATCTCGACCGTCCGATCGTCGATACGGGCATCGACCAGCTCGCCAATCAGACGATACGGCGCGGAGTACCAATGGCCGTCGACCTCGACATGATAATCGGGAGCGAGGCGGCAGCGCTTCCAGCGTGCGAAGGCATAAGGCTGATCTGGCAGCGGGGTTAGCTTGGGTTTGTCGAGTTCGGCAAACAGTTCGGCGCGGCTTGAGCCGAAGCCACGCATTTGACGAGCATTGAGTTCGTCGACGAGTGTCTTGATGGCGGCGTTGAGCTCGGCCCGGGAAAAGAAGCGCTGATTGCGCAGCCGGGCCAGAATCCAGCGCTGGGCGATTTGCACCGCGACCTCGACCTTCGCCTTGTCTTTTGGGCGCCGCGGCCGTGCGGCGAGAATGGCCGTGCCGTAATGGCTCGCCATCTCGGCATAAGTGCGATTGAGGCCGGGATCGTAGCGGTCGGGGTTGCTGACGGCGGCTTTGAGGTTGTCGCAGACCACGAACGTCGGCGTTCCGCTCAAAAACGTGAACAAGTTGACGTGGGCCCGGATCCAGTCGGCCAAGCTCTCGCTGGGGCAGGCCTCGGCGTAGGTGTAGTTCGAAGCGCCCATCGCCGCGACGAACAGCTTCATCGGCTGCACTTCCCCGGTCAGCGGATCGACGATGTCGATGGTGTCGCCGGCGAAATCCACGAACACCTTCTCGCCGCCCAGATGAATCTGCCGCATCGAAGGTCGGACCCGCCCCTTCCAGGCCTCGTAGGTAGTGCAGAACCACGTGTACCCGAAACCGTCGGGATTAACGGCGCGATACTCCTCCCAGAGCAGGCGACGGGTTACGTTGCGCCGGCGGAGCTCTTTATCGATGTAGCTCCAGTCGGGCACCGGCCGCTGCGGGCTCTGAGACGCTGGTCGTGGGGCCGGGAAAAGCAAAAGCTCCAGGTCTTCATCGGTCATTCCCTCCGGAAGCGGCCAGCTCAACCCAGCAGAGCGGGCGCGGCTCAGGTAGCTGTGCACAACGCCGTTGCTGACGCCCACGCCCCGCGCGATGGCCCGCTCTGGCAGGCCTTGAAAATGTTTTAACCGAAGGACTTCCTTGATCCGGCGCATCGACAATCTCTGGGTAGGCATTGGACTTCCTCGTTAACCACGAGGTCATCCCTAAGCCGGTTGAGTTGTCGGCCGAAGCGCTGCAAGGCTCCGAAAGCCTTGCTCACGATCCTGCGAAATCGTTGCTCACGATCCCCTGAAATCCGCGCTCACGATCCCGCGAAACGCGCATCACAATCCGACGGGTGACAATCGACTCCCGCAATGCCAGGATGGCACGATACGACACGGCGTAACGAACCGCCGCCAGGCGTTCATCGTTGATACCGGCGCGTGGCTCCGCCGCGTGTTGCAGGGATACCTGAACTACGACACCATTCACGGGACTCTGATACGGGCTCGGGCCTTGGCCCGGTGCGATGCTTACGCGCTGGCCCGCCGAGCGACCACAGCGCGTTCTGCAGACCCTCGGCCAGGGCGACGAAGCTCTCGCCCCAGGACTGGTAGTCGCCTCACGTGTCTCGGCGATCAGCTTCGGATGTTGTCCGTGAACAAGCCTCCAAGCACTTGATTGAGAGTCTGTTTTCCGGTTGCGGCGGCATTTGAGATTGCAGGGGATTGGGGCTTCACAGCAAAAACCTGCAATTTCGATTTTGGATTTCCCTGCCGCTGCGAACCGTGATTCTGTGCTGCATCGGAGGGACCGATGCGACCAAAGAAGCACAGGACGACAGGCTCGAACGATCTGTTCCGGTCCCGGCTGGACCAGATCATCAACATGCGACACGAGCTGGTTCTGCTCGCCGGCAGGGTCGATTGGGACTGGATCGACGGCGAGATCGCGCCGCTCTACAGCGACAACGGCAGGCCGGGTATCGCGACCCGCTTCATGATCGGATTGCTGCTGCTCAAGCACATCTACGGCCTGTCCGATGAGGGGGTGTGCGAGCGCTGGGTCCACGATCCGTACTTCCAGTTCTTCACCGGCGAAGAGTTTTTCCAGCACGTTTTCCCGCATGAGCGCTCAGACCTGAGCCACTGGCGCAAGCGGCTCGGCGACAAGCTGGAGCGGTTGTTGGCCGAGAGCCTTCGCGTGGCGCACGCGAGCGGTGCGTTGCGCAGCCAGGACCTCAAGCGGGTCACGGTCGACACGACCGTCCAACCGAAGGCCATCAGCTTCCCGACCGACGCCAAGCTGCTGCATGCAGCGATCCGCGGGTTGAACCGCCTGGCGAGGAAGCACGGGGTCAGGCTCCGGCAATCCTATGTTCGCGTGGCCAAAAGCGCGGCGATGATGGCGGGCCGCTACGCTCATGCCAAACAATTCAACCGGCATCAGCGACAGCTGCGCATCCTGCGCAGCCGGCTGGGCCGGATCATCCGCGACATTCGCCGCAAGACCGAGGGCCAGGCCGCATTGGAGGGGGCATTCGCCCTGCCGCTGAGCCGAGCCACCCAGATCGGCTCGCAGCAGCAGCGCCAGCGCGGCTGGAAGTTGTATTCCTTCCATGCTCCGGAGGTCGAGTGCATCGGCAAGGGCAAGGCCGCCGCGCCCTATGAGTTCTGCGTGAAGGCCTCCATCGTCACCAACAACCAAAGAGCTCCGGGCGGCTTGTTCGTGCTCCACGCCTGCTCGCTGCCGGACAACCCCTACGACGGTCACACCCTTCGCAACGTCATCGAGCGCACCGAGAGCCTCACCGGCTGCCCGATCGAACGGGCCTATGTCGACAAGGGATATCGCGGCCACGACACACAAAATCCCCGCCGCGTCTTCATCTCGGGCCAGAAGCGCGGCGTCTTCGGCGTCATCAAGCGCGAGCTACGCCGCCGTTCCGCCATCGAGCCCATCATCGGACACATGAAGAACGAAGGTCACCTTGGCCGCTGCTATCTCAAAGGCCGCGCCGGAGATGCCGCTAACGTTCTCCTCTCGGCCGTTGGCCACAACCTCCGCCGTGTCCTGGCTTGGCTCAGAGACCTTTTGTCCCTCTTCCTGCTCTCACTCTGGCCAACGCTCAACTGTCCAGTTCAGCCCAATTCGGCTTATTAACGATCGACTCGGATCGCAGGCAGCGCGGGCGACTCGCCGCCTTGGCTGACTTCAATCGGGAGCTAGTTCAGTTTCTGCGGAGAAAAATCTCGTGTTCCGAGCCTGGCGGCCCGATACCGGCTGTTTAGTTCACGTCCCCGAGAGTAAGACTTTTATTTGGCTCAGATCCGGATGGGGCAGAAGCTTGTGCAAACCCATTCGCAACTTGAGGTCTTCCGGCGCCCACGGATCTCCCTGCTGCCAGCTCGGGGGCACATAAAGAGACAAACTTGGCAGCGGCTGGTTGCGCCGCACTTGCGGCGCATAAGGCGAGGATGTTGAGTTGAAGCCGTCCATGTTCCACCCCCTGAACGCTTAAAGCCGACTACAGAAGGTCAGCGACAGGAAACAGCGCGGGCGCGGCCTGGCGCCTACCGACCTGGGGGGGCTGGATAAAGGCACTATCCCTGCCGCTCCGCGCTGCCGTTGAGTTTAGCGGAAAGCGTGACTCGGCGCTGACCGTTCTGGATAGATAGCGCTGTCCCTGCCACGTCCCGTTAACCACAACGGCTCTGTATCCGGGCTGGCTTACTGAAAGCTGACGAGACCCGGCAATTCCCAAAACGAAAGCGGCCCGTGTGGGCAAGTTGCAGTCAAGCGTGAGAACGACGTTCCGGCGGCACGCTTGGTACCACGTCAGCCTGAGCATTCGCCAGCTAGCAGCTCCGGTGTCCAGCGCCCGGCCTGCCGGAGGGCCGCAGGCGGTGGCCACCAGAAGGGCCTCTTCCTTGTCGTTGAGTTCGCGCTCTGCCCGGTAGGCGGCTCTTCGCTCTGGTTCTCCGCCAGGTTGCCTTCGACAAAAACGTCGAAGGGTGGGAGACCGCCAAGTGGCCGACGCCCAGGCTTGTGGCGATCACGTCATCACTCATCCCGGCATCGGCCGCCAACCGGATCTGCGCCCCCTTGAGCGGACAGCGGTTGCCTGCCTCCGCCTAAGAAAAGCTCTATTCGACAAAAAGAGAGGTATCTATGGCAAACGAATCTTAGATAACTCGCGGCATCTTGAGTTCAGAGCAATCGTGGGATTTGGCGGGTGAGCTGAAGCCACTAAAGCGACCCACACCCTCGTCAGTGGGCGACATATGCCCTCGGCTCTGGAGGAAGTAGCTGCGATCGGGCTCTTATCGCAAGCTCAGTGAAGCGCCTGCCTTCCCGCGGGTGATGGCTGTGGCTTGAGATGATCCAATATCTTCGAGCCGGCGCTGAACGACCTCGACCAGAATTTCTCCAGAAAATCCAGGTGACACCGCAACAGCTCCGAGGAAGTTTTGGAGTCCGCGATATCCTTCAGAAAGGTGGCCTGATCGTGCAGGGAGGAAGCCGCCAAACCTAGTCCGTCCTTCAGGGCCGCAGCGAACAGGTTGCTTGTCGCTCAATCGAGCTCTGCCATTCCCGAAAAGTAAATGGAATAGGCGATGCGGCTGTCGTAGATTTCCCAGCGCCATCGGCGGAAGCGCCAGATATCAGAGCCGGGTCGTGCCCGACATGTGGCCGCCGCTCGCGTTTCTCGTCTTCGCTTGCATTCGGTGCCATTCGAGATCTCCTAGCTTGAAGGGCTTATAACGTACTAAGTTGTTCGCCGCTCATTTCGATCATCCCCTACAAGGTACCACAATTGCCAACACGCGATACCTACCTCATTTGGTAACGTGGCAGCAAAGGAGGCAGTGAACGCGATACGGCCAGAGCCCATAGGCTGTAAAGCGCGCGTCCGTGTGCTGTCGCTTTGCCCACCGGTGCCGGCCCAGAGGCTGAGAACTGGGGCGATCGGATGGAGGATGGTGCCGGCTGCGCGTAGATGGCTGGCGGCGGCAAAGTCGGTGAGCGCACGTACATGGAGCAGCAATCAACATTCAATAATTGTTTAAGATTCTCCAAGCCGCTGGAACGGGCGATCGCTTCTACCCTGCTTCGAAGGCTTCACTGGCAGCCTGCTCGGCCTGTTGACGGCCCTGCCCTCTGAGCCAACGAGCACTTCTGGACGGGCCACATGAAAGCGACTTTGAATCGCGGTGGATGCCCTCGACGGCTGGAAGCCGATTCGGCCGGCTGGCGTATATGATCCATTAGAACCATCTCGGCGGCTCGCGCAACCAGGCGACCGCCAGGCACTTAACCGCCGCGGCACCGCTATACGGGATCATCCAGAGGTTCTTGCCGACCGAATGCGAAATCCATGCTTCGATACGACGAGCTAACTGCCGGCGCAAACTTGCGATGTTCGGCGAAGCTTGTCCGGTGTCAGCTAGCGGGTTGGGTTAGGTGAAGCAATAGACGTTGCAAGCACCCCGCGCGGGAAAACGGCGTTGATGGACAATGGCGGCAATACCCTTGCGTCTCGAGTTTAGCTGGAGGCTTGCTTTTTCTCTCGCACGCAGGCTTACGTCCTGTGGCTCTCGAACGTGTGCGGCGCAATGTGGCACTCGGGCCGATCTTGAGACGTATAAACGCTGTGATCGTATGAACTTGTAGCAGCGCGGCTCGAGATAGACGACCAGAGACATGCTCCAGATGGCAGCCGTCCCTAGTTGACGATCAGCACTACCGGCTTGTCAACCGAGTGGCAGGGTCCCCTAGCCAAGGTGGTACAAGTCGACGTCCTCGAGGGTGTAGGCGCTGAAGCTCCCGAAATGGGCGAACAAGTTGTTGCGCTTGGCGCCGCAGCTGATCCGGTGATCCGGTCGGCGAGGCCGCGGCCCAGAGGCTATCGGGCGAGCGCATCGGCGCCTCGCGGAAGATGCGAGCATCGATTGAGCGCCAGCCTGCAGATCGCAGCGTCAGGACAGGACGACCTAGTCACGTGAATCTAATGTTCGCCACATAAAGTCTGCTGGGTTTTGTGGCAGAAGCGTTTGACGGAAGCCAAAATCTGGTCTGCGGACTTGGTCCATTTGAAGGGCTTCGGGTTTTGGTTGTGCAGGTGGATGAAGGTGCAGATGTCGGCCTCGAGTTGCCCGACGGAGGTGTCGTCTAATCGCTGCTGGGACGTCAAGCATTTAGTTTCGTCAAGAGACGCTGCCGGGTGCGTGGTTGTCTTCGCGGTCGACATTGGTCGCCGCATGATGGAGCTTCGCGGACGAGCCTTCAATGTGGACGACGCACTTTGCTGAGTCAGCAGTGCAACCCCATCAGCGGAATGGCTCGGCTCACGTCCCGGCAGGGATACCTTAGGCGTTCAGGTTCTGAACGCTATCCGAGCTTATGCGGCAGCTCCGGCATTCGGATTGAACAGCTCGCCGGTCTTAAGCATCGTATGCTTATCACCGCCAGTTTCCGTGCCACAGCCACGGCGGCTCTTTTGAAGCCGATCCTCTCCCGGAGATGCCGTCCCCACGTCCGCAGAGCGCTGTCGGTTGAGCTGCGCGTCAGAATGACCGCTGCCGCTTCATAGAGAAGCCCACGCAAATGGCGGTCGCCACGTCGGGATATATGGCCATCATAATCGACTTCTCCGGATTGGTAGCGGCGCGTTGTCAGGCCGATCCACGCGCCAACAGATCGGGATTTCCTAAAGTTGTCAGGCTCCTCAATAGCTGTGGCAAAAGAGGTTGCGGTGATCGCACCGATGCCCGGAATCGACATGAGGATGCGGCAGGCCTGACTCTCGCGCGCATCCCGAACCAACTGGCGACCGAGTTCGGCGGCGCGGATGCGAATGCCACGCCAGGCTTCCAGCATCGGAAGCACGATGGATGCAAGTCCGTCCTGATCAGCCAGAAGGTTCCGGACGTTCTCGAAGGTGCTTCCCTTTCCGGCGGGAACAAGCAGACCGAAGGTCTTCATGACGCCGCGGATCTGGTTCGAAAGCTCGGTGGTGATCCGGACCAGCCGCGTGCGCGCCGCGACAAGCGTGCGGGTCAGCATGCTGTTGAATCCCTTCACGCGCACCTCACGAAAGAACCCGACTTCCGCGAGCTGCGCCAGACCATCGGCGTCGTTCGCGTCCGTCTTGTTCGCCGCCATATCGAGCGCCGCTTTATCATGGCGCGCATCGACGCAGATCGCCGGCAATCCTTCGGTGCGCAAAGAATGATAGAACCATACCGACAGCGGTCCCGTCTCGAACACCACGCGTTTCACGGCCGGCGCCCGCTTGCGGATGAGCGCGGCGATGACACTGGGATCAGATGCACACTTGCCGCGCCAGATCCGTTCATCTGCTCGACGGATCGAGACCGCCGTCTCTTTCATCGACACATCGAGACCGATATACTCTTCCATGGCTGTTCTCCATTCGATGCTTGGGCCCGGCGTCCAGTCGTGAGCCCGTATTTCCATCCTATCGGGGAACAGCCACCCTCCAAGACTATTGATTGTCTTCAGGGCAACACGCTCCTGCGATTACCCCATGTGGACGCCCCCTCACGGCATCGCTGTGCCAAAGTGGTGTCGTTGACCATCACTTGAACGGAGGCGTCCATGTCGGAATTTAGCATAATCGCGTTGGATCTGGCGAAGAATGTGTTCCAGATGCACGGCGCGGATGCATCAGGAACCGTGCTTTTCCGCAAGAAGCTGCGCCGGGATCAGATCCTTAAATGTCTTGCCGCGCAGCCGACGTGCACGGTCGCAACGCGACTTTGCGGCATGGCTGGGGCTTACCCCGCTGCAGCGCTCCACCGGAGGCAAGCAGAAGCTCGGCAAGACGTCACGTATGGGCGAACGAACCCTGCGACGACTACTGATCATCGGCGCGAGCGCGGCCGTGCGCTGGGCAATGCGCAAAGGCTCGACAGCGGATTCTTGGCTTGCGCGCATGCTTGCCCTCAAGCCGCCCATGCTGGTGATCGTCGCCCTCGCTAACAAGATGGCGCGCATCGTCTGGGCATTGATGGCGAGAGGCGGAACCTATCGGGCTCCGGCTGCGGCGAAGTAGTTCCGCGGCAGGGACCGTGAGTGTGAGAAGGTCAACCGGAGAGTATGGCGCACGGTCACGAGACAGGAATGGGAAAACCAGATCATGGATACGCGCCTCGAGCACGCGAAGTTGAATTGGACCCGTTCCGCGAACTCCCATACGGGCCAGCGGCATGTGGCAGCCGCAACAAAAGGCCGAACACATGTCAGCGCCCGACCACGCTCCGCACTCTTCGAAAGATTCTTCTTGCACCAACGGGGGCGTCTACACATGTCCATGACGATATGGACATCGAGGCCTTCAGGAACTTGAGCATCGATCTCTTTTAAAAACTTCAAGACTCGACTGCCCGGTGGCGCTTGTAGCATTTGCCGATGACGAACCCCGAGGCGACATCGAGCGCGGCAAACAGCGTGGTCGCACCATGCCGCACATAGCTGTGCGTACGACGCTCCGGTATGCCGGGCATCATTGGCAAGACCGGCTGCTCGCGATCGAGTGCCTGAATCTGGCTTTTCTCATCGATGCTGAGGACAAGGGCTCGGTTCGGCGGGGACAGGTAAAGCCGACGATGTCGCGTGCCTTGTCGACGAGCCGCGGATCGCTCGACAACTTGAATGTCTGGCTACGGTGCGGTTGCAAGCCGAACGCCGACCACATTCGGCGGATCGTGGTGCGGGAAAAGCCAGTTTCCGCAGCCATCGAGCGGATCAACCATTGCGTCGCCTCGGCCGGCGTCGTACGCAGCGTGCGATCGATCACGGCGGCAACCTGATCGTCGTTGATGGTGCGAGGGCGGCCAGGGCGTGCCTCGTCAAGCAAGCCATCACAGCGATCCTTCAAAAATCGGCGGCGCGACTTGCCAACGGTGTGTTCGTGGAGGCCGAGTTCGGCAGCCACAGACTTGCTTGGCAAGCCATCCGCCCACCGCAGGATCGCGCGGCATCGCTCAGGAAAGCAACCGCGCAGCACGATGACGACGAACTTGCCTCTCCAAGTACGCCCGCTCCTGCGGACTCAGCACCAACGGCGCGATCGGCCGGCCTTTCCCACCTGCATTCGCCACAAGCGCTCTCCTCTCTCGAGATTCGAGCTATCAACCAATGCGACGAACTTGCGTTCCGGATGACTAGGGTCTGTACCTAAATAGCGCCACGTGATTCTCTTGCCTACGTGTTGATTCGGGGGCGAGAGAATGCGCGCTGGTTTGTTTTGGCTGAACGACAGGCAATGGGCGCGTATCGAACCGCATCTGCCGAGGGGACTGACGGGGCCGGATCGGGACGACGACCGACGCATCGTCAGCGGCATCATTCACATGCTGCAATCGGGTGCACGATGGCGTGATTGTCCACGTGAATACGGCCCTTACACGACGATCTACAATCGCTTCAATCGCTGGGCCAAGCGAGGACGATGGTGCGCAATCTTCGAAGCGCTGGCCAAGCCTGGCGAAGACGGCGTCGTACTGTCGCTCGACTCGACCTCGATTAAAGCTCACCGGTGTGCCTCCGGCGGAAAAGGGGGGAGCACAATCAAGCAATCGGCCGCTCGCGCGGAGGCCGCACGACAAAAATCCATGCGCTGAGCGATCCGCTCTGCCGGCCGGTCGTCCTGCATCTGACTCCAGGCCAGGATGCCGATATCGCTGCGGCTCCCGATGTCCTGGCGCTCGCGCCACCCATGAGCGTGCTCCTCGCCGACAAAGGGTATGATGGCGACAAGCTTCGCGGCGAAATCATTCGTCGTGGCGCCAAGCCCGTAATCCCCAATAAATCTAACCGTGTCGTCATCCATCGCTTCAACAAACGCGCCTACAAAGGACGAAATGTCATCGAACGCTGCTTTTGCAGGCTCAAGGACTTCCGGCGCATCGCCACGCGATATGACAAGCTCGCCCGTAATTTTTTGGCCGCTGTTCATCTCGCCGCTCTCGTCGCATATTGGCTCAATTGAGTCTGGACCCTAGACTAGCCCCGCCGCATAGAGCGCTTTTGCGACTGACTCGAAATACTGCGAAGGCACCGGGTTGCCGAGCCTTGCCTTGCCGAGCAGCTGACGCGCCAGAACATTGTCCTCCACAATGTTGAGGCGAAGCGCGCGCGCCTCACCAAGCAGCTGTGAAGCAGCTTCACCCTCGCCACGGCAGACCAACACCGGCACACCGGTCTCGCCGCGAACATAGCGCAGACCAATCAACGTTGCCGGTCCCCGCAATATCAACGTGGCCCGGCTGATGCCGAGTGGAGCCTCGTTTGCCGACTCTTGCCGCAGCCGCCGGTGCTCGCGCTTCACCTGCGGATTGCCTTGCTGTTCCTTGTTCTCCCGCTTGGCCTCCGTTTCCGTCATGCGCATGTCCTGCATAAACAACCAACGCTGGATTAGAAGGTCAGCCAATCCGCCGACCAGAAAAGCTCCAGCGGCAATGCCAATCAGCAGTTTAACCTCGGTGAAGACGAAACCAAAACAGCCCATGCCGCAGACTGGCAGGTACACCAGCGCTTTCCAGCTCGCGGTCACGGTTAAAAAGAAGATCGCACCAAGCAAAACCACTTTAGCCAGGGTCTTGCCAAGCTCGATGGCCGAACGTTTCGAGACGATACGCTTCAAGCCTTTGATGGGATCGAGTTTCTCGAGCTTCGGC
The DNA here is from genome assembly GCF_017565645.3 of Bradyrhizobium barranii subsp. barranii. Classification (NCBI taxonomy): domain Bacteria; kingdom Pseudomonadati; phylum Pseudomonadota; class Alphaproteobacteria; order Hyphomicrobiales; family Nitrobacteraceae; genus Bradyrhizobium; species Bradyrhizobium barranii. The sequence goes on from NZ_CP086136.1 coordinate 9,237,588, forward strand.
TTGAGCGGCTCCGAAGCAAACATAAAGCCGCCATTGGCCAGGACATTGGCCAGAAGAGCTGCTGTCACGGCAGCGGCGAGCAACGGAGCGACAGTGGCAATCGAAAGTTCTAGCAAGCCGCTGAGCGCTTGTGGCACCGCGCTTGTGAACGGCTGCTCCTGCAGTTTATCGACCAGCCGGACCGTCTCCTGCCACTTGTCCTCAATGGCACCCGCTCGCCACCACAGACAGCCGAAACCGGCACAGGCGCTGACGCCGCTCACTAGATCGGAGCTGCGCGCGCTCTGCCCCTTCTTGCGCGCATCGCGCAGCTTCTTGGGCGTCGGAGGAAGCTTTTTCTCCTCACTCGTAGAGCTCATTTCAACAGCTTCCTCAGATGATCGAGCATGTCGTTCGAGGTCAGGATTTCAGAACCGGCATATTCGAGCAGATAGACGGTGTAGCTGACCATAATGACCCCGAATGCAACATTCTTGATCATCGGGGAGAGATCGTTCATCTTGAGCTGAGATGCAAAACGGCCGAGCATCATGACCGAGATATCCACCAGCAACAGCAGGGCCAGAACCGGCCCGGCGACCAACAAGGTCGTCATCATGATACGATCGAGAAGGGCAAGACACTCCATTGCCCCTTGCACTGTCAAGGCAGGCAAAAACTGATAGACAGGCCACACTAGGTAGCTGCCATAAAGGCCGCTCACCATGGTCTGCAGCCCGCCGACCAGAACGAAGATCGTAACCGCCGTAACACCGAGAAAGAGCCCGGTTCCAGTCGCTTGGCTGTGCGTCGCGGGATCCTCCCCCGCAACTTGGCTTGAAATTCCTCGTTGGGTATCGATGATGTCGCCGACTGCCTGTATGCTCCATAGTGGAATACTGAGCAGGATGCCGAGCATCAGACCGACGAACACCTCCTTCACGCCAAGCATGGTAACGCTAACCAAGCGCGTGTTCGGGTCCAAGGCCTGCAGACCGAGCTTGATCTGAGCAAGGCAAGGCAGGCCAATCGCAATCGTCAGGCTTCCCCGAATGAGGCCGCTGATACGCGGCCGGGTGAAGACAGGAAGCACCAGCATGATGCCTAGGGCGCGGGCCGCACTCAGGCCGGTTGCGGCGACGAATTCGATCGAGCCCTGAACGAGAACTTGCGCCTCTGCGGGTGACAGGCCAGCCATCCAAGCTCTGCTAGTATCTTGCGGTGAGTGCCGGAAACTCGCTGAAGATGCGCTCGGCCTGGTCGATCAGCGGGGCGCTGAGAACCGGGGAAAAACCGGCGAGCACGGCGACGACAACCAGAAGCTTGACCGTCAGTGGCAGGGTTTGGTCCTGGAGCTGAGTTGCCGCCTGGATAAGGCCAATGATCAGTCCGGAGATCAGAGCTGCGAGCAACGGCGGCAGAACCCAGATCATGAAGAGCACGAGCGATTGACTGAGGTGCGTAAGGATGCTGGCTTCGTTCATGGTCAACCTCCTGGCGTGGTGTAGCTTAGTACTAGCCCGTGCATGAGACGTGACCAGCCGTCGATAGTGACGAACAGAAAGAGCTTGAAGGGGACAGATATCACTGTGGGGGATACCATCGACATACCCATGGCCATCAAAATCGTGGTGACAATCAGATCGATCGTGATGAAGGGAAGATAGAGAAGAAAACCGATTTCGAAGCCCCGCTTGAGTTCGGAAATCAAGAACGACGGCACAAGAATTGAGAAATCATCTGCCGTTACGCTGCCGCGCATCTCCTCCGACCAGACATGTTCGGTGGATGACAGGAAGAAGCGGCGCTGCTCTTCATTGGTGAATTTCTTCAGATGAACACGCAGCGGCTCCTGTCCCTCCTTGGCGGCCATCACCCAGTCATCGAAACTCTGGTAGCGAAGTTGCGGATCGGTAAGGCGGTTATAGGTCTGCTCGAAGACTGGAGCGCTGATGAAGACGGTCAGGATGAGTGCCGCTCCGTAAAGGACGATGTTCGGCGGTATCGATTGAGTTCCTAGCGCATTGCGCACGAGGAAGAGAACAACCGAGACCTTGATAAAGGCTGTAGTTGTGACGACAGCAAAGGCCAGGAGGCCAAGGCCGACCGTTATCGCAAGAAGCGCCAGGATGCTGGGTTGAATTTCAGTCATTAAGCGCCAACCTGCCGCGTAACCTGACGGCGAGCTCCTCGCCGATCCGCACGATGTCGCCTCGGCCGATACGTTGGCCGTTCGCAACGATATCGACCGGCCCGTCAAGATGCCGGCCAAGTTCGAACACGTGGCCTTCGTTGATGGTTCGCAAGGTTCCCAACGGCATCGGCCAGCGGCCACATTCGAATACGAGTGTGATCTCGATGCTGTCGATATCCGCCTCTGACGGGGGCTGCTGTTGCATCTGGTTTTGGGGCATCACATCTTCACTTTTTAGAGGGTGGGATCGCAAGCGGAATGGTCCTCGCAGCACCAGCCTGTCGCCGCCAATCTCTGCAGGGGCCCACAATCGGTCTGCAACGAGAACAATTTGGCCTCGCGCGAGTGGAATTGTGTCCGGGAGCAGCGCATCGCCTTGCTCTGCTTGGCGAAGAACGCCGATCGCGACGCGGAGCGAGCCGATATGGCCTGCAACGATGACCGGGAGTTCGGAAAGCAGCCTGGCCGCCTGTCGCGGTAATCGGCCGAGCAGCTCGCCGAGGACGGTGAAAGCCGGAGGCACCGGACCGTCGAACGGAGAGAATAGAAGCAGCCGAGCCTTGCTGGCGAGCTCACCATAGGCGACGTCAAATTCAAGATAAGGCTGCGTACTCCGCGCTTCCTCGGTGCGAACAAGCTGCAGATTCCGCTGCGTCATTCTTTCCAGCGCAGCAAGCAAGGGTTCAAGCGCAAGTTCCAGGACCAGCGAACGCGCCGGCTCAGAAGGTAAGGTAAGCCCATTCTGCACGGTCCGAACCAGCGCTTCCGCAAGCTTACCCGGCAAGGACAGGATCAAGGTTTCACCTTCTACTTCGAAGACGCAGTCGAGCATCGGTGCCGCAGCCGGCTCCGCCTGCCAGACGGTCCGGCTCACGCGCACAGATAGCGGCTTCTCGCCGAGGAGGCCTTGTAGAGGCGCACGCAACGCTGTGATCTCGTTAAGCCACGAGGCCACTGCGTGCGACAGGATCAGCGACGGCATGAAGGCTGCGCGCTCAGCCGGCCGGTCCGAGGCCGGTGCGGCTTCCGCGCCGCAGGCCCCGAGCTCGCGCGTGAGAGGATCTGCAATCATGCTGGCTCACCTCCCGTCTGCCCTGACGGGCCGCGCCGGTAGCGGAGCAAGACTTCATCATCAGCATCGATTTCGGCGGCGGCTTCGAAATGAGCACTCGTGGTGCGCCGAACGTCTTGATCAATCTCACGCCATTTCTGGCTCGCCGCTGAACGCCTGGCCCAAACGGCCCTCGCCTCAAGAACCGCAGTCTCAGCTTGCGCCTGAGCAGCACGGGCATTTTCAAGAACCTGCTGCGCCGCTGCAATCTCGTCTGTGAGCCGGCCGATGATGAGATGATAGCGCCGCTGCAGCTCGCAAACAGACATCGCATCGGCTGCTAGCATCTCCCGATAGAGCTCTGCCTCGAGCTTTGCCCGGCGCTCTTCGGCATGTGTAAGATGCTCGAAAGCTCGTTGGACAGCTTGGATCGCAAGGTGGCGCTTGGCTTCCATGTTAGACAATTCACGAATGGCGCTTCGCTCCCGCATGTCCTTTACGAGCCGCAGCTTCGAGGCGTGAACGGGACTTAGGCGGTCAGACGCGATATCCATGCGATCGTCTCCTCAAAGCTGCACGCCTCACCCTGCCCCTGGCGCAGAAAGGCCCGCAGTTGCTCGATCGAGGCGATCGCCCGATCGGTCAGCGGATCAGAGCCTTGTTTGTATTCACCGACCTTGATCAGGAACTCGGCCTCAGCGTACCGTGACAGCAGATCACGGAAAAAGGATGCCGCCTTGCGATGCGGCACGGACACGATCGCATCCATGACGCGGCTGCGGCTCGACAACACGTCGATCGCCGGAAAATGCTCCCGGGAGGCCAACGCGCGGGAGAGAATAATGTGGCCATCGAGGATGCCGCGTGATTCTTCCGCTATCGGATCACCCGTGCCGTCACCTTCGACAAGCACAGTATAGAAGGCCGTAATGGAGCCATGCTCGCCCATGCCGGCGCGCTCCAACAAGCCCGGCAACAGTGCAAAAACGGATGGCGGAAATCCGCGCCGGGTCGGCGGTTCTCCTGCGGCAAGTCCGATTTCACGCATGGCGCGGCTAAAGCGCGTCAAAGAATCCATCATCAGAACGACGCGAAGGCCCTGATCACGAAAATATTCGGCTAGCGCTGTCGCCATGTGGGCGCATTGGGCCCGCTCCATCGCCGAACGGTCGGAAGTCTCCACCACAACGACGGAACGGTGAAGGGCTTCGCCAAGATGACGTTCGATGAATTCACGCACCTCTCGACCGCGCTCGCCGATCAGCGCAACGATAGTGACGTCGGCCGCTGCGCCTCTTACGATTTGCGACATCAGCGTCGACTTGCCGCAACCGGCATCACCATAAATTCCGATCCGCTGACCTTCTCCGCATGTGAGAAGACCATCCAGGACACGGACGCCGAGCGGGAACGGCTGTTCAATCGCGCGCCGTTTCATCGGATTAGGCGCCCTGCCGCGCAGCGGTCTGGCTTCGCCGGCTTTTATAGGGCCCTTGCCGTCGAGCGGCCGGCCAAAACTGTCGATCACGCGGCCGAGCAAATCGGGGCCGGCAGCCACTTCCTGCATTCGCCCGGTCGTCACCACCTCTGCGCGATTGGACAGCCCCACCATGTCCCCGATGGGCGTGAGTAACACCCCATCCGGCAACAGACCGATTACCTCGGCCTCGAGCGACCATCCGCTGCGAGGATCCTGCAATAAGCACAGTTCTCCGACCCTGGCCTCCGGCAAGACGGCGTGCAGCAGCGTGCCCACGGCCCGCGTGATCCGGCCGCGGACAGCGCGTGTATCGATGTGCTTGGCGGAAGATCTTAAGGATGAGAGTGCGGCCTTTACGGTTCCTTCTGCGGCCGCGGCATGATGGGTCGGTCGTTGCACGGTCACGATTCAGCTTCCTCCGTCAAGCCAAAGCCGAGGCGCAGCGCGCGCAGCTGCGCGGCAAGCCCAAGATCGACGTTGCCGAACTCGCTCCATAAAACACATTGGTCCGCGCTCAGCGCCGGATCCGCCTCAATCCTGACCTTCGGCCGGCCCTCAAGTCCGTCATAATCCTTGAACTCACTGGCTAGCAGGTCGGCTTTCAGTGGGGATACGTGAAGGCAGACCTCCGTGTTTTTATATCTTTGCTCGATGGCATGACGAACGCACTGGACCAGCATCTTGCCCGAATCAAATGCGCCAAGCAGATCGCGAACGATCTCAAAGACCAGTTGCGGCAATTCCCGCTCCAGAACCGCCTTGCGTTGGGCCAGTTCACAAGTCGCCTGCGCAATCAGCCGGGCCATTTCCTCTGCGCCAGCCTTTGCACCCTCGGCGCGGCCCTGCGCACGTTCCCGCTCATAAGCCAGGCGTGCCCACCCTCGAACCCGCTGCAGATGCCGCTCGGCAGCGGCCAGCGCCTGTATGGCATCGTGCCAGATCTCAAGCTGCGCAGCTGGGATCAGCGGTCCAAGAGCCCGAATCTTCGGGGCCGCGGGTGGTGCGAGGGCATCGGCCGTCATGCCCCAGCATCCTCAGTGCGCAAATGAGCCATGACGAGGGAAAGCAGCGGGCCTGCTGCGCTACGGTGCTCGGCAGTTGAGCTCTCGGCGGCCGTCCCAGCGGGCAAGCGTAGAAGCACGCGGATACGAGCAAGCGATGAAGTCTCTTCGAGCCAAGCGCCGAGACAAGCATGCCCGTCATATTCGATCTGTCGGGACAATTGCTCTGGATCGGCGATCGGGGCCGTTGCGACGGCGCAGGATAAATGCCGGACTGCGAAAGCATGCGCCTCGGCACCGATCAACTCCACCAACACAGGCAGATCGTGCCTGGAGAACAGCTTGAGGATGGAGCGTGCATGCCAAATGCCGCCCGCGAGCAGCGCAGCCCGCCGCGGATCATGCCCCAGGAGAGCATCTTCGCTCCAGTCGCCGCAGCTCACCTCCCCCTTGCTGCCCAAAAGCAGTTCGGCGAGCCTTGGCTGTAGCCTGGCACTCTGCTGTAGCCGAGCCAAAGTGGAAGGTGAAAGCAGCGGGTCAAGAAGCCCGGCGAAACGACCGGGATCGGCCGAGGCAGCAAGCTCGCGCAGCCGATCGGCTGCGAGCGTGAACGAGCGATTGGTTTTTGTGGCTGTGGTTGACATTGATGGCGGCATGAGCGTCCAGACTATGACGCATCAGCAATCATCTTGCCCGCCGCTTGGTCAGCAGACAGGCGCGAGCCCCTACCGAACACGCTCAGCTTACGCGATGATTTTCCAAACTGACGCATGCGCGGGCCCAGCAATACGCAAGCGACGATGCCGAATACCGCTCCGGCGCTTCCTACAGCAAGCGCAAGTAACGGCGATGAGCCGGCTCTTGCTGACTGAGCCACAGGGACTCCCGGACCGGCAGACTGCTCGACTGGAGCGCGCTCGACCGGCACGAAGACAACGGCGACCTTGTCATAGGACAGCCCTTCAATGCTGTTTGCGACGAGCATCTTGATCTGCGGCAATAGTGCCGAAAGCCTCGCGCTGGAGCCATGTCGAATGAAGACCGATGCCGAGGACGGGGTCGCACCTTGCCGCAACAAGTCGTTCTTCGGCAGAACGACGTGAACGCGCGCTGAAAGGACGCCATCTATATCGCTGATCGTGCGCGACAATTCTTCGCTTAGAGCATAAACGTATCGTGCCCGCTCCTCGATCGGCGAGGCAACGAGGCCCGATCCCTTGAACACCTCGCCGAGATTCTTGAAGGATTGGCGCGGCAGCCCCTCAACATTGAGCAGGTCAATCGAATAAGCGAGCTGCTTTTCCTCGACCTGGATTGTGCTGGTTCCGTCCTTGGCGACAACACGGACAGCATCAACGCCCTTGCCAAGGAGAAGCGCGAGCATCTCATTAGCCTCACGCTCCTGAATTTTGGTGTAGAGATCGGTCTTACAGCCGATCAGCGAGAGGAGAAGGGGCATAGCAAGAAACACGCGAAGCCGTCGCCACGATTGACGGCCGCCGGAGCTCCCCCTCTTCATATCGCCAGTCATCAACTTACTCAGCCGGCCGATAGCAGCTTGTTTAGCGACGAGCTGACGGCGCTGGTGCCCTTGGAGACGAGGGAAACCTGAACAACGTCTTTGTAGACGTCTCGCAGATTCGTCATCATCGATTCGAAATCAGCTCCAACCGGCTTAACAGCCGCATTGGCTCCGGCGTTATCCACCGGCAAAAGTGGCTGCGCAGCCGGCCCAGGCTGCACCCCATTTACGACAGCCGGCGCAATCGCCGGAGAAACGGCTCGACCCTGGTAGATGCCGGAAAGGGTTTGGAGGATTCGGTCGCCCGGCGGACTTGCCAGCACATTCGTGCGCTGGACCTCCAATATCGGAGGAGTCGCTGCGGGTGGATTCGCGGACGGGAAAGCAGACCCCTGATTGGGAGCTACTTGCGCCAGGGACTGCTCGAAACGCGCCTGCTCGCCAGCAGCTGCCGGAGAGCAGGCACCGGAAAGACAACCGGCTGAACTGGGAGGGATCGGCGTTGCGCCTAACAACATGGAGTGTGTCATTGTGCTGGTTTGATGACCTAAGCTTTAGCCGATGAACCGATCAAGTTCATAGGCTGCCGAGCTGACGAAAACCTGACGGAGATCAGGTTGACTTGGTCATCTAATGATCACGTTTGGCTTCCAAGCTGCGGCGAAACTCTAACTTCATAATGAGCGGAAGGCGTCAAGGAATGCTCGCGCGGTCCACGGTGGTACATATCTTAAAAAGAATTTTTTGTGCCGGTGTTCTCATCTGTGTCGGAATTTTGCGCACGTCTGCTGCATCCCTTTCGCTGCCGCCCGCCCCTTATAGCTACACCGTTCTCGATCAGGATCTTGCTGCGGCGCTGCAGGAGTTCGGAAACAATCTCAATATCAGGGTCAATGTCAGCGCCGACGTCAGGGGCCGGATTCGTGGACGAATGCCGGACCTGCCGCCACGAGAATTCCTTGACCGTTTGACTGCTTTGTACAATCTCCAGTGGTACTATGACGGACTTGTCCTTTACATCTCCGCCGCCCAAGAGGCGCAAAGCCGGCTCATTGTATTGAACCCAATCAGCTTCGATGCGCTCAAGGCCGCGCTCGACGCGCTCAACATCTCGGATGAGCGCTATATCGTGAAACCTGCCCCGGGAGAGGGCCTCATCCTTGCTTCTGGCCCACCCAGATTTGTTGCGCTGGTGGACCAGACCCTCAAGGGCCTTGTGGCGGAAGCGCAGGCCCGGCGCAGTCCCGCCGCCGAGAGGTCACAACACGAGTCGGTTTTGATGTTGTTTCGCGGCTCCTCGAGCACGGTCTTCCGGGACGGGCGGCCGGAAGCTTCTCCCGAAACGCCGCTTCATGGGGGCGCTGTGCGCGAAGCCGGTCCAGGCCAGAAGTGATGGTCGAAGATGCAAGACCGCTCCGACTGAAGTCGCATCCGATCGTCAGCTTTTCGAAAGCTAAAGCCCCCAGCATGAGCCTGCGAGGTCTTGACGGCTGCCCTGCTTGAGGCAGCCCGATAGATGGATAAGAGACCGGATGCTCGAGGGAAATTGGGTAGCGCTGCCTTCACGCAGTGCGAGGCATTAAAGATCAATGTGGGCCTCCGCACGCGCGCTTCCGAGCTAGCTGAGGCTTCGCATAGCTCAATGCGCGTCATCAGTTGGAAGGAGAAACAGGGTGGATTTCAATGCAGTCGCCCCGGCGAATACGAGCCCGGAGCCCGACACAGCACGGACGGCTACAGATGCAACCGAGTTCGAGCGGCAGCTCAGCGGTTCAGAGGCTCCCGCTTCGGCGCAGGGAGTCGCCCATCCAGTGCTGCAGGGCGAGGCTTATTCACCCTATCTCGACGCGGGCCATCCCTACTCTCCATACTTGGAGACAGGACACCTCTATCCGCCTTACCCAGATTTAGCGCATCCCCTTGGGCCAGGCCAGACTCGGGTTGGCAGGATAATCTATATGCCGCGCCTGCGGCCGTCGCTGCGCCAGAGCCGAACAACGGCCAGCAGCCATAGCTCAGGCGATCGAGGAACATCCCGGCTTCGATCAAGATGTGATATGGCAGACTCTGGATGTCGGCCCCTCGGAAGCCGAGCCACGGCACGGTGAGCCTCAAGCGGGGACATCGCATGCAGGACCATCGCGCACCGCCCCTTTTTCAGGATGAGCCGCCGCACGCCGGCCCCTCGCATGCCCGGCCATTGCAGGCGGGACCGCCCCAACCTGGGTCTTCTGAAGCTCCGCCAGAAAGGACCGCGAGGCGATCCATGTCGTCGAGATGAAGGTAAGCGCGTTGCGGATCAGGATAGTCTGGGTATGACCGGCCCCCCTAAATACCTTCAACATACCGGTTGTTAGAACCAGCACAGTTCTTCGCACAAACCTCCAAACACCGGACCACCTGAGATCACTCGGGGCACGAATCGCGGCATCAATCCGGCCTCACTCTTCGTCAGCTTCTTGCAAGCTGCCCCTGCTAGCACGAAAGGAATAGGTCATCTCGCGGCACCGCCGCTATCTGAGTTTTATGACATGGACACAGGCGCAGCCGATATCGCAGCAACGGCGCCAGACGCTGGCACAAACACCGATAACGCCGCGAACGGCGGCGACAACTCGCACGCAGCATTGTTGCAGCGGGCCTTCGAAAAAGCTCTGGTTGCCGTCGCTACCCAGGTCATAAGCGATACCCAGTCAGACATGGATGACGCTATGAGCGAGCTAGATGATGGCTGAAGGCCGGATTATCAGACGCGCACAGGGAGGACCTGACGGACGGCAAGCCGAACCGAAAACGATCGGGTGAAGCAGGCGGACTTGGCAACAGCAGCCGCTAGACCGTCTTAGGTGATCCTCCAGGCAGGCGGTGCGGCCGTTCTGCAGGACCTCGCAACTTTCGGAAGACGCCGCAGCGACTTGCTCATGCCGCCGTGTCACATATTCTTCGATGAGGGTTCATCAGGAGCGCTCTTTAGCCAGGGCACCAGACGTTCTAAGCGAGCCCGAGCGCTCCCCGCCGATGAACTTCGTCAGCTATTATCCTCGATTGGTTCTGCAGCCGCCCGCGAGATCGTGCGCTAGAGAGATCCTCCGAGATTTTCCGGAACATAGGCAGACTTGGCGCTCGCTGCGCCCATATCTGCAGAACTCCGGGGACCGCTACCCCTCAGCATCGAGGCATGTTGCTGCTGCCTGATCCTGAGTTATGGCGTATTTGTCGCTACGAATTGGCGCCAAAGCTCAGACTGCCCCTATCACGCTAAGAGCTAAGATCCTCATCGAGGCCGCCGCACCTAGTACCCGGAATCAGAGCTGAGTGATACGGCGGCCTTTGAAACGGCGTTGACGGACCTTTTTCTTGGTCCAGACGAAGGGCTCGGCTCTGTCGTTGTATGCGTTGACGTAGGCATCGATGTGTTCCTGAAGCTGCTTGAGGCTCGTGAAGGAGGTGCCGCTGAGCGACTGCCCCTGCAAGATGGAAAACCATACTTCGACCTGATTGAGCCATGGCGCACTTGTCGGCGTGAAATGAAATTGCACGTTGGGGTGGGCCTTGAGCCAGTCCTCGTTCTTTTTATGGGTGTTGAGGTTGTCGAGGATGACGTGAAGCTTGCGGTTCGGAAAAGCCGCGGTGACGCTGTTCATGAAATCGAGAAACTCGACGCGGCGCCGGCGTTTTGAATGGGTCGCGATGATCTTTCCGGTGGCGACTTCGAGCGCCGCAAACAATGTTGTGGTGCCATGCCGCTTGTAATCGTGGCTTTGGCCGGTCAAGGCGCGGCCATTGGGCAACTTCAGATAACCCTGCGCTCGCTCCAAAGCCTGGATCGAGGGCTTCTCGTCCACGCACAGCACAATGGCCTTCGCCGGCGGCGCGACATAGAGGCCGACAACATCGGCGGCTTTGGCCGTAAAGTTCGGGTCGTTGCTCTCGCACCAGGACTTGCGAGCCACCAGGTCAATCTTGTGGCTGCGCAGGAACCGCCAGACATATTGGACATCGACATCGCCCAGCGCCTCGGCCAGCAGGGGGCCGGTCCAGCGCGCAAACCCTTGCGGTGGCGGCTTATCCAGCAGCTTCAGAATCCGCTTGTCGGTCGTCTTCGTATAGATCGGCTGCTTGCCAGGCCGCGGCTTGTCTTGCAGCCCTTCAAGGCCATGGTCGGCATAGCGATGCCGCCAAAGGCTGACAATCCGCGGCTGGACCCCAACTTCCTTGGCGATCGACCGGGTGCTGCGCCCATCCGCCGCCAACAGAACTATCCGCGCCCGCTTCAAATCGCGCTGCAACGTCACCGGTGAGCGACAGCACGCCTCAAGCACCTTGCGATCTTTCCTCGAAAGGTGGACTTCTCTTGCTTCGGGTATCATCCCGACCTTGAATCACGACTCACGTTCCAAGAAAAGTGGGTACTAGTATCTTCATCTCCTCACTGAACACGAAAAGCGGGCGCTAGCGCCCACTTCAGTGACTTATCCCATAAGCTGGAACCGCTTCGCAGTACCAGCCAGACCTCAGGCCAACTCAAGCATCGGACGTTGTGCCTGGATTCTCATTGCTGTCGATGATTTCCTGGTTCACCTGGCGTCCAGACCGGTCAACCCAGCCCGAGCCTGGTTGTTCATAAATCGTCTGGGCTCCATCCGAAGTCAATTGATCAAGCGTACGGCCCGCATTCGACTGCGTCACCTTGAGATTGTTCTTACCGTCAAAGCGGTCTCCAAGCCCTTCGACGACCATGGCATTGTCGCCGTTAGTAATGGTCAGCTTCGAGGCCATCGTTTTGCCCTTGCCGATATCAACGGTGTCGACAGTAATCTTCGTGCCGTCGTCGAGCTGGAAAGTCATGTTCTTCTTGAAGTCAAAGTCGACCTTGCCGTCACCGTCGGCATCGACGTGGGGATCGCCTTTAATCGAGGTGATCTTGCCTGTTTGACTGTTACGAATGAGCACTGTTCCGTCATTTTCGTCGACCAAGATCGAATACTTATCACCAAGCTTGATCTCAGCCTTGCCGTCCCTGACCTCATGTGACCACACTGGCGCCGGCTGAGAAGACTGCGTGGGCACCTGGGCAGCCGCAACAGGCACCATCGCAAGAGGCGGCGGCGGAGGAGGAACGAAGAAGACGGGCGCCGTAGAGGTGGGCGCTCCGCTTGCATACTGGTAGTTGCCCGGCCCACGCCCTTGCTCGCCGTCGTCGATACTCGCCTGATTCACGGCGCGTCCGGCGCCATCGACCCATCCCTGTCCACTCTCATGGATCGTTTGGGCACCATCAGACGTCAACTCGTCAAGGGTCATCCCAGCGTTGGACTGCGTCACCCTCAGATTGTTTTTGCCATCCTTGTCGTCGCCGAGCCCCTCGACAACGATCGCGTTGTGGCCGTTCGTAATCGTAAGCTTTGAAGAGATGGCCTGACCATTGCCGTAGTCGACATTATTCACAGTAATCTTCGTGCCGTCGTCGAGCTGAAACGTCATATCCTTCTTGAAATCGAAGTCATCCTTGCCGTCTCCGTCGGCATCAACGTGCGGGTCGCCATGAATGACCGTGACATGGCCGGTCTGGTTGTTGCGGACTGTCCACGTGCCATCCTTCTCATTGGCCGTAATCGTATACTTGTCCCCAAGGTTGATCGTGGCCTTGCCATCCTTGACCTCATGCGTCCACACCGGATCCACAGCAGGCTCGGCATTCTGATTCAGCTGGCTCATCAGCATGGTGGAAGGAGGAGGCGCCATCATGTACGCCTGCGTCGTAACGACGGCTGGCGCCACGACGACCGGAACGACACTCCCAACGGCCGTACCGACGAGGGCTGGTGAGGCTACCGGCAAGTACTGGTAGCTCGCCGGGGCATATTGCCCCAACATGGCGTTGAAGGTGGGAGTGACAACAGCGCCCTCCGGCGCCACTCCGTTCATCGAGTCGGGCGCACCCACCACTGGCAGGCCAGCCACGGGAAGATACTGCATTTAGTTCACTCCTGTTGCATAGACGACATCTGTAAAACTGTGAGCGTTACGCGCATAGTCACCCAAGATCCGCCGCTTCAGATCTGCATGAGAGCGCCTGATCAGCTCATCCGAACGAACGACTAATTCCCTTGCCAGAACCGGCAGCCTATGGAGATCCTCTCTCGCCCCATCACCGTAACCGCACGAGCACATCACGCGCATTCAACTCACAGATACGGTAGCCCGAACACCTGTCGAAAAGCTGACGCGATCAGCGAGCCAAGCCGCACGCACTTTGGCATCGATCGGATGTCCGAAACGCATCCTTCGCTGAACGTATCGCAAGATTTAATATTCCCTCCTGGCAAGATTCGTCTGGTACCAGCGGTGCTCCCATGCCTTCAGGCAAATGACACGACGTTGCCGGTTATCAGCCAATCATCTCATCCTCACCGCAATCAGCGCTCCCGCCGGAACTGCACATCATCTGCGAGGAGCGATCAACAGCTTGAACTCTCGCTGCATTTTCCCAGGCATCAAGACTTCGCGAAAGGTGAGCTTTCGCAAGCCGCCATCTTAGCCAAACGGGACAAGCGAGGGCTGAGATCCGCACGGCTCGATGACCTTATCCCGCTTCCGTGCTCCACCCTGCAAGCCACGCGCCTGCGAAGGTTCCGCCAAGTCAAATCATTCCTGAACGCGCAGCTAAGCACGGCTCAACTCGCCTTCATCCAAGCCGGCTATAGGGCGCCGCTGGGAGCGACAGGGCGATCCGATGATTGCGAGCAGATGCAAGCCTGCCGCAAAATATCACTCGCCTCAACGTGAGGCTCGTCAGCTTTTCGAAAGCTAGCGCCCCTAGCATGAGGCCGCTGAAGCTAGGCGAACAGTCGTCTGCGCAACAAGACGAACATAGGAGAACGCAATGATCGGAGAAATGATTGGAAGCGCCGCCGGCGGTTACCTAGGCGGCCCGGCCGGAGCGGCAATTGGTTCGGCACTGGGCGGGACCGTGGACAAGGTCTTTGACAAGGTGGTCTACACCTTGGTGCCCGACGAGGGTCACCATGATAAGGCCGAAGACCACAAAGACGCCGGCGAAAAGACCGAGGTGCAATCCAAGCACGACACTGCCTGCAAGAGCCCGGAGCTGAACCTCGGGCTCAGCACGCTCGGCGGTACGCCCATGTTCCTTTCCATTCCTGCGATCGTCTCGCCGGCCCGCACCTCGTAACAAATCAGAACCAGCGTTATCCCAAAAGAAAGGCAAATAGACATGGCGGTTAACAATGTTGGCGGAAATGGCGGCGCTGCTGGTGCCCAGCAGACCGGCGATAGCGGCTTCCAGAACCAGATGGCTGAATTCGAGCGTGTGAGCCAGAAGGTTCAGGCCCAGGCCGTGGCAATGCGCAGAATTACGACCGAACTCTCGTCCGAGAAGAAGGTCGCCGACGAGCGCGTCCAGTAATTCTGCAAGACGGGTGGCTCACCGCAGTTGCTACCGTCGCCGCGCTGTGAATGACGAAGTCTGGATGAGCCGTACGGCACCGCCGTACGGCTTCTCTCGTTATTCGGGGGATTATCGTGAACGACTCTGTTTCGCTTGAGTTCGAGGTGCTTTCGGGGGTCTATACCGGGCTCAAAGGAAAGACGGCGGGCGGCGAGAGCATTGTGGGCAGCGGCCTCGATGCGGACATGATCTTCGTTGAACAAGGGCTCGAACCGCATCATCTTCGCGTCATCCCGCAGCGCGATTCGATCGAGCTCGAAGCGCTCGCTGCCAGAATCAGCATTGACCGTCACGCTAGCATTGCAACAGGTGAGCGCGTCAGAGTGCCGCTTCCCGCGATCATTCATGCCGGCGCGATGTCCATCCGCTGGTCGGCAGAGGATTTCCAACCAATTGCTTCGAGCAAGCGATCTCGCCGCTCGATCGTGGCACTCAGCCTGATCTTGCTCAGCTCTGTCGCGATCGGCACCGTCTCAATCATCTTTGCCCCCGGCGATAGGGCGGTGGCGCCAAGCACCGGATCATCGCACGCGGTCGAAATTGCCGCTAAACCAACCGTCGATCATTTTGACGCGAGAGCTGCTGATGAAATGGCCGCATCACTGCGCCAACAGATCGAACGAGAGGGCCTTCCTGACGTCAAGATCGGGCACGGGCCCGGCGTCGTGACCGCGGAAGGGACGATTGCGCCGGACCTCGTCGCAAAATGGAAAGAAATCCAGCAATGGTTCGATCGTCAAAGCAATGGTACCCCGACCCTTGTGAACGCTGTCGCGGTGAAAGAGGAAAAGATGCCGTCTTCGATTGCTGTCCAAGCCGTCTGGCGCGGAAGCGAACCTTATCTGCTTATTGCCGGGCAGAAGTATTTCGTCGGCGCGCTCTTAAGTAATGGATGGACCGTTGATCGAATCGAGGATGGACGAGTTCTGCTCAGCCGCAACGGCCGATCTGCCGCTTTGCCCTATTAAGGTCTCTACCCTGCAAAAGAGAAGGAGAAGGCTATGGCTAGGCTGCCTCAGAACTCCGTAGGGCCCGGCAACTCATCGCAGGGGTTAGATGCGGGCCAGCACGCACCAGTCATCGGCTCGCCTCCTTCGCGAGGTGATAAGCTCGAAGTCGGAGGCGCCCATGCGGATAGCGGCACGAAGCGGGCGTCGTGGCAGGATGCGGCTTCGTATGATCTGCCAATTGATGGCGCGAGCGAAGCGGCGCTCGGGGTCGATTCCGTCGGCGCCATCTCACGCGTCACTTTATTCGAAAGCGAAGCAGGAGCGAATGAGGTAGATGCACGCGCGAGATTGGCTTCGCTTTATGGTCCCAATCTGTCCCGCGGACTACTCTCCTTCGTAGTTCCGCGCCTTCGTCATCCCGACGTACTGCGCGCTGACAAGCATGGTGTTCTTCTGGAACGCTTGACGCGAACATTGGAGGCGACGCCGGAAGACAAGACGGCGCGAGAGTGCTTGGCAATCCTGCAGCAGGAGCTGCAGCGGTTACTAATGCTCCGACAAAACCAAAACAGCTTAATCAAGGGTTAGCCATGGCCGATCCTGATGGATTGCATCGCGTCGCCGTTCCCCTGGCTCCAGGAGTCTCAAAATCCGGCGATATTCCGTCGATCTCCGGGCCAGAGCGCGACCTGCTTTGCGCACTCTCATATGTCCATCTCGCGTGCGGGCAGAGCGCACACAGCCTGGCTCTGTTGCGAATTGCAGCTCGCGAGCATTCCAACGACGTCGGTCTACTCCGCATTCTAGCCTACACGCTCATCGCCGAGGGCCTCGGCGAGGAAGCACTCCATGTGCTGGACCGGCTGGACGCACTTGATACGCAACCCTCTTCTCGCATACCGATGACGCTGTTGCGCAGTCACGCGCTACGGCACGCTGGCCGCATGGCCGAGGCTCGCGAGGTCTTCCAGACCTATGTGTCATTGCGCGCGAGTACAGCCCTCATCCGAAAGCAATAGGGATCTATCATGGCCAACACCTTGCGCGGCTTTGTCGTGCGCGCTCCGGCCCACCCGGATTTCATGGTTGCCTTGATGCTGCTTCTAGCGATCGGCATGATGATCATGCCAATCCCAATCATCGTGATCGACATGCTGATCGGCTTCAATCTTGGCTTTGCCATATTGCTGCTGATGGTTGCCCTCTATCTCAGCACACCGCTTGATTTCTCGTCCTTGCCGGGCGTCATCCTGATCTCCACCGTATTTCGGCTGGCGCTGACGATTGCAACAACACGGCTGATCCTCGCCGAAGGCGACGCGGGCAGCATCATTCACACCTTCGGCGACTTCGTCATTTCAGGGAATATTGCGGTCGGAATTGTCATATTCTTGATCGTGACCATGGTCCAATTCATGGTTCTTGCCAAGGGTGCCGAACGCGTCGCAGAGGTGTCTGCGCGCTTCACGCTTGACGCGCTACCAGGCAAGCAGATGGCGATCGATGCGGAGCTACGCAACAGCCACATCGATCAACACGAAGCACGCCGCCGACGTGCCGCCTTGGAACAAGAGAGTCAGCTTCATGGCGCTATGGATGGTGCCATGAAGTTCGTTAAGGGAGACGCGATCGCCGGGCTGATCGTGATCTGCATCAATATGCTTGGCGGAATAAGCATCGGCCTGCTCTCCAAGGGCATGTCGCTCGATGAAGCGCTGCATCAATATACTCTTTTGACGATTGGTGATGCGCTCATTTCGCAGATTCCGGCGCTGCTGCTGTCAATTACCGCCGCGACCATTGTCACGCGCGTCAACGGACCCTCCAAACTCAGACTCGGCGCCGATATCGTTCACCAACTTACCGCAAGTACGGAGGCACTTAGGCTAGCCGCTTGCGTCTTGGTATTCATGGGGCTCGTTCCTGGCTTTCCTTTGCCCCCGTTTGCCGTGCTGGCCGTCCTGTTCGCTGCCGCAAGCTACGTCAAGGTCGGCCCCAAAGACGACAAGCCTGCCGCCAAAATAGGAGCTAGCGCCGCGGCATCGGCGCCGGTTCCTGCAGCGGTCCAAAAGCAGGCCGCACATGCGGAAGCGCTTCCGATCGCGCTGTTCCTTGCACCAAACCTGACGGATTCGATCGACAAAGACGAGCTGGAAGAGAGCATTTCGCGTGTTTCAAGGCTCGTGTCGGCGGACCTTGGCATCACCATTCCGCGGATCCCTGCGCAGATTGGCGACAGCTTGTCCTCGTCGCAGTTCAGGGTCGATGTCGATAGTGTGCCAGTTGAGCGTGATGTGATCAATCCCGGGCACTTGGCACTCAACGACGATGTCGCGAACATCGAATTGAGCGGCATCCCCTTTCAACAAGACCCTGAAACGAATCGGGTCTGGATCGAAGAACGGCATGCAGCGGCTCTCAAGGCCGCCGGAATCGGATATCATCGGCTAAGCGAAGTTCTTGCCTTACGTCTCCATTCCACATTGACGCGCTTTGCACAGCGCCTGGTCGGTATTCAGGAAACCCGCCAATTGCTCGCTCGGATGGAGCAGGAATACCCTGATCTGGTGAAGGAGGTACTGCGTACGGCCACCGTCCCTCGGATCGCCGAGGTCCTGCGCCGCTTGCTCGATGAAGGCATTCCAATCCGCAATACCCGCTTGCTTCTGGAGGCATTGGCAGAATGGAGCGAGCGCGAGCAAAACGCCGTCCTGCTCACCGAGTATGTTCGTGCTACCTTAAAACGCCAAATCTGCTTCCGGTATGCTAATGCCCATCGCGTCGTGGTCGCCTTTATCATCGAGCGTGAGAGCGAGGAAATCATCCGCGGCGCAGTACGGGAAACGGCCGTAGGCCCATATCTCGTCTTGGATGAATGGCAGAGCGAAAAGCTGCTTGCACAATTTCGTCAGATTCATGCGACCATCGCGCAAAGTGAGAGCCAGCCTGTCGTCCTCGGTTCGATGGATATCCGGCGTTTCGTGCGCGGTTTTCTCACGCGCAACGGAATCGACTTGCCTGTTCTGTCCTATCAAGATCTCGCCGCGGACTTCACGGTCCGGCCGATCGGATCCGTCAAGCTTCCAAAGGCGCCTTCCTCAGGAGGGCTCCTAACAGCTGCAAGCTAAGAGTGCGCAGCACTACCTTGTGAGTAGCCGATGAAATCTAATGACACCAGCTTCCGCCGATATCTGTGCTCCGCCAGTCCAAGGCTGCGGCCGGCTCTGCTTGCGATGCTGACTGTTGTGCTGCTCGCTGGTTGCGCTACCGCAGACAAACATGGCCTTTCACCGCAGCAGAGGTCCGCATCAGACCTCGCAGACAGCGAAGAGATCGACCCCGCCGCGCGCGAGCGCATTTCGCACGCGCTTGGCCGAGATGCTGATGAAGGGGCTCTGCGCGACGCATTGAAGCAACAGCCGAACAACATTGATGCGGCTATTCCTCTTGCGCGAGCCCTGCTGGCACGCAACTGTCCGAATGATGCGCTTGAGGTGCTCGACGGCGTGTTATTGGCAACCCCTGGCGACCTGCGCGCATTAAATGCCAAAGCAGTTGTTCTCGATCACGAGGGCCGTCATCAGGAAGCCCAAGAGCTATACCGCCAAGCTCTCGCGGCGGAACCTGCAAACCCGATGCTGCGCAACAATTTCGGACTGTCCCTCGCCCTTCAAGGCAAGATGGACGCCGGCGATGCCAGCGCAGCACCTCAGGCGGGCAGCCGGAAAGCATTGGCTCGTTCAAGATAAGGCGATCAAGAGCGGGCAGGAATAGCGAAGCGTGATGCTTAGCTGTCAGCTTGCCGACAGCTAGGCTTACTATGAGCGCGGAACCCCACTCCGGCGCGGCCTCGCCGACATAACAGGACGTGTTATGTTTCAAAACACTAAAGCTCTATCTAACAGCGAACGTGCGTCCGAGCTCGATGAAATGGGAACGAGCTCGGACGATGGCTCCCACACGGATAGCCAAAGATTCTTGGATGTATTCTCTGCTCTGAGTTTGGCGCCATCGAGCTGCTCCGTTGATGCATCTTTGGCAGCAGTCCCGCCATACGCGCTGGTTGACGAGCGGCCGGTGGTTGAGATCTCAAAATCTTCGTTTGAGAATAAGCTGGCAGATTTTTATGGAGGAGACATAGAGGATATTGCTGCCAATCCGCAGCGATACTCGCGCTGGGTTTCCGAAAAGGCTCACGCACAGCGGACACTGCATTTCGCTTCGGCACGAAGTCTATTTCGGAGAAATCGTGCTTTTTCAGCTATCAGCTTGGGAACAAGAGCGTCGGGCTTCTGAGAACGGAACCCGGAGGCCGCATGAGTGAGCTGTTCAAGGGCAACAATGATTGGCGCCATCAATTTCCTGGACGAGATGAAATCACCTCAACAATAGCTTTCCGGGTTACTCATCCGCTCGTCGAGAACGCGGGCGATATCTTGCTTGAACATCAGCTCCAGATCGACGGAAACAAACCGCTCGTTCTCTCCCACTCTTCCAATCCGGAAGCGAAAGCCCGCGCGGCAGCGTTGGGCTTTCTTGAGGTTAGTGACTCGATGATGGTGCTAGATCCCACCAAGCACGATGACAAATGGAAGAACGAAGGCGGCAATTGGCAGCGGGCGGGTAAGCCGCCTTTGTATCTTGCCGCGACTGAAGACAACAGCGGCAATGCCAAGTATACCGAGAGTGTAGCGAAGCCCGCGAACGATCCGTATGATGAGGAATATGACTTTATGTAGAGCCTACAGGCATCACACGAAGAGCAATTGGCCGGATCGGCGGGGCAAGATCAGGCCTCCATCTCATTTCCTGCTGCATGTACTCTTGAGCACCGACATCTTTTCCGTATCCGCAGGCGGAGTTGGACTGCGCTGTGGGTCCTTTCGTCTGGCGGAATCAAGCCGGACGAGCAGCAGATCGATTATCTCTCGGACTCCGCAGCCTCGTGTTCCTCCTGATCTGCAGCTTGCGCCAGCAAAGAGCCTCCTTGTATCAGCCGAAATGACGCGGTCTATCGGCACTGCGAAGCTACAGCGCGCGATGGCGGCGCACGATCTCCATGACACCCGGTCCTGCCATGTGAGGATCTCCTCCTCTGCCTTCCCGGGAAAAAACTTGCTCGCAAACCGTTTTCAGCCCTTTAGCCGCCGGCAGCGGACGGCATGATTGGTTGGCAGAATCTTGCCGGCATGAACGTCCTCCGGGAGGATCACATCCTCATCAAACCCGCTCGGCACTGCTACATCCACGCCCTTCTGGCATCTTGTCGTTCAGATAAGAGAGAGGAGAAATAGCGAAGTAGTTAACATGCGCCAACCAGGCTCCGGCTTGCAACCGCAAATCACATGACCGCGATCTGCGGTGCCCTTGGTATCCTTAATCTGAGTGACTTGTTGGCAGGTGATTTAAGGACGGTGAGCGGTGCGCTCGGCTTCCCTTTGCCTTACGTAAACCGCGACGGCCGGCAAGTGACTTCCACTGTCTCATCGAAGCTATCGCTGAGCATTTGTTTACCTCGCGCGTCAACAACCGATGGGCTTTTGCGGCAAATCTTCTCAATCGCGCTCCCCCGCGGCACCTGATGCGCGCGGCCGATAACCTACGCTGTTGTCGCACGTTCATCCTGGACTACTTCGGCGCAGTGTACTCAGAGGAGCTGCTCGCTGGCAGACAAATCGTCAAGCCGCTCATCGTGTAGAGCGAGATGTGTGACGGCAAGCTGCTGAGTGTTGTGCCAGCGTATATCGCGCTTGATCTACCCCCAAATCTCCAGAGACGCCAAGTTCTCCTGAGACGTTGTGCGCAAGGTTGTGTTCATGACATGTCGACGGTTACATTTGGCCACCTGAAGCCTTGGACTCGACGACGCGCACCACTCCGGCGGTTAGCGTCTAGAGCTATGGCTGATTTTGGGTGACGCGGCCTGATCAGGCGGCGTGGCTTTCAGTGTTCGGAATGACTTCGATTCCGCCGATGAACTTTACACCGGCGATGACTTTCGGCAACTGGTTCGTGCTCTTCAATCGCCGCCAGGTCTTCGATGCGGCGTCGATGAGCTTGAACACCATCAGCTTCGCAGTTTGTTGCGACAGCGATCCCTTGGTCCGCACCGTTCGGTGGCGCACCGTGGCGAAGACGCTCTCGATCGGGTTCGAGCTGCGTAGGTGGATCCAGTGCTCAGCAGGGAAGTCGAAGAAGGCGAGCAGCGCATGGCGATCCTTGATCAGGCACTCCACCGCACGTCCGTATTTGACGTGGTATTTCTCGACGAAGACGTCGATCGCGGTTTCAGCTTCGGCCCGGTGTGGGGCCAGATAGATGTTCCGCAGGTCGTTCTTCATGGGGCCCTGCACGGATTTGGCGACCTTGTCGAGTACGTTGCTCACTTTATGGCACCAGCATCGTTGGTGCCGCGTGCCGGGAAAGGCCTCGTCCAGTGCCTTCCAGAAGCCGAGGGCGCCGTCGCCGATGGCGAGTTGCGGGGCAATCCGTAACCCGCGTTGCCGCAGGTCGATCAGGAGTTCGCGCCAGCTCTGCGCGCTCTCGCGCACGCCGACCTGGAAGCCGATCAGCTCCTTCTTGCCTTCCGGCGTGGTGCCAATCAGCACCAGCATGCATTCGCTGTGATCTTCCATGCGGGCCTGCAGGTACACGCCATCGGCCCAGATGTAGACATAGCGACGCGCCGACAGATCGCGTCTCTGCCAGCGTTCGTACTCGACCTGCCAATCGGCCTTCAGGCCGGCGATCACCGAAGGCGACAGGTTCGGCGCATCCTTGCCGAGCAGCGCCGAGAGCGCCTCCTGGAAGTCGCCGGTCGAGATGCCGCGCAAATAGAGGACCGGGATCAAGGCATCCAGGCTCTTCGTCCGCCGCGCCCATAGCGGCAGGATTGCCGAACTGAAGCGGAGGCGGTCGCCTGGCCCGCTCGCTCCGCGGTCGCGGACCTTGGGACGAGCGACCTCCACCGGACCGATGCCGGTCGCAATCTCGCGCACCGGACCGTGCCCATGTCGGACCAGGCGCGCTCGACCGTCGGGCAGCGTCAGATTGGCCGTGCTGGCCAGAAACGCGCCAACCTCGATCTCGATCGCCCTGGCAAGCAGGTCCCGCGCGCCGGCACGAACGATATCGGTCAGTGGATCATCAACCGCGGACGGCTGACGGAAAGCAAGAACATTGGTAGTCTCGGTCATGGCGTATCGCTCTCCTCGAGAGGTTCTGGCAGGCTCGTCACCCGCCTCGATACGCCGCCTTCCTCACACCGTCATCACCCAGATTCCGCCATAGCTCTAGCGTCTATGCCGGCACGGTCAGATCAGATCGAGCAGCATGCTTCACGCTTCAGAACGACCTGCAGGTGGTTGTGATCCAGGATCATCGCACACCAGTCGTCACTCAGATGATCTGGTATAAGGTCGGTTCCGCGGATGAACCGCCCGGCAAATCGGGGCTTGCGCATTTCCTCGAACACCTGATGTTCAAGGGTACCTCCAAACATCCGGCGGATGAATTCTCCAAGGCCGTGCTGCGCGCCAGCGGCTACCAGAACGCCTTTACCGGGTTCGACTTCACCAGCTACTTCCAGCACGTGCCTCGAGAGCACCTCGGCAAGATGATGGAATTTGAAGCCGACCGCATGACCGGTCTCGTTCTCAAGGACGAGAACGTGCTCTCCGAGCGAGACGTCGTGCTGGAGGAATTCAATATGAGGGTCGCCAACCATCCAGGTAACCGGCTTGCTGAGCAGATGATGGCGGCGCTTTACCTCAACCACCCCTACGGCCACCCTATTATCGCGTGGCGCCAGGAAATCGAAAAGCTTACCCGAGAGGACGCGCTTGCCTTCTACCGGCGCTTCTATGCACCTAACAACGCGATCCTGATTGTCGCTGGCGACGTAGCCACCAAGGAAATGCGCTCCATGGTGAAGGAGACGTTTGGCGGCATCCCCGCGCAACCTTCGATTCCCAAGGAACGCCTGCGGCCGCAGGAACCGCCGCCGGCCGCGCAGCGCAGAGTGACACTGGCCGATGCCCGCGTCGAGCAGCCGGCCCTGCGCCGCTATTATCTCGTACCCTCGACTCGCAGCGCGGCCGCGGGCGAGGGTCCAGCGCTTGAGGTGCTCGAGCAGTTGATGGGCGGCGGCATTAACTCATATCTCTATCTCTCGCTGGTTGTCGAAAAGCAGCTCGCGGTCACCGCCAGGGCGAGCTACCACTCTGCCGCGCTCGATCCATCGCTATTCGAGATTTCCGTCATACCAAAGCCTGGCGCCAACCTCAGCCTGATCGAGCGCTGCATCGACGAGGTAATCGCCGGTATTGCCCGTAATCCCGCGAGTGCCGAAGATCTCCAGCGGGCGAAGACGCGGCTAACCGCGCAAGTCGCCTACGCCCAAGACAGTCAGGAACTGCTCGCTCACTGGTATGGCCGCGCCCTGACGACGGGACTATGCATCGAGGATGTACAACGCTGGCCGGACGACATCCGAGCGGTCGGCGCACCGCAGGTGCATGAGGCCGCGCGGATATGGCTCGACAAGAAACGAGCGGTAACCGGCTATCTCGTCAAAGAGTCTACCCCGCAACACTGGGAGACGCTCTAGTGATCCATCCTTGCACTCGACGCGGGATCCTCCTTGGAGGAGCCTCCCTCTCCATGGCGGTGCTCGCTTCGTCAAATTCGCATGCCGCACCACGATCACTGGACCGGACCAGGATCAAGCGTTTGATTTCGTCTTGCGGCATAGAAGCCTGGTTCGTGCAGGACTCCACTGTCCCATTGATCTCGATGGAATATGCCTTCACCGGCGGCGCGGCTCAGGATCCCGCTCAAAGACCTGGCGTAGCCCACATGGTTTCTGGGCTGCTCAAGGAAGGTTCCGGCAAATTTGACTTCAAGACCTTTCATCAGCGGCTGGACCGCCATGCCATTGAGCTGCGTTTTCACGTGACCCATGATCACTTCCGCGGTGCCTTGCGCACGATCAATGACAGCGCGGAGGAGGCCTTCGAGCTTTTACGGATCGCGCTAACCTCGCCGCGTTTTGAGGCCGCCGACGTCGAACGGAACCGTGCCGCTGTGCTTGCGCGCCTTCGGCACGACTCAACCGATCCTTCGTCGCTGGCTCGCCGCAAGTTCCTCGAAGTCGCTTTTGGGGATCATCCCTATGCTCGCCCAGTCGATGGCTACTTGGAAAGCGTGCCGAAGATAGAGGCCGAGGATCTCAAGGGTTATGTCCGGCGCGTCATTGCAAAAAGACACGCTCAAAATCGCGGTGGTCGGCGGGGTCGATCCAGGGGCCGTCTGCAAGCTGCTCGATAAGACCTTTGGCAGCCTGCCGAGCAACGCGGAAGCGATGCCGGTCGCCGACGTCATCGCAGCAAAGCCGCCGCAGCGGGTCTTTATTCAGCTCGATGTGCCGCAGACAGTTGTGACTTTTGGCGGTCCAGCCGTCCGTCGCAGCGAGCCGGGTTTCATGCCCGCCTGTATCGTCAACCACATTCTCGGCGGCGGCGGCCTGACGTCACGCCTGTTCCGCGAAGTCCGCGAGAAGCGCGGACTGGCTTATTCAGTCCGTGAGCAGCTTGTCTGGCTGGATCATTCAGCCATGTTTCTCGGTACCAGCGGCACCTGCGCCGATCGGGCCGGCGAAACGGTTGAAGAAATCGAGAAGCAGGTCCGACAGATCGCCGCGGAAGGACCGACTCAGCAGGAGCTCGATGACGCAAAGTCCTACCTGAAGGGCTCGCAACTGGTAGCTCTCAACACATCATCAAAACTGGCGCGAACGCTACTGCAGCATCAGCTTGACAAGTTGCCTATCGACTATCTCGAAAACCAGAATGCCGTCGTCGATGCGGTGACGCTGGAAGACGCCAAAGAGAGCAGCGCAGCGGCTGTGGGGCGGGGGTCTGCTCACAATTATCGTCGGCCGCGCCCCAAAGGACGCAGCGCAGGCGGCCATTGTGCCGTCCAGGACTACACCCCGCCGGGCGCCGATCAGCTAGACACCGGCCCGACGACGCCGCCCAATTTATTTTCTAGCAGCCCATGTGCTTAGCTCTCGCGCGCAGAGAGGCCTTTAGCCACTCACCTTTAGCTCGTGGAGATATTCCTCGGCATGCCGAAAAGACGGCGATCTGATCCAGTAGACCTTTGATGGTCTGCGAAGCCATAGTCGGACCGCCTAGCATCCCCCCGATTTGCGCTTTCATCGAGCTCGCAATCTGACGCTACGTAAGACTCGGTCTCCCATTAAAATTTGATAGCGGCAGCGACAGCATCCATAGCGAACCTACGGCAATCCAACGATCACCATGGGCAGACTTTGATTCTTGCCCCGCATATTCCAGCCGCACACAAACCTCACGTAAATCACCAGTACAAGTGATTACTCCCATTGCCGGAGCTGCATCATCACGCGACGTTACTCGCTAGATGTTGAAAACGCTTATCAGTTGCAGAGCTCTCGCATCGGCGGTTCATTGCCCCTTCTTTCCGCCATGTTCGCACCCAAAGCAGTGACGCGCCGATAGCGCACTTTGCGCGCGGCAATAGCAAGAGCTCAGGAGATGTTTCTATGGTGAAGCCAGTGGTAATTGTAGTCGGTGCGGACAAGGGAGGAGTCGGCAAGACGACCGTATCACGAACGCTACTGGACTACTTTAGCGTCAATAACGTGCAAATACGCGCGTTCGACACGGAGTCGCCCCGGGGAACGCTGAAGCGCTTTTACCCCGGGATCACTGAGATCGTCGACATGACTGCGACGGCGGACCAGATGAAGATCTTCGATACCTTGAACTCAGGGCTGTCCGTCACTGTCATCGATGCTCGCGCAGGCCTACTGTCCTCTGCGCTGGCTTCCTTGCGCAACATCGGCTTTCTGGACTCGGCACGGTCTGGCCAGATCACATTTGCCGTGTTCCACATCCTGGGATCATCTATCGCGTCGCTAGACGAGATCGAGGAAACCGCGACTTTCATGACCGGTGCAAAGTACTACCTGGTCAAGAACTTCATCAACGACACTCAATTCTTCCAGTGGGATCAAGCCACTTATAATTCCTATTTTCATCGCATCAAACATGCGACTGAGTTGACCATCCCGAAGCTTAACGAGATGGCGTATGAGCAGGTGGAAGTCGCGTCCGTCCCGTTCATAGACTTCGTCGCGAACAAGGGACGCAATGATGAACCTGCGAACAACTCCTTCGTGCTGCGCGGCTATGTCCGGCACTGGCTGGCAAATGTCTGGAGCGAATTTGATCGCATCAACTTGACGGAATTGGCCGGGGCCAAGTCCGCCACCCGGGCCGGCGAGAAGTAGCCGTATATCCAGCAAGCTCGAGCCCACGCACGGAACGAAATTGATCTGCTGGCTATGTTAGCGACCCCCATCTACATCATCTGCTCACCTAGCCCGCAGGTCGGTAAAACCCTCATCGCTCGGGCCATGAGCGAGTTCTTGCTGCTGAAAGACGGTACAACGCTGTCGTTTGACGTCAACTTGAAAGAGCCATCATTGCTCGACTACCTGCCCAACATCACGGAGACCGCGGATGTGATCGACACATACGGCAAGATGCAGCTGATGGACCCTCTCATCGTTCACGATCGTGTACCCAAAGTAATCGATCTCGGCTTTCACGCCTTCGACGAATTCTTCAAGATGTGCGAGGAGATTGGCTTCGTCAAGGAGACGGCGCGGTGCTGTGTCACCCCTGTCGTACTCTTCGTCGCGGGCGCAGATCGCATCTCCTTTCGTGGTTACGAGATGCTGCGGCGGCGAATTCCCCCGGCCTCGCTGGTCATCATCCACAATGAATTCGCACTGCGCGGCGGATTACCTGAAGCGATGGACGGCGATCGGGTGATTCGAATTTCCGCACTACCGCTGTTCCTTAAGAGATATATAGATCGGCTTGGCTTTTCCTTCACTGGGTATCTGCGCAACGAGAAGGACTGGTCCACCGAGCTGCATCAATGGATCCGGCGGAATTACGGCATGTTTCGCGATCTGGATTCGAGTGTGACGCTGCGAAGGTGGGATCGGCCGCGGGGGACGGACATCGGTAGCCTACGTTGCACGAGGGCGACTTGAAGAGATCGGTCTGATCCCCCATCTATTTGTCTGGCCTATGAGAGGCCGTTGAGCGCTGAGTTCAACGGCGCTCGCAACGTGAACGCATTGCGTTTTGCTAATCTTCTCTTGGATGTCCATCCTATACCATGATCGTCCGCACGGGCGCAATTAACAGAGCTCATTCGGCAATGGCTCATGCAGACAGTCCGTCATGCAGGCAGTCCGTCCCGGAAGGCGTCGATTAAATTTTGACTTTTGTGACCGGCGAGGCGGATCGACGGACCCTCCTTCGGAGGTGCGCTCATAGCTGAAGGCCGAGCTTCCCGAGGACCTGATGCAGGAGCGCGCTTTTGATCGCGCGGGCAATCTCGTTTCGTATCTGGCGCCGAGGACCGGCTCGGCATCGGCATCGCCCGTCAGACCATGCTCAGCCAGTCGCTCATCCAAGCGGGTTTCAAATTGTACACCCATCACGCCGACGAGCCGCTCCTGCATTTCAGCATAATCTTGGGGTACCATACGCCTCACCACGCTTTCCATGGTTGCCATCGCGTCGCTAAATAGTCCCGAAATTCCGCCGCTTCCCGTCCCGCGCCGACGCCTCGGCCCTGGCCACATCGGCCTCGGTCACTTGAGACACATTCATGAAGCGCATGTCGGGAGCGTTGTGCCGCAGCTCCAGGGCGTCCCGCAGCTGGGCTTGGTAGGCAAGATAAACAGAGCTGGCCCCGGTTGTTTGGACAGCGCCCCGCTGGATTTAAGTGGATTCCTGCCGGGTTATGCTGAACGCGGGGCTTTACGGTTTTGTCGTTGCGTCGGGAGGGCGTAGCCCGACCAGAGCGACGACAAAACCGTCGGCGACGGTCATGCGGCCATCACCATAGCTTGCGTGCCGAAGTAAGCCTCGTCGGGCGTGCGCCCGTCAAGGCTCGAGTGAGGGCGTCCCTGATTGTAGAAGGCCAGATACTTGGCAATTGACGCTCGCGCCTCGGACACGCTGTCGTAGGCGCGGAGATATACTTCTTCGTATTTGACCGTGCGCCAGAGCCGCTCGACAAACACGTTGTCGCGCCAGGCGCCCTTGCCGTCCATGCTGATGGCGATCTTCGCGTCCAGCAGCACATCGGTGAACTCGAGGCTGGTGAACTGGCTGCCCTGATCCGTGTTGAAAATCTCGGGCCTGCCGTGCTTCGCCAACGCCTCCTGGACCGCTTCGACGCAGAAGGCCGCCTCCATTGTGATCGAGACGCGATGGGCCAGGACCCGTCGGCTGAACACATCGACGACCGCCGCGAGATAGACGAAGCCACGCCGCATCGGAATGTAGGTGATGTCCATTGCCCACGCATGGTCGGGCCGCTCGATCTTCAATCCGCGCAACAGGTACGGGTAGATCTTGTGACCCGGAGCCGGCTTGCTCGTGTTCGGGCGACGATAGACCGCCTCGATCCCCATGCGCTTCATCAGCGTCGCGATGTGGCGGCGACCGGCGTATACGCCCTCCCGCCGCAGCAACGATCGCAGCATACGCGCTCCCGCGAAGGGATAATCGAGATGCAGCTCATCGAGCCGACGCATCAAGGCAAGGTCCTCGGCCGAAACTGGCCGAGGTTCATAGTAGACCGTGCTGCGAGCCAGCTTCAGGACCTTCGCCTGGCGCACGATAGAAAGATCATGATCGCGGTCGATCATCGCTTTGCGCTCAGCAGGCCCGCCTTGGTGAGCGCGCCGGACAAAAAATCGTTTTCCAACGCCAGCTCGCCGATCTTGGCATGTAACGCCTTCAAATCGACCGGCGTCTCGGCCGATGTCTTGTCATGCCCAAACACGCCGGCGGCGCCTTCCAGGAGCTGGTTTTTCCAGATCGTGATCTGGTTCGGATGAACATCAAACGCGCCAGCTCCGCCAGTGTCTTGTCGCCTTTGACCGCAGCCAAAGCAACCTTCGCCTTGAATGCCGGAGAATGCGTCCGGCGGCTCTTCTTCGTCATCTTCGCTCCTGATTCGCAGCAAGAATCCTCGCCGCTGTCAGGCAGAAAATCCACTCAAGCTACTGTCCGAATTTGCGGGGCCAGCTCTAAACCTCGATCTCGTCGACATCCGCGTCGGGATCGGCACGGCGAAGTGAGTTGACCCTCTCGCGCGCGATCCCGTCAAGCGCTTCCAAGCGAAACAAGACGCGGTCGTTCTGGAGCAGTTCGCCGAGGCGCCCGTCATAGAGTCCGTCCTCGACATCAGCGTTCAGGCGTGCGGTCTGCATGCCGTTCCAGACCAAAGTAACGCGATCTTCGCAGCTCCCGTTCGCTCCCGAAGCCAACTCGAAATACTGCTCGCGTAAACGGGGCCTGACGGCTGCCTGCCGCAGATCTTCGGCGACCGCCAGGCGGAACGCCTAGTGATGGTAGTTCACGGTCTCTGCAGGCAGGCGCGTCAGCCCATTGCTGATGGCCTAGAGCCGCTGGAGGCCGGTCGAAAGTGTCTCGGGCAGGCTGTCGAGCTGATTGTGATCCACATTCAGGCGGCGCACCTCGGCCAAAATGGGCGCAGGCAAGGCGGTAAGGGACCGAGACGACAGATCTAGCGGCTCATTGAGATCACCCGTCCCCCGCCAAGCCGACGTTCGGCTTACCGCTTGTTGCCGATCCCCATGTTGCCCCTGCCCGTCTTCGGCAGCCCAGTTGGCCAGCACCTCCTCCGGCGAGGCAACCGCTCCGGCAGCGGACGTGTGCACGCCGGCCAAGGTCTCTCCCCACAGCGGTGCGGCCGGAGAGCCTGGTTCGGAGCTTTCCAAATCGGAAGTTGCGGAAGGAATACGAGTGACGAGCTGTTCTGTGTTCATCGATATCGTTTCTTCGGTAGCAAAATGAAGCGAATGCGCCGGGGCGGCGCATCTTAGAACCGCCAATCCTCCACTATGGCTGACGCGCCACCGGCCCACAAGGAGTGAGGTGCGATCCCACAAGCGTGCCGACAGGCACGAATGGCCCGGATACGCTTCTGCAACTAGCACCCACTGCAGACAGTGTAGCGAATCCAGACGGCGTTTCGCTCGCGGATCAATTGATATTGCAGTCCACCGGTCTCGCCTGCGAGCTCTGCGCCCATTGAGCCAAGCCTGCAAGGGAGTAGCGGCGCTCATGATACGAGCGCCACCTGTCGATAACCTGACGCAGTCCGGAGCGACGAAATGACGGATGGCGTTTGTAATTCCGTAACCTTCGGCTCAGCTCTCCGCAGACGAATCACTTTGTGCTGGACCGGCTGGTGGCGGGTGCCGGTCCGCCGGCAGCAGCGCGTTTAGGCCGGCAACTTTGCTGTGACGTGAGGCGAGGCGGCCATACTTCTCCCCGGGGTCAAACGCTTGGGCGATAGCTGAGCTCAAAAGCTTGCAGCCTATCGCGCTAACGCGCTTGGCTACGAGACGCAGCGCGCCCCGATGTCAACACCGCGGGCTCGCTAGGGTCCAGACTCAATTGAGCCAATATGCGACGAGAGCGGCGAGATGAACAGCGGCCAAAAAATTACGGGCGAGCTTGTCATATCGCGTGGCGATGCGCCGGAAGTCCTTGAGCCTGCAAAAGCAGCGTTCGATGACATTTCGTCCTTTGTAGGCGCGTTTGTTGAAGCGATGGATGACGACACGGTTAGATTTATTGGGGATTACGGGCTTGGCGCCACGACGAATGATTTCGCCGCGAAGCTTGTCGCCATCATACCCTTTGTCGGCGAGGAGCACGCTCATGGGTGGCGCGAGCGCCAGGACATCGGGAGCCGCAGCGATATCGGCATCCTGGCCTGGAGTCAGATGCAGGACGACCGGCCGGCAGAGCGGATCGCTCAGCGCATGGATTTTTGTCGTGCGGCCTCCGCGCGAGCGGCCGATTGCTTGATTGTGCTCCCCCCTTTTCCGCCGGAGGCACACCGGTGAGCTTTAATCGAGGTCGAGTCGAGCGACAGTACGACGCCGTCTTCGCCAGGCTTGGCCAGCGCTTCGAAGATTGCGCACCATCGTCCTCGCTTGGCCCAGCGATTGAAGCGATTGTAGATCGTCGTGTAAGGGCCGTATTCACGTGGACAATCACGCCATCGTGCACCCGATTGCAGCATGTGAATGATGCCGCTGACGATGCGTCGGTCGTCGTCCCGATCCGGCCCCGTCAGTCCCCTCGGCAGATGCGGTTCGATACGCGCCCATTGCCTGTCGTTCAGCCAAAACAAACCAGCGCGCATTCTCTCGCCCCCGAATCAACACGTAGGCAAGAGAATCACGTGGCGCTATTTAGGTACAGACCCTAATTCTCTTCGACGCGGAGTTCCCAGCCATTTTAACATTGGTCACGTGAACCGGCAAACGGCGATCGGGCGGCTCTTCACGGTATCCTTCCGACTGGATAATCGGACAGGTGCATCTGTCACTGGTACGACAGATTTTCTGTGTCGAGCTCAGTGTAGCCTAGCTGCGCCGCGACCAAATAACTCGAGCAGCTAGCCCGTCTTATTCGCGAGAGGGCGCCTGAGAGGCTGGCGAGCGTGGTGTAAAGCGCTGATGCGGCGTAGGATTCGGTTGCGAAGCCACCCCATCACCTTCAACCGCGAACGCCACGCCCGCCATGACCGATGATACGATTTCAGACCACTATCGAGAAGCAAGAATTCAACACAAATAAAACCTCTGCCTCGCGCTCGATCTCTTCATGCTTGATAGTCTCGTTTCGGAGGCTGATCACCTACCGCGTCTAATAGGCCGCTCGCGCCGGTTTCTTTGGACGCGGCACGACCGCGACTCCACGTTTCGGCACAGAAATGATCGGGAGTCACTCAATCTTTCTTCAACTTAACCCGTCTTATTCGTAAGAGTGCGCCTGAGGGGTAAAGCGCTGATGCGGCGTAGGATTCGGTTGCGAAGCCAACCCCATCACCTCCAACCGCGAACGCCACGCCCGCCATGACCGACGATACGATTCCGCCCTTCTCGTTTCCAGCCGTTCACGCCAAGAAAGTCACAGCTGCCTTCGATGGTGGGCGCCTAACCTCGAACGGGGGCGTGATGCTTCTGGCGATGGCCGAGCGGCGTCTCGGTTTGGCCAACAATCTGGCCCGGGTGTTCCCGGATCGGCGCGATCCGACGCGGGTCGTGCACAGCCTGGTCGATATGCTCCGCGCTCGCATGTTCGCGATCTGCTGCGGCTACGAGGACGCCGACGACCTCGATCATCTGAGGTCCGATCCGGCATTCAAACTGGCCTGCGGACGGCTGCCGGACACGGGCCGGGATTTGTGTTCCCAGCCGACGCTGTCGCGGCTGGAGAATGCTCCGCGCCTGCGCGACGTGATCCGGCTGACCTACATTTTGGTCGACGCATGGATGGATAGCTACCCCCACGAGCCGGCATCCGTCACGCTCGACATCGATGATACCTGCGACGTCGTCCACGGCCATCAGCAGCTCTCGCTGTTCAACGCTCATTATGACGAACGCTGCTTCCTGCCGATCCACGTCTACGACACGGAGAAGAGCCGGCCCGTGGCCGTCGTGCTGCGGCCCGGCAAGACGCCGGGCGGCGTCGAGGTGCGTGCCCATCTGCGCCGCCTGGTACGGCATATCCGGACGCGATGGCACAACACGCAAATTACGTTCCGTGGCGACGGGCACTATGCCCGGCCGGAGGCCATGGCGTGGTGCGAGACCAACGGCATCGACTACATCTTCGGTCTGTCCGGCACCAAGCCTCTCGCCAGAAAAGTCGACGAGGTCGCCGACGACATCCGCACGCGACGCGCCATCGAGAACCTGCCGGTTCTGCGTGGCTATACCGAGACGCGCCACAAGGCAAAGTCCTGGGATCGCGAACGGCGCACTGTCGCCCGTATTGAGGCGACGATGCTCGGCCTCGACATCCGCTTCGTCGTCACCAGCCTCGATGTCGGCTCGGCCGAGTGGATCTACGACAGCCTGTATTGCGCGCGCGGCCAAGCCGAGAATCTGATCAAGCTGCATAAGACGCAGCTCGCCTCCGATCGCACCAGCTGCCGTTCGGCGCTCGCCAACCAGGTCCGTCTCGTGCTCCATACGGCCGCTTATTGGCTGATGCTGACCGTGCGCGACGCCATTCCCAAAGCCCGGGAATTGGCCGCTGCCGAGTTCGCGACGCTGCGTCTTCGTCTCTTGAAAATCGCCGCCCGTGTCGTCGAGACCACGAGCCGCATTCGCCTTGCGTTTGCCGCGGCATGTCCCGAAGCCGACCTGATCTGCGGCTTGCCCGGCGCGCTGCTGCCGCTCGGTCCTTGACCGGCGGGGCGTCCGCCCCCGTTCGCCCAACCCATCCCTCAAGCGCGTTGCAAAGTACCGGTCGTCAGGCGGCGAAAAGCCGAAGGCAATCCTGTGCGCCTCGTCAGACAAGATGTGCGGCCGCATCAATCGGGCCCAAAAGCCGCACTCTCACGAATAGGACGGGCTAGTGCGCCTTGTTGATCTCGCGTTAAACACGCTTAACCCTATGAGCGCTGGAATTGTGCAGGACACACGTTCGCGGCGCATTGAAACCGCGAGGATCTGCCGCGATTTCTCGCCAAACGCGCGGCGTAGGATGATATTGACTTATAAGCGTCGCATACATCGGACTTCTCGCCTCCTCCGGACACGAGCGGGCGATACGCCGTTGTCGGCTCAACTATCCGGCAGGAATGCGGAGCCAGGGAACGACCGCTCGACGAGCATCGCCATGTTTTACACTTAAGGATCAACATCCGTGATGACTTCGATTGATGATACGCTAAGTGAGATCAGATGGCTGCGAAACGGAATCTGGCGCTGCCGCCGGCTACTTAACACCGACCTGCCTGGCACCGAACGCAAGGCCCTTGAGAAGCGTCTGCATGAACAGCTCTCTGCCTTTGAACGGCTCTCGTCGACGGCGTTTCCTTTCGCCTTGAGCTCTAAAGTGTATTCGGTCAGGAGCACCACAATCGGGCGAAGCGACTCCCCTGAAGCGCCCATAGAGAACGCCGCAATGGTATCAAGCGGTTGCATGGGGAAATCGATCAGCGGCTAACAAAAGAGGTTTCCTAGCCCAATCTGTTACAGCTCAGTCTAGCCGAAGGTAATCCTGAGAAATCTAAGGCAACCGCGATGAAACAAACGCGCTGATATTCTGGCAATCATTGGCTGTCGCAGCCGACTTAGCCACTTCCGCAAAAATACGTAGTCGCGGGCCACAATGCCATAAATTGATGACAGTACGGTCCACTGCCTCCACAGCTGACGCTGATTGCCCTTGGGACCAGCCACAGAGAGACGAAAGCAACTTCACAAAACCTCGAAGCCGCGAATGGCTACAGCGCTGAACAAAGCGCAACTGCTGCAGCACGAAACTCGAAATTCAAGGCCGCACCACGCCTGGGCAACTGTATCGCTAATCGAGCCAATCCAATCACGGATCGGTCCCACCCAGCCGACTGCGCCTCGGCAGGCTGATGCTCCAGCCCGGTCGACCTTCAGCCACCAAGCTGGCCAACCCCGCCGCCCGTCAGTCTGAATACTTCACTATCGTTCGAGTTCGCAACTGCCGCGTCTCTCGATGAGGGCCTACCGGGCGCTTGTTGAGCGATTGTCTCGGTGCATCGTTTTCGTTTGCCGCGGTTGGCATCATGCGCCGGCATTCGCGGTGCAAGTTTTTGAAATTGTCCCTAAGACAAAACATGGCCACGTCAACATCGCTACGGCCTGTAAAGCGGTCACAGAAGCGGATCACGTCTGATTTGCACGACGCCAAGACTTCCTCGGCTCGCCGATCTCGCGCGCGAGCGTGTCCTGTGCACCATGTCGCAGCGATCGCGATCGCAGCGAGGACGGCTGCAAAGCGATGCGCATTGCAAGTCCAGCCCATTCGTCGCTCTTGATTGACCAAACCCCTCATAAGACGCCTGTGCTTCTCTGTTTTTCTTTGCCCCGAGAGGTGATCTGTTTACCGGATTGGAATGCCTCGGCAGCCATGAGTCTCGCTTCTCGCGGGCCGGCTGCAATGATTGCCGCGCTCCGAATCATTATCCCGCCACTCGCAACACGCATTGCGAAGACCGCGACAAACAGAGATCGGCCGTTTAGCACTTATGTGCCCATGTTGGCTCCCAATATGGTGTTCTGCTTCGCCATGCCTACAACCTGACGTTACGGTCGATTCAAGCACTTTGAGCGCGCGGGCACCGCATATCATCTCGGTCAGCGCGTTCGCCAAGCGACCGTCTACAGGCCTTCTCCGCCGAGTAGATCGGATGGCGCGTCAGTCGGATGGCATGGAGTTGTGCATCATTGACGAGCTCTACGGCCGCATATTCGCCAAAGCACGATCTCGAACGCGAGAGGCTTGGCATGATCCTTGGGTGCCGCCTCACGGCCCTGCATGTGCGGTTGGAGACGCGAGCGTCAAAGTCCTACAATAGGATGCGGCGATTTAAGACGCGGAGTGGAGACAGATAAAACGCCTCCCTTGCCGCTAACCGCCCAGTTATCACTTCGAACGGCACGCGGATTGCTGGGTAAGTATCAGCCAGTTGCCGGGAAGGAAGCGGCTCAGGCGGAGCCGGAGTTCCAATGAGACTTATTCGATTCATGTTAATCGACCTGGCGCTGATGCTGGTCGCACCTGAGAGTGCAGAGGCTACGATCAGCTACTGGGCAGACTTCAAATCGGCTCGCGAAGCTGTGGGATCATTGATGCCGATTTCCGGCCGCGGGCCAGTATTCAGCTTTGGCGTGAGCCGGCATCTTTGCCCCCCAACCTCTCAAGCCGCGCCATTCAACATTCACCAGAAGGCCTCGGCCCGGCCAAGCAGACCAAAGACCTCGCGTTGTTGGAAAGGCGGCGCTTAACTCTTAAGGTAAGCGCGCCGGCCACCGTACCGATTGCCACGATCCACCGGCGTGGAGCTGCTCAACAAGGCTCCGGACTTGAAACCGCTCTGCACGCCTCCCTCCCACTTTATACCCTCTTGCGAGCAGCAGCGCCGTGCTGGAGCGGAATAGACTGGATGGCCAGCAGCATAACGATCACCTCCAGTGCAGCCGCTAGGCTCCTCACTTAGATGGAAGATACAGCACATGGGCGGGTTCACCAAAGAAGCCAAGAAGGGCTATATTGAGGTTGCCTTCAACGGCTCGCTCGCGAGCATTCTGCTTGATACGCAGTTCAGCGTACCGGCCAAAGGCGTCACAGCGATTTTTGGTCCGCCTGGGTGCGGCAAAACTACACTCGCGCGCTGCATCGCTGGCGTGCAGTGCGGATTTCACGGATCGTGAGCATCGATTTCGCGCGATCGTGAGC
Organism: Bradyrhizobium barranii subsp. barranii; assembly: GCF_017565645.3. NCBI lineage: Bacteria > Pseudomonadati > Pseudomonadota > Alphaproteobacteria > Hyphomicrobiales > Nitrobacteraceae > Bradyrhizobium > Bradyrhizobium barranii. The sequence goes on from NZ_CP086136.1 coordinate 9,274,646, forward strand.
ACTGAATTCAGACGATCGTGAGCAGCCCGCTACGGCCGATGGGAGATAGAGTCAGTGTTCTGGTTGGCCGTCAAGGGTGATGGTTTTGGCGCTGCGTTTTCGCATGCTTTCTCCGGTGAGCTGGAGGCGGTGGGCGTTGTGGACGAGGCGATCGAGAATGGCGTCGGCGACCGTGGCGTCCCCAATGGCTCCATGCCAGGTGTCCACGGGGAGCTGACTTGTGACGATGGTGGATGCGCGGCCATGGCGGTCCTCGAGGATTTCGAGCAGATCGCGGCGTTCCGCGGCGGTGAGCACCGATAGTCCCCAATCATCCAAAATCAGAAGCTGAGCGCGGCCGAGGCTTTTGAGGAGCCGGGCGTAACGTCCGTCTCCGCGCGCGAGCGCGAGCGCCTCGAACAGCCTTGGAACGCGATGATAGAGGACTGATCGGTTGTCGCGGCAGGCCTTGTGGCCGAGCGCGCAGGCTAACCAACTTTTGCCCAGGCCGGTTGCCCCGGTGACGAGCAAATTCTCGTGGCGATCGATCCAGCGACCTTCGACGAGTTTGGCGAAAACGGCGCGGTCGATGCCCCGCGGGGTGCGCAGATCGACGTCCTCGACGCAAGCAGTCTGGCGCAGTGCGGCGATCTTGAGGCGCGTGGTGAGCCGCCTGGTGTCGCGTTCGGCGGCTTCGCGGTCGACCAACAGGCCGATGCGATCTTCGAACGGCAGGGCTTCGAGATCGGGCGATCGGCGCTGCTCCTCGAAGGCCTTGGCCATTCCGGTCAGGCCAAGCTCGATCAGCCGTTCGTGGGTTGGGTGGTTAAGCATGCCGGGTCTCTCCTTGCTTCAGTGGAAGTAGTCGCGTCCGCGGATATTGCCGGGGCGCAGGGGCTGGTGCTCGAAAGATTCGTCGAAGAACGTGCGATCGAGGCCGTTCTGGAGGATCGATCTAATCGAGGCGACGGAGCGCGCCTTGATGAGGATGCCCCTCCGGCAGGCTGCGTCGAGGCGTTCGGCGCCGTAGCTTTTGACGAGCGCCAGAATGCCAAGGCAGGTTCGAAAGCCTTGTTCTGGATGGGGCCGGGCGTCGATCACGGCCTGGAAAAACGCTGCTGTCGAAGGACCGATCCGCTCGCCGGCGGCGATCACCGCGGCGGGGGTCCATTTGCCGTAGCGGCGATGGGCGCTCGGCATGTGGTCGGCGATGGTGGTGTGTCCGCGTCGGTTGGGCGCGCGGGCATGGCTGGCGATCCGCTGGCCCTTGTGGAAGATCTCGACCGTCCGATCGTCGATACGGGCATCGACCAGCTCGCCAATCAGACGATACGGCGCGGAGTACCAATGGCCGTCGACCTCGACATGATAATCGGGAGCGAGGCGGCAGCGCTTCCAGCGTGCGAAGGCATAAGGCTGATCTGGCAGCGGGGTTAGCTTGGGTTTGTCGAGTTCGGCAAACAGTTCGGCGCGGCTTGAGCCGAAGCCACGCATTTGACGAGCATTGAGTTCGTCGACGAGTGTCTTGATGGCGGCGTTGAGCTCGGCCCGGGAAAAGAAGCGCTGATTGCGCAGCCGGGCCAGAATCCAGCGCTGGGCGATTTGCACCGCGACCTCGACCTTCGCCTTGTCTTTTGGGCGCCGCGGCCGTGCGGCGAGAATGGCCGTGCCGTAATGGCTCGCCATCTCGGCATAAGTGCGATTGAGGCCGGGATCGTAGCGGTCGGGGTTGCTGACGGCGGCTTTGAGGTTGTCGCAGACCACGAACGTCGGCGTTCCGCTCAAAAACGTGAACAAGTTGACGTGGGCCCGGATCCAGTCGGCCAAGCTCTCGCTGGGGCAGGCCTCGGCGTAGGTGTAGTTCGAAGCGCCCATCGCCGCGACGAACAGCTTCATCGGCTGCACTTCCCCGGTCAGCGGATCGACGATGTCGATGGTGTCGCCGGCGAAATCCACGAACACCTTCTCGCCGCCCAGATGAATCTGCCGCATCGAAGGTCGGACCCGCCCCTTCCAGGCCTCGTAGGTAGTGCAGAACCACGTGTACCCGAAACCGTCGGGATTAACGGCGCGATACTCCTCCCAGAGCAGGCGACGGGTTACGTTGCGCCGGCGGAGCTCTTTATCGATGTAGCTCCAGTCGGGCACCGGCCGCTGCGGGCTCTGAGACGCTGGTCGTGGGGCCGGGAAAAGCAAAAGCTCCAGGTCTTCATCGGTCATTCCCTCCGGAAGCGGCCAGCTCAACCCAGCAGAGCGGGCGCGGCTCAGGTAGCTGTGCACAACGCCGTTGCTGACGCCCACGCTCCGCGCGATGGCCCGCTCTGGCAGGCCTTGAAAATGTTTTAACCGAAGGACTTCCTTGATCCGGCGCATCGACAATCTCTGGGTAGGCATTGGACTTCCTCGTTAACCACGAGGTCATCCCTAAGCCGGTTGAGTTGTCGGCCGAAGCGCTGCAAGGCTCCGAAAGCCTTGCTCACGATCCCGCGAAATCGTTGCTCACGATCGTCTGAAATCTCTGCTCACGATCCCCTGAAATCCGCGCTCACGATCCCCCGAAACGCGCAGTGCAGCGTCTGCCGAATGGCTTCTGTGCGATTGATGGGGAGATTTGGCAAGATGAGACGACGTTTCGACCGCCTCATCTGCGTCGCGTCGCATATGTATTTCAGCTACCGATCCTCTCTTCTCATTTGTCGGTACGACGCACCCTTTTATACAACGCGTCAAACTCGGAACCGACACTGATCGATTTTGATGGTGTGGTCGAATTGCTCGGCTTGGCGCCACTGCTCGAGCGTACGCCATCACATCTTTCCAAGACCGAGCGGCAGCGACTTGCCCTTGGCAGTGCGCTGCTAGGCCAGCCTCGGCTACTCCTGCTGGACGATCCACTCATTGTGCGCGACCGCTCCGCCAAATGCGAGATCCTGCCATTTCTCGAACGCATCCTGCAATCGCTTGCGTTGCCGATGATCTACATCAGCCATGACATCACCGATATCGAACGTCTCGCCGATCATCTCGTCATGATGAAAGATGGCACCGTGACTGCGGCCGGTCCGCTCAATGTCACCCAGAGCGACCCGGCGCTCGCCAGCCGCAGTGAAGCGGCAATCTGTCTGGATACTATGGTCGGCGGTTATGACGGGCGCTACGGGCTGGTCAAGCTCCGCCTCAAATCCGCGCGCTTTCTGATACCAGCAGTACCGCTAAGGCCGGGCGCAAGGCTGCGGCTGCGCATCGCTGCCGGCGACGTCAGCATTGCGTGCGAACCTCCGCGCGCAAGCTCTATCCTCAATGTATTTCGAGCACGCATAACGGCCTCTCTGCCGCACGGCGATGCTGAGGTCACCTTGGTTCTGACCCTTGAAACTGGCCACTCTGGCGTGCCGCTTTTGGCGCGCATCACGCGCCGCTCCTTTGATGCCCTACGGCTCAGTATTGGAGCGGAAGTATTCGCGGAAGTCGCGCGCGCCGTTCCGCTCGGGCTGCCGAGCGGTGGCTTGCAAGGCCTGCCACATCCCCATGAGCACCTTGGACGGCTATGTCTGGACGCGAGAAACACACCAGCAAGATCGCGGCCATCATCGATAGTCTAGATGAGATAGATTCGAATAGCGCTCCGGGCAGTTCTTTACCTGCCAAAGACGATCTTGAGGCTACCTGCCGATTCCGCTTTGGATGTCGCGCAGCGAGGCGTAGGCATCACCTTACAGGTGCAGCGGCACTCGAGGGGGGCACACACATTATGCTCGCAAGCGAACGTTGCGAGGGGAGAACAGATCTCGATTTCCCAACCGTTCGGCAGCAGAACAATCCGGTCTTGACAAAAACGGTTGCCGAGGCTGCGCCCGCCGTCTCCCGGGCGCTTCGCAGCAGGACCCCATCTCCTTGCGATCAGCAAATTCGCCAAACAACGGGAATGAGCTGACCGGACCTGCGCGCCGAATCGTTACGATAGCCAGGCGTACCGGACTTAACAGACGTTCCGAAAAACATGCCTTGCGGCCGGCGCCGTTCAACCCCAGCTGCGGCTATTGGTCGGAACGATACCGGGCGGCGCACGCCCATCGAAACCCTTCGCTATTTGCGGAAGCCGCCTTAGCTCCCGCGTCCGCTGCTGCGCCGCCTCGATGCCTTGCGAACGCGCCGATTGTGGACCTTGAACGGCACGACGTCGCAGTTACCAGCGGCGAGCGCCAAACTGCCATAGCCCGGCCAGGCCGGCTGTGCAGTGCCTACCGGTCGGGGACGAGATTGCTTCGGTTTAGGTCTGGCTGCCGTCTTCCCGCCAACCGCCTAGCCAGCGCCCGTGTACTTTCGTGCTCAAAGGCGCCTGTATCCAAGCCGCTGGGCTGGTCTTGTTGCGCCAATTCTAGGTCTAAGAATGCGTGGCATATGGTTTGCTCCACCAGTGAGGTCACGATCTACAAAAGCAAGTTTGTGAGGACACCATGCTCGGAATTGGAAGTCAGTTGCCGCCATTCGACATCACAGGCGTGAAGCCCGGTTTTCAAGCGCAGGAAGAGGAAGGGCAGAGTGCGTTTGAGACGCTGACCGAAATGAGCTTTCCGGAGAAATGGAAGATCATCTTCTTTTACCCAAAGGACTTTACCTTCGTCTGCCCGACAGAGATCGCAGAATTTGCTCGGCTTTCCAAGGAATTCGCTGACCGAGATGCGGTTGTACTGGGTGGCTCGACTGACAACGAGTTCTGCAAGCTTGCTTGGCGGCGCTCACATGTCGACCTGCACAATCTACCAATCTGGCAATTTGCCGACACAAAGGGAACGCTCGTCGATGGCCTCGGGGTGCGTTCACCCGAAGGGGTTGCCTATCGTTATACCTTCATTGTTGACCCCCAAAACACGATTCAGCACGTCTATGCGACCAATCTGAGTGTGGGCCGCAGTCCTAAGGACACACTCCGCGTTCTAGACGCGCTGCAAACCGACGAGCTCTGTCCCTGCAACCGCGAAATCGGCGGGGAAACACTGAAGGTTGCGTGACGCAGCATGTCGCCGATCGAACAAATCTACGACAAGATTCCCGATTTCGCGAAGGATGTCAGGATTAACTTGACCTCCTTGATGACCGATGAGACGCTTTCGCCGCGGCGAAAATACGGGGTGCTGGTAGCGAGTGCAGTTGCCACCCGCAATTCAGCCCTGATTGCCGCGTTGGAATCGGCAGCCTCGGGCGTGATGACATCTGTGGCGATCGCCGCAGCGAAAGCTGCGGCCTCCGTAGTGGTAATGAACAATGTCTACTACCGCTTCGTTCACCTCGCTTCCAACCCAGAATACAAGACGATGCCGCCGCGGCTGCGCATGGACGTGATTGGCAATCCCGGCGTGGACAAGTCCGATTTCGAGCTGTGGTCGCTTGCTGTCTCCTCCATAAACGGCTGCGGTATCTGCATTGATGCCCATGAGAGGACATTGAGAGCCGCGGGCGTCAATTCGGAGACGATCCAGACCGCCGTGCGCTTTGCTGCGATCACACAGTCAGTGGCGATCGCACTCGAGGCCGCTGGGCCTGCCTCCCCTCAGGCAGGAGACTGATCTTTTCTCTGCCATCAGATCGACGGCATCGTGGCGCTACTCAGTGGCGCCACAACGAGCCTTTTGCTGCTTATCTGCATGTCACGTCTTGCGTCGCGTTGCGATGACGGGTGTCTTCTCAAACAACCCGGCGCTATGCAGGTGACAGTGAGCGCGCCACAGATACAGTGAGATTGCGTCGGCTAACGCCGCACCACCCTTCGCTCTGTCATCACCCAAACTTGAACAGAACACCATATCCGCCGCGCGGGTGGCTCCATTCGATGTCGCCGGTCGGCTCGGCGATCACGCGGCAGGTACCGCATTCAATGCAGCCATCAACTGTAACTTCGACCTGGCCGTTGTCGTTGAGCTCGTAGCATCGCGCCGGGCAGGCCTTCAAAAGTGTGAGGAGCTGCGGCGATGGCGTCTTGTGCGCACGTACCCTGACGTGAGGGTGCCCGGCGTCGACAAGATAACGGTTGTAGTACAGCTTGTCTTCGACGCGCACGGAGGGTTCGACATTCATGCTTTTGCCTTCCACTGTTGGACTTCACACTGTCGCGATCACCGCCAGGCCCTGGCAAAACGGTAAGCATCGCCGACCAGACCTGACCATGACCGCGTCTTGACAAAGGATTTGAGGCTCGCCTTCTCCTTCTCAACCTTGGGCGTACCATCGACGCGCACAAAGTTCTGCATCGCCTTGGAGATAAGCTGCGGATAAGTGAGAAAGAAATTTTCGGAGTGGGTATGCATGAGGGGTGGCAAATCCTTGTACTTCTTGAGATCTTTGATGACGAAAGAATCGTCCAACATCTTTTTGTAGATTGAGAGATTTGTTGCACTCATCGGTTCGCCGCGCGATTTGACCAGACCTATCGCTTCGGCCGCGATACGGCCCGATGTCATCGCGAGATTGGAGCCCTCACGATGAACGGCATTGTTGAGTTGGGCGGCATCGCCCACGACGACCCAGCCCTCCCCATAAAGCTGTGGGATCGATTTGTAACCGCCTTCGGGAATGAGATGCGCCGAATATTCCTTTACTTCGGACCCTGCTATCAGTGGCGCCACAGAGGGATGCCTTTTGAATTCATCGAGCAGGCCATACGGCGTTTGGCCCGTGCGTTGGAAGTCGGCGACGAGACAACCGATGCCAAGCGAAATGCACTCTTTGTTGGCGTAGATGAAACCCATCCCGGTCATGCCGCGGGAAATGGTACCGGCAGCCTCTATCACGACGCCTTCATCCCCCTTAAGATTGAAGCGTGCTTCGATGGTTTCACGGGGCAAGAAGTGCATTTCCTTCACCGCGAGCGCAACGTTATCGGGTGCCGGACGGGCGCGCAGGCCCGCACGCGTGCCGAGCAAGCCATTGACCCCTTCGGCCAGAACGACGACGTCAGCATGTATCTCGCCGTCACGGCGATCTGTACGAACACCGACGACCCTGTTACGATCGTCCTGCGCGAGCTCTGTGACGGTGGTCTCGCAAAGCACGATCGCGCCAGCTTCCCGCACCTTTGAAGAAAACCATTTGTCAAACTGGGCACGTATAATCGTATAGCGGTTCGGCCTCTGCTCGTTGAAGTCCTCCGAACGGTAGTGCATGCCGACATGCGAGCGATCGTCCATCATCCAGAACCGCTGTTCGATCAGGTGGCGTTCGAGTGGCGCCTCCTCTCGAAACTCGGGGATCAGCTTTTCCATCATGTCGGCATAGAGGATGGCCCCCTGCACATTTTTCGATCCGGGATATTCGCCCCGCTCGAGCTGCAGCACCTTCATGCCCTGTTTGGCCATCGTCAATGCCGCCGCGTTGCCGGCCATACCGGCTCCGACCACGATCGCATCGAATCTCTCTTCAATCATCAATATCTCCTCTAGACCGCGATCCTGGCGCGCGAATCTGGCAGAAGCCGCGCGCGAAATGCAGCCGTCAGGGCTGGCAACAATTGCATAGCATCACTGACGATCGCGAGATGGGCGAAGTCGAAGATCGGAGCGTTTTTGTCCGTGTTAACGGCGACGATCAGATCCGCGCCCTCGACGCCGACCCGGTGCTGGATCGCACCGGAAATGCCCGCGGCAATATAGAGCTTCGGCCGGATGGTTTTGCCTGTCTGACCGATTTGCCGGTCAGACGTAACCCAGCCCTTTTGCACGAGAGGACGCGAGCAGCCATATTCAGCCCCAAGCAGAGCTGCGAGCTCGCGTACCAACCGGAAGTTCTCAGGCGATCCCAGTCCAAGGCCGCCCGCAACCACAACATCGGCATAGGCCAGAGTGGAAGTTTCTGCATCGCGGTCGGGTAGGAAGGACAATACTTTCGTGACTATATCGTCTTCTACAAGGCCGAGCGGATGAACGACGATACGAGCGGCATCGCGCATAACGCGTGCAGGCATCGGCATCACTCGCGGGCGGACCGTGGCCATCTGCGGGCGGTAATTCAAGGTATAGATTGTGCAGAGCAACGAGCCGCCAAAAGTTGGCCGCGTCGCCGCAAGTGAACCGTCGGCGTCCACGTCCAGCGTGGTGCAGTCGGCAGTAAGCCCCGTCGATAGATTCGTCGCCACGGAACCTGCGAGATCGCGACCAAGCGTCGTGGCACCCAACAGTAATATCTCGGGCTTGTAGGTGTTGACGAGTTCGGTGAGCGCTTTCGTATAAGATTCGTTGCGGTAATCCGACAACACATTGTCGCTCACGAGATAGGCCAGATCGGCGCCGTAGCAAAAGGCTTCAAGTGCGGCGTTGCGTGTGTGCTGCCCCTCCGGACCGACAACGACAGCGGCAAGATTCACCTTTAGCCTGTCGGCAAGACCACGCCCCGCACCCATGAGCTCCCAGGAAACGGGATGCACTTGGCCCCGCTCCAGCTCGACGAAGACCCAGACGTGCTTGTACGACTTGAAGTGCTCCGGCAGTTCTTTTTTGGCTGCTCCGCGGCCGGCCCCTGCTGGCATCGCCGTTTTGCTGACCTTGCTCATAGTCTAAATTCCTCTCGACGATAGGCGCGCCCGCGCCACGGGTTGCTTTTTCGCTTTCGTTAACCGAAGTTCACTTTTGGCCGGCAAGTGGCTGGCTGCTCTGCCCGCCTGCGCGCTCGGACCAGTCGCACCACAATACGCGTCGTCGCAATTGGCGCACCCATTCGGCCGGCTTTGGAGGGATCCTGCAAACTGAATCCTTGGGTGCCGGGCTCGACGAGCGCCACCGTGGCCGGCCAGGACGAGGTGATCCTGACCGGCCACTTCCATGCCTTAGTTGACTAGTCCGTTCGCGGCGCCTCGCCGGTACCATCGATGGAGGTCCTGGCAAGGCTTCTGTCACGCGACCGTGCCGAGCCTCCAGCGCTGGCACTCCGTGTGGGAGGAGGGCACCACTTTTCGTAGCGCAGTTTCTATCTGCGATGAGATGCAGACACATTTGAGCGGGATCGGGGGCCGATTTGATGCGGACGCTACTGTGCATAGCCGCCGCAAGAGCCGCGCGAAGGGGACACCTATTATTGACTACCATCTCACCGTCACTACGAAACTGCGACCGCGTCAAAGACCGTTGCGAACAGACCTGACGGCATCGTAGGCCTCGATATGATGCCGCAGGGGGGCTCGGCAGGCAATGTAAGCAGCATCATGGGTCCTCCTTCAAACTCACCGCGGGCGCCACCATCTGTCGGCATCGATGATCAGATCAGCAGGACAACAGCAAGTGTCGTACCAGTTGCAAAGACGATTGAAGTCAGTGGGACGTATTGGCTTGCGCCACACATCAAACAGCTGCTGATACCTGGTCACGAATAATCCGGACATGGGTCGGGAATACGACAGCCGTTGGCCGGGCCATGACTAAGAGACTTGCCGCGATAAATAGAAAGCCGCATTAACGGAGCGCCTCGGCGTCCGCCGGACAGACTTCGCTTACAGTGGAACGCTAGGTCACTTCAACTCGCTCAAAGGAACGAAGGCCGCAGCCTTCTTGGAGTCTGAGACGGCATCCTTCAAAACCTTGAACACTCGCTCGTCGATCGGTGACGATGCCACGAAATCTCCATATGCCCGTTCCAGCATCGCCTTGCATCGAGTTCTGATTTCCGGCTCTGCGGCACCAGCAAATTTCTCCTGTGCGAGGTATTGTCCCATGCGCTTCAAAATGTGAAGGCGCGCGACATTCACGATCTTAGGGTCGTACTCGACGCCAAGCAGCGAAAAAAACTCCTCTGCCGATGAGGCCTTGCCGAGTCGATCTAGAATACCGGTTGCTGGGGATGAGCTGATCATCGAATATTCTCCTTCGGTTTAGCTCTGGTGAGCGCCCACATTGAGCGGATCCGAAACAGTAACGACAACGCGCCCGCGGGTTTTGCGGTTGCGCTCAATCTGATGAGAACTCGGTGACGGCGCGGAAAGACTTCTCATGACTGACACCTGAAGTTCGCGGGCCCGGTATATCCTAACACTTGGTTGACCTTTTCCATCGTTAGCTCCTGATGACTACACAGCCCGAAGACGGCATGGATATTGTGGCAAGGGACCACATATTTCATCGACACCCTTGCGTCGACCCTCGCGTCGGCGCCTCTTTCCCGGGTCCGTGCGGCACTCCATCATGGTAAGCGGAAGATCTGCTTCGATAATTGCGCGGACGCGATGTTTTTGTTGACCGCGCCCGCCGTTACCGCCGCAGTCTTTGTGATCCTAACGGCCGACCTAGTGCAAGAAGTCACGCTTCTCTTTATGACCTTGTTCAGCAAATGCATCGTGGCAAATGCGACAGCGCTATGAGGCCGAACGCGTTGCCCTTTGGTGCGACAGGTCCGTTGCGGCGCACCAACACGGGTGAACTGTAGCCTAGCACTCGATCTTGCCGCCTTAACCACACGGCCGTCCGCTCGCATCCAAGTTGGTGATCCGCGCCCTCCTCCGACCTGCGGCCTACAAATGCGGTGAAGCCTTTTCGGATAACGATGCGACTGCGGTCTCTCCTGGCGTTTCAGATGCCCGGCCGCTGGACACAGCCGGCCATGCTGCGGCCTGCAACAGCAAATCGCGCCGACGCTCGGCCATCCGGCTCTCACCGCTTTCTTCACCGAAACAGATGTTGAATTCGTTACATTGATTGCACACGGGTGTCGTGCACATCGCAAGGCCTTCGTCCTCGCAAAGCATGCGGTAGAAGAAGCGCTTCCAACGCATATTGTTGACATTGCTCGCGGCGAGCGGCGCGAAATGCCGGCTCATCACGAGCGAGAGTTCGCCACGATCACGCAAGCCGAGAGCTTCCCAAAGATGGTCCGGCTCCATGGCGCGGCGCGCGATCATCGCAGCCAGCCACCGGCCGATATCCCCTTCCGTCGAGCGATGCTTGAGCAACAGATCGCGAAGCATTGCGATCTCCTCATCCTCTTCCCGCTTGAAGGGCGCGGCCTGCTCCGGGGCCCTGATCCCGGTTGGGAGAAAGTGCTGCTCCAGTAAGACCGCCAATTCAACGCCGGACAGGCCAACTTTCTCAGACAGACAGCCACCATCCATCGTGGCAGCCGCCAGGATAGACGCCAGGGCATGGCGATCGAGATTGCTGTCGATGGCGATATCGGCATTTGCAGGATGTTCACCGGTGAGCAGCCGGTAGGTTGAAATTCCCTTGTGCAACTGGCTATTGGCGTCAGCAGCACAGGCAGTCGTGAACGGAAGGACGTGCGACTCGGACATAACTCTGCGGTTTTTCACAATGCGTGGTTCGTCACGGCGCACTCTGGTTTTCGCGGCCGATCGTCAGTATGCCCCCCCCCCGGGAAGGGGGGTGAGGGAGACCGGCATCTGTCGCTCGCCTTCGCAAGGCGGCGACTCGCGGCCTTTACGAGGCTGCGAGTTCGGCGGCGGTTTTGCCGATGATTGATTCATCCACGGCCTTTATAATGCCATGCTCCATCAGCATGTCCTCGAGCTCATCCATTGAGATCGGGGTCGGGATGATGCCCTTGCCGCCATTATTGTGAACCTTGGCCGCTAGTTTCCGATAGTGATCAGCCTGCTTGGAATCGGGTGCATATTCAAGCACCGTCATGCGACGCAGCTCTGCATGCTGCACCACATTGTCACGCGGCACGAAGTAGATCAGTTGAGTGCCAAGCTTCTTGGCCAACGCTTCCGCCAGTTCCAATTCCTTGTCGGTCTGCCGCTCGTTGCAGATCAGGCCGCCCAACCGCACCCCACCTGAGTTCGCGTATTTCAGGATCCCCTTGGAAATATTGTTTGCGGCATACATTGCCATCATTTCACCAGACATCACGATGTAGATCTCCTGCGCCTTGTTTTCGCGGATTGGCATCGCAAAGCCACCGCAAACAACGTCGCCAAGCACATCGTAAGAAACATAGTCAATGTTCTCGTAGGCTCCGTTCTCTTCAAGAAAATTGATCGAGGTGATGACACCGCGGCCGGCGCAGCCGACACCTGGCTCAGGGCCACCGGACTCAACGCAGCGAATGTCCTGGTAGCCAACCTTCATTACGTCCTCGAGCTCTAGATCCTCCACGCTGCCGGCGCTCGCGGCAAGACTCAAAATCGTGTCTTGAGCCTTGGCGTGCAGAATAAGGCGAGTCGAGTCCGCTTTCGGATCGCACCCTACAATCAGGATCTTCTGACCCATCTCTGCCAGCGCCGCTAGCGTGTTCTGCGAAGTGGTGGACTTGCCGATTCCGCCCTTCCCGTAGAAGGCGATTTGTCTTAGTGAAGCCATGCTGCTCTCCATCAACCGATTTGCCAAACGTTGCGCGCTTCTTTTGCGAGCTTTGCTTCCCTCGCAGAAGCGGGGGCACACGGGTTCAAGGGAAGGAGCGCATCGCTCGCCTTACACGTCGGCGTGCACTCAGCCCTCACTCAGTGTTGCTGCCGCTTATCAGCAACAGCCGTGCCAAGGTCTAACCCGGCACCTTAAGCTTCTGATTACGTTTCCAAAAGCAACCAGCCGGCGCGTGATCGTAGGCTGTTTTGGATCTGACAAGATCTGCCCGGCTGTCAGACAACGAACAAACAATCGCAAACATGAACGCCAACAGCCAAATAGGCTGACTTAGCCGATGCCGCCATTGTGGAACAGAACTTGCTCCCGCTCGCGCAAGCTCAGCCATGTGAGGAGTAAAGATGCCGGACGGAGTCAAAATGAGACGGGCCAGCGGCTTTGCAAATTCGCTGAGGGCGCACCATGCGCTGATATTGACGTTGACTGTCAAGAACTTCGAATGGCTCCCGGGAAGCAGCAGCCCTGTGCTATTCGCCCAGCATAGCACGCCTACATAGGTACGCCGTGGCTACAATCATCTTTTATCAGAAGCCCGGCTGCGCCACGAACGCGCGTCAGATTCAAGCGCTAAAGTCCGCCGGTCATGACGTGGTCGTCCAGGACATCTTGAAGGAGCCATGGCATGCGGACGAATTGCGCAGCTTCTTTCGCAATATGCCCGTCGGCTCCTGGTTCAACCGAGCCGCGCCTCGTGTCAAGTCGGGCGAAGTCAATCTCGATTCTATCGACGCGGCGAGCGCACTCGCATTGATGGTGAGTGATCCACTCCTGATACGACGACCGTTGATCGACTTAGACGGAATACGATGTGCCGGGCTCGATCGCGAGCCCGCGCTGTCGCTGCTTGGCCACCAGACGCAGGAGCATCTCCAGGGATGCCTGCACCAAGCAACTCGCACGCGCTGCCCGAAGATGGGATCAAGCGAATGAGCCTGTTCCGGACGATCACACCAGAAGAATGACGTTCTCGACTTGCGGCTTGCTTGGCGCGAGTATTTCCTTTAGCAAAACGTGTTTCGCAGCTGTGATCCTGATGCAACTGAGCGGCACGATCGCTCCCATATTTGATTGGTATCAAATCTTTCGCCGTTCCTTATGTGTGAGAGACCTTGCGCGGCTTCTCGCGCGACTTTTGGAATGGAGAATTCGATGAGAGCAAGAACAGTCCTGGCAACTGTATCGGTCTTCGCGCTAGCGACCTCGTTGGCCAGCAACTCGGTACGTGGTGCTGATCTGGGTCCGGCGCCGGTCTACTATAAAGCTCCCCCTATTGAACCCCGCAACCCGTGGATGATCCGCCTGCGCGTGCTTGGCGTTTTGCCGGATACCGCAGGCAGTTCTGTCAACGTTCCAGGGACGCCGTTGCTGTCATCACCCAACTCTGGGCTTTCGATCAGCGATCAAGCTATACCAGAGCTCGACATCACCTATTTCTTCACAGCTAACTTAGCCGCCGAACTCATTCTCGGCGTGACCAGCCATCACGTCAGCGGCAATGGCGCGCTCACAGGGCTCGATATCGGCAAAGCCTGGCTCTTGCCTCCTACACTGACCCTGCAATATCACTTCACCGATTTTGGGCCGCTTAAGCCCTATGTCGGCGCGGGCATCAACTACACTGTATTCTTCAACCAATCGGCAGCCAATACTTCGCTCGCCGGGCTTTCCGTCACGGATCTAAACATCAAAAACCAATTCGGCGCGGCAGTCCAATTCGGTTTCGATTACATGCTCGATCGCCACTGGGGCCTCAACTTTGACGTTAAAAAGCTGTGGCTGCGGCCGGAGTACTCGGCCACCTTAAACAATGCGATTGCCGTTACGGGCCGCGCCCATATTGATCCATGGCTCGTCAGCGGCGGCGTCGCTTACAAGTTCTGACGTTAGAGCAGAGCCAGAGTGGAGAGGCCGTTTGATAAACTCGGATCCCAGCAGGATCATCGAGCTCGTCTCCTACTCTCGCCGGACTGACACGGAAAGCCGGCTGACGCGCCATCGACGCGTCAGCTCGCAAGAGAGGGAACCGCTGGCGTTGCTCGCGCTGCAAGTTACGAATCGCGCAGCACGTGAGTAACATTACACAAACGTCGACTCAGAATATGATCATACGTCTGTTTCGCCACGCTTAAGACCGAAGCCATTTTCCCATTTGCCTGATAAGAAGGCGATACGCCGCTGACAGCCTAATCTTGGCCGCGAAGTGCCCGGTTAATCTCAGACGATCCGCCCCCCCAACGTCGAGCCGACCATGCTAGCTAACCCGGCAAGCGGCCGCCAAGCGACGCCTCTAGCTTCGCTTGAGCACTATCACAAGCCGGTCGACACGTTTGCCGTGCTTGAGGTGGGATATGACGATCTCGTCGACATCCTCAGGCGTGGTCGCGCGATACCAGACTCCGTCGGGATAGACAACCAGCAAAGGACCAGAGTTACAAAAGCCAAGGCAGCCCGCAGTCGCGAAGCCAATATCGTCGAGGCCTTGCGCTTCGATCGCCTTGCCCATTCGATCCCACAGAGCTTGCGCGCCGGAGGCGCCACAACTGCCGTGGGGATGGTTTGGCGGACGCTGCGTGTTGCACGCAAAGACATGGTGCCTATAGAGTTGAGGGAGATGAAATTCTTTTTCTGAGTTCACGCGCCTATCCTCTGATAGTGAATTTTAGCTGTCGGGATGAGATGTGAGCGCATAGCCGCCCGCAATGTCCAACGATGACCGTCCATTGGCGCATGGACACCTGCTGACACCAACTCCCGCTTGCGAAGGCAGTCGGAATGGTCGGGCGCCTTACTCGCTGTCGTCGCTGAGATGAGCGATAGGCACCTTCACGTCCGAAGGTCGCCTGCTGATCAATGACAACCTCTTCTCCCGGCATCGAGACCTCTCATTCATGCAACAATCCCCCCGATCAAATTTCTCGAAGAGCAAGTTGCACACCAAATGCGTCATAGCGCGCCTCACAATTGAGGGAAGTTGCGGCAATGCCGACGTTCTCGCCGCTATCAGCGATTGAATGCCCATGGCCTCGCTCAGAACAATAATGTCGGCCGGAGAGACGGCGTCGCCCTCGATCTGTTCACTCATCAAATCGCGGTTACCGGTTCGCTCAACCCGGCCCCGCCGTTTCCTGCTTTAAGGTATCGACAGCAGTTCGGCTCAACCGGAATACCCCGCGGCCACGAGCGAGCGGCTGATAAGCCGAGCTGGCACGGGTGTTGAGGACATCGAACCACCCGTTCGGAGTGAGCTTCCCTGGACGCTGGTCGATTTGTATCACCCGCCCATTCGGGGCGAAGCGGACGTGGATGATGATTTGTTGCAAGCTCATACCGATTCCTTATTTTGGCCGCTTACGATCACGAGCTGACACCCGACAAGCTCGACTGTAATGTGGTCGATTTCGAATATCTTAGCGGGACTCCTTCACGTGATTGCAGATGCGCGTCGTAGCACTGCTCGACCATGCGACACCACTCCAAGACATCATCGGTAGGCTTGCACAGCACTGCGCCGTATTCGGCCGGCTCATTGCTCACGGCCCAACATTCCTTTGGCCAATGCGATCCCGGTCGCCCGCGTTGAGTGTCGAACTCACGCATCACGCCCCGCCCGCGGCGCAGCTGGACAAAGGGACCCATGCCGTCGCTATCGGCAGCAAGCAGCCGTTCGATCTCGATCAATTCCTCGGTCGTGATCGCCATCGTCGTTCTTCTATCCTCGGGGACGGTGGTCCTTCATTGCCAGAACAGGCGCTCAGGATCCGCATTCAATTCGTCGATTGCAGGGATCAAGCGATGATAGAGGCTGTAAAATTCCCAGACTCCCCCCGCATGATTTTTGCGAAACAGCTTCCAGATCCCGGTCACGCCATCATAAAGGATCAGCGCGACATCGACGAGCGCGCCATCCTTGTCGATATTGCGCGAGCAGCAGGGACTCTCGATGCAGTAGCCGCCCCACACGGGCGTCACGTTTGGCGAGACGTAGAGATAGCGCTTCCGCGCGCTCAAGCCGCGTTCGATCCGTTTGCGATCAAGCTCGTTGGGATGACGCGCCAACCCCGGTTTTACTTTCCTCATCAGTGCGGAATTCATGATGAAAGCCTCCCTTCAATGCCTTTTGATGTTCTCTTGAACTCCAGCAGATGAGCAGCTCCTCACCAAAATCAACGATAAAGATAGGCTCATGCGCTTTGTTGTTGAGAGTATCGATGACGGTCTGGCGGCTCGGCCTGGCGGCGAGCGAAGCTCCGTCCGTCTCCGTATCGACCGATGAGCGGTGCTTGATCAGGTCGGCTGTCGGCTTACCCCGCTGGCCCCACCAATATTTTGGAAAACCTCGCTGAGTCATGACTCCTCCGGTAGTGGCAAATCATCGACCTCCTCGCCTGCATCCACTGGCTCAAGTTCCTTGCGTTTCATGCCAACGCGGTAGCCGCTTTCCAAAAATTCCACGCCGTAGATGTAGAATTGCTGCAAGAACGTGCCGATCGAGACGACGTAGCCCACCTCCCCCTTCTTGACCAAGACGTCTCCGATCTCCTTGCCGGGATAGGTGCCATCATTCCGGATGACGCGATTGGCGCGAAGCTTTTGGCCAAAGCTGAAGGCGGGTGGGTCGCTTAGCTCGACGGCGTCGCTATCCCGGAGAATTCTGTTCATATTTCGCTCCTCATGCACCGACGGCGCGGGGGCACGCCGAGGGGACACTCTGCTCCGCATCACGAGGCGCCCTCGAGCGCCGAAATGTCGCCAGGCTGTGCTGCCCGCCAGCAACAGCCCCATCGCAGGAATCCAGAGCGGCCACCGTCCGTAAGAGCAGACGCCGGCGCCTGCGGAGCCGCCAGTTCGCAGCGCGACGTTTGGGACGTGTTCAGCACCAGCGATTGCATTGCCGGTCAGGCTCCACACTTCAGACGGGCGCCTGGTAGCGAGGCAAGGCCCTGTCAACCACGCAGGTGTTGTCGACCGGACAGGCAGCGGCACATTGCGGTTCGTCAAAATGCCCCACGCATTCGCTGCATTTCGCCGCTTCAATGACAAAGTTTCCCCCCTTCTCCGAAATAGCAACGTTCGGGCATAAAGGCTCGCAAGCTGAGCAGCTCGTGCACTGCGAGGCGATGATTTTGAATGGCACATATTCCTCCTTACGCCGCAGAGATCCGATCTCCAGGCCAACGCGGGGGCACGCCGCGCTGCACATGCTGGATCTCCCCGCGCTTTACTTTGCCGACATAGGCCCTGAACCAAGCGATCGTCGACTTCTCAATGTACTCATAGGCGAATTGATCGACCGGCTCGATCCCAGCCTTGATCAGGCCGCTCTTGGGGCAGCCGCCGATCTTAGCCACGAAGACCGCGTGGCAGTCACGGATGTCGCGCATGATCACGGATAGCCTATCTTCCTCGCCATAGCCGGCCTGGCAGTAACCCTCCACACGACGTAGCCCGACGAACTTGGCGCCGGATGTGGAGAGCTCGTACAGTTGGAATTCATTTGCATGTCCAAAGTGCTCGTTGATCAATCCCGAGCCCTTAGTTGCGACGGCTACTAGAACAGTGATCGCGCTCATCTCTCCGGAGACTCCCGCCAACTCCTTTTGACCGGCCGCGACTTTGGAGACGCGCTCATTCTCTACCCTTTTTTGATAAGCCTTGCGCATCTCCAGGTCATAATGGACGTCCATTTTCATCACCTGATCACTGGTGAACTCCGCGCTGCGATCCTCGCCGAGTAGACCGACCGCATCAGCGCGGCACTGCCGGCAATGCCGCATCATGTTTATCTTCCCTTCGCAAGCATCTTGCAGCGTCTTCAATTCTTGAGCCGTCGGACCGCGCTGACCGTTGAGGCCAAATGCTGTTCCGTGCTCGGGTACGGAGATCAGCGGCATGATATTGTGAAGGAAGGCACCGCGCGACGTGACCGCCTTGTTGACCTCGACCAGGTGGTCATCATTGATATTGGGGATCATCACCGAGTTGATCTTGCACAAAATGCCCCGTTCGCTAAGCATCTCGAGCCCTTGAAGCTGGCGATTGGTGAGTATCCTTGCCGCCTCGATGCCGGTGTATCGCTTGTGGTTGAAGAAGATCCATGGATAAATCTTGGCTCCGATTTCAGGATCGACCATGTTGATGGTGATGGTGACGTGGTCAACTTTGGCCCTCACGATGGTATCGACATAGTCTGGCAGCGCTAGTCCGTTGGTTGACAGACACAGCTTGATGTCAGGAGCAGCCTCGGTGACCAACGCGAGCGTTTTGAACGTCTTTGCTGGATTGGCCAGGGCATCGCCGGGACCAGCGATGCCAAGTACCGTCATCTGCGGAATGGTCGTCGCGACCGCGATCACTTTTCTCACTGCCTGCTCAGGGGTGAGCTTCTCGCTCACCACACCCGGACGCGATTCATTGGCGCAGTCGTATTTTCGGTTGCAGTAATTGCACTGGATATTGCAGGCAGGTGCGACCGCGACATGCATGCGAGCGTAATGATGGTGCGCATCCTCGCTGTAACAGGGATGGTTTTTCACCCTTTCCCAGATTTCGACCGGCAGATCGCCTCGGCCGGCCTGCGAGCCGCAGCTCGCCCGCCCGGTCTTCGCCGAAGCGCGGCAGCCCTTATGCTCGGTTATGGACTGCATGATCTTCCCGCTATTGACCGCTGCTTTGATATATTTTCCGCGCTCCACGACCGAGATCACTCCCCTGCAAGCATCGACGCCCACAGATCATCCTAGAGCGCGCTTCAGGAAGATTAGCAACTTGCATGCCGTGGCGAGGATGATGCGAATGCAACCACAGTACACCGAGTAGGCGCAGCGATAGCGTTGGCACTTGCAAGACAGCAATGATGAGCTTGTTGGCAAAGCGACAGATGCGTCGCCATTCTCACTCGGGGCTCCATCTCGTGTGCTTTTCACTCTCGCGGGGCTCGCCCCGATCCAGCTCATCTGAACGGGCTTTCGCGCGCTGCCGCTCTCAATTGGCCCGATCCGAACTGGGGAAGCCGGACATCATAAGGCCAATACTAGGGCAACACGCGTCCGAATATGACAGGCAGCAATGAGGGCCAAAGATGATGGTGCAATCGCCTTGTCCCGACTGGCTGAGTAAACCCCGCCTCATCAATGCCGTCGCGGCGGGCCGACGTTTGCTGATCTTGATATGCTGCGCCGCAGCCAGTCGACCCCCAAAGCCCCGAGACAGCGCCGACTTACCGGCGAATAAGCCGACCGATGCATCTGCTGTGCTCAGCACATCGCATTTTCAATTCCCTGATGCCAGGACGAGAGAGACGACAATGATCTCGGTCCCCAGGGCGGGCGCCAAGGTCCGCGAGAGTAACCTTTGCATCCGCCGCATCGACAGCGCTCATCTCCGTGAGCGCTTCATGGATCGTCGCCGCTCTCATCCCGCTTCTTCGCGTCGATTGTGATCGGTAACCGTGTGTCGCTCGCCATCTCGGGCAAATCGAGCACCCAACCGTTAGCGACTTTGATCCAGCCGCCCCATAGGGTCTCGTACTCGGAGGCCACGATTGACTCTTCGATATCCTTTTTTGGCACGTAGATTGACAAGCCCGTGTCCGGAGAGCGGCGGATCATGATTTTCACGAGGTCTGCTCCCTGACCGTGGCGCGGGAGCTGGCGCGCATGCGAGTCACGATATCTGACACAGCGCACACGGCCTCATCGACTTCGGCGAGGGAGGTTTCGCGCGAAAGAGAAAAGCGCACGGCGCCGTGCATCCGCCACGCAGGCACCTGCATGGCACGCAGAACATGCGATGGCTGCATTGAGCCCGACCTGCAGGCTGACCCGAGCGATACGGCGATGCCCGCCCGGTTAAGACGGTGGGCAATCGCTTCACCTTCGAGATGGTCGAAGGCAATATTAGTCGTATTCGCCAAACGATTGCGAATGTCGCCAAGCACAACGCACTCGCCATTGCGCAAAATTCCCTGCTCAAGGCGGTCACGTAACGCGCCAATGCGGATGCGCTCGGGTTCAAGCCGCTCCGCCGCAAGTTCGGCAGCTTTTCCTAGTCCGACGATTCCGGGAATATTCTCGGTCCCAGCGCGCCGCCCTCGTTCCTGTGATCCGCCGCAGATCAGCGGCTGGAATTTTGTCCCTTTACGCAAATATAACGCACCTACCCCCTTCGGGCCGTGCAGTTTGTGCGCGGATAGTGAAAGCATGTCGATCGTGCTGTCCTTTAGGTTTAAGCGTACTTTACCAATGGCCTGCACCGCATCTGTGTGAAATAGCGCTCCCGCCTCACGGGTCCACCCGGCCAGACACTTCACGGGAAATATCGTTCCGGTCTCGTTATTGGCCCACATAACCGAGGCAATCGCTGTGCGTGGCCCAAGCGCGCAGCGAAACGCCTCGATGTCGAGCCGGCCGCAAGCATCTACGGCAATAATGCGCGTCTTGACTCCCCTTGCCGCCAATTGCTCCGTTAGCGCAAGTACGGCGGAGTGCTCAACCGAAGTGGTGACAACCTCGTCTCGACCTTCCTGGGTTGCAAGTGCCGAGAGGATTGCGGCATTATTGGCTTCGGTCCCTCCCGAGGTGAAGACGATTTCGTGATCGTATGCACTACCTAGCAGGCCGCTCAAGCTTCTCCGTGCCTGCCTCACCGCAATTGCGACCTCGTTGCCAAAGGCATGCGCGGACGAGGCATTGCCGAATTGCTCAGTGAAGAAAGGCAACATGGTTTGCACGACGGATGGATCAGTTCGCGTCGTTGCATTGTTATCGAGGTAAATCGGCGCTCGATTCTCGCTCACTGCACCACCCCGCCTGCAGCAACAACGAGGACCAGGCGATCCAAACCTCCGATCTTACCTACCAGGTGCCCCTGAATCCCTTCTAGACTCACGCTCGGAAGCTTGTACGGCTTGCCAGCATTGTCGAGCCGCGCCAAGAGCATGCTGCTATCGTGCCGATCAGCTAACAGGCGCCAGCTTCGGCTTGGCGATTGGGTCCGATCTCTTCGTTCGCGCAGCGAACGGGACCCTCTCGCATCGTGGGGATCGACGAGTTCTTCAGTCGGTCTGGTTCGGCCGGTGTGGTTCATTGCCCTTTCCTTATCGCCTGATCAATGTTTCCATCAGCCGAATGATTTTCCACAGGAGCAGTTGGTGGCCGCGTTCGGGTTATGAAAGGTAAAGCCAGAGCTCTCCGGTGCCAGCACGAAATCGATGGTTGTGCCGGCCAGATGCTCTCGGCTCTTGCTATCGACAAACACCTTGAGCCCATCGCAGTCGATCACGGTGTCGTCAGGCTTTGGCTCATCGGCGATGCCCATCTTGTATTTGAATCCATTGCAGCCGCCTGCTTCGATCATGACGCGCAGACCACCCGCCCGCCGCTCCGAAGATGAAATCGCGCTCTTGATTGCATTGACTGCGCTATCGGTCAGGTTGATCACGTCTTTGCCTCGTCAGCTTAGGCCCAGCTAAGAGCAAGTCACGTGCCAGCGCGCAGACGCCTGATGATGCTCATTTCCGCGCCCCTTGGCTGGCAACGGATGTCGGGTTCCTGACAAGGCACGTAAGGCGGTGCCAGCCACCGGCGCGTTTTCTTTCCGAGCTTCACTGAACGCCGCCACGCAGGCGACGGCAGGCAATTTGCATCGCATCTGGCTCCGACAACGCGTCGGTGAAGAGCATAGATCAAGGACAGATTTAATGACCGCTATCGAGAACACTGCACTCGGCAGACTTGAGAAGGAGAGCCGCCTTCTCAACGCCGTATTCAAAGGCGCGACCACCAAGCCGGGCCGGTTCGGCTTTCGCGGCGACGTCGCACTAAAGTTCCAGACTCAGGTCGCGGACGAGAAACGACCGCCAGACTATTCCATTGAGCAGGTTCTGACGATCGCCCAAAACGGAGAACGCACTATCCCCGTGCTGGCCGGCTACCTACATTCCTTCGCGTATCTTGTTGACGTCGCGACCGTCCTCGACGGTGCCTTGAGCCCAATCGGCAGCTATTTCATTTTCTGCAACAACATCGATTTGCTGGCGAAGTATCGAGTTAAGCTCGGCGATATTAACTTCCACGTCTTACCCTGCGATGAATCCACGGTTTGGAAGGAGATGATGGACTTGGTCGGGCTGAACAAGGACGACATCAAGAAGCTCGATCCGGCCGGCAAGCTTGATTACCTCCTCGATGCCACAAGGGATCTCGATCTATCCTATGAGGAAATCTCGTATGACGACGGACTAAAGAGGATGGAGGCTGTGAAAAACCGCAACGAGAACCGCCCGGTCTGAGGGCGGTCTTCAGTTGTTGGCTCATGCATCGTCCTCCGCGAGATGCACACCGACGGCGCAGATGTCGCCATCCACAACTACCAACGCGATCGGCGTAAGCGCTCTACCTTGACATGGACCTTCGACGCACCGCCCGGTGCCGAGTTCGAAGGTCGAACCGTGCTTGCCGCACATCAGCCGGATACCGTTTGGATCGAGGAATTCGTTCTGCTCCCAGTCCAAATTGACGCTGTGGTGCGGGCATTTATTGACATAGCCAAGCACCTTCTTGCCCCATCGCACCACAATGATGGGCCACGGCCGGTGATTGCCGTCATCTTCGAGGACCATAAGATGAAATCCGATGGCCTGGCGGCTCGGAATGTCGTTAAAGCTGCAAATCGCATAGACGAGAGTTGGCTGCATAGGCTGCTCTTGCAAGACTTATGTCGCTGTGCAATTGCCCCTGCAATAACCGTACGAGCGCCGAAACGAATCGTGTCTGGTCATCCGACGCGCAAACTTGGCTATTTCAGCAGATCTCGTTGCACAGCGGCGTATATTTCAGACAAAGGAACATTGAGCCTTCTCGTTCCCTCCGTGCTAGCCGCAGAACTGCTGCTCCGCGCTCCGGGCTTGCCGGACGGCCAAACGCGGCGGATGTCGCTGCTGCTCGTTAATGGCCACGCCGCATAGCGGGGCCACGGTGCCCTCCGATGGCGTATGTCTCACGGCGTCGCGGCCTTCGCAGAAGAGCCATGTGCTCGCTTCCAGCCGGCGCAGGGCGCGCGCAGCGAGCGCGCGCCCCCTTTGAACTAAGACTGTTGCGCCCGCGCTTTGAACGGTCAAACGCCCATCACTTCAGGTTCGGTGTTGCTATTGCAGCCACCTTACTCCATGCGCGTTCGGCAACATGCACTTCAAGCAAGGTGACGGCTCATCGTGCAACAATTCGCTTTCGAAACTGAGTGTCGATATCACTGCTCTCAGCTTTCGAAAAATGGCTCAGGGTCGCCGTTGCGTTACTCCATGCTTAGCCCCGTGAGGACGCGCTCCAAATAGACTGACGGATCATCTTCGTCAGAATAGTCCGCCTGGACCGTCGATTCAGCGGCGGCATCATCATCCTCCACCTTACTAAGGTACTTCGTAGGCTTGCCTACTCGCTGCCACTGGTCGTTCTCATTCTTCGTCCACACCTCGGGATGCTGGTGAGGATCAAGCACCCAGTGATTTCGACCCACATGAACAAAACCCATTTCTGCTAGGCGGGGTTCCATGCCGGGCAAGCCTGGTTTTGACAAGATCAAGGGATCATCACCATCCTCTCTCAGCTGGTGCTCAAGCAAAATATCGCCCGCGTTCTCAACCAGGGGATGAGTGACCCGAAGGTCCACCACGGACGTGAGATCGTTGCGCCCAAACTTTTCCCGGAAGGTCTCCCCCTTGATCCGAACCGGACCTCCTGCTCTCAACAGGCCAACTGTTTCGTCACCCAATTGATAGCTGAAGAAGCGCACGGGCCTGGCTGGATCATAGTGAGTGGCGCTATAGCTGCCAGCAACCGTTGCTGCCCGCTCAGCTTTCTTTGATACGAAGTCTGAGTACTCTTGCGGATTAATGGCGATGTTCATGATGTCGCGGCCCAAAAATCTCCGCAGCCCTCGATCGAAGGAACGCTGGTCGATCTCAACAATGGGCGGACCGGAATTCAGATAGTACGCCCTTGTTTCAGATGACGACCCGCCTGGCTCCATACCTGCAAGTGTTTCCGCAAAGCGGGGGCTATCTCCCGGTTCATCAACTTGATTAGCGCTTGTGGATTGGCTGGATGAGCCAACGACTCTGCCATACATCAGATCGCTCTCCTATCGGCAACATTGCACGCGATTGAGCTCATGCCGCGCAAGCTCGCGTTCATAATATACAACCTAACTGACCACAACCTGACCTAAGCATCTGCCGGCGCTCGGAGGCTGCGGCTGCGCAATCCGCAAGCGAGTCACGCACCCGCTGGCCAGCAATCGTAGGCTGATGGCGTGCGATATTGTCCGCGCTTGATCATCAAAAATGTGACGTTCAACGGCGCAGATCTGCAGCACCGCCCTTTACTTTCGGTCGTCGCTGCCATTGACCAATGCAGCCGTCTATCGAGGATCGGCGGCGTGCGCGCAGAATTGCTGCCCGGTGCTTTTGTCGCGGCGTCCGCGACTGGCACGTGCTATTGCACTGTCATCCAATTCGGAGCAGCACCATCCGGTCCCAGGATAGAATCGCGAAGACACAGGTGCCACCATCACATGCGCTTCAACGCGATCGGCGGCTATGATCGGCCGGACAATTGTAAAACCCGTGGACCGCGGCAGACTTTCGCACCTGCCGATCCCGCAACCGAAGGCCACAGGATAGGATGAGCACGACTGGCTCCGAAGGAAGTGCCTATTCGGAAAACCGACTAGACGACCACGACGGTAATATGATCGCCCGCCCAAGGCCAAGTCGCTTTTCGACAAAACGCGGATCCTGCGATACGAGCGAGACTTGCAAGCAGGCGCCAGACAGCCGGTATGGCTTGCCTCGGGGCTGAGCAGCATTCGGCCATGCGCATCTCCGCTCGTTCCGTCTTGCCATTCAGGGAAAAAATCGGGCCATTCGGGCCGGCTGGCACGAGTCTCCGTTGCGGATTGACCTGATCCAGCGGGGCCTCCCTCCACGCGCTGCGGCGAACGGGAGATAGATCCCCTTCGCTCATGCAGCTGCGGCTGGGACGTGGGTCTGGCAGCTGGCCGGGCAAACCCTATCGCACGCACCGCAGCCGATGCAGGCGCCCTGATCGTTCAGAACCATAATCTTTTTTTCGACTTCATCGTCCGCGTCATTGTCAAGGTTGACGAGTTCGCCCTCCTCGTTGATGCCTTTCAAAGTCATGACATCTTGACCGCACACCTTGAAACAGCGGCCACAGCCGATGCACTTCTTGGCATCGATCGAGGCTAGGTATTGTGGCATCCAGTCGCGGCCGTCTCGCGTTGCAAATGACATGCATTGCCCTTCAAGTATTTTCCAGCTCTTTTAGCTCGCGACTCTTGCGCTCCAGTTCGACATAGACATCGTACGCCTTCTGCGCCACCGCCATAATCGACGTCCAGTTGATGGGCAATTCTTCCGAAAGGTCGTGCAGATCCATCTTGGCCTGTATCGCCTTGGCGGACACTTTCTTTAGTTCGGCCTTCAGTATTTCACTGATCGCCCATGAGTGAGTATCCTCAATAGTTAGCCACGTCTGGAAATTTCCGAATCAGGCCAATTCCCTCGCTGACATATCTATCCCCCTCTTGAGCCAGCTTGACGCAATTATCGAATCCGAAGCGATGCACGTCGCGCAGCTGCTTGTTTACGGCGACCAACCGCCCTGCGATGAGCACTATGCGCCCGAAGCCTTCATGATGCAGCTTCAGGATCGGCTGAACCATAATGCCGGTCTCCCTCTCTACTGACAGGCCGACCGCATTGAAGAACAACTCAAGCCGCCATAGTGTATTGGGATCGGGATCACCGATGATCGGCAATGCGCGTCGTCTCTCCCTGTTCAGGATATAGGGTTCGAGCAGATCAAGGTCGCTCTTCCCTTCCCAGGCTTCATTGGTATCCTGGGCGCGCCAAAGCTTGACTAACTCGATTAGAAATGGTGCGTCGACGACGCTGCCCTGCTGCGCTATTTTTGCGGTCATATCATCTCATTCGTCGAACTCAAACGATCGCGGTTGGTCCTTTGCAAGGACCTTGCGCAGCCAGGGAGGTGGCGTGCCCTTCAGCACCGACTCGAGCTTTTCCAGCAACACGTGAATGCTTTCCGGTTTGCTCACCTTGATAGGATGAATTTTGCTGGCCACCACTCGCGCAGCCGCGGCACCACCAATGGCCGCGACGTATAGGATGGCGCAATCCTTGATCGCCTGGATCTTTGGCGCCAACTTGTCACCACTGCCGTCCTCCTCAAGATCGCCCTCAAACTCGATAGCTTTAAGAAAGACATGCCCGCTGGGCGCGACATCGTAGATTGCAATATTCTTTGCCCAGCCAAAATGAGCATCGACGCGTCTCAGATCCTGAGTGGCAAAAGCGACCTTCATGCAATTGACCTTTCAGGCGCGCCAGTGGAGCGGCGATGCCCCACGTGTTGTGGCAGTCCGGGCGTGGTCCGCCACCTATCGGGTGTAGGTCGGTCGTTCTCGTCGCGATGCGCGATCACGAGATTGGCGATTTGGAAGATCACATTGCGGGTACCACGATAGCCGACGGATACTTGGTGGCCCGCGCCAAGCCGATCGAATATCGGAAAACCTACGCGATAGAACGGCACTTTCAGCCGCCCCGCCGCTTGCCTTCCATGCGAATGCGTGATCAGCAGATCGCAATGCTTTTCTTTTGCAAATCCTTCCAGATCTTCGAGGTCACCAATGAGAACCTCCTTGGTCCTGATTCGCTCGATCACCTCAGACTGAGTGGTCGTCACGGCGACGGTCACCTGCGCGCCCATATCGTGCAGCATGCCGGATAAATCGAACAGAAGGTCTGGCTCGGCACCGATCGCGACTTTGCGGCCGCCAATATGGAAGTGCGCGTCCAACATAGCATCGGCGAGCTGACTGCGCTGGCGTCGATATTTCGAGGGTATCGGGCGCCCGCTAATCTCGCTCAAAAACATCATGAAATCGTCGTTTGGATGAAGACCACACAGTCGCTCGAACACACGAAAAGGCACCCCGGTTTTAGTCTGCATGACCTCAGCCGCGCGCTGCATCTGCGCACCGATTGCAATGGTCCACCCTGCGCGCCCCATGCTCGCGATCTCGTCGACGTCAATGCCGCCGATGGTCGTTGACGTAAACTCATCGGGGATATGCCCGTCGAGCGATCCCGCCAAGTCAGGGAGAAAGGAGGGGTACAATCCGAAATCCTCCAGCAAGGCACGGAGTTCATCAAGGTCGCCGGGCGTCAGGTGACACCCCGGTAGAACATTTACCTTCGAGGGATCCCGCAGGCCATTGGCACTTGGCCGGTCCACCAGCACCTCCACCATGCGTGCAACTGCCTTCTCCCACCCATCCTGGAACGCGCCCTTGAAATCAGGCGTTGATACATATACGAGCGGCAACTTTGTGAGTTGCGGATACGCACTCCGGATTAGTTTGAGGTACGCTTCCACATCGTCGCCGTTGGTCTCGGTGACACCGGTCGAGCAGATTCCGATGATCTTCGGCTTAGCGCGCTTGGAGATGTTAAGTATCGCCTGCTCCAAATTTTCATATCCGCCGAGTACGGTCGCGACCTCGCTCATCGCGGTGGTCTGCAGCGGTATTGCTTCTTTGAAGTGCCGGACAAAGAGCGTGAGACCGAAGGATGTGCACCCCTGTGAGCCGTGCAGAAGCGGCATCGCACCGCGCAGCCCCATGAAGGCGTATGCGCCGCCGATCGGCTGGCTCATCTTCAGCGGGTTGACAACGCAGGCTTTTGTCGGCGCCGTGACCAGGGCCATGGCGACTCCCTACTCTGCGGCCTGTCGCATATCAGATGGCTCGGACATCAACATATCTTCGATGCGTCCTTGACAGCAGCCACCGGTCGCATTGGTATGCTCTCGGACCGCTGCGACGCTCCTCAAGCCGTGCACGGAGATTGCGTCCTCAATCGTGCCCAGATCAACCCTGTTACACACGCAGATATTCCTCGCGCGGCGCGCTGTTTCGGCGAGGACCGGATCGCCGGCGATCGCGGCCATGGACGATTGCATCTGCTCCCGCGCTTTGGCCAAAGCCTCCCATGGCGCTGGCCGACGTAGCTGCTCCCACATCGGGCTTGAGAGCGAATTATCGATCTCCTCCACCAGCTTGACTATTCCGGCATAGCCCATATAGGCGTGGCAACGCTCCTGGTTGATATCGACCCATGGCACCGCCGCCTTCAGCGCGACAAATTGCGACTTGCCGCCCGATAGCATGATGTCCGCTTCTGCGTCCTTCAACATCTTGTACATTTCGCGCGCAGTCATGTCGTCGATCATGTGGGCATCCTGCCCCATGAGCTCCTTGATGCGCTCCTTGTCTTCCATGGTCGATTTCTTCACACTGGTTCCGACTAATTCCAGCCCGGCTTCCTGGAGCGCCGAGACGACCGACCATGACTTGACACCGCCGGTCATTAACAAGGCCCTTTTGCCTTCGAGTCGCGGCTTGTACGGCTGGATGGCAGCCCACGCCCGCGCTTCCTCGCGCGCGATCACCGCTTCGGTGCGCCCGAGCAGATCTGCCGGGGCGCCGCGCTCAACCAATAAGCGGGCGATCTGGCGTAGCGATTCGCTTGAATCCTGAATACCGTAGAACGACCCCTCGAAGAATGGGATCCCGTAACGTTGCTCCATCTTGCGTGCCACGTTGATCATGGATTTTGAGCACACCAACATTGCCGCCCGCGCGCGATGAGATGAAGCGACTTCGCGGTATTTGCCATCGCCCGAAATGCAGCAGAGAATTCGCACTCCAAGCTCGTCTAACAATGGCTTCACCTGCCAGAGCTCTCCTGAAAGGTTGTATTCTCCGATCAGATTGATGTCGTACGGCGTGGTGTAGTCCGGTTCTCGCGTGCCGATCACGTAGTCGAGCAAGGCTTCGCCCGCGAGCTTGTTACCGAGGTTTTTCGAACCGGCGAAGCCCGGAGAATTGATCGGGATCACCGGTTTTGAGAATCTTCGCGACGCTGCCTTGCAGACTGCATTGATGTCATCGCCGATCATCGCCGGGATGCAGGTTTGATAGACGAAGATTGCGGGCGGATCGCACTTGTCGATGATCTCCTTGATCGCTTTGCACAGCCGCTTCTCGCCTCCGAATACAATATCGGTTTCGCTCAAATCGGTTGTGAAAGCGGTGCGCCACAAATCCGAGCCGGACGACGCCGCGCCGCGATTGTCCCAGGAATTACCTTCGCACGCGATCGGGCCATGTACCAAGTGAGCGACATCGGTGAACGGCTGCAGCGCAACCTTCGCGCCGTCGAAAGCACAGCCACCCGCAGCGCTACCCGGCTGCAACTGTCTGGTACAGCCGTTCCTGCGTTCCGCCTCAGACTTACTGCCATTCTTGGCGCAGCCCGGCTCGTCGAAGATATCCTGGACCGTGGCCGCCAGTGAACTCATCCTGCTTCCTCTCAGGGCAACAAATTGTAAACTCAACCATTATGTGCTCGTGCCATCGTCCAGTCCTGGACGATGGCACGTGTAGTTGCTCATCAACGAATGATGTCGAAGCTGTAGTCGGTTTTGCCAAGAATGTTGGTCTTGTTGTCGATCTCGTCGAAGATCTTGTCCAGGATCTTGACCAGCACATTCAGACCGCCCTGATAGCCCCATATGGGGGAGCGGTGATGGTGATGCCGGTCGAAAATCGGAAAGCCGATGCGGATCAGTGGCGTTGCGGTATCACGCTCCAGATACTTCCCATAGGTGTTGCCAATCAGAAAATCGACCGGCTCGGTGAACAAGAGTGAACGCATGTGCCAGAGATCCCGCCCCGGATAGACTTGGCAGCCCTGTCCAAATGGCGAGCTTGCAAGCAGCGCCTGCATTTTCTCCTGCCACGCTTTGTTGCCATTGGTGGACAGCACATGGGTCGGTTCGGCGCCGAGTTCGAGCAGAAACGCAGCCAATCCATAGCAAAGATCCGGATCGCCATAGATCGCGAACTTTTTGCCATGAACATGAGCGCTTGAGTCGGCAATGGCATCAACCAAGCGGCCACGTTCTCGCGCGAGTTGCTCCGGAATCTCCTTGCCGCTGATGCGTGACAGCGCGACGATAAAGTCATCCGTTGCTGATAAGCCTACCGGGTAGTTGAAGGATAGAACGTCCTGGCCATGCTCTGCCGCAAATGACAGCGTTTTTTCCGTGCACCATTGCTGCATGGAGATGGTCGCCTTGGCGTGAATCGCGTTCGCCGCATCCTTCAGCGTCGTACCACCGTCATACATCCGGAATTCGCCGTCTGTCGGAGTGTCGAACACTTCAGAATTGTCGGCGAGAACTGTGTGCTGGATGCCCATCAATTCCAAGATGCGCTTAATCTCGCGAAGGTTCCCGACGGTATATCCATCGAACCCGCCAATGATGTTGATCGCTCCATTCGGTTTGCGCTCCAGCTTCGGCGCTGTTCCGGCCTTGCCGTCCCAAAAATGCTCCAGAATGCCTTTGAGGGCATTGTCGTAGCCGGTGACGTGACTGCCAACGAATGCGGGCGTGTGGGCGAACGGCACGTCGAAGTCTGCCGGAACCGAGCCCTTTTCTTTCGACGTCTTGATGAAGGCGTTCAGGTCATCGCCGATCACTTCGGCCATGCAGGTTGTGGAAACCGCAATCATCTTGGGCTTGTACATCTTGTAGCTGTTCGCGAGCCCGTCGGTCATGTTGTTCAGACCGCCGAATACGGCAGCATCTTCCGTCATTGATGAAGAGACACAGGAGCTAGGCTCCTTGAAGTGCCGCGACAAATGACTGCGGTAATAGGCCACACAGCCTTGGCTGCCGTGGACGAAGGGCAGCGTGCGCTCAAAGCCGACAGAGGCGAATACGGCGCCAAGCGGCTGACACGCCTTCGCCGGATTTACCGCCAGCGCCTCCCGCGCGAAGTTTTTTTCGCGATATTCGGCCGTTTTGGTCCATTCCTTGATACGTTCGACCTCGGCAGGATCGCGCGGATTCTCGAATATCTTCTTCTTCGCCAGCATTTGCTGGTATTCTGGACCGCGGAACAGTTCGACATGATCGAGCACGTGTTCGGCACTCTGCGGCATCGGTGAAATCCTTCACTATCAGATTGGAATCGCCCGGGCTTTCCCGGAGAGCGAGACGAGTTGCGTTATTCTGCAGCCTGGAGCTTGGCGCTCGGCGCTTCCTTCCAGGGAGCTTTCGTTCTTTTCCAAATTGGCGAGTTGACGGCCATGTCCATGTCGCGCGCGAAGATCGCAAAGCCGTCATAACCGTGATATGGACCCGAATAGTCCCACGAATGCATCTGCCGGAACGGCACACTCATCTTTTGGAAAACGTACTTTTCCTTGATGCCTGAGCCGACAAGATCAGGCTGGAGTTTTTCGACGAAGCGCTCGAACTCATAGCCATTGACGTCATCATAGATGAGGGTGCTGTCTTTCACGTAGTGCTGAGCTGTGCGCTGATAGTCGTCGTTGTGACCGAACTCGTAGCCAGTGCCAATGACGTCCATCCCGAGGTCCTCGTACGCGCCAATCACATGACGCGGACGAAGGCCGCCGACGTACAGCATCACCGTCTTGCCCTCGAGGCGCGGGCGATATTTTGCAATCACGGCGTCCACCAGCGGCTGATACTTCTCGATCACTCGCTCGGCGCCTTCCTTGATCTTGTCGTCAAAATAACCCGCAATCCTGCGCAGTGAGTCCGCGATCTTTGAAGGTCCGAAGAAGTTGTACTCGCACCAAGGGATGCCGAACTTCTCTTCCATGTGGCGTGAGATATAGTTCATGGAACGGTAGCAATGCAGAATGTTGAGCTTTGCCTTCGGCGTTGCTTCGAGCTCGGCCAGTGAACCGTCGCCGGACCACTGCGCGATTACCCGTAGTCCCATCTCTTCAAGCAGAATTCGCGATGACCAAGCATCGCCGCCGATATTGTAGTCTCCGATGATCGCAACATCGTATGGTGTCGGCTCGAACTTTGGTTTGCCCTCGGCCTCGATATGCCCGAAAATCCAATCGCGTACCGCATCGTTTGCAATGTGATGGCCTAGTGACTGCGACACACCCCGAAAGCCCTCACAACGGACCGGCACGATGGTCTTGCCTCCATATTCTTTGGATTTCGCCCTTGACACCGCCTCGATATCGTCACCGATCAACCCTACCGGGCACTCTGATTGTATCGTAATGCCGTTGTTGAGTGGAAACAGCTCTTGGATTTCATCAAGGATTTTGTCCAGTTTCTTGTCGCCGCCAAATACGATATCCTTTTCCTGGAAGTCGGAGGTGAACTGCAGAGTCACGAAGCTATCGATGCCCGTGGTGCCAACGTAATAGTTGCGCCGCGAGCCCCATGAATATTGGCCGCAGCCAACCGGGCCATGGCTGATATGAACCATGTCCTTGATTGGTCCCCAGACCACCCCCTTCGACCCTGCATAGGCGCACCCTCTTATCGTCATCACGCCGGGTATGGATTTGATGTTGGACTTCACCCCGCAGTCCGACTTACCTGCTTGGTGCACGTTGAGGTGCTTGGCACGCCTTTTCGCGGTTTTCTCCGGATAGACCTTCAGCACCTCCTCGATCAGCTCTTTGTTGCGAGCCCTGATTTCTGCGACGCTGTTGGTCGTGGCGAGACTCATCTGGTGTCCTTTAAAAGGTTAGCTGTTGGGAGGGCGGCTTCTTGATCCAAGACTTTGCAACCGGCATGCCAGGGTCTCATGAGCACTAAAACTAGAACAACAACAGTTTCTTAGCGCGACTTGTACGGTGACGGGCTGTTGTTGCGAATCCGACATCTCGCCTTTGCGAGGGACTCTTGGTTTGGCGGTGTTCGAAATGGAACAAGGCGGCCGCGCGTGAAATTCACGGCGGAGTTTTTGAGTTTATGCGCGACAGCAACGCTCTGCGGTGTAAGGCGGAAGCAGGCCGCAAGTCTGGCTTCCAATCCTTCATACTTATTGAAACCTACAGGTGCTCACCTGCGATGTAATGACGTGCGCGATCTCGCGCTCTAGATCTCAAGGCGAGCTACCTCGACGCCACGTGAACTTCTTAGGCTCGTTAGATCACACGAGCATCGTCGCGCCTTGATAAGGGGCACGCACGATCACATCGATGTCTTCGCGTGCGTTGTACATGCCGAGGGACACAGAGCTGGCCCCGCAAATTCGGACAGTAGCTTGAGTGGATTTTCTGCCTGACAGCGGCGAGGATTCTTGCTGCGAATCAGGAGCGAAGATGACGAAGAAGAGCCGCCGGACGCATTCTCCGGCATTCAAGGCGAAGGTTGCTTTGGCTGCGGTCAAAGGCGACAAGACACTGGCGGAGCTGGCGCAACTGTTTGATGTTCATCCGAACCAGATCACGATCTGGAAAAACCAGCTCCTGGAAGGCGCCGCCGGCGTGTTTGGGCATGACAAGACATCGGCCGAGACGCCGGTCGATTTGAAGGCGTTACATGCCAAGATCGGCGAGCTGGCGTTGGAAAACGATTTTTTGTCCGGCGCGCTCACCAAGGCGGGCCTGCTGAGCGCAAAGCGATGATCGACCGCGATCATGATCTTTCTATCGTGCGCCAGGCGAAGGTCCTGAAGCTGGCTCGCAGCACGGTCTACTATGAACCTCGGCCAGTTTCGGCCGAGGACCTTGCCTTGATGCGTCGGCTCGATGAGCTGCATCTCGATTATCCCTTCGCGGGAGCGCGTATGCTGCGATCGTTGCTGCGGCGGGAGGGCGTATACGCCGGTCGCCGCCACATCGCGACGCTGATGAAGCGCATGGGGATCGAGGCGGTCTATCGTCGCCCGAACACGAGCAAGCCGGCTCCGGGTCACAAGATCTACCCGTACCTGTTGCGCGGATTGAAGATCGAGCGGCCCGACCATGCGTGGGCAATGGACATCACCTACATTCCGATGCGGCGTGGCTTCGTCTATCTCGCGGCGGTCGTCGATGTGTTCAGCCGACGGGTCCTGGCCCATCGCGTCTCGATCACAATGGAGGCGGCCTTCTGCGTCGAAGCGGTCCAGGAGGCGTTGGCGAAGCACGGCAGGCCCGAGATTTTCAACACGGATCAGGGCAGCCAGTTCACCAGCCTCGAGTTCACCGATGTGCTGCTGGACGCGAAGATCGCCATCAGCATGGACGGCAAGGGCGCCTGGCGCGACAACGTGTTTGTCGAGCGGCTCTGGCGCACGGTCAAATACGAAGAAGTATATCTCCGCGCCTACGACAGCGTGTCCGAGGCGCGAGCGTCAATTGCCAAGTATCTGGCCTTCTACAATCAGGGACGCCCTCACTCGAGCCTTGACGGGCGCACGCCCGACGAGGCTTACTTCGGCACGCAAGCTATGGTGATGGCCGCATGACCGTCGCCGACGGTTTTGTCGTCGCTCTGGTCGGGCTACGCCCTCCCGACGCAACGACAAAACCGTAAAGCCCCGCGTTCAGCATAACCCGGCAGGAATCCACTTAAATCCAGCGGGGCGCTGTCCAAACAACCGGGGCCAGCTCTAGTATTGATTAGGAGTGCGGAACGAAGCAGAGGATCACCGGACGAACGCCTGCCTCAACCGCCGCCAGGATAGGGAGACGATGTACCTTCCGGTCCCATTGAGTGGAGCCGACAAGATGCGCCGCGGGCGACCTGATACTTGCCCGGACAGCTCCATGATGTCGCGACACATCGATCATAGCCGCGGCAGGCGGCCTTAAGGATCTCGGATCGTTCCCTAATGCTGGAGAAGGTGGTTTACCTGATCGCTGACGGCCGTGACACCGATCATGCGCAAACCACAGGATCGAGATCAGATTGTCATGTTCGTTGTAGGATTTGCGACACCGTATCGGGTCGGCGACCTGCGTTATCGAAATTTCTTCAGATGAATCAAGCTCAAGATGTCTGGCACAAGACTTGATAGCAAGAAACTGTTCCGCACCTTTTGCTTATGGAATAGCGCTGATGGCCTACAAGATAATCGCATCCCAATGCACGGTCTGCGGTGCGTGCGAGTTCGAGTGTCCCAATGCCGCGATTAGCCTGAAGAACGACATCTATGTGATCAATCCGTCCCAGTGTACCCAATGTGAGGGGCATTCTGACGCGCCAAAGTGCGCCGTGGTTTGCCCCGTGCCAGATACTTGCGTGCCCGCATAGGAGCGGCAGCCGATGAGAGGGGCTCCTGCACGAAGCATGATGAAGATAATATCCAAAACAGCCGCCTTTGCGACCCGTCTCCCGTTTTCCTCGCTCGCTAGCCCCGTGTTCGAAGAGAGCTGGCCCCGGTTGTTTGGACAGCGCCCCGCTGGATTTAAGTGGATTCCTGCCGGGTTATGCTGAACGCGGGGCTTTACGGTTTTGTCGTTGCGTCGGGAGGGCGTAGCCCGACCAGAGCGACGACAAAACCGTCGGCGACGGTCATGCGGCCATCACCATAGCTTGCGTGCCGAAGTAAGCCTCGTCGGGCGTGCGCCCGTCAAGGCTCGAGTGAGGGCGTCCCTGATTGTAGAAGGCCAGATACTTGGCAATTGACGCTCGCGCCTCGGACACGCTGTCGTAGGCGCGGAGATATACTTCTTCGTATTTGACCGTGCGCCAGAGCCGCTCGACAAACACGTTGTCGCGCCAGGCGCCCTTGCCGTCCATGCTGATGGCGATCTTCGCGTCCAGCAGCACATCGGTGAACTCGAGGCTGGTGAACTGGCTGCCCTGATCCGTGTTGAAAATCTCGGGCCTGCCGTGCTTCGCCAACGCCTCCTGGACCGCTTCGACGCAGAAGGCCGCCTCCATTGTGATCGAGACGCGATGGGCCAGGACCCGTCGGCTGAACACATCGACGACCGCCGCGAGATAGACGAAGCCACGCCGCATCGGAATGTAGGTGATGTCCATTGCCCACGCATGGTCGGGCCGCTCGATCTTCAATCCGCGCAACAGGTACGGGTAGATCTTGTGACCCGGAGCCGGCTTGCTCGTGTTCGGGCGACGATAGACCGCCTCGATCCCCATGCGCTTCATCAGCGTCGCGATGTGGCGGCGACCGGCGTATACGCCCTCCCGCCGCAGCAACGATCGCAGCATACGCGCTCCCGCGAAGGGATAATCGAGATGCAGCTCATCGAGCCGACGCATCAAGGCAAGGTCCTCGGCCGAAACTGGCCGAGGTTCATAGTAGACCGTGCTGCGAGCCAGCTTCAGGACCTTCGCCTGGCGCACGATAGAAAGATCATGATCGCGGTCGATCATCGCTTTGCGCTCAGCAGGCCCGCCTTGGTGAGCGCGCCGGACAAAAAATCGTTTTCCAACGCCAGCTCGCCGATCTTGGCATGTAACGCCTTCAAATCGACCGGCGTCTCGGCCGATGTCTTGTCATGCCCAAACACGCCGGCGGCGCCTTCCAGGAGCTGGTTTTTCCAGATCGTGATCTGGTTCGGATGAACATCAAACAGTTGCGCCAGCTCCGCCAGTGTCTTGTCGCCTTTGACCGCAGCCAAAGCAACCTTCGCCTTGAATGCCGGAGAATGCGTCCGGCGGCTCTTCTTCGTCATCTTCGCTCCTGATTCGCAGCAAGAATCCTCGCCGCTGTCAGGCAGAAAATCCACTCAAGCTACTGTCCGAATTTGCGGGGCCAGCTCTGACAGCACGCCGCCCTCGATCGTCCAGCCGGCTTCCAGAATCGTAGTACCCCGCACCAGCGCTTCGAGCTTCAACGCTGCTTCGCCGTCATAGCTCTGCAGATTCGCAATACCTAGCAGCGCCGCTGCCGCGTCGAACAACCGTCCCGCACTGGTCGTGGTGGTCCCGCCCGGCTGATCGAGCAAGTCCGACAGACAGCCGGCTTGCCGCTGCGCGGCAAAGCGCTGCCCGATTTCGTTACCCCGGCCGAGCCCGTGTAATACTGCGCTGGCCATGCGCCACGGCTCGCGGGCTGCACGATCTCCACCCGGTATCTGCAGGGGCGCTAAGTGCCCGATGCGCTGGGACGACGTCTCTTCGCACAACAATAATTCGCCACCCCAGTTACCGCCGTCGGAGCCAAAGCCATGGCCATCGAGCACCAGGGCAAGCGCAGGTCCCGCATGGCCGTGCTCAGCGATTACTGCGGCAGCGTGTGCATGGTGATGCTGAACCGCGACTAGCGCGCGAGCATTTGCTTCCGCAAACCGGGTAGAAGCCATATCGGGATGCAAATCATGGGCGACGGCGACAGGCTCCACGCCGAGGCTCGATGTGAGGTGCCGGATCGTCTTCTCGAACGCACGGATGCTTTCGGCCGTATTTAGATCGCCAATATGCTGAGAGACGAACGCTTGGTCGTCCCGCGTGATGGTGACGGTCGACTTCAGTATCCCGCCGACGGCGAGCACGGGCGGGACAGACCTTGCAAGCCGAATTGGCTCGGGAACATAGCCGCGAGCACGACGGATGAATTGGTCCCGGCCAGCGGCCACCGAAACCACGGAATCATCAGCGCACGCCAAGATATCGCGATCATGGGTCACGACCAGGTCGGCGACCCCCTTGAGCTGTCTCAACGCCTCCACGTTATCGATCAGCAGGGGTTCGCCGTAGAGATTTGCACTGGTGACAACGATGACCGGGCCAGCCTCTCCACGCGCCTCCGTCGAGCGAAACGCATGGAAGATGAGGTGATGCAGCGGTGCTACGGGTAGCATGACACCCACTCGCGCTAATCCAGGAGCTATGGCGGGCGCCAAATTATTTCGCGATGACAGGAGGACGATAGGACGTGCTGTGGATTCGAGCAGCGCAAGCTCGGCCGGGTCCATCTCCGCGACCTCGCTAACGCGCTCGATGGAATCGACCATAACTGCGCACGGCTTCTGAATGCGGTGCTTTCTCCTGCGCAAACGCTGCACGGCGTCCTGATTACGTGCATCGCAAAGAAGTTGGTATCCGCCCACCCCCTTTACCGCCACGATCTGCCCCCCGCGATTGCCGCGGCGATGGCGCTGATCCCGTGGCTAAGCCGAGGGCCGCATGCCGGCCAAGCGATCGCTTCGGCGTGAAACCTGCGGCTTGCCGGATCAGCGTAGTCGGCCGCGCACGTGGCGCACAACCTAAAAGCCCTCATCACAGTGTTGCGACGGTCGTACGGAAGCCGCTCAGCGATGGTGTAACGCGGGCCGCAATGGCAGCAACTTATGAAGGGATATAGGTAGTGCCGATTTTCTGGATCGAATAACTCGCTGAGGCATTGCTGGCAGACGGCGGCATCAGCGACGATCTGCGTTGACAGCTTGCCGGCCTCACTCGTACCGATCGAAAAGTCCTTCGCCGCGAGCGCTGCAGTCTCCCCAACGCAAATATGGTCTATGCGTGCCAATGGAGGCGCCTCAAGCGGCAACGCGGCAATAAACTCAGACGTACGGTGCCCCTCGACCTCGATGAGAACGCCCTCGGGACCATTGATGACAAATCCCGCCAATCCGTACCGCATGGCTAGTCCATAGACGTAGGGACGAAAGCCAACCCCTTGCACTGCTCCACTCACGCGCACGCGCAGTCGCTTTCGATCGCAGGTGGCTGCGGCGCTCATCGCCTTGCGTCCTCTAAGGCGCGCCTCTGACGGCGCGCCTGCCTGTTGATCCAGGCGTAGAGCGCGCCAAAGCCCTCGCCAGTACGAGCCGAAACGACAAGCACGTCAATCTTTGGGTTGACCCGTCTGGCATACTCGATGGTCTTTTCCAAATCGAATTCAAGCAGCGGCGCCAGATCGATCTTGTTAATCACCACGAGGGATGAAGCAGCAAACATATCAGGACATTTGAGGGGCTTGTCTTCACCTTCCGTAATCGAGAACACCACGATCTTGCAGGCCTCGCCAAGATCGAAGGCAGCGGGACAGATCAGATTACCGACGTTCTCGATGAAGAGAATGCCGCCTGAAAGCAGGGGCAAGCGGCGATAAGCTCCGCCGATCATTGCAGCATCGAGATGACAATTCTTGCCGGTATTGATTTGAACGGCTGGCACGCCGACAGCCTGAATACGTTCAGCGTCGTTCGAGGTCTGCTGGTCGCCTTCGATGACACCGACCGGGCGGCTGCGCTTGAGCTCGGACGCGGCACGGACCAGCAGCGTCGTTTTACCTGCACCGGGACTGGATAAAAGATTAAACACGAGAACGTCATCGGCAAGGAAGAGGGCCCGGTTGACCGCCGCAATCCCATTATTCTTGCCCAGGATATCGCGCTCGATCTCGATGACCTGCTTTCCGCTCATGCCCCCGACCCTTGAATCAGCCGAGCCGGCGCCGCCGCTCGGAAGCGGCTGTATGCCATGTGCCTGATGGTGGGCCGGCCGGCGAAGAGGAGAATGGCCATCGCAAGAGTCCCGCACATGGTCATTGTATCGCTCGTGGCTCTTCGCATCATTTGTCCTCGAGTGTTTGGTCGTCGGTGTACCTTCCGTGCAGCCGCAAACGGTACACATCAATCGATCTCCAGCGCTTTCACGCGCATCTGTTCGCCCGCGGTTACCTGCAACTGATAACTGCCGCAGCAAGGACAGCAATCACCCCGGCGTGCAATTTCAACGCTCTTCGAACAGCTCATGCACCAGGCAACGCCCGGTAGTTCAACGATATTAAGCGCGGCGCCTTCGGCAACGGTCCGCATTGCAGCGACAGCAAAGCAGAACCTGATCGCTTCAGGCGCGGCATGACTCAGCGTTCCCAATTCCAAACAGACGCTCCGCACCCGCGAAGAGGATCGCTCCCGTACCTTCTCCTCGACGATCTGAATGATCCCCATGCAAATGGCCATTTCATGCATCGTGAAATTCACGAAAATTGAGAGTGAACCCGACGCACGGATCCAGCGACGCAATCACCGCGTGGACTGCATCACAGCGCCGCGGAGCTGTCAGCACGGCGCCCTGCAGGTTCCGTACAAGCGGTCCGCGCTTATGGAAATTCCACTCCGTCGGCGCCAGGAATTCGAAGCGAGATATCCGGCCGTGAGCGTCAAGCTCAACAGCGTGGTAGAGACGTCCCCTGGCGCATTCGACCGCGGCCGCTGCACGACCGGGCCCAAGCTTATATCTTTCGATAATCCCATGCTCTGCGGTATCCGGCTGAGCGCCGGCCTCAAGCCAGGCACATAGCCCGGACGATTTCAACTATTCTGGCCATCAGCCGCTCGGCCGCACCGAAGGGTCTCAGCAAGAACCGATCCCGGGTCATTTGGCGCGCCCAAGGACCCGTCTCGGGCACATGTCCTTCCAGATCCGGACAATCGCAAAACGTCGAATCATCCCCGAGCAATCGCTTCGCGATGTTGAAGTCGTCAGCAGCGGACAGGAACGAGTATGCTGCCGGAGCCGACTTCAAGCCGGCCTCATGAAGCGCCGCGACGCGAAGCGACAGTGGGCTGCCGGACCTGAGCGCGCGTCCCTCATTCGGTACGCCCAGCGCGGCCAGCGCCGCCGCGATCCGCGCTGTTGCTTCCCGTTGAGGGGGGGGCACGAGGCTCGCTGGGCGGAGCGAACAAGCGCTGACAATTCCGACATCAGGGAGCGGATTGCTGCCGCACTGGCGACCTCTAGCGTGAGATGTCCGGCAAATAGGCCCCGTGCCAAATCCATGATGCGCTCGGTAACGATCAGCGCAATACGATGCTGTTTTTTTTGCGAGGGTGATCACTTCGTCGCGCGCCGTTTCGATCGCGGTCAACAGTGCGGTTTGCTGCGCAGCGGCACATAACGCGAAGAGCCGCGGCACTGCGTTGAGCAGTGACGAGGCCTGCTTTCCGGCGAATATCCGACCCAGCGGCGGCCGGACTCGCGGCTGGATCTCGACCGAGGCGACTACGTCGGCAGCTAGCAATACGCGGACATGGATTTTGTTGCTTGCAGTGAGGTTCATGCGCAATGCTGCCCCCTCCCCCCGCGCAAGCTATGATCCATCCGAAGGCGCCGTCTGTGGGATCGCAACTGATGTCGAGTGCCCGAGCGCATCATGTGAAGTACGCCTCGAGAATTTCCTGCACGCGTCCGGCAGAGTCCTGGAAATCCTCGTCGGCAGCCAACGCAACAATCGGCACGCCCCCGACCTCCACCGTATCAAGGATGATGTTGTCCGTAGAATTGAAGAACTGCACGGACCAAACATTCCTAGTCCCGGTCGCCTGCACTCTGCAGGCACCGTAGCCCCGCAACATGAGTTGGACGGGTCCGTTGCCCAAGCTTTGCTGCAGGAATGTCAAGTCGACAACGCTCATTGGCAGTAACGTCAGATTGAT
Source organism: Bradyrhizobium barranii subsp. barranii (assembly GCF_017565645.3). Lineage (NCBI taxonomy): Bacteria > Pseudomonadati > Pseudomonadota > Alphaproteobacteria > Hyphomicrobiales > Nitrobacteraceae > Bradyrhizobium > Bradyrhizobium barranii. The sequence goes on from NZ_CP086136.1 coordinate 9,316,286, forward strand.
GACATGCGCATTCATGCAAAATTGCCAGACGCTGGCCCGCTCGCGTATTTCGGCCAGCACCGGTTGAACGTTCATCGCGCCATCCGGCGGCGTGTCAATCAGAAGTTCGGTTGATGTCAGGTCAGTTGCGGCACGCCGGACAATCTGCGGAATCGCTCCAACCTCGACATATTCGTGCGCCGGTTCGGTTCCGATGCGCACGCGCCAGATTCCGGCATGCACGGACTCCCGGATTTGTGCCAAACTGCCGTCCGGCAACGCAACCACCCGGTCACCTCGCCTTCCCCGAGCAATTCGTCAATCAGCTTGCGCTCGGCATCGCTGAAATTTGCGAGTCCGTACAATTGTGTCGGATCACCGCTTCTCTGACCCCCAACAGCAGCAGCGACATTTGACATTAGCAGGGCAGCGTTCGGATACTTCCTTGCACGTTCGTCGCAAACCCGCCAAACGCGATTGACAAGCGCACTTGTCGCGCCGCGATAGAATACATCGAGAGTTCCAGAACCTGTGGTAAAGCCGCTCGCCGCGCAGCCGGCGCCGCCAGATACAACGGGGATCGCTGCTTTCACGATGCGATGTTCCATTGTCTGTGTCGAGGGGTATTGCACTTGCCGGCGCCGGTGCTGCCGGCGAGTGCCCAAAGGATCGGTGAGGAGATGCGGTTGATCGTGAGCAAACGATCCGGTCTCTTGCCGATCAGGCAGAGTATATTGTTCCTCGGGGATAGGCGCGGCGTCGACAGTCTACGCTGGCCGGGCCGGCCGGTCAGTGTGCCACCAGGGCCGCGCGAGGGTGCTTCACTGATCCGCAGAATATGTAGGGGATCAGCCGCCGGCAGCGGCATCAAGGTCGCCTTCCTGGGAACGTGCGCGACCAGGCGCGCATCGGCGCTAACGCCCTCCACGTCGTCGGACGGAGCGGGCCGTGTCAGAGCATGCTGAGCCGGCTGCAACTTCATCACACTCCTCTCTGATCATGATCGGTTCTGCCAGCATGGCGGTTAGCAAGGCGCATGCCAATCATCTCTAGGTGCGCGAGTCGCGTTCGACCCAACGGCGTAGCGCCTGACGTTGTCCAAGCCGATGGTCCTGCGACTGGAATCCGGTCTATGAAGAACCCCAGCCGGTGCAAGGGAGCGGAAGCGCTAGCGTAGGTGCTCCGGCAATTGCGGCTCGTGACCGATCAAGTCCGCAAAGAAGCGATCGCAGCTCTGACCGTTGAGGCTGGCCTCAAGCCCGTCAAGTGCTTTGCAGATCAGCCTTGCTTCGTTTTCGTCCAGGAGCCGCACTGCGCTGTCGATATGAACGAGCACCTTGGCGCCGGCCCGTACATCAGCGAGCAGCACGACGGAGATGCGCCGCTGCTCATTGCCATACTCGCATAACGCGGTGACACCGTCGGTCTCGACAATCGTCATTGGCAAGCCAAGGCACATGATCAGCCGCAGGCCGCTAGATCGGCTCTGCCTTTCATTTCATAATTCGCATGGTCAATATTGTTCGCCAACAGCCGTTCTGATGCAGGCAGCGGCGCACTCCGCGGTTTTGCCGGCGAGTCCCACTGCTCTAGGAGCTTACAGGCCAGTCTAATCGCGGGGGCAATCTGAAAGCGCACCGGCGCGGTCAGCGGACCGCCCCAATTCTCCAGATCCATCGGCTGGCAGCCGATAAGAGCGAGCTCTCGCGGGCGGCGGCCAAGCAAATCGGCCGCGCTCAAGACCTCCTGGAAGCCCATCTGATGCAGGCTCACCTTCTTGGCCCCCGTGAATTTTGGCACTTCGTCATCTCGTACAAGCTCCAACTGCCCGGGCAGCAATCCATAGTCGATGGCGTCGAACACGATCAGGCAGTCGGCCCCCTCAAGAAAACTAACGAGGTAGAGCCCCTGGGTGCCGCCATCGAGAACGGTGACGTATCATCGACCGCGTAGCTACGATGAAACTCCTCGACCGCACGCACACCGAATCCCTCATCGGCCCACAGAATATTGCCAATGCCGAGCACCAAAATCCGCTTTTTCTCTGTTCAATTGAGCATCCGCTTCCCAGTCAATCGCCAAACCAATGCTCACCTACTTGATAGAAGGGAAGCTGCGGCGCGACACGACGTCGTCCCAGAGCACCGCGTAGATGTGGACCAGCGCGAACATCACGATCACCCACAGGCCGAGATGATGCCAGGTGTGAAAGTCCTGGCTGTTCGGCCAGAGTGAAAACACCCAGCCGAACACCTTGTACTGCCAGCTGTCAGTACCGGCACCTTGCCCGTAAAGTGCAAAGCCGGTGACGACCATGAACGTGATCGTCTGCGTAAACATGAAGAACATTGCTAGCTGAGCAAGGCGGTTGTGCCCGAGGCCCCTTTCAGGCTCAACCGCAAGGAACGAATACCGGCGAATCTCGTGGTGCAACTCCCGCCAAAAGCACCGGCGCCAAAGCGGCACGCAAAAGATCTGCATGGCGTGCGCGTTTCCCATCAAGGCCCAGTAGATACGCAGAAGAAAGCCGGCGCTGAGTACATATCCCGCCGAGAAATGAGCAAAGCGGATATAGCCGAATAGAAAACCGCCGCTTGCCATTCCCCATATCGCCGGTGTCCCGGTTCCAATAAGATAGCCCGTTAAACTCAGTACCAGAATCGCGGCTGCATTAGCCCAATGCCAGAGTCGCACCAGCGCATAAATGTGGGCGGTGCCCCCACGGATGCTGCGACCAGCCAGTGCCGCATCGGCGGCGGCAAGAAACTTCTGAGCCCTGTTCCGCATGGGCCTAACGAACTCTAATTGAGGCCATTTCTTGACCCTCATGACTCATCACGTGCGTCGAGCAAGCCAAGCACGGATCAAAGGAGTGGATGGTGCGCAAAATCTCCAACGGGCGCTGCGGATCGGCCATCGGAGTGCCGATCAGCGAAGCTTCAAAAGCGCCAATATTGCCGCTTGAATCACGAGGAGATCCGTTCCATGTCGTCGGCACGACACATTGATAGTTGTCAATCTTAGCGTCCTTGATCGTAATCCAGTGCCCGAGCGCACCGCGAGGCGCCTCAGTGAACCCGTAGCCTTTGGCTTCCTTGCGCCAGGTTTCCGGCCTCCACCTGCTGATATCGGCAGTTGCCGTGTTGCCCGCCTTGATGTTGATTACCAGCTTATCCTGGAAATGGCGCATCTGATGCGCCGCCCATTGGCATTCGAGCGCCCGCGCCGCAGTACGGCCAAGGGTCGAGAACAGCGCAGTCACGGGAAGATTGAGCCCCTTGAGCAGTCTCTCGGCGGGCTCCTTGAACTCGGCTTTGCCTTGCGCATAACCGATAATGTATCGGGCCAACGGCCCAACCTCCACGGCGCGGCCGCGCCATCGCGGCGCTTTGATCCAGGAATATTTGCCGCCTTCGTCGAGTTCTTTAATATCTGTCTTGCTGCCTTTGAGTTTTGGCCCAAGTTCAAAACTCGGCTCGGTGATACCATCCCAGGGATGCAGTCCGCAGCAATGGCCGGGGTATTTATACCATGAATGCGCGACGAATTCCTGGATCTGTTCGGGATCACCATGATCGATCGGCAATATCTCCTTGAGATTGCCATCAAGAATGACCCCGCGCGGCAGCTTGAAACTCTCGCCGGAACAGTCATTGGCCTTTTCGGGGATATCGCCATAGGACATCACGCTTTTGCTCGAAAGACCGCCGCCGTGGAGCCAGTCCTTATAGTACGAAAAGATCGCGGCAATGTCGGGCAGATAGACCTGCTCGACAAACTCGATCGAACGGTCGATGATGGAGGATATAATGTTCAGTCGCTCCATGCCGATTGCGCCCACCGCTCCGATTCCGTCGATGTTGATCGCGCACGGCACGCCGCCCACCAGCCAATTTGGATGCGGGTTCTTGCCGCCATAAATCGCTTGGGTTTTGACGATCTCCTTCTGGAAGTCGAGTGCTTCAAGATAATGAGCTACCGCTATCAGGTTCGCTTCCGGTGGCAGTTTGTAGGCCGGATGCCCCCAATAGCCATTCTTGAACGGACCGAGTTGCCCTGATCCGAAGAATTTGCCGAGCCGGATCTGTAGATCCTTGAAATAGCCAGGGGATGACAGCGGCCAGGGCGAGATAGATTGCGCCAGTGTAGAGGTCGACTTGGGATCGGCCTTGAGGGCGGAGACCACGTCGACCCAATCCAACGAATGGAGGTGATAGAAATGTACGAGGTGATCATGCACGAGCAGGCACAGCTGCATGATGTTGCGGATCGCAATTTGCATTCTCCGGAATCGTAATTCCTAGTGCATTTTCAACCGCGCGCACGGAGGTGAGCGCATGGGTACCGGTGCAGACCCCGCAAATCCGCTCGGTGAACGCCCATGCGTCGCGCGGATCGCGCCCACGCAGGATGACTTCGATGCCACGCCAAATCGTCCCGCTTGAGACTGCATTGCGGATCACATTGTCGGAATCGAGATTAGCTTCGATGCGCAGGTGGCCTTCGATGCGAGTCAGCGGATCGATAACGATTCGCTTGCCGGAACGATCGAGATTGAACCCATTCGGCGTCTGGACGGCCACCGTCGTTACCTCCTCAACTCGGCTTGCCTTTGTGGGCAGGGCGATCCGGCCGGTGCCTCAACCGCTTCGCGGCGGTGACCGCCGCGTGGGCAGCGACCGCTAGCCCCACCACGCCGGCAGCGGCCATGCCGATCTCGTCGGCGTTCTGCTCGATGCCGAACTGCTTGATGGTCGTGAGTCGGTCGTAAAATGACCCTTTATCCCAGAAGCCATCTTCGGAGCAGCCGAGACAGCCGTGGCCGGATTGAATGGGAAATGAAACGCCGCCGTTCCACCGAAGGGCCGAACAGGCGTTGTAGGTGGTTGGCCCCTTGCAGCCCAACTTGTACAAGCAATAGCCCTTGCGTGCGTTGGTGTCGTCCCACTCTTCGACGAATTGACCAGCGTCGAAATGGGACCGCCGGTAGCACTTATCGTGAATGCGCTCGGAATAAAACATACTTGGACGCCCTTGGTGATCAAGCTTTGGAAGCTTTCCGAACGTGGTAATGAAAGTCACGAGGCCGCTCATGACCTCTGCGATCGGCGGGCCCCCGGGCACCTTGATGATGGGCCTGTTGGTGATCACCTTATCGATCGGCACCGCGCGAGTCGGATTTGGCTTGGCCGCCTGCACGCATCCCCAGGACGCACACGTGCCCCAAGCGACGATCGCCATGGACTCTTCCGCCATCGACGTGAGCTTTTCAACGAACGGCTTGCCGCCGTCAATGCAGAACATGCCACCCTCGTTCAAGGGCGGGTTACCTTCAACGGCAAGCACATATCCGCCTTTGTACCTGGCACGGGTTTCCTCCAGGATGGCCTCAGCCTGGTGTCCTGCCGCCGCCATGATCATATGGTCATAGTCGAGCGAAATCATCGACAGCAGCGCGTCCTTGATCAAGGGATGAGCCGAGCGGATAAAGCTTTCCGAGCAGCAGGTACACTCAAGCCCGTGCAGCCAGATGACGGGCACTCGCGGTTTGGTTTCCAGGGCGTGCGCAATACTGCTTGCACCAAGCCCCAAGCTCGCGGCCGTGAAACTGCAGAATTTAAGGAAACTGCGACGCGTGATACCCTGTCGTCTGATCACGCCGTAGAAGGTTTCCGTTGCATCACCCATGAAACCTTCCAAGCGAGTTGTCGCCAGCGTTACGATTGGTGATGTTCGGCAAGAAACAAGCCAGCAGAGCGAAACACCTGAAAGATAACAAGCCACCGCTTTAAGATTTTCGGCTTGTCGAATCCGGCCAGCGTCCCAGAAGCTAGGCCATTGATCTGCTACGCTATTGGTGTCCAGTTTTCGACGTCGATGTGAGCACTTTAACAAATCAAGCCGATCGTTCACCGCTGAAGGGAACTACGCTCCTGCAGGCGGCACTCATGATGCCGATTGTTGAATAGAATTGGTTCAGTCGACGGGCACCACATTGCCCGGCCTCAATCAGACTTGCCGATCGCTGACCAACGGTGCGTTAAAGCGCTCATAATCGAACCTAATGCAGGCAGCACGTACCAACGCGGTTGCCGAGCAAGGAACAGAGCCCGCAAGGGACTGAGAATGTGGTGCGCACGTTGGCTTGACTTTAGGTCTGATTTGATCCGATCTGCCCCTGGTTCCAAGGGGCTCGTCGCCTACGGGGCTGTGCGCGGCGACAGGCTGGACGTTTAGAGCGATCGCCCTGGCAAACCTAAGATGATTCGTTGCCTCGCCCGGTACAATGTCTGTCGATGATGGCTAAGGTGAAGATTGTCGCAAATGCGAACATCACCATACCAGCGGCAACCACACTTCCTCGTGCCAGCGCGGCTCTTGGACGTAGTCCACGACATAGGCCGACAACACCTTGGTGCGTCCAGGAATATTTCCGCCGATCATCATCACGACGCCGAATGTGCCTATCGTGTGAGAAAATCCAAGCACGGCCGCTTTAACGAGCTCCAGTCGCGCCAGCGGTGCGATGATAGCAACGAAGCCATACAATGGCGAAACACGCCCTGTCATTTCCAACGGGTGATCGCCAACCGCAAGAAAGGCGTTACGTATCGGCTGCACGACCAATGGCAGCGCCGAGAGCACCGATCCGACCACGATCCCGACGAAGGTAAGAGCGAGCGTGCGCTCGCCCCAGAAAGAGGCGAGAACGCCGCCGGGTCCGTCGGGGCCGAGCAGAACGAGTACGCAAAAGCCGAGAGCCGCTGGGGGTAGTACCAGCGGAAGGGCAATTAGCGCAGCGACAGCCTCGCTCAGAAAAGTCTTTGAACGCGCCAGCCACCAGGCGAGGGGCACACCAATCACGAGGAGGATCACGGTCGTCACGCTAGCGAGCTCTATCGTGAGCGCAATGGATTGCGAGATCTCTGACGAATCAAAATCCATGTGCGTCAGCCCGCCAACGAGCGCAGGTCGCCGTATCGCGATAGTGATTGCCTGCACGTCGGGCTGCCCAGCGATGTGGTGCGAATAGCCATTTGTTCGTGCGGCAGCTCGCTCTGTCCCCCAAATTTACGCGCACCGTTTCTGCGAGCAAGAGCAGCATCGCAAGGCTCATCGGCAACTCCTGTGACAAGTCCGCTTCGTCCCACCCGACGGCGGCAGCTTCTCATTTGTCATCAGCAATTCGAGTGCCACGTGCGAACAGCGGCGGCGCTATGCTTATGTGAAAGCACTTTGCGTAGACGCCGACGTCACCGTGGAGTGGACCTAACGCTTTGTCAGGTTTCTGGCATCTTTGTTTCCAAGCGGACAGCAACAGCCGCCCAACGAAAACGGCAGACTCGACTCGAGAAATGCCTGTTTGGTTTGTCGGCGGCTCAAATCCCGTGCTCGCAGGGCCGGTAGCTGAACCGATCGCAAGAAGCCTGCCGGTCGGCAGCTACGCAAACGAAGTAGCTGAAAACTCGTCGTAAGGCTGGTTCGGCGACGCGGCAAAGGCGCGAGGGGCCGCGAGCGACGGCCGCTCCCCTGACCGGCTTAGCTTGCACATCGTCAGCACAGGCGTGGAGACAAACGCCGCGTCATCGACGAGATTGGCCGCTTGCGGAAAAACGCAGTCATCCATCAGAGGTCCTACCCGGGCAACGCAGCTCCTAGCCAGACTTCCATTCGGTAAATGCGTTCAATCCAAAATAGCAATTTTACCAACTGCACGTACTGCTGCACGATCTCAACACTCCAGCATTCCGCTAATGCGCGCTACGCTGCAGCCTAATGTTCGACCTTGCGAACACGGCTAAGAGCACTCAAGCCGATGCCACCGAAGGGAGGCCATTGTCCGCGACTTTTTAGTCCGCCGCAGTTTGGGATTTGGTGCATATCTTGCTTAGCGAGAAAGGACAACGCAACTAAACGCCTGCCTTTGGAAAGACGCGCCGGCTCTCGGACGCGTCTTCAATCGCGCAAGGCTATAATGATTAGTCTCGTATGACACTGTCGCCTCTCACCGAGCCGCGGCACACATTCGAGTATATTCGGGAAGGAAGCGTCATGACCACCATGGCAACCGCGGCGCCTGTGCGCGCGTCGCAAGCTTGGTATAAGATACTCTACGTCCAGGTGCTGATCGCAATCCTAATTGGCGCCATGGTTGGCTGCCTATGGCCGTCTGTCGCCACAAACGACTGGGTCAAGGCGCTCGGTGATGGGTTCATCAAGCTCATCAAGATGGTGATCGCGCCCATTATTTTCTGCACCGTCACGTCTGGCATTGCGCATATTCAAGATGCCAAGAAAGTCGGGTGCGTCGGCGTCAAGGCGCTGTTCTATTTCGAGATCGTCTCCAGCTTTGCCTTGCTGTTGGGCCTTGCCATGGGCAATCTGGTCCGGATTGGCCATGGCCTTGCGGTCAAACCGGATGCTGCGGCGGTCGCCAATTACGTCAAGCAGGCGGAAGCCTCGAAAACCGTCGACTTTATTCTCAACATCATTCCCGATAGCGTGGTCGGCGCCTTCGCTCGCGGCGATGTTCTGCAGGTTCTCCTGTTCGCGATCCTTTTTGGCTTCTCGCTGATGGCGTTGGGAAAGCGTGGCGAGCGTCTGCGCGGCATGATTGACGACGTCGCGCACGCGGTGTTCGGGGTAATAGCTATTGTAATGAAAGCGGCCCCGATCGGCGCCTTCGGCGCCATGGCTTTCACAGTCGGCAAGTTCGGGCCCGCAGCACTCGGCAATCTGATCGGTCTGATCGCGCTGTTTTACGTGACTGCTGCCCTATTCGTAGTAGTCGTGCTTGGTCTGATCGCCCGCCTCGTCGGCTTTTCAATCTTCAAGTTCCTTATCTATATTAAAGACGAGCTTCTGATCGTGCTCGGTACTTCATCCTCCGAAAGCGCGCTCCCTCAATTGATGGAGAAGCTCGAGCGGCTGGGCTGCTCCAAGCCGGTGGTCGGGCTGGTGGTGCCGACTGGCTACTCCTTCAACCTTGACGGCACCAATATCTATATGACACTTGCAACATTGTTCATTGCCCAGGCACTCGGTGTCGATCTCAGCTTTGGCCAGCAGCTCACGATCCTGCTAGTAGCAATGCTAACTTCGAAGGGAGCAAGCGGCGTCACCGGCGCAGGCTTTATCACGCTCGCTGCGACATTATCGGTAGTAAACCCAGCTCTGGTGCCGGGCATGGCAATCGTGTTTTCTATCGACAAGTTCATGAGCGAGGTGCGCGCCCTCACCAACATCATCGGCAATGGCATCGCGGCTGTGTTCGTATCCTGGTGGGAAAGCGAGCTCGATCACGTGACGCTGCAGACTCGGCTCAACAAGTCCACCGCTTCCACTACTATCGACACTACAAGCACATGAGGTAGGTCCCGGATCTGAACAGCCGCCATTCGGACACGAATACTCCCCCTGCGCTCTCCGGCGCACAGCATTATTCCGCGCCGCAGCCAGGGCAGCTGCCCCTGAGAGGCTAGTACCCGGAATCAGAGCTGAGTGATACGGCGGCCTTTGAAACGGCGTTGACGGACCTTTTTCTTGGTCCAGACGAAGGGCTCGGCTCTGTCGTTGTATGCGTTGACGTAGGCATCGATGTGTTCCTGAAGCTGCTTGAGGCTCGTGAAGGAGGTGCCGCTGAGCGACTGCCCCTGCAAGATGGAAAACCATACTTCGACCTGATTGAGCCATGACGCACTTGTCGGCGTGAAATGAAATTGCACGTTGGGGTGGGCCTTGAGCCAGTCCTCGTTCTTTTTATGGGTGTTGAGGTTGTCGAGGATGACGTGAAGCTTGCGGTTCGGAAAAGTCGCGGTGACGCTGTTCATGAAATCGAGAAACTCGACGCGGCGCCGGCGTTTTGAATGGGTCGCGATGATCTTTCCGGTGGCGACTTCGAGCGCCGCAAACAATGTTGTGGTGCCATGCCGCTTGTAATCGTGGCTTTGGCCGGTCAAGGCGCGGCCATTGGGCAACTTCAGATAACCCTGCGCTCGCTCCAAAGCCTGGATCGAGGGCTTCTCGTCCACGCACAGCACAATGGCCTTCGCCGGCGGCGCGACATAGAGGCCGACAACATCGGCGGCTTTGGCCGTAAAGTTCGGGTCGTTGCTCTCGCACCAGGACTTGCGAGCCACCAGGTCAATCTTGTGGCTGCGCAGGAACCGCCAGACATATTGGACATCGACATCGCCCAGCGCCTCGGCCAGCAGGGGGCCGGTCCAGCGCGCAAACCCTTGCGGTGGCGGCTTATCCAGCAGCTTCAGAATCCGCTTGTCGGTCGTCTTCGTATAGATCGGCTGCTTGCCAGGCCGCGGCTTGTCTTGCAGCCCTTCAAGGCCATGGTCGGCATAGCGATGCCGCCAAAGGCTGACAATCCGCGGCTGGACCCCAACTTCCTTGGCGATCGACCGGGTGCTGCGCCCATCCGCCGCCAACAGAACTATCCGCGCCCGCTTCAAATCGCGCTGCAACGTCACCGGTGAGCGACAGCACGCCTCAAGCACCTTGCGATCTTTCCTCGAAAGGTGGACTTCTCTTGCTTCGGGTATCATCCCGACCTTGAATCACGACTCACGTTCCAAGAAAAGTGGGTACTAGCGAGAAAAGAGGCAGGAGCTTTTTCAGGGTTTCGCTTTCGCACTCAAGGGCTACCGGCCATCTGAACGCTTGTGCAACATTTTTGCCAAGCCGATGACGGGACTGACGGACTAGGTATTGGTCCGCCTACGAAGATCCATATGCACGTCGCTCCACTTGCCTCACGCGATTAAGGACGACGTAGGGATCCTGCGGACGCAGCTTGTCGTTCTCGTTACGATGCGCGCTGCGTTAGCAGAGCATGGTGGGTGTGATCAGCGTGAATGGCACTCGACAAAGCCGTGGCGAGTCATACGAGGCTGCCCTGCGTTCTGCGACGCCGCTCGCTTCCAGCGGAACCAGTTTTTCGCAGCTAAAGCGCGATAAGATTGGAACGATGCGTAGGACTCGCGCGACTCCGGCTTCTGTGTCGGCAGGCGAACTTGCGCTTTCTTCGCGGGAGCGGCTGTGTCGGGGAGACGAGTCATTGGGCAGCTTTTTTCTGATCCTTGCCGGTCCGGAGGCGCGCCTTCGAACCTATCGGCTGAACTGAAACCACTGTCCTCATTCCGCGGCCTAATGGGGCGCATTGGCCGTAGGCTCGAGCGATGCGCAAAAGCGGACGTTTCAGCTTCGACTAAAGTCGCGTCAGCGACACCTACTGAAAGGTTTAGGACAAATATACGTATGTTTATAATGCGTTTTTTCCCCGCGCGTGCTGAGTTCGGCAGCCGATGATCGATCTTGCACACGCTAGCATGCGGACCCAAGTGTTCAAGATTGCCTCATTTTTGCCTAAAATGCTATAGCTCTCCCGCCGGATAACAGGCCGGACGGTCTCAAAATGTATAGGATCAGCAGTTTCAAACGTTCAGCCCCTCAGTTGACCTTGGGCAGCATAGCGCTAGCCGCGGTTACACTGACTTGCGTGTACTTTCAGGCGCATTTCGCCGCCGCGGCGTTCGCCTATTTGTTAGTAGTCTTACTATTTTCGTTGATGGGCAGCTTCATTGCTTCATCAGCGCTTTGCATCGTCGCAATCGCTGCTCTCGCATACTACTTTGCGCCGCCGGCGTTTAGTTTACGAATCGATGATCCCCGCGATGTTCCTGTGGTTGTTGCATTTCTTATTGTCTCTGTTGTCGGAACGTACCTGATTGGAAAACTCCGCCAGGAAAGAGAGGCTGCACGTGTGGCTGCGGCCAAGCTTCAGCGGAGTGCCTCGGATTTGGAGGATCGTGAAAAACGGTGGCGCGCAATTTTCGAGCACAATCCAGCCATGTACTTCATGGTCGATGAGGCCGGCATTGTCCTCAACGTCAATACGTTGGGCGCGACACAACTGGGATTTGCTTGTGCAGAACTATTGGGCCAATCCGTGCTCGACGTATTTCTGGAGGAGGATCGCGCATTCGTCCGCAAATGCATTCAGACGTGTCTTGAGGATGTTGGACAATCGCGCACTTGGGACGTCCGGAAAGTCAGGAAGGACGGTTCTGTATTGTGGGTGCGTGAAAACGCCAAGGCCATGCTTTGGGCCGGCGACCGCCCCGTCATCCTCATGGCGTGCGAAGATATTACGGAGCGCAAGCAGACCGAGCTTGCGCTGCAGCGGAGCGAAGCGCATTTGGCTCACGCGCAGGAGTTGAGTCATACAGGCAGCTTCAGCTGGAACGCCTCTACCGGCGAGGCCTTCTGGTCTAAGGAGACATTTCGGATTTTCCAAATCGATCTTCAGACGACACCGGCGCCACAACTCGTCATTGAGCGCACGCACCCAGATGATAGGGCTTCTGTCAAAGAGATTATCGATGAAGCGATGCGAGACCTGAGGGATTTCGAGCACGAGTACCGGCTGCTGCTACCTGACGGCTCCGTGAAGCACATCCATGCGCAGGCACGAGTCACGCGAACCGCCTCTGGTGAAATTGAGTTTGTTGGGGCAGCCACCGATATTACGGCAGCTAGGCGAGCAGAACAGCAGTTGCGCCGAAGCGAGGCCTATCTGGCCGAGGCTCAGCATCTCACTCACACAGGCAGCTGGTCCTGGGACGTCCACACACGAGATTTCGTTTATCGCTCCGCTGAGGTCGACCGCCTGTTTGGCTTTAACCCACAAGAGCCGGTTTCGCTAGAGACTATTCGATCGCGCATCCATCCGGAAGACTTGCCAGGGTTGCAGGAGGTGCAGCGTCAGGCGATTGACCAGGAGCACGAACGGTTCGAATATGATTTCCGTGTTATTCTGCCAGATGGCGGGATAAGGCGCATACACTCCGTTGCACACGTTGTCGTCGGCAGCGATGGTAATGTCAGCGAGCTGATCGGAACACATATGGATGTTACCGAGCAACACGCAGCTAGGGAACGCTTGGAAAACACGCTTGTAGCGCTGCGCGAGAGCGAACAGCGCTTTCGCGACTATGCCGAGACTGCTTCCGACTGGCTCTGGGAAACCGGGCCAGATCATCGGGTCACTCACTTGTCCGAGCACACCAGCGCTGCGGGAATTTTGGCGACAGGGTTAACGGGCCTGCTTCGCTGGGACATCGCGTGCGACATGGAAGAAGAACCGGAGAAGTGGCGTCAGCATCGGGCGACGTTGCAGGCACACCTGCCGTTCCGGGATCTCATCTACCGTACCGTAAATAGGATGGGATCTCCGATCTACGTCCGCACTAGTGGCAAGCCCTTCTTCGACGGAAACGGAAATTTTTTGGGCTATCGCGGCGTCAGCACTGACATCACCGCTACCATTCGCGCTGATCAGGCCGAACAAGAGCTGCGAAAGGCACAGGCGGAGCTTGCACATGTGACGCGTGTAACGACCTTGGGAGAAATGACAACTTCTATCGCCCACGAGATAACCCAACCACTCGCCGCTATCCTCAGCAACGCCGATGCGTGCCTCGGCTGGATGGCTCGCGATGTTCCCAATCTTGCAGCCGCGCGCTCTTCAGTCGAATGGATCATAGAAGATGCAATCCGGGCAAGCGAGGTGATCCGTAGTATTCGCGCACTCGCGAAAAAGGGCGAGATCGAGATGGTGCCGCTCGACATTAATCAGGTGGTTAGGGACGTCAGCGCGCTGGTAACACGAGAGCTGGTGAGCCACCAAGTGACGTTGCGAAGCGAGTTGGCGTCTGCGCTGCCTAGGGTCCTCGGTGATCGAATTCAGCTACAACAAGTGATCATCAATCTGGTGATGAACGGAATCGAGGCCATGGACGCAGTTACAGACCGGCCGCGTGAACTTCTGATTCAATCATCTACGGACGATCTGGGGTACGTGCAGCTTTCCGTGACCGATTGCGGCGTCGGGATCGCCGAGAATGACGCGGACCGCGTCTTGGACCCCTTCTTCACCACCAAATCGAGCGGCCTAGGAATGGGCCTTTCGATCTGCCGGTCGATCGTGGAAGTTCACGGAGGACGAATTTCAGTGGTTCAGAAAAATGGACCGGGCGCGACGTTCCAGTTTGCCCTTCCGCTGCATAAGGAGGCCATCTCGTGACAGGACGATTTGACTGGAGAGGCCAAGGCGGACATACCGAGGCTTCGACGAAGGCAATCGTCTTTGTCGTCGAGGATGACATCTCTATGCGTCGCTCGCTTACGAACCTTTTTCGATCGGTAGGCTTGGAGGTCGTGGCGTTCGGATCGGCCCGTGAAATGCTGCAGAGCACAATGCCGGACGTCACAAGCTGTCTAGTTCTTGATGTCCGGCTGCCGGGCCTGAGCGGCCTTGACTACCAGACCGAGCTCGCCAGGTTGAACATACACATCCCAATCATCTTCATTACCGGCCATGGCGACATTCCCATGACCGTCAGGGCCATGAAGGGAGGCGCGGTCGATTTCCTCAGCAAGCCCTTCCGCGATCAGGAACTGCTTGATGCCGTCGTTGCGGCGACCGAACGCGATCGCAAAAGACGAGAAGCTCAGCGAACCGTGGCGAACCTGAAATCTCTATTTGAGACCCTAAGCCCGCGAGAACAGGCAGTGATGAAACTGGTCGCGACGGGGCTGATGAACAAGCAGGTAGCCGCCGAACTTGGGCTCGCCGAGATCACCGTCAAGATCTACCGGGGACACGTAATGAAAAAGATGCGTGCCCGCTCGCTGGCTGACTTGATCAGAATGAGCGAGACGCTCGGAATTAGCGCCAATCACACTGAACAAACCCAAGTATGATTTTACAATTCCATCACTTAAGCCCACTTTCGCGAAAGTGGCTGACGGTTTGGCAGCCGCTGTACTGCGTCGGGAGGGCTCATCTTGTCCACGCCTTTGATTTCCGTCGTTGACGACGACCCCTCGGTCCGTGCGGCGACAGAAAACCTTTTGAAATCGCGTGGCTACGTCGTGCAGATATTTGCCTCGGCCGAGGCGCTCCTGCGGTCGCCGCGGTTGAACGAGATATCCTGCGTCATAACTGATGTGCAGATGGCAGCGATGAGCGGGCTGGAGCTGCTGGCAGAGATGCGGACGCGTGGTTACCAAGCACCCTTCATTTTCATTACAGCTTTCCCCAACGAGCGCGTACGCGCGTCAGCCTTGGACGCCGGAGCGATCGGCTTCCTCGCCAAACCATTCGGCGTACAAGAGTTACTCAAGTGTCTCGACAGCGCACTGCAGGCATATGGCGACCGAGGCCGCATCTGATTCGATCAACTGCGCGTTCTTGTCCGATCTAACGACGATCACGCACCGGGCAACCTCTTTGCGGCCGGAACCGCGACCTGCCCTAACGTTATTAGGAGCTAATTCTTGCCCGCCAAAGCATTACCGGCTACTGTCGGCTGCAAAACAACCTTTGACCTTGCGAGAGACGGAGGGTACGCCGGCTCGATTCATTCCAGGTCGTGATCAAAGTAATGCCGGCCCAGAGCGATCAGCGCCCCTAGCATTTAACTCCACCTGGAGCGAAGCTATATGCTCCATTGCAGAGCGGTTCCCGAGAGCGCTCGGCAAGCACGAGATTGGTTGTGCTCAGCCCAGCCGCGGTGACGACGAAATGGAGCTTCGCCAGGACGCCCCTCATGTCTTGGTCACCGCTTTTCCGGTGAAAGCGCTTTGAACGATGCCCAGCCCAAGGAATTGTTACGTCCGCTGACGCGTGCGGGTTGGACTTGTCTATAGGGCCGCCGCTTCGTTATCGATTCCCAGCGCGCCGGCTATCGTCAAGCTCCCACATCATGTGTGGCAGACCTCTGGTCCAACCCGTCAAACGTGCTCGGCGCAACACGTCCCCACCACGGCCGGGCTATCACACAGGTGTCCTCGCCGCAGCGAGCATCGGCAGCAACTGGTTTGTACTGTAGCCCCCAATTTCTTAAGGCAAACAAATCAGTCAGCAACTGCTAAGCTAAGGAGGACCGAGGAGACAGCATTGATGTCTCCTGTGTCAGAACGTAACCTAAGTTCGTCTGAGCTATGCGGGATTTTGGGTGACGAGGCGATCAGGCGGCGTGGTTTTCCGGCACTTGGATGACCTCGATGCCGTTTTCGAATCTGACACCTGCGCTGACCTTCGGCAACTGATTTGTGCCTTTCAGCCGCCGCCAGGTCTTTGATGCGGCGCAGAGCAGCTTGAACACCATCAACTTGGCAGTCGTTGACGATAACGAACCTTTCGTGCGCACCGTTCTGTGCCGGACCGTCGCGAACACGCTTTCGATGGGATTCGTCGTCCGCAAGTGGTCCCAATGCTCGGCGGGGAATTCGTAGAACGCAAGCATTGCGTCGCGATCTTTCGTCAGGCACTCGACCGCCTTGTCGTACTTCGCTCCGTATTTCTCGGCAAAGACATCGATCGCCACTTCGGCCGAAGCTCGGTTGGACGCCAAATAGACCTCGCGCAGATCCTTCTTCATGCTGGCCTGTACCGACACTGCGACTTTGTTCAAGATATTCGCGGTTTTGTGCACCCAGCACCGCTGATGTCGCGTGGCGGGAAAGACCTCGTCGAGCGCCTTCCAGAAGCCGAGCGCGCCGTCACCGACGGCGATTTCCGGGGCGATCTTCAGCCCACGGGTTTTCGCCTCGACGAGCAGTTCGTGCCAGCTCTGCGTGCTCTCGCGCACGCCGACCTGGAAGCCGATGAGTTCCTTCTTGCCTTCCGGCGTCGCGCCGATCAGCACCAGCATGCATTCGCTGTGGTCTTCCATGCGAGCCTGCAGGAAGACGCCGTCCGCCCACACGTATACGTACCGGCGCGCCGACAGATCGCGCTTCTGCCAACGCTCGTACTCGAGCTGCCACTCCGTCGTCAGTCTGGAAACCACCCCCGGAGAAAGATTCGGCGCATCCTTGCCCAAGAGCGCCGCCAGCGCCTCCTGGAAGTCGCCCGTCGAGATGCCTCGCAGGTACAGAACCGGCAAAAGTGCATCCAAGCTCTTCGTGCGCCGTGCCCACAACGGCAGGATCGCCGAGGTGAAGCGGATCCGCTCGCCATCGCTGGTCACCGCGCGATCGCGAATCTTTACCCGGGCGACTTCGACGGCGCCGATCCCCGTCTGGATCGTCCGCACTGGACCATGGCCGTGCCGCACGAGGCGGTCGCGGCCATCGGGACGCTTCAAGCCCTTCATCGCGGCGAGAAACGCCTCGGCTTCCATCTCGACAGCCTGCGCAAGCAGCTGCCGAGCACCAGATCGCAAAATATTCGTCAGTGGATCGTCGATCTCATCGGGCTGACGCAGTGGGACAATGTTGCTATGCTCGTTCATGGCGTATCGCTCTCCTTGAGGTTCTGGCAGGCTCGACACCCGCCTCGATACGCCGCCTATCTCATTCCGTCATCACCCAGTTTCCCGCATAGCTCCGTCTGCTGGGTTGAGCTGGCCGCTTCCGGAGGGAATGACCGATGAAGACCTGGAGCTTTTGCTTTTCCCGGCCCCACGACCAGCGTCTCAGAGCCCGCAGCGGCCGGTGCCCGACTGGAGCTACATCGATAAAGAGCTCCGCCGGCGCAACGTAACCCGTCGCCTGCTCTGGGAGGAGTATCGCGCCGTTAATCCCGACGGTTTCGGGTACACGTGGTTCTGCACTACCTACGAGGCCTGGAAGGGGCGGGTCCGACCTTCGATGCGGCAGATTCATCTGGGCGGCGAGAAGGTGTTCGTGGATTTCGCCGGCGACACCATCGACATCGTCGATCCGCTGACCGGGGAAGTGCAGCCGATGAAGCTGTTCGTCGCGGCGATGGGCGCTTCGAACTACACCTACGCCGAGGCCTGCCCCAGCGAGAGCTTGGCCGACTGGATCCGGGCCCACGTCAACTTGTTCACGTTTTTGAGCGGAACGCCGACGTTCGTGGTCTGCGACAACCTCAAAGCCGCCGTCAGCAACCCCGACCGCTACGATCCCGGCCTCAATCGCACTTATGCCGAGATGGCGAGCCATTACGGCACGGCCATTCTCGCCGCACGGCCGCGGCGCCCAAAAGACAAGGCGAAGGTCGAGGTCGCGGTGCAAATCGCCCAGCGCTGGATTCTGGCCCGGCTGCGCAATCAGCGCTTCTTTTCCCGGGCCGAGCTCAACGCCGCCATCAAGACACTCGTCGACGAACTCAATGCTCGTCAAATGCGTGGCTTCGGCTCAAGCCGCGCCGAACTGTTTGCCGAACTCGACAAACCCAAGCTAACCCCGCTGCCAGATCAGCCTTATGCCTTCGCACGCTGGAAGCGCTGCCGCCTCGCTCCCGATTATCATGTCGAGGTCGACGGCCATTGGTACTCCGCGCCGTATCGTCTGATTGGCGAGCTGGTCGATGCCCGTATCGACGATCGGACGGTCGAGATCTTCCACAAGGGCCAGCGGATCGCCAGCCATGCCCGCGCGCCCAACCGACGCGGACACACCACCATCGCCGACCACATGCCGAGCGCCCATCGCCGCTACGGCAAATGGACCCCCGCCGCGGTGATCGCCGCCGGCGAGCGGATCGGTCCTTCGACAGCAGCGTTTTTCCAGGCCGTGATCGACGCCCGGCCCCATCCAGAACAAGGCTTTCGAACCTGCCTTGGCATTCTGGCGCTCGTCAAAAGCTACGGCGCCGAACGCCTCGACGCAGCCTGCCGGAGGGGCATCCTCATCAAGGCGCGCTCCGTCGCCTCGATTAGATCGATCCTCCAGAACGGCCTCGATCGCACGTTCTTCGACGAATCTTTCGAGCACCAGCCCCTGCGCCACGGCAATATCCGCGGACGCGACTACTTCCACTGAAGCAAGGAGAGACCCGGCATGCTTAACCACCCAACCCACGAACGGCTGATCGAGCTTGGCCTGACCGGAATGGCCAAGGCCTTCGAGGAGCAGCGCCGATCGCCCGATCTCGAAGCCCTGCCGTTCGAAGATCGCATCGGCCTGTTGGTCGACCGCGAAGCCGCCGAACGCGACACCAGGCGGCTCACCACGCGCCTCAAGATCGCCGCACTGCGCCAGACTGCTTGCGTCGAGGACGTCGATCTGCGCACCCCGCGGGGCATCGACCGCGCCGTTTTCGCCAAACTCGTCGAAGGTCGCTGGATCGATCGCCACGAGAATTTGCTCGTCACCGGGGCAACCGGCCTGGGCAAAAGTTGGTTAGCCTGCGCGCTCGGCCACAAGGCCTGCCGCGACAACCGATCAGTCCTCTATCATCGCGTTCCAAGGCTGTTCGAGGCGCTCGCGCTCGCGCGCGGAGACGGACGTTACGCTCGGCTCCTCAAAAGCCTCGGCCGCGCTCAGCTTCTGATTTTGGATGATTGGGGACTATCGGTGCTCACCGCCGCGGAACGCCGCGATCTGCTCGAAATCCTCGAGGACCGCCATGGCCGCGCATCCACCATCGTCACAAGTCAGCTCCCCGTGGACACCTGGCATGGAGCCATTGGGGACCCCACGGTCGCCGACGCCATTCTCGATCGCCTCGTCCACAACGCCCACCGCCTCCAGCTCACCGGAGAAAGCATGCGAAAACGCAGCGCCAAAACCATCACCCTTGACGGCCAACCAGAACACTGACTCTATCTCCCATCGGCCGTAGCGGGCTGCTCACGATCGTCTGAATTCAGTGCTCACGATCGCGCGAAATCGATGCTCACGATCCGTGAAATCCGCAGTCTGCTGGGCGATCGCCTGCTCGCGCGTCAGGCGGGCCATTTCGACCGTCGAGACGCTGCCCGATTTGATCAGTGACGAGGCCCGCTCGACGGCGGCCACTGCCTTCTCCCGTCGCGCGGCCGCGGCCTCGATCGCCGACTGGATTTCGGCAATGCGCGCCTGGAGCTGGAGGATGCGACCGTCGCGGAACTGGGCCGCCTGGCGGGCGAGGTCCTGTTGCGCCGTCTCGGCGGCCGCAAGCTTGGCGGCGAAACTCGGGCGCTCATTTTCCATCCGGGACATCTGCCGCCGAAGATCGTCGAGCCGCACGCGATCGCCACGCGCGTTGACGACATGAAGGATCGCGTCGCCCTCATGGACCACGCTGAGTTGCGTCGAGCCTTGCGGCGGCTTCGCGCTCACGGTGCCGTCAATCGGCGAGCGCAACGTCACGATCCTGGCATTGACCACGGCCGCAACGCTCGAGGTCTGCAGCACGGCCTTCAGCGGCAACCATCCGAAGACGGCCACAATCGCATGGCCAATGCCGACCTTGAGCAGGCGGCGAACCGGCGCGAGCCTGCAGGTACTTCGGGATGGGAAGCACTATCGCTGACGGGCTCGCTCACCGGCTCGTCGTGCGCCGGCTGCAACCGATCCTGCAAATCGCGCTGCAACCCTCGTGCGCCCGATTCCTCGTCCTTGCTGCTCCGATTCGTGTGATTGCGTGCAGGCTTGAAGATAGCGGACCTTTCGTCCCGCGGGCGCCGACCGCAATTATGTCATCGTGTGGGGTCCGGACGCCGATCGGCGTCCCAAGTACTTGATTGACTTCGCGCGTACGGGGGTCAATGTTCAGCGTCGATTCACAGCCAACTCTATCTCGCCCACGGCGACATCAGCCCCTGAGTCGGTTTTGCAGTGCCTGCCGATCGACGACGAGCTGGTCCAGGTGGACTGTCTGCCCTCCTTGCTCCAATTGCCTAACCAGCGCCCGCGTCCCGTCCACGACAAAGACGCCGCAATCATAACTATTCCGCTGCTGGGCCATGCCGGCTGGCTCCAGGCGGAGGTCCAGCCTACCTGCGAGATGTTCTGCATCCTTGTTGTTGAGTCCGTAGGAATCGTAGTGATAGGCGACCGGCCGCCCCCGGTCGCTGCGATCAACGAACAGCAGCGACCAATGGTTGCCGAGGCTATTAGGATCTTCAGGATCGGCATTAATCACGGGCAGGAACAGGAAGTCGGCTGTATCATTACCATTATCATCATGGACGATGCGCTGGAATTCGGTTAGCACGACGCCATCGTCGTTAGAGCGCAGATAATTTAGGACGATGAGGGGATTCACGAACCGCGTCCGGGCGGCGAGATTTGGATAGTACCTCTGCAAATCCTGCTCCTGGAGCCGGTAATCCCTGTCAATATGCTCGTCGCCCAGCCATTCCGTGTCCTCGAGCACCAGCCCATGGCCGTGAGACGAGACTGTCGGATCTAAAGCCCCGATCTGAGCATTAGCGGAGGTGCTCTGAAACGGCCGTACAGAATTAGCATCGTCGCGTGATTCGGACGACGTGGGCGCAGTCAGATCAACCAATGGAAAACCGCGGTAGGTGCCTGAGCGAGCCCCGGCAGCGGGCGCCGGCGCAAAGTGAGCATCGTCGCGCAATTCGGACGGCGTGGGCGCATCCAGATGCACCAATGACTCAAGACCGCCGTAGATGTCTGACGGAGCCCTGCCGGTTGATGGTGAGGCCGGTTCTTGCATCTGCCGTCGCGCCAGCTCCTCGCGCAACCACGCCAAAGCTTCATCATCCGAGAAGGCTGGCGCCGGAGAAAGCCCCTGCGGCGAGCCGGGCTGTCGAGCGCCCTGGTGATGCCCCGGTACTGGCCCGGCAAACAGCGGCCGAAAGTCAGGCGCCGGGGCCCAAGCATTGTCACGCAACTCGAATGGTGTGCGCGGATTCGGATTAACCGCTGCCTCAAGACCGGCGTAGGTGTCTGAGCGAGCCCTGGCAGGATGCGCTGGCGCAAAATGAGCATCGTCGCGCAACTCGGACGGCGTCGGCGCATTCAGATCAACAAATGGCTCAAGACCAGCGTAGGTGTCTGAACGGGCCCTGGCAGGATGCGCTGGCGCAAAATGAGCATCGTCGCGCAACTCGGACGGCGTCGGCGCATTCAGATCAACAAATGGCTCAAGACCAGCGTAGGTGTCTGAACGAGCCCTGGCAGGATGCGCTGGCGCAAAATGAGCATCGTCGCGCAACTCGGACGGCGTCGGCGCATTCAGATCAACAAATGGCTCAAGACCAGCGTAGGTGTCTGAACGAGCCCTGGCAGGATGCGCCGGCGCAAAGTGAGCATCGTCGCGCAACTCGGACGGCGTCGGCGCATTCAGATCAACAAATGGCTCAAGACCAGCGTAGGTGTCTGAACGAGCCCTGGCAGGATGCGCCGGCGCAAAGTGAGCATCGTCGCGCAACTCGGACGGCGTCGGCGCATTCAGATCAACAAATGGCTCAAGACCAGCGTAGGTGTCTGAACGAGCCCTGGCAGGATGCGCCGGCGCAAAGTGAGCATCGTCGCGCAACTCGGACGGCGTCGGCGCATTCAGATCAACAAATGGCTCAAGACCAGCGTAGGTGTCTGAACGAGCCCCGGCAGGATGCGCCGGCGCAAAGTGAGCATCGTCGCGCAACTCGGACGGCGTCGGCGCATTCAAATCAACAAATGGCTCAAGACCAGCGTAGGTGTCTGAACGAGCCCTGGCAGGATGCGCCGGCGCAAAGTGAGCATCGTCGCGCAACTCGGACGGCGTCGGCGCATTCAGATCAACAAATGGCTCAAGACCAGCGTAGGTGTCTGAACGGGCCCTGGCAGGATGCGCTGGCGCAAAATGAGCATCGTCGCGCAACTCGGACGGCGTCGGCGCATTCAGATCAACAGATGGCTCAAGCCTGCCCTTAGCATGTGACGGGGGCCTGGATGGTGATGCTGGTTCGTGCAGCTGTTCACCCAACCAAACCCAAGCTCCCGCGCTTGGGCTTGCCGGCGTTGAGGGAAGATCCTGCGCCGAGCCGGGATGCCGATCGCCCCACGCGGCCGGCGAGCTCGGCTGCTCAGGGCCTGGCAGCCCCAGCTCTCGGTTCGCCTCGATGAGTTTTAAGTAGCTGCGAAGATGCGACAAATCGGGACGGTATCTTGCGCCTCCGGTCCGTTGGAACGCCAGCACATCGTTGTCCAGCGTTAACTGCTCCTTGCTAGAGCCGTTAAGTCGCCCGATGATGCTCTCTTTGCGATTCCCTTTAAGCCACGCACTCAGCGCGCGAAGACGTGTCGCCCGCTTTTGCGCAGACCCCTTATCCTTCGCAGTTTTAACATGTTTCAGAGCTTGGCTCAGCGCGCCCTCGATGAGGGGCGCATCTTCTGGATGAGGAACCAGGCGACGTGGGGCACCGAGGACGCGGGGTTCGGGAGCTTCGGCTTCTTCACCCCCACGCAAGAGCCGCCGGAGAACATCCAGGGCCGATGTAATGCGGTGCTGGGGGTCACGGCCCAATCTCCGGTACGCCGCAATTTCCTCATCCAGCGGTGTACCTTTTCGTAGCCGAGAAGCTACGGACCCCCCATGCTCTGCGTTGACCCAGCGAACAAATCTCCCAAGCCCGGAAACACTGTTATTGATGGCGCCTGGGGTGAGCTTGCGCCGCTTGGCGTCTACACGAAACCTCGCCAAGAGCTCCGCGTCTTCCCCCGGGAGCGGCTCGCCGATCAGCTCGTTTTGCGACAGCATCGGAGCCTGCATCTGCGATGGGGACGCCGCCAGTTGATGGGATGGCGTCTGCATCAGCTGCCGCTCAACGGCGACGCCCTGCGGATTGCTTAGCGTCTTCTGCCTCTTCGCTGATCTCAACTCCCCTATATCATGCTCATTGATGACGAGAACCTGCTCGCCTGGCCCGAGCGGGTTCCTGTGACGTTTATCCGTCAGTTCGTCGTCATGGTGGCGCCAGTTCAGGGACCCTGCAGCATCCAATGCCAGGCCATGCGGCGGTGAAACCCCATGGTCGGCGCGGGGCAAGTTCAAGTCACGAAAAGACCCTCCTGCATCCGCTGCTTGTTGATGGTGCGCAATTGTCTCGATAGGCGGCGAGGAGCTGGGTCCGTCCATCGTCTCCAAAAGCAGATCCTGCTGGTTCGCAGGCAGAGTCTCCGGCCAGCTGATAGCTCCGCTCGAGCTGTGCTGTGCAGTCGCGGCCCGGGTCCGGCTCGGCTCAGCGCGAACCGCGCCTTCGAAATCAGGAACGGGGCGAATATGAGGCCGGAGCTCGATCGCTCTAGCACCCGCCGGCGACCTCAGGAGATGAGCCAGTGCGGCCCCGGCTTTTCTGCGGCCACGGGGGTCCGCCTCCTTATACTGGCTGACATCATTATCCAGCGAGCCGTCGCCAAGTCGAGCAGCAATGCCGGGCTTATCGTTCTCACGGAGGTAATCACTGAAATCGATAAGAAGAGTTGCATACTTCCTGACGGTGTTGGCGGTGCCTGACGCTGCATCTTCCTTGTACCCTTTGATGAGATCCGCATCTTGGGAATAGGGATTCAGCTCAACCCGGCTTGCAATCGGCGCGATGCCGCCCGGCGATTGGGAGGCTCGAAGATGAACCAGTGGCGTAGCGATGGCCTGCCCCTCCTGCTTGCCGAACTCCAGGGCATCCTCGACCAGCGACTCTTCGGAAAGCCGGGCAGCAATGCCCGGCTTTCCGTTCTTTACGAGCCAATGCCCCAATCCGAGAAGACAACGTACATTGCGCCTGACGGTGCGCTCGGAGGCCCCAGCCTTGAAGAGTGCCGGCCCGAGCCCCTCAATAAGAGACGCATCGTCGGAATAAACAGGATCCATGCCGCTTCCTGCGAAAACCAAATTTGCATGGCCGAGCGGCAGCGCCGACGCATTCAGCGTCGTTCCACCGCCTTCACCGTGCGGAGCCGGCGTATATGGTTGCCCGCTCGCCCGCACGATGGGTCGCGCCTCAGATCGCGATGCATCCGCTTGATAGGCGCGGACCTGCATGAGCACGGGAGCGGACAGGACAGCGACCTCGCTCAGCTGCCGCTGAAAGGCCGCCGCCTCTGCCGACGAGTCGGCTGGAGAGGCATCTTGCGCGTCCACGCTATCCGTTTGTTGCCCCCCCCGATTCATTGAGACGAATTTCATGTGTACTCACTTTCGAAGATGAAGAGCCTGGAGCGCTGATCGCATGCGCCTGGACTTGAGACGACACATCGCCGGCATTTGACGGTTCAGCTGCCAAGCGAAAGGAAGTTGGGGTCACGACGCTCCCGATCGAATTTCAATCGGACCCTGTTGTCGATCTGTTCGAGGAAGCCCGCGCCGGCTTCGAGCTCATCGAGGATTTCCTCTCGGTGAGAAACGGTCCACTTGATCGTGTCACCACAGCGACGCTCTGGCGCGGGACACCCAGGTAACTACATCCCGAGGCGCGCGAACTGCATCGACGCGTGCTCCGCCTCGGGAAGGGGATGCCACGGCTGGCCGCCAGCTGCGGTGCGCAACAAGGACCTACAGAACGCCGGCGTGAGCTTGCCGCGGTGGATCACGACGTTCTCGCGCCCCGTCGCAGCTCGAGCGCTCTGCCAGTCCTGATTGTAGCCGCGCTGGTCATTGGACTTCACGTGGCAAGCGGCGAACCCGGCATCGCTCAGCGTTGCCAACTGCCTGGCATGTACCGGCCGCTTGGTATGGATGTGCACCCACATCGGGCTTGGCGTCGCGCCATTGCGCAGGGCCTTGGGCTGCAGCTTGATCTCGAACAGTGTCCCCGGATCATCCTTCAAGGCGCGCGGTGAATTCACAGCCGCCAACTCCCCGGCCGCTCGCAACTGTTCAAGATACTTCTGGGACGGAAACGCGTAGGTCTTCATGCAATCGATCGTGATCACCGCCTTTCGCGCCGTGAAAGAGCTTGCCTGTCCCTGCACCTCGGACAACATCGCCTTGAGCCGGGCTATTTTGTCGTGCACTTCCGGCACTTGCGCAGGCGTGAGTAGGACACGTCGGCGAGGCTCCTCCAGCGCGGCTACACTGGCCTCAATCTCGGAGGCCTGTGTCTGCAGGCGCTTAACGACGAGATCCACGGCGTGATCGGCGTCCTCGGGCTTCCCGTGGCGCGCTTGCGAGACCGCGCTTTGCTGAGCCGGCAGATCGAACTGCAAAAGTTCGTCCAATCGCTTGAGTAATCCGGTCAGTGCGTTCCTGGAGGGCGGAGCCTGCAATATCTCCAGGTGCCCGGTCGCCGACGATGACGCCCTCGCGAGTGCCGCCTCCTCCGCGCTCGCGAGTTTCTTCGTACCCAGATCCGAGAGTACGATCACCTTGACTGTCGGGGCCGTGGCAGCGTCGGGCGTGGCGAGCTGCGGCTCGCGCGGCCCGGCCGCCGAACTTCGCTCGCCTGCGGCCGGTGCGCGCTTGCCCTTCCCCTCCCTGCGGGCCGCGCCCCCCTCAACCACTACGGCAGTCCGGGCCGTCGGCTCAATCACGGCGGGCGTCTTTGGCTGCACGTCCAAAAGACGCGTGACGTCGTCCGCGGTGACCCATGCACCATCCGCGATCTGGCCCAACAGTTTTAATGGAAGGTCGGCATCCGTTCCGGCGTCCCTTAGCCTGGTAACGATTCCGTGCACCCCTGAGGCAAATTCCGAAAGCCGCTCCATGACTCCTTCCAGAACGGTGCAGTGGTCTGCGTCGAGTGCCGCTCCGTTGCTGCTCAGAACGGCTTCGGACGCCGAGTTAAATGCCGGAAAAACATCCTCGATAAAGGTCCCGAGCAGACGCACCCGCCCATCCTCACCCATGAGGGCGTCGCTTACAGCTGGTTCGAACGTGCTCGCCCGCGACTCAATTAGAAGCTGAGCAAGAGCAACCTGAGATTGCAGATACACGCACTTCGTATAAAGTGCCCAGCCGGTCTGCAGGCGTAGTGCGGCCTCTTCGGCCTGCCGCATCTCGGGCGTGGTGCTCGGCAAGTTGGCGGTGGCCGCGCAGACGGACTGCATCCGTTCCATGCGCAATGCCTTCTTTCCCCACCCCTCCATGCAGGCCTCGTAGTGCTTCGCCACGCTGGATACCGCTCGGCTCAGCTGGTCAGGCTGAGCGTTGGCAACTCGCATATTCTTGAGCAAGGCTGTTGCTTTCTTCCTGCTCTTCTCCAGGTCGCCGATAATCCAGGTGGCCACGATGTCGCATTCGTTTCCCGCAGCGATAGTTTCCTCGCGGAGTCGGCGAGCCCGACCGTCGGAAAGAAGCCCGCGCGCCATGTCCGGGGGGAGGCTCGCGTAATAGCCCAGAACTTCCGAGCCTGCCTTGACGACTTGATCGATCAGCTCTTGCGCCTCCGACGGGTTCGGGTTCCGGGCTCGTGTGGCTGCATTTTTAGAAGCATCAAGCCCCGCAAGCAGGCTGCGCATTTTTTGCTTCGCTGCCTTGATTCCGTCGCCACTTGAGGAAATCTGGACTGCCACCGCCGAAGCTGGTGGCAGGCTCACGAGCGGAGCCGTTCCATCTCGAGGCCCGGAGCGCATCCGCTCCACGACAGAGTCGAAAGATTGCCCGCCCTCCCCGGGGGCGGGACCGAGCTCCGGGCTCGAACTACTCGATCCCCATGCGCTGTCGGCTCCTGCGGGCCCAACGTGCGATTTACCAGCTCGGCCAATGCCTGTCATATTCCACCTCCGATAAAGTCGAGAGTGCGCAGCCAGTCTGCATAGACTGGCTGGCTGACGAGTAGCTGACGTAGGGCGCTTCTCCCCGATTCACAGGAAAACCCGGATCACCGTGGGGTGCAATTCCATCGCGCCTGGCGTGCTGCTGGAGGCAGCGGGGCATCGTCAACTTAATCGACCGCGAGCCGAAGGAGGCGCTTCTCAAAGGTTCGAGATTCGGCGATAGCGCTTGTCGCGGAGATCTCGCGCCAAGTCGCAAAGGCTCGCCCGCGCGAAGCACGACGGAAGTCGGCAGTGACGGCTCCAGAATAGGGGATGTGGAAAAGGTTCGCGACCTGATCGTGAACTGACAGAAACCGTTGAGCCTGACGGGACGATTTGAAACGCTCCATGATCCGCTCGCGCCGCCGCGTCGGCTGATGAGAATTCTCGGCCCAATTGTTGAGAGCTTTGTGCTGGCGATGTTCGACGTGAAAGCCCATCTTCGCCCTCGCAGCGCCGTACGAACGGAGCTTGTCCGTGATTGTCCGTCGTCAGATGGTCGTTCAGCCGCCGGCGGCATACAACGCGCCGGATTCGAGCGAATGGTGGCGGAGGTTTGCCTCGGCAGGGTTGGTGCGGTTTGCGCCCGCGAGGTCTCGCGCTTCGCCCGCAACAGCCGGGATTGGCAGCAACTCATCGAGATGTGCCGCGTGGTCGATACCGTTCTGGTCGATCAAGAGACCATCTATGCGCCAAGGCACGGCAACGACCGCCTGCTGCTCGGGCTCAAGGGCAGCCTCAACGAGTACGAGCTGGATCTGTTGCGCCAGCGCTCGCTCTCGGCCCGCTACGAGAAGGCGCGCCGGGGCGAGTTGGTTGTGACAGCGCCCGTCGGCTTCGTGAAGGCCGGCGACCGTTATGAGAAAGACCCGGATCGGCGTGTCCAGGAGGCGATCAAGCTGGTGTTCGACAAGGTCGAGGAACTGGGCAGCGCGCGACAGGCGCTCTGCTGGCTCCATGAGTACAATCTCGATCTGCCGGTGAAGCAGACCAACGGCGACACGGCCTGGCGGCGACCAAACTACTCTGCCATCCACCGGATCATTGAGAACCCGGTCTACGGCGGCGCCTATGCCTATGGTAAGACAGCTGTGGCGGCGGGATACAGCACCGCTGGCGTGAGCCTGAAGATCCGCCGCAAGGCGCGGAACGAATGGCTGACGCTGAAGCCCAACACTCACGAAGGGTATGTGAGCTGGGAGAAGTTCGAGGCGATTCGCACCATGGTCAGCAGCAATGTTCCCACCAGTCGGCATCACGGCGCGCCCAACCATGGTGACGCGTTGCTGGCCGGTCTGATCCGCTGCAAGCGCTGCGGTCGCAAGCTCACACTCCGGTACTCCGGCATGGAGAACCATATCCCGCGCTACAGCTGCAACCGTGCCTGGATGGATAATGGCTGGGCCCACTGCATCGCCTTCGGCGGACTGCGCGTCGATGACGCCATCGAAGAATCGCTGCTTGGAGTCGTCGGTCCGGGCGCTGTCGCCGCCGCAACCGCTGCCGCCAAGGGAGCCAGGGAACGGCGCGATCAGGTACGCGATGCTCTCAGTCGCGACCTCGAAGCGGCGCGCTATGCCGCCGACAGGGCTTTCCGGCAATACGATGCCGCTGATCCCGCGAACCGGCTGGTGGCCAGTGAGCTGGAAGCGCGCTGGAACAGGGCGCTCGCTCACGCGGCGGAGGTTGAGGCCAAGATCGCCATGCATGATGCGGCCACGCCCGCACCCCTTGCCGATCCAGTCTCGCTCGGCGTTCTGGCCTCGAACCTCAAAACGGTCTGGGATGCGCCGACGACGGATGCTCGCCTCAAGAAGCGCATTGTGCGCACCCTCATCCATGAGGTCGTGGCCGATATCGACGACGCGGCCTCGGAGATCGTTCTCATCGTCCATTGGGTGGGGGGCGCCCACAGCGAGTTGCGCTTGCCGAAGCGCCGGCGCGGACAGCGCAACAGCACCTCTGCCGATATCGTCCAGGCCGTGCGTCAACTGGTGCTGATCGCCAGCGACGATCTGATTGCCGGCCTCCTCAATCGCAACGGCCTCAAGACCGGCAACGGCAATCGCTGGACCCGCGAGCGCGTCACATCAATGCGCTCGAACTACCACATCCCGGTGTTCAAGCCCGCCGAGGACGCGATCGAGCCATGGCTCGGGGCTTGGCAACCTTGACCATCACGCTACTCAACAAAACAGGTTATCGAACCTAGCTTAAGCATCTCGCGCCCAGGGGCGTTCCCGCTTGAAATTCCACGACACTGATCGCCGCGCTCCCGGGAAAAGATAGCAGCTCTGGCAAACGGCGGCGCTTGACTCCAAAGGAACAAAATGAGAACCTTTTGCAGTCTCATTTATTGCGGAAACGGCTGATGTCTCAAAGTCCTATGCCTATTCCGCAAGGCGACGAGGACCCGCTTGAGGAGTCTGTCATCAAGCCCTTGCCGCGTGCGGTGGGGACGTTCGCGCTACGATCAAGGCTTTGATAGTTGCAAACCGGTATCTGGAATCCGAGGTCGCCGAACTGATGAAGTCAGTCTCTCACGCCTACGCGCGCGGAAGATTTCATCCCTACAACGGCTAGGAGCGGAGGAAATGTCAGAAGTAACCTATTACGTCGCATTGCCCTTCGTCGCCGCCGATGACGGCATGGCGCCTGGAGAGCCGACGGAGTGCTTCAATCCTAATGCGGCGGTCATGCGCGCCGAGGCTCTGTCGCGAAAGCCCGGGCATATCGGCGCTGTCGCGTTTTCGCGAACGGGCGATCCAGCCCCCGGCGATTTCAGCGACGCCAAGCTGATCAGGAAGTTCGGTGAGGTCCCAACCGACCTGAGTGCGCTTTAGCGCGACGGAAGGCCACTCTCCACGCTGGCGCGAGCGGGTCAAAGCCGCGTAGCGCCCATCGGGCTTGGCCTTGACGCGATCAGGACAGAATGGACCTTTTTTTGCCGCGAAGCAAAGCGGAGCCGAGCGAAATGCAGCCGCAAGAGCATCAGCATAGCGACCGCGAAGCGGGATGCGGGACCGACTGCGGCGACGAGACCGGTTAAGAAGGCACCCGGCGCACGCAGCAGTGATAGCGGTGCCGTAGGCAGCTGCTTGACCGAGTGCCTCCGGCGAGGAGTGCATTATGCCTTGCGTGAGGGATTGTTACCCGCATGGCGGAGACGGCGCAGCGGCTCCGGGCTAAGCCTAAAGCCCGGCCCGCGGGGGCACGCCGTATTTAAAAGGCCCTCCCGCAGGAGAGCCTTAGCATTTCGCAAACACGATGAAGGCCGCGGCAAAGCGCTCCCGGAATCCAGCATCGCCCGGCAACGCAATCGCCGCTTCAGTGACAAGCTGGGCTTCAGCCAGGGCCTCAACGGCCCGAACGAATTCATCCTTGCGCCAGTGTGGCCAAGAAGTCTTGTCGATAAGGTCGCGAAACGCGTCCACGAGCCTAGCCGCTTCGGCTACCGACCGGGCATCTAGTCAGGCTCCTGGTCGGCCTGGGGCTTCGGTTCGCGCAGCACGATTTTACCCAAAACGGCCAAGCCGGGCGCGATCACGATATTGAAACCCTTGCCGTCATCGTTCGGCCAAGCGGCGCCGATCCGCGTCCATGTAGAATTTCGGCCGTCACCGGCCACAGCGAAGGCATCGTGCGTGGGCTTTCGACTTTCAGACATGAGGTTTCCTTTTCAAAACGAGGGATGTTCATCGTGACCGACAATCCGCGCCAGGGCTCGGCGCGGGATGACTTCTTTCGGGCCTCGGCGCTGCAACTGCTGACGGCGTTGATCGCCGATGTCTGTTTGTCCGGTCATACGGAAAAGAAGGATCAGCACCTCCGCCAGGTCCGCGCCAACCTGTCGGAGCCGGAGCCGAAGTTGCGCCAGCGGCTTCAGACGATTTACGACAACTCCGAGTCCGGATTCGTGAAGGAGAATGTCGCGCCCTTCATCGCCATGACGCCAGAGACCTTCAGCGGCGTCTACGCCAATGCGGTGAAGGAAACCCACTGGCTCTCCTATGGCAACTATGCCGCCCTGGTGTCCGGATCGAGCTTCACGACGGCCGAGCTCGCGGAGGGCCGGACGGACGTCTTCATCAATCTCGACCTGAAGACCCTGGAGAACCATGCCGGCCTCGCCCGCGTCATCATCGGCTCGCTGCTCAACGCCATCTACAATCGCAATGGCGAAGTGACCGGCCGGACCCTGTTCCTACTCGATGAGGTCGCGCGTCTCGGCTACTTACGCATTCTCGAAACCGCGCGTGATGCGGGGCGCAAATACGGCATCACCCTCTTGATGCTCTACCAGTCAATCGGCCAGATGCGCGAGGCCTATGGCGGCCGCGATGCCACCAGCAAGTGGTTCGAAAGCGCATCCTGGATCTCCTTCTCGGCGATCAACGACCCCGAGACGGCGGACTACATCTCCAAGCGCTGCGGCGACACGACGGTCGAGGTCGATCAGCTGAGCCGGTCCTCGCAGACGTCGGGTTCCTCCCGGACGCGGTCCAAGCAGCTCGCGCGCCGGCCGCTGATGCTGCCGCATGAGGTCTTGCGCATGCGAACCGACGAGCAGGTCATCTTTATTGCGGGCAATCCACCGCTGCGATGCGGACGCGCCATCTGGTTCCGGCGCACCGACATGCGCGCCTGCGTCGGCGAAAACAGGTTCTATCGGAGAGACGCTGGTCGGCGTCGCTGATTATCGCGAACGCGGCGATGAGAAAGACGTGGGCGGCATACAAACGACCGGCTGGTTCCCAGGCAGAGAAAGAAAGGGCGTACGTGGAAGGGCAGTATTGTCTGGGAACGGAAAGCCGAGACGGAGCGCATCCAGCAACGACGGCATACCGGGCTCGATGCTCGGCTCGTCGTACGAGCCGGCGCATCATCTCGCCCGCCACCTGTAAGCCGCCTAATTTTTGGTAAGCGACGTTCGCGTCCCATTCGCAAAGGTTTGGCGTGGGGATTGCAGTCTGTTGATCAACGTGTTTGCAAATCGTTGGCGGTGGGTATGGAGGCGGCAACGACGGAGTATTACGAGGTGCCGCCGAACGACCAGGGCAGGAGTTCGTCGATCCGGGACTGCGGGTGACCGGTTGCGATCGCTTTGAGCGTCGCTTTCATCCAGACGTAGGGCTCCACGCTGTTGATTTTGCAGGTGGCGATGAGCGAAGCTATGCGCGCCCATGAACGACCACCTTCGTCGTGACCAGCAAATAAACTATTTTTACGCGTCAGAGTCAGCGGCCTGATTTGATTTTCGACGGGATTGGTGTCCATCTCAACGCAACCATCGTCGAGAAACAAGGTGAGGCCATCCCAATGGTTCAGGAGATAGGCGATCGCCTTGCCCATCTCGCTGCCCGGCGACAGGCGAGCGGCTTGCTCGCGCAGAAACCTCTCGAGTTCAGCGACGAGCGGCCGTGATCGCTCGTTACGGGTCGTTTGCCGAGCCGGGGCGTCGGCGCCACGGATCTCCTTCTCGATCGCATAGAGTGCGGCGATGCGCGCGAGAACGGCTTCGGCGATGGGTGAGCCGGCTTTCGGAGTCGCTGCGATGATCTTGCGCCTTGAGTGGGACCAACATGCGGCCAGCCGCAGCGGCACGCCGCCTTTGCGCTTGGGCCGTGCGAGCCGATGATAGCCCTGGTATCCGTCGACCTGAAGGATGCCGTCGAAGCCCTCGAGGATGCGCTCAGCATGGTCACCACCGCGTCCTGGCGCGTAGTGGTAGACCACGATTGGTGGATCAGCGCCGCCGTGGCCGCGATCGTCGCGCAGGACAGCCCACAGATAGCCGGTCTTCGTTCGGCCCCGGCCCGGATCGAGCACAGGCGCCCTGGTCTCGTCTATGAACAAGCGGCCCGATTGCTTCATCACGACGCTCATGCGCTCGACCAGCGGCGCGAGGTGGAAGGCGACCGTTCCCATCCAGTCTGCCAGAACGGCGCGATCGATGAAGATGCCATGCCGAGCCAGAACCTGCGACTGACGATAGAGTGGCATGTGCTCGCTGAACTTGGCGACCGCCACCTGCGCCAGCAGCGCCTCGGTGGGGATGCCACCCTCCACGAGATGGGCGGGCGCCGGCGCCTGAGCAACACCGGTGCAGCCCTTTGCGCAGGCGTAGCGCGGTCGCACCGTCTCGATCACACGATACTGGGCGGCCATGACATCGAGACGGCGGGAGCGATCCTCGCCGATCTGGACCATCCGGCCGCAGCCGCAGGGACACTCGAGGTTCTCGGGTTCGATCACCTGCTCGATGCGCGGCAGGTGCGCGGGAAAGGCACGGGCAGCGCGCCTGGTCCGGCGGCTGGACGGCGCCGTGCCGGCGCGGCGCGCACGATCGTCCTGGCGTTCCTGGACTTCGGCGATGGCAATCTCGATGTCCTCGAGAACCAGTTGCATCTGATCGGGATTGAACTTCTCCGAGCGTTTACCGAAACGTGCGCGCTCGTACTCCTTCACGAGCAGTTCGAGGCGTTCGACGCTCTCTTTGGACGCAGCCAGTTCACTCTCGACATGAAGGCGCGCCGAGCATTCATCGTCTGCGCGACGACGCTCGGCTTCAATCATCGCTTCCTGCGCGCGGAAGAGCGCGCGCACATCGGCGGGCAGCGCTGCAAGACGGGCGGGATCAATGGGGGACGGCGGCACATCCGCAAGCTATCATCCCAAAGCCCCGCGCGAAACAGGTTGTCGGGTCTGAGTCAGTTCGCCGCAGCTGGCGTCGCGACAATCCGTTCGCCCACTCGCTTCCAGTTCAGCCCTTCAAACGAGGGGATTGAGGAATGTCCCTGATAGTGAGTCTGACGAATCATTTCCGGAGGTGGTCGAGGTTGGGGACCCCCACCATCCTTTGTGGGGGCGCTCATATCGAGTGATTAGGAAGATCGGTCAGCGAGGCCGAGGCATTCCCGCTTCGTATGAAGTTGAGTATCGCGCAGGAAGCAGTCTTCTGATTCAAGCAACCGCAATCGAATATTATGAGCAAGAGGCAAATCAGATTAAGCTGAGTATGGAGGCTCTACTCGAGCTTTTATCGACAGCGGATTGTCCCGACGCACATGAGCATGGATCCAGCCGATCTTTGGTCGACGCTGACGCCCGCGCTCCGACGCCAGATCGTCGAAGACGTCGCCGCAATTTTGGCGGAGATCCCTCATGAAGTCCGAGCTGGTCACACCAAGCCACTTGGCGCGCAAAGCCGTAGTCTACATCCGGCAGTCGACGCCCCATCAGGTCGTAAGCAATCAGGAGAGCCTGCGCCTTCAATACGCGCTTCGCCAGCGCGCCCGCGAACTCGGATGGCGTGAGGCGGCCATCGACGTGATTGATGCCGATCTCGGGTTGAGCGGCGCGTCTATAGCACAGCGTAACGGCTTCAAGGAACTCGTTGGCCGTGTTGGCCTGAGTGAAGTGGGACTCATCCTGTCGATCGACGTGACCCGCTTGGCGCGTAATTGTACCGACTGGTATCCGCTCCTGGATATCTGTGGTCTACGTGGCTGCCTGATCGCCGACCGCGATGGTGTCTATGATCCGGGCACTCCCAACGGACGGTTGCTTCTCGGGCTGAAGGGTTCGATCTCCGAGCTTGAGCTACATACGATCCGCAGCCGGCTGACCGCCGGCCTGCTGGCCAAAGCCGAACGCGGCGAACTTGCGGTTATGCTGCCAATCGGGCTGATGCGGGACCCGAGCGGTGTGGTCGTTAAGGATCCCGACATGGCCGTGCAAGGGCGGCTCGGTCTCGTCTTCCAGTTATTCCTGCAGCTGCGCAGCGTTGCCAAGGTCATGCGAGCGTTGAACGAGCGTGACCTGGAACTGCCGCGTCGTGATCGATATGGCGATTTGTGCTGGACGCGCGCGACGCTGGCTGCCGTCGCGGCGATCTTGAAGAACCCCGCATACGCGGGCGCCTTTGTCTATGGACGAACCCGCTTCCGGCCGCCGAAGCGGGAGGGGGCCCTGCCACAAAAGGCTCCGCGGCCGATGGAGGAGTGGCGGATCGTCGTTAAAGATCGATATCCAGCCTATATCGACTGGCCAATTTATGAAAAAATCCGATCCGTCATCAGAGATAACCGAGCCGAATACATGCGCATCAAAACCCGCGGCGCGCCTCGCAATGGCGAGCTCCTGCTCCACGGCATTGCCTGGTGCGCACGATGTGGCCATAAGATGTACGTCCGCTACAAGGGCGGCGGCGAATATGTATGCAATCACCTGCGTACCCAGGAAGGTCAGCCAACCTGCCAACACATCCGCGCCGCCCATATCGATGCAGCCGTTGGCGACGCATTCCTAACCGCACTAGCGCCGGCCGAACTCGATGCCTTGTCGCGCTCCCGCCGGGTGCAGCAGCAGACGAACAATGCGCTACGCTCCAGTGCAGAACGAGAGCTCGAGCGCAAGCGATACACGGCGGCGCTCGCCGAACGGCAGTTCAACCGAGCTGATCCAGATAATCGGTTGGTCGCCTCGGAACTCGAGCGTCGATGGGAAGCGGCGCTAAACGACGTGCGCGCCGCCGAAGAGGCGCTTGCCCGACAGACGCCGCCCAAAGCCATCACACAAGTGGCCATAAGCAAGGAGCTCAACGACAAGGTCATCAGCCTCACCGGCCGCCTCCCGCAGATATGGGGTGACGAGACTATCTCGGATGCGCATCGCAAGGCGTTGTTGCGATGTCTCATCGAAAAGGTCGTTCTCGACCGCGGTGAGCGCGACTTGGCCCTGGCTAGGATCGTCTGGCGGGGAGGCGCCGTGACGGAGCTCGAAGTGAAGATGAGCGTCAACTCCGTCACCAGATTGACGCGAGGCACAGAGATGCGGGAACGCCTTCTGACGCTCGCTCGCGACGGCGTCCCAGACGACAAGATCGCCACAATCCTTACTCGGGAAGGTCACCGCTCTCCCCGTTGCGCCGATAAGGTGCTGCCTATCACCGTTGGGCGGCTCCGTCGTGCCGCCGCCATCAAGGTAACTGCCCAGCGCAGCCGATGGGAGCATGACGACTCATACCTCAGCCCGCCCGAACTGGCCCGAAGGCTCGAGATTCCAGTAAACTGGCTCTATGTTCAGATCCGAACCAAGCGTTTGCTAATTGATCGCCAGCCCAGCGGCGCCTATCTCTTCCCGAATACACCATCCGT
Source organism: Bradyrhizobium barranii subsp. barranii (assembly GCF_017565645.3). Classification (NCBI taxonomy): domain Bacteria; kingdom Pseudomonadati; phylum Pseudomonadota; class Alphaproteobacteria; order Hyphomicrobiales; family Nitrobacteraceae; genus Bradyrhizobium; species Bradyrhizobium barranii. The sequence continues at coordinate 9,352,879 of NZ_CP086136.1, forward strand.
TCTTCACGCCATCGGAGACCTTCGAAACCACGTCATCGCGCAACTTGATCTAAGAATCTGTCAGCCTAACAAGGAGGGGCATCAACATGGGTGATCGAACAGCGCTTCGAACTGCACGCGCGTCAGATGCATGACGCCGTCGCTGATCTGCGGCCACTCGAAACGACCATCGCGGCCAAGGCGCTTGTAGACCAAAACGAGGCCCGTGCCGTCCCATAGCAAAATCTTCAGCCGGTCGGCGCGCTTCGAACGAAAAACCACGATCAGGCCCGAATGCGGATCGAGCCCAAGCGTGTTTTGCACAAGACCGGCCAGCGCGTCGTGCCCGCACCGGAAGTCAACAGGACGCACAGCAAGCACAATCCGCAGTCCCTGCGCCGGAATGATCATGCGCCGCGCTCGATCGCAGTCACGATCTCCGCGATCCGCACCGCCGACACGTCCGCATCCAGGCGGACCGAAACCTTGCCAATCGTAATCTCGACGGGCCCTCGCTCTTGCCTGACGCCACTGGATCGCTCAGCTCGATCGACACGAAATCCGCCGCGTCGTCCGTGACCAATGCGAGCCGGCCAGCACGCGCCAATCTGCGCCACGTCGTCAACTGCTGGGCCTTCACACCATAACGCCGTGCGACATCACATACCCGGGCGTCGGGCTTCATGCTCTCGAAAACAGCGCGCCCCTTGATCTCCGCAGACCATAACCGGCCTCCAGAACGCGTCCGGCGCGTAAGCTTCCCCACAAAGCCATCAGCTTCGGCTTCCTCCCCCGATTGTTCCATCGCCTTCAGTCTCCTCTCGGCTCTCTGACAAGCCAAGGATCGCAGAGCGAAAGCCGAAGCGAAACCAGTCAATCAAATGGGAGAAAAGCTCCGCTTACAATTTTTGCTCGTTCAGACCGACACAAATTGCTCAAAGATTCGTGGAGAGAAAAGCAGATGAGCGATGAGCCCGACCTCGAGAGCAGAGTCGTTGCAGCGATACGACACTATCGTGCGGCGCTCGACGTGGCGGAAAACCTGGAACGAGAGGACGCGTGCGCGCATCGAGCGCTGACGAGCACCCTGCTCGATTTGGAGCGTGCCCTGCGAGGCGAAGCGGCCCCGCATCTCAACAACAACCTGTTTGAGACCGGCTCCACGGCGGTTGCACGGTCGGATAAAACATGGGCCGACCTGGTCGAGGCGACTGCGAGATTGGATTCGGCCCGTCGAACCTTAGCTGCTCTGGAACGGCAGTTGGGATATCTTCCAAAAGTCTCGAGGGGAGCGGATCACAAGTGAGGTTAGATAAGAGTCTCGCACGATCGGAAGGTTTCCCGACCATTTCAGAGCGGCGGCGGCAACGCTCTGACGGGCTCGTGTCCCAGCCAAAATCCCGCGCCCAAAACAGACCTCTCTGCGTCCTCGTGTTTGGGACCGCCGAGGTACAGCGCGCGAATCGGGACCTTGCTGGATCCCAACCTTCCAACTTTCCCGCCGCCTCGCCGCGTCCTCCTATGCAGGAATAGACCTCGACGCACTGGCTCGATCGTCCTGTCGAGCGTGCACAGTTTCTGATGACGCTGACCAGCGCGAGTCCTGGTTGAGTTTCTTCTGCTTGTGACTCGGCGTGGAAACGGCATTGCAGCCTCTTCGATCTTCGGCGCGGCTGCGATCATGTGATCAAGCTCTAAAAAGTGGTTCGACGACAGGCAGGCGCTTGAGGCCAGCGTCAACGTTGTCGGAAAAGTGGAAGCCGTGCCGGCTCACACCGTAATCAAAACAGACGTCAAGCGCCAATCCAAGGGCCAGAGCTGCGCTTACGATCAACGTCGAACCGATGCGTTCGAACCACCAATCTCATTGGTGGCGCCTGCTCCGGTGCGATCGATGACCCAGGCCACCATGTAGCCCTTGGCCTGCTCGGTCTGCACCTGCCGGAGGGCCTCAGAGTAGGTTAGTAAGGGCTCTTGCGCCGGGTAGACGGCGCGGTCGGTCGGGGTGACAAAGTGATGGCAGCACACGCGATAGTCTTTAGCCTCGAACATCGGAATCCTCCTCTCGCCTCAGGTTGCGCGGCCATACGCGCTTTCAGTACTGCCCTACCACAGAGAATGCGGCCTTTAAGAGGCCGCGCGCTTCTTCAACACCCCATAAGGTTGGTCGGGCTGCCAGACGCAGGTCGGCGATGTCCGACCACATCGCGCGCTTGATTCTCTGCAGCAGCACCGGCAAAGAAGTGCCCGGGTGTCATTCCATAATTCACCCGTGTCCGGACTTCGATTTCCCGTTCGTCCGCAATTGCTCCGTCGATCGCTCAACGGCTGCACCGATGTCACCTAGTCAGCTTTCAAACCTTGCTGAGGCTGCTGGATCGACAATGCTTGGACCGAGCTCCGGCGCGATTCAGTGAGCTTCTCGATCAGTTCAGACTGCGGTCTCGGTTTTGCCGCGAGACGGTGGGGTTCAAATCGGGCCGTGGAGCCTCCACATCATCGCCACAGTCCGAAGACACCCGCCTGGTGCAATTGATGTAGCGAGAGAATGAATCGTTTGGCCCTGATCGATTCATAGAAAGCATTGGACCTCGCTTCCACAGGAAGCGAGAATCCATGCATGCCGAACCTTAAGCTAGGGCCGCTTCACCTTCGCCGCATCGACACCACCCGCAACATGCGGCGGTTTTACTTGCTTTCGATCCAACCGACCTTGTTCGGCGGGGTCTCGCTGATCCGCGACTGGGGCCGGATCGGCACGACCGGCCAGACGATGGTGCAGACTTTCGATGCCAGCGCTGAAGCGGGCGAAGCATTCGGACGGCTGGAGCGCGCCAAGCGCAGGCGCGGATACACCTCTGCTGAGGAGAGAGTCTGAGGTTTCGTCAATTTCCCGGGGATTACGGATCCACTTACGATGCCTGGAACGTGAAGTGACAGAAACCGTTGAGCCTGACGGGACGATTTGAAACGCTTCATGATCCGCCGCGTTGCCGCGTCGGCTGATGAGAATTCTCAGCCCGATTGTTGAGAGCTCTGTGCTGGCGATGTTCGACGAAAAAGCCCATCTTCGCCCTCGCAGCGCCGTGCGAACGCTTGTCCGTGATCATCACGCGCGGCGGCGTGCCGGCGGATTTCAAGAGCTTCTTCATGAGCCGCTGGGAAACCGGAAATACAACCAAACGGCATAGCTGATCACTTCCGGTGGGAAGCGATGGCGGCGATAAAGAGGGTCCCGGGCGGTCGGCATGCCGGTCGTCTACCCCTCGGCCGCTCCAATTCGTTAACTTGACGGTACCCGCTGCTCGTCGACAGCGATGGCACGATCATCGCGGGCGAAGGCCGATACCTGGCCGCGCGAAAGCTCGGTCTCCTCGAGGCGCCGGTCATCGAGCTGACCGGTCTTTCCGAAGCGCAGTGTCGCGCGCTCGCCCTTGCCGACAACCGCATCGCGCTGCCGGTGGTCCGGCGGCTCGTCGGATACGGGCGCTTCGACGGGGGCGAGACGGCCCGCGTGATGGCACGTCTCTACGCCGCGGCGCGCCTGCTGGTGAACTTCTTCCAGCCGTCATTCAAGCTCAAAGCGAAGCGCCGCGAGGTCCGCCCACGGCGACATCAACCCCTGAGTCGCGCTTGCAGTGCCTGCCGATTGGCAACGACGTTGCTGAGGTTCAGCTGGTCTGGCTCCCGTCCTTGCGCCAATTGCCTAACCAGCTCCCGCGTGCCGTCCACGACAAAGACGCCGCAATCATAAGTGTTCTGCTGCTGGGCCATGCCGGCGGGCTGCAGGGCGATGTTCAGCCTTTCTGCGAGTTGTCTTGCATGCGTCTCGTTGTATCTCCCGTAGGAATCGTAGTGATAGGCGACAGGCCATTGCCGGTTGCTGCGATCAACGAACAGCAGCGACCAATGCCTGCCGCGGTCCGTAGCACTGGCATCGTTCACTGGCAGCAACAGGAAGTCGGCTGTATCGTTATCACGCCGATCATGGACGATGCGATGGAATACGCGTAGCACGTCGCTCTCCGCGCCCAGGCGCAGCCGCAGCGCTTCGAGGGGATCTACGAACCGCGTCCGGGCGGCGAGATCCGAATCGCTCCTCTGCAAATCCAGCTCCTGAAGCTGGTAATCCCTGAGGATATGCTCGTCGCCCAGCCATTCCGTGTCCTCGAGCACCAGCCCGCGGTTGTGGGACAAGGCTATCGGATTCAACGCCCCGATCTGAGCATCGGAGGAGGTGATCGGAAACCGCCGCACGATATCGTCGCGCAATGGGGACGGTGCGGGCGCGGTCAGATCAACCAATGGAAGACCGTCGTAGGTGTCTGAACGAGCCCTGGCAGAAGGCGCTGGCGCAAAGTGAGCACTGTCATCCAACTCGGCCGCATCCGGATCAAGCAGTGCCCCAAACCCACGATAGAGATCCTGAGCCCCGGCAGTTGATGGTGATGCCGGTTCTTGCATCTGCCGCGCAAGCTCCTCGCTCAACCACGCCAAAGCGTCATCGTCCGAGTGGGCGGACACCGGAGAAAGCCCCTGCGGCGAGCCGAGCTGTCGAGCGCCCTGGTGATGCCCCGGTACCGGCCCGGCAGACGGCGGCGGAAAGCCAGGCGCCCGGCTCCAAGCATTGTCGCGCAACTCAAATGATGCGGGCGAATTCGGATTAAACGATACCTCAAGACCGCCGTAGGTGTCTGAGCGAGCCCTGGCAGAAGGCGCTGGCGCAAAGTGAGCACTGTCATCCAACTCGGCCGCATCCGGATCAAGCAGTGCCTCAAACCCACGATAGAGATCCTGAGCCCTGGCAGTTGATGGTGATGCCGGTTCTTGCATCTGCCGCGCAAGCTCCTCGCTCAACCACGCCAAAGCGTCATCGTCCGAGTGGGCGGACACCGGAGAAAGCCCCTGCGGCGAGCCGAGCTGTTGAGCGCCCTGGTGATGCCCCGGTACCGGCCCGGCAAACGGCGGCGGAAAGCCAGGCGCCGGGCTCCAAGCATTGTCACGCAACTCAAATGATGCGGGCGAATTCGGATTAAACGACACCTCAATACCGCCGTAGGTGTTTGAGCGAGCCCTGGCAGAGTGCGTTGGCGCTGCTTCCACGGTCGGCCAGGCAGGTTCCTGCCCAGCTTGGACTATGTCCTGCGCCTGCTCAGGAGGAACCTCGGGCCACGATGGGCCGTCTTCCACCATTAAGCGCAGATCCTGATCGTAACCTTCCGGGAGGACCAATGGCCGACTGACAGCTCGCTGCCGCGCGCTGTGCTGCGCAGCGGCGTCCCCGACGTACGTCGCGACCGCATGCGGCGCCGTGACATCTTCGTAGCCGCTTCGCAGCAGCATCGGCTGCGTCTCCCATGACGACGTACCCTGTTGATGGGTAGGCGCCGGTGTCGGCTGGCCGCCTGAATTGGCGATCTCGCTCAGCTGCCGCTCGCCGGCAACGCCTTGCGGATTGTTTAGGGTCCTCTGCCTCTTCGCTGGCCTCAACTCAGCTGTGTCATGCTCATCGTTGATGAGGACCTCCTCGCTTGGCAGGCGGTTGCTCCTGGCAAGCGCAGCCATCGGCTCGTCCGGGGACTGCTGGCGGTCGGGCTCTCCGGGATCCGGTGCCTGGTCATGGCGCGCGGCTGGCTCGAGAGATGACGACGAGCGGGGTTCGTCCATCAGCCCCAAAAGCAAATCCTGATCGCGGCCTTCCGCGGGAAGCTCCTCTGGCCGACGGCCAGTTTCCTGCGACGCGCTGTGCTGCGCAGCGGCGGCGTCGACGCGCCTCGGCTCCATCAGTACCGTGTCTTCGGGATTGATAAAGGCCACGTTCTGGGGGTGAGGATTCAGCTTAGCGCGTCGTGAGATCGGCACTTCGCCCGTCGACCGCAAGGTCCGGAGATAGTCGATTGCCTGAACGAGTCTCTTTGGATTACCCTCTCCGATGAACTCGAGCACCTCACCGCCATCGGTCAGCGACTTATTGTCGAGCCGATCACGAATGCTCGGTTTTTCTTTTGCGAAAAGCCAACGGCTAAAGCTACGAAGAGAACCTCCGTGCTGCTCGGCAGCGGATTTGCTGAACCCGCCCTTGATGAGGGCCCTCTCAAGCCCCGAAATAAGGGGAGCATCCACGGAATAAAGAGGCTGCTTCCTCTTCCCTATCACAATCCAAGTTGACTGAGCCGACTGCGGCGCCGAGGACGACGGGCCGGGTTCATCCATCAGCCCCAAAAGCAAATCCTGATCATGGCCTTCCGCAGGAAGCAATTCCTCTGGCCAACTGCCACCCTTCTGCGACGCAATGTGCTGCGCAGCGGCGTCGCCGACCCGCCTCGACTCCCTCAGGGCCGCCTCTTCGGGATCAATATGGCGCTCGTGCTCCATCGCCTCAGCGCCGGCCTGCGATTTTCGGAGACGAGCCAGTGCGGCGCCAATCCTGGAATCAGCACCGGCGACCTTCCTATAGCTCTCGACATCTCCGTCAAACGACGTGCCGAGCCCAGCAGCAATGCCCGGCCTGTTGTTGTCACGCAGGTAGTCGCTGAAATTGCGAAGAGCAGTTGCATCCCTCTTGCCGGCATCTGTCGCTACTTCGTTTTTGTACTCTTTGATGAGTGCCGCGTCCTGGGGATAAGGATGCAACTCAGTGCGGCCTGCGATCGGCACGATTCCGCCCGTCGACCGCGAGGTCCTGAGATGGTCTATTGCCCTATGGAGTGTCGCGGGACGCTTTTCGAACAACTCGCGCGCATCAGCGGTCAGTGACTTTTCGTCGTCGAGCCGAGCAGCAATGGGATCTTTGTTATTTGCGTAGAGCCTCTGGCCAAAGCTGAGAAGAGTACGTACATGGTCCTTGGCGGTGCCTTCGGCGGCCCCGCCCTTGATGAGGGCCTTCTCAAGCCCCGAAATAAGGGCAGCATCCTCGGGATAAAGAGGCCGTCTCCTCCTCCCTCTCAAAATCCCAGTTGACTGAGTCGGCTGCGGCGCCGAGGACGACGCGCCGGGTTCGTCCATCGGCCCCAAAAGCAAATTCTGATCATGGCCTTCCGCAGGAAGCAATTCCTCTGGCCAACTGCCAGCTTTCTGCGACGAACTGTGCTGCGCAGCGGCGTCGCCGACCTGCCTCGACTCCTTCAGGGCCGCGTCTTCGGGATCAATATTGCGCTCGAGATCCATCGCCTTAGCGCCGGCCGACGATTTTCGGAGACGATCCAGCGCGACACCGATTTTCGAACGAAAAGCGGAGACTTTCTTATAGCTCTTAACATCTTCATTTAACAACTCGCCGCGAAGCCGACCAACAATACCCTTCTTGTTGTTGTCACGCAGGTAGTCGCTGAAATTGCGAAGAGCGGTTGCATCCCTCTTGCCCATCTCTGACGCTACTTCGTTTTGGTACTCTTTGATGAGTTCCGCGTCCTGCTGATAAGGATTTACCTCAACGTGGCGTGTGATCGGCACGACTTCGCCGGTCGACTGCGAATTTCGGAGATGACCTATTGCTGTAAGAAGTTTCCAGGGCTCACCCTCTCCGCTGAACTCGCGCGCATCTTGAGACAGCGATTTTTTGTCGTCGAGCCGAGCAGAGATGCCCTTTTTGTTATTTGCGGAGAGCCAATGGCCAAAGCCGCGAAGAACACGTAAATAGTTATTGGTGGTGCCTTTGGCGGCCCCGCCCTTCGTAAGGGCCTTCTCAAGCCCCGAGATAAGGCGAGCATCCTCGGAGTAAAGGATCTGATTGCACTGCCTCCCTATCAAAACCTCCGTTGATTGAGCCGGCTGCAGCGCAGCGGCGGCCGGCATTGCTCCACCACCCACACCTGACCTGCTGATCTCTCTCAATTGCCGCTCAAAGGTCGCCGCGGCTGCAGACGGAGCCGCGGGTGAGCTCTCTTGCGGACCCGTGCTGCCCGATTGTTCATGCACCGACTTGGTCGAGGGGAAATCCATCCGTCCTCCTCAAATATGAACCTGGGCTATCGATCTGACATGCCGGCAATCAGCAACAAACCGCCCTTTACAGCGCCGGCAGGCACGCACCGTGAGCATCGGCAGCGGATGTTCTTCCAAGGGGATCAGCCCTGTATGTTTGTTAAACTTAAATGGGGAAGCTGTCGAGAACCTGATGACGACAATTGCCGCGCCAAGACAGCATGGCGCATGTGCCTGCGCGCTTCGCCGTCAACAGCCGATAGACCGAAGATTCAGAGACAAAATACTGCTCCTCATCGGTGAGGCGTACGGCCAGCTTTCGCGGCGAGGACTATCTCCAGCCAACATCTTTGTGAATCGACGCTGAACATTGACCCATCAAGCACTTGGGACGCCGATCGGCGTCCGGACCCCATATGGACCCCGCCCGATTGCAACGACCGACTTGATCAGGATCGACGGCCACAACTACTGACGTATATCCGGCTTCTTGATGCGGCTGGACAACGTCTCCGCCGCGAGCCTCGATGGTTTTCGCATGCTTCTGTGAATCGGCGCGGGGGTCCGACGCCGATCGGCGCCGGGGTCACTTTTCCGGCACTTGAAGAATCAAGACGTTAGCCCACGAGATGGACTGATTGAGGGGTCAAATTTCGATCCGCATTCACATTGCACCGCAACTTCGACCTTTGCCTTATCTTTTGGGCGCCGCGGCCGGGCTGCGAGATGGCCGTGCCGTAATGGCTTGCCATCTCGGCATAGGTTCGGTTGAGGCCGGGATCGTGGCGGTCGGGATGTGAGCGGCAAGCCAAGGCCGTCAGTCAGCGTGGCTCATTGGCATAGCGCAGCTCACCTTACCGCCCGCGCGGACTTCACTTCGAAGTCACGGACCAGTTGTTGAAATTGAAGTTCTTTCCCCCCGGGGACGAGGTAATCTCGACGCCGTATTGGACGCTACCGACGTTTATGTCGCCAAAGTACCCCTTCGACTTGATCCACTGCAGGATACTCTTGATGTCCACTGTCCCGCTGTTGGTCTTCGAAGTGCGCAGCAATGAGATGACCTTGTGACCATCGGAGCCTTCGCCTTCAAACACGTTCCAAGTCGCCCCGCCTACATTGACATTGCTGTAGACCGGAATCGCCGCACCGGAAGGGGCATAATGATATGAAATGGGCTTAACGTTGCCGCTCCCGTCCGAGTTTCCGGTGTAGTTTGTCCAGAGCATTATCTCATGTCGGTCTGAGCTGTCCCAGATATCGTAGGCGACATCCCAGGCGCCGCCAGTGGGAACTTCCTGATTGAAGCTCGAGCTCAGAGTGTTGATTGAGCTGAGCGGTTTCCCGATATTGAAAGCCACGTGCGGATAGCTCTTGATGCCAGGAGTATTGGGCTGGTTCGACCACACGCTCCACCGGTTGGCTGCACTCACCGAAATCGTCTGAGGCCCAGGGTGCGGGCCCCATACGTCGTTGTTCCAAGAGTAGCCATCGCGTGAAAAGCTTCCGTATGGAGCGCTCGAACGCCAAATCGGCGTCTGTGCCGACACAGGCCCGGCAGATGATAATGACCGGGCTTCATTCGCGGCCTGCCTAAATAGATCATGATCCTCCTGTGTCCGGACGTAACCCGTTGGAGACCCTTGCGCGCCGGCACCGCTTATCCGATTGGAATCCATAAAGCTCTCCTTTCTGATAACAAAATCTCCTGCAGATCCACTAGCGGGCCCCCTAGTTCAGCATGGGCGGCATCGGCATCTAGAGACCGGGCTTGAATGCTAGGAAGGTTGGCTTTCGAGAAGCTGACGAGCTCGGGAAGAAGGGTGGACCCGCGCCCGGATTTGCCGTCTTTCGGATGACAGCAGCCTGGCTGAGACAGTGGCAACGATTGTCCGTCGTCAGACAATTTGAGACTGATCAGGCTTTTCGAGAAGGGAGGCTCTGGCTCATCAGGGGGCATCGTCAACTTAATCGACCGCCGAGCCGAAGGAGGCGATTCTCAGAGGTCGAGAGTCGGCGATAGCGCTTGTCATGGAGATCTCGCGCCAAGTCGCAAAGGCTCGCTCGCGCGAAGCACGACGGAAGTCGGCGGTGGCGGCGCCGGGATAGGGGATGTGGAAAAGGTTCGCGACCTGATCGTGAACGGACAGAAACCGTTGAGCCTGACGGGACGATTTGAAGCGCGTCATGATCCGCTCGCGTCGCCGCGTCGGCTGATGAGAATTCTCGGCCCGATTGTTGAGAGCTTTGTGCTGGCGATGTTCGACGTGTAAGCCCATCTTCGCCCTCGCAGCGCCGTACGAACGCAGCTTATCCGTGATCATAACGCGCGGCGGCGTGCCGGCGGATTTCAAGAGCTTCTTCATGAGCCGCTGCGCAACGCGCGAGTTTCTTCGGCGCTGGATCAAGACGTCAGGAACGAAGCCATTCTGGTCGACAGCGCGCCAGAGCCAATGTTGTTCGCCCGCGATCGAGATAACGACTTCGTCCAGATGCCATTTGTCACCGCGAGGGGGAGTGCGCTGGCGGATCCGATCGGAGAACGGCTTGCCGAATTTCCGTCCCCACTGGCGCACGGTTTCATAGGTCACGCCAATGCCACGCGCCGCCAGCATTTCCTCGACCATCCGCAAGCTTAAGGGAAGCCGGAAATATAACCAAACGGGATAACTGATCACTTCCGGTGCGATGGCGGCGATAAAGAGGGTCCCGGGCGGTCTGCCGGTCGTCTACCCCTCCGCCGCTCCAATTCGTTAATTTGACGGTACCGTTCAATGGACTGTCCCTGTCGAAGGTTGCGGCCGATCTTGCGGCGCACGCCGTCAACGGCTGGCCGCCGGAGGTCATCAACGATTTCGGCAATCTCGGCTTTGTCCGACCTGCTGGCATCGTGTTTCTCAGCAACTTATTCGCATGGATGAGCGCTCATCAAACCAAAATCACGCTCACCAACCTCAGGGGCAAACGCCGTCAGGTTTCTGGACGACTCCCTGTTCTTCGAGCAGCATTGCGGCGCAAAGTTTCGCCCGGATGCCTCACCACGGTCGACAACGCGACCACTGATGAGGATCGCTCATCAGCGATTGCCATGGCTGGCTGGAACACAACCTTGCTCCTTGGCTGGCTGCGCGCCTGTCGATCTCTCCCGCGAGCGGCGTGTACAACCGGCCGGTAGCCGCCATGCCCATCTGATCGCGGGCATCTGGACCGGGTTCAAGGGCGACCGGGGCACCAAGTCCAAGCCGGCCCCCGGCCCTCACCTCGTTTATGGCTTCCTGACGACCGATGAGGAGCGCGACGTATGGATGCGCGCGCCGCGGGATGAAGCAAAGGCATTGCAGCGGCCGTTGCCGGATGATGCGCTGAAGATCGTGATGCGCGGCGCGGATATACGCCGGTCGCCGCCACATCGCGACGCTGATGAAGCGCATGGGGATCGAGGCGGTCTATCGTCGCCCGAACACGAGCAAGCCGGCTCCGGGTCACAAGATCTACCCGTACCTGTTGCGCGGATTGAAGATCGAGCGGCCCGACCATGCGTGGGCAATGGACATCACCTACATTCCGATGCGGCGTGGCTTCGTCTATCTCGCGGCGGTCGTCGATGTGTTCAGCCGACGGGTCCTGGCCCATCGCGTCTCGATCACAATGGAGGCGGCCTTCTGCGTCGAAGCGGTCCAGGAGGCGTTGGCGAAGCACGGCAGGCCCGAGATTTTCAACACGGATCAGGGCAGCCAGTTCACCAGCCTCGAGTTCACCGATGTGCTGCTGGACGCGAAGATCGCCATCAGCATGGACGGCAAGGGCGCCTGGCGCGACAACGTGTTTGTCGAGCGGCTCTGGCGCACGGTCAAATACGAAGAAGTATATCTCCGCGCCTACGACAGCGTGTCCGAGGCGCGAGCGTCAATTGCCAAGTATCTGGCCTTCTACAATCAGGGACGCCCTCACTCGAGCCTTGACGGGCGCACGCCCGACGAGGCTTACTTCGGCACGCAAGCTATGGTGATGGCCGCATGACCGTCGCCGACGGTTTTGTCGTCGCTCTGGTCGGGCTACGCCCTCCCGACGCAACGACAAAACCGTAAAGCCCCGCGTTCAGCATAACCCGGCAGGAATCCACTTAAATCCAGCGGGGCGCTGTCCAAACAACCGGGGCCAGCTCTTGGTGATTGAATCGAAGACGTGCCAAGTGAGACTTGGCACACGCCAGCAGTTAGATGCGCATTCTATGATCTTTCAGGTCCGCTGCGAACTGCTCCGCGAATCCGAATGCACCTGGATCTTTTTGGCAGCGGGCTGCTGCGACGTCCCTTTGGCGTCCCCAACAGCAGACTTTGACGGAAATGGTGATGCTCAAAGCCATGGCGCCTCCGGCTTCGTGAGAGGATGATGGATGTTCTGGGGGCGCAAGGGTTCACGCCCGGCTTCGTAGGCTAAAGACAGGCAGGGCTCAACGCGAAACAGGGCTTATGCTTTTGAGCCGAGGGTAGATCGCGCCGCAGAGGCCGTCCCCAATCCAATCTACGATCTTGGCCGGGATTTTCGCTGCGACGCCTGCATCTGCAGGACGTTGACTTGCAGACAGACCTGAGAGCACCGTTCCCGTGCAGCGCCTCCATCGCCGGCAACGCGCCGCAGCAATTCTAGCCGGGTAGCCGGGTCTGGAGGCCCTCCGCCCGTTTGTCGGCGCCAAGGCTGCGATTGCCAAGACAATCTGGCTGTTACCGTCGATCCTAAATCGATAGATCGCCAAGCTGCCCTTCTCGCGGCCGTTTGGCGAAAATGAAAGGCGGGCGCTAGCGCCCGCTTCCACGAGTTTCCGACCTCCCCGGGATCAGGCCTCATGCCGGCTGTGCATCGCGACCGAAAATGCGCCGGAACATGGCCTCGCGCATCATCGTCTTGAAATCCGGCGGCGCATCCGGGTTCTCATTGTGGTTGATCACCGACTGCGTCACCTTGCGTCCGGAGTTGTCAACCCACCCCTGATTTGTCTCATGGATTGTCTGAGCTCCATCGGACGTCAGCTGATCAAGCGTCCGCCCAGCATTAGACTGCGTGACCTTCAGATTGTTTTTCCCATCCTTGTCGTCGCCGAGTCCCTCCACAACCATGGCATTGTCGCCGTTGGTGATGGTGAGCTTCGAGGAGATGGTTTTTCCCTTGCCATAATCGACCGTGTCCACCGTAATCTTCGTGCCGTCGTCGAGCTGGAAGGTCATACCTTTCTTGAAGTCGAAATCGTCCTTGCCGTCGCCATTAGCATCGACGTGAGGATCGCCGTGGATCCTCGAGACATGGCCGGTCTGGTTGTTCCTAACGGTCCAGGTGCCGTCCTTCTCATCGGCTGTGATCGTATACTTATCACCAAGGTTGATCGTCGCCTTGCCGTCCTTGACCTCGTGCGACCACACTGGCGCTGGCTGAGATGACGGCGCTGGCGTCTGAGCGACGGCAAGCGGAACCATCGCAAGAGGCGGCGGTGGAGGAGGAACGAAGAACACGGGTGTTGCAGTGGCAGGCGTTGCGATTGCAGACTGGTAGTTGCCCGGCGCGCGACCCTGTTCGCCGGCATCGATACTCGCCTGATTCACCACGCCGCCGGCGCCATCGACCCAGCCTTGGCCGCTCTCATGGATCGTCTGGGCACCATCGGGTGTCAGCTCATCAAGAGTCATGCCAGCGTTGGACTGAGTCACCCTCAGATTGTTTTTGCCATCCTTGTCGTCGCCGAGCCCCTCCACAACCATCGCGTTGTGGCCGTTCGTAATGGTCAGCTTTGAGGAGATGGTCTCACCATTACCGTAGTCGACATTATTGACGGTAATCTTGGTCCCATCGTCGAGCTGGAAGGTCATATCTTTCTTGAAGTCGAAGTCATCCTTGCCGTCCCCGTTAGCGTCAACATGGGGATCGCCATGGATCTTCGTGACATGGCCGGTCTGGTTGTTGCGAACGGTCCAGGTGCCATCCTTCTCATTGGCTGTGATCGTATATTTGTCGCCGAGGTTGATCGTGGCCTTGCCATCCTTGACCTCATGCGTCCATACCGGATCGACGGAAGGCTCCGAACCCGAACTTTGCTGGCTCAACAGCATGGAAGGAGGAGGCGGAGCCATCATGTACACGGGAGCAGCCACGACTGGAGTGACGACCGCCGGAGCCACGACAGCGGTTGTGACGCCACCTGCAGGAACGACAACGACGGCAGCGCCTGCCGGCAGGTACTGGTAGGCACCCGGCGTGGCATACTGTCCCAACAGTGTGCTGAAAGCTGGGCTGGCAACCACCCCCTCTGACCCCACCCCATTCACCGTCGAATCGAGTGCGCCGACCACGGGGAGACCGGCCACGGGAAGATACGCCATTTAGTTCACTCCTGATTGCATCGAAGAAAGCGGTAAAACTGCGAGCGTTATGGTGAGCGAATGAATGCCTCTCGCCACCAGCCCCGGCAGCCTCGATGAGCCCCCCTCTCTCATCACCTTCGCAGCGGCTCGGCGCGAGCATATCGCGCCCATCGAACTCGCAGGGACTCTACCTGCAGCACCTGTCGAAAAGCTGACGACAATGAACCACCGACTGAGCATCGCAACCCTCGTAGCATCCGAGGGGTGCGGATCGCATGGTTGCTCGCGGCGGCCGGCCGTCACGACGGACCATCTCAGGCAACTATCGACGCCCGCCGATCACATGTGATACGTCGCTTCGTTAACATCGATCGATTGTCCGATGTCGGCTGCGCCGATCGGTCCTGTTGCATGCGAGATTCACGCCGCTTGCTCTTGATGCAACAATCATCGGGACCGAGAGGCATATCATTCTGTCGATAAGTGACGCGGTCGCCGCAATTCCGCCAGTCACTCCAGCGGATCTGGGAAGCAGCATTCCAACCGCTCCGGCCACGCCGCTATTGCCGCCAGCGGCGATCCGAAGATTCCGGACGCGATCTGTGGGGATACCGGCGATCACACCAACAGCCTCTACAGCATCAGCGCGCGGCCCTAACCAGGCTACCGCCCCACGCCATGAGTCTCCAAAGACTTCAGATTGGATGACTCAGCGCTGATCGACAAACGCCACAGCCAACCTGTTGGCCGATCGATCCAAGTGCGCGCCTGACCGCGCACGTAGGTCAGAATTTCGCTGCTAGCCTCACTAGCACTACTTTGGCAGATTGTTGATTTTGCCGCGTTTTATAGGATTCCCGAATCAATTTTTCAATGATTCATGGGTGGTCGGCTCTTGGAGGGCTGACCATGCCGGGATGGGAAGACGAACTCGAACGCTGGCTGATGCCGTTCTTGGACCGGCTGGGTCATAAGACCCGGCAGCGGATGTGTCCTCTGTATGTTGCGGGATTGATCGGTCCTGGCGATCGCAAGAGCGTTCAGCCGATGGCGGAACGCCTTGTCACGAGCAACTACGACCAGTTGCACCATTTCATTGCCGACGGTGTCTGGGACGCGACGCCGCTGGAGACAGAGCTGCTCAACCAGGCGGACCGACTCGTCGGCGGCAGGGATGCGGTGCTGGTTATTGATGACACCTCACTGCCGAAGAAGGGTGAGCGATCGGTCGGTGTTGCGGCGCAATACGCATCGGCTCTCGGTAAAACTGCAAATTGCCAAACGCTGGTGTCTTTAACGCTTGCGCGCGGCGAAGTGCCAGTGATGGTCGCGTTACGTCTCTTTCTGCCTGACAGCTGGACAAGCGACATGCCCCGTTTGAAGCGCGCTCGCGTGCCAATCGAACACCGAACGCCACGGTCCAAGCCGGAGATCGCTTTGGCCGAGATTGACCGTGCGATGGCAGCCAACATGCGCTTTGGATGTGTGCTGGCGGATGCAGGATACGGCCTCAGCGCACCGTTTCGACAAGGGCTAACAGAGCGCGGGCTGGCCTGGGGCGGTCGGTATCCCTCGGCACCAGAAAGTGTATCCCGTCGATGTGAAGCTCATTTGGCCGATCACCAAAGTCCGTGGCAAACCACGAAAGCACCACGTGCCCGATATCTTATCGATTGCGGCAGAACAAATGCTGGCCAGCGCCAAATGGAAAACCGTGAGTTGGCGTAGCGGGACGAAAGGTCGGCTCAAAGCCCGATTTGCTGCCCTCCGTGTCCGCACCGCCGACGGCCCTCCGCAGCGGATATGGGATAAAGGTCAGCAGCATCTCCCAGGCGACGAAGTCTGGCTCATTGGCGAGCAACGCGCCTCCGGGGAGAGCAAATACTATCTCGCCAATCTTCCGGCGACGACGGATCTGCGCACGCTGGCCGCCACCATCAAGGCACGGTGGATTTGTGAGCAGGCGCATCAACAGTTGAAGGAGGAGCTTGGACTTGATCACTTCGAAGGGCGATCATGGCAAGGTCTTCATCGCCACGCCCTTATGACAATGATTGCCTACGCCTTCCTGCAACATCGTCGCCTCGCATACGCGGGGCGGAAAAAAAAGAATCAACGGGCCTCCGCCTCAACCAACCATGCCCGCCGTACGCCATGCCATCGTCGATCTCATCCTTCGGCCGCCGCCTCAGCAATGCCCATATTGCCGAAAGCAAATCCTTGAAAAACAGCGGCCAAAACACATTCTGTTCGCGGTAGGGACACCCATCACTGGGCGCCCCCCGCGCAGATCCCGGCGAGCCCAATTAAGGCACCGGGCTCCTACCTCGGGTGTTTGACGGCGAAGCGCAGCTTCGGCCATGGATGAAGGATGCGAGCCTTGGGGAGCCAGTCATCGGTGATCTGCGTTATGCGATCCCAGGTCAGACAGGTCCGCTGACTGCGCCGCCGAAGCGTCCGCCTCCAGAGATCGGTCAGATAGAACCGAAACGCATTGAGCGCTCGGCCATTCGTCGGGACAGCAAAGTACGCAAAGTGGCCGGTCAAGACCTGCCTCAGCCATTTCCCTTGTGCAGGGATCGGCCAGTGCATTCGGCGCCTTAGCTCCTCCTTGATTTCGCGGAGTTTGGTTCGCAAGCGGTCGCTACGGGTCTTCCGTTGAAGCTGGAAGCGCCCTTGGCGTGATTTGCCGCAGATAAACGTGAACCCCATGAACGCAAAGGTTTCCGGCTTTCCGAGTCCGCGCTGCTTGCGTTGAGCCGCCGCATGGCGACCAAACTCAATCAGGCGGGTCTTGGCCGGGTGGAGCGTCAGCTCGAACTCCTCCAGTCTCGCGCGCATCGCGTCAAGGAAACGACGTGCGTCATCCTCGCGCTCAAAGCCGACTACTACATCGTCCGCGTAACGCACGATGATCATGCCGCCGGAGACCTCGCGCTGTCGCCAGCGTTTGGCCCACAGGTCGAGAGCGTAGTGCAGGTAGATGTTGCCGAGAAGCGGTGAAATCACCGAACCTTGACCCGTTCCCCTGTCATCAGCGGCTACGACGCCGTCTTCGAGAACACCCGCCTTCAGCCATTTCTGAATGAGGCGGATGATGCGCTTGTCGCCGATCCTATGTTCCAAGAAGCGAACCAGCCAAGGTTGACTGACTGCGCCAAAGAAGTTTTGGATGTCGGCGTCAATGATCCAGTTCACGTTCCGCGTCTCGATCGCTGTGCAGAGCGCGTCCAACGCATCATGTGGTCCTCTGCCGGGCCGAAACCCGTAGGAAAAGCCACAGAAGTCTCCTTCGTAGATGGCGTTGAGCACGATGACGGTGGCGCCCTGGACGATTTTGTCTTCGAGAGCCGCGATCGCTAACGGGCGCTGCTTGCCGTCTGCCTTTGGTATGTACGTCCGGCGAGACGGTTGCGGGCGATACGCTCCTCGTTGGACCCGTTTGTGCAGATCGGCGAGCCGGGGCTCGAGATCTTCCTCGTAGTCCTCCCACGTCATGCCATCCACTCCGGGAGCAGCCTTACGCCTGAGCGCAAAGAACGCCGCCCGCAGTGTATCGACATTGATGTGGTGAAAGAGCGCGGTGAACCGGTCCTTCTTCCTCAGCCTTGCGGCTGTCCGTACGCGGTCCAGCGACTGGGTCATGCGAGCCCGGCCCTGTGTCCGGTGCATGCGCTGCTGTTCCGCGTTTCCCTTGGTCCCCGGCCTTGGCTCCGCCCACTCCGCCGCCAGTAATCCGGCTTTGTTCGTTGGCTTCTCAGCTACTATGCCAGAGTCAGACTTCTCCGTGTCGTGCATCAGCGGCTACAGCTCCTCGCCTTCCCGCTGCGGACCATCTCCTCCGAGAAGGAAGATGGCCGACCCGGAGATATCCCGGTTCCCGTACAAGGAGCTTCCATACATGCCAGGGTCTACGACCACGCCGGGTTGGACGGGTGCTCGCGTTTGCGCACTCGCCCATATTGCCTTCCGCTCTTTGGACAGCGTCGGCTCCCGAGATAACACTGTTTCGCGGCTCAATGGCTGGCCTGCATGCTCCCCTACCGACGCTTCGCCGACACCCTCGCGGACGCCTGCGCACGGCTCGGGGCCGATGTGGTTCGCTACACCTTCATCGCAATGGACTTCCACCATCTATTCCTTGCCGGTCTCCCGGCGCACCCAAAGTAGTGCTAGGGTCCAGACTCAATTGAGCCAATATGCGACGAGAGCGGCGAGATGAACAGCGGCCAAAAAATTACGGGCGAGCTTGTCATATCGCGTGGCGATGCGCCGGAAGTCCTTGAGCCTGCAAAAGCAGCGTTCGATGACATTTCGTCCTTTGTAGGCGCGTTTGTTGAAGCGATGGATGACGACACGGTTAGATTTATTGGGGATTACGGGCTTGGCGCCACGACGAATGATTGCGCCGCGAAGCTTGTCGCCATCATACCCTTTGTCGGCGAGGAGCACGCTCATGGGTGGCGCGAGCGCCAGGACATCGGGAGCCGCAGCGATATCGGCATCCTGGCCTGGAGTCAGATGCAGGACGACCGGCCGGCAGAGCGGATCGCTCAGCGCATGGATTTTTGTCGTGCGGCCTCCGCGCGAGCGGCCGATTGCTTGATTGTGCTCCCCCCTTTTCCGCCGGAGGCACACCGGTGAGCTTTAATCGAGGTCGAGTCGAGCGACAGTACGACGCCGTCTTCGCCAGGCTTGGCCAGCGCTTCGAAGATTGCGCACCATCGTCCTCGCTTGGCCCAGCGATTGAAACGATTGTAGATCGTCGTGTAAGGGCCGTATTCACGTGGACAATCACGCCATCGTGCACCCGATTGCAGCATGTGAATGATGCCGCTGACGATGCGTCGGTCGTCGTCCCGATCCGGCCCCGTCAGTCCCCTCGGCAGATGCGGTTCGATACGCGCCCATTGCCTGCCGTTCAGCCAAAACAAACCAGCGCGCATTCTCTCGCCCCCGAATCAACACGTAGGCAAGAGAATCACGTGGCGCTATTTAGGTACAGACCCTAGGTGAGGTTGCAGCTGCCGGCAGGTGATGGGCTGCTGCAAAGGATCGACCTAATCACCCCGACCGAGACTCGTCAGCTTCTCGAAAGGTAGCGCGCCTAGCGTGAGGCTGCTGAACTCTAGGCGAGCACGTCTATTGAGACGTAACAAGACGAGCATAGGAGAAAGCGATGGCCGCCGAAAACAAGAACGCCGGCAAAACGGACAACGTACAGCCCAAGACCGTTGGTCTCGGCAAGAGCGCCGAACTGAGCCTGAGAAGTCTGGGGGGCGAGCACCGTCTTTCTTTCTATTCCTGCCCCTCGTATCGTCGGCCCGCCCGACGTAGCAGGCCACAACTAACGACTATCATAAAGAAAGGTGAATAGACATGGCGGTTAATAGTGTTGGCGGTAACGGCGCCGCTCCTGCTACCCAGCAGACCCAGGATGCCGGTTTCCAGAACCAGATGGCTGAGTTCGAGCGTGTTAGCCAAAAAGTTCAGGCCCAGGCCGTGGCAATGCGCAGAATTACGACCGAGCTCTCTTCTGAGAAGAAGGTCGCCGACGAGCGCGTCCAATAAGTCTGCCAAGACGGCGGCTCAGCGCGTCGCTACCGGATCCGCGCAGTGAATGACGAACTCCGGAAGAGCCGTGCGGCAACTGCCGTACGGCTTATCTCGTTATTCAGGACATTATCCTGAACGAATCGATCTCTCGAGTTTGAAGTGCATAGCAAAGCCGAGGGGAAGACGACCGCCGTCAGCATGTGAGTTGGCGCGGGGCCCGGCGCCGATCGGCACGTTAAGCCGTTGACATCATTAATCTGGGCAGGGTCATTCCATCCGCCGATTCACACAAAGCGCCTGATCGCCCGCGGCGAAGCGCTGCGCGCGATCGATGGCGACACTCGCGCCTGACTAGGCGCCATGCCTCAGGACGATCGGCTCTTTCTCCGAGAAGTGCGTGCGCGAGCGGGCGAACTTCTTGACGCCCATCGGCTTGCCGAACAGGTAACCCTGGACCTGATCGAAATCCATCTCATGTGCGGCAAGAAAGTCCGCGCGCGTCTCGCCCCCCTGCGCAATAACCTGCGCGCCGGAGTCGTGTGCGAGCTCGACGATACGCCGGCACACCGTCTGCTTGAGGCGCTGATCCGCGCAACCGGTGACGTATTGATGGTCGACCTTCAGCTGGACGAACGGAAAGTTCGGCAATCCCAGCAAGGATGGCCACTTCGCGCCGACATTGTCGATCGAGATGCCGATATTGTGCAGGCGAACGCGCCGGGCGACATCGATCGCCAGGTCGAGATTGTCGATCACCTCGGCGCTGTCGATCTCGATCAGCAGGCCGGCGAACGCCGCATGATCCGGAATCCGGTAGCAAAGCTCGCGCACCGCAGCATCGTCGGCCAGAAACGAGATCGGCAGGTTGATCGAGAGATCGACCGGTCCGATCTGCCCGAGCAGATAGCGCCAGTCCGCGATCGCGCGCGCGATCACGAACTCGGACAGCGCATGAAAATGCGGATCGCTTTCGTCGGGGATGAAGTAGGCAGGCGGCACGACGCCCCATGCGGGATGGCGCATCCGGATCAGCGCCTCGGCGCCGCTCGGAACCAATGTCCGGAGATGAAGTTTCTGCTGATACCACAGCTCGAGCGAGCTGGCTTTCAGCGCTTCGGGCACATCCACTGCCGGGCTCGGTGCGGGCTCGAGCGGCATCAATGACGCAAGAATCGTCGACAATTTGTGGAAGGGCTCGCAACCGGAGACGGTTGAGATGTATTTGGCGAGCGACTTTGAACACGGCGCCTTGCCGTCTCCTCAATCCCAGCGATGCCGCCCTTCACCTTCTCGAAGGCGGCCGTGAAACAATCACCCCACTGGTGACGAGCGCCTTCATCGCGGTCGATACTGCGGTGAGCGCGGTCCCCAGGAAGCCGCGGCTGCATCGACGGACAAGGCATCGAAGACTCAGAAGGATTTCAACTTTTCGGTGATGGGCGGAAAAAACGTGGTCGATCAGTTCATTGCATCGCAAAGCAAGTCGCCGGAGGGAATGAAGGCCGAGGTGGCAACCTATGGACTGCTTCCCGGCGCAATGGAGGCGATGAAGCTGCAATTGCAAACGGAGTCGATCGCGCGGGCGAACAACACCGCGATCACCGCCGCGCAGCAGGTGCAGCTCGACCTGCTGAAGCAGAAGACTTCGGAATACGCCATGACGCTGGCCGGGCTCCAGACGATCCAAGCGAACTTGACTCCCTCTGAGAGTTACCTACAGGAGCCTAAGATCCAAGCGCAATTCAACGCCAATACGATCAGTGCGCAGCAATTCCTGGATGCGCAACAAAGGCTAGCGGAGAACGCCCAATCGACGTGGAACACCGCCGGCGCCTCCATGGCGGGCGAATTTGCACAACTCTCGCAGGAATTCGGCAAGCACAGCATGGCTATGGCGAGGGCGGCTAAAGCGTTCGGCATTGTCGAGGCAAGGATCAACACTTACACCGCCTTCACGAAGGCGTTGGCATCGGCCGTGCCGCCATTCAATGATGCGTTGGCTGCGGGCGTGCTCGCTGCCGGTATGGCCAAGGTCGCCGCGATCAGCTCTATGTCGATACCTAGCTTTAGCACCGGCGGCTTCGTCTCCGGCGCTGGGACAAGCGTCTCGGACAGCATTCCCGCAATGCTTTCCAATGGCGAATTCGTTGTGAATGCCGAAGCTACGCAACGCAACAGGCGGGAAATCGCCCAGCAAAGCGGTTCTCGTCAGTTTCATGCGCGTTTCGCGGGATCGTGAGCGCGGATTTCAGGGGATCGTGAGCAACGATTTCGCGGGATCGTGAGCAAGGCTTTCGGAGCCTTGCAGCGCTTCGGCCGACAACTCAACCGGCTTAGGGATGACCTCGTGGTTAACGAGGAAGTCCAATGCCTACCCAGAGATTGTCGATGCGCCGGATCAAGGAAGTCCTTCGGTTAAAACATTTTCAAGGCCTGCCAGAGCGGGCCATCGCGCGGAGCGTGGGCGTCAGCAACGGCGTTGTGCACAGCTACCTGAGCCGCGCCCGCTCTGCTGGGTTGAGCTGGCCGCTTCCGGAGGGAATGACCGATGAAGACCTGGAGCTTTTGCTTTTCCCGGCCCCACGACCAGCGTCTCAGAGCCCGCAGCGGCCGGTGCCCGACTGGAGCTACATCGATAAAGAGCTCCGCCGGCGCAACGTAACCCGTCGCCTGCTCTGGGAGGAGTATCGCGCCGTTAATCCCGACGGTTTCGGGTACACGTGGTTCTGCACTACCTACGAGGCCTGGAAGGGGCGGGTCCGACCTTCGATGCGGCAGATTCATCTGGGCGGCGAGAAGGTGTTCGTGGATTTCGCCGGCGACACCATCGACATCGTCGATCCGCTGACCGGGGAAGTGCAGCCGATGAAGCTGTTCGTCGCGGCGATGGGCGCTTCGAACTACACCTACGCCGAGGCCTGCCCCAGCGAGAGCTTGGCCGACTGGATCCGGGCCCACGTCAACTTGTTCACGTTTTTGAGCGGAACGCCGACGTTCGTGGTCTGCGACAACCTCAAAGCCGCCGTCAGCAACCCCGACCGCTACGATCCCGGCCTCAATCGCACTTATGCCGAGATGGCGAGCCATTACGGCACGGCCATTCTCGCCGCACGGCCGCGGCGCCCAAAAGACAAGGCGAAGGTCGAGGTCGCGGTGCAAATCGCCCAGCGCTGGATTCTGGCCCGGCTGCGCAATCAGCGCTTCTTTTCCCGGGCCGAGCTCAACGCCGCCATCAAGACACTCGTCGACGAACTCAATGCTCGTCAAATGCGTGGCTTCGGCTCAAGCCGCGCCGAACTGTTTGCCGAACTCGACAAACCCAAGCTAACCCCGCTGCCAGATCAGCCTTATGCCTTCGCACGCTGGAAGCGCTGCCGCCTCGCTCCCGATTATCATGTCGAGGTCGACGGCCATTGGTACTCCGCGCCGTATCGTCTGATTGGCGAGCTGGTCGATGCCCGTATCGACGATCGGACGGTCGAGATCTTCCACAAGGGCCAGCGGATCGCCAGCCATGCCCGCGCGCCCAACCGACGCGGACACACCACCATCGCCGACCACATGCCCAGCGCCCATCGCCGCTACGGCAAATGGACCCCCGCCGCGGTGATCGCCGCCGGCGAGCGGATCGGTCCTTCGACAGCAGCGTTTTTCCAGGCCGTGATCGACGCCCGGCCCCATCCAGAACAAGGCTTTCGAACCTGCCTTGGCATTCTGGCGCTCGTCAAAAGCTACGGCGCCGACTGACCGGAATGGCCAAGGCCTTCGAGGAGCAGCGCCGATCGCCCGATCTCGAAGCCCTGCCGTTCGAAGATCGCATCGGCCTGTTGGTCGACCGCGAAGCCGCCGAACGCGACACCAGGCGGCTCACCACGCGCCTCAAGATCGCCGCACTGCGCCAGACTGCTTGCGTCGAGGACGTCGATCTGCGCACCCCGCGGGGCATCGACCGCGCCGTTTTCGCCAAACTCGTCGAAGGTCGCTGGATCGATCGCCACGAGAATTTGCTCGTCACCGGGGCAACCGGCCTGGGCAAAAGTTGGTTAGCCTGCGCGCTCGGCCACAAGGCCTGCCGCGACAACCGATCAGTCCTCTATCATCGCGTTCCAAGGCTGTTCGAGGCGCTCGCGCTCGCGCTCGCGCGCGGAGACGGACGTTACGCTCGGCTCCTCAAAAGCCTCGGCCGCGCTCAGCTTCTGATTTTGGATGATTGGGGACTATCGGTGCTCACCGCCGCGGAACGCCGCGATCTGCTCGAAATCCTCGAGGACCGCCATGGCCGCGCATCCACCATCGTCACAAGTCAGCTCCCCGTGGACACCTGGCATGGAGCCATTGGGGACCCCACGGTCGCCGACGCCATTCTCGATCGCCTCGTCCACAACGCCCACCGCCTCCAGCTCACCGGAGAAAGCATGCGAAAACGCAGCGCCAAAACCATCACCCTTGACGGCCAACCAGAACACTGACTCTATCTCCCATCGGCCGTAGCGGGCTGCTCACGATCGTCTGAATTCAGTGCTCACGATCGCGCGAAATCGATGCTCACGATCCGTGAAATCCGCAGTCTGCAGCAGTGTTGCGATGGTCGCCCAGGTTCGTCCGCCGCCGTCGCTGCCCGCGAACAGGCTATTCTTTCTTGTAATTGTCTGCGGTCTGATGGCGCGCTCGACGATGTTGGAGTCGAGCTCGATGCGGCCGTCGAGCAGGAAGCGTTCGAAGATGGCACGGCGCGAGACAGCATAGCGGATCGCCTCGGCCAGTTTGATTTGCCGGAGATCCGCCGCAAGGTCTGCTGCCAGAGATCGAAGAGATCTGCGACGACAGCCGCGGAGGCTTGCTGGCGCGCGGCAACGCGGGCGTCGGGGCTTTGACCGCGCACGGTCTTCTCGACCTGCCAGAGCTTCGCCATCCGCTCGAGCGTCGCCGTTGCCACTTCCGAGCTCCCTGCAACATGCAGCTCATAGAACTTGCGCCGGCTGTGTGACCAGCAGCCGGCCGACGTGATGCCATCATCGCCGCGATCGGATCGCGCGAGCTTGTTATAGGCGGCGTAGCCATCCACTTGGAGGATGCCGCGATAGCCATTGAGATGCCGGACGGCGCATTCGCCGGCGCGGCTAGGTGAACTCGCCTTGCTGGTCCTAGGCGCTACAGCGAAATCTGGCCATCTTAGCGCTCCTGCTGCGGCGAGGGCGGCGGCACCTCGGTCAAAGTGTCGGCGTCGCGGTCGTAAGCGCGTAGTAAACGCTGGCCTGGCCTCGCCGGCGGCGCAGCCGGCGGACGTTGTCGAAGCCCTGCCCCAAGTGGGGCGGCACTGGATCGCCGGCCGCGTGCTCTGCGCAGCGGGTTTCGAGCCACCCTTTGTTGGCATGCAGCCGGCCTTCCGCGCCGCAAATCTCGCAGGTGCAGGCGGAGCGGGCGACGGCCAGGTCAACTGCATGGCCGATCGCGGACTCGGTGGACTTCGAGGCTTCGGTGTCCCAGTCGACGAGCAGGATGCCCATCTTCTGCTTGATGCGGACGAATTCGAAGGTCTCGCCGTCGCGGAGCGCGACTTCGATCCTGCGACAGAGCCGGACCAGGATATCCTGCCACCCTCGCTCGCAGTGCGGGTAGCCGAACGAGCGACTAGGCTCCTCGGCCGTCGTGAGGAACAGACGCGGGTGCCACAGCATGAGGTCGCGGCGCCAATCCATGTCATTACTTCCCCATCTCATTACTCCCGACCTCCAGGCTGGAGGGGCGATATCGACAAGAACATCGTTCGCGCGATCGTACCGCCTGCAGGTGACCTTATGACCGACGACGCGCTGCAGAATGCAGATGTTCTCCAGCCCCGGACACCTCTCGACGGCCGTGCCCTGGGCATGAGTCTCGCAGCGGATGCCATCCCCCTCCGAGCTCGATCTCGATGGTGAGGTCCGCAGCAGGTGAGCGCGCGCGGAGAATCGCGATGCACATGGCGCAGATGGGCGCGGGCCGCGCCGATACGCCGGTGGAGGGGGCGCCGCTCGATCGAGTTCGACCCGCGTGACCTCGGGATACTCGAGCCCATCACGGAGGCGGCCGCCAGCTACTAACTCGAGCTCTCGGCTCTGGAATAACATCGGCCTGCCCGCACTTCGTGCTCCCGGTGCCGCTGTCCCGATGGTCGCACCATACTCCACGATGTAGAACACCGCAGCGGGAACGTTGGCACCGAGACATCTCACCAATTTGCTCGATCGCCTCAACGAGGAGATCAGGCGGCGAACCTATGTCGTGCGAATCCTCCCCAATGCCGAGAGCTGTTTAAGGCTGGTACGGGCGCTGACCGTCGAGCGCCATGAGGCCTGGCTCGAGGACCATCGCCATCTAAACATGGATCTGCCGAAGGAGCACAAGGAGGCGCTACGCCGGCGGCCTGACGATGCTCAGGCCCACCAAGGGGATGCACGCCCCCCTCTCCGCCGCCGTCGCTCGCCAGGGCTACGCTTTTGCGCAAGCGAGCGACGGCGGCTCCGAGGGGATGGCTCGGCCGGATCCCATAATCGATTTTGCTGAACTTGACGCACAGAACTGCCGATCCGGGCCGTCGTCGTGGTGCGGCTGCCGCTGATCGTAAGCGAGCCGAACGCCTTTCGTCTGCGGCCTGAACGTCTTTATTGTCTCCACGGCAAGCGGCCCCGTGGGCCGCTTTTCGTTTTGTGAATGGGCGCGCAGTCTCGTCAGCTTTCAGTAAGCTAGTCCCAATAATTGGTTGTTGGGTTTAGCGGGGGTGGCACGGACATTGCTGTGGTTTCCAGAGCAGTGGGGTGGAGTGTCACCTTCCGCTAAACTCACCAGCAGTGCGGATGCGGCAGGTGCTTCAACTCAGCCCCCCTGGTCGGTCGGCACCGTGTCGCGCCCACTGCTTCTAAATCACGGGCCATTCCCGGTTCTGTAAGTTACGCTCGTTCTGCGAGCGATGACCTCCCGGTCAGCTTCTTCCGCTGCTTTGAGGCTGGCCGTGTGGGGGTTAGCGGCGCGTGGCAGGGACAGCGCTTCCCCTGTTCATGCGTGGGGGTTACTTGAGCGCCGAGTCACGTGACCGCTAACTATCGGCAGTGCGGGCGGGGCAGGGACAGCGTCCGCTCCGGCGCAACCGAACGGCGCCGAGTCTCACCCGCACTGCCTGCGATCTGAGGCTGATCCCCGAGCCCCGCGAGGCTGCAACCCCGGTTCTGGTAGTTGTGCCACGGCTTTTTGCGATGAATGTATCCCACCGTCAGCTTCTTCCGCTGTTTGAGGCTGGCGCGTGGTAGGGAGAGCGCTTTTTCTCCAAGCGGGCGCCGAGCCACGTGGCCGCTAACGTTCCCGCTGTTTAGGTCGCGGCTACCACCTTGAGCGGCCTGTCGACCCGGGACCGGTATGATCCTTTAGGCCATCGATCACCTTGAGCGCCACTTCGAGTTCATCTCGAAGATGCTTCGTAATCCGCAGTCCGCTCGCAAGCTCCTCGCGGCTGATTTCCGCGCCGTGGGCGACTTTCTGTTCTAGGTCGCGTATAGCGTGGTCGATCTTGTGCAGCGAGAACGTGCCAAGCATCATTTGGCTCCGTGCACGATTAAGGGTCGGTCATCCGGCCGCGCGGGTAGGACCCACAACGTAAAAATGCGTCCACTACATGGTTGAGTAAAGCGGGTGGCGTTGGGGGAAAATCTTTTCCCATCTCGCGTCTGAGCGCCTCGAATTCGGCTAAGGTCGAAAGAGGGCACTCCGCCACCGCGTCCATTTTTGAGCAGATAACTTCAACCCGGAATCGCCGAGCGGCCAGCTGCTCTTCAGTTCGCTGTGGCCCGTAGGTGTCTTTCTGCCGGGGTATGGCTTGGCCTACGGGCGTAGTCCGTGAATGCTTGGATTGCCGCCCCCACATCGGTCCTAGGCACGGCGGTTACTCCTATGAGCGGAGCCAGCTCGAACAGTTGCGGGCCGAGCGCTTCAATATGACATGCACGCGGGGCGCGGCACCCCACCGGTACTGGTAGGTGCTCTCCAGTTCTTCTCCACCATACAATGGTAGCACCTTGGGGAATTTGAACCTCTCGGGCGTAAAGGTGGCCAGCCCCTGTCTTCGAGGACGGGCTGGCTACCATCGCTTGCGACACCGTTTGGGCGACCCCGCACCCGGACTCGTCGCCCTAAGCCGGTTCCAGCATCTTGATCTCGCTGACATCAACTTCGCGTCGGCGTGCCACGCATCGGGGGCTGCCTGCAAACGAAGCTAGATGGCCGGGCCGTTGCCGACCGGCTTTCCAATCCGGGCGGCCACGTTCGGACTGACCGGCTTCTTCTCCGCGAGGATGTCGTGCAGATGCTGCCTGGAATCCCAGCGCTTCTGCAATCTCGGTCTTAGACTTCCTGATGTACTGTAGAATTTCATCAAGGACGGCGCCCGGATGAGACGGGCAGCGGTTAGGATCGCGCTTAGCCTTCTGCTCTGCCATTGATGCTCTCCAGCATGTCGGAGCCCTCATGGCTTATTCGGTATTCTGCGTTCAGTGGTACTGTTCAAAGTCAACCTTGAATGCATCGCCTCCTTCAAACTCGAATGTGATGCACCACGGGCCATTGATGTGAATCGTGTAGCGCACGGACTTTCCGGCCAGCTTGTGGAAATCGTTGCCTGTCAGCTTCAGTTCGGAACTGTTGACGGCTTCGTTGAGCGTATCGAGACGAACTCCTATAGCGCGACAATCAGGATGAGAGCGCGATGCGCTTGTGCATTCTCTTGTCGACGCAAAGCCGGTTCGCCGCTAGTGGCGCGGCCATACTGCCTAAGATCACAACTGATCGCCAAGCGCTGGCTACGACCAATCCTGGTAGTTGTGATAGGGGCGTTCGCCGAATATGCATCCCGGTTAGCTTCTTCCG
The DNA here is from genome assembly GCF_017565645.3 of Bradyrhizobium barranii subsp. barranii. Lineage (NCBI taxonomy): Bacteria > Pseudomonadati > Pseudomonadota > Alphaproteobacteria > Hyphomicrobiales > Nitrobacteraceae > Bradyrhizobium > Bradyrhizobium barranii. The sequence continues at coordinate 9,381,585 of NZ_CP086136.1, forward strand.
CTGCTTGGGCTGACCATGGTGAAGTTAGCGGTGAGTGGTAGGGACAGCGCTTCCTCGGTTCACGTCAAAGCGCCGAGTCACGTGCAGCTATCTACTGTGGGTCCGAATGGGCGGTGACAATCAACACTCGAAATCTTCGGCAGATCACAGCCCTGCGGTCGCAAGCGCTTGAGGTGCTTGCAGCCAATCAGGCCCGGGCCGCCGATCAGTCTTTGAGCCCGGCAGATCGCCAAGTCGCGACGTTTGATGCCGAGGAGGCTCAGGCAGTGTTGGGCATACTCGATAGCGTGAAACTCAACCTGGGCCGAAGGAGGCAGGCAAGATCGCTGCACGCATACGCGCTCTTCTAGAGGGCGTCTCGTGGGCGCTGGCGTGTTTGGTGCCTGATCATGATTCGGTTCCCCGTCAAACCAAAACTCAGATACTACAGTGGCGTGAACCGAAAGTTGCAGCGCAAAAAAAGCGGGTTTATAACGCGGTTGCGCATCGCGCCGCCAATCACCTTAATACCCAGATCGCGAACAATGAGAGCGACACCCAGCAATATATGTTCGCTAACATCGCTTACGATATCGGCGCTTCGACGGATGACGTGCGATCTGCCCTTTCAAACGGCGGGTACAACGGCGTAACATTCATGGGCATTAGCGCAGAGGAGCGGACAGCACTGGCTCGATACAGACGAGAGGGGAGCTGAAGTGTCGCAGAAGTTTGCTAACCGGTGATTGTGATTAAATGCTTTTCAATCCGCTGGAATCGCTTCTCGCTTCTCTTCGAACATATGCCATCGCGCATAGACGCATGAACGATGGTCGCGGCTGTACGCCTGAGGTCATGGGGCGTAAAGGCTACCAGCTCTTTGTCTTCCAACAAGCGCCGCACAGCCTGGCTCATACAGTGGCTCGCAAGCACCCCAACGCTTTCGAAGCGACTGGCAACGACGGGTCTGTTGCCTTGGTCCTCTCCCTTCTCTGGCTTGCCGATCTCCAAGGCCGCCTCGATCAACTTGACGGCAGTCGGGAAGAGCGGGACTGTGTGCTCCGCTTTCTTGTTCTTCGTCCGTACAGCGGGAATGATCCAGTGGGGCTTTTCCCCGTGTAGGCCGTGAAGCTCGGAACGCATCATGCTCGCGACTTCGCCCCGGCGCTGGGCTGTCAGCAATACGGACTTTCAGCGCCAAGCGCGTTCCATCCGTGATGCCCGCTTCCTCATCGTTGAGGATCGCAAAGAAGGCTTCAGTTCGTCGAGTGTTAGAACGCGGTCCTTCTCGACTTCCTTGCCACCAACTTTCTTCATGCCGTGCAGGAAATTCTCAGTCAAATCTCGCGGTCGTTCGCATACCCCGCAAATGGTGCGGATATCCGCTTAAGCAATCCCGATGAGCAAGTGCTACCAAATGAGATAGGTTCGACATGTTGCCGGTTGTGGTACTTTCCGAAGCTCTTGGTCGGATCTAGACCACGCAGCGAGCTGCGATCCTGTTTAGACGGAGAGACGTTGAATGACCGCGAGAAGTCCCGAATACGAGAAACGCGAACGGAAGACCCATCCAGAGCCCGAACGGGCCGCCCAGGCTTCAGCCTCTGAAGCGGGAGGCACCACGCACGATGTTGGAGAATCAGCGAGGGCTGCATCAAGCCATTCATTTGCGTCTCCGGAATGGAAAAAATCCCTCGAAGAGACAACAGACCTGTTCGCTGCGGCGTTGAAGGACGGGTCAAAGCTGGCTGCTTCCTCTCTGCACGCTCAGGTCAATCTTCTGAAGAATCTTGCCAATTCCAAAACTCCCTCGGACGTGATGAAGTGCCATCTGGATTTCGCGGAGCAGTTCTGGTCGAAATCGTTCAGCAAAGGCTGAGAGATAAGATCATTTAGAGCGGGCCGTCATCTGCGGCTAGCTGAGCAATTCGCCAAGCGTGAAATAGGGTCGATGGCGCTCTATTACCTCCGAGGTGAACGCACCTTTGGCAAGCCTGACAATCACCCCAGTCCAGCTTCGCTACTTGCTCGACTACCCATGCGAATGCTCCTCCTCGTGAGGCTCAGTGATTCTGAGATGGAGATGGTCGAGCTCGTGATTGCGTAGTTTTCGAGCCTCAATCGCGCACGGCGTGTTGGAGAACGGGTGCGCGTCCGAAGGGAGACGATCGATTAAAAGGCCCGCTTGCCTGCTGTTCAATACGCCAGCGAAATTTCTGTGTGCTTAGCAGGTCGGATGAATGCCGCCATCGCGTACAGGCCGGGCGTGCAAGAGAATGCGCTGGGCCGTGATGGGCAGCACGTTGTCGGGGCAATTTGGCGGCGCGAGCGTGAGCCTGCAGTCCGAAGTTCGGCGGGACCAACTGGGACGGACAGTGCCCCCGTCGGCCATCAGTTTTCAGACCAAAGCGAACACCTTGACCCTGTAGCCCGCCACGAAGCGCCTGCAGAATCTCCGATTCTCGATTCGGCACGACCCTTGCTTGGTCCTGGGCAGCATCACCGAGTCTCCAGATGCGGTAATGTTAGGGGCGGGCTCGTCGCTTCTAGCGCCTGGTCCGCCCCGCCGGTTTGCTGTGAGGCGAGGTGAGTCAGGATGTTCAAGTGGTGGCGCTCATCTTCGCTCGCGCTCGTCGCCGCCGAGTTAGGAACGGAAAGTGCACCCGCAGCTCCGGAGTAGTAGGCGGCGATATCGAGCCGCAAGACCGTGGAACAAACATGCGCACCGGAACAGTAGTGTCGTACAGCGTTGAAAAGGGCTGGGGGTTCATTCGGCCTGACTATGGCGACGGCAAGGATTTGTTCGTGCACATATCGGACCTTCGCGGCTGCGCAGGGGCTGATCTGGTGTCCGGCACGCGCGTGACTTTCGGTATTCGTTTCAATAAACAGCGCTCGAAGTACAGAGCCGTCGAAGTCAGGCTGCGCGCTCCGGGGCATGGCGACCAGTGAATCCGATTGATGGCGACCACCATTTCCGATCGATGACGACCACCTGTTCCGGTCGATGGCGACCAGGGCAACAGGGCTGTGGACGGGCGTGATGAACGCCGTCCCAGTCGTGCAACATCCCGGATCGCCCCTAGGCTAGTCGATTCTGCTATACGAGGCTGATGGCAGCATCAGCTAAGTTCACCAAAACCGCACGACAGCTACGAGCGACCCGGATTGGGAACTTGTCGGATTCCGTCCCCGCAGAACCTAGGCCACCAAACCCGCGCCGAATGGCTCGAGGCCGAGACCTCAATGCTTTGATACTAACACTCCAGCCTCATTCCACCGTGACCGATTTTGCAAGATTACGCGGCTGATCCACGTCCGCCCCCCTTGCGACCGCGGTATGGTAAGCCAAGAGCTGGACCGGAATGGCATAGACCAGCGGCGTAAAGCTTGCGACCATTGCCGGCAGCACGATGGTCAGGAGCGTGTCTACCATCGCTTCAGACGCCCCCTTCGCATCGGTGATCAGGATGATCTTGCCGCCCCGAGCGGCCACCTCTTGCATGTTAGAGACGGTCTTCTCGAAGACCTCGTCGTAAGGCGCGATCACCACCACAGGCACAGCCTCATCGATCAGTGCGATCGGGCCGTGCTTGAGCTCGCCGGCGGCGTAGCCCTCTGAGTGGATATAGGAAATTTCCTTCAACTTGAGCGCGCCCTCCAAGGCCAAGGGGGCCGATGTGCCACGACCGAGATAGAGTACTGTCCTCGCGCCGGCGATATAACGCGCGAGCTTCTCAATCTGGGGCTCGACCAACAGGGCCGCAGCAATCAATCGCGGCACCTCAATGAGCTCGCGCACGAGCTGCGATTCATCGATTTCAGACAGCTTACCCCGCTCCTTAGCTGCTCTGACGGCAAGCACCCCCAATACCATCAGCTGGCAGATAAATGCCTTGGTGGAAGCGACGCCGATTTCTGGCCCTGCCAGGGTAGGCAAAACGGATTCGCTCTCGCGCGCAATCGTCGACGTCGGTACATTAACCACAGATATCGTATGCAAGCCCTTGCCCTTGGCGTATCGCAAGGCAGCTAATGTGTCAGCGGTTTCGCCCGATTGCGAGATGACTATTGCGAGATCGCCTCGGCGCAAAGGCGCCTCCCTGTAGCGGAATTCAGAGGCTACATCGACGTCGCAAGGCAAACGCGCGAGCCTCTCGAACCAGTATTTGGCGATGTGCCCAGCGTAGCTAGCCGTGCCGCACGCAGTAATTGAAATGCGCTGAATGCAATTAAAGTCGAAGGGCAACGCGAGCGGCAGGGCGACGCGTTTGGCCGCAACATCGAGATAATGCGCCAATGTCTTGCCGGCCACTGTCGGCTGCTCGTGAATTTCTTTGGCCATGAAGTGGCGGTAATTCGCTTTGTCCACAAGGAGCGCTGATACGCCAGATTTTGATGTTTCCCGCTGGACGATAGAGCCGTCTGCACCATAAATCACGCACGTTGCGCGCGTAAGCACGGCCCAGTCGCCGTCTTCAAGGTAGGTGACGGTGTCGGTCAAAGGTGCGAGCGCAATTGCGTCCGAGCCTAGATACACTTCGCCGCGACCATGTCCGATCGCGAGCGGCGAGCCCTTGCAAGCACCGATCAAAAGATCGTCGTTCGCTTTGAAAAGGAATGCCAACGCGAAGGCACCACGCAGTCGCGGCAGTGACGCCTGTACCGCATCCTGCGGCGAGTAGCCATTCTTGAGATAGGAATCGACGAGATGCGCCACTACCTCGGTGTCCGTCTCCGAGTTAAAGCCGGCTCCATTCCGCTCCAACTCGGCTCGCAGCTCGCGGAAATTCTCAATGATCCCGTTATGAACGACCGCGACATTCTCCGTCGCATGCGGATGAGCATTGCTTTCGGTCGGCTTTCCATGAGTCGCCCAGCGGGTGTGACCGATGCCAGCATGCCCCGACGGCGGACAATAGCGCAGCTGCTCCTCAAGGTTCCTCAGCTTACCTTCGGCGCGGCGGCGCTCGATCCGGACTCCTTCGAGAGTTGCGAGGCCCGCGGAATCGTAGCCACGATATTCCAATCGCCTGAGCGACGCGACCAACTTATCAACGACCGGACCACGGCCCAAAATGCCAACAATTCCACACATATCAATCCATGCAGCCCAGCTTCAAGAAGTCTGACGTTCCTCCAACAGGAGCACCGTCGCAAACTTCGTTTGCCCAAAGGTAACAGGTTTAGGTTCGGGATTTTCAGCGGGCGCCTTTATCACCGCCGCATTCTCTGGCCTCATTTAGATCTCCCGGCCATCATCGCTTCGCCCAGCTAGATTCCGCTTTTGGCTGGCCGATCGAAGAAACACTGCGATGCCATCGCCATTGGCGTGACTGCCTGAAGCAGAATCAGATGCGCTAGTGCGCCTGCACGGCGCATCCAAGTCCGCCCAAACAGGCTCGCTCGACGGCCTCACTAACTGTCGCCGGCGCAACAAGCCGCTGCCAAGATGTATCAAATAGTCTCGCTCCATAGATTGAGGGCATTCGAACAGAACGGAAAGCCAATTATCCTACGGTGAAGCAGGTTATCTTGCTTGGCTCACTCTCACCGAGGAGCCATTTCAGGACGCAGTTTGTGTTCTCAGAAGAAGCGAGAAGCGATGCCAGCTTGCCGGGCACGGTCAATATGGCAACAACTGAGTCCTCGCGTCTCACTAATCATTCTCCCGGGCGAGTGACGCTTCGTCTGGGCTTCGCTCCATTTCAGACAGAAAGATGAGATCTGCCCACGTTCCGCATAGTCCCTGCTCATCTCTTTGCGCAGCTGCTCCCGACTTGCTGGAAACACACTTGCGATGAGGGTTTAAGAGACTTTTCATGATTGGACAGAGGCAACTTATGCCCGGTCAAGTTAGAGGACTGGCATCAAAGCTCCATTGTACGAACGTAAGATTTCGATATCGAAACGTTACAAAGTCTATACCAACGTTTGCCTTTCTTTCTCATTCTGTTTTGCATCAGGCCGTCCATTGCCTACCCGCAATTAGCAAAGCGGCGCTGATTATGAGCCGCGAAGGCTGCGTCTTCTAGTCGGAAGTCTCACCACGTCACTCTTCCGCGCCATGAGGGACCAAACGGAAAACATACCTGCGCGCGTGGAAAGATAAGGACCCCAGAAATATCGCGAGGAGGCAAAGCGCCCCCGAGCGCGTCTAACAGGGCCTACCATCCATCCCGCCTGCTTGGGATCGTCGCCGTTGCGAGGGTTCGCTCGACTTTCATCTTTGAAGCTCATGCGCCGGCATCATTCAGTCCACCTAAATCAATGTATATGGTGTGTTTTCCTGAGTCCGGTGTATGACTTGGCTTGCCGAGCGTATCCTTTAATTGCGATGGAGCGCGCATCCGCATATCGATCTTTTCGAGAAGCGGCTTCGCAATGATTTCTCAGAGTGCAGCTCTTTCCGGTGCAACTAAGGAAGACCATGACGGTTCGCAACTCAAAGGGGCGTGTCGCTCTCATCACCGGCGTGACCGGTCAGGACGGCGCCTATCTCGCCGAATATTTGCTGTCGCTCGGCTATGTCGTGCACGGCATCAAGCGGCGCTCGTCCTCGTTCAACACCGCGCGCGTCGATCACCTCTATCAGGACCCGCATGTCGGCAACGTTCCGTTCCTGATGCACTATGGCGACATGACGGATTCGACCAATCTGATCCGCCTGGTGCAGCAGATCCGGCCGACCGAGATCTACAATCTCGCAGCTCAAAGCCACGTCGCCGTCAGCTTCGAGAGCCCGGAATACACCGCCAATGCCGACGCCATCGGCGTGCTGCGCCTGTTGGAAGCGATCCGCATCCTCGGCATGGAGAAGGAGACGCGGTTCTACCAGGCCTCGACCTCCGAGCTCTACGGCCTGGTGCAGGAGATCCCGCAGAAGGAGACGACGCCGTTCTATCCGCGCTCGCCCTACGGCGTTGCCAAGCTCTACGGCTACTGGATCACGGTGAACTACCGCGAAGCCTACGGCATGTTCGCGTCGAACGGCATCCTGTTCAACCATGAGAGCCCGATCCGCGGCGAGACCTTTGTGACCCGCAAGATCACCCGCGGCGTCGCGCGTATCGAGGTCGGGCTGGAACAGACGCTCTATCTCGGCAATCTCGAAGCCAAGCGCGACTGGGGCCATGCCAGGGACTATGTCGAGGGCATGCACAAGATCCTGCAGGCCGACAAACCCGACGACTTCGTGCTCGCCACCGGCGAGATGCGCTCGGTGCGCGAGATGGTCGAGCTGTCCTTTGCCCATGTCGGCCGCCGCATCGCCTGGCGCGGCAAGGGCGTCGAGGAGACCGGCGTCGATGAGACGAGCGGCAAGACCGTGGTGAAGATCGATCCGACCTATTTCCGTCCGACCGAGGTCGATCTCCTCGTCGGTGACGCCAGCAAGGCGCGCGAGGTGCTCGGCTGGACGCCGAAGCGCAGCTTTGCCCAGCTCGTCGAGGAGATGATGACGAGCGATCTGGCGGAGACAAAACGGGATGCGGCCAGTGGCAAACGCACCGTTTGAGCTGAGGGGCAAGAGCGTCTACGTCGCCGGCCATCGCGGCATGGTCGGAGCCGCGCTGGTGCGCCGGCTGGCACGGGAGGAGGTGCGGCTCGTCACGGTCGACCGGCGCGAGGTCGATCTCTGCAACCAGGCCGCCGTGTTCGACTGGTTCGCCAGGACGCGGCCGCAAGTGATCTTCCTCGCCGCGGCCAAGGTCGGCGGCATCGTCGCCAACAACACGCTGCGCGCCGAGTTCATCTACGACAACATCGCGATTGCGGCGAACGTGATCCAGGCCGCGCATCAGAACGGCGCCGAGAAGCTAATGTTTCTGGGCTCGTCCTGCATCTATCCGAAGCTGGCGCCGCAGCCGCTGCGCGAGGATTCCGTGCTCACCGGTCCGCTGGAGCCGACCAACGAGCCCTATGCGATCGCCAAGATCGCCGGCATCAAGATGGCGGAGGCCTATCGCAGCCAGTATGGCAGCGACTTCATCAGCGTGATGCCGACCAATCTGTACGGCCCCGGCGACAATTATCACCCCGAGCTGAGCCACGTCGTCGCCGCGCTGATCCGCCGCTTCCACGAGGCGAAGGTTTCGGGAGCGAAGCGCGTCATCGTGTGGGGCACCGGCACGCCCCGGCGCGAGTTCCTCTATGTCGACGACATGGCGGATGCCTGCGTGCACCTGATGAAGACCTATTCGTCGCCGGAACCGGTCAATATCGGCACCGGCGAGGACATCACCATCGCCGATTTAGCACTGATGGTCGCGGCCGCCGTCGGCTTTCGCGGTGAAATCAGCTTGGATACGTCGCGCCCGGACGGAACGCCGCGCAAGCTGCTGGATGTTAGTCGGCTGTCCAGACTCGGCTGGCGAGCCACCACCTCGCTCACGGAAGGCATTCAGCTGGCATACCGGGTGTTTTGCGCTGAGAGAGACGGACGGCTCCAGAGTGATCTGCTCGTTCTCGACAAGGCAGCCTGCATCACCGGCTAGGGTCCAGACTCAATTGAGCCAATATGCGACGAGAGCGGCGAGATGAACAGCGGCCAAAAAATTACGGGCGAGCTTGTCATATCGCGTGGCGATGCGCCGGAAGTCCTTGAGCCTGCAAAAGCAGCGTTCGATGACATTTCGTCCTTTGTAGGCGCGTTTGTTGAAGCGATGGATGACGACACGGTTAGATTTATTGGGGATTACGGGCTTGGCGCCACGACGAATGATTTCGCCGCGAAGCTTGTCGCCATCATACCCTTTGTCGGCGAGGAGCACGCTCATGGGTGGCGCGAGCGCCAGGACATCGGGAGCCGCAGCGATATCGGCATCCTGGCCTGGAGTCAGATGCAGGACGACCGGCCGGCAGAGCGGATCGCTCAGCGCATGGATTTTTGTCGTGCGGCCTCCGCGCGAGCGGCCGATTGCTTGATTGTGCTCCCCCCTTTTCCGCCGGAGGCACACCGGTGAGCTTTAATCGAGGTCGAGTCGAGCGACAGTACGACGCCGTCTTCGCCAGGCTTGGCCAGCGCTTCGAAGATTGCGCACCATCGTCCTCGCTTGGCCCAGCGATTGAAGCGATTGTAGATCGTCGTGTAAGGGCCGTATTCACGTGGACAATCACGCCATCGTGCACCCGATTGCAGCATGTGAATGATGCCGCTGACGATGCGTCGGTCGTCGTCCCGATCCGGCCCCGTCAGTCCCCTCGGCAGATGCGGTTCGATACGCGCCCATTGCCTGTCGTTCAGCCAAAACAAACCAGCGCGCATTCTCTCGCCCCCGAATCAACACGTAGGCAAGAGAATCACGTGGCGCTATTTAGGTACAGACCCTAGATCATATCGAGCAATGTTCCGAAGGGGCTGAGCCTTGCGATGATCTGTCAGCCCTCCTTTTTGATCAAGAGAGCACCGATTCTCCTTTGGTCGAGCTTGGGCGTCAGGTCTCCGTGAATACCCGGCGCCGCTTTAACCTGGGGCGGCAGCAGCGGATCTCCGACTGTTAACCGCCGAAAAGATGCGCCCAGTTTGGCACCAAGCACGCGAAGTTCTCGATGTGTAAAGAACCGTGAAGTGGTCCTAAGCTCCTTCGCGCGTCACACTAGCAAACCTAGATGATTTGATGGTCATGCTTTGTTACCTCGGCATCAGCAGCGCTGGTGAAGTCGCGCTCGGCGAGGTTCGCGCGGACGACACCCCCATTACCACGGTGATCGGACGCGATCGCGACATAGACCGCCGGGAGCACGAATAGCGTGATCAGCGTGCCCGCAGACATGCCAGCGGCGAGAACGAGTCCGATCGAGAACCGGCTCGCGGCGCCAGCTCCCGTTGCCGTCAACAAGGGTATGAAGCCCGTGACCATTGCCGCCGTGGTCATCAAGATTGGGCGCAGTCGGACACGCGCCGCCATCTCTATAGCCGAGCGACGGTCAAATCTCTCCTTGAACTGCAGCTCATTGGCGAACTCAACCATTAGGATGCCGTGCTTTGAAATCAACCCGACCAGTGTCAACAGTCCAACCTGGGTGTAGATGTTCATGGTCGCCCAGCCGAGGAACGGCGGAATCAAGGCGCCGACCATTGCCATCGGCACGCTGATCATGATGATGAGCGGATCGCGCAGACTTTCGAACTGCGCCGAAAGCACTAAGAATATGATGATGAGGGCAAATGCAAAGGTAATCGCCAATTGATTACCCTCGTGCACGTACTGGCGGGCGTCGGCCAGGAAGTCGTAACTGAAGCCTGGGGGCAGTTTCTTCGCCTCGGCTTCTAGGAAATCCACGGCCTGTTCGATCGTGACGCCGGGCATCGGCACGGCCTGAAAGGTCGCGCAGTTGAGCTGGTTGTAGTGGGTGAGCGCATTCGGATCGGTCGCAGTCTCGGTGGAGACTACGGTAGACAGCGGAAGCATCGATCCCGTCGCAGTCTTCACATAATAGCTTCCGATTGATTGCGGCACTAGCCGTTCCTCTCGCGGCACCTGCGGGATCACCTCGTAGGAGCGGCCCTGCAGATTGAAGCGGTTGACGTAATTTCCCCCAAGTAAGGTGGCGAGCGCGTTACCGACGATCTGCATGGTGATGCCAAGCTCGTTAGCCTTCGATCGATCAACCTTGATTCGTACCACCGGCTGGTTGAACTCGAGGTCGGAGTCGCTCACCATGAAGAGGCCGCTCTTCTGCGCGGCATCCTTCAACTTTGACATCTGCTCGTGGATGGATTGAAAGCCAAGAGTCGAATTGATCACCATCTGGACTGGTAGGCCACCAGAACCGCCCGGCAGCGGAGGCAAGCTAAAGGCAAACGCGTTGATGCCTTCGATTTTGGATAGCTCGGCCTGAACAAGCGACTTTAGTACAATCGATGATCGCTTGCGTTCGTCCCAAGGCTTGAGCAACATGCCGGCCATGCCACTCTGCTGGCCGCCAATGCCATTGAACACGAAGCTCAAGTCAGTCTCTGGAACTTTTTTCAACGCGCTTTCAAGCTTGGTGCCATAATAGTCGAGGTAGTCGATATTGGCGTATTTCGGCGCCTTAGTTAGCGCGAATATGATACCTTGATCCTCCTCCGGCGCTAGTTCCTTGGAAATATGCATATAGAGAAAGCCGACAAGTCCCAACATGGTCAGCGCAAATAGGCCGGTAATTGGGCGATAGTCGAGCGAACGGTCGAGCTTGCGGCCGTACCATCGTGTTACGGCACTGAACCCGCGGTTCACAAGCCTTGCAAATCGTCCCCCCTTGGCGCGCCTCAGGAAGAGAGAGCACATCATGGGCGACAGCGTCAAAGCGACCACACCGGACACGATCACCGCTCCTGCCAGCGTGAACGCGAATTCGCGGAACAGGCCACCGGTGAGGCCGCCAAGGAATCCGATCGGGGCATATACCGCAGCCAAGGTAATCGTCATGGAGATAACCGGACCGACGATCTCGCGCGCGCCCCTTGTAGCAGCCTGTAGCGGAGCCGCTCCTTCTTCTAAATGGCGATGAATATTCTCCACCACCACGATTGCGTCGTCGACCACGAGGCCGATCGCGAGAACCATCGCAAGGAGCGTCAGGAGGTTGAATGAGAACCCCAGCGCCAGCATCATGCTGCAGACACCAACGAGAGACAACGGAATAGTAACCACAGGAATGATGACGGACCGCAGCGAGGCCAGGAAAAGAAAGATCACGACGACCACAACCACGACGGCCTCAATGAGCGTCTTCTTCACTTCGTCGATCGATGATTGAATAAACTTGGATGAGTCGTAGGCCACTTTCATCTTCAGCGGCGGCGGCAGGTTACGCTCCATTTCAGGAAACAGCGCCCGAACGCCTCGCACTATGTTTAGCGGATTGCCTTCCGGGCTCGCTTGCACGCCGACAAAGACCGCGTGGTCGCCGTTCATCGTGACGGTAGTGTCCGTCATCTGCGCGGCAAGTTCGACTACCGCAATGTCTTCCATGCGCACAAAGCCACCGTCATTCGCCTTGACAATCATACGCTTGAAATCGTCAACACTCCGCAAATCCGTATTTGCTGTGACATCGGAGATAGTGAAATAGCCCTTGGTCTGGCCTGCCGCAGCCTGGAAGTTGTTAGCTGCGATTGCAGCCGAAACTTCAGCCGGCGATATGCCATGCCCAGCCATTTTCGCAGGGTCTAGCCATAGCCGCATCGCAAAACTCTGGCCGCCTAGGATGTCAGCCGCTGAAACGCCGTCGACGGTTGAGATAACCGGTTGCACGACGCGCGTGAGGTAGTCGGTGATCGCACTGGCCGCTAGCTCATCGCTGGAGAAAGCGATATACATGACAGCATTCGTCTGACCGCTCGACTTCGTGACGACTGGATCGTTTGATTCCTTCGGGATCAGGTATTTGACTGAGTTGACCTTGGAGAGCACCTCCGTGAGCGCTTCGTTTGGATTGAAGTTCAGCTTGATGTAAACTTGAATAGTCGAGACACCAAGCATAGACGAGGAACTGATGTAGTCGACGCCTTCGGCGGACGCGACTGCTTGCTCCAGGGGAGTGGTGATGAACCCCTGGATCATGTCGGCCGAGGCGCCAGGATAGGCAGTCGTGATATTGATGACCGTATTGGTTAGCTTCGGATATTGCCGGATCGGCAGTAGGACCGCGGCGCGCAAGCCGATCAGCAAGATCAGGAAACTCACGACGATTGACAATACCGGACGTTTGATGAAAAGCGCGGTAAATGTCATGTCAACTCGTATTCGGGATTGGGATGTAAATCTGCCACCAACTTTAAGGCAATGGTCAGCAATGCGGCGACTGTGCTAGAGCCCCCGCTGTAGAGCTCGTGCCCTTTTTGCGTTTATCGGCGAAAGGCCCGACAAGAATAGTTGATTAGAACGCAACGACTTCTAGCCGGGCATTAGTTCAGGCTTCGCACTTCGACATCGGAATTACAAACGACCTGACCGGTACTCAACTCTACAAAGGTAAGTGAGTGATATAGCATCGGCTGCAAAGCACTATACCAAGGTTTATCGAGTTCGCCGCTGATCACCGTCGCAAGACTTGCGGAGTTGCTAAACACAAATTCTTAGCCCCGCATATTCAGAGCTATGGCGGAATCTGGGTGATGACGGTGTGAGGAAGGCGGCGTATCGAGGCGGGTGACGAGCCTGCCAGAACCTCTCGAGGAGAGCGATACGCCATGACCGAGACTACCAATGTTCTTGCTTTCCGTCAGCCGTCCGCGGTTGATGATCCACTGACCGATATCGTTCGTGCCGGCGCGCGGGACCTGCTTGCCAGGGCGATCGAGATCGAGGTTGGCGCGTTTCTGGCCAGCACGGCCAATCTGACGCTGCCCGACGGTCGAGCGCGCCTGGTCCGACATGGGCACGGTCCGGTGCGCGAGATTGCGACCGGCATCGGTCCGGTGGAGGTCGCTCGTCCCAAGGTCCGCGACCGCGGAGCGAGCGGGCCAGGCGACCGCCTCCGCTTCAGTTCGGCAATCCTGCCGCTATGGGCGCGGCGGACGAAGAGCCTGGATGCCTTGATCCCGGTCCTCTATTTGCGCGGCATCTCGACCGGCGACTTCCAGGAGGCGCTCTCGGCGCTGCTCGGCAAGGATGCGCCGAACCTGTCGCCTTCGGTGATCGCCGGCCTGAAGGCCGATTGGCAGGTCGAGTACGAACGCTGGCAGAGACGCGATCTGTCGGCGCGTCGCTATGTCTACATCTGGGCCGATGGCGTGTACCTGCAGGCCCGCATGGAAGATCACAGCGAATGCATGCTGGTGCTGATTGGCACCACGCCGGAAGGCAAGAAGGAGCTGATCGGCTTCCAGGTCGGCGTGCGCGAGAGCGCGCAGAGCTGGCGCGAACTCCTGATCGACCTGCGGCAACGCGGGTTACGGATTGCCCCGCAACTCGCCATCGGCGACGGCGCCCTCGGCTTCTGGAAGGCACTGGACGAGGCCTTTCCCGGCACGCGGCACCAACGATGCTGGTGCCATAAAGTGAGCAACGTACTCGACAAGGTCGCCAAATCCGTGCAGGGCCCCATGAAGAACGACCTGCGGAACATCTATCTGGCCCCACACCGGGCCGAAGCTGAAACCGCGATCGACGTCTTCGTCGAGAAATACCACGTCAAATACGGACGTGCGGTGGAGTGCCTGATCAAGGATCGCCATGCGCTGCTCGCCTTCTTCGACTTCCCTGCTGAGCACTGGATCCACCTACGCAGCTCGAACCCGATCGAGAGCGTCTTCGCCACGGTGCGCCACCGAACGGTGCGGACCAAGGGATCGCTGTCGCAACAAACTGCGAAGCTGATGGTGTTCAAGCTCATCGACGCCGCATCGAAGACCTGGCGGCGATTGAAGAGCACGAACCAGTTGCCGAAAGTCATCGCCGGTGTAAAGTTCATCGACGGAATCGAAGTCATTCCGAACACTGAAAGCCACGCCGCCTGATCAGGCCGCGTCACCCAAAATCAGCCATAGCTCGCATATTCAGTGCGCGCCCGCTATCGCTTCGCTAACTCGCCGAACAAAGCCGTCTCGGGGCTTGCCCTCTGCTGCCAGTTCGATATGCCTCTCGGAACAGTGCTTTGAGCGTTTCTGTCAGCTCAATAAGCTGCGCTCTGGCTTGTCCACGCCTTGCGCTACCGAGTTGGCAACGCCAATACCACTTTGTCGATCCGACGCGTTGAGCCAACGTAGGCGGCCGTACATAGCGCCGCGGGGAGTCGCAGTGGACTATCGGCGGTTTTGGGCGTGTCACCGTCGATAAGTCAAGATACTGCAATGTGTCAACCGCCTCCAAATGCCTTGGCAGCCGCAATCAGCTTTTGTACGTTGCACTCTCCAGACCGAAAATCATCGAGCGCCGCGGGCAGCCCCTGGTTGATTGCAAGGGCCTGCTGCGCGCTTCCTAGCTGAGATAGCGATTGCGACTACTCATGGCGGGCCCATCCTTTTCACGAACCGTCGGTACGGTGACGATCTCGATCGGGACATTGAGATCAACCACCATGCGACGCACGACTACGCATTGCTGAACATCCTTCTGGCCAAAAAAGCGACGTGGGGCTGCACCATGTTGAACAACTTGCAGACGACAGTCGCCACACCGCGAAAATGTCCGGGCCTGAAAGCGCCGCATAGAGGTTTCGCGAGGTCGCCAGGTCCAACAAAGGTTTCGAAATTGCTCGGATAGACTTCCTGTGCATCGGGCGCGAAGAGGATCGCAACACCAGATCCCGGCACAGTTCTTCATCGCGCAAGAAGTCGCGCAGATAGGTGCTGAGATCTTCATTTGCTCCGAACTGAGTGGGGTTAACGAAGATGCTGACGACGGTCACATCGCATTTTGCTTGGCTCGCTGCGATCAGCGCCAGGTGGCCATCGTGGAGATAGCCCACCGTCGGCACAATCCGGCCCTTTGATTGGCACTGCGGGATTTTGCGAGAGTGCGGCGAAGTTCAGCGACGCTCGTGATAATTTGAGGTGGATGGCGCCCAGTTGGCAATTGCCTCCCCAACGCCTTCGGGAAGCCGATAGGACTCTTGCGGGCCGGGGAACGCGCCACGGCGGACATCCGCTGCCCCGCGCGAAAGCGCATCATGGAACTGCTGAAAGCCTTCCGTATAGGCGGGAACGAATTTGGGGCGATGACCTTCGGTTTGGCCCAGCACGTCATGAAACAGAGCACCTGCTCTGAACAGTCTGGGCCCGAGCCGATTCCGATCGTCGGTATTGTCAAGGAATCGCTTACTCGAGCAGTAAGCTCAGCCGGAGTGCCCTCCAATACCAAAGCGAAACAGCTGGCCTCCTGCAGACGATGAGCATCATCGAGCAAACGCAGCGCTTCATCCACTTTGCGGCCCTGCACTTTGAAGCCGCCCATGACATTAACGCTCTGCGGAATAAGACCGAGATGACCCATCACGGGAATCTCGCAATCGACAATGGCACGCACCATCTCGATTCTTTTGCCACCGCCCTCTCGGTCTATAGTTCTCGAGCGGCAGCCTGGCGCTGACACCGCTGGCTATGCAGGCCTAGAAGACCAGGTGGACAATCACTGGGGCGAACTCTTCAAGGCTGCGGCACTATCGACGTTTCTGGCCGTCGGAACGGAACTGGGTGCCGGCTCGGACACTAACAGCAACGACAGCGCAATTATCCAGGCGTTGCGTCACGGCGCCTCGGACTCTCTAAACCAAACTGGACAGCAGGTAGTTCGGCGCGGTCTCAATATCCAGCCCACGCTGACGGTACGTTGACCGACGGACCGTCGCGCCGGGTCGTGCTCGGCAAGCGGACCGTCGACATCCGCCACGCCTCGCCCAAGCATCTGATCGCGCCGGGCAGCATGGCCGGCAACGTCGTCCAGGCGCTGCGCCATCTCGGGCCCGACTCGACTGCGGCCGTGGTTGCCGCCGCAGCCGCGCGCATGAAGGATTCCGACCGGCGCGCGCTGGCGAGCGGGATCAAGCAGGCTCCCGCCTGGATGCGGCCCGCGCTTGACCAGATCGTGCAGCGGACGGCCGCCTGAACCGTGGACACGATCGCCAAGACGCCGGCTGCGGACCGCGCCGCCCTTTTCAACGAAGCGGGCGCGGCCCGCGGCCTAGCGAACGCGATCATCGAAAAGGACTTCTGGGTCTGCTGGACGCTGAAGCGTCTCTTCGGCATCCAGGGCGAAGACTCGCCCGGTCTCGTCTTCAAAGGCGGAACGTCGCTGTCAAAAGCGTACGGCGCGATCCGCCGGTTCTCGGAGGATATCGACCTGTCGTTCGATCGCGCCGATCTCGGTTATGAGGGCGCACGAAATCCGGAAGAGGCTCCTTCAAGAAAGAAGGCCGACCGGCTGATCGAAGATCTGGTTGCAGACGTCGAGAAGCACCTTGCAGAGGTAGTGTTGCCAAGCTTGACCGCGGCCATCGCCGGCGAGCTGGATCCGGCCGATCAGGCCGGATGGAGCCTGACGATCGAGCCCGGCCATCCTCAGAACCTGATCTTCGAGTACCCGTCGAGCCTGTCCGCCGGTGACTACGCCGGCTTCGCGTACATGAACCGCAGGGTGAAGCTAGAGTTCGGAGCGCGTGGCGATCCCTGGCCCACCGAAAAGCGGCAAATCGAATCCTACGCCGCGCAGGAGTTTCCCGACCTCTTCGCCGACCCCGCATGCATGGTGGACGTCCTGGCGCTGCGGCGCACCTTCTGGGAGAAGGCGACGGCACTTCATGCCGAGCACCATCGCGAACCGCAGTCGACGACGCCGCCGTACTTCTCGCGCCACTACTACGACCTTGCGACGCTCGCGGACACGGACGAGGGCAATGGAGCAATGAAGGACGGCGATCTGCTGAAGCAGGTCGCCGACCACAAGTCGGTCTTCTTCCGCGCGGCCTGGGCGAGCTATGATACCGCCCGCGTCGGCACTCTCCGGCTTTCGCCCCACCCCGATCGCGTCGCGGATCTGCGTGCCGACTATCGCAAGATGGCGCCGATGATGTTCGACGATCCGCCGCCAACCTTCGACGAAATCCTGGACCGGATCGCCCAGCTGGAGAAGCGGATCAACGGCAGCTAGGGCGCCGGCATCCGCTGCCGCCCGTCAGGCAGGTGGCGCGATGCCGCGTTCGACATAGAGCCACCTCGGCATCGCCACTGGCCACCTTGAGCATCGGCATCGCGGCGACCGTGCAGTAGCTGCAGGAATTCACTCGGCGGCCTGCGCGCGCAAGGGCTACTGTCGCGGTGTTGGACAACCGAAAGCGATCTCGAAACAGCCTTTGCGTTTGCGACCAACGCGCGCAGCCCTCCGCTCCTTGGCAGAACGCCTAGGATCAGCGTCCGCTACTGTGAACCGGTTCCACGGCTGAGCCGCCCTCAGCACGAGGCTTCGACCTATTATGAGCCGTTTCCCGGAATTGTATGCCTGAGCGGTTAGCTGAATGCTAGCCGGCTCAAATCGAGCGCGGATCAAGTAGTGACAACGAACGGGAATTGCCACCGTTGGAGAAGCGAGCTGCGGACGCTCTTGATATGACAAACCGCCGCCTAATATGGATTGGTTTCGCAATCCTGAACTCTGCGCAAGAGCACAACGGACCGCGCGAATTCGATCCCACTGTTGTTGTCACCGCCATCGAGCGAAAAAACACCTTCGTAACGTGGCCACGACGGTTCGGGTCGAGTGGCTGACGCAGCAGCTGCGGCTGAAGCGTCATTTGCGCACAAAACATGCGAGTCACGCGCGAAAATCGCCGACAACCAGCGCGAAGAAACGCGTATTCGAGCCGTTGGCTTGCGTGATTAGGCGGCGTTGCGCAAGTTTGGAGTTCTCGGTGAGTGAACGATCTACTCATCCCGATGCTCCATTCGGTCGCCCTGTGGGGCGTTCCTCCCTGACTTGGCCGTGCGGGAACGTCCGCACGGCCCATTCTCGAATCAAAGAATGGTGGAGCGGGCCGACTAACAGACAACTGCGTTAAGCGCACGAAGCCAGGCCCCGCGTTGAAGCTTGCGGCATGAGCTGCGGCTTGTGCCAGGCGACCTAAGCCTTCTCGCTCTCGCAGATCTGGGCGATCCGACGCAATCGCAATTCAATGATGTCAACGATGAGGTTGCGTAGAGATATGGGAAAGGTAGTAAGTTTCCCCGGGCATTATTTCAGCCGGGATTTCAGCTTCAAGGTTTGCGAGCGATGCGACGGAATCTCCGATGGTTTGACAACTCACTGTCCCGGCGTGAGCTTGCCGCCGCTCGTCGGCTGCAATGTCGCCGCCGGCCTGCTCAACTATGACGAACGCTGCGGCGGTTGGCACTGGCGCGTGCCACGGCTTTCGCACAAGCCAGTGTAACGATAGCTTCCGCACTGATCTGCGAGTAGAGAGCACGCGTCCGCAAAGCGAGTACCGGTGCGCGTGCAACGGAGGGCAGAAGATTAAGCGCGCTCCACTGAACCGTCGTGGGGATAGTGGAAGCTATTGCGCATTCTCGCCTCCTGTCGGCGTAACGTGGATTATTCCCTTGCATTACCGCACTTGAACGCCGCACGCCCGCCGCCCATGGGTGCGGCGACGCTGGCGTGGACAACCAGGTCACGTGGCCCAAGGAGGAAGCGCTTATCACCGTTGAACAATACCGCCTGGTCCTCATGCCCAAGACCAAGGACCACTTGCAGTCGGTCCACATCGACCTGACGGCCAACTGTCTCGACGAACGCGGCGCCTTGACGGTCGTCTCTCCTTCTCAGCTGCACCGGCTCGATGCCGGAGGCAATCTCGATCACCGGCTGTTAGCGCTTGGCGGAAGCGCTGAAACATATCACGCCCGAACGCCGCCGCTGAAACAACTGGACGTCGCTCGAGCCCCGCGGCGTCGAGATGTTGAATTTGTGCTCGATGTGCTCGCGGTTGATGAAGCCGAACACGGGCAAGGCTTCCGAATCAACTCCTGGCGCTGCTGCACAAACCAGCTGTAGCCAAGCGCGGCCCCTTGGTCATTGCGTACCTCGATTACGTCGGGGTCAGCTTGTGGCGGTCGCCGTTCCAGATCGTTATCGCTTCCTCGGGCGTGCCGACCGCCTTGGTCGAGACCTCCATGCCGTAGGGTTCGCTCGCAACGAAGGCGCCTGCTCGCATCCTCCTGGATCAGGACCGGGTAGCGCTTGGCAATCAAGCACCTCCGGATCGGACGCCTCCGATTTCGTGTTGCTCTCACTGGTATTCGGATCAACTGCCATTCTGTAGTCTGCCTCGAGCAGCTCCACCAGGCGCTCGATGCGAGCAATCCGGAATGGATGGGCCGGCTTGGTCATCAGGGCAGCCCCCTCGGATCGAATGCGAAGAATCGAAAGATGAAGATGACGAGCGTGCGAGGAGTGGCGTTCATGCGCCGGGCTGTCGGTCGTCTGCCGAATGCCAGTCCGCACCATGGAGGCGGATCATCTCGCGACGGGACCGCTCGATGAAGACCCGCTCAACGCAAAAGCCAGCGGTGACTGAAGCCGCTAGCGCAAGGCCGCAGGCGATATAATCATTCATGAAATTCCAAAACATGTTGCTGCCGGCGACGCCGACGAAAGTAAGTGCCATTACGGTATTACGAATTGCCTTGACCACGTTGTTCCCCCAGCCGGTCGGCGAGGCACTCTAACATTGCAACCAAGACGCTTAGCAGCGTTTGATGGTTGTGATCCGCCGTCTTTCTGCTCAATCAGCTTGGGCCCGGCTGTGTTGTCGCGCCCCGTGGCATCCGATCGATACCGTATCTCGCTCTGTGCCATGAAACGTGGTGACGATTTGGCAGACAGCCTTCGCCAGCCGATAGGACGCAGCATCCCTTTGCAGCGGTTTCTGCGGCCAGCGCAGCCGGGCAGCGCAGCCGACCAGAACAAATAGCACTGTATCTCTGGACCATAGAACGAGGCGTTCTCGGCGTCGGCAGCAATTCGTGCGGGCTCAATCCGTTCCAAAGCCCACGCACGATGCGCTCCGCATTTCGCCAATCATTCGCAGAATTCCGGCATCATGAGGCCCTACATCAGAGAACTTCTGCTTAATTGCCCAATACTATCATTACTCCCGTGGGGCAACGAAGCGAGCGAACGAATGGCCCGTTTCTACTTTAATCTGGCAGGCAAGCAGAATGTCGACGACCCCGGCGGGTTAGCATTCGAAGACGAGCTGCAAGCCTTCCGTGCGGCGGAACGCCTAGCAAAAGATCTGGCGAGTGCTCAACCTCTGCTGCGGGGTACAACCTGCGTGGTCGTTACACGCAGGGACCGAGGTGACGCCTATTACGTAAGCGTGTGACAGCGCTTCCAAATCAAAGGTCTCCACTGACGTATCATCTGCCGGGAGCAGCCGCCCCGAGTTGTGGGACCACCGAGCCGATTGAGGGAGGGCTCGTTTTCCCTGGTTAGACTTGCCTGCAACGCCACCGTCAGGCACGATTTCGAAGAACCCGATTGCACCATGTCCATCAAGACCTATATCGGCGCGGTCGAAGCAGCGCACGATGATGGCTGATTGGGCCGCGTTCTGCGATGGCAAGCGCGCTGCGGACGGCGTGGTCGTGCCGATGTCTCGCGCGATTGCGCGACGAACAACTTTCTGACTTTCGTATCGTGGAGAACCTGTTTCCCACCAAGTAGAACTAGGCCGTGAACCCATCTGTGGACCCCCGCGAGATGCAAGCGGTTTTTGAAACAGACCACGAAAAGCACCAGAGAGTTGCAGCTACTGGGTCCACCATTGTGCCTCCGAAATCCCGCGCGCGCCGCCCTATCGCCTGAAGGGATTTCGTTGGGACCCGGCGCAACTGGAAAAACTGCAAGGACCGCCAGATGAGGGGTGAGCGCCACCCGGGTTTATTAACCCTCCGCCGATCATGCAGAAAGACGGCAAAAGGTGGCCCATCGGCGCCGATTATGGAACCGGTTGTGGTGTTAAATGCCCCGAAACGATGGCAGAAACGAAGGGGATGCTCCGGCTCCGCATACTCGGCTCACACACCGACGATTGGCGCAGGATCGCCCGCGATGACAAAGCAGAGCGAGCATAGATCAGCATGGCGTATCTGCAGAAGCAGCTCGCTAGGCAGCGAAAAGCGTACAAATGAACGCCGAGCTTTTCTGCAAGCTGCAGGAACTATCCCGCCATAACGCGGTCGCCCGCGCGCTTGTCTTCTTGTGGGAAACCGGAACCCTGACCTACGAGGGCTGGGCGACGAAGGCGATCTCTCTTCTCATTGATCAGAACGAAACGCTTTCGGCGATCGCCGTGGATGCGGAGAACCGCGCCTGCCGCCTGCCCAAAACTCCGCCCGTAGCCTCACCCACACGTTGAGAGAGATCGTCCCGTGTCCGACACCCCCAAGACGGGAACACCGCACCCCGGGCCCGCGCTGCGGCTTGTCAGCGGCGCGAAACAGGAGCCGCTCCGCTGCCCCGCCGCCGGCCGCGATGCCGAAAGCGAGAAGACGCTTTGCTTCTACTTCAACCGGCGCATGACCGATGACGAGATGCGGCACCTTCACGCGGTCATACGGCAGGCGGCAGCCTACTCGCCGATCATCGACGGCCAGCCCAGCAAACGAGCGGAGTCTCAGAGCAGGAGGCGGCGGCAGTGCTGCGGCGCTACCTGCTCATGCGCGAGATTGACGGTCACTGAGAAAGTTCCTCTTTTTCATCCGCGCCCCCGACAAAGTCTCGCTAAATTTCAACTGAGACACTACCCGTTAGTCGGTTCAACTCGCAGCGTCAGGACGCCCGTGATTGCGGAGGCGATGAAGACAGTGACTCGTACCACTTCCGGGAACAGCACACCAATCAATGGTGTCAGAGTCCGGGGAGATCCCAGTAGAACACGCCGACCAGGCCGGCAATAAGGCTTGTATAGAGGACGTGGGGGACAATGGAGAGCAGGCACTGCTTACTCGCTCACCGCTGTGAGTGCCCTGCCGTCGGCCAATCGGCTCCTTCGTTCGGGCGACGATCAGAAGGCGGCGAACGATTATCTGCTGACCTGCGCTTCCTCGGAGACGACAAGGATTGAAGCCAATCCACCGGGAGCAACAAGCCGCCGCATCGGCCCATCAGACGCGTTTCCACGGTGAAGATCAGCGCTTGCGAGGCCGGTTCGTGGAAAATTTTCGCGATTGGATGGGCTCCTGCAAAAAGATTGTCTTTTCAGACTCCACCGCTTTTGCGGCACCGGCCGAAGAAGGCCTCCCTTGTGGTCTTCCATATCTCCCCAAGCGGCGAAGGTAGTGGCTAAAACAGGCGGCGTCTCAGCAATTCCTCCGTGCGTATACTCAGATCAGGACAACCGCATCTAGCGTCGTGCGCCACGATTTGTCGGCCGACCGCCGGATTTCACTGATCAATGAAGCCGTCTCGTCTGCGGCAACCGCTGGCATCAGACGGAGCGGATAACTGCACCGCTAAATATGGACACGGGCATCGGACTTTCGTCGCCGTCAGGCGCAAGTTTTTTTACTCCGCCTTGTTTGGCAAGAATTCTCTCGCCTACGCCCCCTATCGCAGGAATGCGCTAACGCCCGATGTGGAGCACCGCGACACCAGAAAACTCTCATTTTCATTGACCGCTGCAGCGGTCAACATGATTGGACCCACAATTACTCAGATCGAGACTTCCGTGAGCACTCCAGAGGCAAACGTCAAGTGTGGACCTTCTGTGATTTCTATCGGCGCACGGCCAAGGCTGACGAAAGCTGTGGCTGAAGGACGATCTGAACCTGAACACCACGCCGACGAAAATTGTGAAATCAGCGAGGGGTCTCTGCCGGCGCGATCGACGCTCCGAATAACAGAAGCAGGCACCGCAAGTGATCACAGCCCAGCTATCGCGCTGGGCGACAATTTACGTTAACGTTTGCCGGTCGGTCCATATGCGTACTCGAATCCGATCGCCTCGGAGGCAGAAGGCGATCATCCAACCGCTTGATCCTTCCCACCCTCAGGGTTGGGATAATCCTGACAATGAGGAAGTTTGGCTTGAGCTGGCGCGCGCCATCGGACGGCAGATTGCACGAGACGAAAACGACGGTTTGGAGCAGCCGAAAGGAGGAAGGGCATGATGACGGGGCCAACAAAAAAGAGGGCCGTGTTATACGCCCGCTATTCGAGCGACATGCAAAAGGCGACCTCGATTGACGGTCAGCTATTGCTCTGCCGGAAGATCGCGGCACGCAACGACCTAGATGTCATCGGTGCATTTGTTGATGCCGCGAAGTCTGGCCTAACCGAAAATGCGAGGGACGGCTATCAGCAATTGCTCAATGGCGTGCGAAACCATGATTTTGATGTTGTGATCGTTGAGCATTTCGATCGCCTGTCGCGCGATCCCGCAACCATCCAGCGTCTCAAGCAAGTTTTCGAGTTCAATGGCGTTGAGCTGATGGATCAGAAAGGCGTTTACGCGACTGCCACCGACATCAGCATCGCAAGTCTCTACAACACGATTTATAAGCCGCAGCTCGCCGACAAGGTTCGGCGTGGCCATGATAATGCTGTCGCTAGTGGAAGAATTCCTGGCTCATACGCTTACGGTTACCGGCCAAGGCCGGGCGCGCCCGGTGAGCGCGTGATCGATGAGAACGAAGCGAAGATCGTGGTCCGCATCTTCACCGAATATGTATCGGGGCGTTCAACCCGAGATATTGCGGCCGATCTCACGCGCCAAGGCTTGCCCTCGCCTGGCGCCACCCGTCACAAGAACAAGGCTGGTCGCACGACCTGGAATCATCAGTGCATAACTAGCGGTCGCCACGGTCGCGGCATTATCGGCAACGAGCTGTATATCGGCGAAATACATTGGAACGTTCGATCAACAATTCTGAACCCGGAAACGCAGAAGAAACAGAAACGCCGCAATCCGGAAGACCGGCACATCATTGTCAAGAAGCCCGAGCTGCGGATTGTTCCGCAAGTGCTTTGGGACAGGGCGCAGAAGGTTCGCAGCGGCCGCGCCATCCATATGTTCGGACCGGCGGGCAAGCCGCGGCGCCGTCCTGTGATCCCGCGCAATAATGAGCATCCACTTGCTGGGGTCCTCCGGTGTGGTGTCTGCAACGGGAATATGCGAATCGCTCAATCCTCCAGGAATGGCGCTCCGCGCGCCGCATGCGCCAATGCGCATCAACGAGGCACGTGTGAGCACACCCGGAGTTTTGACATGGACGTGCTACTTGAGGATGTCTCAAGCAAAATGGAATTAAAATTGCTTTCGCCCAAAGCGATTGAAGAGGCGATGCGTGCTTGGAAGGAGGAGCGTAAGAACGATCGGACAAAGAACAGCGAACACGCAAATTTAGAGCGTAGACTCCGTACGTTGACCACTGAGATCGAACGCTTGTCATATGCCATCGCAAACAGCCGTCGCAAGCCGGATGAGTTGCTCAAGCGGATCGATGAGTGCGATGTGGAACGGGAAACCGTTAACGAGCGCTTGCGGCTGCTGGGTAGTGGCAGCGAAAACGTGATCCCGTTCGACCATCCAAAGTTCGGTGACCGATATCATTCGGAGGCCAAGAGACTGGTCACCGCGCTGAAGATTAATCCGAAGGCCATCGAAACCCGCGTCGCCTTTCGCAACTTGATCGACAGCATCGTAGTGCATCCGGTTCGCAAGCGGATGCCCTACGAATATACTCCGTACCTGAACAGCGCTTCCCTTTCTAGCATGAATCTTTTCCCCGAAAATCGACGCAAGACGAGAAAGATCAGTGCGTTCGTCTACTATGATAGCGTCAAGTCAGAGAAGTCCGTATCCTCGTAGTAGACGCGGACCTGCATGTGATGGCGGCCGTCGCGGATCTCGCCGTCGAGATGGGCTGTCACGTCGCGAGCCTCTTCGCTTTTTGCAACCGGCCCGTTTTGCGCAAAAACAGCCGGCCGCGCAAGCGCAGGTTATGCCACGGCCGGCGTCCTTCCCAGCGTCACTTCGACGATTTCCGGCGGCACGCCGACGCGGACCGGCATGATGCTGCAACCGAGGCCGCCGGAGACGATGACGTCGCATTTCAGCCGGAAGTGACCATAGGCGAGACGCACGCCGTGCTGAGGCGAAACAGCCGGCGACCAGCGGAACAGGCGGACCTGGCCGCCATGGGTATGGCCGGACAGTTGCAGCGCGACGCGCGCGGGTACGAGCGGCGCGATATTGGGCTCGTGCGCGAGCAAGATGACCGGCGCATCGTCGGTGACCTTCGCCAGCGTACCCGCAAGATCGTCGGCGCCAAGCCGACGCGCCCGGCCATAGCGCTTCGCGGGATAGTAGGCGAGCTGATCGCCGAGGCCCGCGAGCCAGAAGGAGCGTCCGTCCTTGGTGAGACGCACGACGTCGTTCTCGTAAACGGGAATGCCGGCCGCCTCCAGCGCGCGATGGGCGGCTGTCGGCCCGTGCCCGGCCTGCTGCACGGCCCGGTCCACCCAATAGTCATGATTGCCCATGACGGCATGGACGCCGAGCGGTGCCTTGAGGCCCGCGAGCACCTTCGCCCATTCGCTCGACGGAATGATGCGCGTGACCTGGTGAACACCCGCGACATAGTCGCCGAGCAACACGATGACATCGGCGTTGAGCGCATTGGTGCGATCGACGATGCCCTCGATCCGCTCCAGCGACATCCAGGGATCGCAGGCATGAATGTCGGTGACGATGGCGATCTTGAGCGGAAAATCCGCCGGCCATTGCCGCGGGGTCGGGTGATAGCGGGTGACGCGGAGCCGCAGCGGCTCGATGCCGACGCCATAGGCCGCGGTCGAGACGCCGAGCGCGGACAGGCCGCCGATGGAACGAATGAGATGACGACGCGTGATCATGGAAGTCCGATGGTGATGCAGCTTTGTGATGCGGTCCGATTGGAGCGGAATTGGGGTCCGCTCGTGCAGACGGCCTGCATTTGCGTGCAGACCGTTTGCACAAAGGTTACCGGAAGTTCATGACAACCGACGCACCTTGCATCAACGCAATCAGTCGTCGCTCTCGTCCGTGCCGAACAGGCCGAACTGTGCCGCGGCATCGCGCGAGGGCTCGGCGATGCCGAGATGGCGGAAGGCGTGCGAGGTGAGCAGGCGGCCGCGCGGAGTGCGCTGGAGATAGCCGCACTGAATGAGATAAGGCTCGATGATGTCCTCGATCGCATCGCGCGGCTCGGACAAGGCGGCGGCCATCGTCTCCACGCCGACCGGGCCGCCGCCATAGTTCTGCGCGATGGTCGTGAGGTAGCGGCGGTCCATGGCGTCGAGGCCGGCGGCGTCGACCTCGAGCGCGCTCAGCGCGTGGTCGGCGATCTTGCGGTCGATCGAGGCGGCATCGGCGGCGGAGGCGAAATCGCGCACGCGCCGCAGCAGGCGGCCGGCGATGCGCGGCGTACCGCGGGCGCGGCGCGCGATCTCGTTGGCACCGTCGGCGCTCATGCCGACATTGAGCACGCGCGCGCCGCGGGTGACGATGCTTTCCAGCTCTTCAATGGTGTAAAAATTGAGCCGGACCGGGATGCCGAAGCGGTCGCGCAAGGGATTGGTGAGGAGGCCGGCGCGCGTGGTAGCGCCGACGAGCGTGAATTTCGACAGCTCGATCTTCACCGAGCGTGCCGCCGGGCCCTCGCCGATGATCAGGTCGAGTTGAAAGTCCTCCATCGCGGGATAGAGCACTTCTTCCACCGCCGGGCTCAGGCGATGGATCTCGTCGATGAAGAGCACGTCGCGCTCTTCGAGATTGGTGAGGAGCGCGGCGAGATCGCCGGCCTTGGCGATCACGGGCCCCGAGGTGGCGCGAAAGCCGACGCCGAGCTCCTTGGCGACGATCTGCGCCAGCGTGGTCTTGCCGAGGCCGGGGGGGCCTACGAACAGCACGTGATCGAGCGCCTCGCCGCGCTTGCGCGCCGCCTCGATGAAGATCGAGAGGTTCTTGCGCGCCTGCTGCTGGCCGACGAAGTCGGACAGCGATTGCGGACGTAGCGCGGTGTCGCCGACGTCATCGGAGCGGCGCTCGGGCGTGACGATGCGTGGGGGAGTGGTCATGCGGGCAGGATAACACGATGCAGCGGTTTCGCGAGCCACCAGCACAGGCTGGCCGGAATGACGGCGACGACGGCGAGCATCGCCGAAAGCTTCAGCGCCTCGGGCGCGGAACGGACACTCGGCACGATCACCGCCGAGGTTTCGGAGGGCACGACGAACATGCCAACCATGACGAAGCCGGCCGCACCCACCGCCGCGGCGAGCCACGCCATCCAGATCATGTTGAGATCGGCGTAGACCGCCGCCAACGCAAATATCAGGCCGGCGACGACTGCAGGAAGGAACGAGGCGAGAATCGTGACGATGGCCAACAGCACGACCGCGATCGAAACCAGAGCACGCAGTGCTTCCAGTTCGAGGAACACGAGAAACATCTGCAGCACCGCGGCGCCGAGCGCCGTTACCGTCACAGCAACCAACGCGGCGGTCGTCAGCGGCCCGACAATGGAGAAAATCACGACGATACCGGCCACGCGCGAAAGGCGACGAAACAGGGCGGCGACGGGATTGGCGTGGGCCGCGCTCACTTCGACAGCTCCTTCAGGCCTAGCCGGATGAGTTGCGCGGTCTCGGCGCTCTCGCCCGCGCTGCGCGATGCGGATGCAATAGCGGCAGCCGCCTGCGGCTGGCCGTAACCGAGATTGACCAGCGCCGAAATCGCATCTGCCACCGGGCGCGGCGCGCGCTGGTCGTCAACGGCACCGGCGAGATGGACGACGGCCGGATCGACATTGGCGAAGGCCGGCGCCTTGTCCTTCAATTCGGTGACGATGCGCTCGGCGACCTTGGGGCCGACGCCGGGCGTGCGCGCCACCGCGGCCTTGTCGCGTAGCGCGATGGCGTTGGCGAGATCGGAAGGCGCCAGCGTGCCGAGCACGGCAAGCGCGACCTTGGCGCCGACGCCCTGCACGGTCTGGAGCAGGCGAAACCATTCGCGCTCCTGGTCGGTGCGGAAGCCGAACAGCTTTATCTGGTCCTCGCGGACGTAGGTCTCGATCGACAACACGGCGGCCTCGCCCGGCGACGGCAGATGCTGCAACGTCCGCGTCGAGCAGTGCACCTGATAGCCGACGCCGCCGACGTCGAGGAGCACATAATCCTCGCCGTAGGAATCGATCAGGCCCTTGAGCTTGCCGATCATAAGCCCGCCACCTTCAGCCTGAGCGCCGTGCTTTGGCGATGATGGGCGTGGGTAATGGCGATGGCGAGCGCGTCGGCGGCGTCCGCTGACGGCGGCTCGGCTTTCGGCAGCAGAATCTTCAGCATCATCGCGATCTGGTGCTTGTCGGCGTGGCCGGCGCCGACCACCGTCTTCTTGACCTGGTTCGGCGCGTATTCGGCGACAGTAATGCCGAACATCGCAGGCGCCAGCATGGCGACGCCGCGGGCCTGGCCGAGCTTCAGCGTCGCGACGCCGTCCTTGTTCACAAAGGTCTGCTCGACCGCGGCTTCCATCGGCTTGTGACCGGACAGGACGGCGGCAAGCCCCTCATGGATCGCGAGCAGCCGGCTCGCCAGCGGCAAATCGTCCGGCGGTTCCACCGAGCCGCAGGCGACGTAGATCAAACGATTGCCCTCGGCCTCGATCACGCCCCAGCCGGTGCGGCGCAGGCCGGGGTCGATGCCGATGATGCGAACGGGGCCACGAATCGGGAGCGCAGTCATGGGCCAGTGATAGCGGCTGGCTGCGGTGGGGGAAACAGAAACAGAACGGAAGTAACAGGGGAAGTGGGGTGTCGCGATTGGGTGCCCGCGATGACGACCACAAGACACGCGGTCATACCCCGCGAAAGCGGGGTATCCAGTACGCCGCGGCTTCTCCGTTTCCCTCTGACGTCTCTGGAATACTGGGTCGCCCGGTCAAGCCGGGCGACGACAGCAGAATCTGGGACAGGAGAGCGACCTCAGCCGCCCATCTTCGCGACCAGCGCGTCCGACACCTCGAAATTGGCGTAGACGTGCTGGACGTCGTCGTGCTCGTTGAGCAGGTCCATCAGCTTCAAGAGCTTCTCGCCGGTCTCGTCGTCGACCGCGACCGTATTCTGCGGCTTCCAGATCAGCGCGGCCTTGCGCGGCTCGCCGAACTTGGCTTCCAGCGCCTTGGCGACGTCGCGATAGCTTTCGGTCGAGGCGTAGATCTCGTGTCCGCCTTCGCCCGAGACCACGTCATCGGCGCCGGCCTCGATCGCGGCATCCAGCACCGCGTCGTCGGAGGCGACGCTGCGGTCGTATTCGATGATGCCGGTGCGGTCGAACATGAAGGAGACCGAGCCGGTTTCGCCGAGATTGCCGCCCGACTTGGTGAAGAAGGAGCGGATGTCGGAGGCGGCGCGGTTGCGGTTGTCGGTCAGCGCCTCGACGATGACGGCGACGCCGCCGGGGCCGTAACCCTCGTAGCGGATCTCGTCATAGTTCTCGCCCTCATTGCCGAGCGCCTTCTTGACGGCGCGCTCGATATTGTCCTTCGGCATGTTCTCCTGGCGCGCCGCGATGATGGCGGCACGCAGGCGCGGGTTCATGTTGGGATCGGGGGTGCCCAGCTTGGCCGCGACGGTGATTTCCCGCGCCAGCTTGCCGAACAGCTTCGACTTCTGGGCATCCTGCCGCCCCTTGCGGTGCATGATGTTCTTGAATTGGGAATGTCCGGCCATGCGTGTCTCGTCAGGAATCGTGCGCCAAAGGTGAGCGTGGGAAGCGCGGCCTTATAGGCCGCCAACCCACCGGAATGAAAGAGGCTCTACGACTTTAAGGTAATATCGTAGTGGCCCGTGCCTAGGAGTCAGGCACCGTTAACCCTGATTTCATTCCGGCCTGCGAAAATAGCAACCGCCCGTTCCCCGACAAGAGTGACCTGATGGCGTTCGCATTGTTTCGGAAGCGTCTGCCCGACTTGT
Organism: Bradyrhizobium barranii subsp. barranii; assembly: GCF_017565645.3. Taxonomy (NCBI): domain Bacteria; kingdom Pseudomonadati; phylum Pseudomonadota; class Alphaproteobacteria; order Hyphomicrobiales; family Nitrobacteraceae; genus Bradyrhizobium; species Bradyrhizobium barranii. Next base: position 9,412,000 of record NZ_CP086136.1, read on the forward strand.
CCGCGCCCGTGGCAACCCCACAGGCCGCGCCGTCGCCGGTCGATCCCGCGCCTGCCCCGTCGGCCGAGGCCGATTCCGCCCGGGAAATCCTGGAACTGCTGGAACTCGAGCTCGGCGCCATGATCCGCCAGCTCGAACGGGCCGCCAACTCGGTCGCCGGCGGCGCGGAGGCGACCGCGGCAACGCTCGCGGATATTCGCGAGCGCACCGACGCCCTCACCGGTCGGACCAATGCCGCGCAGTCGAACGCCTCGACCTTCGCCCATGCCGCCGACAAGTTTACCCAGTCCGCGCAGGGCATCGGCGCGCAGGTGCGCGAGGCCGGCAAGCTCGCCGACGAAGCGAGCGCCGCGGCGCAGGAAGCCCGCGCCAATGTCGACCGCCTGCGCGAATCCTCCGCCGCCATCGGCAATGTCGTCAATCTGATTGCACAGATCGCGCGGCAGACGACGCTGCTCGCGCTCAACTCCACCATCGAGGCCGCGCGTGCGGGTGCGGCCGGCAAGGGCTTTGCGGTCGTCGCGACCGAAGTGAAGGCGCTCGCGGTGCAGACCCAGGGCGCGACGGAGGAGATCACCAGGAAGATCGACGCGCTCCAGCGCGACGCCGCCGGCTCGGCCGACGCCGTGCATCGCATCGCGCAGGCGATCGAGGCGATCCGCCCGGTGTTCGACACCGTCAACGGCGCGGTGGCCGAGCAGAATGCCACCACCAGCGAGGTCTCCGGCAACGCGGCCAGCGCGTCGCAGTTCATCATCTCGGTCGGCGAGAGCGCGGCCGAGATCGATGCCGCGACCAAGGCGGCCGAGACCCACGGCGAGAACGTCGCCAGCGCCGGCAAGGCCGTCACCACCTTCGCACGGAAGCTGAAATCGCGCTGTGCGGTGCTGCTGCGCCAAAGCGAGCACGACGACCGCCGCAAGACCGAGCGGCTGCCCTGCCATCTCAAGTTCGAAACCGCGCGCGGCATGTTGCAGGTCTACGAGATCGCGATGGACGGCGTGCTGATCGGCGGCGCGGAGGCGGCGAAGCTTGCCACGCAGGCCATCGTCGACGGCACCCTCGAAGGCGTCGGCGCCTGCCGCCTGCGCGTGATCGAGCAGTCCAAGGCCGGCGCCCGCGCGCAGTTCGTCAGCCCCAACGCCGATCTCAGCGAGAAGATCGAAGACAGGCTCTGGTCGATCCACGAGGAGAACACCGAGTTCGTCACTCGCGCCATGGAAGCCGGCACGGCGCTGACCCGGATTTTCGAGCAGGCGGTTGCACGCGGCGAGGTCGGGATCGACGACCTCTTCGACACCGATTATGCGGAGATCGCCGGCACCAATCCGCAGCAATACCGCACGAAATATCTGGACTGGGCCGACCGCGCGCTGCCGCCGTTCCAGGAAGCCTTTCTCGCCAAGGAACCGCGCATGGCATTCTGCGCCATGGTCGACCGCAACGGTTTCCTGCCGGTGCACAACAAGATCTATTCGCATCCGCAGCGGCCGGGCGACACCGCCTGGAACACGGCCAACAGCCGCAACCGGCGGATCTTCAACGATCCGGCAGGGCTCGCCGCCGCCCACAACCTGCGCTCGTACCTGGTCCAGAGCTATGCGCGCGATATGGGCAACGGCAACACCGTGATGATGCGCGAGATCGACGTTCCGATCCGCGTCCAGGGCCGGCACTGGGGCGGATTCCGCACGGCTTACAAGCTGTAGTGCACGCTCAGGCAAGACGCCGGCCGCGAATCATCCTTTAAGGCTGGAATTGGAATGGGAATGCCGCGGGGAGCCGGCGAACGGCTCTGACTGGAGGACTCTCAAAACATGTCCGTCGCACAACTGGCAGTCCTGGACACCGGCTCCGACCGGACACTTGCCGAACGTCTGATCGACCAGCTCGCTGACCGCATCGGCGGCCTCGGCGTCGAGCTCGCCGACATCGCCGGTAACGTCCAGGAAGTCGCAAACCGCGTCGCGAACCAATCCGAACGGTTCCATCACCTCCAGGAGACGGCCGAGACGATGGTCTCGGCCAATCACGATATCGCCAATGCCTCACAAGCGGTGCAATCGACCGCATCAGCGGCGGTCGGCGAGATCGCGCAGTCGCGCGGCGCGGTCGACACCGCGGTCAGCCACATCTCCGAGCTCGTCGCAGCCGTGGAGCGAATCGAGGCGCGCCTGAGCGCGGTCGGCTCGGCGCTGGCGCAGGTGGCAAAAGTGTCCGGCTCGATCGAGGCGATCGCCAAGCAGACCAATTTGCTCGCGCTCAATGCCACCATCGAAGCGGCCCGCGCCGGCAATGCCGGCCGCGGTTTTGCAGTGGTGGCGAGCGAGGTCAAGAATCTCGCTGAGGCCACCCGTGCGGCCACGCATCAGATCTCCGACACCGTGCGCGATCTCGACGGCCAGATCGAAGGCCTGATCGGCGAGAGCAGCGACGCCTCGCAACGCGCCAAGACTGCCGGCGAAGGCGCCCAGCAGATCTCCGGCATCATCTCGCGGGTCCAGCAGGGTTTTGCCTCGGTGGAAGCGGAGATCGACAGCGTCACGCGCGCCGCGACCTCCAATCTCGGCCATTGCGACACGGTCATCAGCGAGCTCAACGAGCTCGCCAAGGGCGTCGACCTGTCCTCGCGCGATCTCAAGAACGCCGATCAGCGCGTGACAAAACTGCTCGACACGTCCGAAGCGCTGATCGCAATGATCGCCGACAGCGGCGTGGAGACATCGGATGCGCCGCTGATCCGCGTCGTCGTCGAGACCGCAAAGCGGATCTCGGACGAGTTCGAGGCCGCAATCGACCGCGGCGAGATCACGCTCGACCAGCTCATGGACGAGAACTACCGGCAAATCCCCGGCACCGATCCCAAGCAATACAAGACCAACTACGTCGACTTCACCGACCGCGCCCTGCCCGCCATCCAGGACCCGATCCAGAAGTCAGACCCCCGCATCGTGTTCTGCGTCGCGTGGGCCAAGGGCGGCTATCTGCCGACCCACAACCCGAACTACCGCCTGCCGCAGGGCAAGGACCCCGTCTGGAACAACGCCAATTGCCGCAACCGCCGCCTGTTCAGCGACCGCGCGGTGAAGAAGGTCGCGGCCAACACAAAACCGTTCCTGCTCCAGACCTATCGCCGCGACATGGGCGGCGGACAGTTCGTGCTGATGAAGGACCTGTCCTCGCCGATCGTGATCCGCGGCAAGCACTGGGGCGCCTTCCGGATGGGTTTTCGGCAGAGCTGACGCCCGCCGCGACGGCCGCGCCTACGACCCTGAATCAAAAATCTGGAAAACAACCCCATGCACAGTAACCGGGGCGTGGGGAATCAATGGCTTGGATGCCTATGAAGAGACACACCTAGCGCGCCGACGGAGGTGCGTTCCCTCCCCCCTTGCGGGGGAGGGCTAGGGAGAGGGGCAGCTCAGGAAAAGGTACCGGCTGTTGACGCGGCATCGAGCCTGCGTGTCAGCGACTCGAAAGAGTCCCCGTGTGGCACCCCTCTCCCTGCCCCTCCCCCGCAAGGGGGGAGGGAACGGAGAGAGCTGTGCCTTGCCGTCCGCCGAGCCTGATCGGACTTCAACTCATCACGCTGCACCCATTGCTCCGTCGGGCAAAACAGGAGCATGATGCTATTACTCCGAAATTCCCATCTCCTCCCCTTCCCTTCTCCCCTTGTGGGAAAGGGACGAAATGGCCGAAGGCATTGAGAAGAAAGGTTCTTCCCGCTTTCGGCCGCCGGGCGATACTGTAAACCGATACTGTATTTTCCCGGAGCCGCCTATCCCCATTAAAAAAGCCCGGATCGGGGCCCGGGCCCTTTCATGGGGCCCGGATCGGAGGGCGGCCATGCGGCTCAATATCGTCGGGCGGCGAACGGCGCCGTCGTAGTCTCCGGACGTGTACTTACAAAAGAGACGTAGCGGATCAGGCGCGGTGGATGATCAACAGCGGTTCGAAGGGCGGACATCGCCCGAGGTCCGAGTCGGGCCAACGGACTTTGAGCTTAGTCGCTAGCAGTCGATCATGCGAGGGGGCCGACCGGTTCGGCATCACTCTCAGCAGACACCAAGAACTCATTTAGCAGGTGCCGCTTGATCCTAATCGGTTCACGCTCCCCTTGCGAAGCGAGCCAGAGAACACGCTCGGCCACTTCCACGGCAGATCGCTGCTGCTGACGAGTGAACGACGGGCTGGAAAGAACGTCGTCTAGAACGTTGCGGAGCATATGTACTGTTGCCGTGTCGTATGCCATGCGCCAAATATCCCGGCCGTCGAAACAAAATGCGCCGTAGCGATGGCGCAAGGGGAAAGGAAGTGAAGCGTCGCCGGGCTCGAAATAAGCGTCCCGGCAGCGCCTATTCTCTAACTGAGCGCTGAAATCCCAGTTGCCCTGAATTATGCAATGGTCATGCCACAGGTTTGTGACGCGGTTCTCGCTGGCGTGCCGCCATGCTACCGTCGAACGGCGACCGGAAGCCCCGATCGCAATCTACAGTCCAAACTCCCGCCGGCTCGCAAAGGTCGGCGGTTTTTCTTTGTCGATTTACTCCGCCCCCGTTCCTCGCTAAAGCCTATCCGTATTGCAGATCCGAAATTTGATTGTGAGGTAAGATTATGTCGACTGCGATTGAGTTGATTGTGGACGGCTATACAAGACTTAAGGACCGCCAGTCGCTGGAGAATCTGAGGACGCATCGTCGGCGCTTGGCAGTCGACCTGAAGGCCAGGACGGGCTTCGATTGTCGGTCGTCTATTGCGCAGCTGGAGCAGGATATCGCGACCATTGAGGCCGAGTTGCAGACGCTTTCAGGGCCGATCGGAGGCTAGGCGCCGGCTCGCAGGGGGGCCTGGGTAACGCCGGGCCGGCTGACCCATCTCGGTCGTTGGCGCGGACGCGCGTCGGAGCGTTCAGCGGTCGGCGTCAGGAATGCGGAGCCGGCTAAGTAGCCAGGCGATGATTCGCTGCTCATCGCCAGGCTTCTTGATCGCCTGTCGGATCTCGCCGAGCAGCTTTTCCCTTTCGGATAGTTCGTGCCGCGTTACGCCGCGCTCTGACCTCAAAGCGCTAATCTGCCTTTGCATGCCTGCGCCATCACTGCGGGTGCGATTGCATTTCATTAGTGAAATATTCACGTGCCTAACAATGCAGCCATTCTTGTCGACCGGGAGAAAATGGGCAACCGAACTGGAGTTGGATTCCCTGATTTTTCTGCTCTTGGATATCGATCCCGTGGTTTCCCTTGGCAGAACTGGCAGAAACTGCATAGTCAGCCGAAATTGGCCCATGCTAATTTTGAACAATGAACGACAGCGTATTTTTCACACTAGTCATTTTGGCCGCAGTCTTCACCGTCGCAGCCACGTCGGTGCTCGTCTTCGGCAGTTGATCTACCTCAAGCCGCGCCGGCTCCTAGCCGTACGTAGGTCCCGCTCTCGTGCAGTTCGAGCCAGCGATCGCAGCCCAAAAGATCGTCAGGCTGGTTTCTTTTCGTGACGCATGAACGTTGGCGGTACTATGCTCCTTATTTCTTAATGAAAATCAACACTTTGCGCGATGTTTTCCGAGGCAAGTGTTGTAGCCGAGCTACAGCAACCAAGAGTCGAACCGGCTAATATTGATTCCGAAAGTGGGGCGTCACGCCGTTTCTCGTATTTGTTTCTGGGGAGATCACTTACATGAAGAAGCTTCTGGTTGCCGCGGCCGGGATGATGGCCGTGGGTCTATCTGCTCCTGCGTCCGCGGCTGATCTGGCGGCGCGTCCGTACACCAAGGCGCCGCCCCCGATTGTCTCTCCGATCTATGACTGGACTGGCTTCTACATCGGCGCTAACGGCGGATGGGGCCAAAGCCGCGGTTGCGTGGATTTCGTAACTGACCTTGGAACAGTCGCAGGTGGTTGCGCTTCTCGCTCCGGAGGCCTAGTCGGCGGACAGATCGGGTATCGCTGGCAAACCAATCAGTTCGTGTTCGGATTGGAAGCGCAGGGCGATTGGGCCGACATTAAGAACACGCGCGTCAGCCTGATCGATCCGCTGCTTTCGACCACAGGAAAAACCGACGGTATTGGTCTCTTCACGGCCCAACTCGGTTGGGCGTGGAACGCCTCGCTGCTCTATGTGAAGGGTGGTGCCGCCGTGACCCACAATCGTCTTGATGTCTTCAACAACCTCACCGGAGTCGGCCTGGACTCGGCAAGTCACACGCGCTGGGGCGGCGCCTTGGGCGTCGGCTGGGAGTATGGCTTCGCGCCGAACTGGTCGGTCGGTGTTGAATACGACCACCTCTGGATGGGGAATGACACCCGCACCTTCGTGGGTGCAGGCGTGGTCACGCCCGGTGGCGTCACCCTCCTTGGCGAGCGGTTCAGCCAGGATGTGGACATGGTCACCGTCCGGTTGAACTATCGCTTCGGCGGCTACGGCGCTCCGGTCGCGGCCAGATACTAATCGCTTCAGTCTGCGCAAACCAAAGCCCCGGCTCGTCGGGGCTTTTTTGGTTATGATGCTGGCGATTGCTGCATTTGCGGTGTCTGAGTTGGGTCAAAATCGGCAATGCTCTGATTGAGCAGAAAATTTCAGCTTAGCCCTCAAAGCCGACATCGGCGCCTTTATGAGTGCCCGTCCTGTCGTGGCGATGATGATGGCGCATTTCTTTGAATCGCCTGGGCCCCTTAAGACTTAGCGCCCGGATTGGGCACCAGATCGGGCAGCGCCGCATACATGACGTCGATGCTATCGAGGTCGATCAGAGTCCGGGCGTCGAATTTCTTCGCCTTGATCCGCCCGGCATTGATCAGTTCGTAGCATTTGGTGTGCGAGAATTTCCCGTAGCGGCACGCCTCCTTTACGGTCGCGAGCCGGTGGCCGCTCGCGGTATCGATCGCGCTCACCTTTACGTCCTCGGTCATCGTCAATTGCCTCGTTTCCCTCGCCCGACGGCGCCGCTCCTGCGTGCTCTGCGCGGTGCGCGCCCGATGGCAGACTTTGCAGACTGTCATCCGCCGGGGCGCATAGCCGTCGCGGGCCTGCATGTAGAAATCGGCCTCGGGCTTCTCCTGCTCGCATTTCCTGCAAATCATCGTCGCCAGGACGGCCGGCCCCTCGGTCACTTGAGCACCTTGGCAATCTCGGCCAGCGACTTCTCGATTTTGTCGGCGACCGCGATCAGCCGCTGCGCCTCGCTGATGCCCGGCTCGATCGCCTTGATCTGCGAGAGCAGTTCGCGCGCGTCCTTGATCTGCTCGCGGATGCTTTCGTTGCCGACCTCGTCGCCGAAATTCTCGTCGCGGATCAGCTTGACCCATGCGCGCGGGATGCCGAGGTCGTTCGCGACCTTCTCGTCGGTCCACCCATCGCCATAGCCGATCTTGTCGTTGACGTAGACCTCGTTCAGCTTCTCGAAAATGATGCGGCGATCCTCGCGGCTCATCACCCGCATGTTGTCCTTCACGACCTTGAGTTTGTCGGTCATCGCGTTTCCGTTCTGCATGGCTTCCGCCTTCCTGATCGATGAGAATTTCGCGGCCTTGAAGCAGCGCGGGCAGCGATGGGCATCGTGGCTGCGGCCGACACGCCAGCCTTTCGCCTCCAATTTGCGCGCGATGAAGCGCCATTCGATCTCGGTGTCGTCGCCGCGAGAATTCTGCAAGGTGTTGACCGGCAGCGGGATCGCGGCCTCGCAGCCCGGCGCACCGCATCGGGCGATGATCCCGCGCACCAGCTTGCCGTCATCGCCATACGGCACAGTCGTGTGAACGAACGCCTTGTCCGTGCTCATGACTGCGCCCTCCGCTTCTGGAACGAGCTCTTCGGCCAGCGGTTCGGCGGGCGCGGTTCGCCTCGATGCTTCGCGAGCAGCCGGGCGCGAAACTCGGCCTCGCGCTGTTCGATCCGCCGGGTCTTCGCGATCTGCGGGATATCGCGCTTGCGGGTCTTCTCGCGGTGCTCGGGGATCAGCGTGGGCGTCAAATTCCAGAACGCATCCGCCCCGCCCCGCGCGTGGTAAATTGCGTGGTCGAAATGAAAGAGCGACAGCACTTGATCCTCGGTCATCTTTACCGCGTCCTCGTGCGGGATGACCTTCACAAGCTTCCCAGTGCCGTCGTCGGTCAGTATCTCACAGAGAGTCGCCGCGAGCCGGGTTTTGAGCGGTATGTAGTCCCGTCGCCTCATTTCCAGGCTCCACGAACGACGCGATGAATAGTCGATGCGGTCACGCCAAAATCGTCACCCAGCTCTGCCATCGTTCCGCGTTTACCGGCATAGGCGGCCCTGATTTCGTCTGCTTTTTCGAGCGTCATCTTCGCATTCCAATGCGCAACGCCTTTCGGTGTGCGACCATTCCGCATTGCATCGGCGATGTTACCGGCGCGGATGTCATCGCGAAGATTGTCGAGATCGTTAATCCGATCATCGTTGCGATGGCAAATGTCCAGCCCTGGCGGGCGCGCACCGATGAAGGCAGCAGCCATAAGCGAATGAACGGTGCGCAGCGTGCGCCTGCCGTGATTGTGCAATTGCACTACGTCATAACCGCCGCGCGTTGCCTTGGCTGGCTTCAAGATGCGCTCCGGTACCAGCATAGCACCACCGCGCGCACCCCGTTCAAGCGACTTCACGTGGCCTAGGTCGGATACCGCATACAGACCCTCGAACCCGGGCACGTCTTTCCAGATTTCTTTCCTCATTGCAGCCGCTCCTTGATCTGCTCGGCGATCATCTGGCGCGTGTACGCCGCCTAATGATCGAACTCCTCCAAGGCGGCGCCGGGTTCGAGGAACGGCCCGCTGTAAAGACCGACACGGTGATGTTGCCGATGATGTTGTAGGCGATGCTGACGGGCGCACCCTGCATCAGATCGAGGATAATGTTGGCCGCGTCGCGCGCGATCTCGGCGTCACGTTCGGCCCGTTCCTCGGCCCTCTGTTCTTCATTCATTGGTCGCCCCCTCGCGCGAGCCGATCGATCACCGCGCCGATCACCGATGACGGGCCGCCCCGATCATCGCGGGTGATGGCGCTGGCGATATTGTCGAGCGACGCGCCGTATTGCAGGGCGGGCGAAAGCAGAACCGCGCCATCGCGGGCGATCGCCTCGACCGTCTGACCGGACTTGCCGCCGCTGATGAAAACCTCCCCCAGAGCGCCGTCATCGTAGAAGCCGAGCGTCACCGCATAGCGGCGTTCGAGGCCCCCGAATTCGATCTCGAAGGTCTCGGCTTGCCGCCTTTGCGGTAAGGCCCGACGCTCGCCCATGTCAGGCGGCCTCGGCGGTCGTGACGGCCTTCTTGCGCGGACCGCGCTTCTCAGCTTCCAGCGCCCCGGCAATCTGCCGGATCGCCGCGATCAGTTCGGCCGCAGCCGTGCGCGTAGTCACCGCGGCGTTGATGTGCAATTCAACCTGGCCGCCCTCGGTCTTGAGTTGGATGTCGGCGCCTTTCGGGATTTTCATTGTCCGTCCTCCTTGTAAATCGCGGCGCGCACCGCACAGTCCTTCGCCTCGATAAGTTTGCGAAGGCAGGCGGTGCGCTCGGGATTGCGCGGCAGCAGCGAGACCACCCATTCGGCGACCTCGGCAAACTTGGCGCTGGTTGGTTGAAGTTCGGGCTTCAAATGCGAGTAGGCGAAGAATTGCAGCATCGGTTCGGTGCTCACGTCAGTCTCCCGTTGTCATGGTCAGTGGTCGGTTTGCGGGCCATCCGTATGAATGGCCCCGCCGTTGCGGCGGGCGACGATCGCGGCCATGCCGCTCTCGATCTCGCCGCTCGCCTCCTCGCGGCGCTCGACCTCGCGCTCGGCGGCGTATTGCTTCAAGCCGTGCATCAAGGTGGCTCCGCATTGATCGAGCAGGCTCTTGATCGCCTCCGAGCGCCGGATCAGCGCGTCGCGATCGGCGTTTGCCTTGGCAAGTTGCTGCTTCAAGCTGTCATTCTCAAATTCAAGGACGGCGTTCCTCTTGCCGAGCGCTTCGGCCTCAACGCGGCTGCTTTGCAACTCGGTCTCCAAATTGGTGATTTCGCTCGCGAGGGTCATAGTGCTCTCCTTGGAAAATCGCTGTCCTTGCCCATGACGAAAATCGCCATGATGATTGCGCCGAGACTGCCGACGCAGACGAGGCCAGCGATCAGACCGACCGTGAATGCCGCGCTCATCCTCGGTGACACTCCGGGTTACACGCTCGTGGCGCGATCTTCCGACGGAGTTGGGAGCGGATCATCGCGGCGTAGCGGGTGGTGACCGTCGCGCCGCGATGGATCAGGAGATGGGATTTCCGACCGTTCGGGCCGGTGAAGTGGACGCGCGTGTGTTTGCCGCCCTCGGAGACCCACACGTCCGATCCCCCGGCCTGCCGCACCAAGGTGACAATCTCACGCATCAGTTTCCGCATCAGGCTCGCTCGTTGGTTGGGCCGACGAGATGGTGGCGCGAACAGCGGCGGCGAACCGGGCGCAGGCCGATCCGACCGAGGAGTGATCGCGCTTGAAGACCAGCCCGACCTGACGGTGCGTGGCCCCGGTCGCAACCGCGACGAACGCCATCATCTTCTGGCGCAACTCGATCAGCTCGGGGTCGCGATCGGGCCGAGTGACGACGCTGGGCTGGGCGCCATAACCTTTGACGATGCAGGCGAACGCCTGATCGCACTGCTTCATGTAGCCGCGCGCGGCGCGCTGGCGCCGAAACTCCCGCTCGGCGAACAGCATGACGCGGATGTCCTGCGAGGGGAGCAACGGGCGGGACGCGCCGCCATGGCGCGGGGCCGCCTCGATGCGGAGAACGTCGCCGAGCCGGGTTGCGGTGATAGGCGCAGCACAGGACGAGCCGTCGCGGTCGCAGAAGTCAGGCATTTCCCACTCCTTCCAGCTTCTTAAGCGTCGCCCGAGGGGCCCTCGGTAGGCGCCTTCGCTTTTGATTTCGGGGCGTGTTCTGCGGCTTGCGCATCGATCGCGGCAATAGCCGCCTGACCGATCGACGGCGCGGTGCCGCGCAGGCGTTCCGTCAGACGCGGGGAGACATCGCGCGCGGCCTCAGATGCGACGGTGAAGCCCGCGTCCTCCATCTCGTCGCGGCCGTACATGCCCGAGATGACATCGGGGCAGTACATGCGCGCCCAATCGCGGCTCATGTTGTAGAACAGTTGCAGGTCTGGCTTGGTGTCCCAAAGCGGCGAGCCCTTGATCCGGCCACTGTCGTTCCGCTTCGGGCGCAGCTTGCCGAGTGTGAACTGATCCGGCGCAGCATCGAGCGGCGGGAAATGGCGCGGCTCTTTCTCGCCCTTGAAGGTCGCCCACACCCGGCACCGCCGCATGTCGCCTTCGCCCTCATAGGCGACTTGTAGGCGCGTGGTGATCGGGGCGCGCGCCTCGACCACCGCGTGAAACATCTGGCTCTCGTAGGCGACCTGCTCGACCTTCTGGCCGCCGACAAACTGCTCGACGACATAGGTCCACTTCGCCAGGGCGAGCGGCGAGACGCCAAGCTCCTGCGCCCGCATGCAATTGGCGAAACAGGCGCCGACGTTGCCCTGCATGAAGGGCGGCAGATAAGGCCCGGACGCCGCCAGAAGCTTCGCGGCATCGACCAGATCGCGCAGGTTCGCGTAGTCGACGCCCCCGCCCTTGAACAGCGTCACGGCCTCGGTGCGCTCGGTGACCACCTTCTCCGCGTTCCCCTCCACAAGGTCGCGGCGGGTCACACGATCGGGCTGCGCCTGCTGTTGCGAGGGCGGCGGCGTCTGCGGGGCCTCGGTGGTGACGGTTTGATCGGTCATCACGCAGCCTCCCGCAATTCGAACTTGATCCGGTCATCAACAGACTGGCGATACCAGTCGGGCAAATCGACATACTCGGCGTCGGCGCGATCATCGCCCGGGCCGGGCCAGACGCCACTCTGGAAGCACTGCCAGAACGTCTTGGCGGCGAGTTCATTGAGGGCGGCGCCGCGCGCCAAGTCCTCGTCCTTGAGCGTCTGCGCGCGGACGCAATGCGGACGCTTGCTCTCGACCCACAGCAGCGTGAATGAGGACGCCGGGATGCCGAGCGCCCGCGCGCCTTCCATCACCATCGCGCCCTGCTGGTGGTAACCGTAGTCGATGATGGACCGCTGCGTGTCGCGATAGAGGACCGAGCTCGTCGACTTCAGATCGACGAAGTCGCCGCTGTCGTTCGGGATTTCATCTGGCCGCGCTTTCTTCCAGAAGCCGCGCGAGTCCTTCCAGATCAGCGAGCGCTCCGGCGATCCGCCCAGCATGCCGTGCTGCACGAGCGGAAACTGACCGAGCGCGATGATCATGCCCTTGGCGCGCTCCGCCAGGGCGGGCGAGATCACATACTTTCCGGCGCCGCGCTGCTCCTTGAGCCAATCCCGCCATTCCTTCCTGTTCGCGTTGTACGCGAACCCGCCAACGGTGGCCGGGCGCATGACTGTATCGTCATCGAACGGCTCGCCAGCGACCGCCTTGTGCACGAAACGGCCGAGCACGATCGCCTCGGTCTCGGTCTCGCCGTCTTCGCGATCGGGATTGAGCGACGATTTATCGAAGGCGTGCTTTGGTGACTTGTTAACGATGTGCCGAAACATCGACGATGAGACGCTGATCGCATCGCAAAGGTCGGCGCGGTGATAGTCGTGCAGCGGGATATCCCGATAAACGCCGGGCACCGTGATCGTTTTCCCGTCCCACCGGAGCGACTGCATGCCGACCTCCCTAAGCCTTGCAGCGTTGCAAGGAACGCACAGAAACCAATCCCACCGGTCCCAAGGTGCACTTGGAGCGCGGCATCGATGATGCTTTTGTCGGGTGTGAGGGCCGCCCGCTGGTAGTCCGCAGGCGGTGCGCCGTGGTGATCAGGTCAGTGCGTTATTGTTTGCTTCAATCTGCCTGTCATCGCGATTGTCCGCCCGCTTCGATCAAGCTGTCAACATGCGCGATCAAAAAAAGCGGGTACGGATCAACTTCAACGTGCTGTCGAAATTGCTGCCACCAACCAATGAACTCGCGGCGAGTTGTCAGCGTTCGTTCGCATTTGTCCGCCGGTCCTGAGTTACGCAATTGGTGGGTACGGGCCGCAGAAAACAGATGACGATGACGCGAAGCAGTGACTATTAAAACGACCGTCGTGCTTCGCGACAAACGGGGCGGCCCGATGGTCTATCAATCGACATGGGATGATGCGGCTGAACAAACCCTGCGGCGCTGGGTCGCCGAGGGCGCGTCGTCGTCGGTGATCGCCGATGCGATGCATCGCACGCGCAGTGCGGTCTCCGGGAAAATCTCACGCCTCAAGCTTAAACGTCCCGAGGGCCAGTCGCCGATGACTAAAGCCATCACCAAGCAGCCGCCGAAAGCCGAGGCGTCGGTCGCCCTGGCGCGCAAGCTCGCGCCGATCGAGGCCGTCAACAGCAAGCCCGTGCCCTTCCTGCAAGCCAAACGCTTCCACTGCCGCGCCGTGCTGAACGAGCGCGGCGAGGACGGTCTCGCCATGTTCTGCGGCGCCAAGAAGCGGCCCGGCTCGTCATGGTGCCCGAAGCACCATCGCCTGTTCGTCAACTACGGGAGGGCCTGATGCCCGGGGCTCCGATGCGACCACGCGCGGCCCGGCGATGATCCCAATTCGCCGAGGCCCCGCAACGCAAAGGGACCTTTCATATGGCGAAGCCAGCAGCAACGCAGACGAACGATTTCGACCCCGAGATCGTGCAGGAAATCCTCGGCAAGATCGACGGCTATCATGCCGATCTCGCGTCCGAGCGCGGGTCATCGATGGCCCGGTGCCGCAACATCCGCGAGAGCATCAACGCCTGCTTCAAGGAAGGGAAGGCGCGCGGCATCCCGACCAAGGAGCTTCGGTCGCTCGTCAAGATCAGGATCAACGAGGCCAAGAACCGCGAGATTTACGAGGAGCTTGAACAGGATCAGCAGCACATCCTCTCGATGCTCGCGACCGCCGAGGGTGTGAAGGATTTGCCGCTCTGGCGGGCGGCGGCGATGTCCGCCGTTAATGGTGCCGATAGCGCCACCGCTCATTAGCGGAGGCGCGGCATGGACCCGCGCATTCTGGCGCTCGATCTCGCATCCCGCACCGGCTGGGCCTGCGGCAATCCCTCTGAGGATCGCCCACGTTCGGGCTCAGTGCGTTTTGCGCGCCAGGGCGCCAGTCTTGGCACGGTCTATTCGGCATGCCGACAGTGGCTCGCCGATTTCCTTACCGCCAATCCCGACGTGCGGCTGATCGTATTCGAGGCGCCGATGGCGCCCCAGCACATGGCGGGCTTCACCACCGCGCACATCATCCGCGTGCTGATCGGGCTTTGCGCCGTGGTGGAGGAATTCGGCCACTCAGGCGGCTATGACGTGCGCGAGGCGAAAGTCTCGGAAGTTCGCGAGCATTTCCTCGGCACCAACCGGATCAAGCGGAAGGAAGCGAAGTCGGCGACGATCGATGCATGCAATCGGCTCGGCTGGGCGCCGTGCGATGACAACGCCGCCGACGCACTCGCCCTCTGGCACTATCAAGCCTCGGTCTTCGACCCGAAGCTCGCGCTGCAAACCTCACCACTGTTCCGGCGGAGGATTGCATGAACGCGGGCGGGATTGTCCTGTCGCTCTGCGATCGAACCGGCACCATGGTGCTGCCGTGGATCGAGGCGGGCTATTCGGCGATCACCGTCGATCTCCAACCGGCGCCGCGCGAGCACCATCGCCGCCATCACATCGTCGCCGACATCACGCAATGGCGCTATCCCGCGCATCTGCCGCGCCCCGTCATCGTCTTCGCATTTCCGCCGTGCTCGCATCTCGCGGTCTCGGGCGCCCGCTGGTTCAAGGGTAAGGGCCTCGGCGCCCTGATCCATGCGCTGCAAGTGGTCGATGCCTGTCGGCGCGTCTGCGAGGACAGCGGCGCGCCCTACATGATCGAGAACCCGGTCTCGACCCTTTCGACCTACTGGCGCGATCCCGACTACACGTTCGATCCCTGCGGCTACAGCGACCCCTATACGAAGCAAACGTGCCTGTGGGTCGGCGGCGGGTTCGTCATGCCCGAGAAGGTCCAGATCGGTGATCTGTTCGCCGAGCCGACGTGCGTCGAGCCGGTGCTGGGCTCCGCAATCCTCAATTTCTCACCGACTGCCGATCGCGCCGACACCCGCAGCATCACGCCGCCAGGTTTCGCGACCGCCGTCTATCGAGCCAATGCCGGGAGGGTCTGATGGCGCGCATCAGGACGATCAAGCCCGAGTTTCCGCAATCTGAGACCATCGGCAAGCTGTCCCGGGATGCGCGCCTGCTGTTCATCCAATTGTGGACCCTCGCCGATGACGAAGGGAGGGCTCGCGCGGCCTCGCGAATGCTCGCGAGCCTTCTCTACCCATACGATGACGATGCGCCGGGGCTCATGGACGGCTGGCTCGCCGAACTTGAGCGTCATGGTTGCATCACCCGTTACGTGGTTGAGGGCTCCACCTATCTGCAAATCGATAACTGGCTGAAACACCAGAAGATTGATCGCCCGACGCCCTCGCGTTTGCCGGTTGTCAGCGAGGCTACGCGATTGCTCGCGAGCCCTCGCGAGGCTTCATCGACGGACCTTGGACCTAGGACCGTGGACCATGGACCTAGGACCGAGGACCATGCCGCGCCGATTGGGGCGCGCTCGGGCTCTGGCGAATTGGACTTCGGCGAGACGGTCCCGCCGCCGCGACCGGCCAAGGTGCCACCGCCGTCTGACGCGGAGACCGAACTGTTCCGGCGCGGCAAGGAAGTCCTCGGCAGTGCTGCGGGAGGCCTCGTCTCGCGATTGCTCAAAGCGAAGGGCGGCAAGGTCCCGCTGGCGCGGGCGGCGATCGAACAGGCGTCCACCAAGCACGATCCCCGCGAATACATCGGCGCCATCATCCGGGCCCCGCCCGAGCATGAGCCGCCAAGGGTGGTGCAGCCATGACGCGCCGCCTGTCGCTGGATGAGGTGCTGCGGATGTTCGCCCGGATCGGCTTCGACCCGCGCTCGCATAGCGGCACCCACGAACTCCGCTGCCCGGCCTGCTCACATCTGCGGCGCAAGAAGACCCACAAGTGCCTGTCCATCCGCTGCGATGCGGACGGCTTTTTCTTCCGCTGTTTCCACTGCGACGAATTCCATGGGAGCTATCGCTATGACGACGCTCGCGACGCGACACGTCGAGTTCTTCGAGGCCCGGGGGATATCGCCCGAGCTGGCCGCCAAGTTCGAGATTTATACGGGTACTCTCGTCGGTGAGAAGCCGAACCGGCATGTCGTCGCCAACCCGAGCGGCAACATCCTCGTCTATCCGTTCATCGAGCACGGCGTCGTCGTGAACGAGAAATATCGCACCGAGCGCGATGGCGAGAAGTTCTTCTGGCATCGCAAGGGCGGCAAGCGGACGTTCTGGAACGCCGACGTGCTCGATGACCCGCTTCTGGAAGCGGGCACGCAAGCGCTCGTGATCACCGAGGGCATCGAGGACGGCATGGTCGCGATCGATTGCGGCTGGCCGCTCACGGTCTCGGTGCCCGATGGCGCGCCGCCGGTCCCGAAGGATGGACGCCTGCCGCCGCTCGATCCGCAGACCGAGGCGAGCGGCAAGTTCGAGTTCCTGTGGCTCAACCGCGATCGGTTGAAGCGGATCAAGCGGTTCATTCTCGCAGTCGATGACGACGGGCCAGGACAACGGCTCGCTGCCGAAATCGTCCGTCGGCTCGGCGCCGTGCGCTGTCTGTTCGTGACGTTCCCGCCGGGCTGCAAGGACTTGAACGAGGTGCTGCGCCAGTGCGGGCGCGATGCGGTCAGCGCCGTGCTGCGGGAGGCCAAACAGTATCCGGTTCGCGGGCTCTATCGGCTCTCGGAGTATCCGGCGCTCCCGGCGCTGCACCCGATCTCGATCGGCTGGCCGCTGTTCGACGGCGACAGCGTCGCGTCCGCCAACAATGCTTGGCTGAAGCTGTTCCCGGGCGAGTTCATGGTCGTCACCGGCATCCCGAGCCACGGCAAATCGACTTGGGTGCTGAACGTGCTGGTCAACATCGCCCGCGCCTACGGATGGCGTTCGGCCGTCTTCTCCGCCGAGATGCCAACGGTGCCGCATCTCCGCGACAAGCTGCGCCGGATCATCGCGGGCACCGCGGCTGCATCGGCCGAGGCCGACGAGTTCATCGAGGGTAGCTTCACGTTCATCGACCACGATCCGAATGACGCCGACGAGGAAGACATCACGCTGGAATGGATCATCGAGAAAGCCCGCGATGCGGTGCTGCGCGATGGCATCCGCGTGCTGGTCATCGACCCATGGAACGAGATCGAGCACGCCCGGCGCCGCGATGAGAGTTCGACGGAATACATCGGCCGGGCCATCCGCATGCTGAAGCGCTTCGGGCGGCAATACGAGGTCGCCGTGATCGTCCTGGCGCACCCGACCAAGGACGTGTGGGAGCACGGCCGGGCCCGAACCGCCACGCTCTACGATATCGAGGGGTCGGCCCACTGGTTCAACAAATGCGACCACGGCGTCGTCATCGAACGCGCGCCGGAAGCCAACAGATCCACCGTGCACATCGCCAAGGTTCGGTTCGAGGAAACCGGCTTCAAGGGCGCGATCAACATGGGGTTCGACGTGCAGACGCAACGGTTCGAGGAACTGGCCGAAAAGCAGAAGGAGATGGCCCTTGAGTGACGTGCCCGTGATCCGCCGGGATGACCCGCTGAAATTCAACCCGCTCGAAGACGCCGTAATGGAGGACATCGCCCCCTCGGTCTGGAGCGGCCCGCATGTCGGCAAGCGTCTCGCCGAGGCGATGCGAACCCTGCGCCTGATCCCGATGCGCGCGGTCGCGGGCTATGGCGCGCCGTGGCCTGCCTACAGTTACGAGTTCGAGGACTTGCTCGCTCAACAGGCGCAAGGCGAACTCGAGAAAACGATGCGGATGCAGAACCGCACGCGCCTGCTGCCGTCCTTCAGCGATGTCACCCGCATGGAGGCGGCGATCTGCTGGCCCGCCCGCTACCTGCTCGGCCAAATGCATCTGCTCCGGGCGGTCAACTGTGTCGCCCTGGCGCACTCTCTCGAACGCGACGCGGGATGGGTCGCGGTCAAGCGCGGCGGCTATGCCGACACATGGCGGGCCAACCACGATCGCGGCTGCGATGTCATCGCCGAGGGTCTGCGCGGCGAGCTCGTGCCGGTCTTCTAAGGGAGGGCACCATGCGGATCACCGAGGCGATGATTGAGACCGCCGCCATCGCGATCAGGGACGCGGTCGCGAACAGGGTTGTCGGCGAGGAAGCCCGGCGTCGGGGAAAGCCATGGGCGGCTTTGCCCGCGAAACTGCGCGACGCCTGCCGCGCGGAAGCGGCGGCGGCGCTGCACGCCGCATTGCAAGGTGATCAATGAGCGACGGCAAGCGCGGGTGGAGATACGATGGACCTTGAAATCCCCCATGGCGCGGACAGGGAGTACCTGATCGTTTTCGGCGTGGCGGCGATCTATATCGCCACGATCCCGCGCGGCGAGCCGTGCATCGTCGGCGTCTCCCGCGACCTCGGCCGGACCTTCGATGGCATCCGGGACAATTGGCCGTGGTCGGAGATCGGCTGCGCGTATTGGGTCAAGGACCGCGACACCGCCGAGGCGATCGTGGCCGAGGCGACCGAGGTGCTGCCGCGCGATCCCGAGGGGAGGCTTGCGGTCCGCGCCGAGTTCGCCCGGCGCCAAGTCGAGGCGGTCGCCGCGCGCTGGAAGATCACGCTGACGAACCACGACGCGGCGATGTCGCGGGTGCATGCGGCGGTTCGCCATGTGCAAGAGACAATCAACCACGCTAACGCGACCGGTGATCTCGCTTGGTTCAACGCCGCCTATCGTGCCTGGCGGATCGAAGCAGAAAAAATTGGGCGCGTCATGAGCTACGCCGAGGCGCTCGCGCGGCTGCGCAAAGCGGTGACTAAACGGCTGATTACTCTCGACGTAATCAATTTGGACGCCGATCTCTTGCCCGGCATCTTCCCCGAACTGCCGAAAGAGCGCGCAGAAAATTACGTTGACGACTTGAAAAAACCGGTGCCTTCTTCGCGCACGCGCCCGAGGCCAAAGCCACGCGCTGATGGATCGGGCCGCCGTGGTATTTCCCACTAACGCAAGACTGTTCGACCGATCCCGGCGGCGGGGTCGGTTTTTTGGGGTCACGTACTCAAGAACCACGTGCCGCAGATCCGGGCGCATATGACAGTGGCCCGCTGCCCCCCTGTTAGCGGGCGCGAGAGCGGATCTCGAGGTCGGGGTTGGGCCAAGAGCGGTCATTCAATCACGTCATCTGCACGCAGTAACAACTCTCGGCTAATCGGCAATCCAATGCTGCGCGCTGTTTTCAGATTAATCACAAGCTCGAACTTCACTGGTTGCTCAATCGGCAGGTCGGCCGGTTTTGTACCGTTCAGCACCTTCTGCACGTAACCTGCGATGCGCTTGGCCTCAAAAATCCTATCTGGTCCATACGACAACAAGGCCCCGCTGGCGGCGAATTCGCGCCACGCTGCGATGACCGGAAGCCGCTGCTCCAATCCATATTGGGCAATTCTTGGGGCGACAAAATTAGTTAGGCGCGAGGCGACCACAAACAAACCGTTCGCGCCATTGGTACTTGCTGCACGAAGCGCGGGCTCAAGTTCTCCGGGGCTACCAATCGGATGCGCTGTTATATCGATGCCCCCGCGGGTCACTTCAAATTCCTCCGGGTGTGGTCAGTCAAATTCCTCCACCCGCGAGGCAGGACAAGGGACTGTTAGTTTGAGTTTGTTTCCCGGGCAAGAGCTTCAGCGGCTTCTTTGAGCCGATAGCTGCGTCCGTCGAACTCAAGCAGATGGCAATGATGCATAAGGCGATCGAGGATCGTCGTGCTCATAGTGTTGTCCCCAAGGTATGCCCCCCAATCCTGCACGACGCGATTGGAGGTGACGATGACGCTGCGGCGCAGTTTGTAACGCTGATGGATCAGGGTCTGCAGCAAAGTGCCGGCGTCGTCGGGGATGGCGCGTGCGAGGAATAGATCGTCCAGCACGAGGAGATCGCAGTCGATGATGGTTCGCAGCCGGACCTCGCGTTGTGCCGGAGAGTTCAGGGCGTAGCGGTGGAAGAAGTCGTCGGTCTCAAGATACTGGACCTTGTGGCTTTGCAGGATCGCCTGATAGGCAATCGCCTTGGCTATGTGCGACTTCCCGGTGCCAGGTTTGCCAACAAGCAGAGCGTTCTCGCCAGCGGCAATGAACGCCAGGGTGTGGAGCTGGAAGCAGGTCTGACGTGGCAGTTTGGGATTGAAGGACCAGTCGAACTCGGCGAGCGTCAGCTTTTCGTCGAGCCCGGATTGCTGGTATCGCCGCTCGATAAGACGGGACTGACGACGGTCCAGTTCATCCTGCAGGATAAGGGAGAAGGTCTCGAGGAAGGGCTGGTTGGCGCCCTGCGCCTGGAGCACGCGCGTCTGCAGCGTGTCGCGGACACCCGACAGGCGCAGCTGTCGTAGGCAACGCTCAATTTCCGGCATGGTCATCATGTGGCTAGGTCTCCAGTTTAAGGTGAGAAGGTGCAGCGGGAGCGCTCGTGGCGCCGGAGTTGGCCGGGGTTGCGCAGGCGACACGAGCGCGGATTGCCGTGGCGTGATCGTCGTGAGCCTCGGCCTGCCGACCATTGTCGTCGGCGTCGCGCCGCACAGCGCGGCTGAAGAGGTCGCCGTATTCCGCGGGGGTACGGATCAGCGGATGATCCTGGGTGAGCGGCGATGCCGGCTGTGGCGTCACTCCAACCTGCTCGATCGCCTGTTCGAACAACCGCTCGACGGTCGCACGCACGTGCTTGTAGCGGTAGATGCGGTTGTCGATGGCGTGCGCGCAGGCCTGCTCGACCAGCCGCGCCGGATACTTCCGGCCCAGCCCGACAATGCCCCACATCGCGCGCTGTCCGGGGCGCCCTTCGGTGTCGAACACCTGCTGGCACAAGGCCCTGGTCTGCGGTCCGATGCGCTCGGCGCTCGCCAGCAGCACGGCGGTTTGCCGCGACGGGTTGAACGGCCGTTCGCTGGTCGGCAGGACGACAGAACCGGGGTGCGCCATCCGGGAATGAACACGCAGCAGCGCACGGGTGTGGCGATCACGGATCTCGATCGTGGTGGTGTAGATGCGCACGACGACCTGGCTGCCGATCGGCGCGGGCCGCGCGGCGTAATAGCTGTTGTCGACGCGTACGGTGGTGTCGTCGCAGACAGTCCGGACGACTTCGGTGAAGATGCGGAAGGGAGCGACAGGCAGCGGCCGCAGGTGCGGCTTCTCTTCCTGGAACATCGCCTCGACCTGACGGCGCGTGCTGCCGTGGATGCGTTTGGAAGCCCAGTTCTCCTCCCAGTGCCTCAAGAACTCGTTTTGCGCCTCCAGCGTCTCGAAGCGCCGTCCGGCCAGCGCAGTGCCCTGGGTATGTTGAATCGCATTCTCGACGCATCCTTTCCGATTTGGATCGGCCACGCGCGCGGGATCGGCGACCACGGCGTAATGAGCCAGCATCGCGCTGTAAATCGGGTTGAGCTGGGGCTCGTACAAATCCGGCTTGAGGACGCCTTCCTTCAGGTTGTCGAGCACGACATAGCTGGGGACCCCGCCAAAATACCGGAACGCCTCTTCGTGGAGCTGCGCCCAGACTTGTTGGCTGGACTTCCAGACTACCCGCCGGAAGCTGCGCCGCGAGTAGCGTAGCGTCATCACGAACAGGCGGGGACGACGGTACCGCCCGCTCTTCGGATCAACCGTCGGCGCGCCCTCGCCATAGTCGACCTGAGCTTCCTCGCCGGGGAGGAACTCAAGACGATCAAACTGCTCAGGATCAGCGTGCCGCAACCGGCGCACAAACCGCTTGACACTCTGGTAGCTGGACGGAAAGCCAAATTGATCAACCAGGTCCTGGTAAATCGCCTGCGCGTTCCGCTTCAGCCGGACCTGTTCTTCGATCCACGTCCGATGCGCTTCGCAAGCCGAACGGGCCAGGCTGCTGGTGACCGTCGCTTCCGATGTCCCAAAAGCCGGTGGTCGGGGTGGAGGAATTTGGCCGTCCGCGCTCACCGAGCCGGTGGTCACTTCCCCGGGGGAATTTGCCTCCGCACCGGCCCGCAGCGCCTGATAACGCCGGATCGTCTTGCGATCGACACCCGTCAGCCGGTGAATCTCGCGCTGGCTGGTGTTGCGATCAAGTAATGTAAGTACGGTGCTTTGCAGATGTCGCTTCAAGACGTTCAACTCCCCGGCCCCTTGCTGGCTAAAGGGGTCGAACATAAACGTCCTGCCTGACCGGCTACTGCTGTTCAGCGGCGCTGACGGCGATCATCAGGTGGGGGAGTTTCAAGTGACCATACCCGGGGGATTTTGACCGACCCACGGGGATCGATGCCAAGCGATTGTGCCGCTTTCCGTGCAAACGTTAGCTCATCATCGAGATGTTGCGGATTGAAAATGACTGACACCCGCTTTGCCTTAGGAGCTACCTCGCTTAGCAATTCCACCCGTTTGACCGCCATTTCATCGGTAAGAAAGGTTACACCGGTAAAATTCTTGCCAGGGTTGGCGAGAGACGTGGCCAGACCTGCTCGTATCGGACTGTCGCTGACGCCACCCACGACAGGTATGACGCCCCCGCTTGCATCGAACAGCGCTTTGATGAGGTCGCCACCAATCGCAAGCAGTAGGTCGGGCTTCTGCACAACGAGTTCCTCCGCCAACTCTCGGAGTCGCGTCGAGTTGCCTTCGGCGTAACGGTAAATGATCTGGAGATTGCTGCCGCTCGCGAAGGCGCCCTGCGCGAGCGCATCCTTCAGCGATTGATCGATCCGCCCCAGCGATGCATCGTCGAACACGAGCCAACCGATCCGAAGGGGCTTTTTTTGCGCAAGCGCCCGTCGTGGAAGCGACAACGCCGCAAACGTGATCAAGGCAACGAAATCGCGCCGCCTCATGGTCGTTCACCAGAATTCGAGCCGCCCGGCAGCCAGAATATAGCAGTCCGGAGAGCAGCAGCGTTCGCTTTTTTGAGAGCACATGTTCCGTTGAGGGGCAAAAGCAGTAAGGCTCTGGCTAAGCGTAAGAATTCCGCCTGGCCGTCAGAAGCTTGACCTCTACGCCTTATGAGCACACCCACCACCCATGCCAACGCTCGGGGTTGATTTCGATTTCTCGCAGATCGCGCAGCGTGCCATGGACCTCGGCGCGACGGTCGATCAAATCCCCTACATCATGGCGACCACACTCAACATGGCCGCCGAGAATACCCGGTCGTACCTGATCGAGACGACATGGCCGTCGTCAGTGACCGTCCGGAATCGTTCGTTCATGAATGCCGCGCTGACCACGAAGGGCTCGCGCGCCACGAAGGGCGATCTGACGGTCGAGATTTACGACAAGATCGGTCGGGCGAACCTGTTTCTGCATGCCAAGGGCGGCACGCGCCGGGCGAAGGGCGGCAACCTCTCGATCCCGTCGTCGGTCAACGTGCAGCGGACGAGCGGCGGCGCCGTGCGGACGCAGCAGCAGCCGAAGAATTTACGGAACAGCTTCAAGCGCGGGCGCTTCATCTTCCAACGTCAGGGCCGATCGACACGCAAGGCGAAGGGCCGCATCAAGCTGATGTATTCGCTGCGGCCGTCGGTCCCGATCCGGCAAGACGTGCCGTTCTACAAGGACTTCGCCGAGGTGATGCGGGCAGGAGATGACGCTAAACCTCGCAATCGCGGTCATCCGGGCGATGTCGACCCGGCGCCGCTAACACTGAGGGTGCCATGGCAGGCAAGCCGAAAGAGGACGAGCACGAGGACCGGCGCCATGCGGACAAGCCGCCGGCGGACAAGGCCGAACAGGAGCAGCCGAACGCGGATAAGCCGGAAGATCCCCCGCCCGGCGTGCCGCCCTACAAGGACTAGGCCGTGCTGATCCAGCGCGTTGCGCGAGATCGTGCTGTCAACCGGCTCGATCCCGAATACCTCGCGCAATGGCGCGCCTACCATCGCAACATCGTCGAGCGATACATCGCTCGCGCGATGTCATGGGCCGACGCCCACAATGCGCTGGTCTCCCTCGGCTACCGGGACCAAGCGCTCAAGATCGAACTGCTCAGTTGGATAAGGCCCGCGCCCGGCAAGGACATGGCTAATGATCCTTACTCGATTCGCGCCATTTCTTAGCGTCGAAGAGGCCTGGAGCTTGGCTATAGGTGTGATCTTTTCAATCGAACCTATAGGACGCCTGAAAGAACGTGCCCCAGCGCTTCATGCTGTGCTTTGCAAATATGGGTGCACCAACGCAGCCGCTGTCGCTGCACGGCAACGTATCGCTCCGCCTGTTGGTCCACATCGCCCAATAGCGGCCACCGACGCCGACGCTGAAGTTCCTGGTGATGAAGTAGGACAAGACGCCTTCAACCTGAACGCCGCCGCCACGATTGCCCCGTTGCTCATCGAAGGTGGTCATAGGGCGCAAGAGATGGTTGTCACGCCCCTTGAAATCGGTCCAGGGCAGGTAAGCGACGTCAGCGTTCAAACGCCAACGCTCGGTGAGCATGGTTTCGGCGCTCAGGCCGATCCGAGCTGCATTCCACTGAGTATTCTGGCTTCCAACGACCCTGTCGTCACCCGGCGGCAAGCAGGGTTCCGGGTGAGCTATCTGTACACAGCCCCTCGTGTCGGAGCTCTGTTCGTAGTAGGTCCAGCCGATAAATCCGCCGACCTTGTAGTTGGCGGCGCGCAGGAAATCGTAACCTACATCGGCCGTGTAGTACGTGAACCTCCCGTTTGCCTGGCCTGAGATCGTGTTGACATAGGAGAAGTTCGGGGGGAGCCCCCAATCTTCATCGTTCATGTGTCCTTTGTCGAAGCGCCCGAGGCCAATGTTGCCCTTCAGGAACACTCCCCACGGGCTGTCAACACGGCCAAATAGCTCTCCGGAAAGTCCGTCAAGTCCGTGATAGGTGAGCCTCGATTGAAGAATGCTGGGGTCATCAAGGCCGCCGGCGCCCACTGCGCTGTGGTCCCATTGGAAGCGTCCCCGGCTGAGCCAGAGCCGCGATCCGCCTTCGAACGACCAACCGGCCGTGTAAGCAATCGGCGGCGCGCTGGCGGGGGCTTTTGCGTATAGCGGCGCGTCGGGCCATTGCACTGCCCACGGGTCGGCGCCAAAATGGTAGTTCAACCCTATCTTTCCGATGTGATAGCTGCTGGAGAGGCTGGTTATGTTCGCCGGAAGAATTGCGAACGGCGGATCCTGCACCGTCGGAGGCGTTGCGACACTCGGCCCGCCGAAATGGAGATAGTCATACTCGACGTTGACCGACCATGCAGGCGTAAGTGCTTGCTCGACGCCCAGCCCGATGATGCTACCGACTCGACCATAGTCGAAATGGGTTTTCTCCTGGGTGTAAGAGCCGTAATATTCGTTGTTGTTGATGACGTCGCCCCGATTGTTTTGCCAAGCTACGCCTCCCTTGAGATAGGCCAGTGTGTGGCCGAGTGCGCCAAAAGCGTAACCAACGCGGGCTGTCCCGGTAGCAAAGAGGTTGGGACCTGCCTTGCAGTTTGCGCTCACGACGAAGCCGGAGGCGGCGAGGCAGGTGTTTGTGCCTTCGGAGACAACACCGCTGGCGTCGAGTTCGAGACCAAACACCCAACTGCTGTTCTGCCAATTGTAGCCGACCTGGCCACCCGCGAGAAACACTGGGGTATCGACGACACCGCCATAGATTGACTGACCGTAGGGATTGCTGAAGGAGGTTCGGCCGTACCCGCCGCCGACGTGTCCGCCAATATAGCCGCCTGACCAGTTCCACACCGCGGGTGGCAGTTTCACTTCTGGCTCAAGGTCTGCCGCATTCGCTGCACCGTTTGCGACGAACGCAATTGTCGTGGCTCCTAAAAGAAGAACTCCAGATCGCATCCAACACTTCCCTGCATTTTCTCGGTCCACGACCGAGCGTCCTTAAGCTATCGCGCAGCAAACCGTCGGGGCGGACCAGACGCTTCAGCGACGCGCGCCGAGTCCGCCCCGAAGATCACCGCATGCGATTGGTGATGATGCCGTGAACAAAGCAAACCGCGTGCCGAAGTGAATTCGCAGGCTGCGAAGGCACTTCGTCGCGGCATGTAGCGTCAAGTTGCTGACATTGGTCTCGATACCGACAGTCGGCGCAGCCAGTGCCCGACAGTGGCCCGCGCGCGCGCTGAATGTGCGGGGCAGGCCTTGCGCAGCATTTCATTCTTACGCGCGGTGCGCACGCTGACGCGTGCAGACTCCGGCGGTGCGATTTCAACAGGGTCTTCTGTGCGCGTCCTCGACGACCGCGCTGTGTCGTCGTTGATTTGAACTTTCACGGGGTCCTACCGATGGGACGAGCTTGCGCGGGTACGCGGGACCGCCCGCCTTATGGATATTTCGCGGCGCCGATTTACGGCTTTGGTTCCTCGCAAAACGGGCTTTCCCGGGCGGGTAAACGGCCCTGCAGGCGGCAAATCATGGATGCACTGGCGAGCAAGCCGGCCGTGGAAACATGGCCGATTGAGCGGCTACGGCCCTATGAGCGCAATTCGCGCCGGCATTCGGCCGAGCAAATCGAGCAGATCGCGGCGTCAATCCGGCAATGGGGATGGACCATGCCGATTTTGGCGGCCGATGACGGCATGGTTCTCGCCGGTCACGGCCGCCTAGCCGCCGGCAAACTGCTCGGATTTACGCAAGTCCCGGTCATCGTGGCGCGCGGATGGACCGATCAGCAAAAGCGCGCCTATGTCATCGCCGATAATCGGCTGACCGACGCCAGCGATTGGGATGACGAGATGCTGCGGCTCGAATTGGCCGACCTCGTGGAGGGCGGTTTCGAGATCGCGCTGACCGGCATAACCGAGGACGAGCTATCGCGACTGTCCGTAGGGGTCGGCGAATTGGAGCAGATGCCCGAATTGCCGGACGGCGATCGGTCGCCTTTTCGGGACATGACGTTCATACTGTACGGCGAGCAATTCGGGATCGTTGAGCGCGCGATAGCGAAGGCGACCAAGCCGCGCGACCCGGACAATCCTAATCGATCGCCGCAAGGCAATGCGCTCGCCGCGATTTGCGCCGAATATCTAGGGCGCGTCTCATAAATCGACTTTGATTGGTGCGGCTTACTCGATCTCTGTTATGCCGCGATAGAATACCGCAGCGACATGTGCGATGGGCCAAGCGCACTTGGGCAGGCAGCTCTAGCGCATGCTCCGCGGCACAGACTACCTTTGGACCTTCTGCCACGAATTACCTTTTGGCCTATCTTCCGAAATCGTGACGCCTCCGTTACTCAAGTCGAAGCTTATCGGTTGACCCCACCAGTAGCCATGACCGTGAGCTATGGCGGAATCTGGGTGATGACGGTGTGAGGAAGGCGGCGTATCGAGGCGGGTGACGAGCCTGCCAGAACCTCTCGAGGAGAGCGATACGCCATGACCGAGACTACCAATGTTCTTGCTTTCCGTCAGCCGTCCGCGGTTGATGATCCACTGACCGATATCGTTCGTGCCGGCGCGCGGGACCTGCTTGCCAGGGCGATCGAGATCGAGGTTGGCGCGTTTCTGGCCAGCACGGCCAATCTGACGCTGCCCGACGGTCGAGCGCGCCTGGTCCGACATGGGCACGGTCCGGTGCGCGAGATTGCGACCGGCATCGGTCCGGTGGAGGTCGCTCGTCCCAAGGTCCGCGACCGCGGAGCGAGCGGGCCAGGCGACCGCCTCCGCTTCAGTTCGGCAATCCTGCCGCTATGGGCGCGGCGGACGAAGAGCCTGGATGCCTTGATCCCGGTCCTCTATTTGCGCGGCATCTCGACCGGCGACTTCCAGGAGGCGCTCTCGGCGCTGCTCGGCAAGGATGCGCCGAACCTGTCGCCTTCGGTGATCGCCGGCCTGAAGGCCGATTGGCAGGTCGAGTACGAACGCTGGCAGAGACGCGATCTGTCGGCGCGTCGCTATGTCTACATCTGGGCCGATGGCGTGTACCTGCAGGCCCGCATGGAAGATCACAGCGAATGCATGCTGGTGCTGATTGGCACCACGCCGGAAGGCAAGAAGGAGCTGATCGGCTTCCAGGTCGGCGTGCGCGAGAGCGCGCAGAGCTGGCGCGAACTCCTGATCGACCTGCGGCAACGCGGGTTACGGATTGCCCCGCAACTCGCCATCGGCGACGGCGCCCTCGGCTTCTGGAAGGCACTGGACGAGGCCTTTCCCGGCACGCGGCACCAACGATGCTGGTGCCATAAAGTGAGCAACGTACTCGACAAGGTCGCCAAATCCGTGCAGGGCCCCATGAAGAACGACCTGCGGAACATCTATCTGGCCCCACACCGGGCCGAAGCTGAAACCGCGATCGACGTCTTCGTCGAGAAATACCACGTCAAATACGGACGTGCGGTGGAGTGCCTGATCAAGGATCGCCATGCGCTGCTCGCCTTCTTCGACTTCCCTGCTGAGCACTGGATCCACCTACGCAGCTCGAACCCGATCGAGAGCGTCTTCGCCACGGTGCGCCACCGAACGGTGCGGACCAAGGGATCGCTGTCGCAACAAACTGCAAAGCTGATGGTGTTCAAGCTCATCGACGCCGCATCGAAGACCTGGCGGCGATTGAAGAGCACGAACCAGTTGCCGAAAGTCATCGCCGGTGTAAAGTTCATCGACGGAATCGAAGTCATTCCGAACACTGAAAGCCACGCCGCCTGATCAGGCCGCGTCACCCAAAATCAGCCATAGCTCCATGACCGTTATCCACGACGCTTAGTCGTGACGTATCGTTACACTCATTGGTCGCGAAGACGGCCCCCGCATTGTCTATAGTGATTTTCGCAAGATTTCGGGGGAAGGAGTTAGCCGGACCTCCGTTACAACCTCCACCCGGGCCGAGCCGCACTTGGTAATTGCCTACAAGCACTTGGGGAACTTCCGGCGGTGGTGGTGCTGGTGGCGGCACGGCGGGTATGAAGAACCTTGCACCGCCCATTGTTGAATTCGCGATCACGGTCACTGGTCCGGTCCCCGATCGCTGACAACTCTGATATTTCGGAGCGTTGGTTAAAACAGTCCGGGCCTTCACTCCCGGTCTTGGACAGCTAGCTCCCGTAATACGTGGGTCTTCGATTAGCGTCGTTCTCGAAATAGGGCCCATTGGACGAAATCTAAACTCAAGTGCCAGTGTGTCTCCATTCAAATCTCCATTGATGAAGAAGCCACCTTTACGGCAATCCGTC
Organism: Bradyrhizobium barranii subsp. barranii; assembly: GCF_017565645.3. Lineage (NCBI taxonomy): Bacteria > Pseudomonadati > Pseudomonadota > Alphaproteobacteria > Hyphomicrobiales > Nitrobacteraceae > Bradyrhizobium > Bradyrhizobium barranii. Next base: position 9,441,293 of record NZ_CP086136.1, read on the forward strand.
CATGCAGCCACTATCTCCGGGGCAACAACTTTCTGAAGGATATTTTCATAGGTCGCATCACTAAAGGACGAGGCCGAACTGCCACACGATCCTTGCTGGTGCAGGCTCGATTTCGTTTGATTGAAATCACCACCAAACTTCACTGGGACACCTTTGATGGGGACTTCGACGCTTAAGCCCGCGCCAGTAGAACCTCCCTTTTGATCAACGTTTGATGCGCAGAACGACTGCTGAACACCTGCTCTCAGGTCTCTTGTCCGCAGGCCTTGATATGTATTGAAGACTCCCTGCTCCAAGATAGCGGAGCATTCATCGGCGACACATACGCCCGAAATTCCAACCAACAACAATGCGGAAATGAAGACAGATTTAGCGTGCGCAACCACGGAAACCTCCCCTCTGTACATAAAACTATAGGCTGATACTAAATCTTGCTTCAATTTCGCAAAAGGGGACATTCGCAGCGCCAAGTCGGTTTTTTAGTCGCAGGCCGCGGTGCCAAGGTTCTCTCGTCCGACATCGATGTTTTTGGACTAAGTATCACTAGCGCCAAGCGAAATCGTCGAAAAGCAGGTCCGGCAATATCCGCCATATCCCAAAAGCTGAAGTGAATTGAGATCATTGACGCCTCCGCGACGGGCCGTTGTGAGTTGATGGTACCGTGACTCCCGAACCGAAGCCTCGCAGTGACTAACCATGGGACAGGCTAAAGAAATCCGCGTCGCGCCGATCGCGAAGAAGGACGCCGACGCGGCTGATCACGCGGCTGCATTACAGCCACAAGACGGTCAACAACTCGTTCCTGTCGCTGGGCGTCTTTTGGAACGGCCGGCTCGAAGGCGCGATGACGTTCGGCCCGTCGATGGACAAGAGCAACATTCAAGGGCTGGTGCGCGAGACGCCGTGGAACGGTTTCCTCGAGTTAAACCGGCTCGCCTTTTCGGAGGCGCTGCCGCGCAATAGCGAAAGCCGGGCGCTGGCAATCGCGATGCGGACGATCAAAAGGAACTATCCGCACATCGGCTGGGTGATCTCGTTCGCCGATGGATGCCAGTGCGGCGACGGCACGATCTATCGCGCGGCGGGCTTCGTCCTGACCGGGATCAAGGTGAACAAGAGCCTCCTGCGACTGCCCGACGGTTCGGTCACGCACAAGATGACGCAAGTGACCGGCAAGAATCGTGCGGCTCACTTCGCCAGGACTGGCGGATCATGGTCGGGTCAGGGCACGCCGCTCGACGGCTACCAGATGCGGTACATCTATTTCCTCGATCCGGCGGCGCGGGCGCGGCTCGTGCCGAAGGAGATCGCCTATGCCGAGATCGAGCGGCGCGGCGCCGGGATGTATCGTGGAATTGCGCGTGGGAAGCAGGCGATGGCCGAGGCCCCCTCGGAACAGCGGCGGCGCAGCACCGACCCCCACGCTCCATCATAGGCGGATCGACAAAAAGGCCCCGGGGATCGCCCGGGGCCGTTTCGTCAGATCGCACCGTTAAGCGGGGCTCTTGATCTTCATGCCTCGATCCTTCCGGCGCGCCGCGCGCGCTCGGCATGGACCGATAGCGGCTCGGTGATTGACCAATACAGGTCGCGTTCGAGCGGCAGACCATGGCGGCCGATCTTGACCCGCACGCCCTCCATCTCCGATCGGGCGACATAGCCAAGCTCGGGCTCGCCCATGCCGAGGTCGCAGAGGCCGTACAGGCGATCTGGTTCGTCGGGGTCGCTCTCGGTCAGCAGCCAAGTGGCGCCGCTGTAGGGATTGAAGACCTTGACGACCGGGATGTGATCCGGCTCGCGCTGACCGGCTCGCTGCGCGGCGCGCGTGGCCGCGCCATTGGCGGCGAGTTGGTCGAGAATTCCTTTCGTAAAGATGGCTTCCATTTTCGTCCTCTGATCGGTCAGCGCGCACCATGCGAGCCGTTCCGACCCCTCACGCCCGGGAGCCGAGGCGCCGGGCGATCGGGCGATGATCAGAAAGGGCGGCTAAGTTTCGGCTTTCGTGATGATCAGTTCGGCGTCGATGCCGTCGCGCAGCGCCCTGCGCAGCGTGGTCATGGCGCGATCGATCATGTCGGCGCTGTCAGCGTCGATGTCATCGATCCCCCAAAGCAAGTCGCGGCCCTCGGTCGCACGATCCCGCACGGCGTAGTGCAGGCGGATGCGCTCGGTCTTGGCGATCTCTTTCCGCGCGGTGACCTCGGCGCGGCTGTTATCGATGAAAGCGAGCACCGCTGACCAATCATCGCTGCTGAAGCCATCGCCCGCGATCTCGACGCCATCGCGCTGCGGTTCGAGTTGGAAGCGATGACCGGCGCCATGCTCTCGCATGCTGACATCGGAATAGTCGATCCAGACGGTCAGCTCGGCCTCGTCGCTGGTGAAGCTCGGGCAAGCGTTGTTATGCCAAGACGTATCGACGAAGTCCGCCGGGATGGCGGGCAGGTCGGCCTCGGGGAAATCGGGAAACTCGGTTTTCCACGTGGTCATCAGATTTTCTCCGCTGTATCCGGCGGCACCACCATCGAGAGCGTGCGGCCGTTGTCCCATTGCACCGGGACATCCCAACTCTGGTCGAAAAATGTCGGCTCCCCGCTAACCGTGCCCTCGGTGCCGGGCGCGACCGGCGCCGGGTCATCGACCATTGCGATCAGGCGGATGCGGTCGCCATTGGCGAAAGGCGGCTTTCTCATAGGCGGCCTCCGTCGTGCGGCGGTCGCACGCTGATGTGGGGCGCCGGTCCCTTCTGCTCTTGATACGGCATCTTGACGATGACGCCCGATCCCCAAAGGGCGAGCAGGCCAGCGAGAGCGGCGGGCGCTAACAGTCTTTTCTTCGTCACCGGTCAGCCCTCCACGATCGCGATGGCATCGGCCCGGAAGTCGAGCGCGATGGTTTTCGCGCCGCGATCGAGCAGCGCCTTCAATTCATTCGCCCATGGCAGGCACTCGCCGAAATCATCGCCGCCCACGAGCGCGCGGGCGGTCTCGTACCAATCGGCGTCGCGATCCGGGTGGCATCCCTGGGCATAGGCGCAGAATGACGTTTGGCCCTTGACGATGTCGCGCGGCTGACCGTTCGACATCAGATAGACGCCTTGATCATGGACGAGCAGCACCGATGGCGCGGGCACCGGCTTTGTTATCGCGCGATATGGCGGCTTGTCCTCGTAGTCTACGAGCATCTCGGATTGCGTCGGCGCGGTGATCGAATGTTCGACCACCCGGCGCACGTCGGCGGCATTGAAGATTAAGCGGGACATCTGGTTATCCATTCGATTTGAGGGAAAGCAGTTTCTCGATCAGCGCGGCGGTCAGCAGCGTGGCGTGACCGTCGGGCGCAATGGCGTAAATGAGCGCGCGCCGGGTAAAGGCGGCGGGATCGGTCTCGATCTCGCGCGCGGCTTGCATCGCGGCGAGCACCGTGGGTCGCTTCTCGACGCGGTACTGACCGCGCCCGAGGAAAAGCGAAGCGGTGAAGTAATCCGCTTTGCGGATCGCCTCGACCGCGCGGGCCTCGATCTCGGTCAGCGTCATCGGCCAACCCCGAGCGATAGCGCCGCGATTGCGAGCGAGATGTATTTCGGGATCGGTTGGTCGCCGTGCTCGTAACCGGCCCATGCGCCGCGCGAGCAGCCGATCGCCTCGGCGGCTTGCCGCTGCGAATAGCCGAAGCGCTCGCGCCATTCGGTCAGCGATTGAGCGCTGCTGAAAAGGTGCGTGGCGTCTTCGATCTGCGCGGCGGCGGCGCCGATGTCTGCGGGAGTGCGTGCCATCATGGCCGTTACTCCGTGCCGTATTCGCAGACGCGGTTGCCGTTGGCGTCCTGTACCGATCCGCAGGTGCGGTGCCCGGCCTCAAGGCGATCGGCGATCTGGCGCAGCATGCGCGCGATCTCGCGCTCGAATTGATCGCCCGCGAAAGCGTCATTCTCGGTTTTGATGCTTACGAAAAAGCGTTGCATCGGTGGGTCTCCATTTGGCGCTCGCGGAATTGCGAGGGCCTCGCCCCCCGAGGCCGGGTGGCTGGCTCGGCAGCGCCCGGCGGGAGACCGGCGGCGGCCCGGTATTGGGCCAATTCCCCGGCGGAGTGGCCCAGATTTAGGCCACTGGTCGGTGGTTGGAAGATCCTCCGGGTCGATTTTCGAGGCTAAAAATGGCGGAAGATCAAAGGGTTACGACGCCTCCGGAAAGGCCCGTAGGGGCCTCACAGGGCGGCTCCGATCCCGGCGGGGCTTCCGGCGCCCCGGGCGGCCATGGCGCACCAGCGGGCGCGGACGGCGGCGGGCGCGGTCAACTACTGACGAGCAATCTTGCCGGGCGCCTTCTCATGGTCTCGGCAGAGCGCGTGCGCCAACTGGCAAAAGAGGGATGGATCGAGAAGCAGGGCAAGGACCAGTTCTACTTGGTCGATGTCGTGCAAGGTTACATCCGCTTTCGCAACGACGCCGATCGGCGCGCGCAGAAATCCGCCGCTGACAGTCGGGTCCGCGACGCCAGGGCGCGCGAAATCGAGTTGCGCAACGCGGTGCGCGAAGGCCGCCTGATCGAGATCGACGAAGCGATGGCGATCGTCGAGCAGATGACCGGGCTTTTCAGAGCAGAGACCGCCGGGCTCCCGGCGCGCGTGACGCGCGATCTGCAATTCCGCAAGACAATTGAAACGGCGTTGAATGACATCCTCGAACGGGTCGCAGATATTGCCGCCGAAAGGGGACGTGCTGTGGCAGCGGCTCGCCTTGCTAGCGAGACCGTCGCGGCCGACGCCGCCCGACGTGTGGGCGGCGACGAACCGCATCTATCCGCAAACGGCGGCGATCCCCGGGCCGCGTGATCCGCATCTGACGCCTTACGTCGTCGGGCCCGAGCGCATGATCGCGAGCGGACAGTTTCGCCGCGTGGTCATGGTCTTCGGAGCGCAGACCGGCAAGTCGGAGGCGATGCTCGATGTCGCGGGCCAGCGCCTCGATCAGAGGCCCGGGCCGATCCTGTACGTCGGGCCGAACCGGCAGTTCCTCACCGAGCAGTTCGAGCCGCGCGTCATGTCGCTGCTCGAACAGGCGCCGACGCTGACCGAGAAGCTCGCGCGCGGCAAACGGATGACGAAGACCCGCAAGATGGTCGCGGGCGTCCCGTTCCGTCTCGCACATTCGGGATCATCGGCCGCGCTCAAGTCCGATCCGGCAGTCCTGGCGTTGGTGGACGAATACGACGAGATGCGCGCCAACGTGAACGAGCAAGGCGGCCCGCTCGGTCTGGTCGAGCGGCGCGGCGACACCTATGCGGATTTTGTTTGCGTGGTCACATCGACACCAAAGCGCGGGCGCGTCGAGGCCGTCGAGGACAAGCGATCGAAGCTGTTCTTTTGGGACGTTGCCGTGGCTGACGATATCGAAAGCCCGATTTGGCAACTCTGGCAGCAAGGCACCCGGCATCATTGGTGCTGGCCGTGCCCGCATTGCAGCGAATACTTCGTCCCGCGCTTCAACCTGATGCGCTACCCGGCGAAGGTTTCGCCGATGAAGGCCGCGCGCGAGACCTATCTCGAATGCCCGCACTGCGGCGGCGTCATCGAGGACGGCCACAAGGCGGCCATGAACGAGCGCGGCCAGTACGTTGCGCCCGGGCAGACGATCGATCGCAACGGCCAGGTTTCCGGCGATCCGCCGGATACGATGTCGGTGAGCTATTGGGTCTCGGGCCTCGCATCGCCCTTCGTCTCGTTCGGTGATCGCATCCGGGTCTATCTGGAAGCCATCGCGCTCGGCGACGACGCGATGGTGCAACAGGCGATCAATGCGGGCTTCGGCGAGTTGTACTCGCCCGGCGGCGGCGAGGTGCCGGAATGGGCCGAGATCAAGGAGAAGGCCCGCCACGCCGACTACCGGCGCGGTGAGGTCCCCGACGGCGTGCTGCGGCTCTCAATCGCGGCCGACGTGCAAAAGCAGTCCATCCCCTACGTCATTCGCGGCTGGGGTTCGCGCGCCACGTCATGGCTGATCGATTGGGGATACCTGCGCGGCGACACAGCCGAGGCGGACGTGTGGAACCAGCTCGCCGAGTTGATCTCGACGCCGATCGATGGCCTGCCGATCCATCTGACGTTCGTTGATAGCGGTTTCCGCCCGGGCAAGGCGGACACATTGCCGCTCAATCGCGTTTACGAGTTCTGCCGCCGGTTCCCGAAACGGGTTCGCCCGACCAAGGGATCGAGCGCCCCGATGCGCGTGCCGCTGCTGATGTCCAAGATCGAGGTCAATCGATCCGGCAAGGCGGCGAAGTTCGGGCTCGATCTTGTGCGGCTCGATACCGATCACTGGAAATGCTGGGTGCACGAGCGGCTGCGCTGGCCGTCCGAGATGCCGGGCGCGTGGAATGTCCCGGTCGGCATCGATGACGATTACTGCCACCAGATCGTTTCCGAGGCGCGGGTCAAGTCACCGACCGGGCGACCGGAGTGGATCAGGCGGTCGAAGAACAACCATTTCCTCGACTGCGAGGCGATGCTCGCCGCGACCAGCTACCTCATGAACATGCAGCGGGTCGGCTTGCCGCGAGAGCGAGAGGCGCCCGCCAGGACAAACGAAAATCCCCCGCCGCCGAATGACGTGCCGCCGACGCACCGGACCTTGCCGCGTGCGCCGCGCCGGATTGTGCGGTCGGGCTATTTGGGAGTGTGAGCCATGGCGAAGAAACCGGGCACGCTGACGTTCACGCAACAACAGCAGCAGGATTTGCTGACTGCGATTGCGTCGGGCGCCGAGCGGGTGAGCTATTCGGACAAGTCGGTCGAATATCGATCGCTGTCCGAGTTGCGGGAAATCCTCGCGGGGATCGATGCCGATCTGAGCGGCGTGAAGGCGCGCCGCACGTTCCGCATGGTCTCGCCGTGGGACAGGGGCCTCTGATCGATGCCCGTCCCCGCCGCCGTCGAGAAGCCGCGCTATCGCGTCAAGGCGCCGTCGATCCGCAATCAAGCCGATCCGACGGCGCCCGCGACCATAGGCGGAACGCCGCGCCAGACCGGCTTTGATGCGGCGCGCTATGCCCGGCGGCTTGCGCCGTGGCGCCCGGCGACGGTTACGTCCAACGTCATCATGTCTTGGCAGGGCGACATGCTGCGCGCCCGCGCCCGGGACGTGCTGCGCAACAATCCGCATGCGACCGCCGCGTCCGAGAATTTTGTCGGCAACCTGATCGGCGCCGGGATCAAGCCGTCGTCGCTAATCACCACCGAGGGCCAGCGCGATGCGGTGATGACCGCATGGCTCGACTGGACCGACGAGTGCGACGCCGACGTCCTCGCCGACTTCTACGGCCTGCAATCGATGGCCGCGCGATCCCTGTTCGAGGCGGGCGAGTGCTTCATCCGCTTCCGCGCCCGGCGCGTTGAGGACGGACTTTCGGTGCCGCTGCAAATCCAGATGCTTGAAAGCGAGATGCTGCCCTATTGGGACAACCGCATCGCGCCGAACGGCAACTACGTGATGAACGGCGTCGAGTTCGATTTCATCGGGCGGCGCGTCGCTTACTGGTTCTTCGTCAACCATCCTGGCGACGGGCCGATCGAGATGGGCGGCATCAATACCGATCAGGTAAGAGTGCCCGCCGATCAAGTCCTCCACATCTTTCGAGCAACGCGCCCCGGCCAAGTCCGGGGCGTTCCGTTAGTGACGCCTGCGCTGGTCAAGCTGTATTTCCTCGACCAGTACGACGACGCCGAACTCGATCGCAAAAAGCTCGCGGCCATGTATGCGGGCTTCATCACGTCGCCCGCGCCCGAGGACATCCTCCCCGATGTCGAGCCCTCGGACACCAGCGATCAAGTCGGTATCGCGCCGCTCGAACCGGGCACGATGCAAGCGTTGCTGCCCGGCGAGGACATCAAGTTCTCCGAGCCCGCCGATGTCGGCGGCACCTATGAGGCATTCCAGTATCGCAACCAACTCGCCTGCTTCTCGGCAATGGGCGTGCCCTACATGCTCGGGACCGGCGACACGCGGCGCGCGTCCTACTCGTCGCTGCGCGGCGTCATCGTCGAATATCGGCGCCGGTTGGAGCAGTTGCAGCACAACGTCATGGTTTTCCAGATGTGCCGCCCGGTCTGGCAGCGCTGGATGAATGATGCGGTGCTCGCGGGCACGATCGCGCTGCCCGGCTATGCCGACAATCCGATCGCCTATCAGCGGGTGAAGTGGATCGCACCGCGCTTTGAGTGGGTCGATCGGCTCAAGGACCGCCAGGCTGAGAAGCTCGCGGTCGATAGCGGCTTCAAGTCGCGCAGCGATGTCATCGAGGCCGAAGGCTACGACCCCGAGGAGACCGACGAGCGGATCGCGGCCGACAAGGAGCGCGAGAAGAAGCTCGCGCTCGACTTCCCGATCCATGGCGCCTCGGCGACGCAGCCGACCGATCCGAACGACGAACCCGACGCGCCGGATGCGCAAGAGGTCGCCGACGAGGCCGATCTGGCCGACGACAATCAGGCCGCAGCATAGGAGACGACCATGCGCCGATGGTTCTCGATGAAGAAGACCGACGATACGACCGGCGAGATCATGATCTATGACGAGATCCGCCGCTCCTATTGGGGTGAGGACACGATCTCGGCCAAGGATTTCGACACCGAGTTGAAGGCGCTCGGCGACATCACCCAGCTCGATCTGCGCATCAACTCGCCCGGCGGCGACGTGTTCGATGGCGTCACCATCCACAACACCATTCGGCATCATCCTGCGAACGTCACGGCCTATGTCGATGGTATCGCAGCCTCGGCGGCGTCCTACATCGCCATGGCTGCCGACAAGATCGTCATGCCCGCGAACTCGTTCCTGCTCGTGCACGGCGCCAGCGGCTTCTCGTTCGGCAACGCCGACGACATGCGCGCGATGGCCGACGATCTCGATCGGATCGATCAATCACTGACTGCGACCTATGCGAACCGGAGCGGCAAGCCGGTCGAGGAAGTGACCGCGCTGATGAAAGAGGACCGCCTGATGTCGGCGGAGGAGGCGAAGGAATTCGGTCTCGCCGACGAGGTCAGCGCGGAGGTCAAGATGGCGGCCAACTTCTCGCTGCGGCTCCTGCCTCCCGCCGTAGCGGTCAAGTTCAAGGCGACCATCAAGACAACCGCCGAGCAGGAGCCGCCTCCCGCACCGGCAGCTGAGGAACCGGGTCCGAAGCCGGAGACGGCGGCGGACCCGGGTCCTGTCAATCGCGGTGGCAGCGCCGAGGTCATCAACCTCGATGCGGCGCGCAAGGAGGGCAGCGAGAGCACGATCGCCTACGTCAACGAGGTGAATACGCTATGCGCGCTCGCGGGCCTTCCCGCCCTGGCGCGCGATTTCATCAGGGCGAGCGAGACCATCGAGAACGTGCGCGCCAAGCTGATCGATGCGCGGGCCGCCGCCGACGAAAAGCTCCAAACCCAACACCATCGCGCGATGCCGACACAGGCGTCGCGCGAAAAGAATACTGCTGCGTGGTCGCGGGTCGCGGAGCAGTTGAACGCGCGCATCCGCAAGTAACCCAGCCGCTACAGGAGAACCACCCATGCCCACGTTCAATGAAGGTCGGCATCCCGCCGAGTTTTTGCTGTCCGAGGCGAACGGCCAGCGCTCGCGCGGCAACATCACCATCGGTCAGAACCAAACCATCGTGCCCGGCTCGGTGCTCGGCCAGATCACCGCGAGCGGTCAGTACATCGCGCATGATCCCGCCGCCGCCGACGGCTCGCAAACCGCTGCGGCGGTTGCGCTCTACGGTGCAGTGACCGGCGCGGGCGCGACGGCGGCGATCTCCGCGATCGTGCGCGAGGCGGAATTGAACGGCAAAACGCTCACGACGAAAACCGGCCTGACCGCTCCGCAGCTCGCGCAGATCAGCACCGATCTCGCAGGCAAGCAGATCATCGTCCGCTAGCGGCGAACCCTCCCAACGCATCCCAGCAATCTATCCGACCTCAACAACCACGGCGGCGTGCTGTCGGGGGTGCGGGTGGCTTTTGTCTTTTTGAAAGGACACGGCAATGCCCATGCTCGACATCTTCAACAGCGATGCATTCAGCGTCACGTCGCTGACCGATGCGATCAACAAACTCAAGTTCGTTCCCGGCTATCTTGGCTCGCGAGGCTTGTTCGCCGAGAGCGGCGTGGTCACCACCTCCATCGCGATCGAGCAGAAGAACAACGTGCTCGTGCTTGTCCCGCCGACGCCGCGCGGCGGCCCCGGCGTGACGTTGGACAAGGGCAAGCGCTCGCTACTCTCGATCAACGTCCCGCATTTCGAGATCAACGATGCGGTCTTCGCCGAGGAGGTGCAGAACATCCGCCCGTTCGGCCAGGAGAGCGGCGAAGAGAGCGTGATGAACCTGCTCGGTCAGCGCATGCAGGCCGATGGGCAGTCGCAGGAGGCGACTATCGAGTACTCGCGGATCGGCGCCGTCAAGGGTATCGTCACCTATGCCGACGGAAGCACGCTCAACCTGTTCAATGTGTTCGGCGTGGCGCAGCCTGCGGAGATCGGTTTCGATCTGTCGAACGCGGCCCCGGTGCCGGGCGTGCTGCGGAAGCTCTGCCAGCAGACCATCCGGCAGATCGCGGTCGCTCTCGATGGCACGCCCTTCACTGGCGTCGAAGCGCTCTGCGGCGATCAGTTCTTCGACAACCTGATCGCGCATCCCGAGGTGCGCGCGTCCTACCTCAACTGGAATGCGGCGCAGGAATTGCGCCAGAGCTACGTGTCGGGCGGCGACACCTATGGCTCGTTCCCTTGGGGCGGCATCCTCTGGACCAACTATCGCGGGCAAGTCGGCACGCAGGCGTTCATCGATCCGACCAAGGCGAACATCTTCCCGACCGGTGTGCCGGGACTGTTCCGCACCTACTTCGCGCCAGCCGACTACATGGACACGGTCAACACCCTCGGCCAGCCGCGCTACGTGCGGCAGTACCCGATGCAGAACCAGAAGGGCGTCCATCTCGACGTGCAGACGAACAATCTGAACATCTGCACACGGCCCACGGCCCTGTTCCAAGGTCGCATGGGCGCCTAACCACAGACGGGGCGAGCCATGGGAATGGACTTTTCCACGCTCGTCCTTCTGCCGGGCATGACCACGTTCGCGATCTCGGTGACGGTGCGCCCCGAGGTCTCGCAGCCCGGCGCTGCCGACTATGCAGCGCGCGGCGTCTTCTCGTCGGCGCCGACCGACGTGCAGATGCAGGACGGCACGGTGTTCTCCGATCAGCAGACGACCCTCGGCATCCGCATGGTCGAGTGGGCGGTGCTGCCCGTCAACGGCGATCGGATCACCATCAACGAAGGCGTTGCCGCTGGCACCACCTTTTGGGTCGCCGATAGCAGCGGCGACGGCCAGGGCGGAATGACACTCACGCTCCGCAAGACGGACCCGCCCGAATGAGCACCTACGCGATCGAGATCGCCGACAAGGTGCTCGAATTGCTCCAAGCCCCGACCGCTGACGCGCCGACGCCGTTCTTCAAATCCTATTGGCGCACGCCGATGCGGCAAGTCGCGGCCTCCGATCTCCCGTTGCTCGGCGTCTACATCCTGCGCGAGACGCGCGGGCCCGACGGCGACGAGAACGCGGGCGAAATCCGTTTCATCCATCGGCTGCATCTCGGCATCGCTGGCGCGATCTCGAACGCCGATCCCGGCGAGCAGTTGCGGATTTTGGAAGAACGGATGGCCGACATCGACGATCGGCTGCTCACCAATCCTGACTTCGTTCGCATGATCGAGGGCGTGATCGCGATGGATCGGCGGTCGCAATACGCGCAAGTCGCCGAGACGCCAGTCGCCGAAATCCAGATCGAGATGGTCGTCACCTTCCGCACCTATTGGGAGCCGGTGGTGCCCGACGACTTCAAGACCATGCACGTCGAGACCCGGTATCCGAACGCGAATGTCGATCCGGCCGAGGTGCAGCAGATCACGCAGGAATACGACATCCCGCAAAACGCGAAAGGCACGCACGATGGTCCGGAAAATCCGCGTCAAGGCCGTGGGCGATCTGAAATTGAAGCACCCGAGCGCCGGGATGATCCGGCCCGAAGGGTCGATGTGGCCCGCCGATCAATTCACGCTCCGCCGCCTGCGCGAGGGCGTCATCATCGCTGACAAGACCGAGCCCGCCAAGCCGAAGCCCGAGGCGAAGAAGCCCGCGACCACTCCGGGCAGTTAGCCGCCTCGCTCCACCCGACATCGCTGATCCGAGCCGCGTCCGACCGCGCAAGGTCGGCGATGGGCGTCGCCATGCCGTAACCCGAAGGAGAAATCCCGATGCCCATCTCGTTCAATGACATCCCGGCCAACTGGAGAATGCCGCTCTATTGGGTCGAGGTCGATCCGTCGAAGGCAGGTTCGCTGACCCAGCGTCAACCGGCGCTGCTGGTCGGGTACATGCTCCCGGCCGGTGTCGCGACCGTCGATGTGCCGGTGCCGATCGGCTCTATCGCCGAGGCGCAGCAAGGCGCCGGGCTTGGCTCGATGCTCGATGCCATGGCGCAAGTCTTCTTCAAGAACAGCGCCTCGCAGGAAGTGTGGATGCTGCCGATCGCCGAACCGACGACGGGCGTCGCGGCAACGGGCAAGATCAGCGTGACGGGTGCGCCGACGCAGGCGGGCACGATCTATGTCTACGTCGCGGGGCGCCGCGTGCCGGTACATATGGACGCCGAAGATACGATGGCGATCGTGGCGCAATCGATCAACGATGCCATCGGCGCCGATATCTCGATGCCGGTGACCGCTGCCACTGTCGCCGCCGATGTCACACTGACCGCCAGACACAAGGGCATCGAGGGCAACGACATCACCATCGCGATCAACTACGGCGGCTCGCTCGCAGGCGAGACCATGCCCGCCGGGCTCGTCATCGACATCGGCACCGGTCAACTCGCGGGCGGCACCGGGGTGCCCGATCTGACCGCCGCGATCTCGGCGCTGGGCGACGAAATCTACGACTATGTCGCGTTCCCGTTCACCGACAGCACGTCGCTCGATGCGATCGACATGGAATACGGGTTCTCGGACAATGGCCGCTGGGGCTGGATGCGCGAACTCTATGGTCACGTTTTCGGCGCGCGGCGCGGCACCTATGCCGATCTGCTGCAATGGGGCCCGAACAATAATTCGGGGGTGATCTCGGTGATGAGCATGGAGCCCACCATGCCGTCGCCGCCATGGGATGTCGCGAGCGCCTATGCGGCGAAGGCGGGCCGCGCCCTGATCAATGACCCGGCGCGCCCGCTGCAAACGCTGGAATTGACCGGCATCCTTTCGCCGCCGAAGCATCAGCGCTTCCTGCTCGCGGAATGCAACGCGCTCGCGGGCGTCGGGCTCGCGACGCAGGGCGTCGGCGCCAACAATGTCCCGGCGATCCGCCGAGAGACCACGACATATCAGAAGAACCTCTATGATCAGCCCGACGACGCCTATGAACTGGTGACGACGCTCGCCACGCTCTCGGCGCTGCTGCGGCGGCAGAAACAGGCGATCACCAGCAAGTATCCGCGCCACAAGCTGGCCGATGACGGCACGCGGTTCGGCCCGGGTCAGGCGATCGTCACGCCGAAGATCGTCAAGGCCGAACTGGTCGCGCAGTATCGCCAGGACGAATTCGAGGGGCTCGTCGAGAACGCGAAAGCCTTCAAGGACAATCTGATCGTCGAGCGCGACACGACCAACCCGAACCGGCTCAACGTCCTGTACCCACCCGATCTGATCAACCAGCTCCGCATCTTTGCGGTGCTGGCGCAATTCCGGCTGCAATACGACCGGGGCTACGACGCATCGGTCCTTTAGGCCCGCGTCGCTCGATCCGCTGTGCCCGCCCGCGCGTGAAGCGCGCGGCGGGCTTTTTCATTCCTAACAGGGAGCAAGGCAATGGGCGTCGCAATCGCAGGCACCGCCTATCTCAAGGTGGACGGCAATCAATACCCGCTCAAGGGCTCGTTCGTGGTCAGCCCGAGCGCGGTCGAACGCGCTGGCATCGCGGGGCAAGACTACGTGCACGGCTACTCGGAATTGCCGCGCGTCCCATACATCGAGGGCGACATCTCCTCGCGGCCCGAGATTTCGCTGGAAGACATGGAGTTGATCACCGACGCGACGGTCACCGCCGAGCTGATCAACGGCAAGGTCTACGTCCTGCGAAATGCGTGGTGCAAATCCGCACTCGAATTGAACACGTACGACGGCCAGTTCCGCGCCCGGTTCGAGGGCCAAGCCTGTGACGAGATCAGCTAATGGCCGACGCCAAACCGAAACTCGAGGCCGTGGCCGACGAGGCGCCGCCGCAGCAGATCAAGCCGCTCACCTTCAAGCTCCGCAAGCCGGTGGAGGCCCACGGCGAGAAGATCAGCGAGATCACATTCCGCGAGCCAACCGGCGCCGACATCGAGGCGGCGGGCTTGCCGGTCAACATCGATTTCGCATTTGACCCGCCGCGCATCGAATTCGACGCCCGCAAGATGTCAGCGATGATGTCGGTGCTGGCGGCGGTGCCGCCATCCACCATCCGCGCGCTCGCGCCGAAGGATTGGTCAACTTGCGCGTGGGGCCTCGCAAGTTTTTTCATACCGGACCTCGTGTAGTCCTCGACTGCTATCGCCTCGCGAAGTTCTACGCGCAGGACCCGGATGTCTTTCTCGCCAAGCCGGTCTCGGCGATCCAGCAGCACATGCACTGGACCGATCGGCTGCTTGAGGTGGTGACGCCGCCCGGGGATTGATCGCATGGCCGACGACGAACTCAGGATGCGGGCCAAACTGATCGACGAGGTCTCCGGGCCTCTCGGTCAGATCGCGAAGAACCTCGGGCTGATCGGCAAGAACGTCGATACCCGGCACGCGCACTCGCAGTTGTCGGCGATCCAGAACGCCGCCGCTGGCGTCGGCAAGGAGATCAAGACCGTCACCGTGCCCGCCCTGGCGGCGCTCGGTTTCACGACCGGCGGCGTCGTGCTCTCGCTGATGGGCGTCTCGCGCGCGCTGCGCGACTTCTCCAACCAGATGGCGCAGATGCGCTTCGGCGCTCGCGAGTTGGGGCTGACGGTCCAGCAGTTGGAGGCGTTCAAGTCCGCCGCCGATAAGGTGGCGATGTCGCCCGGCGTGATCGAGCAAGCGCTCAAGTCGGCGAACCAGCACATCTATGAGTTCCGCAACAACTTCGGATCGCTGCGCGACGAGTTGCGGAATTTGGGCGCCGGGTCGGTGGTCGATGCGGTCAAGCGAGCGCGGACCGATCTCGACGCTTACCGGGCATTGTTCAAGGGCATGGAGGAAATCCAGCGCCTGCATGGCCCGGCGGCGGCGCGGTACTATGCCGAGCAGGTTTTCGGCAGCGCCGAGGCCGCGCGGCTCGCGTGGGAGAAGTTCAACGACGAACTCAAGGCGACGCCCGAGTACACGAAAAAGCAACTCGACGACATCGAGGCGTTCCGCAAGGCCACGCTCGATCTGAGCACGTCGCTCGATCACTTGAAGGGCTCGCTGCTGGCCGCGATGGCGCCCGGCGCCACCAAGGCGGTCGAGAACCTGCAAAAGCTGATCGATAGCAATCCCGAGGGGATCAAGGCGCTCGCCAAGGGGATGGAAGACCTCGGCGACGCACTGGCGAACATCGACCCGAAACTGATCGATGACATCGCGGGCGGCATTGGCAAGTTCATGAGCGCGATGGGTGAAACCCTGTCGCAGGACGCCAAGGACCTCAAGGCGATCATTGATGGCCTGCAATGGATTTGGAACCATCTGCCCGGCGCTGGTCCGCCCGCCGTCACGCCGCCGCAGGCCAAGGAAAATCTGGCGAAGCCGTTCGACAAGTTCTTCGGTCGCGACCCGCAGACCGAGGAGCAGAAGAAGACCACCGACGAGCTAAAGAAGCTCAACGAGAACCTGCAAAAGATGCTGCCCGGCGGCGGCTGGTCTCCGGTGAATTTCGAGGGCGGCGGCGGGTTCGGCGGAGCAGTGATCCCCGCAGCTTATCGTCCTGGCGGCGGTGGTCAGTTCGGCGGCGGTGGCGGCGGCGGCTTCCGCAGCGGTGGGGGATATAAGCTCCTCGATCAGGATGGCAGCGGCACCGGCACGGTCCCGCGCTCATTCCCCAACCCGCTCGGCGGCGGCACGCCCAGCAATCCGCTCGGCGGCTCTAGCGGCTCCAACCCGCTGACCGGCCCGCAATCGGATGCGATCGGCGGGCGCCGCCCGATGGAGAGCGGCGGCGGTGTCGCGGGGATCACGGCGCCTGCGGGCACGCCGATCCAGCGCGGCGGCATGGCCACGGTGACGACAGCGGCCGGGCGCAAGTTTCAGGTCGATGCGCGGTTCGCTCAGAATTTTCGGGGCTTCATCAACGACTACGAGAAAGCCGGTGGCGTCATCGGCCCGGAGAGCGGCACGCTCGGCGAGCGCCCGCACAATGCGAGCGGCCATCCGATCGGCGCCGCGATCGACATCAACCAAGTCGGCTACGGCATTCGCGGGCGCGGCGGCAGGACGCTCGACTACGACACCGAGGACGCCCTGGCCGCGAAGTGGGGCCTCGTCTCGGGGCACAAATGGCACCGGAAGGATACCGGACATTTCGGCGTCGAGAGCGTGAAGGCGGCGCGCGAGGCGCTCGTGCGCAACGGCGTCGCGCCCGAGACCGCCGAGAAGCTCGCGCCAGCGGTCGCGGCCGAGGGCAAGACCGTCAAGGGATCGTGGTTCGGAAGTTCGCCACGATGGAGCGATCCGTCCGAACCGGCGGGCCGCAAGACGGCGTCCGGTCAATCGAACACCGTCCCCGGGATCGCGCTGCCGACGCGCGAGGGCCTCGGCAAGATGTACGAGGTGACGACGCCCGACGGCCGCAAGTTCACGCTGCCGCAAACCGATATCGGCCCGGCGGCACGCACCGGGCGCGGCATCGACATCACGTCGGCTGCGGCGACGCAGATGGGATACACGGCGAAGAATTTCCCGACCGACGCGAAGTTCACTTACCGGCGGATCGACGAGAACCTCGCGGGCAAGACCGAGCCAAAGGGCAGCGTCAACATCAAGCTTTGGACGCAGGGATCGGGCGTCAAATACGACGCCGCAGCGGACGGCTTTTTCCAGCAGACCAGCGTGCAGCGCTACAAGCAGATGGACCGCGCGGCCATCGATAGCGGTGGCAAGAGCGGCGACAACTGATGCAAATCCGAGACATCCACAATCCGTGGCGCGATCGGTATCAGACCGCATCGTTCCGCGGTGCCTTCTTCCATGTCGAGAGTGATGCGCGCGCGTCCGGGCGCCGCGTGGTGCTGCACGAGTATCCGAAGCGGGACGATCCCTATGCCGAGGACATGGGCCGGGCGGCGCGCCGGTTTCAGGTGCAAGGCTATCTGATCGGGCCGAACTACTTGCAGCAGAAGGACGCGCTGATCTCCGCGCTAGAGGCCGACGGCCCGGGCACGCTGCGCCTGCCGATGCCCTACATGGGCGAAGACCTCGACGTGATGGCGGGGCCCTACACGGTCACCGAGACCCGCGAGAAAGGCGGCATGTGCGCCGTCGAAGCATCGGCGAATAGCCCCGGTAATAGTCGCCAGCCAGCACGTCGGCTATGACGCGAAGAACCACGGCGTTCGCATCATCGGCGTCGGCCCCGATCTGCGCATAGGAGGAATTTGATGCAGCGGTTCAATCCTGCCGAAGCAATGATGCGGACCTATCACACGCTCGCGCGGATCACGTTCCTGCTGTCCCTCGACAGCAAGGACGAAAAGGGCAACGACGTGGAGCGCATGGCGTCGCTGCGCCATGTCGAGAAGCAAAAGCAGCCGCGCCCGAAGTCTCATGCGCAGGTCAATCAGCAGCGGGCGCGCGATCGTTTGCCGCCATTGACGCTGGAGCAGTTCGACGCGCAGCAGGCGCAAGAGGCCGAGAACTTCAAGCACGAGGGCGAGAGCGTCAACACCGAAATTCGCTGCACGAAAGGCCGCATCGAGTTTCGCGTCGGCGGCGATGTCGTCGGCTACTACGACAAGCAGAACAAGCGCTGGTCGTTCACGGGCGAGATGCGGCTGGGCTCCGACGATGCCAGCCATCCGGTCTACGGCGTCAACGGCGGCAAGGGCATGACGACCGAAAGCAGTGGCTCCGGTGCGGTGCTGGTCAATGCGCCGAAGCCGGGACCGCCGACCTCCGAAGACGTGAACCCGTAGCATGCCCGACATTGCCTACGTCCAGCGGATCGACTTCCCGCGCGAGGTAGTCGAGATGGACTGGCTCATGTCGCCCGCGAACCTGATCGAGGAAGACGCGGGCCTCGCGTCGGCCGCGATCGTCGCGCTCGCGTCGGATCGGCTCGCGAACAAGAGCGACGTTCTGCCCGGGCTCGATGATGACGACCGGCGCGGCTGGTGGGGCGATCTCGATGCTGCCGAGATTTGGGGCGGATGGCCGGTCGGCTCGCGGCTCTGGCTGCTGCGGCGCGCCAAGATCACGTCATCGCTCGCCGCCGATGGAGGCACCGTCGCCAGGGCGGAAGCCTACGCGCGCGAAGCGATGCGCCCGTTCATCGACAACAAGATCGCGTCGCAAGTGACGGTTATCGCCGAGCGCACGGCCATGAACCGCATCGACGTTCTGATCCGGCTCTATCGCGGCCCCGAGCCCGCGATCGAGCTTCGCTATGCCGAGTTGTGGGACGATATCAAGGTCGCATAGATGCCGTGGACAACGCCGACGCTCAGAGACGTGCGCCGCCTGACGCGCGACTACGTCGCGTCGCAGCTTGGCGCGCAAAGCCTGATCCCGAACTCCGTGCTGCGGATCATGAGCGACGCCAAGGCGGGCCTCGCCCATCTGGTGCTGCTCTATATCGATTGGCTGTCCAAGCAATTGCTGCCAGACACCGCCGAGACCGAATGGCTCGATCGGCACGGCCAGATTTGGCTGACCAACGCCGACGGCTCGAAAGGGCCGCAAGGCGGCGTCCTATGCGCAGGGCACCGTCACGCTGACCGGCACGCAAGGCATCATCGTGCCGACCGCAACCGGGCTCACGAGCGCGGCGGGCATCGCCTACGAGACCACCGAGGAAATCACGATCGGGACCGGCCCGACGCCCGTTGGCGCCATGGCGCTGACCGCTGGCGCGGTCGGCAACATCGACGAGGGCGAGACCGTCTCGGTCGCGGACGCGATCCTGGGCGTCGATGGCATCGCCACGGTCGTCTCGATGACCGGCGGCGTTGACGAGGAAACCGACGATCAGTTGCGCGCCCGCATCCTGTTCCGCATCCAGCGCCCGCCGATGGGCGGCGATGCGGACGATTATGTCCTATGGGCGCTCGCTGTCCCTGGCGTGACCAGAGCATGGTGCGCGGCCGAGATGGGCCCCGGCACCGTCACCGTGCGGTTCATGATGGACGATCTGCGCGCCGACAATCGCGGCCTCCCGACGCCCGATGATGTCCTCGTGGTGCGCAACTATCTCGACACAAAGCGGCCCGTCGCAGTCAAGGATATGTTCGTCGAGGCCCCGGTCCCGCTGTACTACGACCTGACCATTTCCGCGCTCGATGACGATGACGAGGCGACCCGCGCCGCGATCGAGGCGTCGATCGAGGACATGGAGATGCGCCGGTCGAAGCCCGGGCAGACCATGTATCGGTCGTGGGTCGATGAGGCGATCAGCACCGCCGTCGGCGAGGATCATCACGAGCTAGACTTCGTCACCACGCCGATGCCGGAGCCCGGCTACATGCCGTTCGTCGGGACCATCCTGTACTCTTAGATGGCGAGCAAAGAATATCACAGGGTCTGGCGCGAGAAGAACCGGGGAAAGACGCGGGCCGCCGACAAGAAAAGCTATGCCAAACATGCAGAAAAGCGCCGCGCGAAATCGGCGAACTGGCGATCCGATAACCCGGAGAAGTTGACAGAATATCTAAAGCGTCAAGCGACAAGAGCGAAGCAGCGCGCGGCGATGCGGCGCTATGAAGCCAAGCGACTTGGCTATGCTGAATGCACCGAATATCCGCCGCCGCCATCCGACAATAAGTGCGCGATCTGCCATCTCGAGGCGGGGCGGCTATGCCTCGACCACGATCATGAGACCGGAAAGTTTCGTGGGTATCTCTGCCACAACTGCAATATGGGGTTAGGGAAGTTGGGCGATTGCATCGGGACAATCCGGCGCGTTCTGGCCTATCTGGAAAAGGCCGATGCCTGACCGCCATGTGACCCGCAGCGGCGACGACTACGCCGAAGCGCTCTCGCAATTGCTGCCGCAAGGGCAAGCGTGGCCCCGGGACGAAGGCAGCACCTTGATGAAAGTGGTGCGCGGCCTCTCGCAGATTTGGGGCGTGGTCGAGGCGAGCGCGTCGAAGCTTCTGGAAGTCGAGAGCGATCCGCGCATCACCCTCGATCTGCTGCCCGATTGGGAGCGCAATTGGGGCCTGCCTGATCCCTGCTACAAAGAACTGCTCACCATCGGCGACCGGCAAAAGGCGCTGGTGCAGCGGATGACGATCGAGGGCGCGCAATCGCGCGAGTTCTTCATTTCGGTCGCGTCGTACATCGGCTATACGATCACGATCCACGAATATCGCCCGTTCATGGTCGGCGTCGATCGATGCGGCGACAATCGCGTGTACGGCGACGGCAGCTTGCCGATGTACAGCGAGACATTCGTTCTCGGCGAAATCCCGGTCGATAATCCGCGCGGCGTGCCGGTCGCACTCGGCGAATTGTCCGAGTGGCCGAACTTCGGGCTCGGGCCCGATGCCAACCGCCACTATTGGACCGTGCACGTCGATCAAGCGCGCTTGACGTGGTTTCGCTGCGGTGGCGGCGGCGGGCAAACCGGCGTCGATCCGCATTTGCGCATCGGTCTCGCGACCGATCTCGAATGCCTGCTCAATCGCTGGAAGCCAGCGCATACGCAAATCATCTTCGACTACTCCGGGCTGACGAACGGCGGCTCGATGGCGGGCACTCCGTAGCGCCTGCGCTCACCGAAATTTCGATCTGGTTGATCGGCGTCCGCCAGGGCGCCGCGAGAGGGACCGTGCGCGATGAAATATCATCAGCCCTATGGCATCACCGACCCGAACGGCTCGTATGTCAACGGCGATCCGTCTGTCGGTCGAGCGGGTAGCATCCCGCCTGCTGAGAGCATCGAATATCCGCAACGCGAGATCGTGTACCTGATCTCCGACGCTGGGCTCGCCGTGCCCGACGACGGCGACTTGCACCAGCTTGCGAAAGCGGTCCAGAGCCAATTGCTGATCTCGGACGACGATGCGGGCACATCGAACGCCTATCAGGTGACGATGACGCCCGCGCCGACCGCCTACTTCAAATACATGACGGTGGTTTGCAAGATCGGCAACACCAACACGGGCGCGTCGGTCCTCAACGTAAACGCGATGGGACCGAAGCCGATCCGGCATCCCGCCGACAACAGCGAGCTGTCGGCGGGCGAGCTGAAGCAGGGTGCCATCGCGTGCTTCATCTATGACGGCGTCTACTTCCATCTGGTCTGGTCGTCTGGCGGCGCGGCGAGTGTGAGCGGCGGCACCATCTACCTGACGAAGCCGGTGGACTTCTACGTTGACGCCAACATCGGCAACGACACCTACGACGGTCTCTCGGCGGCGTTCACCACCGGTATCCATGGGCCGTTCAGGACGTTGCAGAAGGCGTCGAACACCATCAACCCGTACAATCTGAATGGCTTCGATGTGCGCGTGCATGTCGCCGATGGCAACTACGGTGCGTTCAGACTGCCGTCGCCAAGCGGCACGGGTACGGTGTCGTGGTTGGGGAACAATCCAAGTCCCGCGAACTGTCTGGTCTATACCGACAACTACACGGCGGTGTCTGGCTCGCAGATCGGCAACCAGATCATGCAGGGCTTCAAGCTGAAGTCGTCGGGCGTGTGGACGGTCAACAACGATCCGCTGTGCTGCCTCTATCTGTCTGGCAATATGTCAACGCTGTCGTTCGGCAACATGGAGTTTGGCGGCTCGCCGGGCGCAATGGTGTCGGTCGGTCGTTCGGCGGCGCTCTACTTCGGCGCTCCCGCGCAATACATCGTCTCGGGGAGTTCGCCGGGCAATCCAGAATGGATTGGCGCTTTCGTTTACGCCTTCCAAGGCGGGCAGATCGGCAACAACACGCTCAACCCGCCGACGATCACGGTCACCGCCGCAATTAGCTTGCAGCAGGGCTGGATCGTGTCTTGGGGCAGCTCGATGGCGCAGCAGTATGCGACCTTCGCTAATCCCGGCAACGTCACCGGCAGGAAGTTCTACTCATCGCTGAACGGTGTCATCAGCTCATCGGGCAGCGGCATCAACTACTATCCCGGCAGTGTCGCCGGACTGACGGACACAGGAGGTCAATATGCCTAACGAAGTAAGCACTCCGGTCGATTTGCCGCCGTTCGATTTTCAGCTTCGTGGCCCGGTCTACAATCCGCTCGATTGGTATTGGGTCATGGATGATGGCCGCATCTACAGCAGCGCGCTGCGAAGCCATGATTTCTGCCGACGATCAACAGTATCTGATCTGGAGGGAAGGCCGCGCTCCAACCAACTGGCCGCGCGACGCTGACGGCAAGCAGACCGTCGAGGCGCTGCGGGAGGTCGTGGCTGCATTCGTGAAACAGGTGCCGGAATGACCGTCGTCAACATCACCGTCGATAATGACGCGGACTTCTACCGCGTGTTCAAGTATCAGACCATCAGCGGTCAGCCCATCGACATGACGGGATGCTCGATGTGGATGATGCTGCGTCGTCACGCGAAGGACGAAGCGGCGGTGATGCGCTTGTCAACAGACACTGGCGAGATTGTGCTGGTCGATGCCGTCAATGGGCTGTTCTCGGTGCGCATCGCGCAAGCCGATCTGGAGCGGCTGGGGCTTGGCGACTTCGATCAGTCGATGATAGCCAGCATCCAGAACTACAAGCGCAGCATCTGGAGCGGCCTGTTCACCAACAATCCCGGCCCATCACGCGGCACGTTCGTCGCGCCTCCTCCAAGCAACGGTGCAACGCGATGAGCGTGAAAGTCGAGGTCATTACCGCGACCGACACCGCCTTCGCCGATGGGCAGACGCCGATCGTCGTGCTGGCTGACGATGATGTTGAAACCATTTCGGTTGGCGAGGTCGGTCCTCCCGGTCCTCCCGGCCAGCCCGGCCCTCCCGGCATCCCCGGAAAGACCATCCTCTATGCCGCGCGCGATCCAACACCTGCGGACGGCAACAACGGCGACAGTTGGATCAACACGGCGACGAATTTTATGTTCGGGCCGAAGTTTGAACATTCATGGCCTGCTGGCATTTCGCTGGTTGGCCCGCAGGGCATCCCCGGCAATACCGTCCTGTACGGCGCGGCTGATCCGGTCGCTGCGACCGGCGTGGACGGCAACTTCTACATCAACACGACGACGCATTTCATATTCGGGCCGAAGGCGGCTGGCGCGTGGCCCGCAGGCACGTCGATGATCGGGCCGCAGGGTCCGCAAGGCATCCAAGGCATCCAAGGCCCTCCGGGTGCGGTGCCGGAAGCTCCGTCCGATGGCAAAATCTACGGCAGGCAAAACGCTGCGTGGGCCGATACAGGCGGCATCGGCTTCCCTTCCGGCACAACGATGGTGTTCTATCAAGCCGCAGCACCGACAGGCTGGACGAAGCTCACAACTCAAAACGACAAGGCGCTGCGTGTCGTCTCTGGCAACGGCGGCGTCGCGGGCGGTACCAATCCGTTCTCGACCGTGATGGCGCAGACGGCGGTCGGCAATCACACGCTGACGCTGGCAGAGACACCCGCTGGCATCACCTCAAATGGATCGGCCAACATGACGGTCTATCCCGGCGGCAGCAGCAACTTCAATATGGCCGTCCTCAGCGGCAACACTTGGTATCAACTGGGCATCTTGTCGTCTGCGACCGCTACTGTACCGCCCGGCTACAATATTGCCTACACGCCAGCAACCACCGCGCCTACCGGCCTCAACTATTCGCAGGGCAGCAATAGCGTCCCCTCGACCAGCACGAACACGGGCGGCGGCGCGCACAATCACCCGATCACGATGGCGATCCAGTACATCGATGTCATTCTCGCAAGTAAAAACTGATGATCAAAATTCCGCACGCCGACGAAGGCGGCATCTGCCCGCTGCATCGAGAAGACATGAGCAAGGT
Source organism: Bradyrhizobium barranii subsp. barranii (assembly GCF_017565645.3). Classification (NCBI taxonomy): domain Bacteria; kingdom Pseudomonadati; phylum Pseudomonadota; class Alphaproteobacteria; order Hyphomicrobiales; family Nitrobacteraceae; genus Bradyrhizobium; species Bradyrhizobium barranii. Next base: position 9,465,506 of record NZ_CP086136.1, read on the forward strand.
CTGCCACAGGTGTCCGTGGTGGACGCTGGTGCGCGGCAAGAACCCGCAGAGCGAGGAGATGATTGACGACTGGCGTTGCGCGGTCGCATTGCTGCCGATGCTGCTGGTCGAGAACGCGCAGATGCAGCGACAGACCGGCGCGGCGATCGAGACGTTCCGCAACGACGTGGTGTCCGGCGTGGTACAGGCCGTGAGCCATGCCGCCGACAACGCAGGGAGATTGATCGATGCGCGCAACAATCGTCGTCAGTGACAACATCGTCGTCGTGGACGGCGAGCCGATGAAGAGCGACCTTTCGGAGCTGGCGGCGCAGCAGGTCAGCGCCGTTCAATGGTACGACACCGAAGGCGAGGTCGAGTACGCACGCCACGTCAAGCCGAACGAGGCGATCACCGACTTCGCACCATTCCAAATCTATATCGACAACGCCGATCCGCTGGCGCCGCCGGAGCCGACCATCGTCCCGGCACTCGACGGCTTCAATCCAAAGACCATCGCCACCATTCTCGGAGTTTGACCATGTCCGCACTCGATCTGATTTCAACCGCATCCGATGAGACGTTCGCCGGTCGCGTCATGATGCTGATGTTCAAGGTTGGCCAGATGGTCGCCAGTGAAGCGCCAGATGCGCCAAACCATGCGGAGCGCGTTGCCTATGCGCAGCGCGTGATGCGCGGGCAGGAGCAGCCGCAGCTCGTGGCCGCACACGTCATCTCAAGCAACCCGACGATTGCGCAGACCATCGAAAGCGATCCGGCGGCGCTGGGCGCGAATGCGCCGGATGCCGACATCGAGTTCGCGTTGTCCTCGATCTGGACGGCGCGGTCGCTGGCGTTTGCGGAATGAGAAAGGTCGCCGCCGATATCATCGAGGCGCTCCGGTCTCAACCGATGGCGCTCGCCGTCGTCGTGATCAATCTGCTGTTTCTGACCGGCTTCGCGTTCATGCTGCGCGAGATCGTGCAAGCCGTCGCAAGGAAGGACGCACTGCTCGCCGAGATCGCGAGCCATTGCATGAGATAACCGCGCGCGCGATAGACCGAACCTCCCGGCCTCAGCCCCGCTTCGGCCGGGCTTTTTGCCTATTTCGTTATTTGTTCACTCCTCGACCGACTCCACACTAATGGTTAGTTAGAAACCGGCGGCGTCTTGTCCGCGCCCCACCGATGCGAGATGCGCTTGCGGATGGAATCGGCTACAAAAGGTTGATTGGCAGTCGAGCGCAACCTTGGGGAGATCTCCCTTGTCCCGCCAGCTCCGAGCAACGAAATTCCGCGCACTCTCATTAAGCGATCCATTCTTTGACAGCCTGAAGGCCGGATAGCCTAAACCACGACTCGATCTCGGGATAGTCGCGAGAGAGCGGCAGAAGAAATGCTATGGCCGCACTTTCGGTTGCACTCAACGCTAGCGCATTCGTGGTTAGTGAGCACCAGGGCTGATGGGCCTGTCGAGCCGCCAACGCCGTGTTCATTTTCGATTTTCCTTGTCGGAGACGACGTTGTTGATTGGGGATCCAAGCCATGAGTCTATTCGAGAAGCAGCGAGATTACCGAATACACCAAACACGAATGCTAGCAGCAAGTAAGTTAGCACAATTTTGAGGCTGGAACGACGAATTCGAAGCTTTACAAAGGCAGAAAAGTCTCCAACTGGATTCGTATGATTCCGCCAATGATAGACCATCATGCTAATTGGTAGTTTATCACCAATGTACTTTTCCCAAATTTGTCGTTCGAGTACTCGATTCTTGTGAGTCGCAATACTTGTTCCGGTGAGTTCGGCCGCAACGGGTATAGCCGTTAGAAAGGCAATTCGAGTGAGAGGTACGGGGTGCTCGGGGACCGGCGTTCTCATGAGACTCTCGATTCGGTGAGGCAACGTTCTTGCTTCATTCAGTCGAAAGTCAACACACTCGATCTCATCGAAACCGCTCTGAAAGAATCTGTCATGCGGAGATGTGACTTCCACAAAGGGACTTGGCTGCTTCTCAGGCAAAAATGCTCTGAGGCGGATATACGCAGGGCACCTTTCGGGGAGTTGGTGGCAGATTTCATCGATTGCTTGCCGGGTGACGGTAATCAGGGCGCCCCCGCCTTGGGGCTTTAGAGATATCTGACTTGCGTCGATCCTGTTGTCTTGTGTGGGAAAAAGATAAACACGGCAGAAGGGTTCACCGTCCTTCAATAGCTCAACGCGAGCAGGACCAGGCGGTCCCGCCGAGTTGCACGTCAGTGCTTCGTTAAAGATTCCTTGCGCGATCTCGACGCTTTTGAAGTGGGGACCGCAATCTAGGAGGTCTCTATCGCTGAGCTCAAAGGGCAAAAAAATTCGAATGCTCTCGATTTTCTGCGGATTCGCAACGAGTGCGCCGACCTCAGCAAAGTCGCGAGAAGGGGTCGCAGAGCGGAAGAAGCCTCCTCTCTGAGCAACACGCCAGTAATTGAAGTGAATCTCCGCAGATGCGCCATCCTGCCCGGTTCGGTGAGTACACCAAGCCGCCATGCTACCTAGAGCCGCCATCGGTAATGTCGCCCTAAATGTCCCGAATCGCTGCTATTCGAGATCGTATCAGCTTTTTCTGCAACGGAAACTCCTATCGACCTCAACGGTGACTTGGTTCACGCGTGAAAACCGGTAAAAACTGATCGCTTGGTGCCCGCAGGACAGCTTCGCGGAGTACGCACCGGAGTTCAACCTCCCAGAATCAATGGGGAAGTGGTCCGGTTTGCGTTGCATGAGCGGCCCACTCTGCCCCGCGAAGGACCACGCTGAGTCGGGCGCCGCCGTTGCAGGCGCGGCATACGGCTGGCCAGCAGCCAACCGATTTGTTTGTCGGATCACTCCTCAGGAAGGCGGCATGCGTCGTGCCCGCCACCTCCGGGCTTTGCCTGGCGAGGATCGGCCTGCTCTGATCGACCAGCGCATCGCGCTCGCGCAAAGACGCTTGGAAATCGCAATCCTCAGTCATCGGGCGTCCTCCCATGGCGGGCGAGCAATTCGGCGCGCCGCTGGATTCCCGGTCCCAGTTCGTTTTGGAAATTGCTGCTCAAGGTCGACGAGATTGCGAGCATGTCGGCAATCTGCTTGTGCGCAAGCGCAAGTTCGCCGACCAGTTCTTCGATCACCGCGCGCTGCACGCCGATGATGTCGGTGGCCTTGCGCGTCGCAATCTGCTGGCGGCGGAGCATCGCCTCGTTTGGATTTTTGCCAAAGGCGTATTGGTCGATGATCCGCGCCGCATCGGCAATGTGCCGCTCGTGGTCGTCCTCCGTCATTTTCTCGCTTCCGCTTCTTCGGATCGCGCCGATCGGGCCACGTGCCGCACGAGCGCGACGGTGAGCCGATCGAAGCGTTCGAGCAGATCGGCGGCCTGCTGGCGGACCCGGCTTGCTTCCAGCGCGGTCTCGACGGTCGCCAGGCCGCCATGGATTTGCCAGCGCTGGCCCCTCCGCAGATCGCCAACGAGTGCCGCGACCGCATCCGAAGGGGGCATGTCGAGCATAGCATTCCGCTCGCGCAACATGCCCGCGATCTCGATCCGCTCTCGCTCGGTCGGGTGCCAAACGAGGGAAAGATCGCCAATCCGTTTCGGCAGGTCCGCCTGATCGATCATGCTGCTTTGCAGAGTTCGCCGAGCGCGCGGGCAATATCGATCACGAGCCGCCGCACCCTCTCCTCGTCGATTGTCATCATGGCCTCGATGATGGCGACGCCCTCGCGTGTCGCCATGAACTCACCGAACTCGCTCTCGTGGCCACGCCCCTTTTCCAGTTCCCCGATGAAATAACCGGTGTTGGTGTCGAGCGCCTCGGCGAGTTGCACCAGCCGCGCGGCGCCGACCCGATTGACCCCTTTCTCGTACTTCTGGATTTGCTGGAAGCTGACGCCGAGCACCTGACCAAGCTCCTGCTGGCTGATCTTCAGTTCCATCCGGCGCGTGCGAAGACGCTGACCGATCCGCACATCGCGCTCGTCGGCAGAACGCTTGTTGGTGGTGCCGATCTTCCGATACGTCGTTGCCTTACGTCCCATGATTTCACTTTCTCCTTCATTTTTTTGCGTGGCCGTTGGCCTTCCGCTTCTTTTTGGCGCCGCGGTTCTGTTTGCGAGCCAGCCGGCCTTGCGCTCGCGTTCGACATCAGCCGAAAACTGCGCGAGCGGCACGAGCGGGGCGGATCGACCCAGCCGCACGAACTGCGGCCTTCGCGGTCTTCCCGTTCTTCCCTGCTGGCGGCTTCGCGGCCTCGGCCGCCTCCCTCGCCATCTTCTGCGCGGTCTTCCAGTGAACCTTCTTCTTCGCTGCCTTGCCGTCCTTCGGCGGCTTCAGCTTGACCTGTCCCCGGAATATCTCGATCTCGTCGTGGTTCTTCAGATACTGAAGCTTCAGCTTGATCTGCTCTGCTGTGAGCCCGGTGTCTCGCGGCAGCGTGTCGATGGTCACCCATCGGTCGCGCGAGAGGTATTCGACCAATTTGACGCTGCGCGACGAGGTCGGTTTCGGAGCGGCTTCCACGGGCTTCGGCACATAGGCCGCGACGGTGTCGCGAACGCCGGTCACGATCTTGATGAGGCGCACCACCAGTTCGCTGAGATCAGCCATCTCGCTGCGCATCGCGGCGACTTGGTCCGGTATGGGCAGCACGTCGGGCTGCGGCAACGACATTGCCTTTTGGACCAGCAACTGCGCCGGCTTCTTCGGCTTCTCCTGCGACATCTTCGGCGAGACGTTGTCGGCACGGAGCAGCCTGCGCACGTCGGCGCGGGTATTCATGCGTGAGCGCCAGTCGCTGGTGGACTTGGCGACGACGATCTTGCGAACCTCCTTCTCGGGAACGACCTGCCACGCGATCTCGATATGGCCGCCATTGGTGTCGCGGAGATGCGCCTTGATCCCGTGCGCCTTCAGCTCGTTAACCGCTATCTCGGTCAGCTCATTGGAGTAGGCCATGGTTGTTAGCTCCTTCTTCCTTCTCTATGGCTAGACGATCGCCGCCGCGCGACCGCCGAGCGCCGCATCGATCTCTGCGAATGAATGCGTGGCGCCGGTCCTGGCGCCGCTGATCTCGTGCCATTCGCCTTTGTCGTCGAAGGGCGGCGCGAACACGGTCAGGGCGTCGCAGGCGTTGAAGCGAATGAGCGCGGCGATGCCGTCCTCGGCGCGGCGATAGAGCCAACGGCGCTGGGCCGGGTCGCGGTGCGCGTCCGGGTATTTGGGATCAACCCAAATCTGGACGACTTGGATGTTCTGCTTGGAGCCGTCACCATTCGTGATGGTGATGAAATCCGGCATCAGGTCGATGACGTAGTGCGAGCGATCGGGCCGGGAGAGTTCGGCGGCGTCGTCGTTGATCAGCCAGCGGCAGTTCCAGAGGCCGCATTCGGGCGGCATCTGGTGCGTGTGATAGACAATGCAGCCCTTGTGGAATTTCTGGAAGCGGCACGCGACGCCAGCGCCTTTCCTCAAGGGCGGCACCGGCAATAGCTTACAGCACAGCTGACAGTCTCCACACCTTCGCATGGCCCGTCAAACTCCCACACACGCTTCTTTTGTTCGCGCGGTTTGCCCGCTGCGATGGCGACGCGAGCCGTTGTGCCCGCGTCTCCTTACATCATCATTGGAATACCAAATACGGCGAGAGTTAGCCCGATACCCGCGAACATCATTGCTCCGAGATCCTGACGACCTCGGAGCGAATGAGCGCAAGAGTGCATTCGCCTCGCGCGAGATGACCAAGTTGGTCAGGGAAAAAGAAGCATTATCAATCGAGTCAAATCACAAGAAACGTCGCGCGCACTCCATCTCGATCTATTCCAGGGCGCGTAGTAGTGAGGTTCATGGCACGAGATACAAAACAAGATGTGATCAAACGGCAACGGCAGCAGGCGATTGTCGCCGATATGGTTCTCACGATTGTCGCGGCGATGCAGCGCGTTTATCGCCGCAAGCATGTTGGGGCGAGCTGGGAAGAACTGCTCGTGTCGATGGTGGTGAGGCGGAACGATGAGGCGGGAAAGCCGCCATTATCGATTGCCGACATCGAGAAAATTCTGAGAGTTCCTCGTTCCAATGTTCAGCGTGCCGTCCGCGCACTGATCCGCGAGGGCGTCACCAGCAGGGTCGGTCGCGACTATCGCGCCAATCCCGACTTCTTCGCGGCCCGAGTTGACGCCGCATACATGACGAAAGTCCGCGAGGCGATCATCACCGCTGCCCGAGAGTTGGAAACCCTCGACGCAGCGCGCCCCGCGATTTTCTGATAACCGCCATGCATTTTGACGGTGACCAAAGCGGTCATCCGACGTATTGAGGTTGTGGCGGGAATTCACACACGCGCCGACCTGATCGTGGTCAGGCGGCCACCCGCCTACTTGCCCGCCCTCGCACCATCCGCGGGGGCGGGTCTTTCATGAATTCCTCCACACCTTCTTCTTACACCACAATGGGCTTGGCCGACGGGTTGCGGCAGCTCGACGTGGCGCTCCGATCCATGCAATCTCCTGATCCGCGACGAATAGGGCCGCGCGAAGCGGCCCTATTTTTATGCAGTTTGTGCCAGCGGTCAGGCGGCCACCCGCAGTTTCGGGGCGCCGGTTGCGCGCAACGTATCGACCATATCCGCCCAAAACTGCATTAGCTCGATGCGCTCGGGCAAGCGATCGTCGCGATCGTAGATCGCCCGGGTCGATGCATCGAGGCGGTCCTGCTGCATCTCGACCAGTGCTTGCTCGAACCGGCGGCGCCCATTGATACGCTCGCGATTGAGCATGGTCGAGGCGCTCGATCGGACGCCGTGGGCGCAATGCTTGCCCTTGTACCCGAGCAAGTGCAGCGCGTCGTTGAGACTGCCCTCGGCGATCATGCCACTGCTGGCCGCCTTCTTCGCGGTCGCCTTGCGATCGGCGCCGGGGAATAGGTAGCGGCTCGATCCGGTGATCGTGCGCAATTCCCGCAAGAGCGCGACCGCCTGGCGGGAGAGCGGCACCAAGAAATCGTTCCGGTTGCCTTTCTTGGCGCGCTCGGTCCGCATCTTGAGCTTCGCGAACGGCACGATCCAGAAGCTGTGGTCCTTGCCGAAATGGAAGTGATCCCACTCCGCCGTCTCGATAGTGCCCGGGCGCACGAAGGTGAGCGCCAGCAACTGCAAGGCGTAGCGGATCAACTTCCGGCGCCGCGCTGACATCGAGGGAATGATGGTCCCGAAATCATCGATCTGGCGAATGAGGTCGCCGAAGTCATCGGGCTGGATGATCGCGGGCCGGTTCTTCGTCTGGTGCGGCGCGAAGCCGTCGCCCAGCTTGATCTCGGCAAATGGCGATTGCCGATCCTGCGGAAAGTGGTTGTGGACCCGGGCGAAGGAGATGACGTTGCGGGCGGTCGAGAGAAGGCGCCGCCGGGTTTCGTGATTGAAATGGTTGAGCAGCGGCAGGATGTGGCTCAATGCGACCTGATTGGTATTGACCGCGCCAAAGCCCGGGATGCTGTCGGCGCCTTCCTTGAGATAACGGACCATCAATTCGTCGCGCAGGTAGGTTTTCTTTGCGCTGCCCTCGCGGGTCTTGAGCCATCCGTCGGCGTCAGCGCCGAAAGGGCTTTCGGCAGCCTTCCTCTCGGCCTCGGCCCGGCGCTCCTGATCGCGATGGTCCTTCGGATCAATGCCGCGCTTGACCAGACGGGCGGCGTTGTCGCGTGCGGTCATCGCATCGGAGAGCGAGACCTCCGGGTAAGCGCCGATCGCGAGCGTCTTCCGCGTGCCGACCTTGTAGTCGTAGCGCCAGAGCTTCGATCCATTGGCCTTGATCAGCAGATAGAGATTACCGCCGACCGTGCGGCGATAATCCTCGGCGGCGGGTTTGAGATTGCGGACCTGTACGTCGGTGGTGATGGTTTTCATGATGCTTCCCGGTTTGGCTTTCGATTGCCAGCGCGGGTGCCGATACTGTAATCGGTACTGTAAAGGGCCCCGGCTAGCGGCTTATGGCGGCGAACGGCCGTTGACGGGAACGTATCGAGAAAGGTTCGTGGTTCAATAGGTTACGGGGGCTTCCGAATAACAAAGGATGGCCGCGAATAGCCGCGAACAGCTAACCTTTTCCCCTTGTGGGAGAAGGTGGCGCGAAGCGCCGGATGAGGGGTCTCTATCGGCGGGCAAAGCTGCTTCGGAATGAGAGGATCATACGCGGAGACAGACCCCTCACCCGAGTGAGTCTGCGTCTACCGGTGTCGCTGCCCTCTCCCACAAGGGGAGAGGGCACAACAATGAGCCGTTGCAATTGATCCCGTGGCCGCGCTCGCCACGGCCCGACTTTCCCAATCGCACGAATTTCGTCATCGCATGAATTTCCGCATTCGCACGATCATCTGCGGCGATCAACGATGCGTACGACGAAAATGCGTCACAACATGACGATTATCATATCAACTAGCCCAATTCCGCTGCAGCGATCGCCGCACAAATTCGTGAACGTCATGGCCTGACGCGTCGGCAGCGCAAATATGCATCGCCAGAAATTCTGGCGCTTCATCGTTTCGCATCAGTATGATTATTGTCGCGCACGAATTCGCCGACTAGATCGCCGCAAGCGATCAAGCGAGCAAGGGGATGCTTATGGCAACAACTCTCACCATCAACGGCGAAACCAAATCCTTCGACGCGCCGCCGGAAATGCCGCTGCTGTGGGTGCTGCGCGACATCCTCGGAATGACCGGCACCAAATTCGGCTGCGGCATCGCGCAATGCGGCGCCTGCACGGTGCATGTCGACGGCAAGGCGGTGCGGTCCTGCGTGCTGTCGGTCAGCGCGGTCGCGAACCGTGCCATCACCACCATCGAACATGTCGGCAATACGCCCGCAGGCGCGAAGGTGCAAAAAGCCTGGCTCGATCTCGAGGTGGTCCAGTGCGGCTATTGCCAATCCGGCCAGATCATGGCGGCCGCCGCTCTACTGGCAACCACCTCTCATCCGGATGATTCCGACATCGACGCCGCGATGGCCGGCAACATCTGCCGCTGCGGCACCTATGTGCGCATCCGCGAGGCCATCAAGCAGGCCGCCTCCGGCCGGCAGTCGTGAGGTCCGCCATGAATGCACACAACAGCCTCTCCCGCCGCACGCTTCTGACCGGCGGTGTGGCGACCGGTTTCCTGCTCGCCTTTCACTTGCCCCTGCGGGCCGCCGTCAATGAGCCGGAGCAGCCGAAGGATACGACCGACGGCAAGTTCGCGCCCAACGCCTTCATCCGTATCGACGAGACCGGCCAGACCACGCTGATCATGCCGCAGGTGGAGATGGGTCAGGGCATCTACACCTCGATCTCGATGGTTCTGGCCGAAGAGCTCGACGCCGATTGGGCAAAGGTCGCGGCGTTGCACGCGCCGCCGAACGACAAGTTCTACGCCAATCCCGCCTTCGGACTGCAGGCGACGGGTGGTTCGACGTCGATCCGCGCCTGGTGGAAGCCGCTACGCGAAGCGGGTGCCAGCGCGCGCGCGATGCTGGTGCAGGCCGCCGCCGCGCAATGGCAGGTCGAGCCCGCGAGTTGCACGACGTCCAAGGGCGAAGTCATCCATGCGGCAAGCGGCCGCAAGCTCGGCTATGGTGAGCTCGCGCTGGCGGCACAGAGCCAGACACCGCCGAAGGATGTCCCGGTCAAGGACCCCAAGGACTTCGTCCTCATAGGCCAACCGCTGAAGCGGCTGGATACACCGGACAAGGTCAACGGCAAAGTCGTCTACGGCATCGACGCGATCCTGCCCAACATGAAGATTGCCGCGATCGCCAATTGCCCGGTGTTCGGCGGCAAGGTCGGCAAGGTCGATGACAGCGCAGCGATGAAAGTCGCCGGCGTGCGCAAGGTCGTCGTGCTCGACGACGCCGTCGCCGTGATCGGCGATCACATGTGGGCGGCCAAGAAGGGTCTCGAAGCGCTCAAGATCGAGTGGAACGAAGGACCGAACGCCAAGATCTCCACCAAGGACATCTGGGACGATTTACGCAAGGCCAGCGAGAAGGATGGCGCGATCGCGAAATCCGTCGGCGACATCGCCAAGGGGCTTGCCAGCGGAGACAAGTTCGAGGCGAGCTTCGAACTGCCGTTCCTCGCGCATGCCTCGATGGAGCCGATCAACGCCACCGTTCACGTCAGGCCGGATGCCTGCGAGATCTGGACCGGCACACAAATCATGACGCGCGTGCAGTCGGAGGCGGCGAAGGCCGCCGGCCTTCCCGTCGAGAAGGTGATCGTCAACCAGCACCTGCTCGGCGGCGGTTTCGGCCGCAAGCTCGAGCCCGACATGGTGGTTGCGGCGGTCAAGATCGCCAAGCAGGTCGACTATCCCGTCAAGGTGATATGGACCCGCGAGGAGGACATCCAGCACGACGTCTACCGCCCGGTCTATCGCGACCAGGTCAATGCGACCCTGGTCGACGGCAAGGTGGCGGCCTGGAAGTACAAGATCGCAGGTTCTGCGGTGATTGCCCGCTGGCTGCCGCCAGCGTTCCAGAAGGGCGTCGATATCGACGCGGTCGACGCCGCCGTGGAGACGCCCTACGACTTTCCCAACTTCCACGTCGAATATGTCCGTGCCGAGCCACCGGCTGTGCCGACCGGCTTCTGGCGCGGTGTCGGCCCGAACAACAATGTGTTCGCGTTCGAATGCGCGCTGGACGAACTTGCGCGCAAGGCCGGCAAGGATCCGGTCGAATTCCGAAGGTCGATGCTGACCAAGACTCCGCGTGCGCTCGCGGTGCTCAACCTTGCCGCGGAGAAATCCGGCTGGGGCCAACCGCTGCCGGCCCGCGTTGGCCGTGGCGTCTGCCTGCAGCCATCGTTTGCGAGCTTCCTCGCAACTGTTGTGGAAGCCGAGATCGACGACATCGGCGAGATCACGCTGCGCCGCATCACCTCGGTGGTCGACACCGGCATTGCGGTCAACCCCGATACGATCAAGGCGCAGATCGAGGGCGGGCTGATCTTCGGCCTCACCGCCGCGCTCTATGGCGAGATCACCATCGACAAGGGCCGCGTGCAGCAGTCGAACTTCCACGACTACCGCATGATGCGCATCAACGAGACGCCGAAGATCGAGGTCATCGTGGTCAAGAGCGGCGAAGCGCCCGGCGCCATCGGCGAAGCCGGCGTCAATGCCGGACCACCGGCGCTGCGCAACGCGATCTACGCCGCAACCGGCGTGGCGCTGCGGCGCCTGCCGATCGATCGGAAACTTCTGGCTGCGGGGAAGAAGGCATGAGCGGCAAGATGCGTATCCTCACAAGCCTGGTCGTGATCGCCATCGTGGTGGCGGCGCTCGGCGTCTGGATCATCCGCGGGCCCGGCCCGCTCGACTTCGCCGGCGGCACCAAAGTGGCGCTGGCGGATTATGGCGCCGGCAAGCCGACCGGCGTACCGGCCAAGCTGGAGAAAGCGAGTGCGGTCGAGCGCGGCGAGTATCTCGCGAAGGCGGCCGACTGCATGGTCTGCCACACCAAGCCCGGCGAGAAGGAATATTCCGGCGGGCTCGGCTTCAAGCTGCCGTTCGGCACGCTCTATTCGACCAACATCACGCCAGACAAGGACACCGGCATCGGCAATTACAGCGACCAGGATTTCCTCAACGCGGTCCAGCGCGGCACGCGTCATGACGGCGCGCGGCTCTATCCGGCCATGCCCTACACGTCCTACACCTACATGACGGACGAGGACGTGCTGGCGGTGAAGGCGTATCTGTTCAGCCTGCCGGCCGTGCGCGCGAAAGCGCCCGACAACACGCTGTCGTTCCCGTTCAACCAGCGCTGGGCGATGATCTTCTGGTCGGCCGTGTTCAATCCGGACACGCGCTTTACGCCGGATACCTCGAAGAGCCCGGAGTGGAACAGAGGTGCGTATCTCGCCGAAGCGCTGGCGCATTGCGGCGAGTGCCACACGCCGCGCAATCTCGGCTTTGCGCTCGACAACCGCAAGAAGTTCGGCGGCGCGATCACGGCGGGCTGGCGCGCCTTCAACATCTCCTCCGACAAGGCCACCGGCCTCGGCAATTGGCGCGACGAGGACCTGATCTCGTATCTCTCGCTCGGCCACGCACCGGGCCACGGCTCGGCCTCGGGTCCGATGGGCGAAGCGGTCGATCACAGCTTCAGCAAGTTTGCTCCCGAAGACATCCGCGCGGTCGTCGCCTATCTGCGCAGCGTGCCGCCGGTGGCCTCGCCCGACCTGCCTGCCACCACGGCGCCGGCCGCGCCCGCCTCGCACAAGGACGGCGTCACGGCAGACGCACGCGGCAATATTGTGTTCGCCAGCGCCTGCGCCAGCTGCCACGGCTGGAGCGGCGAGAGCCCGGTCTCGCCGATGGCGACGCTGACCGGCACCTGGGCCGTCAACGACCCCGCCGCCACCAACGTCGCGCAGATCGTGCTGTCGGGCACCAAGCGGCATACGCCCGACGGCGCGCTCTCGATGCCGGCGTTCGGCGATGCGTATAGCGACGACGAGATCGCGGCGGTGGCGAACTACGTCACGGCACGGTTCGGCACCAAGGGCTCGAAGCTGACGGCGAAGGATGTGGCGGAGCTAAGGGAGCAGACGGCGGAGTAGCGTACGACGAGATTGACGCGTGATCGCGCGCCAATCTCCACCGTCGTCCCGGACAAGCGAAGCGCAGATCCGGGACCCATACCCACAGGGCGGGGTTTGGCGAAGATTCGGTGTGGGAGCTGTGCTTTACACTAGTCCCTGGGGTTATGGGTCCCCGCCCCCGTGCGCAATTGCGCACTAGGCGGGGACGACGGCGAGTGTGTGTGGCAACGCTTTCAGCCCAACCAAAACTTCGGCGTGGGCTTCCCTCACCCACGCCGATGCGTATCGTCACGTAATCGCAATCGGGCAGCCGTTGCTGCCCGTTGCGCCCTTGATGGGGGCCGGGGTGAAGGAATAGACGAACTGGTATTTCTTGTCGGCGATCAGATCGTCGAAGATCAGGTTCTCGTGGTTGTGGATGCCGTGCTTGGTCTGCAGCTCGGAGTGGACCACGAAAGCGAGCGACTTGTCGGGATTGGGCACCACCTCGACCGCCCATGTGTCGGCGCCGGTCAGCGCAAGATCCTTTTCGACCACCCACTTCGCAGCATCGAGGCCGATGCCCGGCTCGCCGCTGTTGAAGCGATCGTTGTTCTTCATCCACAGCGAGCCCCAGCCGGTGTGGAACATGATCGCGTCGCCAGGCTTGATGTCGCTCTCGGGAATGTTCTGCTTCGCTAGCGCCGCCTTGATGTCAGCCGAGGTGATCTCCTGCCCCGCATCCATCATGCCGCCCTTGAGCGCGACCATGTCGAGCAGATGCGCGCGGGTGAAGATCGGCTTAAGCTTCTCGACGCCAAGCTTCTTGAGCCCGTATGCGTCGCTAATTTCTGCGGCTGTGAAGCCATTGTAGAATCGCATCTCGCTCTTGTCGCCGTCCTTGCCGAGCTGGATTCCAATATGGCCGAGGCCGTCGAACTGCGTACCGGTCTGGCCGATCTCGGTGGCCAGGAATTCGTCGTGATAGACCATCTTATTGTCACCGAACGGGCCGCCGGTCGGGCTGCCGGGAATGCGCAGTGCGAATATACGCGCACCAAACAACGGCATGGCGGCTTCGTAGACGCGGCCGATCTTGTAGATCTTGCCGTCCTTGATCCATTTCGCCGCGTCGAGGACCTTCGCCGGGGTCATGTGGTTGGATGCGCCGGACTCGTCATCCTTACCCCATTTCGATGGCCACCAGGGCTTGTCGGTGCCCTTGGGCATGGAGGTTGCAGTCTGCGCCTGGGCCTCACTGATCGGTGCAAGCGCGAACTTGCCGTGCATCGAGCCGGCGAGCGCGGCTCCAGCAACGCCGGCGATGCCTGCGGTGCGGAGCAGGGTCCGGCGATCCGTCGTGGAGCCGCCGCCGTCTTGATCTACGTTATTGATCTCGTTAGACATTCCACCCTCCCAGGTTGTGGTCAGAACAATGTCTGACTCTAAAATTGTTTCCGCTAGCCTCCTCCTCCGCTACGCTGTTGTCCAGCGACAAAAATAAGACGGCCGACGCGAGAGCTTCCCATGGGCCTGTTCGAAAGCGATAAATCCGCGCAGCGACTTCCGGTATCGCTGATCACCGGCTTTCTCGGCAGCGGCAAGACCACGCTGCTCAATCGCTTGCTGCGGCACGACGGCATGAAGGACAGCGCCGTCATCATCAACGAGTACGGCGAAGTCGGCCTCGACCATCTCCTGGTCGAACGCGTCGACGGCGAAGTCGCCGTGCTTGCGAGCGGATGCATCTGCTGCACCATCCGCAGCGACCTGGAGCAGACGCTGCGAGACCTTCTGGTGAAGCGGGACCGCGGCGAGATTCCGCCGTTCCGCCGTATCCTGGTCGAGACCACCGGGCTCGCCGACCCCGCGCCGATCGTGCAGCTCCTGCTCAACAATCCGCTCGTCTCGCACTTCCTGCGGCTCGACACGGTCGTGACCACGGTCGATGCGGTCAACGCGCCGCATCAGCTCGATCGGCAGTATGAGGCGGTGAAACAGGTAGCGTTGGCCGACCGGCTGTTGATCACCAAGAGCGACCTGGTCGAGGACATCGCGGCGCTTGAGCTGCGTCTGCGGCGGCTCAATCCCGGCGCCAGAATCGAAAGCGTCAGTCACGGCGAGATCGATCCCGCGCAGCTATTCGGCGCCGGCCTGATCGATCCCGAGCTGAAAAGGATAGACGTCGAGCGCTGGCTCAACGAGCGGGCCTTCGCGGAACCAGATGCGCACGCGCCGGCCATGCGCATCACGATCATCACGCGCACCATGATCATGGCCATCATGATCACGATGCGTCGATCGCGAGCTTCATGCTGGCGTTCGACGAGCCGCTCGACTGGATGGCCGTGACGCACTGGCTTGCGCATTTACGCAACGCGCGCGGCCAGGACCTGCTGCGGGTGAAGGGGATCCTCAATCTCCGTGACGAACCGGCGCCGATCGTGATCCATGGCGTGCATCACGTCTTCCATCCGCCGGTGGCACTCAGCGGCTGGCCCGACAGCGATCGCCGCTCGCGCATCGTCTTCATCACGCGTGGGATCTTGCGCGCGGAAGTGCTTGAGCTCTGGCAGGCGGTTCGCGCCGCAGCGTGAGGCGCGTCGAAATGAGCGACGCTGCTCTTACCTCCCCTGGAGGGGGAGGGTCGATCGCGCGAAGCGCGAGCGGGGTGGGGTGATCTCTCCACGCGGGCACTGTTCGTCGCGGAGGGACCGTCACCCCACCCCGCTACGCATTCCGCTTCGCTTCATGCGTAGCGACCCTCCCCCTCCAGGGGAGGGTGGCCAATACCGCGAGACTTCAGCTCAACCAGAATTTCGGCGTCGCTGGCTCCAGCCGGCCGCCGACGCGCACCGGCGCAATCTTTAGCGCAAGGCCCGTGGCATCGTCCGTCTCGACCGCAACGCCGCTGAGCGTCGCCACGCCCGCGGCCGGCTCGAACCGGCCGGAGGGAATCCCCGACGTGAAGCGC
The DNA here is from genome assembly GCF_017565645.3 of Bradyrhizobium barranii subsp. barranii. NCBI lineage: Bacteria > Pseudomonadati > Pseudomonadota > Alphaproteobacteria > Hyphomicrobiales > Nitrobacteraceae > Bradyrhizobium > Bradyrhizobium barranii. The sequence goes on from NZ_CP086136.1 coordinate 9,481,032, forward strand.
CGCAGCGGTTCTTCCTTCTGCATGCCGATGATGGAATCGTAATCGCCGGTCATGCCGGCGTCGGTCATGTAGGCGGTGCCGCCCGACAGGATCTGGTGGTCGGCGGTCGGCACATGGGTGTGGGTGCCGACGACGAGGCTGGCGCGGCCGTCGCAGAAGAAGCCGATGCCCTGCTTCTCGCTGGTCGCCTCGCAATGGAAGTCGACGACGATGGCGTCGGCGGCAACGCCGAGCGGACAGGCACCAAGCTCACGCTCGAGCGCGGCAAAGGGATCGTCGAACGGAGTCATGAAGACGCGGCCGAGCGCGTTGACGACGAGCGCGTGCTTGCCATTCTTGGTCTCCACCAGCGCGGCGCCGCGGCCGGGCGTGCCGCGCGGGTAGTTCGTCGGCCGCACCAGGCGTTCGGCGCGCTCGATGAACACCAGGGCTTCACGCTGGTCCCAGGAGTGATTGCCGAGCGTCACCGCGTCGGCCCCGGCATCGAGAAACTCCTGATAGATCGCTTCCGTGATGCCGAAGCCACCGGCGGAATTCTCGCCGTTGACGACGACGAAATCGAGCGACCAGTCCTTGACCATGCCGGGCAGATATTCCGCGATGGCGTTGCGGCCGCTACGGCCGACGACATCACCCACGAAGAGAATGCGCAACTTCAGAACTCCGGAAATCGAACACGTCCGATTCCGTTAGCACATAATCCAGCGCGACGTCGTGCGATAGTGCCGGAACCGCCTTGATCTCCTGCGCTGCAAAAGCAAGCCCGATGCCGACGATCTGCTTGGTCTTGCGCAGATGCGCGAAGGTGTGGTCGTAGTGCCCGGCGCCATAGCCGATGCGATGGCCGAGACGGTCGAAGGCCGCGAGCGGCGTCAGCATGATGTCGGGGATGACTTCGGCCGCGGCCGGCGACGGCTCGGGAATGCCGAGCGGGCCGAGCATCAGGCGGTCGTTCGGATGGAAGATACGGAAGACCAGCGACTGGCCGCGGGCGGTGACGCAGGGCAGCGCGAGCTTTGCGCCCGCCTCGGCGAGTGCCTTCATCAGCGGCAGCGGATCGATCTCGCTGCGGATCGGGGAATAGCCGGAGACGATGCTGCCGGGCAGCAGTTCGAACGGCAGCCCGCGCTTGGCGAGCTTTGCGGCGGCGGCGGTGCGCTTCTTCTCGCTCAGCGCGTCGCGCGCCGCGAGGGCTTTGGCACGGAGTTCGGCTTTCGAATTGGACATGCGCGTTTTCCCCCGAAGGCAGAGCCTTGCTCCACTGTCATCAGCCGCCTTGTGCGCCCTTGCGCACTGGAGCGGGTGATCCAGTATTCCAGAGACGCCAGTGCTAGACCTCGACGCCGCGGCGTACTGGATGCCCCGCCCCCGTGCGCAATTGCGCACTAGGCGGGGCATGACACCGAGATTGAACCGCAAGCGTGTCGGGGACGCAATTCGACGGGCACGAACCAGAAGGAAGAAAAACAGTGCGAAGCCGCGAACGCCGTTGAAGCACTCGATCCCGGAGTTCCCTACGAAAGTAGGTGGGCACCATATGTCCGAGCCCACGGGCCCGGCCAGGGACAGTTCCCTAAAGGATCGATAAGGCCCCGGGGATATATGGCTCCTGACGCACGTCGCAGCCTCGCCCGCGCAATGTAACAACGATACTGACGAACCGCCAGCCCAACGGGCGGTCCGCCCAAAATCAGCCGATCGCGATCCCGTTGCCCACCGTCCGGTTCAGAACCTGGGTCGACTTCTCGATGCGCTCGGCGGCGGCGTTGAGCGCATTCACCACGGCGGTCTGGGTCATCCGGGCGCGCTCGACGGCGGCATTGCGGAAATCCCTGAGCTCAGTCAGCTCCTGCTCCATGGTGCGGACGCGGTTGCCGACGTCGACCAGTTCGTCGCAGACGGTCAGCGCCGCCATCACGGTGAGCCTGGCATCACCGATCTCGCCGAATTTTCCGCGCAGCGACTGAATTCGCGTCTCCAGGCTTTCGGCGAGCTTGAGCAGCCGCACCTCCTGGCCCTCCTCGCAGGCCATGCGGTATTGCCGGCCGTTGATGGTGACGTTGATGTGGCTCATCCGTCCTCTCCGGTATCGAGCACCGAGCGTATCGTGACGATTGCGGAATCCAGCCGATCGGAGATTTCGCGATTGGTGCGCTCGAGCTTGCGCGCCTTCACCAGCGCGCCGTCGAGCTCATCGGCAAGCCGCGAGCGATCCGCGCCCAGTGCCTGGATTCGCGCCGCGAGCTCGTTCTCGTCGCGATCGGCATCGCGCCGCCGCTCCACCGCGCTTTCAAGCGCGTCGAGCGCCGCCATGAGTCTGCGGGTCGCGATCTCGATCTCGACGGCCGAGGACTCCGTCATCGCAGAGCTGTTGGAAACGCGATCGTTCATGCAGTCAGCGGCGGAACCTGTGGCCTTGCCCGTGGGGCTTGCCGTCCGGCAAAAGACTCGGTTCGGCAAACGGTTAGAAGCAGAAATTTACGTGGCAAGCTAGCGGAGCGCAACGCCGCCGCGAAACTATGCACTGCTAAGCAACTTTTACGGCCAAACCGACGTTTGATTGCCTTGGACTCCCGGAACCGAGGTGCTATCCCAGCCCAACCTTCCGTGGCCGCCAGGCTCCCCCCACGCGGCCCGCACCACCGCCAAGCGCCTCATTTCAGACGGATTTCAGACATGACGCAAGTCGACCACAACCGCATGGCCAACGCGATCCGTGGCCTCTCGATGGACGCTGTCGAGAAGGCGAAATCGGGCCATCCCGGCCTGCCGATGGGCGCCGCCGACGTCGCCACGGTGCTGTTCACGCAATTCCTGAAATTCGACGCCACTGCCACCGACTGGCCCGACCGCGACCGCTTCGTGCTCTCGGCCGGCCACGGTTCGATGCTGCTCTATTCGCTGCTGTATCTGACCGGCAATGCCGACATGACGCTGGATCAGCTCAAGCAGTTCCGCCAGCTCGGCGGCTTGACCCCGGGCCATCCCGAGAACTTCCACACCAAGGGCATCGAGACCACCACCGGTCCGCTCGGCCAGGGGATCTCGACCGCGGTCGGCATGGCGCTCGCCGAGAAGATGCTGGCCGCCGAATTCGGCAAGAAGATCGTCGACCACCACACCTACGTGCTCGCCTCCGACGGCGACCTAATGGAAGGCGTGTCGCAGGAAGCGATCGCGATGGCCGGACACTGGAAGCTCAACAAGCTGATCGTGCTCTACGACGACAACGGCATCTCGATCGACGGGCCGACCTCGATCTCCGATTCCGTCGACCAGGTGAAGCGCTTCAAGTCCGCGGGCTGGGCCGCCGAAAAGATCGACGGCCATGACCAGGCCGCCATCACTGCTGCGATCACCCGCGCGCAAAAATCCAACAAGCCGACGCTGATCGCCTGCCGCACCACCATCGGCTTCGGCGCGCCGCATAAGGCCGGCACCGCGAAGGCGCATGGCGAAGCGCTCGGCGCCGACGAGCTCAAGGCCGCCAAGGAAAATCTCGGCATCTCGCTCGAGCCGTTCTCGGTGCCGGATGACGTGCTGAAGGCCTGGCGCGCAGCCGGCAGCCGCGGCGCGGCGGCACGACAGGAATGGGAGGGACGGCTCGGTGAGCTCGGCAGCCGCAAGCGCGCCGAGTTCGAGCGCCGTCTGCGTCACGAGCGTCCGGCCTCGCTCGCGAAGGCCGTGCGCGCGTACAAGAAAGAGCTGCTGGAAAAGCCGATGACTGCGGCGACCCGCAAATCCTCGGAAGCGGTGATCGAAGTCATCGCCGGCGCGATGCCGATGGAATTCCTCGCCGGCTCCGCCGACCTCACCGGCTCCAACAACAACAAGGCGAAGTCGGCGACGGCCTTCTCCGCCAAGACACCCAAGGGCCGCTTCATTCATTACGGCATCCGCGAGCACGGCATGGCGGCTGCGATGAATGGCATCTTCCTGCATGGCGGCTTCGCGCCGAACGGCGCGACCTTCCTGGTGTTCACCGACTATGCGCGTCCCGCGATGCGCCTTGCCGCGTTGATGGGCGCCGGCGTCGTCTACGTGATGACGCACGACTCCATCGGCCTCGGCGAAGACGGCCCGACCCACCAGCCGGTCGAGCATCTCGCCGCACTTCGCGCCATTCCGAACATGCGCGTGTTCCGCCCCGCTGACTCCATCGAGGTCGCCGAGTGCTGGGAGCTTGCGCTCAATCGTATCGACGGTCCGACCGTGCTGGCGCTGACGCGGCAGAACCTGCCGCAGCTCCGCACCAATGCGCCGAACGACATTCCCTGCGCGGCCGGCGCCTACGAGCTGGTCGCCGCCCAGGGCGAAGCCAAGGCAACGCTGTTCGCTTCCGGCTCCGAGGTCGAGATCGCGGTCGCCGCCCAGAAGCAGCTCGCCGAGCGCGGCATCGCGTCACGGGTGGTCTCGGTGCCCTCGCTCGAGCTTTTGTTAGCGCAACCAGAAGCCAAGCGTGCCGAGATCATCGGCAACGCGCCGGTGAAGGTCGCGATCGAGGCCGCAGTGCGCTGGGGCTGGGATGCCGTGATCGGCCAGGATGGCGAATTTATCGGCATGCATTCGTTCGGCGCGAGCGCGCCGGCAAAGGATCTTTACAAGCATTTCGGCATTACCGCCGAGGCTGCGGTTAACGCTGTGCTGAAGCGCGTTAGCTGAGAGTTGAGCTTGCCAAAAAAAAGGACTACGTAGTCTCTCATATGATCAAGCATCGCCCGGCCGAACCGGGCGTCCGCCCTAAAAAACCCTCGCAGGCGCGCTAAGCGCGTTGTGCGGGATGATTGGGGTTATCGAACACGTCATTGAACGGTCATAAGGAGATGAAACATGGCAGTCCGCGTCGGAATTAACGGTTTTGGCCGCATCGGCCGCAACATCCTGCGGGCTATTGCCGAGTCTGGCCGCAAGGACATCGAGGTCGTCGGCATCAACGACCTCGGCCCGGTCGAGACCAACGCGCACCTCCTTCGCTTCGACAGCGTCCATGGCCGCTTCCCCGGCACCGTGACCGTCGATGGCGACTCCATCAACCTCGGCGGCGGCAAGATCAAGGTGACCGCCGAGCGCGATCCCTCGAAGCTGCCCTGGAAGGATCTCGGCGTCGACATCGCGATGGAATGCACCGGCATCTTCACCGCGAAGGACAAGGCGTCCGCGCATCTCACCGCCGGCGCCAAGCGCGTTCTCGTTTCCGCGCCCGCCGACGGCGCCGACGCCACCATCGTCTACGGCGTCAACCACGACACGCTGACCAAGGATCACCTGGTCGTCTCCAACGGCTCCTGCACCACCAACTGCCTCGCGCCGGTCGCCAAGGTGCTGAACGACCTGGTCGGCATCGAGACCGGCTTCATGACCACGATCCACGCCTACACCGGCGACCAGCCGACGCTGGACACGCTACACAAGGATCTCTACCGCGGCCGTGCGGCGGCGATGTCGATGATCCCGACCTCGACCGGCGCGGCGAAGGCAATCGGCCTCGTGCTCCCGGAACTCAAGGGCAAGCTCGACGGCGTCTCGATCCGCGTGCCGTCCCCGAACGTCTCGGTCATCGACCTCAAGATCGTCGCCAAGCGCGCCACCGACGCCAAGGAAATCAACGCGGCGATGAAGCGGGCCTCCGAGCAGCAGCTCAAGGGCATTCTCGGCTATACCAATCAGCCGAACGTCTCGATCGACTTCAACCACGATCCGCACTCCTCGACCTTCCACGAGGACCAGACCAAGGTGCAGAACGGCACGCTGGTGCGCGTGATGTCCTGGTACGACAACGAGTGGGGCTTCTCGAACCGCATGGCGGACACCGCCGTCGCGTTCGCGAAGGTGATCTAACTCCGCTCTCGTGTCCCGGACGCGATGCAGCGTGAAACGCTGCGTCGCAGATCCGGGACCCATGTCCCTCCAGCGTAGGTCCCGGTTCTGCGCGGCGGCACTCCGCGCCGCTTTGCGCCCGGGACAAGAGAGTGTCCGATGACCAACAAATTCCGCACCCTCGACGACGTCGATGTGAAGGGCAAGCGCGTGCTGCTGCGCGTCGATCTCAACGTGCCCATGGACAACGGGCGCGTCAGCGACGCAACCCGGCTCGAGCGCGTTGCGCCGACCATCACCGAAATTTCGGACAAGGGCGGCAAGGTCATCCTGCTCGCGCATTTCGGCCGGCCGAAGGGACGCGACCCCAAGGAGTCGCTCAAGCCGGTTGCTGAAGCGCTGTCGAAGGTCGTGAACAGGCCCGTCGCCTTCGCCGACGACTGTGTCGGCGAGCCCGCGGCCACGGCCGTGGCGGCGCTGAAGGATGGCGACATCCTGTGCCTGGAAAATACCCGCTTCCACAAGGAAGAGGAAAAGAACGATCCCGCCTTCGTCGCGGAGTTGGCGAAACTCGGCGACATCTGGGTCAATGACGCCTTCTCGGCCGCGCACCGCGCCCATGCCACGACCGAAGGCCTCGGCCACAAGCTGCCGGCCTATGCCGGCCGCACCATGCAGGCCGAGCTCGTCGCGCTGGAGAAGGCGCTGGGTTCGCCGACCAAGCCCGTCATCGCGATCATCGGCGGCGCCAAGGTCTCGACCAAGATCGATCTGCTCGAAAACCTCGTGACCAAGGTCGACGCGCTCGTGATCGGCGGCGGCATGGCCAACACCTTCCTGCACGCCCAGGGCGTTGGGATCGGCAAGTCGCTGGCCGAGAAGGATCTCGCCGCGACGGCGATCCGCATCATGGAGAAGGCGGAAGCCGCCAATTGCGCGATCATCCTGCCGGTCGACGCCACCGTCGCCTATCATTTCGCGGCGAACGCGCCCTCGCATGCCTACGGGCTCGATGCGATCCCGGCCGACGGCATGATCCTCGACGTCGGCCCGCAATCGATCGCGCGTGTCCACGCCGCCATCGACGACGCTGCCACGCTGGTCTGGAACGGACCGCTCGGCGCCTTCGAGATGCAGCCCTTCGACCGCGGAACCGTGTCGGCGGCCAAGCATGCCGCCGAGCGCACCAAGGCCAAGAAGCTGATCTCGATCGCGGGCGGCGGCGACACGGTCGCGGCGCTCAACCAGGCCCATGTGGCCGGTCAATTCACTTATGTCTCGACCGCCGGTGGCGCATTTCTTGAATGGATGGAAGGCAAGCCCCTTCCCGGCGTCGAAGTTCTGCGCACCAAGTAATCAGTCGGCCTTTTAAGTCGGCCTTGCAGGCCCAAACCGGAGAAAAAGACAGATGGCTCGGATCACGTTACGTCAATTGCTCGACCATGCAGCGGAGAACGATTACGGCGTACCGGCCTTCAACATCAACAACATGGAGCAGGCGCTGGCGATCATGGACGCGGCCAACACGGTCGACGCGCCCGTCATCATCCAGGCCTCGCGCGGCGCGCGCTCCTACGCCAACGACATCATGCTCAAGCACATGATGGACGCGGTGACCGAGATCTATCCGCACATTCCGGTCTGCGTGCATCTCGACCACGGCAACGAGGCCGCGACCTGCATGACCGCGATCCAGGCCGGCTTCACCTCCGTCATGATGGACGGCTCGCTCAAGGCCGACGGCAAGAGCCCGGCCGACTGGACCTACAATGTCGGCGTCACCAAGACCGTGACCGACATGGCCCATCTCGGCGGCATCTCGGTCGAGGGCGAACTCGGCGTGCTCGGCTCGCTCGAGACAGGCATGGGTGACAAGGAAGACGGCCACGGCGCCGAAGGCAAGCTGAGCCACGACCAGCTCCTGACCAATCCGGACGAGGCCGTGAAGTTCGTCCAGGAGACCAAGGTGGACGCGCTCGCGATCGCGATGGGCACCTCGCATGGCGCCTACAAATTCACCCGCAAGCCCGACGGCGACATCCTCGCCATGAAGGTGATCGAGGAGATCCACCGCAAGTTGCCGAACACGCATCTGGTGATGCACGGCTCCTCGTCGGTGCCGCAGGACCTCCAGGACATCATCAACGAGTTCGGCGGCAAGATGAAGCCGACCTGGGGCGTGCCGGTCGCCGAGATCCAGCGCGGCATCAAGAACGGCGTGCGCAAGATCAACATCGACACCGACAACCGCATGGCCATGACCGGCCAGATCCGCAAGGTGTTCAAGGAGCACCCGGAAGAGTTCGATCCGCGCAAGTACCTGAAGCCCGCCATGGAAGCCATGACCAAGCTGTGCAAGCAGCGGCTCCAGGAGTTCAATACCGCAGGCCAGGCCTCCAAGTTCAAGAAGGTCCTGACCCCCGCCGAGATGGCCAAGCGCTACGCCAAGGGCGAGCTGGATCCGAAGGTGGCGTAAGGCCTTCAGCCACATCCTCCCGTCATTCCGGGACACGCGAAGCGTGGGCTATGATGCGCAATTGCGCATCTGAGAATCCATAACCACAGCCTGGGGTTATGGATTCCGGGCCTGCGCCTTTCGGCGCATCCCGGAATGACAGAGGGCCCCCTTTTACCCTGCGACGAACGTTAACTCGGCAATTGCCCGAGAACGGTCTATTTTCACAGGCAAGGGCAGAATCGTTTTGGGAGGACCTCTCGATGAATCTGACTGAGCTCAACAGGATCGCGACCGCCATGGTCGCGCCCGGCAAGGGCATCCTTGCCGCCGACGAATCCTCCGGCACCATCAAGAAGCGCTTTGACGCGATCGGGGTGGAATCGACGGAAGGCAATCGCCGCGACTATCGCGAGATGCTGTTCCGCTCCAGGGAGGCCATGAGCCAGTGCATCTCCGGCGTGATCCTCTATGACGAGACGATCTGGCAGGATGCGAAGGACGGCACGCCGCTGGTCAAGCTGATCGAGCAGAGCGGCGCCATTCCGGGCATCAAGGTCGACGAGGGCACGCAAGCCCTGCCGATGTGCCCGGGCGAGCTCGTCACCGTCGGGCTCGACAAGCTCGCCGAGCGCCTGAAGAAATACTACGAGCGCGGCGCGCGCTTCGCCAAATGGCGCGCCGTGATCGATATCGGCAGCGGCATTCCCTCGATGACCGCGATCGGCGTCAACGCCCATGCGCTGGCCCGCTACGCAGCACTGTGCCAGGCCGCGCAGATCGTGCCGATCGTCGAGCCTGAGGTGCTGATGGACGGCGATCACGACATCGACCGCTGCTATGAAGTGACGACCCGCGTGCTCAACAAGACCTTCCAGGAATTACGCGTGCAGCGCGTTGCGCTCGAAGGCATGGTGCTGAAGCCGAACATGGCGATCTCTGGCAAGAAGTGCGCGAAGCAGGCTCCCGTCGAGGAAGTCGCGGAGAAGACAATTCGGCTGCTGAAGGCCTGCGTGCCCGCGGCCGTGCCCGGCATCGCCTTCCTCTCCGGCGGCCAGTCGGACGAAGAGGCGACGGCGCATCTCAACGCCATGCACAAGCTCGGCCCGCTGCCCTGGGGCCTGACCTTCTCCTACGGCCGCGCGCTGCAGGCCGCGCCGCAGAAGGCCTGGTCCGGCAAGGCCGAGAATGTCGCAGCCGGCCAAAATGCATTCAGCCACCGCGCCCGGATGAATGGTCTGGCGTCCAAGGGCGAATGGCAAAGCAGCCTGGAAAAGAAAGCAGCCTAGATCTTGTCGAACAAATCGCCTCCGCCGCGCCCGGCGCCGCGTCTCTATCTCGCGACGCCTGCCATCGATGATCCCGCTGCGTTCGTCGCCGAGCTGCCGGGCCTGCTCGCTGCCGCCGACGTCGCGGCCGTGCTGCTGCGGCTGAAGGAGACCGACCAGCGCACCATGATCACGCGCATCAAGGCGCTGGCCCCGCCGGTCCAGAAGGCGGGCGCCGCGCTGCTCGTTGAAGGTCATGCCGAACTGGTCGCACGTGGCGGCGCCGACGGCGCGCACCTGCCCGGCATCGCGGCGCTGAAAGAAGCGCTGCCATCGCTCAAGCCCGATCGCATCGCCGGCGTCGGCGGGCTGACGACGCGGCACCATTCCATGGATGCGGGCGAGATAGGCGCGGACTACGTGCTGTTCGGCGAACCTGACGCAAAGGGCCAACGCCCGTCGTCCCAGGCGATCGCCGAGCGGCTGGACTGGTGGGCCGAGCTGTTCGAGCCGCCCTGCGTCGGCTTTGCCACCTCGCTCGAAGAGGCGCACGACTTCGCCGCCAGCGGCGCCGATTTCGTGCTGGTCGGCGATTTCGTCTGGTCCGATCCGCGCGGTCCCAAGGCCGCGCTGATCGAGGTCGACGCTGAGATCAAGAAGGCCCATGCGGCTGCGCTTGCGGGTCAGGAGCACGGCTAGCGCCCGACATGAAGCTCCCGCGCATCACCATCCTGGCCACGCTGCTGCTGACGGCGCCCGCGGCCGCGCAGCTCCAGATCACGCCGCCGGTGGCCACGCCGAGCGCTGTGCCTGAGAAACAGAAGCCCAAGCCGCCTCCGGCCGCCAAGAAGAAGGAGGCCGCGCCGGCGCCAAAACCTTCGGCCTCGCCCAAGCCGGCCGCCTCGCCCAAGCCGGCGCTGCCCGCAACCGTGATCCCCGCACCGGCAACCGACAATCCCAATGTCGACCTGGTGTTCGGCGCCTATCAGCGCGGCCAGTACAAGACGGCGTTCGATCTCGCCACCGCCCGCGCACAAGCGGGCGATCCCAAGGCGATGACCATGCTCGGCGAGCTCTATTCCAACGCCATGGGCATCCGCCGCGACTACGCCAAGGCGCTGGAATGGTACAAGCGCGCCTCCGATGCCGGCGACCGCGAGGCGATGTTCGCGCTCGCCATGCTACGAATTTCCGGCCGCGGCGGCTCGGTCGACAAAGGCGAGGCAGTGAAGCTGATGGCTTCCGCCGCCAAGCTCGGCGAGCCCAAGGCGGCCTATAACCTCGCGCTGCTCTATCTCGACGGCCAGACCCTGCCGCAGGACGTCAAGCGCTCCGCCGAGCTGCTGCGTCAGGCCGCCGACGCCGGCCTGCCCGAGGCGCAATACGCGCTGGCGACCTTCTACAAGGAAGGCACCGGCGTGCCGAAGGACCCGGAACGCGCGGTGCGGCTGCTCCAGGCGGCTTCACTGGCGGACAATGTCGATGCCGAGGTCGAATATGCCATCGCCATGTTCAACGGCACCGGCACGGTGAAGAACCAGCCGGCCGCCGTCGCGTTGCTCCGCAAGGCCTCCCGCCAGGGCAGCGCGATCGCGCAGAACCGCCTGGCCTGGGTGCTGATCAACGGCATGGGCACGTCCGTGGACAAGGTCGAGGGCTTTAAATGGCACCTGGTGGCGAAAACCTCCGGCAAGGGCGATCCGGAGCTCGACAAGCAATTGTCCGACCTGCCGGCCGAGGACCGGGGCAAGGCCGAGGCCGCCGCCAGAAAATGGCTCGGGACCAAATGACTTGACGCAAAGGCCCTCGCAGGGCACCCCATCGTTCAAACAGGCGTGATTTCGCGCCATTTCCCCCGATCAAGACCAGGGCACATGCTGTATTCCGCCACTATCAACGTCATGGTCAAGGCCGCGCGCCGCGCCGGCCGCAGCCTCAAGCGCGATCTCGGCGAGATCGAGCATCTCCAGGTCTCGCTGAAGGGGCCGGCCAATTTCGTCTCGCTGGCCGACAAGCGCGCTGAGGAGATCCTCTACCAGGACCTCGCCAAGGCCCGTCCCGGCTACGGCTTCATCGGCGAGGAAGGCGGCACCCGCGAAGGCAGCGACAAGAGCCACACCTGGATCGTCGACCCGCTCGACGGCACCACCAACTTCCTGCACGGCATCCCGCAATTCGCGATCTCGATCGGCCTCGTGCGCGAGGGCACGATCATTGCGGGCGTGATCTACAACCCCGCCAATGACGAGCTCTACATCGCCGAGCGCGGCAAGGGCGCCTTCCTCAACGACCAGCGCCTGCGCGTGGCCGGCCGCCGCCAGCTCAACGAATGCGTGGTGGCCTGCGGCCTGCCCCATATCGGCCGCGGCGACCACGAGGAATTCCGCCGCGAGATGACCGCGATCCAGGACCGCGTCGCAGGCCTGCGCCGCTTCGGCGCCGCCTCCCTCGACCTCGCCTTCGTCGCCGCCGGCCGCCTCGACGGCTACTGGGAGCGCAACCTGCAATCCTGGGACATCGCCGCCGGCATGATCATGGTGCGCGAGGCAGGCGGCACGGTGAGCGACATCGCAACGCCGGGTGACGCGCTGGTGACCGGGCATGTCGTGTGCGGCAACGAGTTCGTGCACGGGGAGCTGGTGAAGATTTTGCGGAAGTAGGCTGAGGGCGAACCCTACGCTTCACACTCCGCCGTCATCACCCGCCTTGTGCGCACTTGCGCACTGGAGCGGGTGATCCAGTATTCCAGAGACGTTTGTTGGATACGGAAGGGCCGCGGCGTACTGGATGCCCCGCCTGCGCCGGGCATGACAGCTCGCCTTATGGCTTCACCGGCGCGGGCGGCCCATACGTCTCGCCGTCCTTCGCGGCCTTCGGCTCCCTGTCCCCAGCCAGCACGCGCTGCACCGAGACGAAGAACACCGGCACCATCAGCAGCGCCAGGATCACCACCGCGATCATGCCACCCATCACGATGCTGCCGAGCGCCTGCTGGCTGGCGCCGCCGGCACCGTGCGCAATCGCCATCGGCAGCACGCCGCAGATGAAGGCAAGGCCGGTCATCAGGATCGGACGGAAGCGCAGGCGGCAGGCCTCGATGGTGGCGTCCACCAGCGGCTTGCCTTCTTTCCGCAGATCCTTGGCGAACTCGATGATCAGGATCGCGTCCTTTGCCGCGAGGCCGATGATGGTGATCAGGCCGACGGTGAAATAGACGTCGTTGGGCAGGCCGCGCAGCATCGCTGCGGCCACCGCGCCGACGATGCCGAGCGGCACCGTGAGCAGCACCGCGAGCGGAATGGTCCAGCTCTCGTAGAGCGCGGCAAGACACAGGAACACCACGAACACCGACAGCGCCAGCAGGAACGGCGCCTGCGACCCCGACAGCTTTTCCTGGAGCGACTGTCCGGTCCATTCATAGCCGAAGCCGCGCGGCAATTTGCCGGCAAGCCGCTCCATCTCGGCGATCGCGTCGCCCGAGGTGAAGCCGGGTTTCGCCTCGCCGGAGATGCGCACAGCGGGATAATAATTGAAGCCCGCGATCTGCGTCGGGCCGCGCGCCCATTCGACGGTGGCGAAGGAGGAGAACGGCACGAGCTGGCCACGGCTGTTCTTGACGTTGTAGTTGAGGATGTCCTCGGTCCGCATGCGGTCGCGCGCATCCGCCTGCACCACGACGCGCTGCATACGGCCGCGGTTCGGAAAGTCGTTGATGTAGTTCGAGCCGAGATTGGTCGAGATCGTGTTGTTGATGTCCTCGAAGGTGACGCCGAAGGCGCCGGCCTTCTCGCGGTCGATCACGAGATTGACCACGCCGGCCTCAGGCAGGCCCTCGATATAGACCTTCTGCAGCACCGGGCTCGCATTGGCCTCCGCGATCAGCTGGTCGGCGGCGCGCATCAATGCCGGATAGCCTTTCTGGCCGCGGTCCTGGAGGCGGAACGAGAAGCCCGAGGAGTTGCCGAGATTATCGATCGGCGGCGGCTGGAGCGCAGAGATCTTTGCATCGCGGATCGACGCCCCCAGATCGCGGTTGATGTCGTTGACGATCGCGGCGGCGGAGTCCTTCGGCCCGCGCTCCGACCAGTCCTTCAGCGTGATGAAGGCCTGTGCGGTGTTCATGCCCTGACCGGAGAAGCTGAAGCCGGTGAGGAAGGTGACATCCTTCACACCCGGCCGCTCGGCGAGATATTTCTCGACCTTCTCGATGACGGCCTCGGTGCGGGGATACGACGAATCCGACGGCGTCTGCACGTCGGTGGTGACGAAGCCCTGGTCGTCGATCGGCAGGAAGCCGCCGGGCAGGCTGACGAAGGCCCAGGAGAGACCAACCAGCAGCGCGACATAGACCAGCATCAGGCGGCCGGTCCGCTTGAGCGAGAAGCCGACGGTGCGGGAATAGCCCTCCTTGCCGCCTTCGAGCATGCGGTTGAACCAGCCGAACACGCCCCGCTTCGCATGGCCGTGGCCGGCCGCGACGGGCTTCAGAATCGTCGCGCACAGCGCCGGCGTCAGCGACAGCGCGAGGAAGGCGGAGAAGCCGATCGCAGCGACCATGGTCACCGAGAACTGGCGGTAGATGATGCCGACCGAGCCGGGGAAGAACGCCATCGGCACGAACACCGCCATCAGCACCAGCGTGATGCCGATGATGGCGCCCGATATCTGCGCCATCGCCTTCCGCGTCGCTTCCTTCGGCGGCAGGCCTTCCTCGGACATGATGCGCTCGACGTTCTCGACCACGACGATGGCGTCGTCGACGAGGATGCCGACCGCGAGCACCATGCCGAACATCGAGAGCATGTTGATGGAATAGCCGGCGAGCAGCAGCGTGGTGCACGCGCCGAGCAGCGCCACGGGCACCACGATGGTCGGGATGATGGTGTAGCGGATGTTCTGCAGGAACAGGAACATCACCACGAACACCAGCACCACGGCTTCGACCAGCGTCGTCAGCACCTTCTTGATCGAGGCCTCGACCACGGGCGTGATGTTGTAGGGGATCTCGTAGGAGATGTTGGCCGGGAAGAAGCGCGACAGCTCCTTCATCTTCTCCTCGACCGCGCTCGCGGTCGCCAGCGCGTTGCCGGTCGGCGACATCAGCACGGAGAGGCCCGCAGTCGGCTTGCCGTTCAGGCGCGTGTTGAACTGGTAGCTGAGGCCGCCGACCTCGATGCGTGCGACGTCGCGCAGCCGCACGGTCGAACCGTCGGCATTGGCGCGCAGGATGATGGAACCGAATTCGTCCGGGGACGAGAGCTGGCCCTTGACCAGCACCAGCGAGGAGGTGCGCTGGCTCGAGGTCGACGGCTCGGCGCCGATGCTGCCCGAAGCGACCTGTGCGTTCTGCGCGGCGATCGCCTTGTTGACGTCGTCGGCGGTCAGCCCGTAGCCGACCAGCTTGGCCGGATCGACCCAGACGCGCAAGCTGCGTTCGGTCGAATAGAGCGTGGCGCGGCCGACGCCGGGGATGCGGCGGATCTCGCCGAGCACGTTGCGGATCATGAAGTCGCCGAGGCCGACTTCGTCGAGGCTGCCGTCGGTCGAATTCAGCGTGATGATCTGGAGCACGGCGCTCGAGGCTTCCTCGATCAGGATGCCCTGCTGGATCACCGCGCGAGGCAGCCGCGCCTCGACGCGCTTGATGCGGTTCTGCACCTCGACGGAGGCGGCGCTGGTATCGGTGCCCGGCTGGAAATTGGCGATGATCTCGACCTGGCCGAGCGAGTCGCTGGTCGATTCGAAATTGAGGATGCCGGAGGCGCCGTTGAGCTCCTCCTCGATCAGCCGCGTGACGCTGTTGTAGAGGTTTTCGGGCGAGGCGCCGGGATAGCTGGTCGAGATCGAGATCGAGGGCGGCGCGATGATCGGATATTGCGCGATCGGCAGCAGCGGGACCGCGATCGCGCCGATCAAGCAGATGAACAGCGCGACCACCCAGGCGAAGATCGGCCTGTCGATGAAGAAACTCGCCATGGCGCGTTACCGCGTCAGCTTCTGGGCGTGCCGATTGTCCGCGGTGGCGTCCGCTTCCGACCAGGATTGCGGCTTCACCTTGTCGCCGGCGGCGAACTTCTGGAAGCCTTCGACCACGACCTTGTCGCCGGCCTTCAGGCCCTCGGTCACGAACCAGAGTCCGTCCTGCACCGACCCCGTGCGCACCGGCTGCACGGCGATGTGGTTGTCGTCCTTGACGACGAACACCTCGCTGCCGCCGCCGCCATTGCGCTGGATCGCCTGCTGCGGCACCGCGATCGCGTCGCTGTCGAGTCCCTGGTCGATGCGAACGCGGACATACATGCCCGGCAGCAGCTCGCGCTTGGGATTGCGGAATTCGCCGCGCAGGGTCACCTGGCCGGTATGGGCATCGACCTTGGCGTCCGAGAACAACAGCTTGCCGTCGAGCGAATAAAGGGTGTTGTCGTCGAGCACGAGGCGCACCTTGGCGGCATCGGCGGCGATGCGCTCGAGGTCGCCGCTCTCGAAGGCGCGGCGGAGCTGGTTGAGCTCGGTCACCGACTGGGTGAAGTCGGCATAGATCGGATCGAGCTGCTGGATGCTGGCGAGGTTGGTCTCGTTCTGCACCGCGAGCGCACCCTCGCTGACCAGCGCCGCACCGACGACGCCGTCGATCGGCGCGCGGACGGTGGCATAATCGAGATTAAGTTTGGCGCGCGCGAGTTCGGCCTTGCGGCCTTCGACCTCGGCATGGGCCTGACGCTCGGCCGCGATCGCCTTCTCGTTCTCGGCTTCCGGGGCAGCGCGATCCTTGGTGAGGGTAGCGATGCGGTGCGCCTGCTGCCTGGCCTGCATCAACCCGGCCTCGGCCTTGGCGACGGCGGCCTCGGTGGCCATCACCTCGACCTCGAACGGACGCGGATCGATGCGATAGAGCGCATCGCCGGCCTTCACCTCGCTGCCCTGCCGGAACAGGCGCTCGACCACGATGCCGGAGATGCGCGGCCGCACGTCGGAGACGCGCGTCGGCGCGATGCGGCCCGGCAGCTCGCGCACCACGGCGCGCGGCTGCGGCTTGACGATGACGATGCTGACGTCAGGATCGGCGGGCTGGGCAGCGGACACCGCAGAGACGGATTCGTCGCAGCCCGCGAGCAGCGGCGTAAGGGCCGCGAGCATGATTGCAACGCATGCCGATCGCGCGCGAAGTCCTGACATGAAGTTAAACGCCCCGATGTTGTTGAAACTGAAATCACGCTCCGCGCGAGCCCGTTCTGGGCGATTCCATGCGGCTGATGCCGTCAAGATAGAAGGTACTTGCTGCGACGCAACGCATTGCGCAGGCGGCTCAATGCCACATGACCTATCATGCTGAGTTCAGGGCGCTTTTCGGGACTCACCGGATTGTGAGTCGGGTTCCATCGCGGCGGGCTGCGACAGAAGATCGCAACGAACGTTACGAACCTGAAAGACGACCGTCTTTCGGCCCGGCACAGCGCCGGTACAAAGCGCAGGATTCACCGCATGAGGCGGAAGCCGCCGGTGCCCTTGTAGTTGCGGTTGTCCGAGCTGTTGTCGAGGCTCGCATTGTAGGAGACCTCGCCGAAGAGGGCGTAGCGGCCATTGGCCCAGCTGTAGGTGCCGCCGCCGCCGATGCTGCCCCACAGCCGATCCTGCGCACTGGCAAAACCGATGCCTGCGACATCGACATTGGTGCCGTTGAGGAACTCGTAACGCAGATTGGCAATGCCGTAGACATCGGATCGCACGATGCCCGTGGCATCGTTCCAGGTCCTCTGATGGTTGAGGGCAAGGCCGGCGCGGCCGAGCAGGCTGTCACCATCGCGCAACGCTACCTGCGCGCCGAACCGATCGGCAAAGCTGTCGAAGGCGGCCTTCGAATAGGAGAGCTGCGCCTGCGGCGTCAGCGACCAGCCGTTGCCGATGCCGATCCGCTTGCCGGTTTCGGCGCTGAAGGCATAGCCGAACCCTTCATTGCCGTGGGTCAGGGTATCAGCCAGCACGGACGACAGATCGCTGCGGTAGAACATCGACTGCGCCTGACCGTCGACATAGAAGCCGTTGTCGCCATACCAGGTCAGCGTGCTGCCGACGCCCGTCCCCTCAACACGGATACGGCCATTGCCGAAGAACGACGCGACATTGGCGGTCGTCAGGCCATATTGCGCGGTGAGGCCGACGATCAGCCGGCCCCGCTCGTTCTCCAGCACGAGACCATCGAGCCCCGTCTGCACTTTCAAATGATCGGCCTTGTAGGTCGAGCCGGTGGTGTTGGAGGGCTGCAAGTCGGAATGGCCACCTTCGATGCGGCCCCAGAACGCCGTGGGCGCCGGCGAAGCCGCGGCTGTCGCCGGCGCGGCACCGGCGCGGGCCATGGCGTCGCTGCCGCCCCAATAGCGGTTGCCGACGCGCTGCTGCAGCGTCGGCAGATCGTTCATGCCGAGCAGCACCTGCGCATAGTTCTCGTACAGCGGAACGCCCGGCTGATAGAGCGGACCGGGAGGTACCGAGACCGGCGGATTGATCAGGCTCGAGCGCAGATACCAATCGCCGTCGCTGGGAGTGGCGATGCCGTTCTTCTGCAACGTATAGGCATAGGCGCCGCCGACCACCGCCTGCTCGCCGTGAAGGACATAGCTGCCCAGAAGCGAAAAACTGCCGTTGGACGCACCGGCCACGTCGATCACCTTGATGCCTTCGGTGGTCTGCGCGCCGGCGCCGCCGACATTGGTGATGCGCAGCGACGACGAGCCCGACGTGCTGCCCTGCACCCGCAACAGATCCGTCGGCGAGCCGTCGCCGCCGAGCCGGGTGTTGAGTTGCACGGTGCCGCCATTGCCCACGTAATTGCCGACCACGGTCAGCGTGGTTCCCGGCGCACCGCCAAGGGTGACCGTTCCGGCATTGCCGAGCGAGGTGAGCGTTTGATTGAAGCCGGCGAGGTCGAGTGTGCCGCCGGCGGCCACGTTGACGGCCGACGCTGCGCTGAACGTGTTCGCCGCTCCCGCGCGCAACGTACCGCCGCTCACGTTTGTCGCCCCGTTGTAGCTATTGGCGCCGGTCAGTGTCTGCGCGCCGCCGCTCACTGTCAGGCCGCCCGTGCCACCGATCACGCCGGCGAACGTGTCGTTCGCGTTGGTGATCGTCAGGTTCTTCGCGCCGAGGCTGACGCCGCCGCTGCCGGCGAGGCTCTGAATGCTGGTGCCGCCGGCGGTGATGCCAGAAATATCGAACGTCCCGTTGGTGACGACGCGGCTCGAATTGCTGATGGCGCCCGCACCGGTGAGCGCAAGGATACCGGCCTGGATCACGGTCTGGCCGGCATAGAGGCTGCTGGCGGCGAGGTTCAGAGTGCCGCTGCCGATCTTGGTCAGTCCGCCGACGCCCGTGAAGGCGGAGGTGGCATCGGTGCCGACCGTGAACGCGCCGGTGTCGATCGTCAGCCCGCCCGCGAGGATGTTGAGCTTGGTGCCTGAAAATCCGTTGATGAAGGTCGCGTTGCTGGCCGTCGCCCGCAGGATACCATTGTCGAAATTGGCCTGGCTCGCCCCGGCCACGCCCCGCAGGGATTGAGTTTCCAATATGCCGCCGCCACTGATGTTGAGCGTGCCGGAAGATGAGGCGCCGTTGGCCAGCACCGTGCCGGCTCCTGTAACGACGCGCCCGCCGTTTTGGATGTTGAGCGTGCCCGCGCCTAGAAAACCGACAAAGAAATTTCCACCTGGAATGCTCCATTGCGAGCCTGTTCCGGTGACGGTCACCACTCCGGTGCTTCCGGCCGCGCCTCCGAGCCGCGATGAGCCGGTACTCGTCAGCGTGCTGCCGTTCTGGATCGTCAGATTGCCGACCGGTGCACCGCTGTTGCCAATGCTGATGGTCCCCACCGAAACGCTGAACGGACCGCCGACGCCGAGGATCGTCTCCCGTTGCGGCGGCGCACCCAGGATCCCGATGTTGACGGTTTGACCTGGGACGGGAGGGGCTGCGGTCGTCCAGTTGCTCCCGGTCATCCAATCGTTGCTGGTCAAGCCGGTCCAATTGGCCTGGGCCGAGGCTGATCGTGTGAACAGCGCCGACAGCGCCACGACCAACAGGCTCGCCAGCAGCCAGCGAAGCATGCGAGTCCAGTGGGCGCCGGGGGAACAATGCCGAGTCCGATTCGGACTCCTGCGAAGCATGTCATCTGATTGTCGTCGGATCGTCGCAGCAGCCCCGATGCATTCGCGCATGCACTATTCCAATTGCGTCCACACCGTTCGAGGATGCGGATTTTCTTGTGGTGTGGTCCACGAAGTACAACCACAACGCTAGGCGAACAGAAACGATCAGACAACAATCGAAACGTGCTTCTCCGAAGAAGCACGCGGCGTGTGCCGTTTGCGCAACGAAAGACGCTTAACAAGTTCTTTCGGGAGTACGCGCCCTAACCCGCCTTCATCCGGTAGTGGCTAACGCCCCATTCGGTCCCATCGGCGTAGCCGAACAGTCCTGATGTCGCGAGGAAGAACCAGCGCCAGCGCCGCATCCACAAAGCGGTCTCCTCGCCGTGGACGCTGCGCAGGGACGCTTCGATCGTGTCGCGATGCGCATCGAAATTGGCGAGCCAGTCGTTCGCGGTGCGCTGATAATGCGTTCCGCTCCAGCACCATTCCTTCTCGATCCTGAAGACGTCGCCGAATTGCCTGACGAGGTGGTGGCTCGGCATCAATCCATCCATGAAGACATGCTGCGCGATCCAGTCCTCACGATTGGCGCGGTCGAACAGATGAGAGCCGGAGCGATGGGTGACGATGTGCATGAAGAAGCGGCCGTCGGGCGCGAGCCAGGACCGCACGCGCGTCATCAGCTTGCGCCAGTTCATCATCTGCTCGAACATCTCGACCGAGACGATGCGGTCGAACTGCCCATCGGGCGCGAACACGTTCATGTCCGCGGGCCACGCGCAGGTTCAACAGCCCGCGCAGCCGCGCCTGCTCCTCGACATAGGCGCGCTGGGCCTGCGAGTTCGACACCGCCGTCACCTTCGCGTGCGGGAACCGCCGCGCCATCCACAGCGACAGCGAGCCCCAGCCGCAGCCGAGCTCGAGGATGGTCTGGCCGTCGGCGAGACCGGCGTGCTCGACGGTCTGGCGCAGCGCCTCCTCCTCCGCCTCCTGCAGGGTGCTCGCATCGGACTTGTAGAAGCAGGACGAATAATTGCGGTTGGGGCCGAGCACCTCCGCAAAGAACGCCGCGGGCACCTCGTCATGCCCGGCATTGACGGCATCCGCGTCCCCGGCGATCGGCCGCAGGATCATCCGCCCGGCGAAGGCGGCATCGTCGGCCGCGCCCAACGCGGACATGCGCGTCGCCGTGCGCGAGCACAGGCGCTGGATCGCGGCGCGGATCACGACGTCCGGCAGCGGCACGCGTTCGGCAGTCCCGAAGATCGCGGAAACGACGCTCATGCGAGCACTCCGTTGATCAGGTCTCGTTGTGGCGGCGGCGGAAGGAACGGGCAGGTTCGGGCGTTGCCACCCGCCCGGCGGGCTCTGAGGTCCAGACGGGATCGACCGCGCCGCAGATGCCGCCGCGCCACCCAGGCGAGCGCCATCCGGACCGCGAGCAAGAGCGCGATGACGGCCATTCCCCAGGATTCGTCACCATGCAAAAAGTCCGACCTAAGCCTGCGGAATGCCGAAGTTTTGCAAATTGCGCCTCTATCAAAGCGCGGTTTCAGCTTTGGGTTCCGAGAGCTCTCCACGAAATCGGCACATCCGGCGCTTTTTTTGGGCTGCCGCTGTGCCATAGTGCGCCCCGCAAGCAAGTTCGTAACGGATGATACCGGCCATGCCGCCAGGCGCCTCGCCCCGCTCCCCCATCGATATCGAATATACCAAGCTATCCTCACCCAGCGTTTTCCTGGTGCGGATGCTGGTCTTTCTGGTGCTCTGCACCCTGGTCGGCGTGGTGCTCTACAAGCAGATCATCCTGGCCTTCTTCGCCAATCCCGGCCTCAATGCCCTGATCGGCGGCGTGCTGTTCATCGGCATCATCCTGGCCTTCCGCCAGGTGATCCGGCTCTACCCCGAAGTCTCCTGGGTCAACAATTTCCGCATCGCCGATCCCGGCCTGGCGCCGTCCCGGCACCCGAAACTGCTGGCGCCGATGGCCATGATCCTCGGCGGCGAGCGCACCGGGCGGATGACGATCACCCAGACCACCATGCGGCACCTGCTCGATTCGATCGCGACCCGCCTGGACGAGGCCCGGGACATCTCCCGCTACATGACCGGCTTGCTGGTCTTCCTCGGCCTGCTCGGCACCTTCTGGGGCCTGATCGAGACGGTCGGCTCGGTCGGCAAGGTGATCGACGGGCTCAAGGTCGGGGGCGATGCCGGCGCCCTGTTCGACACGCTGAAGGAGGGCCTCGCCGCCCCGCTCGGCGGCATGGGCATCTCGTTCTCGAGCTCGCTGTTCGGCCTCGCCGGCTCGCTGATCCTCGGCTTCCTCGATCTGCAATCGAGCCAGGCCCAGAACCGCTTCTACACCGACCTCGAAGACTGGCTCGCCACCACCGTGCGCGAATATGGCCACGGCGAGGTTGCGGTCGCAGCCGCCGGTGGCGGCGGCGGCGTTGCCAGCGGCGAGCTCCAGGCCGCCGTCGAGCGCTTACGCTCCGTGCTCGAGGAAGGCAGCGCCAGCCGCGGCACCACGGCGGCAATGGCGAGCCTTGCCGAAGCCATCCAGGCGCTGGTCTCGCACATGCGGACCGAGCAGCAGATGATCCGCGAATGGGCCGACGGCCAGGGCGAGCAGAACCGCGAGATCCGCCGCCTGCTGGAGCGCATTGCGCGCCAGCCGGAGAAGGGCTGAGGACACGACGAAGGTTTCGTGCCCCGGACGCAGCGCAGCACGCAGTGATGCGCTGCTGAGCCGGGGCCCAGAGAAACAAGGAATGGGTCCCGGCTCTGCGCAGCAGCGTTGCACGCTGCAGCGCGTCCGGGACACGAGAGAACGGAGACAACAATGGCTCTAGCGCGCCGCCGCCGCAGCGAAGCCGGCTTCAACTACTGGCCCGGATTCGTCGACGCGCTGTCGACGCTGGTGCTGTCGATCGTGTTCCTGCTGTCGGTGTTCCTGGTCGTGCAGTTCTTCCTGTCGCAGGAGGTCACCGGCAAGGACAAGGCACTGGAGCAGCTCAACGCCAAGATCGCCCAGCTCAACGAGCTCCTGTCGCTGGAGAAGCTCGGCAAGCTCTCGCTCGACGACCAGGTCTCACAACTGAAGGCCGGCCTTGCCTCGGCCGAGACCGAGCGCGATCGCATCAAGGGGCTCTATGACGGCCTCGCCGCCGCCGGCAGCGACGCCCAGGGCAAGACCACCGAGCTCGGCAAGGCACTGGACTCGGAGAAGGCGGTCTCGGCGCGGGCGCTGGCGCAGATCGAGGTGCTGAACCAGCAGATCAGCGCGCTGCGCCGGCAGCTGGCCGCGTTGGAGGAGGCGCTCGACGCCAGCGAGAAGCGCGACAAGGAATCGCAGAACCGCATCGCCGATCTCGGGTCTCGCCTGAATGTTGCCTTGGCGCAGCGCGTGCAGGAATTGTCGCGTTATCGCTCGGAGTTCTTCGGCCGCCTGCGCACCATTCTGGGCAATCGCCCTGACATCCGCATCGTCGGCGACCGCTTCGTGTTCCAGTCCGAAGTGTTCTTCGACACCGGCCAGGCGACCTTGCTGCCGGAGGGCCGCGCCGAGCTCGACACATTGGCGACCGCGCTGATTGATCTCGACAAGAAGATCCCGAACGAAATCCCCTGGGTGCTGCGCGTCGACGGCCACACCGACGTGCGCCCGGTCAGCGGCGCGAATTTCAAGTCGAACTGGGACCTGTCGGCCGCGCGCTCGATCTCGGTGGTGCAATATCTGATCTCGCTCGGCGTGCCCGCCCAGCGCCTGGTCGCCGCCGGCTTCGGCGAATTCCAGCCGCTCGACACCGCCAACACGGAAGAGGCCTACAAGCGCAACCGCCGCATCGAGCTGAAGCTGACGGAGCGGTAGTGAGCGCCCTCCACCTCCGCCCCTACCGCACTGAGGACGAAGCCGCCGCGATCGACCTCTGGCATCGCACCTGGCAGCAGGCCTATCCGCAGATCGATTTCGCCGCGCGGCTGGAGTGGTGGCGCGAGCGCTGGCGCAACGATCTGGTGCCGAAAGCCTCGATCGTGGTCTCGGAAGCGGACGGCGTGCTGACCGGCTTCGTCACCATCGACGGCGAAGGCTATCTCGACCAGCTCGTGGTCGATCCCGCGCACTGGGGCTCAGATGCGGCGCGGCTGCTGGTGGACGAAGCCAAGCGCCTGTCACCGTCGCGCGTCACGCTGCTCGTCAACAAGGACAATGCCCGCGCCATCCGCTTCTACGAGCGCAACGGCTTTGCCCATGCCGGCGACGATTTGAACCCGACCTCGGGACGGCCGGTGCTGAAGATGACATGGCGGGCGTGACGAGGTTTGCTGCCGCCCCCCCTCCGCTGTCATGCCCCGGCTTGCCGCCTTCGCTGAAGCTTCGGCGTGCCGAGCGCTCGTGTGGGCCTCGGCGTAACCTTGGCGGAGCCGGGACCGGGGCATCCAGTACGCCGCGACTTCTCCGAATCCCACTACTGTCTCTGGAATACTGGATCACCCGCTTTCGCGGGTGATGACACCGTCAGTGAGGCGACAGTCAGGAGCCTCTCACGCGCCCTCGAACTGCAGCCTCGCCAGCCTCGCATAGAGTCCGTTCTTGGCGACGAGCTCCGCGTGCGTGCCCTGCTCGACAATCTTGCCATGGTCCATCACCAGGATGCGGTCGCAGGACAGCACGGTGGCGAGACGATGTGCGATCACCAGCGTGGTGCGGTGGCGCATCAGCTCTTCCAGCGCGGTCTGCACCAGCGTCTCGCTTTCGGCATCGAGCGCGGAGGTGGCCTCATCGAGCAGCAGCAGCGGCGCATCGCGCAGGATGGCGCGGGCGATGGCGATGCGCTGGCGCTGGCCGCCGGACAGCGTGACGCCGCGCTCGCCGAGCGGAGCGTCAAAACCTTCGGGCAGGCGGCGGATGAATTCGGCGGCGTGCGCGAGCTCGGCGGCCCGCTCGACCTCGGCATCGGTCGCATCGGGCCGGCCGAAACGGATGTTCTCGCGGGCGCTGGCGGCGAACACGTTGGATTCCTGCGGCACCAGCGCGATGCGCAAGCGGAAATCGCGCGGATCGGCGGATTTGACCGGCACGCCGTCGAGGGAGATCGCGCCGCCCCGCGGGTCGTAGAAGCGCAGCAGGAGATGAAAGATGGTGCTCTTGCCGGCGCCTGAGGGGCCGACGATCGCGACCTTCTCGCCGGGGCGCACGGTGAACGACACGGCATCGAGCACATTGACGTGAGGCCGCGCCGGATAAGCGAAGCTGACCTGGTCGAAGCCGACCTCGCCGCGCGCCGGCACCGGCAGCGCGCGCGGTGACGCCGGCGCGGTGATCTCGGGCTGCACATGCAGGATCTCAAACAGGCGCTCGGCGGCGCCGGAGGCAGCCGAGACTTCGCCCCAGACCTCGCTGAGCTGGCCGAGGCCGGCCGCGGCGAAGGCCGCGTAGAGCACGAACTGGCCGAGCCGGCCCGGCGAGATCGTGCCGATCAGGACGTCATGCGAGCCGATCCAGAGGATCGCGACCACGCTTGCGAACACGATGAAGATGATGATCGCGGTGAGCACGGCACGGGCCTGCGTCGAGGTGCGCGCGGCCTCATAGGCCTGCTCGACCTCGCCGCCAAAACGCTTCTCGGCGAGCCCTTCGCTGGTATAGGCCTGCACGGTGCGGATGGCGCCGACCAGCTCGCCCGCATAGGCGGAGGCTTCGGCGAGCGTGTCCTGCGCATTGCGCGACAGACGTCGCACCCAGCGCCCGAACGCGACCAGCGGCAGCACGATCAGGGGAATGGCGAGCAGCACGAAGCCGGAGAGGCGCGGGCTGGTGATCACCATCATCGCCGCCGCGCCGAAGAACATCATGAGATTGCGCAGCGCGATCGAGACGGAGGCGCCGACCGCGGACTTGATCTGGGTGGTGTCGGCCGTGAGCCGCGACACCAGCTCACCACTGCGCGCGGAATCGAAGAAGGCCGGCGAGAGCGAGAGCAGATGGGCGAAGACGTCGCGCCGGAGGTCGGCGACGATGCGCTCGCCGATGGTCATCACGAGGTAGTATCGCGAGGCGCTGGCAAGCGCGAGCACGGCAACGACCGCGATCATCACCGAGAAGTAGCTGTTGATCAGCGCGATGCCTTCCGGCGTCAGGCCGAAATCGATCATCCGCCTCACAGCGATGGGCACCAGCAGCGTGGTCAGCGCCGCGACCGTGAGCGCGACGAAGGCGAGCGCTGCGCGGCCGCGATAGCGGGCCACATAGGGCGCGAGCGCCAGCAGCGGCCGCAGCTTGGCGCGGCCCTTCGCCGGCGTCTCGATCAACTCGGCTTCGATCGACGGGGCCTCAGGCCCGGCGCGCTCGTCGCGGTACTGGTCGTCAAGCCGTTCCACAGCGCTCATGAGATCGGACCCAAGGAGACATGTTAGCTCCACATAGGCCGCTGCGGGGGGAGTGGCAAATCCGGGATGTCCCTTAGGGGCTGGCCCGGTTCTCCTTTGCCCACAATGGCTTGTTTTAAAGGGGCCTGTGGGGTATAGACCCCGCCAAATCCGTCATTCGATAGCCACTCAAGACAGGCGCCGGGCGCCGAGGAATTGCCATGAAAGCCGAAATTCATCCGAATTATCATACGATTAAGGTCGTGATGACCGACGGAACCGAGTACCTGACCCGCTCCACCTGGGGCAAGGAAGGCGACACGCTGAACCTCGACATCGACCCGAAGTCGCACCCGGCCTGGACCGGCGGCAACGCCCAGCTGATGGATCGCGGCGGCCGCGTCTCGCGCTTCCAGAAGAAGTTTTCGGGCTTTCTCAAAAAGGATTGATCCCGCGCGCAAGGCTGGACACGAAAAACGCCCCCGGTCAGACCGGGGGCGTTTTTGTTTGTGGCGAGACCGGTAGGGTGGGCAAAGCGAAGCGTGCCCACCATTCATTCTTCGATCCGGAAAGCAAAATGGTGGGCACGGCGCTTTGCGCCTTTGCCCACCCTACGAGACCTGTGACTACGGCACCTGGGTGCTTACCGCTCGAACGCGGCCTTCAGCGCGTTGAGCTGCGGCACCAGCGGGTTGCCGATCGCGACGTATTCGACCGGCGGGGTGTGGATGGTGGTGTCGAGGCGGCGCACGCGGGTCTGAAGGCTCATCGAGCGGTGGATCAGGTCCTGGAGCTGCGAGGGCAGCTTCTCGACGGTATCGGACGGGCCGGGATCGGCGGCGCTGAGCTTGACCTTGGTCTTCTCCCGATTGGCCTGGCTCAGCGTCATCTCGCCTTCCTTCACCGCGCGGTGCAGCAGCAGCCACGAGGCCAGCTGCATCAGGCGGGTGGTCAGACGCATGCTCTCGGTCGCATAGGTGAGGCTGACGGCGCGATCGAGCGCCTTGGCCTCGGTGCGGCCGGCGCCATCGAGATAGGCGGCCGTCTCTTCCACCAGGTCCATGCCCTCACGGAACAGGACGCCGAACGCCGCAGAATTGGTGAACCGCTCGCTGAGTTGAACGAGAGCACCTTCGGCTTGCAAACGTTCCATGGTTAACGCCCCTTACGCAACTGTCTGACTGTCCGGCTTTGGCGCCGGCTTATGATGAACAAATCATTGCGCGAGCCGGACGCGGAGTCCAGCGACAAGCGCGGATATGGTTTCCGCGCGTCTTTCCTCGGAATTCAACCGGAACGGGACCCAAAAAGGCAAAAAAAGAGCCGCCGGAGACCGGCGGCTTTGAAAGTTGATAACAGGGAGGCGTCAAACAGAGTGGACAGGAGCCACTCGGTGTCCAAACGAGGACAGCTCCAGTCATAAACCCGAAAGCTTAATTGGAAGTAAACGAGCTAATTTTTTGAGAGTTCGTTAGCCATGTCGGTCACTGGCCGAGGGGGCGGCGGAACAAACTCGGCACTCGTCATTCCGGGGCGCCACGAAGTCGCGAGCTTTGATGCGCAATTGCGCATCTGAGAATCCATAGCCACAGGCGGATGCGGTGGCCCGGCTCAGCCTGCCCCCTTCAACTGCCCGTGATTATGGATTCCGGGCTCGGCGCTGCACGCCGCCCCGGAATGACGACGCGAGATAGTTTTGCGCGAAGCATGGGTCCCGTCTCTGCGGAGCAGCGCTACGCGCTGCACCGCGTCCGGGACACGAGAGGTGAGCGCTGGGCCCTACTTCTTGAAAAAACTATCCGCCGCATTGCGCGAGGCACGCTTCTTGGTGGCGGCTTCCTCGAGCCTTGCGATCTCGGTGTTGAGCAGCGCCACGCGCTCGGTCAGTTCTTCCACTGACAGGAGTGAGAGATCCTGTCCGATTTCATGGCTGACCTTCTTGCGCGGCTTGTCGTCGTCCTCGATGGCCATGTGTCCTCCCGGGCAGTCCTGTCCTGAACGACGCCGATCTGGCGCTTTCCGAGCCGAAATGGTATCGCTTCTGCACAAGGAGAATTTGCAGTGACTTTCGCGAGCGCGCAACACCTGACGCGAATGCCCCGGCCCGACCGCAAGGAGGTTGACCGGACGGGATAAGCGCGCGTCCACGCGCGTGAGGCATGAGCCGACCCCAAGCCCTTCCGATCATGCGGGAGGGCTTTTGATTTTTAGTCGGTCGGCATCACCAAACGCGAAAGACCGCAGTCATGACCAAGATTCTCATCACCAGCGCCCTTCCCTACGTGAACGGCGTCAAGCATCTCGGCAATCTCATAGGCTCGCTCCTCCCTGCCGATGTCCATGCCCGCTTCAGGCGGCAGATCGGCGACGACGTGCTCTTCATCTGCGCCACCGACGAGCACGGCACGCCGGCCGAGCTCGGCGCCGTTCGCGCCGGACAGGATGTCCGCACTTTCTGCGACGCGCAGCACGCAATCCAGGCCGACATCTACCGCCGGTTCGGCCTTTCCTTCGACCATTTCGGGCGAACCAGCTCGCCACAGAACAGCGCTCTGACGCAGCACTTCTATCGCAGGCTCGACGATGCCGGATTGATCGAGGAACGTAAGTTGCCGCAGGTCTGGTCGCCCACGGACGGCCGCTTCCTGCCGGACCGCTACGTGCTCGGCACCTGCCCGCATTGTGGCGACCCGTCCGCGCGCGGTGATCAATGTGACCAGTGTGGCGCGCTGCTCGATCCGCCCGAACTGATCGACCCGCGATCTGCGCTGTCGGGCGACCGGGCGCTGGAGGTCCGCGAAAGCCGCCATCTGTTCCTGCGCCAGTCGCAGCTTGTGTCCGCGTTGAGTGCCTGGATCGACAGCCGCTCAGGCTGGCCCTCCTTCGTGGTATCGACCGCGAAAGGCTGGCTGACAGCCGATCTGCGCGATCGCTGTATCACGCGCGATCTGGCCTGGGGCATCCCGGTTCCGCGACAGGGATTCGCCGACAAGGTCTTCTATGTCTGGTTCGACGCGCCGATCGGCTACATCGCCGCCACCCAGGAATGGGCCGCCGCCGCACCTAGCCGCGACTGGCGAAAATGGTGGTGGCAGGCCGATGACGTCCGCTACGTCCAGTTCCTCGGCAAGGACAACATCCCATTCCACACCGTGAGCTTCCCGGCGACGCTGATCGGCTCGAACGAGCCCTGGAAGAGCGTGGACGTGATCAAGGGATTCCACTGGCTCAATTACGAGGGCGGCAAGTTCTCGACCAGCCGCAATCGGGGCATCTTTACCGACCAGGCTCTGGAGGAATTGCCCGCCGATCTCTGGCGCTGGTGGCTGATCGCCAACGCGCCCGAAAGCGCCGACACCGATTTCAACGTTGCCAGGTTCGTCGCCGACGTGAACAAGGATCTCGCCGACATCTTCGGCAACCTCGTCAATCGCATTGTCAGCTTCGCCCATCGGGCCTTCGACGGCCGGATTCCGGAAGGCGGCGCTCCTGACGAGGCCGAGCACCTGCTCGCACGGGAACTGGAGCAGCGTATCGCGACGCTGCGACACCATCACGAGGCGCTCGAGTTTCGTTCCGCGGCCGCCGCAACGCGTGCGATCTGGGATGTGGCGAACGCTTACCTGCAGCATGCCGCGCCGTGGACGGCCATCAAGTCCGATCGGCTTCGCGCGGCGATCGTGACGCGAACAGCCCTCAATCTGGTCCGCACCTGCGCCGTGCTGGCATGGAGTATCGTACCCAGCCTGTCGGAAACTGTGCTGCACGCCTTCGCTGGCGAAGATGCCGCGCCACGCTGGCCCCGTGGCCCAATCGCGGACCTCCTCGACGGCGGCGCCGGCACAGCGATCGCGCCGATCGGTCCACTGGTCGAAAAAATCTCTCCCGAGAGAGCAGGCGATCTGGCGGCGCGGTTCGGGCCTTAATGTCGTTTCACTTCGGCGGAAAAAGGCGATATGCCATCCGCCGAATTCATTCATCCAAGGACACATCATGGACAAGCTGCCCGCGCAAATGACCGTGGTCGCCATCTCCAAGCCCGGTGGACCGGAAGTGCTGGTGCCGGAACAACGTGCCGTTCCGCAGCCCGGTCCCGACGAGATCCTGGTCAAGGTGCAGGCCGCGGGCGTCAACCGGCCCGACGTGGCGCAGCGCTCCGGCGCCTATCCGCCGCCGCCCGGCGCCAGCGACCTGCCGGGGCTCGAGATCGCCGGCGAAGTGGTGGCGGTCGGCAGCAACGCCAAACGGCACAAGATCGGCGACAAGGTGATGTCGCTGGTCGCCGGCGGCGGCTATGCGCAGTACTGCATCGCGCAGGACGCCCAGGCGATGAGCGTGCCGCCGGCACTGTCGATCAAGGAAGCCGGCGCGCTGCCGGAAACCCTGATGACGGTCTGGCACAACGTGTTCGAGCGCGGCGGCCTGAAGGCCGGCGAGACGCTGCTGATCCATGGCGGCTCCTCCGGCATCGGCACCATGGCGATCCAGCTTGCGAAAGCTTTCGGCGCGAAAGTGTTCGTCACCGTGGGATCGCAGGACAAGATCGATGCCTGCCTCAAGCTCGGGGCCGACCGCGCCATCAACTACAAGACCGAGGACTTCGTCCCCGTGGTCAAGGAAGAGACCGACAAAGCGGGCGTCAATCTGATCCTCGACATGGTCGCCGGCGAGTATGTCGACCGCAACTATGATGCCGCAGCGGTCGACGGCCGCATCGTGCAGATCGCAACCCTCAACGGCCCCAAGGTCAGCGTCAACATCGCCAAGGTGATGGTGAAGCGCCTGACCCATACCGGCTCGACCCTGCGCCCCCGTAGTAATGCGGACAAGGCGGCCATGGTGGCCGCAATCGAGGCGAAAGTGATGCCGCTGTTGCGCGAAGGCCGCGTCAAGCCGCTGATGGACAGCAGTTTCCCGCTGGAAAAGGCATCCGATGCGCACCGGCGCATGGAGACATCGGCACATATTGGCAAAATTGTGTTGGAGGTCTAGGCCAACGGCCCATCAGGCAAGGCGGAAACCCTTTGATTTTCCTCGCTTTCGTGGCATCTATCGCGACGCGCCGAACCATCTTGTTCCGTTCGGAAAACGCCTTGCACTGACCATCTTGCACTGAAGAGTTTGCGTCGAACGCGGAGAACCGACCTTGCGTCTGATCAGGTGCCTCGCGCCCATAGCGCTGGGCCTCATGATTCTCGTCGCCGCGTCCCAGGCGCGCGCGCTGGATGCCGTTAGCGTCCGCGGCGACGCGCCCGCGATCGACCTCACCGGCGTGCTCGAGCATCAGCGCAGTGACGCCGATCGAATCCAGGTCTCGACCGCGCCCGGCACCGACGGCATCGTCCGCCGCATCGAGGTGCGCGCCCGCGAGGGCGGCCAGAACTGGGTGGTGTTCGCGCTCGCCAACAACACCGACGACCAGCTCGACCGCCTGATCGTCGCCCCACATTACCGCATCGTCTCGTCGGGCCTGCTCTGGCCCGACCTCGGGCTGTCGCGCATCGCGACCATCACGCCCTCGATCGGCGACCGCCCCGAGCGTCAGGAGAGCGCGACCGCCGACGTGTTCCGCATCACGCTCGATCCCGGCGCCGTCGTCACCTTTGTCGCGGAACTGCGCACCGACAAGCTGCCGCAGCTCTATCTGTGGGAGCCCGAGTCCTACAAGGACAAGGTCAATTCCTTCACGCTCTACCAGGGCATCGTGATCGGCATCTCCGGGCTTTTGGCGCTCGTGCTCACCATTCTGTTCGTGGTGAAGGGCAGCATCATGTTCCCGGCCGCCGCGGCGCTGGCCTGGGCGGTGCTGGTCTATATCGGCGTCGATTTCGGCTTCTGGGGCAAGGTGCTCGATATGTCGAACAACGCCGAGCGCATCTGGCGCGCGGCGGGTGAAGCGATATTGGCGGCGACGCTGCTGGTGTTCCTGTTCGCCTATCTCAACCTCAGTCGATGGCACGTGCGCTATTCGCACATTACGGTGCTCTGGCTCGCCTTCCTGGGTTCGCTGGTGGCGCTCGCCTTGTTCGACCCGGCGGTGGCTTCCGGCATCGCCCGCATGTCGCTGGTGCTGATCGCCTTCGCGGGCTTCGCGCTGATCGTCTACCTCTCCACCCACGGCTTCGACCGCGCGGTGCTGCTGATCCCGACCTGGTTCCTGCTGGTGGTCTGGGTGGTCGCGGCCGGCATGACGGTCGCAGGCTCCGTCACCAACGACATCGTCGGCCCGGCTCTGCTCGGCGGCCTCGTGCTGATCGTGATGCTGATCGGCTTTACGGTGATGCAGCACGCGTTTGCCGGCGGCAGCGCCACCACCGGCGTCGTCTCCGACATCGAGCGGCGCGCGCTGGCACTGGCCGGTTCCGGCGATCTGATCTGGGACTGGGACGTCTCCGCCGACAAGGTGTTCACCAGCCCCGAGACCGAAGCCCTGCTCGGCCTCAAGCGCGGCACGCTGGAAGGCCCGGCGGCCTCATGGCTTGAGGTGCTGCATCCGCTCGACCAGGACCGGTTCCGCGCCGCGCTCGACAGCGTGCTCGACCAGCGCCGCGGCCGCCTGGTGCAGGATTTCCGGCTGCGCACGCCGGACGGTCATTTCATGTGGTTCGCGCTGAAGGCGCGCCCGGTGGTCGGCTCGGACGGCGAGGTCTCGCGCGTGGTCGGCACGCTGACCGACGTCACCGAGCTGCGCAACGCCGAGGAGCGCCTGCTGCACGATTCCGTGCATGACAACCTCACCGGCCTGCCCAACCGGAAACTGTTCATGGACCGGCTCGGTGCGGTCGCGCATTTCGCCAAGACCATGCCGACGCTGCGGCCGACGCTGATGGTGATCGACCTCGACCGCTTCAAGCAGGTCAACGATTCCGTCGGCATCGCGGTCGGCGACTCGATCCTGCTGACGCTGGCCCGCCGCCTCACCCGCATCCTGAAGCCGCAGGACACGCTGGCGCGGCTTGCCGGCGACCAGTTCGGCCTGATCCTGCTCTCGGAGCAAGACCCGGCCCGCATCACCGCCTTCGCCGAGACCATCCGCAAGACCATCCGCGCCCCGATCGCCTTCAACGACCGCGAGATTTTTCTCACCGCCTCGATCGGGCTCGCGCTCTCCGATCCGCAGACCCAATTGACGGACGAGATCATCAAGGACGCCGAGCTTGCGATGTATCATTCCAAGCGGATCGGCGGCGACCGCATCGACGTCTACAAGCCGGCGATGCGCGCGCGAAAGACCGACCGCCTGACGCTGGAGAGCGAGCTGCGCCGCGCCATCGAGCGGCAGGAGCTCACGATCCTGTACCAGCCGATCGTACGGCTGGAGGATCGTTCGATCGCCGGCTTCGAGGCGCTGGTGCGCTGGGATCATCCGAAGCTCGGACGCATGGCGCCGTCGGAATTCATCAGCATCGCGGAAGAGACCGGCCTGATCGTCGACCTCGGCATGTTCGTGCTCGACCAGACCGCAAAGCAGCTTTCGGTGTGGCAGCGCGCGATGCGCTCGCGCGAGCCGATCTTCGCCTCCGTCAACGTCTCCTCGCGGCAATTGCTGCGCCACGATCTGATCCACGACATCCGCACCGTGCTGTCGCGCTCCTCGGTGGCGCGAGGCACGCTGAAGCTGGAATTGACGGAATCGCTGGTGATGGAGAACCCGGAGCACGCAGCCCAGATGCTGACGCGCATCCGCGAGCTCGGCACCGGGCTGTCGCTCGACGATTTCGGCACCGGCCATTCCTCGCTGGCCTATCTCCAGCGCTTCCCGTTCGACACCATCAAGATCGACCAGTCCTTCGTGCGCACCACCAACCGCGGCACCCGTCCGGTGATCCTGAAGTCGATCATCGCGCTCGCGCATGACCTCGGCATGGACGTGGTCGCGGAAGGCGCCGAGACAGACTCCGACGCGGTCGAACTCTACCAGATGGGCTGCGAATACGCGCAGGGCTTCGCCTTCGGCGAGCCCATGGACGCGGACGCGGCGATGCGTCTGCTCACGGAAGTGCGGCTGGAAGCGGCGAGCTAGCGCTTATCTTCTTCCGCTCTCCTCCCGGAAAGGGTCGCTCGCAAAGCGAGCGGGGTGCCGCACTGGCGCGCTTATGCCGGGCTTGATCCAGATCAATGGGCCCTGCTCGACCACCATGAAAGATGGCACGCAGCATTCGATCCAGAACGGCTTCCTCATCGAGGTCACTGGGCTCGCAGCTGTCGTTCTCAGAATGAGCAGACCACGCGTCTTTCTCAGGAGTCACGGATGACTCGGCACCTTTTCTACGCGATGACCCTCATCGGCACCGGAGTGTTCCTCGCCTCATCGGCCGAAGCAGTGACAGCCGCACGATGCGAGGATCGAGGCGCAAATTGCCTCGGCACATGTGCCGACTACACCGGCGGGGCCGGTGACGTTCGAGGGCGCCAGAACACATGCGTGCGCGTCTGCGACCGGCAGACGACCAGATGCCTGATACGAGCCCATGACGAACGCTGGCCCCATAATCGCCAATGAAGGCCGTGGTTCTACACTTGGGCTAACGCCCCCCGTCTCGCGCTTGCGGCGCACCGCGTCCAGCTGACCTACCCTGGCTTGCGTCGTAGCCCCGCGACCAAACACCCCCCCCACCAGCGAGATCGCGGCAAGACCGCCGCAGACCATTCCCGCCTGTTCGAGATAAACATCCTGCGTTACCGGGTCGTAACAGCGGCCGAGCTCGTTGAAGCAGTCGCGCCAGCGCCAGTAGCGAGCCTCGAAGGCGAGCGCGAACAGCACGCCTGTTGCAATCAGGGCTGCGCCAAAAATCCCCCTTAGCCAGCGCAAAATCATGTAGCGTCAGCTCACCTGCGCTGCTTCTTCTTGGTGAAGCGCACGCTCTGGCCGTCCGGCATCCGCGTCGCGACGAACCCCGCGGCGAGGCAGGCTTCGCGCTGGGGCATCTGGATGTCGGGGCTGCGGAGGCTGTCCCACCATGAGGCGCGATTCGCCGCCCGCGGCAGGGCCGAGCCGATGATCTCCTCGATCTGCTCGAAACTCAGCACGAATTCCGTTTGCTTCTGCCGCATCAGGTAATCCCGCAGCGCGTCGTAATCGTTCACAATCGTCCTCTCGTCCCAGCTCCGCTGCCCAAAAGCGATGCCCGCGGAAACCAATTCTTAACTCATTGTGGCAGCGCCGTCCCGGCTTAAACACTACGCAAGATTTCGGGCGCATCCACTAGTGTCGGGAGCAATCGATGCAGTCTGGATGGCGCGACGTCACGACCCGCCGGCCGTGGCGGATTTCGGCGAAGCTGCAGATCATATCGTCCGTCGTGACGGTGATCGGCTTTTCCGCCATTTGCGTCAACGTCATGCTGGACATGCGCCGCGGCGAGGAGGCCCTCGCTCGGCAGACGCTGGACAATCTGGCCACCTCCATCGAAGCAGATATCAGCCGCAACATCGAGATCTACGATCTCTCCCTGAAGGCGGTCGCCAGCAACATGCTGCTGCCGGAGATCAACGCGGTCTCGAAGCCGATCCGTCACCTGATCCTGTTCGATCACGCCACCACGGCGCGGCACTTCGGCGCCATCCAGGTGTTCGATGCCGAGGGCAGGCTGACCATCGACGCCTCCACGCTCGATCCCCTGCCGGAGAACCGGAGCGAGGAGGACTACTTCAGGGTTCATCGCGACGATCCCGACGCCGGCCTCTTCATCAGCCGTCCGATGCTTTTCCGCGGCGCCTATTCCATCGTGCTGAGCCGGCGCATCAGCGATACCGACGGCGGCTTCTTGGGGGTCGTCACCGGCTCGATCCGTTTCAGCTATTTCCACGAATTGTTCGAGCGCCTGAACCTCGATCCCGACGATACCATCACCGTGCTCAGGCGCGATCGCACCATCATGATGCGGCGGCCGTTCGATCTCGACGTCATCGGCAAGAATCTCGGGACGCAGCAGAGCTGGAAGGCCGACAATCTCAAGGCCGGCGGGTCCTATGCGGGCCAGGGTCCGGTGGACGCGACGCCGCGC
Source organism: Bradyrhizobium barranii subsp. barranii (assembly GCF_017565645.3). Taxonomy (NCBI): domain Bacteria; kingdom Pseudomonadati; phylum Pseudomonadota; class Alphaproteobacteria; order Hyphomicrobiales; family Nitrobacteraceae; genus Bradyrhizobium; species Bradyrhizobium barranii. The sequence goes on from NZ_CP086136.1 coordinate 9,517,093, forward strand.
CTCTACGTCCGCAGCACCGGCCCGGGTCCGCTGTTCGTGGTGGCAGGCAAGCCGCTCGCCGCCGTGTTCGAGCTCTGGCAGAAGGAAGCCTACCGCATCGGCGCCGTGGTCCTGGCGCTCATCCTGTTCATGCTGGCCTCGACGCTGGTGCTCGCCCGCGAGATCGGCCGGCGCGCCGATGCCGAGCGCAAGCTCGAGGAGATGGCGACGACGGATGCGCTCACCGGCTTGAAGAACCGCCGCAAGTTCGATCAGGTCATCGACGTCGAATGGCGCCGCGCGATGCGCCAGAAGACGCCGGTCGCGCTGCTGATGATCGATGCCGATCACTTCAAGGCCTACAATGACACGTTCGGCCATCAGGCCGGCGACCAGGTGCTGGTCGGCATCGCGATCTGCATTTCCGATTCGGTGCGGCGGTCCGGCGACTGCGCCGCGCGCTATGGCGGCGAGGAATTCGCAGTGCTGCTGCCGAACACCTCGGCCGCCGAGGCCTTCAATGTCGCCGAGACGATCCGCGGCAAGGTGCAGGGCTGGTCCGACGACCAGGCGATGTCGACGGTCTCCTGCGGGATTGCAGGCTTGGTTCCTACCACCGGCCTGGACTGGCCGGTCCTGGTCGCCGCCGCCGACAAGGCGCTCTATGCGGCGAAAGCCGGCGGCCGCAACCAGTCCGTGGTCGCGAGCCTTCCGAAGCTATCGCTGGTGGCGTGAGGGGCCCCCTCCGTCATTGCGAGCGAAGCGAAGCAATCCAGACTGTCTCCGCGGAGGCAGCCTGGATTGCTTCGTCGCTTCGCTCCTCGCAATGACGAGTGGAGCGCTACTGCCCCAGATACTTCTTCATCTCCGCAATCAGCCCATCGCGCAGTTCCGGCCGCTTCAGGCCGTAGGCGATGTTGGCACGGAGGAAGCCGGGCTTGGAGCCGCAATCATGGCGCTCGCCCTCGAACTCGACGCCGTAGAATTTCTGCGACTTGGCGAGGCCGATCATGGCGTCGGTGAGCTGGATCTCGCCGCCGGCGCCGCGCTCCTGGGTCTCAAGGATCTTGAAGATCTCCGGCTGGAGGATGTAGCGGCCGGTGATGGAGAGGTTGGAGGGCGCGGTGCCCTTGGCCGGCTTCTCGACCATGCCGTCGACCTCGAACATCTTGCCGGTGCGCTTGCCGACGCCGCAGATGCCGTATTGATGGGTAAGATGGTCGGGCACCGCCTCGACCGCGATGACGTTGGATTTTTCGCCGAGCGTTGAAGCCGTCTCGATCATCTGCTTCAGGCAGCCGGTCGTGTTGAGCACGAGCTCATCGGGCAGCACCACCGCGAACGGCTCGTTGCCGACGATGTCGCGCGCGCACCAGACCGCGTGGCCGAGACCGAGCGGCGCCTGCTGGCGGGTGAAGCTGACGGCGCCGGCCTCCGGCTGGTTCTGCGCCAGGATGTCCTGCTCGGCCTTCTTGCCGCGCGCGGCGAGCGTCGCGTCGAGCTCGAACATCTTGTCGAAATGATCTTCGATGACGTTTTTGTTGCGGCCGGTGACGAAGATGAAGTGCTCGATGCCGGCTTCCCTCGCCTCGTCATAGACGTACTGGATCAGCGGCTTGTCGACGATGGTCAGCATTTCCTTCGGCATCGCCTTGGTGGCGGGCAGGACGCGGGTGCCGAGGCCGGCGACGGGGAATACGGCTTTGCGAATTTTCATGGGACAGATCGAATACCTGAGGACGTGAAGGGAGCAATGGTATCTTGCTAGCTTGTTTGCAGCCGCTAACAAAGGCGGATGTGGGGCCTCGCGCTCACAGAGTTGAGAAAAAGGCCGACACCAAAATTTCACCTTTGTTAAGCTATTGGCAACCGGTACCGGGCCTCCTGAAGGCGGATTTTCGGCCGGACAGGTAGGGTATGATGCAATCAGTGGCAGCGCTGGCGAAACGTGCTGGATTTGTGACCGGCGCAATGATGCTTGCGGCCGCTGTGCTGCTGCCTGTCAGCGCGCACGCCCAGGCGCAGAACGGCTTGTCGAACCTGTTCGGCGGTATTTTCTCCGGCCCGAATCCGGCGCCTGCGCAAGCCCCGCCCGGCCCCGGCGGCGCCTTGCCATGGACCGGCGAGGACGGCGCCTCCGGCCACCCGCTGATGACGGCCGCTGCGATCCGCGAGGCCGCCTCCAACTTCAACAATTGCGTCGCGGGGATGTGGCCCGATGCCGCACGGCGCAACATCACGCAGGAGAATTTCCAGCGTTTCACGGCGGGGCTCTCACCCGATCTGCGCATCATGGACCTGATGGACTCGCAGCCGGAGTTCACCAAGTCGATCTGGGACTATCTCGACATCCTCGTGAACGACAACCGCCTCGCCAAGGGCCGCGAGGTCCTCGCCAAATACAAGGCGCAGTTCGATGCCACCGAAAAGGCCACCGGCGTCGACCGCTACATCATCGCCTCGATCTGGGGCATCGAGTCCAATTACTCGACGCAGATGGGCGACCGCAGCGTGCTGCAATCGACCGCGACGCTCGCCTGCATCGGCCGCCGCCAAGCCTATTTCAGGGACGAGTTTCTCTCCGCGCTGGAGATCCTCAACCGCGGCGATCTCAGGCCTGAGCAGATGCGCGGCTCCTGGGCCGGCGCCTTCGGCCCGACCCAGTTCATGCCGACCGCGTTCAAGCGCTTTGCCGTGGATGGCGATGGCGACGGACGGCGCGACGTCGTCGACAATCCCACCGACCTGATCGCCTCGACCGCCAACAATCTGAAGAAGGACGGCTGGCAGGCCGGCCAGACCTGGGGCTACGAGGTCGTGGTGCCGCAGGGCTTCAACTACATGCTGGCCGATCGCGCCAAGGCGATGACGATGGCGCAGTGGGAGAAGCTCGGGCTCAAGCGCCCGACCAACCAGCCCTTCCCGCATCCGGCCGAGAAAGCCTATCTGCTGGCGCCCGCCGGGGCGCAGGGCCCGGGCTTCCTGATGCTGCAGAATTACCGCGTCATCATGAAGTACAACCCGGCCGAGGCCTATGCGCTGGCGATCGGCCATTTCGCCGACCGCCTGCGCGGCGGCCAGCCCTTCGTGCAGCCCTGGCCGCGGCAGGAGCGCGAGCTGTCCCGCACCGAGCGGCTGGAACTCCAGCAGCTCTTGGCCCAGCGCGGCTTCTACAAGGGCACCCCGGACGGCCAATTCGGCGGCCAGACCCGGGAGGCGCTGCGCAATTTCCAGGCCTCGATCGGGGTCCCCGCCGATGGATTCGCCTCCTCGGACGTGCTGGATCGCCTCCGCGGGCGGTAAAACCGGCCCGAAAGTAACCCTGAACAGCGATTTTGCCCAATCGCCTTGACCGGGACGGCTGCTCCCCGGTGTATGACAGAAGAATCCGCAAAGAGAATCTGCCCGTTTGACGCCTGATTCCGCTATTATATCGAGCCTGTCCCAATCCCCATTGCGCGTGCCTGAGATCGCATGTCGAAGAAGTCCCTGTTCAAGGCGCTGACCGAAACCGGCCCGCTGATCGCGCTGGGGACGGCGCTTGCGATTCTGGTCTCCGTCGCGGGACCCGCCTCGGCGCAGTTCTTCAACTTCCCCGGCTTCGGCGGCCCGCCGCAGCGGCAGGCCCCGCCACCGCGAAACGGTGGAGGCGGCGGCTGGTTCGGCGGCGACTTCTTCGCGCCATTCCAGCAGCAGCAGCAGGCGCCGCGCCAGGATTTTTCGCGCGCGCCGGCACCAGCCAAGCGCGACACCACGCCCGACAAGAACGTGCTGGTGATCGGCGACGCCATGGCCGACTGGCTCGCCTACGGCCTCGAAGACGCCTACACCGAGCAGCCCGACATGGGCGTGATCCGCAAGCACAAGACCACGTCCGGCCTGATCAAGTACCAGCCGAAGGGTGAGCCCGCGGACTGGGCGGCGGCAGCGAAGGGGATTCTCGAGACCGAGAAGCCTGATGTGATCGTCGTCATGCTCGGCCTCAACGACCGCATCTCGATCCGCGAGGCCGCACCCGACAAATCCGACAAGGCGACGGACAAGAAGAACGACAAGGGCGCGCGCGCCAAGTCACCGGCCAAGCCGGGCGATGCTAAACCCGACACCGCCGCCAAGCCGGACGACAAGCCCGCCGACACCGACCTGCCGCAGGACGATGCCGACAACGCCGACACGCCGGCGGTCGCAACACCGGAGAAGACCGCGCGCAACCCGAACGGCCTCTACGATTTCCGCGACGAGCGCTGGGTCGAGCTCTACGGCAAGAAGATCGAGGAGCTGGCCAACGTCCTCAAGTCCAAGGGCGTGCCGGTGCTCTGGGTCGGCCTGCCCGCAATCCGCGGCCCCAAGGGCACGGCGGACATGCTGTTCCTGGATTCGCTCTATCGCGAAGGCGCGGCCAAGGCTGGCATCACCTATGTCGATGTCTGGGACGGCTTTGTCGACGAAGCCGGCCGCTTCCTCCAGAAGGGCCCGGACTTCGAGGGCCAGATCCGCCAGCTTCGCAGCTATGACGGCGTCTATTTCACGAAACCCGGCGCACGCAAGCTCGCCCACTATGTCGAGCGCGAGATCACGCGCCTGCTCGCCGGACGCTCCGGCCCGATTGCGCTGCCGAGCGAGCCTGCGACCCCCGACACCAGCGCCGAGCCCGGCAAGCCCGCGCCGCGGCCGCTGGCGGGACCGATCGTGCCGCTGGTTGCGGCCTCGATCTCGGCCGATCAATTGCTGGGCGGACCGGGTTCGCGTCCCGCCGCCGTCGATGCGCTCGCCGCGAAGACGATGGTGAAGGGTGAGCCGCTGGCCGCGCCCGCCGGCCGTGCCGATGATTATGCCTGGCCGCGCCGCGAAGTCGGACGCGAGCAGGCCAAGGGCGATACGCCGATGGCTGCTACGACGCCGGATGGTGCTGCTGCTGCTCCCGGTACGCCAAGCGCTGCCGCCGCGATCGCGCCGCCCAGACTCGCGCCGAAGAAGCCGCCGGTGCAGCAGCCGCAGCAGCCGGCCCAGGCAACGCCGGCATTCCGCGATTTCTTCGGCTTCGGCTCTCCGCAGCCACCGCCGCGTCAATTCGCACCAGCGCCGCGTAATCCCAATCCCGCGATCCCGCGCCCGCCTGGTAACGTCGGGCGATCGGCGGAGATGTTCCGGTAGTTTTTCTGAATTGAGATCTCGTGTCCCGGACGCGCTGCAGCGTGTAACGCTGCTGCGCAGAGCCGGGACCCAGCACTGCGACATTCACCAAAGAATGGGCCCCGGCTCAGCAAAACGGCGTTACCGGGCGATGCTACGCATCGCCTAGGCCGCATTGCGTCCGGGGCACGAAAAATTCGGGCGGTGGCTCAACCGTAATAGCGCCAGCGCGGCGGCGGGCGACGGGCGGGACGCGACATCATAAGCGCGAGTGCGAAGCCGATCCCGCCGGCGATCAGCAGCGCACCGAGCGGATTGTCCTGCACCTTCTTGGCAATCGCCTGCGAACCGTCGCGCAAGGTCTCGGCCGGCTTGTCGTAGGCGTCCTTGGCGTAGCCGGCCGCAGTCTCGCCGGCGTCGCGCACGGCATCCTTGGCCTGGCCGTAGAGATTCTGCACGGTGCCGGCGGCTTCCCGCGCCTTGCCTGACGCCTGTGTCTGCGCATCGCCAGCGAGATCACCGACGGCGCCTTCTGCGCGCCCAGCGAATTCCTTGGCCGATCCGACGATCCGATCCTTGTCCATGTTGCTCCTCCTCGGGGGTCAACCCAAGTAACCGATCAGGAGCAGCGCAGTTCCAAGCTTCTGCGAAAGTGTGTAGTCCGGACTACGCTTCCGCCTGCGCTCTTCGGGTTACGGCGGGCCAGTCGCTCCATCCGGGCTACAGGATGAGCCCGCCATCGACCACCAGCGTCTGGCCAATGATGTAGGACGACAGCGGCGAGGCGAGGAACAGCGCCGCGCCCGCCATGTCAGCCGGCGTGCCCAATCGCCGCAGCGGAATGCGTGACAGCGCGCCTTCGAGCCGCTTGGGATTGTCGGTGGTCACCTTCGTCATCTTGGTGTCGACGAGGCCGGGCGCGATACCGTTGACGCGGATGCCATCCTCGGCCCAGGCCTCGCCCAGCGTCCGCGTCAGTCCGACTGCGCCGGTCTTCGAGGCGTTGTAGGCGGGATTGCCCATGGTGGAATGATAGGCTGCGGTCGAGGACACCATGATCAGCGCGCCCTTGCTATCGCGCAGCATGGAGTGAAACCGCGTCGCGCAGGCCATCAGGCTCATCAGATTGACCTCGACGACCTTGCGGAAGCCGGCCATCTCGAACTCGCCGCGGCGATAGAGCACCGCGCCCTGCGCGAGCACGAGCACATCGAGACGATCGAAAGACGGCTTGAACGCTTCCACCGCGCCGGCGTTGCCGACGTCGAGCTGCGCATAGGAAAGACCCGTGAGATCGGAGCCTTCTTGCGCCGAATATTCCGCGGGATGAGCACGCGTGCCGCAGACTGCAACTTGCGCGCCCTTGGCGCGAAAGGCTTGCGCGATGCCGTTGCCGATACCGCTGGAACCGCCGACCACCAGCACCTGCTTGCCTGAGAAATCGAGCTCGTTCGCCATCGCGGCCTCCCCTTTTGTCTTGCTTGTTTGACCTGTCTGCGGATCGATGCCAGCCTTGTCCATCTCAAAACAAGAAACAAGAGACGCGAGGAAACGGCATGTCCGAATTCAAGGAGCTCAGCCGGTCGGTGAAGGGCCTGACCGTTCTCGTCACGGGTGCGGCGAGCGGCATGGGGCGCGCCACCGCGCGCGTGTTCGCCGCTGAAGGCGCGAACGTTGCCGTCACCGACTTTGACGAGCAGGGCGCGCTGTCCGTTGCCAAGGAGATTGCCGCGAACGCCGGATCCGCGAAGGCGTGGAAGCTCGATGTCGCCGATGGCGGCGAGATCAAGCGCGTCGTTGGCGATGTCGCGGCGCATTTCGGCGGGCTCGACATCATCGTCAACAATGCCGGCATCTCCGTGCGCGTCGCGATCGACGACGAGGCTTACGAAGACGCCTGGGCCAAGGGCATCGTGGTGATGCTGACGGCGCATCCGCGCATCGTCCGCGCCGCGCTGCCGCACCTGCGCAAGTCGAAGAGCCCGCGCATCGTCAACATCGCCTCGACCGAGGCGCTCGGCGCCACCGCATTGCACAGCCCCTATTCGGCGGCGAAGGGCGGCGTGGCGAGCCTCACGCGCTCGCTCGCCGTCGAGCTCGGCCGCGAAGGCATCACCGTCAACTGCATCTGCCCGGGCCCGATCCGCACCGCCATCACCGACCGCATCTCCGAAGAGCACAAGACCATCTACGCCAAGCGCCGCACTGCACTGGGCCGTTACGGCGACCCCGAGGAGGTCGCGCATATGACACTGAGCCTGTGCCTGCCGGCTGCGTCTTTCCTCACCGGCGCGGTGATCCCTGTCGACGGTGGCCTGATGGCGCGCAACGCGTGAGAGCCATGACGCTTAAGAGATATGCGCGCCGAGCGTTGACAAGTCCGGTCGCGGGAGTAGCTTTTTCACCGGCAGAGCGGGACCAACCGCTCGCGGTTCGCGGGAGAAACACCATGACGATCGCCATCCGGCAGCTTCAGAAACATTTTGCCGGCGAGGTTTCCGGCCTCGATCTGCGAAAGCCTCTCACCGAGGCCGAGGCGCGCGAGGTCGAGGCAGCCATGGACAAATATGCGGTGCTGGTCTTCCACGACCAGGACATCACCGACGAGCAGCAGATGGCCTTCGCGCTGAATTTCGGCCAGCGCGACGACGCGCGCGGCGGCACCGTGACCAAGGAAAAGGACTACCGGCTCCAATCGGGCCTCAACGACGTCTCCAATCTCGGCAAGGATGGCAAGCCGCTGGCGAAGGACAGTCGCGCGCATCTGTTCAACCTCGGCAACTGCCTGTGGCATTCCGACAGCTCGTTTCGCCCGATCCCCGCAAAACTCTCGCTGCTGTCGGCGCGGGTGGTGAACCCGAAGGGCGGCAATACCGAGTTCGCCGACATGCGCGCAGCCTATGACGCGCTCGCTGACGACACCAAGGCCGAGATCGAGGATCTCGTCTGCGAGCACTCGCTGATGTATTCGCGCGGATCGCTCGGCTTCACCGAGTACACCGACGACGAAAAGCAGATGTTCAAGCCGGTGCTGCAACGCCTGGTGCGCACCCATCCGGTGCATCGCCGCAAGTCGCTGTACCTCTCATCGCATGCCGGCAAGATCGTCAGCATGAGCGTCCCCGAGGGCCGGCTGCTGCTGCGCGATCTGAACGAGCATGCGACGCAAGGCGAGTTCATCTACGTCCACAAATGGAAGCTGCATGATCTCGTGATGTGGGACAACCGCCAGACCATGCATCGCGTCCGCCGCTACGACCAGTCCCAGCCCCGCGACATGCGCCGCGCGACGGTGGCGGGGACAGAGCCGACGGTACAGCAGCAGGCGGCGGAGTAGGCGGCATTGGAGTAGCCACAAATTCCGCCGTCGTCCCGGACAAGCGTAGCAAAGCGAAGCGCAGATCCGGGACCTATAACCACAGCCGTGGTTTGGCGAAGACTAGTGGTGACCAGCCCGCTTCAACAACGACTTCCTGGGATTATGGGTCCCGGATCTGCGCTCCGTTCTGGACAACGCTACGCGTTGCCAGAAGCTCCGCTTGTCCGGGACGACAGCGGAGGTTGGCGCAACAGCTACGCGTGTCCCGCATCGTTCGAGAGCATGCCGGGATCGATGCCGATCTTGCGCAGCGCGCGTCCGTACTTCTCGTCGACATCGTCGCCGAAGATCAAATCCGAATCCGCATCGCAATGCAGCCAGCCATTGCTCTGGATTTCGGTCTCGAGCTGGCCCGGCGCCCAGCCGGCATAACCAAGCGCGAGGATGGCGTGCTTCGGGCCGGAGCCGTTGGCGATCGCCCGCAGGATGTCGACGGTCGCCGTGAGGCAGACGCCGTCGTCGATCCGGAGCGTCGCGTTCTCGATGTAGAAATCGCTGGAATGCAGCACGAAGCCGCGGCCGGTATCGACCGGCCCGCCACGCAGCACCTTCATGCTTTCGGCGTTCTCCGGCAGCTTGATGTGCTCGCCCTTCTTGATGATGCCGAGCTGCTGCAACAGCTCGGGGAAGTCGATGCTGCCGGCGGGATGATTGACGATGATGCCCATCGCGCCCTCGGCGGAATGCGCACAGAGATAGATCACCGAGCGCTCGAAGCGCTCATCGCCCATCACGGGCATCGCGATCAGGAGCTGGCCGTCGAGATAGCCGGCCGAGCTGGGAAGCGCGGGGGCCGCGCTGCGGGTGCTTTCGCCCGTCCTTTTGCCTGTGGGAGCCATCGGTGAAGCACTCCGGTTTCGATTACTATCCTGATGTCGGGCCGGGCTGCTGTCAAATCAAGGCTTGCATAGACTTGATTCAGGTGCATCCATCACAAGCAATTCAATGGTTTGCCCAGGGGCGACCCTGTAAAGACGTGCCATGCTGACAAGAGTTCCCCTGCATGCGGCGTTTGGCGTCGCAACAACCCTGCTTGCGTCGTCGGTGACGCTCGCAGCCCGCGCCGACGACGCTTCGCCCTGGCAGCGCGACGGCCATTCCGCAGTGCGATTGCTGGCGGGATCGCGCAGCGGCGCTGTCCTGCTCGGCGGTATCGCCTTCCAGCTCCAGCAGGGATGGAAGACCTACTGGCGCATCCCCGGCGATTCCGGCGTTCCGCCGCGGTTCGATTTCTCCAAGTCGGACAATGTCGAAGCGGTGACGGTGATGTGGCCGGCGCCGCTGAAATTCGATGACGGCGCGGGCGGGCATTCGATCGGCTATCACGGCCAGATCGTGCTACCTCTGCGCATCGTGCCCAAGGCGCCCGACAAGCCGGTGACGCTGCGCGCCGAGATCAACTACGCCGTGTGCGAGAAGCTCTGCGTTCCCGTCGAGGCCAATGTCGAGCTCGGCTTCAACAACGTCGCCTCGACCGAGGACGCCAATCTGCGTGCCGCGCTCGACACCGTGCCGAAGCCTGCCACGATCGGTGATCCCAATCCGCTGACCATCCGCGACGTCAAACGTGACGGTCCCAAGAATGTCGTGGTCGACGTGGTCGTGCCTGATAGCCGCGGCGTCAATTTGTTCGTGGAAGGGCCGACGCTCGATTGGGCGTTGCCGATTCCGGCGCCGGTCGAGCGCAGCCCGCCCGGTGTGCAGCGATTTTCCTTCGAGCTCGATGGACTGCCGCCGGGCGCCAAGCCCGACGGAGCGGCGCTGAAGTTCACGCTCGTCGCGCCCGAGAAATCGTACGAGTTCAATACGAATTTGGAGTGAGCGGGAGCTGAGTTGCGCTGCCAGCGCCACATATTCAGCTGTCGTCCCGGGGCGCGCGCAGCGCGAGCCCGGGACCCATAGCCACAGGGAGCGGTTTGGCGAGGACTCGGAGTTACCAGCCAGCGCAACATTTCTCCCTGGGGTTATGGGTCCCCGCCCCCCGTGCGCAATTGCGCACTAGGCGGGGACGACGCCGGTGGCTGGAGCGGCAGCATGCCTCACCCAACCCAATCTTAACGAATGGTTGCTAATCCCCAAGGGCTACCGCATCAGGCCTGCCGCAGCATGCGGGACGCCTGATACGGACGCCCTGGGGATCTCGAATTGGCCGTGATGGATGCAGAACCCGCAACGACCGGACCTGCCGGCCTCATCGCGCGGCTGCGCGCGAAGCTGACGGGCGGATCGAACGAAGCGTCGCTGACGCGGCGCTTGGCCGGCACCATCTTCATCATCCGGGTGATCAGCGCGGGCCTCGCCTATTTCTCGCAAGTTCTGCTCGCGCGCTGGATGGGGACGTCCGACTACGGCATCTATGTCTATGTCTGGACCTGGGTGCTGCTGCTCGGCAGCATGATGGATTTCGGCACCTCCGCTTCAGCGCAAAAGATCATTCCGGAGTATCGCACCAGCGGCGAGCATGCGCTGCTGCGCGGCTTTCTCTCCGGCAGCCGCTGGCTGACCTTTGCCGTGTCCACGCTGGTGTCGCTGGCGCTCGCCGGTATCGTCAAGCTGCTCTCGCCCTGGATCGATCCAGCCAAGGTGCTGCCGCTCTATATCGGCTGCATGACGCTGCCCGCCTTCGTCGTCGCCAACACCCAGGACGGCATCGCGCGCTCGCATGACTGGATGCAGCTCGGCCTGATGCCGCAATTCATCATCCGCCAGGCGCTGATCATCGGCATCACGGCCGCTGCCTTCCTGCTCGGCTATCACCTCGGCGCGGTCGCCGCGATGGTCGCGAGCGCCGGCGCGGTGTGGATCGCGATGACCGGGCAGATGGTGGTGCTGAACCGCAAGCTCGCCGATCACATCGAGCCGGGCCCCAAGACCTACGACATCGGTGGCTGGCTCGCCGTCTCGCTGCCGATCCTGCTGGTCGAGAGCTTTTACCTGCTGCTGTCCTATACCGACGTGCTGGTGCTTCAGCAGTTCCGCCCATCGGACGAGGTCGGTGTCTATTTCGCGGTGGTGAAGACGCTCGCCCTGGTCTCGTTCATCCACTACGCGATGTCGGCGACCACAGCGCATCGCTTCGCCGAGTACAACGCGCTCGGCGACAAGGCGCGCCTGTCGGCCTATGTCGCGCATGCCATCAACTGGACGTTCTGGCCGTCGCTGGCAGCGACCATCGTGCTGCTTGCGCTTGGCAAGCCGCTGCTCTGGCTGTTCGGCCCGCAATTCACGGTCGGCTACGACATCATGTTCGTCGCCGCGATCGGCCTCGTGGTGCGCGCCGCGATCGGACCGGTCGAGCGCCTGCTCAACATGCTCGGCCAGCAGAAGATCTGTGCGCTGGCCTACGCGCTGGCCTTCGTCATGAACCTCGTGCTCTGCATCGCGCTGGTGCCACGCTTCGGCGGTCACGGCGCCGCGGCCGCGACCTCGATCTCGCTGACATTCGAGACAGTGCTGCTGTTCTGGATCGTGCGCCAGCGGCTCGGCCTGCACGTGCTGGCGTTTGGCAAATAGGCGCTGCCACCCGGTTGCCGGCCTGGAGAATGGCTGTTTCGCGCCTTGCGCGGCGGCGACTAAAACCCCCTCCCCGCCCGCCGCCTGTAGCAAGATTTTTCTTATTCAACCCAAGCGGTTGCGCTTCAGGGAAATTTTATTCTACGTCATATTGCCCAACCGACGAGATAAACCTAAGATTCCCCAGACATGATTGATCCGCTCTATGTCGCCTCCGGATTTGGCGTCGGCCTGCTTGTCGGGATGACCGGCGTGGGTGGCGGCTCGCTGATGACGCCGCTGCTGATCCTGCTGTTCGGCATCCACCCCTCCACCGCCGTCGGCACCGACCTGCTCTATGCCGCCGCCACCAAGACCGGCGGCAGCGTGGTGCATGGCTGGTCGCGGAGCGTGCACTGGCCCGCCGTGCTGCGGCTCGCCTGCGGCAGCATCCCGGCGAGTGCGCTGACGCTGCTCGTGCTGTGGAAGCTCGACCTCAGGAGCGATTCCGAGCGCAGCCTGGTCAATCTGGTGCTGTGCTTTGCACTGCTGCTGACCGCGACCTCGCTGATCTTCCGCAAGGCCCTCATGGAGCGCTATCGGAAGCGCCTCGAGCAGGTCAATGAGCGCACCACGGCGATCGCGACGGTGGTCACCGGCATCGTGCTCGGCGTGCTGGTGTCGATCTCGTCCGTCGGTGCCGGCGCGGTCGGCGTGACCGTGCTGCTGCTGCTTTATCCGCGCCTGCCGATGGCGACCATCGTCGGCTCGGACATCGCGCATGCGGTGCCGCTGACGCTGGTTGCCGGAATTGGGCACTGGGCGCTTGGCGATGTGGATTGGGCACTGATGGGCGTGCTGCTGCTGGGCTCGCTGCCCGGCATCATCGTCGGCAGTCTCAGTGCGACGCGCGTCCCCGAGACGGTGCTGCGCCTGACGCTTGCCTGCGTGCTGTTCGTAGTCGCCGGCAAGATCATGTTCGCGGAGCTGAACCTGTCGTCCGCGATCGTGACGGCCCTGGCCTGGACGCATTAGGCCAAGGGTTGCACCCCACTCTCACTGTCGTCGCCCGGCTTGACCGGGCGATCCAGTATTGCAGAGACAGCGGTGATTAGCCGAGAAGCCGCGGCGTACTGGATGCCCCGCTTTCGCGGGGCATGACCGAGCGTTATAGGTTGAAGCGAACTACTCCGCCGTCCAGCCGCCGTCGATCGACAGGTTGGTGCCGGTGATCTGCGCGGCATCGTCGCCGCACAGGAACAGCGCGAGCGCTGCGACCTGCTCGGAGGTGACGAACTCCTTGGTCGGCTGCGCGTCGAGCAGCACGTCGTTGATGACCTGCTCGCGCGTGAGGTTGCGCGCCTTCATCGTGTCGGGGATCTGCTTCTCCACCAGCGGCGTCCAGACATAGCCGGGGCTGATGCAGTTGCAGGTGATCTTGTGGGTCGCGACCTCGAGCGCCACGGTCTTGGTCAGTCCGGCGATGCCGTGCTTGGCCGACACATAGGCGGACTTGAAGGGCGAGGCGACCAGCGAGTGCGCCGACGCCGTGTTGATGATACGGCCCCAGCCCTTCTTCTTCATGCCGGGCACCGCGGCGCGGATGGCATGGAAAGCCGAGGACAGGTTGATCGCGATGATCTGGTCCCATTTCTCGACCGGGAATTCCTCGATCGGCGAGACGAACTGGATGCCGGCATTGTTGACGAGGATGTCGACCGAGCCGAACGACTTCTCGCCGAGCGCGATCATCCCGGCGATCTCGGCGGGCTTGGTCATGTCGGCCGGCGAATACACCGCCTTCACGCCGAAGTCGGACTCGATCTTGGCGCGCTCCTTCTCGATGTCTTCCGGCGAGCCGAAGCCGTTGATGACGACATTGGCGCCGGCGGCGGCGAAGGCGCGCGCATAGGCGAGCCCGATGCCGCTGGTCGAACCGGTCACGACGGCGTTCTTGCCTGACAGACTACCCATGTTATTCGCTCCTTTTTGGCGGGGGCGCGGTGACGTCCCCCGTGAGATCGTAGGTCACCATGGTCTCGCCGGACTGCGGCCGCTCGAGCCAGTCCTTATGGCGCATCGACAAATGCACATCGCGCACGCCGGCTTCCCAATGCTCGACCATGGCGACATGCGAGAAGTCGTAATCCTTCGACGAGGATTCGTAGTTCTTGCTGCGATAGATCAGGTGCACCACGGTGACGGTGCTTTCGCGCGAGACCTTCGCGAGGAATTCGACGGACGGGTCGTTCTTCAGATAGTCCGGCAATTTTCCGATCAAGTCGCGCACGGCCCTGCGAGCGTTGTGCAGCTGCTTGTTCTTGTCGGTGTTCATCCGCGTGCGGCTGGAGAAGCGGATGTCCTTCTCGCGCTCGGTCGCCTCGAGCAGCGAATTCGGCAGATCGCCGCGGGCGCTGAACAGATCGACCTGGAAGATCAGCATATCGCGATTGACCTCGGCATCGAGCACGTAGTCGAGCGGCGTGTTGGAGGCGATGCCGCCGTCCCAGTAATGCTCGCCTTCGATCACGACGGACGGAAAGCCCGGCGGCAGCGCGCCGGAGGCCATGATGTGCTCGGGGCCGATGGTCTTGCCGAGCTTCTTGAACTCGTAATTGTCGAAATATTTGAAGTTGCCCGAGGTGACGCCGACGGCGCCGACCGACAGGCGCGTCTTCAGATCGTTGATGCGATCGAAATCGACCAGGCGCTCCAGCGTCTTCTTCAGCGGCGCGGTGTCGTAATAACTCTCGGCCTGCTTGGTGCCGGGCGGCCAGAGCGGCGCGGGCGGAATGCGCGGCGTGAAGAAACCGGGCACGCCGAAGGTCGCGATCAATGCGGCACTGGTCGAATTGAACAGCTCGCGGCTGTGATCGCTCTTGCCGATCGGCTTCCACGGCACCGGCGCCGACACCATCTCCCAGAATTCCTTGAGCCGCTTGACGCGGGTCTGTCCCTCGTTGCCGGCGATGATGGCGGCGTTGACCGCGCCGATCGAGATGCCGGCGACCCATTCCGGCTCGAAGTCGAAATGGCACAGCGACTGGTAGGCGCCGGCCTGATAGGAGCCGAGCGCCCCACCGCCCTGGAGGACCAGGACGCGCTGCGCCTTCGCGGGGACTGTTGCGACTTCCGGGCTATGATCTGTCATCTGGGAACAATAGCAAAAGGCGAGCCACCGTGGCGACAGTCCGCCGCGGCGTCAATGCATCCCGGGATCAAGTCTGGCTTATCGGGGGTCGGTCGCGGCCAGGATCATGGTCCAGAACACCTTGTATTTGGTGCCAGGAGCATAGCCCGCCGCGATGCCCAGTTTTGTGACACCGCCCTTGAGCATGTTGGCGCGGTGCGGGGGCGAGTCGCGCCAGCCGGAAAACGCTTCCGCCAGCGTATGATAGCCCGCCGAGACGTTCTCGACCGCCACCGTCGCCGGATAGCCGCCCGCGCTGAGGCGCTTGGCCAGCGGTGCGCGGACGTCATGGTCCATCTTGTTGGCCGCCGCCATGGCCTGGGACTGGGATTCGGCGAGCCGCATCAGTTCGGGGTCGACCACGACGGTGCCGAGGGCGTTGTTCTGGCGGTATTGCGAGATCATGATCGCTGCCGCCTGCGCATCGAGCTTGGTGCCCGGGACCGACATGTCGGCATACATCGACGGCTGCTGGACCGGTGCTTCGTTGCCGGCGCAGCCGGCGAGAAGCAAAGTGATGAGTATTGCGGCCGCAGCGCGCATGTTCAGGGGCCCCCAAATGAGGGGCCGTTGTTGCATACCAACCGTGGCTGAAAGGTGAATATTGAGGAAGATTTGAGCTTTCGGCCGAGGCGCTTAGCCCGCAAATATCCGGTAGCGGCGCGGTTCGAGGCCGATCGTGTCGCCGGCGCGCAGTTCCCTGTCGCGGGGAGCGTCGATCTCGATGGTCTCGCCGCCGGATAGCGCCACCTCGGCCCGCTGCACCGGGCCGAAATTCCGGACGTGCTGCACGGCGCCCTCGAAGGCACCGCTCCCGGGCGGGCCGACCAGCATGTCATGTCGCCGCACGAACAGTTTTGACGCGCCAGGCGCAAGACCGTCAGCTGCAAGATTGAGTGGGCGGTCGCCGAGCCTGATGACGCCGCCTTCGACCTGGACCGGCAGCTCGATGGATTCGCCGATGAAGCCGTGGACGAAGGCGGTCGCCGGGCTTTCATAGACGTCGTCGGGCGAGCCGATCTGCTCGATCCTACCCTTGTCCATCACCACGACGCGGTTGGCGACTTCGAGCGCCTCCTCCTGGTCGTGGGTGACGAAGATCGAGGTGACGTTGATCTCCTGGTGCAGCGAGCGCAGCCATCGGCGCAGCTCCTTGCGCACCTTGGCATCGAGCGCGCCGAAGGGCTCGTCGAGCAGGAGGATGCGCGGCTCGATCGCGAGCGCGCGGGCGAGTGCGATGCGCTGGCGCTGGCCGCCGGAGAGCTGGCTCGGATAGCGGTCGGCGAGCCAGTCGAGCTGCACGAGATCGAGCAGCTCCTTGACGCGCGCACGAATGGTGGACTCGTCCTTACGGCCGGCGCGCGGCTGCACGCGCAGGCCGAAGGCGACGTTCTCGAACACCGTCATGTGGCGGAACAGCGCGTAGTGCTGGAACACGAAGCCGACGTTCCGTTCGCGCGCGCCCCGCGCCAGCGCATCCTCGCCATTGAAGGAAACCTCGCCGGAATCGGGCCAGTCGAGGCCGGCGATGATGCGCAGCAGCGTGGTCTTGCCGGAGCCGGACGGACCGAGCAGCGCCAGCAGCTCGCCATTGTCGACCTTGAGATCGACGCCATCGAGGGCTTTGAAGCTACCGAACTGCTTGACGAGATTCCTGACTTCAATGGTCACTTGCGTCGTGTCCTTCGTCGAGGTGACGTTCGAGAACGGTCTTGGCGATCAACGTGATCAGGGCCAGCATCGCCAGCAGCGAGGCGATCGCAAACGCCGCGACGAACTGGTACTCGTTGTAGAGAATCTCGACCAGCAGCGGCATGGTGTTGGTCTCGCCGCGGATGTGTCCGGATACCACCGACACGGCGCCGAATTCGCCCATCGCGCGCGCGTTGCAGAGCAGGACGCCGTAGAGCACGCCCCATTTGATGTTGGGCAGGGTGACGCGGAAGAAGGTTTGCAGGCCGGAGGCGCCGAGCGAGATCGCGGCCTCCTCCTCCTGCGTGCCCTGCTCCTGCATCAGGGGGATCAGCGCGCGCGCCACGAACGGGAAGGTCACGAAGGTGGTGGCGAGCGCGATGCCGGGCACCGCGAACAGGATCTGGATATCGTGATCCCTAAGCCAGCTGCCGAAATAGCCCTGCGCGCCGAACAGCAGCACGAAGACGAGGCCCGAGATCACCGGGCTCACCGAGAACGGCAGGTCGATCAGCGTGATCAGGAAGGTCTTGCCGCGAAACTCGAACTTGGCGATGGCCCATGCCGCGACGAGGCCGAATACGAGGTTGAGGCCGACCGAGATCGCCGCCACGATCAACGTCAGCTTGATTGCAGCCAGCGCTTCCGGTTCGGCAAGCGCAGAGAAATAGGCGAGAACGCCTCTCGAAAAGGCCTGCGCGAACACCAGAACCAGCGGCAGCACGACGAAGACGCTGAGGAAGATCACCGCCAGCGCGATGATGGCGATACGTATTGCGGGCGGCTCGGTGCGGAGGCTGTCGCGTGCCGCAGCGGCGTGCGCACGTACGCGCGCATCGGTCGAAGGCAGCGAGACGGAATCTGCGATCTGCATCGTCATGATCTGCCCTCAGCGCGCCGGGATCCGGCTCTGCGCCCAGCGCTGGAGCCGGTTGACGGCGAAGATGATGACGAAGGAGACGACGAGCATGACCACGGCGATGGCGGTCGCGTCGGCATAGCGGAATTCGGACAGCCGGATCACGATCAGGAGCGGCGCGATCTCGGAGACATTAGGCAGATTGCCGGCGATGAAGATCACCGAGCCGTATTCGCCGACCGCGCGGGCGAAGGCGAGCGCGAGGCCAGTGAGCAGCGCCGGTCCGAGCGAGGGCAGGATCACGCGGATGATGGTCTGCCAGCGGCTGGCGCCGAGGCTGCCCGCGGCTTCCTCGATCTCGGGGTCGAGGTCCTGGAGCACCGGCTGCACGGTGCGCACCACGAAGGGGATGCCGATGAAGATCATGGCGACGAAGATGCCGATCGGCGTGAATGCCACCTTGATACCGAGCGCGGCGAGCGGCGCGCCCAGCCAGCCCGTCTCGGCAAACAGCGCGGTCAGCGCGACGCCGGCGACCGCCGTCGGCAGCGCGAACGGCACGTCGACGATAGCGTCGAACAACCGGCGCCCGGGGAAGCGGTAACGCACCAGCGCCCAGACGATGATGCTGCCCATGACGAGATTGACGCAGGCCGCCGCAAAGGCGAGGCCGAAGGAGACGCGCAAGGCGTTGAGGGTGCGGCGGCTGGACAGGATGTTCCAGAATTGCTCGGGGCTAAGCTCCAGCGATTTCAGGAACAGCCCGGCGAGCGGAATCAGGATGATGATGGAGAGCCAGGAAAGCGTCAGTCCCATCGTGAGACCGAAGCCCGGCAATGTCCGTCGTCGTGCTGCAACTGCGCTCACCAGGCCCCCTGCTACTCCTAAGACGGCGCCCGATCAGTTCTTGTAGATCTGATCAAAGACGCCGCCGTCGGCAAAATGTTCCTTCTGCGCCTTGGTCCAGCCGCCGAAAACGTCGTCGATCGTGAACAGTTCGACCTTGGCGAAGGAGTTTTCGTACTTCTTGGCAATCTCGGCGTCGCGCGGACGGTAGAAATTGCGCGCGGCGATTTCTTGACCTTCCTTGGTATACCAATACTGGAGGTAGGCATCGGCCGCGTTACGGGTGCCTTTTTTATCGGCAACCTTGTCGACGATCGCGACCGGCGGCTCGGCGAGGATCGATTGCGGCGGCGCCACGATCTCGAACTTCTGCGCACCAAACTCCTTCAGGGCGAGATAGGCCTCGTTCTCCCAGGCCAGCAGCACGTCGCCGACGCCGCGCTCGACGAAGGTCACGGTGGCGCCGCGCGCACCGGTATCGAGCACCGGCACCTGCTGGTAGAGCTTTCCGATGAAGTCCTTGGCCTTGTCGGCCGAGCCGTATTTCTTTTGGGCAAAGCCCCAGGCGGCGAGATAATTCCAGCGCGCCCCGCCGGAGGTCTTCGGGTTCGGCGTGATCACCGAGACACCGGTCTTGAGCAGATCGTCCCAGTCCTTGATGCCCTTCGGATTGCCCTTGCGCACCAGAAACACGATGGTCGAGGTATAGGGCGATGAATTCTGCGGCAGACGCTTCTGCCAGTCAGTCGCGGTGAGGCCCTTGTTCGCGACGGCGTCGATGTCATAGGCGAGCGCGAGCGTCACCACATCGGCCTGCAATCCGTCGATCACGGCACGCGCCTGCGAGCCGCTGCCGCCATGCGACTGCTTGATCTCAACGCTCTTGCCGGTTTCCTTCTGATAGGCATTCGCGAACGCCTTGTTGAACTCGGCATAGAGCTCACGCGTCGGATCGTACGACACGTTCAAGAGATTGATGTCAGCGGCGAGAGCCGAGCTTGCCAACAATCCAGTCAAGAGCAGCCCTGCCGCGAGCGGAACGATACGGCGCATCATGTCCATCTCCATTTACCTCGACGACGTCATCGTCATCGATGGCACGCGGGCATAACTCGGGGCGAAACGCTCTCAAGTCAACGGAACCGGATTTTCTTGTTCGTAGCCGGACAGCTCGACTGTGCTACGAAGTCTTCATCGTGTGGATGCCGCATTCTGTCTTGGCTCGGCCGCGCCAGCGACCGGCGCGTGCATCCTCGCCCTCGGCCGTTCTGCTGGTGCAAGGCATACACCCAACCGACAGGAAACCGGACTCCACCAGCGGATGACGCGGCAATTTGGCGCGGACGAAAATGGCTTCGAGTTCCTCGCGCGAGACATTGGCGAAGGGGTTGAACTTCAACCGCGCGCCATCGTCCTCGACCACCGGAATGTCGGTGCGCGCATTACCCTGAAAGCGCTTGCGGCCATTGAGCCACGCATCGAACGGCTTCAGCGCACGCGCCAGCGGCTCGACCTTGCGGATGCGGCAGCAGGCGTCTGGATCGGAGAACCAGAGGTCGCGGTCGGGATCTTCGCGCGACAGCGTCTCCTCGGCAGGCCTGATCGAGCGGACGTCCTTCAAGCCGAGTTCCGCGATCAGCGTGTCGCGATAGGCCAGCGTCTCCTCGAACAGCCAGCCGGTGTCGAGGAAGATCACGGGGATCGCCGGATCGACGTCGGCCATGACCTTCAGCAGCGTCGCCGATTCCGTGCCGAAGGACGACACCAGCGCAAGCTTCTCGCGCCCGACCGCCTGCAACGCCGCGGCGATGACCTCCGCGGGCGAAGCATCGCGCAGCGCGCGATCGAGTTCCTCCGCCGAGGGCAGCGCGGACGCGGACACCGAAGCGACCTGGGGCGCGATTGCGTTCACGTGCCGACACCTTCGGAGTGACGCAGCTGCATCCGCCGGTGCAGCGCGGTGATGCGGCCGTCGCCGGTCGGCTGATAGAACACCGAATAGCGCTTCGCCGTCTGCATGAAGGCTTCCGCGTCGGCCTGCTTCTTGACCTCGAAGGAATCGAAGCCGGCACGCAGCATGAACACGAACTGATCGCGCAGCACCTGGCCGGTGGCACGCAAATCGCCGCGATAATTATAGCGCTCGCGCAGCAGGCGCGCCTGGCTGTAGGCGCGGCCATCGCGGAAGCTCGGGAACACCAATGCGACGACGGCGATCTTGCCGAGATAGGGCACGAGCTCGGCGATATCGCGATTGTTCGGCCAGATCACGCCGACCTTGCCGCCGCGCTTGAGCAGCGCGTCCGCATCACTGAGGAAGCGCTCGGCCGGCACCAGGATGTCGCCGCCCTCGGGCAGCGGCGTGTCGACGGCAAGCTTGACGAAGCTGTCGTCGGCGATTTTTCCGCCGTTAACGAGTGGCATAGACGCGCTCCTTGAAGGGTTCGACGCCGAGGCGCTTCACGGTGTCGACGAACAGCTCCTCCGGCCGCTCGCGCAGCGCCAGATAGGCTTCCACGATGTCCTCGACGACGTCAGCGACCTCGTCAAACTTGACGCCGGGGCCGATCAGATTGCCAAGCGCGGCGCTCTCGTCGGCACGGCCGCCGATGGTGATCTGGTAGACCTCCTCGCCGTTCTTCTCGACACCGAGAATGCCGATATGGCCAACATGATGATGGCCGCAGGCATTGATGCAGCCGGAGATGTTGATATGCAGCCGCCCGATCAGATTGGCGAGCTCATGGTTGGCAAAGCGCCGCGTCAGCTCCTGCGCGATCGGGATCGAGCGCGCATTGGCCAACGAGCAATAGTCGAGCCCCGGGCAGGCGATGATGTCGGTGATCAGGTTGACATTCGGCGTCGCCAGCCCAAGCTTGTCGAGCGCCTTCCACAGCGCCGGCAGGTCGCGCCTGGCAACATGCGGCAGCGCCAAATTCTGCTCATGACCGACGCGGATCTCGCCGAAGGAATATTTGTCGGCGAGATCGGCCAGCGCATCCATCTGCTCGGCTGTGGCATCGCCCGGAGGCGCGCCGATCGGCTTCAGCGAGATCGTGACGATGGAGTAGCCCGGGTTCTTGTGCGCGGCGACCGAGTTCTTGCGCCACGCCTCGAAATCGGGATCGGCCGCGGCCTGGCGCAGCTCGTCCGGCATGTGCGGCAGCTTCTCATAAGCCGGATAGATGAAGCGCGAGCGGATGTCCTCGATCACCTCGTCGTCGATCTGAAGCGAGGAGTTGCGGATATGCTGCCACTCCTCCTCGACCTCGCGGGAGAACTTTTCGATGCCGAGCTCGTGCACCAGGATCTTGATGCGCGCCTTGTAGATATTGTCGCGGCGTCCGTACTGGTTGTAGACGCGCAGGATCGCCTCGATATAGCTCAGGAGATCGCGGCCGTGGACGAAGTGCTTGATGGTCTTGCCGATGAACGGCGTGCGGCCGAGACCGCCGCCGACCAGCACCTCGAAGCCGGTTTCGCCCTTCTCGTTCTTGATCAGCCGCAGGCCGATGTCGTGGACCTTGATCGCAGCGCGGTCGTGATCCGACGCGGTGATCGCGATCTTGAACTTGCGCGGCAGGAACGAGAATTCCGGATGCAGCGTAGTGTGCTGGCGGATCAGCTCCGACCAGATGCGGGGATCCTCGATCTCGCCCGGCGCGACGCCGGCCCACTGATCCGAGGTGACGTTGCGCATGTTGTTGCCGGAGGTCTGCATCGCGTGGATGCCGACCTCGGCAAGATCGGCCAGCGCATCCGGCAGGTCCGAAAGCTTGATCCAGTTGAACTGGATGTTCTGGCGCGTGGTGAAATGGCCGTAGCCGCGGTCATATTTGCGCGCGACATGGGCAAGCTGCCGCAACTGGTTCGACGCCAGCGTTCCGTAGGGAATCGCGACGCGGAACATGTAGGCGTGCAGTTGCAGATAGACGCCGTTCTGCAAGCGCAGCATCTTGAATTCGTCCTCGGTCAACTCGCCCGAGAGACGGCGTTGCACCTGGTCGCGGAATTCCGAGACGCGCTCGTTGACCAGCGTGCGATCGATTTCGTCGTAAGCGTACATGATTAAAGTGCCTTACAGCCCGACCTGCGATTAAACCGGCAAGTCGATGGTCACGCCATCGCGGCGGATCTGCTCGCGCAGATTTCCGGGGACGATCTTGCCGTCCTCGCCGATCTGGACCGGAGCGATATAGGGACCAATCGCGCCGACGTCATCGGCCACGGCCTCGGCGAGCAACGCTTTCGCCTCATCGGAGTTTCGCACGATCGCGGCGTCTGCGAGGTCAGCCGACCAGCCCTTGGCAGCGGTGCGGTAGACGACGACGCCATCCCAGGTACGGTTAGCGGTCACGACGGAGGAATCGCTGATTTTAAGTTTCTTTTGCAAGGGAGAGGTCATTCGGCAGCATCCAGGAGGTCAGAGATGATTTGTTTGGGTGTTTCGCGGCGAAGTGAACCGGCATGCCGGACCACGTCGCCGATGATGAGGATGGCGGGACCGCCATGGGTCCGCCGCACGAGCTCGGGCAGGTCGCGCAGCGTGCCGATCGCGCCTTGTGCGTCCGGCCGCGTGACGCGGGAGAACACGCCGACCGGCGTCTCCGGCGAACGGCCGGCCGCGAACAGGCCTTCGCGGATTGCGGGGGCAGCGGTCATGCCCATGTAGACCACGACGGTCATCTTGGTGTCGGTCAGCGTAGACCAGTCCACGTTCTCGGCATCGCGCGCCTTGTGCGCGGTGAGGAAAGTGATGCGGGTCGCTTCACGGCGATAGGTCAGCGGCACCTCGAAATCGGCGGCGCCGCCGAGCCCTGCAGTGATGCCGGGAATGATCGAATAGGCGACGCCGGCCGCGCGCAGCGCTTCGACCTCTTCGCCGCCGCGGCCGAACACGAAGGGGTCGCCGCCCTTCAGCCGCACCACGCGCTGGCCGGATTGCGCGGCCTCGATCATGCGCTTGTTGATGGCGTCCTGGCCGATGCCGGGTTTGCCGACGCGGCGGCCGACCGGAACGCGCGTGGTGTCGCGGCGGATGCGGTCGAGAATTTCACCCGAGACCAGTTCGTCATGGAAGACGATGTCGGCATCCTGGAGCGCGCGCAGCGCCTTGATGGTGAGAAGATCAGGGTCGCCGGGCCCGGCGCCGACCAGCGCGACCGAGCCTTCCGGCTTGTCGGCACGCGCGAACGCGGACGGATCGGAGATCGCCTTGATCGCGGCGTCGGCCTCGCCCTTGCGGCCCGCGAGCACAGACGCGCCAATCGGACCGTCGATGACGCGCTCCCAGAAGCGGCGGCGCAGCGGAAACTCGGCGATGCGCTCGTTGATGGATTTGCGGAAGCCGCCGATGAACTCGGCAAGCTCGCCGATGCGGGCCGGCAGCAGCGCCTCGATCTTCTCGCGCACGCGCCGCGCCACCACCGGCGAGGTTCCGCCGGTGCCGACCGCGACCACGACATCGCCGCGATCGACGATCGCCGGGAAGATGAAGCTGGAATGTTCGAGATCGTCCATGACGTTGACGGGCAGGCCGAGCGCCTTGGCGCGCGCCGACATGGCAACGCCGACATCGCCCGCGCCGGCGCAAACGATGGCAATGACGCCCGAGAGATCGGCGGTGAGCGGATCGCCAGTGGCGATTTCAACCCGCGCAGCGTCTTCGGAACTGAGGCTCAGGTCCTGATTGCCGTCGATCGCATGCACGCGGATGCGCGCACCGGCAGCAGCGAGCACGCGCAGTTTGGCGCGCAAAAGCTCACCCGCGCCGATGAGTACCACCGGACCGGCCTTGAGATCGAGGAACACCGGCAAGAACCGCATGCGATACTCGCTCCCCCCACATCCGGGGTTGACTGGAATTATTTTCTATATATGTGTCGTTTCGAGCGCGCAAAGAGAAAATTTTTTCTTCTCTTCTGCACCGCAACTATAGAAAATTCGCCTCCAAACGCAAAGTGGCAGAGATGCATCTTCTCAGGACCGATTCCGGTGCAGATGGACGGGACTTCCGGGCTCCCGTTTCCGAGCAAATTCCCGTCGGGCTGACCGCCCCCAGCATGGACCATTTGGACCAGCTTGAGGCGCAGAGCATCTACATTTTCCGCGAGGCCTTCGGCCGCCTGAAGAAGATCGCCCTGCTGTGGTCGCTCGGCAAGGACTCCAACGTCATGATCTGGCTGGCGCGCAAGGCGTTCTTCGGCCGGCTGCCGTTCCCGGCCCTCCACGTCGATACCGGCAAGAAGTTTCCGGAGATGTATCGCTTCCGCGATCACTACGGGAAAGAGTGGGAGCTCGACCTGCGCGTCGAACCCTGCCCGCCGATCGATGCCGTCGACCCAACGCTGCCGCCGGCGGCCCGTTCCGCTGCGCGCAAGACCGAAGGTCTGAAGATGGCGCTCGGCAAATTCGGCTTTGACGGCCTGATCGCCGGCATCCGCCGCGACGAAGAGGCGACGCGCGCCAAGGAGCGCGTGTTCTCGCCGCGCGGGCTCGAAGGCAATTGGGACGTGCGCGATCAGCCGCCGGAGTTCTGGGATCATTTCAATGCGTCGCCGCCGCAAGGCGCGCATTTGCGCATCCATCCGATCCTGCATTGGACCGAGGCCGACATCTGGGCCTACACCAAGCGCGAGAACATTCCGATCATCCCGCTGTATCTCGCCAAGGACGGCAAGCGTTACCGCTCGCTGGGCGATCAGGACATCACCAATCCGGTCGCGTCTACCGCGTCGACCATCGATGAGATCCTGGTCGAGCTCGAGCAGACCAAGGTGCCGGAGCGCGCCGGCCGCGCGCTCGACCACGAGACCGAAGACGCCTTCGAGCGTCTGCGCGTCGCCGGCTATCTCTGATTCAAGGACGCAACGCGGCTATGAACATGATCGTCACCCCCGCTTCGCCCGCCACTCCGAACGGCACCACGCGTCCGCAAGTCCGCATCGTCATCGTCGGTCATGTCGACCACGGCAAGTCGACGCTGGTCGGCCGCCTCCTGCACGAGACCGGCAGCCTGCCCGACGGCAAGCTCGAGATGCTGAAAGCCGTCAGCGCGCGACGCGGCATGCCGTTCGAATGGTCGTTCCTGCTCGACGCGCTCCAGACCGAGCGCGATCAGGGCATCACCATCGACACCACGCAGATCCGCTTCCGCACCAATTCGCGCGACATCGTGCTGATCGACGCGCCCGGCCATGCCGAATTCCTGCGCAACATGATCACCGGCGCCTCGCAGGCCGACGGCGCGGTGCTGATCATCGACGCGCTCGAAGGCGTGCGTGACCAGACCCGGCGGCACGGCTATCTGCTGCACCTGCTTGGCGTGAAGCAGGTCGCGATCGTCGTCAACAAGATGGACCGCGTCGATTTCAGCGCGGATCGCTTCAAGGAAATCAGCGACGAGATCTCGGCGCATTTGCAGGGCCTCGGCGTGACGCCGACGGCGGTGATCCCGATCTCGGCCCGCGATGGCGACGGCGTCGCGGAGCGCACCGACCGCGTCGGCTGGTACAAGGGTCCGACCGTGGTCGAGGCGCTGGATCGGCTCGAGCCGGCGCGTCCGCTGGAAGCCCTCGCCCTGCGCCTGCCGGTGCAGGCGATCTACAAGTTCGACGACCGCCGCATCGTGGCCGGCCGCATCGAATCCGGCAGCCTCATTGCCGGCGACGAGATCGTGATCATGCCGGCCGGCAAGATCGCCAGGATCAAGACGGTTGAAAGCTGGCCGGTAACGCCGGTCGCGGGACGGCAGGGCGCGGGGCGCTCGGTCGGCATCACGCTCGACCGCGAATTGTTCATCGAGCGCGGCGACATCGTCGCGCATGTCGGCTCCGCGCCGAGCGAGACGCGCCGTCTGCGAGCGCGGATCTTCTGGCTGCACGACAAGCCGCTCGCCAAGGGCGACCAGCTGCTGGTCCGCTGCGGCCCGAAGGAAAGCCGCGCCACCGTCGTCGCCATCGAGAAGGCGGTCGATCCCGGCGAGCTGTCGAGCGTCGAGAACAAGGCGATCAGCCGCAACCATGTCGGCGAGATCGACATTTCCCTTTCGAGCCCGATTGCCGCTGATCCCTACACCGAGAATCCGCGCACCGGCCGTCTCGTGATCGAGGTCTCGGGGCGCATCGCCGGCGGTGGTCTCGTGCTGTCGGTCGATGCCGGCCAGCGCGCCGTGCCGGTCGACATCGTGCCGGTGGAATCGGCGCTGCGGCCCGACGAACGCTCTGCGCGCTACCGCCACAACGGCGCCGTGGTCTGGCTCACCGGCCTGCCGGCGTCCGGCAAGTCGACGCTGGCGAAGGCGCTGGAACGGCGGCTGTTCACCAATGGCGGCTCGCCGATCCTGCTCGACGGCGACACGCTGCGCGCCGGGCTCAACAACGATCTCGGATTCTCCGCCGCCGACCGCAGCGAGAACATCCGCCGCCTCGCCGAGGTCGCGACCCATCTCGCCCGCAACGGCCACATTGCGATCGTCGCCGCCGTCTCGCCGGCCCGCGAGGACCGCGCGACCGCGCGACGCATCGCCGACACCGCGTTCCGCGAGATCCACGTCGCGACGCCGGCAGAGGTCTGCGAGGATCGCGATCCCAAGGGCCATTACAAGAAGGCCCGCGCCGGCGCGCTGGCGTCGTTCACCGGCATCGGCAACGACTACGAGCGACCCGAGGCTGCCGAGCTCGTGATCGACACGTCGGCCCGCACGGTTGCGGACGCTGCTGACGAGATCGAACGAATGCTGAAGACCACCGGCGTGCTGTTCGACGAGCTCGTGGACCTCGCCGCGAATATTTGAGGCCGTCCGATTTTCCCCGGCTGTCGTCGCCCGGCTTGACCGGGCGACCCAGTATTCCAGAGACAGCATTGGGTCACGGGGAAGCCGCGGCGTACTGGATTCCCCGCCTTCGCGGGGAATGACACCGGTGCGTCGGGCTGCCCACCACGCCTTGACATTTTGACAACTTTTGGAGGCCTTCTCACGGCCCCGATTTTGGGGCTAATAGGCCCTGAAAGCCGCCCCCTATGAGCGCATTTTGCTGCTGTCGGGTCAAAAGCAGCCAAAAAACAGCCATTTCCAACAAGAAAGCCCATCATGAAACGCGTCGACGCCCACGGATTGAAGATCGCTCCCGTCCTGTTTGACTTCATCGCCAAGGAAGCGGCCCCGAAAACGGGGATCGCGCCGGACGCGTTCTGGGCCGGGGTCGCCGCCATCATCAAGGAGCTGGGGCCGAAGAACCGCGCGCTGCTGGCGGTGCGCGACACGCTGCAGGCCAAGATCGACGACTGGCACCGCGCCAGCAAGGGCAAGGCGTTCGACCTCGATGCCTATACCGCCTTCCTGAAGGAGATCGGCTATCTCGTTCCGGAGCCGGCGACGCAGAAGGTCGAGACCGCCAATGTGGACGAAGAGATTGGCAAGATCTGTGGCCCGCAGCTCGTCGTGCCCCTCACCAACGCGCGCTATGCGCTGAACGCGGCGAACGCGCGCTGGGGCTCGCTCTATGACGCCTTCTACGGCACCGACGCGATCCCGCACGACGCTGCCGAGAGCGGCAAGGGTTACAACAAGGCGCGCGGCGACAAGGTGATCGCCAAGGCCAAGGCATTCCTCGATGCCGCCGTGCCGCTGGCGACCGGCAGCCACACCGACGTCACCGCCTACAGCGTCGTGGCGGGCCAGCTCGCGGTGAAGCTGAAGAGCGGTAATGCGACCGCACTGAAGAACGCTGCGCAATTTGCCGGCTTCCAGGGTGATGCGGCCGCGCCGAGCGCCGTGCTGCTCGCCAACAACGGCTTGCACGTCGAGGTCAAGATCGACCGCAGCAGCGTGATCGGCAAGGACGATCCCGCCGGCGTCGCCGATATGATCATGGAGTCCGCGGTCTCGACCATCCTCGACATGGAAGACTCGGTCGCCGCGGTCGATGCCGAGGACAAGGTGCTGGTCTATCGCAACACGCTTGGCCTGATGAACGGCACGCTCTCGGCCGATTTCGAGAAGGGCGGCAAGACGCTGACCCGTTCGCTCAATGCCGACCGCAGCTACAAGACGCCGGACGGCAAGGGCGAAGTGAAGCTGCATGGCCGCAGCCTGCTGCTGATGCGCAATTGCGGTCACCACATGTTCACCGACGCGGTGCTGGACGAGAAGGGCGAGGAAATTCCGGAAGGCCTGCTCGACGCGGCCGTCTCCGGCCTGCTAGCGATCCACGACCTCAAGGGCAACTCCAAGGTCAAGAACAGCCGCACCGGATCTGTCTATATCGTCAAGCCGAAGATGCACGGCCCGGACGAGGTGTCGCTGACCTGCGAGATCTTTGACCGCGTCGAGAAGATGCTGTCGCTGCCCGAGAACACGCTCAAGGTCGGCATCATGGACGAGGAGCGGCGCACCACCGTCAACCTCAAGGCCTGCATCCAGCGCGCCTCCAAGCGCATCATGTTCATCAACACCGGCTTCCTCGACCGTACCGGCGACGAGATCCACACCTCGATGGAAGCGGGCCCGATGATCCGCAAAAACGAGATGAAGGCGCAAGCCTGGATCAAGGCCTATGAGGACTGGAACGTCGACATGGGCCTGATCGACGGCCTGCCCGGCCACGCCCAGATCGGCAAGGGCATGTGGGCCGCGCCCGACAAGATGGCGGACATGCTGCAACAGAAGCTCGCGCATCCGCAGGCCGGCGCCACCACCGCCTGGGTGCCCTCGCCGACCGCGGCGACGCTGCACGCCCTGCACTATCACCAGGTCAACGTCACCGCGCGCCAGCAGGAGCTCACCAAGGGCGGCCCGCGCGCAAAGCTCTCCGACATCCTCACCATCCCGGTGTCGAAGTCGAACTGGGCGCCCGACGACGTCAAGCAGGAGATCGACAACAACTGCCAGGGCATTCTCGGTTACGTCGTGCGCTGGATCGACCAGGGCGTCGGCTGCTCCAAGGTGCCTGATATCCACGATGTCGGCCTGATGGAAGACCGCGCGACCTTGCGCATCTCGAGCCAGCATCTCGCCAACTGGCTGCACCAGGGTGTCATCACTGAGGCGCAGGTGATGGAATCGCTCAAGCGCATGGCCGTCGTGGTCGACAAGCAGAACGCCGGCGACGCCATCTACAAGCCGATGGCGCCCGCCTTCGACGGTGTCGCGTTCAAGGCGGCCTGCGACCTGATCTTCAAGGGGCGCGAGCAGCCGAACGGCTACACCGAGTACATCCTCACCGCCCGCCGCCGCGAGGCCAAGGCTGCGGGCTAAAGCCCGATCATTCAAACACCAAAGCCCCGGCTCGCGCCGGGGCTTTTTTGTTGCGGGCCGTAGCCCGGATGGAGCGAAGCGCAATCCGGGACCGGCGTTGCTTGGGGCAGGCCCCCGGATTTCGCTGCGCTCCATCCGGGTTACACGTCCCGCCCCGCTAAAACACCGTCAGATATTTCAGCAGCGATACCACGCCGATGATGATGACGACCACGCGCGCGATCTGCTTGGCGCGACCGTCCGTGGGCAGCATGTTGATGAGATAGAGCACGAGAATGACGACGAGAAAGGTGACGAGTACGCCGACCAGCATCGCAAGGACCCCCCTTCAGGCAAATTGCTACGGTGTTCTAACGCCTATCTCCCGCGCAGGTTCCATCACGGCAACCCACTGCAACTTCTAGTAAATACGTACTTCTACGATCAGCCGGCCTGCCTAAAACTTTACCCTTTTCGTTTCAGATGCAGAAACCGTTTGGGTGATGCGCCGCAAACGGCATGCGATTGCCGATCTGCCTGCCCCTCCGTTTTTGATGTTGCCGGGGCGTCTCGACGAACTTTGCAATGGGAATTTAGGGGGGCTTCGATGCTGAATCGTCTGACCGTGTCCGCGCTGCTGAAGGCGGTGATCGCCATCACGTCGGTCTGTGTGGTGATTGCACTCTCGCTCACCGCCTACGCCTCCTGGGACCGCCTCAAGACCGCCAACCGCATCTCGCAGATCGCCGACGCCTCCGCCGATCTGTTCAAGGCGATGCACAATCTGCGCACCGACCGCTCGACCACGTCCCGGCTGCTGAACGCGACCGAGCCGATGGACTCCGAGATCGAGAGATATCTGCGCGCGCTGCGCGATGCCCAGATGCCGGCGATGGCCCGCGCGCTCGAGCTGCTGCCGAGCATCGACTTCCCGCAATCGGGCGCGCTGGTGCCTGAGCTCGCGCGGCTCTACAAGCTGCTGGGCGAAGAGCAGAAGCAGTTCTGGGAGGATGTTGCCAAACCGAAGGACCAGCGCCGCGCCGGCCTGACCAAGGAATACATGGAGACGACGCAGGGGCTGCTCGACGTGCTCGACAAGCTCTCGGGCGTCCTCGCCGCCACCGTCAACCACCAGGATGCCGTGATCGACCAGTTGCTGTCGATCAAGCAGAGCGCCTGGCTGCTCCGCAACACCGCGGGCGAGGCCTCACTGATCGTCTCGACCGGACTTGCGGCCGGCAAGATCTCGCCGGAGGGCCGCAACAACTATACCCAATTTGTCGGCGGTACGGCCGCGATGTGGAAAGCGCTGGAATTGTCGACCTCGGGCATGCAATTGCCGCCCGCGCTCGCCTCGGCCATGACCACGGCCAAGACCGCTTATTTCGAGCCGCAATATCTCACCCTGCGCGACCGTCTCGCGGACACCCTGGTCAAGGGTGAGAAGGCCGAGCTGACGGCCAACCAGTGGAGCCCGCTCACGGTCGGCCGTATGGCCAGTGCGGTCGCGGTGGCCGAAGCCGCGCTCGACGCCGCCCGGAGCTACACGCAGGAGCAGCGCAGTACCGCACAGCGCGCGCTGATCGTGCAGCTTGCACTCCTGGCGCTCGCCATCGGCCTCGCCGTCGGCGCGGTCATGCTGGTCAGCCGCCGCGTCATCCATCCCCTCAACACCATCCGCGACGCCATGCTCAAGGTCGCCGGCGGCGACCTTGCCGTCGACAGCGGCTATCTCGACCGCCAGGACGAGATCGGCGCGCTTGCCGGCGCGCTGGAAACCTTCAAGCAGCAGGCGACCGAGAAGCTCAAGATCGAAGAGCATGAGCGCGAGCGCAATGTCGGCGCGGCCGCGCGCCAGCGCGCCGTCGAGACTTATGTCGGCGAGTTCGAGGGCGCGGTGCGCAAGACGCTCGGCGAACTGAGCGAAGCGTCCGGCGAGATGCGCAAGACCTCGGGCGACCTCTCCGCGGTGTCGCGCCAGACCAACGACCGCGTCCAGGTCGCCGGCAAGGCCTCCAACGACGCCTCCATGAGCGTCGACAGCGTCGCCGCCGCGGCCGAGGAGCTGTCTGCCTCGATCAACGACATCAGCCAGCAGGCGGCGCACGCCGCGGGCATTGCCAGCCGCGCCGTCAACCAGGCCCGCGAGACCGACGGCACGGTGCAAGGGCTGGCGCAGTCCGCAGGACGCATCGGCGAGGTGGTCGGCCTGATCAACACCATCGCGGCGCAGACCAATCTGCTCGCGCTCAACGCGACGATCGAAGCCGCACGTGCGGGCGAAGCCGGGCGCGGTTTCGCGGTCGTCGCCTCCGAGGTGAAATCGCTGGCCAGCCAGACCGCAAAAGCCACCGAGGAAATCTCCGGGCAGATCGCCGACATCCAGCGGGTGGCGAGCGACGCCATCAACGCGATCCAGACCATCGGTGGCATCATCGGCGAAGTGAACGAGGTCGCCACCGCGATTGCCGCCGCCGTGCAGGAGCAGGGTGCGGCGACCCAGGAGATCACGCGCAGCACGCAATTTGCGGCACACGGCACCAGGAACGTGTCCGACAACATCACCGGCGTGAAGGCCGACGCGGATGCTGCCGCCGGTGCGGCGGACAACGTCAAGCAGGCCTCGGAAACGCTGGAGACGCAGAGCCGCCAGCTCGGCCAGCAGGTCAGCGACTTCCTGGGGAAGATCCGCGCGGCGTAGGACTTGCGGATTGGATAGAAAGCTGCCGCTACACCTTCAGTGTCGTCCCGGCGAACGCCGGGACCCATAACCACAGGGAGAAGTTGTCGCGCGAGCTGCTAACCACGTGCCTTCGTCAAACCGCTTCCTGTGGTTATGGATCCCGGATCTGCGCTCCGCTTGTCCGGGACGACAGTGGAGATCGAGGCGCTAGTACCCGGAATCAGAGCTGAGTGATACGGCGGCCTTTGAAACGGCGTTGACGGACCTTTTTCTTGGTCCAGACGAAGGGCTCGGCTCTGTCGTTGTATGCGTTGACGTAGGCATCGATGTGTTCCTGAAGCTGCTTGAGGCTCGTGAAGGAGGTGCCGCTGAGCGACTGCCCCTGCAAGATGGAAAACCATACTTCGACCTGATTGAGCCATGACGCACTTGTCGGCGTGAAATGAAATTGCACGTTGGGGTGGGCCTTGAGCCAGTCCTCGTTCTTTTTATGGGTGTTGAGGTTGTCGAGGATGACGTGAAGCTTGCGGTTCGGAAAAGTCGCGGTGACGCTGTTCATGAAATCGAGAAACTCGACGCGGCGCCGGCGTTTTGAATGGGTCGCGATGATCTTTCCGGTGGCGACTTCGAGCGCCGCAAACAATGTTGTGGTGCCATGCCGCTTGTAATCGTGGCTTTGGCCGGTCAAGGCGCGGCCATTGGGCAACTTCAGATAACCCTGCGCTCGCTCCAAAGCCTGGATCGAGGGCTTCTCGTCCACGCACAGCACAATGGCCTTCGCCGGCGGCGCGACATAGAGGCCGACAACATCGGCGGCTTTGGCCGTAAAGTTCGGGTCGTTGCTCTCGCACCAGGACTTGCGAGCCACCAGGTCAATCTTGTGGCTGCGCAGGAACCGCCAGACATATTGGACATCGACATCGCCCAGCGCCTCGGCCAGCAGGGGCCGGTCCAGCGCGCAAACCCTTGCGGTGGCGGCTTATCCAGCAGCTTCAGAATCCGCTTGTCGGTCGTCTTCGTATAGATCGGCTGCTTGCCAGGCCGCGGCTTGTCTTGCAGCCCTTCAAGGCCATGGTCGGCATAGCGATGCCGCCAAAGGCTGACAATCCGCGGCTGGACCCCAACTTCCTTGGCGATCGACCGGGTGCTGCGCCCATCCGCCGCCAACAGAACTATCCGCGCCCGCTTCAAATCGCGCTGCAACGTCACCGGTGAGCGACAGCACGCCTCAAGCACCTTGCGATCTTTCCTCGAAAGGTGGACTTCTCTTGCTTCGGGTATCATCCCGACCTTGAATCACGACTCACGTTCCAAGAAAAGTGGGTACTAGCGCCGCAACCTACTTGAGGCCGCACCGCCCCTACTCCTTCGCGACCACCGGCACCTGGCGGAACCTGGCGCGCACCGACTCCGGCAGCGGCGAAAAATTCATCGCGACGCCGCGGCGGTCGTTGGCGTTGCGGTTGGCGACCACCAGGCCATCGCTGCCCGCGACGATGTCGCCCTTGCGCAAAGTCGGATCGTCCTCGACCTTAACCTGGGCGAGGCCGACCGGATCCTTGCCGTTGCAGGTGCAGCCCGCGACGATCTCGTTGCGGAAGCGGAACGCATTCGGCAGGTCGGAATAGGATTTTCCCTTGTCCGTCGTGGCGTCGTCGATGTTGCTGCCATAGACCAGCGAGGTTTCGGACGTCGGGCAGAAGCTCTTGCAGGATTTCGCCTTGCTTTCGGCGTCGTTTCCTTGCGCCGGGAAGTAGCGGCCATCGCAACCGCGCACGCAATAGGCGATGCCGCCGCCATAAGAGGCCCGCTGGCGCGGCGTGTCGTAGCGCGGCATGTCATCGGTCGGGAACGGCATGCGGATCTCCGGCGCTGAGCGCGCGCGGAAGCCGCCGAACAGCGCCGAGAAGAAGTCTTCCGCATGCGCCGACGGCGTCAACGCGAGGCCGAACGAGGCGACGGCGAAGCACGCCGCCGCGCCACCGGCCAGTTTGCCGATCGAACGTCTCTTCATATGACCTCGCCCAACTCTCAATTCACTGCCGACGTCGTGATGTTCAGCGCCTGCCGTCCCGAAGGCAGCGTCGTCACCGGCGGACGCTTGCGTATGGGGTCGCCGCCCCTGTCGTATCCCTTGGCCATCAGCGGGGCGTTCTTCGGCAGCACCACCACCTTGGCGCCGACATTGACGCGGCTGAACAGGTCCGTGACGTCCTCGTTGGTCATGCGAATGCAACCGGAGGACACGAACTTGCCGATCGTGGTGGGATCGTTGGTGCCGTGGATGCGGTATTCGCTCGAGCCGAGATACATCGCGCGTGCACCGAGCGGATTGCCGGGACCGCCGGCGACGAAGCGCGGCAGATAAGGCTGACGCGCGATCATCTCAGCCGGCGGATGCCAGTCCGGCCACTCGGCCTTGCGGCTGACGCTCTGCACGCCGGCCCAGGTGAAACCTTGTCGGCCGACGCCGACGCCGTAACGGATCGCGCGGCCATTGCCGAGCACGTAATAGAGGTAAGTGTTGCCGGTATCGATGACGATGGTCCCGGCCGGCTCGTTCCGGTCGAAGCTGACGATCTGCTTGCGCAGCCGGTCGGGCAGCGCGGCATCCTCGTCGGCGGCCTGCGGCGCCGCGTTGACATAACCCCGCGAATAGCTCGGGTCCTGCGGATATCCCTGCGGCTGCATCGGTGCATAACCGAGCGTCTGGGCCTGTGCCGCGAAGGGCACGGTCAGCAATGCTGTCGCGAAGGCAATGGCGGTGGTGGCGCGCAGCGAGAAGCGGCGACGGACTGGAGAGAACCTTGTCATGTGCTGCCCCGTTGGAAGTGCATCAGGGTGATGCGGCTTCCCAACAACGCAGCTGGACCGACTCAAGTTCCCCCGCTCGCTGCGGCGGCGACGTCACAGTCAAGCGAGCAAAACTTCACGAAACCGCGATGGAACCGGAACGTCCGCCCGGACGTTCTACTGCCAACAATGGGCGCGCGGAGGCTTCCGTGCGGGAGGAGATATTGTGCGCGTCCTTCCCACTGAACGTCTGATTTCCGGCAATAACGAGGGCGCCCCGCTTCCCGACAGTCATGTCGAGTTGCCGCCGCTGATCCGCCGCACCGAGTTTGTCGCCTTTGCGCTCGCCGGTCTGTTCCTGATTGCCGTGGTCGCCGTGCTCTACGTCGCCAGGGCATTCTTCCTCCCGGTCGTGATGGCGGTCGTCGCCGGCACCATGTTGTCGCCGGCCGCCAGCTTTCTCGAGCGGCGGCATGTGCCGCGCGCCCTCGGCGCCGTGCTGATCGTGATCGCGGTGACGACGGTGGTCGCCTTCGTCGTCGCGCTGATCGCCGTGCCTGCGATGGAGTGGAGCTCGCGCCTGCCGGAATTGGGCGCGCAGTTGAAGGAGAAGATGCACGTCTTCGACCGGCCGCTGGCGCTGTGGAAGGAATTGCAGACGATGGTGGGCGGCTCCGAGGGGCTGCCAAGCCTTCCGCTGCCGAAAGCCGAATGGGTGCAACCGACGCTGGAATTCCTGTCGCCGACCTTCGCCGAATTCCTGCTGTTCTTCGCCACGCTGATCCTGTTCATCGCGAGTTGGCGCGACCTGCGGCGGGCGCTGATCATGAATTTCGGCGATCGCGATGCGCGGCTGCGCACGCTGCGGATCCTCAACGAGATCGAGGTCCATCTCGGCAACTATCTTTTGACGGTGACGCTGATCAATGTCGGCGTGGGCATCGCAACCGGCATCATCTGCGCCGTCACCGGCATGCCCAATCCGGCCGGGCTCGGCGCGCTTGCGGCGGCGCTCAACTTCATCCCGATCATCGGACCGATCGCGATGTTCGTCATCCTGGTCGTGGTGGGGCTCGTCGCCTTCCCGACCATCGGCGGCGGACTGATGGCGGGGCTCGCCTTCGGCGGCATCACCTTCCTGGAAGGGCACTTCGTCACGCCGACCATCATCGGGCGCAGGCTTTCCCTGAACGCGCTTGCCGTCTTCATCGCGCTGGCCTTCTGGACCTGGCTGTGGGGACCGATGGGCGCATTCCTGTCGTCGCCGCTCCTGATCGTCGGGCTGATCCTCAAGGAGCATCTGCTGCCGGAGAATTCGCCGCAGCTGCCGCAGGCATGACCGGTTTCCCCGAACGGAACTTACCCGGGCACGAAACGTTTTCCGGCTATCTCAGCCGCCAACAGCTTTGGAGCTCCTGATGTCAACCAACGGCGAAACCGGGATGAGAGACTGGACCGACAAAGCCACCAGAGAACGCCTCGAGAAGGATGTAGCAGCCGTGAAAAGCGATATCGCCGCCCTCACCGATCAGATCACCGAAGCGCTCAACACCTTTGCCAATTCCACCAGCAAGCAGGCCCGCCGTGGCTATCGCCAGGCCCGCGAGAGTGTGGATTCCGCGGTCGACGACATGTCGGATCGCGGCAGCGCCATGATGGAAGCTGCGCAAGACGCCTACGGCTCGATCGAGGAAACGCTGGAAGACGCCATCACGCAGCGGCCGCTCGCGACCGTCGGACTCGCGCTCGGCATCGGCTTCCTGATCGGTGTCGCCTGGCGCCGGTAGCGTGGGCGCAGGACCTTGACGTTGTTAGGGCGGCGCTGTCGCGCCGTCGCTGCCGGCTTGCGGGGATCTGAGGAGCAAGGCCATGTTACAGCGCATCATCGACGGCATCAGCGCATCGACGGGCGCGACCGTCCGCCTGACATCGCTCGCCGCGGGCGCGGCACTCGCGCTCTTCATCACCACGGGCTTTCTCTGCGCGGCCGCCTTCATCTCGGTCCTTCAGACCTACGGACCGGTGCAAGCCTGTCTCGCCGGCGCCGGCATCTTCTTCCTGCTGACGCTTGCCGCGGCGGGGAGCTATTGGGGCTACAAGCGGGAGATGCGGAAGCGCGCCCGGATCGCCGCCGAGCGCGCCGCGAAGTCGGCCGCTTCGAGCATGCTCGCCGACCCCATGCTGCTCGCGACGGGCCTCCAGATCGTTCGCGCCATCGGAATCAAGCGGCTGCTGCCGATCCTGGCGATCGGCGGCGTCGCCCTTGGAATTATGGCGAGTCGCGCCGGCGCATCCGACGAAGCCTCGGCTGAACCGGCCGAATAGCGGTCGAAGCGCTAAGATAATTTCGTCGTCGGCGGAACGAGCGAGCTTGCGGGAATTCCATCCGGCGATCATGCGCAATTTTGCGCCAGATTGGACAATTCCAGCCCCCCTCACGCAAACGCTACTCGGATAGGCGGGCGGTTGCCGCTAAAAGCAGCGCCCGAGATTCCAAAAGTCATTTTCCGCCATGAAACCGTCCGTCAAGGCGAACCTCGCCGCATTCCATCACGATGCCAGATTGTATTTGACGCTCGGCATTGCCAACTGGTCGGTGTTCGTCGACCACATCCCGAACAACGTCGTTAATCTCCTGACGCTGCGGAATTTCGGCTTCAGCGGCGCCGCGGACCTGTTCGTGTTCGTGGTGGGTTATGGCGTCGCCATCATTCACGGCAGGATGGCGCTGGAGCGCGGCTACGTCGTCGCGGCGACGCGCATCTTTCGTCGCGTCTGGCGGCTCTACGCCGCCTATGTCGTGCTCTTCGTGATCTACATCGACACCATCGCCTATGTCGCCTCGCAATCGATGGCGCCGGAGATCATCCACGAATACAACATCTCGGGCATTCTCGATCATCCGCTGCGCATCCTGGTCCGCGGCCTCGTGCTCCAGGAAGAGCCGCTGAACCTCGACCTCCTGCAACTGATGATCCCGCTGATGGCGTTCTTTCCGTTTGCGCTATGGGGATTGTTGCGGCGGCCGAACCTGACGCTGGCGGCATCGGTCGCGCTATACGTTGCGGCGCGCTGGTTCGACTGGAATTTCCGGGTCTATCCGGACCAGGACTGGACCTTCAATCCGCTGTGCTGGCAGATGCTGATGGTCCTGGGCGGCTGGTTCGCCGTAACAGGCGCCTCCGGACGCGCGTTGCACAGCATGTCCTGGCTGCGGATCCTCGCGGGTGCCTATCTCATCTTCGCGATGGCCGTCACCTTGATGCGGCATTCGCCCGCGCTGGCCGTCTATTTGCCGGACTTCGTCGTCAACAGCATCGCGCCGACAGACAAGGAAAACCTCGCGCCCTATCGCGTGATCCATTTCCTCGCGCTCGCCTTCCTCGCGACCCATCTCATTCCGGCCGACCACCCCGGCCTGAAGTTGCGGCCGCTTCAGGCGGTGATCACATGCGGCGAGGAATGGCTCGCGGTGTTCTGCGTTGCCGTGTTCCTGTCCTTCGCCGGCCATCTCATCCTGATCACCGGACCGAACCTCGTGGTGATGCAGATCGCGGTAAGCCTAGTTGGCTTCGCGGCGATGACGGCCGTGGCCTATTACATCTCGTGGTCGAGGCGGCAGGACCTTCCGGCCGCCCTGCGGCAGCAGGCCTAGAGCTCCGTTCCGATCTAATCGGAACGGGGCTCTAGATTCCTGTCTTGACGTGTTTTCTTCACGCGGACCGGTATCCACTTCGCTCGAAAACGCTCTAGCCAAATAATCGTGCGATTCTGCTAGGCCGAGACCTGTGGCTGCGCTATGCGGGGAGCCTCTGCGTGAGGGGACCGGGCGAGGCGATGGCAAAGGGCGGGGGTGATGAGGCTGACAGCGCGCCCCGGCGCGGCCGGCCGCGATCGATCGAGACCACCAACGCCATTCTCGAAAGCGCCTATGCGCTGATGGCCGCCACCGGCCTTGCCGCCACCTCCATCGACGCCGTCGCACGCCACTCCAGCGTCTCCAAGATGACGATCTACAAATGGTGGCCGTCGCGGGAAGCGCTGCTGATCGACGCCTTCCTTCATCATGCCGCGCAGATGCTGCCGCTGCCGCCTGCGAGCTCCGGCAGCCCCGCGGCGCGCGCACGCCGCCATGCCGCGGCCTATGCCGAGGCGCTCCAGGGCGAGTTCGGCAAGGTGCAGCTCGCCGTCGTCTCCGAATGCATTTCCAAGACCGGCTCGGCGGAGCTGTTCTATGCCCGCTACCTGCAATTCCGCCGCGACGCACTGGTCGAGATGATCGCCGCTGGCCAGACGGATGGCAGCATCCTGGCGGAGGGAGCGCCCGAGGATCTCTACGACGCCATCTATGGCAGCCTGTTCTACCGCTACGTCTTCGGCATCGCACCGATCACACCGGCCTACGCGCGCAATCTGGTCGACCTGGTGCTGCGGCCGAAGGGTTAGAGCATGATCCGGAAAAGTGCGAAGCGATTTGCCGAAAAGATCATGCTCAAAACAACAATCTGAAGCGCGATCTCTATCGCACCGGCCTGACCGGCGCCGAGATCTTGTCCGTGCGGTCGCGCTCGGACATGTCGACCACCGTCTCCATCGGCGCCGTCAATTCATAGACGTAGGAGGCGTCGGTGAAGTAGCGCTTGGCGGTGCCGCCGAGCGCTTCGGGCGCGACACGGTCGAGCAGGATCAGACCGAAATCGGAATCCGGACGGCGCGTCGCCTCGCTGGTGTTGAACTCCTCCCAGCGGAAATGGAAGACCTCATCGGTCCCCTCGCCCGTCACCGTCCAATTCGCGGTGATGTGCGGATGCTTTCCGACCAGCGACAGACCTTCGTCGGAGTGCGAGGCGAGCTCGAAGAACAGGAGCGACAGGCTCTGCGCGGCGCGCGCGCTGACCGCGATGTCGGGGCCGGTGACGGCGATGCGGTCGGCATGCGGGATGGCGCGCGCCTCGAACAGGCCCTTCAGCTTGACGCCCTGCCACTGGCTCTCGCTGAGCAGCGAGACCACGTTGGACATGGCGTGGATACGGCCGATCAGCAGTTCACGCGCAACGTCGATGTCCGAGCCGTGGCGCAGCGTGCGCGTCACGATCGACTGGATCACCGCCAGGATGTTCTTGACCCGGTGGTTGAGCTCGTCGATGACGGCGGTCAGCCGGCGCTCGAAGCCGATCCGCACCTGGATTTCCCGGCTGAGCCGCAGATTGTTGTAGGCGACATAGCCGAACAGGCCGCACACCATCGCGGTGATGGCAAAACCGATCGCCGCCACGATGATCGCCGTCTGCTCGGCGCGCCGCGCCGAATTGGTCTTGGCGTAGTAGCCGAGATGCCAGTCGCGCCCGCCAAAGCTCACCGTGCGCGTCGCCGACGGCGCCGGCCCGTCCGCGGCCGTCATGCGTGACGAGACCACGCCCTGGTCGTTGGCAACGAGCTCGCCACCTTCCCTGCGCGGATCCTTCAGCGCGACCGAGAACAACGACATGTCGTCATTGGTCAGCATCAGGGAGGCGAGCTCGTAGGAAAATGTGACGAAGCCGGCCGGCTCGGTCGCGCCCTCGGGAATGACGGGCGCGGCCACGATGATGCCGATGGGCCCGCCGCCCCGCAGCAACTGAACCGGGTCCGAGGCGACCGACCTCTTCTCGACACGCGCACGCGTCAGCATGGCGCTGCGCACCTGATCCTGCTCGTAGCTGCGGCCGGGCAGCGCCTTGGTCTCGTTGCTGCGCGGCTCGAGGTCCATCAGCACGTCGATCGGCTGGGTGACCTTCGCAAGATCGATCGGCTTGTCGTCATACGAGCGGATCTGCGGATTGGGGAAGCCGGCGCTCGCGATCGCGTCCTCCGCCGGCAGAAGCTCGTTCGGCTTCAGCCGGGCGACCCACCCGGCGACC
Organism: Bradyrhizobium barranii subsp. barranii; assembly: GCF_017565645.3. Lineage (NCBI taxonomy): Bacteria > Pseudomonadati > Pseudomonadota > Alphaproteobacteria > Hyphomicrobiales > Nitrobacteraceae > Bradyrhizobium > Bradyrhizobium barranii. Next base: position 9,558,275 of record NZ_CP086136.1, read on the forward strand.
ACGAAATCGGTCTTGAAGGCGTAGATGGCCGAGCGCAACGGCTCCAGCATGTTCGGCTTGATGACCGACGGCGCACGGAACAAGCCTGAGGCGACACGCGCAAGCAGCTCGCGCTCGGTCAGCCGGTCCTGGACCAGGCTCGCGTGGACGTCGATCGCGCGCGCCAGCGCGATCCGGTCCAGTGCCAGCTCCTGGTCGTGGACGCGATAGGCCGCGAGCCCGGAGAGCAGGGCTCCGAGCAGGGCGATGAAACCGATGATAAAACCCAGCCGGACCACTTCGACTACTCAGGCGAAAACAGCAGGTCGGCAATAAACACGGAGCATATCAACGCCGCTCGAACGGCCATGTGCCGAAACAGAGTGGACCCCAGTAACGGAGATAATGAAGGAGGAGGCATCAGTACGCAACTTCGGTCGCCTGAAAAGCTTAATTCGCCCGGCCGATGGTCTGGCCATGACGGCTTTGCTCCGGGCACCGGAGGTAGTTAATCGCCGTGTCCGAAATTTGTTCCGCGGATGCGGCTTTTGCCCCAGACGTTAACGGCGGAAAACGCCTGCGCCACGACGTCGCGCCGTCAGCCTGCCCGTTTCAGGCCGCCTTTGGCCTCGATAAAGCCGACGATCTGGTCGAGCCCCTCGCTCTTTTTCAGGTTGGTCATGACGAAGGGGCGCGCGCCGCGCATGCGCCTGGCGTCCGTCTCCATCTTCTCCAGGGAGGCGCCGACATGGGGCGCGAGGTCGATCTTGTTGATGACCAGGAGGTCGGAGCGGGTAATGCCGGGGCCGCCCTTGGACGGGATCTTGTCGCCGGCCGCCACGTCGATGACGTAGATGGTGAGGTCGGCGAGCTCCGGGGAAAAAGTGGCAGCCAGATTGTCGCCGCCGGACTCGATCAGCACGAGGTCGAGCCCAGGGAATTTTGCGCGCATGTCGGCGACCGCGGCCAGGTTCATCGAAGCGTCCTCGCGGATCGCGGTGTGCGGGCAGCCGCCGGTCTCGACGCCGGCGATACGGTCCGGCGTCAGCGAGCCCGAGCGCACCAGGAATTCCGCATCCCATTTGGTGTAGATGTCGTTGGTGATCGCCGCGATGTCATAGCGCTCGCGCATGGTCTTGCAGAGCAGGTCCATCAGCGCGGTCTTGCCCGATCCGACCGGGCCGCCTATTCCGACGCGCAAGGGGCCGTGAGATTTCGACATGTCACTCGCTCTCTCTCGATGGGTTAAAGGCCGCACCGCTCACGAGCGAAACAGCCGCGTATATTGCGTCTCGTGCCGCAGACTGGCGAGATCGGCGCGGAAGGTCGCGCTGCCGAGGTCGTCCAATGTCGCATTCAACGCACGATTGGCGGTCGCGGCAACGGCGGCTTCCAGCTTCACCAGCACCCGCTGGCAGTCGGTCTGACCGAGCGGAATGAGGCGGCTCGCCGCCGAAATCCAGTTCGAGACCAGCGCGTGCAGGAAGGCGTGCAGCGTCGGCGCCAGCGGCACGCCGTGCACCGCGGCGACCACCCCGACGGCGACAGGATAGACCAGTGCCGCGCGACATGCCGCAACCATGGCATCCAGCCCGTCGGCATCCCATGCGGCGCGGGAGATGTCGATGAAGGCGCGGCCCTGCGAGGTCGTCTCGAGCTGCCGCTCGCGCGACGGCACGAAGGCGGCGGCGAGCTCCGCGATATCGTTCAAGGTGGTGTCCTCGCCCAATTCAGTGGCGCGATAGGCGTGGACCAGGAACGTCGCATCGCAAAAGCCGGAGCCGTCACCCAGCATAGCGTCGAGCCAGTCGGCCAGGGTCGAGGTGTCGGTGATGTCGCCCGCCTCGACCGCCCATTCGATGCCGCTGGAATAGGAGAAGCCGCCGACCGGAAAGGCTGGCGACAGCCACGTCATCAGCCGGTACAGCGCCGCCGCCTCGCGCTCGGCGAGGTCACCGGCACTCACCGGCTCATTTGTGGTCATGAGCATGCTTGTGGCCGTGGTGGTGGTCGGGGTGGTCGCAATGCTCGTCGTGGTGATGGTCGTGGCCATGGTCATGCGCGGCATGATCATGGTGGTCGTGGTGATCGTGACCATGATCGTGGTGGTGATGGCCGTGATCGTGATGCACATGGTCGTCGTGGCCATGTGCATGGCCGGCATCGGCGTAAGCGCCGCCCTCGGGATCGAACGGCGCCTCGATCTCGATCACGCGCGCACCGAGGCCTTTCACCATGGCCTCGATGACATGGTCGCGGCGGATGCGCAGGCTCTTGGCCATGATCTGCGTCGGCAAATGGCGATTGCCGAGATGCCAGCCGACGCGAATGAGGTGGTGCGGATCGCGGCCGCGGATCTCCAGCAGCGGCTCGGGCGCCGCGACCACTTCGACCAGCCGGCCGTCCTCCAGCACCAACGCATCACCGCCGCGCAGTGCGACGGCATTCTCCAGGTCGAGCAGGAATTCGAGGCCCCGCGTCCCCGTCATCGCCATGCGGCGGCGGTGCCGGTCGTCGAAATCGAGCACCACCGTATCCGCCGGCGTCTCCGTGAAGCCGTGCTGTCCCTTAACCTGCGTCGCCCGGATCATGCTTTTACCCCGTTACCGTGTCTCGACCTTCTCGGGCGTGATCACTTCAATCTTCGGCGGCGCCGTAAAACACTTCACCGCGACGCGGCCGAACGTCTTCATGTGCTCCATGGCGCGATGCGGCACCAGCGCCTCGGCATTCTCCCACTGCTCGACGAACACCATCTTGGCGGGATCGGTGACGCTCTCGTGCAAATCATAAGCGATGTTGCCGGGCTCCTTCCGCGTCTCCTTGATGCAGGCGGTGGCGGCCGCAATGAATTCGGCGCGCGTCTCGGGCTTGATGGTCAAGGTGGCAACGACGTAAATCACGAGAAATCCTCCCGGCTTTTCTTCTAAGGTAAGATACCGGGCGGGACCTTAGACCAGGCGGGGTCGAACGCAAAACCGGAAAAGCCGCCCCAGGACATGCAACAAGACATGCAACAGGACATGCAATCGGGACATGCGCCGGGGACATGCGTCCAGACGCTATTTCAGTACATGAAATATCGCTGCGCCATCGGCAGCACCTCGGCGGGCGCGCAGGTCAGCAGTTCGCCGTCGGCGCGCACCTCGTAGGTCTCGGGATCGACCTCGATATTGGGCGTGGCGTCGTTGTGGATCATGCTCTTCTTCGAGATTTTTCCGCGGGTGTTCTGCACCGCATAGAGCTTCTTGTCGATGCCGAGCTTTCGCGCGAGGCCGCCGGTGACCGCCGCCTTCGAGGTGAACACCACGGACGACGCGGTGCGCGCCTTGCCGAAGGCACCGAACATCGGCTGATGGTGCACCGGCTGGGGCGTCGGGATCGAGGCGTTGGGATCGCCCATGGGGGCCGCGACGATCGAGCCGCCCTTGATGATACAGTCCGGCTTGACCCCGAAGAAGGCCGGCGACCACAGCACGAGATCGGCGAGCTTGCCCTTCTCGACCGATCCGATCAGTTTCGACACGCCGTGCGCGATCGCAGGATTGATCGTGTACTTGGCGATGTAGCGCTTGACGCGGAAATTGTCGTTGTCCTTGCCTTTGTCCTGGTCGAGCGACCCGCGCTGCTTCTTCATCTTGTCCGCGGTCTGCCATGTCCGGATGATGACCTCGCCGAGGCGGCCCATGGCCTGCGAGTCCGAGGACATCATCGAGAGCGCGCCGAGATCGTGCAGAATGTCTTCGGCGGCGATGGTTTCCTTGCGGATACGGCTCTCCGCAAACGCGAGGTCTTCCGCGATCGAGGGATCGAGATGGTGGCACACCATCAGCATGTCCAGATGCTCGTCGATGGTGTTGCGGGTGAAGGGCCGCGTCGGATTGGTCGAGGACGGCAGCACGTTCTTCAGCCCCGCGACCTTGATGATATCAGGCGCATGCCCGCCGCCAGCGCCCTCGGTGTGGAAGGCGTGGATGGTACGGCCCTTGAAGGCCTTGACCGTATCCTCGACGAAGCCGGATTCGTTCAGCGTGTCGGAATGCAGCATGACCTGGACGTCGTAATCGTCGGCCACCGACAGGCAGTTGTCGATCGCAGCCGGCGTGGTGCCCCAGTCCTCGTGCAGCTTCAGCGCGCAGGCGCCGCCCTTGATCATCTCGACCAGGGCGGCGGGCCGCGACGCGTTACCCTTGCCGGAGATGCCGAGATTGACCGGGAAGGCGTCGAACGACTGGATCATCCGCCCCATGTGCCACGGCCCCGGCGTGCAGGTGGTGGCGAACGTGCCGTGCGAAGGGCCGGTGCCGCCGCCGAGCATCGAGGTGACGCCAGACATCAGCGCGTGCTCGATCTGCTGCGGACAGATGAAATGGATGTGGCTGTCGAAGCCGCCGGCGGTCAGGATTTTTCCTTCGCCCGCGATCACGTCGGTGCCGGGGCCGACGATGATGGTGACACCCGGCTGGATGTCGGGATTGCCGGCCTTGCCGATCGCCGAAATCATGCCGTCCTTGATCGCAACGTCGGCCTTCACGATGCCCCAGTGGTCGACGATCAGCGCATTAGTGATGACGGTGTCGGCCGCGCCCTGCTTGTTGGTGACCTGCGACTGCCCCATGCCGTCGCGGATCACCTTGCCGCCGCCGAACTTCACCTCCTCGCCGTAGGTGGTGAAATCCTTCTCGACCTCGATGATGAGATCGGTGTCGGCCAACCGTACCTTGTCGCCGGTGGTCGGGCCGAACATGTCGGCATAGACGGAACGCTTTATTTTGACGGACATCACAAGCCCCGTTTGCGTTTGAATTCTTGGTTGTTCACAGCGAAGCCCTCGCTGCGCTTACGGCATCGTCGAATTTTGCATCGAGCCACGAATTGCCGCCACGGCATCCGGCGACGACCTCCTCAGCCCAGCCCGTGTAGTCGGCGAGATCGTCGCGCTCTTCGGCGGACGGGTCGGAATGAATGCGCGCGCCGATATTGCTGATCTTGTCGGCGATCTTGATCAGCTTGGCGCCGGCCGTCTTCTTCGGTGCATCGACGATCTGCTGGCGTCGCCGCTCTGGTTTGGGCAGGCTCATGTCGTCGGTACATTCAACGACGAGGGAGGCGACGCGGTCCGAGAATTTCCGCGCAAGTTCTTCGCGCGTCGTTTCGGTGTCCTCGATCGCATCATGCAACCACCCGGCCGCGACCAGCTCGGCATCGGCGCCATCTGTCGCTATCGCAAGCAGGTTCGCGACCTCCGCGAGATGATTGATGTAAGGCTCGTTCCCCCGCCCCTTGCGGGCCATGCCGTTGTGCCGGCGCGCAGCCAGCTCAGCGGCTTCGGAGATGAGGCGCACGGCGGAGAGCATGACTCACAGCTTCCCCATCACGTCGCCGCGAAAACCGTAGATGGTCTTCTTGCCGGCCACGGCGACGAGCTGGACGTCGCGGGTCTGGCCGGGCTCGAAGCGGACGGCGGTGCCGGCGGCGATGTCGAGGCGCATGCCGCGGGCTTTCTTGCGGTCGAACTTCAGCGCCGGGTTGGTCTCGAAGAAATGGTAGTGCGAGCCGACCTGGATCGGGCGGTCGCCGGTGTTGGCGACCGTCAGCGTCACGGTCTTGCGGCCGGCATTGAGCTCGATCTCGCCGTCCTGGATGAAGAGTTCGCCGGGGATCATGCTCTCGCTCCTACCTGATCGGCTCATGCACGGTGACGAGCTTGGTGCCGTCCGGAAAGGTCGCCTCGACCTGGATGTCGTGGATCATTTCAGGAATGCCCGACATCACCTGGTCGCGGGTGAGGACCTGCGCACCGGACTGCATCAGCTCGGCGACGGTGCGGCCGTCGCGCGCGCCTTCGAGGATGAAGTCGGAGATGATCGCGATCGCCTCGGGATGGTTGAGCTTGACGCCGCGATCCAGCCGGCGGCGGGCGACGATCGCCGCCATCGAGATCAGGAGCTTGTCCTTTTCGCGGGGAGACAGGTTCATGCAGCATCTCTTCCGTTCAATGCATCAATTCAGCAGCCATCAACTCAGCCACAGCCGCGGCAGCGCCGCGCCGGTCCGCGCCAGCACCGCCATCATGTCGGCGCGCAAGCGCGCCGCATCTTGGGCACAGAACCGAGCCATTGCAAAGCCATTCCAGGCGGAGATTCCGACCTCGCCGGCGAATGACTCCGAGGCCTCGCGGATACGCTCGATCAGCGGCTCGTCGCCCGGAACGATCAGCGCCGTACCGATCGCGGCACCGCCCTTGGCCACTGCCGATCGCCCAAGTTTTGCACCGATATTGCCGTCGAGCCTGACGGTTTCGGCGAACACCAGCTTGCCACCACGACGCAGCCGCCAGCGATCAATGAACTCGCCCTGCTCCATCCGCTCGCCCATGGCGGTGCGGCCGAACACGACGATCTCGCAAAGCAGAAGCGAGGCGGCCTCGTCGAGCTCAATGTCGAAGCGACGATGGACCCGGGCACGATCGAACAGGATCGTCTCCTGGGGCAACCAGCCGAGGTGCGCGCCGGCGGCGACCTTCAAGGCGATATTGAGCTGCGCCGCCGCCCCCGGCGCGCGATAGACCTTCTCGGCCGCGGCCGTGGTCAATGTCAGGCGTGCCCCCTGGCCTGCCGCGATCTCGATGTCAAAACTGTCTCCGCCGGCAACGCCACCAGCCGTGTTGACGAACACGCCGGAGAGCCCCTCGCCCTCCGGCGAGGGAAAGCGCACGCGCAGGGAGCCGGACTCATGCAAGACGCCACGCCGCGTCACGCCATCGCGGGCATGGACGTCGAAGCGCACCGCGCCGCGGGCGCGGTTCGCCTCGAAAACCGAAGATGTCGTTAAAGCGTCGCTGCGCATCCGTCTCCCCAGCCGGCCGCGGCAGAAATATTCGGATTACAGCGCCATTTGGCGGCTGATTTCGGCCGGATCGAGATTGGATCGGTCGCAGGAGAACTTCACCGCGCCGCGATCCATCACGGCGAAACTGTCGCCGAGTTCGCAGGCAAAGTCGAGATATTGTTCGACCAGCACGATGGCGATGTTGCCGAGGTTACGCAGGTAGGAGATGGCACGGCCGATGTCCTTGATGATCGACGGCTGGATGCCCTCGGTCGGCTCGTCGAGCAGGAGCAGCTTTGGCCGCATCACCAGCGCACGCCCGATCGCGAGCTGCTGCTGCTGGCCGCCGGAGAGGTCGCCGCCGCGCCGGCCGAGCATCGATTGCAGCACCGGGAACAGCGAGAACACGTCGTCCGGGATGTGCCTGTCCTCGCGCTTGAGCGGACCGAAGCCGGTCTTGAGGTTCTCCTCGACCGTCAGCAAAGGAAATATCTCGCGGCCCTGCGGCACGAAGCCGATGCCCTTGCGCGCTCGCTCGTAGGGCTTGAGCCCGGTGATGTCGCTGCCGTCGAGCACGATCGCGCCCGAGGAGATCGGATACTGGCCGACCATGGCGCGCAACAGCGAGGTCTTGCCGACGCCGTTGCGTCCGAGCACGCAGGTGACCTTGCCGGGCTCTGCGGCGATGGAGACGCCGCGCAGCGCCTGCGCCGCGCCGTAGAACAGGTTGATGTCCTTGACCTCAAGCATTGCTCAGCGCCCCAGATAGACTTCGATGACCCGCTCGTTGGACGAGACCTGGTCGATGGTTCCTTCCGCGAGCACGGTGCCTTCATGCAGGCAGGTGACCTTGACGCCGAGCTCGCGCACGAACGTCATGTCGTGCTCGACGACCATCACGGTGTGGGTCTTGTTGATCTCTTTCAGCAGCTCGGCGGTAAGATGCGTCTCGACGTCGGTCATGCCCGCGACGGGCTCGTCGACGAGCAGCAGCTTCGGATCCTGCGCCAGCAGCATGCCGATCTCGAGCCACTGCTTCTGACCGTGGCTCAGGCTGCCGGCGAGCCGGTTGCGGGCGTCGGTGAGGCGGATCGTCTCGAGCACCTTGTCGATGCGCTCGGACTCCGCCCTGCTGCCGCGCCAGAACAGCGTGCCCTTGACGCTGTGGTCGACATTGAGCGCGAGCAGGAGGTTGTCCTGCACGGTCTGGCTCTCGAACACGGTCGGCTTCTGGAATTTGCGGCCGATGCCGAGCTCGGCGATGCGGGTCTCGTCCAGACGCGTCAAATCAGTGACGCCGTCGAACAGCACCGTGCCCTCGTCGGGCTTGGTCTTGCCGGTGATGATGTCCATCATCGTGGTCTTGCCCGCGCCGTTCGGGCCGATGATGGCGCGCATCTCGCCGGGCGCGAGCGTCAGCGACAAATTGTTGATGGCGTGGAAGCCGTCGAATGAGACGTGCACGCCGTCGAGATAGAGCATCGCGGAGGTCGCGCGTGTATCCATGACGTTCATTGCGCCTACTCCGCCATCTTGGGTTCGGTGACGCCATCTTCGGCCGCGGCGCTCGCGCTGGTCGCCGCGGTGCGTTTTTCTTTGGACGACTCCCACCAGGCATTGAAGGTGCCGACGATGCCCTTCGGCAGCAGCAGCGTCACCAGGATGAACAGCGCGCCCAGCATGAACAGCCAGTAGGGCGCGAGCATGCCCGAGGTGAAGAACGTTTTTGCGTAGTTGACGACGACGGCGCCGAGTGCAGGGCCGATCAGCGTACCGCGACCACCGACCGCGACCCAGATCACCGCCTCGATCGAATTGCCGGGTGCGAACTCGCTCGGGTTGATGATGCCGACCTGGGGCACGTAGAGCGCACCGGCAACGCCGGCCATGCAGGCCGACAACGCGAACACGAACAGCTTGTAGGATTCGACGCGGTACCCGAGGAACCGGCTGCGCGATTCCGCGTCGCGGATTGCGATCAGAACCTTGCCGAGCTTGGAGGACACGACGGAGCGGCAGATCAGGAAGCTCAGGATCAGCGCCAGGCAGCTCAGCGCAAACAGCGCGGCACGGGTGCCCTCGGCCTGCACGTTGAAGCCGAGGATGTCCTTGAAGTCGGTCAGGCCGTTGTTGCCGCCGAAGCCGAAATCATTGCGGAAGAAGGCGAGCAGCAGCGCGTAGGTCATCGCCTGCGTGATGATCGACAAATACACGCCGGTGACGCGGGAGCGGAAGGCGAGCCAGCCGAAGCAGAACGCAAGCAGGCCGGGCACGACCAGCACCATCAGCGCCGCGAACCAGAACATATCGAATCCGTACCAGTACCAGGGCAGCTTCGAATAGTTCAGGAAGACCATGAAGTCGGGCAGGATCGGGTTGCCGTAGACGCCGCGGGTGCCGATCTGCCGCATCAGGTACATGCCCATCGCGTAGCCGCCGAGCGCGAAGAAGGCGCCGTGGCCGAGCGAGAGGATGCCGCAATAGCCCCAGATCAGGTCGATCGAGAGCGCGAGGATCGCGTAGCAGACATATTTGCCCCAGAGCGCGACCAGATAGGTCGGCACCTGCAGGACCGAGCCCGCGGGCAGCAGCAGGTTGGAGAGCGGGATGAGGATGCCGCAGGCCGCGACGATGGCGAGAAAGATCGTCGCGCCGCGGTCCAGCGACCTGGTCAGCATGTGGGGGGTCATGCTTCCACCGCACGGCCCTTGAGCGCGAACAGGCCGCGCGGCCGCTTTTGAATGAACAGGATGATGAGAACGAGGATGGCGATCTTGCCGAGCACGGCGCCGGCGACCGGCTCCAGGAACTTGTTGGCGATGCCGAGCGTGAAGGCGCCGACCAGCGTGCCCCAGAGATTGCCGACGCCGCCGAACACCACGACCATGAAGCTGTCGATGATGTAGCTCTGGCCGAGATTGGGGCTGACATTGTCGATCTGCGACAACGCCACGCCGGCGATGCCGGCAATGCCCGAGCCGAGCCCGAAGGTCAGTGCGTCGACGCGCGAGGTGGCTATGCCCATCGAGGCCGCCATGCGCCGGTTCTGCGTGACCGCGCGCATCTCGAGGCCAAGCGCGGTGTAGCGCAGCATGGCAAGCAGGATCGCGAACACCGCGAGCGTGAAGACGAGGATCCAGAGCCGGTTATAGGTGATGGTGATCTGGCCGAGCTCGAACGCGCCGCTCATCCAGGAGGGATTGCCGACCTCGCGGTTGGTCGGGCCGAACATGGTGCGCACCGCCTGCTGCAGCACCAGCGACAGGCCCCAGGTCGCAAGCAGCGTCTCCAGCGGCCGGCCGTAGAGGAAGCGGATGATGCTGCGCTCGATCACGACACCGAGCGCGCCGGCGACGAGGAAAGCGAGCGGCACGGCGATCAGCAGCGAATAGTCGAACAAAGCGGGATAACGGGTGCGGATCACCTCCTGCACCACGAAGGTGGTGTAGGCGCCGATCATCACCATCTCACCATGCGCCATGTTGATGACGCCCATCACGCCGAAGGTGATGGCAAGGCCAATCGCCGCGAGCAATAGCACCGAGCCGAGCGAGAGACCGTACCAGGCATTCTGCACCGTGGACCAGACCGCGAGCGAAGACTGGATCGAGCTGATTGCGCTGGCCGCGGCCTTGGTCACCGAGGCCGGCTGGTCGCCCATCCCGGTCAGCAGCGCCAAGGCCTCCTGGTCGCCACGCGCCTTGAGGGTGCCGACCGCCTCGAGTTTCTCGACCTCGGTGGCATCCGACTTGAACAGCAAGATCGCCGCGCGGGCGTCGCCGAGCGTGGCCTTGATCGATTTGTTGGTTTCCTTGGCGAGCGCGGCATCGACCGGCTCGAGCGCGGTTTCCTCATGCGACTTGAAGACGGATTGCGCAGCCTGCAGGCGCGTTCCGACATCCGGAGACTGGAGCGTCAGATTGCCGATCGCGGCATCGACGCTGCGGCGCAGGCGGTTGTTGAGGCGCACCGCGCTGGCGCTGTCGGGAACGCTGGCGACGGGCTCGCCGGTCGCAGCATCGATCGACTTGCCGTCGGCACCGGTGACGTAAACCTTCTTGCTATCAGGGTCGGCCATGAGGCGACCGTCCTGGAGCGCGCTGATGATGGGGAAAGCCAGCTTGTTGCCGCTGCTCGCGACGACGCCGATCGCCTCATCGGTGTCGGAGAAATCGTCATTGGCGAATTTGGCGACCGCATCCTCGAACGGACCGGCAAAGGCCGGCAGTGCGAACGCGATCAGGAATAACGAGAGGACAAAGGTACAGAGACGAGCGGACAAATTGGTTGGCACTTTGAATCACCCCGGCAGAAGTGGGGAGAAGGCGGCGGAATAGCCGCCTCCTCCCGTCGTGCAATGAACCGACAGATCGGGATCAGGAGCCCGAGCCGAGGCACTTGTTGGTCTTGGTGTTGAAGTTGCCGCACTTCTTGCCGACCCAGTCGCCGACCAGGTCCTTGGAGCCATCGAGCTCCTTCGACCAGGCGTCGCCTGCGACAAGACCCGGAGTCTTCCACACCACGTCGAACTGGCCGTTGGCTTTGATTTCGCCAATGAACACCGGCTTGGTGATGTGATGGTTCGGAAGCATCTTGGAGGTGCCGCCGGTCAGGTTCTTGGCTTCGATGCCGGGCAGCGCGTCGATCACCTTGTCCGGATCGGTCGACTTCACCTTCTCGACCGCCTTGACCCACATGTCGAAACCGATGACGTGCGCTTCCATCGGATCGTTGGTCACGCGCTTCGGGTTCTTGGTGTAGGTCTGCCAGGCCTTGATGAACTTCTCGTTCTCGGGCGACTTGATCGACTGGAAGTAGTTCCAGGCGGCAAGATGACCGAGCAGCGGCTTGGTGTCGATGCCGGCGAGCTCTTCCTCACCCACCGAGAACGCGACCACCGGGATGTCCTTGGCCTTGATGCCCTGGTTGCCGAGCTCCTTGTAGAAGGGAACGTTGGCGTCGCCGTTGATGGTCGAAACCACCGCGGTCTTCTTGCCGGCCGAGCCGAACTTCTTGATGTCGGCCACGATCGTCTGCCAGTCGGAATGACCGAACGGCGTGTAGTTGATCATGATGTCTTCCTGGGCGACACCCTTCGACTTCAGGTAGGCCTCCAGGATCTTGTTGGTGGTGCGCGGATAGACGTAGTCGGTGCCCGCGAGCACCCAGCGCTTCACCTTCTCGTCCTTCATCAGATAGTCGACGGCGGGGATCGCCTGCTGGTTCGGCGCAGCACCCGTGTAGAACACGTTGCGCTCGCTCTCCTCGCCCTCGTACTGCACGGGGTAGAACAGGATGCTGTTCAGCTCCTTGAAGACCGGGAGCACGGACTTGCGCGACACCGAGGTCCAGCAGCCGAACACGACCGCGACCTTGTCCTTGGTGATCAGCTCGCGCGCCTTTTCGGCGAACAGCGGCCAGTTCGAGGCAGGATCGACCACGACGGCTTCGAGCTTCTTGCCGTTGACGCCGCCCTTCTTGTTCTGCTCGTCGATGAGGAAGAGGATGGTGTCCTTCAGCGTGGTTTCGCTGATGGCCATGGTGCCGGAGAGAGAATGAAGGACGCCGACCTTGATGGTGTCGTCCGCGGCCTTTGCGCCGGTCAATGAAGCCAGACCCATCATCAGTCCGGCGGTCGCGGCGAGAACGCCACGGCGGCTAAATGACGCCGCTATATCGTGAGTGGATTTGTTAAGCATGGATGTATCATCTCCCTGACGCAGACGTGAAAAAGACGCTGCGAAACGGCCCCACGGCCGCCTGCGATTAACGGAATCGCAAGAACCATGCCATGGGCTGGGCACATGCCAACCTATTGGTCAGATTATATAATTTCGCTGCAATCCAACTTTCGCCGCAGTCCAATTGCCCAAATCTTAGGCGAGTAAAATGTATGCCAATGCGGCAGACAGGTTATTTTTTAAGCAAAACAGCAACCCTGTCTAAATTTCCGGCATAACTATTTCTGCACTGCAATCGCGGTTTGAGGCCGCGTTGCCTTGAAACCGCCCCCTGAATGTTCCATATGGAGGTTCAAGACCTCTTGCGAATCAAGGGGTCGTAGCGAGCCGCGTGTTCTTAAGCCCTTTCCGGGCCTCTGGCTTGCCCATCCCATCAAGCCATCCGACACCCCAAACACGCAGGTGTCCATTCGACACCCTTATTGCGCGTGCCCCGCTGATTGCGCCGGGCGCTCGCTTTCGACATGGAAAGAACCCATCTTTTGACTTCCTTTCAGGACTTCGGCCTTGCCGAACCCATCGCGCGTGCTCTCGCCGAAGAGAATTACGTCACTCCCACCCCCATCCAGGCCCAGACGATTCCGACGGCACTGACCGGCCGCGACGTCGTCGGCATCGCCCAGACCGGCACCGGCAAGACCGCGTCCTTCGCGCTGCCGATCCTGCACCGCCTGCTCGAGAACCGGATCAAGCCGCAGCCGAAGACCTGCCGCGTGCTGGTGCTCTCGCCCACCCGCGAGCTGTCCGGCCAGATCCTCGATAGCTTCAACGCCTACGGCCGCCACATCCGCCTGTCTTCGACACTCGCCATCGGCGGCGTGCCGATGGGCCGCCAGGTTCGCGCGCTGATGCCCGGCCTCGAGGTTTTGGTGGCGACCCCCGGCCGGCTGCTCGACCTCGTGCAGAGCAACGGACTGAAGCTTGGAAGCGTCGAATTCCTCGTGCTCGACGAGGCCGATCGCATGCTCGACATGGGGTTCATCAACGACATCCGTAAAATCGTCGCCAAGCTGCCGATCAAGCGGCAGACGCTGTTCTTCTCGGCCACCATGCCGAAGGACATCGCCGAGCTCGCCGACGCGATGCTGCGGGATCCCGCCCGCGTTGCGGTCACCCCGGTGTCCTCGACCGCCGAGCGGATCAACCAGCGCATCATCCAGGTCGATTTCTCGGCCAAGCCCGCCTTCCTGACCAAGCTCCTGAAGGACGAGCCGGTCAATCGCGCGCTGGTCTTCACCCGCACCAAGCATGGTGCCGACAAGGTCGTGAAGACACTTGAGAAGGCTGGCATCGCCGCCAGCGCCATTCATGGCAACAAGTCGCAGAACCATCGCGAGCGGACGCTCGCCCAGTTCCGTTCCGGCGAAATCCGCACCCTGGTCGCCACCGACATCGCTGCCCGCGGTATCGATGTCGACGGCATCAGCCACGTCATCAATTTCGACCTGCCCAACGTGCCCGAGACCTATGTGCACCGCATCGGGCGCACCGCGCGCGCCGGCGCCGAGGGCACCGCGATCTCGCTGGTCGCCGGCGGCGAGGAACTCAGCTATCTCCGCGACATCGAGCGGCTGATCAAGGTAACGCTATCGCGTGAGGATCACCGCACCGATGCCGGGCGCCGCGATGCGGGCCCGCCCCCGCCGCAGCAACGACAGGGCCGGCCGGGCCGCCCGGGCCAGCGCCCGCAAGGCGCAAGGCATGGTGAGGGACGTCACACTGACGGACTACGCAGCGACGAAAGGCATGCCGACGGACGCCACCATAGCGCCGGCAAGCATGGCGACGGAAGGCCCGGCGAAGGTCGGCACGGTGACGGAAGGCATGTTGACGGACGTCCCGGTGGTAGCCAGAAGGTCTCGAAGGGGTCTCGCCGCCAACGGTCCGGTGGTAAGACGCATTCTTCCCCAACCGAGCGCCCGGAACAGCGTTCCGCGCATAGCGCCGGCAAGCCCGATGGGATACAAGGCGTGGCCTTTTTACGCCGCGAGAGTCGGCCGATGGGCCAACCGACCCGCAAACCCTATTCGCACTAGCCGTCCACGACCTGGAGAAATTCATGGCTAAGGAAGAGCTGATCCAGTTCGAAGGACTGGTCACCGAAATCCTCCCCGACGCGCGCTACCGCGTGCAGCTCGACGCCGGGCACGAGATCGTCGCCTACACCGCCGGCAAGATGAAGAAGAACCGCATCAAGACGCTGGCGGGTGACCGCGTGACCGTGGAAATGTCGCCCTACGACCTCGAGAAGGGCCGGCTGATTTTCCGCCACAAGGACGAACGTCCGAGTGGCGTGGGCGGGCCTCCCCGTCCCGGACAGCGCGGTGGCCAGTTCCGCCGCCGCTGATCCGCTTCCGGCATCTCGGCTGCGAAAGTAAAATTCTGACCTGTATGCTGATCCGCCGTGTCGATCGCGGCGGATCAAAAAATCGTGCACGTCAGGATTGTTTTGGTGCCTTAATTCCAATAAAATCACTCATCGATTTTCGGCCGGACGACATTGGCATCCACCGGTACAGCCGGTTCAGACACGCTGACGACCCTTCCAGAAACTCGATCTAACCCGCCTGCGAAAGTAGGCTTCGACACTGCACATCTGAGAAGGAACTACCCCGTGAGCATGGGAACCGTGAAGTGGTTTAACGCGACCAAGGGCTTTGGCTTCATCCAGCCCGACGATGGCGGCCAGGACGTCTTCGTACACATCAGCGCCGTCGAGCGCGCCGGTCTCGGCACGCTGCGTGAAGGTCAGAAGGTCTCTTACGAGATCGTGGCCGACCGCCGTTCCGGCAAGTCGGCGGCGGACAACCTCCGCGCCGCCGGTTGAGCCCACGGGCCTTTGGCCCGGACGGCTCTAGCGAGCAAGCAAAAGGAAAAGGCCGTGCGCAACGCACGGCCTTTTTTCATGTCCGAAAGAGCGGATGGACTCAGCAGGTCGTACCGGCCGCATCCGCGCTGTCGTAGACGCAACTGGACAACGCGTCGCTCTTGCCAGTTCGTCTTGCGAGCTCGTCTTGCTAGTTCGTTTTGGCGGCCGCGCCGGCGTTGCCGCTGGCGTTGTTGCTCAACGAACCGGCCTGGCTCATCGTGTTGTTGAAGTAGTTGTCGCTGTCGCCGAGCGTCACGCGGCGCTGGCACAGCGGCATGCAGCTGTAGGACTCGCGCTCGACCCCGCGATAGACGGTGACGAGCCGGTCGCTCGGACCTTCGACCTGGATCTGACGGTCGACCAGGATCTCACCGCCCCGGTCGAGCGCGATGAAATTGGTGGCGCCGTAGCCCTTCCCGGTCACGACGATCATGCCGCCGGGCTGGAGCGTGACGTCGGCGATCAGGGGATTGCCGACCACGATGGTCGCCACCTTGCCGGGCAGCCTGACCAGCTTGGCCTGGTCGACATTGACGGCGATGGTGTCGGCGGTCGCCTCGGCAAGGCTGGCGGCCGGCGATGCCAGCACCGCAGCCGCAACCAGAAGACAAACGCGCGCATGACGGCGCAGCAACTCTTTACGCATACTCTTACCCCCGGGACGTCACAAACCGGCAGAAGCGATTCGATACACAGCGGAGCCGGTGCCCGACCCGGCTAACCTGCCCTTAATTCGTGAACGTTCCGCAAACTCGCCGACTATTGTTTGAACGGACTGGGCGTTTTGCTGCCTCGGAAGATCCCTCACTGGCGGAACGGATAGGCGAGCTGGCCCCCGATCTCCTTCGGCATGGTCGCTTCGTCCTTGCCGTAGTCCTGCGGCAGTTTCCCCTCCGGCATGCGGAAGGTGCCGAACAGCACGTCCCAGATCGGAAACGTCCCGGCAAAATTGGTGTCACCGCCCTCTTCGAGCGCGGTGTGGTGCCAGCGGTGGAACACCGGCGTCGCCAGCACATATTTGAACGGCCCGAAGGTCCAGTTCAGGTTGGCGTGCACGAAGGCCGAATGGAAGGTGGTGAACGGACCGAGCCAGATCATGACGTTCGGGGAGATGCCGGCCATCAGCAGAACGACGTCGACGCCGATCGTCCCGAGCATGAGATTGACGGGATGGAAGCGGGCCGCGGAAATCCACCCGATCTCCTCCGACGAATGATGGATGGCGTGGTACTTCCAGAATCCGCCGTCGTGAAACAGCCGGTGCAGCCAGTACAGCATGAAGTCAGACAGCACCAGGAACAGTATGGCCTGTACCCACAGCGGCAACGCCGCCAGCGGGCCGTGGCCATTGTCGTAGAAGGCGATCAGGTCGTCGGCGTCGTGGATGTTGAAGACGGCACCGGCACCGACGATCAGGAGTCCGATCCGCATGGTGCGGGCGAACACCGGAACGAAGAACCAGTAGCAGATGTCGGTGAGGATCTCGCGCTTGCGCCACCACGGCGCGCCGGGATTGCAGGCCCAGAAATGCTCGAGCACGGTGAAGACCGCCGCGAGCGCGAAGGTGACGGGGACCATCTTCTGGATGGTCTCGCCGAGCATCAAGGCAACTTGCATGGGCAGGCTCGACATCGTCGCCTCTCTTCCAAACTTCTGATCCCGCTTAGGCCTACTCCCCGAAATTTAAGGGAGGGTGAAGTACACGGCGCGCTTGGGGCGCATTTGGAACAGGAAGAATTTCGATTGCGTCCTTAAGGCCAAATTCACTCTGGGCAAAAGCATCGGGCTGGAAGCGGGTTTGCCCGATCGAATTAACTCTACCGAAAGAGCTCGGATCTCATGTTTATCGCGTCAAGCACAGCGCCGAACGAGGCGATCACACCCCAGACGGAGTTTAGTTCATGAAGAACCTGATTGCGCGTTTCGCGAAGGATGAATCCGGCGCCACCGCCATCGAATACGGCCTGATTGCCGCCGGCATCGCACTGGCCATCATCACCGTCGTCAACAACCTCGGCAGCTCGCTGAACACCAAGTTCGGCTCGATCAGCTCCTCGCTGAAGTAAGCGACCGACCAACGACGGCAAAAGCCCCGGACCTCCGGGGCCTTTGTTTTTCCGAATGCGGCGAGTTCCAGTGGCGTTACGCGAGTACAGAACCGAAGCCGCGGTTGCGGCGAGCGAGGCGGAGGCGGCCGAGACCTCTTCGCCGGCGTACTGGGTTTGCCTTGCGCTGCTGCTCGCGACGGCCGTCCTCGCCGCGCGCATTGCCAGCATCTGGTGAGTGCGTCTCCGGCAGGTCCCTGCTCGCAGCGCCGCTGCCGCCGTTGTCGGTTTGTTTAGCACTGCCGGCTAGCATGCGGCGACACCCCGATCCCGCGATGAACCCAAGCTCAAGACGCCGCCCATGATCCTCGACCTTGCGCGCCTTCTGCTCTTCCCGGCCCTGATGGCCTTCGCCGCCGCGAGCGATCTCTTCACGATGACCATCTCGAACCGCGTGTCGCTGGCGCTGATCGCGGGCTTCTTCGCGCTCGCGTTCGCCGGTGGCATGGCACCTTACGAGATGCTGAGCCATGTCGGCGCCGGCGCACTGCTCCTCGTCGTGGCCTTCGGCTGCTTTGCGATGGGCTGGATGGGCGGCGGCGATGCCAAGGTCGCGGCTTCGGTCGCGCTCTGGTTCGGCTTCGCGCAATTGATGGATTTCCTGCTCTACGCCTCGCTGTTCGGCGGAGCCCTGACGCTGCTCCTGCTCCAGTTCCGGCAATGGCCATTGCCTTACGGGCTGGCGGGCCAGGCCTGGCTGGCGCGGCTGCACGACAAGGAGAGCGGCATTCCTTACGGCATCGCGCTCACGCTCGGCGCGCTGATGGTCTATCCGGAGACCGAATGGGTGAAGGCGATCGACCTCGCTCACCTCGCACTGCGCTGAACGCACCGGGTAAGCCGGCGTTAAGCCGATTTAGATACGCCTCATTAACCATGCTTTGACGAATAGCTGGTCAACTGCCGATTACGGCGGCGGCTGCGTCGCTGCGTTTTGTGGAAAGTGAAGCGTATGAATAGGGCACGCATTGTCGTCCTGACGGTCGCCATCTGCGCCGGCGGTGTCGCCGCGTACCTGGCGAGCGGCTCGGACTCTGCGCCGCCACCGGCGGCTCCGGTCGCACAGCTTCCGACCGTCGACGTCCTGGTCGCCAAGAACGACATCGGCCTCGGCCAGACCGTGAAGCCGGAAGACGTGCAATGGCAGACCTGGCCGGCTGCGACCGCCAGCTCCACCTTCATCCGCCGCAACGAGCGCCCCGAGGGCGCAACCCAGGTCATCGGCTCGATCGCCCGCGCGCCCTTCATCCAGGGTGAGCCGATCCGCGACCAGAAGCTGGTCAGGGCCGAGGGCTCCGGCTTCATGGCGGCGATCCTGCCGACCGGCATGCGCGCGATCTCGACCGAGATCTCGCCGGAGACCGGCGCGGGCGGCTTCATCCTGCCCAACGACCGCGTCGACGTGCTTCTGACGCGCCGCCTCAAGAACGCCGACCAGGGCGCCGGCGCCCAGGACATCGTCACGTCCGAGATCATCCTGGCCAACGTCCGCGTGCTGGCCATCGACCAGGCGCCGAAGGAAAAGGACGGCCAGAACGCCGTGGTGGGCAAGACCGTCACGCTCGAGCTCAATCCCGCGCAGACGGCGACGCTCTCCGCGGCCCGGCAGAGCGGCACGCTGTCGCTCGCGCTGCGCAGCATCGCCGACGTCAAGATGAGCGAGATCACGCTCGATGATTCCGCGAAGCGCGATGGCGTTTCGATCATTCGCTACGGCATCCCAAGCGCGACGGCGAAGGCACGATGAGGACTGTCGATATGAAATGCAGGGCAGAACTGGCGACGATGCGAGCCTCAATGGTCCGCGCCCTGTCGTTTTCGGCCGCCTTCGCGCTGACGCTCAACCCGGTGCTCACCCCGGCGATCGCCGCCGACTACCGCCCCGTGGCGCAGGTCGCGGCCGACGGCCAGATGAACGCACGCTTCCTCTCGCTCGGCGTCGGCAAGTCGATCGTGATCGACCTGCCGCGCGACATCAAGGACGTGCTCGTCGCCGATCCCAAGATCGCCAATGCGGTGGTCCGCTCGTCGCAGCGCGCCTACATCATCGGCGCCTCGGTCGGCCAGACCAACATCGTGTTCTTCGACTCCGCCGGCCAGCAGATCGCGGCCTATGACATCGCGGTCAAGCGCGACCTCAACGGCCTGCGCGCAGCGCTCAAGCAGGTCCTGCCCAATTCCGACATCCAGATCGACGGCCTCGGCGACGGTGTCGTCCTGACCGGCTCGGCGGCGAACCCGCTGGAAGCGCAGCAGGCCAATGATCTCGCCGCGCGCCTCGCCGGCGGCGCCGAAAAGGTGGTGAACTCGATCGTGGTCCGCGGCCGCGACCAGGTCATGCTGAAGGTGACCGTCGCCGAAGTCGCGCGCACCATCATCAAGCAGCTTGGCATCGATCTCACCGCGAACCTGAACTACGGCACCTCGGTGGTGAGCTTCACCAACTCCAACCCCTTCACGGCTCTCGGCAAGAATCTGGTGGACGGCAACGCCCTGACCACGAAGTTCGGCGCGACGCCGTCGGTGCAGGCGACCCTGCGCGCGATGGAGAGCGCCGGCGTGATCCGGACGCTGGCCGAGCCGAACCTGACCGCGATCTCCGGTGAGTCCGCGACCTTCATCGCCGGCGGCGAATTCCCGGTACCGGCGGGCTATGCATGCGATCCCACCACGCATGTCTGTACCACCCAGATCAGCTTCAAGAAGTTCGGTATCTCGCTCAACTTCACCCCCATCGTGCTGAGCGAGGGCAAGATCAGCCTGCGCGTGATGACCGAGGTCTCGGAACTGTCGAACGAAAATTCGATCACGCTGTCGCAAGCCGTGACCTCGAACTCGGTGAACTCGCTGACGGTGCCCTCGATCAAGACCCGCCGCGCCGAAACCTCGCTCGAAATTCCCTCCGGCGGCGCGATGGCCATGGCCGGCCTGATCCAGCAGCAGACCAAACAGGCGGTCAGCGGGTTGCCGGGACTGATGCAGCTCCCGATCCTCGGCACGCTGTTCCGCAGCCGTGACTTCGTCAACAACGCGACCGAGCTGGTGGTGATCGTCACACCTTATGTCGTTCGCGCCGCGTCGCCAAAGGACCTGTCGCGGCCGGATGACGGCTTCGCCGCGCCTGCAGACCCGCAGGCCGAGCTGCTCGGCAATATCAACCGCATCTACGGCGTGCCCGGCCGGACCGAACCGGCCAAGAACTACCGCGGCACCTACGGCTTCATTACCGACTGAGGCGGAACGGGGATTTCACGATGATCACAGCACCACCCCAGATTCGCAAACGCGCCATCCGTTTCGGTGGCGCGCTCGTCGGCATGGCGCTCGCCCTCGGCGGCTGCCAGCACAACGAAGCGGTCACGGCCTCCATCCCCGACGATTACAAGCAGCGCCATCCGATCGCGATCGAGGAGCAGAACCGCTCGATCGTCGTCTTCGTCGGCCACGCCCGCGGCGGATTGACCGCCGCCCAGCGCGCCGACGTGATGGGCGTCGCCTCGGCCTGGCTGCACGAAGGCACCGGCGCCATCCGCATCGACGTGCCGTCCGGCACGCCCAATGCGCGTCCGGTCGCGGACACGATGCGAGAGATCCAGGCGATGCTGGCGGGCGCGGGCGTTCCGCCGCGCGGCGTCAACATTCGCCCCTACCAGCCGGAAGACAGGCGCTTCCTGCCGCCGATCCGGCTCACCTATTCCAAGATCGCCGCGGTCGCGGGTCCCTGTGGCCTGTGGCCGGACGACATCGGCCCCTCGATGAAGAACAAGAGCTGGTTCGAGAACAAGGACTATTACAATTACGGCTGCGCCTATCAGCGCAACATGGCGGCGATGATCGACAATCCGTCGGACCTCGAGCAGCCGCGGCCTGAAACGCCGTCCTATACGGCGCGTCGCACCACGGCCTTCGAGAAGTATCGCAAGGGAACGACGACGGCGACCACCTATCCTGAGGCCGAAAAGGCCAAACTCAGCGACACCGGCAAATGATCAGCTACGCTCGCCAGACTCAACAAGAGCAGTCCGAGGCGCCGACGCCGGTCGAGGAGCATATTGCTCCCTCACCGCGCGTGTCGGTCCAGGCTTTCTGCGAGACCGTCGAGACCGCTGCCGCGGTGCAGTCGGCCGGCGAAGACCGTCGTCTCGGCAAGGCCCATCTGAAGATCCAGATGGGCGGCATGGCGGCCGCGATCGAAGCCTACCGCTCGGCGCCGACGCCGAACGTGATCGTGCTCGAGAGCGACGGCCGCAACGATCTTCTGACCGGCCTCGACCATCTCGCCACGGTCTGCGACGCCGGCACCCGCGTGGTCGTGATCGGCCGCATCAACGACGTCACGCTCTACCGCGAGCTGGTGCGCCGCGGCGTCAGCGACTACGTGCTCGCGCCGGTCGGCGCGATCGACGTCGTGCGCTCGATCTGCAACCTGTTCTCGGCGCCCGAAGCCAAGGCGGTCGGCCGCATCATTGCCGTGGTCGGCGCCAAGGGCGGCGTCGGCGCGTCCACCATCTCCCACAACGTCGCCTGGGCGATCGCGCGCGACCTCGCAATGGACTCGGTCGTCGCCGATCTCGACCTCGCCTTCGGCACCGCCGGGCTCGACTACAACCAGGACCCGCCGCAAGGTATTGCGGATGCCGTGTTCTCGCCGGATCGCGTCGACACCGCCTTCATCGACCGCCTGCTGTCGAAATGCACCGACCATCTCAGCCTGCTGGCGGCGCCGGCGACGCTCGACCGGGTCTATGATTTCGGCACCGACGCCTTCGATGCCGTGTTCGACACGCTGCGCTCCACCATGCCGTGCATCGTGCTCGACGTTCCGCATCAATGGTCGGGCTGGACCAAGCGCGCCCTGATCGGGGCGGACGACATCCTGATTGTGGCAGCGCCTGATCTCGCCAATCTGCGCAACACCAAGAACCTGTTCGATCTGCTGAAGGCCTCGCGGCCCAACGATCGGCCTCCGCTCTACTGCCTGAACCAGGTCGGCGTCCCGAAACGGCCCGAAATTGCCGCCGCCGAGTTCGCCAAGGCGATCGAGAGCCAGCCGGTCGTCTCGATCCCGTTCGAACCGCAGATCTTCGGCTCGGCCGCCAACAACGGCCAGATGATCGCGGAGATCTCCGCCAACCACAAGTCGATCGAAATGTTCCTTCAAATCGCCCAGCGCCTGACCGGCCGCAGCGAGACGAAGAAGCAAAAGTCTTCCTTGCTTTCACCCCTGATTGACAAGTTGCGGGGAAAATAAGCCGCCGCATGGAGTTGTTAAGTGTTCGGTAAGCGTAGCGGAACAGACACCGATACTCGGGCTCCCAAGCCCGGCGCCGTGTCGCCAGAGCCTGCCCAGGCTCCGGCGTCCGCGGTGTCGCGCGCGCCGCCCCCACCGGCCGTCGCCTCGCCGCCGCTTGCCCCCGCCCGGCCGGCGCCGGCCATGGAATCCCGCCGCTCGGACAATTACTACGAGGTCAAGGCGACGATCTTCGGTGCGCTGATCGAGGCCATCGACCTCGCCCAGCTCGCCAAGCTCGACTCCGAGTCCGCGCGCGAGGAAATCCGCGACATCGTCAACGAGATCATCGCGATCAAGAATATCGTGATGTCGATCGCCGAGCAGGAAGAGCTGCTCGACGATATCTGCAACGACGTTCTCGGCTACGGCCCGCTGGAGCCTCTGCTGTCGCGCGACGACATCGCCGACATCATGGTCAACGGCGCCGACACCGTCTACATCGAAGTCGCCGGCAAGATCCAGCGCACCGGCATCCGCTTCCGCGACAACCAGCAGCTCCTCAACATCTGCCAGCGCATCGTCAGCCAGGTCGGCCGGCGCATCGACGAATCCTCGCCGATCTGCGACGCGCGCCTCGCCGACGGCTCCCGCGTCAACGCCATCGTGCCGCCGCTGTCGATCGACGGGCCCACGCTCACCATTCGAAAATTCAGGAAGGACAAGCTGACGCTGGATCAGCTGGTCAGGTTCGGCGCGATCTCGCCGGAGGGCGCGGAAATCCTCCAGATCATCGGCCGCGTCCGCTGCAACGTGCTGATCTCCGGCGGCACCGGCTCCGGCAAGACCACGCTGCTCAACTGCCTGACCAACTACATCGAGCACGACGAGCGCATCATCACCTGCGAAGACGCGGCCGAGCTCCAGCTCCAGCAGCCGCACGTGGTACGACTGGAAACCCGTCCGCCCAACATCGAGGGCGAAGGCCAGGTCACCATGCGCGAATTGGTGCGCAACTGCCTGCGTATGCGCCCCGAACGCATCATCGTCGGCGAAGTCCGCGGACCCGAGGCGTTCGACCTGCTCCAGGCCATGAACACCGGCCATGACGGCTCGATGGGCACGCTCCACGCCAACAATCCGCGCGAAGCACTGTCGCGCTGCGAATCCATGATCACGATGGGCGGCTTCTCACTGCCCTCGCGCACCATCCGCGAGATGATCTGCGCTTCGATCGACGTCATCGTCCAGGCCGCGCGCCTGCGCGACGGCTCGCGCCGCATCACGCACATCACCGAGGTGATGGGCATGGAAGGCGACACCATCATCACCCAGGACATCTTCCTCTACGACATGGTCGGCGAGGACGCCAACGGCAAGATCATCGGCCGGCACCGCTCGACCGGCATCGGCCGCCCGAAATTCTGGGAGCGTGCGCGGTATTACGGCGACGAGAAGCGCCTTGCCGCTGCGCTCGATGCGGCGGAAGTCGCGCCGAAGACATGAGCAGATCGGCGCAGCCATGAACATGCAGGTCCTTGCCCTCGCCTTCCTCGCCACTGCCGCCGTCGGCGGCATCGCCTGGGTGTTCCTTTATCCGCTCCTGTCCGGAGAACGGAAGGCGGAAAACCGCCGTGCCTCGATCGCGCGCGCCGATGCGCCCGCGGCCAAGCAGACCGAAAAGAGCCAGCGGTCGCGCCGCGAGCAGGTCGAGACGTCGCTCAAGGATCTCGAGGCGCGGCGCCAGCAGGAGAAGAGCGTTCCGCTCGGTGTTCGCCTGTCGCAGGCGGGGCTCGACTGGACGCCACAGAAATTCTGGATCGTGTCCGCCGTCGTGGCGGGAGTGCTGTTCGCGGCCGCCATGTTCGTTGGCGGCGGCCTGCTTGGCGCCGCCGGCCTTGCCTTTGCCGGCGGCTTCGGCCTGCCGCGCTGGGCGCTGGGCTTCCTGAAGAAGCGACGCGAAAACAAATTCCTGGCGGCGCTGCCCGATGCGGTCGACGTGATCGTTCGCGGCATCAAGGCGGGCCTGCCGCTGTTC
Source organism: Bradyrhizobium barranii subsp. barranii (assembly GCF_017565645.3). Classification (NCBI taxonomy): domain Bacteria; kingdom Pseudomonadati; phylum Pseudomonadota; class Alphaproteobacteria; order Hyphomicrobiales; family Nitrobacteraceae; genus Bradyrhizobium; species Bradyrhizobium barranii. Next base: position 9,583,068 of record NZ_CP086136.1, read on the forward strand.
GAATCGATCAAGGTCGTCGCCGCCGACTCGCCTGAGCCGCTGCGCAGCGAGTTCCTGGCCATCATCGAGACCCAGGCGATCGGCATGCCGCTCGGCGAGGCCTGCTCGCGTCTGTACGAGCGCATGCCGCTGCCGGAAGCCAACTTCTTCGGCATCGTCATCTCGATCCAGCAAAAATCCGGCGGCAACCTCTCCGAAGCGCTCGGCAACCTCTCCAAGGTGCTGCGCGACCGCAAGAAGATGAAGGAAAAGATCCAGGCGATGTCGATGGAGGCCAAGGCCTCGGCCGGCATCATCGGTTCGCTGCCGCCGATCGTGATGTTCCTCGTCTATCTCACGACTCCGCACTACATCTCGCTGCTTTGGACCCATCCGACCGGCCAGCTCATGCTGGTCGGCTGCGTCGTCTGGATGTCGATCGGCATCATGGTGATGAAGAAGATGATCAATTTCGATTTCTGACGGTGCCGTATGGTCGAATTCCTCGTTTCGAAACTGCATGATGTCCGCTTCATGACCATGCTGCTGGCGGCCATCGCCGCCAGCGCCACCGTCTATACGCTGGTGATGCCGCTTTTCGCCGGCGAAGGCCTCGCCAAGCGCATGAAGGCGGTGGCGAGCGAGCGCGAGCGCATCCGCCAGCGCGAGCGCGAGCGCCTCAACAAGAGCGAGAAGGTCTCGCTGCGCCAAACGCCGAAGCAGGTCGTCTCCCGGGTCGTCGAGGACTTCAACCTCACCAAATGGCTCGCGCAGGAAGCCGCGCGCGACAAGCTCATCATGGCGGGCTATCGCGGCCAGGCGCCCTATATCACCTTCCTCTTCGCCCGCATGGTGGCTCCGCTCGTGCTGTTCGTCGGCTCGATCATCTACGTGTTCCTGATCGCGCATATGCAGCAGTCGATGCCGATCAAGATCGGCATCTGCATCGGCGCGGCCTATCTCGGCCTTCAGGCGCCCATGCTGTTCCTCAAGAATGCGATTTCCAAGCGCCAGCTATCGATCAAGCGCGCCTTCCCCGATGCGCTCGACCTGCTCCTGATCTGTATCGAATCCGGCATGTCGGTCGAAATGGCGTTCCGGAAGGTCGCTACCGAAATCGTTGGCCAGTCGATCGCGCTGTCCGAGGAGTTCACCCTGACCACGGCCGAGCTGTCCTATTTGCAGGATCGCAAGGTCGCCTATGAGAACCTGGCGCGGCGCACCGGGCTCGAGGGCGTCAAGTCGGTGTGTCTCGCGCTTCAGCAGGCGGAGCGCTATGGCACCCCGCTCGGGCATTCCTTGCGTGTCATGGCGCAGGAAAACCGCGACATGCGCATGAACGAGGCCGAGAAGAAGGCCGCCGCGCTGCCGCCGAAGTTGACGGTGCCGATGATCCTGTTCTTCCTGCCGGTGCTGTTCGTCGTCATTCTCGGACCGACCGGCATCAAGATCAGCGAGCTGCACTGACGTCGAGACGCGGACCGCGCGCGGTCCGCCGGCAGCTTCAGGATTGCAAGATCAGGCTCTGATCAGTCGGGCTGGCTGAGCGAGGCGACCGGCGTCCGCTTCGGTGCGCCGCGCGGAGCGTCGCTTCGGCTCAGCATTTCCTTGAGGTAAGCGACATTGGCCGCGGCCTGGTCCGGCGGCAGGTCGGCCTTCACGATCGTCTCGGCTTCGGCGAAGCGGCCCTGGAGACCGATGACGAGGCCGAGATTCTGCCGCACCCGGGTACTGGCGCGCGGCGAGGCGTAGGCCTGCCGCAACGCCTCTTCGGCCTTCGGCAGGTCCTTCGACAACATGTAGGACAGGCCGAGATTGGAGAGCACGCCGGGATCGCCTGGTGCGATCCTCAGCGCGCTCGCATAATAGGAACGCGCCTCGTCGTGGCGGCCCATCTGATCGAGCGCCGTGCCCTGCACCGAGAGCAGGCGCCAGTCCGGATTGTCGGGCGAGTGCGCCTTCGACAGCACGTCGAAGGCTTGCTGAAAATTGCCGTTGTCGGCGAGCGCGCGGCCATACTGCGCGAGCAGCGCCTTGTTGCCGGGATTGGCGATGGTCGCCTGCTCGAGCACGGCGGCGGCCTGGGCGCGCTGGCCGTTGGCGCGCAAGGCCAGGCCGTAGCCGAGCGCCGCGTCGGCGTCCTTGGGATTGGCACGGTAGCGCTCGCCATAGACCTCGACGGCGCGCGCGGGATCGGCGGGGGCGGCTTCCGTCCGCGGCCCGACAGAGCCCGTGACGTCGGAGAGTTTCGACATGGCCGTGCAGCCGCCGAGGCCCATGGCCACTGCCGCCACCAGCGAAGTGGACGCGAGAAGCCGGGCAAGACTGAACCGTTGACGCATGACGCTTTTGACTCAAGAGCCGATTGATCGAGCCGAACGCGCCAGCAATAGACTGTTAACCCTAACGGCGGGTTAACGTCAGCCTGGCTGCCCCTCACGGCGGTGTCTGCGGCGGCGGCTCGCCACCGAGGGCCAGATCGAGACCGAGCACCCTCACCGGCTCGTTCAGGTCGTGCAGCAGCAATTGCAGCCGCCGCCGCGACTGAGAAACATCGACGCCCGCGCTCGGCATCCCGGGCCATTCGCGCCGGAAGTCGTCGCGGTTGACCAGCCGCTTCGCAAGCAGCTCGTCGACCTGAACATCGTCAATGCCGAGCACGTCGGCGCAGTGCTCGATCAAGCGGCGCAGCAACAACTTCACCGCGGCCAGCGCCTCGGCGTCATCTCTACGCTCCGATCTCGCGAACTTGCCCCCGATATCGGCCCAGACCCATGAGGTGACGAGATAGGCGTGGAGCGCGCTCGACCAATCCACCTCGCCGTCGGCATAGAACGCGCGGCGCATCAGGAGCCGGCGGGCCTGTGCGGCAACTTGATCACGCTTCAGCATCGCACATGAGGCGATCTCGATGGCCGACTGGACGGCAGGATCACGGGAAAAATCCCGTCCTGCCGGCAACCTGATGACGCCGTCCGGCAGGTTCGGGTCGAGCGGCCCGAAGGTGCCGTCGTTGCGTGGCCGCGAATAGCGCGTGATCGCGAACTGATGCTCCGTGCGACCGGCCTGGGACGATGCGCCAAAATGAATGATGTTGAAGCCGGCATCATCACCGGCCTGCCCGGTCGAGGACGGACAGGAGAGCACGTAGATCGTACGCCAGAAGGCTTCGCCGCTCGCGCTCCGCGTGGCACGCGGATCCGGGATCGAATAGCGGGTGAGCCCCTCGACATGCCGGTGTCCATGCAGGACCAGATTGACGTTGAGCGACGTCGCCGCTTCGAGGAACGTTGCGGGCGCCGCGAGATACATCAGCGGTTCGTCGGGCACGCCGAGAAACCGCTTTCCTTCGCCGGTCGCCTGCGGCAGCGGATGATGATGCAACGCCAGCACGCGCACCAGGTTTTCCGCCGGCTCCGCATAGTCGGCGCGCCCCACGGATCCCATGCTGCCCGCGAGCTCGACGCTCAGCCGGGCGGAATCCGCAACAAGCGCGCTGTAGGCGCTCTCGTCGATATGGCCGCTCGCGAGCGTCGAGAGGCTCGCGCGGTTGGAGTCCAGCAGCACCAGATCGAGGCCAGCCTGGCGGTAATAGACGCTCTTCGAACTCCGCGGCAGGTGCAAATAATCATAGACGTCGTGGCGGCCCGCGCGCTGGCTCGGGCGCTTGACGTCGTGATTGCCCGCGACCGCCTGGATATCGGTGAACAGTCCGGTCCGCCGGAAGGACGCGATGACGGCGAGCGCTTCGTCCAGCGCGCGCGGCGTCGGGTCGTCCACGAGATCACCCGTGATCAGCAGAATGCGATCGGGAACGTCCGCGAAGTCCGCCATCCTCGTGCGGATTGCGGCACTGAGCGCCTCGGTCGTCGCCAGCAACCGGCCTGACCCGTCCAGATGCAGGTCGGAAATCTGCGCAATAACGAACGCTCTATCCATTTTGCGCCGCTCATTTGCGAATGCTGCGCCGCCCAAACGATGAGAACAATGCTTTCGACGAACAGGTTTGGCCGGATATCAAGCCGGCCCGCCGCGTTGCTGCGCAAGATGCCAGCAGAACCGCACGGCACAATCTAAAATATCCGTCAATAATGCCACAACCGCGGCGCTAGTAAAGCCCCGCGGCCGCGCGCTCGTGAACGGCAGTTCTCAGCATGGATACGAGATCCGCCCGGCGATGGTTTCGCTCACCCGATCAATATTCGATGGCCAGCCGCTTGCGGATTTCGTCGATGCGCTTGTCGAGCGCATCGAACCGCGCGTGGACGGAGCGGTCGTGGAGATAGAAGACGTAGCCGCCGGCAAGGAATGCGAAGATCCAGTGATGATGCTCGCCTGGCCGATGAATGTGACCACGCTCCACACAAATTCCATTGCAGTTTCCTCCCGGCAGGCCTCGTCTTCGGCCGCCGGTCATCTCCTGCACACTTTTCCCAGTCGATCCGGCGGCCGTTGCCGGAACCTAGCATGGGCCCCTTGCGGCGAGTAGCGGGTCGCTGAACGGTGACAGCAAAGCCGATTGCAGCCGCGGCGAAACTCTGCGAAGTCTCGTCCGTTCGCATGACCAGCTTGATCTGACGATCCGGACCCGCCAATGCCTTCTGTCTTCGAGACATCGCCCACCGCCATCCCGATCACCTTCGTCACCAAGTCGAGCTGGGATCAGGTCGCAGAGACGCTGCCGCCGGTGCAGCGCCAGTTCGCCACCGCGAGCGCCTTTGCCGCCAAGCCGGGCGGCTATCTCGCGCTGCCCGCCCCGGACGGCGCGATCGCGCAGGTGCTGTTCGGACTCGAGGACGAGGGCGCGAGATCACGCGACCTGTTCCGGCCGGGCGCCCTGCCCGGCCTGCTGCCGCCGGGCATCTATCGCTTTGCCAATGCGCCGCACGATGCGCGGCTGGCGTCGCTCGCCTTTGCGCTCGGCAGCTACCGCTTCGCCCGCTACCGCAAGGCTGACCGCCCCGCCGTCCGGCTGGTACCGCCCGATGGCGTCGACGCGGCCGAGATCAATCGCGTGGCGGATGCCGCGATGCTGGCGCGCGACCTCATCAACACGCCGTCCAACGACATGGGCCCGGAAGAGCTTGCTGCGGCCGCGCACGCGCTCGCCACGGAATTCGGTGCGAGCTTTGCCTGCACCATCGGCGAGGACCTGAAGACGAATTTTCCACTGATCCACGCCGTCGGCATGGCCTCGGACCGCGCGCCGCGGCTGATCGACATCGGCTGGGGCGATCCTGATCATCCCAAGGTGACGCTGGTCGGCAAGGGCGTCTGCTTCGACACCGGCGGGCTCGACCTCAAGCCGTCGAGCGGCATGCTGATCATGAAGAAGGACATGGGCGGCGCCGCCAACGTGCTGGCGCTCGCGCGCATGGTGATGGATGCGAAGCTCAAGGTCCGCCTGCGCGTGCTAATTCCGGCGGTCGAAAATGCCGTCTCCAGCAATGCTTTCCGGCCGCTCGACATCTTCACCTCGCGTAAGGGCATCACGGTCGAGATCGGCAACACCGACGCGGAGGGCCGGCTCGTGCTCGCCGACGCGCTGGCGCTGGCCGACGAGGAAAAGCCGGACCTTCTGATCGATTTGGGCACACTGACCGGCGCGGCGCGCGTCGCGCTGGGGCCGGATTTACCGCCCTTTTACACCAATGATGAGACGCTGGCCGCCGACGTCGCGCGGTGCGCGACGAAGGAGAACGATCCGTTGTGGCGCATGCCGCTGTGGCCGCCTTACGATGCGTGGCTGGACTCCAAGACCGCCACCATCACCAACGCACCCTCAGGCGGCTTTGCCGGCTCGATCACCTGCGCGCTGTTCCTGCAACGGTTCGTCGAGCAGGCGAAAAGCTGGCTTCATGTGGATATTTACGGCTGGACCCCGTCGGCGAAGCCGGCGCGGCCCGAAGGCGGCGAATGCCAGGCCGCGCGCGCCATCTACGCATTGTTGAGCGAGCGCTATGCATGATCCAGGACACGACCCAAGGCTGACACCGGCGCGCGGTGACCTCGCCGCGAAATATCTCGAAGGCAAGGTGCAAGCCGACCGCTTCGTCACCGGCGAGGAATTCGAGGTCTTCGATCCGATCGCACCGGTGCGCGAGCAGCCGTCGTCGAACGCGATGCTGATGACGGAGGCGCTGCGCGGCGAGCGCGTCACGGTCTACGACCGCAATGGCGAGGGCTGGGCCTGGGGCCAGCTTGGCGGCGATGGTTATGTCGGCTGGCTGCCTGATGCAGCGCTGATGAAGCCGTCGGCCGCCCCGACCCACAAGGTGAGCGCGCTCCGGACATTCCCCTTCCCCGGTCCCTCGATCAAGCTGCCGCCGGCCGGCACGCTCGCGCTGGGCTCGAAGATCGCGGTGGTGCGCGAGGACGGCAGCTTCGCCGTGACGCGCGACGGACAATATCTGCCGAAGGCCCATCTCGCCCCGCTCGATCACCGCGAGCCGGACTTCGTCGCGGTCGCCGAACGCTTCGTCGGCACGCCCTATCTCTGGGGCGGCAAGAGCAGCCTCGGCATCGACTGCTCCGGCCTCGTGCAGGTTTCACTGACAGCAGCGGGCATCGGCTGCCCGCGCGACAGCGACATGCAGCAGGCAGGGCTCGGCCGCGCGCTGGAGCCGCATGAGCGGAGCAGCTTGCTGCGCGGCGATCTCATTTTCTGGAAGGGCCATGTCGCCATCGTCCGCGATGGCGGCACCATGGTTCACGCCAATGCGCATCACATGGCAACCGTGATCGAGGCGACCGAGCCGGCGATCGCGCGGATCAAGGCGGCTGGCAGCGAAATCGTCGCGATCAAGCGGCTCTGACCCGAGCTACGTCGCCACCGACCCGTTCCCCGCCGTCTCCAGTCGGAACGCCGCCGCGAACAGCGCGCGCGTGTAATCCGTCTTCGGGCTCTTGAACAGTTCGGCGGCCTGTCCCTCCTCGACCACCTTCCCCCCGCGCATCACGATGAGATGGCTGGCGAGCGAGGCGACGACGCGCAAATCGTGCGAGATGAACATATAGGTGAGATCGCGCCTGCGCTGGAGATCCCGCAAGAGGTCGACCATCTGCGCTTGAATCAGCATATCGAGTGCGCTGGTCGGCTCGTCCAGCACGACGAAATCCGGCTCCAGCACCACCGCGCGCGCGATGCTGATGCGCTGGCGCTGGCCGCCGGAAAATTCATGCGGATAGCGATAGCGGGTGTCCGCCTTCAACCCGACGTCCTCGAGCGCCTTGACGACGCGCTCCTCACGCTCCTCGCGCGACAGCTTTGGCTGGTGCACGGTGAGGCCCTCGGCGATGATGTCGGCAACCGACATGCGCGGGCTGAGCGAGCCGAACGGATCCTGGAACACGATCTGCATGTCGCGCCGGAAGGGGCGCATCTCCTTGAAACGCAGGCCCTGGATGTCCTTGCCCAGGAACACGATGCGGCCGTTCGAGGAGATCAGCCGCAGCAGCGCCAGCCCGAGCGTGGTCTTGCCCGAGCCGGATTCACCGACGACGCCGAGCGTCTCGCCCTTGCGCACGGCAATGCTGACGCCGTCGACCGCCTTGATGTGGCCGACCGTCTTGCGCATCAGGCCGCGCTTGATCGGAAACCAGACCTTCAAATCATCGGCGGACATTACCACCGGTGCATTCGGCTGCGGCGGCGCCGGATCGGGCTTCGGCTCCGCCGCGAGCAGGTCGCGCGTATAGGGATGGTTCGGGGTCCTGAAGACCTGCTCGACCGGCCCCTGCTCGACGATCTCGCCGCCCTTCATGACACAGACATGGTCGGCGATGCGGCGCACAATGCCGAGATCGTGGGTGATGAAGAGCAGGCTCATGCCGAGCCGGGAGCGGATCTCGGCGAGCAGCGTCAGGATCTGCGCCTGCACGGTGACGTCGAGCGCCGTGGTCGGCTCGTCCGCGATCAAGAGGTCCGGCTCGTTGGCGAGCGCCATCGCGATCATGACGCGCTGACGCTGGCCGCCGGAGAGCTGGTGCGGATAGCTGTTGAGCCGCGTTTCGGGCTCGGGGATGCCGACTTGCGTCAGCAGTTCCAGCGTCCGCTTGCGCGCCTCGGCATTGCTGGTCGGATTGTGGAGCTGGATGATCTCGCCGATCTGCGCCTCGATCGTGTGCAGCGGATTGAGCGAGGTCATCGGCTCCTGGAAGATGATGGAGATATCGCTGCCGCGAATCTCTCGCATCTGCTGCTCAGACTGGTCGATCAGCTCGCGCCCCTTGAAGCGGATGCTGCCCGAGGGATGCGAGGCATTCGGATAAGGCAGGAGCTTCAGGATCGAGAGCGCGCTGACAGACTTGCCGGAACCGGACTCGCCGACCAGCGCGACGCATTCGCCGCGCTTGATCTGGAACGAGACCTTGTCGACCGCGAGCGTCGTGGCGCCGCCCTGGTGGAAGGCCACCGAGAGGTCGCGGACGGCAAGGAGGGGCTGGTTGATCGCGTCCATCACGCCCTCACTTGAACGTCTTGCGCGGATCGAAGGCGTCGCGCACGGCTTCGCCGATGAAGATCAGGAGCGACAGCATGATCGCGACCGAGAAGAAGCCGGAGAAACCGAGCCAGGGCGCCTGCACGTTGGACTTGCCCTGCGACAGCAGTTCGCCGAGCGACGGCGAGCCGGGCGGCAGCCCGAAGCCAAGGAAATCGAGGGCCGTGAGCGTCATGACCGACGAGGAGACGATGAACGGAAGGAACGTCATCGTCGCGACCATCGCGTTCGGCAGCAAATGCTTGAACATGATCACGGCGTTCGACACCCCGAGGGCACGCGCGGCCTGGATGTACTCGAAATTGCGCCCGCGCAGGAATTCCGCGCGCACGAGCCCGACCAGCGACACCCAGGAAAACAGGAGCAGGATGCCGAGCAACACGAAGAAGCCGGGCACGAGCACCGACGAGAGGATCAGCAAGAGGTAGAGCGAAGGGATCGCAGTCCATATCTCGATGAAACGCTGGAACAACAGATCGACCCAGCCGCCGAAATAGCCCTGCACCGCGCCGGCGGCGATGCCGACGACGGAGGAGACAATGGTCAGGCACAGACCGAACAGCACCGAGATGCGGAACCCGTAGATTAGGCGCGCAACCACGTCGCGGCCCTGATCGTCGGTGCCGAGCCAGTTGTATTCAAGGTCGCGGCAGCTCTTGAGGCCCTTCTTCTCGACGACAGGCTTGCACTGCGCCTCGGTCAACATCCAGGTCGGCGGCGACGGCGCCGGCGTCGGCAGGTCGAGATTGTGGGTGTCGTAGGAATAGCGGATCAGCGGCCAGACGATGCTGCCGCCCTTGTCCTTGATCAGCTTCTGCAAATAGGGATCGCGGTAGTCGGCCGCCGTCTCGAAGTCGCCGCCGAAGGTCGTCTCGGAATAGGTGACGAAGGCCGGCCAGTAGAGATGGCCGTCGTACTTGATCAGGAATGGCCGGTCATTGGCGATCAGCTCGGCAAACAGCGACACCACGAACAGGATCATGAAGATCCAGAACGACCAGTAACCGCGCCGGTTCGCTCTAAAATTCTGCCAGCGCCGCCGGTTGAGCGGCGATGGCACGAATGGCTTGCGCGTGATCGGCACGGCATCGCCGAGCGGCGACTTTGCGGTGGTTTCGATCGGGGTCGGGGCGGTCAGTGTCATCAGACCTCCCGTGCCTCGAAATCGATCCGCGGATCGATCCACATGTAGGTCAGGTCAGAGATGAGGTTGATCACGAGGCCGACGAGCGAAAAGATGAAGAGCGTGCCGAACACCACGGGATAGTCGCGGTTGAGAACGCTCTCGAAACTGAGCAATCCGAGCCCATCCAGTGAGAAGATGGTCTCGATCAGAAGCGAGCCCGAGAAGAAAGCGTGAATGAAGGTGCTGGGAAAGCCCGCGATCACGATGAGCATCGCGTTGCGGAAGACGTGGCCATAGAGCACCCGATTCTCGCTGCAGCCCTTTGCGCGCGCGGTCATCACGTATTGCTTGCGGATCTCATCCAGAAACGAGTTCTTGGTCAGGAACGTCATGGTGGTGAACGCGCCGAGCCCCATGGCGATCAGCGGCAGCGTCAAATGCCAAAAGTAATCGATGATCTTCCAGTACCAGGGAAATTGCGACCAGCCGTCTGACGTCAGTCCGCGCAATGGGAACCAGTTGAAGAACGAGCCCCCGGCGAACAGGATGATCAGGAGGATCGCGAACAGGAAGCCGGGAATCGCGTAGCCGAGCACGAGCACGCTCGACGTCCAGGTATCGAAGCGCGTTCCGTCCTTGACCGCCTTGCGGATGCCGAGCGGAATCGAGATCAGGTAGGTCAAGAGCGTCAGCCAGATGCCAAGCGAGATCGAGACCGGCAGCTTTTCCTTGATCAGCTGGAGCACGCTGACGTCGCGGAAATAGCTGTTGCCGAAATCGAAGCGGGCGAAATTCCACACCATCAGTGCGAAACGTTCGGGGGCCGGCTTGTCAAAGCCGAATTGCTTCTCCAGCTTCTTGATGAAGTCAGGGTCCAGGCCCTGCGCGCCGCGATATTTCGAATTGATGGCGTCGCCACCAGCGCCCAGCTGACCGGGCGCGCGCTGAGCGAAATCACCGCCGCCCGAGATGCGCGAGCTGCCGCCGGTGTCGGCGCCCGAGAGCTGCGCGATGACGCGCTCGACCGGGCCGCCCGGCGCGAATTGCACGACGACGAAGGAGACGAAGAGGATCCCGAGCAGGGTCGGGATCATCAGGAGGATGCGGCGGGCGATATAGGCGCTCATGATTATTTCGCCTGCTCGAGCTTGGCCGCCTTGGCATTATCGTGCCACCAGATTTCGGGAGCGCCGACGCCGTTGGCGTAACGCGGCAGCTTCTGCGGATGAGCGAATTGGTCCCAATAAGCGAGCCGGTGCGTCTTGTTATACCATTGCGGCACCCAGTAACGGCCGGCGCGGAACAGGCGGTCGAAGGCGCGGCAGGCGACGGTCAAATCCTCGCGGTTGTCGGCCGCCATGATCTTCTCGATCATGGCATCGATCGCCGGGCTGGCGACGCCCGCAAGATTGTACGAGCCCTTGGTTGTCGCGACCTGCGAGGAGAAGAACGATCGCATGGCGTCGCCCGGCGTCGCCGACATGCTGAAGCGCTGGATCGTCATGTCAAAGTCGAAATCTTCCTGGCGCGCCTTGTGTTGCACGGCATCGACGAGACGCACGCTCGCTTCGATACCGAGCGTGCCCAGGTTCTTGATGTAGGGCGCGTGGTGCGGCTGGAACGAAGGCTCGTCCAGCAGGAACTCGATCCTGAATACCTCACCATTCGGCAGCACCCGCTTGCCATCCTTGATCGGCATGCCAGCCTCGGTCAGCAGTTGCTGGGCCCTGCGCAACAAGCTGCGATCTTGGCCGGAGCCGTCCGAGATCGGAGGCGTGAACGGTGCGGCGAACACTTCGTCGGGCACTTGGCCGCGAAACGGCTCCAGCAGCTTCAGCTCTTCCGGCGACGGAGGCCCATTGCTTGCCATGAGGTCCGAGTTCTGGAACGGCGACACGGTGCGGGCATAGGCGCCGTACATGATGGTCTTGTTGGTCCATTCGAAGTCGAAGGCATTGATCAAGGCCTCGCGCACGCGCGGGTCTTTGAACTTGTCGCGTCGCGTGTTGATGAACCAGCCCTGCGCACCGGACGGCGTGTCGTCGGGGACCACCTCCATCTTGACGCGCCCGTCCTTCACCGCCGGAAAGTCGTAGCGCGTCGCCCAGATGCGTGAGGTGAATTCCTCCCGATAGAGATAGTTCTTGCCGGTGAACCCCTCGAACGCGACATCGCGATCCCGATAGAATTCATAGCGCACGACGTCGAAATTGTAGCTGCCGCGGCAAACCGGCAGGTCGGCGGCCCACCAGTCCTTGACGCGCTCATACTCGATATAGCGGTTGACCTCGAACTTGCCGACCTTGTACGGGCCAGAGCCGAGCGGGATATCGAGTGACGTTTCGTCGAAGGCGCGCGACGCATAATACGTTTTCGAGAAGATCGGCAGGCTCGCGACATAAAGCGGCACGTCGCGGGCGCGCCCCTTGGCGAAGGTCACAACGAGCGTCGCGTCGTCGATCGCTTCCGCACTAACCATGTCGCGCATCTGCACGATGATCAGCGGATGTCCCTTGGTCTTCAGCGATGTCAGCGAAAACGCCGCGTCGTGGGCGGTGAGCTTGCTGCCGTCGTGGAATTTCGCCTCGGGCCGCATGGTGAAGCGATAGACCAGCCTATCAGGCGATATCCGCACGGATTTGGCGGCAAGGCCGTACATTCCATCAGGCTCGTCATTTGCACGCGCCATCAGCGGCACAAACGTCATGTCCATGCCTTGCGCGCCGTCACCCTTCAGGATGAAGGCGTTGAGCGAGTTGAAGGTCTGGTAGGACTGGTTGTAGGCCCGCACCGAGGGAATGAGCGAGAACGTGCCGCCCTTCGGCGCATCGAGATTGACATAGTCGAAATGGTGGAAGTCGGCGGAATATTTGAGATCGCCGAACGCTGAGATGCCGTGCGCCTCGGTCCCCGCTTCCGATGCGCGTGCGCCGGGCAACATCAGCGCGCCGAGGGACGCACCGAGAGTGCCGCCGACACCCAAGACCAGCACATGGCGGCGTGACATCTGCGTCATGCGGGGGATGTCCTTCACGACTTCTTTGCGATCCGTGCCGCCTTGTCTGCGTCGTACCACCAGATGAACGGGAAGCCGGACTGACCGTATTTGGGCAATTCCGCCGGCCGGCCGAAGCGATCCCAGCGCGCGGTGCGTATCTTCGAATAGGTCCATTGCGGAACGACGTAGTTATTCCACAGCAGCACGCGGTCGAGCGCTTTGGTTGCCGCGACGAGATCGTCGCGACCCGTGGCGTAGATCAGCCGCTCGATCAGCTTGTCGACCGCCGGATTCTTGATGCCGGCAATATTGCGCGACCCCGCGATGTCGGCCGTCTTGGACGACCAGAACTCGCGCTGCTCGTTGCCGGGCGACTGCGACTCGCCCCATGAGTTGGTGACGACGTCGAAATCCCAGTCCCGAGTCCTGTTCTCGTATTGAGTCGGGTCGACCGTGCGCACGCTGACCGCGATGCCGAGCCGTTCCAGAGACGGCTTGTAGAATAGCGTGACCCGCTCGAAGCTCGGATCCTGATTCAGCAGCTCCAGGGTGAACTGCGCACCGGTCTTGACGTCGACCAGCTTGCGGTCGCGCACCTCGTAACCGGCCTCCTTGAACAGGCGCAGCGCCTCGCGAAGATTGTCGCGCACGGCTTCCGGACTGCCGCCGACCGGATTGGTGTAGGGCGTCGTGAACACTTCCGGCGGGACCTCGGCGCGGACGGTCTCGAGGATCTCGAGCTCCTTGCCTTGCGGCAACCCGGTCGCCATGAGCTCGTCGATACCGTCGAAATAGCTGCTGACGCGCTTGTACTGACCGTAGAAGATCTGCTTGTTCATCTCCTCGAAGTCGAACGCATAGTTGAGCGCGCGACGGACGCGAGGATCTTTGAATTTGGCGCGGCGCAGGTTCGGCACGAAAGCCTGCATCACACCCGAGCTGCGATTGGCGAACTCCTCGAGGATCACCCGCTTTTCGGTCACGGCCGGGAAGTCGTAGGCTGTCGCCCAGTTCTTCGCACTGTTCTCGGTGCGCCAGTCCACCTGATCGGCCTTGAAAGCCTCGATCGCCACGGTGGCATCGCGGAAATACTCGTAGCGCATCTCGTCGAAATTGTTGCGGCCCACATTGGTGGCGAAATCGCGCCCCCAATAATCCTTGACGCGCTCCAGCGCGATCGACCGTCCCGCCACGAATTCCTTGACCTTGTAGGGGCCGGAACCGAGCGGTGTTTCGAGCGTGGTCGCGGAGACATCGCGCTTACGGCCCTGCGCGTCGGTCCCCTCCCACCAATGCTTCGGCAAAACCGTGAGCTGCCCGACGATCTGCGGCAGCTCGCGGTTGCCGGGTGCGTCGAACACGAACTTCACCTCGCGCTCACCGACCTTCTCGGCCTTCACCACATGGCTGTAATAGGCCGAGTACATCGGGTGATGCTTCTTGAAGGCATCCAGCGAGAAGATCACGTCGTCCGCAGTGACCGGCTTGCCGTCATGCCATTTGGCCTGCGGCCGCAAACGATAAGTGACGAAGGAAAAGTCGGCCGGGTGGCTGACGGCCTCGGCCAGCGCGCCGTATTCGGTCGAGACTTCGTCGAGCGAGGGCGTCGTGAGGGATTCGTAGATGAACGCGACGGCACCGGCGACCTGCCCCTTCACCCCCGCCACCACGATATTGAAATTATCGAAGGTGCCGACGGCGATCTGGCGCGCGACACCGCCTTTGGGCGCTTCCGGATTGACGTAATCGAAGCGCTTGAAGTCGGCGGGATATTTGACCTGTCCGAACAGCGACAGCGCGTGGCGCCAGGGCGCCTCACTGGCGGATTGCGCCGCGGCCGTGCCGATGACGGGAAGGCCCCCTACGGAACCGAGGGCGGGGAGCGCTACGGCGGCAGTGCCGGTGAGCAGGAGATCGCGTCGGGTAATGGCCAAATCAACATTCCTGGTCTTGAAGGAGGTTACCCCTTTAAGTGCTCAATATAGGCGAGGTTTCGACGGAATATGTTGCTTTTTCCTCATGTTGGAAGCCCGGGCAGCCTGTCGGATGCGGCCAAACGCCCCGATAAACTCACCGCGAGGCCCGGATAAGCGAACGGCCAGGCTTTTCAGCCTGGCCGCACATTCAAGATCGGTTTTTGACGGCCTTACTTCGACGCCGTCGGGATCGGCTGAGGATGCTCTGACAGCGAATTCAGATAGGCGATGACGTCGGCGCGCTCGGAGTCCTTCGGGATGCCGGCGAAGCCCATCGCGGTGCCCGGGATGAAGCCCTTCGGGTTGGCAATGAACTTGTTGAGGTCGTCGAACGACCAGGTACCGCCCTTGGCCTTCATGGCGGCCGAGAAGTTGAAGCCGTTGCGGCCCTCGCCCCTGGCTTCGCCGACGACGCCATAGAGGTTCGGACCGACGCGATTCGGGCCGCCCTTCTCGAAGGTGTGGCAGGCGCCGCACTTCTTGGCGGCCGCCGCGCCCTTCTCGACGGAGGCGGTCTGGAGCAGCTTTTCGATCGGCTCGGAGGCCGCGGCAGCAGCGCCGCCTTCCTTGCCGTGGGCGGCGTCTTCCTTCACGGCAATCTCGAAACCCGGCTTCGCCAGCGGCTTCGGCGTGAACAGCGCCTGGGCGGCGAAGCTCGTCACCAGCAGGATGAGACAGGTGCCCAGCACGGCACCGAGAATCTTATTGAGTTCGAAAGAGTCCATTTCCGGCCAGGCCCCACACCACAGTAAGGAAATAGCGGCCGAGCGGCCGCCAGGACGAGCCTCGGGAGAATCAAACGTTCCTTGTTGTTTCCCCGAGTTTTGCCATTGAGATATCGGTTTGCCCGGGGTCTGGCAACCCGTATAAGCGACCCGGCTTTCAGCCCGTCCCCACCCCATTTCTCGACGCGGAAAACCTCTCGTTTCCAGGCCCTTGACCCGATGATCGATCCCCGCATCCTGGTGCTGATCCCGGCCCGCATGGCCGCCACCCGCCTGCCCGGCAAGCCGCTCGCAGACATCGCGGGCCTGCCGATGATTGTGCACGTGATGCGGCGGGCAGAGGCCGCCGGCATCGGCCGGGTCGCGGTCGCGACCGATACGGACGAGATCGCCTCCGTGGTCACCGCCCATGGCGGCGAAGCCGTGATGACCCGCCCGGAGCACCCCTCTGGCTCGGACCGCATCCACGAGGCGATGCAGAAGCTCGATCCCTCAGGCAAGGCCGAGATCGTGGTCAATCTCCAGGGCGATTTCCCGACCATCACGATCGACAACATCCGCGAGGTGCTGTCGCCGCTGCAAGATCCGGCCGTGGACATCGCGACACTGGCCTCGCAGATCCATACCGAGGAGGAGGACCTCGCGCCGAGCGTGGTAAAGGCGATCGGAACCTCGCTCGGCGGGAAACGCATGCGCGCACTTTATTTCACCCGCGCGACCGCTCCGACCGGCGACGGACCGCGCTACCACCATATCGGCCTCTACGCCTATCGCCGCGCCGCGCTGGAACGCTACGTCTCGCTGCCGCCATCCCCGCTGGAATTGCAGGAGAAGCTCGAGCAGCTCCGGGCGCTGGAGGCCGGGATGCGGATCGACTTCACCATCGTCGACACCGTGCCCCGCGGGGTCGATACGCCGGCGGACCTCGAGACCGCCCGCAGCATCCTTTCCAAATCCTGAGCCGCTGTTACAAGGCCGATCATGAGCAAGCTGAAAATCGCATTCCAGGGCGAACCTGGGGCAAATTCCCACATCGCCATCGTCGAGGCCTATCCCGACGCCGAGCCGATGCCCTGCGCCACCTTCGAGGACGCGCTGTCGGCGATCTCGTCGGGCGAGGCCGATCTCGGCATGATCCCGATCGAGAATTCGGTCGCGGGGCGCGTCGCCGACATCCATCATCTGCTGCCGGCCTCCGGCCTCTTCATCATCGGCGAATGGTTTCTACCGGTCCGCCATCAGCTGATGGCGGTGAAGGGGACCAAGCTCGAGGACATCAAGACCGTCGAGAGCCACGTGCATGCGCTCGGCCAGTGCCGGCGCATCATCCGCAAGCTCGGCATCAAGCCGATCGTGCACGCCGACACCGCCGGCAGCGCCCGCGACATTTCCGAGCGCAACGACAAGGCCGTTGCCGCGATCGCCTCGCGGCTTGCGGCAAAGATCTACGGCCTCGACATCCTGGCCGAGGACATCGAGGACGAGGCGCACAACACCACGCGCTTCGTGGTGCTGGCGCGCGAGCCGAAATGGGCGACGCAGGGCTCGGGGCCGCTGGTCACGACTTTTGTATTTCGCGTGCGCAACTTGCCGGCCGCGCTCTACAAGGCGCTCGGCGGCTTTGCCACCAACGGCGTCAACATGACCAAGCTCGAAAGCTACATGGTCGACGGCAATTTCTTCGCCACGCAGTTTTATGCGGACGTCGACGGCCACCCTGAAGACAAGGGACTGGCGTTCGCGATCGAGGAGCTGAAATTCTTCTCGCGCGAATTCCGCATCGTCGGCGTGTATCCGGGACACCCCTTCCGCGCGACGTTCAGCGAAACGCAACAGGATTGATTGCGTGTCCTGGACGCGCGAAGCGCGAGCCGGCGACCCAGGGGCCACGATACCCGGAGCGCGATGGGCCCCGGCTCTGCAGCGCACCGCTTCGCGCTGCGCCGCGTCCGGGGCACGAGAGCTTTACGCGGCCGCTTTCAGCCCGAACGCCTCCGCCAGCAGCGAATACGACTTCTTACGCGCGTCGTGGTCGTACACGGCCGTAATCACCATCAACTCGTCCGGCTTGCTCGCATCGATCAACGGCTGCAGTTTCTTCTGCACCGTCGCCGGATTGCCGACGAAGAGGCGCGAACGGTTGCGCGAGATCGAAATGCGCTCGGCGTCCGTATAGGGATAGGCCAGCGCCTCCTCGACACTCGGCAGCGGCAGATATTGCCCGCGGTCGCGGCGCAGGCGGTTGAGATCGAACGAGGTGGCGAGCTTTTCGGCCTCCTCATCCGTGTCGGCCGTGATGACGGCGACGGCGAGGATCGCGCGCGGGCTCGCGCTCCAGGCCGAGGGCTGGAAACGGTTGCGGTAATGCACCATCGCATCGATCGCGTCATGGGATGCGAAATGATGGGCGAAGGCGAAACCCATGCCGACCTGCGCGGCGAGCTCCGAGGAATAATCGCTGGAGCCGAGCAGCCAGATCGGCGGCAGCTTGGTGTCGTCGGGCATCGCGACCACGTTGTTGTAGGGGTGCCCTGCGGGAAATTCGCGGGTCTCCCACAGAATCAGTTCGTGCAGCCGCTCCAGGAAGTCGTCGCCCTCGCGGCGGTCGAGCCGGCTGCGCAGTGCGTAGGCGGTCGCGCCGTCGGTGCCGGGGGCGCGGCCGAGACCGAGATCGATGCGGCCGGGAAACAGCGCCTCCAGCATCTTGAAGCGCTCGGCCACCACGAGCGGGGCGTGGTTGGGCAGCATCACCCCGCCGGAGCCGACGCGGATGTGCTTCGTCACCGCCGCGATCTGCCCGATCATCAGGTCGGGCGCCGGGCTCGCCACCGAGGCGAGGTTGTGATGCTCGGCGAGCCAGTAGCGGACATAGCCAAGCCCATCGACATGGCGCGCCAGATCGATGCTGTTGCGCAGCGCCGCGGCGGGTTTTGTACCTGTGGTGACGACGGAGAGGTCGAGGACTGAGAGCGGGATCATGGCGCGCTAAGGTAGTGAAGGCCGGCGCGGCGGCAATGGGCAGACTGCGCAGGTCTGGCGTGTGCAGGCAGCGAGCCCGCACGGCAAGGCTGGTTGAGGTGATGGGACAAGATTTGGTGCAGCAACACCATCTTCACACTGCCCACACCCCTTATTTGCTCCTGCTCGCCGCCAAAACAGCTACAATTTATTGATTTATATAATATTTTGTCAAATCTACGCACTTCCCACTCACACCCTCATCCGTTCAATATTTCCACCGTTACCGGTGAAAGTGGGCCACTTCCCATCACCGATGGGCTGTCGAGTGCGACCGCTTTGGCTTATCTTGCCCACATCCAATCGAGACCTGACTGCCGGCCGCCGAAAGCCGGACGAGCCCCTGGAGTGAGTGGTGCGATGACTGATCTGACGACGCCTGCCCGAGCCGAAGGGCAAGACGGGCACCTCCAAACCGGGCACCTCTCCTCGAAGCGGCCTGCGATCTCCTTCGAGTTCTTTCCGCCCAAGACGGAAGAGATGGAGCGCAATCTCTGGGAGACCATCAACCGGCTCGCCCCGCTCGACCCGAAATTCGTCTCCGTGACCTATGGGGCCGGCGGCTCGACCCGCGAGCGCACCCATTCGACCATCACCCGCATCCTCAAGGAAACCGCGCTGCTGCCGGCCGCGCATTTGACCTGCGTCGGCGCCTCGCGCGGGGAGATCGACGAGATCGTCGACCGCTATCACGAGGTCGGCGTCCGCCACATCGTCGGCCTGCGCGGCGATCCCGCCGGCGGCATCGGCACGCCCTATTCCAGCCATCCCGACGGCTACCAGAGTTCTGCCGACCTCGTTGCGGGCATCAAGAAGCGGCACGGCGACATCGAAGTGTCCGTGTCCGCCTATCCCGAGAAGCACCCTGAAGCGCGCGACTTCGACGCCGACATCGACACGCTGAAGGCCAAGGTCGATGCGGGTGCGACGCGCGCGATCACGCAGGTGTTCTTCGATAACGACCTCTACTTCCGCTACCTCGACCGCGTCCGTGCCCGGGGCATCGACATCCCGATCGTGCCCGGCATCATGCCCATGCACAACTTCAAGCAGGCCCGCAATTTCGTCACCCGCGCCGGCACCTCCGTGCCGAATTGGCTGGCGGAGAAATTCGACGGCCTCGACGACGACGCCGAGACCCGCAAGCTGGTGGCAGCGACCGTTGCAGCCGGCCAGGTGCAGAAGCTGGCCAAGCGCGGCGTCGACACCTTCCATTTCTACACCATGAACCGCGCCGATCTCGTGTTCGCGATCAGCCATTTGCTCGGCATCCGCGCCAAGAGCGCGCAGAAGGCGGCGTAAGAAGACAATGACCGTAACTCCCTCTCCGAAGCGAACTGCCCTGCTCAATGCCGCGCGCGAGCGCATCCTCGTGCTTGACGGCGCCATGGGCACGATGATCCAGAACCTGCAGTTCGACGAGGCCGCCTTCCGCGGCGAGCGCTTCAAGGATTTCCACCGCGACCTGCGCGGCAACAACGACCTGTTGATCCTGACCCAGCCGCAGGCGATCGAGGACATCCACGCCGCCTATTTGCGCGCCGGCGCCGACATCGTCGCGACCAACACCTTCTCGACGACCTCGATCGCGCAGGCTGATTACGACCTCACCGACATCGTCTACGAGATGGCGCGCGAAGGCGCCCGCCTGGCCGGCAACGCCGCAAGGCGCGTCGAGGCCGAGGACGGCAAGCCGCGCTTCGTCGCCGGTGCCATCGGCCCGACCAACCGCACCGCCTCGATCTCGCCCGACGTTTCCAATCCCGGCTACCGGGCCGTCACGTTCGACGATTTGCGCAAATCCTATGGCGAGCAGATCAACGGCATGCTCGACGGCGGTGTCGATCTGCTGCTGGTCGAGACCATCTTCGACACGCTGAACGCCAAGGCGGCGCTCTATGCGATCGCCGAAATCACCGAAGAGCGCGGCATCGACGTGCCCGTGATGGTGTCGGGCACCATCACCGACAAATCCGGCCGCCTCCTCTCGGGCCAGATGCCGGAAGCGTTCTGGAATTCGGTGCGGCACGCAAAACCCGTCACCATCGGCTTCAACTGCGCGCTCGGCGCGGAAGATCTGCGCGCGCATATCGCCGATATCGGCCGCGTCGCCGACACGCTGGTGTGTGCCTATCCGAACGCCGGCCTGCCCAACGAATTCGGCCAGTACGACGAGACCCCGGAATACATGGCGCGCCTGGTCGGCGAGTTCGCGCGCGATGGCCTCGTCAACATCGTCGGCGGCTGCTGCGGCACCACGCCGGACCATATCGCGGCGATCGCGGCGGCCGTCGCCCCGCACAAGCCGCGCATTGTGCCGGAAATCGAACCGCGCCTGCGCCTCTCCGGCCTCGAGCCGTTCATCCTGACGGACGCCATCCCGTTCGTGAACGTCGGCGAGCGCACCAACGTCACCGGCTCCGCTCGCTTCCGCAAGCTGATCACCGCCGGCGACTACACCGCCGCGCTGCAGGTCGCCCGCGACCAGGTCGAGAACGGTGCGCAGATCATCGACGTCAACATGGACGAAGGACTTCTGGATTCGGAAGCCGCGATGGTGACCTTCCTCAACCTCGTCGCGGCCGAACCCGACATCGCCCGCGTCCCCGTGATGGTCGATTCCTCGAAATTCTTGGTGATCGAGGCCGGCCTGAAATGCGTGCAGGGCAAGCCGGTCGTCAACTCGATCTCGATGAAGGAGGGCGAGGAGAAGTTCATTCACGAGGCGAAGATCGCCCGGCGCCATGGTGCGGCCGTCGTGGTGATGGCGTTCGACGAAGTCGGCCAGGCTGATACGTTCGCGCGCAAGACCGAGATCTGCAAGCGCGCCTACGACATCCTGGTGGACCGCGTCGGCTTCCCACCGGAAGACATCATCTTCGATCCGAACATCTTCGCGATCGCGACCGGCATCGAAGAGCACAACAATTACGGCGTCGACTTCATCGAGGCGACGCGCTGGATCCGCCAGAACCTGCCGCACGCGCATATTTCCGGCGGCGTCTCCAATCTGTCGTTCTCGTTCCGCGGCAACGAGCCGGTGCGCGAAGCCATGCACTCGGTGTTCCTGTATCACGCCATCAAGGCGGGCATGGACATGGGCATCGTCAATGCCGGGCAGATGATCGTCTATGACGACATCGATGCCGAGCTGCGCCAGGTGTGCGAGGACGTCATCCTCAACCGCGACCCCGGCGCGTCCGAGCGCCTGCTGGCACTTGCGGAGAAATTCCGCGGCAACAAGACCCAGACCAAGGAAGCCGACCTCGCCTGGCGCGAATGGCCGGTGGCGAAGCGGCTGTCGCATTCGCTGGTGCACGGCATCACCGAATTCATCGAAGTGGACACCGAGGAGGCCCGCAAGGCATCCAAGCGTCCGCTCGACGTGATCGAGGGCCCGCTGATGGCCGGCATGAACGTGGTCGGCGACCTCTTCGGCGACGGCAAGATGTTCCTGCCGCAGGTGGTGAAGTCCGCCCGCGTGATGAAGCAGGCGGTGGCGTGGCTGATGCCGTTCATGGAGGAAGAGAAGGCGCGCAACCTCGCCAACGGCATCGGCGCCGAAGGTTCATCTTCCGCCGGCAAGATCGTGCTCGCGACCGTCAAGGGCGACGTCCACGACATCGGCAAGAACATCGTCGGCATCGTGCTCCAGTGCAACAATTTCGAGGTCATCGACCTCGGCGTGATGGTGCCGGCGGCCAAGATCGTCGAGACCGTGAAGGCGGAGAAGGCTGACATCGTCGGGCTATCAGGCCTGATCACGCCCTCACTCGACGAGATGGCGTTCTTCGCCGGTGAATTGCAGCGCGAAGGTTTGAAGCTGCCGCTCTTGATCGGCGGCGCCACCACGAGCCGCGTGCACACGGCGGTCAAGATCGACCCGAGCTATCGCGCCGGTCCCGTCGTGCATGTGAATGACGCCAGCCGCGCCGTCGGCGTTGCCTCCTCCTTGCTCTCGCCGGAGAAGCGCGAGGCTTATGCTGCCGAGGTGCGCGCCGAATACGCAAAAATCTCGGCCGCGCATCTGCGCGCGCAGGCCGACAAGAAGCGCCTGAAGCTCGCGGCCGCGCGCGCCAACCGCGTGCCGGTCGACTTCGCCGCGAACAAGCCGGTGAAGCCGACCTTCTTGGGCATCCGCAGCTTTGACGAATACGATCTCGCCGAGCTCGTGCCCTATATCGACTGGACGCCGTTCTTCCAGACCTGGGAGCTCGCCGGCCGCTTCCCCGCCATCCTCGATGACTCCAAGGTCGGCGAGGTCGCGCGCTCGCTCTATGACGATGCGCGCAAAATGCTCGACCTGATCGTCAAAGAAAAGTGGTTCAGGGCGCGCGCCACCGTCGGCTTCTGGCCGGCGAATGCGCAGGGCGACGACATCGTGCTCTATGCCGACGAAAGCCGGACCAAGCAGATCGCGACGCTGCACACGCTGCGCCAGCAGCTCGAGAAGCGCGAGGGCCGGTTCAACGCCGCGCTCGCCGACTTCGTCGCGCCCGCCGGCGTCCCCGATTATGTCGGCGGCTTCGTCGTCACAGCCGGCATCGGCGAGGACGTGGTCGCCGACCGCTTCAAGATGGCCAATGACGACTACTCCTCGATCCTGTGCAAGGCCTTGGCCGATCGTCTCGCCGAAGCCTTCGCTGAACGCATGCATGCCCGCGCGCGCCGCGAGTTCTGGGCCTACGCGCCGGACGAAGCACTCTCCTGCGACGATCTGATCCTCGAGAAGTACCAGGGCATCCGCCCCGCGCCCGGCTATCCCGCGCAACCCGATCACACCGAGAAGGCGACGCTGTTCGAGCTGCTCGACGCGGAAGCGACTGCCGGCGTGAAGCTGACCGAGAGCTTTGCGATGTGGCCGGGCTCTTCCGTGTCCGGGCTCTATTTCGCGAACCCCGAGAGCTATTATTTCGGCGTCGGCAAGATCGAGCGTGACCAGGTCGAGGACTATGCCGCACGCAAGGGCATGACGGTGGCGGAAACCGAGCGCTGGCTCGCGCCGGTGCTGAACTACATCCCGTCGCAGCAGACCGACAAGGCCTTCGTGGCAACGCCCGCGAACGACGAGACGTCGAAGGACCTCGCCTCGCATCCGCCCGGCTGCACCTGCGCGGTGCATCTCGTCTGGCAGAAGAAGCGCGCGGGGGCGGGGTAAGCCCGCCTTCGCTTCCCAAGACTAAAAAGTGAAAAACAACCCCATGTACAGTAGAGGTGGGGTTGAAAGGGTTGAGAAATTTCGGTCTTGCCGAAACGGCTTGCTCCGTCGGGCAAAACACCGGTAATATTCCATCATCGCCTGCCGTGCCGATCGATGCCACACGCGCGTCCCCATCCTCCCCTGGAGGGGGATTTCGCATGCAGCGAACCGGGAATGCGGACCGAGGTGGGTGACGGTCTCTCCGCGCGAACACTACCCGTGTTGAGAGGTCACCCCACCCCGCTCGCGCTTCGCGCGAACGACCCTCCCCCTCCAGGGGAGGGTAGAGACCTCACTCATTCGGCAGCGCCGGCTGCACGATCTCCCTGGACGGCGCCTGCGCCTCGCAACAACCGGCAGTGCGCGACGCAAAGAGCGGCCTGCTCCTTTCTGACACACCACCAGGACGAGTCGCGGTCCGGAATTCGGGTCACCGGCAATTTCGCGCAGGAACCGGGCGGTGTGAACTCGTTCACTTGTCCGCTCAACCTTGATTCGATACTCTATCGGTCTACTACCTTCAAACCGATGGTTTGCTTGGGATCGAGCATATGAACCAGTTCATTGCACTGTTCGTCGCCGCGATCGCCCTTGTCGTGCTGCCTACGATTGCCGCGGCTGACTGTCCGAAAGGCTACGTGCCATGCGGCGAACGAAACCAGTTGTGCTGCCCGCGAAAGTAGCAAGTCGCAAATGGCTTTGGCTTGGTAGCCTCGTCTTTGTCGCGATCGGCCTGGTGATGGTTGCAGCCTGGGTCGGGTTCCCGCGAAAGAAACAGACGATCACGGCCATCCTCTCCGAGACCGGATATTTCGAGGTGGTCCCGCCGAGCACGTTCGGCGGTCCCGGCACCATCAACACGATCGAATACCTGAGCAATGGCCGGCTGGAGCTGCATCCGACCTGCGATATCGACCCCGCGCTGCTGGCCGACAAGATCCGGAAATCACCGACCGTGGACCGGGACCTGAAGCAGTCGCTCGAGAAGAATCTCGACGTGTCCGCGCAGGTCAGGGACAAGCTGTCGGCGGTCGCCGGAATGCAGCAAGTTGATTCAATTCACCTCAAGCTCGAGAACGCCAACATTCTCCTGATTTCCGACGAGTCGCTGATATCGACCCGCAATGCGTTGCTGAAGGCCGAATGCGAGGACGCGATCGCCCTGAACCTTTCGAGCGGCGGAGTGGTCTGCCAGACGCGGTCCGTGCTGGAAGCCGACGTCGTCTACGAGATCAAATATCACAACACGATTTCGATGGAGGAGCGGGCCAAGCTGACATCCGAGATCGCGGCGAAGCTCGAGCTGGACGCCCACCAGGGATCGGACGACAAGGTGTCCGGCTCTCAATTGTTCTTCGGCATAAGGCTGTCGCCAAATCCGATCGTCCTGAAGTCCGCAGCGGGTGAGATCAGGCCCTGCAACAGGAGATAGGACGGCGCGCTTTCACACCCCTTCGGCGGGGCCAGCGGCTGCACGATCTCCCCGAACGGCGCCAGCGCCTCGCAGCGCTCGGCGTGAGCCGACAGCGCCGGATAGCGCGACGGCTCGAACAGCTGCGGATGTGCCTCGCGGGTGAAGCGGACGACGCAGGCAACCGCAATGTCGGCGTGGCCGATCCGGCCGCCCAGCCAATACGGCGTCGTCACCCCGGCGCGTTCGGCTTCGAGCACTTTCAGCACGTCGGTGATCTGCGCCTGGCAGCGCTCGACCCACAGCGCAAGCTGCTCCTTCCGCAGCACGCGCTCATAGAGCAGGCTCACCGCCTTGTCGCCGAGGCCGGTGGCGAGTGCGCAGATCCGCAAATGCTTTCGCCGCTCGGCGCCGCCGCGCGGCAGCATCGCCTTCTCTGCACCTACGAGTTCGTCGAGATAATCGAGGATGATAGTGCTCTCGATCAGCGCCTCGCCATCGTCGAGCACCAGCGTCGGCACGCGGCGCAGCGGATTATACGGCGCGATCTTGTCGGCGTCGCCGAAGGTGGACCATGGCCGGTGCTCAAAGGCGAGGCCGTAGAGCCGCAGCGCGATCGCGACACGGCGGACGAAGGGAGAATCGTATTGGCCAATCAGGAACATGGTTCTCGCTCACTAGTCAGTGCCGGGGCTCGAAGCCGGCCATTCACCTTCTTCACAAGGCTATTATCGAACGACACAGCCAGCGAGCGGTGCCCAACGGCAACAGCTACACATTTTCGTCTCGGCACCGCCTCAACTCCAGCTTGCCGAACAAATTGTCGCATGGTTCATTCCGCGGACCCAGAGGGAAGCCAAATGAATCGGCGGGCATTGAGAGCGGCAGCGGTCGGCCTGGCTCTTACGGCGATCGTGCCCGACGTCACGTCAGCAGCCGATCTGCCGATGAAGGCGCCGCCCAAACCTGCCGACTTCAATCCGTTCTGGGCCGAGGCCGACTACCTTGCCTGGAGCGTGACGGGCGACAAGCTGCCGGCGCTGGTGACCACGAGCCCGGTCGGCACGCCGCTGGGAGTTGTCGGCGTGCTCGGCCAGCCCACGACGACCGTGCTGTTCGGCAATTCCAGTGTGAACAACGACTGGCGTTCGGGCGGGCGCATCACCGCCGGCTACTGGTTCGATCCGCAGCGCAGCCGCGGCATCGAAGCCTCGTTCTTCGGGCTGGAGAATCTCTCGACCGGATTTGCGACCGACACCAATGCCAATCCGATCCTGGCACGGCCATTCACCAATGCGCTGACGGGATTTCCCGACGCGCTGATCGCGGGATTTCCGGGGCTGGCCACCGGCAGCGCCAGCGCGAGCGAAACCTCGCGCCTGCTCGGCGCCGGCGCGCTCTATCGCTGGGATCTCGGCGCGTGGAGCGGACAGCGCGTCAGCGCGCTGGTTGGCTATCGCTATCTGCGGTCGACCGACACGCTGACGATCTCCAATACCGCGACCATTCTTGCCTTCGGCACCTTCAGCCCCACCGACAATTTCAAGGCGTCGAGCAATTTCCACGGCCTCGATCTCGGCCTTACCGGCGACTGGCGCAATGGCCCGTGGTCGCTGGAGTGGCGCGGCAAGGTGGCGCTCGGCGCCAATCTCAACAGTGCCGACATTTCGGGCTCGACCGCCTCGACCGTGGCCGGCGTCACCACGACGGCCCCCGGCGGCTTCCTCGCGCTGTCGAGCAATATAGGCCATTACGACCAAACCCGCTTCGCCGTGGTGCCGGAGCTGTCGTTGAAGGCGGGATATCAGGTTGCGCCCGGCTGGCGGCTGATCGCCGGCTACGACGTGATGTACTGGACCGGCGTACAGCGCGCCGGCGGGCTGATCGACACCACCGTCAATCCGAACCTCACACCACCGCCGGCCGGCGGCGGGCCGAACCGGCCCAGGCCGGTGCTCAACACGACGAACCTGCTTGCGCAGGGGTTCAGCTTTGGCGTGCGGTATAATTATTGAGGGCGCGTAGCCCGGCATTACTCAATGATCGGCACATGCCTCGCCGCCGTCGGCGATGCCGTTCCATCGAGGCGCGGATCATCGGCCACCTCGATCTGGCGACGGAACGCACGAAATCCCGAGCGCTGGTAGAACGCAACGGCGGACGGGTGATCGAAGGTGCAGGTGTGCACCCAGACGCGGCGAACGTCACGTGACCACGCAATCTCAAGCGCGCGGTTCATCAGGAAGCGCGCGGCGCCCGTGCCGATCAAGCTACCGGTGACGCCGAAATAGACCAGCTCGCACTGGCCGGCCTCGCGGAAATCCAGCTTTAGCAGGCCTTCGTCGCGGCCGTCCACGACCAAGGCATAGACCTCGATGCCCGCTGCGTGGATGATCGCGGCGAGCTCCGCATCATTCAGGCGCGCACGCGAGAACCACAGCCACTCCTCGCCGACGCGGCGATGGAGATCGCGATACCAATGAAGCGCGGGCGCGTCGACCTTGCGCAAGGACCACGCGCCTGGAGGATCGTCGCGGCGCGCGGGAGGTGCGGTCATCTCCAGATGGGTGACGACCGCAGCGATCTTGCCGGCGGGGATGTCGGAATAGCCGTCGGGGATGATCATGGGGCCTCTCGGAAAGACATGGCGAACAGCTCGCTTGCGGCCCACCCTTCGAGACGCCCGCCTACGGCGGGCCCTCAGGATGATGTCGCGTTTCGCGGCGAGATATTAGAGCCTCATGGGTGGGGAGCCCGCCTAAGCGGGCGTCCCGAACCATGCAGGCCGCGCTCTTCCGGCACTCTCCAGCCAACAAGTCGCTCATCGCGGCGTCAGCGTGATTGCTTCCGCGGTCGCGGCTTCGACGGCCGGGCGGCTGTAGAGCAGCGGGACATATTGGCCCGTTGCCCAGAGCGGCGCGAGGTCGCGATAATGGGCGCTGAAGGGATCGCCGGATTGACCAGGCGTGTTGATGGTGCGGCTCGCATCCCAATTGCCGACGTCGAGCACCATGCGGAACGATGCGCCGGCGAACAGCTGGTAATCGGCGCGGCGGTAGGTGGCCGCGCGCGGCACATTGGCGGCACCGCCATAGGCGAGCGGGCCGACCGAGAGCTGCGCGGCGGTCGCCTTGTCGGCGAGCGGCATCAGCGCATGGTCGAATTTCGCGACATGCAGCCGGCCCCAGCGCCAGGTCGAGGCATCCGGCCCGAGCTTGCCCGTGACGTCAGCCACCGCGGCGCCGAGGCTGTCGCGCAGGATCTGGTCGCGCGCGGCAGCGGGATCGGCGCCGAACGACGCATCGGGAGATTCCAGATAGGCGACCAGCGCCGAAATGCTCGACGCCTCCGGCGCGATCAGATCGGCGGCCTTGGGCGCCGTGGTCTTCAGCAGCACCGGCCCAAGATGATTGGCGATCCAGACCTCGAACACGGCGGCTGCCGCGCTGTCGGCGGCATCGCGCGCGTCCCATGGCTTGAGCAGATCGAGACCCTTCTTCACATTGGGATCGTCGGAGGTGAGCGGCTGCAACAGCTTGACGAGGCGCCGCCCCAGCATCGCGGTGTCGTCGTTCTGCAAATCCATGGCGTCGGCGAGCGTCACCTTGCTGTTGGCCGCGAGCACCTCGGTGATGCGTTGCCAGCGCGCGCTGTCGGACCATTCGAATCCGACCCTGCGTTCGGCTATCGGGTAATCGGCCGGCAGGTTCATCTGGTTGGCGGTGGCGAGAAAGCCCTGCTTGGGCTGATAGGCTTTCGGCAATTCGTCGAGCGAGAGAAAGCCCTGCTACTCATAGCGGCCGTCGCCAGGCACCGGCATCAGGCCGTCGAAGTTGGCGCGACGCGGCGTCTTGCCGGCGGCAACCCAACCGATATTGCCGCGGGTGTCGGCATAGACCTGGTTCTCCGACGGCGCGCCCCAGCGCCGCATGGCGGCGAGGAAGCCATTCCAGTCCTTCGCGGTCATGTAGTCGGAGGAACCGAAATAGGCGGACGTGCCGGGCTCGAACCAGATCGAGCGGACCGCGAAGGCGCGTTTGTTCGCGTCGTCGACGAAGATGACGGGGCCGTGGCGGGTGAATTTCAGCTCGAGGTCGCGATCGGCCTCGCCTTTGACCTGTTCGGTCTCGTGGACGATGCGCATATCTTCCCAGCCATTGCCGTAGCGGTACTGGTTGGGGTTTTGCGGATTGAGCTCGTAGACGTAGAGGTCTTCCTGGTCGACGTTGAAGATGGTGAGGCCGAACGCGATGGTGCCGTTGTGGCCGATCGAGATGCCGGGCAGCGCCGGCTCGCCGGCACCGATCACCGAGAGGCCGGGCGCATTGAGGCCGACGATGTAGCGCAGCGAGGGCACGCTGTGCTCGCGATGCGGATCGTTGGCGAGGATCGGGCGGCCCGTCGCGGTGCGCGAGGCCGCGATCACCCAATTGTTGGAGCCGATGGTGTCGCGCTGCTGGTCGGCCTCGGTGAGGTATTTGTCGGGATCGTGCGTGACTGCGGCCTGCTTGTCCTTCGGTGCCGCGAAGGCCACGGGGCGCGTCGCGAGATCGTAGGCCGCGAGCACGGCCTTCGGCACGCTGCAGGGATCGAGACCATCAGGCACTTTCGTCGTCCATGCTGGCTCGAGCTTGACGCGGAAACGATCGGCATCGAGGCCGGCCGTGCAGGCGACCAGCGAGCGCTTGACCTCGGAGGCGACATTGCGCGTCAGGCCGTGGCTGCGAATGCGGACGACGTCATCCGCCGTCCACGCATCAGGCATCGTGCCGGCGATCCTGAACTCGATCGGCAGCGGACGTTTTCCCGCGCGCACATCGGCGACATAGGCATTGACGCCTGCGACAAACGCGTCCGCATAGGTCTTCGCCTTGGGGCCGTAGGCCGCCCACTCCGCGTTCATGTCGCCGCGATAGAGGAACAGCCGCAGCGCCTTGTCCTGCTCGGCATAGGCCGGGCCGAAATCCTTTGCGAGCAGGCCCAGCCCGCGCTTGCGCCAGAGATCGATCTGCCAGAGCCGGTCGCGCGCGGCGTTGAAGCCTTGCAGGAAGAACAGGTCGTGCTCGTTGCCGGCATAGATATGCGGAATGCCCCAGACGTCGACCAGGATCTGGGCGGGGGCGTCGAGGCCGGCGACATCGGTCTTGAGCTGCCGCGCGCTTCCGAGCGGATTCGGCTTGTCGCGCGCGATGGCCGTCGAGGTCAGCAGCGCGGCGCAGATCGCTGCGCCGCAGAGCTTTTGGATGACCCGGTTGAGATCCGTGTTCATTGTCTTCTCCCGTTGTTGTTATTTTAGTCCGTAGCCCGGATGGAGCGAAGCGTAATCCGGGAATCTTACTCGTGGAGAAAACCCCGGATTGCGCTACGCTCCATCCGGGCTACAAGAATCCGCCTATCCTTCTCCCTCGTCGCTCGCGAGCACGCCTTTCACCGCGCGCGCCCAGCCCGCAAGCTTCCGCTCGCGCGTCGCCTGGCTCATGTTCGGCTTGAAGCGATGCTCGAGGCGCCAATTGTCGGCGAACTTCGTCGGCTCGGGATAGACGCCCGCCTGGAGGCCGGCGAGATAGGCCGCGCCCAACGCGGTGGTCTCCTGGATCACGGGACGGTCGACCGGTGCGTCCAAGAGATCGGCGAGGCGCTGCATGGTCCAGTCGGAGGCGGTCATGCCGCCGTCGACGCGCAGCACGACGCTCGCGACTTCCGAGCTCGGCCAGTCCGCGCGCATCGCGGCCCAGAGGTCGAAGGTCTGGTAACACACGCTCTCCAGCGCGGCGTGCGCGAGCTCGGCCGGGCCGGTGTTGCGGGTGAGGCCGAACAGCGCGCCGCGCACGCGCGGATTCCAGTAGGGCGCGCCCATGCCGACGAAGGCCGGGACCAGATAGACGCTCTGCATGGAATCGGACTGATCGGCGAGAGGTCCGGTCTCGGCGGCGTGCTTGATGATGCCGAGGCCGTCGCGCAGCCACTGCACCGCCGAGCCTGCGACGAAGATCGAGCCTTCGAGCGCGTAGGTGCGTTTGCCGTCGAGCTGATAGGCAATGGTGGTGAGCAACTTGTTCTTGGAGACGACCGGCGTGGTGCCGGTGTTGAGCAGGGCGAAGCAGCCGGTGCCGTAGGTCGACTTCATCATGCCCGGCCGGAAGCAGGCCTGACCGATGGTCGCGGCCTGCTGGTCGCCGGCGATGCCGGAGATCGCGATCGCGCCGCCGAACAAGTCTGGCGTGCTCTCGCCGAAATGGGCAGAGGAGTCCTTGACCTCGGGGAGCATCGAGCGCGGCACGCCGATGATCTCCAAGAGCTCGTCGTCCCATTGGCCGGTGTGGATGTTGAACAGCAGCGTGCGCGAGGCGTTGGTGGCGTCGGTGGCGTGCACCTTGCCGCCGGTGAGACGCCAGAGCAGATAGCAATCGACGGTGCCGAACATCAGCTCGCCACGCGCGGCACGCGCCCGCGCGCCGGGGACGTGGTCCAGGATCCAGGCGACCTTGGTGCCGGAGAAATAGGGATCGATGATCAGGCCGGTCTTCTGCGAGATCACGGGCTCGCGGCCGTCTGCCTTGAGTTTCGCGCAGATGTCAGCGGTGCGGCGGTCCTGCCAGACGATGGCGCGGTGCACGGCCTGGCCCGTGGCGCGGTCCCACACCACGGTGGTCTCGCGCTGGTTGGTGATGCCGATCGCCGCAATGTCCTTTGCGGTGATGCCGGCCTGCTCGATCGCGTCTCGGCAGACCATCACGGTCGAGGTCCAGATGTCCTCCGGCTCGTGCTCGACCCAGCCCGAGGCCGGAAAATGCTGCGGAAACTCCTGCTGCGCGCGGGCGGCAATCGAGATGTCACTGCGAAAAACGATGGCACGCGAAGAGGTGGTGCCCTGGTCGATGGCGAGGACGAAAGACATGGAAGCTTACCTTGGCGTTATCCCATGGGGGATCATTGTGTCGCGCCAAAGGGAGCGGATTAGGGCGGCAAGGTCAAGATTGGATGCGGGGCACGATCCTTACCCTCCCCTGGAGGGGGAGGGTCGACCGCGCAAAGCGCGGGCGGGGTGGGGTGAAGCCACAGAGACGGCCTCACTTGCGTCGACGGAACGAACGTCGCCGCACATTTGGAAGCATCGCATTCGCGGATGGTCTGTCACCCCACCCCGCTGCGCATTACATGCGCAGCGACCCTCCCCCTCCAGGGGAGGGTAAGAGAGGCATCGTCCAAACGTTAGGTTCGGCGGTGCTTCAACGGGGTGGCTTCTGCTTCGCGCGATCCGTACAGCTCAACATAGATGCGTTCGAGCACCGCAGTCAGATCGCTCGTGATCTCCGAATTCCAGAATCGGATGACGCGATAGCCTTCGTTCTCCAGCCAGCTCTGCCGCGCGTGATCTCGCGCGGCCGTCTCGTCTTCGTTGTGGTGTCCGCCATCGAGCTCGATGATCAGCCGCTTGGCCGGGCAGAAGAAGTCGACGACGTAGGGCCCGATCGGCGTTTGCCGGCGAAAGTGTGAGCCGTCCATCGGGAGGTCCTTGAGGGCGCGCCACAACATTCGTTCGTGCGGCGTGGTGTTCGCCCGAAGCTTCTTCGCGGCAGAACGTCGGATCGATGTTGAGACCATTTGCGTGGCTTCACCCCACCCCGCTCGCGCTTTGCGCGAGCGACCCTCCCCCTCCAGGGGAGGGTAAGCGAAGCGCCGCCACGATGCAATTGCAAGTGGTGTGACGGCTACACCGCGGCCGTCGTCACGCCGCCGTCGATGACGATGATCTGGCCAGTCATGAAGCTCGACGCGTCGGAGGCGAGATAGGCGACGGCGCCGGCGATTTCGTCGGGTTCGCCGATGCGGCGAAGGGGCGTGGTGGCGGTGCGGCGCTTGAGGTTGGCTTCGTCTTCCCACAGCGCGCGGGCGAAATCGGTCTTGACCAGGCCGGGCGCGATGCAGTTGACGCGGACGCCTTTCGGGCCCCATTCGCCGGCGAGCGAGCGGCACAGCGCGAAGTCGGCGGCCTTGGAGATGCCGTAGGCGCCGATCACGGTCGAGCCGCGCAGCCCCCCGATCGAGGAGATGATGACGACGGAGCCGTAGCCGCGCTCGGCCATTTGCGGGATCGCCAGCGCGGAGAGCCAGATGTTGCTCTTGACGTTGCTGCCCATGATCTTGTCGAAGGCCTCGTCGGTGATGTCGAGCAGCGGGCCGTAATACGGATTCACCGCGGCGTTGCAGACGAGGATGTCGATCTTGCCGTAGTGCTTGATCGTGCCCGAGATCAGCGCCTCGACCTCGGCCTTGCGCGCGATGTTGCAGGGAATGACGATGGCATCACCACCAGCCGCGATGATGCCGTCGGCGACTTCCTTGCAGGCCTCCGCTTTCCGCGATGACACCACGACCTTGGCGCCGAGCTTTGCCAGCAGTTCCGCCGAGGAGCGGCCGATGCCGCGGCTGGAGCCGGTGACGATTGCGACCTTGCCGGTGAGATCGAACGGGGTGTTTTTCATTGTTGTTGGGCTCCGCTACGTCCGCTTGTTCGGTGTCATCGCCCGGCTTGACCGGGCGATCCAGTACTCCGCGGCTGAAGTTGCGTGAACGAACTGCCGCCGCGGAGTACTGGATGCCCCGGTCAAGCCGGGGCATGACAGTCTTCGCGTGGCCTCGATCAACTCAGATCAACCCGCTCCCATCCGCGACGCGGCGCTGGTGGTAGTCGGTGTCGCCAAAGCTGTTCTCGATCATGGTGAGGCGCTTGAAGTAGTGGCCGATCTTCGCCTCCATGGTCATGCCGATGCCGCCGTGGAGCTGGATCGCCTGCTGTCCGACGAACTTCAGCGACTTGCCGATCTGCACCTTGGCCGCGGCGATGGCGTTGGAACGCTCCTTGGCGTCCTCGAAATCGCCGGCCATGGTCGCGAACATCGACATCGATCGCGCCTGCTCGGCGGCGACGAACATGTCGGAGGCGCGGTGCTGGAGCGACTGGAACGATCCGATCGCGACGCCAAACTGCTTGCGCGTCTTGATGTACTCGACCGTGGTCTTGAGCGATTCGTCCATCAGGCCGACGGCCTCGGCGCAGAGCGCGATGCGGGCTTCGTCGACGACACGTTCGATGAGCGCGAGCGAGTCGTCGGAATTGCCGAGCACCGCATCGGCACCGACCTCGACGCCGGTGAAGGTGATGTCGGCGGCGTGCAGGCCGTCCTGCGTCGGATACGACTTCTTGGTCACGCCCCTGGCGCTCGCCGGCACCAGGAACACGCCGATCCCGGACTTGTCGCGGCGGTCGCCCTTGGTGCGGGCGGTGACGATCAGGGTCTCCGCATTCTCGCCGTTGAGCACGACGAACTTTTCGCCGTCGATCACCCAGCCGTCGCCCTTCTTCTTTGCCGTCGTCGAGACGTCGAAGAGATCGTAGCGCGAGTTCTTCTCGAGCTGGGCGAACGCCAGCGTCTTGCTGCCGTCGATGATCCCGGGCACATGCGCGGCCTTCTGCGCATCGGAGCCGGCGTGGCGCAGGAAGCCGCCGCCGATCACGACCGTTGCCAGATACGGCTCGAGCACCAGCGCCTTGCCGAGCGCTTCCATCACGATCATGGTCTCGACACCGCCGCCGCCGAAGCCGCCATCGGCCTCCGTGAACGGCAGACCGAGCAGGCCCTGCTCGGCGAGCTTGCCCCAGACGGCCTGGCTCCAGCCGCCCTTCTCCTTCATGTACTTCTTGCGGCTCTCGAAATCGTAGGAATCGGTCAGCAGGCCGTCGATGCTTTCCTTGAGAAGCCGTTGCTCCTCGTTCAGATCAAAATCCATTTCTTTGGTTCCTCGTACCCGAAATTATCTGGCTTCGTCATCCCGGGGCGCGCATCGCGCGAGCCCGGGATCCATACTCCCGATCGTGGCTATGGATTCCGGGCTCGCGCTGCGCGCGCCCCGGAATGACGCCTAGAGCCCCAGCACCGCCTTGGCGATGATGTTGCGCTGGATCTCGTTGGAGCCGCCGTAGATCGAGACCTTGCGGTTGTTGAAGTAGCTCGGCGCGATCTGGGCGGTCCACTCCATGGCTTCGTTCGAGCCGTCGTCGCCGTGCACGTCGTAGGGTGCTGCGAACGGACCGATCACTTCCATCAAGAGCTCGGTGGTGGTCTGCTGGATCTCGGAGCCCTTGATCTTCAGCACCGAGGACGCCGGATTGGGCTTGCCCTTGCCGTGCTTGCCTTCGTCGGCGACGACACGGAGCTGCGTCAGCTCGAGCGCCTTCAGCTCGATCTCGCAGGCGGCGAGCTTCTCGCGGAACGCGGCGTCCTGGATGATCGGCTTGCCGCCGGATTCGACCTTGCCGGCCAAATCGCGGATGCGGCGCAGCCGCTCCTTGGAGACGCCGACCCGGGCAATGCCGGTGCGCTCATTGCCGAGCAGGAATTTGGCGTAGTCCCAGCCCTTGTTCTCTTCGCCGATCAGGTTCTCGATGGGCACCTCGACGTCGTCGAAGAACACCTCGTTGACCTCGACGCCGCCGTCGATGGTCTGGATCGGACGCACGGTGACGCCCTTCGACTTCATGCTGAAGACGATGAAGGAGATGCCCATCTGCTTCTTGGCGGAGGGGTCGGTGCGGCAGAGGCAGAAGATCATGTCGGCGTGCTGGGCCAGCGTGGTCCAGGTCTTCTGGCCGTTGATGATCCACTTGTCGCCCTTGCGCTCGGCCTTGGTCTTGAGCGAAGCGAGGTCGGAGCCGGAGCCGGGCTCGGAGAAGCCCTGGCACCACCAGTCGTCGACATTGGCGATGCGCGGCAAATACTGCTTCTTCTGCTCTTCGTTGCCGAAGGTGTAGATCACAGGACCGACCATGCTGACGCCGAAGGCGAGCGGCTGCGGCGCCGGATAGGACTGCAGCTCCTCGTTGAAGATGTAGTGCTGCACGGAGGTCCAGCCGGTGCCGCCATACTGCTTGGGCCAATGGCTGACGCCCCAGCCCTTCTTGTTGAGGATGCGCCACCACGTCACCATCTCGTCCTTCGAGAGGTGACGGCCCTCGACCAGCTTGCGCCGCGTATCCGGCGGCACGTTGTCGCGGAAGAATGAACGCACTTCCTCGCGAAACGCCTGCTCTTCCCTAGTGAATGCGAGATCCATCGGATCCTCCTGTGAGTTTCTTTGTTTCGTCGCCGTCAGGACGACGGTGAAATTACTGCAACACCTCAAACAGACCGGCAGCGCCCATGCCGCCGCCGACGCACATGGTGACGACCGCATACTTCGCCTTGCGGCGGCGGCCTTCGATCAGGGCGTGGCCGGTGAGGCGCGCGCCCGACATGCCGTAGGGATGGCCGACCGAGATCGCGCCGCCGTCGACGTTGATCTTCTCGGGGTCGATGCCGAGCTTGTCGCGGCAATACAGCACCTGCACCGCGAAGGCTTCGTTCAGCTCCCAGAGGCCGATGTCGTCGACGGTGAGGCCGTGGCGCTTGAGCAGGCGCGGCACGGCGAAGACCGGGCCGATGCCCATCTCGTCCGGCTCGCAGCCGGCGGAGACGAAGCCGCGGAAGATGCCGAGCGGCTTGAGGCCGCGCTTTGAGGCTTCCTTGTCGCTCATGATGACGGAGGCGCTGGCGCCGTCGGAGAGCTGGCTGGCATTGCCGGCGGTGATCGAAAAGCCTTCGCCGCGCACGGGCTTGAGGCCGGCAAGGCCTTCAGCCGTGGTCTCGGGGCGCGGGCCTTCGTCCTGCGACAAGGTCACCTCCTTGAACGAGACGGCTCCGGTCGCCTTGTCGGTGACCGCCATCTGCGTCGTGATCGGCGCCAGCTCGTCCTTGAACTTGCCGCCCTGCTGAGCCGCGGCGGTGCGGCGCTGGCTCTCCAGCGAATATTCATCCTGCTTCTCGCGCGAGATGCCGTAGCGCTTGGCGACGACTTCGGCGGTGTCGATCATGGGCATGTAGACCTCGCCCTTGATCTTGAGCAGCGCCGGATCTTGCGCGTGGAAGCCGTTCATCTTGTCGTTCTGCACGAGGCTGATCGACTCGCCGCCGCCGCCGACCGCGATCTCGACGCCGTCGAAGATCACCGAGCGCGCGGCGAGCGCGATCGCCTGCAGGCCCGAGGCGCATTGCCGGTCGATGGTGGTGCCCGCGACGGTCACGGGCAAACCAGCCCGGAGCAGCGCCTTGCGCGCGATGTTGCCGCCGGTCGCGCCCTGCTGCAGCGCCGCGCCCATCACGACGTCCTCGACCTCCTTCGGATCGACCTTGGCGCGGGCGACGGCCTCGCCGATGGCGTGGCCGAGCAGCGTTGCGCCCTCGGTGGCGTTGAGCATGCCGCGATAGGCCTTGCCGATCGGGGTGCGGGCGGTGGAAACGATGACGGCGTCGGTCAAGTGCGACCTCCTGGTTGCGTGGATTGTGCTGGTTTCTGCTGCTGGCGCAATTCGTGGCGCGACAATTTTCCGACCGGCGTGCGCGGCAGATCGTCGACGAACTCGACTGGTGCCGGCAGCTCGTGCTTGCCGACCTTGCCGGCAAGCTGCGCGCGCAGCTCGTCAAGCGAGAACGGCTTGGCGTCCGGCTTGAGCTTGATGAAAGCCTTGGCGGCCTCGCCGCGATACTGGTCGGGAATCCCGAGCACGATCACCTCGTGCACGCCTGGAATGGTGTAGATCGCCTGCTCGATCATCTGCGGATAGACGTTGAAGCCGCCGGAGATGATCATGTCCGTCTTGCGATCGACCAGGAAGAAATAACCGTCGGTGTCGACATAGCCGATG
Source organism: Bradyrhizobium barranii subsp. barranii (assembly GCF_017565645.3). Classification (NCBI taxonomy): domain Bacteria; kingdom Pseudomonadati; phylum Pseudomonadota; class Alphaproteobacteria; order Hyphomicrobiales; family Nitrobacteraceae; genus Bradyrhizobium; species Bradyrhizobium barranii. Next base: position 9,620,744 of record NZ_CP086136.1, read on the forward strand.
TCGCCGGTGAGGAAACGGCCGTCCGAAAAGGACTCCGCGGACTCCTTCGGCTTGTTCCAGTAGCCCTTGGTGACGTTCGGGCCCTTGATGCGGACCTCGCCGACTTCGCCCGGCGGCAGGACTTTTGTCGGATCATCCAGCGAGACCACGTCCATCTCGATGCCGGGCAGCATCAGGCCGATCGACCCCGGCTTGTCCGGTCCCGTCGGCGGGTGGCCGGTGCCGGGCGAGCAGGTCTCGGTCATGCCCCAGCCGCTCCGCAGCTTCTTGCCGACCTTGCGCTCGAAGAAGTTCGCGATCTCCACCGGCAGCGGCGCGCCGCCGGAGCCGATGACGGCAAGCGAGGAGAAGTCGCGCTTGTCGAGATCGGGCAGCGCCGCGATCGCGATCCACATCGTCGGCACGCCCGGGAAGTACGTCGCGCGCTTGGTTTCGATGTCGCGCATCACCGCCTCGACATCGAAGCGCTGGTGGAGCGAGATCAGATTGCCGCGGCTGAGCGAGGACAGCAGTACGACGGTGAGCGCATAGATGTGGAACAGCGGCAGCACGCAGATCACGCGCTCGATTGCGTCGCCGCGCGCCGCACGCGACGGCTTGCCCCAGACATCGTAGATCGACACCGCGGAGGTGAGATTGCCGTGGGTGAGCATCGCACCCTTGGGCAGGCCGGTGGTGCCGCCGGTATATTGCAGCAGCGCGACGTCGTCCGCCGTCACCGACGGCCACTCAGCCGGCGCGGTGGCGCCCTCGACGAAGCTCTTGAAGGTGACGATGCGGGGATCGTCGGGGATCGGTGCCTGCGGCGTGCCGAGCTTGCCCCAATCGTCGTCCTCGCAGACGACGAGGCGATCGATCAAGCCCTTCTCCAGGAACTTCAGCGCGGTCGGCAGCAGCGCCGCGAGGTTGGAGGTGACGAGCAGGCGCGAGCCGGAATCCGAGACCTTGTGCGTCAGCGCGATCTCGCCGTCGAGCGGGGAGAGATGCGCGACGCGGGCACCAGCCTTCAGCGCGCCGAAGAAATTGACCGGATGGTCCGGCGTGTTGCCAAGGAACAGCGCCACGGAACTGTTCTTGCCGCAGCCGGCGCGCAGGAAGGCAGCCGCCGCACGCTCGGCCATGGCGGCAAGTTCGGTATAGCTGATCGGGCGATCGCGGAATTCCAGCGCGGTCCGCGGGCCGTAATCGGCGGCGGCGTTCGACAAGAGGTCAGGCAGCGAGCCCTGGACGATGGTGTCGTCCCAACGCACGCCCTCGGGATAAAACTGTTCGCCGGGATGGGTCATTATTCTTGATTGGTTGAGCGAGCAACTAACAGAGACCGTCATACCGGGGCGCGACAAAGTCGCGAGCCCGGAATGACGAGGGTTGAGATGAAGCGGCCATCACGCCGCCTTCGACGCCGCGGCCAGCGACGCGAACGTCTTGCCTTCGGCCGCGAGCTTCTTCAGCAGCGGCGCGGGCTCGAGGCTCGGATCGTTGGTCTCCTTGGCGTAGAAGGAGAGACGATCGGCGATGTGCTTGAGGCCGACGGTGTCGGCCCAGAACATCGGGCCGCCGCGGTAGATCGGCCAGCCGTAGCCGTAGAGCCAGACCACGTCGATGTCGGAAGGACGCGCCGCGATGCCCTCTTCGAGGATCTTCGCGCCCTCGTTGATCATCGGGTACATCATGCGCTCGAGGATCTCCTCGTCGCTGACGACGCGCTTCTTGCGGCCGAGACGGAGCAGCGTCTCGTCGATCAGCTTCTCGACCTCCGGATCGGGCAGTGCCGAGCGACTTCCTGCTTCATACTTGTAGTAGCCCTTGCCGGTCTTCTGGCCGAAGCGGCCGGCTTCGCAGAGTGCGTCCGCGATCTCCGACTTGATGCCGCGGTCCTTGCGCGAGCGCCAGCCGATGTCGAGGCCGGCGAGATCGCCCATCGCGAACGGTCCCATCGGCATGCCGAATTTTGTAACCACGGCATCGACCTGCTGCGGCAGGGCACCTTCGAACAGCAGCTTCTCGGACTGCTTGCCACGCTGCGCCAGCATGCGGTTGCCGACGAAGCCGTCGCAGACGCCGACCACGGCCGGCACCTTCGCGATCTTTCGCGCGATGGTCACGGCGGTGACCAGCGCATCCGGCGCGGTCTTGTCGGCGCGTACGATCTCGCACAGCTTCATGACGTTGGCGGGCGAGAAGAAGTGCATGCCGAGCACGTCCTGCGGCCGCTTGGTCGACTTCGCGATCTCGTCGATGTTGAGGTAGGAGGTGTTGGAGGCGAGCACGGCGCCGGGCTTGACGTATTGGTCGAGCTTGCCGAACACTTCCTTCTTCACCGCCATGGTCTCGAACACGGCCTCGATCACCAGGTCAGCATCACCGACGTTCTCGATGCCGACGACGCCGTTGATCAGCGCCATGCGCTTGGCGGGCGCGTCGGCCGGGATGCCGCCGCGCGCGGCGGTCGCTTCCCAGTTCTTCTGCATGATGCCCATGCCGCGCTTGAGCTGCTCCTCGCCGGTCTCGATCAGGGTGACGGGCACGCCGGCATTGGCAAAGGACATCGCAATGCCGCCGCCCATGGTGCCGGCACCGAGGATGGCGACGCGGTTCACCGGCCGCGACTTGGTGCCTTCAGGGACGCCGGCGATCTTGCTGGCCTCGCGCTCGGCGAAGAAGGCATAACGCTGCGCCTTGGACTGGTCGCTGGAGACGAGCTTGAGGAAGCCCTCGCGCTCCTTCTTCAGCCCCTCGTCGAACGGCAGGTCTATGGCGTAGCCGACGGCGTCGGCGGCGGCGAACGGCGCTTCCAGGCCGCGCGCCTTCTTGGTCATGGCCGCGACCGCATTGGTGAAGATCGAGCGGTCGGCCTTGGCCGCCGCGAGCTTGGAATCGTCGTCGCGCAGGCGCCGCAGCGGGCGCTTCTCGGCGAGCAGCTTGCGCACGAAGGCTTCGCCGCCGGAGGCCGGACCTTCGACGATTTCCTCGATCAGGCCATTCTTGAGCGCTTCGGCAGCACCGATCGGATCACCGCCGACGATCATCTTGACCGCGAGTTCCGGCCCGACCGCGCGCGGCAGGCGCTGGGTGCCGCCGGCGCCTGGCAGCAGGCCGAGCTTCACCTCGGGCAGACCGAGCTTGGCTTCCTTCACGGCCACGCGGAAATGACAGGCCAGCGCGACCTCGAGGCCGCCGCCGAGCGCGGTGCCATGGATCGCGGCAACGACCGGCTTGGGCGAGTTCTCGATCTCGGCGAGGACGTCGTTGAGGGCGGGCGGCTTCGGCGGCTTACCGAACTCGGTGATGTCGGCACCGGCGATAAAGGTGCGGCCGGCGCAGGTCAGGACGATGCCCTTGATCGCGGGATCGGCGATCGCGGCCTTGATGCATTCGAGAATACCGCCGCGCACTGCGGCACTCAGCGCATTGACCGGAGGACTGTTGACCGTGACGATCCCGACTTCGTCATGACGCTCAAGCTTGACCACTTCGCTCACGGCTTCCCTCCTTGGTGGGGATTTACTTTTGTTCGATTTCGCGGTGCGGAATTTAATTCCGCATCTTGACGGCAGGGTTATTTTGAAGCACGGACGTTGTCAACGACTCCGCGCAAGAAGCAGATCAGGGATGAAGCGTACAGGCAAGAAGACTGCGACCGATCGGAATTTCGTCGTCGCGCTTTCCCGCGGACTAGATGTTTTGCGCGCATTCCAACCCAGCGACGGACTTCTCGGCAACCAGGAGATCGCCGCGCGGACGAACCTGCCCAAGCCGACCGTTTCGCGCCTGACCTACACGTTGACGAAGCTCGGTTATCTGACACCGGTTCCCCGTTTCGAGAAGTATCAGCTCGCGCCCGCCGCGATGGCGCTCGGTTATGCGGCGTTATCCAATCTCGGCGTTCGGCATTTGTCCGAGCCATTTCGCGAGGAATTGATGCGCGCGACCGGCGGCGCCGTCGCGATCGGCGGCCGCGACCGTCACAGCATGATCTATTTCGGGCAAAGTCGCGGCAGCGAGACGGTCGGCGTTCAACTGGACGTCGGCTCCCGCGTGCCGATTGCAACCAGCGCGATGGGCCGTGCCTATTTCTGGGCGCTCGATGACGAGGGGCGCGCCGAGGTGTCCCGCATCCTGCGCGAACATTACGGCAGCCGCTGGCCGAAGATGCGCGACGGACTGGAACGTTCCGGCGAGACCGTCGCGAAATACGGTTTCGCGATGTCCGTCGGCGACTGGCACGACGACATCGGCGCCGCCGGCGTCGCGCTCAAGCTCAACGACGGAACCGGACCTTACGCATTCAATTGCGGCGCGCCCGCATTCCGCTTCACGGAAGAGCGTTTGATCAACGACATTGGACCGCGTCTGCTGGCGATGGTAAGGAACATTGAAGCGGCACTCGGAGGACTGATGCCGCAATCCAAAAAAGAAGTCAGCAAAAAGCTGAAATCAGGAGGAAAAGTTGCGCGTGTGGCCGAGGGGTTCAGATAGCCTTTGTCATCACCGGGAGCGGTTCATATCGCCCCTTCGCCCACTGACGTGTGTAGGCGAGACGAGATGACGCAGGCACAGCTCGCGCGGGGGACATCGCCCCTGCTCGCGGTTCGCGACGTCAGCGTCGTGTTCGGCGGCATCATCGCGCTCAACGGCGTGTCCTTTGACATGCACAAGGGCCAGATCCTCGGATTGATCGGCCCCAACGGCGCCGGCAAGACCACGCTCTTCAATTGCCTCTCGCGGCTCTATCAGCCGTCGTCGGGCGACATCCTGATGGAAGGCGTGAGCATCCTGTCGCGGCCTCCGCACCGGATCGCCGAGATCGGCATCGGCCGCACCTTCCAGAACGTGGCGCTGTTTCCGAACCTCTCGGTGATGGACAACGTCCGCGTCGGCGCCCATTCGAAGACCTCCAGCGACATCATCAGCGACTCGCTTCGGCTCGCCTGGGTCCGGCGCAGCGAGACCGAGGTCAACAAGAAGGTGCAGGAGATCCTCGCCTATCTCAAGCTCGAGGACGTCGCCCACACCATCGTGTCCGGCCTGCCCTTCGGCACGCAGAAACGCGTCGAGCTGGCGCGCGCGCTCGCGGCAGACCCGAAGATCCTGCTGCTCGACGAGCCGGCCGGCGGCCTCAACCACGAGGAAGTCTATCTGCTCGGCGACCTCATCCGCCGCATCCGCGACGACCGCCACATGACCGTGCTGCTGGTCGAGCACCACATGGGCCTCGTGATGTCGATCGCCGACCACGTCGTCGCGCTGAATTTCGGCAAGAAGCTCGCGGAAGGCACGCCGGCCCAGGTGCAGGCGGACCCCGACGTCATCAAGGCCTATCTCGGGAGCAAGGACCAATGACGACGCTGCTCAACGTCAAGGACCTGCGCGCCTATTACGGCCAGGTCCAGGCGCTCCATGGCCTGTCCTTCTCGCTCAACGAAGGATCGTTGACGACGCTGCTCGGCGCCAATGGCGCCGGCAAGACCACCACCCTGCGCGCGATCTGCAACATGGTGCGTTCCACCGGCGCGATCGAGTTCGAAGGCAAGCCGCTCAGCAATCGCTCCACCGAGAGCATCGTGCGGTTCGGCATCGCCCACGTGCCGCAGGGCCGCGGCACCTTCACGACCATGACGGTCGAGGAGAACCTCCAGCTCGGGGCCATCACCCGCAAGGACAGCGCCGGCATCGTCTCCGACATCGAGCGCATGTACGCGCATTTCCCGGTGCTCAAGCAGCGCCACACCCAGCAGGCCGGCACGCTCTCCGGCGGCGAGCAGCAGATGCTCGCGGTCGCCCGCGCGCTGATGCTGCGGCCGCGCCTGATGCTGCTCGACGAGCCGTCCTTCGGCCTGGCACCGCTGGTCGTGCGCGACCTGTTCGGCATCCTCGGCAAGATCAACCGCGAGGACAAGGTGTCGATCCTGGTGGTCGAGCAGAACGCCCAGCTCGCGCTCGAGCTCGCCGACCAGGCCTATGTGATCGAGACCGGACGCATCGTGATGTCGGGCAATGCCAAGGACATCGCGAACAACGAAGAAATCCGCAAATCCTATCTGGGTTACTGAGGAGCCGGCACGATGGAGCTGTTCACCAACCAAGTGCTGGCCGGCATCGCCACGGGCGCGATCTACGCCTGCATGGCGCTCGCCGTGGTCATGATCTACCAGGCGATCGACCATCTCAACTTCGCGCAGGGCGAGATGGCGATGTTCTCGACCTTCATCTCCTGGCAGCTGATGCAATGGGGCGTGCCTTACTGGGCCGCCTTCATCCTCACGCTGGCGCTCTCCTTCGTCGCCGGCATCGCGATCGAGCGCATCCTGTTCAAGCCGCTGGCGAAAGCGCCGGTGCTGACCAACGTCGCCGGCTTCATCGCGCTGTTTGCGATCATCAACTCCTCGGCCGGCCTGATCTGGGACTTCACCATCAAGCAGTACCCGACCCCGTTCGGCTCCGCGCCGTTCCTGGGCAGCCAGCTGATCTCGACCCACCAGGCCGGCATGATCGGCGTCACGGTGCTGCTGCTGCTCGGCCTCTACTTCTTCTTCCAGTACACGCGCATCGGCCTGGCCATGCGCGCGGCCGCCTCGGTGCCTGAATCGGCCCGCCTCGTCGGCATCAACACGTCCTGGATGATCGCGCTCGGCTGGGGCATGGCGACCGCGATCGGCGCGATCGCCGGCATGCTGATCGCCCCTGTCGTGTTCCTCGAGCCCAACATGATGGGCGGCGTGCTGATCTACGGGTTTGCCGCCGCCGTGCTCGGCGGTCTCACCAGCCCGTTCGGCGCCGTGGTCGGCGGCTTCCTGGTCGGCATCTTCGAGAACCTCGCCGGCACCTATATCCCCGGCGTCGGCAATGAGCTGAAGCTCCCGATCGCGCTCGCGCTGATCATCTCCGTCCTGGTTGTCAAACCCGCTGGCCTGTTCGGCCGGCACATCGTCAAGCGAGTTTGATCATGAGCGCTGCAGAAGAAGTCGTTGCAGAAGGCCACGAGGCGGTCGAGGCTGTTCCGAAGCGGGCCATGACGCTGGGCACCGGCACCTCGCTGGTGGTGCTCGCGGCACTGCTGATCGCACCCGTTTTCGTCAAGAACTTCATCATCTTCCAGATGACGATGCTCCTGATCTACGGGCTCGCGGTGCTGGCGCTGAACATCCTGACCGGCGGAAGCGGCCAGTTCTCGCTCGGCCAGAGCGCGTTCTACGCGGTCGGTGCCTATACGACAGCGGTGCTGATGGAGCACTTCAACGTCAATTACGCGCTGACGCTGCCGATCGCCGGCGTCGTCTGTTTCGGCTTCGGCTTCCTGTTCGGGCAGCCGGCGCTGCGGCTCTCCGGCGTCTACCTCGCGCTTGCGACCTTCGCGCTCGCCACCGCCATGCCGCAGCTCCTCAAGCTGAACTTCCTCGAGCACTGGACCGGCGGCGTGCAGGGCCTCGTCGTCACCAAGCCGGATGCGCCGTTCGGCCTGCCGATGTCGCAGGACATGTGGCTGTACTACTTCACGCTCGTGGTCGTGATTGCGATCTACATCTTCTCGGTGAACCTGCTGCGTTCCCGCTCGGGCCGCGCCTTCATGGCGATCCGCGACAACGAGATCGCGGCCTCCGCGATGGGCGTCGACGTCGCGCTGTACAAGACGCTGGCCTTCGGCGTCTCCGCCGCCATCACCGGCATCGCCGGCTCGCTTGGCGCCATTGCGGTGCAGTTCGTCGCGCCCGACAGCTACACCATCACGCTCGCAATCTCGCTGTTCCTCGGCATGGTGGTCGGCGGCGTCGGCTGGCTGCCCGGCTCGATCGTCGGCGCTGCCTTCATCATCTTCGTGCCGAACATCGCGGAGGGCATCTCCAAGGGCCTCTCCGGCGCGGTGTTCGGCGTGCTCCTGTTCCTCGTCATCTACCTCGTGCCGCATGGCGCAAGGCAAGTCGCGATCCTGGGCCAGCAACTCGCCGGTCGGCTCAGGAAGAACTAAAACTTCCATCCAGACTGTTGTTTTAACCAAGGAGACCCAATTGCTTTTCGGAAGAATACTGCGAACCACCGCACTCGTAACGGCGGTCGCGACCCTCACCTCCGGCGCAGCACTTGCCCAGAAGAAATACGACACCGGCGCGTCCGATACCGAGATCAAGATCGGCAACATCATGCCGTACAGCGGTCCGGCGTCGGCCTATGGCATCATCGGCAAGACCGAAGAAGCCTATTTCAAGATGATCAACGACAAGGGCGGCATCAACGGCCGCAAGATCAACTTCGTCACCTATGATGACGCCTATTCGCCGCCGAAGGCCGTCGAGCAGGTCCGCAAGCTGGTCGAGAGCGACGAAGTGCTGGCCGTGTACAATCCGCTCGGCACGCCCTCGAACACCGCGATCCAGAAGTACCTGAACGCCAAGAAGATCCCGCAGCTCTTCGTCGCCACCGGCGCCACCAAGTGGAACGACGCGAAGAACTTCCCCTGGACCATCGGCTGGCAGCCCTCCTACCAGAGCGAAGCGCAGATCTACGCGAAATGGCTGATGAAGGAAAAGCCGAACGCCAAGGTCGCGATCCTCTACCAGAACGACGATTTCGGCAAAGACTACCTCAAGGGCACCAAGGACGGTCTCGGCGCCAAGGGCGCGTCCATGATCATCATGGAGGAGAGCTACGAGATCTCCGAGCCGTCGATCGACGGCCACATCGTCAAGATCAAGGCCGCCAATCCCGACGTGCTGCTGATCTACGCGACGCCGAAGTTCGCGGCCCAGACCATCAAGAAGACCGCCGAGCTCAGCTGGAAGCCGCTCCAGATCCTCACCAACGTGTCGATCTCGGTCGGCAGCGTGATGAAGCCGGCCGGCTTCGAGGCCTCGCAGGACGTGCTGTCGGCGGCCTATGCCAAGGATTCCACCGACCCGCAGTGGAATAACGATCCCGGCATGAAGAAGTGGAACGAGTTCGTCGACAAGTACATGCCCGGCGCCGACAAGACCGACACCGGCATGGTCTACGGCTACGGCGCGGCGTCGACCCTGGTCAAGACGCTGGAGATGTGCGGTGACGACCTCACCCGCGCCAACCTGATGAAGCAGGCCGCTTCCTTGAAGGATTTTGCACCGGACACGCTGCTGCCCGGCGTCAAGATCAACACCAGCGCCACCGACTTCGCCCCGATTTCGCAGCTCCAGATGCAGCGCTTCAAGGGCGAGAAGTGGGAACTGTTCGGCGAGATCATCAGCGGCGACGTCGCTTCCGAGTGACGCTGACGCAATAGTCCAAGTCTGGTCAGTTCAAGTCTAGTCAAATCTGACAAAGCCCCCGCGGGCGACCGCGGGGGCTTTTTGTTGACGTCAGGCGTCAATCTTGTTCAATGCGGCGCCGATCCATTCCGGGTGGAGAAAGATGACTGTCGTTCGATTTCAGGTTGCGGCCGTTTCGGCCGCGCTCGCGTTGTGCACTGCGGTGAGCAGCCCGGCACTGGCGCAAAAGAAATACGACAGCGGCGCTTCCGATACCGAGATCAAGATCGGCAACATCATGCCTTATAGCGGGCCGGCCTCCGCCTATGCCGCGATCGGCAAGACCGAGGAAGCCTATTTCAACAAGATCAATGCCGAGGGTGGCATCAACGGCCGCAAGATCAAGTTCATCTCCTACGACGACGGCTATTCGCCGCCGAAGACGGTGGAGCAGGCGCGCAAGCTGGTCGAGAGCGACGGTGTGCTGCTGATCTTCGGCTCGCTCGGCACCTCCACCAACGGCGCCATCCGCAAATACATGAACGAGAAGAAGGTGCCGCAGCTGTTCGTGGCGAGCGGCGCCTCCAAATGGAACGATCCGAAGCAATATCCGTGGACCATGGGCTGGCAGCCGAGCTACGCCAGCGAGGCGCGCATCTACGCCAAATACATCATGAAGGAGAAGCCGGACGCGAAGATCGCCGTGCTCTACCAGAACGACGATTTCGGCAAGGACTATCTGAAGGGGCTGAAGGACGGCCTCGGCGCCAAGGCGTCGATGATCGTGCTCGAAGACGGCTACGACACGTCGGAGCCCGCGATCGACGAGCACGTCGTGAAGCTGAAGGCCTCGGGCGCCGACGTCTTTCTCAGCATCACCACGCCGAAATTCGCCGCGCAGGCGATCAAGAAGGCGGCCGAGATCAACTGGCATCCGGTCCACATCATCTCCAACGTCTCGGCGTCGGTCGGCGGCGTGCTCGAGCCCGCGGGCCTGGAGATCTCGCAAGGCATCCTGTCGGCGAGCTACACCAAGGACGGCTCCGACCCGCAATGGAATGCCGATGACGGCATGAAGAAGTTCTATAACTTCCTCGCGCAGTACGACCCCAAGGCCAACAAGCTCGATGCCGGCGTGGTGTTCGGCTATGCCGCGGCCCAGACCATGGTGAAGGTGCTGCAGATGTGCGGCGACGACCTTACCCATGAGAACGTCATGAAGCAGGCCGCTTCCTTGAAGGATTTCGAGCCCGACACGCTGCTGCCCGGCATCAAGATCAACACCTCCGCCGATAATTTCGCCCCGATCGAGCAGCTCCAGATGATGCGGTTCAAGGGCAGGAAATGGGAGCTGTTCGGCGACATCATCTCGAGCGAGCTCGGCCACTGAAGCCGCGCAACTCAAAATCGCCTCCGACTAATTAATCAACTCAAGACAGCGGCGCCGTCTCGCAGTCGCACACGAGCGCGCGCCGGTCCTTGACTACTAAAGGAGCAGCCCCTGCGACACAGCCGCGGGGGCTTTCTGTTGAAGGCTCCCGGTAAATCGTATTGAATTGCCTCCGCGCCGCCAAAAATCATCAAGCCAAGAAAAGGGACGCACACACACCAAGAAAATAGGGAGATAGGAATGCCCGCTGTCACCGGCAAACTTGCGGCCGCGTCACTGGCGCTTGCGCTCATTGCGGCCTCGGCCTCCACTGCATCGGCCCAGAAGAAATACGATACCGGCGCGACCGACACCGAAATCAAGATCGGCAACATCATGCCCTACAGCGGACCGGCTTCCGCCTACGGCATCATCGGGCGGACCGAAGCCGCCTATTTCAAGAAGATCAACGACGAGGGCGGCATCAACGGCCGCAAGATCAATTATATCTCCTATGACGACGCCTACTCGCCGCCGAAGACGGTGGAGCAGGCCCGCAAGCTGGTCGAGAGCGACGAGGTGCTGTTCATCTTCAACTCGCTCGGCACGCCGCCGAACTCGGCGATCCACAAATACATGAACTCGAAGAAGGTGCCGCAGCTGTTCGTCGCGACCGGCGCCACCAAGTGGAACGATCCGCAGAACTTCCCCTGGACGATGGGCTGGCAACCCAATTACCAGAGCGAGACGCAGATCTATGCGAAGTGGCTCCTGAAGAACAAGCCGGACGCCAAGATCGCGGTGCTTTACCAGAACGACGATTACGGCAAGGACTACCTCAAGGGCCTCAAGGACGGCTTAGGGTCCAAGGCCGCCTCGATGATCGTCATCGAAGAGAGCTACGAGACCTCCGAGCCGACCATCGACAATCACATCGTCAAGCTGAAGTCGACCGGCGCCGACGTCTTCATGAACATCACGACGCCGAAATTCGCGGCGCAGGCGATCAAGAAGAATTCCGAGATCGGCTGGAAGCCGCTGCACTTCCTCAACAACGTCTCGGCCTCGGTCGGCAGCGTGATGAAGCCGGCCGGCTTCGAGAACGGCCAGGACATCATCTCGGCCGACTATCTCAAGGACGTGTCGGATCCCGCGTGGAACAACGATCCCGGCATGAAGGAGTTTCTGGCGTTCATGACCAAATACTTCCCCGAGGGCGACAAGCTCGATAAGGGCACGATCGTCGGCTATGCCGTGGCGCAGACACTGGTCCAGGTCTTGAAGCAGTGCGGTGACAATCTCACGCGCGAGAACATCATGAAGCAGGCGGCGAACCTGAAGGACTTCCGCACCGAGGCGCTGCTGCCGGGCGTGAAGGTCAACACCTCGCCGACCGATTTCGCGCCGATCAGCCAGCTTCAACTCGAGAAGTTCAAGGGCGAGAAGTGGGAGCTGTTCGGAGACGTGATCAGCGCCGACGTCGGCGGCTAACCCCAAACGACAGAGAGCCCCCTGCGCGGCCATCGCAGGGGGCTTTTGCTTGCGCGCGGATTATGATCACGCGATTGCACAATCGAATGATGGTAAAGCCTGCTTACGCTTTGGCGCCTGATGCGGTAGGCAGGGAGCCGGCGATTTTGTCGCCATCATTTCAGTTCGCTGAAGGCCTTCGCCATGACCGACCGACGTCCCCTGCTCCGCGCGCTCTACGACGCCGCCGTTGCCGCCGCCCATCCCAGCACGATTCTGGCGCCGCATCTGCGGCCCGCGCCGAAAGGGCGTGTGATCTGCCTCGCCGCCGGCAAGGGCGCGGGTGCGATGGCCGCGGCCGCCGAGCGGCATTATCTCGACACGCTCAAGCTCGCGCCGGAGCGCCTCGTCGGCATCGCCACCACGCGCCACGGCTACGGCGTGCCGACGCGCCGCATCCGCGTGGTCGAGGCCGGTCATCCCGTTCCCGATGAAGCCGGCCTGAAGGGCGCCGCCGATACGCTCGCGCTCGCTGGCGAGGCTGGCCCTGACGATCTGCTGCTGGTGCTGCTCACCGGCGGCGGCTCGGCGAACTGGATCGCGCCGGTGGACGGCATCAGCTTCGCGCAGAAGCAGGCGGTCAACAAGGCGCTGCTCCGCTCGGGCGCGCCGATCGGCGAGATGAACACGGTCAGGAAGCATTTGTCGCGGATCAAGGGCGGCCGGCTGGCGCGCGCCGGCAAGAATGCCGCCGAGATCGTGACGCTGGCGATTTCCGACGTGCCGCACGACGATCCGTCCGCCATTGCTTCCGGCCCCACCGTGCCCGATCCGACCACGCTGGCGGATGCGCGCGCGATCGTCGCGAAGTACAAGCTCGCCATCGACGACGCCGTCCGCCGCGCGCTCGACGATCCCGCCAACGAAAGCTGCAAGCCGGGTGACGCCGCCTTCGGGCGCGCGCATTTCGAGCTGATCGCGCGGCCCAAGCAATCGCTCGACGCCGCGGTGAAGCTCGCCAAGGAAGCCGGCTACGAGACCATCGATCTCGGCGCCGACCTCGAAGGCGAGGCCCGCGAGGTCGCCGCCGATCACGCCAGGCTCGCGCTTGAAGCACGCGCGCAAGGCAAGCGCCTCGCGATCCTCTCCGGCGGCGAACTCACCGTTACCGTGCGCGGCAATGGGCGCGGCGGCCCCAACCAGGAATACGCGCTGGCGCTCGCCGGCCTGCTGAAGGACACGCCCGATGTTTCCGCTCTCGCCGGCGACACCGACGGCGCCGATGGCGGCGCCGGCCATCCCACCGATCCCGCCGGCGCGCTGATTGATGCTGCGACGTTCGCGAAGATGAAGGCCCTGGCGCTTCAGCCGCAGGCGTACCTGGACAACAACGACGCGACGACGTTCTTCGAGGCGACCGGCGATCTGCTGATGCCGGGACCGACACTGACGAACGTGAACGATATAAGGGTGATTTTGGTGGATTGAGGCGCCTGCCCAGGTCTCGCTGTCATTCCCCGCGAAGGCGGGGAATCCAGTACGCCGCGGCCTATCGGCTCGATCACAAACGTCTCGGAGTACTGGATCGCCCGGTCAAGTGTTTAGCCCGGACAGATCACTGACGGGTGTTCGGAGACATAGCTGACACATCAACATTGGCTGGATTGGTCCGATTCGGGAGGCCGTCCATGCCTTGGAGCGAGGTGTCAGTGATGGATCAGCGTCACGAGTTTGTGCGGCTGGCTTTGCAGGAGGGCGCCAACCGGCGCGAACTGTGCCGTCGGTTCAACATCAGTCCTGACGTCGGCTACAAGTGGCTGGCGCGCTGGCAGGCCGGCGATCGGGAGCTGGCCGACCGCTCCCGGCGCCCGCATGCGATGCCCAAGCGGAGTGAGGCTGCGGTCGAAGTAGAAGTCCTGGCTGTACGCGACAAGCATCCGGCTTGGGGAGCACGGAAGATTGCCCATTGCCTGAAGCGGGGCGGGCAGACGGTGCCTGTGCCATCAACGGTGCACCAGATCCTGTGTCGGAACGGCCGGGTCAAACCGAGTGAGAATGCGCCGCCCAATCCGGGCCACCGGTTCGAGAAGGAAGCTCCCAATCTGCTGTGGCAGATGGACTTCAAGGGCCACCTGCCGCTGGCCGACGGGACACGATGCCATCCGCTGACCATCGTCGACGATCACTCGCGCTACGTGCTGTGCCTGAAGGCATGTGCCGACGAGCAGCGTCTCACCGTGCAGAATCACCTGTCGACGACGTTCCGCTGCTATGGCCTGCCAGAGGCCTTCTACACCGACAATGGCTCACCCTGGGGCGATACGTCCGGCATTCGTTGGACCGGACTGAAGGTGTGGCTGCTCAAGCTTGGCGTCAGGGTGGTGCACGCCAGGCCATGCCACCCACAGGCCCGCGGCAAGAACGAGCGCTTCCATCGCACCCTGAAGGCCGAGGTGTTTGCAATGCGCCGCTTCCGAACTCTCCCGGAAGTCCAGCGCGCCTTCGACGCCTGGCGGCCGGTCTACAATCTGGAGCGGCCTCACCAAGGCCTCGATATGCAGGTCCCTGCCGATCGCTTCCGGCCAAGTGCTCGCCCCATGCCGGCCCGCGTTCCGAACGTCGAATACGACAGCGGCGAGATCGTGCGCAGGGTCTCATCGACAAGACCCTACATCTCCTTCAAGAGACGCTTCTGGAAAGTTCCCCAGGCCTTCGCCCGCGAACGCCTTGCCATCCGGCCACTGGTTCGTGACGGCCACTACGGAATCTTCTTCGCCAGCTGGCAGGTCGCATCGATCGACTTGACCAATGGCCAACCTGTCAGTGATGTGTCCGAACAGGTGTCAGCCATGTCTCCGGACTAAACATCAAGCCGGGCGATGACAGCCGGGCCTCAAAACTCGTTCGCGATCTTCGAGAGCATCCCGATCAGGGCTTCGCGGTTGGCCTGCCCGAGCAGCTCGTTCAGCCGGGACTCGTGCTTGGTGGCGACCAGCTTTTTCGCCCGGGTCAGCACGGCCTTGCCCTTGTCGGTCAGCACCAGGATGTGCGAGCGGCGGTCGTTGGTGGAGCGGATCCGCGCGCAAAGGTCGCGGCTCTCCAGATTGTCGAGCATCGCCACGAAGTTCGGGCGCAGGATGCCGAGGGTCGAGGCAATCTCGGTCTGGTTACGGCCCGGATTCTTCTCGACCAGCAACAGCACGGAGAACTGCGCCGGCGTGAGCTGGAGCGAGGCCATGCAGCGCAAAAAGTTCTCGAACACCTTGAGCTGCGCCCGCTTCAGCACGTAGCCGAGCTGCTCGGAGAGCTCGCCAAGCTGGAGGGCTTCAGGCTGGGCCTCGGCCGCGTCCTTGCGGCCCTTGGCCGCGTCGCCGGGCTTTTCAGAAGACTTTTCAGCGGTTTTGGAAACGGTCATCGCCTCGTGCTCGTGATCCCGCTAAATTCGGGGCGGGTCGTCCGCCCCACCCTTGAAGTTATATTTGATAATTGTTATGGACCATATCAAATATCGTCAGCGTTTCAATGGCTGTGAGCGGACCGTCCACCGCAATTGCGGAGCCCGGTCCCGATCTTTGAGGGGGAGCGTCCGGTCTTGAATACCACCATCATGCTGTTCCTGGTACAGGACGGCATCACCAATGGCGCGATCTACGCGCTGCTCGGCCTGGCGCTGGTGCTGGTGTTCGCCGTCACGCGCGTCATCCTCATTCCCCAGGGCGAATTCGTCACCTACGGCGCGCTGACCTATGCCTCGCTGGCCGCGGGCCAGATGCCGGGCACAGCAAAGCTCGCGCTGGCGCTGGGCATCGGCGCCTTCGTGTTCGACCTGTTCGTGGCGCGCAAGGCGCTGCACGGCCGCCTGATCGTACGCAGCCTCGTCACCAACGTCGTGCTGCCGGCCATCGTGCTGGCGCTGACCATCTACTTCGCTGCCCAGAAGCCGCCGGTGGCGGTCTGCATCGCGCTG
Organism: Bradyrhizobium barranii subsp. barranii; assembly: GCF_017565645.3. NCBI lineage: Bacteria > Pseudomonadati > Pseudomonadota > Alphaproteobacteria > Hyphomicrobiales > Nitrobacteraceae > Bradyrhizobium > Bradyrhizobium barranii. The sequence goes on from NZ_CP086136.1 coordinate 9,636,765, forward strand.
TCGCTGGTGATCGTGGCGATGATCGGCCTCTACCTCTACCGCATCGCGTTCCAGCCGCTGGCGCACACCTCCGTGCTGGTGCTGCTGATCGCATCGGTGGGCGTCCACCTGGCGCTTCAGGGCCTCGGCCTGCTGTTCTTCGGCGCCGAAGGCCAGCGCGGACCTGCCGTGCTGTCCGGCTCCTTCACCGCCGGTGCACTGCGCTTCACCGGCCAGAGCATCACCGTCTACGGCATCACCGTCGCCTTCATCATCGGGCTCTGGCTGTTCTTTGGGCTGACGCTCTACGGCAAGGCGCTGCGCGCGACCGCCGTGAACCGGCTCGGCGCCCGCCTTGCCGGCATCCGCACCACGCTGTCCGGCCAGATCGCCTTCCTGCTGGCGTCCGTCATCGGCGCCCTGTCGGGCATCATGATCGTGCCGATCACGACGCTCTATTACGACTCCGGGTTCCTGATCGGCCTCAAGGGCTTCGTTGCCGCGATCATCGGCGGCCTCGTCAGCTATCCGCTCACCGCCGTCGCGGCACTGGTCGTCGGCATCGTCGAGGCGTTCTCGTCCTTCTACGCCTCCAACTACAAGGAAGTGATCGTCTTCATGCTGCTGATCCCCGTGCTGCTGCTGCGCTCGCTCGCCGCGCCCGCGGTCGAGGAAGAGAAGGACTGACGCGCATGCAGAGCCGGCTTCCCATCCTCATCTTCGCGCTTCTCATGGCGGCGATTCCGTTCGTCCCGGGCATGCCGCCGTTCTGGATCGTGCTGCTCGACAATATCGGCCTTGCCGCCCTCGTCGCGATGGGCCTCGTGCTGCTCACCGGCGTCGGCGGCCTGACCTCGTTTGGCCAGGCGGCTTTCGTCGGCTTCGGCGCCTACACCACCGCGGTGCTGTCGACGGCCTATGGCCTGTCGCCATGGCTGACCTTGCCGCTGTCGCTGGTGGTCAGCGGATCGTTGGCGGTGCTGCTCGGGCTGGTGACCGTCCGTCTCTCCGGGCACTATCTGCCACTCGGCACGCTCGCCTGGGGGCTGGGCCTGTTCTATCTCTTCAGCAAGCTGGAATTTTTGGGAAGAAACGACGGCATCTCGGCGATCCCGCCGCTGTCGATCGGCTCGTTCAAGATGCTCTCGCCCGGCTCGATCTATTACGCGATCTGGGTTGCCGTGATCCTCTCGGCCCTGCTCACGATGAACCTGCTGGATTCCCGCACCGGCCGCGCCATCCGCGCGCTGCGCCGCGGACACGTCGCGGCCGAAGCGTTCGGCGTGCACACGCCGCGCGCAAAGCTGCTGGTGTTCATCCATGCCGCCGTGCTCGCCGGCCTCTCCGGCTGGCTCTACGCGCATCTCCAGCGCGCGGTGAACCCGACGCCGTTCGGCGCGCAGGCCGGCATCGAATATCTCTTCATCGCGGTGGTCGGCGGCGCCGGCTATGTCTGGGGCGGCGTGCTGGGCGCGGCGATCGTCGTGGTCCTGAAGGAGGTGCTGCAAAGCTATTTGCCGCTGCTCCTGCCCGGCTCCGGACAGGTCGAGACCATCGTGTTCGGCATCATGCTGGTGGCGCTGCTCCAGCTTGCGCCCGGCGGCGTCTGGCCCTGGCTGATGTCGTTCCTGCCCGAGCCTACCCGCGGCAAAAAGCCGGACACCTCGCTGAAACTGGAGCAGCGCACCCGCGCGGCCGGCCAGTCCGGCGTCCTGCTCCAGGTCGAGAAGGCTCGAAAGCAGTTCGGTGGCGTGATCGCGGTCAACAACGTCTCCTTCGACGTGCAGGCCCGCGAGATCGTCGCGTTGATCGGACCGAACGGCGCCGGCAAGAGCACGACGTTCAACCTGATCACCGGCGTGCTGTCGGCGTCCTCAGGCTCGATCTCGGTGCTCGGCAAGAAGGTCGACAGGGCGCCACCGCAGGAGATCGTCAAGCTCGGCATCTCCCGCACCTTCCAGCATGTGAAGCTCGTCCCTGATATGACCGTGCTGGAGAACGTCGCGATCGGCGCGCATCTGCGCGGCCATTCGGGACCGATCTCCTCGATGCTGCGGCTCGACCGCGCCGATGAAGCGAAGCTGCTCGCGGAGGCCGCCCGCCAGATCGAGCGCGTGGGCCTCGCCGAGCAGATGCATCAGCTCGCAGGCTCGCTCTCGCTCGGCCAGCAGCGCATCGTCGAGATCGCGCGTGCGCTGTGCGTCGATCCGATGCTGCTGCTGCTCGACGAGCCGGCCGCCGGCCTGCGCCACATGGAGAAGCAGCGCCTTGCCGCGCTGCTCCGCGAGCTGCGCGACGGCGGCATGAGCGTGCTCTTGGTCGAGCACGACATGGGCTTCGTGATGAATCTCGCCGACCGCATCGTGGTGCTCGATTTCGGCACCAAGATCGCGGAAGGCACGCCCGCCACGATCAAGACCAATCCCGAAGTGATCAAGGCCTATCTCGGAGTGGCGGCATGAGCGCGCTGTTGTCCGTCGCCGACGCACATGTCGCCTATGGCAAGGTCGAGGCCGTGCGTTCGGTCTCGCTCGAGGTCGGCGCCAACCAGATCGTCACCATCGTCGGGGCCAATGGCGCCGGCAAGACCACGCTACTCTCCGCCATCATGGGCATCTTGCCGCTGAAGGGCCGCGTCGCCTTCGCCGGGCAGGATCTGTCACGGCTGGACATCGAGGACCGCGTCGCGATGGGGCTCGGCCTGGTCCCTGAGCACCGCGAGCTGTTCGTGACCATGAATGTCGAGGACAATCTCGAGCTCGGGGCCTTCCGCATCGAGCGGAGCAAGGCGAAAACCTCGATGGAGCGCGTCTACACGCTGTTTCCTCGGCTGAAGGAGCGGCGCAAGCAGCTCGCCGGCACCCTCTCCGGCGGCGAGCAGCAGATGCTCGCGATGGGCCGCGCACTGATGGGCGAGCCGAAGCTCCTGATGCTGGACGAGCCGAGCCTCGGCCTCGCCCCGATCATCGTCGCCGACATCTTCCGCATCGTCACCGAGCTGCGCGCCAGCGGCGTCTCCGTGCTGCTGGTCGAACAGAACGCGCAGGCCGCGCTGAAGATCGCGGACCAGGCCTATGTGATGGAGCTCGGCGAGTTCGTGCTCAGCGGCAAGGCGAGCGATGTCGCGGCGAACGAGCGCGTGGCGGCCAGCTACCTCGGCTTCCAGCACGAAGGCGCGAGTGTGATCTGATTTCTTGGCTGGCTCCTCTTCCCTTCTCTCCTTGCGGGAGGAGGCGGCTTAGGCGGTCTTCGGCCGCCGTTCTTAAGAACGCCGATGCTTCGCATCGGCTATGGCGCTGGATGAGAGGTTCTCTCCGCCAATTGCGACGTGGGACCATCGCAGGCGGAGAGAAACCCCTCACCCGTCTCGTCGCTCCGAGCCACCCTCTCCCGCAAGGGGAGATGGTAACCGTGCGAGCCGGACTAGCTTTCGCTTGAAGGCAGACTCGCTTTTCCCTTCAATGCCGCCACTTCCGCTTCCAGCTCCGCGATCCGCTGGTCCCTCGCCGCCAGCGCTGCCGCGACATCCGGCGCATCGAACTTCTGCGGAATGTGCTGCGGGCAGTTGGTGTCCCACGCTGCGATCTTGAACAGGATCACCTGCTCCGGGCGCGCGCGGTACCCCTTGGGCATCAGCGACGTCGTCAGCGCCTCATCGTCCTCGACGACGCGCGCCTCGCCCCAGATCTTGACGCGGCGGCGATGGGCGTAGTCCATCACGAAAATATAGGCCTTGGGATTCTCGGACAGGTTTCCCTGCGTGATGTATTGCCGGTTGCCGGCGTAGTCCGTGAAGGCCAGCGTCTGCTTGTCCAGCACCTTCAGAAACCCCTTCGGGCCGCCGCGGTGCTGGATGTAGGGATAGCGGTACGACGACCCCACCTCGTTTAGGTGGACGGGATGAGCGAGACTCGCGCGTGGATTTGACAACGCGAGGGACGCTCGTTCCATGCATCAAGACAGACATCAAGACGGGCATGATGCCGCCTCCTATCAGCGGATCGAGGTGATCACAGGGGAGAGGCGACGGCGCAGTTGGAGCGATGCGGAGAAGGCGCGGATCGTGGCCGAGAGTGCCGATCCGGAGACGAGCATTTCCGAGGTGGCTCGACGCAACGGGGTGAACCGGGGACTGCTCAGTGTGTGGCGGCGCCAGGCGCGGCTCGCGTCGAGCGAAGCGCCGCAGTTCGTGCAAGTCAGGCTCGAGGCCGCCGTCGAGGCGCAGCCGAACGCGATCGATAAGGCGCATGTTCTGACGGATCCGGCCGAGCGGATCGAGGTGATGATCGCGGGCGCGACGGTGCGCGTGCCCGTCGGCGTCGACGCCGCGACGCTGGAGCGCGTGCTGGCGGCGGTGAGATCGACGCGATGATCTCTTTCGGTCCAATGGTCCGTGTGTTCGTCGCGACGCAGCCGATTGACTTTCGTAAAGGCGTTCATGGCCTTGTCGCGCTGGTAGCGGAGGGATTAGGCGGCAAGCCCTACAGCGGTGACGTTTATGTCTTCCGATCGAAGCGATCGGATCGTTTGAAGCTACTGGTTTTTGACGGCTCGGGAATGGTTCTAGCGACGAAGTGGCTGGAGAATGGGGGCTTTGCCTGGCCACCTGTTCGCGAGGGTACGATGCCGGTGACGGGGGCGCAACTGGCGATGCTGATTGAAGGTCTTGCGGAGTGGTCGCGTGTGGTCCCGAAGGTGACGAAGCGGCCGACGAAGGTTGCCTGAAGCGTCTTGTTTTGCTGGCGATTGCGAGTGCGTTCGTGTAGCTCTGCGATATGGCGCTTCGCCCCGAAGATCTCCCCTCTGACCCTGCGGCTCTTGCCGAGATGGTGCTGGCTTTCGAAGGCGAGAACGATGATCTGCGCGCAGAGATCGCCACGTTGAAGAGCCTGATCTTCGGCGCACGATCGGAGCGCGCGGCGATCGTCTGCGCCGAACAGATCGCGTTTGATCTGGAACGGACCGCCGGCTCACAGCTCCCGGCCAATGACGACAAACCGGACGCGCCGCGGCCGGAGCGGCGCAAAGCGAAGCGCAACATCGGCGCGCTGCCGGCGCATCTGCCTCGGGTCGAGCGGGTGATCGAGCCGGCGTCCACGCTGTGCCCGTGCTGCACGGGTCAGATGCATCGGATCGGCGAGGAGAGCAGCGAAGCGCTCGATCGGGTTCCCGCGTGGCTGCGTGTGCTCCGCACGATCCGTCCAAAATACGCCTGCCGCTCCTGTGAGGGCCCGATTGTCCAGGCCCCGGCACCGGCGCGGCTCGTCGAGGGCGGCATGGCAACGACGGCGCTGATCGCGCATATCGCCGCGGCCAAATATGCCTGGCAATCGACGCTCTATCGCCAGACGCAGATCCTGGCGGGTCAGGGTGTCGTCGTCGACCGTCAGACGCTGGCGCGCTGGATGGGGAGCGCGGCGTGGCTGGTCAGGGGCCTCTACGATCTGCAACTGAAGACTATGCACGGCTTCGAGCGGCTGTTCTGCGACGAGACGCCGATGCCAGTGCTCGATCCGGGACGCGGCCGCACGAGGATCTGCCAGTTCTGGGCGCACGCGACGGACGATCGGGCGTGGAAGGGGCCGGCGCCGCCGGCGGTCGCCTACGTGTTCGCAGGTGGTCGCGGCAAAAAGGAGATCGTGGCGCAGTTAGCCGGCTTCGAAGGCGTGCTGCAAGTCGACGGCTATGCCGCCTACGCCTCGCTGGCGGGCGATGCGATGATGTCGGGCCAGATCCAGCTGGCGTATTGTCTCGTTCACGCGCGCCGCAACTTCGTGAGGGTGCACAAGACGACGAACTCACCCTTCGCCGCGGAGGTCATCGAGCGCATTGCGGCCGTCTACGCGATCGAGGAGAGGATCCGCGGTCTCGATGCTGGGGAACGCCGCGCGACGCGACAGGCCGAGACGAAGCCGCTGATGGAGGCGTTGAGGGCCCGTCTGATCGCGGTGAAGGACGGGATCTCCCGCCGCTCGACGCTCATCAAGGCGATCGACTACATGCTCGAACGCTGGCAGGGCCTGACGACGTTCCTGGATGACGGGCGGCTCGAGCCGGACACCAACACGGTCGAACGATCGATCAGGCCAATTGCGATCGGAAAAAAGAACTCGTTGTTCAGTGGTGACGAAGGCGGGGGCGAGACCTGGGCGATACTCGCTTCGCTTCTTAACACAGCGAAATTGAATGGCCTCGACCCCGAGGCGTATCTCGTCGACGTTCTCGATCGCATGGTGAGCGGCGCCACGAAGACCAACCAGCTTCACGAACTTCTGGCCTGGAACTGGAAGGCCGCACGCGAAGCCGAAAAGCGGGCCGTGGCATGACGAAGCCGAAGCAAGGGCGGGGAACGCGAAAAGCACGCAAGACGACGATGGCGGACTATGCCATGTCGTTCGAACGGCTCGGGCAATGGATCAGCAAGCGCGCCAGGTCGCCGACGCTTCGGCATCCGCGGGCGACGTCGCTCTCCATGCTCGATGGCGCGGTGGCCGCGGTCGTCGCCGGGCCGGTCTCGATGGCGTCCGAGGAATGGGTGTGCCCGCTCCTCGGCGTAGATCCCGACGCCTTCAATCACGACACCGAGGAGTTCTCGGCAATCGCCGCCACGCTGATGCGCCACAACGCTATCAGCGAGACGCTGTCGACGAGACCGGAGAGCTTCGAGCCGCTGTTCGTGCGATCACCGGACGGCGAAGTCGACCCGCAGCCCTGGTGCATGGGCTTCTACGCCGTCATGAAGCTTCGGCTTCTCGTCTGGTCGCGGCTTCTCCCCCCGAATGGAACCGAACACCTTATGCTGCGGCCGATCTTGGTCCATTGCATCGACGACGCCGGTCGACCCTTGCTACCCCCGGCCCGGCGCACGCTGGGAACGCAGCCCATCATCCAAAACGCCTGGCGCAACATTCCAGCAACCGTCGAGGCCCTCCGGCAGTTCTGGATGCCTATACGCTTCAAGCGCGGTGCGTAGGCCGTCCGCACCAAGTCCGTGGCTCCGTGGGCCTCTCGTACCGTTTACGATGTAGGGCTGGCCATCGCCGGAGGCGGTGGCGAAATAAAAGCTGTTGGCGTCAGCCAGGAACGCCGCAAGGTTCTCGTCGACCTCGGTGCGCCATCCGCGCTGCTCGGCATGAGCATAGCCTTCGCGTGATCCCTTTCGGGTCTGGATCGATTTCACCGCCGGCGTGAACGCCACGTCGCTGGCGTAGGTGTGAGTTGCCGTCATCGGAACATCTCCTGAAATCCCGGCGCATCCCTGCGTCTTTCGCTGTCTAAGGTGGACCTTCCGGCGGGTAAAACAATCTGGCCACTTGACACTTTATCATTGCGATATATGCAATAATACCATGGACCGCCTCGAAGCCATGCACGTCTTCGTCACCGTCGCCGATCTGCGCGGCTTTGCGCCGGCAGCGCGCAAGCTGCAGCTGTCGCCATCGGCCGTGACGCGGCTGATCGCGGCGTTGGAGGAGCATCTCGGCGCGCGGCTGCTGCAGCGCACCACCCGGCAGGTGAGATTGACCGATGTCGGCACGCGCTATCTGGAGCGCGCGCGGCGCATCCTCGCCGATGTCGAGGAGGCCGACGGCTCCGCGCGCGAGGAGCGGAACCGGCCGAGCGGCCGTCTGGTGGTGTCGGCGCCCCTCGGCTTCGGGCGGCTGCATGTCTCGCCGGTCATGACCGATTATCTCAAGCGCTATCCGGAGGTCACGGCCGAGCTCAGGCTCTCGGACAACCTCGTCAATCTCGTCGAGGACGCGGTCGATGCCGCGGTGCGGATCGGCCATCTCGCCGATTCTTCGCTGGTCGCACGCCAGGTCGGCGAGATGCGGCGGATCACGGTGGCGACGCCGGGCTACCTGAAGCGCCACGGCGAGCCGAAGACGCCACAGGAATTGCTCGCGCACCAGACCATCGCGTTCGGCCCCTACGCCAATTGGCACTTCGTCCAAGACGGCCGCGATATCGAGTGGACGCCGACGCCACGTTTTACCAGCAACAGCGCCGACGCCGCCCTGCAATATGCAGAAGCCGGCGGGGGCATCACGCGGGTGCTGGCCTATCAGGCCGCGGAGGGCCTGAAGCGCGGGCGGCTCAAAATCGTGCTGGCGAAATACGAGCAGCCGGCGCTGCCGATCCATATCGTCTATCCGACCTCGCGTTTGCTGTCGGCCAAGGTGCGGGCCTTCATTGATTTGGTGGTGGAGACGGCAGAGTGGAAGTTTGGGTGATGGTCTCGTGTCCCGGACGCGCTGCAACGCGTAGCGTTGCTGCGCAGAGCCGGGACCCAGAAGGCCAGCGCATGGGCTGCGGATGGATGGGTCCCGGCTCTGCGGAGCGGCACTTCGCGCCGCACCGCGTCCGGGACACGAGATCTCTACCCCTTCTTCGGCACCACCCTGAACGTCCCGCTGGCCCGCGCGATCACGGCTTCGTCGGCCTTCACCAGGCATTGCGCGAAACAGATCGTCTTGCCGGTCCTGATCACGTCGCTCTCGATCGCGAGCCACTTGCCGATCTCGGCGGAGCCGACGAAATCGACCGTGAGCGAGATCGTGACGAACGAGGTGGTCCAGTTCGTCATCTGCGCGCAGCTACAGCCCATGGCATTGTCCGCGAGTGCGGCGATGAGGCCGCCATGGATCAGGCCGCGGCCGTTGGTGTGCGGCCTGGCGAGGCGCAGACCGATGATCACGGCCTTGTCGGTTTTCTTCGCGTAGAGCGGCTCCCACGGCTCGGTGAGCGGACTCTTGCGGGAAAGCGGCTCGAAGCCGTCGGGGATGTCGGTGTCGGTCATAGCGTGTCTCGCGTTGCTGGTTGGCGCCATTGAACGCGATGTGGATGACAGTTTCACCGCCTACAAAGTTTTAAACGGAATTTGCGCGGGTGTTTGAAATGACCTCCGGCGTTGCCTCACGAAGATTGTCATCGCCCGGCTTGATGTTTAGCCCGGACAGATCACTGACGGGTGTTCGGAGACATAGCTGACACATCAACATTGGCTGGATTGGTCCGATTCGGGAGGCCGTCCATGCCTTGGAGCGAGGTGTCAGTGATGGATCAGCGTCACGAGTTTGTGCGGCTGGCTTTGCAGGAGGGCGCCAACCGGCGCGAACTGTGCCGTCGGTTCAACATCAGTCCTGACGTCGGCTACAAGTGGCTGGCGCGCTGGCAGGCCGGCGATCGGGAGCTGGCCGACCGCTCCCGGCGCCCGCATGCGATGCCCAAGCGGAGTGAGGCTGCGGTCGAAGTAGAAGTCCTGGCTGTACGCGACAAGCATCCGGCTTGGGGAGCACGGAAGATTGCCCATTGCCTGAAGCGGGGCGGGCAGACGGTGCCTGTGCCATCAACGGTGCACCAGATCCTGTGTCGGAACGGCCGGGTCAAACCGAGTGAGAATGCGCCGCCCAATCCGGGCCACCGGTTCGAGAAGGAAGCTCCCAATCTGCTGTGGCAGATGGACTTCAAGGGCCACCTGCCGCTGGCCGACGGGACACGATGCCATCCGCTGACCATCGTCGACGATCACTCGCGCTACGTGCTGTGCCTGAAGGCATGTGCCGACGAGCAGCGTCTCACCGTGCAGAATCACCTGTCGACGACGTTCCGCTGCTATGGCCTGCCAGAGGCCTTCTACACCGACAATGGCTCACCCTGGGGCGATACGTCCGGCATTCGTTGGACCGGACTGAAGGTGTGGCTGCTCAAGCTTGGCGTCAGGGTGGTGCACGCCAGGCCATGCCACCCACAGGCCCGCGGCAAGAACGAGCGCTTCCATCGCACCCTGAAGGCCGAGGTGTTTGCAATGCGCCGCTTCCGAACTCTCCCGGAAGTCCAGCGCGCCTTCGACGCCTGGCGGCCAGGTCTACAATCTGGAGCGGCCTCACCAAGGCCTCGATATGCAGGTCCCTGCCGATCGCTTCCGGCCAAGTGCTCGCCCCATGCCGGCCCGCGTTCCGAACGTCGAATACGACAGCGGCGAGATCGTGCGCAGGGTCTCATCGACAAGACCCTACATCTCCTTCAAGGGACGCTTCTGGAAAGTTCCCCAGGCCTTCGCCCGCGAACGCCTTGCCATCCGGCCACTGGTTCGTGACGGCCACTACGGAATCTTCTTCGCCAGCTGGCAGGTCGCATCGATCGACTTGACCAATGGCCAACCTGTCAGTGATGTGTCCGAACAGGTGTCAGCCATGTCTCCGGACTAAACAGAAAGCGGGTGATCCAGTATCCCAGAGACGGTGACGTGATACGGAGAAGCCGCGGCGTACTGGATGCCCCGCCTCCGCGGGGCATGACAGCTGTTGTCAAAACGGCAGCCCCACATAGTTCTCCGACAGCGACGTCATCGCGGCCTGCGACTGCGTGACGTAGTCGAGCTCGGCGAGCTGGATGCGCCCGCCGATGGTGCCGGTGTCGGGGAATTTGTGCAGCATCGAGGTCATCCACCAGGAGAAGCGCACCGCTTTCCAGACCCGCGCCAGCGCCGTGGCGGAATAGGCATCGATGCCGGCGTTGGATTTCTCGTCGTAGAATTCGCGAAGTGCGTTCGACAGATAATGCGCATCGCTGGCAGCTAAGTTCGCCCCTTCGCGCCGGTCGGCGGCACGATGTGGGCGGCGTCGCCGCACAGGAACATCTTGCCGAACCGCATCGGCTCGGCGACGAAGCTGCGCAGCGGCGCAATGCTCTTCTCGATCGAGGGCCCCGTGACCAGACTGTCGGCGGCCTCCTGATCAAGCCGGCGCTTCAGTTCGTCCCAGAATCGGTCGTCCGGCCACTGGTCGACGTGGTCGTCGAGCGCGCACTGCACATAGTAGCGGCTACGGTGTGTCGAGCGCATGGTGCAGAGCGCGAAGCCGCGGGCGTGATTGGAATAGATCAGCTCGTGGCTGACAGGGGGCGTCTCGGACAGAATGCCGAGCCAGCCGAACGGATAGACCCGCTCGAACTCCTCGATCGCCGTGGCCGGGACGCTGGCGCGGCTGACGCCGTGAAAGCCATCGCAGCCGGCGACGAAGTCGCAATCGATCGTGTGGGTGACCCCGTCCTTGACATAGGTGACGCGCGGCCGACTGCCGTCGAAATCATGCGGCTGCACGTCTTTGGCCTCGTAGACCGAGGTGAGACCCGCGGCCTTGCGCGCATTCATCAGGTCGAGCGTGACCTCGGTCTGGCCATAGATCATGACCGTCTTGCCGGTCGCGGCCTTCATGTCGATGCGGTGACGGCGCCCGGAAAAGGCGAGCTCGATGCCTTCATGCACCAGGCCCTCGGCATGCGCCCGCGCGCTGGCGCCGATCTGGTCGAGCAGCGCGACGGTTCCCTCCTCGAGGAGGCCGGCACGGATGCGGCCGAGCACGTAGTCCGGGCTCTGCCGCTCCAGAATCACATTGTCGATGCCGTATTGGTGCAGCAGTTGCCCAAGCAACAATCCGGCCGGCCCGGCCCCGATGATTGCGACTTTTGTCCGCAATACTTGCTCCTCCCGATCCTGTAGGTTTTCGCCGCGGCTCGCTTGTCGCGTCGGTCCGCGCAAGATAATTATATCATATAATCGTTGGGCAAAAGGGGAGTGCGCCCGAGCAGCGACAAATCCATGCAACATGGCTGACGTAGATGACGCGGCGGCACGCCGCGCCAGTTCCGGCTTGAACGCGCCGGCAAATTAGATAACATGTTAATTAATGAGACCGGGCCATCGAAGCCCGCCGTCGAAACAGGGAGAGACGACCGATGAGGAAAGCCTGTCTGGCGTTGCTGCTGGCAGCAAGCGTGAGCCCCGCGTTCGCGCAGGACAAGACCTTCGATTTGAAGATCTCGCACTGGGTGCCGGCCTCGCATCCGCTGCAGAAGTCCCTGGAAGACTGGGTGGCCGCGGTGAATAAGGATTCCGGCGGCACTATCACGGGCAAGGTGTTTCCCGCCCAGCAACTCGGCAAGGCATTCGACCATTACGACATGGCGCGCGACGGCATCGCCGACGTCACCTACGTCAATCCCGGCTATCAGCCCGGCCGCTTCCCGATCGTCGGCGCCGGCGAACTGCCGTTCCTGATTTCGGACGCCAAAGGCGGCTCGATGGGCCTGGACGCCTGGTACCGCAAATATGCCGAGAAGGAGATGAAGGACGTCAAATACTGCCTCGCCTTCGTCCACTCGCCTTCGTCGTTCCATTCCAAGACGAAGAAGATCGTGATGCCGGAGGATGTGAAGGGCCTGAAGATCCGTCCCGCGCACGCCACCATGGCGAATTTCGTCACCTCGCTCGGCGGCACCAATGTGCAGTCCTCCGCGCCCGAAGTGCGCGACATCATCGAGCGCGGCGTCGCCGACGGCGTCACCTTCCCCTGGGGCTCGCTGGTGCTGTTCGGCATCGACAAGGTGACTAAGTACGACATGGAGGCGCCGCTCTACACCACGACCTTCGTGTTCGTGATCAACAAGGACAAGTACAACGCGATGTCCGACAAGCAGAAGGCCGCGATCGACAAGAACTGCTCGACCGAGATGGCCGGCGTGGTCGGCGAGCACTGGGGCAAGTTCGAGGACGCCGGCATCGACAAGGTCAAGGCGGAAGCCGGCCACGAGGTCTACAAGCTGACGCCGGAACAGACCGCCGCCTGGAAGAAGGCCGCCGATCCCTTGGTCAAGACCTGGGGCGAAGGCGCCAAGAAGGCCGGCGCCGATCCGGACGCGGCGCTTAGCGAGCTGAAGGCGTCGCTGAAGAAGTACAACGCGCTGGCGGAGTAGCGCCAAGCTGCGGCCGCGGCCGGCTCTCTTCTTCCCCCTCTCCCCGTCCTTACGGGGAGAGGGTTGGGGTGAGGGGCCGCTTCCGCAGAAATGGTGGCAGCTCGATTCGCGGAGAGTCCCCCTCACCCGAATTCGAGCGACGCTCGAATTCGACCTCTCCCCGCAAGCGGGGCGAGGTGAAGTGCGCGGCGAGACCGAGATCAAACAATGACAGCACACGACGTGACACCTCCCATGAAGCGCTCCTGGATGGACCGCATCATCGACACGATCGAATGGATCGCGGCCGGCTTCGTCGGCATCGTCGCGCTCGACATCTTCCTGTCGGTGCTGCTGCGCAACACGCTGAACTACTCGATCCCCGACTCGTTCGATATCGGCCGCATGCTGCTCGGCATTCTCATCTTCTGGGGCATCGCGGCGACGTCCTATCGCGGCACCCACATCACGGTCGACCTTGTCTGGGGCAATGTTGGGCCGCGCTATCAGCGCTGGATCGACGTGTTCGCAACGCTGGTGCTGCTGTTCGTCGTCACCGTGCAGACCTGGACGCTGTTCGACAAGGTGCGCGGCACCTACAACGACAATGTCCAGACCTTCGACATGCACATGCCGACCTGGCCGTTCTTCGCGGTCGCGTGGATCGGTGATGCCGCGGCCGTGCTGCTGATCGCGATCCGCACCTACCGCCTGATCTTCCATCCCGAAGACATGCACGATCCCAAATTGAAGGCGACGGAGTAATCATGAGCACCGATGCCGTCGCCTTAATCGGCTTCGTTTCCCTGTTCGTCCTGATGCTGCTGCGCGTGCCCGTCGGCATGGCCATGGGCCTCGTCGGCGTGACCGGCTTCGCCTATCTCGTCAACGGCACTGCGGCGCTGAAACTGGTCGGCCAGACCTCGATGCGTACGGTCACCGACTACACGTTCGGCGTCATCCCGATGTTCCTGCTGATGGGCTCCTTCGTCAGCAATTCCGGCATGAGCCGCGAGCTGTTCCGCGCCGCCAACGGTTTCGTCGGGCATCTGCGCGGCGGGCTCGGCATCGCCACCGTCGGCGCCTGCGGCGGCTTTGCCGCGATCTGCGGCTCCTCCGTCGCGACCGCCGCGACCTTCTCCGCGGTCGCCTATCCCGAGATGCGCCGCTTCGGCTATCCGCAGTCGTTCGCCACCGGCGTGATCGCCGCCGGCGGCACGCTGGGCGCGATGCTGCCGCCATCCACCGTGCTCGCGGTCTACGGCATCATCACCGAGCAGGACATCGGAAAGCTTTTCATCGCCGGCATCATTCCGGGCCTGCTGGCAATGACCATGTACATGATCACGATCTTCCTGATCGGTCATTTTCGCCCGGACTTCCTACCCAAGGGCAAGGTGCTGCCGTGGCGCGAGCGCTTTGCGGGCCTGAAGGACATCTGGGCGCCGGTCTTGCTGTTCGTCTTCGTCATCGGCGGCCTCTACGGCCTGCCGTTCCTGCCGCGCTTCACGCCGACGGAAGCCGGCGGCGTCGGCGCCGCGGGCGCCTTCATCATCGGCGTCGTCACCGGCCGGCTCGACCGCGAGAAGATCTTGGCCTCGCTGCTGCAGGCGACGCGCACCGCGGCCGCCGTGTTCACCGTGCTGATCGGCGCGCTGATCTTCGGCTATTTCCTCACGGTGACGCAGACGCCGCAGAAGGTCACCGAATTCCTCACCGGCCTCGGCCTCGGCCCCTACGGCGTGCTGGCGCTGATCATGGTGATGTATCTCGTGCTCGGCTGCCTCATGGACGCCATGGCGATGATCATCCTCACCGTGCCGATCATTTTCCCCGTCATCACGCATCTCGGGTTTGATCCGATCTGGTTCGGCGTCATCATCGTGATGACCGTCGAGCTCGGCCTGATCCATCCGCCGGTCGGGATGAACGTCTTTGTCATCAAGAGCGTGGTGAAGGACGTTTCCTTCTCCACGATCTTCAAGGGCGTGATCCCGTTCGTGGCGACGGATCTGGTGCGGCTGGTGATTTTGATCGCGTTCCCGCTGCTGGCAACCTGGCTGCCGACACGGATGATGGCGCACTAGTGAACGCCTACGGCGCGACGCGCTGTTGTCCCCTCTCCCCTTGTGGGAGAATTTTGCATTTCCTTGCAGCGTCTTGCGTAAACCGGAGGACTTCTAACCCCCTGATATCCATAGTAAATTCTGCACAGTCCTGAAGCGGGGCGCAAGAGGTTGCACCCCGCACTTCCCGACACCGGGCCGGACACTAAAACAAACAGGAATGTGCAAGATCATGGCGAAGCCCCGTAACTATTCCCTTGAAACTCCCACTGCTCGATTGAAGCTCGATATCCGGAAGAAGCCGCACTGGCAACGGCTCGGCCCTGGCCTCTCGCTCGGCTACCGACGCAACGAAGGCGCAGGCACTTGGTCGATCCGCGCTGCCGATGGCCAGGGAGGCGAATGGCTGAAGAAGTTCGGCATCGCCGACGACTTCGCCAAGGCCGATGGCAAGGCCGTCTTCAATTATGGCCAAGCGGTCACCGAAGCGCGCAAGCTGGTGCGCGGCGGCGACGAGGACGAGGTCGAAGAGGAGCAAGGCAACAAGCCGGTCACGCTCGGGATCGCCATGGACCGCTACAAGGACGATCTGGTCTCGCGCGGCGCTGGCGCGAGCAACGCGACCACCCCGAAGGGCCATCTGCCCGCCGCGCTCTTGAGCAAGCCGGTCCCGCTGCTCGACTCCCAGGAGCTGCGCAAGTGGCGCGATGGCATGCTGGCGAAGATGGCCCCGGCCAGCGTCAACCGGTACTGCAAGGTGATCAAGGCCGCGCTCAATCTCGCCGCCAAGGCCGACCGGCGCATCAAGAACGAGCACGCCTGGACGACCGGCCTCCAGCTGCTGCCCGATGCCAACGAGGTCAACAACGTCATCCTGACCAATCCGCAGGTCATCCGCTTCGTCGGGGCTGCCTATGCCCACGACGCGAAGCTCGGCGAGCTCACCGACGTGCTGGCGCAAAGCGGGGCGCGGCCCTCCCAGGCCGCTCGCCTCTATGTGCGGGACCTGATCGCGCACAAGACCGAGCCCCGGCTGATGATGCCGAAGTCGGCCAAGGGCGGCGGCCTCAATCGGACCAGCAAAAAGGTCGAGCGCTATTCGGTCCACATCACCCCGGCCCTGGCGGAAAGGCTGGCGAAGGCGGCGAAGGGTCGGCCCGCGAGCGCGCCGCTCCTGGTGCGGAGCAACGGCAAGACCTGGGGCGTCGATGGCAAGGGGGTCTCGGACGACTATCGCGAGGACGTTGCCGAGGTCGTTAAGGCCATCGGCCTCGATCCGGACGAGGTCACGCTATACGCGCTGCGCCATAGCTCGATTGTCCGCAACCTGCTGCTCAACATTCCCATCCGGGTCGTCGCGGCAAGCCACAACACGAGCGTCGCGGAGATCGAGCGGACCTATTCGAAGTTCATCACCGAGCATTCCGGCAACCTCTCGCGCCGCGCCTTGCTTGATCACGAGGCCCCACAGCCCGCCGATAACGTGGTTCCGATGGCAGCTTGATTGCCTCGCAATCCAGGCGACCCGTCCGGGAAGCACCTGGCGGTTTTTCATGCGGAACCAAACAAAGGTTGGTTGGCGGAACTGGCTCGCTTCGCAGCGAAGGGATCAATGCGCTCTTCCGCCAGCGTAATTTTTGACAATCCTACCTGCCTCGCTCTGGTTTAATCCGTTTGCTACCAGAGCGTCACCAATTTGCGCGGCATAGTCGCTGGAGCTCCAGGGTTCTCTTTTCGTAGGACAAAAACTGCGATCTGCGACCGATCCGTTGTCAGTTAGCGCAATGATAACGCAATCACTGAGATGAGGGGCGAGATAGGAAATACCATCTCCCGCCTTAATAAATAAGCGAAGAGGAACTGCCCCGTTAAGCTCGCCCTTGTCCTTTTTCTCGCGAAGCTCCTTCGGTGAGTAGCCAAGGAATGCGATCTTCTGTTCGTCAACCGGCGTTTTCTCCCTGCAGGGATCATCGGATTTTCTTTTTGATTTCTTGTCCAGCAAATCAACCAAGCCGCAAAGCGAGTCTAAACGTCCATATTTCGGCGCTATGATCTCTTTCGCCGTTCGGTCAAATCCGACAAAGGACATAACGTAGGCGACTTTCGACTGCTTCGAGACCAGCAATGATTGCGCGTATGAGACGAGCAAATAGCCATCGCAATAGCTTTGTACGAGCGTGCCAGTAACCGGCAAGCCGTCCTGCTCGCCAGGAGCAGAGATACGTCCAACTACATTGCCACGGTCAGCGCGTAACTGAACGTCATACTTGAAAGTTACGATAGGATTTGGATTGCATCCGCTATTGCTGCTTCCAATCAAGAGCAAAATGAATTTCGACACGTAAACGTCGGCGGAACTGTTATTTGAAATAATGATGTCAAATTTCACGCTACCAGGATCGTCTGAACTGAGTTCTGTGATGCGGTCTATCGAAAAAAGCGGACTGCGGGTAAGCCTCGCCTCGGCACTGCTTCCGATTGCAATAGTTGCACGGTAAATCTCAAAGTTATCAGCAGAGATGACCAAGCTCACGTCGCTTGATGACATATGCTCCATTTTGTTTAAGAACAACCGCAATAGACCGTTGTCATCGTATCTCGCTCCAACGATGGTCCATGCTATGAAACCGGTTAGGTCAATCAACAGCGTGCTTGGAACGGTGGGCGTTGCGATGACTTTGAGATCAACAAACGCATCAGAGCTTTGCTGTCCTTGCTGCCCCTTGACGATGCTGGCTTGGCCATCCTTGCTCGCCAGTTTTGCCGGAGCGTCATTGCTGGAGAGCGGCCTGCGAAATTCTTGTAAGGCCTTGAGCTTTTCTTGAGTGTTTAGATCCTTATCTTTCATAATGATCGTGCAGAATACATACGCCAAATAAGCGTCGTTTTGCGCCGCGAAGAATTTATCATTCGTTTGGTACAATTCTCTTCGAGCGGCCTCCACCTTTCCCCCTAGCTCCGCGTTCCCAACCAAGCTCGAGAGGAATTTTGCTTTGCCTTCAAGGTCCCCTTTAATGCTGGAGGAGCTTTCAGTTGTGACCGGCAGTTGCGGCGGATTTCCGCAGGCGCTCTGGTCTTGGCCATAGCCAGGCGACCCACCGAGTACAAAAAAAAGAAAGACTGTAAGTAACCTTGTCCTTGCTAGCATATGGCGCCTCGGGCGAAGGTGTAATATAACGCAACCTAAGAGCAGTGGGTATTCACTGTCAATCACCGTCGACGCTGGGTGGCGCTGCTCCGACGACTCTAGCTCATTCTCTCGCTCCTATTGCGACGGCAGTAGACAACGAAGCGGCCGGGGCGCCCTTCCCACCGCTAGGGCTCGGCACGCTGCCTAGGCGGGACCTTTTTGCGTTCTGCGGTGGCGCGCTTGACGCGCTCGCGGTGGCACTCCTTGCAGACCGTCATCGTCGCGTCCCGGAGGCCTGGGCGCACCTGCAGATAGAAATCGCGGAGCGGCTTCTCCTGGCGGCACGCCTTGCAGACCTTGGTCGCGATAACCCCTGTGTTCATCGTCGGCTAATCTCCGTCATCTTTCCGCAGTGGAAGCACCTCGTTCGCTTGCGGTCGCGGAGCCGCTGCATTTCCTCGATGTAGTTAGCGCGCGAGCGGGACCACTGCGTTTCCTCGCTCGCCATGATCCGCAGGACAAACATCGGGTCGAGCCGAGTATGGCAGCGCCCGCATTCGACTTCGGTCTCGCCCTCGCGCAGATAGTAGGTCACGGGGACGAAGCCGCGCCCCTCGACGTAGTAGGACCGATGATCGCAGCCGTCGCGGTCGCTCCAGCGGTCCACCACCTTGAGAAACGGCGGCTCGCCTTCTGGCGGCTCCTTGAACCTGACCGGGATGCGGGAAACGTTGTCGTCGCTCATCGCGTCCTCATCTTGCGCTTCGGCCAGCGGCTCGGCGGCCTCGGCTCGCCGCGATCCTTCGCCAGCAGGCGCGTCCGGAATTCCTCCTCGGCCTTTTCGATCCTGTGCGTCTTTGCGATCTGCGGGATATCCCGCTGGCGCGTCTTGACGTTGTGCGCCTCGATCAGCATGGGCGTCAGGTTCCAGAACTCGTCCGAGCCGCCTTGCGCGTGATAGAGCCCGTGGTCGAACCGAAACAGCGAAAGCACCTGGTCCTCGGTCATCTTCACCGCATCCTCGTGCGGGATGATCTTCACCAGCTTGCCGGTGCCGTCGTCGGTCAGCATCTCGCAAAGCGTCGCAGCGAGCTTCGTCTTGAACGAGATATGGGCGCGCCGCCGCATCAATCCTCTTCGACGGGCTCTTCGGTTTCGTAATCCGGGTCGGACAGCACCTCGGGCCGGTACCGGCCGAGCTTCTCCTTCCGGCATTTGTCGCAGACGCGGCACAGCGGGATGCCGCGCGCATCGTTCTCCCACCGGGACTCCTTGCCCGAGCCGCAATAGCAGAGCGTCATGGCGTCTTCCCCCTGATCGGCGTTTCGTAAACCGTCACCAGTTGGACCACGGCGAACTGCGCCTCGTAGCGCTGCTCGGCCGCAAGCGTATCGGCAAGCTGCACGGCGTGGTCGGCCCTGTGCAGCTCGGCCAAAATCTCGCCCGTGGTCAGGTTGACGACACGGAATGTCATTGCAGCCTCTCTTTGATCTCGCTGGCGATCATCTGCCGCGTGTATGCTGCCCACTGGTCGAACTCGTCCAAGGCATCGAGCGGGTTGACGAAAGGGACCGTCGTGAACACCGTGACCGTCATGCAACCGATGATGTTGTAGGCGACCCCTGGGCTCACACCGTTGATGAGGGCGAGCAGCACGTTGGCGGCGTCGCGCCCGATATCCGCGTCCCGCTCTGCCTGTTCCTCGTCAGAACTCATGACGTGCCGGTCCCATGATCTCGCGGAAGTGCTCGTCGCAGACGTAGCTCGTCAGCGGATGCCGGATCGGCTGCGAGTCGTCGGCGAAGATGACCTCCTCGACCTTGCGCGCGGCGGGCTTCCCGCAGAAGCAGCGCTCGCCTTCGAGGCTGCCGGGATGGGCCGCCGACCGTTCGACCAGGCCGAGCAACCAGACCACCAGGTTGGCGCGGTCGGGCAGGACCAGCTCGTTGCCGGGGTTCGCCTCGCGCCAGCGGCGCACCCCCCGCATGTCGGCCTCCCACTGCAGATCAAAGATATCCTGCAGCTCGGCTGTCTCTTCCTTCGCTGCGGCCAGCGCCAACCGCAGCATCTCGAGTTCGCTCTGCTCGCTCACTTCAGCACCTTCTGGATTTCGCCGAGCGACTTCTCGATCTTGTCGGCGAGTGCCAGCAGCCGCCGCAGTTCGGGCTCCAGCTTGCGTATCTCGACAAGAGCGGCCTGCGCCTCGGCGGCCTGTTCGCGGATTTCCTCATTGCCGACCTCGTCGCCGAAATTCTCTTCGCGGAGCAGCTTCACCCAGGCGCGCGGCACGCCGAGATCGGTCGCGACCTTCTCGTCGGTCCAGCCGCGCCCGTAGCCGACCTTGCCGTCGATGTAGACATCGTTCAGCTTCTCGAAAATGATACGCCGGTCCTCGCGCGTCATTGCCTTGCCGTGATCCCTTACGATCTGCAGCGCAACCTGCGGCGGCGGTACTTCGACCTTCGGCATCGGCTTCTCCTCTGATTTACGGATTGCTGCGAACTTCGCCGCGTTGAAGCATTTGGGGCAGCGGTGCGCGCTCGCGCTCTTGCCGATACGCCAGCCCTTCTGCTCCAGCTTGCGCGCGATGAACTGCCACTCGATGTTGTCGTCCATGCCGCGCCCATTCGCCATCAGGTTCACCGGCAGCGGGACGGCGGCCTCGCAATTGGGCGCTCCGCATCGTGCGATGATGCCCCGCACCAGCTTGCCGTCCTCGCCGTAAGGCACTCTGGTATGCTCGAATGCGGTCGAGACGGCGTTAGTCATTCGTTGCCCTCGCTGCCGGAAGGAGTCGGTCGATCACCGCGCCGATGATCGTGGACGGCTGGCCCTGGCCGTCGCGAGTGATCGCGCTCGCCATGTTCTCGATCTGCGCGCCGTATTGCAGCGCGAGCGAAAGCAGGACCGCGCCGTCACGCGCGATAGCCTCGACGGCTTCGCCGCTCTTGCCGCCCGAGATGAAGACCTCGCCGCGCGCGCCGTCCTCGTAGAAGCCCAGGCTGACGGCATAGCAACGGTTGACGCCGCCGAAACTCATCTCGAACGTCTCGGCCTGGCGGCGCAGCGGCAAAGTCCGACGCTCGGTCATCGCATGTATTCCCGGTGCTGCTCGTTCGTTTGCAGATCGACGACATCGACCCAGCCGATGTCCGCGCGCTGGCGAAAGGCCGCCAGCTCGACCATCATGCTGGGCTCGGTGGCGTGTACCGTCGTAATCGCGCACATGCCGCGCCGCTTCCCGTTGTCGGGGTCCTCGACGCCATAGAACGCCGATACACGCCACCGCCAGGCCATCACGCCGCCTCGGCGATCTTCGGCTTGCGGCGGCTGCGGCGCTCGCTCTCCAGCGCACCGGAAACCTGGCGGATGCAGGAGATCAGGTCGTTCGCCTGCGCCTTGGTGGTGATCGCTGCGGTGACGTGCAATTCGAGCGCGTCGTTCTCCGTCTTCAACTGGATGTCGGCCCCCTTGGGAATGCGCATAGACTTCTCTCCTTGTTTGCCAGGACGCCCTGGCGTTGCTTCAAGACGCTTCGTTGAGGATGATGTGCATGACTTCGGTCAGCCGCGCCTGGTACGCGATGCCGATCACGCCAAGGCTGTCCGCGAACTGCTTGTCGTTCTTCAGCTCCATCAGGAACGCCGTGATGGCGACGCGAACCGACATGCTCTGGCCTTCGGTCAGCTTGTGCCCGTCGATGGTGATCGTCGGCTCCATCACGACCGCTCCTTTTCGGTGAACAGCGTGCCCTGCGGCTCTTCGGCGACTATCATCGCGCGGTAGTCGAGGGCAATCGCCTCCATCAGCTCGACTTCGCGCTTCGCCTGGGCCTCGGTCATGAAGCCGTCGGCGACGCGCCGCCGATAGACGTGCTTGCGGTAGCCGATTTCGCGGAGCACGCAGCGCAGCTTGTCGATGGTGGTGATCATCAGGTCCGCTCCAGCTCGCGCGCCCTGACCCAGGCCTGCGCGCTCTCCACGGAGATCAGCACCCGGCGACCGACCCGCATTTCCCTCGGGGCCTTACCCTCGTCGCGCAGGTTGAAGTAGTGCCGCTCCGAGATGCGGAAGGCGCGGCAGAATTCCGGGACCGTGTAGGCAAGCTGCGTCATGGGGACCTCCGGCTTCTTCCGTGATTTGGCCTTCGTCTTTGCAGCGGACATCATCAGTGCGCCCCTTTCCGACGATGCAGGTATGCGTTGATCTGCTTGATTTCGTCAGCGACGCACCGGTCGAACAGCCCGTGCATCTCCTGCTGATGCGCGGGCGCGAAGCAGGCGACGTATTCGGCGACCAGATAGGCCAGGGCCGCGCCCTCGCTGTCGCAATCCATGTGGGCGCTGGCCGTATGGAATACGTCGATCAGCTTCGTGACGTTGTCGGCGATCTTGTCTTCATCAACCGGCACGGCGGCACCTCCAGGACAAACGACGACCGATGTGGAAATAGCGGCGACCGCGCTTGCCGCAGACCGGATCACGGGCGACATGGCGATTGGTGCCGGGGGATGGGTTCGAACCACCGCCGCGCGGATTTTCGATCCGCCGCTCTACCGACTGAGCTACCCCGGCGCGCGGCCCGTCCTGGTCGAAAGGGTCGCGCCCGATGCGGCGCGTCCACATTGCATCGAAGTCGTCGTCGGCGGCGAGGACCGGCGACGCCAGGGCAACCGCGAGGCACTGCAGGACGGCGCGTCGCGCGATCATGCCCGAGCCCTCCGCTTGCGCTTGGTCTGGGGCGCGGGTCGTTGGCTCATATCCTCACCGCGCGACGGCGTTGTGCGAGACGCCGCCTCCGTAGCTCCACCGGACCCAAGGGCGTGGCGATCCAGCAACTTGCGAACGCGATAGGCCTCGGCGAAGTGATCGCCCGCATGGCAATGCGAGGTCTCGCTGCGGCAGTGCTCGCCGCAACAGATCGCCTGCGCAATTTCGAGGTCGCTGGGTCGCGTCATGATCAGTGCTCGGTCTTGTCTGCCTCGGCGTGGCCGTTGCCACGCGACTGCGCCACGAACATCGGCATCTCTCCGGTCTCGGCAGTCAGCCTCGCGGCTTCGATGTCGCGCTCGTTATCGTGGAATTTGCGAAGGCCGAGCATCAGGCTGCCGCCGATCTGATCGAGCAGGCTCTTGATCGCCTCGCCGCGCCGCATCAGGTTGTCGCGCTCGGCGTTGACCTTGGAGACCTGGCGGTGCAAGCTTTCGTTCTCGAACTCGATGATTGCCTTGTTGCTCTTGAGCACCTCGTTTTCGGTGCGAAGTGACTGCAGCTCGCTCTCAAGCGCGGAAATTTCATTGGCGAGGTTCATGGTCTCTCCCTTTCAGTTTTTCAGTGTGTCCAGGCCAGCGCGGCGACGTAGATCAGCACTACCCAGAAGGCGAGTTTTGCGAACAGGATCAGCAGGCGAAGACGGCCAATGCTCATTTCGAGAGCTTCCTTCGGATTTGAGATCGGACCTGCGTCGGAAACCAACGGCTGACGACGCTGCCGCGATGGAGCAGCACGAGAGATCGTTTCCCATCCGGCCCGGTGAAGTGGATGCGCGTGTGCTTGCCGCCTTCCGAGACCCGGACGTTCGAGCCGCCAGCGTCGTGGACGGCGGCAATCGCATCGCGCACCACCTTGCGCATCAGACGGCCTTCTCGGCGAGGAACAGGCGGACCGTGACTTCGTACCGCTCGCAGGCGCGGATCACCGCGCTGTGGTCGATACCGAAGGTGCGCGCGATCTGATGATAGCTCGCGCCGGTCACGACCTTGGTGAAGGCCATGATCTTCTGGCGCGTAGCGAGTGCGTCGCGGTTAGGTTTTGTCCGGAGGTCCTGGATCGAGGTGCCGAACGCCTGCGCGCCGACCGAGCACGCGATGGTGCAATGGTTCAGGTACGGGCGCGCCGCGCTGATCGCCTTGAAGTCGTCGCGCATCTTGCGATAGCGATGGCCCTCAGTCGCTGCGAGCGACGCAACCGATGAGGTGCCCTGGCGCTCGGGGAGAGGCGGCCAGGGCATCTGCAGGTCCACGTCGTAGATGATCAACGGGAAACAACGGTCCATCTCACTTCCCCCCTTTCGCATCACTCGATTGACGATCACCCGCAGCGTCGCTCGCGGGCGCAGTCGAAGGTGCTTCGGCTTCGGATTTCGGTTTGGTCTTCGGCACATGCGCAGCGGCGTGCGCGTCGATGGCAGCGATGGCCGCTTGGCCAATGGCGGGAGCGTTGCCGGTCAGGCGTTGTGCCAGGCGCGGCGACACGTCCTTGGCGGCGTCGGATGCGACGGTGAAGCCCGCATCCTCCATCTCATCGCGACCGTACATGCCAGCAATGATGTCGGGGCAGTACATGCGAGCCCAATCGCGGCTCATGTTGTAGAAAAGCTGCAGATCGGGCTTCTTGTCCCAGAGCGGCGAGCCCTTCACCTTGCCCTTGTCGTTGTGGCCAGGGTGCAGCTTGCCGAGCGTGAACTGATCGGGATCAGCGTCGAGCGGCGGGAAATAGCGCGGCTCCTTCTCGCCCTTGAAGGTGGCCCACACGCGGCAGCGGCGTTTGTCGCCTTCGCCTTCATAGTCAACCTGCAAGCGGGTCGTGATCGGGGCGCGCTGCTCGATGATGGCGTGGAAGAACTGGGACTCGTAGGCGACCCGCTCGACCTTCTGGCCGTTGACGTACTGCTCGACGGTGTACGTCCAGCTCGCGAGCGACAGCGGCGAGATGTCCAGCTCCTGCGCCTTCATGCAGATGCCGAACATGCCGCCGACATTGCCCTGCAGCCACGGCGGAATCATCGGGCCTGCGGTCGACAGCAGCTTGGCCGCATCGACCATATCGCGCAGGTTCGCGTAATCGACGCCGCCGCCCTTGAACAGCGTCACGGCTTCCGTGCGTTCACTGACCACCTTTTCGGCATTGCCTTCCGCGAGATTGCGGCGGGTCACGCGCTCGGGCTGCGCCTGCTGCTGGGGCGGCAGGCGGTCGGCTTTCATCGGGCGGTCGCCAGGAAATGAAGTGTCGGTCATTAGGCTGCCTCGCGCAGGTTCAACGGGATTCGACGTTGCGATCCTTGATGATGATGCCCTTTCGAGCGTCACCGCGTTCGTGGTCGGCGATCCAGGCCATCCAGCCCAGCAACCGCCGCTCGTTCGGGGCATATTCGCGCCAGTGACCGGCGACCGTGTGCCAGCGCACGCCAGGGCCACGCGTGTAATGCGTTGCGGAGCTGTGATGCGGGCTGGCGGGCAATTTCAGCGTAACCAAATTGTAGCTGTCGATTGCGCCCATAGCGCGCGGGTTGCCGCGCTTCCGTGCGATGCGGCCCTCCCGCGTGATCCGCTTCGACGTAGAGACCGTCGAGCCGCCGAGCGACAGGAAGGTCGAAAGGGCCGCAACCAGATTGATCGTTGCGTCCATTGCTTCCGGCCACAGCAGTTTGCTCGTGTTTTCAAGTCCGGGCACCGGGTACGAGTAGAACACCCGGTCCACGACAGGGTCGTCGCGCTCGACAAGGAGATCGAAATCGACGTGCCGCAAGGTCATTGTGAGCAGCGGCTCATCCGGCATGCCATTGAGCGTATCGATGCGGCTGATCAGGCAGTCGTTCCGGTCTCCCTCGACGAAGATGCCGGTGCGCGTGGGCGGGGTCTCATACTCGAAGAACGTTCGCCGGAACGGCAGCCGAACTCCTTGCAGGACGTTGCGGATGCGGCGGCGCGTATTCATCATGGCCCAAGCGATGTCGGTCGTATGCTTGTCGAAGCAATAGACCTCTGCGCGCTCGCGCGCCTCGCTGGCGACGATATTTGCGATTACCGGATGGCGCGGCGCATGGTTAGGGTCGATGGGGTTGACCAGCGCACGCGCGATATAGTCGTAGTCGGCCAGCACGCTACGCGAATGACCTTCAAGGATCAGATTGGGGAGCAAGCTGCGCATGGTTAGGCCGCCTCACGCAGCTCGAACTTCACCCGGTCATCGACCGACTTGCGCCACCAATCCGGCAAATCGACAAATTCGGCATCCTCGCGATCATCGCCGGGACCGGGCCAGTGCTTGGTCTGGTAGCACTCCCAGAAAATCTTGCAGGCAAGCTCGTTGAGCGCGTGGCCGCGCGCCAGGTCTTCGTCCTTCAGCGTCTGAGCGCGCACACAATAGGGCGCGGTGCTCTCAACCCAGAGCAGCGTGAACGACGATGCAGAGAGGCCCAGCGCTCGCGCGCCCTCCAGCACCATCGCACCCTGCTGGCAGAGGCCGTAATTGATGATCGCGCTCTGCGTCTCGCGGTAGGTCACGCCCCTGGCCGTCTTCAGGTCGATATAGTCGCCGCTGTCGTTGGGGATTTGATCCGGCCGCGCCTTCTTCCAGAAGCCGCGCGGATCGCGCCAGATCAGCGAGCGTTCCGGCGCGCCATTCAAAATGCCCTGGCGAACCAGCGGAAACTCGCCGAGCGCGAGGATCATGCCCTTCGCGCGCTCGACCATTTCGGGCGTCAGGATGTACTTGCCCGCCGCGATCTGCGCCGCCTTCCAGTCGCGCCACTCCTTGCGGTTGCCCTGATAGGCCACGCCGCCGACAGTTGCGGGTCGCAGCACGCAGTCATGCTCAAAGGGCTCGCCAGCGACGGCGCTGTGGAGGAAGCGACCCAGCGCCATCGCCTCGCTCTGCTCGGCATCAGCGGCATAAGCCGGATTGAACCGAGAACGCTGGAAGGCGTGCTTGGCCGACTTCAGGATGATGTCGCGGAGGAAGGACGACGAGATCGAGGGCTCGACGCAAAGGTTCGGATGATCGTGATAGTCCCACGACGGGATGTCGGCATAACAATTCGGCGTCGATACCTGCTTGTGGTCCCAGGGAATAGACTGCATGACGACACGAACCTCCGGCGCAAAGCAGAGACGGCTTCGACCAGAGGTCGAAGGCGCTGAGTGCGATGATTTGGGACCGGGTCGCCTGCTACCAGGGCAGTCGATGACACCGTGGTTTCGAGATCATGAGGGGCGATGTTGATTTGGTGCTGTTGGTGCCCGCCTGATGTTTTCGATTGTCAATCTCGCACTTCGGACTGTCAATAATGCAACGAGCTGCAGACCCGGAAAATTTGCTGCACGCTGTCTCAGCTCGTAACAGCGCACCACTGAGTCATCATCGCTCATCGCCGCGTCTCGCAAGTTGAGCCAGACCCGCTAATTTACGATGCGCGCGAATTTCCTCGTGACAACGGGTCGGCTCAGTGATCATGAATTGCCGATGCGCGTGTCTGTCTGGGACGACCCCAACTCTGAGCAGGTTCTTCGGACGATGTGGACGCAAGGTGCTTCAGCAGCGCTGATCGCAGACGCCCTGCAGACATCGCGCAATTCTGTCATCGGCAAGGTGCATCGGCTCGGGCTGTCGCGCACGCAGCGCAAGCCGAAGCTCGCGAAGCAGCCGACCAGGTCCAACGTTGTGCCGATGCGGCGCAAGACGGCCAGGCCGATCAAGCGTCCCGGCGAGCCGGTGCCGTTCCTCAAGGCGAAGTGGTTTCACTGTCGCGCCGTGCTCGATCAGCGCGGCAAGGACGGACTCGTGCTGTTCTGCGGCGAGACCAAAGTCTTCGGCTCGCCCTGGTGCGCCAAGCATCGGCGCGCATACACCGCTTCGAGGGTGCCCTCATGACAATGAGCGCGGCCCGGTGATCCTCCCGCTTCACCGTGGCCCCGCAAAAATCAAAGGGACACCAATGGCGAAAGCAGCGAACACGATCAACGATTTCGAACCCGAAGTCGTGCAGGAACTCCTGGGGAAGATCGACGGCTACCACGCCGACCTGGCGAGCGAGCGCGGTACGTTCATGAAGACGTGCCGCAGCATCCGCGAGAGCATCAGCAACGTCTACACCGAGGCCAAGGCGCGCGGCATCCCGGAGAAGGAGCTGCGCTCGCTGGTCAAGATCAGGCTCAACGAGGCAAAGAACCGCAAGATTTACGAGGAGCTTGAGGCCGACCAGCAGCTGACGTTGTCGATGCTGGCGACGGCCGAAGGCGTCAAGGACCTGCCGCTCTGGCGGGCTGCCGCCATGATGGGTGATGCCAGCGCCACCGCTCACTAGCGGAGGCGCGCATGACCGCTGCGGTTCTCGCCAAGTACGACGCGATGTGCCACGCCATCGATGCAGCCTTTCGCGTCGATGAAGCGAAGGATATTCGCGACAAGGCCGTCGCACTCGAAACCTATGCGCGACAGGCTCACAACGTCGAGGCCGAGCGCCAGGCCTGCGAGATCAGGCTGCGCGCGGAGCGCAAGGCGGGCGAGTTGTCTCGCGACCTCGAAAAGTCGAAGGGCGGGCGACCGCCGGAAACTCGGGCCACGATGGACCGAGTTTCGACCAAGGCCGAACAGTTGCTCGCCGCTGGCGTCACGCCTCGCCAAGCGAAGCAGTGGGAAAAGCTCGCCGCCGTGCCCGACGAGCAATTCGAGACCGCGCTCGCCGACAGGACCCAGATGCCGACGACGGCGGGCATCATTCGCGCCGCCGAAGAACCGAAGGTGCAGCCTGTCGCATCGGAGGCGCTGTGGCTTTGGGGTCGCTTGCGCGATTTTGAACGCGATCTGCTCGGCAAGGCCCCCAGCGACGTTCTCGAAACTCTCACCCCGGAAATGAAGGACGACGTTCACGCGCTCGCGCCCCGTGTCGCGGCGTGGCTCAAGCGCATTGGAGAACACTGATGACCAACGAAGCAGGCGACCTGGTCGCCATTGTCAGCCGCATCATCGATACCCGCCGTTCGCAATCGCGCATCTCGCCGTCTTGGGTTGCCAACGAGGCGATGATCGAGCTTGATGGCGGTCACATTGCGCCGCCGCTTGTCTATCTCGGATGCCATCTCGAATTGCGCCAGATCGCGCGGAGCGTCTTGCGCACCCGTTTCGATGATCGGGCCGAAAGCGACGATGGCGAACCTCGGCAGCACGAGCTTTTCCCCGACTTGCAGTGGCGTTACCCGACAGCGCGATCTGCGAGAAGCGCCGAGCCCGAGTACGTTCTGCTCGACGATATGAGCGACGAGGACGCTGCGTACAACGTTGCCCGCCTGCGCCGCGAGGGACGCGCGAAGCTGGCTCACGCAGACGCCTTGGAAGCGTGGAAGCGGCGGCGGCGGCGGGTGGCATGATGCTGCGCCCTCGCATCCTGGCACTTGATCTGGCCTCGCGAACCGGCTGGGCCTGCGGCGATTGCAGCGATGCAGTGCCGCGATCCGGCTCCGTGCGCTTCGCCCGCGAGGGCGCGAGCATGGGCGCGCTGTTCGCGGGCTGCAGGCAATGGCTGTCCGATTTCCTCGCCACCGACCCCAACATCAAGCTGGTCGTCTTCGAAGCCCCGATGACGCCGCAGCAGATGGCTGGCCGTACCACTGCCGACATCATGCGGCGGCTCAGCGGCCTCTGCGCGGTGGTCGAGGAGCTGACCTCGACGCTCGGCGGCTATGACGTGCGGGAGGCGCGCGTTGCCGACGTGCGCGTCCACTTCATCGGTTCGAACCGCCACAAGCGCGACCAGGCCAAGGCGCTGACGATCAGCGCCTGCCACCGGCTCGGTTGGGCTCCATCCGATGACAACGCCGCCGACGCGCTCGCGCTTTGGCACTACCAGGCCTCGATCCTCGTCCCGCAGCTCGCAGTGCAGACCTCGCCGCTGTTTCGGCGACGGGTCGCCTCGCCACCGATGGGAGCATGACATGCCGCGCATCCGCACCATCAAACCGGAATTCCCGCAGTCCGAAACCATCGGGAAGCTGTCGCGGGATGCGCGCCTGCTGTTCGTCCAGCTCTGGACCCTTTGCGATGACGAAGGGAGGACTCGCGCAGCCTCGCGAATGCTCGCGAGCCTTCTCTACCCCTACGACGAAGACGCTCCGAGCCTGATCGACGGCTGGCTGGACGAGCTTGAGCGCGAGGGTTGCGTCGTCCGGTACGTGGTTGAGGGCTCGACTTATCTGCAGGTGAATAACTGGTTGAAGCATCAGAAGATTGACCGGCCAACGAAGTCTCGTTTGCCGGTTGTCAGCGAGGGCTCGCGACTGCTCGCGAATACTCGCGAGGATGCATCGACGGACCTAGGACCTAGGACCATGGACCAGGACCTAGGACCTAGGACCAATGCCGCGCCTGTCGGCGCGCCGCGCGATGCGCGCCCTGGCGAGCTTGATCTCGGTCATGCGGAAGCAGCGAAGCCGCAGCGACCCGATCCCGAAACCGAGCTATTCCGCCGAGGCCGGGAGGTCCTCGGCAAGAGCGCAGGCGGTGTCATCTCGCAGCTGCTCAAGGCGAAAGGCAAACCCGAGCTGGCACGGGCGGCGGTGGAGGTCGCCGCGACCAAGGAAAATCCCCGCGAGTACATCGGCGCAATCATTCGCGGCAACGTTGAAGAGGACAGACCGAGAGGAGCGATCCTGTGAACCAGCACCTGCGTCTCGAAGAGGTTCTTCGCATGCTGGCGAGCGTCGGCTGCGATCCGCGATCCTTCACGGGGTCGAAGGCATTCCGCTGCCCTGCGTGCTCGCACCAGCGCCGCAAGAAGTTCTACCGCTGCCTGTCCATCCGCTCCGAGCCGGATGGTTTTTTCTTCCGCTGTTTCCACTGCGACGACTTCAAGGGGAGCTACCGCTATGAACACGCTCGCGCCAGCGACCGCCGCGTTCTTCGAAGCAAGGGGGATATCGCCCGAAACAGCTACGCGGTTCGAAGTTTATACGGGAGCCCTCGTCGGTGAGAAGCCCGACCGGCGCGTCGTCCCGAACCCGCGCGGCAACATCGTCGTCTACCCGTTCCTTGAGCACGGCGTAGTCGTGAACGAGAAATACCGCGCCGAGCGCAACGGCGAGAAGGTCTTCTGGCACCGCAAGGGTGGCAAGCGGACGTTCTGGAATGCCGATGTCCTCGACGATCCGGCGCTCGACAACGGCACGCAACCGCTCGTCATCACCGAGGGCATCGAGGACGGCATGGTCGCCATCGAGAGCGGCTGGCCGCTCACAGTGTCGGTGCCCGATGGCGCGCCGCCTGTTCCGAAGGATGCTCGGCTGCCGCCGCTCGATCCGCAGACCGAGCCGAACGGCAAGTTCGAATTCCTGTGGCTCAATCGCGACCGCCTCGGTCGCGTGAAGCGCATCATCCTGGCGGTTGATAACGACGGGCCGGGGCAGCGCCTCGCCGCCGAGCTGGTGCGGCGCGTCGGCGCTGGGCGCTGTCTGTTCGTCAGCTATCCGCCTGGCTGCAAGGACCTGAACGAGGTGCGGCAAAAGCTGGGGCCGGATGCCGTGAGCACTTTGCTGCGGGAAGCCAAGCCGTACCCGGTGCGGGGCCTCTACCGCCTGTCCGAATACCCCAACCTGCCGACGCTGGTGCCGGTCTCGTGCGGCTGGCCGATCTTCGACGGCTTACCTGGCAATGGCTGGATGAAGCTTTTCCCTGGCGAGTTCATGGTCGTGACCGGCATCCCGAGCCACGGCAAGTCGACCTGGATCATGAACCTGCTGGTCAAGCTGGCGCTGCTCCACGGCTGGCGTGCCGCGATCTTCTCGCCCGAAATGCCGACCGTGCCGTACCTGCGCGACAAGCTCCGCAAGATCGTTTCAGGCAGCGACGCAGCTGATCCGGTGACCGACGCCTTCATCGAGCACAATTTCGTGTTCCTCGACAACGACCCCAACGACGAGGACGAGGACGACATCACGCTGGAGTGGATCGTCGAAAAGGCGCGCGACGCGGTCCTGCGCGACGGCATCCGGGTGCTGGTTATCGATCCCTGGAACGAGATCGAGCACGCGCGGAAGCGCGAGGAGTCGACGCACGAGTACATCGGCCGCGCCATCCGCATGCTGAAGCGGTTCGGTCGTCGGTACGAGGTCGCGGTGATCGTGCTCGCCCACCCGACGAAGGATGTCTACGAGCGCGGCAAGCTGCGGACGGCGACGCTGTATGACATCGACGGCTCGGCGCACTGGTTCAATAAGCCCGACCACGGGCTGGTGATCGAGCGTGATCCCGTCAAGGCTGAAACCACCGTGCACATCTCGAAGGTCCGCTTCGAGCAGACCGGCTATCGGGGTGCGATCCGCATGCGGTTCGACCCCAAGACACAGCAGTTTGACCAACTTCAGGAAATTCAGGGGGAGCTGACCTATGAGTGACATGCTGCTGATCCGGCGCGAGCCGATGAACTTCAATCCCCTGGAAGACGTGGTGATGGATGACGAGGCTCCCTCGATCTGGGGCGGGCCCCACGTTGGCAAGCGGCTGTCCGAGGCGATGCAGACCCTGCGCCTGCTGCCGATGCCTGGCGTCTGCGGCTACCGGCCTGGCTGGCCTCCCTACGTCTACGAGTTCGACGACCTGGTCGAGCAGCACAAGCAGGGTGAGTTGGAGCGGACCCAGCAGATGCAGAACCGCACCAGGCTGCTGCCGTCCCTTCGTGATGTGACGCGCATGGAAGCGGCGATCTGCTGGCCTGCCCACTACCTGGGGCGGCTCGCGCATCTCGTCCTCGCCGTGAATGCCGTGGCGCTGGCGCACGCCCTGGAGCGCGATGCCGGATGGGTGGCGGCGAAGCGCGGCGGCTATGCCGACACCTGGCGGCAGCGCCACGACCAGGGTTGCGAGATCATCGCTCGCGGCCTGCGCAACGAGCTGGTGCCGGTGTTCTGAGGGTGTTGAATGGAATTTGAAATCCCTCACGGTGCGGAGCGCGAGTATCTGATCATCTTCGGCGTGGCTGCGGTCTATATCGGCAGCAGCCCGATTGGAGAGCCGTGCATCGTCGGCGCAACGCGCGATCTCAATCTGACCTTGCACGCAATGCAGCGGAAATGGCTACGGTCGGAAATCGCGTGCGCCTACTGGGTCAAGGACCGCGCCGCCGCCGAGGCAATCGCGGCCGAGGTTGACAGCGTGCTGCCGCACGACCAGGACGGTCGGCTCGCTGTGCGTGCCGAAGTCGCAGCGCAGCAGATCGAGGCAGTCGCTAGCTCCTGGCATATACCGCTGACCAATCACGACGCAGCGATGGCTCGCGTCAAATCAGCGGTCAGGCACGTCCAGGAGGTGATCGATGCGGCGAACGCGACCGGCGAGCTTGCCTGGTTCAACACTGCCTATCGGGCGTGGCGTCTCGATGCGAAAAAATTCGGGGCTAGAATGAGTTACGCTGAAGCGCGAGCACGGCTGCGCAAGGTGGTCACCAAACAACTGATTACGTTAGACCTTCTCGATTGCAGCGAACGCCTGTTGCCGGACATCTTCCCGCTGCTTGGAAGCGTCGGGCAAGAACCAGCCGAAAAATCTCCGACGCGCTGATGAAGATTTACGTTGACGCCGCAAAAAATCCCGCCCATCTATCGCGCGACGGCGAGCGGGCCTATCGGTTGCCCGAATGACAATCACCCAGCAACAGAAGCGCAAAGAGCTGGAGAAGCAGGCGACTGTGCTCCTGCAGGGAGAGCGGCTTGCACCCGCTGGGCCGATTGGATTGATCGGAAAGCTGAAGCGTCGCGAGGCGGATAGCAATCTCGTCAAGCGTAACCGCCGCGAGACCGTCGTCGAGCTTCGCTTCCTCTATCAGCAGCTCTCGAAAGCAGCGCGCCAGGCGCTGGCCAGCCGCTTCAAGCAGCAGCGCATCGATGATCCGACGCTCGACTGGAATGATTGGCTCGCCGAAAATTTACGTTGACGGCTGAGTCCGGGCCTGCGCTTGATTGCGGCACAGCTCGATGCCGGAGCCGAGCGCTCTCGGGTCGAGTCCGTGGTTTCATCATGCACAGAGACTTGGATCAACCGGCTCCGGTTAAGGACGCCGGTTGTTTTTTCGTACCGAGGTTTTGACTCCCCCTTGTACTAGATGCCGTAATGGGCCCTGCTCCGAGCGAGGGGCGATGATGGTGGTTGTCCCCGGATAGATGATGAAACAGGGTCACGGCGTTGAGTCGGCGCGTACTCGTAATCCTTCGTCCGCTTCGCTCCGATACCGACCGTTTTTGTGACCAGCAGCAAATTACGCGAAGGGCCAGAAGGCGACATTTAGGGTTGAGGGTGAAAGGGTGGCGAAGCGCTCCGGCTTTATTCAAAAAGCATGAGTTCTTTTTTCTGACCTGGACCTACCTCAACATCAGCTTTTCGGCATTGTTCATCGCCGGTTTTGCATCGTAGCACGGCGACCTTGATTCCACCTTTTTGACGATAGAGCGCGCCTTCTAGACCGGGTATCCCCACAACAACATCATTGAGATAGAGATACAGTTCATACCTGCGAGCTGAAAAGGTAATCATAGGATCATCCCTCCCGATCCCAACCGGGATGGGCACAGCATATCTTTCCTGACCGGTCTGGGCTAAGACGGAAAAAAAACTCTGCGACCACACTCGTTTAAACGGAAGCGCGATCATCATTGCTATTAAGTTGTACTTTGGAAGGATCGAATTTTTATCCAATTTCGATACGTTCGATTGCCACGCTTTTTCTGCGTCACTGAGGATATCGGTGGGTTCGTCAGCGAATGGATCGTCATCCACTAGGAAAATCGAATAGCGCTCTCCTGGCTTCAGTACGAACACAGCCGGCTGGCAGACAGAAGAGAACTCCAGAAAGACTATTCTGACTTCGCCCTTCTGGAGGGAATGATGGCCGCTATCCGAGTGCGGATAAGTGCATACTTGACCAATATCGTTCATGAAGTTGAATGAGACTCGATTGAGCAGGCCGACTGAAATAAACACGACGAGCGCGGCGAACCCAGCCGGAATTAGCTTACCCGTCATCCACAAGTAACACTTCACCAGCCATGTTGAACGTCTCAGTTTATTTGAAAAGCTAAGCGCTAGCCCGCGAAGCTCCTTACTCGGCCTTTCAGAAGCTACGTTTTTCGAGACTGGCTTTTCAGTGATTGGCCCTATCAAGTGTTCGGATTTCTCAGGCGACAGTTGTTCAGAATTCGTCCTTTTAGATCCGCGCCGTTTTATCAGTCGGAACACCGTGGTGATCGATAATGCTGAAAATCCAAGAAACCCTACGAGCATCGCCGCAACTACGGCAGCTGCGGTCGTTTTGAGTTCACATAAGGACGCATCCTTTTGGCAGAACGTCTCCAAATAGCGATTCAAGAACGCAGTCTGATCGGCATCCGAAACCGAGGTCCCAAAGACGTTGTATAGAACGATCAAAAGTAAGGTGGTAGACGCGGCCGCAGACCACGGGCGCCTCTTCGCCGCAACCTGAGACTGGTCTCAAACCACGGCCCGCGACCCTCACGCCAGTGGGTGTTGTAATATGCGAACGAACGGTCAGCGATGCGACGATCGATCAGCTTGCCCCACAAAATGCATGCAACAAGCAATGCCGACAATATAAGAAAATTACTCGGGTCCTCTCTCAACGCTTTTAACCAAGGAGACAACCCGCTTGGAAGAGCGGAACTTAGAGCGTCCGACAGCAAGCTGACGAATGGTCGCAAAAACCATTGAGCCACGAGCGTGGCAACGATAAAGAAAAACCCGAAAGCCGCAACAAGCATCTCAAAAACATGCCAACTCGTCAGCACCGAGTACACTGGGGAGACAACAAGCGCGATAGAGATAACCAATGTCGCAAAATAGGAAACGCGACGCCACCAAACGGTATCCCAAGTCAATTCTTGAAAGTGAAGATCCGGGCATCTGATGTTTTCTATTACATCAGCTCCTTCCGATACCGTACCGATCTTTAGATATGCCTTTCCGAAATCGTTCAATCCCGCGTAGGCATCCAATGAAAAGATGTTCTGTTCAACTCCCGAATATGCTCGAACATCTTCCCAATGCTCTTCGACAACGATGCGGGCCGGGTCGCAACCTGCCGGAAGCGTAACAGGCGCATAAGCATCTGTACCCGTCGCTATTCGAACGAGCACGCTTTCGTGAATTTTCGGAAATGGGATGTACGCTGACTGCTTGTCACGTGGTGGCGCGAAATGACGTGGCTCGTACCTGTAGTAGCTGGCAAACCCGGCTCTAGAGTCGTAGAGCCGCCCACACGGTTGCGCTTTCTGTTGTATCTCCTGTATTGCGGATTGGCTGAATGCTAGGCCAGCCTTTGTTGCCTCTTTCAACATCCAGTTCAAAGGAACTAAACTCATCGCATCATCGGGATAACCACCACCAACGTTGGCGTGCACCCCTGCAAAGAACACCTGCGTTAGCTTTTCGTCGTCAGTGCTCGTAGGGAGTTGTTCAAGGCTATTCCAACTTTGTTCACTCTCGTCCCATAGCAAGGGATGGAAAGTCGTTCGCTTATCATCGATTCCAATAGCGTGACACGCTTTATCTATGCGGTCGGCTTGGAACTGCGAGTCCTCAAGTGCCAAGGGCCATATGTAGCGGTCGATGCCCTGTTTGAGTTCGTCGATTGGTATTCCGTATGCATCGACCGTATCCCATACACCCACGAACTTAATTTTGATGTTTGGATGTACATCAAAGCTTTTTCTTCTAATGAAGAAGTCACGGAACGCGCGTCCTAACGTTGCCAAGCCAAAGCGAGTTCTACGCTCTCTCCTGAAGTCTCGATAAAGTTGCCTGGCCTTCCGCCTAAGATCATCGCTTGAGTCGAAGTCCTTCACTAGGCCCTGCGACAAAATGAATTTAAGCAAAATTCGGACAGTGAATGCTCCGCGACTGAAACCGAATGCATAGATTTCGTCGGCGGGTCTTTTTTTGTTGGCCGGTTGATAGTTGCGGCAAATGAACACGTAGAGGTCCAGAACGTTGCGCTTCAATCCCCATCCAACGGCGCCGCCTAGCATTGCGAGGAGCTTGTAGTTCGATGATCCTACACCATCATCGTATCGAGCAACTTGTCTGCTTTCTCCAGAAAGATCTAAAGCTTGGTAAAGTCGCCAGACGTTCGTCTTGAATATCTTGGCGGCGCTGTTGCCTGTCCCGTCTGACAGGACAATGATTTTCCTGACCTTCAAGGCGCGCCTCCCTTCCCATGGTAAAGCCACTACAGCCCGGGCAAGATCGTCATACGAGCCCACCTGAGCACGACTCGAATAGCGGTCACCGATGAGGTTTTGTTCCTCGACAAAGCCGCCAGCTCAACTCGCCTGGAATGCTCGAAAGTAACGGTGCGTCTTGAGCGTCTCAACCGGACGAGCGGGTGAGACTATCACTACGCTTCTTCGCTTGTTGCGCTCGTGCGGCGACTGCCCATGCCGTCGCAGCACTGACCCCGCCATTAACATCGCGCCGTCGCATGCGGCCTCTCCCTGCAAGGACCACGCCTGTAGGCGGACGAGAGCTTAGCACTTTCCTACTACGGCCGCTCCGGGTCATTCGCGACGGGGGCGCGCCGCCAGCAAGCCCGGCCATGTCCGCTATGCCCGGATGGCGACCAACTTTCGCAGCGCAGCGAGATGACGCGAATGGGATGGACCGGCCGCGCTCCCGCCCGGCTCGACCGTGCAATGGAAGCGGGCATCGAGGCGCTTTAATAGCGCGGTGCTCATGTGATCAGTCATCATTCCATATGCATACCGTAATGCTGTCACCATCAGCGACCTCGTACTGGCCGAATTCTTCTTTGTCGGCAAATACTTCAATAAAGATCGTTTCGGTTGTCGTAAGAGTCCGAAAGTTGAAGTGAGCCTCACCCTCGTCGTCGGTATAGCCAGTGCCGCTGTCACCGAAAATACCAGAAGACACGTAGACCTTGATACCGGACACGGTATTATCATTGCCATCCACGACTCTAATGGTGAAGTGATGGTCCGTCAGCCCTGTATCTTCTGACTCCTCTTCTTCCTCTTCTTCTGACTCCTCTTCTTCTGCCTCTTCTTCTGATTCTGACTCTTCTGCCTCGTCTGACT
Organism: Bradyrhizobium barranii subsp. barranii; assembly: GCF_017565645.3. Taxonomy (NCBI): domain Bacteria; kingdom Pseudomonadati; phylum Pseudomonadota; class Alphaproteobacteria; order Hyphomicrobiales; family Nitrobacteraceae; genus Bradyrhizobium; species Bradyrhizobium barranii. Next base: position 9,674,541 of record NZ_CP086136.1, read on the forward strand.
TTATCTCAGTCATTCCTTATCTCCGAGTAGGTGCCGTCCGGGATGTGGTTGGAATCTGGAGTGGCGCAATCTTCGACATCGTGAGGCTATCTGGTTACGCGGCGAGGTCAATTGGCTGATCGATGGGCTTTGTGGCGAGGGTTTTCCAGCCATCGACCTTGCGCATGTTGATCTGGCCGGAAGCGAGCAAGGCCCAGAACAACATTACTGCAGTGTCGGCTGATGGCAGCACCGTTCTTCGGGCGGGATGTCGGGCAGTTTGGTCACAGCAGCTCCTGCGCCCGCTTGAATGCAGCTTCCTTGCTCAGCCGTCCGTTGATGGCGCGTCGCCCGACGTTCTTGCAGCGATGTGTTCGTCGGTCATGGGCCGACCGCCAAGATAGGCTTCGACTGCTGATCGTAGCGCGCCGCTGGTCTCGTGCATCCAATAGCCGGGGATCATCGCCTGCATCTCCATGATCTGCCGCCGCGCGTGACCACCTTGTGCATGCCGTGGCGTGTGCAGATGTTACGTTCCGCGTGGCGGCGGGCACTTACAATCGCCCCGACAGTTTGATGCACGTCAGTTCGTGCAGCCGCCACTTGCACCGGAGCCTCGACCGGCTCTGGAATGGTCACCGCCGCCGCAGCGAGCGGCAGCCGGTCGGCTTTCGGTGCCGCTGCCGCTTCCGGTAGCCAGCGCTCCGCAACCACATCAGGGGCCGGCGCTGCCGGGTGGGGCGGGTCGCGCTGCGAGGCCGGCGCATCGATGGCCTTGTCGCGACCGCGCTCGAACAAAAAAAACCGGCACTGCTGCCGGGGTTTATCAGGCGATTAGAACTTGTGAACGCTGCCTCAGCGCACGATCATCTTGTAGGCGAGCAAGTTCGGATAGATGATCAGCACCTTGAAGCTGTCCGGGCCGACATAGCCGTCGCTTGATTTGTAGAAGAGCGAAGTGCCGGACATCTGCTTGTCGTTGCACTTGGCGAATTTGCTGTCCGGCTTGTAGGTCGGGAAGCCCCCACAAGTTCCGGTTTCAAATGCCCCGTGCTCCGGTGCTTCCACGGTTCGCACAATGGCGTTGCCCAAGGATGTGCAATCCGGGTTGGACGCATATGCGAAGAACACCTTCAGCTTGGTGCCGGATGCAACGTCGGCTCTGCTCTTCCTTCTTCAGGCTCCAGCAACGAGTTCTTCCTTGGTCCAGTCGCCCGCATAGGCAGATGTCGTAAGCAGCGCGAGCGCTGCCGCAGTCAGTAGTCGTTTCATTTGCTTGGTCAACTTTCAGGTTTACCGGGCGACACCATTGCCGCCCGTACTGGCTCAAGCCCGGTAGGCAAAGCCGCCGGGCAAGAGCGCGCCGTTGATGGAGATCGTCAGGGGATTTTCACCGCACGATCTGGTGGCACCACCATCGACAGCGTGCGGCCATTGTCCCATCGCACCGGGACATTCCAGCTGTCTTCGAAGAAGGTCGGCTCTCCATTGACCGTGCCCTCGGTCCCAGGCGGGATCGGAGCCGGATCGTCGATCATGGCGATCAGGCGAATGCGGTCGCCTGATCGAAATGGACCAGACTTCATCGCAGCTCTCACTTTGTTGCCCGCAACGCCGCAACCTTCTGAGTGAAGTTTGCGGCCATGGAGACGGCGGTGCCGTAAGACACCGGCTCGCCTGGGTGGCCCTCCGCAAGCGGTCCCATGTCGCACATGATCCCGTCGAGCACAGTTGCCATCTCAGTGGTCGAGCTTTTGTTCACGTAGGGATCGAGCTTGTGCAGCACTTCGGCGATGGCTGGCAGCACTTCCTTCTCGTCGTCGGAGAGCGAGAGGCTGTCGACCGTCCACCCCTTCACGCTGTCTTTGTGACCCCGGCAAGGGACGCGCATCGCGTCCAATCGCGCGAGGGACAGATCGGGCCGATGATTGGCCTTCGGCGCGGCGCTCTCTTTCGCTGCGGTCTGAGTAGGCTTGTTGTCGTGGCTCGTCGCAAAACCGGCCAGCAGCACGACACCGGCAAAGGCGATCAATCTTCCAACTTTCATAATTTGGACCTTTGGTCGCTGCGACCATCGGGCCTGAGCAGGTCAGGATTTGCGTGCCGTCTGTCACGGCACCGTCTGCGTGCGCTGCCAGCGTCGAAACGGCCAGCGCCGCCGCTGCGAGTAGAGTTTTCAGTTTCATTTGCGTGCTCCATGTTGATTGACAGCGAATGCCGCCCTCACTGGCTCAGGCCCGGTAAGCTTTCGCTGCCGGGCAAGAGCGTGCCGTTGATGGAGATCAAGGCTGGGTGGGCGGCCGATCAGGCCAGCTTGTAGGAAGTGACGCCGTCCTCGCGGGTGCGCTCGGCTTTCGCGCCGTTCGGCAGCCGGGTGAGCGCGGCGCGCAGCGTGTGCGCCTGCCAGCCCAGGGCTTCGCACATCTTCTCGACCGTCGAGCCCTTGCCGCCAAGCAGATCGAGCAGCATCGCCGTCTTCGATCCAGCGCGCGGGCCCTTCGCCTGGTCGGCGTTGGCCGCAGTCTTGGAGCCGGCCTTCCTCTTGGCGACCGCCGTCTTGGCGACGCGCTTCTTCGCGGGAGCCTTCTTCGCGGCGGGTTTCTTCTTGGTAGCCATGTCAATTCTCCTGTTTACGCGGCGACCGGAAGGTCCCGCTGTACTGCCCCGAGCCCAGAAACCCTTTCGGGTGCTGGGCAACGGGCAGCCAGGAGGCTGCGGTTAGGCGATGATGTTATTGGCGACGTGCCACTCGCCGTTTTCGCGCTTCTTGAGCACCGCCACTCGAAAGGTGGTGACGCGCTGGCCGGTGATGACCGAGTCCATCATGTGGACGTATTGGGCGATGACCGCTTCGCCATGCAGGTTGGTGGACCACACTTCGGTCTCGCCTGCCGTATGGCTCGCCTTGATCAGCGCCGCGATGGCGGCTTTGGTCGGGGACATTCGATAGCTCCTACTTGTTGATCTTCTCACTGCCCCGAGCCCAGAACCCTTTCGGGGCTGGGCGTTTCGGGCAGCCAGGAGGCTGCGTTAGTCCTTGCGTCTTTCCTTCGCGGCCCGCTCGTTGAGGGCCTGGCGCGCCTTCGCCTTGCGGGCGAACGCGCGGGCTGCGTAGTCCATGTCGACCCAGAGGCCGCCGCGCTCGGTAAAGAAGAACCCCTGCTCATCGAGCGTGGGAGTGTTCGGACCGAAGACCTCGTAGGCTTCCACGTTGCTGTAGGCATGCGTCTCGGTGTAGTTGCCGCTGCCGAAAAACATGAAGTGGCGGGTCGTCATTCGTTAGCTCCTGCTGTTGTTTCGTACTGCCCTAAGCCCGGAAGCCGAAGCGCCGGGCGGTTAGGGTTGCAGGAGTTGGCTATCGCGCGAGCTTCACGCCCTTGGCCCAATCGTTCAGCGCCTTGATCCAGGCGTCGTATTGGACCTGCGTAGCCTTGCCGGAAAGCAGCGCGTTGTCGGCGCGATCCATCAGGCGTTCGATGATGCGCTCCAGCCGGTCTTCGGTCGGCTTGTCGATATCGCAAGCCGGAAAGATCGGAAGTTGCATGCCGTAAGGCGAGTCGAGCATTCGGTTTTCCTTTTCGTGGTTTCGCGCCTGCCGTTGTTCGCCGCGCCGTTTCGTTGCCCCGTACATCGCTCTGGTGCGCCCCAGCATCCAGTCCAATCGCAGCCATGCCATTGCGAAGGTGCTGCAGAAGCAGCAATGGAAGTGCTGCCAGCGTTTTCCGTATTCCCGAAGGGATTGCCTGCCTGGCGCGGATGCCCTTGGACAAAGGGCCCGACCGGTTAGCCTTGCCCTGGGCCACAGGCGGCCCGTGTGGCGCTTGGCGATAAGGACGCCCCAATCCCCGGCAAGGCGGAAAGAACGCGCGTGTGGCCAAGCGTGCGGCTCGGCCGAGTCGTTGGAACCAGGAGCCTCCCTGGTTCCGGATCGATAGACGAACATTCCCCATTCGGAAGGTCCGGTTCCGAACAGCTCGCGCTGCGCGTGACGCGGCACGGATCGCGAACGCCCTGGTTCGGAAAACGAGTACCGATAGAGCAGCGCAGTTCGCGCCAACCCATTGAAGTCTGCGGGGAATATCTTTCTCCGGGCCGGGGGGCGGTACCGGAAATCCTAAAGGAACCCATTTCCGAGCGCGGCGGCGCTTCGATTTTAGCGCCCGCTCTTCCTGAATTCGGGAAAGAAAGACATTTTATTCGGCCAAAAAACTTCGATTTCTCAATGGCATATCCGCAGTTCAGCAAATCCGCGGAACCCACTTAACGGGTTCCCATCCCGGCTAAGTGGGTTCCAAAAAATCAGGTCTTGCAGCGGTATTTTGCTGCCTTTTTCAGAACTGGAATGGCATTCCCCCTGGCAGCCCCAAATACCGGCGCTGGGGAATGTTCGTCTAGGCCCAGGCGGAACGCTGGTCAGGCGTATTGTTTCGCCTCGCCGGGCCGCAAACCGAAGTCTTTAATCTCGCGATCTTCAAGCACGCGATGCGCTGTAACCGTGGCCTCGGCGAGAGCCTTGGGGTGGTCCTTTACGGCGGCCACTGCACTAGCCTCGTCGGGAAATCCGGCCATGAACCATTGTTCTCTGGGTTCACCCGCAACGCGGGCGAAGACCCTGACCATCCAACCGTACTTCGCGAGTTCTTCTGTCATCTCCCCTCTATGCCCGCGAAAGCGAAGCATTCCTAGGGGGACAATAAAACTGATCCACACCGAGGTGTTGATGCTGCTGGAAGGCGCGAATTGGGCTGCCTGGACGACCGAAAGGCGTCCGCTGGCTGCCCTGGTCCCCTATGCCCGCAACGCCAGAACGCATTCCGATGCGCAGGTACGCCAGATTGCGGCTTCGATCCGGGAATGGGGTTGGACCAGTCCGGTCCTCGTCGATGAAGCCGGGATGGTGATCGCTGGCCACGGGAGGCTGCTGGCTGCCGAGAGTTTAGGGATCGGTGAGGTCCCGGTCATCGTCGCTCGCGGCTGGTCGGAAGCGCAAAAGCGCGCTTACGTCATCGCCGATAACAAGCTCGCCGAGAACGCGGGCTGGGATGACGCGCTGCTCAAGATTGAGGTCGCCGATCTTACGGCGATGGGCTTCGACCTTCCGCTGATCGGCTTCTCCGACCGCGAGATCGCGCGGCTGACGAATTCCAACCCTGGGCTCACCGATCCCGATGCCGTGCCAGATCTACCGGCCGAGCCGGTGGCGCGGCGCGGCGATGTTTGGCGGCTTGGCCGTCACCGCCTGGTCTGCGGCGATGCGACGGACAAAGCCGACGTTGGTCGCGCGCTCGCGGGCGTGACGCCACATCTGATGGTGACCGATCCACCCTATGGCGCGAATTACGATCCGAACTGGCGCGAGCGCGTCTATCGCAGCGACGGCACCAAGGTCGGCGCAGGCGCTCGCGGGCTCGTGCTCAACGACGACCGCGATGACTGGACCGAGGCCTGGCAGCTCTTTCCTGGCGACGTTGCCTACGTTTGGCACGGTGCGCTGCATGTTGGCGTGGTCGAGGCGAGCCTGATCGCGAGCGGCTTCCAGATGCGAGCTCAGATCATCTGGGCCAAGAGCAACTTCGCCATCGGGCGCGGCGACTATCACTGGCAGCACGAGCCGTGCTGGTACGCGGTGCGCAAGCACAAGACCGGACACTTCAACGGGGCCCGCGATCAATCGACGATCTGGGAAATTCCCAAGCAGCAGTCGTCCGAGACCGGCCACAGCACGCAGAAGCCGGTCGAGTGCATGAAGCGGCCCATCGAAAACAATTCGTCCGAAGGCCAGGCGGTCTACGACCCATTTTCTGGCTCGGGCACCACGATCATTGCCGCCGAGATGTCGGCGCGGGCCTGCCACGGCATCGAGATCAATCCGGCATACGTCGATGTCGCGGTGCTGCGTTGGCAGGCATTTACCGGCGAGCAGGCGCATCGCGAAAGCGACGACCGCCGCTTCAACGACCTGAAGGAGTCTACCGACGATGCCTGCGCACACGATCCCGACGCAGCTGAAACTGCTGCGCGGCAATCCCGGCAAGCGACCGCTGCGCACTGACGAGCCGAAGCCCGAGATCGCGGCCAACCTGCCTGACCCGCCTCCGTTCATCACCGGTTATGCAGCCGACGAATGGTGGACGGTCGGCGCAGAGCTGCACCGGCTCGGCCTCCTGACCATCGTCGATGTCGCGCCGCTTGCCGCTTATTGCCACGCCTATGGCCAATGGCGGATGGCCGCCGAGGCGCTGGCGCGGATGCAGAACAACGATCCGTTGATGAACGGCATGATCATCAAGACCAAGTACGGCGATGCCGCGCAGAACCCGCTGGTCTATGTCGTGCGCAAGGCAGCAGCGGACATGGTGCGCTACGCCGCCGAATTCGGCCTGACCCCGGCCGCCCGCACCCGCATCAACGCAGGCGTCCAGGGCGAGCAGTCGCAGAGCAAGTTTGCCGGACTCCTCGCCGGTTAAGCGCACGCCGCAGGGCAAGGCCCGCGCTAAGGCGGTTATCGACTTTATCGAGCGATTGACGGTGCCCAGCGGCACCGGCCAGGGGAGACCGTTCAAGCTCGACGCGTTCCAGAAGCTTTTCATCCGCGCGATTTACGAACCGCACATCGGTGCCAATCGCGCGGTGCGGCGAGCGATCCTGTCGATTGCGCGCAAGAACGGCAAGACGGCGCTCATCGCTGCAATCGTGCTCGCGCACCTGGTCGGGCCCGAGGCTATCGTCCACGGCGAGATTTACTCGGCCGCGAATGATCGCGACCAGGCGGGCATCGTCTTCAAGTTCGCGCGCCAGATCGTGGACCTGGAGCCCGAGCTGGCAGCCGAGATCGAGGTCATTCCCTCGACGAAGACGATGATCGGCAGGCGCACCGGCTCAGTCTATCGCGCGGTCAGCGCCGAGGCTGGCACCAAGCATGGCTATCTGCCGAGCCTGGTGATTTATGACGAGCTGGCCCAGGCCAAGAACCGCGAGCTTTACGACGTGCTGGACACCTCGTTCGGCGCTCGGCAAGAGCCGCTGTTCATCATCATCAGCACGCAGAGCAACGATCCCGAGCACGTCCTATCGAAATTGATCGACGACGGTTTGAGCGGCGTCGATCCGTCCATCGTCTGCCATCTCTACGCAGCCGACGAGGATTGCGACCTGGACGACGAGAGCCAATGGGAAAAAGCCAACCCGGCGCTCGGCAAATTTCGCGACCGCGAGGACCTGGCGACCGCGATCCGCAAGGCGCAGCGTATGCCCGCCGAGGAGCCGAAGGTCCGCAACCTGTTCCTGAACCAGCGCGTCGCGCCAGTCGCCTCGCTGATCAGCCGCGCCGAGTGGATGGCGTGCAACGACGATGCGGCCCTGCAGGACGGCGAAGAGGTTTACCTGGCGCTCGACCTTTCCAGCGTCGTGGACTTGACCGCGCTGCTGGTCGGATCGGTCAGCGATCCCTGCCGCATCGCGCCGTACTTCTGGAAGCCGCGCGAGCACCTGAACGAGCATTCTAACCGAGACTTCGGCGCATCGAGCCGTCGCTACCAGGAATGGGCCGAGGCCGGACACCTGCTGATCAGCCCAGGCAGGACCATCGATCCCGAGGCGATTGCGCTGTTCATTGCCGGGTTGACGCAGCGCTATCGCGTGAAGGGCCTGGCGTATGACCGCTGGCGCATCAACGACCTGCTGCGCGAGTTCGACCGCATCGGCCTGCAAGCCTACCAGGACGGCGACAAAGGCGACGGGCTGCGGCTCGTCCCCTGGGGCCAAGGCTTCAAGGACATGGGGCCAGCCATCGACGCTGTCGAGCTGGCGATCATCGAGCGCAAGCTGCTGCACCCGAACAATCCGATCCTGAACTGGAACATGGCGAATGCCGTGGCCACGATGGACCCGGCTGGCAATCGCAAGCTCGACAAGGATAAGGCCCGGTTTCGCATCGACGGCGCGGTGGCGCTCGCCATGCTGCTCGGCCTGCGCTCGCGCGACCGCACCACGACCAAGCCGGTCGATATTGAAGCGTTGATAGGCTAGGTGTTCATGCCAGCGACGATCGATCTCACAGGCCAGCGGTTTGGGCGACTGGTGGTTCGGCTCGAGGTCGGTAGAACACGCGGAGGCATCTGTTGGCGCTGCGAGTGCGATTGCGGGGAGCAGATCGAAGCGATCAGCGGTCATCTCCGACACGGCACGCGCTCATGCGGTTGCTTGAAACGGGATCAAGCCGCGCAGGTCGGACGCCGGAAACGTCCCCGTCATGGACATGCTGGCCGCGGTCAAAAGACGCGGGTCTATCATAGCTGGGAGGCGATGATCCAACGGTGCACGAACCCGCACACGAAGGCCTTCAAAAACTACGGCGGGCGCGGCATCACAATCTGTGACCGCTGGCGTCGGAGCTTCGAAGCCTTCCTGGCCGACATGGGCGAGCCGCCCGATGGCCATACGCTCGACAGGAAGAACAATGACGGCTGCTACGAGCCTGACAATTGCCGTTGGGCAACGCGAGCCGAGCAGAAGTTAAATCAGCGGCCGCGAGGGCGCTGATCGGATGAGCACGCCCAGCAGCGAGTGGAAGAACTTCTACGACACCGGCTTCTGGCAGCGCCGTCGCAAGCTGCAGCTTACGGCGCATCCGCTCTGCAAGTTCTGCCTGGATCGCGGCGTCGTCGCCATCGCGACCGTTGCCGACCACGTCGAGCCTCACAAGGGCGACTGGAACAAGTTTGCGCTCGGTCTGCTGCAGTCGCTTTGTGCCCAGTGTCATAACCAATTCAAGCGCGTCATCGAGTTGCGCGGTTACAACCTTGAGATCGATGACGATGGTCTCCCGACGGACCCAAATCACCCTTTCAATCGACCCCGATGACGACTTGCGAAGTTGATGGATGCGAGTTGACGGCTAGGAGCCGCATTAGCGGCATCTGTGCCTGCAACAAGCATTATCTGCGCTTGTATAATCACGGGTCAGTTGACCTGTTGCCACCGCGTCCGAAACCTCCCCTCCCGAAGTGCTCAATAGTTGGGTGTGAAAATCCCTCTCGCGGCAGGAAGGGGGGATGTCCCGGGTTCTGTTGAATTTCTGAAGAGGTCGGCGTTGCCCACCTTGAGCCGGTAGGCTCGGGGTGCTGATTCCACAAAGGAGAGCAACGCCATGACGAGAGATATCACACCGGCTGGTTCGCCGGCGACCGGGGCTGTGGACGAAGCGTTTGCAGAAGTGCGGGCGAGCTTTGATCGGTTCTGCCTTGCGGCGGGGATCGAAGCGCTCGGCACGATGATGGAGGCGGATGTCACGGCGGCCTGCGGGCCACGCCACGGTCGCGACGCGGCACGGCGGGCGCACCGTTGGGGCCGAACGCGGGGACGGATCGGCTTCCACGGCGGCAAGATCGAGGTCGAGCGCCCGCGGGTCCGGGGCGTGGACGGCCGCGAGGTCACGATCCCGAGCTGGGAAACGGCGGCGGCGGAGGATTGGCTCGGTCGCTGGGCGATGAACCTGATGCTGATCAATGTGTCGACGCGCCGGTTCGGCCGCGCTGTCCGGCTGCCCGAAGGTGACGTGCCGGCACCGCCCGGATCGGGGATTTCGAAGTCGGCGGCCTCGCGGAGGTTCGTAGCGCTGTCGGCGGCGCGGCTGGCCGACTTCATGGCTGCCGATCTGTCCGCGCTCGACCTTCTGGTGGTCCAAATCGACGGGCTGCATCTCGGCGACGATCTCGTGCTGGTCGCCGCGATCGGGGTTGACGGCGAAGGCAACAAGCATCCGCTGGCTCTGGTGGAAGGGGCGACCGAGAATGCCACAACGGTTCAGGCCCTGCTGGATAACCTGGTCTCGCGCGGGCTCGACCCGACGGTGCCAAGACTGTTCATTGCCGACGGCGCGAAGGCGTTGTCGAAGGCGATCCGCCGCACCTTCGGTTCGGCCGCTGCGATCCAGCGCTGCCAGATCCACAAGGCGCGCAACATCATGGAACGCCTGCCGAAAGAGCATCATGCGGCCACCCGTCGGGTGCTGCGCCAGGCCTGGGAGCTCGATGACGCCGACAAGGCCGAAAAATTGATCCGCAATCTCGCGCGTCGACTCGACCAGCAATGGCCCGGCGTAGCGGCAAGCATCCTCGAAGGCCTCGACGAAATCCTGACTGTCGTCCGATTGAAGTTGCCGAAGGAGCTTCGTCGATCACTCGCCTGTACCAACATCGCCGAGAACATGATGGGCACCATTCGCCGCGTCACGCGCAACGTCAAACGCTGGCGGGATGCCAGTATGGCCTTGCGATGGGTCGCGGCCGGCATGATCGAGGCCAACAAGGGCTTCCGACGATTGAAGGCGTATAAGCAATTGTCGGTTCTGCGTGCGGCCCTTCAAGCTCACCACGATCGCATGACGATCAACCCCGTTGCCAACGTCACGAGGGCCGCGTAACATTCATTCCGGCAACGTAGGCCCGACCTAGTTCAACAACGATCGGGACATCCCCCAGGAAGGCGCGCCTTTGTGAAAAGCATTACACGAGGCGTCGCCGTGGCAGGCCGATGGATGATCCTGTCTACGGCAAGTTGTGGATTACTACACAGGGGTATGCGGCCCTTGCTCAAATCTCACATCCTACAGCCGGCTCAAATGGCCATACCTACCTGCATCGCAAGGTTCTCTATGATGCGATTGGTCCGGGAGATCAGCCCTGTAATTGGTGCGGGACCATCGTTGAATGGTTCGCGAAAGGTGAACGTAAGCTAGTCGTCGACCATCTCGATAACGACAAGCTCAACAACGAGCGATCCAACCTCGTGGCTTCATGCCATAGGTGCAACGCCACGCGCGGCCTGTTTATGAGCTGGGTTCTGAAGCATCGGGATGATCCTTTCTTGCTGACCCTGCTTAAGGCCAACGTAAACAGGAAATGACATGCCGCTTCTGCGATGGCGTGCGGAGCACGGTGAGGCTCCAATTGTCACGCTGGCTTGCGCGCGGACCGTCGAACTCTCGCCAGCCGACGGCAGCGTCGGGTCGAACACCGTCTACATCAAAGGCGAAGGCACCATCGAGTCCTTCGGCAATGCCCCTCCTGGCGACATCGACCCGCAGGGAAGAAAGTGGGGCCTCGCCATCACCAAGACGGTGTTCTTCGACGCCGGGATCATCCTGAAACGGTCGGACCGCATCGCGACCTTAAGCGAGCGAGATCGCGTGATGCTGACGCCTTCGGTCGGCATCTATCGCTGCAACGGCGGCAGCAACTGGGGCGAGGTCTTTTTCGCCGCCTCCGGTGCTGCGGAAGTCTCGCGTCGCCTCGACGCAATCGATGAGCGGCTCGCCGAGATCGAACGGCAGCTCAAGAAATAAACCCCGGGATGGGCGGCGATTGACTGCTCTGGCGCGACCGCGCGCCGGACGCCGCCCGCGCGGGCTTTCAGCACCTTCTCCGAAAAGGGAGAGACCCGATGAAGCACGAGAGCCAGAGCGCGTTTCGCCGCGAACCGCGCGAGCCGGTCGTGGGCGGCAATCTGTTCACGCGCTCGCTCACGGCGAGGACGCTTGCGAGCCTGCGGCGCAGCAAGGCCGCCGATGTTGCAGCCGAGCTGTGGCCGAACGACCGCTCCCTGGAGCATTTGCTGACGCGCGCTGCATCCAACCCGGCGATGACGAGCGTCGCGGGCTGGGCCGCCGAACTGGCGCGGCGTTACGTCAGCGACGTGATCGAGGCGCTGGGGCCTGCTTCGGCTGCGGCGCAAATTCTCCGAAGGTGCCTGGTTCTCACCTTCGACGGCTACGGCAGCATCAGCGCGCCGGGATTTGTCGCCGAATACGGCAACGGCGGCTTTGTCGCGGAGGGCCAGCCGATCCCTGTGCGTCAGCTCGCGGCGACCCCCGCCGTGATGAACCCGGACAAGCTCGCCGCCATTGCCGTGCTTACCCGCGAGATGATGGAGTCATCGAACGCCGAAGCCTGCATTTCCGACGCGCTCGTGAAAGCGGCGGGCCGCATGATGGACGAGGTGCTGTTCGACGCCAATCCCGCCGACAATACGCGGCCAGCCGGTTTGCGCCATGGCGTCGCCGCGCTTCCCGCCAGTGTCTCCGGCGACGGGTACGAAGCCTCATTTGAAGACGTTGCAGCGCTCATCAATTCGCTGGCCCCGGTCGGCGGCAACGGTCCGTACATCCTCGTCGGGGCTCCCGGTCGCGCCGTGATGTTGGGCGCGCGTTTCATCGAGCGAAGCGACGTGGATCTTTCCATTTTCGGTTCGAGCGCGGTGATCAACGACCTGCTGGCGATTGCGCCTGCGGCGCTCGTTGCCGCGATCAGCGCAGAACCCGAGATCGAGACCGTCAACGCGGCAACATTGGTGATGGATACCGTGCCTGGAGCTGCTGGCACGATGGGGCCCGAGCGCGGGCTGTTCCAGACCGACAGCGTCGCCATCAAGGTGCGATGGCCGGTGTCGTGGGCTTTGCGCGATCCGCGCGGCTTCGCGTGGATGACGCCCACGTGGAAGTGAGCTGAGCGCGGCAGCCGAACCACTTTCCAGAAAACCAGCAAATGCAGGGTCAACCGAACATCGCATGCGATGGGACGGAGGGATTGTTTATGCGCGCTAAGCAGGACGATGACCTTCAGCCTGACGATGACGAGTCCTACGACGATTTCATGGATCGTTGCATGGACGAACTCGGCGACGAGGACGCCTGTCAGCTGATCTGGGACAACGACGGCGACGAGGACCGCGCCGCGACCGGCATCAAGCACAAGACGCATGCGGGCCAGTTTACCGGCCTCGAGTTCGTGCTGTCGGACGAGACGCCCGACCGCATGGACGATGTCATTCTCAGCGACGGCTGGGACTTGAAGAACTTCAAGCGCAACCCGATTGCGCTGTTCAATCACAAGAGCGACTTCCCGATTGGCAAGTGGAGCGACCTGCGCGTCGAGAACAGGCAGCTCCGTGGCCAGCTGGAGTTGGCTCCGTTCGGCACGTCCGAGCGCATCGATGAAATCAGGAAGCTGATCGACGCGGGCATCCTGCGCGCCGTCAGCGTCGGCTTCAAACCGCTCGAAACCAAGCAGCGCGAAGGCAGCGATTGGGGCGTGACCTTCGTTCGCAGCGAGCTGGTCGAGACTTCGCTGGTCTCAGTGCCAGCCAATCCAAACGCCTTGGCGGTCGCCAAGTCGCTGAACATCTCCCCGCAGACGATGGACCTCCTGTTCGCCAAGCACGGCAGCATGGACGCGAGGACCAGGCGTCGCGGGATCACTGGCGAGCAAGCCAATACATCTCGCAATCGAAAGGGCAGCGCCATGTCTGGCCTGGCTCAACGTATTACCGACTTGGAGGCGCAGATCGTCGCCAAGCGGGACCTCCTCGAAGCCCATCTCGCCGAGATGGACGACAGCAACGTCAGCGACGCCGATCTGGAAACGACCGGCAAGTTCAACTTCGAAATCGCCCAGCTCGAAAAGACCCGGTCCGCCCTGGTCGACTCCGAGAAGCTGCTGGCGAAGTCCTCGGCCGATGGCAACGGCGCAGGCCGCAGCCGCGCGCTTTCGACGACCGTCATCACGGGCGCGGATCGCGAGCGCGTCGCCGCTCCCGCGATCAGCGTCAATCGCAAGAAGGACCTCGACCTGCTCGACTACGTCGTTCGCGCAGCGACCGTGACCTACATCGCCAGGGCGTCCGGCAAGTCGATCGATGAGACGCGGCAGCGGATTTATGGCGAAGACGACGGCACCAAGGCGTTCTGCGAGATCGTCACGCGCGCAGCCTCTGCTCCTGCCATGACCACGGTCACCGGCTGGGCGCAGGAACTGGCGCAGACGACCTATGCCGATCTGATGCCGCTCCTGATGCCGAAGGCGATCCTGACCCGGCTTGCGCCGAAAGGCCTGACGCTGAGCTTCGGGACCTCCGGGCGCATCGTCATCCCGACGCGCTCGCGCACGCCTACCCTTGCTGGCTCGTTCGTCGGCGAAGGCATGCCCATCCCCGTTCGGCAGGGAGCGTTCACCTCGCAGACGCTCACTCCGAAGAAGATGGCTGTCATCAGCACCTGGACGCGGGAAATGGGCGACCATTCCGTCCCCGCGATTGAGGGGCTGATCCGGCAGGCCATCCAGGATGACACCACCGTGGCCATCGACAGCGTGTTGATCGATGCCAACCCGGCGACCACGATCCGGCCGCCTGGTCTGCTCAACGGCGTGGCGGCGACCGCTGCGACCGCTGGCGGCGGCATCGCGGCGCTGGTCGGCGACATCACTGCGCTGATCAACACCATCTCGGTGCAGACCATGGGCAACACGCGCAACCTCGTCTGGCTTGCCAACCAGACCGACATGCTGCGCGCGTCGATGCTGACGGCGGCTAACACCGGCATCTTCCCGTTCCGCGACGAGATCAGGGCCGGGATGCTCAACAACATCCCGATCATCGACTCGGCGACTGTGCCTGCCAGGGCGCTGATCCTGGTCGACGCAGCCGACTTCGTCGTGGTCGGCGGCGAGGCCCCGCGCATGGAGATGAGCGATCAGGCCACGCTGCACATGGAGGACACTGCTCCTGCAGAGCTGGTCGATGGTGCGGGAGCAGCGGCTGCGCCGCAGCGCTCGCTGTTCCAGACCGACTCGCTCGCGCTGCGGATGATCATGCCGCTCAACTGGGTCCAGCGTCGTGCTGGCACGGTTGCCTGGACGCAGAACGTGACTTGGTAAGGAGGGGATCATGGCGGGCGTTCAACCCACGCCGACGCAGAGCGAGAATGATCGCGCTGCAGAAGGCGAGCATGTCGTCATCAAGGAGTGGGATGGCTCGCCAGTCGATCCGAACTCGCCCGACCCGACCCAGCCTCCCGGCGGGCCGGGCGTGCCGGAGCCGGAAATCGGCACCTTTGCGCCGAACTCCGGGCCATTGCCTGACGTCGATCTGGTCGTCAACGGCGGCAACTTCACCGACAAATCGGTGATCGTTTTCGACGGCGTGCCGCAAGCGACCACGATGACGATTGCGGGCAGCGAGCTGCGCGCCTCGATTGTCGGGTTCGCGGGACCGGCAGGCGACTACGAGCTGTTCGTCCGTGACCCCGCAGGCGACAGCCGCGTCGTGACGTTCACCTTCGTCAACTTCGCGACGACCGAGGAGCCCCCGAAACCAAGGAGCCGCAAATGACCAAACTGGCTGACGATCCGGCGACCGAGGCTGCCAAGAAGGCGGTCGCCGAGGACAAGAAGGCCGCTGATAAGTCGCGTGCCGAATATGCTGCGCGGACGAAGGGCAAGCCGACGCCGACGCAGGAGGAGAACGACATCGCGCTGAGCGGTGGCCATATCCTCCAGCACGAGGACGACGGCAGCGCGCCCGATCCGCACAACAAGGCGCTCGACGCCGACAAGCCGCACGCCAGGCCGCAGACCTATTCGACCCGCGCGCAGCGTGCTGAATAGGCGTTGGCAGGTCGATGGCGAACTGGCTTGCCCGTCTCAACCGCCTGATTTCGAGGTCGGTCGAGGGCGGGTACCGTCCTGGTCCGTATCACCTGCCGATCACGGGCGGCTGGCTTCCTGCTGGCGTGGGCGAATATCTGAACTGGTGGCAGATGGGTTACGACCCTATCGGGCCGTCAGCGCAGTCGCCGATGGTGGAGGCCTGCGTCTCGGCCTATGCGCAAACCGTCGCCATGTGTCCTGGCGATCACTGGCGGCTGAACAGCAAGGGCGGGCGTGACCGGGTCAAGAACTCGGCGCTCGCCCGTTTGCTGCGTCATCCTAACGACTATCAGTCGATCAGCGACTTCCTGCTGAACGCGACCCGGTCACTGTATCTCGACGGCAACTGCTATGCGTTGGCGTTGAGGAACGACCGCTACGAGATCGACGAGCTGCACCTGATGAAACCGGAGCAGTCGTTTCCTCGCATCGCCATCGGCGGCGAAATCTTCTACCAGCTGCACGGCAACGACGTGATCTCGGCGAGGCTCGGCGAGTCCACCGTGCTGGTGCCGATGCGGGACGTGCTGCATATCCGGCTGCACACGCAGAGGCAGCGTTACCCGGTCCCGTTGATCGGCGAGAGCCCCATCGTTGCTGCCTATGGCGACATCGGGATCGGCAACGCTATCGCTCGCCAGCAGGCAGCGTTCTACATGAACGAGGCGCGGCCCTCGGCGGTGCTGTCTACCGACCTGGTCCTCGACAAGGATCAGGTCCAGGCGCTGCGCGACCGCTGGAACGACCAAGCCAAGGCTTTGCACCAGGGCGGCACGCCGATCCTGACGGCGGGGCTGAAGGTGCAGCCCTGGTCGGTCGGCGGCAGGGACGCGGCGACGGCCGATATGCTCAAGCTGTCGAACGAGCACATCGCGCTTGCCTTTCGCATTCCGCTGCAAATCCTCGGCCTCGGCGGTGCAGCCTACGGTTCGACCGAGCTGCTGATGCAAAGCTGGATCGCTTCGGGTCTGGGCTTCTGCCTCAACCACATCGAGGAAGCCTTCGGCGTGTTGTTCGCGCTGAAAGGCCAGCCCGACGAATATGTCGAGTTCGACACGGCGGCACTGCTTCGGTCGGCGATGAAGGACCGTATCGAAGCGCTGGCGCGCGGCGTCCAGGGCGGCATCTTCGCGCCCAACGAGGCTCGTCAGCAAGAGGGCCTCGACGCCGTCGCGTTCGGCGACGAGCCGCGCGTGCAGCAGCAAGTCGTTCCGTTGAGCGCAGCGGGAAAAATCCCGCCCACGCCTGCGCCGCCATCGGCACCACCGGCACCGCTCCCGCCCGAAAAAGGCAACCGCGATGACATTCAACGGGAAGTCAGAAACCTATTTAGGCTCACCGAACACATCGGACGGCGGCGACTTACTCCTTGACGCCTGGCGCGAGGCCCTGGCCGAAGTACTGGCCACCCAGCAGCGGCATTGGCAGCGCGAGCGCGCTCTGATCGAGGCCCAGGCCGCAGCGACCGTTTCAGATCTCAGGGTCCACGTCACCGAGCTGAAAACTCAGATCGCAACGCTGCACGGTGAGTTCGCCGAGCAGATCAACGCGCGCCTGGCCGAGCTGCGGAACGGCGCGGATGGCGCACCTGGCGAGCCGGGTCCTCCGGGTCCGCAAGGCCAGCCTGGGGAGCGCGGCGATCCCGGCGAGCGCGGGCCCCAGGGCGAACGCGGACTTGACGGTGCGCCTGGCGAGCGGGGCGCGAGCGGCGAGCCTGGGCCGCGCGGGGAGCCCGGTGAAAAGGGCGAGCGCGGGGCCCAGGGCGAACGCGGGCTTGACGGTGCGCCCGGCGAGCGGGGCGCGAGCGGCGAGCCTGGGCCGCGCGGCGAGCCCGGAGAAAAGGGCGAGCGCGGGGCCCAGGGCGAACGCGGACTTGATGGTGCGCCTGGCGAGCGGGGCGCGAGCGGCGAGCCGGGCCCGCGCGGCGAGCCCGGTGAAAAGGGCGAGCGCGGGGCCCAGGGCGAACGCGGACTTGATGCTGCGCCTGGCGAACGCGGCGTGCCTGGCGAGCCGGGCCCGCGCGGCGAGCCCGGAGAAAAGGGCGAACGCGGCGAGCGCGGCGAAAGTGGCGCGCAAGGCGAGAAAGGCGATCCGGGCGAAAAGGGCCAGCCTGGCGGCGAAGGGCCGCAGGGCCAACCCGGTTCGCGCGGCGAGCAAGGCGAGCGCGGTCCGCAGGGCGAGCCCGGTCAAGACGGCAAGGACGGCGCGCCGGGGCAGTTGAAGGCCGCGAGCCCATTCGCCGAGGGCTCCGTCAACTACGAGGGCGATATCGTCACGCACCACGGCTCGACCTATCAGGCCCGGTGCGACACGGCGCGCCCGCCGCCGCATGGCGACTGGGCCTGCGTCGCGGCTGCTGGGCGCAACGCCAGCATGCCGTTGGTCTGCGGCACCTATCGCGAAGGCGAAGCGTACAAGTTCTTGAACATCGTCGCGCTCAACGGCTCCGCGTTCGCCGCGCGCTGCGACGATCCGGGGCCCTGCCCAGGCGACGGCTGGCAGTTGATCGCGTCGGCGGGGCGCGCGGGCAAGCCGGGGCCGAAAGGCGAGCGCGGCGAGCCGGGACCGCGCGGACTGCCCGGAGCGAATGCTGCGGCCATCGTCCGTTGGGAAGTCAACCGCGCGGCCTACACCATCACGCCGATCATGGCGGACGGCAGCCAGGCCCCGTCGATCAACGTCCGCGAGCTGTTCGAGCAGTATCACGAGGAAAGCGATGGCTGACATCAGCATTAAGGTGCTTCAGCCAGCGGACAGCTACGACCTGGCGTCGCTCGATGAGATCAAGGCGCTGATCGGCATCTCCCCGACCGATACCAGCGAGGACGAGCTGTTGCAGATGTGGATCACGACCTATTCCGACATCATCGCAACGACCTGCCGCCGCGTCTTCGCCAAGGAAACCGTCCTCGAAACCTGGCGCGGCGACACCGAGCCGTTTGATACCGACAATGGGCGGGTTTTTCTCACGCATTATCCGGTCGCTGATGGCGACATCCAGTCAGTCACCGGACCCGATGGCGCGGACCTTAGCGGCACCTACGAGCTGGAGAACGCGAGCGGCAAGCTGCAGTTCTTCAACACGTCCTGGAGCGAACCGATCCGCATCACGTACACGGGCGGCTATGAGCTGCCCGACGAAGCGCCGCCAGCCCTCAAGCAGGCACTGGCATTGCTGGTTCAGAGCGCGCGGGTGTGGCAATCGCGCTCGATGACGGCTGGCGTGCGGTCGATTTCGCATCGCGAGTCGCGCGTGCAGTTTTTCGATGTGAACCAGGCGCTGCAGAAGATGGGCGGCCCTGGACCGCTCGGCATGGCGGCTGGAATGGTCGAGCCGCTGCTGTCGGCGTACACGCGCTACTATGTTTGAGATCAAGGTCGAAGGCGCGGACGAACTCCTGAAGAAGTTCGGCACCTTCGGCAAGCAGCTCGACGAACTCCACAAGCAGATGCCCGAGGAGCTGGTCGAGTGGCAGCGCGCCGACATGCGCCGCAAGTATCCGAACATCAAGGTCAGCGAAGAGAAGGACGAGACGACGGCCGAGACCGACATCTGGCCGCGCTCGCGCAATGAGCAGGCCGGAAGCGGCTTCACCAGGCCGAAGCGGCCCGTTGTCGCTGCGCCGAAACGCTATCGCGCGAAAGGCGCGGGCCGCCCGCCGCCCTCGACGCGACCGATCCTGCGCACCGAGCTGTTCACTAAGCTGGTTGACCGGATGACCAAGCTTCTCGCCGAGGCGATGAAATGGCCATAAACCTGGACGTGCTGCTGCAATCGCCGATCTTCGATTTCTGGGCGGTCGATTGCACGTTCGTTCCGCTGAAGTCGCAGCCGTCTGCGAGCAGCTATCCGGGGCGCGGCATCCTCAACACCTATTCGACCGACGTGACCGCGCTCGACGGCTCGCTCTATTCCGACCAGCGCACCATCCTCGATATCCGCGAGAGCGAGTTCGCCGTGCTGCCGATGCAGAACGATCACGTCATCATCCCGGTCGACTGCAACAACGTGCCGAAAGGTGAATACCAGATCGTCGATGCGGTCAGCGACGGCGGCGGCCAGACCATGCTGACCATCCGCAAGTACGAAACGGTCATATGATGGGCGTTACCGACACGCAGAGCTACTCGCATGTGATCCGGAACGTGTTTTTCGATGCGGTGTCAGCCGACCCTTTCTTTGCGAGCTATACCTGCCGCAAGAACAAGATGCTGGTCGCCAGGCCCGAGTACCTGCCTTATCTCGGCGTCTACATCATCGACGAGACGATGTTGCCCGATGGCGACGGCAATGCGGGCGAAGTGCGCTTCATTCACTCCACGCGCATCGGCTTTTCCGCCCTGGCGGCGAACAACGACCAGAACGCGCTGGAGGCGCAGCTCGACGCTGCTTACTGGCGGATCATGAACCGGTTGTGGCCAGACGAGTACATCATGAACCTGCTCGACACCACCGATCCGAGCACCGGCCTCCAGAACCCCGACAACACCAGGATTGAAAGCATCGAGCGCGGCGTGCGCCGCTACGTCTGGGGCAACGCCGCGTTCAACAACGAAACGCCAGTCGGCGAGGTGCAGTACGACATCACCTGCCGCCATCGCACCTATTGGTCGCCCGTCATCCCCGACGACCTGCTGACCATCGATCTCAAGACCGGCATCAAACCTGGCGACACGCAGGCCGAGATGGACCAGCGCCAGCAGCTGCACGCCACCTATCAGTTCGACCCGTCGAGCTTCCAAGCGAAGCGGGACTTCAAGCAAAGGAGCAAGGGCAATGGCCGTTAGCAACGCATCGCTGCGCGGGCTGCGCATGAACGAGCGGATGGAAAAGATGCGGGAGGCCAACAGGGCTGCGCAGAAAACCGTGCGCGTCACTCCTGCGAACGACACCATGCGAAGGCTGCTGAAGCATCCTCACGCTGGCGGCTTCCCGAAGAGCGGCAGCGCGGAATGGCCGGATGACCGGTTCACGAAGCGCCGGATCGCGGATGGCGACATCACGCGGGAGGAGGACGGACACCGCGACAAGGGTCGATCCCACCGGAAGCAAGAAGACACCGCCGCCTAACCAGGGCGGCGTTTTCATTTTGAGGAGAGCCAGTCATGCCGATCAGCTTTGCCAACATACCTGCCAACATCAAGGTGCCGCTCTACTGGGTCGAGGTCGATCCCAGCATGGCAGGGCTGCCGACGATCAATCTGCGCGCTCTGCTGACTGGGGTCATGGTCGGCGGCACCGCCGAGCCTGACATCGCCGTGCCCATCGGCAGCCAGGCGCAAGCCGACGCGCAATTCGGCGAAGGGAGCGAGCTGTCGCGGATGTTCCGGGCCTTCTTCGCGAACAACTTCGCCAACGAGGTCTGGGGCCTTCCCCTGGCCGAGCCGACCGGCGCAGCGGCGGCCTCGGCCGATATCACCATCACGAACGCACCGACCGAAGCTGGCACCATCCATCTTTACGTCTCGGGCGACTATGTGCCGGTCAACGTGCTCACCACCGACACGCCGACCAGCATTGCCGCTGCCATCGCCGATGCCGTCAACGGCAACACCACGTTGCCGGTCATGGCAACGGCCGCAGCCGCGACGGTGACGCTGACCTCGACCTTCAAGAGCGTCAACGCCAACGAGATCAACGTCTCGCTGAACTATTACGGCTCGACGGGCGGCCAGCAGACGCCGGTCGGACTCGGCATCACCTTGCCCGCGACCGGCTTCCTGACCGGAGGCACCGGCACGCCCTCGTTCACCACCGCGATCACCAACCTGGGTGACGAGCCGTTCGAATATGTCGCAATGCCCTATACCGACAGCAATTCGCTGTTCGAGTGGGACCAGGAATACGGCTTCACTGACCAGGGCCGCTGGGGCTGGCAGCGTGAGCTCTTCGGTCATGTGATCTCGGCCAAGCGCGGCACCTATAGCGCGCTGCTCGTCTTCGGCGACACGTTGAACAGCGGCGTGGAGTCCATCATGGGGTTTGAGGTTGCGAGCCCGTCTCCGTCCTTCGAATGGGCGTCGGCCTATACGGCCAAGACGCAGCGCGCCTTCATCAACGACCCGGCACGGCCGCTCCAGGCGCTGTCGCTGAACCAGATCAAGGCGGCTCCGATCCATCAGCGCTTCGACTTCGTCGAGTTGAACTCGCTGGCGTCGAACGGCATCGCCATCCAGAAGATCGGATCGGACGGCCAGCCGATGATCGCCCGAGAGCAGACGACCTACCAGATGAACCTCTACGGTCAGCCGGACGATGCCTATGAGCTGATGACGACGCTGGCGACGCTGGCCAAGCTTCTGCGCAATCAGAAGCACGCGATTACCTCGAAATTCCCAAGGCACAAGCTGGCCAACGACGGGACCAAGTTCGGTCCCGGCCAGGCCATCGTCACTCCCGGCATTATCAAGGCCGAGCTGATCAACCAGTACCAGCAGGATATGTACGACGGCCTGGTCGAGGACCTGGTCAACTTCAAGCGCAACCTGCAAGTCGAGCGCGATCCGAACGACCCGAACCGGGTCAACGTGCTGTACCCGCCCGACCTCATCAACCAGCTCCGCATCTTCGCGGTGCTCGCGCAGTTCAGGCTGCAGTACGACCGGGGCATCGACACCCAGATCATTGGCAACAGCACGGGCCCGTACAACGCGGCTTCGGGCGCGGCCTAACCGTCCCATCACATTTCAGGCCTGCACAACCGCGCCATTCCTGTCGCGGCGTTCGGTGCTGGCCGACCGAAAGGAGACTGATCAATGGCCCAGAGAATTGCAGGCATTGCCTTTCTGACGGTGGATGGCACGCAGCTTGCGCTGCGCGGCAACTTCACCGTCAGCCCGTCGCCGGTCGAGCGCACGATGATCGCAGGCCAGGACGGCGTGCACGGTTATCAGGAGCTGCCGCGCGTGCCGTACATCGAGGGCGATCTCTCGACGCTTCCGGGCTTTTATCTGGAGGACCTGCTCGCCGAGACCGACGTGACCGTCGTCGCACAGCTCGCCAACAACATGCAGTACATCCTCACGGGCGGGACCTGCAAAGGCGGCTTCGAGAACAACACGCGCGATGGTCAGGTGCGCGTGCGCTGGGAGGGCGTGACCTGCCAGGAGGTTAGCCTCGCATGAACGTCGCGCCGAAACGAGAAGGCTTCATCGACGACAAGCCGACGCCGAAGATCATCGACGCCGAGGCGCTGCCCCAGGCGGACGCAAAGCCGTCGCGTTCCATGCCGCCGCCCGAGGTCGAAGCGTCGCCAGCCGAGCTGCCGCCGATGTGGCAGGACGAATGGCCGCTCGTGGTGAAGCTGATCAACAAGCCGATTCACAACAATAAGGGCAAGAAGATTACGGAGATCAGCCTGCGCGAGCCCCGCGCGGGCGACATCAACCGCTACGGCAATCCGGTCCGCATCAACCAGGACGGCGACGTGGTCTGGGACGAGCGCAAGATGACCTACATGATTGCGGCGCTCTCCGACATCCTCGCGCCGTTCATCGAGGACATGCATCCACGCGACTGGAATACCGTGGCGATGAAGCTCCGAAATTTTTTTCTGCCCGATCCACGGGCCTGGTAGGCGACGAGGACGAGATCATCCTCGACTGCTACCGCCTGGCGCGCTGGTACCACGTCAGCCCGGAAACGTTCTTGTCGATGCCGTTCAGCGAGGTGCGCATTCACCTTGAGCGCACCGCGACGCTGGACCGCAGACAGCAGCCCCCGAAAGACGACGACTGATGCCCAACGAGCAGGAGGAGCTAAAGCTTGTCGTCTCGCTGGTCGACAATGCGTCGGCTGGCCTCGACAAGATCGTCGAGAAAACGAAGGAGATGGGCGGCCCGCAGGTCAAGGAAGCCCACGAGAAGATGCGGCGTGGGACCGAGGAGCTGAACAAGGTCTTCAAGGAGGCCTCCGGCGGCTTCGGGGACGCGTTCAAGGCCCTCGGCACTTTCCGCGGCGGTCTGGTCGCGGGCGCAGGCGGCTTGGCGCTGTTCGGCGTCGAGATGACGCGGCAAATCGGCGAATTGAAAAAGTGGGCCGAGGAGCTGCGCGGCATCAGCCAGGCGGCGCGTCAGATCGGCGTCGATCCAGCGGCGATGAAAAACATCATCAGCCAGTTCGAGGCCGTTGGCGTCAGCGCGGACCAGACGAAAGCCAATCTCGGCAAGATGTCGGAGGCGGTTGCCGACCTCAACCGCCAGGGCAGCGCGCTGCGCCGCGAGCTGCTCCACATGGCGGGACCGACGCCGCAGGCGCAGGCGAGCATGCGCGAATTCCTCGACAAGATCGTCCACGCGAGGTCCGAGGAAGAGCGATATAACGCTGTTGCCGAGGCCCGCAACAACGTCCTGAAGAACGCGCTCGCCAACGGCTACACGCTGCAAGAAGCGACCAACCGTGCGAACGCCTTTACCTCGCACTTTTGGGACAAGACGATGGAGGCGAAGGAACGCCTCAACCAGCTGTCGGCGGAAGATCAGCGCATCCAGAATGAGCGGATCGCCAAGGCGCGCGAGTTCGCCAACCTCACTGGCGAGATCAGTGGCGAATGGTCCGACATCATCGAGGAGCTGAAGGCCCCGTTCCTCGACCCCGCGATCAAGGCGGCGAAGACCTTCCTGGAAATCAGCAAGGAAATCCACGAGTGGCTGAAGAAGAATTACGAACTGGCCAAGCCTGACGAGGCGAAAAAGTCGATCCAGGACACGTTCGGCAAATTCCGGGGGCCGCTCCAGCTCGGCACGCCGCAGGCCGAAGACCAGAAGAAAGCGACCGAAGAGAACACCGACGCCGCGAAGCGCCTGAAAGACTCGTTCGATCTGTTCAGACAAGATGCTGCGCGCGGCGGCTATTCGCCGATGAGCTTCACGGGCGGCGGCAGTGGTCGCAGTCCACTGCTGCAGAATGCCTCGTTCACCACGGGCGGCCCGCAGGGCTTCAGCTACGGCGGCAGCGGCGGCGGTGGCATGGGTCCGTTCGGCGGCGGGCACGGCTTCGGCGGCGGCGGTGGTTCGCCCTATGGCAGCGACACGGGCGGCTCGACAGGCGGCCCGCAGAGCGGCCCCGCAGGCGATCCCAGCGTGCCGTCCGACATCCTGGCCAAGGCGCGCTCGGTCGCGTTGCACGGCGGCCCTGGAGCCGTCGACAGCTTCATGCGCTCGCAGGGCTACCCCAAGGCGGGCAGCTGGTGCGGTGAGTTCGCAGCATCTGTCGTGAAGTCGGTCGGCGGTACGCCCCCGAAAGGCGCGGCCGTTGCATCGAATTGGCGCAACTGGGGCACGCCGGTCGCACCGGGAGACGTGCAGCCTGGCGACATCGCGGTCGCCGACCGAGGCGTGCGCACCGGACAAACCGGAAGCCATGTCACCATCGTTGAAGACATCAACCGGAAAGCGGGGACGTTCACCGGGCTTGGCGGCAACCAGGGACGCGGGTTCGAGTCGCAGTTTGCGCTGAAGGGCTACTCATTCCGTCGCGGCGGCTCGCCGAACGGACAAGTCGCTGGCCCCGGCACAGGCGCGGGAGCTGGCGACACGCCAGCGGCGGCAGACGGCGCGCATGGAGGCGGTGGCAGCAACGAACGCGCCGCGATGATGGCGGAAGTCAACAAGGACCCCGCCAGCAAAGAGCTGCTCTACAGGATGATGAAATCGGAGGGCGGTGGCACTCCGACAGTCGAAGCATTGATGAACCGCGTCCAGATGGTGCGGCAGAAGGTGCCGGGCTATTCGATTGGCCGGGAATTGCGCAGCGGCTTCTACGGCCCAATCAATAAAGGGATCACGCGCCCCGTCAGCGAAAACGAGCGGGCGCAATTCGACAAGAACCTGGCCGAAGCGGTCGGCGGCAGCGACTACATCCAGGGCCGCACCAATCAGGGCATGGCGTCCGATCCAGGCGCGAGGCTGCCGGGTCGCGTTCCGGGCTACAAAGAGGTTTACAATTATTGGGAAGGTCGACGTGGCGGCGTCTATTGGGAAGGTCGACGTGGCGGCGTCGACTTCTCAGTCGCCGACAGCGCGCGGTTTGCGCGCGAACAGCTCGACCGGAAGATGGCCGCTGGCAACAAGGTCGAGGGCTCCGGCAAGATCAGCGTCGATGTGAACGCGCCCAAGGGCACCAAGGTCGGTGCCCAAGGCGGCGGCATCTTCAAGGATGTTGAGATCAATCGTCAGACCCAGATGGAGCCCGCACGTAAGGGACCGGAGACGCTGTCGATATGACCACGATCTTCGAAATCACGCCGAACAAGCCGAGCTGGCGCGATGACTGGGTGCGGGCGACCTACAATAACGCGCCGTTCCATTGCGAGGCCAACACCCGCGAAGGCGGGCGTCGCATCGTCGAGCATCAGTTTCCGAAGAAAGAATATCCCTACGCGGAAGATATGGGCCGTGCAGCGCGCGAGTTCTCGATCCGCGCCTATTGCATCGTCTACTCCCGCGACGACGACGACCTGTACCGCACTGACTATCGCAAGGTGCGCGACCGGCTGATCGATGCGCTGGAGACCGAAGGTCCTGGCATCCTGCAGCTTTCGACGCAGCCGCCGCAAACCGTGGTGGTGACGAAATACCGGATGACGGAAGAGGAGCGCTTCGGCGGCTTCTGCACCTTCGACATCACCTTCGTGGAATACGGCATCGACCCGCTGTTCGATCCCGGCCAAGAGGACACCCAGGCGACGCTGGCGAAGGCATCGCAGAACGTTCGCGACCAGGTGCAGCGCTCGCTTGCGCCGCCGTCGCCCTCCATCGGCACAGCAACGGTTGACGCATGAAGCGCACAGATGCGAACGAGGCCGCTCCGCTCGTTGACCGGATGCTGGCGCTCTTGCTGTCGTTCGTCCCGGCGAAAGGCCATGCAGGCCTCGACGCCAGGACGGCCATCGGCGACACGCGGGTCAATGCGTACAAGCTGCTGATCGAGGACGCGATAGGGCCGCCCCTCGACAACTGCTTCGACCAGGCGCGCCAAGCGGGCATCACCTGGCAACAGCTCGTAACGGTGCGCGGCCATATCGAGCGGGAGAAACCCGTCTCGCTCGGCGCGGTGCTGCTCCAGAACGCGGGCATCCGGCTTTGCCTGGCGACCGAGGGCTACATTCTGGCGGGAATGACGTTCGTCAGCCGCCAGCAGGTCGATGCGATCAAGGCCGCGCTGTTCCAGCCGTTCCAGGACGCCGAGGAGATCGCCGCCGACGATATGGATCAGATGACGTTTCAGTCGCTGATCACGCTGCATGGGGCAATCACCAATCACCTGGTGCAGACCGCGCTGCCGCTACCGCGCATGCTGAAATATCAATTCTTCAAACCGCTGCCGAGCCTAGTCATGGCGTACAAGCTCTACGATGACGCCTCCCGCGCCGAGGAGCTGCGCGACGAGAACAAGGTCGTGCATCCCGCTTTCTGCCCGATGCTCGGCGAAGCACTGTCGGCGTGACCGATGCCGAAACCGCAGGAAGTCGCCGTCCTGGTCGTCAATGGCCGGAAGTTCGAGGACTGGGAATTCGTCATGGTCCGTCGCAACTGGGGCGACTCCTACGCCTATTTCCAGTTCAGCGCGGCAGAGCGCGACCCGGTCTTTAAACAGGGCGGCCCGTTTCCCGATTGGCAGAAGCTGCAGTTCAAGCCGGGTGACCTTTGCAGCGTCTATCTGGCTGGCTTTCTCGCCATCACCGGTTTCATCGAGGTGCGCCAGGTTGCCTATGACGCCTTCAGCCACGGCGTGATGCTCATCGGCAAGAGCTATACCGCGCTGGGTGCCAAATCGAGCGTCGATACCAAGACCGGCAGCTTCGATAACAAAAACATCGTCCAGATCGCGCAGGAGGTCTGGGCCCCCTACGGCGCGGGCGTCAAGGTGGTCGGCCAGGTCGATATGACCCCGTTCGACAAGCTGCAGAACAATACTGGCGAGCCGGTCTGGGATTTCATGGAGCGCATCGCGCGGGACCGCTGCGCTAGGCTGGCCTGCGATGCCTTTGGCAACTTCCTGCTGATCGGCGAGCACAGCTTCGCGCCCGTCGCTGGATTGATCGAGGGCAAGAACATTCTGTCCTGCCAGTGCATCATCGACTCGACGATGGTGTTCGAGACCTACGATGTTCGCGGCAGCTCGCAGGGCAGCGACGATCACAACATGACCGACGCCAGCGAGCAGCAGGCTGTCCAGAACACCAGCCTCGCGAACGTCCTCCATAGCAAGCTGATCACGCCGATTGAGGAGTCGGTGAAGTCGCAGGGCGAGATGAAGCTCCGGGCGGACTTCGAACAGCGCATCCACGACGGCCAGCAAATCCAGGCCACCATCACCGTGCAGGGCTGGCTGCGCGAAGGCGTCGCGCTCTGGAGCGAGGGCGAGCACGTTCACGTCTATTCGCCAATGGCGATGCTCGATGAAGAACTCGCGATCCAGCAGGTCATCTTCACCCAGGACGACAAGCGCGGGAGCATAACCGTGCTCACGTGCGTCAATCCAGAGTTTCTGAACGCGCATCCAACCTACAACGTGGGAAAATAGGCAATGCACCGGGCCACGCCGCTCAACAGCTCCCTGCGGAGCTACTCCGCTGGCGGCGCACGCGGCGTCGTCGATCAGGTCGATGACAGCAAGTTTCTGCAGGAGATGGCTGGAAACTTCATGCACAACGAGACGCGCAAGGGATGCGAGGCTCCCCAGAACTACGGCTTCACGTCGGTGGTTTTCGACGCCGAGAAGGACGCCCAGGGCAAAATCAAGTCCGCCGCCGAGCATTTCACCAGCTTCATGGGCGGCAGCCGCTCGTTCCCCATCGCAATGATGGAT
Organism: Bradyrhizobium barranii subsp. barranii; assembly: GCF_017565645.3. Lineage (NCBI taxonomy): Bacteria > Pseudomonadati > Pseudomonadota > Alphaproteobacteria > Hyphomicrobiales > Nitrobacteraceae > Bradyrhizobium > Bradyrhizobium barranii. The sequence continues at coordinate 9,702,813 of NZ_CP086136.1, forward strand.
GATCGCCGCCACCGGCTCTTTAAGCTGGATAAAGGCGACACCGCGATGTTTCGCGGGCGCGGCGACAAGCAGCAATTCCACCTGACGAAGGACGGAGGCTTCTGGACCGCGCCGCAGGACAAGACCGTGCGCATGCATCTGGTCCAGCAGGACAGCGAGAGCAACTCGACGATGGACCAGGGCGGCGGCTCGTCGGGCGGCGGCTCGGCGGGCGGCCAGGCGGCGACGCGCGATGCGGGCGGCAGTTCGAGCGGTGGCTCTGCCCAGCAAGGTGGCCAGCAGCAGCAGAAGCGCGGCCAGCAATCGCTCTACAAGGACGGCCAGAAGTCGCCGCTGTTTGTCGAGGTCACCAAAGACAAGACGCGAATGGGCGGCAACCAGTGCCATCTCGCGCTGGCCGATGGCAACACGTACCTGCACTGCCACACCGACAAGAAAGTTTATGTCGGCGCGGAGGCTGGCAAAGCATCATTCGATTACCTGGTGACGCTGTCAGGCCCGTGCGTGAACTCGCTCGGCAAAATCGGGTGAACCGATGCCAGCGGGATACAACGTCCCCGACATCCGGCTGGTCCAGAACAACGTCTTTCCGCAGTATTCCGTCACGGTCGACTGGTCGTTGCTGCCGGATGGCACGCTGGACGACACCCAGGCGCTCGCCACCGCGATCATCGTCGCGCTCGGCACCAACGCGCTCGCAGGCCCGAACGATATCCTGCCCGACCCGGACTCCAATGATCGGATGGGCTGGTGGGGCGATATGGATGCCCAGGCCATCTGGGGCGGCTGGGACATCGGCTCCAAGCTGTGGCTGCTGCGCCGCTCCAAGATCACACCGGCCCAGGCGCGCCAGGGTTCGACGCTGGTGATGGTCGAGAACTACATCGCGGCAGCGATCCAGCCGTTCGTCGACCGCAAGATTTGCTCGGGCTTCGATGTGTGGGTCACTCGAGTTGACCCACAGCGGGTCGATGCCCTGCTGCGCATCTATCGCGGGCCCCTTCCCGAAATCGAGCTTCGCTACGCCGTCCTCTGGGACGCAATGCAGAACGCATGAACCGAGAAAAGCGCGGGCGAGATGGCGACGTTTCCGCCGAAGGCATCCCGAAAAGCGCCGCGAGTATGAGACGCAACGGCGACGAACTGAGACGCCACATCGCCTCGCAATTCCTACCCGGAATGTCGTGGGCCAATTACGGTGAATGGCACCTAGACCATATAAAGCCGAGAAGCACGTTTCGCCTGCCTGATGAAGTGTTGGAATGCTTTGCGCTCTCCAACCTGCGCCCGCTCTGGGCAATCGATAACATAAGCCAACGCCAGAGGAAGTAGGATGCCGTGGAGCACGCCGACATTGCGCGCGGTGCGCGAGCTCGTGCGCGATGCGGTCAACGCTTCTTTGCCTGGAGCGGATGCCAACGTCCCGAACAGCGTGCTGCGGGTCCTTTCGGATAACCAGGGCGCGCTCTGCCATCTGACGCTGCAATATGTCGATTGGCTGTCGCTGCAGCTCTTGCCCGACACGGCCGAGACCGAGTGGCTCGATAGGCACGGGCAAATCTGGCTGGTCAACGCGGACGGCTCGACCGGCCGCAAGATGGCCACGCTTTCGACTGGCACGGCGCAATTCCAGGGCATCGTCGATGGCACGGTGATCCCGACCGGGACGCAGCTGCCGAGCGCGGTTGGCCTGCCGCTCGATTACAGCTCGCCGAACACCGTGGTGACCTTCGAGACGCTGGAGGACATCACGACCTCGGCCGGTGCGCCAGTGACCGGCAACATCCGCGCGGTCGATGCAGGATCATTCGGCAATCTGCCGGACGGCTCGGCGCTGACGATCACGCCCACGATCCCTGGCGTCAGCTCGGTAGCGTACGGCCACGGCATCACGGGCGGCACCGACACCGAGACCGACGACGAGCTGCGGGCCCGCATCCTGCAGCGCATCCGCAACCCGCCGATGGGTGGCGCGCAAGCCGACTATGTTTCGTGGGCCTTGGCGGTCCCTGGCGTTACGCGGGCCTGGGCCAATGTCGAGCAAGGCATTGGCACCATGACCGTCCGCTTCATGATGGACGACCTGCGTGCCGATAACGATGGTTTCCCGCTGCCGCTCGACGTTGCGGCAGTCGGTGCCTATATCGACAAGATGAGGCCCGTCACGGTGAAGGACTGCTTCGTCGCCGCGCCGATCAAGAACTTCCTCGACCTGACGATAGCCGACCTCAACCCGAACACCACCGAGTGCCAGGCCGAGATCGAGGCGCAGCTCAAGGACATGCTGTTCCGGATGGCCGCGCCTGGTCAGACGATCTATTCGGCCTGGATCAGCGCCGCGATCATGCAGGCCCCGAGCGTGATCTCGTTCGATCTCGTCACCAATAACGACTTTGTCATGCCCAACATCGGCAGCATGGCTGTCTTGGGAACGGTGCTGTACGAATGAGTGACCGGCACATCCGCAGGGCGGGCAGCGACTATCGCGACGCCTTCCTGGAGCTGCTGCCGCAGGGCCAGGCGTGGCCGAAGCATTCCATCGACAGCACGCTGTGGCAGGCCTGCGATGGCCTGAACAACTATTGGGGCTACGTCGACGGACGCGCCGCCGATCTGCTGGAGACCGAGAGCGATCCGCGCAAGACGGTCGAGCTGCTGCCCGACTGGGAGCGCAACTGGGGTCTGCCCGATCCCTGCTATACCGCCCCGCAGACCATCGCCCAGCGCCAAGCTGCCCTGGTCGCGCGCATGACGCTGTACGGCTCGCAATCGCGCGAGTTCTACATCAACTTCGCTGCCTTCCTCGGGTACACCATCACCATCACCGAATATCGGCCGTTCATGGTCGGCATCGATTGCTGCGGTGATGGTCGCGTCTATGGCGATGGCACCTTCATGCAGGATGCCTGGGGCCGCCCGATCATGGACCCGAACGGCGAGCCCGTCGCGAACGGCGAATTGAGCGAGTGGCCGAACTACGGCCTTGGGCCTCCAGAGAACCGCTATTACTGGACCGTGCACGTCCATCAAGCGGACCTGCAGTGGTTTCGCTGCGCATCGGGACAGTGCGGCGTTGATCCGCATCTGCGCATCGGACACGCGCAAGACCTCGAATGCATCCTCGCGCGCTGGAAGCCCGCGCATACCCAGATTGTCTACGACTATTCCGGCCTGACGCCAGGCGACCCGATGGCGGGCACGCCGTAGCAGCGGCTCAACCACCTTTCAATCTCAGCCAGCGCAGCAACCTCGCGGATGCTGCGAACGAGGACGCGCGCATGAAATACAATCAGCCCTACGGTGTGAGCGACACCAACGCGCCCTACATCAATGGCGATCCATCCACGGGGCAGATGGGCTCGATCCCGCCCGCTGCATCCATCGAGTATCCCCAGCGCGAGATCGTCAACTTCATCAGCGACAACGGGCTGGCGACGCCGGACAACGGCGATCTGCATCAGCTATCGAAGGGCATCCAGTCGGGGTTGACGCAATTCGGAGTCGACGGCGGCGTCGTCAACCAGATGTCGCTGAACCCGACGCCCGCCCTCACGGCCTACTACAGAGGCCTGCGCGTCTACATCTTAGCGGCAACGTCGAACACTGGCGCGACCGTGCTGTCGATCAATGGCCTGACCTTCAAGCCGGTCAAGCGGCGCGACGGCACCGACCTGAAGGCCAACGACGTCACAGCGGGTTCGATCCAGCTTTACGTTTACGACGGCACCAATTTCCAGCTGTCCGGTGCTGGTATGTCAGGCGGCGCCGGCCTGCTCACCCAGAACCTCGATATTTATGTCAACTACGCCATCGGCAACGATGCCAATGACGGCACCGCCAACGATGCGTCGCACGCGCTCAAGAACATCCAGCGGGCGATTAGCCTCGCCTATATCTATCCGCCGTCGCAGTACACCATCACGATCCACCTCGCAGACAGCGCGAGCTACACCGGTTTCTCCACGCCATACTGGTCGGGGCCGAACATCAAAGTGACGGGCAACGTCGCCAACCCGCAGAACGTGGTCGTCACCGGGCAGAACACCCACGCATGCATCGTCTCGGGCGTCAACACGCTGACTTGCGAGGGCATCACGGTCGCGACGACGAACAATGCCGCTGGTCCCGGCGGCGGCTTTATCGCCACGAACGGCGCGACGCTCTTCACCAACAACACTCGCAGCGGTTACTGCACGGGCGCGGTGTTCGAAGCCTATCAGGCCAACGTCAACATCGGCGTCCACACCTTCACCGGCAACTGCGGCGAGATGTACTGGTCGTTCCTCAACGGCCTGATCTCTTGGAACGATGGCACCACGCAGACCATCGCGAACCCGATCACGGTCGGCAGCGCTTGCGCCTATGCCACGCAGGGCGGCGCGATCAGCGTGCCGCCGAGCCGGTTCACCATCAACAATCCCGGCAACGTCACTGGAGCGAAGTATTACGCTGGAATGAACGGCACCATCGGCACGTCGGGCGGCGGCGTGAACTTCTTCCCCGGCACCGTTGCCGGAACGACGCAGACCGGAGGGCAGTACGTATGAGGCAGTTCGACATCAGGGACTGGTATTGGTTCATCGGCACGGACCAAAGCAATGTGTGGTCGAGCTTGAAAGCGGCGAGCGTGCCGATCAGCGATGAAGGCTACCAGGCATTTGTCGCGGGCGGCAACAACGCCGCGCCCATCGAGTTCGCCGACCTGCGTTCGATGTTCGCTGAGCATTATCCTGGCGGGATGCTGGACACCTACACCGCGTCGAAGCGCTGGCTAAAGGAGCAAGCCGGGATCACGCTGGAGTCGGACATGCCGATCAAGACCGATGACCGGGCGCAGGCCAAGATTTCGGGCGCGTATTTCGCAGCTCAGGCGAGCAGCGCGGTGATTACGCCTTGGCATGCTGCCGATGGTGCTGTGTATCAGCTCAGCGCCACGGACATCGAGCAGATGAACGTCGAGCTGCTCACCCACATCAATGCCTGCTTCTCGGTCTCGGCAGACGTGCTCAGCGGGATCGAGGCGGGCACCATCACGACCCGCGAGCAGATCGATGCGGCATTTTCCGCGCCGATGACGCAGGCCCAAAAGGACTGGCTGAAGAAGGCGGGCTAACGATGGCCATCGTCGACATCACCTGCGAGAACGATGCCGACTTCATTCGCGGCTTCGTCTATCAGACGACCGACACGCCGCCCGTGCCGGTGGACCTGACCGGCAACACGATGCGAATGGGCATCCGCCACCGCGCCGCCGACGCGACGGAGGAGATGCTGCTGACCACCGAGAACGGCGGGATTGCAATCACCGATGCGCCGAATGGCAAGTTCACCGTGTGGATCACGCAGGCGCAACTGCTCGATCTCACGGTCGGGGACTACGAACATTCGCTGATCCGCATCACGGGCGGCCTGCACTTGCGCGTGTGGTCGGGCACGCTGGTGAACAATCCAGGCGCGAGCCGGGGCACGAACACATGAGCTACGATGTCGTCGTCTCCACCGACTCCGATGTCATCATCCAGACCGAACCGGGTGCCGATGTCACGGTCGCCGCCGATTTCGAGGTGGTGGAGATTGATATTCCCGAACAGGGTCCGCCAGGCCCGCCTGGGCCGCGCGGCAACTCGGTGCTCTACGGGGTCGGGCCACCGCCAGCTGGCATCGGGATCAACGGCGACTTCTACATCGACACCGCGACGCATTTCATCTACGGGCCGAAGAGCGGCGGCGTGTGGCCAGCGGGGGTCTCACTGACCGGGCCGCAAGGCCCGCGCGGCAACTCGGTGCTGTATGGCTCGACCGACCCGACCGGCGCAAATGGCGTAGACGGTGACTTCTGGATCAACACCACCACTCATTTCATCTTCGGCCCGAAGGCTTCCGGCGCGTGGCCAGCTGGTACGTCGCTGATCGGGCCCCAGGGGCCGCAAGGTGCGCAAGGTGTGCGTGGCAGTCTCTGGTACGAGGGCGCTGGCGCACCCGGCACCATCAGCGGCGCGCTCGCGGAGGACAATTACCTCAACACCACGAATGGCGATGTCTACACCTACAGCGGCACTTCGTGGGGCTCGCCGGTTGGCAACATCAGGGGGCCGCAGGGCGTCCCAGGCCCGCAGGGTAATCAGGGCGTCCCCGGTGCCACGGGTCAGCGCGGAAGCTTGTGGTACGAGGGCGCTGGCGCACCTGGCACGATCAGCGGGGCGCTCGCGAACGACAACTATCTGAACGTCACGACCGGTGACGTGTACAACTATTCTGGCAGCGCGTGGGGTTCGCCGGTCGGAAACATTCGCGGCCCTCAAGGTCCGCAAGGTCCAGTAGGCCAGGTGCCGGAAGCCCCGACTGACGGCGGCTACTATGCGCGGCGCAACAGCGCGTGGGTCGCTGCCGTCGATGTCGGCGCGGTGCGCTTCGATGCCGCGCAGGCCCTGACCGACGCGCAGGCTGAGCAGGCTCGCAAGAACGTCTATGCCGCGCCGTTCGACGCGCTCGCCTACAACGGCATGCAGATCAACGGCGCGTGCGAGGTGTCGCAGGAGCGTCCCCTCGGACAGGCGACCACAACCGGGTACTTCTGCGACGGCTGGGCGACCGTGCGCGCTGGCACCAGCGCAGGCTATGGCTTCCTCGGCGGCGGCGCAGCCCCATTGTTCTCGTGGGCCTCGTCGTACCAGACGACCGCGCAAGCCGTGATGGGCGCTGGCGACTACGTCGTGCTCTATCAGCCAATCGAAGGCTGGCGCGTGGCGCGGCTCGGATGGGGCGCCGCTGCCGCGCAGCCGATGACAATCGGCTTCTGGTCATGCCATGCGCGACCTGGTCTCTACAGCGTTGCAATCAAGAACGGTGGCGCAACCCGGAGCTATGCCGCGACGTACAATCATGCTGCCGCGAACGTGGCGCAGTGGAACGTCATCACCATTCCGGGCGACACGACCGGCACTTGGGCGAAAGACAACACGTCAGGCGTAATCGTCGTCTTCACGCTCGCATGCGGCTCGACCTACACCGCACCAGCCGCGAATACTTGGTATGGCGGCAACTACAATGCCGTGCCGGGTCAGGTCAACGGCGTGCAGGCGACCAGCGAAAGTTTCCGCATCGGCAACTTTATCGTGCTTCCGGGCGTCGAAGCACCGCCAGCGAGCCGCTCCCAATACATCATGCGGCCCTTCGATCAGGAGCTGACAACGTGTCAGCGATACCTGCGGCGAACCTACGACTACGGCGTGGCTGCCGGAGCGGTGACGAACACCGGCATGATGAACTTCTACGTGGACAATCTCCCCTCCGCCTCTGGTCGGGCGATGTATTTCCCGATTGTTCTTTACCCGCCGATGCGCGTTGCCCCAACAGTTCAGACTTATTCTCCGGGCACGGGCGCAGCCGGAAAGGCAAGATCGGGAAACAGCGGTGGCGACATGAGCTGCGCCGCAAACTATGGCAGCTCCACAGGCTTCAGCTTGAGCATCAATGATCCGAACACCGCCGCCGCAGTGAACGCGCAGTTTCATTGGGAAGCGAACGCGAGGCTGTGATGGCGGAATATCAACTGACGACACCCGACACGAACGGCCCCGTGCTCCGCATCGCTGACAGTGCCTTCATCCCTGCCGATCCCGCCAACCGCGATTGGATCGAGTATCAGGACTGGCTCGCAGCAGGCGGCGTGCCCGATCCATACGTGCCGCCGCCTGTGCCTGAGCCCCCGCCGCCGACGATGGTTGCATGGTCGGATCAGTACGAGGCCGTCAGCGGTGCCGTGAGCGGCATCTCCAGTCGCGGGCAATTGGGCTGGGACGATGCCGACCACGCCGCCGCGACTACGGTCTACATGGCGAAGAAAAACGCTGCCGATAGCGACATCGGCACCGCCTTTGCCGTGGCGCTGCAACCAGGTCGCGTGCTGCGCATCGAGGCACGCAACGACTCAACGAGCTTCGTCAGCCACAACATCGTCGCGACCGAGAAGCGCGGCAGCGACTTCGCCATCACGGTCACGCCTCGCGACAACAGCGCGCGGGCTGCACCAGTCACGCAGACCGTGAGCATCGCCGTGTTCGACGTGCCACCGGGCGCGACGAAAAGCATCGTGTAGCAAAGGAATCGAATCCTCCCGGCCTGGGCCCCGCTTCGGCGGGGCCTTTTTTATTTGACCACCCGCAGATGCCCACGGCGAACCTGATCGACCGCCTCGGCGTGCATCGCCTCGGCCTCGTCCCAGGTTGAGCAACGGTTCTGGAAGTGATCGAGCGAGCCGCCGAAGATCATCGTCTCGAACAGCAGGGGCGGCCCGTTGCCGAAGTGCCGATGATCGATCCCAAGAAAGACGGTGCTGATGCGGACGGTCCCGACGAACGTTTCGGCGACGCGCCAGGGATCGAGCTCCGTCAGCTTGATGGTCGCGTGTCGCGAAGCCGACGCGTTTGCCCAGTCGTTGAGCGGCACCAATGCCGTCTCACGGTTGACCAGCACATAGCAGCGGAAGACGCTCTTGATTACAGGCGACTCCTCGCCCTCGATACGGACGAAGGTCGGGAAGCGGATGATGTTGTCGTCGTCATCCGGGTTCATTCGGCGCCTCGCAGCTTTTGGTGGCCGCCTTGCACAGCATGGCGAGGATATCGGCAGCCTTGCGCCTGGCGATCTTCTGCCGCTTAATCATGTTCTGGTGGGTCTGAAAGCGGGTGAAGGCGTTCACATCGATGATGCGCGCGGCCTGCTCAATGATCTGGTCCTTGCTGGTCATGACGGCTCCAGCTCGACGAAATTGATGGCGACGCGACCGGGCTCGTAGTGCTCGACCCACACGCGATAGGGGCGGCTCGGAGGATACCCGGAGAAGCCGAACGCCTCCAGCACCATCCGGACGGCGTGCTCGTTCGGGGCCTTGCCGGGATTGGCCGACGAGATCGAAATGTGCCGGAACAGACCGGACGGCTGCTCCTCGAACGAGATCGCGGCAACGTAGGACCCGAGCTTCACGGGATAGGTCGGATATTCCCTGCGGAGCGCGTCGATGCGGCCGGAGTCCGGCCGCTCGTCCAGCGTCAGCGTGTTGCTGGGATTGTCCCTGTCGTCGACAATCAGCTGCCGCATCTTTTCCCAGGGCATCGGCTTGGCCAGAGCCGACCGGATCGCTTCAGCGATGGCGGCCCTCTCGTTGTCGCCGATGATAAGCACGCCACTCATTGCATCGACCCTCCATCGGGGCTGATCTCCATGATGTCTTCGCGGTGGGACAGCTTGACCAGCTTAATAGCCTTGCCGCTCGCCTGCGCGATCCCGCGCGCCCAGGGCAGCAACAGCTTGAGTCGCACCTCGTCGGCAGCGATCAATGGGACCAACGTTCCGGCAACTGTTATGTCGGCTTGACGTTCAGGTAGGGCTTCCTGTCGCGCATCATGGCGTTGAGGACCGTCAGCAGCTTCCTGGCGACGGCAATGAGGGCGAGTTTGGCTGGTTTGCCGGCCTGTCGCAATCGTACGTAAAAGACCTTGAACGGATCGGCCCGGCGGACCGCGTTGAGAGCAGCCATGTAAAGGGCATCACGGACGCGCTTTCGGCCCCCGGCGATCTTACGTTTGCCACGGTAAGCCCCGCTGTCGACGTTGAAGGGAGCCAGGCCGGCTAGCGCTGCCACCTGCTTCGGTCCCACTTTTCCGAGTTCCGGCATCTGCGCGATCAGTTGCATGCAGGTTACGGGACCCACGCCAGGAAGTGAACGTATCAACTGCGCATCGCCCGAGATCTCCGGCTCGGTCTTGATCAGCGTGCTGATGTCGGCCTCGATCTCGGCGATCTCGCCGTCGAGGACCTCGATGAGACGGCCGATACGATCGGCCATGGCACGGTCGTCGGCCTCGCTGCGCCGGTTCTTCTCCTGCGCACGCATGAGGACCAGCTGATCCCGCCGTTTTGCGAGCCTCGCCAAGGCATTGCGGGCGGGATTGGCAATTTGCTCGGTGGCTGGCTTCAGGGCCCGCGCAAAGGCCGCCAGCATCCTCGCATCGATCGGGTCGGTCTTGGCGAGCTGGCCGCTGGCGCGCGCAAAGTCGCGAGCCCGGGCCGGGTTGATCCGCGCGAAGCGGATACCGGCCTGACCCAGCGCCTCGCGAAGTTCGAGATCATAGACACCCGTTGCCTCGAAGACGACCAGCACGTCGCATCGCCAACGCGCCACGATCTGTGTGATGGCCTGCGGCGCGTTGGCGATGCGCTCCGGCACACCCAAGCCCTCATCGAAGATATCGAGATGTTGTTTGGAGACGTCGATTCCGACGTAACGAAGGGGTATGATCACGGTGCCTGTCCCTGTGATGCGAGGTCTGTTGCCGCAGCCTCGTGCAACTGTTCAGGTTGATAGATGGAACGGGCGGGAGACCGGGCCGGATCACGGCGTCAAGCGCCAAGGACCCAACGGCTTCCCGCCCACTCCATCATGACAGGCTTCCAAGACACAGGGCCCCATCAGGGGCCCGGCGCAGAGGCCTTCGCCGCCTTCGTCCGTAGAGATGAAGGCCCACACTGCATCGATGCGCCTTTCGTTTGGCGGGGAATGCACTTCGGGATCGTCAGACATTGAACCCTCCTCCTAGCGCCCTTCGGCCGCCAGCGAGCGCGTCAAGGAGATGATGCTGCGCCGCACCTGTTGGCTTTCCAACCTCGACCAGGCCTCGATCAGATCGATGCCGTCCTTGCTCGACACAAACTCACTAACCAAACTGTTCTTCAGCTCGTCCCCTGACAGGTCCCCGCCCATCAGCGCCGCCATCGTGGTCTTGAGGAACGCGGCGATCTCGACGAGCCGTGCCGCTGCGACACGGTTCGCGCCCCTCTCGTATTTCTGGATTTGTTGAAAGGTGATGCCCAACGCGGCTCCCAGCTCGGACTGGCTGATGTGCAGCTCCAGCCTCCGCGAGCGGATGCGCATGCCGGTTTCCCGATCCTGATCGTTCACCGCTCGCGGCGATGTCTTTTGTCTACGGCGCATTTGTTGCGCTCCTTCCCATGCCAGTTTTGGCTGCGCGCGGCCTTACGGGCTTTGCGCTTGCTTATTGTGATGTCCCAAGTCCGGTTTGTTTCCTGGAATTCTCCTCTCGTAGTTTTGCCTGTCTGTTAGCGATGATCGCCTCAAGCGGCGGGTGCCACCTCATGCAGCCCGATCCGTTGAGCGCGCTTCTTCCTCGCGGGCTGTTTCGCCTTCGCGACCTTCTTCGCCGCCTTCTTCGCGGAAGGCTTCGGCACCGCTGGCTTCAGTCTGACCTCGCCACGGTAGATCTCGATCTGGTCGTGTTGCTTGAGGTAGTGCAGCTTCAGTTTGATCTGCGTGGGCGTCAGGCCAGTGTCGCGCACCAGGGCCGAGATCGTGATCCACCTGTCGAGCGACAGATATTCGACCAGCTTTATGCTGCGCGACGAAGGCTTCACGGCCGGGGCGGCCGGTTGCGGCTTCGGAACGTGAGTTGTGAGCACCTCCCGCATGCCGGTCGCGATCTTGGTGAGGCGCAGCACCAGCTCGGTCAGATCAGCGAGTTCTCCGCGCAGTGCCTTCATCTGGTCCGGGATCGGCACGACCGCATCCGGTTGCGGCAGCTCCAGCGCCTTCGTCAACGGTTTCGGCTTCTCCGGCTTTTCGTTCTGGGCCTTCAGCGTCACGTTGTCGGCGCGCAGCAGCTTGCGGACCTCGGCGCGGGTGTTCATGCGGGCCCGCCAATCGCTGGCCGTCTTGGCGACGAAGACGCGGCGGACTTCCTTTTCCGGCACCACTTGCCAGGCGATCTCGATGTGCCCGCCATTGGTGTCTCGGGTCTGCCCCTTGACGCCATGCAGCTTCAACTCGTTAAGCGCGATCTCGGTCAGTTCATTGCTGTACGCCATTCCCTAAACCTGTCCGTTGCCGTCCGGCTCGATAGTCGCCGACGCTCGACCACCGAGCGCCTTCGCGATTTCCGTGAATAAGTGAGTGCGGCCCGCAGAGACGCCGCTGGCGATCTCGCGCCATTGGCCTGCCGAGTCGAACGGCGGCGCGAAGACGGCGAGAGCTTCTTTGGAATTGAAGCGGACGAGCGCTGCGATGCCCTTCTCGGCGCGGCGCATCAGCCAACGGCGCAGGGCGGGATCGCGATGAGCGTCGCGGTAATTGGGATCGACCCATATCTGGACGACCTGGATGTTCTGGGCTTCGCCGGTCACAGCATCACGAATCGTGACGAAGTCCGGCATCAAATCGAGCACGTAGTGCGATCTATCAGGTCGCGAAAGATCGTCGGCATCGTCGTTGACCAACCACCGGCAATTCCAAAGGCCACACTCAGGCGGCATCTTCACCGTGCGATATACGGCGCAGCCCTTGTGGAATTTCTGAAAGCGACAACGTTCGCCTGCTGCCTTCTGTAAAGGCGGCACAGGCAAAAGCTTGCAGCACAACGAGCAGTCACCGCAGCGTCTCATCGGTGGCCGTATCCATCTTGCACATTTTAACCGCGCGGCTTTTGCCGCTGCTGTTTCACATCGTGTTTCGATGTTGTGCCGAATTAGTATGAGGATTGTGGCGAAATAAATTTAGCCGCGAATGTTTCGAGGAAATTTTGGTAACGCGCGCACTGCTGAAGTTGAAATGCGGGTTGAGTAAATTTCAGCTGCCGCCCGAGTTGACTCTAGCCAACTCGAACGACAACCTTTAGGGCATATGGACCGGCGAGGAAGACTTGCACATGCCCGATTGGGAAATCGGGTCCACCTTGCCGACACTAGCTCGCCCTTCGTCATCCGAAGGGCGGGCTTTTTTCATCGGCAAGCGAGCGCGGTCAAGATGGCCAATTTGGCCACCCGACGAAAGTAGGCGCGCGTATAAAAATCTCGTAAGTGCCGCGTTACTGGATCGTAACTTGCGCGCCGAGGCCGTCGCGCTAAATGCTCGGTGCAACACCAGGAAAACGCGGCACAATGCACAGCGGCATCGAATTCGGCCTGTGGCACCACCAGGCCGCTATTGTCTACAACATGGTGCTCACGATCTGCGCGGCTCTGCACGCCGAGTGGGGGCGCGGAAAGCACCCCGCTGCGGTAGCCGACAGAATACTCTTGATGATGGCGATCAGGGTCAACGACGGCGCGGGCCTTCCGCCGATCTCGATCAGCGCCATTGCGAAGCGGCTCGGCATGTCGCGGACAAGCGTGCGCCGCGCGATCAATGAGATCATCGAGCACAAAAGCGCGGTCTGCAAATGCGGTGAAGGCTACATCGGCGATCCGAACTATGTGGCGATGCGCCCCGACGCTGAGGACTACCTTCCGGAAATCCAGGAAGCAATCATCACGGCTGCCACCCAGCTCACGACATTGCGGGAGCGGGCGAAGCGCGGCGACGAGAAGCGGAAACCCAAGTCGGTGCGGAAGCCCAAACCGCCCAAAAAACCCTCATAAGCTGAGTTGCGTTCTAACCTATGTTAGAGCTGGCCCCGGTTGTTTGGACAGCGCCCCGCTGGATTTAAGTGGATTCCTGCCGGGTTATGCTGAACGCGGGGCTTTACGATTTTGTCGTTGCGTCGGGAGGGCGTAGCCCGACCAGAGCGACGACAAAATCGTCGGCGACGGTCATGCGGCCATCACCATAGCTTGCGTGCCGAAGTAAGCCTCGTCGGGCGTGCGCCCGTCAAGGCTCGAGTGAGGGCGTCCCTGATTGTAGAAGGCCAGATACTTGGCAATTGTCGCTCGCGCCTCGGACACGCTGTCGTAGGCGCGGAGATAAACTTCTTCGTATTTGACCGTGCGCCAGAGCCGCTCGACAAACACGTTGTCGCGCCAGGCGCCCTTGCCGTCCATGCTGATGGCGATCTTCGCGTCCAGCAGCACATCGGTGAACTCGAGGCTGGTGAACTGGCTGCCCTGGTCCGTGTTGAAAATCTCGGGCCTGCCGTGCTTCGCCAACGCCTCCTGGACCGCTTCGACGCAGAAGGCCGCCTCCATTGTGATCGAGACGCGATGGGCCAGGACCCGTCGGCTGAACACATCGACGACCGCCGCGAGATAGACGAAGCCACGCCGCATCGGAATGTAGGTGATGTCCATTGCCCACGCATGGTCGGGCCGCTCGATCTTCAATCCGCGCAACAGGTACGGGTAGATCTTGTGCCCCGGAGCCGGCTTGCTCGTGTTCGGGCGACGATAGACCGCCTCGATCCCCATGCGCTTCATCAGCGTCGCGATGTGGCGGCGACCGGCGTATACGCCCTCCCGCCGCAGCAACGATCGCAGCATACGCGTTCCCGCGAAGGGATAATCGAGATGCAGCTCATCGAGCCGACGCATCAAGGCAAGGTCCTCGGCCGAAACTGGCCGAGGTTCATAGTAGACCGTGCTGCGAGCCAGCTTCAGGACCTTCGCCTGGCGCACGATAGAAAGATCATGACCGCGGTCGATCATCGCTTTGCGCTCAGCAGGCCCGCCTTGGTGAGCGCGCCGGACAAAAAATCGTTTTCCAACGCCAGCTCGCCGATCTTCGCATGTAACGCCTTCAAATCGACCGGCGTCTCGGCCGATGTCTTGTCATGCCCAAACACGCCGGCGGCGCCTTCCAGGAGCTGGTTTTTCCAGATCGTGATCTGGTTCGGATGAACATCAAACAGTTGCGCCAGCTCCGCCAGTGTCTTGTCGCCTTTGACCGCAGCCAAAGCAACCTTCGCCTTGAATGCCGGAGAATGCGTCCGGCGGCTCTTCTTCGTCATCTTCGCTCCTGATTCGCAGCAAGAATCCTCGCCGCTGTCAGGCAGAAAATCCACTCAAGCTACTGTCCGAATTTGCGGGGCCAGCTCTGTTAGTGCGAGCCAGTTCGCTGGTCCGTTGGATGACGAAACCAGGATCGGTCAATGGAACATTCACGGAAAGAGGAGTTCGGACAAGAGCTGCGGGCGTTGCGTCACCGATGGATCAGCGGACGAAGAGCGACGACTCGGCCAGCAGGCCGCGAAGTTCTCCGATCAAGAAGTCAACGGCTTCTAAAGCTGTGACCGCCCGACACCGGACGTTATAAGCAAGGGGCCATGATCACCGAAATCCTCGCACAAATCCGCGCGCACGGCCGGTGTCGTGCTGTTCGAGGACGTGGTCGTCGAGGCAGCTCCCATCGTTCGCTACATGCAACGATGGTCGCGAGACAAGGTGCGCGCAGAATGTAAATTGGGGTGCGGTGGGGCTAACGCGCGGACCGTCCTGGACGGGGCGCGCATCAGGCCCCCACTGAGCTGACTACTTTGCAACCTTCAGGTCTTCATCCGGGGCAACAACCCTAAGGCTCATCAGAGGCACAAAATTCCACTGTTCAGCTACTGATCCGTTGAATTGGTATAACCAAGCGGGATTTCCGTCTTTCGCGACCCGGTTTTTGTTGTCAATGCACAAGTTATTGTCTGCGCCGCTGAGAATGAAGCCGGGGCTCTTGAGCAGTTCCCATTGCTGCTTCGGGTCGGCAGGGTTGTAGACTGCGAGCGACAGTAGGGTTTCCGGAGCGATGCGATCGCCTTGCGGTGCGATTGCGAGCTTACCAGCGCTGGAGTTCAACGTTATGGCTCCTGTGTCATAGCTGAGGTCCCACAGTGTGAAGCGATTTTGCGTACCCTTTGCGCGGAGCACTACCGCAGCGCCGGCCATTTGATCGGACGCGCCAAGTACGTAGTTTGTATCCGCTTTGTACTCGATTAGGTAGATACCCATTTTGACCTCCACGATTTCGATGCACAACTCACAGTTCTTGCACAGCAAGCGTCGTGCCACATAAGTTGGGGCCAAACGGCCAGAGTTTCCTTTGGTTGCACCTTGTGGCGCGCACACCGATCTGCGCCTGCCATGTTGCGAGCATTTTCGTACTAAAGCGGACGACTCCACCCTGCATTCCTAAAACAGGCGTTGGCGCACGGCTGGCAAGCTTGGGTGCTCGGCAGCAATAACTTGTGTGGTACCGCCTTCCAGCTACGACGGAGCAAGGCACGTTTGCGGATATAACAGCTGCTGAGGACGCACTGGAGGCCAGCCGACACTGATGAACACGACAACAGCGACGTCACGTTCTGCGCGAGGTCTGAAAGACAATCCGGCGACATGCGAACTATCGGGTCGAGCACCTTTCAATTGCTGCACACGGCGCTCGCATCGCATTAAGGCGCTCCAGAACCTACCGACTCCGCCGTGTGCTGCCTCCGAGTAACACCATCGATCGAGCCAGCCTGAGAATGTTGGCAATCGGGCGCAATTGTCAGCTTTGCCTCCATTGCCGTCGATTCGAAGCCCACCATCTCTGTAGGATGAGCATTTTCGATCCGGCACGCCGGTTGCTCTGTTCTCGGCTCCATCACCCACCAGCGCATGGACTGAGCGCGGCGGCAAAGGAAGTGATCGTATGGCAACAGGTACTGTGAAGTGGTTTAATGGTCAAAAGGGGTACGGATTTATCGCTCCAGATGACGGTGAAAACGACATTTTTGTTCACATTAGCGCCGTAGAACGGGCTGGTCTCTCGGGTTTGGCAGAAGGCCAAAAGATTTCATATGAAGTCAAAGTCGACCCCAAGCGTGGCAAGAGCAGCGCAGAAAACCTGCGGGCCTGATCACGTCCGCTGTTAATAGATCTCCGCCAAAAATTGCTAAGACGAACAGGCTGCGTTCTTTCAGAGATGACGCAGCGAATTAGGAGTTTGGCACGTCTTTGGACTGGCCATATTCGCCGTCTTTTGCGCCTATATCCGTATTGGGCTTTCGGTCGTAAGTGCAGTAAAGCCACGGCAGCACGGTTTGCAGGTTCGTAGTCCGCGCGTTCGGGAGGAGTTCTGAGCAATTCGGGTTTGATAAGGCGGAGCGTAACCGTGGACACGAAGACTCAGGGGATCAGGGGCCATTCCTTATCGACCAACGTGTCTTCCGTCGGCGTCAAGCTTTGCAAGCGTCTTACGAGCGCGCGCGGATGTTTCGTGTAGGAGACCTCGCAAAAATTATGGGATTGCAATTTTCTTGATGACAGCAATGGCGTCGCGCGGCTTGAGTGGAAAACAACTGTTGCAAACGTCTAGGTTGTATGCAATCATAGGTCTGCGCCTCAGAAACCTAAGTAAGAACGCATCAGCGCCGATCAATGGGCCATCGCGCTAACACCCGATGGCGGGGGCGGTGCGCCCATGTCCAAGGGACACCCGAAGGCACATTGGCCGTTCACGATTGCGGTTTCTGAGCCTCGGCAGCTCGGTCCGCTACCGGCATCAGAGCTAGAGCAAGATCCATGAACCATCGGCGAATCTCGCGCCGCGCCTTGGCGATCGCTCGCGTCTGCAGCCTCGAAGTGTTGCACGATAACGAATCATCTCAGCAGAGGGCCGACCGGTTGCTAACGCCGTACAAGCGGCGCAACCGTTGTCCGTCACCAAATGATCTGAGGTTGATTAGGCGACTCTAGGGTCTGGCTCCTCAGCGGCTAGAGTTTAAGCGGCCTGCACTCGATGCTGCGAGCGACGACTTGCGTCTCATCGGCGCCATCCCGCTCGAGGCTTCCACGCTGGCGAATCTAGACGCCTGGGCGGAGTCACATGAGGTTTCTCGCTCGGAAGCTATCCGTGAACTGGTCGAGATCGGGCTGCGGGCAAAGAAGGGCTGATTACGTCAAGGCGCCGTCGGAGTCGTTTTGGCTAATCATCGTTCACCGCATCCAGAGCAGCGATGAAGCGCTGTGCTTCCTTCTCATATTTTCGCCAGGCGCTTTCAGTGGCCTCTCTGAGCACGTGTGCACTGCCTTCCCGCACAGTCTCCATTCGTCCGGTCGGCTCCTGCCTCTCCGGGTCCTTACCGTCTGCCTTGCACATTGCCCGCGCGACACGTTCGACCCGATAGTCGCTCATGGTCACCACCTACGTACGAAAATCGCGGCTACTATCGCCAATAGTGTCGAGTCACACACCCTACCTAAGTCAGCAGCTAGCCCCGGCAGAGAAGCTGGTTAGGGTACCGTCATCAAGCGCGAGTTCTCCGGAGGTGTATGATGATGGTCCGCAGTGTACTTGTTGCGACCTGAGTTTGGGTGTGAGGACAGCGATGAAAGTTGATTTTACCGGAGTGGTTACGAGCTTTGACGGCATACCGCCCGGGGACTTCTTCATGTCCGATCTGCGGTCTGGTGGAGCATTTGGGCTTTGTGTCGCGATCGCCGATAACAAGAAGGCGGCGCTTTCTCTGCCGTCCGCGAACTCGAAAGACCGTGCTTGGATCCAAGTCGGCGGCTTGACGCATCAAACATTCATCCACTTTCCTGATGCCGTTCTGCGGCTAAAGCTGTCGAGCTTCACGGCCGTGGTCACTGGCGCAGGGCTAATCTGCGTGGGCACTCAGCGATTCATTCGGGGCTATGAGCAACAAGGCTTCCAGTACAGCACGTTCAATGTTGAGAGCGGCGCGATGGATCAAATAGCTGAACACGAAGGTGTGCAGTTCTCTCAATGGTCCGCTGGGATCATCATCGATGGCAAGTTCGAGGAGCTTTATTCCTTCCCATCTATCAGAAGCGGGCCGTAGGCCGCCCTCGCGCTCGCCCTCCGGTTGCGGGAGCGCCCAGAATGCATTCGACCTACTGGGTTGTGCAATCCAGCGGCTAAGCTACGGAGCCCTTACGCCCACGCCCGCTCCTCTGCGGTTGCGCTGCGGGGCGCCAGCTTATGCTGCCTTCGATGCGGCCGCGCGCGGGGCGAAAGCCGCCGCCCTTACGAACTGACACGCTAAGGCTTCATCAGGTTTGCCGGTTGTCCCGGTGCCGCATTAATGCGGCAATGCGCGCTCGTCGGTCGGGCAACTAGACGCGCCGCTTTGAGTTGGACAAATGCGGAGTGCTCGAAAGCACAGATTGAAAATAATCTTCATCCAGAAAACGGAGGAGTTTTTTGAGCTCGGCTTTTTTTTCGGGCAGTACTAGGGCGACTTTCTCGCCGTTAGCCTGCGTTTCGAGGTTGATCCCGAAGACAAGTGCAGAGGCCTTTGCTGCCTCGAAATCAATTCTATCCAGGATGCCGTTCTGCATAACAAGCGCGACCTTTCCCCTTATCCAATGGTCTGACATCTCGACGAACGCGGCGAGGTTTTCAACTTTTAGCGCTTCGTTAGCTGCAAAGTCATTCAGATCCTCTGAAATGGACCCGCGGAGCGGGACCGGTTGAACCGGTTTGTTAGTTGGAAACGGATCGCTCCTGATCCCTTTCTATCACGCAGCCAGAGACTCTGTCTGCTGGAGTTGCTGTGATGGGGTGGACGCCCCTCGACGGCATCGATGTGCCAAAGTGAAGGGTGTTGAACCGTCAGAAAGAGGAAGCGTCCGTGAACGAAGTTAGCACGATTGGACTAGACTTGGCGAAACATGTTTTTCAGGCACATGGCGCAGACGCTGGCGGCGTTGTTGTTTTCCGCAAACAGCTGCGTCGTGATAATGTGCTGGCTTTCTTTGCTCAGCAGCCTGCGTGCCTGGTAGCGATGGAAGCCTGCGCCAGCGCCCATCACTGGGCTCGTGAGATTGGCAAGCTGGGTCACGCAGTGCGTCTGATTCCACCGTCCTATGTAAAGCCCTTTGTGAAACGCCAGAAAAACGATATGGCCGATGCAGAAGCGATTTGCGAAGCAGCCCAACGCCCCACCATGCGCTTTGCCGCCGTGAAGAGTGAGGACCAGCAGGCGAGCGCGGTCGTGTTTCGCGCTCGCGATCTTTTGGTCCGGCAACGTACTCAGATCATAAACGCGTTGCGAGGTCACCTCGCCGAATACGGCCTGGTCGTTGCAAAGGGGGCGTCCAATGTCGCCGCGCTGGTTGAGCACGCGCAAGCTTCCGGGAGCAGCGTGCCAACGGCGGCGCAACCGGCGCTCGATATCCTAGTCAAGATGCTGGCGGTGCTGGAAGAGCAAATCAAGCAACTCGATATTGAGATCGCGCGACGAGCCCGAGAAGAGGAAGTTGCTCGACGGCTTATGACAGTTCCTGGCATCGGCCCAATCACTGCGACAGCTCTGATGGCGCTAGCGCCTGAGCCCGAAAACTTCAAACGTGGCCGGGATTTCGCCGCGTGGTTGGGGTTGACGCCGCTGCAACGTTCCACTGGTGGAAGACAGAAGCTCGGCCAAATATCGAAAATGGGTGAGCGAACGCTGCGGCGTCTCCTCATCATCGGGGCGAGTGCGGTGGTGAAGCTGGCTCGCCGACGCGGTCAATCGCAAGGGGCATGGCTGGAGCGCATGCTCGCTCGTAAGCCGCCCATGCTTGTCGCCGTCGCTCTCGCCAACAAGATGGCTCGCACCGTGTGGGCTTTGATGGTCAACGGTGGGGTCTACAAAGCTCCGGTCGCAGCGGCTTAATCGCTTAGTCCGCCCGACCAGAGGTCGTCGAGGAGGTAGGAAGGTCAAACGGAAGGTACGGCGCAACAGTCGATGAGACGGGGTCGGGAAAACCAGTACATGCCCAAGTGCTTCCAAGTACGCCGCTGTGATTTGGACCTGATCCGCGAACTCCCATACGGGCCCGCGACATATGACGGTCGCAATCAAGGCCGGACAGATGTCAGCACCCGACTACGCGCAACACCTAATCGAAAGATTCTTCTTGCATCCACCGGGGCGTCCACAGATGGGCATGTGGTCAACGCGTCAGCGTTGTCCACCATGTCCACAGCCTGCGCGGCCTGCATCCGTTCGCGCCAGACCGCCATCGGCGTGCGATAGCCGAGGGACTGATGAAGGCGACGATCGTTGTAGAAGGCGATCCAGCTAGCGATCCCTGCCTTGGCCTCGCGGCCGTCGGCATAGCCCTTGAGATAGATGTCCTCATGCTTGAGCGACCGCCACAGCCGCTCGATGAAGACATTGTCCATCCAACGACCGCGGCCATCCATGGAGATCTTGATCCCTGCGCCCACCAACGCGCCGGTGAAGGCCACGCTGGTGAACTGGCTGCCCTGGTCGGTGTTGAAAATCTCCGGCGTGCCGTAGGTCGCCAGCGCCTCTTCCAGAGCCGCCACGCAGAACGAGACGTCCATCGTATTCGACAACCGCCACGCCAGAACCGCACGGCTCGCCCAGTCGATGATGGCGACGAGATAGAGAAAGCCGCGGCCGATGGGCAGATACGTGATGTCGGCCGCCCACACCTGGTTCGGCCGGTCGATCGTCATGTTGCGCAGCAGATAGGGATAGATCTTGTGGCCCGGCGCCGGCTTTGTCGTGTTCGGCTTCGGTCCCAGCGCCGCGATGCCCATCTTGCGCATCAACCGCTGCACGCGCTTGCGATTGACCTGAAGCCCCTCAGCCTTCAGCATCGCGGTCATTCGCCGCGAGCCCAGGAATGGCCAGGCGGTGAACAGCTCGTCGATCCGCTGCATCAGGGCAAGGTCGTTGTCGTTGGCCGGCTGTGGCGGCCGGTAGACCCCAGAACGGGCGATGCCAAGCAACATGCATTGCCGGCGGATCGACAGCGCCTGGTCGGCGCGATCGAGCATTCTTCGACGGTCCGGCGTGCTCATCTTCCGGACCTCCGCGCTAAAAAATCGCGCTCGACTGTCAGTTGTCCAATCTTGGCGTGCAGCTTCTCGATCTCGCGTTCGCGCGTTTCCTCGCTCTCGCGCCCGACACCCGCGTCAAAAGCCCGGGCCGCCTGGTCCAGCAGCTGCTTCTTCCAGGCATAGATCTGGTTCGGGTGAACCTCATAGCGCTGGGCCAGATCGGCCACCGTCGCCTGCTCCCGCACCGCTTCCAGCGCGATCTTTGCCTTCAACGCCGCGTCGATCTTCCGTCGTGTCTTCTTCGTCATCATGCCCTCCGTCTATCAAACGGAGCGGCCCTTTTCCAACTTAGCCTCTGGTCCCAAAACCGGGGTCCATTTCACCTCGTCGGTTGCCTCCCTGAAATATTGGGTAAGATCAAAAGTTTGGCGCGCGGAGTGAAAGCTGAAAAATGAAAGCCTGTTGTCTTCCAAGATTGCGGAGAGACTAGCGCCGATCGTTAGGCCTACGCCTTCGACCTTTCTAAAGACGTCAGCTGAATGAAAAATCGCGAACCCCTTATTGGAAAGGATTCTCCTTTTATCAAAATTTTGGACTAGCGCGATCCTTCTCCCCTCATGGGTTTTTCCCATGAAAAGGGCCTTTATCATCTCAAACTCATCTGCATCGGGTGCGATCTGAGGGACACCTACCCAAAGAGCTTGACCTCAAATCTCCACGGCGATTCCGTCCGTATCGAATTGGCTGATCGCGGAAGGCACCATTCGTACCCATCGATCGAATTTACCCATTTTCACGGTATCTCACATCGAAGATACCGCGAGCTGTTCGAGCGTGGCCGCCGGAAAGATGAGCATGGCAATTTCTTGGAATGGACCAACCCGCGCGTAGAAGAGGAAAAGAGAATGCCCCGCCCCATTATCGACCTGAAGTTTCCATTCTACCTTCAGCTGGAAACGACGATCATAAAGGCCTGCTCGGCCTACTTTGAAGAGGCGACTTTGAATAGAATACGAGAACTGCCTCTCTAGAGAGCATGCGCACGGCCATCATGCGCCGGCGCTTCTCCTGGATGTCTCCACGGCGGAACCCACCAACTCCGGTAGTTGAGGCGACCGCGTCAGGTTGTAAAGATCGCCCGCTTCAACTCCGGCCACAGGAGCGAGGCGGGAGGAACCCTTTATGGTTCGTGTTCGATACTTCGTCATGCTCCATAAAGGCGAATGGAAGGTCGCGTTCAATGGCGAGCAGTTCGGTCCGTACGCGACTCGGGAAGAAGCAATGCGCACCGCTGTCGACGCAGCCCACAAGATGGGGAAAGCAGGACACGACGCGCATGTTCTAGTTCAAGGCCGGGACCAAAAATTCAGAACCGAGTGGACATCTGGCCACGACCCATACCCACCGGCCGGCTAATCGCGGACCACACGAGATCGGCGCCGACCAATCCTGGTAGGTTGCCTTTGAAGTCCTTCTTAACGATCCTCCTTGGGGCACCCTTGGGAATTGCAGCCTCTCGGGGCGGCAAGGTGGTCAGTCTCGCCTAATCCAAAGGCGACGGCTGGCCACCGCCGTTTGCGGCGCGTGGTAGGGACAGCGCTTCCCGAGGCGTGAGCGCCGAGTCATCGCCGCTGACTTCGCCTGGCAGCGCGGGCGCAGTAGGGACAGCGTCGGGTTCTCACTCGCCACGGCGCAGAGTTACGTCCGCGCTGCCGCCAGGTCCGCGTGTGGGCCACAGAGCGGAGCAACCATGATGCCCAGATTTATTGCCTCGTACGATCTGAAAGAGACCAGACCAGACCCGCACGAACACTTTCTTATAAATGCGATCGAGTGCGGCTGGTCTCCCTGGATTGCGGATGACGACACTCTATTTACTCTTCCGAACACCACCTTGCAGGGTTCGTTTGTCGATCAGACGCAAGCGGTCGCAGCGCTCAACGCAGCAAGGGCGGAGACGGAAAAAGAGCTTGGGATCACGGTCATAATGGAAAAATGGATCGTCGCCCAATCCGTGATCAATCCAGCCTTTGACTCCAACGAGAAAGAGAAGACTGGCTAGCAGCTAGGCGCGGCATCTCGCTCTCGATACTCGATCTCGCCGATTGAAGCCGCTACGTTCCAGCGCTCAGGAATAAAGGAAGCGGCCAAGGCGCGGCAGTTGGTCTCCGCGGTCATAGCAACAGTCGAGCCCGATCACCACAGTAGTCATCAAGCACGAGGTATGTGTCCTGCTCGGACCCAGGCACAATCGACGGGGAGATACGCATAACGAGAGGCTCCACGATGGGCTGCGGGACCAATCCAACCCGCCGCTCGGGCCGCCGTCAAGGACTCCACAATCCGCCGCCGCGTCCTATATATCAGGCCAATGCCCAGCACATTCGAGCCTGCCCTGCCGGTCAAGGCGGCCGAGGTTCCTTCTGGCCCCGACTCGCTCCATGAAATCAAACACGACGGCTACCGGATGATGTTGATCCGGGAGGCCAAGGTCGTGCGCCTCCGGAGCAAGACCGGGCTCGATTGGACGCAGCGTTTTCCCTGGATCGTCGAGAGCGCGCTGAAGCTGCGCCAGGATCGGTTCGTGATCGATGGCGAGGCGGTGGTCCTGGGCGTGGACGGGATATCCGACTTCGATGCCCTGCAGTCCGGCAAATACAATAACGAGGTTCAGCTCTACGCCTTCGATATGCTCGCGGGCGAAGGAGACGACTATCGCAAGCTGCCGCTGTTCCTCCGCAAGCAGAACCTGGCGCGCCTCCTGGTTCGCCGCCCCGAGGCTATCCAAGCCGCGCCGTTCGAGCAGGGCGAGATCGGGCCCGACCTGTTCCGCGCCGCTTGCAGGATGGGCCTCGAGGGCCTGGTGTCGAAGCATCGCGAGCGCGCCTATCGCGCGGGCCGGTGCGATCATTGGGTGAAGGTAAAAAACCGCGATCATCCGGGGTACGGCCGCGTCAAAGACGTTGCGCGAGCGAAGCGCCGATGACTGTGGTATTTCTTCATCGTCAATGATGGAAATTGCAATGGCCCTTCCAAGCCGCGCTCAGACCTTCGCGTTCGAAACCTGCCGGGATTTACTGGATAAACTTGAGAGGGAAATCGACCGATATCAAAAGGTCGACGGCCGCGACGAGGATGAGCCGGAAGCTCTCTTAGAGCTGGTGGATCAGCTAAGGGACAGCGCATTCAACGCAGCCGTGACGGCTTGGCAATTGTGCGATTGGGTGTTCAACGACATGACGCCCGAGCAGCGTCAGAAGTTGAAGATCAGCAGCCTTGGTGATCTGCAGACATACGCGAGGGACAATTGTCGGGCGCTTTACCTTTGTCGGCACGCCGCGACGGCGTCCAAGCACTGGGAAGTCGGCCATAAACCTGATCCCGACGTTCAGGTCGAGGTTTGGCACGACGAAACGGGCTGGACCATCCACTTCGTTGACGGGGCGGCCAGTCAGGCCGCCTACGTTGTTTTCGAGTCCGCGCGCGCGTTTTGGAATGAATTTATTCGCGGCCATGGCATAGGCAAAGGACAAGACGAGCTATGACAGAATTTCTGAAGCAAAAAATCGAACAGACGCAGCGCGACATTCAAACCATCCGAGAGAGTCTGGCCGCCTCTCGCGAGGAAATGGCGAGCAACCCGAGCAGAGCGCGCGAGATCGTTAAGGAGAATGTGGACGCCATCAGAGAGGGATGGCGTCTGAAGGACGAGTTGAAGCTGCTGCAAGAGGAGCTGGAGCGCCACCAAGCAGCAGGCCCCGGTCCCTCTTAGTTCCGGTTTCCACAGCGACGTTATCTTGAGCGCTGGCCGGGTAGACCATGGCGCTTGTATGCTCCCAGGAGTTGCGAGGGCTGGGAGAGCAGGGATGGGGCATATTGAGGCAACTGGCTGGATCGCGATCTATGCTGCCGTGGTGTCGACGTGCGCGTTTGCGCTCAACTTCAGAACGTGGATCGAGAACAGGCCCCTGGTACACTTGAGCCTTATGGTCGACGGCATGATCGTGAGCCCAGGAAGCGGCGTCGAGGAAAAGGACCTAACGATCCTAACCGTGACCAATCGCGGTCGCGCGCCGACGATGATCACGAACATGGTCATCTTCGAAATGAACTCGTGGTGGCAGCGGCTAAGGATCAGGCCCGAGAAGAGCTTCGTCGTCGCCAACCCTCAAATGGCCGGTTATCCGCCGAACGTTCCGGGCGATTTGGAGCCCAACAAGAAATGGACGGGGTTCGCACGCCCTCGGCGCGACCTGCTGCCGGACTGGCCTCACCATCGATATTGGGTCGGCGTCTATGTTAGCCATCGCGACCGCCCGTACTTGATCAGGCTGCCCAAGACCAAGCCCGGACCACCCGAGAACTCCAAAAGCGTTTGAGGATTGGCGCGGCGGGGTTTTGGGGCGCGCGGCAAAAAAATACTTGAAAAGGCTTGAAATCCGCTATTCCCGACACCTGACGGACACTCGCGGGGTTAGCTATTGAGAGTGTTGTGTTTTTCGCGGAAATAGGCTTCCCCTTGTGGGAGAGGGTGGCTCGCCGCGGAGCGGCGAGACGGGTCAGGGTATCTCTCCGCCCGCACACTGGCGTTTGCGGTGACAACCCCTCATCCGGCGCTTCGCGCCACCTTCTCCCACAAGGGGAGAAGGAGCACTGCGCTTAGCGCAATAGATTGGAGAGAAGCGATGACCACACCGGCGCTCGAGACCAAATACGTCTTCACCGTCACCGCAAAAATCGGCGACGTCATCACGGCCGGCGAGACCGGCATCGGCGTTCGCCGCATCATCCCGATTATCGGCGGCGAGGTGACGGGCGCGATCACCGGCAAGGTGCTGCCGTTCGGCGCCGACTTCCAGACCATCCGTCCCAACGAGCTGATCGATCTCGAAGCGAAATACGCCTTCGAGACGGATGACGGCGCTATCGTCTACGTCGAGAACAAGGGCATGCGGTTCGGCCCGGTCGAGCTGCTGCAAAAGCTGAAGCGCGGCGAGCCGGTCGATCCGAAGCTGATTTACTTTCGCACGGTCCCGAAATTCGAGACGGGGCACGAAAAATATCGCTGGCTGATGCAGCACATCTTTGTCGGCTCAGCCGCGCGGCATGCGGATCGCGTGGTGATCGACGTGCATCAGGTGGTGTGACCACACGCTCCGCCGTCGTCCCTGCGCACGCAGGGACCCATACCGCGTGATCTACCAATGACGGCGAGTCTTCGCCAAACAACTCCCTGGGGTTATGGGTCCCTGCCTGCGCAGGGACGACACCGGGTTTGGGGTAGGGATCTTACCCACCTGACTTGCTACATCCTCAGGGACCGTACCGTCCCTCCTTGACTCCCCCAGAATTCGTTATACAACATAACTATTCTGACAAGGACGCAAATGACACAGGGAAACGCCGAGACCGCTGACGCGGGCGCCTCCGGGCTTTTGAGGATCGAGCGGGCGGACCGGGTTCTGACCGTGGGCCTGAACCGGCCGGCCAAGCGCAATGCGCTCAATGACGGCATTATCCTCGAAATCGGCGAGTGCTTTGCCTCCCTGCCCGAGGATATCGGCGCGGTCGTCATCCACGGCATCGGCGATCATTTCTCCTCCGGCCTCGACCTCTCCGAGCTTCAGGACCACGACGCGACCGGCGGCCTCCTGCATTCCCAGATGTGGCACCGGGTGTTCGACCGCATCCAGTACAGCCGCGTGCCCGTGATCGCTGCGCTCCGGGGCGCGGTGATCGGCGGCGGGCTGGAGCTGGCCTGCGCCGCCCATATCCGCGTCGCCGAGCCCTCGACCTATTTCGCCCTGCCGGAAGGGCAGCGCGGCATCTTCGTCGGCGGCGGCGGCTCGGTGCGGCTGCCGCGGCTGATCGGCGTTGCCAGGATGATGGACATGATGCTGACCGGCCGCGTCTACAGCGCGACCGAAGGCGCCTCCTACGGCTTTACGCAATACGTGACGGAGGCCGGCAACGGGCTCGGCAAGGCGCTGGAGCTTGCGACCAAGGTCGCCTCCAACGCGCCGCTGACGAACTTCGCCGTGCTCCAGGCGCTGCCGATGATCGCGGAGGCCAATCCGCAGGCCGGCCTGCTGATGGAATCGCTGATGGCAACCGTTGCGCAGAGCGACAAAGAGGCAAAACGCAGGATCCGCGAATTCCTCGAACACAAGACCGCAAAGGTGAAGCCGAAGTCATGAGCGGACAGCCGTCCTCTTCCAGCATGGAGCGCGGCGCGAGCACTTCCCCGCTGCGGCCCATTTCGTTCGGCGATCCCGTCGTCAACATCGAGCGGCGCGACGACGGCACGATTTACCTGCGGCCAAAGCAGCCGCTCGGCGACTATCCGGTCCGCCTCACCGACCGCTTGCATCATTGGGCGACGACGACGCCGGACCGCGTCTTCATGGCCGAGCGCGAAGGCGGCCGCGGCTGGCGCAAGATCACTTACGCCGAGCTGCTCGCCGCCAGCCGGCACATTGCCTCCGGCCTGATTGCGCGCGGCCTGTCGGCGGAGCGGCCGGTCGTCATCCTCTCAGGCAATTCGATCGACCACGCGCTCCTCGCGTTCGGCGCGTTCTATGCCGGAATTCCGTTCTGCCCGGTGTCGCCGGCCTATTCGCTGGTGTCGAAGGATTACGGCAAGCTCTCTTACCTGATGAAGCTGCTGACGCCCGGCCTCGTCTTTGCCGAGGACGCCGGCAAGTTCGCGGATGCGCTCGCCGCCAATGTCACGCTCGGCACCGAGATCGCCGCGTCCTGGGGCAGCGTGCCGGGCCGCGACGTCACCCTGCTCGCCGACCTCATGGCGACGCCGCTCCACGGCGATCTCGACGCGATACACGACAAAATCGGCCCCGACACGATCGCAAAGTTCTTGCTGACGTCGGGCTCGACCGGCAATCCCAAGGCCGTCATCAACACCCAGCGCATGATCTGCGCCAACCAGGTGATGCTGCGCGAGACGCTCGCCTTCCTCAAGGACGAGCCCCCGGTCATCATCGACTGGCTGCCCTGGAATCATACCTTTGGCGGCAACCACAATATCGGGCTGACGCTCTACAATGGCGGCTCGATGTATCTCGACGCCGGCAAGCCGGTGCCGGGCGGCATCGAGGAGACCGTGCGCAATCTCCAGGAGATTTCGCCGACGGTCTATTTCAACGTGCCCAAGGGCTATGAATCGCTGCTGCCGTATTTGCGCGACGACCAGGGCCTGCGCGCAAAGTTCTTCGACCGGCTGCACGCGATGTTCTTCTCCGGCGCCGCGCTGTCGCCGTTCGTCTGGAACAGCCTCGACGAGCTCGCGGTGAAGGAGAAGGGTTACCGCGTGCCGATGCTGACCGGCCTTGGCGCCACCGAGACCGCGCCGTTCTTCATGTCGGTCAATCCGCGCACCAGCCGCTCCGGCCATGTCGGGCTGCCTGTGTCGGGCAATGACGCCAAGCTGGTGCCGAACAACGGCAAGATGGAAGTGCGTGCCAAGGGGCCGAACGTGATGCCCGGCTATTGGCGCCAGCCCGACATCACCGCAAAATCCTTCGACGAGGAAGGATTCTACAAGATGGGCGACGCGCTCAAGCCCGTCGATCCCGACGATATCAACGCCGGCTTCGATTTCGACGGCCGCGTCAGCGAAGACTTCAAGCTCGGCAGCGGCACCTGGGTCAGTGTCGGCCCGCTGCGTGCGCGCTTCGTCGCGGCCTGCGCGCCGCTGGTGCGCGACGTCGTCATCGCCGGCATCAACCGCGACGAAATCTCCGCGCTGGTGCTGCTCGATCTCGACGGCTGCCGGCTGATCAATCCGACGCTGCCGGCCGACGATCTCACCGTCACCGCCCGCGACCGGCTGGTGCGCGAGGCCTTCCGCGAGCGCCTGACGCGCTTTCTGGCTTCGGCCACCGGTTCCTCGACGCGGATCACGCGCGCGATCCTGCTGGATACGCCGCTTTCGATCGACAAGGGTGAAGTCACCGACAAGGGCTCGATCAACCAGCGCGCGGTGCTGGAACATCGCGACGCGCTGATCGAGGAGCTCTACGCTGCCAATCCATCGGACCGTGTGATATCGGTCGGCTAAGAAACCATCGCCAAAGGAGAACGCCATGTTGTTGAAGGATCAGGCAGTCATCGTTACCGGCGGTGCATCGGGACTGGGCGCTGCGACCGCGCGAAAGCTGGCGGCGCAGGGCGCCAAGGTCGCGGTGTTCGACCTCAATGCCAAGCTTGCGGAGACCGTCGCCGCCGAGCTCAAGGGCGTTGCCGTGACCTGCGACGTCTCCGATGCCGCCTCGGCTGAGGCTGCGATCACGCAGGCGACCAAGGCGCATGGACCCGCGCGCGTGCTGGTGAACTGCGCCGGCATCGGCGTCGCCAAGCGCGTGGTCGGCCGCGACGGGCCGATGGCGCTTGCCGATTTCGACAAAGTGATCAAGGTCAACCTCATCGGCACCTTCAACATGCTGCGCCTCGCCGCGACCGAGATGTCCAAGCTCGAGCCGCAGGCGACCGGCGAGCGCGGCGTCATCATCAATACGGCGTCCGTTGCCGCCTATGACGGCCAGATCGGCCAGTCGGCCTATTCGGCCTCCAAGGGCGGCATCGTCGGCATGACGCTGCCGATCGCGCGCGAGCTCGCGCAGTTCGGCGTCCGCGTGCTGACCATCGCGCCCGGCCTGTTCCTGACGCCGCTGCTGGCCAACCTGCCGCAGGAAGCCCAGGACTCGCTCGCCGCCGCGATCCCGTTCCCGCGCCGGCTCGGCCACGCCGACGAGTTCGCCGCGCTCGCGCTGCACATGGTCGAGAACTCGTACCTGAACGGCGAAGTGGTGCGCCTCGACGGCTCGCTGCGCATGGCGCCAAAGTAGGGCGCAACGAAAGCAGGGCCATCGCATGTTCGTGAACCGGCGCGACGTCCAGATCCAGTGGGGCGACTGCGACCCCGCCAACATCGTCTATTACCCGCGCTATTTCGCGATGTTCGACGATTCGACATCGACCCTGTTCGAGGTCGCCGGATTCTCAAAGCAGGATTTGGTCCGCAAATACGGCCTGGTGGGCATCCCCATGGTCGACACGCGGTCCAAGTTCTACATCCCCTCGACCTATGGCGACTGGATTACCATCGAAACGAAGATCGAGAGCATCAAGCGCTCGAGCTTCGAGGTGAAGCACAACGTCTACAAGGGCGAGGCGCTGGCGATCGAGGGTTTTGAGACCCGCGTCCTGGTCCGCCGCGATCCCGTTAACCCCGACAAGCTGAAATCGGCACCGTTTCCGGCGGAAATGGTAGCCAAATTCACGGGGAGCTAGGTCTGGAGCTAAATCGCCGCATCACCAAAAGAGGGGGCTGAATTACCCCCCGATTTCTGCTTTCAAAGAAACACGTCAAGGGAAGAATAGATGAAACGCTTTTACCTGACCGCCGCCATCACTGCTGCGACGCTTGCCCTGCCGGCTCTGCCCGCGCTGGCCCAGACCAGCGAAATCACCATCGGCATCACCACCACCACGACCGGCCCGGGCGCGGCGCTCGGCATTCCCGAGCGCAACGCGCTGGAATTCGTGCCGAAGGAGATCGGTGGCGTGCCGCTGAAGGTGATCGTGCTCGACGACGGCGGCGATCCCACCACGGCGACCACCAACGCCCGCCGCTTCGTGACCGAATCCAAGGCCGACATCATCATGGGCTCGGCGCTGACGCCGCCGACCATCGCGGTCTCCAACGTCGCCAACGAGGCCGGCATTCCGCATTTCGGCCTGGCGCCGTTCCCGATCACGCCTGAGCGCATGAAGTGGTCGGTGGCGATGCCGCAGCCGATCCCGATCGTGGGCAAGGTGCTGTACGACCACATGAAGTCGAAGGGCGTGAAGACCGTCGGCTATATCGGCTATTCCGACTCCTATGGCGACCTCTGGTTCAACGACCTGAAGGCCCAGGCCGTGCCGATGGGCATCACCATCGCCGATGAGGAGCGCTTCGCCCGCCCTGATACGTCAGTGACCGGACAGGTGCTGAAGCTCGTCGCCGCCAACCCCGACGCGATCCTGGTCGGCGCTTCCGGTACCGCGGCCGCGCTGCCGCAGACCGAGCTGCGCGAGCGCGGCTATCAGGGCCTGATCTACCAGACTCATGGCGCCGCCAGCATGGACTTCATCCGCATCGCCGGCAAAGCAGCGGAAGGCGTGCTGATGGCCTCCGGTCCCGTCATGGACCCCGAGGACCAGCCCGACGAAGCCGCCACCAAGAAGCCGGGCCTCGCGCTCAACACCGCCTATGAGGCCAAGTACGGCCCGAACAGCCGCAGCCAGTTCGCCGGTCATTCCTATGATGCGTTCGAGATCCTCAAGCGCATCATTCCGACGGCGCTGAAGACGGCCAAGCCGGGCACGCCGGAATTCCGCGAAGCGATCCGTCAGGCGCTGCTGTCGGAGAAGGAGCTGGCAGCGAGCCAGGGCGTCTACAATTTCACCGAAAAGGACCGCTACGGCCTCGACGAGCGCTCGCGCATCCTGCTCACGGTGAAGAACGGCAAGTACACGCTCGTGAGGTAAGGCGCGGCGAAAGTTCTGAGACGACGAGAGCCGGCCTGATGGCCGGCTCTTTTGTTTTTCTTCTGGGGCGAATTGCCTACCGAGGTCGTCATGCCCGGGCTTGTCCCGGGCATCCACGTTCTTTGCACCGTACCGCAAGGCGTGGATGGCCGGGACAAGCCCGGCCATGACGGTGTGGAGAGTTCAGCGCCTCGAGAACTACGGTCTTGTGAGCGCTAAGCCGCCTGCCGCAGCGGGGTCCAGGCGAACTCCGGATAATAATCGTCCATCATGCGATCGACATAGGCGGTGAGGTTCGCAAATCCCTCGGCGCGCTGACGCAGGCCGGATTCGAAGAAGGGCGTCAGGATTCCGGCGAGCGCGCCGAAGGCGGTGGCATCGACGCCGCAGGGCTTGTTGCCCATCAGGTAGGCCTTGTCGCCGAGCTGGACCGAGAGCGCGAACAGCGAACGCACCGCGAGATCGACGTCGTCATCGGGCGCGTGGCGGCCGAGGCCCGAAAGCAGATAGTTCTCGGCGACACGGAATTGCGCATCCTCGCGCAACTTTTCGCGATTGTGCTCCGGCGCGCCGTCGAAGAAATGCGCGGGCCCCTTGGCGAAGTTGACCGGATCGACCCAGCGCGCCCCGACCAGCGCCCAGTAGACGTGATGCTCGATCATGCGCTCGAACGCCCAGGCCTGCGCCCGCTCGGCCAGCGACAGCCCGGCGTCGAAATCGAAACCATAGCGGCGCTCGATGTGGGCGCGAATGAAGGTGGAATCGGCCACCGCCTCGCCGCCATCGTCGATGAACGGCAGCTGCCCCTTGGGCGAGGCAGGCGGCATCGCCCGCTCCTTCCGGTAGGGCAGTCCCGCCATCTTGAGCTGCACCTCGGTCTTGGTGACGAAGGGGCTGATTTCCGGCAGGCCGAAGCCGGCGCCAAAGCCATAAAGCGTGATCATGCGAACTCTCTCCTGGACCTGCGAAATTTGGGCTTGCGAAATTTGGACTTGCGAAACTTTGAGGGAACCTAGTGACCGGCTGCTGCCACCATGGTGGCAGCAGCCGTGATATCTTCTGCGAAACGGGCCCCCCGCCAGGCGCGGGCCATGACATGGCGGGCCAGCGCGTCCGCAGCCTGGTCAGCAAGCGTGCCATCACGCTTGCGAGAGCAAATCGGAGGTCGACGGCCATGAGATCGAGCGAAACGAGGCGGCCGAGCGCCCAGGCGGACCAGACCTGTGCCCGCAACATCGGAATCGCCGGGCCAAAATGGGTTGGAATGATCATGGACAAATCCTCTTCAGTCGATGTGTTGTCCCGGTATAGACACCCCCTGCTGCCAACATCCTGTCAGCAGCAGCGCGCCATTTTCTGATCCGTCCCCCGATAAGAGAATTGCCATGAGACGCGCCGACCGGCTGTTTCAGATCATCCAGGTGCTGAGGCGCACACGTAAGCCGCTGACCGCGGACGCGATCGCGGCCGAGCTCGAGACCTCGAAGCGCACCATCTATCGCGACATCGCAACCTTGATCGGCCAGCGCGTGCCGATCCGCGGCGAAGCCGGCATGGGCTACATCCTGGAGAAGGGTTTCGACCTGCCGCCCTTGATGCTGACACCCGACGAGATCGAGGCGGCGGTGCTGGGCGCGCAATGGGTCGCGGGCCATGCCGATTCCGCACTGGCACGCGCGGCCGAAGATTTGATGGCCAAGATCGCCGACACCGTGCCTGAGCGCTTGCGTCCCTTCGTGCTGGAGCCGGCAAGCCGCGCGCGGCCGAGCTGGAACAGGGAGCCGGACCGCCTCGACATGGCGCGCACGCGCACCCAGATCCACGAAGGCAAGAAGATCATGCTGCGCTATCGCGACGAGCAGGGCCGCCCCAGCGAGCGCATGATCTGGCCGATCTCGGTCGGCTATCTCGAAGCCGTGCGCCTGCTTGCGGCCTGGTGCGAGCTGCGCGGCGACTTCCGCAGCTTCCGCACCGACCGCGTCGTGGATGCGAACTATCTCGACGATAAATATCCGGAGCGGCGCGACGTGCTGCGCGCAAGATGGCGGCAGAGCCTAGTCTGGGGCCCGCCAAAGGACACGTGAGCGCGATGGAAGAGAATTCCCCCGTCGATCTGTCGAGCTGGTGCCAGAGCTGCGGCGCCTGCTGTGGCTATTCGGAGAACTGGCCGCGCTTCTCGATCGAGAGCGACGAGGAGCTTGCCGCAATCCCCGAGACGCTCGTCAACGCGCGCCAATCCGGCATGCGCTGCGAGGGCGATCGCTGTTCGGCCTTGCGGGGGGAGATCGGAAAGCAGACGGCCTGCGGCATTTACGAGGTCCGGCCGGAGGTGTGCCGCACCTGCATGCCGGGAGACGCCGAATGCGCGATGGCGCGGCGGAAATTCGGACTGCCGGTAATCGAGGTCGCTTAGGCTGGAACGGCTACAGCTGGAACGGCCTCGCTGACCTCGTCGTCGAACCCGTCCTCAAGCGGTGCAAGCACCGAGAGCGGCTTGGTCGACAGCGTGATCGGCTTGCGGCCCCCCGACAGCGACGGCGACGATTTGACCGTGCTTTCGCGCGACAGCGCGTAGAGCGTCGAGCCGACGCGGCCGCCATTGTCGATCAGGTCACGCTCGTTGCAGCTGGCTGCGATCGCGACCGCAAGCGAGTGCAGATGGCTGCGGCGATAGCAGAACAGCGCCAGCCTGGCGCGCGCGTCAGGGGAGACACTCTCAACCAGCCTCGGCAGGCCACTCTCGCTGGCGCGATACATCTCGCCAAGGAGCTCGTCGCGGACCGGGCAGAAATCGCTTTCATATGCGTCGCGGCTTGAAAACATTGCGGTTCTCCTCGTTGCCGAAGATGCAGCGCAATTCTCTAATGAAAGGTTAACCACGCCGCCCGGTAGTCACCCGGGGTCCTTGCGCCCTGGTCGCGAATCGGAGGCGCCCTGGTGGGTTGAAAACGGGGTTGGCGACCGCCTGCGGCCATCCTTCGAGACGCCCGCCATTGGCGGGCTCCTCAGGATGAGGTCTGTTTCTGCTGAAAGATCCTAACCCCTCATGGTGAGGAGGCGCGAAGCGCCGTCTCGAACTATGCAGGCTCGGCAGCCACTCCGGCGAGCCGCCGGCCTCAGTTCGCCGCCATGAAGATGGAAAGGCCAAAGCCGGTCAAATGATGCAGGGCCTGGTCGACGCCGATCAGGGTCCAGAACCAGGGATGCTGGAGGTCGACACCGAAATTGGCGGAGACAAACCCCTTGGCGCGGTCGATGGTGATGTGGATCGCGAAGTCGATGAACGCGACGAACCAGAATCGCGGCGCCACTATCAGGATCAGCGGCAGCGCAACCGCGAGGTGAATCAGGCAATGCACCAGAAGCGGCAAAGCCCAGCCGTGCTTCTGGTCCTTGCCGTGCGCCATCCAGGCGGTCTGGAGCACGAAATCGGCGATGATGTGCTTGAAGGTGAGCAGCAACATCCAGCCAATGAGCGCTTCGACCGGAACCGCCGATGACATGGGTGGAAACGACAAGCTGACGCCCTCATTGACGTGACAAGAAAGATCGGAGCGTTAGCGCAACTTCTTTTTGGACCGGTCAAATCGCCGGGACGTGTGATTTATGACATCTCCCGCGACGGAATGCAGCCGGGGGGAACTGGAAAATCGCCAACTGTGGCTAACTGGTGATAGGATGACCAATCGCCGCGGCCAGATCGAGTAAGGTTACCTCCGGCTCGAATTTTGCATTCCGGCATCGGCGCGCTATCATTGTCGGCAGAGAATATCGTTCTTTTTTCAGACGTTTAGGAATTGCAGGGCGCCCGCCGCGATCGCATCCGCGAGCCGTCCGCCACTCAGGAATAGGGCCGGAGTGCTGCCATGAGTACTGAAGGCCCAACCTCGTCACCGACCGAACCGCCGCCGCGGCGCCCCAAGGTGATCAAGACCAATCAGCAGCAGGTCTTTCTCTACGTCGTGCTGACCCTGCTGCTGTCGCTCGCCACCGTCTGGGGCGGCCGCGCCATGCTGCACAATTCGGAGACGCTGACCTTTGCCGTCGGCACCCCCAACAGCGACGAGGCGCTGTTCGCCGCCAAGCTCGCCACTTTGCTGAAGAACAACGCCTCGCGCTTTCGGATCAAGATCGTCAACAACGCAGACAATGCCAAGGCGCTCGCACAGTTCGACCGCAAGCAGGCCGACCTCGCCGTCCTTCGCACCGACGCCAAGGTGCCGCTGCGGGCGCGCACGCTCGCGATCCTCGAGCACGATCTGGTGCTGCTGCTCGGTCCCGGCGGCAAGAAGATCAAGTCGCTCGCCGAGTTGAAGAAGAAGAAGGTTGCCGTCGTCGCCGAGAACGAATCCTCGCTTGCCTTCGTCCGTAGCATCCTCGACATCCCCGATGGCCCGGACGCCGCCAGGATCCAGATGGCGCCGCAGGGTGCAACGCTCGACAAGCTGTTTGCACCGGCGAGCGGCTTTGGCGCGGTGATCGCCATCGTCCATGCCTCCAGGGCAGTGCGGGATAAGGCCTATGAGCAGGTCGCCAAGCGCGGCGGCTTCACGCTGAACGCGATCGACGAGGCCAAGGCGCTCGCGCGCAAGATTCCCGGCATTTCCAGCGAAACGCTGACTGCGGGCACGCTGTCTGCGTCGCCGGAAATTCCCGACGACGACCTCGACACGATCGGGCTCGAATGGCTGCTGGTCGCGCAATCAAGGATGTCGGCGAGCACGGCGGGCGAGCTCGCGCGCGTCGTCTATGAGAACAAATCCGCGCTCGGGCTCGACAACGGCTTCGCCAGCCGAATCGAGCCGGCCTCCGTCGAGAAGGATGCCTACGTGATGGCGCATCAGGGGGCGGCCGACTACATCAACGACGACACCAAGTCGTTCATGGATAAGTACAGCGACCTGATGTATCTGGGCGCCGCCGCGCTCAGCGTGATCGGCTCGATCTTCGCCGCGATCTACGCCAAGATTACCCGCATCGCGCCGGAGAAGGCTGGCGAGCTTTCCACCGCCGTCCTCGACGTCGGCGAACGCATCGAGCACGCCCATTCGCTGGACCAGCTCGAATGTCTCCAGGACGAGCTGGAGGGCATTCTGCGCGGCGCGGTCATAGGTCTCAGGGACGGCACGATCAGTACCGACGGGCTCGACACCTTCAAGCTCGGCTACGAGTTCGTCCGCGACGAGATCGGCATGCGCCGCGACTATCTCAAACGCCACTGCGGCGAGGCCGACAAGGTCGCCCAGGATACGGCCCCTCCCCAGCAGGACGAGAGCAAGATCGTCGTGGTGAAGACAGCTCAGAGTGCCTGACCTATCGATTTGACGGGTCTCGCAGCGGCGCCTTGCCGCGAATCCTCCGGCCGAATCCGGGAACCGCCCCCCATCCACAACCGTTTGCTCCCGGATACAACCGGAGCACGCGCCATGCGTACACTCCTCGTCATCATCCTTCTGGGCATGCAGGTGGCGGCTGGATATTTCGCCTGTTCCGCAATGACGATCGAGGGCGAGCCGATCCCGACGGAAGGCTATGTGGCGTTGGCGCTGGGAGCGGGTTTCGCCATCGTCGTCGGCATCGGCCTGATGATGCTGCTTTTTTTCAGCAGCCGCCGCGGCTACGACGAGCCGCCACATTTCAGGTAGCGCCCCGGATCCCCACGGCACCGGGCTTGCCGCATGCCTGTCGGACGATGCTGCGGGCAGCCCCCTGCCCGTCGTTGACGGCTCCTGCCCGGGCGGGCACTTTGGCGGCGGCGTCCCAGCCGGGACCGCAAGAGACACGATCGAGCCCGCCTTCCCGCATGTCCAAGCCGCTGATCCCCGCACTGGCCCAGTTCGTGGCCGCCACGGCCGGCCGCAACATGACCAAGGCGGCCTATGTGGCGGTCGGGCTCGGCGTGCTCAGCATGGTGCTGCTGACGGTCAACCCGGCCTATGAGACGGCTCACCGCTGGGTCGACGCCCTGCTATGGGCCTGCCTCGTCTATTTCGTGTTCGAATGGGTGGTCCGGCTGCGCCACATGGCGCAAACGGGGCGCCTGTCGCTCTACATGACCTCCTCTGCCGGAGTGGTCGATGCTCTGGGCGCGCTGGCGGTGCCGGCCGCGCTCCTGATCGGCATCGAGCCGAAGACGGCGTGGCTGCTCAGCGTGCTCTGGGTGTTGAAGGTGGTGCCGGGCATTCCGGGCCTGCGGCAGCTGCGCCGGGTGCTGGTGCTGGAATCGGGCCCGCTGGTCAGCGTGCTCGTGATCTTCCTGATGGTGGTGTTCCTCGCTTCCGTCGCCGAATATTTCCTGGAGCGGGACGTGCAGCCGCAGACTTTCGGCAGCGTCCCCGCCGCGCTGTGGTGGGCTGTCGTCACGCTGACGACGACGGGCTATGGCGACGTCGTGCCGGTGACGCCGCTCGGGCGCATCGTGGCGGCCATGGTGATGATCTCCGGCCTCGGCGTGTTCGGGCTGTGGACTGGTATTCTGGCGACCGGCTTTGCCGCCGAGACCCGGCGCGACAATTTCCTCAAGACCTGGGAATCCGTCAGCAAGGTGCCGTTCTTCGCAGCGCTCGGCCCTGCTGCCATCGCCGACGTCACCCACATGCTGCGCACCATGGAGCTGCCGGCGCGCACCATGATCATCCGCAAGGGCACGCAGGGCGACTGCATGTATTTCATCGCCGCCGGCGAGGTCGAGGTCGACCTGCCCGGCAAGAAGGTCCAGCTCGGCGAGGGCGCGTTCTTCGGCGAGATGGCGCTGCTCGGCAACAACAAGCGCGGCGCCAATGTCTCGACCACGAAGGTGTCGCGGCTGCTGGTGCTCGACCTCGTCGACTTCCGCGTGCTGATGGCGCGGCACCCCGATCTCGCCGAGACCATCGATGCGGAAGCCAAGCGCCGCACACTCGAGAACAAATAAATGGAGACAAGAATGTCGGACACAGCCGACGCAGCCTCAGGCCCCGTGCTCGAACGTGACGGCGCACGCGCCACCATCCGCCTCAACCGGCCCAAACATCTCAACCGGCTCCAGGCCGAGGATCTCGGCGAGCTGGTCAGACTTTTCGACCGGATCGAGGCCGATCCTGATATCCGCGTGCTGGTGCTGACCGGCACGGGGCGGGCCTTCTCGGCGGGCTATGACCTCAACTCGGTTGCCGAGCGCGCGGTCAGCGCCAACGAGCAGCAGAGCGCGGGCTCGGCGTTCGAGGTCGTCGTCAACCGGCTGGAGGATCTCGGCGTGCCGACGATCTGCCGGCTCAATGGCGGCGTCTATGGCGGCTCGACCGACCTCGCGCTCGCCTGCGATTTCCGCATCGGCGTCGACACCGCCGAGATGTTCATGCCGGCGGCACGGCTCGGGCTGCATTACTACAGAAACGGCATCAAGCGTTACGTGACGCGGCTCGGCGTCGACAATGCGAAAAAGCTGTTCCTCACCGCGCAGAAGATCAGCGCGCCGGAGATGCTACGCATCGGGTATCTCACCGCCATGGTGCCGGTGGAATTCCTGGACGAGGAGGTCGACAAGCCCGCCACGGTTCTCGCCGGCAACGCGCCGCAGGCGATGGCCGGCATGAAGCGCGCCATCAACGAATTCGCCCGTGGCGAATTGGACGAAGCGGCCGCCGATCAGCGCCACCGCGACAGCATGCGCGGCGACGAGATCAAGGAGGGTATCAAGGCGTTCGCGGAAAAACGGCCGCCAAAATTTTGATCACGCCCGCTGCGACCGCATCGCGCGCACCTGAGTGAGCTTGGGATCGCGGACGAGCGCCTGGTAGCGTTTGCTGTCGGCGGCGTAAATCGCGATCCGGCCCTCACTGTCGGCATGAACGCCCCAGCCGAAGCGCTTGCCCAGGCTCGACGCCCTCATGCACGCCTGCCCCCGGGAGAAGAACGCTTCACGGGCCGCGCGCTTCTCCGTCTTCGTCGCCGTCACATCCAGCTCGCGTCCCGGCGCAGACGTCGCGAAGATCACGTCGTCGGACGTGTGCTTGTAGGGTGCCTTGGCGATCATCTCGTACTGCAGGCACGCCACCGTCGGCTTTCCCGCGCGCAGCGGCGGCTCCTCGCCAGTATGCGCGGGACAGTCTTCAGCCACCCGGATGAAGGTGTTGAAGCAGTTGGTCGTGTGCATCGACTTTGTCATCTCCAACCCTGGATCATTCAACCACCTGCAGCCGCGGCATGCTGCGCCGCCATCTCATCATCGGCGGCATTGATCCGCTGGAACGCAGGCCGGGACGTCATCCGTTCGGCATAACGAACGAATACATCTTTTTTCGGCACGATGCCGAACATCATCGTCCAGCTGAATGCGACACCCCACAACACATCCGCCGCCGTCATGCGCTCGCCGAGCAGATACGGGCCCTTCGACAGTTGCGCCTCGAGCGCGCCCAGCATAGTGTCGTAATCGGCATAGGGTGACTGCATGATCGGTGCCGGCTCGCGCTGCATGAACTTGTCGATCAGGGCCGGCTCGAACGATGCGCCGTAATAGGCGATCCAGCGCAGGCAGGGACCGCGCAGCGGATCGTTCAACGCGGGCGTCAGCCCCGCCTGCGGAAACAGATCGGCGAGATAGATGGTGATTGCGACCTGCTCGGTCACCAGCGCCTCGCCGTGGCGGACCGCCGGCACCTTGCCGAGCGGATTGATGGCGAGATAGGCGCCCTGGCGCTGCTCGCCAGCCTTCATGTTGAGGACATGGAGATCGTAGGGCGCGCCCAGCTCCTCCAGCAGCACCCGCGTGCCCGTGGCGCGGCTTTGCGGTGAATAATACAGGGTGATGCGGTTTTGATCGGTCATAACAGGTCTCCATCTGGCCGGCTGGCGATGGCGCTTGTAGCGGACCATACCTGACATCCTGTGTCAGGTATGGTTTAAGGGATCATGCGCGCGAGCAGAATGCTGTCGATCCTCACCACCCTCCAGGCCAGGGGGCAGGTCACTGCGCCCGAGCTTGCGGAAGCCTGCGAGGTCTCGGTGCGCACGATCTATCGCGACATCGACGCGCTCGCGGCGTCCGGCGTCCCTGTTTACGCCGACCGTGGCGCGGAGGGCGGCTATCGCCTGCTCGACGGTTATCGCGTGCGTTTGAACGGCCTGTCGCAGAACGAGGCGGAGGCCCTCTTCCTTGCGGGACTGCCGGGACCGGCCGCGGCGCTCGGGCTGGACGCGGCGATGATCGCCGCGCAGAACAAGCTGATGGCGGCACTCCCTGCCAACCTTCGCGAAGATGCCGGGCGGATGCAGGAGCGTTTTCACCTGGACGCACCCGGCTGGTTCGGCGAGAC
This sequence comes from Bradyrhizobium barranii subsp. barranii, assembly GCF_017565645.3. Taxonomy (NCBI): domain Bacteria; kingdom Pseudomonadati; phylum Pseudomonadota; class Alphaproteobacteria; order Hyphomicrobiales; family Nitrobacteraceae; genus Bradyrhizobium; species Bradyrhizobium barranii. The sequence goes on from NZ_CP086136.1 coordinate 9,744,168, forward strand.
GGAAGAGCCCAAACATCTGCGCACCATTGCCGGCGCGGCTCTGCGCGGGACGCTGATCAAGATCCGCTACCAGAGCTGGCGCGCGGAGAAGCAGCGCCGCGTCGCACCGCTCGGGCTCGTGCTGAAAGGCGGCAGCTGGTATCTCGCCGGTCACGTCGACGGCAGCACGCGCACCTATCGCATCGCGCGCGTGCTGGACTGTACCGCGCTCGACGATCGCTTCGATCGTCCCGCCGCGTTCGATCTCGCCGCCTATTGGCAGGCCGCGACGCTTCGCCTCGAAGCCGAGATGCATCCCAATGTCGCGATCGTGCGACTGTCGCCGTTCGGCGTCAAATTGCTCGACGCGCTGAGCCAGCCTTACGTCAAGGCGCGCACGCAACTTGAAGAGACCATCGATGCGGACGGCTGGCGCATCGCGCGCGTGCCAACCGGCAAGACCTCATGGCACGCGGCATCCGAATTGCTGCGGCTTGGGTCCGAAGCCGAAGTGCTGGAGCCCGCCGATCTCCGCGAGAAGATGGCGGAGATGACGCAGGCGATGGCTGCGCGCTATCGCGCAGCGGCGCGAAAAGCCTGACGGCGGCGCATTTCGCCGAAGCCCACGAAACATTCCTGAAACACGATTCCTGCCTCGCGCCCTGAACGCGTTCGCGTCTCGGCTCGACGGAGAAGCAGGGACACAACAACGGCCTTAGCGCCACACTGGAGAATGAAAATGTTTCGTAAGCTTGCTCTTGGTCTGATCGCCGCTGGTTCGCTTGGTGTTGCCGCTCTCGCGCCCACCGCGGCTTCGGCCCACGGCTTCCATCATCACTGGGGTCCCGGCTGGGGCTTTGGCGGCGTCTACGTCAACACCGGCGTCAGCAACTGCTACCAGGAGCGCGTCGTCCGGACTCGCCATGGCCTGCGCGTCCGCGTCGTGAATGTCTGCGCCTACGGGATCTACTGATATCTGACGTCCTCGACAAAGCTCCGGTCGCGCTGCGGCCGGAGTTTTGCATTGGGTTAACCAATCTGCCGATGCCGGCGAAACCAGGCCCAGGTCTCGCGCGTCGTCCTGATATAGCCGCGGCCGCGATAGACGATCTCGTCGTCGACGATCTCGTTCAGCTTCGGCAGCGCGTGAAACGGGATCGAGGGATAGGCGTGGTGCTCGACGTGGTAGGGCATATTCCACGCGAACCATTTGACGATCGCGCTGGTGTAGGTGGTGCGGGTGTTCTGGAAGGCGCTGCGGGTGCGGTCGCAGCCGGTGTGCTCGGCATAGAGATAGGGCCGCAGGAAGGACTGCCCGATGATCAGCGGGACAATCCAGACCCAGAGCAGCAACGCCGAGGAAAACCACAGCGAGAGCGCAAGCAACAGCGCATAGAGCCCGGCATAGGCGCGCGCCTCGCGCACGATCGTGGCGCGCTTGTTTTCGGGAATCCAGGGCACCGTGACCTTGCCGGTGACGGCGTGGCCGAGCATCAACCGGAGGCGGCCGGCGACCTGAAGCAGGCCGCTATAGGCGAGCGCGAGTTGCGTGTCGGATGTCGGCTTCACGCCGACGATCAGCTCCGGGTCCTTGTCCGGATCCTGGGTGTAGCGGTGATGGTCCCAGTGAAACAGGCAGTAATATTCGTAAGGTTGTCCGATGATGAAGGCCGAGGGATAGCCGACCGCAAGGTTGAGGCCACGGCTCCTGAACGCGGTCTTGTGCGCGGTCTCGTGCAGCGCCATGAACAGGAAGGCGACGAAATAGCCCTGCACCGCCATCAGCGGCAGCGCCCATAACACGCCCCAGGCTGAAGAGACCTTCCAGACCAGCGCGCCGACCAGCACGACCAGGCCGTAATGGCTGAGACTTTTCGCGGCCCCCCTGAGGTCCGAGCGCACCGACAATTCGCGCAGCATGGCCGGGCTCAGCGGCTTCAGACGATGGCCGGGCTCTGAAACGGTCGCGTCAGTCATGATGGAAGGCTCGCCCTATTTGCTGAGAAGCTCTGCGACCTCGGCCTTGAGGAAGGCCTGGTCGCGCGGATTGTTGACGGGGTTGCCGGCGCGATGGCCGTGCAGCGACGGGATCGGATGCAGCACCGCCGATTTTGCGTTGACCAGCTTGCCGAGCTCGTCCTCGTTGTCGCGGACATCGAAATAGCGGTCGGTCGCACCCGGCATCAGCAGCATATGCGCCTTGATCGCGGCCAGCGCCCGGTCGAGATCCCCGCCGAATGACGCGCAACGACTGATGTCACCGCGCTGCCAGATCCCGGCTTGCGCGAGGAGATCGTTGGCGTCACGCCGGGCAAAGGTCGCGTCCCAATTGCGGGCCAGATAGTCCTCGAGCGAGGTGAAACCCGCCTCGCGCCAGAGCTCGTCGCGGTAAAAGCCGTGCGACATCGCCCAGCCGGCATAGACGCGCCCCATGGCGCGATAGCCGGCGACGGGCTTCTCGACGAAGCGGCCGTCACGGAAGGCGGGATCACCGGTCAGCGCAGCCTTCACGCTTTCGAGGAAGACGTAATTATAGGGTGCACATCGCGCACTGCCGCAGACCACCGCGGCCCGCGCGACCATGTCGGGGTGCCGCGCCGCCCAGTGATAGGTCTGCATGCCGCCCATCGACCAGCCATAGACCAGCGCGAGTTTTGTGATGCCGAAGCGCTCGGTCAGCAGCCGGTGCTGGATCGCGATGGCGTCGTGATAGGTGATTTGCGGGAATGGTGCCTCGCCGGAATTCGACGGCGAGGACGACAGGCCGTTGCCGAACAGGTTCGGGATGATGATGAAGTAGCGCGTAGGGTCGAGCACGCCATCGGGCCCGATCAGCCATTCCGTGTCGTAGTGTTGGGCGCTGAACGAGGTCGGGTAGAGGATGACGTTGTCCCTGGCGGGGCTGAGGGTGCCGTAGGTCTTGTAGGCGAGCTTCATCGCGGGGAAGACGGCGCCGGACTGAACGTGACGTCGCCGGCCTCAAAGATCTCGTAGTCGCGCTGCCCGGTCATGCGTCCAACTCCCGCTCACGCGGCCGCAGCATGCGCCCGCCGAGACAACGATGCATTGTTCGTGCCGGACCGGCAAACGCATCATTGCGTCGCGCTTAATATCTGTACCTGTAGTACAGCTATTAGAGCGGAGCAAGGGGGTTTGGTCGTCACGCGTCAGGCGATGGCCGCGATGTATCGCTGCACGGATGCTGCGAATGCGGCCTTGGCGCCGGAGGCGATGTTGCGGCCCCACCAGGCGCCGTAGATGCGGTCAAAGGCGAGCGGCTCCACAGCAGTCGCGATCCGCCGCACCGCGGCGGCGTTGAGCGGCATGTAGTTGGGATAGGAGTACATGAAGCTGACGAAGCGGCGGTCCATCGCCACCTGCGCGATGTCGCCCGTGAGCAGCGCGCCCTTGCCATCCGCACCGCGCACATGGTGCAGCATGGTGGCGCCCGCGAAATGACCGCCGGTGCGCAGCAGCAGCACATCGTCGGAGATGCGCTGCTGATCGCCGGTCCAGTGCACGATCGAGGGATGCGGCCGCATCACCCATTGGCGATCATCGGCATGCAGATAGACCGGCACACCGCCGAACGCCTCGCTCCAGTCGGCAAGCGCGCCATAGAAGTGTGGGTGCGAGATCGCGATCGCCTTCAGCCCGCCGAGCGAACGCACATGCGCGATAGCTTCCGACGTCGCTAGCGGGACGCAGTCCCACATCAGACAGCCGTCGCCGAGCGGCACTAACAGCGCGCGCTGGCCGATGGCGAAGCTCGGCTCGGACCCGATGCCGGTGAGGCCGAGATCATCCCGCCAGGCAAGGCGGTGCCGTTCCGCCAACGCTTCGCGTGTGAGGAAGAGTTGGCCCTTCCAGTTCACGAACTGCCGCTCGTCCTCGCAGATCGGACAGGATGCGGGCGGTCTTTCGCTTTCAGGAAATTGCGCGCCGCAGGTTTCGCAGGTCCAGAGAGGCATGGCCATGATCCAGAAGAAGGAGGGGACACCCACGAGATGACGCCGTAGCCCTCCCATCGCAAGGGCGGAGGAACCAACCCGGCCAGCACATGTTACTTTCCGGTCCGCCCCGGCGCCAGTTGGCCGGTCATGTCAGCCCGTCTCGTCAGCCCTGCTTGTGCAAGACCATTTCCGCCGGCAGTCGCTCAACGTCCCGATGGCATCGCGCTCCCCTCCCCGCCGCTGTCGGGCTATCTCGGCTACAAGTTCGGCTATGTCGCCGTGTTCGTGCTGGTGGCCGTGTTCGGCGCCATCGCGATCGCCTGCGTGCTGATGATCCCCGCAAAGGCGATCGACGATCGCGCCTCGCGCGGCTGCAAGGAGAATGCCCCCGACAGCGCGCCGGATCTCGGCACACCGGGCTGCGGCACCAGGTCGCGGTCACAGCGCGTCATCGCGAGTGGCTTATCACGCAATCCGGCGCTTTTGCGGTTGCGGAGCACCGGCCTGACGATACAACCTGCCGTAAATCGCCAACTAACCTGCCCTTCCCGATCGATGATCCAGCAACTCTCATTCGATGGCGACCCGAATGGCCAGGCCTATGAAAGATGGCGCGAGCAGTTCTGCCGCCAGGTCGCCGACGTCGATTTCGTTCCGATCGGGGAAGGACGTGTTCACCGGACCATTTCGCCGGCCATTCTTCCGCGCCTCCGACTCTCGGCCTCGTTCGGCACGCCGATGTCCTTCGTATCGCTGGGGACGAACGACGAACTGGTGATCACGATGTCGCCGAATTCGGCGCTGAGCGGGGCCATGGGACGACGTCCGCTGGAGGTCGCCGCCGGCGACGTCACGATCGGCGACCCCTCGATCAAGGGCGCCCATATCACCCAGACGACGCACGGCAACTTCCAGACCGCGCTGCTGCCGCGCAAGGCGCTGCTGCGCGCGTGCCCCAATGCCGAGGACCTGATCGCGCAGTCGATCCCCGGCGCCAATCCGATCACGTCGATGTTCCTGCGATATTATGACCTCGCGCACACTTATGCCGACAAGCTCGCGCCCGCGGAGCTCGATGCGGTCTCGCAGCATTTGTTCGACCTCTCCGCGCTGATGATCGGAGCGCGCGGCGATGTCGCCGAGCAAGCTCGGATGCGCGGCCTTGCGGCGGCGCGTCTCGAAGCCCTCAAGTCCGACATCCTGGCGCAGCTCGACAACCCCGCGCTGTCGCTCAGCGTCCTTTCAGCCGCGCACCGGATCAGCCCGCGCACGATCCAGTTGATGTTCGAGCAGGCCGGCATCACCTATAGCGGTTTCGTGCTGGAGCAGCGGCTGCTGCGCGCCGAGCGGCTGCTTCGAAATCCAAACCTGCGCGCGCGCAAGATCATCGAGATCGCGCACCTCGCCGGCTTTCACGACGTTTCCTACTTCCACCGCGCATTCCGCCGCCGCTTCGGACGGACGCCCGACGACGTCAGGAAGCTCTCCGGCGAGATGGGCTAAGGAAACTCAACCACGATCTTGCCGAAGTGACCGCCCTGCTGCATCAGCCGCAACGCGTCCGGCACGGCATCGAAGCCGAACGCACGGTCGATCACCGGCTTCATGCCATTGCGGCCGATCGCGGCCGTCATCCCCTCGAACATCCGACGGCTGCCGACTGACAGGCCGATGACGTGCAGGTTCTTGGAGAACAGGCTCGGTATCGCGATCTGCTGCGAGAAGCCGGTGAGCACGCCGATCACCAGAATGTTGCCACCGACCCTGATAGCCTCGAGCGACTGTGCAAAGGTATCCTTGCCGCCGACCTCGACGACGTGATCGACGCCGCCGCCGGTCCAATCGGCCGCGGCCTTGCCCCATTCCGGCACCGAACGATAATTGATGGTGTGGTCGGCGCCGAGCGCCCTGGCACGTTCGAGCTTCTCGTCGCTCGACGACGTCACGATCACGCTCGCGCCGGCGAGTTTTGCGAATTGCAGCGCGAAGATCGAGACACCGCCGGTGCCCTGCACCAGCACGGTGTCACCGGGTTTCACCCTGGCCTCCTCGAACAGCGCGCGCCACGCCGTGAGCCCGGCGCAGGGCAGCGTCGCCGCTTCCAGGAATGAAAGGTGCGATGGAATGCGGCTGACGCCCTCGGCATCGAGCAGCATCACCTCCTGCAACACGCCCGGGCGTGTGCCGCCGAGCGCATAACGGCGGCTGGTCGCCGACACCTTCCCGTCGATCCAGGACTGGAAAAACATCAGACAGACACGATCGCCAACCGCGACGCGGGTAACGCCGTCGCCGACCGCGATGACTTCGCCGGCACCGTCCGAGAACGGGATCAGCGGCAATCGTGAGACGCCGCCCTTGCCCTGCACCGTGAGCAGATCACGATAGTTGAGCGATGCCGCCTTCATCCGCACCGCGACCTGGCCGGGGCCAGGCGTGGGCTCGGGTAGATCGGACAGCTCCAACCCCTCGATCGACCAGTCGCGCCCGACCTGCCAGACCTTCATGGCGACCGCTCCGTGCTTACGTCCCAAAATTCTTCTGGATCGCCTTGTCGAGCGTCTCGCCGCCGACGAAGCGCTGGCGCAGCTCGCGCTTGAGCAGCTTGCCGCTCGGGTTCTTCGGCAGGCTGTCGACGAAGATCACGCGCTTGGGCACCTTGAAATGCGCCATCTGGCCGGCGCAGTGCTTGATGACGGCGTCCTCATCCAGCGTCTCGCCGGTCTTGACCACGACGATCGCGGTCACCGCCTCGATCCAGCGCGGATCGGGCAGGCCAACCACGGCAACCTCGGAGACCGGAGGGATGCGGTAGACCATCTCCTCGACCTCGCGGCTCGCGACATTCTCGCCGCCGGTCTTGATCATGTCCTTGACGCGGTCGACCACGGTGATGTGGCCGTCCTCATCAACGGTGGCGAGATCGCCGGAGTGAAACCAGCCGCCGGCGAAGGCCGCCGCGGTCTTCACGGGGTCATTGTAATAGCCGGAGAGCAGATGCGGCGAGCGGTGCACGATCTCCCCGACCTCGCCGACTTTCACATCTTCCATCGCCGTATTGACCACGCGCGTCTCGACATTGAGCACGGGCTTGCCGGCCGAGCCGGCCTTGCGCAGCTGGTCCTCGGGCCGCAGTACGGTCGCGAGTGGCGCGATCTCGGTCTGGCCGTAGAAATTCCAAAATTTGACGTTGGGCAGGCGGCGCTGCAGCTCGAGCAGCACCTCCACCGGCATGATCGAGGCGCCGTAATAGCCCTTCTGCAAGGTCGACAGATCGGTCTTGTCGAAATTCGGCGAGCGCAGCATCGCGATCCAGATCGTCGGCGGCGCGAAGAACGAGGTGATCTTGTGCGTCTGGATCAGCGCCAGGATGTTGTCGGCGGTCGGCTTGCCCGTGATCACGCCGGAGGCGCCGAGATAGATCTGCGGCCCCAGGAAGACGTCGAGCTGGGCGCAGTGATAGAGCGGCAGCGCGTGCAGGAACTTGTCGTCCACGCTCATGCCGCCGTCGATGATGCAGCTGACGTACTGCCACATCACGGCTTCATGGGTCAGCATCGCGCCCTTTGGCAGCGATTCCGTGCCGCTGGTGTAGACGATCTGTGCGAGATCGCGGCTGTCGACCGAGGCCTCCAGGAACGACCCGTCGGGGCTGAGGAGATCGTCGAAAGTGGTGATGTCCGCGGGCGCCGTGGCCGGATCCTCGCCCGGCAGCCAGATCATCTTTTCGACCGTGCAATCCCCGGCGCTTGCGGCCTTTGCCGGCTCGACGAAATCGGGGCCGGTCGCGAGCAGCTTCGCGCCGGAGCTTTTCAGGATGAAATTGATCTCATCCGGGTTGAGCATGAAATTGATCGGCACCAGCACCGCACCGATCCGCGCCAGCGCGAAGCGCAACGCTGCAAACGCATGCGAATTGCGCGAGAGCACGGCAACGCGATCGCCCTTGCTGACGCCGAGACCGAGCAGGCCGCGTCCGAGCCGGTTGCAGATCGCGTCCATCTCGGCAAACGTCCAGCTCACATCGCCGCAGCTCACTGCAAGCTTGTTCGGCTCGCGCCCCGCCGAACGGCGCAAGAGGTCGCCGATGGAGTGCTCGCGCGCTTTCGAGATGGTAGCCGCGATGTCGCCGGTCATGTGTTCCTCCGTGTGATGTCTTTATTTGTTGGATTTCTTGGCTGAAATCTTGCGTCTTCCTCAGGCGCCTATCTGCGCCGGGCCGCCTGGGCGTGCTCCATGTACATGTGCTCGACCGACCGATCGAGCGAGGCGATTTTCTCGAAACCGCGCCGCCAGTCCTGCAAGTGCCGGCGCGTCCAGAGCACGCCCGCCTCGCGGTCGCGGCGGCGGATCGCGTCGATCAGATGGCGATGCGCGGCGACGAGGCGTGGGCCGCCTTCGGCAACGCCGGTCACGATCATCTCTGTGGTCGGATAGAACAGCTGCGCCGCCGGCTCGCGTGCGAGCTGGAGCACGCGGTTCTGCGAGGCCTTGGCGACCAGCACGTGGAATTCGGCATCGCATTCGGCAAGCGTGGCCGGATCGCCGACCACGGCCTCGCTGCGCACGAGGTTGTTGGTGAGCTCGGCGAGGTTCTCTTCGGTCGCCCGCTCCACCGCGCCTTCGATGCTCGCCACCTCCAGCGTCATCGAGGCCTCGTAAAGCTCGCGGAACGTCACCTCGTGCAGCACCAGTGCGCGGCTCAGGCGGCTTGCGAGCTTGGTGTAGCGCGGCAGGCAGGCGTGCAGACGGCGCGAGGAATCGCGGCTGATCAAGCCGCCCTCCTCCAGCACGCGGATGCCTTCGCGAATGGTCGAGCGGTTGACACCGAACTGGCGCACCAGATCATGCTCGGTGCCGATGGGATCGCCGGGCTTGATGCGCCCATTGACGATCTCGCGCTCGATGGCGTCGGCGACTTTCTGATAGGCCGGCGCGACATCGATCGGACGGAAGAGCGGCGAAATCGGCACGGTAGCCCCCAATGGCGATTGTCCGACAAACTATAGGATCGCCCCGAGGACGCGTCAAACTGCGTCATTCATGCCGCAGATGCAGCAAATTGACTCCTGGGGAACCTCCCTCTAACTTTGTCGGACAAAGGGACAGAATAGTCCCGTACAAGAGGAAACGTATCCATGAGACCTATCGCAGCACTCGTGTCTGCGGCCGGCTTGCTGTCGGCTGCCCTGATCGTCCCCGCCTCCGCCCAGCAGACCCCGCTCAAGATCGGCGTGCTCTCCGACTTCTCCTCGGTCTATTCCGACATCGGCGGCCAGGGGAATGTCGAAGCCACCAAGATGGCGATCGAGGATTTTGGCGGGCAGATGTTCGGCAAGCCGATCGAGATGGTCGCTGCCGACGTGCTCAACAAGGCCGACGTCGCCTCCACCATCGCGCGAAAGTGGTGGGAGACCGAGGGCGTCGACATGATCATCGACCTGCCGACCTCGGCCACCGCGCTCGCGGTGATGGAGCTGTCCAAGCAGTACGAGAAGGTGATGATCGTGACCGATGCGGCAAGCTCCGACATCACCGGAAAATCCTGCTCGCCCTACACCGCGCACTGGACCTATGACACCTATTCCAACGCCCACACCGTCGGCAGCGCCATCGTCAAGAACGGCGGCGACAGCTGGTTCTTCCTCACCGCGGACTACGTGTTCGGTCATTCGATCGAGCGCGACACCGGCGATGTGGTAAAGGCAGCCGGCGGCAAGGTGCTCGGCAGCGTCAAGCATCCGCTCAACACGGCCGATTTCTCGTCCTTCCTGCTGCAGGCCCAGGCCTCCAAAGCCAAGATCATCGGTCTCGCCAACGGCGGCGGCGACACCATCAACGCGATCAAGCAGGCCGGCGAGTTCGGCATCGTCGCCGGCGGCCAGAACCTGGCTGCGATCGTGATGTTCATCTCCGACGTGCACAGCCTGGGGCTCAAGCTCGCGCAGGGCCTGATCATCACCGAGGCCTATTACTGGGACCTCAACGACAAGACCCGCGCCTTCGGCAAGCGTTTCCAGGAGCGCATCAAGCGCATGCCGACGATGAACCAGGCCGCGACTTACAGCGCCACGCTGCACTACCTCAAGGCCGTGCAGGCCGCCGGCACCAAGGACACCAAGACCGTGATGGCCAAGATGCGCGAGCTGCCGGTGAAGGATGCCTTCACCGACAACGGCATCCTGCGCGAGGACGGCCGCATGGTGCACAGCATGTTCCTGTTCCAGGTGAAGAAGCCCGAGGAATCCAGGGGCCCGTGGGACTATTACAAGCTGCTCGCCGAAGTGCCGGCCGACCAGGCCTTCCGGCCGCTGAAGGACGGCGGCTGCCCGCTGGTGAAGTAACGCTGACGACCGACCTGCATCGCCTCGCGCGGTGCAGGTCCTCTAGCGGCGCCGCAAATCCGATGGGCTGTGGCCGACTTCCTGCGGAACGCCGTGCTGAAATAGGACGAGCTGCTGAAGCCCAGCTGATAGGCAACTTCGGTAATCGACAGCGACCGCAGTTCCGGCCGCGTCAGCACGTCGTAGCAGCGCTGCAGCCGGCGATCCAAAATCCATTCGGACACCGAGACATCGGTCAGCCGAAAGAGATAATGCAGATGCCTGAGCGAGACGCCATTGCTCTTCGCAATCTTCTCCAGCGACAGATCCGCATCGGTGAGGTGCGCCTCGATCCAGGCCTTGACCGAGCGCAGGCGGGCCTGCGCAGCGCTCGCATCCTCGGAGAATTCGTCCCGCTCGCCCATGTCGAGCGCGAGCGCCAGCACGTCCATCAGCTCACCGCCCAATCGCGTGCGCGCGGTCTCGTCCAGCGGCGCGCCCTCCGCGGCGAGCGTCGCACAGAACTCGGCGGCAATCCGGCCAAGGCCGCGGCTCGTCGCCATCGTAGTGACGACCGGCAGCCGCCCCTCGCTGAAGCGCGCCGAGAATTCCGCGCGCGGAATCTCGAGATAGAGCGATCGCACCTTGCCGACGCATTCGAGATCATAGGCCTCGGAGGCCGAGAAGATCGCGCTCACGCCGGGATTCGACAGCAGGGTCTGGCCGGCCTGGAGCACGTTGACCCGGCCCTGCTGAACGAATTCGACGTAGTAGCAATCCTTGTCGAGCTTCGCGATGTGCCGCTCGCGGCGCGAGATGCGCTGCTCCGACAGCAGGACGTCGGTCATCGTCACGGCGCCGAACCGCGCCTCGCGGATGAAGCCGTGATAGTCGGATCGCTCCTGGCGTTCACGTCGACATGGACGTAGACATCGCAAATCGCACCTTGCCACGCGGCGTAGCGTTTGGACGGCTCCAGATCGTCTGTCGAAAACACCAGGTTCATCGTCCGCCCATCCGTTGCGCCGCCATGATGAACGTCGTTTGTGCATCGCACAAGCTGGCCACGCATCGAGATTCTAGAGGGCCGCCGCCTACACGCAAGACCGTTTGCGCGGAGAAGCAAAAGCTTTGCGCTCCGGAGCAAGCCGCGCTCCGGCATGTGGCCTATGAAGAACAAAAAGCAGTCCACAAAATAGGCGGGAAACGTTCGCTTGCGTCAGGTCCAGTCAACTGCTGCACAGCTTGCCGTGCCGCCCGAATGGCGATGCCCGTGAGCAGGGCCTTGTCATCGCAAATCACAACGCGGTTCACGCAGCCGGTCAAAACCATCGCCGATATCGAGGCGTTGGAGCAGCGGCCTTACGATTCGCTGGTCCCTTCCCGCAATCTGCTCGATCTCTTCGAAGCCACGGCGCACCTGCATCCCGATCGGCCTGCACTGACGGTGCTGACCAAAGGCTCGCGCGAGCCGGGCGACGCGACGCTGACGCACCGGCAATTGCTTGCGGAGATCATCCGCGCGGCCAATCTGTTCCGGTCGCACGGGATCGGCGAGAGCGGTGGGACCGCCGCGTTCCTCTGTCCGATCCTGCCGCCACTGTTCCCCGCATTGCTCGGCGCCCAGGTCGCGGGCGTCGCCAGCTCGATCAACTATCTCCTGAACGAAGACGCAATCGTCGACCTGCTCGAGGCGCAGAACGCGACGGTGCTGGTGATCCCGGCCGAAGCGGCCGATCGCGCGATCTGGGCCAAGGCCGCCAATGTCGCGAAACGCGTCCCGTCGCTGAAGACCATTTTTGTGATGGGCGCGAACGGTCCGCTGCCTGGAGGATTTCTAAACTTCAATGAGACGGCCGCGAGCGCGCGCGGCACACTGGACTTCGCACCTTCGACCGATCGCAATGCGATCTGCGCCCTCTTCCACACCGGCGGGACCACCGGACGACCTAAGCTGGTTCGGCTGACACATGGCAACCAGATCCATGCGGCCTGGGGCTTTGCTCAGGTCCACGGACTGGATGAGCTGGATGCCGCCGTGAACGGTTTTCCGCTGTTTCACGTCGGCGGCACCATAACGCTCGGCCTGTCGATCCTCGCAGCCGGCGGCCACGTGATCATTCCCTCGCCGTACAGCCTCAGAAGTCCCGATGCGATTCGCGACTATTGGCACACGGTGGAGCGGTTTCGCGCGACCATCGTGAGCGGAGTGCCGACGTCGATTGCCGCTCTTGCCGAGGTGCCGATCGGGTCCTCCGATGTCAGCACCGTTCGCATGGCGCTCACCGGCGGGGCCGTGGCTCCCAAGGCTGTCAGCGACAGGTTTCAGGCGCGGACCGGGATTACCTTGTTCGAGACCTACGGGATGACAGAAACCGCGGCCGCGATCGCTTTCAATCCCGGCCGTGGTACTCCCGTGCAAGGCAGCGTCGGCTTCAGGGCGCCGTTCGCAAAGACCAAAATCGTCGCTCTGACTGATGCCGAACTAAAGACAGAGTGTCCGCCTCTCACCAGCGGTCTTGTCCTCGTGAGGGGACCGCAGGTGTTTCCCGGATACGTCGATCCCCAGCACAACAACGGCGTGCTCACCGACGACCACTGGATCGTCACCGGCGACGTCGGCTATCTCACCCCGGATCAACGCCTCGTGCTGACGGGGCGCGAGAAGGACCTCATTGTACGAAGCGGTCACAACATCGACCCTGCCGCAATCGAGGACGTCGCGAACGCCTTCCCCGGTGTCCAGATGAGCTCGGCCGTCGGCATGCCCGACGCCTACGCGGGAGAGGTTCCAGTTCTCTTCGTGGTGCCCTCCCCCGGACAGACAATCGATCTGACGCAATTGCGCGAGCATCTCGAACACAACGTCAATGAGCCTCCTGCGAGGCCAAAGCGCGTCGTCCTGCTCGAAGCTCTTCCGGTTACCGCCGTCGGGAAGATCTTCAAGCCCACGCTTCGCGATCTCGCCATCCGGGAAAAGGTCAGGACCGAGATCGATCGCATCTTCGGCCCCGACACCGCGGCAGATATCCTCGTCGAGAAAGACGAGAAGCTCAACACAGTCGTCAGCATCTCGGTCCATTCTGGTGATCTGGATCGAACAAAGATGCTCGTCGAAAGCCTTGCAACGCTTCCACAAACCTATCGCATCGAGAACCGATCGTCCTGACGGTCGCGCAACAGCCGGGTCGAAGAAAGGCAAGACGGGGATGAAGCGCTTTCGTTTCAATCAGCAAGAGATCGTCTTCGCAGTCTTTGCGCTGCTGTTCCTTGTGTTTTCGATCTTCCTGCGCGGCTTTCTGACGGCGGACAACATGCTGACGCTGCTCCAGAACGTGGCAGTGCTCGGCATCCTCGGCCTTGCCATGGCAATCGTCGTGATCGGACGCGGCATCGACATCTCGCTGATCGCAGCCCTTGCGGTGCCGCCGGGACTGGTGCTCCAGATGGTGCAGAACGGTCATTCGCTACCGGCCGCGCTGCTGACCGCCGTCCTGCTCACGATTGCCTTTGGCCTCGTCAACGGCTGGCTGAGCCTATGCCGAAGTCCCTTCGCTGTTTGCGACGCTGGCAACGGGCCTGTTGCTGGCCGGGCTCGGGCAGACCGCGCTGTTCCAGCTCGACGTCGTGCAATGGAGCCCGGGCATGGACGGCTTCGAGCGGCTCGGACAAGGCACCATTCTCGGCATTCCGACGTCGATCTGGATGTTCGCAATCGCCTGCATCGTGGTCGCGTTCCTGCTGCGCCAGACGCGCTGGGGCGCCTATATCTATGCGATCGGTGACAACCCCTATGCCGCGCGTGTCACCGGCATTCCCTCTCGCCCGATCATCGTCCTGCAATATGTGATCACCGCCCTGATCGGCTGCTTTGCCGGCCTCGTGATGGCGGCATCCGTCAACTCGATGCCGACCCGCATCTTCAACTCGACGCTGATCTATGACGTCATCCTGGTCGTCGTGCTCGGCGGCATCGGGTTGTCAGGCGGCCGCGGCGGCGTGCTCAACGTCGTCATCGGCACACTCGTGATCGGCACGATGCTCAACGGCATGACCATCATGGACATCTCCTACGCCGGGCAGAATCTCATCAAGGGCGTGGTGCTGCTGCTCGCCGTCATCACGGATTCCTTCCTGAATCCGCGCAACGAGGAAACGGCACAACAGGGCGACATCTAAGCGATCCAACAATAACGACAACCACAACCAAGGAGGAAGCAATGAAGCATTTCGGCAACCCGACAAAGGCAATTGTTGCCGCACTGGGTCTTGCGGCAATGACCGCACCGGCCCTCGCCCAGCAGGGTCTGGATGAGCCGTTCCAGAAGCCGTTCAAGGAGGCACTGGCCGGCAAGACCGTGGCCTATGTGCCGGTCGCCATGAACTTCGACCTCACGGAGGGCTGGTATGCCGGACTGAAGAAGGAGCTCGAGCCGTTCGGCGTCAAGTTCGTGATCCGCGACGCCAACTGGAATACCAACGCCGGCGCGCAGGCCGTCACCTCGCTGATCTCGGAGAAGCCGGCGGTGATGGTGGTTCATAATCCGGACGTGCAGACCTACGCCAAGCTGCTGCAGCGCGCCGAGAACGAAGGCATCTACGTCATCCAGATCAACATGGGCTCTGCCTATCGTAGCTCCGCCTTCGTCGGCGCGAACTGGGTCGAGATCGGCGAACGCCAGACTGAAGGCGTGGTCAAGGCCTGCGAGGGCAAGTCCAACAAGATCGCGATCATCCAGGGCGCGCTGTCTGCGGCCGCGAGCGCCTATACGCTGAAGGGCGTCGAGAACGTGCTCGCCAAGCATCCTGAGATCAAGGTGGTGTCGAGCCAGGCCGCCGATTGGGATGCTGCCAAGGCCAAGGCGATCACCCAAACGGTGCTGAAGCAGAATCCCGATCTCTGCGGCATCGTCGGCTTCTGGGATGGCATGGACATCGGCACGGCAGCGGCCGTCAAGGAGGCCGGCCTCACCGGCAAGGTGTTCGTGGCAACTTCCGGCGGTGGCGAGCGCAAGGGCGCGTGCGAACTGGTCAAGTCCGGCGCGTTCGATCTCAACATGAGCTACGACGTGCCGACCCAGGCCGCGCAGATGGCCGGCACCATCAAATGGCTGCTGTCGTCGGGCATCAAGCCCGGCTCCGTCAAGGGCTCGGAATACACCACGCTGATTCCGATCACCAAGGAGAACGCCGATAGCCAGATGGCGTGCTGGAATCTCAGCGACCTCAAGAAATAATTGTCGCGACGCAAGACCCTGGCGTCCCGGACGATCTCACGTCCGGGACGCGGTCTCGAAACTTGCAAGGTCCCGGAATTCCGATGCGCGACACTCTGACAAGCCTGCGTTACCGCTACTGGCCCGATCATCTCCTCGGTGAAATCCTGTCCAAGCGATGGACCGAGACAGCTATCCCAGTGATCCTCCTCCTGATCGTCGGCCTCGCGCTCAGCCGGTCCATCGACAATTTCCTGTCGCCAGCGAGCCTTGCCGATACTGCGCGCCAGGCCGGAGAGATCGGCTTCATCGCGCTCGGGCTGGCGCTGGTCGTCATCGTCGGCGGCATCGACCTCTCCGTCGGTTCGATCTTCGCACTGACCGATTTCTGTGCCCTCTATCTTCTCGACGTGCTGGGCTGGCCGGTCCCCGCGGTGGTGGCGGCCACCCTGCTTTGCGGCGCGCTGCTCGGCGCCGTCAACGGCATCCTGATCGGATATTTGCGACTGCGGGCCTTCATCACCACGCTGATCACCCTGATCATCTACCGCTCGGCCTACGATCTCCTGATCCAGCGCTACTCCAACGCGATCGCGTCGGCCTTCCCCGACATTCCGTCCTGGGATTTCATCGGCGGCGGCAGCGTCTTCGGCATTCCGACCGTGGCGCTCGTCTATATCGTCATCGCCATCTTCGGCCATATCTTCATGACCCGGCTGCGCCCGGGCTGGCACATCACCGCGATCGGCGGCTCGCGTCGTTCAGCTTACAATTCCGGCATTCCCGTCCGCCGCACCATCGCGCTCTGCTACGTCGCAAGCGGCGTGCTGACCAGCATTGGCGCGCTGTTCTTCGCGTCGCGGCTTGGCACCGTCGGCGGCGACATCGGCGTTGGCCTGGAGGTGATCGTGCTGACGGCGACAGTGCTCGGCGGCATCACGCTCGGCGGCGGCAAGGGCTCGGTCGCCAAATCGGCGGTCGGGGTGCTGATCGTGCTCCTGATCACCAATGGTCTGACAACCATGAACGCGCGCGGCGGCGTCAACCGGATGGCGCTTGCCGGCATCCTGCTGGTCGCCGCGATGGTCGATATCCGCTGGCAGAAGAACCGAACCCGCATCATCAGCAAGGTCTACGTTGCGCCAACCTATCACGCGCTACCGCCACCGCCGCCGACCGAGATCGGGCAAGGCGGCCCGTTCGAGCAGAACGACAAGCTGCGCAATGTCGAGTCGATCGGCCTCGGCCGCATCGAGGCGCCGGAGGACGTCATCCTCGATCGCCACGACAATCTCTATGCGGGATCGCGCCATGGTGACATCATGCGCTTCTTCGCACCCGACTATCAGAAGATGGAAGTGTTCGCCCATATCGGCGGCCAGCCGCTCGGCATGGCCTTCGACCGTGAGGACAATCTCTACGTCTGCATCGGCGGCATGGGGCTCTATCGCATCAAGCCTGACGGCACGGTGGAAAAGGCGACCGACGAGACCAATCGCAGCATGCGTTCGGTCAACGACGACAGCCGCCTGCGGCTCGCCGACGACCTCGACATCACCGACGACGGGCTGATCTTCTTCTCCGAGGCCACCGTGCGTTACGAGATGGACGAGTGGCCGATCGACGGTCTCGAAGCGCGCGGCAACGGCCGCATCATCTCTTATGACACCAAGACCGGCGTGACGCGCACGGAGCTGCGCGGCCTCAAATTCCCCAACGGCATCTGCGTCGCCAGCGACGGCCAGTCGATCCTGTTCGCCGAAACCTTCGGCTGCTCGATCAAGCGCTATTGGTTCGCAGGGTCAAAGAAGGGCAAGGTCGAGGTCGTCATGGACAATCTGCCGGGCTACCCCGATAACATCAACCTCGCCTCCGACGGCAATTACTGGCTGGCGCTGGTCGGCATGCGCAGCCCCTCGCTCGACCTCGCCTGGAAGATGCCCGGCTTCCGCCGCCGCATGGGCAAGCGCGTGCCGGTGGACGAATGGCTGTTCCCCAACATCAACACCGGCTGCGTGGTCAAGTTCAACGAGCAGGGCAAGATCGTCGAATCGTTCTGGGACCTGCGCGGCGAAAACCATCCGATGATCACCTCGATGCGCGAGCATCGCGGCTATCTCTATCTCGGCGGCATCCTCAACAACCGGATCGGCCGCTACAAGCTCGACAATGCCGATCCGAACTTCGTCCAGTACGACAAGCGATGGGGGAAGCAATCGTGATCGCGGTCGTCAGGGAGTTCGCCAACCGCTTTCTCGGGCGCGGCGACGCCACCATCACCGTACCGTCCTTCGACGGCGCATTGAAGCCCAACCAGAAGCTGGAATCCGCCGAAACCTTGCTGACATGCGAGGCGCCGGAGGATCTCGCCACCGACGGAAGCAACCTCTTCATCGCGGCGGGCCCGCAGCTGATGTCTTTGAATGACGGCACGGCATCGGAGGTGCGCAACTTCGAGCGGCCGATCTCGGCATTGTGTGCCCTCCCCGGCGGTGGCCTCGCGGTCGCGCTCGGGGGGCGCGAGGTGCGTCTCTACGTAAGTCCCTCGGCCGAGCAGCCAAGCGTGACGTTTGCAGATAGCGCGTTCAATGCCGTCAACGCACTGACGCTCGCGAGCGACAACACGCTGATCGCGACGGACGGCTCGGCGACCTGCGGCGTCGATGACTGGGCACGCGACCTGATGGAGCTCAACCGGAGCGGCCGCGTGTTCAGGCTCGATCCCGCCAGCAAGACCGTGACACCGCTGGCCCAGGGACTGGGTCATGCCTTCGGTGCCTGCGCGCATGGCAATGGCACGCTGGTCAGCGAGAGCTGGCGCCACCGGCTCGTCCTTGTTGCGCCGGGCGCACCGCCGCGGACCGTGCTCGCTCACTTGCCCGTCTACCCCTCGCGGCTGTCGAAGGCGGCGGGCGGCGGCTACTGGCTCACCGCCTTCACCGCGCGCACGCAGCTGATCGAGTTCGTGCTGCGCGAACCAGCCTACCGCAAGCGAATGATGGCCGAGATCGATCCGGCTTACTGGGTTGCGCCGCGCCTACGCTCGGGCTTCTCGTTCAAGGAGCCGATGCAGGGTGCACACATCAAGACCATGGGCGTGATCAAGCCGTGGGCGCCGCCGCGCTCCTATGGCCTCGTCATCCGACTCGATGCAGATGGCCAGCCGCTCTATTCGCTGCACAGCCGGGTCGACGGCGCCAATCACGGTATCGTTGCGGCGATCGAGATGGGCGGCGATCTCGTCCTGATCGCCAAGGGACCGGGCCGCGTGCTGCGACTGCCGCTGTCCGGTCTTGCCGAGGAGTTCCGCTCATGAGCGACATCGCACTCTCGCTGCGCAAGGCCACAAAACTTTACGCCGGCGTGCCCGCCATCGACGGGGTCGACTTCGACCTCCGCCGCGGCGAGATCCACGCGCTGGTCGGCGAGAACGGCGCCGGCAAATCGACGCTGACCAAGGTGATGGCCGGCGTGGTGACGCTGACGTCGGGCACCATGACGGTCGACGGCGCCGACGTCGCGCCGCGGACGCCGCTGGAGGCGCGCAATCTCGGCATCGCCATGGTGTTCCAGGAGAACAGCCTGGTGCCGACCATGACTGTCGCGCAGAATCTGTTTCTCGGGCAGGAGAAATTCTATAACCGCCTGCGCGGCATCTACATCGCTGCGCAGCAGTTCCTGCAATCGCTCAATTTCGACGTCACGCCGACCGCCACCGTCGGCGGCCTCGGCGCCGCCAAGAAGCAGATGGTGGAGATCGCGCGCGCGGTTTTGCACCGCGCCAAAGTCATTATCTTCGACGAGCCGACGGCGTCGCTGACGCCGGAAGAGAAGAAATACTTCTTTGACCTCGTCCGCGATCTCAAGAAGCGCGGGGTCTCGATCGTCTTCATCTCGCACGCCCTGGAAGAAGCTTTGCTGCTCGCCGACCGCATCACGGTTCTGCGCGACGGCAAGCACGTCGTCACCGACGATGCTACCAAATTCGACCGCGCGGCGATCGTGCAGGCCATGGTCGGGCGCGACCTCTCCAACACGCTCTACGGTGCGCGAAAGAGCAGCGTGCGGCCGCCAGGCGCGCGCGTGCTCACCGTGCAGAACCTGAAGATGGCGCCGATGGTGAAGAATAATTCCCTGTCGGTGTTCGCGGGACAGATCACCGGCGTATTCGGCCTCGTCGGGGCCGGCCGCACCGAAACGTTCAAGATCGTCTCCGGCGTGCTGAAGCGCGACTTCTTCCATGGCGGCGAGATCCTGCTGCACGACAAGCCGGTGCGCTACCGGGTGCCGGCGCCGGCGGTGAAGGCCGGCATCGCCTATGTGACTGAAGACCGCAAGGTCGAAGGCTTCTTCGAGACGTCCTCGATCGCACGCAACATCTATCTCGGCCTTCTGTCGAAATTTCCCAAGGGCCGCATGATGCTGTCGCGGCGAGAGAACGAGGCGATCGGCAGGACCTGGATCGAACGGCTCAAGGTTCGCGCGATCGGCAACGACGGCAAGGTGGTCGAGCTTTCCGGCGGCAATCAGCAGAAGGTCGTGATCGCCAAATCGCTGGTCCAGGAACCCGATCTGATCATCTTCGACGAACCCACGCGCGGCGTCGACGTCGGCGCCATCGTCGAGATCCACGAGTTGATCAACCAGCTCGCCGACGAGGGCAAGGCGGTCGTGGTCATCTCATCCTACCTGCCCGAGATCATGGCGCTCTCCGACCGCATCCTGGTCTCGCGCCAGGGCAAGGTCGTGGAGGAATTCTCCGCATTGGAGGCGACGGAGGAGAGGATCATGTACGCCGCGATTCACTGAACATGACGGTCTACGGCTTGTGCGCTTTCTGGCGCAGCGCCTCGATGAGGCGTAGCTTTAGTTCATCTGCGGCCTTCTGGCTGACGTCCTGGCCGATCTGCGCGCTCGCCTGCGCCAGCGCATCGGACTTTTCCATAAACTTCCGGCCAGCAGGCTGGGCATAGAACGCCTCGATCTGGCGCAGCTCGTCGACGGTGAAGTTTTGGGCATAGAGAGCGGCGATCTGGTCGATCATCGAGGCAAAGAACGGCGCGTAGATGTCGGAGCCCGGCGCCGTCATTGCATCATAATCGCGCTCGATCTCAGGCCGGTCCTGCGCGACCACGGGTCTCAGCTTGAGCAGGAGCTGCGGGAGCGCCGCGCGATACTGATCTGCGATCTTCAGCGTGGCGACGAGTTTTCGTGCAGCATCCATCGCCTCGGGCGACGGCCCTTGCGCCGACGCGTTGCAGACGAGGAGCAGGAGGGCGCCGGCAATCGTCAACAAAAATCTCGACATGCATCTCTCCCGAAAAATAGTCCCGGCGACGCGATGTGTTCTCAGCGGCGAGCCGGAGCCGCGCCGATGATCGTTACCGGCGCGCCTTCGGCGGCGGCCTCCCGCTCGTCGTCGACATCCGTCACCTTGACGAAGAGGCTGGGCACCCGCTCGGCGCGGTCGAGCAGCCACGCCGCCCCGAACATGATGACGAAGCCGGCGAACGAGACGGCGAGTTGCTCCCAGACGCCCCTGGTGAATTGCATCAGGATCCAATGCGCCGAGAACGACAGGAACACGCTGAGGCAAAAGATCGGCAGCGAATGCTGGCCGCAGAGGATGACCGGGTGCAGCCATTTCGAATGCAACGCCTTCCAGTGGCGCGGGATGAAATAGGTCATCCAGATCGCCACCGCCAGAAAGTGCGTGAAGCGCAGCATGTCGAGGTCGGTCTTGTCGATCGGGTAGATCGCCTTGATCATCCATTTCGGGATCAGCGCCTCGAGCGCAGGGATGTGCCAGGTCATCACGATCAGCAGCGCGAAGGCAAGCCAGGCCGCGGCCAGCGTCATCGCCGCCTTCGACCACACCCATGTTGCGATCTTGTCGATCTGGCCGACGCCACACCAGGCGGCGAACACGAACATCAGCTGCCAGCAGAACGGATTGAAGTACCAGGTCGTGCCCGGCGGATAGGAGGCGATGTTCCAGTCGAACCGGCGCGCCAACACATACAACACCACGGAGGCCGCCAGCGTCAGGTTCGGCCGGCGCACCAGGCCCCACACGATGAAGGGCGCGGCGAGCACCAGCGTGATGTAGAGCGGCAGCACGTCGAGATTGACCGGCTTGTAGCGCAGCGAGAGCGCCTGACCTATCAGGATGTCTGGATGGTCGAGAAAATTGTGAACGTTGAACTCGTCCGCATACATCGGGTTGTCGAACCTCCTGACCGTGCGCGCGATCTGCGCAGTGAACAGCAGGAACAGCATGATGTGGGCAACGTACATCTCGCCCGCGCGCCGCCACAGCCGCTTCAGCGCGGCGAGAAACCAGCCGCCGGCGACGATCGGCCCGTAGATCCAGCCGACCAGATAGCCGGAGATGAAGACGAAGAACTCGGCGGCGTCGCTGAAGCCGTAGTTGCGCAAGGTCAGCCAGGCCACGACGTCGTGCGGGATGTGATCGAGGAAGATCATCCACAACCCGATGCCGCGGAAGAGATCGAGCCGCAAATCGCGCTCGACCGGCGCCAACAAAGCTGACTGGTCCCGTGTGATCATGGCCCCGCCTCGTCCGGTGGGCGTCGCGCCGTCGCGGCGCCGATAGATCGGATGCTAGAAAATGTAAATCAAAAGTCACCTGGCCCTGCGGCTAGTGCCGACGGTAGCCGACCTTGGCGCCCGTGCAAGTGGCTTCGTCACCAGGGCGCGCAGACCGCGTCCGGCAAGTCATGAGACCTTGAACGGCGCCGGCAGGAGGTGATGGTCGTCCCTGCAAAATGTCGAAAACAACCCCATGCACAGTAGAGGCGGCCTCTTAAGTCCTTGCTTTACCTGCGAAACTCAAACGACCCGTCGGGCAAAAAAAGCAGCCCACGGTACGATCGCACGCCAGGGAGGGAGCAGGGTCAGGTCAGCTCGCCGCCCCGAGCGAGCATCTCGGTCAGCATCGCCTCGGCCTTGTGCTGGAGCGGCAGCGCGCCGCTCTCGGAGGCGATCGCGATGGCCGCGCGCAGGGCGACTATGATCGCGGCCTTGTTCGCCGCATCCGTCGGCGGCGTCACCACGGCCTCGCCGAACAGGGCCTCGGCCTCGAGGCCGGAAAACCCCTGCTGGCGAGCGGTGTTGCGCGCCTCGCGCAGCATGTTCTGCGCGGCCTGGACGTCGCCGAGGCGGAAGGTTGCGAGCGCAAGGTAGATCGAGCTGCGCAGCACCGCCGAGGTATAGCCGACCGCCTTCGCCTCCTCGCGCGCCTCGGCCAGCATGCCGCGCGCCCGGTCGAACAGCCCCTGCTCCAGATAGGCGATGCCGAGGTGACAGGCGAGCACCGGCACGAACAGCCGGATGCCGTGCTTCTGCGCCAGCACAAAACCGTCTTCGAGAATGGCAGCGGCCGCGGCCGGCTCGTTGCGCCCGAGCATCAGCCAGCCGCCGCTATAGGCGGCGGCGACGCGGTCGTAGGGGCGGTTGGTCTCTTCCGCGATCGCCGAAGCTTGTTGCTGGAACTGCTCGGCGGCGTCGAGTTCGCCCATGACGGTGTGGGTGAAGCTCTTCATCATGCAGCAGAGGAGCAGTGTGTATTTTGGGGGAGTGGCAAACGGCGCGCTCGCTTCGGGTCCCATGAGATTAGCGCGGCCTTGCGCCAACATCTGCTCCGCTTCGCGATATCGACCGGCGAGAAAATAGGCCTGTCCCAGATTGTATTGTGCAAGGTTGCGCCAACCCGGGTTGCCTGACTTCTCGGCGAGGCCAACGACCTCCTGGCCGAGCGCAACCGCTTCAGTTGGCGTTCCGTAGAAATTCTGTCCACCCGCCATGACGGTCATGGCGGCGACCTTTCTTCCGATGTCGTCAATTCCACTAGCCCGGCGTTCAGAGCTGGCCCCGGTTGTTTGGACAGCGCCCCGCTGGATTTAAGTGGATTCCTGCCGGGTTATGCTGAACGCGGGGCTTTACGGTTTTGTCGTTGCGTCGGGAGGGCGTAGCCCGACCAGAGCGACGACAAAACCGTCGGCGACGGTCATGCGGCCATCACCATAGCTTGCGTGCCGAAGTAAGCCTCGTCGGGCGTGCGCCCGTCAAGGCTCGAGTGAGGGCGTCCCTGATTGTAGAAGGCCAGATACTTGGCAATTGACGCTCGCGCCTCGGACACGCTGTCGTAGGCGCGGAGATATACTTCTTCGTATTTGACCGTGCGCCAGAGCCGCTCGACAAACACGTTGTCGCGCCAGGCGCCCTTGCCGTCCATGCTGATGGCGATCTTCGCGTCCAGCAGCACATCGGTGAACTCGAGGCTGGTGAACTGGCTGCCCTGATCCGTGTTGAAAATCTCGGGCCTGCCGTGCTTCGCCAACGCCTCCTGGACCGCTTCGACGCAGAAGGCCGCCTCCATTGTGATCGAGACGCGATGGGCCAGGACCCGTCGGCTGAACACATCGACGACCGCCGCGAGATAGACGAAGCCACGTCGCATCGGAATGTAGGTGATGTCCATTGCCCACGCATGGTCGGGCCGCTCGATCTTCAATCCGCGCAACAGGTACGGGTAGATCTTGTGACCCGGAGCCGGCTTGCTCGTGTTCGGGCGACGATAGACCGCCTCGATCCCCATGCGCTTCATCAGCGTCGCGATGTGGCGGCGACCGGCGTATACGCCCTCCCGCCGCAGCAACGATCGCAGCATACGCGCTCCCGCGAAGGGATAATCGAGATGCAGCTCATCGAGCCGACGCATCAAGGCAAGGTCCTCGGCCGAAACTGGCCGAGGTTCATAGTAGACCGTGCTGCGAGCCAGCTTCAGGACCTTCGCCTGGCGCACGATAGAAAGATCATGATCGCGGTCGATCATCGCTTTGCGCTCAGCAGGCCCGCCTTGGTGAGCGCGCCGGACAAAAAATCGTTTTCCAACGCCAGCTCGCCGATCTTGGCATGTAACGCCTTCAAATCGACCGGCGTCTCGGCCGATGTCTTGTCATGCCCAAACACGCCGGCGGCGCCTTCCAGGAGCTGGTTTTTCCAGATCGTGATCTGGTTCGGATGAACATCAAACAGTTGCGCCAGCTCCGCCAGTGTCTTGTCGCCTTTGACCGCAGCCAAAGCAACCTTCGCCTTGAATGCCGGAGAATGCGTCCGGCGGCTCTTCTTCGTCATCTTCGCTCCTGATTCGCAGCAAGAATCCTCGCCGCTGTCAGGCAGAAAATCCACTCAAGCTACTGTCCGAATTTGCGGGGCCAGCTCTGTCGGCCTCTTTTCCGAGATCGATCCACTCGGCAACCTGACCGGACCAGATGAATGCCATTCGCGCCTCCATCCGGAGGTCAATTGCATCTGCCTCCCGCGAGAGAGTCATTGGCATCTTGTCGAGCGAACTCATCGCGACCCCGAAATAGTCGACCGCATCGGCATACGCCGAGCGCACAAGACATTTCTGCGCGGCACCTCTCCCGTACCCGAACGCTTTCAGCCAATCCTTCGCGCGCATCGCGTGGTAGCAAAGCGTGTCAGGACCGTCGCTCCATGTCTCGTCGCTTTCGAAGGCCGCAAGTATTCGCCCATGTATGTTCTCGCGCACCTTTTCGACCATCGACTCGTAGGTCACTTGGCGGACCATCTCGTGCTGGAACTCGATCGAGTCCTCAAGTTCACTATCGATCCTGACGAGGATCTCGGCTCGGTCGAGCGCTCCGAGGCAATCCTGGAGAATGTCTTCGGGCAGCGCGGCGACGTTCCGCAGCATCATCACGCTTGAGCGCGGCCCCAGCGCCGCCGCTATTTGGAGAACCGAGCGCTCCTGCCTTGAGACACGATCGAGCCGCGCCGCAATCACCCCCTGAATGCTGGTAGGGATGCCGAGCTCGTCAATAGGTCGAACGAGCGCAAGGTCACCCCACTGACCGCGAAGCGTGCCACTATCTTTCAGTCCACGGCAGACTTCCTCGAGAAATAGAGGAACGTTGGCAGTATGAGAGATGATCCGGTTCTTCAAATCGGTGTTCATCGCCGACGGTCCGAGCATATCGGCCAACATGGCCAATCCCGAATCGTCATCCAGGGGGCGCATTGCAATCACTTCCGCATGGCAGCGTGCGATCCACTCGGGCATGCCGTTCGGCCTGCTCGTGAGAAAAACTATCAGGTTGGGACTCTGTAACGACGCGATTGCAGCAACAACCGCATCGCTGGCTCGGTCGATCCAGTGCAGGTCCTCGATGAGAAGAACCGTACGCTGTTGAAAGGCCAGGCTTTGCACGATGGCGCAACTTGCATCGGAAATGGCACGCGCGCGCGCGTAAGGCTCCAGCTCACTCCAGCGATGATCCGCGACCGGAATATCCAATATGGAATCGATCGCGAGCTGATGGATTGCCGGCAACTCCTTTCGGATGTCGACCAGACTATCCGAATCTCTGGCGGCAACTTCGAAGATCGAAAGTATGGTGCGCTTGAGCGCGCTGAACGGCACGCCCTGAAGGTTCGGACTACACTCGGCGTCAATCAGCCGCCAGCCATCGGCCTTGAGCTCCTGGGCGAACTCATGCGCGAGCCGCGATTTTCCGATGCCTGCATCGCCGATCAGCAGGACCGTCTGCCGGCTTGCACTGGACCTCTCCGCGGCACGTGCCAAAAGGGCCCGCTCAGTCGTGCGATCGACAAACCGCGAAACGCTCCGCGCTCGTCGCACCCGCCAGCTTGAAAGGTCGCTCGCTCCGACGACACGGTAGACCGGCAGCGGCTCGTTGAAACCGCGCAGCACCTTGCGACCCAAGGCTTCGAATCGGACATGTCCATCCGCGAGTTTCTGGCAGGCCTCCGACACGTAGATCCGATTGGCCTCGGCCGCGGCCTCCAGCCTCGCGGCAAGATGCTGAGCGGCTCCTCCGATCTCGTAGACCTTGGAAAATTCGCTGGCGACCATATAGGCGACGACGTGCCCCGAATGGAGGCCGACCCGAACCTGAAGTCCGGGATCGCCAAGACTGCCGACCCGCCGGACAAGCTCGATGGCCGCATGGCAGGCCAGCGGAGCATGGTTGTCGTCGGCGATCGGGGCACCAAAGACAGCGGCCAAGCCGTCCCCCAACTCCTTGCTGACGATGCCGCCAAACTGGCGTACCGCGCCCGTCATGGCCGCCAGCGCTGGCTCCAGGCGTGAGACGGCCTCCTCCGGCTCCAATTCGGCAACAAGCCCTGTGGAGTCGATGACGTCGGCTCGGAGAATTGTCACAAACCGCCGCTCGCTGTCGGGATCAGCACGCCGACGTACCGCCGCCCCACACTTGGAGCACCAGCTATCGTCCGAATCAATCGCCGACTGGCACGCGAAGCAATGCATTCCTGCGCCTTCAAGGATCGCGGCGTCGCTGTCGTCCAGCGCCCGCGAGCAACTCGTGGTAAGAATACCTATCGAGAACCGCTTAGCAATCGGACTTGCCCATCGCCGTTAGCGGAGCACGGTGCGGTTGGCGATCTGGACGAAACACAGTCCTGAGTGGTAGCCTATGCAAATCCCAGCAAAGATGGGGCATATATTCGGCGAAGCCGGGTTGGCAAAACTAACCGGCGTCGCGGAGCTGTATGTATTTTCACAAAGCCAAGGACATATTGAGGGAAAAGACGATGGGGTCGAGAACTTACACCGGGGCTTCATTCAAAGATTTGATGAACGACAATTATTTCCCTCTGGAAAACATGCAGAGGAGCGTGGACATCCTCAAGGCGTCGCCGGACATCCACGTGCCGACCCTGGAGTACGGCCAGTACCATCTGATCCTGACGCCGGCGGACAAATGGCCGGACGGGAGCGCGGCGTACTGGCACAAGGAGAAGGGACGAGCTCGCGTCGACCTCACCACGCAGTTGAATACGGTCCCGCTGTCCAAGGACGAGCCCGGCGTGATCCCGCTGACGCGATGCGCGCTGCTCGATGCCTGCGTGCGGAAGTGCTTCAATTCCGAGCCGCCGATCCCGATGAAGACCAATATCATCACTCACGCGGCGAGCGACGCCTATGCCGACCGGCACGAGATCCGGCTGGAGTGGGAGTACGACAACGGTGAGGACCAGGCGCCGACGCTGCTCCACCTGACGATGGTCTGTCCGTACCGCCCCTGATTCCGAGCGGGAGCAGCAGCGCGGAGGCTTCCGCACCAATCGAAGATGGTCCGTCGTCGCCACAGCATGCGTTGCACGACGGACCAATCATGCCCCGCCCGCTCCGCTCGAAGGCCGCGTTGCACTGTCTCGCGGCCGCGCCCCGTCACGGGCCTGTCGCACGAAGATGATCCGCTACCTGCCAGTGCGCGCGCGACTCGCCTCGATGAGGCGGTCGCCGCGTTCGTTTGACAGGAGCGCCCGATGCCCGTTGGACTGCTGGAGGTCGTAGGCACCATCGATGTCAGCCAGTTCTGGCCGGAGGGCCGGTCGGACGCCGACACCACCAAGGTCGTGGTGAATGTCGCCCCAGACGCGATCCGCTTCCGCAAGAACGACCAGGTGCCGTTCCAGCCGACCCACGTCTTCGAGGGCGCCAAGGTCAAGGGCCGGACCGCGTCGGCGCCGATCAAGAACGGCAAGCTCACCATTCGCCTTCAGGGCATCGACGCGCCCGAGCTGCATTATCAGCCCTCGCCGCTCTCGGCCGCCGAGAAGAAGGGCCTGAGCGACGCCAAGCGGCAGGCCTATCATGAGGTCACACACCCCTACCGGCAGTTTCTGGGCGCGACGACGAGCAAGGCGCTGCATGACTTCCTCAGCAGCGCCGGCGGGCCGACGCTCGCCTGCCGCGTGTTCACCCATGTCGATGCGCCGAACGAGGTGTTCGACACCTATGGCCGGCTGGTCGGCGACATCGAGGTGACGGTCGCCGGCAATAAAATCGACATCAACCACTGGCTAGTGGTGCAGGGCTTTGCCTATCCGACCTTCTATTCTTCGATGAACGACGACGAGATCAAGGCCTTCCTCGCGCTCGCGAAGCCCGCACGCGCGCAGAAGCTGCCGGTCTGGAAGCATCTCGCCAAGACGATTCCCGCTTTCGACTTCGACCTGCGCGAACCCAGGAAGAACGAGACCGACGTCCTCGCGACCGACAAGGGCCCCGTGATCCTGCCGAAGCTCTATCGCCGCTACACCAACTGGTCGGCGCGCAAGAAGGCCAAGGTGACGAGCCAGACCTTCCAGAAGTTTCTGGGCGAAGGCTCCGGCGGCAGGCCCGACACCTGCTACGAGATCGACGACTTCCTGACCAACGGCGTGCACTCGGCCACGCCGCGCAATTTCGCCGACTTCGTCGAGGGCGGCAAGACGATCAAGTTTCAGCCGGAGGGGCTGGTGTTCGGCGAGGCGCCGTCGAGTCTCGTGGGGGCGGACGGCAAGCCGATCACGACGTTCTGAGGACGCGCGCGGCCGACCGGGATCAACGGCGTTTTGTCGCAGATTGTTGCCGGCCGTGAGCTCGCACGTTCATGCGCCGCTATTCTCCTGTCGTTGCAGGCATTTCCGACGGCCGAGCCTGGCCGATCAAAGACCGCTCGCGCTAACGGTTAGAATTCGCTACTACACAACCATAGATTTTTCGTCTATTTTCCTGGCCGCGGCGATTGCGGAGCGTCCTCGGCAGAAGTCCGAGTGACCCAAGATGCCGGCTCTCAGAGCGAGCCGGTGGATGAGAGCAAGATCAATCCGGCGGAGCCGCCTGCCCGTTCTCTCGGCCGGCCGGCGCCGCAGTCAAGCGACAAGGAGAGCGGCATGCTGGTTCGACAGAACGTGTGGGAGCTTGGCGGCGACTGGGCGGATCCGATTCTCTGGTACGCGCGCGCCGTTGGCGCATTGAGGCCGAAGCCGCTCAACGATCGAACCAGCTGGCGCTTCTGGGCCGGCATGCACGGCTATCATCAGGGCCTGTGGGAGTTCTACGGCTACAAGGCGCCTGCCGAGCAAGTTCCTGCCCAGGCCGACTTCGACGAGTTCTGGCAGCAATGTCAGCACGGCAGCTGGTATTTTCTGCCGTGGCACCGCGGCTATCTGATCGGGTTTGAGAAGCTCATTCGTTCGACCGTCGTGACGCTCGGCGGGCCGCCTGACTGGACCTTGCCTTACTGGAACTACTTCAAACCCGGTCAGGATGGCTTGCCGCCGGCATTCGGCAGCCCGGACTGGCCGGACGGCACAGGCAACAATCCTCTCTTCATTGAACAGCGGTGGGGACCCGGCGATCCCTCGCAGCCCGGCAAGGTCTTCGTCCCGCTCGATGCCGTGAACCTGGATGCGATGGACGTTCACGAATTCACCGGCGTAGCAAGTGGCGGCGATCGCGGCTTCGGTGGCATCGACACCGGCTTCGAGCACGGCGGCACCAAGCATGGCGACATCGAAAGTCAACCGCACGACCAGGTTCACGGCCTTGTCGGCGGCGAGAAGATGTTCCCGGAGGCGAGCACGAGGCCATTGCCGGGACTGATGTCGTCACCGGTGACGGCCGGTCTGGATCCCATCTTCTGGCTGCACCACGCGAATATCGATCGGCTGTGGCAAAGCTGGAGGCAGGGCGATTCCCAAAACACGGATCCGGAAGAAGCCAGTTGGAAGAAGGGACCTGCCAGCCTCGGCCAGCACAAATTTGTCGTTCCTCTCCCCGACGGCTCGCCGTGGGAGTACACGCCGGAACAGATGTCGGACTTTGCCGGGGTGGGCTATACTTACAGCGATTTCTCGCCGGCAGGCGCGCCATTGGCGGCCGTCGCCGGCAGGACAGCGACATCATCCGGAGCGGTCGCGATGGCGAGATCGACTGGAGCAACAGTTGAGGTGCTTGGCGCCAATGCCCAATCGCTTCCCGTCGCAGGGAAAGGTGCCGAGACCTCCGTGCAACTCGATGCGCGTACGCATACGAAAGTTGCCGCCAGGCTGGCTGCCGGCCCTGCGCCCGGGGCACGCGCTGAGCAGGTCTTCCTCAATCTGGAGAATGTGCGCGGATATTCCGACGCCACCGTGCTGCAGGTGTATCTGCAGTTTGCGGGGAAGGACGGCGCGCCGTCCTTCGAGCGGCAGGTCGGGAGCATCGGGCTCTTCGGCATCACCAAGGCGACGGAGAGCGATACCGGGCACGCGGGAGACGGCTTGTCGTACGCGCTGAACATTACCAAGCCCTATTCGGAGTTTGCCGGTTCGGGCAATGCCGATCCCGCAAAGGTCGGCGTTCGCCTCCAGGCCGTCGCGCCGGTGCAGCAGTCGGCCGACGTGAGTGTCGGCCGCATCAGCATCGTCCGACAGGGCGATTGACGGCCGCTCATGACGCCCGCGGCCTACGAGCGTCTGCAAATCCGTATTCCGCTCACCGTCGCGGCTGCCGCCGCGTGGGCGGCCGTCGTGGCGTTGTCGGACCAGCGCAGGCTCGTCGCCTTCTGCAACAGCGATGTGTGGCCGGCACTGTCGCTCGATCAGCTCGCCCTTGCCATGACGTTCTATTCGCCGGCAAGACTCGCCGGCGAATGGATGCTGATGGTCGCGGCGATGATGATGCCGATGCTCGCGGGCGCTCTTGGGCACGTGCGTGCGCGAAGCCTGCCGCGCCGACGCATGCGGTCGATGGCGCTCTTCATGATCGGATATTGCGCCATCTGGGCTGCCTGTGGCGTTCCCATCGTGCTGGCCGTGCTGGCGCTGCAACTGGTGCAATCATCATCGATCGTCACGATCGCATTGGCGGGATCGCTCGTCCTGGTCTGGCAATTCTCCCCCGGGAAACAGATTTGCCTGAACCACTGCCACGACCAGCCGCCGCTGGCGGCGTATGGGATCAGGGCCGACCTGGCTGCTCTCGGATATGGCGTCACCCAGGGTATCTGGTGTTGCGGAGCCTGCTGGGCGCTGATGCTCGTTCCGTTGGCGACGCAAGGCGGGCATTTGCCGGCGATGGCCGCGACCAGTGCATTCCTGATTGCCGAGCGCCTGGACAAACCGCGGCGCCCGGCGTGGGAGGTGCGATGGCCATCGACCGCTGCCAGGCTGCTATGGTTCAGGCTTGGCCTTTGGCGACGCTCGGAGAGCGCCGGAGTGAAGGCAACCTGATCGATGCCAACTGCCCGCGCGGCGACGCGATTCGCGCAGGCGACCGGGCAAACTTTGCCCGCGACACCGCCGCACCGGCAATTTTTTCAAGCTGCCGATGAGCGCGAGCCCGGAAACATCGGGAAATCGAACGAAAGGATTTGGCACGCACGTTGCTTGCCCTTCGCGATCGTCTTGAGGGGCCGAACATGCAAGTCACGGCAGGAGCTTCAATCTTCGGCTACCAGCCTGCGAAAGCCGGCTCATCGACCGGTGCATCGAAGCCGTCGGTGACCGACAATGGTGGGCCCTCGCAAACAAGCGAAGATGGCGCATCGGGCGACAGCAGCGTCGTGCAGGAATTCCTGAAATACGCGAAGATGAATCCCTTCGACCGTATGCGGGCTGCCATTCTGAAGAGCATGAATCTCAGCGAGGCCGACCTCGCCAACATGACCCCGGACCAGAAAGCGGCGGTGGAGCAGAAGATCCGGGACGCCATCGAAAAGCAGCTGGAGAAGAAGGGCCAGCAGCCCGGCAGCCTGGTCGACCAGTCCGCGTAACGACCGCGCATCACCAGTGGAATGTCGCGCCTTGTCCGGTCTCACCGTGAAATGGGTCGTTGTAAAAGCGATCGTTCCTAGCCGGCTCCCGACTCGAACTTCACCGCCTCATGATTGGTGATGACTTCTCGAACGACCAGGGCATGCAGCTTCCGGGTAAAATCCGGATCGAGCCCGCTCTGTGCGGCGAGGATGCGAAGCCGCTTCAATTGCGCCGCTTCGCGTCTGGGATCCCGGGATTCCAGTCCATGCCTGGCCTTGAGCTCTCCGATCGCATCCGTGCAGCGAAAGCGTTCTGCGAGCAGGTGCACCATCGCCGCATCCAGATTGTCGATGCTGCGGCGCAGCCTGGCCAGATCGCCGGCAAACTCCTGGTCATCATCCGTCATCGATCGGCACCTCCAGACAGCGCCGCGGCGGACAACCCGCCCTTCTGCAGAATGAAGCCCGCGATCTCGTCGACACCTTGGCCACTCTTCAGATTGGAGAAGATGAACGGTCGCGCGCCTCGCATCCGCCGCGCGTCCGCTTCCATGATCTCCAGATTCGCGCCCACCATGGGAGCCAGATCGATCTTGTTGATCACCAGCAGATCGGATCGCATGATCCCCGGCCCTCCCTTGCGCGGGATCTTCTCTCCTGCGGCGACGTCGATGACGTAGACGGTCAGGTCCGCAAGCTCCGGGCTGAAGGTGGCGGCGAGATTGTCGCCACCCGACTCGACGAAGCAAAGCTCCGCGTCCGGAAACTTCAGGTTCATGTCGTGGATCGCCGCCAGGTTCATCGAGGCGTCCTCCCGTATGGCCGTATGCGGACAGCCACCCGTCTCCACCCCCATGATGCGCTCTGCCGCCAATGCCTGCGCACGGGTCAGAATGAGCTGGTCCTCCTTGGTGTAGATGTCGTTGGTGATGACGTAGATCTCGTAGAAATCGCGCAGGTGCTTGCACAGCGCCTCGACCAGCGCCGTCTTTCCGGAACCGACAGGGCCGCCGATGCCGACGCGCAGCGGCCCGTTGGTTGCCGCAATGCCGGGTGTGCGCAGAGACCTGCTCTCGCGTTCAATCGTCTTCATGAGCGAAACAACCTCGTATACTGGAGCTCGTGTGCGGCGGACGCGAGCTCAACCATCAGGCCCGCCGAACCGAGATCGTCGACCGTCTCGCGGCGTGCGATTTCACTGCGCGACAGGATCGGCAGCTCGAGCGCCGCGATGGCGAGCTGACCATCGGTCTGACCGAGAGGCACCAATCGCACCCCCGCGCTCACCAGATTGGCGACATAGCTGTGCAGGAACGCCGGCAGCGCGATTTCGACGGCGATCCGCTCGCGCTCCGAGCAGGACAGCCAGCACCGGCGGGCATTTCGGGTCGGAGAACATGTCCAGAATTCGATCCGGCCAGACACTGCGAAGGGTCGTAAGGCACGCCGACGATTGCTGTGCGGATTCGAGCACGAATTCGGATGTGCCGCGGGAAGCGGCGGCGAGTTCGGCCAGCTCCGGCAGCTGGTCCTCGGCGCCCTCGGCCACGCATCGGTAGGCTTCGCTGAAGAAGATGGCTTCGTTTCGGCCGGAGCCGTAGCAAAGGTCGGCCTCGAGCCAATCGACCAGGCTGCGCCGATCGGAGACATAGCCGGCCTCCACGGCCCATTCCAGTCCGTGCGAGTAGCTGTAGGCTCCGTTCGGGAACGACGGCGAGAGCCAGCTCTGCAGCCTCAGGAACGCCAGCGCCTTCCGTCCATAACTCTGGTCTGTCATCGCACCACCATGCCGGCAACGCGTCAGTACATGAAATAGCGCTGCGCCATCGGGACCACATTCACCGGCGGACACGTGAGCAGCCGTCCGTCGGCTCGCACCTCGTAGGTCTCGGGATCGACCTCCATGAGAGGCAGCGCGTCGTTGAGGATCATGGAATGCTTGCCGATCGACCGCGTGTTCGAGACCGGCAGGAGTTGCTTTGCCAGGCCCAATTGTCTCGTCGCTTCGAGCGAGGCCTGACTGACGAAGGTCACGGAATTTCTGCCGGGAGAACGGCCGAAGGCGCCGAACATCGGCCGGTAATATTCCGGCTGAGGCGTCGGTATCGATGCATTGGGGTCACCCATGATCGCGGCGACGATCATGCCGGATTTCAAGACCATGTCGGGCTTGATCCCGAAGAACGCCGGATCCCAGACGACGATGTCCGCGAGCTTTCCGACCTCGACCGAACCGACGTAGCGTGACATTCCCTGCACGATGGCCGGATTGATCGTGTATTTCGCGACGTAGCGCCGAGCCCTGAAATTGTCGTTCTGCCCGGTCTCCTCCGGCAACCGCCCGAACTGCTTCTTCATCTTGTCGGCGGTCTGCCACGTCCGCGTGATCACCTCGCCGACGCGCCCCATCGCCTGGCTATCCGACGACACGATCGAGAACGCGCCGAGATCGTGCAGGATGTCCTCCGCGGCGATCGTCTCCTTTCGTATGCGGCTTTCCGCGAAGGCGACATCCTCCGGAATGCGGCGGTCCAGATGGTGGGTCACCATCAGCATGTCGAGTGCTTCGTCGAGCGTGTTCGCGGTGTAGGGACGCGTGGGATTTGTCGAGGCCGGAATGACGTTGCTCTCGCCGCAGACCTTGATGATATCAGGCGCGTGCCCGCCGCCGGCCCCTTCCGTATGGGCCGCATGGATCGTCCTGCCCTTGAACGCGGCGATCGTGCGCTCGACGAACCCGCCTTCGTTCAGGGAATCGGTGTGGATCATGACCTGCACGTCCATGTCGTCCGCGACGGAGAGACAGCAGTCGATCGATGCGGGCGTTGCGCCCCAGTCTTCGTGCAGCTTCAGGCCACACGCGCCGGCTTCGATCTGCTCGACCAGGCCAGCGGGTAGGCTCGCATTGCCCTTGCCGAAAATGCCGAAGTTCATCGGGAACCCATCCAGCGCCTCGAGCATCCGATGGATGTGCCATGGCCCCGGCGTACAGGTCGTCGCCGTCGTCCCTGCGGCCGGTCCGGTGCCGCCACCCATCATGGTCGTGACGCCCGAGAAAAGCGCCTCGTCGATCTGCTGCGGGCAGATGAAATGAATGTGCGTATCCATTCCGCCGGCGGTGATGATCTTGCCCTCGCCCGCGATGATTTCCGTCCCCGGCCCAATGATGATGGAGACACCCGGCTGAATGTCGGGGTTGCCCGCCTTGCCGATGGCGGCAATGAGCCCGTCCCTGATCGCGATGTCGGCCTTGACGATTCCCCAGTGATCGAGGATCAGCGCGTTGGTAATGACCGTATCGACCGCCCCCTGCGCGCGCGTGAGCTGCGATTGTCCCATGCCGTCGCGAATGACCTTGCCGCCGCCGAACTTGACCTCCTCGCCATAGATCGTGAGGTCCCTCTCGGGCTCGATGAACAGATCGGTGTCCGCCAGGCGCACCCTGTCGCCGACCGTGGGGCCGAACATCTGCGCATAGGCCGCGCGGCTCATCGTGTGGGACATGTCTTCCTCACCTTATTCGTTGGCGCCGGACGCATCGGTCGCCGATTCCAGAGGTCCCATCACGCCGCCGCTGAAGCCGTAGATGCGCCGCGCCCCGGCAAACGGGATCAACGAGACCTCGCGCGACTGGCCCGGCTCGAACCGCACGGCCGTCCCGGCCGGGATATCGAGGCGGCATCCACGAGCGGTTGATCGATCGAACGCGAGTGCGGCGTTCACTTCGGCGAAGTGATAATGGCTGCCCACCTGGACCGGCCGGTCGCCGGTGTTGGCTACGGTAATCGACAGTGCCGTCCTGTCCCCGTTCTGGACGATGTCGCCGTCAGCCGGAATGACCTCCCCGGGAATCATGCCACGCCTCCAAGCAGCAGCAGCCCGACAAGGCCAGCGCATACGCCCGCCGCGCGAAGCAAGCTTCGTCTGGTCGCGTTTCCTCCCCAGAGCCCGATGACCATGCCGGTCAGGAGAAGAGCGGCGGTCGCCGTCGTGAAGCCGATCACGTAGGGAACAAGCATCGCGGCGGCTTCAGTTCCGTGGGCGTGACCATGGAAGAACGCGAACAGGCCGACGGCCGCCGCGCCCAGCATGACGGGCATCCTGAATTCGAACGCAACGAACGCTCCCAGCGCCACCACCGAGAGGCTGATCGCCGCCTCCACAAAGCCCATCTGCAGTCCCGCGCTTGCCGCGGCGAAGCCGCCCAGCATCGCGATCAGAAAGGTCAGCGGCCACACCGCTCTCGCGGATCCGCCCACGAGCCCGCTCCACGTTCCCACCAAGGTGATCGCAATCAGATGATCGGCGCCGCTGAACGGATGGACGAGACCGGCGTCGAACGAACTGCCCGCGCCCGGAATGGGATGAGCGAAGGCCGGCGCCGCAAGCAGGCTCAACGCGGCGACGCAAATCGGGATGATGCGCATCATCAGCTCCTATCGGATCGGGTTGTGCACCGGGACAAGCTTGGTCCCGTCCGGAAACGTTGCCTCCACCTGGATCTCGCGGATCATTTCCGGGATGCCCTCCATGACCTGCTCGCGGCGCAGCAGCCGGCCGCCTTCGGACATCAGATCCGCGACCGATCGTCCGTCGCGGGCGCCTTCCATGATGGCATCCGAAATCAATGCGATGCTTTCGGGATAATTCAGCTTGACGCCGCGCGCGAGCCGGCCGCGCGCAACGATCGCGGCGAGGGCGATCATCAGCTTGTCTCGTTCCCGTGGCGTCAGATTCAAGATGCTCCTCCCACTTGGCCGCGCTGCTAACAGGACCACATCTTCGGCGCTCCGAAGGGACCGGATCCGAGCTCATGGTCGAGTTGATCGAGGAAGCGGCGCAGACCTCGCCTGAGGTCCACGCTTGCAATCGCGGCGACCCGGACCACGATGATCGCGCCCACGATCGTGACGCCGCACGCGCATTCCAGCGAAGCGCCGATCTCGCGCAATCTCTCGAGCCGGGCCTCGAGACCCGGACCGAAATAGATCATGGTTGCGATCGCCTTCCAGTTCGAGAGCAGCGCCGTCTTCCGAAGCTGCAGCAGCGTCTGGTCGGAGGCGAGGAAGCCATCCGCCCATACCAAACGGCCGTCGACCCTGACGCGCCAACTGTCCAGGATATGTCCGGCAAGAACCTCCTCGCCGCTCTCGATGCGGCCAAGAACCAGCCATTCGAGGGCAATCAATTCGGTGCCCGAGCTCACATCGATCTCGGTGTGCCGCGCGATGCGCGCCTGGTTGAAGACGATCGTCTCTTGTGGAAGCCACGCAAGCCGGGCATTTCCCTCAGCCCTTAACCGCGTCCGGACTCGGGCAGGCCGATCCAGCGCCCGATAGACCTTCTCCGCGGCCTGCGTGGTCACCGCGACCGACGCATCGCCTCGAGCGACCACCTCGATCCTGATCTCGTCGCCGCCTGCGACACCGCCCGAGGTATTGATGAGGACCGCCTCCTTGCGCCGACGATCGTCGACATTCGGGAAGGCAACGGCCATCGGAAACTTCTGATAGACGTCGATGATCTCCGTGCCGTTTGCGGCGCCGGAGAACACCACGCGAGCTTCCCCGACAGCGCGCTGCAGATCGAATTTTTCCGTGGCGCTCTGCCCTTCGCCCGGAGGGCCGGGATGAGCCGCGGATGTCCCGCGAGAGCGCTCATGAATTGCTTCAAACATCCGTCTCGGGGCTCATGATTGACCGTCTGTGTCTCGCATATCGGCGAGGGAGAGGCCGGGCGTGGAACGGCAATGCCGACCACGCCCGGACCTCATGTCGCGAAACCGGGATCAGAAACCCGCAAGACCCTGGGAGCCGTTGTACGGGATCTTGACGCTGCCGATCTCCTTCAGCGAACCGTCCGGCTGGGTGCTGTAGCTGACCAGCTTCGAGGCGTTGCCGTAGATCTGATAGAGATAGGCGCCGTCGGGCGAGATCCAGCTATCGCTGGGACCGCTCGTCACGGTTCCGTTCAATCCCCTCGCGGTGCCGTCGCCGGGGACCTTCGGACACGCCGGATCGCACGCAATCTCCAGGCCGCTACCGTTGATGCGGTAGCTGCTGATGTTGCTGTAGCCGAAGTTCGTCGCGTAGATCGTGCGATCATCGGGCGCGACGGCCAGCCAGCACAGCTCGGACGGCAGGCCCGCGCTGGTGTCGATCTTGACGAGCGGGCCGACCTCGATCGAGCCGTTCTTCTCGATGGTGCAGATGGAGCATCCGTCACCGACGGCATAGCCGATCACGAACGTATTTGGACGCTGATTCAGGAACGCGATGTAGAACGGAGAACCGCCCTTCGCATCGTAGAACCTGGCCGTGCCGAGCGAGCCGTCCTTTTGCAGGGCGAACACGGCAAGGCCGTCCGGATCCGGTGCATTCGACGCGATCGAGTGCAACGCGCCGCCGGCGCGCTGGACCCAGAGAATCGGCGAGCCGTCGGGATACAAGCCGGTGAGCGCGATCGGCTCATCGAAAGTGGTGCCGACAAGCACAAGCTCCTCGTTGGGCGAGACCACGACCATGG
This sequence comes from Bradyrhizobium barranii subsp. barranii, assembly GCF_017565645.3. Classification (NCBI taxonomy): domain Bacteria; kingdom Pseudomonadati; phylum Pseudomonadota; class Alphaproteobacteria; order Hyphomicrobiales; family Nitrobacteraceae; genus Bradyrhizobium; species Bradyrhizobium barranii. Next base: position 9,782,765 of record NZ_CP086136.1, read on the forward strand.
TGGAGACACGGTTCCGCTTGCTGTACGTATTCACCGTGTATCGCTCGGGCCGCGTCTTGAGCATGCCTTCGGCGTCGACCGACATCAGCCGAAGGTGATCCGGTCCGAACGCGTGCAGCACGAAGAGGGTGCGCGTCGACGGAGCGAAAGCCAGCGATTTGGCCGTGCCACTCCTGCCCTCGACCGGGTTGCCGGTCGACTTCACGTCGAGCAGCGTGAGACGACCGTCGCTCTCCAGGCGGAAGCTCGAAACGGAATTGTCTCCGCCATTGGTCGCAAACAAAAAGCGCCGATCGGATGTAATGATGACGCTTCCCGCACCCTCGTAAGAGTTGGGCGCGCTGTCCTGGCCGCTGATCGGCTTGAATTCACCGGAGCCGGCGCCGCCCGTCTTGATACGCGCGACCTCGGCCAGCTTGCCGTCCGCCTGCCGCGTGTAGTGGATAATGGCGTTGTCGATCTCATTGGTCTGGATATAGAGATGGCCAGTCTGCCCCTTCGACATTCCCATCTCGCTCGTCGTCGCCTCTTTAGCCATCTCTCGCTCCTTTGATGATTGGCTTTGGTAAATCGAATGACTTTCGGTGACCTGCACCATCGCTATGGCTTCAACGGAGGGTATCCATCGATGTAAACCCAGTCGGACGTCCGCACGGGCACATGGCACGCCTGGCATTGCGCCCTGTAATTCGTCGTCGTCGTTTTTGAGCGATCGCCCGCGTCGAACCAGGACCATCCCCAGCCGTCGCCCCACAACGCGCTCTCCGGGTGACGGTTCGCGGAGTCCTTCACCATGACGAACCATCCCTTCAAAGCATCGGCGCGGCTGACGGTGCCGGTCGTCATTTCAGAGGTTGCCGCCTTGAACACTTCCTTGACCAGCACCGCACCGTCCGGGAAGCGCTTGTCCTTCCGATAGGCGTCGATCACTCCAGGCGAGGCGTACACGACGTGAAGCTCCTTCGAGCCGTGATTGTCGTCTGCCGCGATCGCCCAGCTTCCGAGGATCTGATAGGTCGTACGATAGTCATCGGGCACGTGCAGACGCCCGTCACGGTCGGCGACGCTCGCACCGGTCGAAACGCCATCCGCCGCGTTCGCCCGCAGCTGTGACTGCCTGACCGCGGCCGCGACCCCAAGGATCACGACGACGGCGACACAGGCGGCTTTGAAGATTTTCATGCCGATCTTCCGCCGATTACGTGGTCACCGCGCGTCCTTGTTGTCCAGCAGCGGATAGAACTGGGTCCAGACCTCGTCCTTCTTGGCGTTGGCGATATGGCAGTAGGCGCACTCGTCCTTCGACTTCACCTTGGCCGTCGGCGCCTTCGGTTCGTGGTGATTGAAGTTGAAATAGCCCCACCCGTTGGTGTCGGCGAAGCGCTTCGAGTCCTTGACGGTCACGTCGGCGCCGTTCCACTTGCCCGGGAAGTAGCCACGTCCAGACGCTTCCGTTCGCGAGCCGTCGGCGTTCTCCTGCGGCAACGTCAGCTGCAGCTCCTTGAACAGGATCGTCCCCTCGGGGAATTCGCCGGTCTTCTTGTAGATCGCGTACGAGCCCGGCTCGATATATACGTTGTGGAATTCCGGGAAGTTCGCCTGTCCGCCGTTGAGGGCATTTGGCGTCAGCGGCGAGCCGACATAAACCCACTCGTGGAAATTCTTCGGCAAGAGCAACTGCCCGTCCGCGGTGTATTCCGGCAGATAGCGCGTATTGCTCTGGGCATTGCTATCCTTGAGCGATCCGAAGAACAGGATCGTTGCGACCGCACTGCCTACGATGACCGCCGCTGCTGCCTGGACTCTCACGCGCATTGTCTTCTCCCGCGACTGCGGCCGAACGCGCGAGGCGCCGGCACGATTGACCTGTCGAAAGATGACTTAGCCGGTCGCGGAAGATCCTGCGCGCTGGGGATTGCTTCCGCTTTGGCCATCTTGATGCATTCCGTGCCGAACCTGCGATCCGTGAAGAGGTTCACGCTTCGAAAGCAGGACGCGCGGCCGCGATCGCGGCGCGCGACGGCCATGGAAACGACCGAGAGGGTGCAAGGTCAGCGGGTGAGGTCTGAAAGCGGGGCTGCTCTCAGGGGGCGCTCGCGGCAGATCCGGTAATTGTCCTGCCAGGGACGAAGCCGCTCGAAAGCCGCGCTCGCGGCCAGCACGTCGAAGTCGGCGTTTCGCCGACCTATGATTTGCATCCCGACCGGAAGACCGTCGGACAGACCTGCCGGAATCGAGGCTGCCGGGTGACCGGTGAAGTTGACGAAGTAGGTCAGGGCCCATCCGATCAGAGGATCTATCTCGACACCATTGATCGACTTCGGTCCAATCGTGTTGCCGTCGCTGGCGTTGTCGACCGGCGGGCACGCGACGGTCGGCGTGACCAACAGATCGAACCTTTCAAGGACGTTCTGAAAGGCATCGTAGACCTCCGACCGGACGGCCTGGTCGCGGAAGAAATCGAGCCCCGACATGCGATTGGTCTTCTCGACCCAATCCATGTATTCAGGCGGAAAGTCGTCGCGATGCTCGCCGAACAAATCGATGCCGTCGCGCTTCATGTTCTCGATCGCCTGCAGGTTCAGAAGCATGTAGAGACGCGACCAGACGTCGCTCAGCTCCCGTTGCGAGCGAACGATGCCGAGCTTCACCTCCTCGACGTGAGCACCGGCTTCCTCGAACGCCTGTACCGCGCGGCGGACCGTCGCCGCGACTTTTCCGTCGACCGGAAAGACGTCCAGATCCGGACTATAGGCAATCTTGAGGCCCCGGATCGAACGACGGGTCGCCGCGGTGAAATCGACGGGCGGCTCGATCAGGCTGAAGGGATCTCGCGGATCAGGACCGGCAAGTACGTTCAGCGCGATGGCGGCATCTTCGACCGTCCGCGTGATGGGCCCTTCGAACAGGAACGGAGAGTCGGCCACGCCGAACGCGTTGGGACGCACGAGGAACGGCACGCGTCCGAACGACGCCTTGTAGCCATACACTCCACACCAGGCGGAGGGGATTCGTATCGAGCCGCCGGCGTCCGTACCTTCTGCAATGGGTAGCAGTCCGTCGGCGACCGCCGCGGCGCTTCCTCCGGATGAGCCACCCGTGTTCTTGGCAAGATTGAACGGGTTGCGCGTGGGACCAAAGAGGTAGTTGTCGCAGGTGCCCCGGAATCCCATGAGAGGGCTGTTGGTCTTGCCGAGGAACACGGCACCCCCACGCTTCTCCATGCGCTCGCAGAACACGCAGTAACCGTTCACGACGTGGTGCTTGAGCGCGCGGATGCCGCCCAGGCTCGCAGGCCAGCCCGGCTTGAAGTCGAACAAATCCTTGAGCGCCGACGGAATGCCGTGCAGTGGGCCCCACGACTCGCCGGCGACCAATGCGCGCTCGGCCTCTTTCGCTCTCGTGCGGGCGCCGTCGAAATCGAGATAGACCAGCGCATTCAGGCTCGGGTTGCGCGCTTCGATGCGCCGGATGAACGCATCGACCACGTCAACCGGCGACAGATCACGCCGCCGGATGCGAGCTGCCATCTCGTGCGCGGTGAGGTAAGCGAGTTCGTCGGAATGCAAGGGGCGGCTCACGCTCGACATCGTCTCCTCCTTCTGAACCACTTCAGGACGAAGCCGCATTTGACATTGAAACAGTTCTTGCCTGCGCAGCCGTGATTGCTTCGTCTTTCGCAATCTTGATGCATTCACCGCGACGGCCATCGACAAGGCATCGATCAGGGTTCATGTGCGCTGACGTGGGCTGCAGGTTAAGCCGACGCGCGTTGGGACATCCTGCGCGTCACTGCACAAGGGCACGCTTCCATGGACCGACCTCCCGTTTCTCGCGGCTTCAAATCCAAGCGACAGACACCCGAAGGCGCCCGGCTGCCACCGGGTCAGTATCTGACGACCGACTTCCCGGTGCTGTCCGCCGGACCCACGCCGGAGATCCGTGTCGTCGACTGGAAGATTGCGCTTCAACTCGGCGGATCGTTGCTGGGGAAATGGACCTGGGACGAATTCGAGGCACTGCCCCAGACCACGATCACGGTCGACATTCACTGCGTCACCAAATGGACGAAGCTCGGCACGGTCTGGCAGGGCGTCAGCTTCGACGATCTTCTCAAGGTGGTCGGGGTGAGCGAGCCGCCGGACGCCTATGTCATGGCGCATTGCGACGGCGGATACACCACGAACCTTCCGGTGTCCGACCTGGTCGCGGGAAAGGCGATGATCGCGACCCGCTATGAGGGTCTGCCGCTTGCCCCGGCGCACGGCGGCCCCGCGCGACTTCTGGTGCCGCATCTTTACTTCTGGAAGAGCGCAAAGTGGCTGCGAAGGCTCCGCTTCATGCCCAAGGACGAGCCCGGGTTCTGGGAATCGCGTGGTTATCACAACTATGGCGATCCCTGGCGGGAGCAACGTTATGACGGCGACTGATGCGCCCCTGCAGCAGCCCAGCATCGCGTGGCAGACCGGTCGGGTACAGGCCATCGTGGCTGAGACAAGCCGGGTGAAGAGCATCATCCTGCAGCCGGCCAACTGGTCCGGGCACTGGCCCGGCCAGCACGTCGACATCCGTCTCACGGCCGATGACGGCTATCAGGCCGAACGAAGTTACTCGATCGCATCGCCTCCGGAAGAAAAACTGCTCGCTCTCACCGTGGAACGGGTCGAGGACGGAGAGGTGTCGTCCTATCTCCTCGACGAATTGCGGGTTGGCGACACTCTCGAATTTCGGGGACCCATTGGGTGGCATTTCATCTGGAGCCAAACGCGCGGTGGACCGATTTGCCTGGTTGCGGGCGGGACCGGGATTACGCCGCTGATGGCCATGTTGCGCCACCGCACGAGGTCGCTCGCACCCATACCGGCATCATTGATCTATTCGGCACGCAGCCTTGCCGAAATCGTGTACCGGGATGAACTCGATACGATGGCGCGTGACGATCGCGACCTGCGCCTGGTCTATGCGCTCACCCGCGAGCATCCGGGCGACTGGAACGGACATCGGGGACGGGTCAACGCGGCGCTGCTCGCAGAGAACAGCTTTACGCGCGAGCAGAATCCCACGTTCTTCATTTGCGGTCCCACCGGGTTTGTCGAAGGCATCTCGAGCATGCTCGTGAAGCTCGGCTTCGACCCCCTCGCCATAAGAACCGAGCGTTTCGGGCCAACAGGAGCATGATCGCCATGGCAGACAACATCGCCGACCTCATTCTTGGCGGTGATCCCGGCACACACTTGCTTCAAGAAGCCTTTGCCTTTGACATTACCCTGACGAAGATCCGGTGTGCGGCATGCAACACCGTGTCCTGCCTTGGCGCTCTCGCTGTCGACGGCGGGCCCGTGGAGGCGCTCGTCAAGTGCGCCGATTGCGGAAGCGATCTGATGAGGGCGACGCGCACTCAGAGGGGATGTGTCCTTGAAATGCACGGTGCCCGTCACCTGTACTTCTGAAGACCGCGCCCGATCGCCCGCCAAACTCCGAAATCAAAGACCCGCCATGCACGGTGAAGACGTCCACCTCGCTGAAATCGAGCGCCAGATTGCCGCCACGGCGGCGAAGCTTCGCGAGCTGATTGAACAGTCCGCCTCACATGTCGCCGCGATGAGCGAAGAGCTCGTCGGCCAGCGAATTGACGATCAGGCCGCACGGCTCGAGATTCTGATCAGGCGCCGCGAAGAGCTCCTCAGAGCCAGATCCGGCGAAGACTGAAAAGGACGGCCGGGGCAGATCGGGAAGCGTCAGCCGTGAAATTTCAACCCGTCGACGATCTTGTCGATCACCTTGCGCTCGGCGCGCATGGAAATCCCAACCAGATTCAGGTCTGTGCGGGAAACCGCCTTCACGACCTCGCGGTTGGCAGCGTCGTGAGCGGTCCTGAACATGTCCTCGGTATAGAGCCCCGGCGTCACGCCGCGCGTCAGTGCGCGATCGAGCGCGCGTGATAGCGCCGCGCGGTCGGCGCCATAGATCAGGATGGGCTGGCCGATCAGCGGCAGATATTTCGTCCCGGAGCCGTCTTCGTAGGGGTCGCCGATGCAGGCCGGAAAAGCCGCCGCGATCCCGCTGGCGAGGAAAGAGGCCACGTTCAGCTTCTGCCACGGTTCAAGGTCGGTGCGGACCACGACCGCGATCTTGGTGTCAAACTGCATGACGGTTTTGTCGCCATTCCTCAGCGCTCGCGAAGAGCGAAAGAGCCCTTACTCCATGCTTGCGCGCATCGAACGCTTTTGCAAGTGGCCCACTTCCGCGGACGCCCTTCGGGTGAAAACCGATTATATCGATTTCACCTCGCCGCCGTCCATCCGCAATGCCGAGCCGGTCATCCAGCGCGCGCCGGGCGATACGAGGAACGCCATCAACTCGGCAATCTCCTCCGGCTCGCCGTAACGCGCGATCCCGGCGTCCTTGGGAAACTTCGCCGTGGCTTCCTCGACGGTCATGTTGTACAGGGGCGCCCAGTGCTCGAGGTAGGAGCGGCGGCGGCCCGTCATCACCGGCCCCGGCAGGACGCTGTTGACCTGGACGCCATCGCTGATTCCCTTGTCGGAGAACGCCTTTGCCAAGGCGACGATTGCAGCGTTGATGGTGCCGACCGCGGCATAGGACGCCTTGGGGAAGGAGGCCGAGTTTCCCGACATCAACACCACCGCCCCCTTCGCGGCCATGAGCGACGGCCAGGCGGCGATCGTGAGCCGCCGGGCGCCATGCAGCTTCAACGCCAGTCCGGCGTCCCACTGTGCCTCCGTCGTCTCGAACAGATCGACCTGAGGTACCGCGCCTGCGATATTGAGCAGGGCATCGATCCGGCCGAACGCCGCCAAGGTCTGGTCGACGACAGATTGAGCGGCACGAGGTTCGGCCAGATCGGCATCGATCACCAGCACCCCGGCGCCGGCGGCCCGGACCGCCCTTGCGGTGTCCTCGAGATTGGCGCGGTTTCGCGCCACCAGGACAAGCGCCGAGAAATCGCGCGCCAGGCGCACCGCGGTCGCCCGGCCGATCCCCTGGCTCGCACCCGTCACGATCGCGACTGATTTCGACATATGAACCCTCCCCAATACCAAGCTTGTAAATATCAGTCGCGAACGACGACCATCTTTCCGACGGCCTCGTTCGCCTCCATGACGCGGTGCGCCTCGCGAATCTCGTCGAAGCGAAAGATCCGCGCCGGCTTGACGTCCAGCCGGCCGGCCGCCGCGTCGGCGGCGATTTCCCGCAACGGCACGTCGGAGAGCGGGAACCCGGGCGTGCCGAACACGAAGCTGCCGAAGAAGGTCAGATAGACGCCGCTCGGCATCTGCAGCAGCGGGTTGAAATCCGGAATCGGATCAAGCCCGCCGAGCCAGCCGGCGAGACAGGAGCGGCCGCCGCGGCGAAGCATGGCGAGGGAGTCGAGCACGACGCTGTTGCCGACGAGGTCCAGGACCGCGTCGACCTGCTTCGCCTCGGGCAGATGCTTTGAGACATCGCGCCGTTCAATTTCGCACCGCGCGGCTCCGAGCTTCTCCAGCATGGCAAAGCGCTCCCGGCTGCGCGTCGTCGCGATGACCCGCGCGCCGGCATTGACCGCGAGCTTGAGTGCCGCCTGACCGAACGAGGACGTCGCTCCGCGGATGACGAGAAGCTGACCCTTCTCGAGATCGAGATTTCGAAAGAGACAGGTCCATGCCGTCGCGAAGGTTTCGGGGATCGCTGCGAGCTCGGCCCATGGCAAATCCGCATCGATCGATGCGACATTCGAGACCGGCGCACGCGTGTATTCGGCGTAGCTACCGTTGATGGTCCGGCCGAGACCGCCCATCAATGCGGCCACCTTGGCGCCTACCGGAAATTCGCCGCCCGGGCACGACTTCACGAGACCGACGCATTCGATACCGCTGATCGGCGCCGCTTCGGCCCATTCGCCCCGGCGCATGTGCATTTCCGCATGATTGATGCCGAATCCCTTGACCTCGATGACGGCATGACCAGGCTGCGGCTCCGGCTCCGGAACATCCCGATAGACGAGGCTGTCCAAACCACCGAATTTTTCAAGAACGATAGCGCGCATGATGGCTCTCCTGACGTTTCTCGCGGCGAGGGAAGCGGCGGTTACCCATTCGAATTCAGCTGGCCAAGAAAATCACCGATCGCCGCTGCGATCTCCCGCGCATGAGTCTCGAGCGCAAAGTGCCCCGTGTCGAAGAAGCGCACTTCGGCGCCCGGCATGTCGCGCTGAAACGCCTTCGCGCCCGCCGGCAGGAAAAAGGGATCGCTCTTGCCCCACACCGCCAGGAAGGGCGGCTTGTGCTTGCGGAAGTAGGCCTGGAATTCCGGATACATGGCGACGTTGGTCCTGTAGTCGCCGAAAAGATCGAGCTGGACCTCGTCCGCGCCAGGGCGCTCGAGATAATGGTTGTCGAGCGTGTATCCGTCGGGGGAGATCAGGGAGGCGTCAGGCACCCCGTGGGTGTATTGCCAGACCGTCGTCTCCGGCGAAAGGAATGATCGCAGCACCGCCCGATTCGCTTGCGATGCATCTTGCCAGTAAGCCCGGATCGGGCTCCAGCCTTCGCTCAATCCCTCCTCATAGGCATTGCCATTCTGCGAGATGATGGAAACGATGCGTTCGGGATGTCGAAGAGCCATCCGAAAGCCAGTCGGCGCGCCATAGTCGAAGACGTAGAGCGAGAAGCGAGGAAGTCCGATGACTTCTGTGAACCGTTCGATCACCTGCGCCAACGCGGCGAACGTATAGGCAAAGCTTTCGCGAGCCGGCATGTCGGACTGGCCGAACCCGGGCAAATCCGGCGCCACCAGTCGGAAGCGATCCGAGAGCGCCGGGATCAGCTCGCGGAACATGTGGCCGGCCGTCGGAAATCCGTGCAGCAGCAGCAAGGCGGGCGCGTCAGCCCGGCCAGCCTCCCGGTAAAATACGTTCAGTCCGTCCACATCCGCCTTGCGGTATCGAATGCTCGTCATCTGTGGTCCCTCCCTCGACACCTGTTGCGCCCGGTGAAATCGATGATCCGATGGCAGCCGATCCGAGGCGGTCTCACCTGGACATTTCGTGGCTCGGGGCGATCCGGTTACAGACTCCCCGGGGATTTCTGCCCGTACGAGACCGCCTGTCGCCTCCTCTGCCCGATCTATCGCCCCTCGGATCTATTCATTCGAACTCCCTGCGATAGTCCGTAGGAGTCCAACCCGTCGCTTTGCGAAAGGCGGAGCTGAAGGAGCTCGTTTGCGCATAGCCCAGGCTGAGTGCGATGTCCGTAATCGATACCGCGCGATCCGCCAGCCGCAGCTTGGCGAACTCCATACGTCGCTGCACCTGATACTGGTAGGCCGGGATTCCGAACGACTTCTTGAAAGCGCGGCAGAAGTGGTGAACGCTGAGCCTGACGAGCTCGGCGAGCTTGAGGAGGCAGACCTGTTCTCCCAGATGCCCCTCGACGTACTCGACCACGACACGCTTCTGCCAGCCCGCGAGACCTCCACGACTGACCGCTGCCGGCTCGCGAACAAGATCGTGATCGGACCTGGACAGCTCGTGGGCGAGCACGCCGCAGAGCGCCTCGAGGTAAGGCGCGCAATTCGTCTCCGCGCTCTCGATCGCCTTCTTCAACTTGGAGGCGGTCTCCCAGACCAGCGGATCCTCGAAGTATATTCTTGGCGCGAGCCCGGCCGCGCCGCCGTCGGACTTATAAAACGCGGCGGGATCGAAATAGAGGAAGGTCACCTGCGCCGACGAGGCAGTCTCATGCCATTCGCGATAGGCGCGTCCCGCCGGGACAAAGGTCAGCCTGTGCTCAGAACCGCGCAGCTTCGACGAGCAGAAGCCATCGATGGAGGTCTCACCGCTTTTCCGCGCTCCCTCGTTGTACAACGCCAGGAGATGTCTCGATCCCTGAAAGCGAAATTCGATCCTGTTGCCGACCGGGAGGTGAACGCTCTCCGAAAACCACCAACGCCAGCCTATCCCAAGGCGCTTCACCGGCTCGGAAGGCGTTATGCTGACCGTCGGATGAAGCGCCGCGTCGGACGACCTGGAAGACAGCGTCTCGTCCACCGGCCGGATTGGCGAAGCGGAGACGACCATCCTTGGCGTGCTCTCACTCGAATTTGATACGTACATCCCCATCGTCGTCGCCCTGTTCTGTGCTCCGGATGGCCGCGTCCAATCGTCAACGAATTTCTGCACGGAGGAGATGCCCTGATCGCCTGGATACGGGCGTTGAAGCCGCAAGCTGCACGTGGCGTTACCTCTCCGGTCAAGGCGCGCTGCCAACGCCGGCTGGCAGCACCGCACAGGGGCAACATGCTTTTCATCACGCTGGCGGGCAATCTCACGCTTGTGCTGTTCCGGCCCATACTTAGGTATGGGTCGCATGCAGGGACGGTGCTGAGATGATTCAGCACGAGATGCCAGTCCCGAAGCTTCAGCCCTGGAGTTGGAGCGCTTCTGCCATTCGAACGAGCATTGCCGCGGTCTTTGCCCCGAGCTTCCGCATCACGCTGCCACGATGCATCTTGACCGTCGCTTCGCTGATCGAGAGCTCGCTGGCGACCTGCTTGTTCATCAGACCGGATGCCACCAGCGTCATCACTTGCCGCTCGCGCGTGGTCAGGAGTGCAAACTTCTCCTGCAACTGCGCCAGGTGCGCGCTGTCGTCGCGCCGATCGATGTCCTTTCGGATCGCGGCGGTGATCGCATCGAGAAGATCCTGACCCCGTATCGGCTTGGTGAGAAAATCGACCGCCCCCAGCTTCATGCCTCTTACCGACATGGGAATGTCGCCAAAGGCGGTCATCAGGATCACCGGGATTCCGACATTGATTTTCGTCAGGTACTCCTGCAGCTCCAAGCCACTCGTGCCCGGCAATCTGACATCCAGCACCAGACACGCAGGGGCGTCCGACAGCTCAACCTTCAGGAAGTCCGAAGCAGATCCGTACAGGGCGACCTTGTAGTGCAGGGACTCGAGCAGGTCGCCAAGGGACTCGCGAACCGCGCGGTCATCGTCGACGATATGAACAACGCCGGAAGGAGGCATGTCTACCGGCTTTCCGACGTCTGAACCGCCTGGCGAAGCGGGAGAGCGAAGGTGAACTTCGCTCCGCACCTCCCGTTTTCTTCCACCCATAGCTGTCCTCCGTGGAGTTTCACTATCTTGCGGCAGATCGACAGTCCCAGACCGAGTCCCGCTCCCTTCGTCGTATAGAGCGTCTCGAAGACCCGCTCTCTATCAGCCGGGCTGATGCCGCCCCCAGTATCCGCGATTGCCACGGAAATCATACCATCGGCGACCCCCGAAGAGAGGGCCAAAATGCGGTTCCCGTCCTCGACCCCGGTCATGGCCTCGATCGCATTGCGCACGAGATTGAGCGCGACCTGCTGGACCTGAACACGGTCTGCTTCGACACGCGGCGATGATCGATCGAAGTCGGTACGGACGATGACCCCGGCCCGCTCGATTTCCCTGTTCGACAGAAGCAGAACCTCCGCAACCGCATCGTTGATATCGAACTCGGCAAAATGGACCTGCGTGCCCCTCACGAGAGAGCGGACCCCGGTCACAACCTCCGCAGCTCGACGTGCCTGCCTGATAATGCGTGCGACCGATTTCCGGGCCTCCGCGGCTTGAACGGGATCCCGGGCGAGCCACCGGAGGCAAGCTTCCGCACTCATGATCATCCCCGTCAGCGGCTGATCGATCTCGTGAATGATCGAGCCGGCGAGTTCGCCAAGGGACGTCAGACCCGTCGCCCGCGCAAGCTCGTTTCGCGCGTCGGCGAGAGCCTGCTCCGCCGCCTTCCGTTGCGAGACGTCCGTGATGATGCCTTCCAGCTCGAGGTCTCCCGTGGGGCCCTCATCGAATTGCCCAACGGCCACGACATGCAACGTCTTGCCGTCCCGGTGGACCACGCGGTACTCGTGGGTGAAGGGCGACTTCGTGCTGATCGCCTCGGTGAGGTCCTGCTCCAGCGCGGGATAATCCTCGGGATGGACCCGGCTCCTGAACACCTCGAATGGGACGGGGTTCACGTCCAGGTCGATATCCAGGATGCGGTAACATTCGCGCGATCCGCGCGAGAGCAGGGTGCGCGTGTTCCAGCGATAGCTGCCCATCCCGCCGATCTGCTGACCTCTGACCATCCACATATTGGTCTCGCGCAGCGCCTCGAACAGGCGGACGGATTCGAATGAGACGGCGGCCTGATTGGCCAGCATGGATGTCACCCAGACGCATCGCGGCGTGAAGATCTCCGCATCTCCATCCGCTTCGAGATAGAGAACGCCAATCGCCCAGTGCTGGTGAATCAACGGCAGGCACAGCTGCGCTATCTTTCCAGACGGCGGGTTTGCGGGATCGATCAGTGCCGAGCTCTCCGCGCCGGCTTGCCTCACGACCGTTTGCTTTCGATCGAGCACCTGTTCGGCAAGGTCGCTCGGCAAGCGGAATTCGGCGTGCGGCGGGAAGGAGGCAAGGAAGTTCGCCCTCTCGCGCGGGAAGCTCGCATCGGCCTTGGCAAGCAACTCTCTTTGTCCGCTGAGCAGGATCGCCCCCCCGACTGGCCCCGGAGTAACTCAGCGCCTCCATGAGAAGAGCCTTGGCCAATCCCTGACAGCTGATTTCTCTCGAGATAATCTGAAACGCCTTTGCGACCAGATCCAGTTCGTGCGTCTCGTTATCAAGCCTCATACCGAGATGTCTCGTCGTGAAAATCATTTCCAGACGTCTCGACGCATCACCCCGCCGCTTGCGTATCGAGGGGTGGGACGAGAGCGCGTCAGTACGCCGCAACATGTAACGGGACTTGCGAACGTTGCCAAGTTTGGTCGCGAGAGCCGCGGTTCACGAGCCCGCGCCATGCACGTCGTTGCGCATTCGCCCCGATTCTTTTCGAAGCAGGTGTAACCGATGCGACGTTTGCTCCGAATGTCCACGAAAGTGCGGAGCAACGGCATTGCGCCCCGCTCGCCGTCGGCATGACTCGCCTGCTGTTCAGGCCCGATCGGGGCGTCGAGACACTGCCGGGCAGGCCTGCATCGGCAAAGGACGAGAATGATGACCGCGGACTCTCCGAAGACAGAACGCCTGAATGCCCTCTCGGATGCGGTTTTTGCAGTCGTTATTACAATTCTCGCCCTGGACCTGCGCCCGCCACACGCTCCGAGCCTCGATGCTCTATTCGAACTCTGGCCGACCGTCATCGGCTACGCAGTCAGCTATCTCTTCATCGCCATCGTCTGGGTGAACCATCACCATCTTCTGCACTATGCCAGCGCGGCGACACCCCGACTGATCTGGGGAAACTTCGCTCATCTGTTTTCCGTATCGCTGCTGCCGTTCTCGACAGCCTGGATCGCGAGCTCAAAGCTGGCGCCGCTGCCCGTCACCGTCTATGCCGGCGTATTCGCCCTGGTGAACGCGACCTATCTGTTGCTGTGCTGGGAAGCCGTCGACCGGCCGGCGATCGAGGAGATCCCGAGCCAGGCGCGCATGGTGATGCGCATGCGATCCTTGACCACCCTGTTCGGCTTCCTCGCCGCGGCGGCCGTCTCGTTGCACTATCCCATGTTCGCGCTGGCCATGATCTGCATCTGCCTTGCCGTGTATCTCAAGCCTCAAGTCGCAGGACACGGGCCGCATCCTGCTTCAGCAGATACAACGATACCGCAAGCAGCACGACATCCTTCATCAGGAACGGAACGTTGCCAGTCATCGCCGGAAAGCCGCCTGCAGCAGCGTCCCAACCGTCCGGCATAAACGGAATGATCGTGACTGTTGCGATGAAGGTGCCGGTCGACCCTAGGGCGCCCAGAATCCCGAGGCGCTTGCTCCAGAAGCCCGCGAATATCAAAGCACCAAAGGTCCATTCGGCGACGCCGAGGAACCAACTGGCACCTTGATGGCCGAAAGCGGGATAGAGCCACCAGATCAGCGGACCGTTGCTGATGAAGGGGTCCAGGCGATCCGCCTCGTACGCCCACCATTTCTGGTAGCCGAAGAAGAAGAACAGGATCACCATCGACGCCCGGACAATGTGGTAATCCAGGTCTCCCGCAAGCAGCCCCGATATCGGCAGCCTGCTTGCGAACGATTTGCGCGGGGCACTCGCCAATGTACTCATGGTGTCGATCCTCCTGATCCTAACTGACAGGCCCTTGCGTGGTCAGCGTCTGACCGAGATCGATCAGAAGCCGGCAGACAAGACCGTCGGGTGCGAAGTCGAGATCGACCTGCGCGCCCGGCAGGGCCCTTGCGATCAGTTGCGTGCCAAAGCCTCTGCGTTCTGGCTTGGTCACAATCGGTCCGCCGCGCTCGCGCCACTGGATCGCAAGACCTTGTCCGCCGAGATAGGGCGGACTCTCCCAGATCACCTCGACGGCTCCTGCCGTCGATGTCAGCGCGCCGTACTTGCTCGCGTTGGTAGCCAGCTCGTGAATGATGACGTGCAGCGCCAAGGCGATGTGCGGCTCCAGCGTGAGGTCCGGCCCCGCGAGCAGAATGCGGCCTCTGTGAAACATCGCGTGCGGTTTGAGCGTTCGCTCCAGCATCGCCGCGAGAGACACGCGCTGCTCTCCCGCGGATTCGATCATCCTGTAGGCGTCGGACAGGGTCGCGATCCGTGCCGAGAGCGCCTCGCGAAAATCGGCGGTCGTATTCGCATCAGTGTTGTTCACGAAGCACAGAACGATGCTGAGGATATTGCGCATGCGATGCTGCAATTCCCTGACGACAAGCTCGAGCTCGTCATCCCGGATCGGAGCGATCCGCTCAAAGTGCGCGCACCCGCTTCCGCCGTCGTGGAACGAACCGGTGACAGTGTGCCTCATGTGCAGACCTATCGCTGTTTGCTGAACCGGATTTCGATCAACACCCGCGGCAGATTTTCAGCTTCTTGTCGAGATCTGCGTCCAGACCTTCCAGTTTCCGGTTGAAGTCGGTAATGCGCTTCTGCAACGCATCCTCGGCGACTGAATTCGGCATGAATTCATTTCCGCGCGGCTGCACCTGGACGGTCTCAGCCGGGCTCGGCGCTTTCGGCGACGGCGCCGGGAGTGGATCTGCCAGGGCGGTTAGAGGTATGGCGGCGAAGCTCAGGATGAGGGATGAACGGAGTTGCATGGTCGCGCCTCAACGCAGTTGATTGCCATGATGACGCGCACATTATGCAGCATGTGTACGAGCCTCGCTGTTCGTGGATTGCGCCGATTGAGGCGATATTGTTGGAAATGATTCCGTCTGCGCCCCGATTCATCCTAGGGCGCCGCCGGCGCGGGCCTTTGCTCCGCGAGAATGACCGAGAAGAGCCCGCTGTCGTCACTCCAATCGGCGACGGGATGCCATCCGCCGGCCTGCAGCAGGACGAAGGCATCCCTCCGCCCGTATTTGAGGCTGTTCTCCGTGTGGATGGTCTCGCCCTTCGACAACGAGAAGACGCGACCGTCGACCTCGAAGCGGACGTCGCGCGTGGCTTCCAGATGCATCTCGATACGCGCCTCCGCATCATTCCAGCGTGCCAAATGGCGAAAGGCGCCCAGGGGAATCGAGCCGCCCAGCTCGCGATTGATCCGATGCAAGAGGTTGAGATTGAATGCGGCCGTCAACCCTTGCGTGTCGTCATATGCCGGCAGCAGAACATCCTGATGCTTGATACGATCGATGCCGATCAGCAGCATCGATCCGGCACCCAGGGTCACCGCCATCGCCCGCAACAGATCGACCGCCGCAGGCACAGTGAGGTTTCCGATCGTCGACCCCGGAAAGAAGCCGAGGCGCGCGGTCGCCCCAATCTCTTCCGGCAAAGAAAAGGGATAAGTGAAGTCGGCCTCGGTTGGATAGATCGGCAGCCCCGGGAATGCATGGGTCAGGCCTGCCGCAACCTCCCGGAGGAATTCGCCCGAGATGTCGATCGGCACATAGGCAGAAGGCTCCGTCTCTGCCAGCAACAGTCGCGTCTTTGCCGACGAGCCTGAGCCGAATTCTATGACTGCGCGGCCCGGCCCCGCGAGCGCGGCGATTTCCGATGCTGCGGACGCAAGGATCGATCGCTCGGTTCGAGTCGGGTAGTATTCGGGCAGCAGCGTGATGGCTTCAAACAGAGCCGATCCGCGGCGGTCATAAAGCCATCTCGCCGGAATTGCCTTTGGCGCGAGGCTCAGCCCTTCCATGATGTCATAGCGGAACGCCGCCGTCAGGTCGGCCACCGTAGATCGCATTTCGTTCTGGAGTTGAAGCAATTTCGGCTTTCCTTCGCACGACGTCTCGGTCGGCCCGGCCCGCGGCCGCAATGACGTCAGGAGACCAATGTGGACAATTTCTTCAGGCCGCGATGGATATTGATCTTGACCAGGGCCGCCGACTGTCCGGTCGCACCGGCCGCTCGCGCGATACTCAGACCATTGAGCTTCACGAGGCGGATCACGCTCTCTTGCGCAGGCTTCAACCGCCCAAGCAGCTGGTCCAGCGCGGCAGCGCTGATCGCGGCACCTTCGTGATCCTCGATTGCGATGTCTTCGTCGAGCGCGAGCGCGCTGTAGCGAGACGCATCGCGCACACGATCGACCCATTTATAGCGGGCAATCGCCGTGACCCAGGCGCCGAAGGGCTTCGAGGCCGCAAACGTGTGGCGTTTCGCGTGAATGGCCAGGAGCACCTCCTGCCTCGCATCGTCGGCGGCGGGATAGGGAAGCCGGCGCGCGTAGTAGGCCCGAAGCCACAGATCCAGCTCCCGCAGCAATCGCTCATATGCGTCTCCATCCCCTGCTCGCGCCGCAAGCAAGAGCCGGCCCCATCGCTCCGAACAATCGTTCCATCTCTCCCAACGGGCCGCCTTCCGGCGATCATGACGCGGCGGATCCGTATCCCCCCGGGGTCGTGCACGCCCGGGATCGTCGCCGCAGGACGATGGCGTCGCCATAGAGGACGTGATGTCGTCACCCGAGAGCGCTTTCATCTTCGAAGGCTCCTGTCGAGACACTCAAGCAGCGCGCTCGTTTCGAACGGCTTTCTGAGAAGGCAGAATGCGCCGATCGAGGCCGCTTCGGCGTCCAGCTGCTTGTGAGGAAGCGCGGTAATGAGAATCACCGGCGCTCCGACCTTCTGCTGCTGGAGCTCGCGAACGAGGTTGAGCCCACCCATTCCAGGCATGTGAACGTCGGCAATGATGCAGTCGAAGCTGAACCGGCCGGCGTAGCTCAGCAGCGCTTCGGCCCTGTCAAACGGCTCGGAGCGGTAGCCGATCGATCGCATCAGATCCACCAAAGACAGGCACAGGGCCTCGTCGTCATCGACGACACCTACGTAAGGGACCTTCACCTGACTTACCCTCGCAAGACGCGATCATCATCGAAACGCGATCGCAACACGGGCGATTGAAGCGCAAGCCGCTCTCCAGTTGACCAGGCGGCTGCTGTCGTGGCGTTCGATGCTTGTTCGCGAGAGGCACATGTTCGGTCTCCCCAACAGAGGAAAATCCAGTAGCTGCGCCATGATCGGTTGCGCATGTCGGCCTCGAGCATGCGTTCGGTGGGTGCCTCCGACAATCTCGCGATTGTGATGCACAGACCCATACTTTGGTATGGGTTTGCGGCGCCAAGGGCGAGCCACCGAGGGCGACGCGATGTCAGGCCACGCCGATCCCGGCCGCCTGCGGCCGAACAGCGCAAGTTTGAAAAAAGCACGATAATCCGCGCACAGCGCGTCCTTCGAAGCTTGGCTACCGTTCGGATAACGACAGACGTCGACGCCGCCCTTGCCGCCAATCCGCGACCTCGAGGATGAGACGACATCAGATGGACCATCTCATAAAGAAACTGTCCGAGCTCGATCTGGTCAGAGGTGATTTTGACTACCATGCCACGCGTGTGGCGATGATCATCGTCTTCTTCGTCTTCAGCTGCCAGAAATGGTTCGACTACGAAGCGCACGCGTTGATTCCGTTCATCAGCAATGGTCCGCTGATCTTCTGGCTGTATCCGGTGTTTGGCGTGCGCGGCGCGGCCTACTTCCTGGGTTCAGCGGAATTGCTGTTTGGATTGCTTCTTCTGCTCGGCTTCTGGAACAGAAGACTGGCGGTCCTGGGGTCGCTGGGTTCATGCGCGACCTATGTCGCCACCGTCACGATCATTCCGTTTTTCCCCGACGCCTGGGCCGCGCCGGCCGGCGGCTTTCCTGCGGCCACGTTGCCGTTCCTCTTCCTCATGAAGGACGTCGTACTGCTTGCGGCTTCCGTCTATCTGCTCAAGCGGGACCTCCTCCGGGCAGCAGCCGACGTATCGCCGGCTCAGAACGGGATTGTTCGACAGGAAGCGATGCAATAGCGCCGGGCAGCACTGGAAGAGCAGGATCAGCGTGCCGGGCCGCCTGATGAACGCAGCTTCCCAGCCGGCCGCCACGGCGTTGCGCGTATCCCAGGCGTGGCAGGCGATCATGCAGAGCTGCGAGGGACGGACGCCAAGTTCATTCTCCATTCGAGCGTAGGTTTGCGGCGACGGCTTACAGATCTTGACACTGTCCTCGCTGAATGACCTTTCGAAGAATCCCGCAATTCCCCCACGCTCAAAGCTGGAGGGTCTGGAACTTCAGCCAGGTTGTTCGCAGAGTGAACAGCCTGAAGCCAGCAGCGCGGAGCCGTCTTCCAGTTCACTATTCCGATCGATGACGGCTTTGCAGTTGGTTGAGCCACGCCCCGAAATCGGAATGTGGCCCATACCGCGGCTCCGATCCCGGCTATTGTTGGGGATTGGCGTTGGGAGTACGTTCCCGAACGGGACAGGTGAACACCTTTCCCTCCTTTTCAATCGACTGGCCGGCTAGTTCCGGAGTCCGGCAGATGGACGTATCCTCGCGGGTATCCACGAATGGCAATGCCGGTCTCAAGGCGTCATGGGACGACGGCGAGCGCGTCTTTTGCCGTGAATGGCGCCGGGGCGCCGATGGAGACGTCAACAGCGTCCTGACCGTAAGGGCGGCGACGGAACATCCGCCGGCCGCGGTCCTCGACCGGCTCGCCCATGAATACGCCTTGCGCGACGAACTCGATGGGACCTGGGCCGTACGGCCGCTGGAGCTGATCCGCGACGGTGGTCGAATCTTGCTGATACTGGAAGATCCCGGCAGCGAGCCGCTCGAACAACTGCTCGGCGCGCCGATGAAGCTGACCCGGTTTCTGCGATTGGCTCTCGGCATCACCACCGCCGTCGATCAGCTGCATCGGCAGGGCCTGGTCCACAAGGATTTGAAGCCGGCCAATCTTCTGGTGACCGGGGCAGACGAGGTCAGGATCACCGGATTTGGCCTCGCATCTCGCTTGCCGCGCGAGCGACAGCAGCTCGAACCACCGGAGACCATGGCGGGCACGCTGGCCTACATGGCGCCCGAGCAGACCGGCCGCATGAACCGGTCCGTCGATTCCCGCAGCGATCTGTACGCAATCGGCGTGACGTACTACCGGATGCTGACGGGCGCACTGCCGTTCACCGCGGCCAGTCCGATGGAATGGGTGCACAGCCACATCGCGAGACGTGCCGTTCCGCCCGCCGAACGAGTCAATGGCGTGCCTTATGCCGTGTCGGCGATCATCATGAAGCTCCTCGCCAAGACGGCCGAGGACCGCTACCAGACCGCAGCCGGTCTCAAGAGCGACCTCGAACGGTCACTCGCCGAATGGGAAGCGCAGGGACGAATCGATGATTTCGTCCTGGCCCAAACCGATACACCGGACCGCCTGCTGATTCCCGAACGGCTCTACGGCAGGGAGCACGAGATCGAGGCGTTGCTCACCTCGTTCGATCGCGTCACCCGGAGCGGCACGCCCGAGTTGAGTTGATCCTGGTGTCCGGCCCCTCCGGTATCGGCAAGTCCGCTTTCGTCGACGAAATGCACAAGGCCTTGATCCCGTTAGGAGGGTTCTTCGCCTCCGGCAAGTTCGATCAGCACAAGCGCGATATGCCTTACGCGACGCTCGCGCATGCGCTTCAAGGCCTTATCCGAGGCCTCCTCGCCAAGAGCGATGCCGATCTGGCACCCTGGCGTAGCGCACTGCACGAAGCGCTGGGCAATCTCGGTCAACTGATGGTGGATCTCGTACCGGAGCTGCGGCTGGTGATCGGGGATCAGCCACCTGTCCCGGATGCCCCCCGCAAGACGCACAGCGACGCTTCCAACTCGTCGTTCGACGCTTCATTGGCATCTTCGCCAAGCCTCACCATCCACTCGTGCTTTTCTTCGACGACCTGCAGTGGCTCGACGTGGCCACACTGGATCTGATCGCGTTTCTTCTGAACAGATCCGACCTGCAAAATCTGCTTCTCATTGCCGCCTATCGACGCAAGGATGTCGACGTCAAACATCCGCTGGCACAACGGCTCGTCGAAATTCGGGCCTCCCGTAAACGGGTGCGGGAAATCGACCTGGCACCCCTCACCAGCGCTGCCGTCGAGGAATTCACCGCGGATGCACTTCACTGCGAGCCGGCATACGCCATGCCCCTGGCGCAGCTGATATACGAGAAGACGAACGGGAATCCGTTCTTTCTCACGCAGTTTCTGCGGGCACTGGCCGAAGAAGAACTACTGGCCTTCGATCATGACAGGCGACAGTGGCACTGGGATCTCGAACGCATCAAGGAAAAGAGCTACGCCGAAAACGTCGCGCGTCTCATGGTCGGCAAGCTGAGCGGTTTGCGCGACGAGACACGTCGGGCCCTGCTGGAGCTGGCCTGCCTGGGCAACAGCGCCGAGATCGCAATGCTCTGCCTCGTGCACGGAGCATCGGAGCAGACGCTGCACGCTGATTTGCGAGACGCGACGCGTCTCGAGCTGGTCCGACGCCTCAAGAGCTCTTACGCGTTCGTGCACGATCGCGTGCAAGAGGCCGCTTATGCGCTTCAACCGGACCAGGACAGGCGAACGACCCTGCACCTTCGGATCGGTCTGGTCCTGGCAGCGCAGCTGACGCCCGACGAAACCAACGAGCGCGTCTATATCGTCGCCAACCAGCTGAACCGCGGCATCGCCGCTTTGACGAACGGCGCTGAACGCGAACAGGTCATTGCCGTCAATCTCGCCGCGGGCCGGCGCGCCCGAAATGCAACGGCTTACCACGCGGCGGCAACCTACCTTGAAATCGCCCGCGAACTGCTCGGAGAGGAAGGGCATCCGCGGTGCAGCCGGGACGCCTTCGCGATCGGCCTGCTCCACGCCGAATGCAAATTCCTACTCGGCGAGCTGAACACGGCGGAAGCGGAATTGACGGTCCTGTCGCAGAGCTGTTCGGACATTCAGGCGAGCGCCGAGGTCGCCAGACTCCAGGCGCAGCTATACACCACCGCGGGACAGCTCGAGCGCGCGGTCGACGTTTGCCTCGCATTTTTGCGCAGAACCGGGATTGACTGGTCTCCTCATCCCAGCCGCAGCGAGGTGGACGAGGATCGGCGACGCCTGCGGAGCTTGACCGAAAAGCTGTCCGACGAGCAGCTTCATGCGCTACCGCCGATGACCGATCCGGATCATCGTGCGACCATGGGCGTCCTGGCCGACCTCCTCACGCCTGCGTTTCTCACCGATCGCAACCTCTCCGACACCATGCTCTTGGAGGCCACTCGACTGACGCTCCAGCACGGGACCAGCCCTGAAGCGTGCTACCCGCTGACCGCCATATTCGGCGTGCTCGCGAGCAATTCAACCGATGCTGAACTTGGATTCCGGCTATCACAATTTGGCGCAGCCCTTGCTGACAGGCAGCCGCAGACAGGGCTGAGCGGCCGGGCGCTTTTGGTATTCGGCCTTCACGTGACCCCATGGATTCTCCCGATCCGATCGGGACGGCCGTTCATTCGGCGCGCACTCGCAATCTGCTTGACGACCGGAGATCTGGCATTCGCGGCGTATTCGCATCGCGGACTGATATCGGTGGATCTCTTCTGCGGCGATCCGCTCATGGACGTCTGCTCGCGCGCCGAGCGGTCTCTGGCATTCGCCGAGGGTCTGGGCGTCCGATTGGCTGCGGAGGGCCTCATCAGGCAACGAGATCTGGCGCAGAGCCTTATGGGGCGCAATGGCCGGAATGACTTCGAGAGCCCCGCGGCGCTTCAGCCCTCGGATGCGAGCGAACCGATAAGCGCCTTCTTCTACTACGCGACGCAAATTCAGATCGAAGTCATTGCCGGACGTGACGATGTCGCGATTGCCCTCGCCGCACGCGCAGAAGCGCTCTCATGGTGCGCCCGCTCTTATTCGGATTTCACCGAATACCGGTTCTACACGGCGCTCGCTCATGCCGGGGCTTATCACGCATCGCGCCCCGAGGATCGCGAGCGACGCCTCAACGACCTCCGCGAACACCACCGCAAGCTGACAGTCTGGTCCAACCGTTGCCCCGCGAATTACGCTGCCCGGCAGAAGCTCGTCGCGGCGGAGCTTGCGCGCATCGAAGGTCGCGAACTCGAGGCGGAACAACTGTACGAGGAATCGATCCGATTGGCGCAAGAATCCGGCTGCGCCCAGATCGAAGCGATCGCTGCGGAACGCGCAGCAGGGTTCTACGAGGCGCGCGGCATTCGAACGGTAGTTCTGTCCTACCTGACAAAAGCGCGCGATTGTTACGCGCGCTGGGGCGCCGAGGCGAAGGTGAGCCAGCTCGAGAAACTCCATCCGGGCCTGCGGGAGCGAGGATCCGCGCTCAGCGCCGCAGGGACGATCGGTGCACCTGTCGAACAGCTGGACCTTGCGACGGTTCTCAAGGTGTCGGAGGCTGTTTCAGGCGAGATCGTGCTGGAGAAGCTCACGGAGACCCTGCTTCGTTCGGCCATTGAGCATGCGGGTGCGGAACGCGGAGTGCTGATTCTACCGAGGGGTTCCGAGCTGAGAATTCGGGCGGACGCGGTGACTGGCGGCGGTTCGATCACTCTCGATCTCGCCGATTCACCGATCTCCGCCGCCGAAGTCCCGATGTCGATCGTGCTTTACACGGCTCGCACCCAGGAAAGCGTCGTGCTCGACGATGCCTCGACGAGCAGCGCGTTCGGCGGCGACGAGTACATCCAGAAGAAGCACGTCCGATCAGCCTTGTGCGTGCCGCTCGTCAAGCAAGGCAGGGCGGTGGCATTTCTGTATCTCGAGAACAATCTCGCCTCGCGCGTCTTCACACCCGCCCGGATCGCGATTCTCAAGTTTCTCGCATCCGAGGCCGCGACCTCGCTCGACAATGCCCGTCTGTACCGGGAGCTTCAGGAGCGGGAGTCGCGGATCCGCCGGCTGGTCGAGGCCAACATCATCGGGATCTTCATCTTCGATCACACCCCCGACATTCTCGATGCCAACGACGCGTTCCTGAAGACCATGGGATATGATCGCGAGGATCTCGCCGCAGGCCGGTTGCGCTGGGCAGATCTGACGCCGCCCGAATGGCAGGAGCGCACCGACCGCGCCCGGGCCGAATTGAAGGCGACGCGGGTTGTCCACCCGTTCGAAAAGGCGTTCTTCCGCAAGGACGGCAGCCGGGTGCCGGTGCTGACCGGCGGAGCCTTGTTCGACGACGAGCAGGAGCAAGGCGTTGCCTTCGTGCTGGATCTCAGCGAGCGCAAGCGCGCCGAAACCGAGGCACGCGAGAACGAGCAGCGTTACCGCGAGGCTCAGATGGAGCTGGCCCACGCCAACCGCGTGGCGGTGATGGGACAGCTGACGGCGTCGATCGCCCACGAGGTCAATCAGCCGAACACCGCCGTCATCGCCAGCGCACAAGCGGCCTTGAGCTGGCTCGATCACCAACCACCGGCACTGGAGCAGACGCGCAGGGCGCTGACACGCGCCATCGAGAACGGCATTCGCTCCAGCGAGGTCATTGAGCGAATCCGGGATCTCGTCAAAAAATCACCGCCCAAACGGGATGCCCTGGCGATCAACAACGTCATCGGCCAAGTCATCGAACTCACGCAGGCCGAAGCAGCGCGGCACGATGTGTCGATCCAGACGGTATTCGCCGATCGTCTGCCCAAGGTCATCGGGGATCGCGTCGAGCTGCAGCAGGTCACGCTCAACCTGATCCTGAACGCCATCGAGGCCATGAGCGAGACAACGGGGGGCAAGCGCGAGCTGTTGATCCAGACCGCGAGAGCGGATGCCGAGAGCATACGCGTATCGATCACGGATTCGGGACCGGGCTTGTCGACGGAGGGCCTCGCGCGGCTGTTCGAACCCTTCTACACGACCAAGTCGGGCGGCCTCGGTGTCGGACTGTCGATATGCCGCTCGATCATCATTGCGCATGGCGGCAGGCTCTGGGCGACTGCAAACGAACCGCGCGGAGCCGTCTTCCAGTTCACTGTTCCGATCGATGACGGCTTTACGGTTGGTTGAATCATCTCGGCTGGCGTCATCACACCACAAAATTGGTGGGATGACCTGTAACCAAGGCCGGGCCGCGGACGAAATATAGCCATCGGATCGCGCCGGCGAAGCCAAGCACGGGCCGGAACAGGTCCGCCACCGACCGACGGTGCGCTGCAAGGAGAGATCAGTTGGGACTGTCCTGGCAACAAGGCCCGCTTTCAACGGGAGCAATCGGCCGCTTTCTCGTCCCCGAGCCGCTGCCCAAGCGAATCTTGTACGTCGAACCATTACGCCGCCGCCTCCGCGTGCGCTTTGGGGGAAGCTGGATCGCCGATAGCGAACGGGTGCTCCTGCTTTTCGAACCGGGCCGTTATCCCGTGGCCTATTTCGCGGAGGCCGATGTTTCCCCACATGTGCTGGAACGCACCGAGCACATCACTCAACACGCCGATCTTGGGCCGACGTCTTGGTACAGCGTTCGAGTCGACGAGCAACGCATCACGGCGCGCGGAGCATGGCGGCACACCAACCTGCCCGCCCATGCAGGCGATCTGCAGGGTCTGATCGCTTTTGCCTGGCGGGCCATGGATGCCTTCTACGAGGAAGACGAACGCATCGTGGGCCATGCCGCCGATCCCTATCACCGCATCGACATCCGCCAGACCTCTCGTAACCTCGTGGTCAACCACCAGGGCCGGGTCATCGCCGATACAAAGCAGCCGCTGGTCCTTTACGAGTCCGGCTTTGCACCCCGTTGGTATGTTCCACGTGCCGACATCGATGAGTCTGCCCTCACTCCGGTAAAGCTCCAGACCTTCTGCCCGTACAAGGGCCTCTGCAGCTATTATTCCATCGGAGACGCGCGCCAGGCGGCATGGTCGTATCCCGACGCCTATCCCGAAGTCCGCCGCATCTCCAATTTTGTATCGTTCGAGCCGGACATCGTGACGGTCCATCTCGATGGCACGCAGCTTCGTCTCGAACCCGGCCAATTGGTGGTTCCACACGGCCCCGATCGTAATCTTGACATCGCCGAGGTGGTCGCCGAGCCAACGCCTGGTGGCCGGCCCGCTGAAGCTGCAACCAGTCCCCTCCATCGACGCTCGTGAGACGAACGAGCATATCTTCGAGATCGCACAGCATTCAGCGTTTCGCGTCCACGATTATTGTGGCCCTCAACGGAGCCGCTCATCCCGAGCCTCCACTACGGGAGCGCCACAATGTCCCATCGTTCGAACCAGACACGCTCGATCCGCTCCGCTTTTGCGGGCCTTCTCCTGATCGGCTTGCTGTCGCCCGCACATGCCTCCGACCGGAACAGCTCTCTCGACGCCCTCCCCGATCTGCCGTCGCGGGCCGCCGCGCGTTTCGCCTCGGCCGAGCCGACGTCGCGCCTGCCCTGGCTCGCTCCGGTCGGCCACCGTCAGCCGAGCCGGGCCGATGCGCCTCAATCGGATGCTCTGTCGGCCTGGGAGCGCGAGCAGCAGCAGCGCGATCAGATGCTGGATCGCAAGCTCATCATCTGCCGCGGATGCTGAGCTAGCCCGGCCACCTTACGCTCGCCTGCCTAGGCATTCTCACCAGCCGATGCCGTCTCTGCGCTCTTCGCCAGCTCCAGCTCGTCAATCGTCGCAGGCGTCTGCGCAGCCTTTCGCCATTGCGCGGGCGTGATGCCCATGTGGCTCTTGAACGCCCGCTGGAACGCCGCCTCGGACAGATATCCGACCGCTTCAGCCACCGCTCCGGTCGAGAGCGAGGATTTCCTCAGTTCGTTCGTTGCCAGCGTCATGCGGATGTCGGTCAGCAGTTCGCTGGGCGAACGTCCGACCTTCTCCTGGAATTGACGAGCGAGTGTCGCACGCGACATGTTGGCGAGCTGCGCGAGCTCGGGCAGCGTCCATGCGCGCGCGGGCGCATTGAACATGGCCGCAACGACCGGCGCGAGGCGTGGGTGACCTGCGAGCGCAAGCAGCCCGCGTGGCGCGTCCCCGGTCTCGCTGGCGAGGCGCAGCACGAGCGCGAACATCGCCATCGACAACGCGTTCAGCATCGCGCGGCCACCCAGCTGATCGTCTGCGGTCTCGCCGCGCATCAAGGCAACGAGACCCGCGAGCTGCCCCGCCGTGTCCCGCTCTCCGGCCTGCGCGCCGGCCCTCACGATCAGCACCGGCGGCAGATAGTTGCGCAGCAGCCGGTCGTGCGGCGGGGCGATCGAAAAATGTCCGCACAGCAGATCGAGCCGGGCGTCCGAGCCGGGATTCTCGCTGATCGTGAAGTTGAGTGACGCGCGGTTGCGGGCCTTCAGCGGCGCGGCTCCGCTGCCGTCGTGCATGACGTGCCGGGGGTTGCGCGGCAGCAGCAGAATGTCGCCGGCCTCCAGTAGCAACGGCCGGCCTCCCGCCGGATCGTCCAGCACCGCCGAGCCTGCGAGCACCGCATGGTACGGGATCTCGTTGACCTCGCCCGGCCCCAGCTCGATCCGCCAGGGCGCGCCGTAGGAGCAGCGCAGGTCCAGACGGCCGCGCACCGGCATCATCTCAAACAGCCGGCTCAGCCAATCCATCGTATTCACCTCTCAGCACGTCATTTGAGACGATTGAGCATATATACAAGCCTATCAAGCATTCAACATCTCACGTCGCGACCCTACTGTCACTCCGCAATCGTTCACCACCCAACACGGAGTGCCACCATGTCCCGACTTTCCGTCCCGAACCTCGAAACTGACGCCGGCCCCTCCGGCCAGGTCTATGCCCAGATCAAGAAGGCCATCGGCAGCGTGCCGAACACCTTTGCGGCCATCGCCGCCCATGGCCCCGCTGCGCTCAAGGCCGTGCTCGCTGCCGACACTGTGCTCGCCTCCGGCGGACTGACCAAGTCCGACAAGGAGATCATCAAGCTCGTCATCAGCGAAGCCGCCGGCTGTGACTATTGTGTCGCCGCCCACAGCCATCTCGCAAAGCTCGTCGGGCTGGCGCCGGAGATCCTGAAGCAGATCCGCGATGGTCGGCCCACCGGTGATGCCCAGCGCGATGCGCTGGTCGCTTTTGTCGACAAGCTTGCGCGCACCAGCGGCACCGTCAGCCACAAGGATTTCGTCGCGATCAAGGCCGCCGGCTACAGCGACGCGCAGCTCGTCGACATCAGCCTCGCCTTTGCCACCACCGTGTTCACCAACGTCTTCAACCGCATCAACGACACCGAGATCGACTTCCCGGCGATCGCCTAACGCGACGGCCGCCACGTCGATCATCTCACATCAGGGATCACGACCATGACCATACTTGCCAACACCCACACCGCCCAAAATCCTCTCCTCAGCGCCCTGCAGGGATCCGGCCTGCTCGCGGAAGATCTCGACTACCATGTCGTCCGCGCCTCGATGGTGATCATGTTCTTCTTCTTCGGCTACCAGAAGTGGTTTCCGTACGAATTCGAACGGCTGGTCCCGTTCATCAGCAACGGCCCATTGATCTGGTGGCTCTATCCCGTGTTCGGCCATGCCGGCGCCAGCTATTTCCTCGGCGTCTCCGAATGGACCTTCGGCACGCTGCTGCTCGCGGGCTTCTGGAGCCACCGGCTTGGCGTGCTCGGCGCCCTCGGCTCGACCGGCACCTTCATCGCGACCGTCACCATCCTTCCCTTCATGCCGGAGGGTTGGGACCTCGCCGCGGGAGGCTTCCCCGCGATGACGGGCAACGTGCCCTTCCTGATGAAGGACGTCGTGCTGCTCGCAGTCTCCTTCTATCTGCTAAGGCAGGATCTGGTTCGTCTGACGCGGTAACAGCTTGCATTCTGCCCAAGACGACGCCTCGCCGGCGAGCTTTCCTGCTCGCCGGCGATGGCACGTCGCGACGATCACGGCAGTGTGCCCGCAAGCAGCCGTTTTCGCAGAGCATCAATGAACGCTCTTACACGGACAGGCATTTGCGCGCGAGTCAGGAAAACCGCCCATATCCCAAGCTCAACCGGCGCGGCATCCGCCAGAACGATGCGCTTCAACTCTCCGCGTTCAATCTGCTCGTACACATCCCAATAGGTCATCATGGCGACCCCCACGCCCGCAAGACAAGCCGCTCGAACAGCGTCGACTGTGCTGGCCGACAGCGGGCCGGCGATCCGGATCTGCTCCAATTCGCCTCCACGTACGAACGGCCAGGTCTCCATCGCATGAAGCTTGATGCAGGGGTGGCTCACCAGATCGCCCAGCGTTGCCGGTTCTCCGAAGCGAGCGGTATAGGCTGGTGATGCGCAGAGGATGTAGGGATTGTCGGCGAGCCTTGTCGCGATCATGTCGGAAGGCTTCATCGGCGCAACGCGGATCGCGACGTCGAGACCCATCGAAGCGATGTCGACGCGATCGTCGCTCAGGACAAGATTGACCCGAAGCGCCGGGTTGTCCGCGATCAGCCCGGCCACGACGGGTACGATGACCGCATGGCCGATGACGTTCGGTGCGGTGACCTTGAGCACACCTGAGAGGCCCGAGCCGGCGGACGACACGGACTCGAATGCTGAATCGCGGGCGGCTATCAGGGCGGCGGCGTGAGGCAAGAAGGCCTCGCCCTCAGGGGTGAGCGACAGTGAGCGCGTGGTCCGATGAAACAGGCGCGCGCCGAGCTCAGCTTCAAGCGCTGCGAGCCTTCGACTGACCAACATTGGCGTGGTGCCCATCTCTCGCGCCGCAGCGGACAGGCTGCCGGCGGTCACGATGCTGCGAAACAGGGCTACATCCGCGAAATCCATTTTATAACGATAATCGATAAAGTGCTTAGCTTCCAGCCGGACTTCTGTCGGGTCACGGCAAGCTCTAAATCGCTCTCCAGCAAGGGAGGCCACTCCCGAAGGTAAAGACTCTGGAGATTTAATAATGATGGACAGCGAAGCGAAGGCGCTTTTCACGCCAATCGATATAAACGGCCGTGCCGCGAAGAACCGTCTTGCTGTTGCGCCAATGACGCGCATCACGGCGACCCAGGACGGCCGGGCCACCGAAACCATGACGCGATACTACGAGCGGTTCGCGCGAGGCGGGTTTGGAACGGTCATCACCGAAGGCATCTACACAGACCAGGCGTTCTCGCAGGGCTACGTCCATCAACCCGGCATGACCGACGAAGTGCAGGCCATGGCCTGGAAGCCGGTCGTCAACGGCATCAAGTCGCACGGAGCGGTGGCCATCGCCCAGATGATGCATGCCGGAGCGATCAGTCAAGGCAATCGCTTTCGCGACAGCACGGTGGGGCCGTCTGCCATTCAGCCCAAGGGCGAGCAGATGACATTCTATCACGGAAAGGACCGCTACGTGCTGCCGGCAGCCATCACGGAAGAGCAGATCGCCGACGCCATCGCCGGCTTCGCGGGCTCGGCTGCGCGAGCGATCCAGGTCGCCGGGTTCGACGCCATCGAGATTCACGGCGCCAACGGCTACTTGCTCGACCAGTTCCTGACCGACTACGCCAACAGCAGAACCGATCGCTGGGGCGGCGCCACGGAGAACCGCGTGCGGCTAATCGTGGAAACCTTCAAGGCGGTGCGCGCGAAGGTCGGGAGCGCGGTGCCGGTCGGCGTCCGCATCTCGCAAGGCAAGGTGAACGACTATCATCACAAATGGGCGGGTGCGGAGCGTGACGCCGAAATCATCTTCGGCAGCCTCGGCGATGCCGGCGCCGACTTCGTCCATGTGACCGAGTTTGAGGCGTGGAAGCCCGCTTTCGCCAAGGACGGCCCGTCATTGATGCGCCTCGCCAAGCGCTACGCCCCCAAAGCGACGATTTTCGCCAATGGCAGCCTGCATAACATCGAGCAGGCGGTGGCTGCGCTCGACGATGGCGCCGATGTCGTCACGATAGGCCGTGGGGCCTTGGCGAACCCCGACCTGCCCAAGCGTCTGTTGGACCGCAGCTCTCTGGATGAATTTGACCCTGCGATCCTCGGCCCCATCGCCGACATCAAGGACACGGAACTGATGATGTGAGCGCGTCCCGCGACGTCGATGCCGAGGGCCGATGCACTGAAGATGGTGCACGCATCGAAAGGAACGATCATGACGGACGCGATCTCCGATGCCTCGGTGGCGTTGTCGCTCATGCTGGAAGCATTGCGCATGCTCGATGGGCCCGAGCATTCGAAGGCTGCGGCCCACCTTCGAGCGGCCATCGAGGAGCTATCGCCTCACACCGCGCAACAGTTGCTTCCACCTCTCGGTAAGGCTCCGAGCAGGTCCTAAGTCGTCGTCGGGGGTGTGACCGCAACGATCTCATCATCGTTTCGGCACCGCTCATCTCACCGCACGACCCGTGAAGACGGCAAGGCCGTGATGGTCGAGACCACCGGTGATTTCATAAAAAGACTTCTGATATAGTTCTAATGAATTTTAAAATTCGTTCTGGATGACGACTCGCTATCGAAGATATGACTTGCAACAAATATCTGCAATTACACAGTTATATTATTTTCTTCGATCACGACAAAGCGAACCAATCCCACGCGTTCTTTGATGTGTTTTTATAAAAACGCATTTTATATAGAGACGCACAATAGTCGGATGCAACCGAAAGGATCAATGGCATGGCCAAGTTCGCCTTCTTCGTCGAGTTGAAAGCCAATCGGGGCAAGGAAGCGGAAGTCGAAGCTTTCCTGAAGCAGGGCGCCGCGATGGCGAAGGCAGAGGCCGGAATAGCGGCGTGGTACGGGCTCAAGGAAGAGGAGCCGGGACGCTACGGAATCATCGACACGTTCAATGACGAAGTTGGACGAGACGCGCATTTGAACGGCGAACTTGCAAAGGTGCTGTTCGCGAAGGCAGACGAGCTGTTTTCCGAAGCTCCCAAGGTGCACCGGCTTCACGTCATCGCCCAGAAATAGAGCGCCTTACCGAGGCTCTTCGCTGCAAGGCAGATGATGAGCTTGGGCGGCGCGACTTAACGAACACTTCAGCGAAGCGACCTCCTCCGAATTCTCCCGAAAAGGACTCACGATGAACCAGGAATCGCCCAAGCCCACTGTCGTCCTTGTGCACGGGGCCTTCGAAGACGCGTCGATCTGGAATGGAGTGATTGAGAGGCTGCAGCGCGACGGCTACCCGGTCGTCGCCTTCGGCAATCCGCTGCTGGGCCCGGCAATCGACACCGCGTACCTGCGCAGCCTGTTGGACAAGATCCAGGGGCCCGTGATCCTGGCGGCCCACTCCTATGGCGGGGCCGTCATCACGCAGGCCGGGGACGACCCCAAGGTCAAGGGCCTTGTCTACGCGGCCTCCATCATGCCCGCGGTCGGAGAGGCCGCAACCCATTTGCTCGAACGGTACCCCGGCAGCACATTCCCCACGTCCGTCGAGCCGACCACTTACACCCTGCCCGACGGTACCAAAGGCACGTATCTCCTCTACCAGCCCGACAAGTTCCACAGCAACGTTGCCGCCGACGTGCCCGCGAGCGTGGCCGCCCTGATGCTCGCCGGCCAACGCCCCATGAACTTGGCGGCCCTGACCGAACCGCTGACATCCGCGGCATGGACGAGCAAGCCGAGCTGGCAAGTCAGGCCGCTGCAGGATCGCGCCATTCCGGTCGACGAATACAAGTTCGAAGCCGATCGCGCCCACGCTACCGTCATCGAGGTGAATGCTTCGCACGCCGTCCCCGTCTCCAACCCTGAAGTCGTGGCCGACGCAATCGAACAGGCCGCCCGCGCAGCAGCGAAGTAACGGCGTCCGCAAAGCGTGGTCGCTTGGCATCATTCAAACAGGGAGGACCCATCCGATGACGCAGGACGGTGAGCAAGAAGCAACGCCGCCCTGGGATGCGGCTCGGGTCAACCTCACATCGAACGAACTGGCTCCCGGCGTTTTCGCGGTCATGCCTGACGACGTGTTCGAGAAAGACCACGTCGCCACCACGGCCGGCTTCGTGATCGGCGAACGCAGCGTACTCGTCGTCGAGTCAATGCTGAATGGCGATCTCGCCGCGCAGCTTATCGGGCTCGTACGTCAAGTGACGTCGAAGCCGATCCGCTTCCTCGTCAACACCAGCTATCACGGCGACCATGCATACGGGAATTACCTGTTTCCCGACAGCACTGTCGTTATTCAGCATCCGGCGACCAAGCGCTACATGGAAGGAAGCTTCGAGGACGATCGCCGTTTCATGATCAGCCTCATGGGTAAGGGGAAGGGCATTGAACGCGTGCAGGCACGAGCCGCTGACATCACCGTCCCCGACATGATCAGCGTCGATCTTGGCAGCCGCATCGTCGAGGTCCGTCACTTTGGGTTCGCGCAGACGCCAGGCGATTTGGTCATATGGGCGCCGGACGCGAAGGTGCTTTGGGTCGGTAACATGATCCAAGCACCGTCTCCGGCGCTTCCATGGCTCCTCGAAGGGCGGCACAAGGAGACGATTACGACCCTTGCCCGCGTGCGCGACTTCCTGCCGGAAGACGCAACCATCATTCCAGGCCACGGCCGGCCGATGCGTCCCGCGGACATCGAATTCCCGCTTCGCTATCTTCGCGAGCTCGACAGCGCCGTGCGCACGGCGATCGCAGAAGGTCGATCGATCGAGGCCACGCTCGAGGCGGTCGCCATGGCGCACTACGGCGAGTACAGCCTGTTCGATTGGGCGCACAACTCCGTCAACGTGCCCGCCGCCTTCCGCCACCTGCAAGAGCCGGACGGCGGATTGGCCTAGGGGAACACGCATCGGAGTCGACCGCGAGCCTGGAGCATCTCGCCGTGTTCTCAACTCTATCGATGTAGCTGATATTACGTCGATTTTCCTTTGCATCGCCGGGAGAACGTCGATGCCGCCGACGTGTGAACGCAGCAGCGATCGAAGCGCTTGCTGTGTGCATCACCTCATTGTCGGCTCGCAAGGCAACCCCTTTCGCTGATAGACACAGGATCGGAGGCAGCTTTCGCCATGGAGCAGTTCGACTCGCTCCGAATCTTCCGGACCGCAGGTCAGAAAGCGACTGCGGATTGGTCGGCGCAAGGAAGTCTGCCCCCGTTGTGGTCTTCGCCCCTTGGGCGATCAATTTGCGGGAGCAACCCTTGGCGAAAGGGTTACAGGAAGGGGAAATCAAACAGGAGCTGCAAAATGGCGGGGCACCTGCGCAATGTCCTCATCATCACCAAGACCATTGAGGGTATGGCCGAACACCTGGCCTATGTTCGGCCGAGCTGGCGACGCGAATTCCTGCCGCTGCGAACCTGGGGCGACAAGGAAGATCGTACCTACAAGGATCTGGACCGGCTGCTCGTGCTTCTCCGCGACGACTTCGGCTATCGGGGCTTCATTGGGCTCTACATGGATGGTGATCCCGATCTCGTGCGCTATCGCGCGCTTTCGGAAAGCGAAGAGGCCGACGACAAGCCATAAAGTTCGGATCCGACGGTGCCGCTGCCTCACTGCGAGGCTCGCGGTGACATCAGGACTCTCACCCGCAGAATAAAAATGGCTCGCTTGATGCGAGCCATTTTCTCATCGGGACCGGTGAAGTCCGAACGTGGCGGCAGGATACACTACCGCGACCATGCTGGGACGACGCCGTTCAGCGATTTCGGGCCGCCAGGGCACGTCGCGCGTCAGCGAAGGCCGCCGGTGACGTGAAGTGTCTCGCCCGTGACGTAGGAGGCTTCGTCCGAAGCGAAGAAGGCCACCGCGGCAGCGATCTCCTCAACCTTGCCGATGCGGCCAAGCGGGGTGGTGGATTCGATCCAGTTGCGCATGTCGCCCTCATGCAGGCCGGCAGACACGACGCCTTCGGTGGCGATCATGCCCGGATTGACGGCGTTGACGCGGATCTTGCGCGGCGCGAGCTCCAGCACGGAGCAGATCGCATCCACCGATGCCTTCGTCGCAGTGTAAACGGCGGTGTTCGCCGGCGCGATGGTCGATACGCCGGAGCTGATGTTGATGATGCTGCCCCCATTGGGATTGAAGTGCTGCACCGCTTCCCCTGAGATCAAGAGAAGCCCGAGCACATTGAGGTCGAAATGCTTGTGGAAATGCTCAGGCGTGATGGCCTCAAGCGCCGCGAACTCGTAAATGCCGGCGTTGTTGACGAGGATGTCGATCGCACCGAACGCCTTCACGGTCTCCGCGACGACGCTTTTCACGTTTTTGGCATCGGCCAGGTTGCCGTGCACGGCGACGGCTTTGCCACCCTTGGCGATGATGGCGGCGACCACGCGGTCGGCGGCCTCTTTGCTGGCGCTGTAATTGACGGCAACCGCCGCACCCTCAGCCGCAAGCCGGGCTGAGATTTCGGCGCCAATGCCTTTGGATGCGCCGGTCACGAGCGCAACTTTGCCTTCGAGTCTCTTGGTCATCGCATGTCTTCCGTTGTTCGGCGGGATGCCGATATTCAATAGTTCAATACTAGTGAACTATTGAATGAGTTCAAGGGACGTGCTATATTTTGGGCATGGTGCAGTTCGTTCACCCATCGCGGGACGAGATTACACTCGCCGGGGTGCTTGGAGCTCTCGCGGATCCGATGCGGCTGCGCATCGTCAAAAGCCTGGCCGCGCAAAACGACTGCATGTCGTGCACCGAGGCGGCGCCTTGCCCTGACATGGCGAAGTCGACCCTGTCGAACCATTTTCGGATCCTGCGGGAGGCCGGCCTGATCCGGACGTCAAAGCAAGGCGTCCAGCACCGCAACGTTTTGCGCGAAGAGGACATCAACGCGCGGTTTCCGAAACTGCTCAAGATGATCCTGAGCTTTCCAGACTGAGGGCATTCGCGCACGACTGATTTGTGGAGTGCGCAAGGGATCGGCTGATGTTGCCACCGGGCGTATCCCAAAACAAAAATGGCTCGAGCTTCCGTCCCGGCGCAGGGCGTTGCCCGGCGTTCGCGCCATGATCGATTTTCCGGCCACAGCGCTGAAGGCCCAGGTCTAGCGCGCCGTCTCTAAGCCGACCTGCTAGGGCTGCAAGACATGTTGCTCCGCGCGCGTGACGGAGCCTCCAAGCAGGCAACCCACAGGCCGACTGTCGGCGAAGCCGAGCCGCACCCGGATCTCGGACAACGACCCCATCGCCCGGCCCTGCATGATGGTGATCCGCGCGCTGTTGCGCTCGACCAGGCCGTTCTTGAGCAGTCCGAACGCGAGCGCCGCGGCGGCAATGCCGGTGGCAGCATCTTCCGGGTAGCCTGATGACTTCGGAAACTGTCGCGCCTCGAAGCGCCGTTCGCCCTGATGTTCGACGGCGTAGGGGTAAAGTCCGGTGGACCCGATCCGCCCGCAGCACGCCTCGATCTGCGCTGGGTCCGGCACCAGCTCGTTGAGCTCGCGGACGCCCTTGATCGGGATGAGCGTCTTCACGCGCGACGTGACGGCGTTCTGCACTGGCATATCAAGCAGATCGCGGCGCGACAGCTTGAGCGTCGACAGAACGTCCTCCTCTTCGGCACGCGAGAGATCGACGACCTTGCCGACAGGCTGGCTGATCTCGACGGACGGTTCGCCCGAGTCCACACGATCGACATAGCCCGTCACCGATCCGCTGCGTGTCTCGATGCGGACCTGTTCGCCCGGCAAGCGCCCCTTGGTCGCGAGGACCCAGAGCGCGCCGATGGTTGCGTGACCGCACATCTCCATCTCGTGTCGCGGAACCCAGAACCGGAAGGCAAAGTCGGCGTCGCCGCTGGGAGCCGGAAGGACGAAGCCCGACTCATGCCCGAAGTGCCGGGCCACCGACTGCATCCCCTCAGCAGTCAGGTTCGATGCATCGATGACAATTGGACAGGGGTTGCCGCCGCGCCCCGTGTGGGTGAACACGTTGACAAGGTCGATCTCGGTCATTGGACAGCTCACTTCTTGGAGTGCGCGACGGCGTCAACGATCGCGTTGGCAACAGTTTGATGGACCATGGTCAGATTCTGATGGCGCTCGAATGCCTCGCTGGGCGGACGCGACAACCTCTGCATGTCGAATCCAAACCTGGGAAGTCGTAACGCTATTCAAGTTTTAGTGACATGTCCGGCTAGATCATTTCTTACAAGCGTCGAAATATTTGCACCGCGCCGATGTTTCTTATGCTGATGACAGCAACACCAGGATCCCCGATGCCCCCGGCTGCGCTGGTCTCCCTGGCGACGTCGGTGCCTCCCCACGTGTTTTTGCAAGAGGACGTGCTGACGGCAGCATGGGATGTCTTCGGCGCCCGCTTTCCCGAATTCGAACGGTTCTCAAGCATTTTCTCGAATACCGGCATAGTCAAGCGTCACGGCGTCAAGCCGTTCGACTGGTATCTCGAACGACGAGGCTGGCCCGAACGCACCGAGGCCTTTCTCGAGGGAGCTGAAGCGCTATTTGTCGATGTCGCCGAGAAGGCGCTGGCGAGCGCGCAACTTGCCGGCGGCGATGTCGACACTGTCGTGACCGTCTCTTCTACGGGAATCGCGACACCAAGTCTCGAGGCGCGCGTTGCTCGCCGGATGGGCTTCCGGTCCGACATGATGCGTGTGCCGGTGTTTGGTCTTGGCTGTGCGGGCGGGGTTTCGGGTCTATCGATTGCGTCGCGCCTCGCCCAAGCGCGCCCTGGCACCAACGTGCTGCTGGTCACGATCGAGCTCTGCTCACTCGCACTTCGCCTGGACGAACTTACCAAAGCCAACATCGTCGCCGTCAGCCTGTTTGGCGACGGCGCTGCTGCAATCGTGTTGCGCGCGGGCGATGGCGGTGCGACGCAGATCGAGGCTGCCGGCGAACACCTTTGGCCGGATACGCTTGGCATCATGGGATGGAGTGTCGATCCGGAAGGATTCGGCGTCATCTTTCGCCGCACCATACCTGACTTCGTCACGAGGCATTTCAACTCCGCCGTGACCGAAATTCTCTCCAGAATGCGTCTTTCGGTGGAAGACATTGACCGGTTCATCTGCCATCCCGGCGGCGCGAAGGTTATCTGTGCATTGGAAGGCGCCCTCGCGCTCGACCAAGGAACGCTTTCCCATGAACGACAGATTATCGCCGACTTTGGTAACATGTCGTCACCCACTGTATTGTTCGTGCTTGAGCAGGCTCGCGCGAAAGGGCTGCCGGCGCGCTCACTGTTGACGGCGCTCGGACCCGGCTTCACCGCGAGCTGTGTCACGCTACGGCACACTTCGTGACGTTTGCTGAACTCATTCTCGGCGCCATCACGCTGCAGCGCGTCGGCGAGCTCGTCATTTCGCGCGCGAACACTCGAAAGCTCCTGGCCCGCGGCGCCGTCGAGGTGGCACCCCGGCATTATCCGTTGATTATCACGGTTCATGCCGCCTGGCTGTTGTCGCTGTGGGTGTTCGGCCGCGACCAACCGGTGAATGTCGTTGCCCTGGCCGGCTATCTTATCCTTCAGTGCCTTCGCTTCTGGGTCATCCGGACGCTCGGCTCACGATGGACGACGCGGATTATTGTTCTGCCCGAACAGCCGCTCGTGTCGGCGGGACCCTATCGATTTCTGTCGCATCCCAACTATGCCGTGGTTGCCGGCGAGATCGCCGTGCTCCCTTTGGTTCTGGGTCTGCCGCTGCTGGCCATCGTCTTCACCATCCTCAACGCTGCGGTTCTCGCGATCCGCATACGGGCCGAAAACCTCGCCCTCGCCGCATCCCGTGAGACATTGTGCGTGGCGCAAAATGACTGAACGGGTTATCGAGCCGAGTGCAGCTACGTGGCTTGGCTTCGTCCTGATGTGCCTCGGCATGTTCATGGCGATCCTCGACATTCAGGTCGTCGCCACTTCGCTACCCACGATCCAGAGTACACTCGCCATATCGCGAGAGGCGATGAGCTGGATTCAAACCGCGTATCTGATCGCCGAGATCATCGCCATTCCACTGACCGGGTGGCTTACGCGCGTTCTGACGCTGCGATGGCTGTTCGTTATTGCGATCAGCGTCTTTACCCTTGCCTCCATCGGCTGCGCGTTCAGCAGCAGTTTTACGATGCTTGTCAGCTTCCGCGTGCTTCAGGGTTTCGCTGGCGGCGTGCTGATTCCGGCGGTTTTTTCCGCTGTCTTTCTGCTGTTTCCGATCCGTTTGCATCCCGTTGCCACCACCATGGCCGGCATTATGGCCGTGCTGGCGCCCACGGTCGGACCGGTGGTCGGTGGCTGGATCACCGACACCTGGTCCTGGCATTGGCTGTTTCTGATCAATGTCGCTCCCGGGGTGGTCGCCGCACTCGCCACGCCAATGCTGCTGCCGCGCGAACGACCCCGGCTTTCTGATCTGGCTACACTCGACGTGCCGTCTCTCGGACTTCTTGCGGTTTCGCTTGCATGCCTGGAGATCGGTCTGAAGGAAGGCCCGCAACGCGGGTGGCTTTCTCCATTCTGCTCCATCCTGATCGTCTTGAGTGCTGCCGCGGCAACCGTCTTCGCCATCCGAACACTCAGGGCTGCGCATCCGGTGGTCGAACTGTCGACATTTAGATCGCGCTCGTTTGCGATCGGTTGCGCATTGAGCTTCTTCCTCGGAGTTGGATTGTTCGGCTCAGTCTATCTCATGCCGGTCTTCCTCGCCTATGTTCGACATCATGACGCATTTGAAATCGGCACGATCATGCTCGTCACCGGCGTTGCGCAGCTTGCCACCGCGCCGATTGCGGGCCTGCTGGAAAGCAGGTTTGATCCCCGTTGGTTGTCGGCGGCGGGGTTTGGTCTGTTCGCGATCGGGCTGGGTTGCAGTGCATTCGAGAGCCGTGTCGCCGACTTCCAAGAAATGTTCTGGCCGCAAGTCTTGCGCGGCGTTGCGATCATGTTTTGCCTGCTGCCTCCGACCCGGCTGGCGTTGGGTTCGCTGACCGCATCACGGGTACCCGACGCAAGCGGCCTGTTTAACCTGATGCGAAACCTCGGGGGCGCAATCGGCATCGCGCTGATCGATACGATCCTTTACGGACGCACCGGCGGGCATGCCGACGCTTTGCGCGAGCGCCTGATTGCGGGCGATGTGACTGCGGCTCAGGCGATCGGGCTTGACCTGACGTTGTTTACCCACCGCCCTCCGCAGGTCTCCGATGCCGCGGTTGAAGCCTATCTGCGTCCCATGGTCGAAAAGGCCGCGTTCGCGCTCAGCGCCAACGAAGCCTGGGCCCTCCTCGCTTGCGTGGCGCTGCTCGGACTGTTGCTCATTCCGTTCGCGCCCGGTCCCCTGGAAGGCACTGATGAGAATTACGGTGATGGTGCATGTAATTGAGTGGTGAATAGAGATCGCAATTGCCGCAACGCCCCGCCCAACCAGCGAAGTTCGGCGTGGTTCGCTTACCTATCTGAGGAAGGCCGCACTGACCGCGGGACTCGTCGTGACCTGAGACGGTAGGTGCGTGGCTTCTCAAAACAAAAATGGCCCGCGTGATGCGGGCCATTTTCGTATCGGGACCGGTAAAGTCCGAACTTGGTTGCGGGGATAGGATTTGAACCTATGACCTTCAGGTTATGAGCCTGACGAGCTACCGGGCTGCTCCACCCCGCGTTAAACCGTCGCTATGCCTTGGCCAAGATGCCGGGGACGGTGGATGAAGTGGCCGGCGCTGTTCGCGTGGCTTGCTTCGTCCGTCCCAAAGGCTTCCTTGGAAGGCACCCCCGGGGCAAAGCCCCTCGGGTGCGAGGCGTATGTACCAACCCGGGCTGCCTTTGGAAAGGGCCGCGGGGACGTTTTTTTCGACTTTATGACAGTGAGTTGGGCCGATTTCGGGACCGTTTGGCGTACTCTTGCCAGAAGTTCCACAAAGGGCCAGCTTGCGGCAACAAAACCGGGGGCAAACGTCGTTTTCAGGGGAGACCACCCATGGACCATACCTTGGACCGCCCCTTGGCGAGCGCGCCACTCCCGGCGCTGAAGGATGCCTTCGAGGCCATGGTTGCGCGGGCGCGCGCCGAGCCTGCACCTGACCTGGCCGAGCGGCTCGACCGGCTGGCGCGGCTGCGCACTGTCGTCGCCGACAACGAGGAGCGTTTCCGGCAGGCGATCTCGGCCGATTTCGGCCACCGCTCGGCCGTCGAGACCACCATCGCCGAGACGATGCTGGTGTTCTCCGAGATCCGGCATGCGACCAAGCACCTGAAGAGCTGGATGGCGCCGCAGCGCGTGGCCACCGCGCTGCAATTCCTGCCGGCGCGCAACCGCCTAATCCCGCAGCCGCTCGGCGTGGTCGGCATCATCGCGCCCTGGAATTATCCGCTCCAGCTCACGCTTGCGCCCGCGATCGGCGCGATCGCCGCCGGCAACCGGGTCATCATCAAGCCAAGCGAACTCTCGCCGCACTTCTCAGTGCTGCTGAAGGAGACGGTGGCGCAAAAGTTCGATGCCACCGAGCTACTCGTCACCGGCATCGAGGACGAGATCGCAAAAGCCTTCGCGAGCCTGCCGTTCGACCATCTCGTCTTCACCGGCTCGACCCGGGTCGGTCGGCTGGTCGCGGAGGCCGCCGGGCGCAATCTCACGCCCGTAACGCTCGAGCTCGGCGGCAAGTCGCCGGCGATCATCGACGCCTCCGCCGATCTCGAGGAGGCGGCCGAGCGCATCGCCTACGGAAAGCTGCTCAATGCCGGGCAGACCTGCATCGCGCCGGACTATGTGCTGGTGCCTGAGCGCTCGTTGCAGGCCTTCGCCGAAAAAGTGCGCGCGCAGATGCGGCGCATGTTCGGCACCGATCCCGCCAACAAGGACTACACCTCCGTCATCTCCGACCGGCACTATGCGCGGCTTGAAGGACTCGTGGCAGATGCTGCGCAGCGCGGCGCAAAAATCCTGCAACCGGCGAAAGCGGACGATCCGAACTGGAAAGCACACCGCAAATTCCCGCCGACACTGATCGTCGGCGCGACCGAGGCGATGGCGGCGATGCAGGAGGAGATTTTCGGCCCCGTTTTGCCGGTGCTGGGCTATCGCGATCCGGCGGAGGCGATCGCTTTCGTCAACGCCCGCGACCGGCCGCTCGCGCTCTACTGGTTCGGCAAGGATCGCGCCGCCCGCGACGAGGTGCTGTCGCGCACGATCTCCGGCGGCGTCACCGTCAACGACTGCCTGTTCCACTTCGCGCAAGCCAACCAGCCGATGGGCGGCGTCGGCGCATCCGGCACCGGCGCCTATCACGGCGAATGGGGTTTTCGCACGTTCAGCAAACTGAAGCCGGTGTTTTATCGCTCCAAGTTCAACCGCCTCGCCGACCTCTATCCGCCCTATGGCGGCAAGATCGCGCGGCTGGAGAAGTTGATGCGGTTCATGTCGTAGCTTTCAATCATTGCGAGCCAACGGGTCCGCGCGAAGCGCGGCCCGATGACAGGCTCCGCGAAGCAATCCAGACTGTCTCCGCGGCGGGCTTCTGGATTGCTTCGCTACGCTCGCAATGACGAGAAGAAAATGCAGAGGGGGGACATATCAGTGACTGACACATTCGACTTCGTCGTCGTGGGCGCGGGCTCCGGCGGC
The DNA here is from genome assembly GCF_017565645.3 of Bradyrhizobium barranii subsp. barranii. Lineage (NCBI taxonomy): Bacteria > Pseudomonadati > Pseudomonadota > Alphaproteobacteria > Hyphomicrobiales > Nitrobacteraceae > Bradyrhizobium > Bradyrhizobium barranii. The sequence continues at coordinate 9,824,516 of NZ_CP086136.1, forward strand.
TGCGCGGTAGCGGGGCGGCTGTCGGAGGATGCGGCGACGTCCGTGGCGCTGCTCGACGCCGGCGGGCGGAACGACAATTGGCGGATCACCACGCCATTCGGGCTCGCTTTGCCATACAGCGCGGCCAACTGGGCTTTCGATACCGTGCCGCAGAAGGGATTGAACGGCCGCATCGGCTATCAACCGCGCGGCAAGGGCCTCGGCGGCTCCTCGGCGATCAACGCGATGGTCTACATCCGCGGCCACAAATGGGACTACGACCACTGGGCCTCGCTCGGCAATGCCGGCTGGTTGTACGCCGACGGGCTGCCCTATTTCAAGCGCTCGGAGAACAATTCCGATTTCGACGGCGACTATCATGGCAAGGGCGGCCCGCTGCATGTCAACGGGCTGCGCTCGCACAATCCGATCCATGACGTCTTCCACCAGGCCGCGCGCGAGGCACAGTTCCGCATCCGCGAGGACTTCAACGGCGAGGACCATGAAGGGCTCGGCAGCTACCAGGTGACGCAGCACCATGGCGAGCGCTGGAGCGCGGCACGCGCTTATCTGCATCCCCACATGGACAAGCGCGCGAATCTGCGCGTCGAGACGGGGGCGCAGGCCACGAAAATCCTGTTCGATAGCGGGCGCGCGGTCGGCATCGAATATGTGCAGGGCAAGCAGACCAAGCAGCTGCGCGCCCGCCGCGAGGTGATCCTCGCCGGCGGCGCCTTCCAGTCGCCGCAGCTATTGATGCTGTCGGGCATCGGCGATGGCGATGCGCTTCGCGCGCACGGCATTGGCGTCGTGGATCATTTGCCGGGCGTCGGGCGCAATCTGCAGGACCATCCGGATTTCGTGTTCGTCTACGCCTCCGACTATCCGCACTTCGTTCATTCGTCGCTCGGCCGGTTGCCATCCCTGCTCCGCGCCATCCAGCAGTATCGCCGCGAGCGACGCGGCCTGATGACCACCAATTTCGCCGAATGTGGCGGCTTCCTGAAGACCAGGCCCGACCTCGCGGTGCCAGACATCCAGCTGCACTTCGTCATCGCGATGCTCGACGACCACGGCCGCAAGAAGCACAAGGAGGCGGGCTTCTCGTGCCATGTCTGCCTGCTCAGACCGAAGAGCCGCGGCAGCGTCTGGCTGAAGAGCGCCGATCCGCTCGCTGCACCCATGATCGATCCGAACTTTCTGGGCGAGGCGGAAGATCTCGAGTCGATGGTCGCGGGCTTCAAGACCACGCGGCGGCTGATGGAGACGCCCGCGCTGCGCGCGTTGCGGAAGAAGGACATGTTCACGTCGGATGTGAGAACGGACGACGACATCCGCGCCATCCTGCGCAATCGCGTCGACACCGTCTATCACCCCGTCGGCAGCTGCAAGATGGGCACCGATGCGATGTCGGTGGTCGATCCGAAGCTGAAGGTGCACGGCATCGAGGGCCTGCGCGTCGTCGACGCCTCGATCATGCCGACGCTGATCGGTGGCAACACCAACGCGCCGACCATCATGATCGGGGAGAAGGCGGCGGATATGATCAGGGTGGAGGCGAGGTAGCGCGAAGCCGCCGCCTTACATTCAGCTGTCGTCCCCGCGAACGCGGGGACCCATAACCGCAGGGAGATGTTGTGGGGCGAGATAGTAACTCCGAATCTTTGCCAAACCTCTCCCTGGGGTTATGGGTCCCGGATCTGCGCTTCGCTTGTCCGGGACGACAGCGGTGGTTAGTTCAACAAGAACCCGCCATCCACCGTCACCACACTCCCCGTCATGTACCGCGACGCCCGTGACGCCAGCAGCAGGATCGCGCCATCGAGATCGGACTCGGCGCCGACGCGGCGCTGCGGGATGCGCTTGGTCAGGCGTTCGCCCGGCGGGGTGGACCAGAAGGCGTGATTCATTTCCGTGTCGATATAGCCGGGCGCCAGCGCGTTGATGCGGATGTTCTGGCCCGCGAGCTCCAGCGCCATCGCCCTGGTCGCCTGGAGGATGCCGGCCTTGGAGATCGCATAGGGCGACACCGCCTTCAGCACGCCGGTGCCGAGCACGGAAGCGATGTTGACGATGTTGCCTTCCTGCTTGCGCGCGATCATGCGGCGCGCGACTTCGGTCGCGAGGAAATAGGCGCCTTTCAAATTGGCGCCGATCACGGCGTCCCAATCGGATTCGGTCTGTTCGGTCGCGAGCTTCTCGATGGCGATGCCGGCATTGTTGATCAGCACCGTGATCGGACCGAGCGCGGCTTCCGTGGCATCCACAGCCTTGGCGATCGATGGCATGTCAGTGACGTCGAGTGCGACCGCGGCAGCGCGGCCGCCCTTGCCGCGGATCTCCTCCTCCAGGCTCTTCAGCTAGTCGGTCTGCCGCGCCGCGAGCGCGACGGCCGCGCCATGGGCCGCGAGGACCCGGGCAAATTGCCGCCCCAGCCCCTGGCTCGCGCCCGTCACAAGGATGGTTTCTTGACTGACGTCGAATAAGTCTGACATGACGCTTGCCTTGAGTGTTTTCCCTGAGCTTTGGAGCCACCAATACAGACGATTTTAACGATCTGAAACCGGAATGATCGGTCCGGCGTTCATTCGTTCCATCGACGCAAGCGTTCCATCGAGGCAGGCCTGACGCTCATGAACAGTTTCGATCTCGCGGTCTATACGGCACTCGCCGTCGCGATCGGCTTCGGTTTCAGGACTGGCCTGCTCGGCAGCGCCATGACCATCCTCGCCTATCTCCTGGCCGCTCCCATCGCCGTCGCGCTGATGCCGCTGATCGTGCCGCAGGTCGCGACCAATCCGAACGCGCCGCTGCTGCAAAACTGGATCTGGTTCTTCGGCATCTTCGTGGTCGTCGGCATGCTCCTTGGTTATATCGGCCGCCTCGCACTGAACGACACGATACGCGAAGCCGGGATCGGCGACCGGCTCGCCGGCGCCGCACTCGGCGCCGTCAGGGTCGGCCTCGTCGCCACCACGCTGGTGCTGGTGTTCGACCAGATCGTGCCGGCCAACCGGCAGCCACCGTTCCTCGCCGGTTCGCATCTGCGGCCGTTGTTCTCGGCGGCCGGCAAGATGGGCTTCAAGACATTGCCGCCGGAGGCCGCGGCCGCGATCGACCGCCTCAAGCAGGAACGGCGTATCTAGCTTATTGTCTGGGCATGATCTTTTCGGAAGACCGCGGCACACTTTTCCGGATCATGCCCGCACATTTGCATCGCCGCGCGACCGCGCCATGCATTTTGACGCGGCCCCCTCCCTTATCAGCGGCGCCATGATTGGCTAGAGTGCGGCCCGTCCAAAACCTGCCTGACATTACGGGAGTGAAACAGTGGATCTTGGGATCAAAGGTCGCCGCGCCATCGTCTGCGCATCCAGCAAGGGCCTTGGCCGCGCCTGCGCCATCTCGCTGGCGGAAGCCGGCGTTGACGTCACGCTGACCGCGCGCGGCGCCGAAGCCCTGAAGAAGACGGCCGACGACATCCGCAAAGCCTATCCGGGCGTGAAGGTCACCGAGATCGTCGGCGACATCACGACGCCTGCGGGCCGCGAGGCCGTGCTGAAGGCCTGCCCCGAGCCGGATATCCTCATCAACAATGCCGGCGGCCCGCCGCCCGGCGATTTCCGCAACTGGACCCGCGACGACTGGATCAAGGCGATCGACGCCAACATGCTCACGCCCATCGAGCTGATCAAGTCGACCGTCGACGGCATGATGGCGCGCAAGTTCGGCCGCATCGTCAACATCACCTCGGCGGCGGTGAAGGCGCCGATCGACATCCTCGGTCTCTCCAACGGCGCGCGCGCCGGCCTCACCGGCTTCATCGCCGGCCTGTCGCGCAAGACCGTGATCAACAACGTCACCATCAACGGCCTGTTGCCGGGTCCGTTCGAGACCGACCGCCTGACCGGCACCGCGAAGGCCGAGGCCGACAAGCGCGGCACGAAGCCGGAGCAGATCCTGGCCGAGCGAGCAAAACTCAACCCGGCCGGCCGCTTCGGCCAGCCTGACGAGTTCGGCTATGCCTGCGCCTTCCTCTGCGGCGCCAAGGCCGGCTTCATCACGGGCCAGAATATCTTGCTCGACGGCGGCGCCTTCCCCGGAACGCTGTGAGAGCAGTCTGGTACGAGCAAACTGGACCGGCGGCGGATGTCCTCACCTATGGTGAGATGGCGACGCCGGTCGCTGGCCCAGGCGAAGTTCGCATTCGCCTGGAGGCCTCCGGCGTCAATCCGGCCGATGTCGGCCGGCGCGGCGGCAGCTATCGCGCGATTGAATTTTCGCGCGTCATTCCGAACAGCGACGGCGCGGGTTTCGTCGACCAGATCGGCGACGGCGTAACGCGCTTCAGGGTCGGCGACCGGGTCTGGCTGTTCAACGGCCAGCGCAACGGCCGCGCCTTCGGCACGGCGGCCGAATATATCGCGCTCGCCGAGCAGCTGGTGACGCCGCTGCCGGATCATCTTTCCTTTGCGGAGGGCGCAACGCTCGGCATCCCCGCGATGACCGCATGGTGCAGCCTGTTTGCGGATGGGCCGATCGTCGGCAAGACCGTGCTCGTCACCGGCGGCGCCGGCGCGGTTGGCCATTATGCCGTGCAGCTCGCCAAATGGGGCGGCGCGCAGGTGATCGCGACAGTCAGCTCGGCGATGAAGGGCGAGCAGGCCCGGCGCGCGGGCGCCGATCTCGTGGTCAATTACAGGGACGAGGACGTCGTCGCCAAGGCGATGGCGTTCACCGGCGGACGTGGTGTCGATCGCGTGGTCGATGTCGATTTCGGCGGCAACATCGCGACGACGTTGAAGCTGATGGCGCTCAATTCGACGATCGCCGTCTACGCCACCAACGGCAACCGCACACCCACGGTGCCGATGCGCGAACTGATGGAGAAGTGCATCACGCTCCGCTCGCTCGTCTTGTTCGCGCTACCGCCCGCGCTGCTTGCGGCGGCGCAGGCCGATATCACGAAATGGCTGGCGGCAGGGCCGCGCATTCACAACGTCGCGGCGCAGTTCGCGCTATCGGATACCGCGCAGGCGCATCTCGCCGTCGAGAAGGGTGACAAGCTCGGCACCGTGATCGTCGACTGCGCGCGGTGACGACTTACGAAACCGGCGTAGTCCGCTCGTCGGTCCAGTCGATGCCAAGCTCGTCCATGCCGTCGGCAAGCAGATCGCCCAGCATCGGCTCGCCCAGCAGATATTGCACCGTTTCGCGACGCGGGTTCTTGTATTCACCGCGCGCCTCGGCGGCGCGGGCACGCAGATCGTCCCACTCCTCCACTTCGCCATCGCCGCGGCCGAGCCACATCATCGTGACGAGATCGAGCTGCTCGTCCTCGTTCAGCGCGCGGATGAAACCGGAGAGCTCGGCTGCGACCGGGTCGGAATTCGTGTCCTCGAGCACGTCGATCTCGTCATCATCAGAGGGATTGGAGCCCGAGTCAGGGTCGGACGCTGCCTCCTTGACGTCGAATTCGCGGGCCTTCTCGATGATGAAGGCGACCTTCTCGGCGGAAATAGCAAGCTCTGGCATCGTCGCTCTCTCTGGCTGTCTCGGGGTTCCCCCGATAACGCAACATCGCGACAGATGATCCATTGCGTTCGACGGCGGAAGGCCGCATCTTTCGCGAAAGCAAGAAAATTGGGATCGCCGCATGCCGTGGACCGTGGGCAAGGTCAAAATCACCAAGATCGTGGAAATGGAGACGGTCGGCTCGACCCGCTTCATCCTGCCGGCCGCGACCAATGACGAGATCCAGAAGCTGCCTTGGCTGATCCCGCATTTCGCCACCGAGGAGGGCCGGCTGAAAATGTCGATCCACTCGCTGGTGGTGGAGACGCCGACGCGCCGCATCGTGGTCGACACTGGCCTTGGCAACGACAAGCAGGGCCGCGGTGTCCCGGTCTGGAATAACCGCAGCACGCCGTTTCTGGAGACCATGACGGAAGCGGGCTTTCCCCCTGACAGCATCGACACCGTGCTGTGCACGCATTTGCATGTCGACCATGTCGGCTGGAATACAAAGCTCGTCGATGGCAAGTGGGTGCCGACTTTCGCCAGGGCGCGCTACCTGTTCGGCAAGACCGAGTATGAATATTGGCGCGACTATACGGCCGAGCCGGACAAGGTCGCGGTGTTCAACGATTCCGTGAAGCCGGTCGTCGATGCGGGCCTGGCCGAGTTGATCCCGAGCGATCACCGGCTCTGCGAGGAGATCAGCGTGATCCCGACCCCCGGCCACAGCCCCGGGCATATGAGCGTCCTGATCGAGTCCGGCGGCGAACAAGGGCTGCTCAGCGGCGACGTCGCCCATCACCCCTGCCAGATGGCGCATCTCGACTGGTGCTCGGTCGTCGACACCGATACCGCCCAATCGGCCGCGTCGCGGCACAAGGTGTTCTCGCGCTTTGCCGATACCCCGACGCTGGTGATCGGCGGCCATTTCTCGGCCGGCCACATCAAGCGGGACGGGGATGCGTTCAAATTTGTGGCGCTGCAATCGTAGGGTGGGCAAAGCCACCGGGTCGCGCGAATGCGCGCCCGATGACAGGCTCCGCGTGCCCACCATACCGGGCCATCAAAAAGAATTGGTGGGCACGGCGCTCCGCGCCTTTGCCCACCCTACAAAGGAAGGGCTGCAATGCGCCCCACTTTGAGCGGTTGAATTTCCCGCCGCCCTGTTCCATGAAGCTATTTAACCGATCGGTCCATCTCCAGGGAGAAACGAGAATGAAGCTTGTTCGTTATGGCGAAAAGGGTGCGGAAAAGCCCGGCCTGATCGACAAATCCGGCCAATTGCGCGACCTGTCGGCGCATGTGAAGGACCTGACCGGCGAGGCCTATTCGCCGGAATCCCTGAAGAAGCTGGCGGGCCTTGACCCGGCCTCCCTGCCCGCCGTCTCCGGCAAGCCGCGCTTCGGCGCGCCCGTCACCGGCATCTCGAAATTCGTCGCCATCGGCCTCAACTACAGCGACCACGCCAAGGAAACCGGCGCCGCGATCCCGACCGAGCCGATCATCTTCATGAAGGCCAACACGTCGCTGTCCGGCCCGAACGACGCGGTCGAGAAGCCGCGCGGCTCGACCAAGCTCGACTGGGAAGTCGAGATCGCCGCCATCATCGGCACCCGCGCCAAGTATGTCTCGGAAGCCGATGCGCTGAACTACGTCGCCGGCTATTGCGTCTGCAACGACGTCTCCGAGCGCGCCTTCCAGACCGAGCGCCTGGGTCAGTGGACCAAGGGCAAGTCACACGACACCTTCGGCCCGGTCGGCCCGTGGCTCGCCACCAAGGACGAGATCAAGGACGTGCAGAACCTGTCGATGTGGCTCGACGTCAACGGCCAGCGTCGCCAGACCGGCTCGACCCAGACCATGATCTTCTCCATGGCCAAATGCGTTTCGTACGTGTCGCAGTTCATGACCCTGCTGCCTGGCGACATCATCACCACCGGCACCCCGCCCGGCGTCGGTCTCGGCATGAAGCCGCCGACCTTTCTCAATGTCGGCGATGTCGTCACGCTCGGCATCGAAGGCCTCGGCGAGCAGCGCCAGGAGATCGTGGCGGCGTAAGGCCTCCGCCCTCTCCCCGTCATTGCGAGGAGCGAAGCGACGAAGCAATCCAGACTATTTCCACGGAGACAGACTGGATTGCTTCGCTTCGCTCGCAATGACGATAACCAACTGCCGGTCACCGCGTAGGACATTTCCCCATGAAACTCTCCTTCTCCGCCGCCTCGCCCTTCGCCCGGAAGGTGCGCATCGCCGCGATCGAGCTTGGGCTGATCGACAAGATCGAGCTGACGCCGGCAACCGTCGCGCCGGGCACGGTCAATGAGGATTATTCGCGCATCACGCCGCTGAAGAAGCTGCCGGTGCTGATCACCAATGACGGCGACGTCATTCTGGATTCCTACGTGATCGTCGAATATCTCAACGAGATGGCCGGCGGCAGCCTGATCCCCGATTACGGCCCGCGGCGCTGGAAGGCCAAGACCAATCACTCCCTGATCAACGGCATGCTCGATTCCATGCTGCTGTGCCGCTACGAGAAGATGGTGCGGCCGCAGGGCCTGCAATGGCAGGCATGGTCGGACGACCACTGGAACCGGGCCTGGACCGGCATGGCGCGCTTCGAGAACATGCCCGAAGTTTTGAACGGCCCGTTCGACATCTCGCAGATCGGCCTCATCTGCGTGCTCGGCTATGCCGACTTCCGCTTCGCCGATTGCGGCTGGCGCAAGGCCTATCCGAAACTCGACGCCTTCCACCAGAAGATGCTGGAGCGCCCCTCGGTCAAGATCTCGGTGCCGCCGGCGGCGTAAACTGGGCTGCGGGGAGAAGGACGATGCGCGATCGCTTCCCCCGCCTCAGCATTCTCGGCGCGAGCCTCGTGCTCGCGTTGACCGTCTCAGCCACTTCCGTGCAGGCCGACGGCATGGCGACTGGACGACAAAACCTCGCCTGTGGATCGCCGTCGTCAATCGACGACGGGTGGACGACTGCGTCGCCCGACAGCGTTGGCATGGACGGCATGCGGCTCTGCAGCATCGCTGCACGGCTCGATCAACGCGCGACCTCGGTCCATTCGGTTGTCGTCGTGCGCCACGGCAAGCTCGTCTTCGAGCAGTATTTTCCCGGCTACGACCAACCCTGGGGACAACCGGACGGCCAGCACGAATTTACCGCGACGACGAAGCATGACATGCGTTCGGCATCGAAGAGTGTCGCTTCGCTGCTCGTCGGCATCGCGATCGATCGCAAGCTGATCGAAGGCGTCGACGAGCCCGCGCTCAAATTCTTCCCCGACCATCAGGCGGCGAAGCAGGCGGGCTGGGAGGCCATCACGCTGCGCCATCTGCTAACGATGTCCTCCGGCATTGAATGGGACGAGGCACGGTCCTGGACCGATCCGAAAAACGACGAGCCGCATCTCACCTTTGAGGCCGATCCGATCGGCTATGTGCTCGCAAAGCCAGTCGCTGCGCCGCCCGACGTGCTGTGGACTTATAATGGCGGCGGGACTGAACTGCTCGGCAACATCCTCGAACGCGTCTCGGGCAGGCCGCTGGAGGCATTTGCTCGCGAGGTGCTGTTCCAGCCGCTCGGGATCAGCGATTTCGAGTGGAAAGCCTATAAGAACGGCAAGATCGCAGCGGCCGCGGGCCTTCGCTTGCGGCCGCGCGATGCGGCGAAGATCGGCCAGCTCGTGCTCAATCGCGGCCAGTGGAACGGCCGGCAGATCGTCTCGGCCGACTGGATCGCACAATCGACCACGCCGCGCTTCCAGGCGATCGGCTATTTCGGCAGCACGATGTTCTACGGCTATCAATGGTGGATGGGCCGCTCGCTCGCCGGCGACAAGGAAATCAAATGGGTTGCTGCCTTCGGCTGGGGCGGCCAGCGCATCTTCATCGTGCCCGAGCTTGATCTCGTCATGATGACCACCGCTGCCCAATACGGCCAGCCGAAGGAAGGGCTGGCCGCGATCGACATCCTCTCCAACATCGTCATTCCATCCGTGCGCGATGCACGGTGAGTGCAAGGGAAGCGAGCATGAGCCTGAAATTCACCGTCGGCGATCTCACCATCCATCGCGTCATCGAGCAGGAAACCTCGTTCGTGCCGGCGCTGGAGATGCTGCCGGGACTGACGCCTGAGGTCCTAGCCGAGAACCGGGCATGGATGCGGCAGGCCAAGGCGCTGGACGAGCAGGACGTACTGCTCCTGTGCTTCCAGTCCTATGTGGTGAAGACGCCGCACCACACCATCCTGATCGACAGCTGCATCGGCAACGACAAGCCGCGCCCGCAGCGGCCGAAATGGAACATGAAGACCGACGACACGTACTTGCGCGGACTCAACGCAGCCGGGTTCGCGGTCGACGACATCGATTTCGTGATGTGCACGCATCTGCATGTCGACCACGTCGGCTGGAACACGCGGCTCGAGAACGGCTGCTGGGTGCCGACCTTCCCCAAGGCACGCTACGTCTTCGCCAAGCAGGAATACGACCACTGGTTCGCGGAGAATGCGAAGGCGGAGATCCCGCCTTTCGCCGACAGCGTGCTGCCGGTGGTCGAGGCCAGGCGCCACGAGCTGGTCGGCAACGATCATCAGATCGGCGATCACGTCCGCATCCTGCCGACGCCGGGACATACGCCCGGCCATATCGCCATCACGATGGGCCGCGGCAAGGACGACGCCGTGTTCTCCGGCGACCTCATGCATTCGCCGCTGCAGACGCTCTATCCGGAGCTGTCGATCAAGTTCGACGTCGACCGGCCGCGGCGGCGAAAACGCGCCGCAGCTTTCTGGAGCGCTATTGCGACACCGACACGCTGTGCTGCACCGCGCATTTCCCCTCGCCGTCGGTCGGGAAGATCAGGCGCAAGGGCAGCGCGTTCGTGTGTGCGGCGGTGTAGCGCGCGGCAATCGCCCGGCTTCCGTCATGCCCGGGCTTGTCCCGCGCATCCACGTTCTTACAATCAACGGCAACAAGAACGTGGATGGCCGGGACAAGCCCGGCCATGACGAGGAAACAAAAAATGGCCGACCTCCCCGACATCCCTCTCCCCGCCGGAATCCGCTCGCGTTACGTCGACGGCATCAACGGGTTGCGCATGCATGTGCTCGAAGCCGGCTTCGAGACCAAGGGGCGGCCCTGCATCCTGCTGCTGCACGGCTTTCCCGAGCTCGCCTTCTCCTGGCGCAACGTGATGCCGGCGCTGGCCGCGGCCGGCTATCACGTAATCGCGCCGGACCAGCGCGGCTATGGCCGCACCACGGGATGGACCGCCGACTACGACGGTGATCTCACGCCGTTCTCTCTGCTCAACCTCGTGCGTGACGCCCTCGCCCTGGTGTCGGCGTTCGGCTACCGGCAGGTCGATCTCGCTGGGCATGATTTCGGCAGCCCGGTCGCGGCCTGGTGCGCCATGATCCGGCCCGACGTGTTTCGCTCGGTGACGCTGATGAGCGCGCCCTTCGGCGGAGCGCCACCGATGCCGTTTGGCACGGTCGATGTGCCGGCAAAGCCTGCAGTCGAAGACCCCGTGCATCGCGAGCTCGCCGCGCTGCCGCGCCCGCGCAAACACTATCAATGGTATTACGCGACGCGCCCGGCCAACGCCGACATGCAGCACGCGCCGCAGGGCGTGCACGATTTCCTGCGCGCCTACTATCACCAGAAGAGTGCGGACTGGACCGACAACAAGCCATATCCGCTGAAGTCGTGGTCCGCGGGCGAACTCGCAAAACTGCCGACCTACTATGTGATGGACGCCGGCGAGACGATGGCGGAGACGGTAGCGAAGGAGATGCCCTCGCCGGCCGCGATCGCCGCCAACCAATGGCTGCCGGACAGCGACCTCGCCTATTACAGCGCCGAGTACGGCCGCACCGGATTCCAGGGGGGCTTGCAATGGTACCGCTACGGCACCTCGGGCATGCTCAACAGCGAGATGCAGCTGTTTGCGGGCCGCAGCATCGACGTGCCCTCGTGCTTCATCTCGGGCAAGCAGGATTGGGGCACCTATCAGCGCCCCGGCGTGTTCGAAGCGATGCAGGGGCGCGGCTGCACGAAGATGCTCGGCTGCGATCTCGTCGACAGCGCCGGCCATTGGGTGCAGCAGGAACAGCCGGCCGAGGTGAGCCGCTTGCTGCTCAAGTTCCTCGCAAAAGCCGCCTGATTTGACCCGGGAACCCCGGCGCCTTATATAGTTTAGAATAGTTCTAAACTATCAAACAGGGCCGCCGTGAAGACTTTTGCCGAACTGACCGAGCGCGAGGTGCTTGCGGTCGCGATCTCCTCCGAGGAGGAGGATAGCCGCATTTACATGACCTTCGCCGAGGACTTGCGCGAGCGTTACCCGGACACGTCGAAGATTTTCGAGGAGATGGCCGAGGAGGAACGCGGCCACCGGCATCGGCTGCTGAAACTCTATGAGGAACGCTTCGGCCAGCACCTGCCGCCGATCCGCCGCGAGAACGTCAAAGGCTTTCTGCGCCGGCGGCCGATCTGGCTGACGAAAAACCTGCCGCTCGACACCATCCGGAAAGAGGTCGAGACCATGGAGCTCGAGGCTGAGCGCTTCTACGCGCGGGCCGCCGAGCAGGCCGAGGATGTCGGCGTGCGCCGCCTGCTCGGCGATCTCGCCGAGGAGGAAAAGCATCACGAGAACCGCGCCGTCGCGCTGACCGACGAAATCCTGAAGCCGGACGTGCGCGCCGAGGAAGATCGCACGCGACGGCGGATGTTCGTGCTGCAATATGTGCAGCCGGGCCTCGCCGGCCTGATGGACGGATCGGTCTCGACACTGGCGCCGCTGTTCGCGGCAGCTTTCGCCACGCACCAAAATTGGCAGACCTTTCTGGTCGGGCTCGCCGCCTCGATCGGCGCCGGCATCAGCATGGGCTTTGCGGAGGCGCTGTCCGACGACGGATCGCTCACGGGGCGCGGCTCGCCCTGGCTGCGCGGCATCACCTGCGGCGCGATGACGACGCTCGGCGGGCTCGGCCACACCCTTCCTTATCTCGTCCCAGACAGCTGGCCGAACGCATTCTGGATCGCAACGGGAATCGCCGGCGTCGTCGTGTTCTTCGAATTGTGGGCGATCGCCTTCATCCGCGCGCGCTACATGGACACCCCGTTCCTCCAGGCCGTGTTCCAGATCGTGCTCGGCGGCGCCATCGTGCTGGCGGTCGGGATCTTGATCGGGGCGGCGTAGGGCCACATTCTCGGTGTCATGCCCCGGCTCGACCGGGGCATCCAGTACGCCGCGGCTTCTCGGTTCTAGTCTCGCGGCCTCGGAGTACTGGATCGCTCGGTCAAGCCGGGCGATGACACCGACTTTTTGGCGTCCGCCCGACGAGCCTCACCGGCATATCAATCGCGATCAAACGGCGGTTGCGGCTTTCGGCCAAACTGCGCATCATCCTTTCAGGGAAGCGCAGGAGCATGTCGTGGCGAAATCGGAATGGAGTTACAAGAGCGCGGTCGAGCTGTCGGCCGCGTTGACCGCAAAGAAGGTCTCCGCGGTCGAGCTCACGCAGGACGCGATCGATCGCATCGAACGTCACGACGGCAAGGTCAACGCGATCTGCGTCCGGGATTTCGACCGCGCGCTGAGCGCCGCGCGGGACGCGGACGCGGCCCGGGCGCGCGGCGAGCGGAAGCCGCTGCTCGGCCTCCCAATCACCGTGAAGGAATCCTATAACATTGCCGGCCTGCCCACGACCTGGGGCATTCCCGCGCAGAAGGATTTTGTCGCAAAGGAAGACGCGCTGCCCGTCACGCGGGTGAAGGACGCCGGCACCGTCATCGTCGGCAAGACCAACATGCCGCTGGGGCTCGGCGACTGGCAGAGCTACAACGACATCTACGGCACCACCAACAACCCCTACGATCTCGGCCGCACGCCGGGCGGCTCGTCCGGCGGCTCCTCGGCTGCGCTCGCCGCGGGCTATGGCCCGCTCTCGATCGGCTCGGACATCGGCGGCTCGCTGCGTGTGCCGGCGTTCCATTGCGGCATCTATGCGCACAAGCCGACCTTCAATCTCGTCGCGATGCGCGGCCACACGCCGCCGCCGTTGCCGCCCTTGCCGTTCGAGCGCGACCTCTCGGTGATCGGCCCGATGGCGCGCAGCGCCGCCGACCTTTCGCTGGTGCTCGACGTGATGGCCGGGCCCGATCCGATCGACGCCGGCCTGGCCTACCGGCTCGAGCTGCCGGCGGCGCGACACACGGCATTCAGGGATTTCCGCGTGCTGGTGATCGACACCGATCCGGTGCTGCCGACCGACACGGCGGTGCGCGGCACCATCAACCGGCTGGCCGACAATCTCGCCAAGGCTGGCGTCAAGATCGAGCGCAGCAGTCCGCTGCTGCCGGATTTCGCGGCCTCCTCGCGGCTCTATATGCGCATGCTGATGTCGTTCCTCGGCTCGACCTTCGCGCCGGATGTCTACGCCGGCGCCAAGGCAGCCGCAGCGGCGTTGCCAGAGGGCGACAACAGCTTGGCTGCCGAACGGCTGCGCGGTATCGCGCTCAACCATCGCGACTGGCAGGCGGCAAATGCCGGACGCACGCGGCTGCGGGCGCAATGGCGCGAGCTGTTCAAGACGTACGACGCCGTGATCTGCCCGGTGATGCCGACGGCAGCCTATCCGCACGATCATTCGCCGGAGCAGGAGCAGCGGCGGATCAAGATCGACGGCAAGGAGCACGTCTATCCGGACCAGCTCGCCTGGCCGGGCATCGCGACGCTCCCCGGCCTGCCCTCGACCGCGATTCCGACGGGCTTTGCGCCCGACGGACTGCCCATCGGCGTGCAGATCGTCGGCCCGTGGCTGGAAGACCGCACGCCGCTCAAGCTCGCCGAGCTGATCGAGCGCGAATTCGGCGGGTTCGTGCCGCCCCCTTTGTTCAATGACTAGTGCCTCCCGTCATTGCGAGGAGCCCTTGCGACGAAGCAATCCAGACTGCATCCGCGGAGACATTTCTGGATTGCTTCGCTACGCTCGCAATGACGGAGTAAAATAACATAGAGGGAGAGAAACGTCATGAGCCAAGACCTCGACCAGCTCACCACGCTCAACCACGACTATGTCGCCTCCGTGCAAAACTGCGACGTTAAGCGCTTCGACGAAATCCTCGCGCCGGAGTTTTTTTGCTCCAATCCCGACAAGACATTGGTCGACCGTGCAGCCTTCCTGGAGCAGACGGCACGGCCGATCGCAATCCGCAATCTGCATGCCCATGATGTCATCATCCGCATCATGGGCGATTTTGCTATCATCCACGCCGCAACCAGCTACACCACCGCCGACGGCCAGCAGGCGACGGGGCGGTACACCGATTGCTGGACGAAGAAGAACGGGACGTGGCTCGCGGTATCAGCGCACGTGTCGCGGTGAGGCGAGGTCAGCCATCCTCACACTCCGCTGTCATGCCCCGGCCTTGACCGGGGCATCCAGTACGCCGCGGCAATAGTCGGTTCACACAGCTTCCGCCGCGGAGTACTGGATCGCCCGCTTTCGCGGGCGATGACACCGTCATTGCGGTTGCTAGCTGTCAAACACAATCACGCTGCGCAGCGTCTTGCCGGCCTTCATGTTGGCAAAACCCTCGTTGATCTCCGACAGTTTCAGCTTGGCCGAGATCCAGTCTTCGAGGTGCAGCCGGCCGCGCAGGTAGAAATCAACCAGCCTCGGCATGTCCACGCGAAAATGGTTGGAGCCCATCGACGAGCCCTGGATCCTGCGCTCGCGCAGGAAGTCGAAGCCGTGCAGCTCGATCTTCTGACCGAACGGGATCATGCCGACGATGGTGGCCGTGCCGCCGGACGCCAGCATGCCAAAAGCCTGCTCCGCGGTCTCCTTGCGGCCGAGCACCTCGAAGGAATGATGCACGCCGCCATTGGTGAGGTCGCGCACCCGCTTCACGACGTCGCCGTCGGTGGGATTGATGATGTCGGTCGCGCCCAGCTTGGTCGCAAGCTGCAGCTTTGCCGGATTGGTGTCGATGGCGATGATGCGCCCGGCGCCGGCGATCTGCGCGCCGTTGATCGCGGCCATGCCGACACCGCCACAGCCGATCACGGCCACGGTCTCGCCGGCCGTCACCTTCGCCGTGTTCACGACCGCGCCGTAGCCGGTGATGACGCCGCAGCCGATCAGCGCGGCGAGATCGAGCGGCATCTCCTTGCGGATTTTGACGATGGCGTTCTCGTGCACCAGCATCTGCTCGGCGAAGGACGAGAGGTTGAGGAACTGGTGCAACTTCTCGGGCTTCGACCATTGCATCCGGTTGGAGGCGCCCGGCAACAGCTTTACGGTGGTGTCGGTGCAGAGCACGGTGCGGCCCGTGGTACAGTTGTCGCAGGTGCCGCAGAACACCGACAGGCACGTCACGACGTGATCGCCCGGCTTCACATAGGTGACGTCGGAGCCGACCTGCTCGACGATGCCGGCGGACTCGTGCCCGAGCACCGCGGGCAGCGGATGCGGATACAGGCCTTCCATGAAGTGCAGATCGGAGTGACAGAGGCCGGCGACCGCCGTGCGGATCAAAACCTCGCGTGGGCCCGGCTTCGGCAGGCTGACATCCTCGATGACCAGCGGCTGATTGACTTCATAAAGGACGGCGGCCTTCATCGAGCACTCCCTATCGTTTCTTTTGGTTTGAGCGTGGAGTGCAGCCTACGCTGCCAGAACCAGTTCGCCAACCTCGCTCATGCCGGCGTCGCGATCGCCGAGCAGCAGCGCTGCGATCTTCGCTTGCGCGGCATTTTCCGTCAGCCGGAACGGATCGCTCGGCGCAACGCGATGGTCGATCACCAGCCGCGACAGCAGGAGCCGGCGCGCATCGCCGCGCATTTCGTTGATGCGATGCGCTTCCCAGGCGAGCGCGACTGCGCTTGCGACGTGATAGAGCAGGCTGGTCGCGCGGCGCGCATCGGCCTCGTTCTCGGAATTGCCAGCGACCTCGCGCGCGAAGCCGACGGCGCGATCGACGAGACCGCGCAAATTGTCGCGCCAGGCCTGCGGGACCGACGCGCTATCATCGAGCCGCGCATGCAGATCGGCTGATAGCGCGGATTCAGCACCGTGGCGGCCGACCGCGCGCCGGAGCGCATCGATCGCGACGATGTTGCCGGTGCCCTCCCAGACCGAGCCGAGATGCGCATCGCGCAGCAGGCGGGGCGTGGCGAATTCCTCGATATAACCAATGCCGCCGCGCATCTCGAGCGCGTCGCCGCAAACCTTGCGCGCATCGCGCGTCGCACGGAATTTCAGCGTCGGCGTGAGGATGCGCAGCAGCGCCGCAGCATCCTGACTGCCAGCCTCGGCGCGGTCGAGCGCGTCGGCGGTCAGAAAACTCATCGACAGCGCCTGCTCGACCGGCAGCATGATCTTCAACATCTGCCGGCGCCCGAGCGGCAGATCGATGATGCGCTTGCCGAACACCACGCGGTTCTTGGCAACCGTCATCGCATCATGATAGGCGCGGCGCATCAGAGCGGTGGACTTGACGCCGTTGGAGAGCCGCGACGAATTGACCATCTCGGCCATCTGCACGAAGCCGCGGTCGAGCTTGCCGACCGCATAGGCGATCGCGCCTTCGAGCTTGATCTCGCCCGAGGCCATCGAGCGGGTGCCGAGCTTGTCCTTGAGGCGCACGATCCGGTAGTGGTTCTGCGAACCGTCGTCGAGGAAGCGCGGCATCAGGAACAGGCCGACGCCGCGCGTGCCGGGGCCGGCGCCTTCAGGACGCGCCAGCAGCATCACGACCTTGGCATCTGCATTCGAGCAGAACCATTTCTCGCCATGGAGGCGCCAATGGTCGCCCTCCTGCACGGCGCGCGTGGTCAGCGTACCGACATCGGAGCCACCCTCCTTCTCGGTCATGAACTGGCCGCCCTGGGTCAGCTTGCTCATGTCGGTCTGGGTCAGGCCGGCGAGATATTTCGCCTTCAGCGCCTCGCTGCCGAAATTCGCCAGGAGCTTGGCGCAGCCGTCGGTGACGTTGATCGGGCAGCCCATGCCGAATTCGGTCTGGTTGAACAGGAAGGTGAAGGCGTGCTTGGCCACGACGGGATATTTGTCCGGCCAGCCCATGATGCCCTTGCGGATCGAGAGCGCATGGATGCCGAACTCGCCGAACGCGGCGTTCTCCAGTTCGCGATAGGCCGGGTGATATTCGATCCACTGCACGTCGCGGCCGAACTTGTCGCGCTGGTGCAGCACCGGCGTGTGCCGGTCGGCGAGCCGCGCGCAATCGTCGAGATGGCCACCGGCGAGTTCGCCGAGGCGATCGAGATGCGGCTCGATGTGGCGGAACAGCGGGTCCGGCAGATGGATACGCAACAGATCCGTCAGCGCCGGATCGGCGCGATAGAAATTCATGCCTGATGTATCGGGCGCCAGCAGACCGGATGGTGCGGCCGCGACACTTTTTGGCTCACCTGTGACCGGCTTGTGCATGATCGTCCTCTTCGTTCCCGCCCGACGGCAATTCTTATCGCTTGCCGCTTGGGATGATGTCGATCATGCTCCAGTCGCAAAGGCGGATAAAGCCGCAAATTGTCAGGGAGGCATGATCGCCGTGAAGGAGCAATTCGCTCTGCGGAATTATGATCGACCTGGCTGGTCGTCCGCACGGCGGATGCATAGATCAGCGGCTTCCCGTCTCCGAGAGATCACGCTATGGAACATCCGAAATACAAGATCGCCCTCATCGTCGGCGCCGGCGAAGGCCTGAGCGCCTCGCTTGCTCGGCTGCTGTCTGCGCAAGGCATCCGCGTCGCGCTGGCCGCGCGCAAGATCGAGAAATTAGGCGCGCTCTGTCGCGAGACCGGCGCCAAGGCCTATGCCTGCAACGCCACCGAGCCTGAGGAGGTCGAGCGGCTGTTCGGCCTGGTCGAACGCGAGCTCGGCACGCCCGACCTCGTCGTCTACAACGCCAGCGGCCGCACGCGCGGGCCGTTCATCGATCTCGTCCCGGCCGATGTCGCGCAGGCGATCGCGATCAGCGCCTATGGCGGCTTCCTGGTGGCGCAGCAGGCGGCCAAGCGCATGCTGCCGAACAAGCACGGCGCGATCCTGTTCACCGGCGCGTCCGCCAGCGTCAAGGGCTATGCTCAGTCGGCCTCATTCGCGATGGGCAAGTTCGCGCTGCGAGGGCTGGCGCAGAGCCTGGCGCGCGAGCTCTCGCCGCAGGGCATCCACATCGCGCATTTCGTGATCGACGGCGGCATCCGCAGCGCGGCGCGCGCGGAGCCCGCCGACAAGCCGGATTCGATGCTCGATCCCGACGCGATCGCACAGAGCTACTGGAACGTGTTGCAGCAACCGCGCAGCGCCTGGAGCTGGGAGCTGGAGCTGCGGCCGTGGGTGGAGAAGTTTTAGACGCGCTGCCGTAGGGTGGGCAAAGGCGCGCAGCGCTGTGCCCACTATCACGACGAAACAACAAATGGTGGGCACGCTTCCGCCTTCGCTCTACGAGCTACGGCGGACAAGTCGCTCTGGCCCACCCCACGAAAGCAGGGAGAAACAATGACCACGGAAACCACTGTCGATACCGGCACCAACGAACTCCTCTGCGTCATCCGCGACCGCGTCGCGGTGATCACGCTGAACCGGCCGGAGGCGCGCAACGCGCTGTCGGACACCTTGACTCCGGCGCTGCGGACGATGATCCGCACCTGCGGCGAGAGCCCCGAAGTCGGCGCGCTTCTGATCACCGGCGCGGGCGCGGCCTTCTGTGCCGGCGGCAACGTCAAGGGCATGGGCGCGCATCGCGACCAAGCCAAGCTCGACATGTCCTTTGACGACAAGGTCGCCGATCTCCAGGAACGGCAGCGGCTGCTCACCGGCGCGCTGGTGTCGGTGCGCAAGCCGACCATCACCGCCCTGCCCGGTCCCGCGGTCGGCGCCGGGCTCGCCATCGCCATGGCCTGCGACATCCGCATCGCCGCGCAATCGGCCCTCGTCGCCACCGGCTACGCCCGCATCGCGCTCTCCGGCGACTACGGCATCGCCTGGCTGCTCACCCGGCTGGTCGGCACCGCGCGGGCCCGCGAGCTGCTGTTCACCGGCGATCGCGTCGACGCCGCGCGTGCAGAGGCCATCGGCCTCGTCAACTGCGTCGTACCCGACGAAGAATTGCAGGCTGAAGCCTTTGCACTGGCCAAGTCGCTCGCCGAAGGCCCGCGTCAGGCGCTGCGCTACATGAAGGACAGTCTCGACGAGGCCCTGCTGTTCGATTTCGAGACCGCCCGCGACCACGAAGCTGGACGGCTGATCCGCCTGACCACGACCGCTGATCACAAGGAAGCCGTGCTGGCCTTCATCGAGAAGCGGAAAGCGGTGTTCACGGGGAAGTAGGGGCCGCGGCGGGCGCCCTCGCAAAATCCACGAACGCGCGCAGCGCTGCGGGCAATTGGCGGCGGCTTGGATAGTACAGGAAGAAGCCGGGGTAAGCCGGGCACCAGTCGGCGAGCACGCGCACCAGCTTGCGCCTGGCGAGCAGCGCTTCCACCTGGGCTTCGAACACATAGGCGAGGCCAGCACCATCCAGCGCGGCATCGACCATCAGATCCTGGTCGTTCATCGTCAGCGGTCCCGCGACGTCGATCGCGAGCTCGACGCCGCCGCGCTCGAATTCCCAATGATAGAGCGCGCCTGAGGTGAAGCGATAGCGGATGCAGGGCAGGCCTTTCAGGTCGCGCGGCGTGGTGGGCGGCTTGTGCGATTTGAAGAACGTGGGCGTGCCGACCACGGCAAATCGGTGCCGCGGGCCGATCGGCACCGCGATCATGTCGGCGGCAATGGTCTCGCCGAAGCGGACGCCGGCATCGAAGCCGGCCGCGACCATGTCGATCAGGGCGTCGTTGATGACGATCTCGACGCTGACATCGGGGAACGATTTCAAGAAGCGCGTCACGATCGGCAACAGCACCAGCTGCGCGGACTGGCGCGCGGCGGTGAAGCGCAGCGTGCCGGCGGGCTTGCCGCGGAAATTGTTGAGGTCCTCGAGCGCGTCGTCGATGTCGCGGAAGGCCGGCGTGATGCGGACAAACAGCCGCTCGCCGGCCTCGGTGAGCGCGACGCTGCGGGTGGTGCGGTTGACGAGGCGCAGGCCGAGCCGCTCTTCGACATTGCGCAAAGCGTGGGACAGCGCCGATGGCGTGACGCCGAGCTCGGTCGCCGCCGCGCGAAAACTGCGGTGGCGGGCGATGGCGAGGAAGGTCGCGAGGTCGGACGGGTCGATCCGCATTGATGAATTTTTCTCAGTAGCTTGCAAAGCATATACCGGATTACCTCAGCTATGGCGAGCCGCTACACCTTGCCCATCGGCTTCGGCACATCGCCGGGCCAAAATGGAAAGGGCAACGTTATGCGTGTCTGGTTCATCACAGGAGCATCCCGCGGATTTGGCGCTTTGATCGCCGAAGCCGCCTTGAAGGCCGGCGATGCCGTAGTCGCGACCGCGCGCGATCCGTCCACTGTCACCGCGCGCCTCGGCACGCACGAGCGCCTGCTGGCCACCCGGCTCGACGTCACAAGTGAGACCGAGGCGCATGAGGCCGCAGGTCAGGCCGTGAAGAAGTTCGGCCGCATCGATATCCTGGTCAACAATGCCGGCTACGGCCTGCTCGGCGCGATCGAGGAGGCCAGCGGCGCGGAGACGCAAAAGCTGTTCGGCACGAATGTGTTCGGCCTGCTCGGCGTCACCCGCGCGGTGCTGCCGCATATGCGCCGCCAGCGTTCCGGCCACGTCATCAACATCTCGTCGGTCGGCGGCTACACCGGTTATCCCGGCTGGGGCGTCTATGGCGCGACCAAGTTCGCGGTCGAGGGAATCAGCGAAGCGCTGGCCGGCGAAGTCGCGCCGCTCGGCATCAAGGTCACCGTGGTCGAGCCGGGCTTCTTCCGCACCGACTTCCTCGACGACACCTCGCTGTCGCGCACCGCGCAGGTGATCGACGACTATCACGAGAGTGTCGGCAAGACCCGCGCTCACGCCGCCGAATTCAACCACGGCCAGCGCGGCGATCCGCGCAAGCTGGCGCAGGCCTTCCTGACGCTGGTCGATGCCAAGAACCCGCCGCTGCGCCTGCCGCTCGGCAGCGACACCGTGGAGCGGATCGAGGCGAAGAACGCTTTCGTTGCGCGGGAGCTGGCGGGATGGCGATCGGTCGCGACCTCGACCGACTTCACCAATGACGGCGCTTGAGCGAAGGCAAAAAAAGGCCCGGCTCTGGATGACCAGGCCGGGCTCGCAGTGGTGTCAGGCCGAGGCTGAGGGGCTGTCGGCCTGACGGGAAAGGGCGGCGAGGCGCCAGCTCGCGCAGGGAATGTCTTTCGGTGCGACGGCGATCTCCTTGTCGAAGAGCACCAGCTTCCAGTCGTCGGGATGATTGACGAAAGCGAAGCCGGATTTGCGGGCGAGCGAGATCATGGTCTCGTTGGAGCGCAGCGTGTCGCCGAACATGTGCTCGGCACCAAGAGCTGCCGCGCGGCATTCGAGATTCTTCATCAGCGCGGTGGCGATGCCGTGGCCCTGCCAGCGGTCGTCGACCGATAGGCCGAACTCGAGTGTCGAGGTTTCGGCATGGAAGGCGTAGCGCGCCTCGGCGACGATGGTCTCGAAGCCGTCGACCATCTTGGTCGCCACAACGGTAAAGCGCTCGCGCGCTCCGACATCGAGGAATTCGCTCAGCAGGCCCTTCGGCAATTCGCTGATCGCTCCGAAGAAGCGGTTGTAGCGGGAGCGGGTCGAGAGCGAGCGGAAATAGTGCTGAAGCTCCTCGGTGTCGCGCGGCTCGACGAAGCGAACGTTGATCGCCTCACCCTGCCGGGTGCGCAGCACGTCCAAATATTGCTTCAGATCTTCCAGGCCAAGAGTGCTCATGACACGAGCCCTGCGGAAAGAGGGACCGCCGGCGCCCCTGTGATCAGGCGGCGCCGGCCTGGCGGCCAATCAGGCCCGCCAGAAGGGTTTGTCAGCCTCGTAGGCGATGTCGGTCCAGGACAGGCCGACGTCGTGGAGATCGCGGGCCGTCCAGTGGGTCAGTTCGCGGCGGGTCCGGTAGCGCTCGTGCCAGACGTGAAGCGTCTCGCCGATCTGCTGGATCAGGCCGGGTGCATGATGATTTGTCATCGAATTGTGGGTCAAAGTAGACATTTTCAGCTCCTTGAGCTAACTTGACCGCTAATATCTGCTTGCTACCGCGCTGCGACAAACGACAATTTGTACCCCTTCGCATGAAATAACGTCATGCATCCTGCTGCCAGATGACTGCCAGATTGCCCTCCCTGAACGGATTGCGGGCCTTTGAGGCCGCCGCGCGCCATCTCAGCTTCACGCTGGCCGCGTCCGAGCTGAACGTGACCCAGACCGCGATCAGCCATCAGATCCGGCGGCTCGAGGAGGAGCTCGGCATCCGCCTGTTCGTCCGGCAGAACCGCGCGCTGGCGCTGACGCCGGAAGCGCGCGACTATTTGCCGGGCGTCCGCGCCGCCTTCAACGACCTCCGCCTTGCGACCGACCGGCTGCTGCGCAAGGACGACGACAAGGTGCTGACCGTCTCGACGCTGGCATCGCTCGCCGCGAAATGGCTGCTGCCGCGGCTGACCGATTTCCAGGAGCAGCACCCCGGCATCGACGTCCGCATCACCACCTCGACCAGCCTCGTCGATTTCCAGCGCGACAATGTCGATGCCGCGATTCGCTATGGCCGCGGTCAATGGCCGGGCCTGCGCGCCGACTGGCTGATGGCGGACGAGCTGTTTCCGGTGTGCAGTCCGTCGCTGCTGCGCGGCGACAAGCCGCTGCGCCAGCCTGAGGATCTCAAAGGCTATCCGCTGCTGCACACCTCCAATGCCAACAGCGATGACTGGCGGCTGTGGCTGACGGCGGCCGGCCTTCCGGGCGACATCGCCAGGCAGCCCGGCATCACCTTCGACATGATCTTCATGACCATCCAGGCCGCAATCGACGGCATCGGCGTGGCAATGGGGCGAACCTCCTACGTTCAGGACGACATCGCCAAGGGCCGGCTCGTGGTGCCCTTCAAGATCGCGCTGCCGGCCGATGCCGGCTTCTACCTGGTCGCGCCGGAGGGCCGGCGCGAGGCGCCGAAGCTCGCCGCGTTCCGCGAGTGGATGATCGCTGCAACGCAGAATAAAGCGTGAAAAATCATCAGCTTCCCCGGTGAAATCGATTGACTCGCCGCCCCCCGCGCGAGAGGGGTAGGACAGATTGTCGCAGCCGACAATCTGATGCCTTGCCGTGAAATGAGTTCCGGTCCGGCCGCGCCTTCCAGGGGAGAAACGTCATGGCTGGACCAGCAACCAATCCGCCCGAGATCAAGTCGCGCATCGGCGCGATCCTCCGCGCCACCTCCGGCAATTTTCTCGAGCAGTTCGATTTCTTCCTGTTCGGCTTCTATGCCGCCGCGATCGGCAAGGCGTTCTTCCCCTCCACCAACGAGACGGCGTCGCTGCTCAACACTTTCGGCGTGTTCTGGCTCGGCGCCTTGATGCGCCCCGTCGGCGCGATCGTGCTCGGCGCCTACATCGACCGCATCGGCCGCCGCCAGGGCCTGATCGTCACGCTCGGCATCATGGCCATCGGCACCGTCGTGATCGCGTTCTGCCCGAGCTATGCGACCATCGGCATCGCGGCGCCCGTCATCGTGCTGATCGGCCGCCTGCTGCAGGGCTTCTCCGCCGGCGTCGAGCTCGGCGGCGTCTCGGTCTATCTCGCGGAAATCTCCACGCCCGGCAATCGCGGCTTCTACACCTCGTTCCAGTCGTCGAGCCAGCAGGTCGCGATCTTCGTGGCCTCGATCCTCGGCTTCATCCTGTCCGAGGTGATGCCGGCGGACGTCGTGACCGCCTGGGGCTGGCGCATTCCCTTCTTCGTCGGTTGCCTCATCATTCCCCTGATCTTCATGCTGCGGCGGACGCTCGAGGAAACGCCGGCCTTCCTCGCCATGAAGAAGCACCCGACGGCAAACGAGGTGTTCGCCTCCGCGCTCGCCAACTGGCGCATCGTCATCCTCGGCATGATGATCGCGGTCCTGACCACGACGACATTCTACTTCGTCACCGTGTACACGCCGACCTTCGGCAAGACGGTGCTGAAGCTCTCGACGCAGGACGCACTGCTCGTGACGCTGCTCGTCGCCGTGACCAACTTCTTCTGGAATCCCGTCGGCGGCGCGCTGTCCGATCGCATCGGCCGCAAGCCGGTACTGCTCGCCATCGCCGGCCTGGCGCTCGTCACCGCCTACCCGGCACTGTCCTGGCTGGTCGCCGCGCCGACTTTCGGCAAACTGCTCGCGGTCGAGATGTTGTTCTCGTTCTATTTCGGCATGTACAGCGGCACCATGCTCGGTGCTCTCGTCGAGATCGTGCCGGCGCATGTCCGCACCACCTGCTTCTCGCTGGCCTTCGCGCTCGCCGCTGCGCTGTTCGGCACGTTCACGCCATTCGCCTCGACCTTGCTGATCGACTACACCGGCAACAAAGCCTCACCCGGCTTCTGGCTGATGTTCGCCGCTGCGCTTGGCATCATTGCCGCATCGATCGTCTATCGCGGTGGCCGCCAAGCGGTGACGACGTACGATGCGACCGGTGAAGCGGCGCCGGCGGTGAGCCACTGATGGTCATTCCGGGGCGCCTCGAAGAGGCGAACCCGGAATCCATTTCTCCCAACATTCTTGCGGCACGATGGATTCCGGGCTCGATGCTTCGCATCGCCCCGGAATGACAGTAACCTAAAGCTCCACCACCACGTAATCGCTCTCGACCTTCACCGGGATGGTCTCGGCGACATACGGGCCCTTCACCACGCTCGCACCCGGCTCGACATGCGCCGGATAGGCCTTCACGCGGAAGCGACGGGGGTCGCAATAGGACTGGCCGGTGCGGATGTCGAACTCCCAACCGTGCCAGGGGCAGCGGATGATCTCGCCGAGCTTGGTGTATTCGATCTCGCCGGGATCCTTTGATTGCGCGAGCCCAATCAGCGGGCCCTCGCACAGCGCCGCGCCCTGATGCGGGCAGCGGTTCATCAGGCCGAAATACTCGCCCTTGATGTTGAAGACCGCAATCGGCCGTCCGTCGATCTCCAGAAATTTTCGCGTGCCCGGCGGAAGCTCATCCACCGCCGCAATCACGTGCCGCGCCATGCTTATGTCTTCCGCACGATCTGATCGTAAAACCGCTTCACACTTTTCCGGATCATGCGGCAATCCCATAGAGCTTGCGCGCATTGCCGAGATAGAACGCTTCGCGGTTGGCGTCGCTGACGCCCGCCGGCAGCACGCGCGACGGCTCGTCATAGTCCCAATGCGGATAGTCGGTCGCGAACAGCAGTCGGTCCCAGCCGATCCATTTGATGACGTCGAACAGGTCCTCGCGCCGCTCCGGGTCCTCCATCGGCTGCGTGGTCCACCACACCTGCTCGCGGATATATTCCGACGGCGGCCGCTTCACATGCGGCACTTCGCTGCGCAGCCGGTGCCAGACCTTGTCGAGCCGCCAGGCGAGCGACGGGGCCCAGCCGAAGCCGGCCTCGATCATCACCATCTTCAGCTTCGGAAAGCGCTCGAACACACCTTCCAAGACAAGGCTCGCCAGCGCCGATTGCTGGCACTGCGAGTGGCCCACCATCTCCTCGATGTAATAGGAAGGCCAGCCGGACGGCGTGATCGGATTGCCGCCGAAGCCGAAAGCGTGCACGCCGACGGGAAGCCCCGCCTCTTCCGCGGCCTGATAGATCGGCCAGTAACGGCGTTGACCGAGCGGCTCGACATTGCGGCTGAGCAGCAGCACCTGCACGAAATTCTTGTCGCCGGCGCGCTCGCGGATTTCGGCGGCGGCCGACAGGCCGTCCTCATTGCCGACGACAATGGACGCCTTCAGACGCTTGTCCTTGCTGGTCCATTTGTCGATCTGCCAGTCGTTGATCGCCGAGCACAGCGCCGCCGAGAGCTCGTGATTGCGGATGCCCTGCCCGGTGTTGAGCGGATTGAGCACCCCGAGTTCCACGTTGTTGGGATCGAGCAGCTGCTTCTGCATGAAGGGCAACGAAGAGCCCTGCGGTCCGCCTTCCGGCGGATAGGCATCGCGGCGCGATGCGTTGGGCTGGGCCTTCGGATAGGGCGGGCCTTCCATCATGCCCTGATAGGCATGGACGCCGTAGACTTCGAGATGATGCTGCCAGCGTTTCGCCAGATAAGGATAGAGCTCGGTGCGGGTGGCGCGTGCCGGATGGATGTCGCAGTCCGCGATTGCGGTTTTGACAGTCAGTGGGGAAGCGGATTCGGTGCTCTCGCGGAATTGGACATTCATCGCCTTGCCTCCTTTGGCAGCGGGCTAAGTCAGGCGGGGATAGGTCGCATGCGGATTTTCGATCATGATTTTGCGCACGAGATCGGGGGTGAGGCCCTCGGGCAGCGCGTCCTGGCCGTCGAATTGCCAGTGCGGATAGTCCGTCGAGAATAGAACCAATTCGTCGGACTGCATATGATCAAACAGGCGAATTAATGTCTCAGGTTCCGGCGGCGCATCAAATGGCTGTAAAGAGAACCGGATGTTGCTGCGCACAATGTCGAGCGGCGCGCGATCGACCCATGGCGTCTCCATTCGCCCCCCGCGCCAGAACTTGTGCAGGCGCCAGAGAAAAGGGGAGATCCAGGAGACGCCGGATTCGAGCATCACCATTTTCAGCCGCGGATATTTGGCGAACACGCCCTCGACGATCAGACTGGTGAGCTGAGTCTGGAACGCTTGGGCCTGACCGACATAATCCTCGATGTGATAGGAACCCCAGCCCACGGCAGTCGGCGGATTGTGATAGGCGGAACCGGCGTGAATCCCGACGGGCAGCTGGAGCCGTTCCGCCGCCTCGTAGATCGGCCACAGCGCGCGCTTGCCGAGCGGCGTGTCGCCCATGACCAGCATCAGCACCTGCACGAAGCGGCGGTCCTGTGCGCAGCGCTCGATCTCGGCGACGGCTTTCTCGACATTTTGCGTGGGGATCACGATCGAACCACGCAGCCGTGAATCGCGATCGAGCCATTCCTTCACCAGCCACTCGTTCAACGCGCGGCAGAAGGCGGCCTGCAAATCTTCCGAAAACACCATCTGCACGCCGTAGAGTGGATTGCAGATGGCGTGCTTAAGCTGGAAGGGGTCGAGCAGATGGCGCTGCATGTCCTCCAGGCTTGCGCCGGGCTTGCCGGTTTCCGGCCGCCAATCGGGACGCGCAACGATCGGCGAGTTCTGCGGATAGGATTGCGAGACAAGGTCGACCATGCCGCGCGTCGTCACCTGATCGCGCCAATAGTCATTCAGGTACGGCAGCAGGCTGGTCAGATGCGGCACGGCCGGATGCACGTCGCAATCCACCCCGCCGGCAATCAGGGACGCCATCACGTCTCCTTCACGTTTCCTCGTCACGTTTTGTCTTGCCCACCATTCAAGCAGGCCTGCCCGTCGCCCGCAACTCGGCCAAGGCCGCTGTCATATGCTAGGAAGGCACAGCTCCGTTGCGAGGACTGAGAGGTTAAAGGAATGAAAGAGCTCGTCGGCATTGCGGAACAGGTTGCGGCCCGACTAATCGCGCGCAAACAGACCATTGCAGTGGCTGAATCCTCGACCGGCGGCCTGATCTCGGCCAGCCTGCTCGCGGTGCCCGGCGCCTCCGCCTATTTCCTCGGCGGCGCCGTGGTCTACACCCGCGATGCCAGGCGTGTGCTGATGGATATTTCGGACGAAGGAATGAAGGGCTTTCGCTCCTCGTCGGAGCCTTATGCAAAGCTGCTGGCCGAACAGATGCGCAGCCGTTTCGGCTGCGACTGGGGCCTGTCCGAAACCGGCGCCGCCGGCCCCACCGGCAACCGCTACGGCGATGCCGCCGGCCACAGCTGCATGGCGGTTTCGGGACCCGCGGCGGAGGTGATCACGCTGGAGACGGGCAACAACGACCGGTTTGCGAACATGCAGATGTTTGCTGCCACGGCGCTGAAGTTGTTGCTGAGGAAGCTGGAGGGGTGAACGCCCTCACATGGGAACCGCACGCGCTCCCGATCTCCAGCCGGACCGACCGTCGTGCCGGCGCATGAGCAAGCGCGTCACCGCCCAGGCGCGATAGGAGCAATGATGCAACTTCCTGCGTTCGTCTTCGCTGCCCTGCTCGTCCTTGGGATAACAACGGCTCAAGCCGCCGGGGTCAGAAACTTCGACATTCCTGCCGGTCCGGCGGGACCGGCAATCCGATTGCTGGTCTGGACTCCGTGTGCAGAGCCACCTCGCGAGATGGATGCGCGTGGCGCCACCTTCTTCGCCGTGCCCGCATGTCCGGTCACCGGAGAAAAGCTTCCACTCATCGTGATGTCGCACGGCCGCCGAGGATGGTTCGGCGGTCACCATGACACGGCCGCGGCTTTGGCCGATGCCGGGTTCGTCGTTGCGGCGCTCAATCATCCCGGCGACACCATGCGTGACACCAGCCGCACCGACAGTCTTTCGGTTCTCGTCGAGCGCCCCACGGATATGAGCCGGCTGATCGACTATATGCTGGACGGGTGGCCGGACGCATCCCGCATCGATCCTCAGCGCATCGGGTTCTACGGGTTTTCGTTTGGCGGCTACACCGGCCTCGTCGTCATCGGCGGCAATCCCGATCTGCGCAAGGGATTGCCGAATTGCGAGACGTCCAGCCTGAAGGCGTGCAAACAACTCGAAAGCGGCGAGCTTCCTGATCAGCCGACGACCCATGACAAGCGCGTCAAGGCCGCGGTCATCATCGATCCCTATCCGGTGTTCGTCTTCCCGGAGGAGAATCTGAAAGCAATAACAGTGCCGGTTCAATTGTGGAGTTCTGACCCCGCGCAGAATGCCGATGGTCTATCCGGATGCTGTGCGGCAGCGATCAATCAAAGGCTTCCGATCAAGCCGGACTACCATTTCGTGGACAATGCCCGGCATTTCTCCTTCCTCGCGACCTGCACCCCAAAGGACGCCCGGGAGGCGCCCGCCGTCTGCACCGATGCGCCGGATTTCGATCGCGTCGATTTCCACCGACGCCTTACGCAGATGTCGTCGCGTTCTTTCGCAAGCATTTCGCCGAAAGCGCCAAGCCGTGACGCGGCCCTCGGCCCGGCGCCGCGCCGGCCTAAGAGCAGGACAAGCCGTTGCCGGGCTCGCGGCAGAGCTTCGCGCGAACCTCGGCGACATCGATGTTGTAATTCCTGGCTCTCCGCATGCGCGAGGCGGAGGCCGAGTCGGCACTGTCCATTGAAAGCAGATTGAGCTGCTTCTTGGTCGCCGCGCTGCACATCAGAGCAGCGTTGCCGCCGAGGTATCTCGACTGGGCGCCAAGCTCCTGCCGGGTGAGCTCCGCGAATGGCCCCAGACGCAATTGCGTTTCGATCGCCGCGAGCTCCGCATCGCTCGGTTCTGCCCGGGCTACACCCTTCATCTTGCGTTCGAAGCCGTTTTCGATCGCCGCCCGATGTGCCGACCCAAGATCCGCAAACTCTTGCGCTGCGTCCGCAAACTCACCGGGCTGGGAACCAGCCAAAAGGTAGGATTTGCATGCCAATGGGTCGCTCGCGAGCTTCAGAAGCGCCGCCAGTTTCGCCCGGTCCACGGCATTGATGTGCTCGTCGTCGGCATAGGCTTCCATCTCGGTGGCCAGGATCAAGTTGAGCACACCACTGGCGGCGGGCCATCCGCCTTCATTGAACGCCGCCTCAGTCTCTCGAAGGAATATCTGCCTGAGACTCGGATCGCTGTGGGCGATCGATGCGGCCAGCGGATAACGCGCGATGTTCTGATCGAAATCGCGCGCAAACGCGCTCGGCCCGGAGAGGCTCGCATATGCCAGGTTTCCGGCCAGCAGGGCGACGACGAGGAGCAGCAGGATTGATCTTCTGGTCATGTGAGAGTTTTGGTGTGGGTTACCGCGAGAGATCATCTCACGCCGGGTCACCGCCATCCATTGCAACTACAGGCTGCCCTTAATGAATCCTTTCGCGGCCATGACGAGTTGCAGGCATGCCCTGCTATCTTGCCAGATGCCGCATGAAGATCCGCACCACATATCCCTGGACCCGCGGCGCCTCGTCATAGATATCCGACGCGAGCCGCTCGATGGTCTCACGCAGGGATAGGAACTGCGCCTGGCGCGCGCTGCTCTCGGTACCCTGCATGCCCGCGAGCTCGTCCATCGCGGCATCGCTGATCTGGCAATGCACGACCTCATCCTCACGCATCATCGTGAAGCGAAAGGCCAACCGTTCGAGGTCGTGGCCGATGATCCTGTCGCGCGACAGCGGCATTCAATTGTCCCGTTCGCGCCCCCGAACGGGACAATGCTGAAAATCTGACGCTTTGTCACCACCCGCGCCAGGAGGCATCGCTGTCATGCGATGTTCATCAACAGTGAGCTTCCGTCGGTCGGCCCGGCTCCAACGTCAGTAGGCGAGCGCCGTGCCGGTCGGCTTGTCGAGTGCCGCGGCCAGCGATCGATACTCCTCACAATCCGTCCCGCAGATGGCAGCGATCCGGCTGAGATGATAGAGCGCCTGCTCGCGGTTACCCCGCTCGAGCTGCCACAATCCGTAATACTGCCACGTCAATACGTGGTTCGGATCTGCCTTCAACGCGCGCTCGTACCAGACCTGCGACTGCTCGTAGTCGCCGAGCTTGCGGTAGGAATAGCCGATGAGGTTGGCGACGTTCGGATGGTCGTCATGGCCGAGCGATTTTAGTTGCTCGATCGCGGTCGCATAGTCGTTTCGCTCGTAGATGGTGTCATAAGCCACGCGGTAGCCGGCCGCGAAGGCGGGATCGCCGATACTGGACTGGTTGTTCGGCTTCCTGCCTTTGTGTGTTGCCTTGGTGCCCCAGCGCTTCGGGTAGACTGGCTGCGGCTGCA
Source organism: Bradyrhizobium barranii subsp. barranii (assembly GCF_017565645.3). NCBI lineage: Bacteria > Pseudomonadati > Pseudomonadota > Alphaproteobacteria > Hyphomicrobiales > Nitrobacteraceae > Bradyrhizobium > Bradyrhizobium barranii. Next base: position 9,855,960 of record NZ_CP086136.1, read on the forward strand.
GCCTCTGATCCGCATAGGCTCCGGCATAGGGATCAGTGGAGCTGATGCCGCCCCCGCCACCACCACCGCCGCCGCCGGCGGCAAAGGCCGGCGAGCTCAACAGTACTGCCGCAAATGTACCGAGCGTGACGAGCCTGATCATCGCTGTGATCATGTCTGCCTCCTGTCCTGTTCAAGCGGCCCCGGACGACGTGATAACACTGCGTCGGCCGCGATATTCCGGGACACTGTGCTCACAGAGACGTCAGCGTTCGTACGACAGTCACGTTGTCCTTTACTGGAACGCGACCTCGGCGAAGCTTCGCAGCTTTCGCGAATGCAGCCGTTCCGATTCCTGCTGCTTGAGCCGCTCCAGCGCCTTCAGGCCGATCTCGAGATGCTGGCCGACGCGGCGGCGGTAGAATTCGCTGGCCATGCCCGCGAGCTTGATCTCGCCATGCAGCGGCTTGTCGGAGACGCACAGTAGCGTGCCGTAGGGAACGCGGAAGCGGTAGCCGTTGGCGGCGATCGCGGCCGATTCCATGTCGAGCGCGACCGCCCGCGACTGCGACATACGGCGGATCACCTCGGGCCCCGAGATCTCCCAGTTGCGGTTGTCGACGCTCGCGACGGTGCCCGTGCGCATCAGGCGCTTCAGCTCGAAACCTTCGAGGCCGGTGACGTCCTCGACCGCCTGTTCGAGCGCGACTTGCATCTCGGCCAGTGCCGGGATCGGCACCCAGAGCGGCAGCTCGCGGTCGAGCACGTGGTCCTCACGTACATAGCCGTGGGCGAGCACGTAGTCGCCGAGCCGCTGCGTGTTGCGCAGGCCTGCGCAATGGCCGAGCATCAGCCAGGCATGCGGGCGCAGCACAGCAACGTGGTCGGTGACGTTGCGCGCGTTCGACGGGCCGGTGCCGATGTTGATCAGGGTGATGCCGCGATAGCCAGGCGCGACCAGATGGAAAGCCGGCATCTGCGGCGCGCGGGCAGGCGCCACCCCGCTGGTTGCGCCGCCGCTGCCCGTGATCACATTGCCCGGCGCGACGAAGGCTTCGAGGCCGGCTTCGCCGGACTGCAGCCGCTGCTGGCAGAGCTGCGCGAAGGCATCGACATAGAACTGGTAGTTGGTGAAGATCACGAAATTCTGGAAATGCTCGGGATCGGTGCCGGTGTAGTGATAGAGCCGCCGCAGCGAATAATCGACACGGGCGGCGCGGAACAGAGACAACGGCTCGGGCGCGCCGGGCTGGAGCTCGAAGGTGCCGTCGGCGATCGAATCGTCCATGGTGGCGAGATCAGGCACGTCGAACGCGTCGCGCAGCGATCGCGTCACAAGAGAATTCTCGCTGGTGGTGATTGCGGCTTCGATATTGATGTCGCGGCGATAGGCGAAGTGGATCGGGATCGGCTCGGCGGATTCGCCGATCTCGACGGGAACGCCGTGGTTCTGGATCAACAGCCCGATCTGCTCGGTGAGATAGGCGCGGAACAGATCCGGCCGCGTAACGCTGGTCTCGTGCACGCCGGGGCCGGCGACGAAGCCGTAGGCGAGACGCGAGTCCAGCCGCGCATACGTCGCGGTGGTGACGCGGACGAAGGGATAGTAGGCCCGCACCCGCGTCGTGATCGCCTCGCCGTTGACATAGGCCTCGAACCGGTCGCGCAGGAATTTCGTGTTGCGCTCGTAGATTTCCTCGAGGCGGGCGACGGCGAGGGCGGCGTCGGTGAAGGATTTGGTGGCGATGGAGGGTGGGGATTGCATTGTTCGACCGCCGGGTTGCTGGGCTTGAGTCGAACTATAGCAAAGAAGGCGGTCCTGTAGGGTGGGCAAAGCGAAGCGTGCCCACCATCTTGACCATCGCACGAAGAGCGGTGGGCACGGCGCGTTGCGCCTTTGCCCACCCTACGAGATCGCGTATGTCGCCCGAGATCCCGGATGCGCGCTAAGCGCGCTCCGGGATGACGCGCTTTCGCGCGTCACTTCTCGCGGAATGCCCGCATCAGCTGGTCGTGCAGCGGCTTCATCAGATAGGACAACATGGTGCGGTCGCCGGTCTGGACGAAGGCTTCCGCCGGCATGCCGGGGATCAGCTTGGAGTCGCCGAGCTTGGCGACCTCTTCCGCGGGCATCGATACGCGGATGGTGTAGTAGCTCTGCCCGGTGCGCTGGTCGGTGGTGACGTCGGGCGACACGCGGCTGACGACCCCGTTGAGCTCCGGCGTGGTGCGCTGGTTGAACGCAGACAGGCGCAGCAGCGTCTTCTGACCGATCTGGAGTTTGTCGATATCGACAGGATTGACCTTGGCCTCGACCTGGAGATCGTCGGCCTGCGGCACAATCAGCATCAGCGCGTCGCCGGCGGTGACGACGCCACCGACGGTATGCACGGTCGATTGCAGCACCATGCCGTCCTGCGGCGCGCGGATGTCGACACGGCGGAGCTGGTCTTCGGCGGCGACCTTGCGCTCGATCATTTCACCTATCTTGTCGTTGGTCTCGCGCAGATCCTTGGAGACCTCGCTCACCATGTCCTTGTCGACCTGGATGATCTGGAGCTCGGTCTCGGTGATCTTGCCCTTGGCCTGCGCGCGCGAGGCGATGTATTGCGCGCGCTCGCCGTTGAGGCGGGCGCTGTCGCGTTCCAGCGTGGTGAGGCGGGAGATCTGCACCAGGTGTTTCTCATAGAGATCGCGGACACCGACCAGCTCCTGCTGCACCAGGACGATCTCCCTGTCCTTGGCCTTTTCCTGCGCGGAGAGTCCTTCGATCTCCTCGTTGAGCTGCTGGACACGCTCGCGGAGCTGCGCCTTCTGCCCGGCGCGGCCATTGACGCGGACGTCGAACAACTTGGTTTCGGCGGAGAGCAGGTTCTTGACGTCGGGATCGTTGCCGCGATCGAGGAGCGATTGCGGAAACTCGATCTTGTCGACACCGCGCTGCTCGGCCTGGAGCCGCGCCGTGCGCGCCAGCGCGGCGTCGAGATTCTTGGTGACGATGGCGAGGTTCGCCTTGGTGACCGTGTCGTCGAGCCGCACCACGATATCGCCGGCCTTGACCACGTCGCCGTCGCGGGCACGCAGCTCGCCGACCACGCCGCCGGTCGGATGCTGCACCTTCTTGACGTTGGATTCGACCACGACCTGGCCCGGCGCGATCAGGGCCCCCGAGATCTGCACCGTCGACGCCCAGCCGCCGAGACCGATGACGAGGGCCAGCACGATGGCCAGCCCGAGCATCAGATGAAACCTGATGGAATCCCGCACGGTCCTCTTCGCGGCGGGCTTTCCGCCGCCGATAGCCATCGTGCTCATGACTTGGGCACTCCGCCTTCGCTGACGATCTTGATCGGTGCCGGCGGCGTCACGCGCGGCTGGAGCACCTGGGCAAGCACCTGCTCCTTCGGTCCGAACGCCTGCATACGGCCGTCGCGCAGCACCAGGATCTGATCGACCGCCTCGACGCCGATCGGGCGGTGCGCCACCACGATGACGATGGCGCCGCGCTCGCGCGCGCTGCGGATCGCGCGGGTCAGCGCCTCGTCGCCTTCGGTGTCGAGATTGGAATTTGGCTCGTCGAGCACGATCAGGAACGGGCTGCCGTAGAGCGCGCGCGCCAGCGCCACGCGCTGCGCCTGGCCCGCGGAGAGCGCGGTGCCCTGCTCGCCGACCTGTGTGTTGTAGCCCTCGCGCATCTTGATGATCATCTCGTGCACGCCGGCTTCCTTCGCCGCGGAAATGATGCCGTCAGAGGTGGCCTCGGGATCGAAACGGCTGATGTTCTGCGCGATGGTGCCGCCGAACAATTCGACGTCCTGCGGCAGATAGCCGATGTGGCGGCCGAGCATGTCGGAGGCCCACTGGTCGAGCGCCGCGCCGTCGAGCCGCACCTTGCCACGGACCGGATGCCAGACGCCGACCAGCGCGCGGATCAGCGACGATTTGCCGGAGCCGCTCGGCCCGATCACGCCGAGGCCATTGCCGGCGGTGAGCGCGAAGCTGACGTCCTGCACGATGAGGCGCTGATCGCCCGGCGGCACCATGGCGATGCCCTCGACCGACAGACGACTGGTGGGCGCCTGCAACTGGGTCGGCATCGTCTGCGGCGGCATCTGCTCCAGCAGGCGCGTGAGGCGCTGCCAGCTCTGACGTGCCGCGACAAAGGATTTCCAGTGCGCGATGGCGAGATCGACCGGCGCGAGCGCGCGGGCGGAAAGGATCGAGCCGGCGATGATGATGCCGGCGGTCGCTTCCTGGTGGATGACGAGATAGGCGCCGACCGCGAGCACGGCCGATTGCAGCATCATGCGCAGTACTTTTGCGACCGCGCCGAGACCGCCGGCGACGTCGCTCGCACGCTGGTTGCCGTCGAGGTATTTTTCGTTGGCTTCGCTCCAGCGCTGGTTCATCCGGCCGGTCATGCCCATCGAGACCATGACTTCGGCGTTGCGCCGGCTCGAGGCGGCGAGATCGTTGCGCTGGGCGGCGAGGCCCATCGCGTCCTTCGCCGGCTGGCGGGACATGAATTCGGTGACCAGCGTCAGCCCGACCAGGATGATGGCGCCGACCAGAGCGGTGAGGCCGATCATGACGTGGAAGGCGAAGCAGATGGCCAGGTACAGCGGCAGCCAGGGCAGGTCGAAGAACGCGCTCGGGCCCATGCCGCCGAGGAACGAGCGGACATTGTCGAGGTCGCGCAGCGGCTGCAGGCCCTCGTTGCGGCTGCCGACCAAGAGCGGCAGGCGCACGACGGTGTCGAACACGCGCTTGTTGAGGGCTTCATCAAGCGCCGTGCCGATCCGCCCCAGGATCCGGTTTCGGATCATGTCGAGCATGCCCTGCGCCATATAGAGGAAGCTGGCGATGATGATCAGGCCGACGAGAGTCGGAACGCTGCGGCTCGGCAGAACCCGGTCGTAGACCTCCAGCATGAAGATCGACCCGGTCAGATAGAGCAGGTTGATCATGCAGCTCATCAAGCCGACGCCGACGAACGCCGTGCGACAAGCACGCAAGGCGTCACCGAGCTCTGAACGGCGGACGGGTACGGCTGCCATCAGTCTGATCTCTTTCGGGTAAGGGGCAACGCCCCTGATTTCCTAGGTCGTTCAGGGGTACGCGACCCGGATTAACATCGTATTCCCCCGCGACGAACGCGGTCGAATTAATCCAGGTCCCTGATAGGCCACCTCTACCCCTGACGGCCTCGCACGCAAGTCCGGTATTTCACAGTCTTTGCGGCTTTTTATAGCAGACATCGCGGCCTCTCCCCAGCGGGGGAGAGGCGAAAGTTCTGGCTCACTGAGCCAATGTGACGCTAGAGCCGGCCGCCGCCGCGCACCAGCCGCACCACCAGGAGCAGGATGATGGCGCCGATGGCGGAATAGATGATCTCGGACACGAGCCCGGTGCCGAGATGGATGCCGAGCTTCGGGAACAGGAAGCTTGCGACAAACGCGCCGGCGATGCCGATCACGATGTCGCCAATGATGCCGAACCCGCTGCCGCGCACCACCTTGCCGGCGAGCCAGCCGGCGACGAGGCCGACGAACAGGATGACGATGAGGCCTTGGCCAGAAATGTACATAAGTTGAAGTCCCTCTCCATGAACGGGGGCATGGAACCGGAACCGGGATGAATGGGGTCTGAATGGTCGGCTCGGATAAAATGTCGAAAACAACCCCATGCACAGTAGGAGTGCAGTTGGCCGGTGGTGCGAGGTGAACTGTGACAAGTCGGTGTTGTCGTAGAGGGATTCTGAAGAAGTGCGCGATTTGAAGTGAGGGACGCGCCAATCTCTCATTCCCTCCCCCCTTGCGGGGGAGGGAGCGCAGTGTCGCGCGGGGATGTAGTACGGCTGGAGAACGAGCTACGTCGCTCCGACCGGCTCGGCCAGCACGCATCTCGCCGCCCGGCCCGGTCCGACCTCCACATTCGCAGGCAATTGCTGCAGACACCGCGGCTGGGCGACCGCACAACGGGGGGCGAAGGAGCAGTTGTTCGGCTTTTCGGCCAGCGAGGGCGGGGTGCCGGGGATCGTCTCCAGCCGGGCGCCGCGCTTGGCGCCGTGGATGGTGGAGGCGAGCAGGCCCTTGGCGTAGGGGTGCACCGGCGTGCGGACGATGTCGCGGAGCGTCCCCTGCTCCACGATCTGGCCGGCATACATCACCGCGACCCGGTCGCAGATCTCGATCGCAACACCAATGTCGTGGGTGACGAAGATGACGGACATGCCGAACTCGCGCTGAAGCTCGCGCAGCAACAGCAGGATCTGGATCTGCACGGTGGCATCGAGCGCGGTGGTCGGCTCGTCCGCCAGCAAAATCTTGGGACGGCAGGCGAGCGCAAGGGCAATCATCGCGCGCTGGCGCATGCCGCCGGACATCTCGTGCGGATAGGCATCGAGTCTGCGCTTTGCGGAGGGAATGCGCACGACCTCGAGCATTTCGAGCGCCCTCGCCCGCCCTTCCGCAAAACTCTTGCCTTCGTGACGCACGACGCTTTCGGCGATCTGCGCGCCGATGGTGTAGACCGGATCGAGCGCGAGCGCGGGCTCCTGAAAGATCATCGACACGGTCTGGCCGCGGAACGACGACAGCTCCTCGTCGTTCATGGCGAGCACGTCGCGGCCCATGACGTTGACCTTGCCCGTGATCTGCGTGCGCTTCTTCGGCAGCAGCCGCATCAGCGCACGCAGGGTCACGCTCTTGCCGGAACCGGACTCGCCGAGCAGGCCCAGCACCTCGCCGTCACCGAGCGAGAGACTGAGATCGTTCACGGCATAGACCGTGCGCTCCCCGGTGAAGCGGATGTTGAGGCCTGAGATCTCGACGAGCTTTGTCATGACGGCAGTTTCGGCAACCTATCGTGATAGTCGGTGACGCGCTGGAAGGCGGCGCCGATGGTGAGCAGGGTCGCTTCATCGAAGGAGCGGCCGATCAGCTGCATGCCGACCGGCAGGCCGCTTTTGGTGAAGCCGGAGGGAACGGTGAGCGACGGCAGGCCGAGAAAATTCACCGGGCGGGTGAACAGCGTCAGCCGCTGCACCATGGCCGGCGCGTTCGGGCCCCCGCCGACATCGCTCTCCTCGATCGTCGGCGCGGGCACGGGCGATGCCGGCGCGATGATCGCATCCACGCCAGCGGTGGCCGCATTGTGCGCAGCGAGCGCCGGACCACGCCAGCGCATGGCTTCGAGATAAGTGATGGCGGGAACGGCGAGACCGTTCTGAAGCCGCATCAGGACCTGCGGGCCATAGTCCTGCGGACGCTCGATCATCCAGCGCTTGTGGAAGGCGGCCGCTTCGGCCGCGAGCACGAGCTGGCTTGCCGCAGACAATTGCCGCTGGTCCGGCAGCTCGACCGTGACGACGTCGGCGCCCTCCCGCTTGAGCACCGCGATGGTCTCGTCCAGCACGCGCGCGACCTCGCCGTCGAGATCGTCGACATAGAAGGACGCGGGCACGCCGATTTTCAGGCCCTTGAGCGAACCCTTGGTGGCGCCGACATAGTCGGACAGCGGCTCGTGGCTACAGGTCGAATCCGCTGGATCGGGACCGGCCATCAGCGCCAGCAGCAGCGCGCAATCTTCCGCGGTGCGGGCGAGCGGTCCGACGGTATCGAGCGATTGCGACAGCGGCATCGCACCGGCCCGGCTGACGCGGCCGACGGTGGTCTTCAGACCGGTGACGCCGCAGAAATGCGCGGGCATGCGGATCGAACCGCCGGTGTCCGAGCCGAGCGCCGCAAAAGTCAGGCGCGCCGCGACCGACGAGCCGGAGCCGGAGGACGAGCCACCGGTGATGTGCGCGACGTTCCAGGGATTGCGGACCGGGCCATAATGGGCGTTGTGGCCGGTCGGTCCATAGGCGAATTCGGCCAGATGCAGTGTGCCGAGGCGGACCTGGCCGGCATCCTTCAACCGCTGCAAGGCAGTCGACGTGACGGTCGGTACGAAATCACGGCGGATCAGCGAGCCGCACGTCGAGACGTGGCCTGCGTCGTAATACATGTCCTTGTGCGCGAGCGGTACGCCGTGCAGCGGACCGCGGACACTGCCCTTGGCGAGCTCGGCATCGGCGGCATCGGCAGCCTTCAACGCGGACTCGGCTTCAACCGACATGAAGGCGTTGAGATGCGGCTGCCACTGTGCGATGCGGTGCAGCAGCGCGCGCGTCACCTCATGCGAGGACACCTGCTTCATCGCGATCGCGCGCGCGACCTCGGTGAGCGTCATCAATGCAGGCTCACGGCTCATTTCGACACCTTCTGCGTCTGCGCGATCGGATAGAGCGCGGGCTCGAGATCGAACGGCAGCGTGCCGGCGATGACCGCAAAGCCTTCGAAGGCCGGTCCGATGGAATTGGAGATACGCGTCGCGATCTCGTCATCGACAGGAACGCCCGCGACTTGCGCGATCGGCTTGATCTCTTTGGGTGTCGGTCTTGTCATGCTGTTTCCTCTGCGGGCGCGCGGCTATGGCCTGAACCCGGAATCGCCATGTAGCACGCGGCCTCGTGGCCCATTCTATCGAGCGCGGTGAGCTTTGGTGCTGCATTTGCGCAGAGCGGCTCCGCAAACGCGCAGCGGGTGTGGAAGCGGCAACCCGGCGGCGGGTCGATCGGATTGGGCGGATCGCCGGTGATCGGCGGTTTTTCGGTGCGACGATCCGGGTCCGAGGACGGCATCGCGGCAAGCAGTGCGCGCGTATAGGGATGCGCAGGGTTATCCCAGACCTGGTCGACCGGACCGAGTTCGACGACCTCGCCGAGATACATCACCAGCACGCGATCGCTGATGTAGCGGACCACGTTGAGGTCGTGGCTGATGAAGAGATAGGTCAGGCCGAACTCGCGCTTGAGATCGGCGAGCAAATTGAGCACCTGCGCCTCGACGGACTTGTCGAGCGCCGAAACGGCTTCGTCCAAAATCACCAGTCGCGGCGACAGCGCCAGCGCACGCGCGATGTTGACGCGCTGGCGCTGGCCGCCGGAGATCTCGTGCGGATAGCGGTTGGCGAAGTTTTCCGGCCGCAAGCCGACCTTGCCGAGCAGCTCGCGCGCGAGCGCACGGGCCGTGCCATCGGCCATGCCGTGCACTTTCGGGCCGAACGCGATCGATTCCTCGATCGTTAGGCGCGGATTGAGCGAGGCATAGGAATCCTGGAACACCATCTGCATGCCGCGGCGCAGCTCGCGCAACGACAGCGCCTGGCCGACGGTCATGCCGTCATAGATGATGTCCCCGGTATCGCGCGGCATCAGATGCATCAGCAGCCGCGCGGTGGTCGACTTGCCGCAGCCGGACTCGCCGACGATGCCGACCGTCTCCCCCTTCGCGACCGAGAAGGAGACATTGTCCACCGCGCGCACGGTGCGTTTGGCGGCGAACAATCCGCCGCGCACCGGGAAATGCTTGGTCAGGCCGTTGACCTGGAGCAGCGGTTGCGCGACGCCGCCAACGTCCTCGACCGGCTCCAGCATTTCGACGGATGTGTTGATCTCGCTCATGGCCTAGTTCCTGATGTCCATGGCGCTGCGCAGACCGTCCGAGAGCAGGTTGAAGCAGATCGAGACCGCGAAGATCATCGCGCCCGGCAATGCCGCGACCCAGGGATTGACGTAGATCGCGGTGCGGAGCGTGTTCAGCATCAGTCCCCATTCCGGCTCCGGCGGTTTAGTGCCGAGGCCAAGGAAGGAGAGACCTGCGGCCAAAATCATCGAGACCGAAATGAGACTGGTCGCATAGACGAAGATCGCACCCAAGACGTTGCCGAGGATGTGCACCCGCATGATGGTGAAGGGCCCCGCGCCGGAGGCGCGCGCGGCTTCGACGAAATCCATGTTGCGCACGCCGGTGGTGACGCTTTCGGCGACGCGGGTGATCTGCGGCACGAACACGACCGTCAGCGACACGATCGAATTGAGAATGCCGGCGCCGAGCGCGCCGGAGATCGCGATGGCGAGCAGCACGGACGGAAAGGCGTAGAACACGTCGATCGTGCGCATGATCGCGGTGTTGAGCTTGCCGCCGACATAGCCAGCGACGAGGCCGAGCGAGGTGCCTATGCAGAAGGCGAGGATCACGGGCAGGATGCCGATGACCAGCGACAATCGCCCGCCATAGATCAGCCGCGCCAGCATGTCGCGGCCGAGTTCGTCGGTGCCGAGCGGGTAGCCGACCGTGCCGATGTGGCGCAGGCGGCGGATCATCGAGCCCTTGTAGGGATCTTCAAGTCCGAGCCACGGCGCGAGCACCGCGGACAGGAAGATCAGCAACAGCACCAGCGCGCAGGCCATGCTGACCTTGTCGCGGGCGATGCGGCGGCCGACGGTCGCCCAATAGCCGCGCGCCTTGGTGGCGGGTGCGGCCCGGAGCGCGGCATCGGCGGTGGCAGACAACGGAAGCTCGCTCATCGCCTAGCCCCGCTTGATGCGCGGGTCGATCGCGGCTTGCGCGATATCGACCAGCAGATTGAGGAAGACGAAGAACAACGCCAGGATCAGGATCGTGCCCTGCAGCAGCGGCAGGTCGCGCTGGAAGATCGCCGAGTTGAGCAGGAAGCCCGAGCCCGGCCAGGAGAACACGGTCTCGATCAGGATCGAGCCGCCGAGCATGTAACCCAGCTGAAGCCCCATCACCGCGAGCGCGGTGGGCGCGGCATTCTTGATGACGTGGCGAAACACGCCGGTTTCGTGCAGGCCTTTTGCACGCAGCGCCTCGACGAAATCCTGAGAGAGGATGTCGCCGGTGAGCGCGCGCACGGTGCGGGTGACGATGCCCATCGGGATCACCGACGTCGTGATCGCCGGCAGCACGAGATATTTCAGGTGCGCCCAGTCCCAGGCCCAGGAGTTGGAGCCGTTCGGCCCGGCGCCGACCGCGGGCAACCAGTTCAGCTGCACCGAGAAGATGATGACGAGCACCATGCCGAGCCAGTAATGCGGCACCGAGACGCCGGCGATGGCGAATGAGGTCGCGACCTTGTCGATCCAGGTCTCGCGGAAATAGCCGGCGATCAGGCCGAGCAGGATGCCCATCGTGAAGCCGATGATGGCGGCCGCAATCGCGAGCGTGACGGTGTTGCTGACCGCGCGCATGACCTCGGCGAGCACCGGGCGCCCCGTGGCGATGGAATTGCCGAGATCGCCATGAAGGGCACGAAGCAGCCAAAGCCCGAACTGCACCGGCAGCGGACGGTCGAAACCGTAGGCGGCGCGCAGCTGCGCCGCGAGCTCCTGCGAGGCGTCGGCCGGCAACACGGCAACCAGCGGATCGCCCGGCGTGATGTGCACGAGCAGAAAGCACACCAGCGCCACGCTGATGACGATCGGAATGACATAGACGATGCGGCGAGCGATATAGGCGAGCACTGGTCTTCTTTCTTCCTTCTCCCCTTGTGGGAGAAGGTGGCGCGCGATCAGCGCGCCGGATGAGGGGTATCTATCCGCAGATACAGCGTTATCGAATGAGAGAGAGGGTCGCTCGCGGAGAGAGACCCCTCACCCGGCTTCGCTGCCGCGAAGCCACCCTCTCCCACAAGGGGAGAGGGTGCACTGAGCGTGTGGCGCGAACTACTGCATCGACACCAGCGAGAAGTCGATGAACCAGCTCTTCGGCTGCACGACGCCCGTCACCTTCGGGCTGATGGCGCGGGGGCCGACGTCGTGGGCGACGTAGAGGAAAGCGGCATCGTCGACGGAGGCTGCGTGCAGCTCGGCGAGCGCCGCGTCGCGCGCGGCGGGGTCGAAGGTCTGGCGCGCCTTCTTCACCAGCTCGTCGAACTTGGGCTCGTGGATGAAGCCCCAATTGTTCGAGACCGGCGGCGCCATGCCCGATTGAAGGAAGCGCACCAGCGCGAAGAAGGGGTCCATCGCCGCATAGGTGACGTTGGTCGCGTTCGAGCCGTTGGCGCTGGGATCCTTGGCGCCGCGGCGCCAGTTGGTGAACAGCGTGTTCCACTCGATGACGTCGAGCTTCACGTCGAAATAGCATTCGGCGAGTGCCTGCTGGAGATATTCGTTCATCGGCAGCGTTTGCATCTGGCCCGAGCCCGACGCAGACGTCTGGATCTTCACCGTCAGCTTCTTTGACGGACCGAAGCCGGCCTCCTGCATCAGCTTTTGCGCAGCCGCCTTGTCATACTTGATCTCGAAGGTCGGCTTGCCGCGCCAGGGATGGCCGGGCTCGAAGGTGCCGGTCGCCGGCACCATCAGGCCCGCGAGCAGGCCGTCCTTGAGACCCTCGCGATCGACGCAGAGGTTGGCGGCCTTGCGGACGCGGATGTCATTCCAGGGCGAGCCTTCGACGCGCGAGAACTGCCACGGCCAGACATGCGGCTGCTCGTTGGCGTAGAGCTTGAAGCCGCGCTGCTTGAGCTCGGGCAGCGCATCCGGCGCCGGCGCCTCGACCCAATCGACCTGCCCGGAGAGCAGTGCCGCGGTGCGCGCGTTCGCCTCCGGCATCGGCAAGAGCACCATCTTGTCGACCTTGGGCACGCGCGCCTTGTCCCAATAGGCCGCGTTCTTCACCAGCTCGAGCCGCTCGCGCGGCGTGAAGCTCGCCATCTTCCACGGGCCGGTACCCGCGGCGTCCTTGGCGAACGCGGTCCACGCAGCCTGCGACTTCGCCTTGGCGTCGGCGCCTTCCGCCTTGTCGTAGAAATGCTGCCATTTCGCCGGGCTCGCCATGAACAGGTTGGTCAGGTTGATCGGCAGGAAGCTGTCGGGCTCCTTGGTGGTGAGCTCGACCGTCATGTCGTCGATCTTCTTCGCGGAGGCCAGCGTCGGCATGCGCGACGCGGTGACGCCGACCTGGCTGGCGTCGAACTGCGGCGCATCCTGCTTCAGCACCTTCTCGACGTTCCACACCACGGCATCGGCATTGAACGGCGAGCCGTCATGGAAGGTGACGCCGGAGCGCAGCTTGAAGATCCACTTGGTCTTGTCGGCATCGTCGACCTTCCACTCGGTCGCAAGGCCCGGGATTACCACGCTCGCCTTGTCGGCCGAGGACAGGTCCCAGCCCGTGAGCGCGTCATACATGGTGAGGCCGGTGAAGCGGTTGCCTTCAAAACCCTGATCGGGCTGGCCCAATGTGCGCGGAATATCGGCAGCGGTCATGCCGATGCGCAGCACGGTCTCGGCGCTCGCCACGCGCGGCCACGCGGCCGCAGTCGTCAGAGCCAGCGCAGCAATCAGCGCCGCGCGGGTGGTTGTCTTCATAAGCATCGTCTCAGTCCTCTTCCGGCTTTCAATGACTAATTTTGATGCAAACGTAGGCAATGGCTATGCCAATGGGGAAACTTTTTCTGCAAATTGCCCCTGCGACGACAAGTCTGTGTGATCACGTGTCGGCAAAGGCACCGTCCTGCCTATTCTGGCATCAAGATTGCAGGTTTGGCCCTGAAATCTCATGGGAGCCTTGGGCCATGCGTATCCGACTATCGACCTGCCTCGCCGTGCTTGCGCTGGCGTTATCCGCGATCACGGCGCGCGCCGAAACGGTGGTGCGCTACGGCATCTCGATGGCGGACATCCCGCTGACGACGGGCCAGCCCGATCGGGGCGCCGGCGCCTATCAGTTCACGGCGTACACCATCTACGATCCGCTGGTCGCCTGGGAGATGGACGTCGCCGACCCGCCCCGGCAAGCTGGTGCCCGGGCTCGCCACCGAATGGAAGGTGGATGACACCGACAAGACCAAATGGCGGTTTGCTTTGCGCAAGGGCGTGAAGTTTCACGACGGCAGCGAGTTCAACGCCGATGCGGTGATCTGGAATCTGGACAAGGTGCTCAACGACAAGGCGCCGCAATTCGACAAGCGGCAGAGCGCGCAGGTGAAGACCCGCCTGCCTTCGGTCGCGAGCTACGCCAAGATCGACGATTTCACGGTGGAGATCACGACCAAGACGGTCGATTCCTTCTTTCCGTATCAGATGCTGTGGTTCCTGGTCTCGAGCCCGGCGCAATACGAGAAGCTCGGCAAGGATTGGGACAAGTTCGCGAGCCAGCCCTCCGGCACCGGTCCGTTCAAATTGACCAAGCTCGTGCCGCGCGAGCTCGCGGAGCTTACGAAGAATCCGGACTACTGGAACAAGAAGCGCATTCCGAAGGCCGACAAGATCGTGCTGGTGCCGATGCCGGAAGCGCTGACGCGCACCAATGCGCTGCTCGCAGGGCAAGTGGACCTGATCGAGACGCCGGCGCCGGATGCCGTGCCGCAGCTGAAAGCCGCCGGCATGAAGATCGTCGACAATGTCACGCCGCATGTCTGGAATTATCACCTCAGCGTGCTGCCGGGTTCGCCCTGGACCGACATCCGCCTGCGCAAGGCACTGAACCTCGCGATCAATCGTGACGAAGTCGTCGGCCTGATGAATGGCCTCGCAAAACCGGCCAAGGGCCAGGTCGACCCGTCGAGCCCGTGGTTCGGCAAACCGAGCTTTGAGCTGAAATATGATCTGGCCGCGGCCAAGAAACTGGTCGAAGAGGCAGGCTACTCCAAGGCAAAGCCGCTGAAGGCCACCTTCATCATCGCCCAGGGCGGCACCGGCCAGATGCTGTCGCTGCCGATGAACGAATTCCTGCAGCAGAGCTTCAAGGAGATCGGCATCGACATCGACTTCAAGGTGGTCGAGCTCGAGACATTATATACGCATTGGCGCAAGGGCGCGGCCGACGAGATGAACGCCGGCATCACCGCCAACAATATCGCCTATGTCACCTCGGACCCGCTCTACGCCATCGTCCGCTTCTTTGCCTCCGACCAGATCGCGCCGGTCGGCGTGAACTGGGGCGGCTACAAGAACCCTGAGGTCGATGCTCTGATCAACAAGGCCAAGCAGACGTTCGACACCGCCAAGCAGGACGATCTGATCGCGCAGGCGCACGCGCTGATCGTCGACGATGCCGTGCTGGTCTGGGTCGTCCACGACACCAACCCGCATGCGCTGTCGCCGAAGATCAAGCAATTCGTGCAAGCGCAGCACTGGTTCCAGGATCTGACGACGATCGGGACGGAGTGAAGGCGGCAAACGCCGGTGTTGTAGGGTGGGCAAAGCGGAAGCGTACCCACCACTTCGAGCGACGCGACGAGAGATGGTGGGCACGGCGCTTGCGCGCCTTTGCCCACCCTACGGGAGTTGATGTTGGGCGCAGGTAGCGTAGCGCCAGCTACCGCGCCAAACACCGCTGTCGTCCCGGGGCGCGACGTAGTCGCGAGCCCGGGACCCATAACCACAGGGAGTGGTTTGGTGAAGACTCGGAGTTGCCGAGTCACGCGAAACCGCTCCCTGTGGTTATGGGTCCCTGCGTGCGCAGGGACGACAGCGAGTGTGAGGCCCCGAGCGGGGGCCTCAAGCACCCCCTACTTCGTCAGCAGCGCATACGCCCCGGTCCATCCTTCCGCCGGCGGATTGATCTGGAATTCCTTGATCCGCGCCTCGTACAGCTTGAACAGCTTTTCCAGCGTGTCGGCATCCTCGCTGTGGCGGCCGCGCTCGATCGCATCCAGCGCGCCCTGCCAGTCGCGGCCGCGGTAGCAGCCGAGCATCTCGATGGTGACGTTGCGCAGACGCTGGAAGGCGCCCGAATGCATCACGTCCTCGCGGCCGGCGATGGCGTAGATCACCTCGGGCTCGGTCTTGCCCTTGACCATGATGAAGTCGAGCTCGAGGATCGCGAACTTGTCCTTGGCGGCGAGCGCGGTCCTGGAGCCGACGATGATGGGAAAGCCGTATTCCTTCGACTGGCCTTCCAGGCGCGAGGCGAGGTTCACGCTGTCGCCGAGCACCGAATAGTTCTTCTTCAGGTCGGAGCCCATGTTGCCGACGACGCCGATGCCGGTGTTGAGGCCGATGCCGACATTGAGCGGGATGTAGACGTGACCGCCGTCGGCGGCCTCCTGCTCGCGCTCCTTGTTGACGGCGTCGATCTGCTCCAGCATCTGGATCGCGGCCTCGCAGGCGTTGACCTCGTGCTCGGCATCGTCGAGCGGCGCGTTCCAGAACGCCATGATGGCGTCGCCCATGTACTTGTCGATGTAGCCCTTCTGATCGATGATGACGTCGGTCAGCGGCGTCAGGAAGCGGTTCATCAGCGCGATCAGGCCTTGCGGATCCTGCTTGTAGCTCTCCGAGATCGTGGTGAAGCCGCGCACGTCGGAGAACATGATCGTCATCTCGCGCTCCTCGCCGCCGAGCACGAGCTTTTCAGGCGACTGCGCGAGCTGTTCGACCAGGACGGGCGACATGTATTGCGCGAACATGCCGCGGATCTGCACGCGCTGACGCTGCTCGCGCACGAAGCTGGCGAAGATCAGTGTCAGATAGATCGCGGTGGTCGAGAGCAGCGGATAGGTGAAGTCGATGAGATAGCGGTACTGTGCATAGAAGAACCAGGATACGCCGACCAGGATGGCGGCGAACATGGCACCCGCGAGCCCGAGGCGCACCGGTCCGAGATTCGGCGTGAAGATGATGACGAGCAGGCCGATCACGAGCGCGGCGATCAGCTCGACGCCGAGCGCATAGTTCGGCTGGGAGATCACCGCGCCGCTCAGCACGCTCTCCAGCACCTGGGCATGGATCTCGACGCCCGGCATGGTCGATGACACCGGCGTGGTCTTGATGTCGTTCAGCCCGACCGCCGAGGTGCCGACCAGCACCAGCTTGCCGGCAATCTTATTCGGCGGCGCGGTGTTGTCGAGCACGTCGGCTGCGGAGATGTAGATCGAGGGATCCTGGCGGGCGTAGTGCACCCAGAGCTGGCCGTTCTTGTCGGTCGGAATCTCCACGCCCTTGAGGCGCACGGCCCTGATGCCGGTCTTGTCGGTCCGGACCAACAGCGTCGGCGTTGCCGTGACGACGCGCAAAATCTCGAGGCTGAGCGAGGGCATGATCTTGCCCTGGGCGCGCATGATCAACGGCACGCGGCGGATCAGGCCGTCGCGCTCGGTCTTGATCGAGAACAGGCCGCGGCCGGCCGCGACCTTCTCGATGACAGGCACGTTGCGCAAGAGGCCGGGGAATTCGAACAGGAAACGTTCGGCATCCGCTTCGCCGACCGTCGCGACGCCGGTGAAGGGCAGCGACTTGTCGATCTCGGACGAGATCGCCGGCTGCCCGGTTTCGCCCAGCACCACGTGCGAGCGCTTGATCGCGTCGGCGAGGATCTGGTCATTGGTCGGCAGTTCGCGCAGCCTGGCGCGGGTGGCGTCGTCGAGATCGCGCATCTGGCTCGCGACCAGATCCGGGTTGAGCCGGTCGGCTTCGGAGAACACCATATCAAAGCCGATCGTCACCGCGCCGTTACCGGTGAGGTTCTGGATCAAGTCCGCGATCCGCGTGCGCGGCCACGGCCACTGGCCGAGCTTGGCGAGGCTCTTGTCGTCGATGTCGACGATGGTGACCGGCCGCGCCGCCTTGTGGCGGGGATCGATCAGCTGGAACATGTCGAAGGTGCGCAGCCGCAATTCCTGGATCGGCGGCGGATCCCAGACACGAGCGCCGGCAAAGACGACCAGCAGCGCAAGGCACATCAGCCGCGCGAAGCCGAGCTTCCGCGCAAACCACCGCCGCAGGATCTTGAGACGTTTCATTTTAGTCGGGCTTCCTGACCTGCATCGCGCCGGGCACACCGATCATGGAGCGTCCGCGGGCGATTGGCTATTCCCCGGCGGTCGAGGATTAAGGATTTTTTGCCGCGGTCAAGCTGCGAGCCGGCCGCCAGGAGGCCCGGGCGGCGATCAGGTGATGTGGAAGATGAAATCGCTGGCCTTCAGATTTGCCGCGATCACGTTCTTCAGCAGGATCGTCTCGTGGTTGTCCAGCGTGATCTGGGCGCCGCCCGATTGCGGAGCGATATTGACATCGTCCAGCGAGCTGATGCTGCCGAACTGCCGCAGGTCGATCTTGTCGAGGCCAATCTCGAAATCGTCGACGCTGTGCTGGACCGTGGACTGCGACGACGTCGGCGCGAACACGAACTGGTCCTTGGCGCCGCCGCCGATAAGCGTGTCGCTCGACTCGGTGGCGAAGATCACGTCCTTGCCGTCGGTGCCCTCCAGACGGATGCCCTGGCTGTTGGCGCCCTCGACGAAGATGAAGTTCACGATGTCGGAATGGCCGGTCGAGTCGGCAACGGTCACCGTGATCTTGTCCGTCGCGGGCGGCTGCGGATACTGCTCGGTGCTGGCGCCTGTCGGGTCGTAGGTGATGCCGGCACCTTCTGCGAGGCCGGTGTTGATCTGCTCGAGCGAGCCCGTCGTCGGATATGCACTGACGCTGCTGGTATCCGGATGCGAGGTCGACACCGTGACGGTGAAAATGTCCGTCGCCGCGCCAGAATCGGTATCGGTGACCACCAGATCGGTGATGATATCGTTGCTGTTCTCGCGGATGTGCTCGACGTGGAAGCTCTCGGTATTGATGACTGGGCCGATGGCAGGCGTCACGCTCGTGCCGATGGTGGTGATGTCGTGCGAGATCGACGCGGTGCCGCCGGTGCCCGTCGCCGTGAGATCGATCGTCGCCGTCGAGCCAGCGGTGGTGATGGCGCCTGTATAGGTGTCGTCGAGAGCGTGGACGCCCAGCGCGCCAGGCTCGCCGCTGAATCCGTCGGCAGGCACGAACCGGATCAGCGTAGCGGAGCTCAGCACGAGCGCATTCGCATCACCGACCGAGTCGACATCGACCCAGCAGCCGCCAACCTTGTACTGCCAGACGCCCTGGTCGGCGGTCGCGGCGTCCGACGTCACCGCGATGGCCTTGAAGGTCGCGCCAGTGTCGGCGTCATGGAACTTGTTCGTGAAGAGATCGCGGATCTTGCTGCCAGCCGGATCGCTGTCGTTGCCGGCGACGGCGGCCAGCGTCGCGCTGTCGAGCGTCGGCGCGTCGTTCTTGCCGGTGATCGTGATGGTGACGTCGGTCGTCGTGGTCTCGCCCCGGCCATCATCGAGCGTGATGGTAGACACGACCTTCGCCGTCTGGTCCTGGCCGAGGAAATCGAGCGCGTTGTCGGCGATCGAATAGTGCCAGGTGACGGTACCGTTGTTCTTGCCGGTCAGCTGATACGTCAGCGCGTTCTTCAACGCGGCGGTCTCGTCGGGCGTGAGCGACGCAGTAAGGTCGGTGGCGCCGTCGAGCCAGGTTACGTCCTGGTCGACCTTCGTCACCGTCGGCCGGTCGGTCAGGTCGATGTCCTTGAAGTCGATCGAGCCGGTCGCGGCCGGCGACGGGTCGATCGTCGAGGACGCGGTGGTATCGGGCTGCTCGGAGAAGCTTGCGGTCAGCTGCGCCACATCCGTGGTGGTGAATGTCGGCGCATCGTCGTCCGCATGGATCGTGATCAGCGTGTGGCCACCCTCATCACTGCCCGCGAAGTGCGCGTCGCGATAGTCTCCGACCAGGGTCAGGCTGATGCTCTTGCCATCGTCGCCGGTGACCGTCAGCACGCCGCCGCTCGCGGGGTGGTCGGCATCCGGGACATAAACCGCGCTGGTGTCAGGCCCCCACTTGATCATCGTCAGGTCGATCTTGTCGTTCGCGGACAGCTCCGCGATCGAGCCGCCGAAATCCTTCGTATCGATCTCCAGCTCGGCGCCGTCACCGGCAAGCGTGATCGTTTGCGATACCGCACCCTTGACCTCGAGCGTCGCCCCGGCATCGACGACGACCGCGCCCGTGGCCGAGCCCGACAGCGAGCCAAACAGCGTCAGCGTCCCGGTGTGAACCTCGATCGAGCCGGTGCTGGTGTTGGCGATGTCGCCCGTGATCGACGCAGTGCCCCAGCTGTCGATGTCGCCATAATTTTCGATGGTCAGATCTGCCCCGGAAATCGAGGCCCCGTGCAGATCGATGTCGCCGTGGTTGACGATCGACGACGCATCGCCGAACACGCCGCTGCCGGCGACCGTCCAGGTGCCGCCTGCGTTGTTATTGAACGTGGCGGTGGCGACCGAGATGTTGCCGTTGATGTGGCCGGTGTTATTAATCGTGATCTCGCCGTCAGTCTCGACGATCGCATAGGTCGATGAGGTCACGCTGCCGGCATCGGCTGGCCCGATGGTGCCCGAATTGTCGATTGTCGCCGTGCCGGTGGCATTCTCCTGGATCGAGATCGCAGCAAAACCATCGGCGCCGACCACGGAGCCGGTATTGGTGATGTGCGTCGAGCCGGCCGCGCCCGCATCGTCCTGGTCTACATTGATGCCGAACGAGGTCTTGCCGGTGATGTGCCCGTTGTTGGTGACGGTGACTGCGCCGTTGCCATGGGAGACGATGTCGAGACCGACCGCGCCGGAAACGCCGCCGCCGATGGTCGCCGTGATATCGCCCGCACCGCTCGCACCGTCGTGCAGCACGATGCCGTTGCCGTTCTGGCCAGTGACGCCGCCTGATGTCGTCAGCGAGATGTCGCCGATGCCGTTCTGGGTGACGACAATGCCGTTGGTCGCGCCGGTCAGCGCACCGCTCGGGGTCAGCACGATGTTGCCGCGATTATCGATCGTCCCGCCCGAAGCGGTGAAGTCGAGCGCGTCGCCCTTGCCCGACTTGATGTCGGCACCGCCGGTGACCGTGAAGGTGCCGCCGGTCGTCGCCTGACCGGCGATAGTGCCGGTAAAGGCATGGCTCGTCTTGTCGATCTCGAGCGTATTGGTGCCGCCGGCGAAGGTGACGGTCTGCGCGTCCGCACCACCGAGCTCCAGCGTCGTGTCATCGTCGATGATCAGCGTGCCGGCGCCGGTGATGCCGCCGGACAGGTTGAGCGTGCCGCTCTGGACTTCGATGGTGCCGGTGTTGGTGACGCCGCCCGTGATCGTGTTGAGGCCGGCGACGCTGTAGAGATTGCCGGCATTGCTCAGGTTGCCGCCGTTGATCGAGACGTCGGTCAGATAGAGCTTTGACGCGGCGTCGACCGAGATCATGCCGCCGGCGTTGGCGATCGTGGCGGTCGTGAGCTTCAGCGTGCCGCCGGTCACTGCCTCGATCAGACCGTGATTGGTGATGGCGTGAAGGATGCCGGGATCGATCGTCAGCGCGCCGCTGGTGACCGAGATCGTGCCGGTGTTGCCGACGTCGGCGTTGTCGATGGCGCTCGCGCCGGTCGATTCCAGCGTGCCGGCGATGGTGAGCGTGCCACCGGCCAGGCTCGCACCGTTCAACGTCAGCGTCTTGCTCGCATCGACATTGACAGTGCCGTGATTGACGATCGCGGTGCCCAAAACGGTCGCGTTGTCCAGCGTCAGCGTGACGCCGCTCTCGACCGTCACCGCACTGACGCTGAGCGTGGCGGCGCTGTCGATCTTGCTGGCACCGGTGACGTCGATCGTGCCGGCGCCCTTGATGGCGCCGCCGCTGATCGTGGCATCGTCCAGCGTCAGGACCGCATTGCTGTCGACGATGACATTGCCGGCTGAATTGTCGACGGTCGAGCCCTGCTCGATCGCGAGCGCGCCGTTGGCGAGCACTTCGATGATACCGGCATTGGTGACGGTCTCATCGCTGAGCGCATTGCGCGCACCGCTCACCTTGAGGACGGTATTGTTTTTCACAATGCCGCCGCTCAGGACGGCATCGCCGGTCAGATCAATCTCACCGTTGTTGGTAATCGTGCCGGCGCCGCGAATGCCGGCGTTGAGGACGGGGCCCCCCTCGTCATCACCGCCACCAGTGTCGATCACCGCACCAGCTCCGCCGATGGTCGCATTGCTGACGATCAGCTTGCCGCTGGCGTCGACCGTGATCTGGCCGGCATTGGTAACGCTGGAGCCCTGATGGATCGTCAGCCAGCCGTTGGCCAGCACCTCGATCACACCGGTCGCGGTGTTGGACACGGTCTCGTGGGCGAACTCGACCGTGCCCTTGACGTTGACTGTGCCGGAATTGTTCAGCGTGCCGCTCTCGATCAGGCTGGTGCCGTCGAGCTCCAGCGTGCCCAAAATGCTGACGGTGCCGCCATCGACCGTCGCGGTGTCGACGATCAGCGTCGAGCCGGCATCGGCCCTCAGCAAGCCGCCGGCATTGTGGATCGTGGCGAGCGTCTTCAGCGTGCCGCCGGACAGCTCGATCGTGCCGGAATTGGTGATCTTGGTGCCGCTGGCGAAATCGCCGCCGCCCGCGAGCGTCAGATAGCCGGCGTTGGTGAGCACGCTCGTGCCCAGAATCTCGGCCTTGCCGCCGACCGACATCGTTCCGGTCGCGGCGGTCGTGAGGATCGAATCGGCGCCCATGTTGAGCGCGCCTGATATCGTCAGCGAGCTCTGGACGATCACCTTCGGCGGCGGGCCACCGAAATCGTTCATCGTCAGCGACTTGGCGTAGGCCGCGGTGTCGATCGTCACCGGATAGGACGGCGTCAGGCCGTGCAGCTGATCGGTGATGACGATGACGTCGTCATTGATGGTCGGGACCGTGCCGGTTGCCCAGTTCGCCGCGTCCTTCCAGAAGCCGCCGGGGGGAGCGCCGGCCTTGTCGGTCGCGATCCACACCACCGCGGGCGCGTCGGTGCCGGTGATGGTGACGGTGATGGTCTGCTGCGAGGTGGCGCCGTGCGAATCCGTCAGCGTCACGGTGTAGACCAGCGTCAGCACCTCACCCTTCGGTATGAAGTCGGCGAGATAGACCGGCAGATCGGCCAGCGACCAGTTGATGGTGCCGGTGCCGTCCCCGGTGCTGTCGGCGCCCGCCGCGATCGCGACCGACATCGCGCTCTGGAACGCCGCGAGCGGGCCCGGCGGAACGGTGCCGTCAGGCAGGGTCGCGCTGGTCAGCGCCACCGACACCGTATGCTTATCGGTGAGATCGACGTGGTCGAAGTTCAGCGTGCCCGTCGTCGGCACATCGCTGGTGAGCGGGCCACCCGGCACGCTGGTGCCGCCTTCGAAGGTGATGACCGGAACGCTGGTGGTGATCACCGGCTTGTCGTTGGTGCCGGTGATCGTGATCGTGATCGGGATGACGGTGGTCTCGGGGCTGACCGAGAAATTGTTGTCGACGCGGACCATATAGGTCAGCGTCAGCGTTTCGCCGGCCGCGAGGAAGTCGAAGACGTGGTCGGGGATCGTGTAGGTCCAGACCGCCGAGCCGTTGTTGTTGTTGGCGCCGTCGGCGACGACGCTGATCTGGATCTGCGTCGCCGCGATGTCCTGCTTCTGAAGTGCAGAGAGCGTGCCGGTGACGTCCTGGCCGGCGCTCTTGTAGACGTAGTTCGGCGCATCGGCGAGACTCACGCTCACCGTCGGCCTGTCGCCCAGGTTCTGGTCGACGAAGGTGATGCGGCCGGAGATCGTGTCGGAATGCGTGGTGTCGCCGGTCGTGCCCGCGCGCTCGGTCAGCGCGAACGCCGTCTTCACATTGCCGTTGAGATCAAGGCTTTGAGACAGAGGCTTGCCGGGGTAACGGTTGAAAGGCGTCGTGTGATCGCTGGGCCCCTGCGGTCCCTGCTGACCGAGGTTGGTGAAGAGCGCGGTCGCGATGTAGCCGGCCGGCGTCTTGATCACCAGGCCGTCGCTGGTCTGCGTGATCGTGTCGGTGAAGTTCGTGGTCAGCTTGGTGTTGGTGTTGTTGTCGGTGAACTTCAGCGTGAACACGTCCGTGATCAGCTTCTGCACGTCCGGCGACAGCAGCCCGTTGGTGATCGAGACATTGCCGCCGCTGATCTGGATCATCTGGCCGGCCTGGTTGACCGTCGCGATCGGCAGCAGCGTGACCTTGTCGAACAGGATGTAGGAGCCCGTCGTGCCGTTCGGCTCGACCAGCACCTGGAAGCTCGCCTGCGGCTGCGGATCGCCGCCGCCGGCAGGAACGACGAAGTTGATCTGGGTCAGAACCGCCGTACCGCGGATGCCCATGGTGGCGACCGGCGTGTCGATCTTCATGTCGCCGTGCTTGGCGGTCTCGCCCGCGACGAAGGTGATGGTGCCCGCAACCAGGCTCAGCAGCGAGGAATTGCTCGACCCGTTGGGGTCGTAGACCATCTCGTTCAGCACCATCCGCGCATTGGAGGACAGGCCGAACACGGTGCCGTCGATGAAGGTGATGCCGAGCGTCGAATCCGCGCCGGTCGAGACCACATCGCCCTTCTCGACATTGTCGCCGTTGTTCAGCGTGACCGAGACGCCGTTGCGAACCGCGGTCGCGCTGCCAGAGAGTTTTGTGACGTGGCCGATGACCTGCGCGGCGGCGATGCCGGGCGCGGCCTGCGCAACCTGCACATGGCCCGTGAGCGCGTTGACGACGTCGCCGGTGAGATGGGCGCCATCGGGCGAGGCGATCGCTGCGCGCTTGTCGCCCTTGAAATAATCGTGAACGACGAACTCATGCCCCTCGTGGGACAGCACGAGGTCGAGACCTGCGCGCTTGAACTCGCCATTGAAGATCAGGTTAGCATCGGGAACAACGAACGTGCCGTCGGGCACGTGACCGTGCGCCTTCGCGACAAAAGGCTTGGCGATAAAAGTCTTGGCCGCAAAGGAATCGACATGAACGTCCGCGGCCGAGCGGGAACCCTCGCCATCAAGGGGAATCGTGGCGTCAAATTTGCCAGCGTAATTCAACCGGGGGGGCACCGCAAAAAGAGTTAAAATCTAAGTAAGTAACGACCGCCTAAGCTTGAATAGCATTACCAAGTCCTTAGCGAAACCATCTATTGCTTGTGTGATTCCCATCACTTGGCTGGAGGAGTCTCCAATAGCGGCGCCTTCACAGAGAAGTCGAAGTAATTCTTTAAATATTCCGAGGTCGGTTTTCGGCTTATTTTCACGCATTCCCAGTCATCCAAAGTAATCAGTCGCCCCTATCGAACGACGGATACTTGTGTCATCTTTTGTTCGTAGTTCCCCGCAGCATCCTGCGGCAAATACGGGGCAGAATCTGTGACCCAACTAACAGAACCCGTGAAATAGCGGGCTGTTAGCCATAAGCGGTAGAATCAGCCCTCCCGCAGCTTCAGCCCGCAATTGGTTCCATTTCGCGGCGACGGAGCCCTCCTAGTACCCACTTTTCTTGGAACGTGAGTCGTGATTCAAGGTCGGGATGATACCCGAAGCAAGAGAAGTCCACCTTTCGAGGAAAGATCGCAAGGTGCTTGAGGCGTGCTGTCGCTCACCGGTGACGTTGCAGCGCGATTTGAAGCGGGCGCGGATAGTTCTGTTGGCGGCGGATGGGCGCAGCACCCGGTCGATCGCCAAGGAAGTTGGGGTCCAGCCGCGGATTGTCAGCCTTTGGCGGCATCGCTATGCCGACCATGGCCTTGAAGGGCTGCAAGACAAGCCGCGGCCTGGCAAGCAGCCGATCTATACGAAGACGACCGACAAGCGGATTCTGAAGCTGCTGGATAAGCCGCCACCGCAAGGGTTTGCGCGCTGGACCGGCCCCCTGCTGGCCGAGGCGCTGGGCGATGTCGATGTCCAATATGTCTGGCGGTTCCTGCGCAGCCACAAGATTGACCTGGTGGCTCGCAAGTCCTGGTGCGAGAGCAACGACCCGAACTTTACGGCCAAAGCCGCCGATGTTGTCGGCCTCTATGTCGCGCCGCCGGCGAAGGCCATTGTGCTGTGCGTGGACGAGAAGCCCTCGATCCAGGCTTTGGAGCGAGCGCAGGGTTATCTGAAGTTGCCCAATGGCCGCGCCTTGACCGGCCAAAGCCACGATTACAAGCGGCATGGCACCACAACATTGTTTGCGGCGCTCGAAGTCGCCACCGGAAAGATCATCGCGACCCATTCAAAACGCCGGCGCCGCGTCGAGTTTCTCGATTTCATGAACAGCGTCACCGCGACTTTTCCGAACCGCAAGCTTCACGTCATCCTCGACAACCTCAACACCCATAAAAAGAACGAGGACTGGCTCAAGGCCCACCCCAACGTGCAATTTCATTTCACGCCGACAAGTGCGCCATGGCTCAATCAGGTCGAAGTATGGTTTTCCATCTTGCAGGGGCAGTCGCTCAGCGGCACCTCCTTCACGAGCCTCAAGCAGCTTCAGGAACACATCGATGCCTACGTCAACGCATACAACGACAGAGCCGAGCCCTTCGTCTGGACCAAGAAAAAGGTCCGTCAACGCCGTTTCAAAGGCCGCCGTATCACTCAGCTCTGATTCCGGGTACTAGCCGGCGAATCGTAAAATTTTACGCAATTTGCACAGGCCCGTTTCAGCCTGTCCCACGGTTTTGGGAGCCCTGCCGGGCGCATTAAGCAGAACAAAACGGCCCGTCTCGCACTATCTCCGCGAAAGCAACAAAGCCCGGCACGACCAGGTCGAGGGGGACCTGGCGAAGCTGGAAGGGGATGTCAGATGGAGACCGCTGCTCGCTCGCGCGCTTGGCGCGCTGTCATTGTGCTGTGCGGATTGATCCTGCTTGGATCGGCCGCCGAGCTCCGCGCCGGCACGCTGCTGTCGCCTGGAGCCGGCGTCCTCGTGCGCAAATCCGCCGAGCCGTTCGGCGTGTTCGCCTTCGCCATCTCGTCCGGCAGCCTCCAGCAGAAATGGTTCGCGCTGAAGCAGAAGCTCGACGACGACATGGTGCAGCTCGCGCTGTGCGACGGCGACCGGGACAATTGCGCATCGCCGGCGGCGCTCAAACTGATCACCATCGTCGACCAGGCCCGCAGCCGTGACGGCCGCGCGAAGCTGGGCGAGACCAATCGCGCCATCAATCTTGCCATCCGGGCCGCCAATGACGGCGCCGACGACGTCTGGAGCTCGCCGCTCGCGACCTTCGCGCGGGGCGCTGGCGATTGCGAAGACTATGCCATCGCCAAGCTAGCCGCGCTGCGGCTCGCCGGCGTTGCCAATGAGGACCTCCGCATCGTCGTGGTGCGCGACGTCAGGGCCGGCGAGGAGCATGCGGTTGCCGCCGCAAAGCTCGACGGCCACTGGCTGATGCTCGACAACCGCCGCATGGCGATGGTCGAGGACGACGCGGCCCAGACCTACCAGCCGCTGTTCGTGCTCTACCAGTCCGCCGTGATGAAATATGTCGACGAACCCGTGCGGTTGTCGATGGCCGCGCCCGAGGCGCACTGACGAAGAAGATGTTCACCGCGTGCGTCGCCGCCAACCGCTCGGGGTCTCGCCGGTCAGCTTCCTGAATGCCGCAGCGAAGGCGGTCTGCGAGGAATAACCAAGCGCGGCTGCGATCGACACGATCGAGTCGTCGGTGTCGCGCAGCATGTTCATGGCCTGCTCGAGCTGGTGCTGGCGTAGCCAGGCATACGGCGACAGCCCGGTGCTTCCCTTGAAGGCGCGGCAGAAATGGAAGCGCGAAAGGCCGGCATCGGATGCCAGCGCCGCGAGCGAGACGTCCGCATTGCTGTCCGAACGCAAGCGTTCGATGGCGCGACACAGCACCTTGGGCGACAACCCGCCGGTGACCGGCTGGACCGTTACAGGCGAACCTGCGTGGGCAACCAGCAGGCGCGTCGCCAGAAGATCAGTCATCTGATGCCTGAACAGGGCATCCAAGGCCGCGCTGCCTTCCAGCACATCCGCAGCACTCAGGAGCAATCGGGATGTAACGGGGTCGGGATGGACCGTTCGCTCCACGAGATCACCAGGAGCGGCCACGTCGGCTTCGTGGGCAACGCGCTGGAGCGTTGCGTGCGGCAGGTAGAGCTGAACGACATTCAGAGGTTGGTAAATGTCCCATCGCGAGCTCGAACCGGCCGGAATGACTGTCACGGTCCCGGGACGCGTCATTCCATTCACAAATGCTTTCCCGTTACGGCGCTCGAACCGCACCGACCCGGCGGGGAACGTCATGATGACGTGATCGTCCATGGGCTTGACGACGTCGTGCAGCGGATCATGCTTCCAAAATGTGATCGCGCCGCAGGACGATGATGCCATTTGAACGGGCTTCGTCTTGAGTACGCGCGTCATTTCCGCATCGGGACACTCGCCGATCGGCAACTGGGAAGTGTCGGATTTCTGCGAAATATCTCGCAAGCGAGGTTTGCTCATGGACCTGTTCTCGCCGTTGAGAGGGTCTGGTTTGAGCGTTCGAGACGTTCTCAGGAGACGTACGGATCTGGGGTCTCTTCCCAAAGTGACCCTGCTGCAAGTTTAGACGAAACGCGCGTTCAGATCGACCTGCATTCTCGGATAGTGCGGGACCATGGTGCCGCAGGGCAAGGTTTCGCAGGTTCCGCGGCAGCTCGGCCAATGACCAGCTGGTTTATGTTCTTCCGCTTTTGGCCCGAAGGCGAAGTGCCGTGATGTCCGCTCCCGCGCCGCCGTTTGGGGGAGAAGCAGACATCAGGTGGCCGACTCGCAGCAACCGACTTTATGAGTACGCACCCTAACCACTAGCACCCGCCCCGGATTACGCGGAGCCTGTCATCGGGCGGCGCTTTGCGCCGACCCGTTGGCTCCATCCGGGCTACGGGTCTCGCGTAAACCGTCACGCCACAAAGCCGTTTCGCCGCGCGATCCGGGGCGCTAGCATGGCGCCTTTGCGGGGGCGACTGGAATGCGGTTCATCGTGCTGTCTGTGCTTGCGCTGCTGGTATTGCCGGCGGCACCAGGCTCCGCGCAATCGGACCCGTCCGACCGCTCCATCGCCGACAGGCTGCCGCTGTTTGCCCGAAACAACTGCCAGCAGATCCGCGATCCCGGCAATCAATTGATCTGCGGTGACGCAGAGCTGGCCGCCGCCGCCGAGAAGCTCGGCACGGCGATCGAGGCGCGGCTCGCCCGCCTGCCCGATCGCCTGCCCGCGATCGAGGAAAATGCGATCTGGATCCGACAGCGCAACCTCGGCTGCGGCATCGTTGGCCAGACCGCGATCCGCGCCGACGATTTCGACCGCGTGAAGGCGTGCCTTCTCAAGGTCACCGAAGAGCGCGCCGCAATCGTGCGTGATCCCGATTTCGACTGTCTCGCGGCCAACACGGCCGCGGGCGCGCTGATCTGCGCGGACCCGTCGCTGGCGCTCACCGAAACCGAGCTCAACAGCCAGATGCTGGGCCTGATCGGCAGGCTGGACCCGACCGCGGCCCGCTTTGCCTTCGCCGAATACGGCCGATGGACGAGAGAGCGCGATCGCAAGTGCAATCTCGTCGGCAAGGAGAACGTGCCGCTTGCCGAGCTTTCGTCCGCGGAAGATTGTCTCGCCGAGCATCTGAAGCGCAAGACCGAGGAGATCGCCGCCGCCAAGGGCGATCCGAAGAAAGTGTTCGGCCGGCAGGTCGCGGCCCGCTCGCCCGACACCGATGCCGTCGATTTCTGCGCCGCGCGGATTCACGCCGCCAATTCGTGCGGCAATTTCCTCCGCATCAACCGCGTCTACGCGCTCGACAGCCAGGTGACCGACCAGGAGGCGCAGGTCACGGGCGAAATCGAGATGGTCGTGCTGGCGCCCTTCACCATGTGCAGCAAGGTCGCTTCCACCTGCACCGGCACCTGCTGGGACCCCAGGACGGGCCGTCCGCAGCCCGGCCTCGGCAGCAAGGAGCGATCCGGCGAAGCCTTCAACGTCACGCGCCGCCTGAGAATCCAGCGGACGTTTGCTTTCGTGAAAGCCGCCGACGGCTGGCGCTGCCGCGAGGACGAACTGGCGCCGGTGAATTCGGGGACGGCGGGCGGGGGATCGTAGCTGTGTCCCCTCCCTCTCCCCGTTCTTACGGGGAGAGGGTTGGGGTGAGGGGCTGCCTCGGCAATCACGGTGAGAGCTGGACTCGCGGAGACTCCCCCTCACCCGCATCGCATCTTCGATGCGCTGCGGCCTCTCCCCGCACGCCGGGAGAGGCGAAGAAGCATCAAAACATCAGATTGTCCTTCACCAGCACCCAGCGGCCGTTCTTCACCTGCTGCACCTGGGTGACGGTGGTGGCGAGATGGTTGGTCTTCGAGAACACCGTCGGCGGCGAATTAAAGATATCCTGGAACTTGTCGCCGGACTCCAGCGCGTCGAGCATCTTCTGGCCAGTGAGATCCTTGCCAACCTTGTTGGCATAATGCGCGAACGTCATCACCGCATTGTAGCCGATGATCGCCTGGGTGTTGGCGTCGGCGTTGAACATCTTCTTGTAATTGACGAGCCAGTCCTTCACCTTTCCCTTCGCGGTGTCTTCGTAGGGAATTTCGAAGTTCGAGGCGGAGTACAAGCCTTCCACCACTTCCTTGCCGAGCGCCGGCACTTCGAGCACGTTAACGGGCGTGGCACCGAGGAAGGTGACGTCCCATCCGAGCTTCTTCGCTTCACCCATCGTGCCGATCGGCTCACGGAGGACCGCGCCGAGCACGACGAGGTCGCAGCCGTCAGACTTCATCTTGGCGACCTGCGCGCTGAAATCGGAGGCGCCGCGCTTGTAGCTCGTGATCGAGGCCGGCTGCAGCTTCATGGCGGTGAGCTGCTGGTTGAAGCCGTCGAGCACGTTTTTGCCGTACTCGTCGTCCTGATGCAGGATGCACGGCTTCTTGAAATTCTTTGCCTCTATCATGTATTTGAGCGCTGCGCGCGTGCTCTCGACATAGGGCAGGAGGTTGTTGAACTTCAGCCGCTCCTGCGGCTTGGCCGGATCGAACTTGAAGGTGAACTCGGCCGCCGTCAGCGGGAAGAGCTGAAGCACGCCGGCGTCGAGCAAGATATCCTGCGCAGCGAGCACGGTCGGCGATCCCATTGGTCCCACCATCGCGAAAATCTTGTCGCGCTCGATCAGCTTTTGCGAAGCCAGCACCGCTTTCTTCGGATCGTAGCCCGAGTCCTCGACGACCAGCTTGATCTTGCGGCCCTGGACACCGCCCGCCGCGTTGATCTCCTCGACCGCCATCTTCATGCCGTTGGAGACCGGGACGCCCCAGCCCTTGATCGGCCCCGACAGGTCCTGATGGGTGCCGACGACGATCTCGGATGCCGAGATGCCCTCGTTGGTGACCTTGGTTTGCGCCGCGGCCGGCAGACAGGTGAGCACCACGGCGCTCACAGCAAGGCCGAGCGTGCTGAACGATTTCGACATTGACGTCTCCTCTCCTTTGGGCCCGTATGGTGCGAAGGGCGGGGGCCACAGCTCCTTCGCTTTCTCGAACTGGCAGGCTCGTCACGCCACCGCGCGCTGGCGATACATCGCCTCGATCTCGGCAGCGTAGCGCTTGTTCACGAAGCCGCGCTTCAGCTTCATGGTCGGCGTCAGCTCCTCGTCCTCCGGGGTCAACTGGCGCTCGATCAGGTAAAATCTCTTGATGGTCTCGACGCGGGCGAAATTTCCGTTGACGCCTTCGATCTCGCGCCAGATCAGGTCCTGGATCTCCGCCGCGCGGCACAGGCTCGCATAATTGGTAAAGGGGATGTCGTGGTCCTGGGCGAACTTCTCGACATTCTCCTGGTCGATCATCACGAGGCAGGTGAGATAAGGCCGCTTGTCGCCGATCACCACGGCATCCGAGATGTAGGGCGAGAATTTGAGCTGGTTCTCGATCTCGGACGGCGTGACGTTCTTTCCGCCGGAGGTGATGATGATGTCCTTCATCCGGTCGGTGATGCGGACAAAGCCTTCGTTGTCGATGGTGCCGACGTCGCCGGTGTGCAGCCAGCCGCGATGGTCGATGGTCTCGGCAGTCTTCTCGGGCTGATTCAGATAGCCCATGAACAGGAAGTCGCCCTTGATCAGAATCTCGCCATCGGGCGACAGCGCGACCTCGCCCCAGGACACGGCGGTGCCGACCGAGCCGAACTTGATGCGTTCCGCCGGCATCATGGTCGCGACGCCGCAATTCTCGGTCTGGCCATAGACCTCGTGCATGTCGATGCCGAGCGCGAGATACCAGCGGATCAACTCCGGTGCGATCGGCGCAGCGCCGGTGAACGCGATGCGGCAGCGGTCGAGCCCGATCATGCGGCGGATGTTGCGGAACGCGAGCCGGTAGGCGATGCCGTTGGCGATGCGCAGCGAGAGCGGCGGCGCCCTGCCCTCGATCCGGCAATCGACCATGCGATAGCCGATCTTGATGGCGCGGCGATAGACCCATTGCTGCAGCGGCGTCGCGTCCTTCAGCGCGATGGTGATCGCGGAATAGAACTTCTCCCAGATGCGAGGCACCGCAAAGAAGACGGTCGGCTGCACCTCGCGCAGATTGTCCGGCACCGTCTCCGGGCTCTCGGCGAAATTCATCACCGAGCCGAGTGCGACCGAGATGTAGTAGCCAGCGACCCGCTCGGCGACGTGGCAGAGCGGAAGGAAGATCAGCCGGTCTTCGTCCTCCCGCGCCGAGATGAAATCGTTGGCGTGCCGCATCTGGTGCGTGACGCTGCGGTTGGCATGCATCACGCCCTTGGGCGGACCGGTGGTGCCCGAGGTGTAGACGAGGATGACAAGGTCGTCCGCGCTGCGGCTGTCGATCATGTCCCGCCACAACGCCTCACGGCCGACCATGTGGTTGCGGCCGAGCGCACGGAACTCGTCGAGCGACATCACCATGTCGTCGAAGAAGCCGCTGAGGCCCTCCATGTCGAACACGATGATCTTTTGCAGGGACGGACAGCGCGCGCGGCAGGCGAGCACCTTGTCGAGCTGCTCCTCGTCCTCGGCGAAGATCACCTTGGTCCGGGAATCGTTGACCAGATATTCGACCTGGGACGATGCATCGGTCGGATAGATTCCAGAGGAAACACCGCCGGCGCACAAAATCCCCATGTCGGCATGAACCCATTCCGGCACGGCATTGGCGATGACGGAGGCGACGTCGCCGGGCAGAAAGCCGGAGGCGCGAAGCGCGTAGGCGATCTCCTTCGAGATCTCCAGCCACTCGCGCCAGCTGGTCGGCTGCCAGATGCCGAATTTCTTCTCGCGGATAGCCGGCCTGTCGCCCCGCGTCTCGGCGGCGCGCAAGAAGCTCTTCGCGATCGTATCAGCGACCGTCAGCACCGCCGGTCGGGCCATGCGCGTCTCCTCCTTGTCGCTTTCCCCTCCGCTGCCTGCCTTGCCGGCGGTCTGTCGTTGCGGATGGGCCAATCCATTTAACGCCTTCCCCTAGCGCCAAGTCTTCGGCGCCAAATCTTCAGCGCCAGGTCTTCTTCTTTTTCCAGCGCCGCTCGCCTCGCGCGCCCGCCTCCTTGGCGCCAAGGTAGAATTCCTGGATGTCCTGGGAATGCATCAAGCGGTCGCAGGTGTCGTTCATCACGACGCGGCCGATCTCCAGCACGTAGCCGTAATGCGCCGTCTCCAGCGCCACCTTGGCGTTCTGCTCGACCAGCAGGATCGACATGCCCTGCTCCTCGTTGACGCGGCGGATGATGGTGAAAATCTCCTTCACCAGCAGCGGCGACAGGCCGAGCGAGGGCTCGTCGAGCAACAGCAAGGTCGGCCGGTTCATCAGCGCGCGCCCGATCGCGAGCATCTGCTGCTCACCGCCGGAAAGCTGGCCGGCCGGCTGGTTGATGCGCTCCTTCAGACGCGGGAAATAGCCGTAGACGCGCTCCAGATCCTCCGCGACGCCATCACGATCCCGGCGCGGATACGCCCCCATCATCAGGTTCTCGCGCACCGAGAGGAACGGGAACACCTCGCGCCCCTCCGGCACATGACTGAGGCCGAGCCGCACGATCCGGTCCGCCTCCATGCGCTGGATCGACCTGCCCATGAATTCGATCGTGCCCTTCTGCGGATCCAGAATGCCCGAGATCGTCTTCAGCACCGTGCTCTTGCCGGCGCCGTTGGCGCCGAGCAGGGTGACGATGCGGCCGCGCGGCACCTCCAGCGAGATGCCGCGGATCGCCATGATCGGCCCGTAATAGCTCTCGATGTTGGAGAGTTTCAGGATAATGTCGGGCGTGACGGCGGCGTCCATGCGTCAGGCTCCCAGATACGCGGCGACGACATCGGGATGCTGCTGCACCTCGGCGGGCGAGCCCATCGCCAGCACCCGGCCGTAGTTCAGCGCGATGACGCGATCGGAGACGCGGTTGACCAGCGACATGTCGTGTTCGACCATCAGCACGGTGACGCCGAGCTCGTTCTTCATGTCGCGGATCCAGAAAGACATGTCGCCGGTCTCCTCAACATTCAGGCCGGAGGACGGCTCGTCGAGCAGGATCAGTTTCGGCTCCGAGCACAGCGCGCGTGCCAGCTCGATCACCTTGCGCACGCCGTAGGGCAGGCCGGAGATCAGCTTGTCGCGATAGGGCTCAAGATCGAGGAACTCGATCACCTGCTCGACCCTGCGGCGATGCACCTTCTCGTTCGCCCGCACGCTGGGCAGGAACAGCAGTTCCTGCCAGAGCCGGGTGGTCGAGTGACGGTGGCGGCCGACCAGGAGGTTGGAGAGCACGGTCGCGTTCTCGAACAACTCGATGTTCTGGAAGGTGCGCGCGATGCCGAGCCTGGCGATGTCGTAGGGCGGCTGCTCCGTGATGTCCTGGTCTTCGAAGAAGATACGGCCCGTGGTCGGCCGGTAGATCCGCGAGATCAGGTTGAAGATCGAGCTCTTGCCGGCACCGTTCGGCCCGATGATCGAGAGGATCTCGCCCTTCTCGACCGCGAAGGATACCGCATCGACCGCCTTCAGCCCTCCGAAATGCAGCGACAGGTTCTCCGCGCGAAAATAGCTCATCGGTTGCGCTCCGACTTCACGTAGATCTTCTGCCGCTTGAAGGTGGCGCGCTTGTAGAGCGGAAACAGCTGAAAGAAGAGCTTGATCTTGAGCCAGCGGCCGTAGAGCCCGAGCGGCTCGAACAGCACGAACAGCACGATGATGATGCCGTAGATCGCGCCCTTCAGCCCGTTGAGCGAGGCGAACGCCGCGACTTTCGACTGGATATTGCCCGCAGTCGCCGAGCCTGCCCCGAACGTCGCGGCAATGCCGGCGATGATGCCGGGCAAATCGTCCTTCAGATAGGTCAGGAACGGGTCGATCATCACGATGAAGATCGCGCCCAGCACTGCGCCGTGCAGGCTGAAGGTGCCGCCGATCAGGATCACGATGATGAACTCGATCGAGAGCTGGAGCGTGAACATCTCCGGCGAGATGAAGGAGAGCTTGTGCGCGAACAGCACGCCGGCAAAGCCGGTGATCGCCGCCGAGATCGCAAAGGACTTCACCTTGTACAGCGCGACGTTGACGCCCATGCTGCGCGCCGCGGTCTCGCTGTCGCGGATCGCGACGAACGCGCGCCCCGTGGGCGAGCGCAAGAGATTGAGCGTGCCGACGATGGTCAAGACCAGCACGGCCAGACAGAGGAAATAGAAGGTCGGGCTGTCGCGCGGGACGGTGACGCCGAGCAGCGACAATGTCTTGACCCGCATGCCCTCGTTGCCGTTGGTGACGCTCTCCCAGCGCGCCAGGATCTCCTCGACGATCAGGGCAAAGGAGATGGTGGCGATGACGAGGTAGATGCCGGTCAGGCGCAGGGCGGGAAAGCCGACCATCGCACCGATCAACCCGGTCAGGACACCGGCAGCGAGGAAATAGACCGGAAACGGCACGTTATATTTCTGCAAGTATGCCGCCGTGTAAGCGCCGATCGCGAGGAACGCCGCGTGGCCGAGCGAGGCTTGCCCGGTAAAGCCGGTCAGGATCAGAAGGCCGACGCCGACCGTCGCGTAGATGCAGACGAAGACGAGCTGGCTCATCAGATAGCTGGAGAGCACATAGGGCGCGATCAGCAGCAGCGCGAGCAGGATGCCGTAGGAGACGACGTAGCCCGAATGCGGGAACAGCTTGATGTCGTCCTCATAGTCGGTCTTGAACAGGAAGCGCATGGTGTTCAGACCTTCTTGCGGACGTGGAGGCCGAACAGGCCTTCAGGCTTCAAGAGTAGTACGGCGAGCAGCACGAGGTAGGGCGCGACGTCCTTCCAGCCCTCCGCCAGATAGAAGCCGGCCATGCTCTCGATCACGCCGATCAGCACGCCGCCGACGACCGCGCCCGGGATCGAGCCGAAGCCGCCGAGGACTGCGGCGGGAAACGCCTTGAGGCCGAGCACGAGGCCGACATTGGAGTGGATGAACGTGATCGGCGCGAGCAGCACGCCGGCGCAGGTCGCGACCGCCGCGCTGATCGCCCAGACGACCGACACCACGCGCTTGACCGGGATGCCCATGTAATAGGCCGCCAGCATATTCTCGGAACTGGCGCGCATCGCGGTGCCGAGCGTGGTCTTGTTGAAGAACAGCCAGAGCAGCGCGCACAGGATCATCGTCGCGGCGATCACCGAGAGCTTGTCATAGGCCAGCACCAGCGAGCCGACGCGCAGCACGCCGTGGCTGAACGGCGTCTCGATCTTCAGATCGTCGGTGCCCCAGATCATCCCGGCGACCGAGCGCAGGAAATAGCCGAGGCCGATGGTGGCCATGATGATGGAGAATTGCGGATAGCCAAGGATCGGCCGCACCACCACGCGCTCGGCCAGCATGCCGAACAACGCCATGGCAGCCACCGCACCGGCAAAGCCGATCCAGTAGTTCAGTCCCATCATGCCGATGAAGGTGAAGGCGAAGAAGCCGCCCAGCATCATCAAATCGCCCTGGGCGAAATTGACGACCTCGGTGGCCTTGTAGACGAGCACGAAGCCGAGCGCGATCAGGCCGTAGACGCAGCCGAGCGCAACACCGCTGACCAGCTGCTGAACGAAATCCAGCATCGTCGCGCAACCTCCCGATACAACAGCGGTTCTTCGCGACCGCCTTGCTGCATCTTGTGTCCAGTCGCTACGCGGTCGTTTCGCCGCGTTAGCGCCATTTGTCCCGACGCCAATTCAGCCTGAACCGTCCAGCGCTGTCAACAAACGGTGACTTGCCATTAGTAGCAACCGGATGGCGGAATTTGTGGGCCGTAGATTCACGGTGCCGAAACATCTTGGGATCATGGTCGCGAGCGATGCAAAACCGGATGGTATGGCCGTCATGAAGCCGGACAGATCGGCGCTGGAAGTCCTGGGGTTAACGAAGCGTTTTGACCGTCTGGCGGCCGACAGCCTCGATCTCACCATTCACGCCGGCGAATTCTATGCGCTGGTCGGTCCCAACGGCGCCGGCAAGACCACCACTTTGCGCATGGTCGCGGGCCTGTTGCGGCCCGATGCCGGCGCGGTCTCGATCTTCGGCATCGATGCGCTCGCAAATCCCGTCGCCGCCAAGCAGGTGATGGCGTGGGTCTCCGACGAGCCCATGATCTACGACAAGCTGACGCCGCTTGAGTACCTCGAATTCGTCGCCGGGCTCTGGGGCATCGCGCCGTCGGTCTCGGAACCGGTCGCGCAGGACCTACTGACCTCGCTCGGGCTCGAGCCGCACCGGCACGAACGCTGCGAAGGCTTTTCCAAGGGCATGCGCCAGAAGGTCGCTCTCGCCGGCGCCCTGGTGCACGATCCCCGCCTCATCATCCTCGACGAACCGCTGACCGGCCTCGATGCCGTTTCCGCCCGCCACGTGAAGGGGCTGCTGAGCGAGCGCGTCCGCGCCGGCTGCACGGTCATCATGACCACGCATATTCTCGAGGTGGCCGAACGCATGGCCGACCGCATCGGCGTGATCGCCTCGGGCCGTCTGGTCGCCGAGGGCACGCTGACCGAGCTGCGCCAGCAGAACGGCCATGCCGACACCAGCCTGGAAGATCTCTTCATCGCGCTGGTGACGCTTCCGGAAGCCGCATGAGCTCGGCAACCGCACTGTCCTGGTTTGCCCGCCACGAGCTCCGGCTCGCCTGGCGCGAATGGTTCGCCATGATGACCGGCGGCCGGCGCAAGCGGGCCCGCGCCGCAATGATCGGCCTGCTGTTCTTCGCGGCACTGCTGCACGTGCCGGCCTGGGCGGTGATCGGCCGCTTCGCCGACCTGCAGCTGCCGCTCGACAAATCCTCCCTGATCGTGATCTCGGCGACGATCTTTCTCACCTGGACGCTGATGCTGTCGCAGGCGATCGAATCGGTGACGCGGGTGTTTTATGCCCGCGCCGATCTCGACCTGATCATGTCCTCGCCCGCGATGCTGGCCAATCTGTTCTCGGTGCGCATCGCCGCGATCGCACTGGCCGTCACCGTGATGGCGCTGCTGTTCTCGACGCCGTTCATCGACGTGCTGGTGATCGGCGGCGGCGCGCGCTGGCTTGCGGCATTCGGCGTCGTCATCGCCATGGGCCTCTCGGCCGCGGCGATCGCGATCGCCATCACCATCACCATCCTGCTGTTCCGCCTGATCGGCCCGGCGCGCACGCGCTTCGTCGCCCAGGTCCTCGCCGCGATGATCGGCGCCGGCTTCGTGATCGCGCTCCAGGTCGCCGCGATCATGTCCTATGGCACGCTGTCGCGCTTCACCATCCTGACCTCGGGCAGCTTCGCCGCCTACGCGCCCGACGTCGACAGCATCTGGTGGTGGCCGGCGCGGGCGGCCATGGGCGACAGCGAGGCGCTGCTGCTGCTCCTCGCGCTCGGGCTCGTGCTGCTCGGCAGCGTGATGGCGGTCTTCTCGCACCGCTTTGCCGATACCGCAATCGATGCCGCCGCTTACGGCGCCTCCGGCAGCAAGGCCGCGAAGCAGCGCCCGTTCCGCGGCGGATCGCGGCAACAAGCGCTGCGGCGCAAGGAATTTTCGCTGCTCTGGCGCGATCCCTGGCTGATCTCGCAGACGCTGATGCAGCTGCTCTATTTGGTGCCGCCGGCGCTGCTGCTTTGGCGCAACTTTGCCGACAGCTCCGCAGCGCTGACGCTGATCACACCCGTCATCGTGATGGCGGCGGGACAGCTCGCGGGCGGGCTCGCATGGCTGACGATCTCGGGCGAGGACGCGCCCGATCTGGTCGCGACCGCGCCGCTGACGCCGTCCAGCGTCATCCGCGCCAAGATCGAGGTGGTGCTGATCGCCATCGCCGCCATCTTCTGCCCGCTGGTCGCAGCACTCGCTTTTGCCTCGCCGTTCCAGGCCGCGGTCAGTGCCGGTGCTGTCATCATCAGCGCGGCGTCCGCGACTGCGATCCAGCTCTGGTTCCGGGTGCAGGCCCGGCGCAGCCAATTCCGCCGCCGCCAGACCTCGTCGCGGCTCGCGACCTTCGCCGAAGCCTTCTCCTCGATCGGCTGGGCCGCCAGCGCAGCGCTGCTGCTCGCCCTTCCCATTGCCGGCCTCATCAGCGGCCTGATCACCGCGGGCCTCATCGCCATCACCTGGAAATTCAGCCCGCGGCGAGAGTGAGGCTGCGACACTGACGCGCTGTTGATCGCGGCCTATTGGCCACGCGCTGCATTGCACGCTAGACTTCTTCCGAAGTCATCGGGGACGGATTCATGCGGCGACTGGTTTCAGCGGCTCTGGCGCTGTTCGGCGCATTCCTCTCTCCTGCTCTCGCTCAGCAGCCACCTCAGCGGAGCGAATGCCTGGCGATGGCAAACGCCATGCCCCGCGCGATGCCGGCCGCCTTCCGGCAGGCCGCAGGCTCGGCTGAAGTCCAGATCACCTATGCCGGCCATTCCACCTATTTCATCGACACGCCCGGCGGCCTGCGCATCGCGACCGACTACAGCGGCGCCTACCAGGTCGGACGTCTGCCCGATGTCGTCACCATGAACCGGGCGCACAGCACCCACTACTCTTTATTTCCCGACAAGCGCATTCCCCATGTGCTGCATGGCTGGGGTGAGGACGGCAAGCCGGCCATCGTATCGGAGCGCATCGGCGACACCTTCGTCCGCAACGTCACGACCGACATCCGCCGCTATTTTGGTGACGATTCCGGCACCGACATGATCCGCGACGGCAATTCGATCTTCATCTTCGAGGTCGCCGGCCTCTGCATCGGCCATCTCGGCCATCTCCACCACAAGCTCGACGAAACCCATTTCGCCCAGATCGGGCGGCTCGACATCGTGATGGTGCCGATCGACGGCACCTACACCATGTCGCTCGACGGCGTCTCCGAGATCACCAAGCGGCTGCGCGCCTCTGTGGTGCTGCCGATGCATCGCTTCGCCACCCCGCTCGACGAGTTCATGCACCTCATCGGCCGGCAGTTCGAGATCGACCGGCGCAGCGAGCGCTCCTTCCGGATGTCGCGGGACGCGCTGCCGACGACGCCGACGGTGATCATCCTCGACGGCGTGTGACGCGCAATTTTCTCCAAGTCGATTGCCGTTCGGTCGTGCTGATCTCCTCGCGACGGGAGATCGACATGACAGACTTTGCCAGACTTTTGTACGCGGACGGACCGAACCCCGAGCACGCGGCGGCGCTCCAGCTCTACGGCCGCTTCGTCGGCGACTGGGATGCCGGGATCACCGCTCATGGCCCCGATGGAACCACGCACACCGCGCCCGGCGAAATCCATTTCGGCTGGGTGCTGGAAGGCCGCGCCGTTCAGGATGTCTGGATCATCCCTCGCCCAGCGGCTGCGCCGGCGTTTCCGATCCCCGCGGGTCACTTCAAATTCCTCCGGGTGTGGTCAGTCAAATTCCTCCACCCGCGAGGCAGGACAAGGGACTGTTAGTTTGAGTTTGTTTCCCGGGCAAGAGCTTCAGCGGCTTCTTTGAGCCGATAGCTGCGTCCGTCGAACTCAAGCAGATGGCAATGATGCATAAGGCGATCGAGGATCGTCGTGCTCATAGTGTTGTCCCCAAGGTATGCCCCCCAATCCTGCACGACGCGATTGGAGGTGACGATGACGCTGCGGCGCAGTTTGTAACGCTGATGGATCAGGGTCTGCAGCAAAGTGCCGGCGTCGTCGGGGATGGCGCGTGCGAGGAATAGATCGTCCAGCACGAGGAGATCGCAGTCGATGATGGTTCGCAGCCGGACCTCGCGTTGTGCCGGAGAGTTCAGGGCGTAGCGGTGGAAGAAGTCGTCGGTCTCAAGATACTGGACCTTGTGGCTTTGCAGGATCGCCTGATAGGCAATCGCCTTGGCGATGTGCGACTTCCCGGTGCCAGGTTTGCCAACAAGCAGAGCGTTCTCGCCAGCGGCAATGAACGCCAGGGTGTGGAGCTGGAAGCAGGTCTGACGTGGCAGTTTGGGATTGAAGGACCAGTCGAACTCGGCGAGCGTCAGCTTTTCGTCGAGCCCGGATTGCTGGTATCGCCGCTCGATAAGACGGGACTGACGACGGTCCAGTTCATCCTGCAGGATAAGGGAGAAGGTCTCGAGGAAGGGCTGGTTGGCGCCCTGCGCCTGGAGCACGCGCGTCTGCAGCGTGTCGCGGACACCCGACAGGCGCAGCTGTCGTAGGCAACGCTCAATTTCCGGCATGGTCATCATGTGGCTAGGTCTCCAGTTTAAGGTGAGAAGGTGCAGCGGGAGCGCTCGTGGCGCCGGAGTTGGCCGGGGTTGCGCAGGCGACACGAGCGCGGATTGCCGTGGCGTGATCGTCGTGAGCCTCGGCCTGCCGACCATTGTCGTCGGCGTCGCGCCGCACAGCGCGGCTGAAGAGGTCGCCGTATTCCGCGGGGGTACGGATCAGCGGATGATCCTGGGTGAGCGGCGATGCCGGCTGTGGCGTCACTCCAACCTGCTCGATCGCCTGTTCGAACAACCGCTCGACGGTCGCACGCACGTGCTTGTAGCGGTAGATGCGGTTGTCGATGGCGTGCGCGCAGGCCTGCTCGACCAGCCGCGCCGGATACTTCCGGCCCAGCCCGACAATGCCCCACATCGCGCGCTGTCCGGGGCGCCCTTCGGTGTCGAACACCTGCTGGCACAAGGCCCTGGTCTGCGGTCCGATGCGCTCGGCGCTCGCCAGCAGCACGGCGGTTTGCCGCGACGGGTTGAACGGCCGTTCGCTGGTCGGCAGGACGACAGAACCGGGGTGCGCCATCCGGGAATGAACACGCAGCAGCGCACGGGTGTGGCGATCACGGATCTCGATCGTGGTGGTGTAGATGCGCACGACGACCTGGCTGCCGATCGGCGCGGGCCGCGCGGCGTAATAGCTGTTGTCGACGCGTACGGTGGTGTCGTCGCAGACAGTCCGGACGACTTCGGTGAAGATGCGGAAGGGAGCGACAGGCAGCGGCCGCAGGTGCGGCTTCTCTTCCTGGAACATCGCCTCGACCTGACGGCGCGTGCTGCCGTGGATGCGTTTGGAAGCCCAGTTCTCCTCCCAGTGCCTCAAGAACTCGTTTTGCGCCTCCAGCGTCTCGAAGCGCCGTCCGGCCAGCGCAGTGCCCTGGGTATGTTGAATCGCATTCTCGACGCATCCTTTCCGATTTGGATCGGCCACGCGCGCGGGATCGGCGACCACGGCGTAATGAGCCAGCATCGCGCTGTAAATCGGGTTGAGCTGGGGCTCGTACAAATCCGGCTTGAGGACGCCTTCCTTCAGGTTGTCGAGCACGACATAGCTGGGGACCCCGCCAAAATACCGGAACGCCTCTTCGTGGAGCTGCGCCCAGACTTGTTGGCTGGACTTCCAGACTACCCGCCGGAAGCTGCGCCGCGAGTAGCGTAGCGTCATCACGAACAGGCGGGGACGACGGTACCGCCCGCTCTTCGGATCAACCGTCGGCGCGCCCTCGCCATAGTCGACCTGAGCTTCCTCGCCGGGGAGGAACTCAAGACGATCAAACTGCTCAGGATCAGCGTGCCGCAACCGGCGCACAAACCGCTTGACACTCTGGTAGCTGGACGGAAAGCCAAATTGATCAACCAGGTCCTGGTAAATCGCCTGCGCGTTCCGCTTCAGCCGGACCTGTTCTTCGATCCACGTCCGATGCGCTTCGCAAGCCGAACGGGCCAGGCTGCTGGTGACCGTCGCTTCCGATGTCCCAAAAGCCGGTGGTCGGGGTGGAGGAATTTGGCCGTCCGCGCTCACCGAGCCGGTGGTCACTTCCCCGGGGGAATTTGCCTCCGCACCGGCCCGCAGCGCCTGATAACGCCGGATCGTCTTGCGATCGACACCCGTCAGCCGGTGAATCTCGCGCTGGCTGGTGTTGCGATCAAGTAATGTAAGTACGGTGCTTTGCAGATGTCGCTTCAAGACGTTCAACTCCCCGGCCCCTTGCTGGCTAAAGGGGTCGAACATAAACGTCCTGCCTGACCGGCTACTGCTGTTCAGCGGCGCTGACGGCGATCATCAGGTGGGGGAGTTTCAAGTGACCATACCCGGGGGATTTTGACCGACCCACGGGGTTTCCGATCGCCGGCAATTGGTACGGCACGACGCTACGGGTCTACGACCCCTCCATTTCCGCATGGCGGATTTCCTGGTTCGATCCCGGTCGTAGCGTGTTCCGCCAGCAGATCGGCCGCCCGCGCGGCGCGGACATCGTGCAGGAAGGTACGACCGATGCGGGCGACCTGACACGCTGGAGTTTCACAGAGATTACCGATGATTCCTTCCATTGGCTCGGCGAAGTGAAGCCGGCAGCCGCCGCCGATTGGCGGCTTGTGGTCGATGTGAGGGCGAAGCGGCGCAAGGGCTAACGACGGCGCCGCTGTGCTCGCGATGACGGGTGCGGTTGCGCAGCACGCGCAGCTGGATGCGAAGACGAGGTGCTAGGCTCCCCCCACAAAAAACAAAGGGAGCGAATGCCGATGGCTGCAAGCGGTGTGCCCGCCAACACGAGCGGGCTATTCGTCGAGCCGCGCGAGGACTGGCTCGCGCAATATCAGGAGGAGATCATCGATCCCTTGCGGCTGATCGTCGATCCTCATCACCATCTCTGGAATCGCGGGCAGCGCTATCTGATCGAGGAGATGGCGGCCGATATCGCCTCCGGGCACAACATCATCGCCACCGTCTATGTCGACTGCCGTTCGATGTATCGCGCGCACGGGCCCGAGGCATTCCGGCCGGTCGGCGAAGTCGAGTTCGCCAACGGCGTCGCCGCCATGAGCGCAAGCGGCGGCTACGGCACGGCCGCGATCTGCGCCGGCATCGTCAGCCACGTGAACCTGCTGCTGGGCGATGCCGCCAAGCCGGTGCTGGAAGCCGAGATCGCGGCGGGCAACGGTCGATTCCGCGGCATCAGGCATTCCTCGGCCTGGGACGAAGACCCTGTCGTCGCCGGCATGTATGCCAACCGGCCGAAGGGGTTGTTGCGGGATCCGACTTTCCGCAAAGGCTTTGCCTGCCTCGCACCGCTGAACCTGAGCTTCGATGCCTGGCTGTTTCACCCGCAGATCGGCGAGCTGACCGAGCTCGCGCGCGCCTTTCCCGACACCAGGATCGTGCTCGACCATTGCGGCGGCCCGGCCGGCGTCGGTCGCTTTGCCGGGCGGCGCGAAGAGGTGTTTCCGCAATGGCGCGCCTCGATCCAGGAGATCGCGAAGTGCGAGAATGTCTCGGTGAAACTCGGTGGGCTCGCGATGTGCCTGCTCGGCTATGACTTCCATCTGCGCGCGAAGCCGCCGTCATCCGAGGAGCTTGCCGCGGCCTGGCGGCCCTATGTCGAGACCTGCATCGAGGCGTTCGGCCCCAGGCGCGCGATGTTCGAGAGCAATTTCCCGCCGGACAAGGGCCAGTGCAGCTACCAGGTGATCTTCAACGCGTTCAAGCGTATCGCGGCGCCCTTGAGCGAGGCCGAGAAGACGGCGCTGTTCTCGCAGACGGCGAGCGATGTCTACCGGCTCGAACTGCCGTCATGACGAGAAGAGGGGCCGGGATGTTGGTCCCGGCCCCTCTTCCGTCGTGGCCGCTGGGAAGCGTCCTTGGATATGTTTGAACTCTAGCCAGCCCCCAACAGCGAGGCGGGGCGGCGCTCGCCGGCGGAGACGAACATCCGCTTGAGCTTGTTGACGACGCGGATCAGGAATCCGATCATCACGGGATTGGTCTTGCGGCAGAAGGCGATCTTCTTGACGTGGCCTTCGACATGCCATTTGGCATGCGCGCCGTCGCGGAAGAAAATGACGTCGCCGGGGCCATAGCGCTTCGGCGGCATGCCGTCGCTTTCGAGCACGATCGATCCTTCCATGATCATGATCGTCTCGTCGATGTCGTAGTACCAGTTGAAGCGGCCTTCGGTACACTGCCAGATGATGGTCGAGGCGGTGCCGTCGGCGCTGGTGGACAGGATGTGCGAGCGCGACACCGGATTGCCTTC
Source organism: Bradyrhizobium barranii subsp. barranii (assembly GCF_017565645.3). Lineage (NCBI taxonomy): Bacteria > Pseudomonadati > Pseudomonadota > Alphaproteobacteria > Hyphomicrobiales > Nitrobacteraceae > Bradyrhizobium > Bradyrhizobium barranii. The sequence goes on from NZ_CP086136.1 coordinate 9,900,895, forward strand.
GATAATCCAGGACGGCTCGATCGGCCGCAGCTCGAGATCCACGTTGCAACTACTGATTTCAATCAATGACGGCGACATCTGCTTCCCCAGGGAATAAAATATGTATGGCCGGGTCTGGGCCCGGATTGTTTCCAAAGATGTTGGAACGCTAGTAGCCGGTTTTTAATTCTTTCTTACGCAGGCGCCGACAATCAGCCGCAAGTTGCAGGCGCGACGAGGTTAACGTCGGGATTTGCCTGCAAATTCGCGCACATGAACCCATCTTTTCCGGGGTGCGACAAAGTGCGCGAAAGTGACCAGCGAAGGAGTCCGCACCGATGCCCCTCACCCCGGAGGTTCTGACAGCCCAAGGCGAGGTCGTCGCTTGGCTTGGCAGCCTCGATGTTTCCTTCGCAGCCGAAGAGGAGCCCTGGTTCACCATCGATGGCGTCGAAAACCCCCGGCAGATCGGCAGCGACGGCTGCGGCGGCACCTTCGTGCTGCTGCCATCGCGGAATGTGCTCTACGTCTCATCGGAGGGCCGCGCTGGAATTATCGCCGGCACGTTCGAGGCCTTCATCCAGCTCGTTGTCGCCCGCCCCTACTGGCTGGACATCCTCAAATTCTCCGCCGGCGGCGATCTCACGGAGATGCGGCGCGCGGCGGATGCGCTGGAGGCGACACTCGACCAGGAGGATGACGTCAACGCGGCCCGCGAGGAAATTCGCGGCAGCCTCGACCTGCCCGATGCGGACGATCCCATCGAAGCGCTTTACGAGGCGGTCGCCACGCCCGACGCCATCGTGCGGGCCACCGACGGCAGCCCGTTCACGACGCTGTTCAACCGCTTCAGCATCGACAACAACCGGATGCTGCGTAACGCGGCGGCGTGAGAGCACGTGACGCCAGCGCTGGGGCTTGAACCTTCCACCATCATCGTCATGGCCGGGCTTGTCCCGGCCATCCACGCCTAGCGGCACAAAGAACGTGGATGCCCGGGACAAGCCCGGGTATGACGAGCAACAGCGGACTACTTCGCCCACTCGCCCTTGCGGAACACCGGCACCTTGCTGCCGTCGGCGAGAATGCCGTCGATGTCGGTCTCGGCAGAACCGATCATCCAGTCGATATGGATCAGGCTCTGGTTGCCGCCTTGCGCGGCGATCTGCTGCGGCGTCAGCTGCGCGCCGTTGACGAAGCATTTCGAATAGCACTGGCCGAGCGCGATGTGCGAGGCCGCGTTCTCGTCGAACAGCGTGTTGTAGAACAACAGCCCGCTCTGCGAGATCGGCGAGGAATGCGGCACCAGTGCCACCTCGCCGAGACGCCGCGCGCCTTCGTCGGTGTCGAGCACCTTGTTCAGCACCTCCGCGCCGCGCGAGGCCTTGGCATCGACGATCCTGCCGTCCTCGAAGCGCACCGCGATGTTATCGATCAGCGTGCCCTGGTAGGACAGCGGCTTCGAGCTCACGACATGACCAAAGACGCGCCGGCAATGCGGCGTGGTGAAAACCTCTTCGGTCGGGATATTGGCGTTGCAACTGATGCCGTTCTTGGACAGCGAGGCGCCGCCCTCCCACTCGTGTCCGTCGGCAAGCCCGATGGAGAGGTCGATGCCGGGACCTGAATATTGCAGCGCACGAAAGCGCTGGCCGTTGAGCCAGTTGGTGCGCTCGCGCAGCACCGCGTTGTGGCTCGCCCAATTGCCTATCGCATCCTCGCGGTCGACGCGGGAGGCCGCGAAGATCGCGTCTGCCAGCTTGCCGATCGCAACGTCCTCGGGATCATCAGGGAAGACCTGCTTGGCCCATGACGGGCTCGGATAGGCGATGATGTTCCAGTTGGTGTCGAAATTGACGATTTTTTCCAGCGCCGGCTGATAGGCTATCGAATTGGCCTTGCTGGCGCGCGCCACCTTGGAAGGATCTTCGCCGGACAGCAGCATCGGATTGTCGCCGACGATGGCGAGCCGCGCGGTGTTGTCGGAGAACGCCTTGGCCATGCCCTCATAGAGCCAGTTGGCGGCACGATCGAAGCTGTTGTCCTGGCCGTGGCGGTAGCGCGCCAGCGTCATCTCCTCATCCGACAGGATCGGCGTCACGATACCGGCGCCGGCCTTGTAGGCGTGCACGGCGATCCGCCGCACCAGCGGCAGCGCGATCGCGGGCGCCGTCAAGAGCAGATCCTGTCCCGGCCGCAAGCCCAGGCCCACCTTCACCGCCACCTCGGCCAGCCGGTCGAGTTTCACGGGATCGATGGGAACGGCGGAATTGCGGTGATCAATCATGCGGGGTCCTCTGCCGAAGCTCTCTCGTTCAATCTAAGTCTAGCATCGCAAGGCGCAAGTGCGCGAGCGCCTTGCGACACGGAGAGATACGGAGTTTCGCGCATTTTGGTTTTCAACGCGTTGCCGATTTCAGCACCCGGTCGACCATGGCAGGCGCAAGGCCGAGGTAATTTTTCGGTGAAGTCAGCGCTTCGATCGTGGCACGGTCGATCCTGACGGAGACGCGGGCGTCGGACGAGAGCGCGTCCGCCAATGTCAGACCCTTCTCATTGGCGAGCCGGCAGGCATCATAGACCACGTCATGCGCCTCCTGCCGCCCGATCTGCGGCGCCAGCCCCATCATGACCGCTTCGGCCACGATCAGGCCGCGGCTGATGGCGAGATTGTCGTTCATCTTCCTTTCATCGACGATGAGGCCTGCTAGCGCAAACTTCGCCTGGTGCAGCGCGCCGGCGGTCAGCACGAAGCTTTCCGGGATCGCCATCCATTCGGCATGCCAGGGCCCGGTGGCGCGCTCGAAATCCTGCACCATCGCATCCAGCATCAGACCGGCATGCTGGCGCACCGCCTTGGACGCCGCGAGCATCAGCTCCGAGGAGATCGGGTTGCGCTTCTGCGGCATGGTCGAGGAGGCGCCGCGGCCCTTGACGAAGGGCTCGTAGACCTCGGCGAACTCGGTCGAGGCCATGATCATGATGTCGAGTGCGATCTTGCCGAGCGAGCCTGTGACCAGCGCGAGGAAATTCACGGCCTCGGCAAAGCCGTCGCGCGCGACGTGCCAGGTCGAGGCGGGAACGCCGAGCTCGAGCTCGGCGCAGAGCGCCTCCTGCACCTCGAACCCCTTGCCGCCGAGCGAGGCCAGCGTTCCGGCGGCGCCGGCGAACTGTCCGACCAGCACGCGCGGCTTCAATTGCACGAGCCGCTCGGCGTGGCGGTCGAACATCGCGAGCCAGATCGCGGTCTTGTAGCCGAACGTTACCGGCAGCGCCTGCTGGAGATGGGTGCGCCCGGCCATCGGCGTGTCGCGGTAGCGCTTCGAGAGGTCCGCGAGGATGTTTCGCAGCTCGGCGATGTCGCGCTCGACGATCCCGAGCGCGGAGCGCAATTGCAGCACCACCGCGGTATCCATGATGTCCTGCGTGGTCGCACCCCAATGCACGTAGCGGCCGGCCTCGCCGCACTGCTTCACCATCTGATGCACCAGCGGCAGGATCGGATAGCCGACGATGTCGGTCTCCTGCCGCAGCAGATCGAAATCGAATGCGGCGACGTCGGTCCGCGCCGCGATCTGGTCGGCGGCTTCCTGCGGGATCACGCCGCACTTCGCCTCCGCCTTCGCCAGCGCCACCTCGACCTCGGCATAGCGCGCCACCAGCGCGACATCGGAGAACACCTCGCGCATCTCGGGCGTGCCGAAGGCGTCGCGGAACAGCATGGAATCGAGCACGGTCGTCGAGGCGGGAAAAGCGGGCATGGGCGTTTCTTTATGGTTTGCGTTTGTGTGAGAGCAACTTACGCGGACCGCGCTGTTCGGCAATGGACATTCATGGCTCGCCACACATTCGATGCCGTACGACGACATTACGACGGCGCATCGCTCCATCACCCCGTCATCCTGAGATGCGAAGCGTGCGATGCGTAGCGGCGCACGAAGGGCCTCGAAGTGATGAACGGCCGCGATGTAGCCGGGCCGTCGCCCTTCGAGGGCCGTGACAAGGCGGCCACTTCAGGGTGACGGGGATAGATTGTGCGCGCGGCAAGATCGGGCTATGTGCGCAGCCCGCGACAGTCCACCAGACCCGCCACATTCTCATTCAAGTTGCATTCCTATCCGAAAACGGCATAGCAGCCATCACGCGATCGTGGTGAACCCGGCAGGCCGCTCAGCGGACTCACAGTCTTAGAGTCGAAATCCATTCTGATTTCATCATTGCCTGATGTCATTGCGAGGGTTGAGTTTTGGACGTGCAGTTTATGTTCCGGGACCACCTTCTCGACACCGACCGGCGCGAGCTGAGCTGCGAGCAGGTTCCCGTGGCCGTGGAGCCGCAGGTCTTCGACCTCGTCGTCCACCTCATGGAGAACCGCGACCGGGTGGTCAGCAAGGATGAGCTGATCGACAAGATCTGGCACGGGCGCAGCGTCTCCGAATCCACCCTGACCAGCCGGATCAACGCGGCGCGCAAGGCGATCGGCGACAGCGGCGCGAACCAGCATCGCGCGCAAGGGCTTTCGTTTCGTCGGCGCTGTCCAGACGCAGCGCGGCGCGGCCTTGCCGGAGCCGGGCCGTGTCGCCCAGGCGCCGCAGGCGGCGCTCGCGCTGCCCGACCGTCCCGCGATCGCCGTGCTGCCCTTCACCAATATGAGCGGCGACCGCGAGCAGGACTATTTCTCCGACGGCATCAGCGAGGACATCATCACGGCGCTGTCGAAGCTGCGCTGGTTCTTCGTCGTCGCCCGCAACTCTTCCTTCGTCTACAAGGGCCGCGCCGTTCACATGCACGAAGTCGCGCGCGAGCTCGGCGTACGCTATGTGCTCGAAGGCAGCGTGCGGCGCAGCGGCGATCGCCTGCGCATCTCGGCGCAGCTCAACGACGTCTCGACCGGCAGCCATCTCTGGGCCGAGCGTTACGACCGCGAGCTTGCCGACATCTTCGCCGTGCAGGACGAGATCACCGAGGCGATCGTCGCCGCGATCGAGCCGCAGCTCTATACCGCCGAAAGCTTTCGCGCCCAGCAGAAGCCGCCGGGCAGCCTCGACGCCTGGGACCTCGTGATGCGTGCGCTGCCGCATTACTGGCGCATCACGCGCGAGGACAACGCCGCCGCGCAAGGACTGCTGGAACAGGCGACCGCGATCGATCCCGCCTATGGCAAGGCGCTGGGCCTGCTCGCGACCAGCCATATCTTCGGCGCGCATATGGGCTGGGCCGACATGGCCGTGACCGTGCCGGTCGCCGAACGCGCGGCGCTCGCGGCGGTGGAAGCCGATCGCGAGGACGCCTGGGCCCATCACGGTCTGGCTTACACTTATTTGTTCCGCCGCCGCTTCGACGACGCGCTGGCTGAGTTCGAGCTGACGCTGCAACTCAATCCGAATTTTGCGATGGCGCACGCTTTCTACGGCGTGACGCTGTGCTACGCCGGGAGATGGCGAGACGGCGATGCCGCCGCACGCCGCGCGCTGCGGCTGAGCCCGCGCGATCCGCTCGCGGCGATCTATTGCGGCGTAGCCGCCTATGCCCAGTTCATCGGCCGCAACTATGAGGGCGCCGTGCAGATGGCGCGGGAATCGATGCGGCAGCGCGCCGATTTCGTCGGCGCCCATCGCGTGCTGACGGCCGCCGCCGGCATGTTGGGCGATCCTCAACTCGCGGCGTACGCGCTGCGGGGCCTGCAACGCACCCAGCCCGGCATCTCGCTGGCCTGGCTCACGCGCGAGCTGCCGATGCGGCGGGCAGAGGATCGCGAGCACTATCTGCAGGGGTTTCGGCGCGCGGGGATGAGGTAGGCCCTGCTCACCCTCCCCTGGAGGGTCCGGGACGAGCGTAGCTCGCCCGTGGGTCGGCTCGTATCTGAGCGCAGCGAAGATGGAAGATGAGAGACGGGGTGGGGTGACGGTCTCTCCACAACGAAGACTGCCTGCGTGGAGAGATCACCCCACCCCGCTCGCGCTTCGCGCGATCGACCCTCCCCCTCCAGGGGAGGGTAAGAGCACCTCTACTCCTGCATCATCTCGCCGCTGCCGCCGAACTCGGCCGGAAAGTCCTTCAGCTTCGGCAGGCCGTCGCGCATCGGCAGCACCGTCTCGGCGTAGTTGACGTGGACGCCGGGCGTGAAGGCGAGCGTGGGGATGGTGGCGGTGAAGACGTCGATCAGGTCGAGCGGCGGGTGGTTGGTCATGAGATGACCGCCGCACTTCTTGCAATATTTGCGCTGGCTGAGCGGCGTCTTGGCGAAAGTCTCGACGTTCTGGGCGCCTTCGGTGATGCGCACGGCTTCCGGCTTCCACAGGCTGAAGGCATTCACCGGCCCGCCCGACCACGAGCGGCAGGAGCGGCAATGGCAATAGCCCATCGCAGCCGGCTCGCCTGTGACCTCGATCGTGACCGCGCCACAGAAGCAGTTTCCGACATGTTTCATTGGGTCGTCTCCGTTGGATGAAGGTTGAAATTCCTCTTCCCGCTCCGGCTCGCCGATAAACCGGCAAAGGCGGATGCGGGGAGAGGCGTCGGAGCGGAGGGAATCACCCCGAGGGACGTTGAAGGCTGGAGGCCGGCAACGTCCGTTACGCGCTTCGGTTCCGCCGCGCGTCCTCCTTTCGGTGGACGCGGCGGAAAGATGCTACGGCTATACCGATCTGCGCCAGGGAATAAGCATCGACACCCGTTGTTTGTACTGCCGGTATTCGTCGCCGAAGAGATCGACGAGGTCGTGCTCCTCCAGCGCGATGCCGACGAAGATGTAGAGCGTGGTCACGGCCGCGAACAGCAGATGGCCCGCCGTCATGACCGGCGCCGCCCAGAACGCGATGATGAAGCCGAGATAGATCGGATGACGAACGAACTTGTAGAACAACGGCGTCTTGAAGCGCGGCGGCGCCGCCTCATTGCCCACGAGATGGTTGGTCACCTGGTGCAATCCGAACAATTCGAAGTGATTGATGATGAAGGTCGAGGCGAACACCAGCACCCAGCCCGCGAGGGACAGCGTGACCAGCGTCACGGCGAGATCGGGGTTTCCGACATCCCATACGACCGCAGGCATTGGACGCCACTGCCAGAACAGGAGCAGCAATGACAGGCTCGCGAACAGCACGTAGGTCGAACGCTCGACCGGCTTGGGGACGAACTGCGTCCACCACGCCTTGAACTGCTTGCGCGCCATCACGCTGTGCTGAACGGCGAACAGCGTCATCAGCAGTAGATTGATGATGACGGCTTCGGCCGTCGGCGTGTCGGTTCCGGTGTCGATGGTCTTCGGCACCACCAGCCCCATGACGAAGCCGATGGCGTAGAGAATGGTAACGAAAAACACGAGATATGCCGCAATTCCGTACAGAAAGCCGATGAATTTGAAAATGCGTGAGCCCGCAACCTCCGGGCCGATGGAATGAAGCTGGTGATCAAGTTGGGTCATAGAACGCTCCGTTGTGCCGAGGCATCGGCACTGTTTAGTGTTCGCACCATGCCGGATCGGACACCCCCTGACTTTCACGGACGGTTGATTTTCGCCTGAGACCACTTTGATTTTTGCTTGAGACGACAGAAACGTGCGATTTCTCTTTGAAAACAACGTGCTCGACGGCGACCTGCGGGAACTGACCTGCAGCGGCGCAGCCGTGCCGCTGCAGCCGCAGGTGTTCGATCTGCTGCTCTATCTGGTCGCGCAACGCGCCCGTGTGGTCAGCAAGGATGACCTGATCAGCCAGATCTGGAGCGACCGCATCGTCTCGGATTCCGCCCTGAACAGCCGAATCAATGCCGCGCGCAAGGCGCTTGGCGACGACGGCGCGACGCAGCGGCTGATCAAGACGATCCCGCGCAAGGGCTTTCGCTTCGTCGGCGAAGTCCGGGAAGATGTGGCAGCGACGCTTGCGCCGGTGGAACCCGGCCCTGCCCCGGTGCGCGCCGTGACGGACCGCCCTGCGATCGCGGTGCTCGCCTTCGAGAACATGAGCGGCGATCCCGCGCAGGAATATTTCGGCGACGGGATCAGCGAGGACATTCTCACCGCGCTGTCGAAGCAGCGCTGGTTCATGGTGATCGCCCGCAATTCGTCCTTCACCTACAAGGGGCGCTCGGTTCATATCAGGCAGATCGCCGAGGAGCTCGGCGTCCGCTACATCGTCGAAGGCAGCGTGCGCAAGGTCGACAACCGTGTGCGCATCACCGCGCAGCTCAACGACGCCACCACCGGCAGCCATCTCTGGGCCGAGCGCTACGACCGCGAGCTTGTCGACGTCTTCGCCGTGCAGGACGACATCACCAACGCGATCGTCGCGGCGATCGAGCCGCAGATCCATGCGGCCGAGAATTTTCGCGCCGACCGCAAGCCGCCCGCGAGCCTTGATGCCTGGGACCTGCTGATGCGCGCGCTGTCGCATTACTGGCGGGTGACGCAGCAGGACCACAAGGCTGCGCAGGCATTGCTCGAACGCGCCATTTCCATCGACTCGAACTACGGTCAGGCGCTGTCGGTGCTGGCGGCAAGCCACATGTTCGGCGTCCATCTCGGCTGGGCGGAGCTTGCCACGACGGTGCCGATCGCGGAGGCCGCCGCGCTCGCCGCGGTGCGCCATGACCACGAGGATGCCTGGGCGCATGCCGCGCTCGGCAGCGTCTTCTTCTCGACGCGCAGGCTTTCCGACGCGCTGTCCGAGTTCGAGCAGGCGCTCGCGCTCAACCCGAACTTCTCGCTGGCGCAGGGCTATTACGCCCTGGCGCTGTCCTACGCCGGTCGTTCCGGGGAATCGTTCGATGCGGCGCAGAGGGCGATCCGGCTCTCGCCGCGCGATCCGTCGCTGGCGATCTATTACGGCATTGCCGGCTATGCGCGCTTCACCGAACGGCATTACGACGAGGCGATCGCGCTGGCGCGCGAGGCGATCCGCCATCGCGGCGACCTCACCGGCGCCTACCGCGTGCTCGCGGTGTCCGCCGGCATGACCGGCGACGGCGCGCTGGCCGAGATGGCGCTGGGCGAACTCCGCCGTACCCAGCCCAACATCTCGCTGCACTGGATCGCGACGCAGCTGCCCTGGGCCAGTGACGCCGATCGCGAGCACTATCTGGAAGGGTTCCGGCGCGCGGGGTTGGGGTAGAGAACTCCCTCTCCCCGCAAATGCGCAAAGGGCGGATGCAGATACGACGCGTCGTCTCAGGCTCCTCCGCACGCGGTCAGTGGATCGTAATCGGGCCGCATCAGCATCGCGTGGAGCTGGCGCCGCCGAATGCCCATGTTGCCACCGTCGAAGATCGGCAGCGCCAACGCGTCCTGCAACAAGCGGCCGAACGGCGCCGCGTGATCATAGCTGTCGATGCCGACCACGCGCATCAGGTCGGTGATGACCCGCACCGCGGCTTCGGAGCCGAAGATCTTGGCCTGGACCGCGAGCTCGTCGGCGCCCGGTGATTGCGTATCGAGCGCATGGCAGGCCCGCCAGCTCAGGTAGCGCGCGGCTTCGATAGTGGTCTTGGCATCGGCGAGTGCATAGCCGATGGAGTGGACGCCCCCCGACGGCATCGATTGTGCCAAAGTGCGGGTGTTGAAACCCGGTAAGGAGGACGTCCATGGACGACGAGGTTAGCATCATCGGTTTAGATTTGGCCAAGAACGTGTTTCAGGTCCACGGCGCGGGGCAGGACGGAAGGATGATCCTGCGTAAAAAGCTCAACCGCAGCAGATTGCTCGAGTTTTTCGCCAAGTTGCCAAGGTGTGTGGTCGCAATGGAGGCCTGCGCCAGCGCCCACTATTGGGGACGGGAGATTGGTAAATTTGGGCACGAGGTCCGGCTGATCCATCCCTCCTACGTGAAGCCCTTCGTTAAGCGTCAGAAGAACGATGCCGCGGATGCGGAAGCGATCGCCGAAGCCGCGTCTCGACCAACGATGCGCTTTGTCGGCGTCAAGAGCGCCGAGAAGCAAGCCTCTTCCATGGCATTCAAGGTTCGTGATCTCTTGGTTCGACAGCGTACACAGGCGATCAACGCTTTGCGCGGACATCTTGCGGAATACGGCTTGATCGTGGCTCAGGGCGTCAGACATATCCCCCGATTGCATGAGCTCCTGACAATATATCCGGACCTGCCCGATCTCGCTCGTGGCCTTTGCCAGACTCTCTTGAAGCACGTGGAATCCCTGTCGGAGCAGATTGCAGAGCTTGAGAAGGGACTGCGAGTGCGCGCGAGACAGGACGAGGTGGCCTCTCGCTTAATGACCATTCCGGGGATCGGGGCAATCTGCGCCACAGCGATAGAGGCCTTGGCGCCCTCGGCGGAGACCTTTTCCAAGGGGCGTGATTTTGCGGCCTGGATTGGTCTCACGCCCAAACAGAATTCTTCCGGAGGCAAGGACAGGCTTGGCAAAATCTCCAGGATGGGCCGGCGAGATCTCCGACGGCTCCTCGTGCTTGGTGCCACCGCCGTGGTGCGATGGGCAAGACGATATGGACCGCCAGCAGGATCCTGGCTCGCGAGAATGCTCTTGAAGAAGCCACCAAAGCTGATCGCGGTCGCTCTAGCGAACAAATTGGCGCGTATCGCTTGGGCCTTGATGGTCCGCGGTGGCGCTTATCAAGCTCCAGCGTCTGGCGCTGCGTAACGCAGGGCCAGAAGCCGAGAGACGTCGGGAATGTGGTAAGGTCTAACGGAGGATTATGGGCAATCGGTCAGGGACTGGGATTGGAAGAATCAACAGGTGGATGAGTGCCAGAGAGCACGCATAGCCGAATTGGATCCAATCCACGCATTCCATAAGGGCCCGCGACGTGTCGAGGTCGCATCACGAGGCCGGACACACGTCAGCACCCGACCACATGCCTGTTCCGAAGTTAAATTTTGCTTGCATTTAGTGGGGCGTCCACACACGACCGCCTGATGCTCGATGATCGCCTGTGCCCCGCCGCGTTTCTCGGTGCGGGCAAAATGCAGTGCGAAGTCGAAGGCGGCCCGCATCAGGGCGACGCCGAAGATGCCGACCAGCGCCGCCGTGCCGGTGAAGGCCGCGGACGCCAGCATCAAGCCGCCCCCCTCCTGCCCGAGCAGATTGCCGTGCGGCGCGGTGACGGCACGCAGGCTGAATTCCGGCACGAGGTGAGCGCGGTGGCCGATCGAATCAATGGCGCGTTCGAACACGATGCCATGCACCGGGCCTTCGACCGCAATGATGGAGACACCCTGCTCCGGTGGCGCGGCGGGATTGGTCCGGCACACCACGCACAGCACGTCGGCGCCATTGCGATCCCACCCGGTGGCGGACGACACCCATTTCTTGCGGCCGTTGATGATCCAATTGCCGAGCTCGCGTTTTGCGGTGGTGCGCACGCCCTCGCCCGGCGGCGGTGCGGCAGCATTGGCGCTGCCGCCGGGTTCCGAGGAGCAGAAGCCCGCAAGCGGAGCGCCGCTCGTCTTCAAGAACGGTGCAAGCAGGCGGGCGCATTGCTCCGCGGTACCACCCAGCAGAATTGGCAGCAGACCGAGCACCGTGCCGAGCATGGTCAGCGTCACGCTCGGATTCACGGCGTAGAATTCTTCCGCCAGGATCGCCATGTCGATGAGTCCGGCATTGTCGCCGCCCGCCGGCGCCGGAATGCATTTGCGCAGATAACCGGCAGCGACCATCGCCTCATAGGTCGGCTTCGTCGCGAGGAATCGCTCTTCCGGCGTCGCCAGCAACTCGGCCTTGCCGGCGCCGGCCAAGACCTCCGCCGCGAATTTTCGCGATTGAAGCTGCAACGCGCGCTGCGCAGGTGAAAGCGTGAAATCAATCGCCATCGAACATCTCCCTCCCTCCGGCAGGTCACCAGGGTGAGCCGAGCGAAGGCGGAAAATCTTGGTCGGCAGCGACCTAATTCTTGGCTGGAGGTGAACTACTCGCCCTTCCCCTTCGTCCTGCGAAATTCGCGCGGGGCGAGGCCGTGGCTGCGCTTGAAGAGGCGGTTGAAGTGCGAGATGTCGGAAAAGCCGGCCCCATACGCGATCGTGGAGATGGTCTTGTGACGATGCTGCGCGTCGAGCAGGTCGCGGGCGCAGATCAGGACCCGCCGATCGCTGACGTGCTCGCCAACGGAGCGGCCGGTCGCGACGAACAACCGGTGCACATAGCGCTCCGAGCAGCGGAACTTCCGGGCAAGCAATTCGGCATCGAGACCGGGATCGTCGCTGTGGCGGTCGATATGGTCGAGCATCATCGACAGCAGCACGGGCGCATTCACGCGCGCAACCGGCATTTCACCCAGCATCTCCGGTGCATGCGCGATCAGCTCGACCACGTGCGTGCCGCTGCTTGCCGCAACGGCGGGTGCTGCCAGGCAAAGCTCGGCATAGCCCGCGAGCGTGCGCGACAACGCGCGGCCATTTTCCGTCCTCGACAACGCAAGCCGCGGAGAATCCGTAAAGCTCTTTGGCAGGTGCCGCCGCGGCACGGCAAAGCAAAAGAGGCGGAAGTCGCGGCCGTTGGCAATCTCGAACGGCTCGGTCGTATCGGCGACCGCGAGGTCGCCGGGCGCACAGACCTGCTCGTGTCCCCGCTGCGTCGTGCGGCCCAGACCCTCGAGCTGGAGATTGACGAAGCAGAGATCGTCCGTGCTTCGTGCAATATGGGGCCGCAGCCGGAGAACGCAGTGCCCCGTGGCTTTCACCAGCGAAATCTGGACCGACGCAGCGTCGGTACGCGCGATCGAACCTTCGAAGGGACGGTCGGCGATTTTACGCGGCTCGAGCCGGACAAAGGCCGCAGCGAGATCGTCGGCCCAACTGCCGAAGGGCTGATCGGCACGAGAGGGCTTGGCTGACCATTCCATAGGTGCGCCCCCGGAACGAGGAATTCGCGCGTGCAAATTCAGATTGGACGACCCAGCGGGACGGAAGGATAGCTTTTGGCGAACAACCGGTCAAATCTCGAAGGCGCGCAATATGCGACCGCCATCACGTCGTCATTGCGAGTGCAGCCGCCGGCATACCGGAGACCAAGTGAGTGGTTAGAGGAGCAATCCGCTACTTGGCTTTCGCCTGTATCGGCTTCGGTGCCGGCACGGCGGCCCATTCCTTGTCGGCGCGGGGGCCGTTGAGATCGCCGGTGAGGCCGACGAGCTGGCCGGGCAGCACGTCGAGGGTCTGTTGCCAGGTCTGGGTCTGGCACAGGAACTTGATCAGGCACCCCCTGAGCTTGAGGCGATCGGCGGAGTCGCGCCACAGCGAGACCGAATAGGATTTGCCGTCCTCGGCATTGTAGATCTCGCCGGCAAACTGTCCCTCCGGCGTCGCCTGCAAACCCATGATCAGCTGATGGCCGAGCAGCGCGCGGGCGCGCTTGTCGGGATCGGGATTCTCCTTGTCGCGATAGGGCTGGCCGCGCTTGTCGGCCGGCTCCTTCATCCAGATGATGAAGCCGCAGATGCGGTCGCGCGACGGCCCGCAACGCTCGAGCCTGATGCGCGCGCGGCCGTCCTGGACGAGCCAGGTGCCGCTGGGATCGGGCGGCGCCGCGGCGCCGGCGCGGCCGCCAAACACCATCATCAGGATCGTGATCGCAACGCGCAGCACGAAGCGAAGGACAATGTTCATCAGCGGCACCTTTCGTTGGATGGGTCGCGGCGTCAGTTCAGTTGCGCCATCAGCGCGTCGGCGCCCTTGTCGAGGCCGGCGGTGGCGGCGGCGAGCGCGCCGGCGGTGGCCTTGATGTCGTAGGCAGCCGGGTATTGCTTGGTGACGTAGGCGGAGAGCAGGCGCGCGGTTGCGGCGTCGAAGATCTCGACGCCGTAGATCACCGAGCCGGTCATGGTGCCCTCGCCGTCGCGCGCGGCCTGCACGCCGTTGTAGACGGCGCCGGCGACGTCGAAACGGGAGAGCGTGCCGAGCACCGGCGTGTTGGCGACGGCGCCGGTGAGTGTCAGCCTGATCCGCAGAGTCTCCGGCCCACGCTCGCGTACCAGCGCGAAGCGGCCGCGCAGACCCTCGGCGAAACGGTTCTGCATGTAGGCGGCAAGTGTCGCCTTGTCCTTGTCGGACATGTCGCCGAACTGGTGATCCCTGCCGCGATAGACCACGACCGGTTCGAGGATGACTTTGTTATAAGCGCGCCAGTCGACCGGCGTGGAATAGCGGTAGGGCACGCGGCCGGAGGCGTCCGACTTGTCCGGCGCCATATAGGCCGAGGACGCCATCTCCGAATAGGGTACGGGCGCAACCGAGGCGCAGCCGGCCACGGCTGCGCCAAGCAGCAGCGTTCCCAGACCGCGCAAGGCGATCGAGCTATTCATTCTAGACTCCTCTCGCGGCTTGCTACCAAGCCAGTGGCGACCGCAGCCGCGTACGGGACCAGACGCGGCTGCGGCGCTCACCAGTGCCAACCCGAGGCTTCGTCCGGGGCCATCTCGGAAGCCTTGGGCCGTCTCAGTGTGTCCACTTATAAAACCGCCTAGACGGTTTGTAAAGTTCAAAAACACAGGCCTGGCACATTTGGCCGCAGGCGCGGCTTTGGGCAGTGATCGGCGGGAAATCGTTAACGATGAATCAGGCGCGCTTGCGCGGCGTTGCGGCCTTCGCAGCCGATGGCGCGCGGGATTTGGCGGTGCCTTTGGCGGCCGGCCGTTCGAGGCCGGTCCACTGCGCGTCGTCGAGCAGGCGCGCGAACAGCCGCTGATGCTCCTCCTTGCTGAGCGGCGACATGCCGAACAACGAGCTCAACAACAGTCCCATCGCGCCGGCCCAGCGCAGCATCGCGAGATCGGGATCAGTGGCCTCTTCCCTGATCGCCGCCATCCTCTCCATCTCGCGCTCGCGCGGCAGCGCCATCAGGCTGGGATTCTCGACCATGGCCGCAACCAGCGCCAGCGCGGCAGAATTCGGCGAGGTGGCCGCTTCGCGCACGGTCGCGAGCTGGGTCGCCAAATTGGGATTCGCGGAGGTCGCGCTCACCTTTGCCATGGTGCTGGTGGCGAACTCCTCGAAATGCGCCATCTGCCGGTCGAGCAACGCCTTCAGCACCGCTTCTTTGGTGCGGAACTGATGCATCACGCCGCCCTTGCTGAGTCCGCTCTCGCGCGCGATCGCATCCAGCGTCAGCCGGCCCGGCCCGTCGCGCGCGATGATCGCGATGGCCGCTTCGAGTGCGGCGTTACGGGATCGTTCGGAGCGGCTGGCATTGTCCATGGCCGACTTGTCTCCGTGACAAGACAATGAATCAAGTGAAAACAGGACGCGCTGTACATTTTTTGTGCGAACACTGTCGAGACTTTCATCTTGCGGCCCCGAATGAGACTGTGTGAGCCTCGATACCGGATGGGGACTGGGATGGGCCGGCCGGAGCTTTGCGCGCCATGACGTGCGAAGCGTTCTCGGCCGGTCTCGCTTGAGAAAGATACGACATGCCAAAACGAGTGTTGCTTGGTGCCCTCCTGGCTTGCGGCCTCACGGCCTCGGCGCTGGCGCAAGAGCCGAGGACGGGGGGCGTGATCAACGCCGTGATCCAGCCCGAGCCGCCCGGCCTGATGCTTGCGCAGGTCCAGAACGGCCCGACTCAAATGGTCTCGGGCAACATCTTCGAGGGCCTGCTGCGCTACAGCCCCAAGCTCGAGCCGCTGCCGGAGCTTGCCGAAAGCTGGAGCGTCAGCGAGGACGCCAAGACCTACACCTTCAAGCTCAAGAAGGGCGTGACCTGGCATGACGGCAAGCCCTTCACCGCCGCCGACGTCCTGTTCTCGATGGAGATGCTGAAGCAGACGCATGCGCGTGCCCGCACCAATCTGGCGCAGGTCGACAAGATCGAGACGCCGGACGACTATACGGTGGTGTTCACGCTGAAGCAGCCGTTCGGACCGTTCCTCGGCATCTTCGAGGTCGGCTCGATGCCGATGGTGCCGAAGCATCTCTATGAAGGCACCGACTGGAAGACCAACCCCTACAACAACGCGCCGGTCGGCACCGGCCCCTTCATGTTCAAGGAGTGGCAGAAGGGCTCGTACATCCACCTGGTCAAGAACCCGAACTACCACGAAAAGGGCAAGCCCTATCTCGACGAGATCTACTGGCAGATCATTCCCGACGCCGCCGCGCGCTCGGTGGCGTACGAGACCGGCAAGGTCGACGTGCTGCCCGGCGGCTCGGTCGAGAATTTCGACGTGCCGCGGCTGTCCAAGCTGAAGGACACCTGCGTCACCGGCGCCGGCTGGGAGTTCTTCTCGCCGCTGGCCTGGCTGTGGCTCAACAACCGCCAGGGTCCGCTCGCCGACAAGCGGGTGCGGCAGGCGATCATGTTCGCGATCGACCGCGACTTCGCCAAGGACGTGATCTGGAACGGGCTCGGCAAGGTCGCGACCGGCCCGTCCGCCTCGACCATCAAGTACTACACCGACGACGTGCCGAAATACCCTTACGATCCTGCCAAGGCCAAGGCGCTGCTGAAGGAAGCTGGCTACAAGGGCGAGAAGATCCGCCTGCTGCCGCTCGCCTATGGCGAGACCTGGCAGCGCTGGGGTGAAGCCGTGAAGCAGAACCTCCAGGACGTCGGCATGAACATCGAGACGATCGCCACCGACGTTGCCGGCGGCAACCAGAAGATCGGCGACTGGGACTACGACATCGCCTTCACCTATCTCTACCAGTAGGCGATCCCGCGCTCGGCGTCGGCCGCAATTATATCTCCAGCAACATCGCCAAGGGGCAGGTCTTCAACAACGTCGAGGGCTACTCCAACCCGGAGATCGACAAGCTCTTCGCCGACGGCGCGACCGCGACGCCGGACTCGAAGCGCAAGGAGATCTACGAGAAGGCGCAAAAAATCCTGGTCGAGGACGTGCCGGTGGCCTGGATGCTGGAATTGCAATTCCCGACCATCACCCGCTGCAAGGTCAAGAACCTGATCACCACGGGCATCGGGGTCAATGACGGCTTCAAGGACGCATGGCTGGACAAGTGATGGCTGCCCTCTTCACCTCTCCCCGCTCGCGGGGAGAGGTCGAATGTGCGCATAGCGCACATTCGGGTGAGGGGGAGTCTCCGCGAGCCCAACTATCA
Source organism: Bradyrhizobium barranii subsp. barranii (assembly GCF_017565645.3). NCBI lineage: Bacteria > Pseudomonadati > Pseudomonadota > Alphaproteobacteria > Hyphomicrobiales > Nitrobacteraceae > Bradyrhizobium > Bradyrhizobium barranii. Next base: position 9,917,895 of record NZ_CP086136.1, read on the forward strand.
CCGTCCCCGCGGAGAGTCCCCCTCACCCCAACCCTCTCCCCGCATCCGCCTTCGCCGAGGCTTCGGCGGACAAGAGCGGGGCGAGGGAGCCCACTGTCTCCGTGGCTCCAGGTCACGCTACAAGAGATGACTCTCTAATATGCTCTCCTTCGTCGCTCAGCGTGTCCTGAAGGGCGTGATCGTCCTGCTCGCGATCGTCGTCCTCAATTTCTTCCTGATCCGGCTTGCGCCCGGCGACCCCGCGGTCGTGATGGCGGGCGAGGCCGGCGCCAGTGACCAGGTCTTCGTCAAGCAGCTCCGGGAAAAGTTCGGCCTCGACAAGCCGCTGCCCGAGCAGCTCTTCATCTACGTCAAGGGCGTCGTCACGCTCGACCTCGGCTTCTCCTTCCGCCAGCAGGCGCCGGTCGTGAAGCTGATCGGCGAGCGGCTGCCGGCGACGCTGCTGCTGACACTGACCGCATTCGCGATCTCGCTCATGCTCGGGGTTCTCTTCGGCACCTTCGCCGCACGCTTTGCCGGAACCTTCCTCGACACGGCCATCACCGTGTTCGCGCTGATCTTCTACGCCATGCCGATCTTCTGGGTGGCGCTGATGGGAATCCTCCTGTTCTCGGTCACCATGGATTGGCTGCCGAGCTTCGGTTACGAGACGGTCGGCGCCAACCTCACCGGCGTTGCCCACGCAGTCGACGTCGCAAAGCACCTGATCATGCCGGCGATGACGCTCGGCCTGTTCTTCATGGCGACCTACACCCGCATGACGCGCGCTTCGATGCTGGAAGTGAAACGCCTCGACTTCGTCAAGACCGCGCGCGCAAAGGGCCTCTCCGACGCCGTGATCCAGCGCCGCCACGTGCTGCGCAACGCGCTGCTGCCGGTCGTGACGCTGGCCGGTGTGCATTCCGGCACGCTGATCGGCGGCGCCGTCATCACCGAGACCGTGTTCGCCTGGCCCGGCATCGGGCGTCTGATGTACGACGCGCTGCTCCAGCGCGACTACAACCTCCTGCTCGGCGTCTTCGTGATCTGCTCCGCCATGGTGCTGATCTTCAACCTCATCACCGACCTCGTCTACCGACTGGTCGACCCGCGCATCGAATTCGCCTCATGAAACAGTTCTGGAAATCGATGCTGAAGAGCCCGAGCGGCGTCGTCGGGCTCGTCATCCTTGTCCTTGCGATCTCGATCGCGGTGTTCGGGCCGATGCTGTTCCCGAATTCACCCTGGCGCATGGTGCAGCGGCCGTTCCTGCCGCCCTTCACGCTCTCGACCGTGCCGCTCGGCACCGACGCGCTCGGCCGCGACGTGTTCGCCGGCATGATCTTTGGCGCGCGCGTCTCGCTGCTGGTGGGTCTCGTCTCCACGCTGGTCGCGCTGGTCGTCGGCGTTCCCATCGGCGCCATGGCCGGCTATTTCGGCGGCAAGGTCGACGACGCCCTGATGCGCTTCACCGAGTTCTTCCAGACCATTCCGAGCTTCGCGCTCGCGATCGTGCTGGTCGCGATCCTCCAGCCCTCGATCTACTCGATCGTGACCTCGATCGCGGTGGTGAGCTGGCCGCCGGTCGCCCGCCTCGTGCGCGGCGAGGTGCTGTCGCTGCGCACGCGCGAATATGTCCAGGCCGCCGTCGTGACCGGCCAGAGCAACACCTGGATCATCCTGCGCGAGATCCTGCCCAACGCGCTGTCGCCGGTGATCGTGCTGGCCTCGCTGATGGTGGCGACTGCGATCCTGCTGGAATCCTCGCTGGCGTTCCTCGGACTCGGCGATCCCAATCTGATCTCCTGGGGCTACATGGTCGGCGCCGGCCGCACCGTGATCCGCCAGGCCTGGTGGATCACCGTGTTTCCCGGCGTCGCCATCCTGATCTCGGTGCTGGGCCTCAATTTGATCGGCGAAGGCCTCAACGACGCGCTCAATCCGCGCCTGTCGCGGGAGGGCCGCTGATGATGACCGCCCCGCCCGCCGTTTCGATCAAGAATCTGCGGATCGCGCTGCCCAAGGGCGCCGAGCGTCCGTTCGCCGTCGACGGCGTCTCGCTGGATTTGCGGCCCGGCAAGATCGTCTGCGTCGTCGGCGAATCCGGTTCCGGCAAGTCGATGTGCGCGCATGCGCTGATGGGGCTTCTGCCTGATACGGTCACCGTCACCTCCGGCGAGATCCAGTTCGAAGGCCGCGACCTGCTCGAGCTCGATGACGACGGCTGGCGCGATTTGCGCGGCCGCCGGCTCGCGATGATTTTTCAGGAGCCGATGACCGCGCTCAATCCGTTGATGCGGATCGGCGACCAGATGGCGGAGATGTTCGAGGCCCACGGTCTGCTGACGCCGAAGGAGCGGCGCGCCAAGGCCCTGTCGCTGGCGCGCGAGGTCGGCCTGCCCGACCCCGAGCGCATTGTCCGCGCCTATCCGCACCAGCTCTCCGGCGGCCAGCGCCAGCGCGCCATGATCGCGATGGCGCTCGCGCTCGAGCCAGCAGTGCTGGTCGCGGACGAACCGACCACCGCGCTCGACGTCACCACGCAGGCGCAGATCCTGAAGCTGATCCGCAACCTCCAGCGCAACCGCAACATGGCGGTGATGTTCATCACCCATGATTTCGGCGTGGTCGCCGACATCGCCGACCAGGTCGTGGTGCTCAGGCATGGCAAGGTCGTCGAGGAAGGCCCCGCTAGCTCCGTTTTCAACAATCCGCAGCATGACTACACCAAGGCGCTGCTCGCCGCCGTGCCGTCGATGGACCCGCCGGCGCGTGAGCCGCTCGACGACCAGGCCAGGGCCGTCGAGGTGATCGGGCTGGACAAGACCTATGTCACCTCAGGCGGCTGGTTTCGCGAGGACCGCCGCGTCGATGCTGCGCGCGAAGTCAACTTCAACATCCTCAAGGGCGAGACGCTCGGCCTCGTTGGCGAATCCGGCTCCGGCAAATCGTCGGTGGCGCGGCTGGTGATGCGACTGATCGAAGCCGACCGTGGCACGGTGCGGATCGGCGAGACCGATCTCACGCAGCTCTCGGGCAAGGCGCTCCGCGCCGAGCGCCATCGCATCCAGATGATCTTTCAAGATCCGTTCGCCTCGCTCAATCCGCGCCGCAAGGTCGGGCACATCATCGCCGACGGTCCGATCGCAGCCGGCATCGATCCGAAGGTGGCGTTCGGCCGCGCCCGCGATCTCCTCAAGATGGTCGGGCTGGACGCCGGCGCGCTCGACCGCTACCCGCATGAATTCTCCGGCGGCCAGCGTCAGCGCATCGGCATCGCGCGCGCGCTCGCGCTCGAACCCGAGATCATCGTCGCCGACGAAGCCGTTTCCGCGCTCGACGTCTCCGTGCAGGCGCAGGTGCTGCGACTGCTCGAAGACCTCAAGGCGCGCCTTGGCCTCTCGATGCTGTTCATCACCCACGATCTGCGCGTCGCAGCGCAAATCTGCGACCGCATCGCGGTGATGCAGCGCGGCGCCATCGTCGAGTTGAAGCCGACCGCGCAACTGTTCGCCGCGCCGGAGCACGCCTATACGCGCGAACTGCTGGCGGCGGTGCCCGGGCGGAAAGAGCGCGCGCCGGCGGCGTGAGGCGGCCGATCGCGGTTGCTACCTGGCCGGAGGATTAGTGTTTTTCCAGGTGGGGACTGAGTTGGTCACGCCGACCGATGGTTGATTAGACGTTCCGACCGACGGCGCCGTGACGGTCCCGACGGTCTGTCCGGAGCTTCCATAGGTCGTGCCCTGCGTTGCCGGTGCTCCGGAGTTTCCGCCCGTGTTGTTTTGGGTGCCCGCCGCGGACGTCTGCGCGCTTGCAGCGAAGGGCGATGCGGCAAATCCGACAACGATCAGTACCGCAATCGAGCGTCTCGTTCTTGTCATGGCTAATCCTTTCGGGCGCGGTCTCTCAGTTGCGTCGGCCGTTCGCTCGTCGAACCACTCGTGCACTGAGCAATCTTACAACTCCACGCGCGCGGAAATGTGCCGCAACACGATCCCACTGCGGGGCCTGACGCTCCATCACGATGGCGCGACGAGAATTGCTTGCGGCGGTTCCGGGACGCAAGGAGCGCGCGCCAGCAACGTCAGACCGACGCATCGCTGAGGTATTCCGCTCCTCTTCGGGCAACGGAACACTCACGGGCTTTTTATCCCTCGTGACCGCCCGCACAGCTGCGAAACAGGGGCCGGCACCCCACATTCGCATGGAATGATTTCCATCATCTGATGATGGATTTCCGATCCATTGGAGCCGACATGGGCCAGGTTATTCAGTTTGTCTCGAAATCCGAACGCGAGCGCGTTCGCCTCATTCAGGAGGCACGCGCGATCTACGACAGCATTTTTCCGCCGGCTGATCCGAGCGGCGAGCCGCAGGGCAAGGCGACGATCGGCCGCGCGGCCAACGGCGACGCAGGAAATCTGGCGTGATCAAGATCATCGCGGTGCTGTGCAGCCTCTCCTCTCCGGCAAATTGTCACGAGCAGATCGTCACCACCTCGGACTTCGCCAACGTCTCGATGCAGTCCTGCCTGATGGGCGCGCCGCAGCTCGCCGAATGGATGAACCAGCATCCGGCCGAACGCCTGGCTGGATGGCGCTGCGTGTTCGGTCAACAGACCGGCAGGGGCGCCTGAGGCCACCGGCCGTCTGGTCGAGGGCGGCGCCATCCAGTTGAACCGTGACGAGCATGCATCGCCAGGCTAGAATGGCGGCGCTGCTTGGCAGAGGGGGACGCCGGATGGAGGTCGCCAGCCTCGTTCTTCCCGTGTTCGCAATCATCGTCACCGGCTGGTTTGCCGGTGTATCAGGTTATCTCTCCCGCTCGCTTGCGGACGCGCTGGTGCATTTTGCCTACAACGTGGCAATGCCGGCGCTGCTGATCGTCACGATCGCCCAGGAGCCGGCGCGCAACCTGCTGGAATGGCGCTTCCTGCTCGCGTTCGGCGGCGGCTCCCTCCTCTGCTTCGCGCTGGTCTTCCTGGCGGTCCGTGCGGGCGGCAAGCACGACCTCGCCAGCAGCACGATCCATGGCATGGCGGCGGCGATGACCAATACCGGCTTCGTGGCGCTCCCGATCCTGCACGCGATCTACGGCCAGCCAGCCGTCTTGCCCGCCGCGGTGGCGACGGTGTTCGTCGCCGGCGTGATGTTTCCGCTCACGGTCATCCTGCTGGAAAGGGATGTGCGCGGCCCTTCGCATTCCAGCGGACTGGTGAAGCAGATCCTGCTCAATCCGATGGTGCTGTCGACGCTGATCGGTCTCGTCTGGGCGATCACGGGCTTGCCGATCCGGCGCCCGTCGCGGCCTATCTGAACATCATTGCCGCCGCGCTCACGCCCTGCGCACTGTTTGCCATCGGGCTTGGCCTGTCGGTCGGCGGCCTGCGATCCAACCTGAAAGCATCGTTCGCGCTCGCGACCGTGAAGCTGGTGGTGATGCCGCTGATCGTCTACGGACTTTGCGTGGTCACTGGCCTCAACCCGCTCTACACGGTCGCCGCCGTCATATGCGCGGCCGTGCCGACGGCGAAGACCGTCTATGTGCTGGCGCACGAGCACAAGGTCGAGGAGAAGCTGGTCGCGGCCACCGTCTCGGTCACGACGATGCTGTCGGTCGCGACATTGCTGGTCGCGCTCTACCTGCTCTCAGGCCTCGCGCCGGGTGTGCGGTGACAGTCGCCGGCGCGCCTGGCGGCGTGTGCTCTATCTCGTGGTGTTGCTCCAGGTCGGCACCGAATTGGTCACGCCGACCGACGGCCAATTGTACGAGCCGATCGAGGGCGCAGTGACCGTCCCGACCGTCTGCCCGGACGACCCGTAGGAGGTCCTGGGCTGCGCGACCGGCAATGCGGCGGCGCCATAGGTCGGGGCCACCACGCTCGTGCTGTAGTGATGCCGGCTCGGCCGGGCCTTCTTCGCTTCGGCCGCGAAGGGCGCGGCAAGCAGTCCGACGGTGATGAGTGCGGCAATGGCGGGTTTGATGCTTGTCATGGCGGTTCCCTTCATTGGCTGCGAGCCCATTGTGCCATGTGTTCATTCAACGCGGAATTTCCATGGGTACCCGTTCATAACTTCGTGCACGCCCGAATTTGCCTGACCCAGGCACCGCTGCCGTGGTCATCGTCGCTTCGGACGACATGCCTTGCGGCCATGTCGCTCCTTGACTGTCGCGACAGAGTGCATCAGCGCCTTGAAGGCGACGATCGCCGGATCGCCAGCGTGCGCGTGGTCGGGCCGCGACTCCAGATGCTCGACCACGGCCAGCAGCGCGTCCGCGATCTGTCCGATCTGCTTGCCGTAACCAGCGACATCCGACAGCACGTCCTTCTCGACATCTGGCGCCGAGGATTGCCCCACCGTGATGTTGACGAGACCGAACTGGCCGCCGGTGGGACTGAAGAACGACGGATAAATGGACTGGACGACATCCCCCGACAGGGGCAGCTTGAACACAGGCATGCGATTTCGCCTCGCTGATGCTCGACCGGCACGGACACACTATCACGACCACCCGCCTTCGGATGGACCCGAATCAGCGCTAGTGCATCGCCTTCAGTGACTTCCCTGGACGCAAGCAACATGACCGGCCCCGAACTGAAGCAGCTCCGCAACGACCTTTCCGATGCCCTCGAGCGCAAGCTCACCGCGGCCGACATGGCCAGGCTTTGCGGACTGCCGGAGAAGGGCGGCGCCGATACCATCCGGCGCTGGGAGGTCCGTGGCCCGACGCCGTCCGCGACCAAGGTGCTGCGCGTGCTCGCGATGGCGAGCGAGCGCTATCCGATCATGGAGAAGTTCGACGTCTTCGATCGCCACGACGTACGCGAGGAAGACCGGCCCGCAAGGCGCGCGGCCTTCCGCGAGCAGATGCGCGATGAGGTGCGGCGGCGGCTTGGTTAACGAGAGACGCGCGCAAGTTACCCGAGACTTGCGACGTTAAGCCTTCCTTCACCACTTCTTAAGCCGCCATTAAGCACGAAAATCATTTACAGCCCAATAAGTTAGGTTGGCTGTCGCTGTGCCACGGATGTGACAGCATTTTCGTCAAAAGCGAGCTATCTGCAAAACCAACGACGGCGCGGACAGCGCGCCTGCCGGGGACCAAAGTGCTGGAGTTCAAGACGATGAAGAAGATTTTGTTTGCGACCGTTGGGCTGCTCGTGGTGGGCGCTGCCGCGCCGGCCGTCGGCGCCGATCTCGGCAACCGCAACTATTACAAGGCGCCTGCGCCGGCCTATGCCGCGCCGATCTACAACTGGACGGGCTTCTATGTCGGCGGCCATGTCGGCGGCGCGTTCTCCAGCGACAACAATTTCAACGGCCTCTCCACCGGCAACAACGGCAACGGCCGTTTCCTCGGCGGCGTGCAGGTCGGTGCTGACTGGCAGTTCAACCCGAACTTCTTGGTCGGCGTCGAAGGCCAGTATTCCTGGCTCTCCGGCAGCGTCGGCGCGGCGTTCCCGGGCGGCGTCGCCTACAGCAACGACCAGCGTGGCCTCGGCTCGATCACCGGCCGCGTCGGCTACACCTGGGGTCCGGGCCTGCTCTACGTGAAGGGCGGCTACGCCTATTCGGACAACAACGAGAAGGTGACGATTGGCGGCGTGCCGACGGGCTTCATCATCGATGGCGATCACCGCAACGGCTACACCGTCGGCGCCGGCCTCGAATACATGTTCGCCCCGAACTGGTCGGCCAAGGCCGAGTACCAGTACTACAATTTCGGCGACGCCCACTTCACCGCGGGCCCGCTGGTGGGCACCGGCAACTTCACGACCGACGACCACACCTTCAAGGCGGGCGTCAACTACCGCTTCAACTGGGCCAATTCGGCGGTCGCGCGCTACTGATCGCGCCTCAAAAATCTCCTCGCCAACAGGGGCCGGCAAATTTGCCGGCCCCTTCTTTTTTCGCTGTGCGGAACGAACGCAACCGATTGTGCAACTTGCGATTTTTTAACCCGACCCAGGGATACTCCGCGGCGAAAACATAAAAGATCACGCGTGGGGGAATTTCGATGGCGATCCGTCTGGGTGCTGGCCGTGTCCTTGGCCGTCTCAAGCCTTGTTTCAAGATGCCAAGGTGGGGCGTGCGCGGCAGCCTGTTCGCCGCCTTCGCATTGATCGCGGGCATGGGCCTCGTGATCGCAGCCGGCGCCGGCTTCGTGTTCAATCACCTCGGCGCGACCATGATGGATCTGAGCGGCCGCGACATCCCGCGCCTCTCCGCCAGCCTGCAGCTCGCCTCGCAAAGCGCGACGCTCGCGGCACAAGGCCCGGGCCTGCTGGCATCGCCCTCCGACGAAGCGCTGAAGGAACGCACCAAGAGCGTGAAGGACATCCAGCAGCTCGCCATGGCCAAGCTCGGCGAGATCATCGAGCTCGGCGCCGACAAGCAGATCGCGACGGCGCTGCGCGACACCGCCAAGAGCATCGACGAGGCGACCCAGAGCCTGGTGTCGGCGGCGCGTGAGCGGCTCGAGACCGGCGCACTGCATGACAAGCAGTATGAGGCGTTGCGCAAGGCGCAGCTCACCTTCGTCGGCGCGGCCGGTCCTGCGATGCTGGACGCACAGACACGCCTGAACGCGATCCTCGGCGCGGCGGAAGTTTCCGCCGATGATGCAACTGAGGCTGCCCGCACCGTCTCCCAGGTCGCGACAATCTCCGCCAACGGCAATCTGATGGCCGCCGACATGATGGCGGCGCTGTCGGCCAACAACAGCGACACGCTGGAGGCGATCGAGAAGGAGTTCAAGGCGACGCGCGACCGCGTCAAGTCGAACCTCGAGGATCTCCCGAACATGCCCTCGATGCAGACGGTGCGCGACGCCGTGCAGAAGCTGTTCGCCTTCGGCGAGGGCAAGACCGGCGTGTTCAAGATCCGCCAGAAGGAGCTCGACGCCATCGACTACGGCCAGACCATTCTGGACGAGACCCGCAAGCTCAATGTCGGTCTCGGCATCAGCGTGCAGCAGCTCGTCGACGGCGTGCAGAAGGAGACCAACGCGTCGACGTTCCAGGCGCGCCAGGAGATCTCGCTCGCCACCACCGCCATGCTGGCGCTGGGCGCGCTGATGCTGGTCGGCTCGGCGCTGTTCGTCTGGCTCTATGTCGGCCGCAACATCCTGCGGCGGATCGGCGCGCTGCATCAGTCGATGCAGCTGCTCGCGAACGGCGACCTCGAGACCGAGATCTATCGCTCGAAGCACCACAATGACGAAATCTCGGTGATGGCGAACACGCTGCAGGTGTTTCGCGAAAGCATGATCGAGGCCCGCGCGATGTCGAGCGAGCAGGACAAGGACCGTGCCGCCAAGGCCGAGCGTGCCGCGCGCATGGAAGCGAAGATCGCCGAGTTCGAGGGCGCGGTACGCAACGCGCTCGACAATCTCGCGCAATCGGCCAATTCGATGCAGTCCACCGCGCAGAGCATGTCGAACACCGCCGACCAGTCCAACGCGCTGGTGAACGCGGTTGCCTCCGCCGCGGAGGAAACCTCGGTCAACGTGCAGACCGTGTCATCAGGCACCGAGCAGCTGTCGTCCTCGATCGAGGAGATCAGCAAGCAGGTCGTCACCTCGGCCGCGATCGCCAGGAAGGCGGTCGACGAGGCCGGCGCCACCGACACCACGGTGCAGAGCCTTGCCGACAGTGCGAGCCGCATCAGCGTCGTGGTCGATCTGATCCAGACGATTGCGTCTCAGACCAACCTGCTCGCGCTCAACGCCACCATCGAGGCGGCGCGCGCGGGCGAAGCCGGCCGCGGCTTCGCAGTGGTCGCCTCCGAGGTGAAGAGCCTCGCGAGCCAGACCGCCAAAGCGACGGAAGAGATCCGCACCCAGATCGCCAGCATGCAGTCGGTCACGACCTCCGCGGTCGGCGCCATCCAGGGCATCGGCCGGATCATCGGCGAGATCAACGACGTGACGACGACGATCGCCGCCGCGGTCGAGGAACAGGGCGCAGCCACCCGCGAAATCGCCCGCAACATCCAGCATGCCGCCGGCGGCACCAGCGAGGTCTCCAGCAACATCATCGGCGTCTCCACGGCGTCCGCGGAAGCCGGCGCGGCGGCGAGCGAAGTGCTGGGCGCCTCCGACGCGCTCCGCCGCGAAGCCGACATGCTGCGCGGAGAGATCGACGCATTCCTCAACAACATGCGGGCGGCGTAAGCCGCCGGCCCGTAGCCCGGATGGAGCGCCGCGTAATCCGGGCTACGGAAAACTGCAGGTATGACCGCCATGCGGAGACCACGGCCCGGCCTTTTTCGGCTGGCGCCCCGCGCCCGGCGGGTTTAAGCCGGTAGCATGAACCCGAAAACCGACACCGTGCAGTCCTCGGCCGAGGCCCTGCGCTATCCCTGGGAACAGCATCCCGGCCCCGAAGAGATCGTCGAGGTGCGTCCCGGCGTGTTGTGGGCGCGGCTGAAACTGCCGTTCCGCCTCAACCACGTGAACATCTACCTGCTCGCCGACGGCGACGGCTATGCCATGATCGATGCCGGCTTCGGCAACGAGGAAACGATCGAGGCCTGGACCAGACTGTTCGAGGGGCCGCTGAAGGGCGTCAACATCACGCGCCTGATCGTCACGCATTCGCACCCCGATCACGTCGGCCTCGCGGGCTGGATCGTCGAGCGGTTCAACTGCCCGCTGGTGATGACGCAGGTCGAATATCTGCAATCTGTCTACCACCAGAACCGCGGCACCGAGGAGCGGCGCGAAGCCCAGCGGCTGTTCTTCCGCCGCCACGGCATGGACGAGTCGCTCACCGAAAAGCTGCTCGGCCGCGGCCAGGATTATCTCAAGCGCGTCTCGGTGCTGCCGCCGTCCTACCGCCGCATCTCGCATGGCGACGAGGTCGTGATCGGCACGCGCCGCTTCAAGGTGATCACCGGCGGCGGGCACGCGCTCGACCAGGTGATGCTGTATTGCGCCGACGACAAGCTGTTCCTCTCCGCCGACCAGGTGCTGAGCAAGATCTCGCCCAATGTCAGCGTGTGGGCGGTCGAACCCGACCAGAACTCGCTCGGCGAATATCTGGCCTCGCTCGCGAGCCTGACCACCACCCTGCCCTACGATCTGCTGGTGCTGCCCGGCCACGGCGTGCCGTTCTATGGTCTGAAGACCCGCATCAAGCAGCTCGCCGATCACCACGAGGAGCGCTGCCGCCTGATCGCGGAAGCCTGCAGCGAGGTGCCGCAGACCTCGCGCGCCCTGGTGCCTGTCGTGTTCAACAAGCACGTGCTTGACGAGCACCAGATGGGCTTTGCCGCCGGCGAACTCGTTGCCCACGTCAATTACATGATCGTCGAGGGCCGGCTGACGGCGGAGACGAAAGACGGCGTGCTCCAGTTCAGGACAACGTGAGCTTTTCGCCTCTCCCCGCCTGCGGGGAGAGGGAGCAGACCTCCGCCGCGGCTACCAGCTCACTTCATATTCGCGATCGCGTGCAGCGCCGCGACGTAGCCGAACGGGCCCAGCCCGCAGATCACACCGGTGGCCACGAACGAGATCTTGGAGTGGCGGTGATATTCGTCGCGGGCGTGGATGTTGGAGATGTGGACCTCCAGCACCGGGCCTTCGAAGGTCTTGATCGCGTCCATGATCGAGACCGAGGTGAAGGAGAGGCCGGCCGGATTGATGATGATGGCATCGGCGTCCTGCCGCGCCGACTGGATCAGATCGACCAGCACGCCTTCATGGTTGGACTGGTGGAAGGCCAACTTGAGCCCGAGCTTGCCGGCCGCTTCCTCGCAGCTTGCATTGACCTCCGCGAGCGTGGTCGTGCCGTAGATGTGCGGCTCGCGGATACCGAGCATGTTGAGGTTGGGACCGTTGAGGATCATCACGCGTTTCATGGACAGGTCCTTCTGGAAGTTAGCCACCGAACCACTTGGCCGGACCGGTGACGAGAACGGGAAACAGCGTCAGCAAGGCTAGCACGACGAGCTGCGCGATCAGGAAGGGCCAGACGCCGCGGATCAGATCATCCATCGAGACGCGGGCAACGCCACAGACGACGTTGAGCACGACGCCGACCGGCGGCGTGATCAGCCCGATCGCATTGTTGATGATGAAGAGCACGCCGAAATAGACGGGGTCGATGCCGGCCTGCTTGACGATCGGCATCAGGATCGGCGTCAGGATCAGGATCGTCGGCGTCATGTCCAGCGCGGTGCCGACGATGACGACGATGATCATCAGAACGAAGGTGAGGAGGGTCTTGTTGCCCGCGAACGGTTGCACGAGCGCCACGATCTGGTCGGAGATCTCGGCAACCGTGATCAGCCAGGACGATACCAGCGCCGCGGCGACGAGGAACATCACGACAGCCGTGGTCTGCGCGGTCGAGACCAGCAGCGCCGGCAATTGTGCCGGCCTGAGCTCGCGATAGACGCCCATCGCCACCACCAGCGAGTAGACGGCGACGACGACGGCCGCTTCCGTCGGCGTGAAGATGCCGAAGCGCAGGCCGAAAATGATGATCATCGGCAGCATCAGGGCCCAGAAGCCGTCGATCAGCGCGCACCAGATCTCGGCGATGCTCTTGCGCGGCAGGCGCGCCGGGTTCTCCTTGCGCACCACCCACCACCAGGCAAAGCACAGGCCGACGCCGAGCAGCAGGCCCGGCACGATGCCGGCCAGAAACAGCTTCGAGATCGAGACATTGGCGGCGACGCCGAAAATGACGAAACCGATCGACGGAGGAATGACGGGCGCGATGATCCCGCCGGCAGCGACGAGGCCAGCCGCGCTGGCGCGATTGTGGCCAGCGGCGGCCATCATCGGCACCAGGAGCGCACCGAGCGCCGCGGCGTCCGCGACCGCCGAGCCCGACAGCGAGGCCAGGATGCATGACGTCAGGATCGCGACATAGCCGAGCCCGCCGCGGAAATGGCCGACCAGCGCGATCGCGAAGTTGAGGATGCGACGCGCCAGGCCGCCGGTGTTCATGACCTCGCCGGCGAGGATGAAGAACGGCACTGCCATCAACGGAAAGGAATCGACGCCGTTGATGACGTTCTGCGCGATGATCTGGGAATCGAACATCGCGAGATAGGTCATCAACGCGATGCCGCAGATGATCAGCGCAAACGCGATCGGCATGCCGATCGCCATGGCGCCGAGCAGCGAGAAGGTGAAGACGGCGACAGTCATGCCTGCTGCTTTCCGCTCGCGGCGCCAGGAGAATGCGGGAGCTCCTCGGACTCGCTGATGGCGATCAGATCGGCATCGGCGACCTGCCCGGTCACGAGCCGATAGAGCTCGTGCACGATGATCACGCAGGAGGAGGCGCCGAACACGATCCCGGCGGCGTAGAACAGGCCGACCGAGAGCCCCGAGGCGGGCGCCACCGTGTCCCAGTTCAGCACCGTCTGCTTCCAGGAGCCTTCCGTCAGCAGCACGGAGGCATAGAGCATCAGCGCGTGGCTGAGGCCGTAGCAGACCTTGCGGCCGAACGGCGACAGCACCTTGAGGAGGCTGTCGACGCCGAGATGGGCATGCTCCTTCAGGCCGATGATCGCGCCCAGAAACACCATCCACACGAACAGCCAGCGCGACAGCTCCTCCGAGATCGCAATCCCGGAATTGAAGCCGTAGCGCAGCACGACGTTGCCGAACACCAGCACCACCATGGCGGCGAGCAGCACCGCGATCACCGCGCGGAGCAGCCAGAAATAGGCGTCGACCATCGTTTTCATCATGTCCGTCCTGCTGCGCTTCGGCTTACGGCTTCAAAGCGTGCACGCGGTCGAGCTCACTGTTGAACAGCTTGACGATGGCGGGGTCGTAGTCGGCCGAGAATTTTTCCGCGATCGGCTTGGTCTTCTCGCGCATGCGATCGAGCTCGGCGGGCGCGATCTCGTTGACGGCCATGCCCTTGGCCTTGAGCTCGTCGATCGCGGCCTTGGCCTGCTCGCGGCTGACCTTGCGCTGGTAGTCGCGCGCCTCGATGGCCGCGTCCTGCAAGATCTTCTGCTCGTCAGGCGAGAGCCCGTCCCAGAACTTCTTGCTGATCAGGATGATGTTGGTCGAGTAGGTATGGTTGGTGACGCTGAGATATTTCTGCACCTCGAAGAACTTGTTCGACAAGATCACGGAGAACGGGTTCTCCTGGCCGTCGACGGTGCCCGTCTCCAGCGCGCTATAGAGCTCCGAGAAACTCATCGGCACCGGGTTGGCGTTGAAGGCCTTGAAGGTCTCCAGATAGACCGGGTTCGGGATCACGCGGATCTTGATGCCGCCGAGGTCCTCGCCCTTGGTGATGGCACGCTTGCTGTTGGTGACGTTGCGGAAGCCGAGATCCCAATAAGCGAGACCAACCAGCCCCTTCTCGGGCAGCTTTGCCAGCAGCGCTGCGCCGAGCGGACCATCGAGCAGGGCGTCGGCCTGCTGCGGCGTCGAGACGATGAAGGGGAAATCGATCAGGCCGTAATCCTTGACGATGCCGACCAGCGACGTCGTCGCCGGCGACTGCATCTCCTGGGTGCCGGCGCGCAGCGCCGATTGCTGCTGCATCTCGCTGCCCAGCTGGTTGGCCGGATATTCGCGCACCCTAAGCTTGCCGCCGCTCTTCGCCGCGACGATCTCGGCGAATTTCTGCACGCCTTTGCTGACGGGATGGTCGGTGTTGTTGAGGTGCCCCCAGCGGATGGTGCGCTCCTGAATGGCCTGCGCCGAGGCCGGCCCCATCGCGCCCAAAGCGACCGCGCCGATCGCCGCCACCAAAGCCAGACCTTTGAACCGAACGGGCATCGCCCCCTCCCCTGTTGATCTCGTTCTTAGGGGCGGGAACGTCTTATATGACGAATTATAAATCAACCTATATTTTTAATTTTGTATGACATTATATGAAACACTTGATAAAGTTACGAAATTTGGCAAAACGCACGTCCAAAGCGCTAGCCCGTCTTATTCGTAAGAGTGCGCCTGAGGGCTGGCGAGCGTGGTGTAAAGCGCTGATGCGGCGTAGGATTCGGTTGCGAAGCCACCCCATCACCTTCAACCGCGAACGCCACGCCCGCCATGACCGACGATACGATTCCGCCCTTCTCGTTTCCAGCCGTTCACGCCAAGAAAGTCACAGCTGCCTTCGATGGTGGGCGCCTAACCTCGAACGGGGGCGTGATGCTTCTGGCGATGGCCGAGCGGCGTCTCGGTTTGGCCAACAATCTGGCCCGGGTGTTCCCGGATCGGCGCGATCCGACGCGGGTCGTGCACAGCCTGGTCGATATGCTCCGCGCTCGCATGTTCGCGATCTGCTGCGGCTACGAGGACGCCGACGACCTCGATCATCTGAGGTCCGATCCGGCATTCAAACTGGCCTGCGGACGGCTGCCGGACACGGGCCGGGATTTGTGTTCCCAGCCGACGCTGTCGCGGCTGGAGAATGCTCCGCGCCTGCGCGACGTGATCCGGCTGACCTACATTTTGGTCGACGCATGGATGGATAGCTACCCGCGCGAGCCGGCATCCGTCACGCTCGACATCGATGATACCTGCGACGTCGTCCACGGCCATCAGCAGCTCTCGCTGTTCAACGCTCATTATGACGAACGCTGCTTCCTGCCGATCCACGTCTACGACACGGAGAAGAGCCGGCCCGTGGCCGTCGTGCTGCGGCCCGGCAAGACGCCGGGCGGCGTCGAGGTGCGTGCCCATCTGCGCCGCCTGGTACGGCATATCCGGACGCGATGGCACAACACGCAAATTACGTTCCGTGGCGACGGGCACTATGCCCGGCCGGAGGCCATGGCGTGGTGCGAGACCAACGGCATCGACTACATCTTCGGTCTGTCCGGCACCAAGCCTCTCGCCAGAAAAGTCGACGAGGTCGCCGACGACATCCGCACGCGACGCGCCATCGAGAACCTGCCGGTTCTGCGTGGCTATACCGAGACGCGCCACAAGGCAAAGTCCTGGGATCGCGAACGGCGCACTGTCGCCCGTATTGAGGCGACGATGCTCGGCCTCGACATCCGCTTCGTCGTCACCAGCCTCGATGTCGGCTCGGCCGAGTGGATCTACGACAGCCTGTATTGCGCGCGCGGCCAAGCAGAGAATCTGATCAAGCTGCATAAGACACAGCTCGCCTCCGACCGCACCAGCTGCCGTTCGGCGCTCGCCAACCAGGTCCGTCTCGTGCTCCATACGGCCGCTTATTGGCTGATGCTGACCGTGCGCGACGCCATTCCCAAAGCCCGGGAATTGGCCGCTGCCGAGTTCGCGACGCTGCGTCTTCGGCTCTTGAAAATCGCCGCCCGTGTCGTCGAGACCACGAGCCGCATTCGCCTTGCGTTTGCCGCGGCATGTCCCGAAGCCGACCTGATCTGCGGCTTGCCCGGCGCGCTGCTGCCGCTCGGTCCTTGACCGGCGGGGCGTCCGCCCCCGTTCGCCCAACCCATCCCTCAAGCGCGTTGCAAAGTACCGGTCGTCAGGCGGCGAAAAGCCGAAGGCAATCCTGTGCGCCTCGTCAGACAAGATGTGCGGCCGCATCAATCGGGCCCAAATGCCGCACTCTCACGAATAGGACGGGCTAGGATGAGGCATGGACACCCTTCCCGACACGACCGCCGAGACGGTGGGCGACAGCGCCTATCGCCGCATCCGCACCGACCTGATCTTCGGCAAGCTGACGCCGGGGCAGAAGCTGAAGCTCGAGCGGATGAGCGGCGCCTACGGCACCAGCATCTCGACGCTGCGCGAGACGCTGAACCGGCTGTGCTCGGAAGGTTTTGTCGTCGCCGAAGGCCAGCGCGGCTTCGAGGTCGCGCCGATCTCGGCGACCGAATTCCAGGAGATCGCTGAGCTGCGCGAGCTGCTCGAGAGCCACATGATCGAGAAGTCGTTCGCGGCCGGCGATCTCGACTGGGAAGCGCACATCGTCTCGGCGCATCACAAGCTCGCGGCGATGGAGCGGATGCTACTGTCAGGCGAGCGATCCGATGCGGAGAGCTGGAAACAGTGCGATTTCCAGTTTCATCGCGCGATCGTCGCGGCCTGCGGCTCGAAGGTGCTGCTCGATGCGCATGCCGCGGTCTATGACCGCTATCTGCGCTACCAGATGATCGCCGTGGTGTTCCGCGGCGAGATGGCGGCGGCCGAGCATCGCGAGCTGAAAGAGCTGGCGCTGAAGCGCGACGCCAAGGGCGCGAACAAGGTGCTGCACACCCACATCCATGATTGCGTGGCGCATGCCTTGCGCAATTCGGATTGGTTAAAGCCGGCGGCCGCCGTCAAGGACGCGCGGAGCGAGCCGCGCAAGAAGGCCAAGGCCGGGTAGACCCGCACCGCCGCCGATGGTGCAAAGCAACATTGCCTCTCGCGCGAACTTGATCGGGATCAAGTTTCAAATCGCACGATAGGGCATTTTGCCCAAATGCTCCCCATGCCCAAATGTGGGATAGCGCATAGACTCTAGAGCTGGAAAAGCTCTAAGAAGATGCGCCCTTTTTGGTCAGTTCCGTCTTAGGTTTTGCCGATGGATTACGCCCAGTTCTTCAATACCGCCCTCGATCGTCTCCACACCGAGCGGCGCTACCGCGTGTTCGCCGATCTCGAACGCATCGCCGGTCGGTTCCCGCATGCGCTCTGGCACTCGCCGAAGGGCAAACGCGACGTCGTGATCTGGTGCTCCAACGATTATCTCGGCATGGGCCAGCACCCGAAGGTGGTCGGCGCCATGGTCGAAACCGCGACCCGCGTCGGCACCGGCGCAGGCGGCACCCGCAACATCGCCGGCACGCATCATCCGCTGGTGCAGCTCGAGGCCGAGCTCGCCGATCTCCACGGCAAGGAAGCGTCGCTGCTGTTCACCTCGGGCTATGTCTCGAACCAGACCGGCATCGCGACCATCGCGAAGCTCATTCCGAACTGCCTGATCCTGTCGGACGAGCTCAACCACAATTCGATGATCGAGGGCATCCGCCAGTCCGCCTGCGAGCGCGTCGTGTTCCGCCACAACGACCTCGCCGACCTCGAAGAGAAGTTGAAGGCCGCAGGTCCGAACCGGCCGAAGCTGATCGCCTGCGAAAGCCTCTATTCGATGGACGGCGACGTCGCCCCGCTCGCCAAGATCTGCGATCTCGCCGAGAAATATGGCGCGATGACCTATGTCGACGAGGTCCATGCCGTCGGCATGTACGGCCCGCGCGGCGGCGGCATCGCCGAGCGTGACGGCGTCATGCATCGCATCGACATTCTCGAAGGTACGCTGGCCAAGGCGTTCGGCTGCCTCGGCGGCTACATCGCCGCCAACGGCCAGATCATCGACGCCGTGCGCTCCTACGCGCCGGGCTTCATCTTCACCACCGCGCTGCCGCCGGCGATCTGCTCGGCCGCGACCGCCGCGATCAAGCATCTGAAGACCTCGAACTGGGAGCGCGAGCGCCACCAGGACCGCGCCGCCCGCGTCAAGGCGATACTCAATGCTGCCGGCCTGCCTGTGATGTCGAGCGACACCCATATTGTGCCGCTGTTCATCGGCGATGCCGAGAAGTGCAAGCAGGCGTCCGACCTGCTGCTGGAACAGCACGGCATCTACATTCAGCCGATCAACTATCCGACGGTGGCCAAGGGCACCGAACGCCTGCGCATTACGCCCTCGCCCTATCACGACGACGGCTTGATCGATCAGCTCGCCGAAGCGCTCCTGCAGGTGTGGGACCGCCTCGGTCTGCCGCTCAAGCAAAAGTCGCTGGCGGCGGAGTAGGCCTGCTTCCACCCTCCCTTGGAGGGAGACGGGGTGGGGTGACAGTCTCTCCACCTCTGACGCTGCTCGTGTGGAAACATCCCCCCCCCCCCGCTCGCGCTTCGCGCGATCGACCCTCCCCCTCCAGGGGAGGGTAAGCGGGATCCGCGTCCGGTCGCACCTTAACGACAACCCCAATTCCCGCCCCGGTAGGGCATTTCGCTGTCGCTTGCGCCCGCCCAACGCGCTAGATTTGCAGGGAAAATGAGTTCGGGCGCCCTCGCGCCCAGGGAGAAGCGCGCTCGCCATGCTGCACGACTGGGGCGTGATCGCTGCCGCCTTCGGCTATATCGGCTTCCTGTTCCTGGTGGCGAGCCATGGCGACCGCCGCTCGCCGGCCGGGCGCGGCCGCGCGTCCGGGCTGATCTATCCGCTGTCGCTCGCGATCTATTGCACCTCCTGGACCTTCTTCGGCTCGGTCGGCTTCGCCACCCGCGCCTCGACCGACTTCCTCGCCATCTATGTCGGCCCGATCCTGATGATCGGGCTCGGCGCCGGCGTCCTGCGCCGCGTGATCCAGCTCGCGAAAGCGCACAACATCACCTCGATCGCCGACTTCATCGGCGCGCGCTACGGCAAGAGCCAGGCGGTGGCGGCAACGGTGGCGCTGATCGCGATCATCGGCTCGGTGCCCTACATCGCGCTCCAGCTCAAGGCGGTCGCCTCCTCGCTCGAAACGATCCTGAGCGAGGACCAGGCGTTCTCCCACATCCCGATCCTCGGCGACATGGCGCTGATGGTGACGCTGGCGATGGCCGCCTTCGCCGTGCTGTTCGGCACGCGGCAGACCGACGCCACCGAGCACCAGCACGGACTGATGCTGGCGGTCGCAACCGAATCCATCATCAAGCTGATCGCCTTCCTCGCCGCCGGCATCTTCGTCACCTTCTGGATGTTCTCGCCACACGAATTGATCGAGCGCGCGATGAGGACGCCGGAGGCGGTGCGCGCCATCAACTATTCGCCCTCGATCGGCAACTTCCTCACCATGACGCTGCTGTCGCTCTGCGCGATCATGCTGCTGCCCCGCCAGTTCCACGTCAGCGTGGTCGAAAACTCCTCGGATGCCGAGGTCAGCCGCGCGCGCTGGCTGTTCCCGTTCTATCTCGTCGCCATCAATTTGTTCGTGATCCCGATCGCGCTCGCCGGCCTCGTCACCTTTCCGTTCGGCGCGGTCGAACCGGACATGTATGTGCTGGCGCTGCCGATGGAGGGCGGCGCGGGACTTCTCAGCGTCGCCGTCTTCGTCGGGGGGCTGTCGGCGGCGACCGCGATGGTGATCGTCGAATGCGTCGCGCTCTCCATCATGGTCTCGAACGACCTCGTGGTGCCATTGGTGCTGCAGCGGCGGCCGGAGGGGCGCACCGGCGGCGCCGATTTCAGCGACTTCCTGCTGCGCTCGCGGCGGCTTGCGATCTTCGCCATCATGGTGATGGCCTATTTCTACTACCGCGCACTCGGCAACACCCAGCTTGCGGCGATCGGCCTGCTCTCCTTTGCCGCCATCGCCCAGCTCGCGCCCAGCTTCTTCGGCGGGCTGTTGTGGCGGCGCGCCACCGCGCGCGGCGCCATCGGCGGCATGCTGGTCGGCTTCGCGGTGTGGCTCTACACGCTGTTCATCCCGAGCTTCATGGATTCCTCGACGGCGGGCGTCCTGCTGCTCCAGCACGGCCCGTTCGGCATCGAGGCGCTACGCCCGCAGGCGCTGTTCGGCGCCGACCTGCCGCCGCTGATGCACGGCGTGATCTGGTCGCTGTCGCTCAACATCCTGACCTATGTGCTGCTGTCGCTGGCGCGGCGGCCGTCCTCGATCGAGCTGGTGCAAGCCGATCTGTTCGTACCCAACACGCTCGCGCCGATCTCCCCGAACTTCCGCCGCTGGCGCACCACCGTCACGGTGCAGGACATCCAGACCACGGTCGCGCAATATCTCGGACCCGACCGCGCCCGGCATTCGTTCGAGGCATTTTCGGTACGGCGCAATGTTCGCCTGGAATCCGGGGCGCCCGCCGATTTCGAGCTGCTGCAGCACGCCGAGCACCTGATCGCCTCTTCGATCGGCGCGGCCTCCTCGCGGCTCGTGATGTCGCTGTTGCTGCGCAAGCGGACGGTCTCGGCGAAAGCGGCGCTGAAGCTGCTCGACGATTCCCACGCGGCGCTGCATTTCAATCGCGAGATCCTCCAGACCGCGCTCAACCATGTCCGCCAGGGCATCGCCGTGTTCGACGCCGATCTGCAGCTGATCTGCTCCAACCGGCAGTTCGGCGATCTCCTGAACGTGCCGCCGCATTTCATCCAGTTCGGCACGCCATTGCGTGAAATCCTGGAATTCATGGGTGTGAGCGAGCCGGACAATCCGGTCGAGCGCGAAGCCATGCTGGAGCGGCGGCTCGCGGCTTACACCACCGACGGCGAGCCTTATCTCGAGCGCCTGCCCGACCGCCACATGGTGATCGAGATTTTGACCAACCGCATGCCCGGCGGTGGCTTCGTCATCACCTTCACCGATGTCACCCCCACGTTCGAGGCCGCCGAAGCACTTGAGCGCGCCAACGCGACGCTCGAAAAGCGGGTGCGCGACCGCACCGAGGAGCTGACCCGGCTGAATTCCGAGCTGGCGCTGGCCAAGAGCGCGGCCGAGGACGCCAGCATCTCCAAGACGCGATTCCTGGCGGCAGCCAGCCACGACATCCTCCAGCCCCTGAACGCGGCGCGGCTGTATGTCACCAGCCTGGTCGAACGCCAGCACAGCGGCGAGGAGACGCGGCTGGTCGAGAACATCGACGAATCGCTCCAGGCGATCGAGGAGATCCTCGGTGCACTGCTCGACATATCGCGGCTGGATGCCGGCGCGATGACGACCTCGATCTCGAGCTTCAAGATGGCCGATTTGATGCGCTCGCTGGAGATCGAGTTTGCACCGATCGCACGTGCCAAGAACCTCGAGCTCGCCTTCGTGCCCTGCTCGCTGCCGGTCGAGTCCGACCGGCTGTTGCTGCGGCGCCTGCTCCAGAACCTGATCTCCAACGCGATCAAATACACCCCGCGCGGACGCGTGCTGGTCGGCTGCCGCCGCCAGGGCCCTTCGCTGAAAATCTGCGTCTACGACACCGGCGTCGGCATCCCGCCGGTCAAGCGCGGCGAGATCTTCAAGGAATTCCACCGCCTCGAACAGGGCGCGCGGATCGCCCGCGGCCTTGGACTCGGCCTCTCGATCGTCGAGCGTCTTGCACGCGTGCTCAAGCACGGCATCGCCATCGACGGCAACAAGAGCGGCGGCTCGGTCTTCTCCGTGACTGTGCCGACAGCCAAGGCGATCACCCACACCGCTGCCGTCACCAGCGCGACGCCGCTGGCGCGTAGGCCGATCTCGGGCGCCCTCATCGTCTGCATCGAGAACGATGCGGCGATCCTCGACGGCATGCGCACGCTGCTGAAGGCCTGGGACGCCGAGGTGATCGCGGTCGCCGACCCCGAGGGCGCGATCGCCGCGATCGAAGGCGCGGGCCGCCGCGTCACCGGCCTGCTGGTCGATTATCACCTCGACCGCGGCAACGGCATTGCCGCCATCCGCGACATCCGCCGCCGCTTCGGCGACGGCATCCCCGCGATCCTGATCACCGCCGACCGCAGCCCCGCGGTGCAGGTCGCCGCGCGCGAGGAAAATGTCGCGGTGCTCAACAAGCCGGTGAAGCCGGCCTCGCTCCGCGCCCTGCTGGGACAGTGGCGCACGCAGCAGATGGTGGCGGCGGAGTAAAACGCCGTCAGTAGTCGGTCGATATGCTAAGTGCGCGCCACTTCTCCAGCTCGTCGAGGCGTTGCCGGTCCGTCGCCGCGATGGCGTTTACGGCGTCGCTGCCGAGCGCGATCCGCAGCGGCGGGCTATCCATGTCAACGAGCTTCAGCACGACGGCGGCGGCCTTCGCCGGATCGCCCGGCTGGCGGCCATCATAATCGCGCTGCATCCTGACGGCCGCGCCAACGACGGCATCGTACTCCGCCCGCCCTTCGCCGGTCGCATGCGCTGACTGCGCAAAGCCCGTGCGGAAGCCGCCGGGTTCGACGATCGTCACGTGCACGCCGATCAACGCCATCTCGCGTGCCAGCGATTCCGAAAAGCCCTCGATGCCCCATTTCGCGGCCGAGTAGGCCGCGCGTGCGGGAGCTCCGATCCGTCCGCCGACGGATGAGAATTGCACGATATGCCCGCGGCGCTGCCGGCGCAGCACGGGGATCGCCGCCTTGGTGACGATGATGGTGCCGAGCAGATTGACCTCGATCTGCTGACGGAACGAGGCCAGGCTCGTGTCCTCGACCGATCCGAGATCGCCATAGCCGGCATTGTTCACGACCACATCGACGCCGCCGAATGCCTCCACGGCGAGGCCGATGGCCGCTTGCGCGGCCGCCTCGTCAGTCACGTCGAGCGTTGCGAGCCGCAGTCTTTCCTCAAAGCGTTCCCGCAGCGGTTCGAGCGGACCGAGATTCCTGGCAGTGGCAACCACCCGGTCACCCGCCGCAAGCGCGGCTTCCGTGATGGCGCGTCCGAGCCCGCGCGAGCTGCCGCTGATGAACCAGATCTTTGACACGGTGGGCTCCTGACCGCTCAAGGCGCAAGCCGGGTGAAGACGTAGTCGTGGCTCTTGGCGCGGGCGTCGTGGCAGGTGAAGCAGGTGCGGTGCTGTGCCTCGTCGACCGGCTTGCCATTGATGAAGCGGCCGAACCCCCAGCCGCCGGTGGACGCATATTTCCTGGAATCCTTGACCATCACCTGCACCGTGGTGGCCGCGCCGGGAATCGTCGCGGATGCGAATTCCGGCGACTGTTTCCGTTTCCAGGCGCGCTTGACCAGAATGGTGCCATCGGGGAACGGAAGCTTGCCGGCCTGATAAGCGTCGATTGCCGTCTGGTTGCCGACAACGGCGCGAAGCTCGTCGAGTGGCGCCGCCTCCTCGGCGGGCGCGATCAGCTCCCACTGCTTGTAACCCGCAGGAATCGTGACGCCGAAGATCGGCGAGGCGTCCGCCGCATTGCCTTGCACCGGCCCCTCCGCAAGAGCGATCGAGACCAGATAGGGCACGCAAGTCAGGAGAACGACGAGAAGGAGCGCGGCAAGCGTGATAGCCGTCGCATACGAGCGCGTCTTCTTTTCAGGTTCGATGGACGTCATGACGTTCCTTCATGCTGGGATCGCGGCATAGCCTCGGTCCAGCCGCGCTGGACCGAGGCATCGAATGAACGCTCAGGCGCCGTCGGCGTCGATGACGGCCTTGGCGAAGGCTTGCGGCGCTTCCTGCGGCAGATTGTGGCCGATGCCGCCGGTGATCAGGCGAAAGTCGTACCGGCCTGAGAACTTCTTGGCGTAGGCGCTGGGGTCGGGGTGCGGCGCACCGTTGGCGTCGCCCTCCATCGTGATCGTCGGGACGCTGATCACCGGAGCTGCAGCGAGCTTCTTTTCGAGCTCCTCGTATTTGGCTTCGCCCTGGGCGAGCCCGAGCCGCCAGCGGTAATTGTGGATCGTGATGGCGACATGATCCTTGTTGTCCAGCGCCGCCGCGCTCCGGTTAAAGGTCGCGTCGTCGAACTTCCATTGCGGCGAGGCGAGCTTCCAGATCAGTTTTGCGAAATCATGCGTGTACTTCTCGTATCCGGCGCGGCCGCGCTCGGTCGCGAAATAGAACTGGTACCACCATTGCAGCTCGGCCGACGGCGGCAGCGGCGCGTTGCCCGCGGCCTGGCTGGAGATCAGATAGCCGCTGACCGACACCAGCGCACGGCAGCGATCCGGCCATAACGCAGCGATGATATCGGCGGTGCGCGCGCCCCAGTCGAAGCCGGCGATAACAGCCTTCTTGATGTCGAGCTTGTCCATCAGCGCGATGACGTCGACGGCCATGGCCGCCGGCTCGCCGTTGCGCGGCGTCTCGCTGGAAAGGAAGTGCGTGGAGCCGTAGCCGCGCAGGTACGGGATGATCACGCGATAGCCGGCCTTTGCCAGGATCGGCGCGACATCGACGAAGGCGTGAATGTCGTAAGGCCAGCCGTGCAGCAGGATTGCGACAGGACCGTTCGACGGGCCGGCCTCGGCATAGCCGACATTGAGAACGCCGGCGTCGACCTGCTTGATCGGACCGAACGACGCATTCGATGCGGACGACTTCGGCGCGTCCGTTTCGGCCCGGGCGAGGTCGATCACGCCGAGACCGACGGCGACGGTTCCCGCGGCGACGCCGAAAAATTTTCGGCGGTGCTGGTCGATGATCTGTTTCATGGTGGTGCTACCTTGTTGATGGTTGATGATGGTGCGTCAGATCAGCGCGACCGTGACGTCGATATTGCCGCGGACGGCCTTGGAATAGGGGCAGGTCTGGTGCGCCTCATCGACGATGCCGCGCGCGATCTCGCGATCGAGTCCCGGCAGGCTGACGTTGAGGCGTGCGCTAAGCGAATAGGCGCCCTCGTCGAGCACGAGATCGATCTCCGCATCGATCGCGCATTTCCGGGGAAGCTCGATCTTGCGCTTGCGGGCCGCGATCTCCATCGCGCCTTCGAAGCAGGCCGACCAGCCGGCCGCGAACAATTGCTCGGGATTGGTGCCGATGCCGGTGCCGCCCGGCGGCGACAGCTTGACATCGAGGCGGCCGTCGGAGCTGCGCGATATGCCGTCGTGCCGTCCGCCGCCGGTATGGGTCCTGGCCGTGTAGAGCAGTTTTGCCGCTTGCGTCATGAAGGTCTCCTTGCCGTCGCGCAACTGACTAGCAGCGGCCGCGGCAGGACACCCGTTTGGACTTGTGAGAAGTTGTGAGGCCCCGGCGCGCAGCCCCGCCACGAGGCCTGCATCAGCGGTCTGATGCCGATGCAGGTGCGGCCTTGCCGGATTGCGATCATCTGGCTATCCGGTCCGTTAGAAAGGACCAAGATTTCGCCATGACCGAGCCGGCCGGCACCGCAACGGGAACCCTATCGTTCGGGCCATTCACCGTGACATCGCATGAAAGGCTCGTGATGCGCGACGGCGTCGCGCTGCCGCTCGGCGCGAAGGCCTTCGACACGCTGATTGCACTGATGTCGCGGCCGAACGAGGTCGTCAGCAAATGGGATCTGATGGCACTGGTGTGGCCCGGCATGGCCGTCGAGGAAGCCAATCTGCGCTTTCACGTCGCAGCCTTGCGCAAGGCGCTCGGCGACGGCAAGGACGGCGCCCGCTACATCACCACGCTCTCCGGCCGCGGCTATTGCTTCGTTGCGCCGATCTCGAAGGCGGAAATCGCGGCAGAGCGGCGTCCCGCGCAGCGGACGGAATTACCACCCGTCAAGCTGCCGAACCGGCTGCAACGGATGGTCGGGCGCGACGATGCGGTCGCCGCCGTCTCCAACAAGCTCATCGGCTCGCGCTTCGTCACGATCGTCGGTCCGGGCGGCGTCGGCAAGACCGCCGTTGCGGTGGCGATCGCGCACGACCTGCTCGAGACTTTCTCCGACGCCGCGCATTTCGTCGACCTCGCCGCGCTCAGCGATCCCGATCTCGTGATCACCTCGATCCTGCTGATGCTGGGCTTGGCGGCGCAGACCGACGATCCCCTGCCGGCACTGCTCGCGCATCTCGGGGACAAGCGGATGCTGCTGATCCTCGACAATTGCGAGCACGTCATCGCCGCCGCAGCGCCGCTGGCAGCCGAAATCTTTCACGCCGCGCCTCATGTCCATATCCTCGCCACGAGCCGCGAAGCCCTGCGCGTCGAGGGCGAGCAGGTTTATCGATTGGCGCCGCTCGCCGTTCCGCCTGACAATCCCGGGCTGACCGCGGCTGCCGCACAGACCTATCCTGCCCTTCAGCTCTTCCTCGAACGTGCCATGGCCGGCGGCGCGCAGATCGCGCTCGACGATGCCAATGCCGCGATCGTCGCCGGGATCTGCCGCAAGCTCGACGGCATGGCGCTGGCGATCGAGCTCGCCGCCGGCCGGGTCGAAGCCTACGGCCTGGAGCAGACGGCCGCATTGCTCGACGAACGCCTCAATCTGCTCTGGCAGGGCCAGCGCACCGCGCCGCCGCGACAGAAGACGTTGCAAGCGACGCTGGACTGGAGCTACGGGCTCCTGTCCGACACCGAGCGCCTCGTGCTGCGCCGGCTTGCCGTCTTCGCCGGTCACTTCACCATCGACGCCGCGCTCGAAATCGTGCCGGACGAGCGCGTCGACCGCTCGCGCCTGTTCGATGCCATCGACAGCCTGGTCGCCAAGTCGATGGTCGCGCCGCGACCGGTCGGCGCCATGATGCGCTACCGTCTGCTCGACACGACGCGCGCCTATCTGCTCGAGATCGAGCCGAACGAGACCGCGCTTGCCGCCCGCCACGCGACCTACTACCGGCGATGGCTGGAGCAGGCCGGCACGACATGGGCGACGGTGCCGAGCGCCGACGAACGCGCGATCCATTTCTCCGCGCTTCACAACGTGCGCGCCGCGCTGGACTGGTGCTTCGGCACGGGCGGCGATGCCGGCATCGGCATTGCGCTCGCCGCCGCGGCGGCTCCGATCTTTCTCGCGATGTCGCTGCTGATCGAATGCCGGCGCTGGTCGGAACGGGCGCTGCTTGCGATCGATCCGCCCTCGCGCGGCAGCGCCGAGGAAATGCACATCCAGGCCGCCCTCGGATTGACCTTGATGTTCACGCGTGGCGGCAGCGAGGCTGCGCGTGCCGCCCCGAGCCGGAGCCTGGCGATCGCCGAGGCGCGCGGCGACGCGCCGAACCAGCTCCAGCTGCTCGGCCGCATGCACATCTTCCACGAGCGGATGGGACAGTTCGACGCCGCGCTCGGTTATGCGCAGCAGAGCCTCACGGTCGCCGAGACGCTCGGCGATGCCGCCGCCATCGCCCTCGCCCATTCGCTGCTGGGTGTCTCGCTGCATCTGGCCGGCGAGCATCGCGACGCACTGAGCATGCTGGAGGCCGCCTGGCACGGGCCGGGCACGGAGCGGATCAGCACGGTCCACGGCTTCGATCACCGCAACCGGGCCGGCATCTCGCTCGCGCGCGAGCTTTGGTTGCAGGGCCGGCCGGCGGATGCGCGGCAACTGGCGCGGCAGACGGTCACCGAGGCCGCGCAGATGGACCATCCGATCACGCTCTGCATCGCGCTGATCTGGGCGGTCTCGATCGATCTCTGGAGCGGGGATCTCGACGGCGCGGAAGAGAACCTCGACCGCTTCATCGCACATGCCGAAACACGCTCGATGGGCCCTTATCTCGCGGTCGGCCGCGGCGTCAAAGGCGAGCTGGCGATCCGGCGCGGCGACGCCGCTGGCGGCGTCGAGACGATACGGGCCTGTCTGCGCGAGCTCCACGACGCCGGCTACGAGCTGCTCACCACGACTTTCAACATCGCACTCGTGCATGGCTTGCTGGCGCTCGGGCAGATCGAGCGGAGCGCGCGCTTGATCGACGACGCGATCGGCCTCGTCGAGCAAGGCGGCGATCATCTCTACATGCCCGAGCTGCTGCGCATGAAGGGCAAGGTGTTGCTGTCACTGCCGCAGCCGAACCGTGGAGAGGCCGAAAACCACCTGATGCAGTCGTTGGAACTGAGCCGTCGCAACGGTGCAAAAGCCTGGGAGCTGCGGGCTGCGATCGATCTCGCCGAGGTCCTCGCTGAACGTGGCCAGTGCGAGGAAGCGAAGCGGTTGCTTCAATCGGCACTCGAGGGCTTTGCCGAGGGCTCCGAGACTGCGGATATCAGGGCCGCCAAGAGGCTCCTGGGGTGACACAGGTCGACAGTGCGCGCCGGAACGACGGGCTTATCCCGTCGGGGTGCCCTGCTTCCACTGGCCGCCGGCGATCTTCGCCGCGGCAATCACCGCCTGGGTGCGGCTCTCGACGCCGAGCTTTTGCAGGATCGCCGAGACATGCGCCTTGATAGTGGCTTCGGAGACGCCGAGCTCGTAGGCGATCTGCTTGTTGAGCAGCCCTTCCGACAGCATCATCAAGACCCGGACCTGCTGCGGCGTCAGCGTCACCAGGCGGTCGCGCAGGCGCGTCATGTCGGGATCGGCGGCGGCCGATAGATCGGTGTCGCTGGGAACCCAGACGTCCCCCTCCATCACCTTGAGGATCGCGTCGCGCAAGGTCTCGACGCCGAATCGCTTCGGGATGAAGCCGGAGGCGCCGAAATCGAGCGAGCGGCGAATCGTGGCGCTGTCGTCGGAGGCCGAGACGATCACCACCGGGATGGCCGGATACTGCGCACGCAGATAGATCAGCCCTGAAAAGCCGGAGATCCCGGGCATCGAGAGGTCGAGCAGGACCAGATCGACGTCGGATGTCTGTTCCAGCAGCTTGGTGAGATCCTCGAACGATCCGGCCTCGTCGATCCTGGCCGAGGTCAGGACGCCCGCCACCGCTTGCCGCAACGCGTCGCGGAACAGGGGATGGTCATCGGCAATGACGAGATGGGTCGAAGGAGCGCTCATCGTTCTCTTGCTGGCATTCACACCGGGCCAGTAGGCCGGCCCGGAGCCTTGGTCAATTCTTTCCCGACCGGCCGTGGCATGCAAGTGGGCATTATCCCTTTGCGGGAACGGGGTTAACCCATGGTCGAGCGCGATCGTGCCGGATTGAAAGGTCCACGGCGTCAGGTGCGCGTCAGTGCGCAAGGCCGAAAGTCGTATTGGGGCGGGTTTCACGCCGATGTTACCTTGGAGCCAAGACCTGGGTTGATCCGGCATGACCGGGTATCCGGGGCGCGAGGAAACGCATTTCGGGGAGCGACTCAACATGTCGACAATGGCTGTGTCTCAAGCGGGCGCGGGAGGAATGACGAAGGACGAACGGTTCGTCATTCTCGCCTCCTCGCTCGGTACCGTCTTCGAGTGGTACGACTTCTACCTCTACGGTTCGCTGGCCGGCATCATCGGCGCGCAGTTCTTCTCGGCCTATCCGCCGGCAACCCGCGACATCTTCGCGCTGCTGGCCTTCGCCGCGGGCTTCCTCGTCCGTCCGTTCGGCGCCATCGTGTTCGGACGCGTCGGCGACATCGTCGGCCGCAAATACACCTTCCTCGTCACCATCCTGATCATGGGTCTGTCGACCTTCATCGTCGGCCTGCTGCCCAATGCGGCGACCATCGGCATCGCGGCCCCGATCATCCTGATCGCGCTGCGCCTCGCCCAGGGCCTGGCGCTCGGCGGTGAATATGGCGGTGCGGCGACCTATGTCGCGGAGCACGCGCCGAACGGCAAGCGCGGCTACTACACCTCGTTCATTCAGACGACGGCCACGCTCGGCCTGTTCCTGTCGCTGCTGGTGATCCTGTTCACCCGCAGCGCGATCGGCGAGGCCGATTTCGCGGCCTGGGGCTGGCGCATCCCGTTCCTGGTCTCGGTGCTGCTGCTCGGCATCTCGGTCTGGATCCGGCTCCGCCTCAGCGAATCCCCGATCTTCCAGAAGATGAAGGACGAGGGGAAGAGCTCGAAGGCGCCGCTGACGGAAGCCTTCGGCAACTGGCAGAACGGCAAGCTCGTTCTGCTCGCGCTACTCGGCGGCGTGATGGGCCAGGGCGTGGTCTGGTACACCGGCCAGTTCTACGCGCTGTTCTTCCTGCAATCGATCCTGAAGGTCGACGGCTATACCGCCAACCTGCTGATCGCCTGGTCGCTGCTGCTCGGCACCGGCTTCTTCATCGTGTTCGGCGTGCTCTCCGACAAGATCGGCCGCAAGCCGATTATCCTCGGCGGCTGTCTGATCGCGGCGCTGACCTTCTTCCCGATCTTCAAGATGATCACCACCAACGCCAACCCGGCGCTGGAAAAGGCGATCGAGTCGGTCAAGGTCGACGTGGTGGCGGATCCCGCGGGTTGCGGCGACCTGTTCAACCCGGTCGGCACCCGCGTCTTCAGCGCGCCCTGCGACACCGCACGCGCCTACCTGTCGGGCGCGTCGGTCAAGTACTCGACCTCTTCCGGCCCGGCCGGCTCCGGCGTGAAGGTGGTGGTCAACGGCAAGGACATCGCCTACGCCAACGCCAAGGACGGCAATCCCGCGCTGCTCGCCGCAGTGCAGGCAGCCGGCTATCCGAAGCCGGGCGATGCGGGCATCGTGAAGATGTCGCATCCGTTCGACATCTTCCGTCCGCAGGTGGCCGCGACCGTCGGGCTGCTGTTCATCCTGGTGATCTTCGTCACCATGGTGTACGGCCCGATCGCCGCGATGCTGGTCGAACTGTTCCCGACCCGCATTCGCTACACCTCGATGTCGCTGCCCTACCACATTGGTAACGGCTGGTTCGGCGGCCTGCTGCCCGCGACCGCGTTCGCGATCGTGGCCTCGACCGGCGATATCTATGCGGGTCTCTGGTATCCGGTCATCTTCGCATCGATTACCGTCGTGATCGGCTTCTTCTTCCTGCCCGAGACCAAGGACGTCGACATCAAGGCGACCTGATCGACAGCACCGATCGACACACGAACCGGCCGCGGTCTCCGCGGCCGGTTTTGTTTTGGGATCAGTGATTGCTGCCGATGAATTGCAGCACCACCTCGCGCCGGTGCGGGCGCTTGCGGTGCTCGATCAGGTAGATCGCCTGCCACGTACCGAGCGCGAGCTTGCCGTTCAGGATCGGGACCTGAAGCGAGGTCTGCGTCAGCATGGTCTTGACGTGCGCCGGCATGTCGTCCGGTCCCTCGGTGTCGTGGGTCCAGCCGGCGTTCTCAGGCGCGAGCCGCGACAGTGCCGTGGTGAGATCGACGAGCACGGACGGATCGGCGTTCTCCTGGATCGTCAGCGACGCCGAGGTGTGCCGGATGAACAGCGTCAGCGCGCCATCGCGCGCCTGAACCTCATTGATGAACTTCGCGGCTTCGCTGGTGAGATCGGTGAAGCCGCGGCCGGGCGTCTGCACGGTCAGCAGTGACGATGCGACGGTGGTGACTTGCACCGACGATGGCGCCGAGCGCGTGACGGATTTGCCTGATGTCATGATATGTCTCGATTGATCGAACACTGCCGTAGGGTGGGCAAAGGCGCGTAGCGACGTGCCCACGTCTTCTTACGTCACGGTGGAAACGAGGTGGGGACGGCGCAAGAACGCTTTTGCCCACCCTACGGCAGCTCAACGCATGGATAACGCGAAGGGGTCCTCAAATCTTCCCCGAGACGTCCTTCTGCACGCGGTTGGCCATGTCGATCAGCCGGCGCCAGGCCTTTTCCAGGAACGACATCACCCGATCGACATCCTGGTCGCTGGGCAGCGGAATCTCGATCTTGCGGTCTCCCTCGGCGACCTTCGGGTCCTTCTTGAGCGGATCGGATTTCGGCATCGCCTCGTCGATCTTGCCTGAGACGGTCGGCCCCGCCGCGATCTGCCCCTTCAGCTTCTCGACTTCGGCCTGGAGCCGGCCGATCTCGGCGTCGAGCGCGGTGCGTTCGTCGGGCACCGCGTAACAGGCCCAGCCCGCGCCGTTCTTGGTGCAGGTCGATACCGTGCCGGTGCGGGTGTCGAGCCGCAGCACGCCCTCGGGGATGGGCGTCATGCTGTAGCGGCCGTTTTCGCTGTCGGGCGCGGACTGTGCGGCAACGAGGCCGCCGCCGATGGTCATCACCGCGGCGAATACCGCCGCTGCAAGCCATGATGCTGTGGATGAATTTGCTGGTCTCATCGCGCTCTCCGCCATGGCGCTTCTGCGGCTTCTCTTCAATTCTACACCCCGGCGAGGCGATCTGCCGCCCAAAACGCGCCACCGATATCAACGATCGCGGCAATCCCTTTGATCCCGCCAGCAGGACGAAATGGTGGTCGCATCCGCCGATCATGAAGAGAGCTGCTGCGGTGCGGCGTCACGCTGTGTGCAGCGTTGCCGCGCGCGCCAATATCATGAAGTAAATCAGATACATAATAGAACGCGACGCAATCGTGACTTGGCTTGACTTGATTATGGGCCATCAGTATGGTCCGCGCGGCTTTTGAGGGTGGCGGGCGTAATTTCCATTCAGCCGCGGCGTTTCGGGTCTTCGTTGCATGACACAGGGCACGGGACACGGCGAGAATGGGGATCGCGATAGATCGTCCGAGGAAGCTGCGCTTTCCGAACGGCTCGGGAATCTTGATCAGCGGTTGTCCGAATTCCGGGACCGACGAATCAAGACCGAGCAACCCGCAGGTGACGGTGAAGACAGAGCGGCCAGAGCTTCGGCGATGGCGCTTGGTTTCCGGTTATCCTCCGAGTTGGTCGCCGGGGTCGTTGTCGGAGCGGGGATTGGCTGGGGTTTCGACCGCTTGCTGTCGACGTCGCCTTTCGGATTTATCGTGTTCCTGCTGCTGGGCTTCGTGGCCGGCGTGGTGAATGTGGTGAGAACGGCAGGCGCGGGTCAAAACAGGCGCGGTGATTCTTAAGCGATCCGCACCAACAGAGGAATGATCGTGCCGGCTATGCCGGTACGGGCCGGCCCGGCCGGCAGACCGAGACCCGCCGGCATTGCCCGGCAGACCAAGAGATGCCGCGCTGATGAAAATCGACCCGATCCACCAGTTCAACATCGAGCCTCTCTTCACCCTGGGCCATATCGGCAATCACACGATCGCCTTCACCAATTCGTCGCTCTACATGCTGGTGGCGGTGGCGATCATCTCGTTCCTGATGCTTGCCAGTGGCACGCAGCTGGTTCCCGGGCGCCTCCAGTCGGTCGCCGAGATCTCCTACGAATTCGTCGCCTCGACCATCCGTTCGACGGCCGGCGCGGAAGGCATGAAGTTCTTCCCGCTGATCTTCTCGCTGTTCATGTTCATCTGCGTCTCGAACCTGGTCGGCATCATCCCCTATACCTTCACGATCTCGAGCCATCTGATCGTGACGGCCGCGCTCGCGCTTTTGGTCTTCTTCACCGTGTTGATCTACGGCGTTGCCAAGAACGGCCTGAAATTCTTCTCGATCTTCGTGCCTCACGGCGTCCCCGGCTACATCCTGCCGCTGGTGATGTTCATCGAGATCCTGTCGTTCTTCCTGCGGCCGGTCTCCCACAGCGTCCGTCTGTTCGCCAACATGCTGGCCGGCCACATCGCGCTCAAGGTTTTCGCGGGCTTCGTCGCCATGCTCGGCTTCTCGCTCGGCGCGCTCGGCTGGGTCGGCGGCGTGCTGCCGCTGGCGCTCACGGTCGCGCTGTACGCTCTCGAGATTCTGGTCGCGTTCCTGCAGGCCTATGTGTTTGCGATCCTGACCTGCATCTACCTGAACGACGCCATTCATCCGGGACACTGAGCGGTCCGGGGAATTTCCACCCACAACCCAATCTTTCTTCCAAGGAGTCTAAAATGGATCCGGCAGCAGCAAAACTTATCGGCGCGGGCATCGCATGCATCGGCATGGGCGGCGCGGGCGTCGGCGTGGGCGTGATCTTCGGCAACTACCTTGCCGCAGCCGTTCGCAATCCGTCGGCCGCTCAGGGCCAGTTCGGCAACCTGATCTTCGGCTTCGCCGTGACCGAAGCGCTTGGCATTTTCTCGCTGCTGATCGCGCTGCTGCTGCTGTTCGTTCCGCTCTGAGGACGATGTTTCGCGCCGCTTCGACCGAAGCGGCGCGCATGACGGCAACAGGAGTATTCCATGGCTGAGAGTCATGGCGGGGCGAAAAGTCCGGCGGCGGGCGCCCACACCGAGTCCGAAGGCGGTCACGGTGGCGGTTTTCCGCCTTTCGAGAGCGGCACCTATGCTTCACAGCTGGTGTCACTCGCGATCTTCTTCGTCGCGCTTTACGTGATCGTGTCCAAGCTCGCTCTGCCGCGCGTCGGCGGTGCGATCGAGGCACGTCAAAACAAGATCGAGGGTGACCTCGCCGAAGCGCAGAAGCTGAAGGACCAGTCCGACGCGGCGCTGAAGGCCTATGAGGGTGAGCTTGCTTCGGCACGTTCGCGCGCGCAGGCGATCGGCAACGAATCCCGCGACAAGGCGAATGCGCAGGCGGAAGCCGAGCGCAAGGCGCTTGAAGAGCAACTGGCGGTCAAGCTCGCCGAGGCGGAAAAGACCATCGCCTCGACCCGCACGACGGCCATGAGCAACGTCCGCGGCATCGCGGCCGATGCGGCAGGCCAGATCGTGCAGCAGCTCACCGGTATCGTTCCGGACGCAGCCTCGGTCAGCACTGCCGTTGACGCGTCCTTGAAGGGTTAGTCGATATGTTCTTCGATCCTGAAACCTGGGTCGCCATCGCCTTCGTGATCCTGATGGTCCTGTTCGGCTATCTCGGGGTCTTCAAGAAGGTGACGACTGCGCTCGACCATCGCGCCGACCGCATCAAGGCCGAGCTCGACGACGCGACGCGCCTCAAGCAGGAAGCGGCCAAGGTGCTCGCCGACTACAAGGCGCGCAGTGCCACGGCCGAGCGCGAGGCTGCCGACATCATCGCCAACGCCAAGTCCGAAGCCGAGCGCATCGCGACCGAGGCCAAGGCGAAGATGGAAGACTTCGTCGCCCGCCGCACCAAGACCGCGGAGAGCAAGATCGCGCTCGCCGAGGCCCAGGCGGTGGCCGATGTCCGCGCCGCAGCCGCGGAAGCCGCCGTCCAGGCCGCCTCCACGATCCTGTCGCAGTCGGTCAAGGGCCAGGTCGCCGATGACCTGCTCGCCAAGGGCATCAACGAGGTTCGGCGGAAGCTGAACTGAGGGGCTTTGCCTTCATCAATCAAAAAGCCGGCGCGCGAGCGCCGGCTTTTTTGTTGGGCAGGCCTGTAGCCGCAAATCAGGTGTCATCACCCGCGAAGGCGGGTGATCCAGTATTCCAGAGACAGCAATGGGATACGGAGAAGCCGCGGCGAACTGGATGCCCCGCCTTCGCGGGGCATGACAGCGAAGCTTGTGGTTACCTATTTCTTCTTCGGCCTTGCCTTCGGCTCGGGCGAGAGCGCCTGCGGGTCGAAGCCGACATAAAAGATGTAGGAATCGGCGATCTTGGCCGAGGGCACCGGATAGGCCAGATCCTCGGCGATGAAGGTGAAGGGCACGCTGCCGCCCTCCGACATCTCGACCGTGGTCCGGTAGGCCTTCGAGGCGATCACCTTCTCACCGACGCCGCCCTGCACCACGGCAATGCGCAAGGGCACCTCGACGGTCGCAGGCGCACCGGCGGGACCGGCGATGACACGGCCCTGGATGCCGATCCGGGCCGTGATATCGCCGCCATTCCGGGTACATTCACGCGCCATCTTGGTGATCGTGGCCTGGAAGCGGATCTCATTGCCGACGGCCGGCTTGCCGGCGGCGCCGACCGCATAGGTCGAGGCCCCGGCGCGCACCGTGACCTGCGGACAATCGACGTCGTCATCGGCCGCCGGCTGGCCGGGCGCGGGCGCCGGCTTGGGCTGGGCCGGCTCGTCGGACTTGCCGCCGAACAGGCTCTTGAAGCGGTCGGTGAGCGACTGGGCCGCCACCGGCGAGACGGCGGCGAGCGCAACCGACAACGCCAGCGCGATCCCCGTACCCCGCCGCAACGCATTCCGCGATGACCGAAGCTTCTTCACCATCAACGCCCATACTCCATGACCATCCTCCAGCCGATCGCCGGCCGGCCAGCGGTTTATATCGCCAAAATCGGCGAACCCAAGGCAGCAAACAAGGAGACTTTGGCAGCACGAGCGGCAGCTCAGCCGCGGAAATCCTCGTGCAGCAGGCCGAACAGCAGGTGGTCCTGCCAGACCCCGTTGATGCAGAGATAGCGGCGCGCCAGGCCCTCGCGGGAGAAGCCGCACTTCTCCAGCACCCGGATCGACGACGCATTGGTCGGGATGCAGGCGGCCTCGACCCGGTGCAGATTGAGCTCCCCGAACAGCGTCGGCAGCAACACCCGCAGCGCCGCCGTCATGTAGCCGCGATGGGCATGAGGCTTGCCGACCCAGTAGCCGATGGTGCCGGCCTGGACGATGCCACGGCGGACATTGGCGAGCGTGATGCCGCCAACCATGGCGCCATCGAGCTCACGGAAGATCAGGAAGGGATAGGAGCGGTCCGCGGCGATGTCCTCGGAATAGCGCCGCAGGCGGCGGCGGAAGCCGGACCGGGTCAGGTCGTCGGACGGCCAGATCGGCTCCCAGGGCGTCAGGTAATCGCGGCTGGACTCGCGCAAATGGGCCCACTGTATGAAGTCCGACATCTGCGGTGCGCGCAGCAATAGCCCGTTGCCGCGCGGCGCGAGGGCGGCGGGTCCACTGGATGGCAGGCGAAACAGGGCCATGGTGATGCTTCCCGGGGCAGATCAGCCCGTGCGCGGCTCCTAATGCAGCCGCGCCTTGGCACGTGCCCGGGTCAATCCTTCCGCAAAAGACACCGCCGTGTCCAGACCCCTGCCACTGCCCAATGCGACAACTGCAGGGCGGCTCCGCGAAAGCAGCGCACGCGCGGCATCCCGGGTCGATTCGACGCTGACGGCGTCGATCCGGGCCACCAGTTCCTCGACCGTCTGCGGCCGGCCATAGGCCAGCACATGCCGGGCCAGCTGCTCGGCGCGGGACGAGCAGCTCTCCAGCGCCATCAGGAGGCCCGCCTTCATCTGCGCCTTGGCCCGCGCGATCTCGGCCTCGGTCAGCGTCTCCACCGAATCATTCATGATGTCGACCACGACCTCCATCATCTCCGGCGCGTCGGCCGGATCGGTGCCGGTGTAGAGACCAAAGAAGCCCGTGTCGGTGTAGGGCGCGTGGAACGAGTAGATGGAGTAGCAGAGGCCGCGCTTCTCGCGCACCTCCTGGAACAGCCGTGACGACATCCCGCCGCCGAGGATGTTGGTGAAGACCTGGAGCGAGAACAACGACAGATCGCTCTGCGGCACGCCTTCCAGCGCCAGCGTCAGATGCGCCTGCTCGAGCTCGCGATGCACCACCTTGGCGCCGCCCTTGCCGAACTGAGCGGCTTGCGGCTTCGGACCCGGCGTCCCTTCGAAGCTCGCAAAGCACTTCTCGACCTCGGCGACGACCTGCTTGTGATTGACCGCGCCGGCTGCCGCCACGACCATGTCGGGGCCGCGATAATGCGTCGACAGATAGCCGCGCAGCATGTCGCGATTGAAGGTGCGCAGGGTCTTGGCGGTGCCAAGCAGCGAGCGGCCCATCGGCTGGTCGGGATAGCAGAGCTCGTTGAGATGCTCGAACACGACGTCGTCGGGCGTGTCCTGCGCGGCACCGATCTCCTGCACGATGACGTTCTTCTCGCGCTCGAGCTCGTCGGGCTCGAAAGCGGGATTGGCGAGGATGTCGGCGAGCACGTCGAGCGCGAGCGGCACGTCGGCCTTCAGCACCCGCGCATAATAGGACGTGGTCTCGGTCGAGGTGCCGGCATTGAGGTCGCCGCCGACCGCCTCGATCTCCTCGACGATCTCGCGCGAGGAGCGCTTGGTCGTGCCCTTGAACGCCATGTGCTCGAGCAGATGCGAGATGCCGTGCTCGTTCGGCTTCTCGTCGCGCCCGCCAACGCCGGCCCAGACGCCGAGCGCCGCGGTCTCAAGATGGGGCATCTCGTCGGTGACGACGGTCAGGCCGGAGGCAAGCTTGGACATCTCGACACTCATCCGGCAACTCCCTGTTTTGCGGCCCGGCTGACCGACAGCACGAACCGCTCGACCTCGGCCTGATCGTTCTTCATCACCTTCATGTGTTCGGATTTGGTCATGAGACCGTCGAGCCAGGCGGGCAATTGCGGCCGCTGGCCGCAGGCTGCCTCGACCGCATCGGGGAATTTGGCCGGATGGGCGGTGGAGAGCACGATGCTCGGCACCGTCGTGTCGGTGGTGTCGCGGTCGGCGACAGCAAGCGCGACCGCGGTATGGGGATCGACCAGCTCGCCCGCCTCGCGCCAGGCGGCGCGGATCGCGGCTGCGGTTTCGGTCTCATCGGCCCGGCCGGCGTCGAATTCTTCACGGATTGCGGCCAGCATCGCGTCAGGCAACACGAAGCGCCCCGACTGCTTCAGCGAGTCCATCAGACGGCGCACGCCGGCCGCATCGCGCCGGCCGGCCTCGAACAGCAGCCGCTCGAAATTCGAGGAGATCTGGATGTCCATCGATGGCGACGCGGTGGCATGCACCTCGCGCACCTCGTAGATCCCGGTCTTGAGCGTGCGCGCCAGGATGTCGTTGACGTTGGCGGCGATGCGCAGCGTGCGCACCGGCAGCCCCATGCGCTTGGCGACATAACCGGCAAAGATGTCGCCGAAATTTCCGGTCGGCACGACGAAATCCACCGTGCGCGCCGGCGTGCCGGCGGCGACGGCGGAGGTGAAGTAGTAGACCACCTGGGCGACGATGCGCGCCCAGTTGATGGAATTGACGCCGGAGAGCGAGGTCGCATCGCGGAAGCGATGGTTGTTGAACATCCCCTTCACGAGCGCCTGGCAGTCGTCGAAATTGCCCTCGATGGCGAGTGCATGGACGTTGGCCGCGCCCGTCGTCGTCATCATCCGCCGCTGCACATCGGAGATGCGGCCGTTCGGAAACAGCACGATGAGATCGACATTCTCCAGGCCCGCGAACGCGTCGACCGCGGCGCCACCGGTGTCGCCGGAGGTCGCGACCACGATGGTGGTGCGCTGGCCGCGCTTGGCGAGCACGTGGTCCATCAGCCGCGAGATCAGCTGCATCGCCACGTCCTTGAAGGCGAGCGTCGGGCCGTGGAACAGCTCCAGCACGAATTGATGCGGCGTCATCTGGCGCAGCGGCACCACCGCCGGATGGCGGAAGGTGGCATAGGCCTCGTTCGCCATGCGGCCGAGTTCGGCATCCGAAATCTCGCCGCCGGCGAACGGACGGATCACGTCGACTGCGACCTCCCAATAGGGGCGGCCGAAGAAGCCAGCGATGGCCTCGGTCGAGAGCTGCGGCCAGGTCACCGGCACATACAGGCCGCCGTCACGGGCAAGCCCAGTCAGCATCACGTCGCAGAAGCCGAGTTCTGGGGCCTCGCCCCGGGTCGAGATATAGCGAGTCAAACTGCCCTCCAAAGGCCGGCCGGCCTTGAGCCAGATCCATAAGCCTTTGATTTCATGAAACTACTTGTTAACGGCCAGAGGCGCCGGGCCACCATAAAGTGTTTTGCGGCATCGGGAAACCGCTTCCCGCCTGTGCCCCGCTCAACGAAAAAGGGCTGCGGCGATGCCGCAGCCCTCTCTTGGAAGGTCTGTCGTTGATATGTGCAGACCCGGTTTGCCTCGTGCGGGTTGCCGGCCCGCCAAAACTGTCGGCCAAGTTCTCGGCGCCCATCACGAAATCGTCAAGAGCCAAAACGGCGGGGGCAAGAAAATGTTCCTATTTTTCCCGGCGCGGTTCGCGTTTGCAAAGGCATTCCTGCGAGCGCCCGCGCGCCATTGCTTCTTTTTCCCGCAATTTCGGGGGTTCAGGAACGAATATCACGCCGGCCCATTGTGTCGGCGGATGGTGTCGGCGCTGTCCATGCATTGCCCGGCTACGCGCCGA
This sequence comes from Bradyrhizobium barranii subsp. barranii, assembly GCF_017565645.3. Taxonomy (NCBI): domain Bacteria; kingdom Pseudomonadati; phylum Pseudomonadota; class Alphaproteobacteria; order Hyphomicrobiales; family Nitrobacteraceae; genus Bradyrhizobium; species Bradyrhizobium barranii. The sequence continues at coordinate 9,958,068 of NZ_CP086136.1, forward strand.
GACCCGATCCGCCCAGCCGGACCGGCTGCATCCTGGAGCAGCCGGTCCGGTGCCGGGCGCCAGTGCGCGGGCCGGCAGTGCCCGGGCGTCAGCTCATCCCGATTTCGACCGCGATCCTGATCAGGTCGGAATGGTTCTTGGCGCCGAGCTTCTGCTTGAGCAGGGACGTGGTGTTGGCAACCGTCTTGTAGGAGATGCCGAGCGCCTCGGCGACCTCGACGATCTTGTCGCCACGGCCAAGCAGGCGGAGAATTTCGAGCTCCCGCGGCGTCATCTGCGAGGCCGGATTGGCCTTGATCGCCGCACCGGAGAACGTGACCGCCTCCGCGAGCTGCGGCGAGATGAAATTGTCGCCGGCGACCACCTTGCGCACCGCCTTGAGCAGAATCCGGGGATCGTCGCCCTTGGAGACATAGCCCTGCGCGCCAAGCTCGACCGCCCGCACCACGAAGGCCGGATCGTCGTTCATGCTGAACATGATGATCTTGGCATCAGGGTCGTCCTTGCGGATCCGCCGCATCAGCTCGAAGCCGGAGACGTCGGGCAGGCTGATGTCGATGACGGTGACGTCGGGCCGCTTGCTGATATAGGCGCGATGCCCGGATTTGGCGTCGGTCGCCTCGTCGATACGGATCGAGTGGTCGGACGCGAAAAGGGTGCGGCATCCTGACAGCACCACGGGATGGTCGTCGACGATCAGAACTCGGGTCGCTGGTTTGGCGGTATCTTGCATCGCGCGCTCTCTTGTTTTTCGACTCATAGACCGGCGGGAACAAATGGAAAGAGCAAATCCCGTCAATGCGCGTTAGAATTGACCTAATGTGGCAGCGGCTCTCATTCAGAACACAATTGTTTCTTCCCCTCGGCTTGAGCTTCCTCGCCGCGCTGGTCATGGGCGGCGTGCTGCTCCAGACCTTCGCGGCAGGGCAGCTTGCCGACGAGAATGAGCCGGGCCGACGCTCGACCCGGACGGTCGCCGAGGCGCTCAACAACAGCCTGAGGGCCTCGGACGACCCGCGGAAGATACTCGATGCATTTGTCCATTCTTTGGACAGCTCCTCGGATATTCGATTCCGTTCAATGGAAGCAGGTCCCGCGCCCTCTCCAAAGGACGGCCTGCGCGATCTGCATGGCGTGCCGCATTGGTTCGTGGACCTGATCGCCATCCCGGAGATGGACGCGGCATCTCCCGTCATCATCGACGGCAGGCGCGTCGGCGACATCGTGTTCATGCCGGACCTGTCAGCCGATCTGTTCGAGAAATGGGTCGGCTTCCTGGCGCTGACGAGCCTCATCGCCGTGCTGATGATGCTGACCGGGACCATTGCCTATCTCTTTGCGGGATCGGTGCTGCGTCCCCTGCAAGATCTCGGCGCGGGCCTCACGCGAATCCGGCGCGGCGATTATGCAACGCCTATCCCGGTCGCAGGACCGCAGGAGATCCGGCAGAGCTGCGAGGAAGCCAATGCGCTGGCGATGACGCTCGCGCAATTGAGTCAGGATAATCGCGACCTGTTGCACCGCCTGGTGTCGCTCCAGGACGACGAGCGGCGCGATCTCGCGCGCGAGCTGCACGACGAGCTCGGCCCGCTGCTGTTCGGCATCCGCGCCAGCACGATCGCGCTGAGCGAGGCCTTGCCGGCGGGAAATCTCGGCAATCCGGCGCAGGAGGTGATGCGATCCGTCGAAGCGCTCCAGCAGACCAACCGCCGCATCCTCGACCGGCTGCGGCCGCTCTACATCGAGGAATTGGGGCTCGAGACCAGCGTGCAGACGCTGCTCCAGAACTTTCGCAGACAGGCGCCGCATATCAGCCTGACGGTCACGATCGATCCTGGCCTGAACGAGATCGACCGACCGCTGGCCCAGACCGTCTATCGCCTGATCCAGGAGGCGCTGACCAACGTGCTGCGCCACGCCGGGGCGAACAATGTCCATGTGCTGGCGACCATGGCCGGCAAGGTGCTCACGATTGAGATCTCCGACGACGGCGGCGGCTTTCCCGCCGACAACGTCTTCGGCCGCGGCCTGACGGGCATGCACGAGCGCGTGCGCGCGCTCAGCGGATCGCTGTCACTGCTGCGCGCCGACGAGCGCACCTATGTACGCTGTCGCCTGCCGGTCGAGACGGCGCGGGACGAGCCGGCTGCCGGCTAGCTAGCACGCACCATCGGCATGCGGAGTCTGCTCCGCCGGCTCGCACATGGTGCTGTAGATCTTGCCTTCGGGACTGAAGCGAAACGAGGCGTGGATACGCAGCGAGCCCGCGACGGAATATTCGAGATCGATGCCATGCGGCACCGGATTGATCTCCTCCAGACCGAAGCCTGCCGACGAGAACGTGCTGAGCCGCGGTCCCCAGTAGGTTTCGAGCTCGCGCCGCCCGCGATAATGTCGCTTGCCGTTGCACATGCATTCGACCCGGGCGTCGTCCGCATAGAGATCGAGGAGCGTCGCGAGGTCGCCCTTCCGGCAGGCGTCCACCCAGTCGACGACAATTCCCATCTGGTCGAAATCGCTCACACCAAAATCCTGTCTGCCGCGAAAAATTTGCGTGCGGCTTAGGACCACCCTCGTGAATATGTCCTGAATAATAAACCCCGGGCGATACCGGGTTCCCTCCAGGAACCTACGGAAAATTTCAGGTCGGGTGCCGCCGTCCCCTCGCCCAGACGCCGAATGCGATCAGCACCGCGCCGGCGAGCGCGAACCAGGTGATGGCGTATTGCAGATGATCGTCCTTCAGATGCACGTCGAGCGGGCCGGGACGCGGAATGCCGTTCTCCGGCACCGGCCGCTCCAGGTCGATGTAGAACGGCGCGACCGTGCCCCAGCCGAGCGCCCGGGACATGGCGAGATGATCGCGGGTGAACCACAGCCGTTTGTCACGCTCAGCGTCAGGCATCAGCACGCTGGCTGTTTCGGGGAAACGGACGTAGCCGGTCAACATCGCCGGCTTGTTGGTAATGAGTCGCGCGACCGCCCGATCCTGCAGGGCGCGGTCCTGTTGGGTGTTCGGCACGAAGCCCGCGTTGACCGCGACCATATCGCCGCCAGGCAGTCGTGCGGGAAGGAAAGCCCAGGTGCCGGGGCCGGAAATGTCGGAGCGGATGGCGGAGCCGGAACTGTAGACCATCGCATCCAGACGGGACTCGTAGGTCGCCGTAAATGTGACCCGACGGAATTCGTCCCGCTCCGGCGTCAGCGTGCTCCATTGCGACGGCGGCGGCAACGCAACAGGTGCCGCCGCGAGACGCTCGGTCAATGCGGCGATCAACTGATGTTTCGCGACGCGGCGCTGCAATTGCCAGACGCCGAGCGCGACCAAGACGGCGGCCAGGAAAAGCGTGAACAGCGCGAAGCCGGCCACGCGGGGCTTGCGCGCGGTCTCGTTCATTTCGCGCGGTCGACCAGCCGGCCCGGCGCCGCCTTGTGGTGGAATTGCAGCGCGATCAGCAGCGACTTCATCGCGCGCAGCGGCAGGAGCGTGGTCGCGAGGATCAGCGGCAGCCACAGCGCGGCATGCAGCCAGTACGGCGGCTGGTATTTGACCTCGACGATCAGCGCGCACGCAACGACGATCCCGCCGGCCAGCATGATGATGAAGATCGCAGGACCGTCGCCGGTGTCGATGAAGGCATAGTCGAGGCCGCAGCGGTCGCAGCTGGGCGCGAGCGTCAGGAAGCCCGCATAGAGCTTGCCCTTGCCGCAGCGCGGGCACTTGCAGGCAAGCCCGCGCAGCGCGCTTTGCAGGACGGTCGTCTCGGGCTCGGATGGGCCGGCGGTATCGTTCATGATGACGGACTCTAGAGCATTATCGGTTCTGATTGAATCAGATGGGGTATTCGGCCTGTTGCTGAGCCCCGCGTTAGCAGGGTGCTGCGCTTCAGGTTGATGATAAACGTGGTCTGTTTTCGAACAGCCACAAGCATCAGACGGAGAAGCGCAGCATGAAACATTACGCTGGACTGGACGTGTCGGTCAAAGAGACGTCCCTGTGCATTGTCGACGAAACGGGCCGCATTTGCCGGGAAGCGAAGTTGGTGAGTCACCCGGACGATCTTCTTGCTGCACTCAACGATCCGATTTGGCGGTTTGATCGGATTGGGCTCGAGGCTGGACCGCTGTCGCAATGGCTGTTCAGCGGGCTGGCGGAGGCTGGCCTGCCGGTAATCTGCATCGAGACGCGACATGCCAAGGCGTTCCTCAAGGCGCAGGTGAACAAGAGCGACCGCAATGATGCGCGTGGCATTGCGCAGATGATGCGCGTCGGCTTGTTCCGGCCTGTCCACGTCAAGACCCTGATCAGCCAAAAGCGACGGGTCCTGCTTGCCGGTCGCAAGCTGCTTCAGGAGAAGGCCATTGCCATCGAGAATGACATTCGTGGGCTGTTACGCAACTTCGGCTTGAAGGTCGGAATTGTGGGGGTGATCGGCTTTGAACAACGTATCCACGAACTCGTCGGCGGTCAGCCGGAGCTGGCCGAACTCATGGAACCGCTTCTCGTCGCCCGACGCGTTTTACGCGAACAGTTCACACAACTGCATCGCAAAGTGCTTCTACTTGCCCGGGAAAGCGAGGTCTGTCGTCGGTTGATGACGATCCCTGGTGTCGGCCCCGTCACGTCGCTGGCCTTTATCAGCACGATCGACGTTCCCGCCCGCTTCAAGAGTTCGAAAGCCGTCGGGCCGTCCCTTGGATTGACGCCAGTTCTCAACCAGTCCGGCGAAAGCCACCGCATCGGCCGGATTTCGCTGTGCGGTGATGAAGCCATGCGAGCGCTACTCTATGAGGCCGCACAGGTCATGCTGACGCGGGTGCAGAAATGGTCCTGGCTCAAGGCGTGGGCCATGCAGATCGCCAAACGACGCGGGCAGCAGAAGGCGATCGTCGCTTTGGCGCGGCGGCTCGCCGTCATCATGCACCGCATGTGGAGCGACGGAACGGAATTCCGCTGGACACGGGAGGCCACGCCCGCGGCACAATAGTGCGACGCGCGGTCCACGCACCCGTTGTTTAGCGGGAGGAGGTCCCTCGCGGGACGATGGACGAGATGAGTTCGCTTTGGGCTCTTGTACGGTCGCGTCCTTGCGATCAGCACGCGAGTCAGATTGTTCCGTCTCGTTCTACTGATCCCATGCTGGGAGAGCCATACGGCTGATCCCGAAGAGAAGCACGGCCCCGCGAGCGGTACCGAACCCAAGGAGGCACCCAATCAAGCCCTTGACTAAATCCGGCCGAATAGAGAAGAACCGAAGCTCTAGATTCTTGCTTTGATGCGATTTCTTCACGCGAACCGGTATCCACTTCGCTCGAAAACGCTCAATCACAGTTTCCGCCAAAGCTTCCGGCGGCCCAAAAGCCAAAGGGCGGCCCAGCGGCCGCCCTTTCTGATCGATCCAATGCGGCTCAGTGCGCGCCGTGGGCCATGGTCTCGGCGCCGTGTCCCCACACATAGATGCAGAGGAACAGGAACAGCCAGACCACGTCGACGAAGTGCCAGTACCAGGCGGCGAACTCGAAGCCGAGGTGCTGTGTCGGCGTGAAGTGGCCGGCATAGGCGCGGAACAGGCAGACCAGCAGGAAGATGGTGCCGACCAGCACGTGGAAACCGTGGAAGCCGGTCGCCATGAAGAAGGTCGCGCCATAGACGTTGCCGCCGAACGAGAACGCCGCGTGGCTGTACTCATAGGCCTGCACGCAGGTGAAGAGCGCGCCGAGCACGACGGTGAGGATCAGGCCGTATTTCAGGCCCTGGCGATCGTTCTCGAGCAACGCGTGGTGCGCCCAGGTCACGGTGGTGCCTGACGTCAGCAGGATCAGCGTGTTCAGGAGCGGCAAATGCCAGGGATCGAAGGTCTCGATGCCATGCGGCGGCCAGGTGCCGGGCACGGCGCAGGCGCCGGCCGCGGTGCCGAGACCGCAGCCGAACACGGCGTCGCGCGTGGCGTGGACGGCGTCGGCCGGGAACAGCGCTGCGTTGAAATAGGCCCAGAACCAGGCGACGAAGAACATCACCTCGGAGGCGATGAACAGGATCATGCCGTAGCGGTGATGCAACTGCACGACGCGGGTGTGATCGCCCTTGTACTGGGCTTCCTTGATCACATCGGCCCACCAGCTCGCCATGGTGTAGATCACGCCGACGGTGCCGGCACCGAAGATGATCGGCGCGGCCGAGAACATGTGGTGCATCCAGGTGATCGCACCGACCGCCATGACAAAGGCCGAGATGGAGCCGACGACGGGCCACGGGGAGGGATCCACCAGGTGGTAGTCGTGATGCTTGGTGTGCGCCGTTGCCATTTGCGGTCTCTCTCCTCAATCCCGTGCCCGTCCGGCACTTATCCCCTTGTGTCCAACCCCCGCGGCATGAGCCCGGCGGTCAGAGATTTCCCTTGCGTTTGTCGTCTTCGCCCGACGCCAGCGGCTTCACCACGGGATCGCGCACCGGATAGAACGTGTAGGACAACGTGATCGTGTTCAGCCCGTCGTTCTCGTGATCGTCGGCGATCGACGGATCGACGTAGAACACGACCGGCATCTCGCGCTTCTCGCCGGGCGCCATGGTCTGTTCGGTGAAGCAGAAGCAGTTGATCTTCTGGAAGTAGGAGCCGACCGTCAGCGGGGCGACGTTGTAGGCCGCCTGGCCCGCGGTGGTGCGCGCGGCCTGGTTGGTCACGGTGTAAAAGACGGTCACGACCTGGCCGATATTGACCTCGATCTCGCTCTGCTCCGGCTCGAACTTCCAGGGCAGGCCGGGCGCGACGTTGGAATCGAAGCGCACCGCGATCTTCCGCGCGATCGGGCCGGTGGCGGGCGCGGACGTCGCGACCTGCGTCGTGCCGTTGAAGCCGGTGGCGCGGCAGAACCAGTTGTAGAACGGCACCGCCGCGTAGGAGGCACCGACCATCAGCGCCACCACGCCGCCGCAGATCGAGGCGACCAGCACATCGCGGCCAAGACCCTTGGAAGGCCCACGCCCCTTGTTGGCCGTCCGGTTCTGATCCCGCGATATGGTGGGCTCTCGATCCATGCTTCCTACATCGGCCGGACGAGGACTGCCGGTCCCTTGACGATGGTGACGGCGAAGAACAGCACCACGAGCACGCCGAGCGCGAGCGCGATCGCGATCGAGCGCTGGCGGCGGCTCTTCTTCTGCGCCTCCGTGAGGACGATTCCATTCATCTCAGGTTTGTCGGCCATTCCAGCGATCATGCGCCCCCTACCATCGGAGCAAGCGCCCGGAACACGACTTCGGCCAGCAGGGTCGCAAACAGCGCGAACAGATAAAGGATGGAGAAGGCGAACAGCTTGCGGGTCGCGCGCAGCGATTGGCTGCGCTCGCGGCGGACATAGACGTTGATCGCGAGCACAAGCATGCCGGCGCCGAGGATCAGCGAGACGATGCCGTAGATGGCGTCGAAATAGCCGAGCGCCCACGGGGCGGCGGCGACCGCGATCAGCACGATGGTGTAGAGCAGGATCTGAAGCCGCGTCGCGTCGGGACCGGCGACGTTGGGCAGCATCGGAATGCCGGCACGCGCATAGTCGTCGGAGCGGAACAGCGCCAGCGCCCAGAAGTGCGGCGGCGTCCAGAAGAAGATGATGGCGAACAGCAGCAGCGGCTCGACGTCGACCGTGCCCGTCACCGCGGCCCACGCCACCACCGGCGGCAGCGCACCGGCGGCGCCGCCGATCACGATGTTCTGTGCGGTCCGGCGCTTCAGGATCATCGTGTAGATCACGACGTAGAAGAAGATGGTGAAGGCGAGCAGCGCGCCGGCGATCCAGTTGACGAGGATGCCGAGCGTCATCACCGAGAAGAAGGCGAGCGTCATGCCGAACGCCATCGCCTCGGGACGGGTGATGCGGCCGCGCGGAATCGGCCGGTTTGCCGTGCGCGACATCTTGGCGTCGATATCGCCCTCGAGCGCCATGTTGAGCGCTCCGGACGCGCCGGCACCGACCGCGATGCAGAGCAGCGAGGTGATGGCCAGCACCGGGTGGAAATGCCCGGGCGCCATCGCCAGTCCGACCAGCGCGGTGAAGATCACCAGCGACATCACCCGCGGCTTGAGCAGCGCAATGTAGTCGCCCACCTCCGCTTCGGAGATGCGGGGATCGATGTCGATGGCGTTGTGGTCGAGGACGGACACTAGTTTTGACTCGCTTCGCTAAAGAGCCGCGGCGCCCGTCACGGGCGCCGCGAGCGTTGGCTTACTGCACGCGGGGCAGCACTTCGAACTGATGGAACGGCGGCGGCGAGGGCAGCGTCCATTCCAGCGTGGTCGCGCCCGCACCCCACGGATTGTCGCCGGCCGGCACCTTTTTCGCGAAGGCGTCGAACACGCAGTAGAGGAAGATCAGCACGCCGAAGCCGGAGATGTAGGAGCCGACCGAGGAGACCAGGTTCCAGCCGGCGAACGCGTCGGGATAGTCGACGTAGCGGCGCGGCATGCCCGACAGGCCGAGGAAGTGCTGCGGGAAGAACACAAGGTTCACACCGATGAAGGTGACCCAGAAGTGCGCCTTCGCCAGCGTCTCATTGTACATGTAGCCCGACATCTTCGGGAACCAGTAGTACCAGCCGGCAAAGATCCCGAACACCGCACCGAGCGACAGCACGTAATGGAAGTGCGCGACGACGTAGTAGGTCTCCTGGAGCACGCGGTCGACGCCGGCGTTCGCCAGCACGACGCCGGTGACACCGCCGACCGTGAACAGGAAGATGAAACCGACCGCCCAGATCATCGGGGCACGGAACTCGATCGAGCCGCCCCACATCGTGGCGATCCACGAGAAGATCTTCACGCCGGTCGGAACCGCGATGACCATGGTCGCGGCGACGAAATAGGCCTGCGTCGCCGAGGACATGCCGACCGTGTACATGTGGTGCGCCCAGACCACGAAGCCGATGCCGCCGATCGCCACCATGGCGTAGGCCATGCCGAGATAGCCGAACACGGGCTTGCGCGAGAAGGTCGAGACAATCTGGCTGACCATGCCGAAGGCGGGCAGGATCAGGATGTACACTTCAGGGTGACCGAAGAACCAGAACAGATGCTGGAACAGCACGGGATCGCCGCCGCCGTCCGGCGCGAAGAACGTCGTGCCGAAATTACGGTCGGTGAGCAGCATGGTGATCGCACCGGCGAGCACCGGCAGCGACAACAGCAGCAGGAACACCGTCACCAGGATCGACCACACGAACAGCGGCATCTTGTGCAGGGTCATGCCCGGCGCGCGCATGTTGAAGATCGTGGTGATGAAGTTGATGGCGCCGAGGATCGACGAGGCGCCCGCCAGATGCAGCGACAGGATCGCGAAGTCGACGGCCGGGCCCGGATGGCCGGAGCTCGACAGCGGCACGTACATGGTCCAGCCGGCGCCAACGCCGTTGGCACCCGGCTCGCCCTCGACGAAGGTCGACATCAGCAGCAGCGCGAAGGAGGCCGGCAGCAGCCAGAACGAGATGTTGTTCATGCGCGGGAATGCCATGTCGGGCGCGCCGATCATCAGCGGCACGAACCAGTTGCCGAAGCCGCCGATCATTGCGGGCATGACCATGAAGAAGATCATGATCAGGCCGTGAGAGGTCACGAACACATTATAGGTGTGCGTTTCGTGGAAGATCTGCACGCCCGGATACATCAGCTCGGCACGGATCGCGATCGACATCGCGGCACCGATGACGCCGGCGATGACCGCGAAGATCAGGTACATCGTACCGATGTCCTTGTGGTTGGTCGAATAGACATAGCGCCGCCATCCGGTCGGATGGGCGTGCTCGTCATGTCCGTGGTCTTGCGCGTGATCGCCGTGTGCCGCTGCGCTCGTTGCCATTTTCAAATCCTGCCTTGCGTCCCGTTCGGACCTTCTGCGGTCCCGCCCTTTATGTCGCTTTCTGTCCCTCGAGCCTTCGCCCGGCGCTTACTGCGTCGGGCCGGCCGCGGAGGCGAAAGTGCTGGTGCCGCCGCCCGCATATTTCTTCTTTGCAGTTTCGACCCAGGAGGCGAAGTCCTTGTCCTCCACGACGCGAATCGCGATCGGCATGAAGGCGTGGTCCTTGCCGCAGAGCTCCGAGCACTGGCCGTAGAACATGCCGGTCTTGGTGGCCTTGAACCAGGTCTCATTCAGCCGCCCCGGAATGGCGTCGATCTTGACGCCGAAAGCCGGCAGCGCAAAGGCGTGGATGACGTCCGCGCCGGTGACCTGGACACGAATCACCTTGTTGACCGGCACCACCATCTCGTTGTCGACGCCGAGCAGACGGGGCTGCTTGTCCTGGGCCATCAGCGAGTCGAACTCGAACTTGCCGTTATCAGGATAGGCATAGGACCAGTACCACTGCTTGCCGGTGGCCTTGATGGTCAAATCCGCCTTCGGCACGTCGAGCTCGAGGAACAGCAGGCGGAACGACGGCACCGAGATACCAACCAGGATCAGCACCGGAACGAGCGTCCAAGCCACCTCGATCAGCGTGTTGTGCGTGGTCCGCGACGGCACCGGATTGGCCTTCGCGTTGAACTTCATGACCACGATCACCAGCAACGCCAGAACGAACAGCGTGATCAGCGTGATCAGCACGAACAGAAAGTTGTGGAACCAGACGATATTGTCCATCACCGGCGAGGCGGATTGCTGGAGCGTCCATTCCCACGGCGCCGGCTGCCCGAGCTCGGCGTATGCCGCACCGCCCGTCGCCAGCGTCAGACCCGCCACGGCCAATCCCAGCAAGTGCCGGCCCACATGGCCCATCGACATCCTCATGCCGTTCGCGCTCCCCTAACGAAATCACCCCAAGTGCATCCCCCTATTTCCGGGAAACGCTTATTCGATCCGCCCGTCTGACAAACCGCCGCGCAAGAATACCTCTAAGAGGAATTGGGGCCAGATCGCTAGAACGCCGAAATCAAGCCTCTCAAACCATAATTCTTGATCTATCGCAATGCAGTCTTGAGCCCCGTCTGTCAGCCATCACCCGCAAGATATTTCCTAGTAACATCAGAGAAAAATACCGTTTCCCGGGATGCCGCGGCTTGACAGCGGCATTGCCCGCGGTAGGCACTGGCAGACAACCGCGCAGGAACCTGATTCGTGCGGGCGATGGCGGTGTGGGCGGCGCGGAATTTGCTTGCGAATCGCCTTCAAGACGCCGTCATTCCCGTATCAGTCCGCCAGGCGTGAGCGACCCAGGCGAGCAGAGGGACCGACCCGATGGGGTTTTCGAGAAGCATGGCAAGGCAGGCGAATGGCCTCACGATGCTGGCGGCCCTGCTGGCGGTGGTCGTTGTCATGGCGCTGCCGGGCCTCGCCCATGCGCAGGGCGCGGTGCGCTCCGTCCATGGCGACTGGCAGATCCGCTGCGACACCCCGCCCGGCGCCCAGACCGAGCAATGCGCCCTGATCCAGAGCGTGGTGGCGGAAGACCGCTCCAATGCCGGCCTCACCGTGATCGTGCTCAAGACCGCCGACCAGAAGAGCCGGCTGATGCGGGTGGTGGCGCCGCTCGGCGTGCTGCTGCCCTCCGGCCTCGGGCTGAAGCTCGACAACCAGGACGTCGGCCGCGCCGGCTTCGTCCGCTGCCTGCCCAATGGCTGCGTCGCCGAGGTCGTGATGGACGACAAGCTGCTCGGCCAGCTCCGCACCGCCAAGACCGCGACCTTCATCATCTTCGAGACCCCGGAAGAAGGCATCGGCTTCCCGCTCAGCCTGAACGGGCTCGGCGAGGGCTATGACAAGCTGCCGTAGGCGGCAGGCGCGTCCGCGCGCGGCGAATCCTATCGTTTCGTAATGTGGCACCTGGCACCCTCGCGGAACCGCCGGGAAACCATTATCTTGCCCTACATCTTCCGATAATGGACGGACGCATGACCAATCCAGCCACAACCTCCCTGCTCGACCGCGCCAATCTCGACCGCGACCAGGTTCGCAACGAGCTCGCACGCGGGCTTGCTGGTGCCGACGACGGCGAATTGTTCCTCGAATACAGCCAGACCGAAGCGCTGATGTTCGACAATGGCCGGCTGAAGCAGGCGACCTATGACACCTCGCAGGGCTTTGGCCTGCGCGCCGTCAAGGACGACGCGGTCGGCTATGCCCATTCCTCCGACGTGTCGCTGCCGGCGCTGATTCGCGCCGCCGACGCGGTCGCTGCCGTGCGCGGCGGCTATTCGGGCAGCTTCGCGGCCCCGCCGGCGCATACCAACGTGCGGCTTTATAGCGACGACAATCCGTTGGATGCGCCGGGCTTCGAGACCAAGGTGAAGCTGCTCGCCGAGATCGACGCTTACTTGCGCGACAAGGATCCGCGGGTGCGGCAGGTCAGCGTCAGCCTGGGGGCGACCTGGCAGGTCGTCGAAATCCTGCGGCCCGACGGCGAGAGCTATCGCGACATCCGCCCGCTGGTGCGCGTCAACGTCTCCGTCGTTGCCGGTCAGGGCGACCGCCAGGAGAGCGGCAGCAAGGGCTATGGCGGCCGCGCCGGCTATGCCGAATTCATCGAGAGCAAGAACTGGCGCGACGCCGCCGACGGCGCGCTGCGCGAAGCCCTGGTCAATCTGGAATCGATCCCCGCCCCCGCCGGCGAGATGGACGTCGTGCTGGGGGCCGGCTGGCCCGGCGTGATGCTGCATGAGGCGGTCGGTCACGGCCTCGAAGGCGACTTCAACCGCAAGAAGACGTCGGCGTTCGCCGGCCTGATGGGCCAGCAGGTCGCAGCCAAGGGCGTCACCGTGGTCGACGACGGCACCATTGCCTCGCGCCGCGGCTCGCTGTCGATCGACGACGAGGGCACGCCGACCAACCGCACCGTGCTGATCGAGGACGGCATTCTGGTCGGCTACATGCAGGACCGCCAGAACGCGCGCCTGATGAACATGAAGCCGACCGGCAACGGCCGCCGCCAGGGCTACGCCCATGTGCCGATGCCGCGCATGACCAACACCTACATGCTCGCGGGCGACCGCGATCCGGCCGAGATCCTCGCCTCCGTGAAGAACGGCGTCTTCGCCGCGAATTTCGGCGGCGGCCAGGTCGACATCACCTCGGGCAAATACGTGTTCCAGTGCACCGAGGCCTACAAGATCGAGAACGGCAAGATTGGCGCGCCGCTGAAGGGCGCCATGCTGATCGGCAACGGGCCGACCGATTTGCATCGCATCCGCATGATCGGCAACGATCTCGCGCTGGATACCGGCATCGGCACTTGCGGTAAGAACGGTCAGGGCGTGCCCGTCGGCGTCGGCCAGCCGTCGCTTCTGATGGAACGTATTACTGTAGGTGGAACGGGCGCATGAGCGTTGAGAAGGTAACTGTCACCGCCAAGCGGAAGAGCAGCGGCTGGGCTGGTCAGCTGATGCAGCTCGCCGGCATCGTCGCCGCCGTGTTCATCGCCAAGGGCGCGCTCGCCGAGCCGTTCTACGTGCCGTCGGGTTCGATGGAGCCGACGCTCCTGATCGGCGATGCGCTGCTCGCCTCGAAATTCCCCTATGGCTACGGCACCTCGTCGCTGCCGATCCAGATCAACCTGCCCGAAAGCGGCCGGGTCTTCGCGGAGACGCCGAAGCAGGGCGACGTCGTCGTGTTCCGCTGGCCCGGCGATCGTTCGCAGGCCTGGGTCAAGCGCGTCGTGGGTCTGCCCGGCGACCGCATCCAGATGCGGCAGGGCCAGCTCTTCATCAACGACCGTCCCGCCGAGCTGAAGCCGGATGGTGTCGGCGCAGCCGAAGACGACAATGGCGGCAGCGAGCCCGCCTACCGCTATGTCGAGACGCTGCCGAACGGCGTGTCGCATCTGATCTTCAAGATGCGCGACAACGGTCCGCTCGACAACACGCCTGAAGTGACGGTGCCGCCCGGCCATCTCTTCGTGCTCGGCGATAACCGCGACAATTCCGCCGACAGCCGCGTGCCCCTGCGCTCCGGCGGCGTCGGCCTGCTGCCGATCGACAATCTGGTCGGACGCGCGGATGCCGTGCTCGGCTCCTGGGATCTCGGCATGCGCGGCCAGCCGGTGTGGACCTGGCTCTCCGGCTTCCGGCTCGCGCGATTCTTCACCGCCGTGCACTGAGCTGATCCCAAGGTCTTGATCAAATGACCTTCGACGACGTCAGAAAATTTGCGCTGACGTGGCCGGAGGTCGAGGACGGCGCCTCCTACGGCACGCCGGCACTGAAAGTGCGCAAGAAGATGCTGGCGCGGCTGAAAGAGGACGGCGACAGCCTTGTCATGCCCGACGTTCCCATCGACGAGCGCGCCATGCTGGTCGAGAGCCAGCCAAAGATCTTCTATTTCACCGATCACTATGCCGACTATCCGATCGTGCTGATCCGCCTGTCCAAGGCCAAGCGCACGATCGTCGAGCCGTTCCTGCGGCGGCGCTGGCGCGGCCTCGCCTCGAAGACGGCACGCGCCGCGTTCGATGCCAGCGCGTGAATGATGGCCGCGATGGATCGCGACCGCTTCCTCACGCTGGCGCTGAAGAACCCGGTCAATGTTGCAATCATCGGCGAGCTCGCCTCGCTCGCGCTTCCCGATGCGTGGCTGGTGTCGGGGTGCCTGGTGCAGACGGCGTGGAACGTACTCACGGACCGCGCGGTCGATCATGGCATCGCCGATTACGACGTGTTCTATTTCGATCCTGACACCTCATGGGAGGCGGAGGACACGGTGATCCGCACGCTGCACGCGCGGCTCTCGCATCTCGGCGTCAAGATCGAGACCCGCAACCAGGCGCGCGTGCACCTTTGGTATCCCGGCAAGCACGGCCTGCCCTATCCGCCTCTAACCTGCTCGACCGACGGCATCGACCGTTTCCTCACGCAGAACACGCAAGTCGGTGTGAGGCACGCAGGCGACGGCTTTGAGGTCTACGCGCCGCACGGCTTCGACGACATAACCGGATTGATCGCGCGGCCCAATCCGGGCCCGAACTTCTCTGCGTCGAGTTACGCGGTGAAGGCCGCGCGATGGAAGGCGTTGTGGCCGGAGCTCACGGTGATTGCCGCGGAGTGATCACGCCGCCTTGGCCTGTACATTGTCGCAGAACTCCGCGAGCCGATCCGCAAGCCGCAGCGTTGCGGGGCTGGCGTCGGGCGAAGCCATCAGCGCCACTTCGGTCCGGTTGATCGGCTCAAATCCGTCCTTCGCCGTCAGCACGCGGTGGTCGGACTGGATCGACATTTCCGACAAGATGCTTAAGCCCATGCCGGCGGCGACCGCAGCCTGGATGCCCGCGAGACTCGATGACGAGTAAGACATGTGCCAGGCGCGGCCCGCGCTTTCCAGCGCGTGGATGGCGCCGGCGCGATAGAGACAGCCGAGCGGAAATCCGATCAGCGGCACCGACGAGGCGTTGACATCGACCGGATGGCTCTTGCTCGTGACCCAGTGCACCCGCTCCGGCCACACCGCGATGGCGCCCTTCGCCCCGGCCTCGCGCTTGAATAGCGCGAGGTCGAGCTCGCCGCGTTCGAGGTCGCGCGACAGGTTCTTGCTCTGGTCGGCGCGCACATCCATTCGCAGGCCCGGATGTGAGCGCGAGAAGGCGCCGAGCAGTCTTGCCAGCCGGTACGCCGCAAAATCCTCGGGGATGCCGAGCCGGATCGCGCCCTCGCTGTCGGGCTCGCGCAGCACGTCGCGCGCCTCCCCGGCGAGCGTGAGCAGCCGCCGGGCATAGGACAGCAGCCGTTCGCCGGCCTCAGTGGGGCGCACGTCCTTGCCGTCACGGTGCAACTGCACCTGGCCGACGTCCTCCTCCAGCCGCTTGATCTGCTGGCTGACGGTCGATTGCGTGCGGTGGACGCGCTCGCCGGCGCGGGTGAACCCGCCGGCCTCGACCACCGAGACGAAGCTGCGCAGGAGCTCCAGGTCGAGCACGGCCGCCTCCATTCGAAAATCCACTGATTGGAAGTTAATCATTTAATTTCCAAATGGCAAGCCGTCTCCCTGATCGAGGGCTCAGGAGAATGCCCTCATGTCGCTCGCCACCTCGCTTCCCGCAGCCCCCAGCCGGTTCAACACGCTACCGCTCACGATCGGACTGTTTTGCCTGCTCTGGAGCTATGCCTTCGTCGCCGGCAAGATCGGCGTCACCCATTGCCCGCCGCTGATCCTGCTCGCCGCGCGCTTCTCGCTCGCCGGTCTCCTGATCCTCGGCGCGACGCTGATCCGCGGTGATGGCTGGTCATTGTCCTGGCGCGATGCCGCGATTTTCGCCGTGCTCGGCATCGCCAACAATGCGCTCTATCTCGGGCTCGGCTACACCGGCCTGCAATCGGTCTCTGCCGGCCTCGGCGGCCTGATCGTCTCGGCCAATCCGGTCTTCACGGCGGCGCTCGCCGCGTTGCTGCTTGGCGAAGGCATGACCTGGCGCAAGGCGGGCGGTCTCCTGCTCGGCATCATCGGCGTGACCCTGATCGTCTGGCATCGCCTGTCGGTCGGCACCGACTCCCTGCACGGTATCGTCTTCACCCGGGCCTCGCTCGCCTCCATCGTCGCCGGCACGATTCTGTTCAAGCTGCTCGCGCCGAAGGGAAGCCTGTGGATCGGCAACGGCGTGCAGAACCTCGCCGCCGGCATCGTGCTGACGCCGGTCGCGTTCACCTTCGCCGACGTCCACGCAATCGATTTCACCCCGGGCCTGGTCGGCGCCTTCGCCTTCCTCGTGCTCGGCGGCTCGATCCTCGCCTACTGGCTCTGGTTTCATCTCCTGAAAGTGTGTGGCGCAACGGCTGCGAGCGCCTATCATTTCCTGATGCCGCCGCTCGGCATGCTGTTCGCCTACATCGTGCTCGGTGAGCATGTCGAGGCCCGCGACCTGCTCGGCATCATTCCGGTCGCGCTCGGCATTTACCTGGTGACGCGCCCCGCAAAGCCCGTTGCGTAAGAGGAGCTTTCTGATGCCCATTTCCATCACCCTGATCGGCGGCCCCACCGCGCTGATCGAGATCGACGGCTTCCGCCTGCTCACCGATCCGACCTTCGATGCGCCGGGCGCCTATCAGCTGCCGCATGTGACGCTGGAAAAGACGATCGGGCCGGCGATGAAGGCCGATGCGATCGGCCCGATCGATGCCGTCCTGCTCAGCCACGACCAACACTCGGATAATCTCGACAATTCCGGCCGCGCGTTTCTCAAACACGCAAAGCGCGTGCTGACGACCGAGGCCGGCGCAAAACGCCTGGCCGGCCATGTCGAGGGCCTCGCGCCCTGGGCGACCTCGCATCTGAAGGACCGTGACGGCAACACGCTGACGATCACCGCGACGCCGGCGCGCCACGGCCCGGCCGGCATCGAGCCGCTGTCGGGCGACGTCATCGGCTTCGTGGCGTCCTCGAGCCGGACGGACACGAGCGACGTCTACATCAGCGGCGACACCACCTGGTTCGACGGCGTCGCCGAGGTCGCGCGCCGCTTCAAATGCGGCGTGGTGCTGCCGTTTGCGGGCGCGGCGCAAACGCGCGGGCCGTTCCACCTCACCATGGACACCAACGACACCATCGAGACGGCGCGCGCCTTTCCCGATGCGATGATCGTGCCGCTGCATACCGAGGGCTGGGCGCATTTCCGCCAGGACGGCGAGGATCTGCGCAAGACCTTTGATGTGCTCGGCTTCGGGACCCGGTTGCGATTGCTGGAGCCGGGCGTGCCGACGGTGGTTGAGGCGCCGTGAGCCTCAGCTGTCATGCCCCGGCTTGACCGGGGCATCCAGTACGCCGCGGCGGTCGTTGCGAGAGCGAGCTATTCGACGAAGGCCTCTGGAATACTGGATCGCCCGGTCGAGCCGGGCGATGACGGGAGGAGAGAGTGGTGCTCCTCGCAATGACGGACGCTAATCCTTCCGAAACACGATCGACGCCATCCACCCCGTCATCAGCGCCATCGCGGCCGTCGCGAGGCCATAGATCAGCCCGTGCTGCCGCGCACTGGTCGCGACGAACTGCTCGAAGCCGACCTTGACGATCTCGAACGCGGTCTCGGTCTTGGTGACCAACGCGCCGTTCGCGAACAGTTTGATTTCCACCTCATAGGTGCCGATCGGCACCTCCTCCGGCAGTGGAATGCCGGTACGGAACAGCGTCGGTGTCAGGAACGTCACCGCGCTCGGGTCCTCGCGATAGAGACCTTTCTGGGTTCGCAGGCGGATGAAGGCCGAGCGGAACGCGTCGTTCGGCACCACGTCGGCATAGTCGCCGCTGACCCGTTGGGTCAGCAGCACATTGTTCAGCCCGATCTGCTGCCGCCGCGCGATCTCGGGTGAGGTGATGACATCGAAGGGGCGGTTGGCGAACAGCGCGAGATAGCTCGGCACCGCCAGGAACTGCCGGTAGTCGGTGTTGATCCAGATCCCGAAGGTGCGCTCCTTGCGCCGGGTCACCATGTCGGCGCGCGGGCCCATCACGGTGACGACGAGATCGTAGCTCTTGCGGTCCGCGGGCGTGGAGGCGTCCTTCTCGACCGAGCCGAACAGCACCAGTTCCTCGCCGGAATAGTTCGGCGTCACGGTGACGCGATGGTTGGAGACCGACACGATCAGTCGCTCGGCACGCGCGGCTGGGCCGAGCAGCAGGAGGAGAAGGACTGCGAGAGCTGCGCGCATCATCCGCTCACTCCCAATTCACGGATGGTGAAGAGATCCTCGGGCCGGATCACCAGCTCGATGGCGAAGCGGACGCCGACCGAAAGGATCAGCAGGCCCAGCAACAGCCGCAGCTGCTCGCCGCGGATCTTCTGGCCGGCGCGGGCGCCGAACTGCGCGCCGGTGACGCCGCCGACCATCAGGATCAGCGCCAGCACCGCGTCGACGAGGTGATTGGTCACCGCGTGCAGCAAGGTCGCGAACAGCATCGTGACCAGCGTCAGGACCATCGAGGTCCCGATCACGGTCGAAGTCGGCACCCGCAGCAGATAGATCATGATCGGCACCAGGATGAAGCCGCCGCCGATGCCCATGATGGCGCCGATGAAGCCGATCACGATGCCGACGATCACGACAGGAATAACCGAGAGGTAGATCTTCGAGCGCTTGAACCGCATTTTCAGCGGCAGGCCGTGGATCCAGCTGTGCGTGCGCCGTGGCGGCACCGCGCCGCGACGGGTCCGCATCAGGGCGCGCAGGCCCTCGGAGAACATCAGGCTGCCGACCGTGGTGAGCAGCACCACGTAGGACAAGGCGATCATCAGATCGAGCTGGCCGAGCGCGCGAAGCTGCGTGAAGGTCCACACCCCGAGCGCCGTGCCGGTGACGCCGCCGCATAACAGCACACTTGCCAGCGCCGGATCGATCGCACGCCGCCGCCAGTAGGACAGCGCACCGGAAAACGAGGAGGCCGCGATGTGGCTCGCAACGGAGGCGACCGCGACCGCCGGCGTGATCCCGATGAAGATCAGAAGCGGCGTCATCAGGAAGCCGCCGCCGATCCCGAACATGCCGGAGACGAAGCCAACCGCCGCACCCATCGCCAGCACCAGGAAGATGTTGACCGGCAGATCGGCGATCGGGAGATAGAGCTGCATCGAAGGACCACACTCCGGCGAAATGGATCGATTGCGCGGGAATGCTCGCCGGACGGTCGGAACGATTGCCGCGCCCCTCAATAGCGGAATTCGTTGTCGAGCGGGACCATGAATTTAGGCGTGGTGAATGCGGCGCGAGAGCTGTCTCCCCTCACCCTGAGGAGCCTGCGCAGCAGGCGTCTCGAAGGGCGAGGCCCGGATCGGTGGTGGGGGCCTGCATGGTTCTCGCGGCGATGCGAAGCATCGTCCGCTACGCACGCCAGGGCGCGCTCCTCACCATGAGGAGTGAGAGTGCGCTCTAGTGCGCCGCCGAGGCCGAGCGCTTGGTCGCGACCGGCTTCGGCGCAGGCTTTGCGTTCGCCTGCGGCGCGCTGTCCCAGCCGCCGTTCGGGGCGGGAACATTGACCGCGTCGTCGGGCTGCGGCTCGGCGCTGAAAGTCTGGATCGCGAGCTTGGCGGCGGCGAGCGACTGCGGATCGAGCCGCTTGGCGACGTCGTCGCGCTTGCCCGACGCATCCGCGTCACCCTGGGCGGCTGCGAGAGTGAACCATTTGTAGGATTCGGCGAGGTTCTGCTCCACGCCGATGCCGCGGGCATAGAGGATGCCGAGGTTGAACTGGCTGTCGGCGACGCCGCGATCGGCGGCCTTGCGGAACCACTGCGCCGCGCTCTTGTAATTGGCGCCGCGTCCGCCGCCGTCGGCGTCGAGCACCGCGAGATTGTGCATCGCCTTGGCGTTGCCGCGCTCGGCGGCTTGCGTGTAGTAGCGGCGGGCGATGTCGGCGTCCTTCTTCACCCCGAGGCCCTTCTCATAGAGCGTGCCGAGGCGGAAGGTCGCGGGCACCACGCCGGCCTGCGCCGCGCGGTCGTACCATTTGGCGGCTTCATCGTAATTCGCAGCGACGCCCTTGCCCTCGGCAAAGCGCACGCCGATCTCGTAGGCCGCGGTCGCATCGCCCTTCATCGCGGCGGTGCGCAGCACCGGACCGCCGATGCCGTCAGGGAGCTTCTCGCTCGGCGGCACCTGGATCATGCCGAGCCTCGCGCGGCTCGCGCCCGACAGCGCGCCGGTGACGTCGTTGCTCGCCGCAGGCGGTGGTGGCGTCGCGGGGACCGGCGGGATTTCGACCGAAGCCGAGCTGCCCGACCCTGCCATAGGAGCCGGCGCGGGCGTCGGCGAGGTCATCGACGGCGTGACCTGCTCGGGCGTGGCAGGCCTGGTCTCGACCGGCGGCGGCGGAGCCTGCGGCGCGGGCGCGCTCGACGAATTCTCCATCGCCTGCGGTGACGGTGGCGGGCTGCCGCCATCGAGCAGGTTCATCGCCATCTTGAAGGTGCCGAGCACGATCACGACCACGCTGGCGCCGACCAGCAGCGAGCGGATCTTCGAGGTGATGGTCGAGCCGCCTTCCTGGCCCTTGTCCTTGGTGCGGCCTGCGATGGCCGCCTTGGCAGCTGCCTTTGCACTTGCCTTGGCACCGCGGGCCGGCTTTTCCGGCTGCGCGGCGGCGGCCTGCGCGGCGCGGCGTGCGGCCGCGATAAAGCTCGACGACGACACCGGCTCTTTCGGCGCGGCGGGGATTTCGCTGATCGCGCTTTCGGACGCGGCAATGCGCTCCGAGGGCGTGGCGACGCGGCCGCCCGGCCGTGTGCCCGGCTCGAGCGGATGGTCCGGCGGCAATTCCGGTGCGAGCGCGGCGCGCGCGGGCGCCGTGTGCGGCTCGAGGATCTCGCTGATCGCACGCGGCGGAACGGGCGGTGCGGTTGGCACCGGCGGCGGCGCGGCCGGTGCGGCGGCATGGAATTCGCGCGGCGCGGCGACGAAGGCGCCCTGTGGCGGCTGTTGCGCGGCGGCCGGGTTCTGCAGCTCCGGCTTCGGATCGTATTTCGGCTGCTGCTGCGGCTGCTGCCACGGCTCGCGCGCGACGGGCGGGGGCTCCATGGGCGCGGCCATCGGCATCGACATGGACGTCGAACTGGGCATCGGCTGCGGCGCGGGTGCCGGCGGCGCCGTGCGCACCGCGCGCAGATCACCCTCGATCATCGAGAGGCGATCGACGACATGGCCGAGCGCGCTGTGCACGGCCTCGAGCGAATCCTGGGTGCTGCGGTTGGTCTCGGCCTGGCTGAAGCGGATGTCGGAGAGCTCGCGCTTGACCAGATCGACCATGCCGGAATCGGCAGACGGCGCCGAATTGCGGCTTTCGGCGAGGGCGGAATAGGTCGCCTGCTGCCGCTCCAGATGCCGCAGGATGTCGTGCAGCCCGTCCTCGACGCGGCTTAGATTGCCGTTGCGCGGATCGGAGGCGGCTTCGATCCGCTCCAGCAGATACGAGACCCGCTGTTCGAGATGCGCAAAGGTCGACGCGGAATCGTTGCCGACCTGCATGCGGTCGAAACGGTCCGACAGCGCGCGGATCGCGGCTTCGAGATGCTCGCTGCTCTCGGTGGGCTGCGGCCGCTCGCGCGTTTCCAGCGCGGCGGTGAGCGCCGCGATGCGCTGCTCCAGTACCGCAAAGCTGTCGCTGGGGCCGGACGAGCGGGTGACCTGGTCGACCTTGGAGGACAGCAGCTGCACGTCGTCGGAAAGACGCGCCAGGGCTTCGTTGGAGGCGACGTTGGAGACGATGCCGCGCAGCGCCGAGATCGCGCCTTCGAGCTGGCGCACCGTCGAGGGGTCGTCATTGGCGCGCAGGATCAGATCGAGCTTGGCGCCGAGATTGCGGATCGCCTCGTCGTAGCCGGTGAGCTGCTCGGCCGGCGTCAGCGTGCGCAGCACCTGCTTGATCTCGGACAGCGCGTGCTCGATGCCCGACAGGACCTGGCCGTCCGTCCCGGACGAGCGGGTCTCGTCGATGCGACGATGCAGCGAGCGGATCTCGTTCTCGATCGATTCGATCGCGCGGCGCGGCATCGCCTCGGTAATGGCGTGGCGGATCTCGGCAAGCTCGCTGCGGAAGGCGTTGATCGCCTGCTCGGTGTTGTCAGGGCGCTGGAGCGACTCGATCTGGCTCGTGATCTTGAGCAAATGGCGCTCGAGCGACGAGAAATCCGGCCCCGGCTGCGGGGGCGGCGGTGCATAGGCAGGCGCGGGCGGCGCCATCGGGGGCGCGAAAGGAGCTGCCGTCGGTGCAATCGAGGGTGCTGCGCGTGGCGGCATCTGCCGCGGCGTAAAGCCGTCGAGCTCGCTCTGCCGTGCCGTGATCTCGGCGACCGCAACGTCGAACGACGCGGGGCTCAGGGGAGGTGAATTGCGATAGACCTGTGCGGCCGCGCGCTCGACCATATCGGCCTGGCGCTGGCGCGTCTCGACGGGTGCCGGAGCCGGTGCCGGCCGCTGAGGCTGCTGCGGCTTTGAGATTTGCGACAGCCGCGCATCGAGCCGCGAGATCGCGTCGTTGAGCTGGCGCGCGACGCCCTGCTCGCGCGAGACGTCTGGTCGCGACGCGTCCTGTCGTGAAGCATCTTGGCGCGGCGCGGGCTTTGAAATCCGTTCGATCTGCTGGGTGATCGCGTCGAGCCGCTGGTGGATATCGGCGACGTCGCGGCTCTCCTGGCTCGGCATCTGTTGCGGGCGCTGATCTTGGCGCTGATCTTGGCGCTGCTCTTGACGTTGTTCTTGGCGTTGATCGTAAGGTCCGCGAAAATTCGGCGGGGCCGTCTCGCCGAGCGTGGAGTTCAGCCAATCGTTGAGTGACATGCCGGCACGACGCGCAGCAGCTTCGGCCCGCTCCCTGACGGATGGATCGATGCCGTCAACACTCCACGATACGCGCGAATTCATGACTCTGTCCGGTTCCGACTCCGGCGCCCCACCCGGCGCCTCCAGCCTCCCCACGCGTGCCGGTTGTGAAGACAATCGGATTTGGCGCGGGTCGTCTGCCTCGAAAACCGACTTTTTCCTGTTACGGTAAATAACGGGTTAAGGAACGCGTTGCCGGTGTCTTAAAGTTGGGCGCCGGGAACCCGATTGCCGCCGTTGGCCCCGCCCCAAAGCTGCGTCCCGACAAAGATTTCGCCACGCGCCCGATCCGCACGTCTCAATGGATAGAGAGCGGCCCGATCCACGGGCGGGTTCTTGCCTGACTGGATTGTTGGCTGACATGAAAAGGTTGCTCGTGGCCGCGATGGCGGCCGGACTGGCATCGCATGCTGTTGCCGCCGATGCCCCGGCGGCAGCGCCTGCGGTGAAGGCACCGGCGCCCGCGGGATACAATTGGACCAGCTGCTATGTCGGCATCCAGGGCGGCGGCAACTGGGGCAAGAGCGAGCATGTCCGGCGCGCCGGCGACGACTCCGGGCCAACGATCACAGGAACTTTCAATCTCAGCGGTGCTGCCGTCGCGGGCGGTGTCTTCGGCTGCGATTTCCAGATCGAAAAGACCGTGCTCGGCTTCGAGAACGACGCGTCATGGACCAACCAGCACGGCAAGGTGCAGGATCTGCCGCCCTTCAACGTCGGGGTGACGAGCGGCACGCGGGAAAAATGGATCGATATGTTCCGCGGCCGTGTCGGTTACGCGCTCGATCAGTTTCTGATCTATGGCACGGCCGGTATCGCCTTCGCCGGTACCGAGGTCACCGTGTCCAACCAAGTGGTGCAGGTCACCAGCTCCCAGACCCGCACCGGCCTGGCGGCCGGGCTCGGTGGTGAATGGGCGGCCTATGTCGATACCTGGGGCGCCGTGACCCTCAAGCTCGAATATGTGCACGTCGATTTTGGCAGCAAACGATATGTCGATCCGCCGATCAGCGGCGCCGTCACCCGCGACGTCCGGCTGACGGACGACATCGTCCGCGCCGGCGTCAATGTCCGGTTCAACTGGGATAAGCCGGTCGTCACAAAGTACTAGGGCTGCGCAGGCTCAGCCCTTCCCCTCGCGCTTGCCGTCCTCCAGCGGCACGACCGTGCCCTTGCCGCTCATCGCCGATAGCGCCTGGAGCGCCTCTTCGCAGAAATCGGCCACCATCTGCTCGTGGCGGGCACCGAGCTGAAGCAGCAGCAGATTGCCGAGGTCGAGCACGCCCGACGCCGAGCCCTCCGGGAATCGCTTCTTGAGGATCCGCTCGTAATTCTCGTGCCGGTCGCGGTGGTGCTCCAGCCGGGCCATCAGATCGGTGCGCATGGGCTCGATGTCGATGCTGTCGAGCGCGTGCAGCCGCACCAGCAGGTCGTCCTTGATCGAGGGCGGTGTGCTCGGCCGCGCGGCCCAGTGCCGCAGCGCTGTTCGGCCCTCGGGAGTCAGCGTATAAATCAGTTTGTTGGGCTTGCCCGATTGCACGACCTCGCGGCCCTGGATGTAGCCGCGGTCGCGCAGCTTCGAGAGCTCGCGGTAGATTTGCTGGTGGTCGGCTTTCCAGAAGAAGCCGATCGAGGAATCGAATGTCTTGGCGAGCTCGTAGCCCGTCATCGGACGTTCCGTCAGGCATGCGAGGATTGCGTCGCCGAGCGCCATGGTACCAGCTCCCTTTCGAGGTCCCGACCAATTGACTTGACTTTATGCGCATCGGTGCATATGCGTCAATGTGCATATGAGGCGGGCTTCAGACCCGCCCTTATCGGCCATCGCGCTACTGTGCATGGGGTTGTTTTCGCGTTTTTGCCAAGGCCTTTGATCAACAAGGCCTTTGATCAAGGGAGGCACCTGAGAATGACCGGCCTCGATTCCTGGTACGCCTTTATGAAGTCCCACGACCGCGCCGCGCTCTGGGACCTGCTCCATCCTGACGCCGTGTTCGAAAGCCCCGTGGTGCATTCGCCCCAGCGAGGCCGCGACATCACCTTCAAATATCTCGCCAGTGCCGAGAAGGTGCTCGGCGGTCCCGGCTTCACCTATGTCGGTGAGTGGAAAAGCGCCAATGGCGCGGTGCTCGAATTCAAGAATGTCATCGACGGCATCGAGATCAACGGTGTCGACATCATCACCTTCGATGCCGAGGGACGCATCACCAATTTCAAGGTGATGGTGCGTCCGCTCAAGGCGATCAACATGCTGCACCGCCTGATGGCGGAGCAGTTGGCCGCCGCTCAATCATAAGTCAACATCATCACTTCAGACCGCCTGCCGGGAGACCATCATGCCGATCTATAAAGCCCCCGTCGAAGACGTGAACTTCCTGCTCAACGACGTCTTCCAGATCGATCGCTACGACAATCTGGCCGGCTTCTCCGATGCGTCGAGCGACGTGCGCGAAGCCATTCTTGGCGAAGCCGCGAAGCTTGCGGAAGAAGTGCTGCAGCCGCTCAACCGTGTCGGCGACCTCGAAGGCTGCAAGCGCGCCGATGACGGCAGCGTCACCACGCCGAAGGGTTTCAAGGATGCCTTCAAGCAGGTCGCCGAGGGCGGCTGGCTCGGTCTGTCGGCTCCGACCGAGTTCGGCGGCCAGGGCCTGCCGGTGACGCTCTCCCAGGCGGTCAATGAATTCCAGATCTCCGCCAACATGGCGTTCTCGATGTATGGCGGCCTCACCATGGGCGCGACCGCGGCGCTGATCGTGCACGGCTCGCCCGAACAGAAGCAGACCTACGTACCGAAGATGGTGGCGGGTGAGTGGACCGGCACCATGAACCTGACCGAGCCGCATTGCGGCACCGATCTCGGCATGCTCCGCACCAAGGCGATCCGCCAGCCCGACGGCAGCTTCAAGATCACGGGCACGAAGATCTTCATCTCGGCCGGTGAGCACGACCTCGCCCCCAACATCATCCACCTCGTGCTCGCCCGCATCGAGGGCGCACCGGCCGGCATCAAGGGCGTGTCCCTGTTCGTAGTGCCGAAATTCCTGGTCAATGCCGATGGTTCGGTCGGCGCACGCAACGGCGTCGTGTGCGGCTCGATCGAGCACAAGATGGGCATTCACGGCAATTCCACCTGCGTGATGAACTACGACAGCGCCACCGGCTGGCTGATCGGCGAAGAGAACAAGGGCATGCAGGGCATGTTCGTGATGATGAACGAGGCCCGCCTCGGCGTCGCCGTGCAGGGTCTCGCGCAGTCCGAGGTCGCCTATCAGAACGCGGTCGCCTATGCCCGCGAGCGCATCCAGGGCCGTTCGCTGACCGGCGTAAAGGCGCCGGACAAGCAGGCCGACCCGATCATCGTGCATCCCGACGTGCGCCGCACGCTGCTCTCGATCCGTGCCTTCAACGAGGCCGCGCGTGCCTTCGTGATGTGGACCGCGCTGAAGAGCGACGTCGCCCATCGCTCGGAGGATCCCAAGGACCGTCAGGCCGCCGACGACCACATGGGCCTGATGACGCCCGTGCTGAAGGGCTTCCTCACCGATTACGGCTTTGCCAACGCGGTGCAGGCGCAGCAGATGTATGGCGGCCACGGCTACATCGCCGAGCAGGGCATGGAGCAGTTCGTGCGCGATGCCCGCATCGCCATGATCTATGAAGGCGCCAACGGCATCCAGGCGCTCGACCTCGTCGGCCGCAAGCTGCCGCGCGACGGCGGCCGCGCCATCATGGCGTTCTTCGGCGAGGTCATGGCCTTCGCCAAGGAGAACGGCGGCGACGAGGCACTAAAACCCTTCATCGCGCCGCTCTCGGCTTCGCTCGGCCATCTCCAGCAGGCCACGACCTGGCTAATGCAGAACGCCATGGCAAAGCCCGACAATGCGGGTGCTGCCGCAACCGACTACCTGCATCTCTTCGGCTTCGTCACGCTCGGCTACATGTGGGCGAAGATGGCCAAGGTGACGCAGGCGAAGATTGCCGCGAGCGGAGCGACGCCCTATCTCTCGACCAAGCTCGTCACCGGCCGTTTCTTCATGGAACGCATGCTGCCGGAGACCGCCGCCAATCTCGCGCGCATCCAGGCCGGCTGCGCCACCATCATGGAACTGCCGGCGGAAGCTTTCTGAGGCTTCCCGCTTCGCCAATGATCCGACCGCGCCGCGGTCGTAACCAATAACTGCAATCAGGAGGCTCCCATGGCAGATGCCTATATCTACGACCACGTCCGAACCCCGCGCGGCCGCGGCAAGGCAGACGGCGCGCTGCACGAGGTCACCGCGCTCGCGCTCGCCACCGTGCCGCTGAAGGCGCTGAAGGACCGCAACAATTTGCCGGAAGATTCGGTGGACGACGTCGTGCTCGGCGTGGTCGACCCCGTCGGCGAAGCCGGCAGCGACATCGCGCGCTTCGCGGCGCTCAAGGCCGGCCTCGGCGAAGCCGTGCCCGGCGTGCAGATCAGCCGCTTCTGCGCTTCCGGCCTCGACGCCGTGAATTTTGCCGCAGCCCAGGTGATGAGCGGCCAGCATGAGCTGGTGATCGGTGGCGGCGCCGAATCCATGAGCCGCGTCGGCATCGGCGCCTCCGGTGGCGCCTGGCCGATGGACCCGTCGATGGCCGTGCCGGCCTACTTCATGCCGCAAGGCGTCTCGGCCGATCTGATCGCCACGAAGTACGGCTTCTCGCGCGACGACGTCGACGCTTATGCCGTGCAGAGCCAGCAGCGCGCCGCCAAGGCCTGGGACGAGGGCCGCTTCAACAGGTCCGTCGTGCCGGTGAAGGACATCAACGGCCTCACCATCCTCGCCAAGGACGAGCACATGCGTCCCTCGACGACGATGCAGTCGCTGGCGCAGCTGCAGCCGTCGTTCACGATGATGGCGCAGATGGGTGGCTTCGACGGCGTCGCCGTGCAGTCGCACCCCGAAATCGAGCGCGTCAATTACGTGCACCATGCCGGCAACTCGTCGGGCATCGTCGACGGTGCCGGCGCCGTGCTGCTCGGCAGCAAGGAAGCGGCCAGCAAATACGGCCTGAAGCCGCGCGCAAAGATCCGTGCGTTTGCCAATGTCGGCTCGGAGCCGGCGATGATGCTGACCGGTCCGGTCGACGTCACTGAAAAGCTGTTCGCACGTTCCGGCATGAAGAAGTCGGATATCGATTTGTTCGAGCTCAACGAGGCCTTCGCCTCCGTCGTGCTGCGCTACATCCAGGCCTTCGACATCGACAACGCCAAGATCAACGTCAATGGCGGCGCGATCGCGCTCGGCCATCCGCTTGGCGCGACCGGCGCGATGATCCTCGGCACCGTGCTCGACGAGCTCGAACGCACCAACAAGGCGACCGCGCTGGTGACGCTGTGCATCGGCGGCGGCATGGGCACCGCGACCATCATCGAGCGGGTCTAACGAGCTGCCGTCGGGTGGGCGTGCCCACCATTGCTGTCTCCGCGAAGGATGGTGGGCACGGCGCAAGAGCGCCTTTGCCCACCCTACGAGATCTTAAGTCAACCGCCGCGCCTGAGATTGGCTGCGGCACCGAGGAGCAACCAACATGGCTTACAAGAACTTTAGGGTTGAGACCGATTCTGACGGCATCGCGCTCGTCACCTGGGACATCCCGGGCCGTTCGATGAACGTGCTCGACGAGACCTCGACCAGCGAGCTCGATGCGATCGTCAAGGAAACCACGGCCGACGCCGCCGTGAAGGGCGTCGTCATCACCTCCGCCAAGGAGGCGTTCTGCGCCGGCGCCGACCTGTCGATGCTCGAGGGCATGAACCAGGCCTACGCCAAGGTCTTGAAGGAGCAGGACGAGACCGCCGCAAACCAGATGCTGTTCGACCAGAGCCGGCGCTTCTCGCAGGTGCTGCGTTCGATCGAGACCTCCGGCAAGCCGTGGGCGGCCGCGATCAACGGCCTCGCGCTCGGCGGCGGTTTCGAGATCACGCTGTGCTGCCACTACCGCGTGGCGGCGGAGAATCCCAAGACGCGGCTCGGTCTGCCCGAAGTCAAGGTCGGCCTGTTCCCCGGCGCCGGCGGCACGCAGCGCGTGCCGCGCCTGGTGCCGCCGCAGGACGCGATGACGATCCTGCTCAAGGGCGATCCGGTCACGGTCGAGAAGGCCAAGCAGCTCAATCTGATTCACGCGATCGTTCCCTCAGGCGACCTCATCAAGGCAGCGAAGGACTGGATCAAGGGCGGCGGCAAGGCCGTCGCGCCCTGGGACGAGAAGGGCTTCAAGCTGCCGGGCGGTCCGGTGTTCTCCAAGGCCGGCATGATGATGTTCCCGGCGGGCAATGCGATCTATCGCCGCGAGACCTACGACAATTATCCAGCCGCGCGCGCGATCATGAGCTGCGTCTATGAAGGCCTGCAGTTGCCGATCGACGCCGCGCTCCGCGTCGAGTCGCGCTACTTCACCTCGGTGCTGCGCTCGAAAGAAGCGGCCGCGATGATCCGCAGCCTGTTCCTGTCGATGCAGGAGCTGAACAAGGGCGCGCGCCGTCCGAAGGACGTAGCCCCTACCAAGGTGAAGAAGATCGCGGTGATCGGCGCCGGCTTCATGGGTGCGAGCGTCGGCTACGTCTCGGCCCGCGCCGGCCTCGACGTCGTCCTGATCGACCGCGACCAGGAGAGTGCCGACAAGGGCAAGGCGCACGCTCAGAAGGTGATCGAGGAGCAGATCAAGAAGGGCCGCGCCAAGCCCGGTGACGCCGACGCGCTGCTCGCGCGCATTACGCCGACTGCCGATTATGCTGCACTCAAGGACGTCGACCTCGTCATCGAGGCCGTGTTCGAGGATCGCAAGGTCAAGGCTGATACCTTCGCGAAGGCGCAGGAGCATATGAAGCCGGACGTGATCTTCGCGTCGAACACCTCGACGCTGCCGATCACCTCGCTGGCCGAGGGCTTCAAGGACCAGGGCAAGTTCGTCGGCATCCACTTCTTCTCGCCGGTCGAGAAGATGATGCTGGTCGAGATCATCAAGGGCAAGAACACCGGCGACGTCGCGCTCGCGACCGCGCTCGACTACGTCCGGCAGATCGGCAAGACGCCGATCGTCGTCAACGACAGCCGGGGCTTCTTCGCCAATCGCTGCGTCGGCCGCTACGTCGCCGAAGGCAACGAGATGTTCCTCGAAGGCGTGCCGCCGGCGATGATCGAGAACTGCGCCAAGATGGCCGGCATGCCGGTCGGTCCGCTCTCGCTCTCGGACGAAGTCGCACTTGACCTCGGGCTCAAGATCATGAAGGCGACGGAAGCCGATCTCGGCCCGAACGCCATCAACCCCGATCAGAAGAAGCTGATGGTGGAGATGGTCGAGAAGCAGGGCCGTCTCGGCCGCAAGAACAGCAAGGGCTTCTACGACTACCCCGAGAAGGGCAAGGGTCAGAAGAGCCTGTGGCCGGGGCTGACAGCGCTCCAGCCGAAGCAGCTCGATCCTGACACGCTCGACATCGAGGAGTTGAAGCAGCGTTTCCTGGTGGTGCAGGCGGTGGAAGCCGCGCGCACGGTCGAAGACCACGTCATCACCGACCCGCGCGAGGCGGATGTCGGCTCGATCCTCGGCTTCGGCTTCGCGCCGTTCACCGGCGGCACGCTGTCCTACATCGACTTCATGGGCACGAAGAAATTTGTCGAGCTCTGCCACAAGCTGGAGGCGAAGTACGGCTCGCGCTTCAACCCGCCGAAGCTTCTCGAGGAGATGGCCGCGAAGGGAGAAACCTTCTACGGCCGCTTCGCGCCGAAGAAGGCCGCGGCCTGATCACCCAAAATCATTTGAGAAAGAAGGCCGGATCGTCGATCCGGCCTTCTTGTTTGGGGAGACGTCATCACGGTTGCGTCAGATTTGTTCCCGGCTTGTGGAACCAATCACAGAATTCGCGTAGGACCCGTGTCAGAGTCCCCCGCTGCCGTGGTGTCGCGCAATTGTCATAGGCGTGTCGAAGCGGCGCCGTTCTTTTGCTCGGCCCTGGCACTAGTCTTGCTCCGGGTCAGGGTTCCGAATCCGGTTGGGACACTTGCCGAGCCATCGGCAGGTTGAAGACAAAATAAGAAAGTATCCTTGATGAACTCTTTGGTGCTGCGGAAGACCGCGCTCGGTCGCGATCTCACCGCGAAATATGCTGTTGGACCCGCCACTCGCCGCCTATCGCCGCAACAGAAGCCGGCGCGCCTGCGCCGCAAGGGGCCGATGCTTTGGGCCGCTTTGGCGCTACTTGTGCTGGCGGCGGATTTTATGCTGGCCTCCCTCGCCTGGCTCGCCGTCGACTTCGTCATGGGCTGAGACCGCCCGCGCGTGCAGCAGGTAGGCCGCCGCGAAGTAGGCGAGCTGGCAGGCGGCAAGACAGATGGCGATGACGGTCACACCCGCCATCATGCCGAATTCGTAAACGCGAAGAATGATTGCCGAGAAAACCGCGATCGCCGGCGCAATCAATATCAGCGCCCAGATCCTGAAAACATAACCTGTCGCTATTCCCACCAATGCACTTGCGACGATCAGGACCAAGGCAATCGTCAAGTTCAACTCCGATGAAATAATCCTCTAACAATTCCGCCAAGCTCGCGCGCTTTACGGGTACTGACAAGACAGCACTACTTACATTCGGCGAACAGTAGTTCATAAGTCTAATGATAGGTACGATGATCCGGCGAGATGGGTTCGCGCCCACTTGCCCGGGCCAGAATAAAAAGGGGCCGGATCGACGATCCGGCCCCTTTTATTTGCGGTCTCCGAGCGGCGAGAACGCCCGGCCCGAGACCGCATCATCGGCAAGACTCGCTCTCCAGCTGCCTTCATCGCCACGGCCAATGCGGACCTCGAAGCGCCAGCCATTCTGATTGGTGAGGGCGATGTCCGTTCCGCCCTTCTTCCTGGCATAGCTGCATGGATATTCGGTCGGCCGATCGGGAAAGACGATTTTTCCTTCCTTGCTCTCGAACACGGCCGAGGTGACCTGCGGATGGATCATGAAGATGCAATTGCGCTGCGGCAGGTCCGGCGTCGACAAGCCAAGCATCGCGAGCGGCGCGCCCGCGGCGGTCATAAGAACGATCATGTTCATGGCGGCGGCGGTCTCATGGAGATGCTCCGCGATTTCGACGTGGCCGCCGATCGAATGGTTCACAAAGAAAAAGGCCGGATCGTCGATCCGGCCTTTCGCTTGTTGCATCTTGCGATGCGCTTACTTCGCCTGCGCAAGGCCTTCCTTCATCAGCGCCTCCTGGACCTGCGGCCGCGCTGCGACGCGAGCCTTGTAGGCGGTCAGGTTCGGCATGGCCGAGAGGTCGAACTTCATCCGATCGCCCCAGGTCAGCATCGTGAAGAGATAGCCGTCGGCCACCGTGAACTGCTTTCCCATGAGGTAGTCGCGGCCGGCGAGCTGGCTGTCGATGTATGTCAGCTTGCCCATGACGCGGTCCTTGAAGAAGGCCTTGGCCTCGTCGTTCAGCGCCGGCGCGAACAGCGGTCCGAAGCTCTTGTGCACCTCCGAGGTGAGGAAGTTCAGCCATTCGAGCAGCTTGTAGCGCTCGGAGCTGCCATGGGCCGGTGCCAGCGCCTTGGCGGAGGCCTGATCGGCGATCATCTGGACAATGACCGGGCCTTCGGTCACGATCTCGCCGCTGTCGAGGCCCAGCGCAGGGACCTGGCCCTTCGGGTTCAGCTTCAGATAATCCTCACCATTTTCGAGCTTCTTGGCCCGGATATCGACCTTGACCAGCTCATAGGGCAGGCCGGCTTCCAGGAGCGCGATGTGGGGGGACAGGGAGCAGGCGCCGGGCGAGTAATAGAGTTTCATGGAATTTCTTTCTCTTGACGCTTGGTTCGGGCGAAGGAACGCCTACATGCATTTGCATCCAATAGTCAAGATTGATGCAGGTGCATTGAGTGAGGTAAGAGACGGGACGACGAGCTTGAGCGGGACCATGAAACGCAAACCATCGACCGAGGCAACTTCGGCCTGGATCCGCCTGATGCGGGTGCAGAGCCGCGTGCTCGATTGCGTCGAGCAGGACTTGAAGAAGGCGGGGTTCCCGCCGCTGGCATGGTACGACGCGCTGCTCGAATTGTCGCGAGCGCCCTCGGGTGAGCTGCGGCCGGTGGAACTCGAGCGGCAAATGCTGATCCCGCAATACTCCACCTCGCGCCTGATCGACCGCCTGGTCGACGAGGGACTCGCCTCCCGGCGCGAATGCAAGATCGACAAGCGCGGCCAGTTCGTGGAGATCACGGAAGCCGGCCGCGAGTTGCAGAAGCGGATGTGGGGCGCCTATTCGGCCGCGATCGAAAAGTATGTCGGCTCGAAACTGTCCGATGCGGATGCCGTCAAGCTCAGCGGTCTGCTCGACCGTCTCGGCTGCTCGTGCGGCGAGATGAAACTGCCGCCCGTCCACGTCAACGAAACCACGCCGTCGCGATGATCGTGCGGCACACCAGCTCGTCCGTGCACCCCCTGGGTTCGCGGACCACCCCGTCACCCGCGCGCCTTCGATCGAAGCGCCCTTTTTGATTAGAGTTTGATATGGCGCGAGACCAGATCGATATGACGCCGCTGCAGTCGCGCGACGAGCTCGTCGCGTGGTTCGAGGCCGGCTGCAAGGACCCGTCCGAATTCCGCATGGGCACCGAGCACGAGAAGACGCCGTTCACGCTCGAAGGCCACCGTCCGGTGCCTTACGAGGGTGCGCGGGGCATCGGCGCGCTGCTCGAAGGCATGAAGCTCCTGCTCGGCTGGGAGCCGATCATGGAGAAGGGCAACATCATCGGCCTCTACGACGTCACCGGCGGCGGCGCGATCTCGCTCGAGCCCGGCGGACAGTTCGAGCTCTCCGGCGCGCCGGTCGAGAACGTGCATCAGACCCAGAGCGAGCTGATGGCGCATCTGGCGCAGGTGCGCGAGATCGCGACCCCGCTCGGCATCGGCTTCCTCGGGCTCGGCATGACGCCGTCCTGGTCGCGCGCCGACATCCCGGTGATGCCCAAGGGCCGCTACAAGATCATGACCAATTACATGCCGAAGGTCGGCCAATACGGCCTCGACATGATGTACCGGACCTGCACGGTGCAGACCAATCTCGACTTCTCCTCCGAAGCCGACATGGTCAAGAAGCTGCGCGTCTCGCTCGCGCTGCAGCCGGTCGCGACCGCGCTGTTTGCCAATTCGCCGTTCACCGAGGGCAAGCCGAACGGCTTCCTGTCGTTCCGCTCCGAGATCTGGCGCGACACCGACAATGCGCGTTCGGGCATGATGCCGTGGGCATTCGAGGACGGCATGGGTTTCGAGCGCTATGTCGACTACGCGCTCGACGTGCCCATGTATTTCGTCAAGCGCGACGAGGATTACATCGACGTCTCGGGCTCCTCGTTCCGCGCCTTCTTCGACGGCCGCAACAACAATCTGCCGGGCGAACGCCCGACGCTGTCGGACTGGGCCAACCATCTTTCGACGATCTTCCCGGAGGTGCGCCTCAAGCGCTATCTCGAGATGCGCGGTTCCGATGGTGGCCCCTGGGGCCGCCTGCCGGCGCTGTCGGCTTTCTGGGCCGGGCTGCTCTACGACGATGTGTCGCTCGATGCCGCGTGGGACCTCGTGAAGCACTGGACCGCGCATGAGCGCCAGGCCCTGCGCGACGACGTGCCGCGGTTCGGCTTCAAGGCGCGAATCAAGGACCGCTATCTGTTCGAGATCGCCAAGGAATGCCTCGTTCTGGCCCATGCCGGCCTGCGCCGCCGCGGCCGGATCGACCAGCTCGGCCGCGACGAAACCCGGCACCTGGAGCCGCTCGATCGCATCATTGATTCCGGCCGGACCCCGGCCGAGGAGATGCTGGAGAAGTTCAACGGCGCCTGGAACGGCTCCGTGGAACCGGCCTACGCGGAATACGCGTTCTAGGTCAGAGGCCGACGACCAGGACCTGAGCCGTTCATCGCCCATACAGGTTTGCGGCGATCAAATGACCGGCTGAAAAAACCTGAGCGCCGTCAATAACTCGAAAGCTGTTCCAATGGGGAAGGGCCGCCTGCGTGGGGCCGTCATGGCAAGCGTCGTGGCCTGCGCCACGTTGCTTGCGTTCGTGTTTGCGAGCGCGCCTGCGCGCGCCCAGACGGCGTTCGACCGGCCCGGCGGCGACTATTTCAGCTCGCCGGTGACGTCAGGTGACCCCGAGGATTGCGCGCTGCAGTGTGAGCGTGACCGCCGCTGCCGCTCCTGGAGCTTCAATTATCCCGACGTCGAAGGCGGCTCGGCAGTGTGCTGGCTCAAGAACACGGTGCCGCCGCGTGTCCCGGGCAGCTGCTGCATCTCCGGTGTGCGTGGCGCCGGCGTGATCGAGCCGCGGATCGAAGGCGTTGAAACGTCGATCGACCGCCCCGGCGGCGACTTGCGCAATTTCGAGATCAAGGACGGCGAAGGCGAAGAGGCCTGCAAGGCCGCCTGCATCGCGGACAACAAGTGCCGCGCCTTCACCTATTCCCGTCCCGGCTACACCGGGCGTGAAGCGCGCTGCTTCCTGAAAAAGGAAATCAAGCCGCCGCGCCGCAAGGCGGGCTTCACGTCGGGCGTGGTCAGATAGCGCGCTGCGAATCCGGCGACCCGCTCCTCAATTCGCCGCCGACACCAGCCTGTCCCCGCACGCATTCGCGTAGAACTTGCCGCCGCATTGGCGCTTGATGGCGGCGCAGCGCACCGCGGGAGACGCATTTTCCGGAACGCTGAAGCCGCAGCTCAGGCCGTCGGCACTGCGACCCGTCTTGCCGGCGGCAAAGGCGGCGCTGGAGGCGGTGATGCAGACGACGAGGAAGGCCGCGGCGGCGACTTCGATCAGCAGTCTCATGGACGTTCCTCCACACTGATGGCTGAATCTGCCCTCAATCTAGCACCGAATCCGCATCTCTCCGTACGCTTCCGGGTTCCCAAATCGGCCCGTTCCTTGCATAAATTTACGCCAGCGCAGTGCACGGCCGCGCCAGGGATGGTTCCGGTGCAGGGGAAGACGCGTAGAGTTAGTGGTGTTCTCGCGACCAGGAAGTGACGGCCTTGCAAGATCAATCGTTCCAGCCAAGTTTGCCGGCCTCCGGCCAGCCCATCGACGAACTCGCGCTGGCCGACGTCAAGGGCGCGATCCTGGCGAAGCTGCGCCTTGCCATCGGCAAGGATGCGGGCATGGCGACCAAGCACGACTGGTACCAGGCCGCAGCGCTCGCGCTGCGCGACCGCATCGTGCATCGCTGGCTCACGGCCGAGAAGCACAGCTACGATGCGGGACGCAAGCGCGTCTATTATCTCTCGCTCGAATTCCTGATCGGCCGCCTCTTCACCGACGCGCTGAACAACATGGGGCTGCTCAAGATCTTCGAGGTCGCGCTCGGCGATCTCGGCGTGTCGCTGCCTGAGCTCCGCAAATGCGAGCCGGATGCCGCGCTCGGCAATGGCGGCCTGGGGCGGCTCGCCGCCTGCTTCATGGAGAGCATGGCCACGCTCTCGATCCCCGCGATCGGCTACGGCATCCGCTACGATTACGGCCTGTTCCGCCAGATCATCAATCAGGGCTGGCAGCAGGAATATCCGGACGAATGGCTGAGCTTCGGCAATCCCTGGGAATTGCAGCGACCCGAGGTGATCTATCACGTCCATTTCGGCGGTGGCGTCGAGCATGTCGACGACAAGGGCCGCGACCGCGCGATCTGGCATCCGGCCGAGACCGTGCAGGCGATCGCCTATGACACGCCGATCGTCGGCTGGCGCGGCCAGCACGTCAACGCGCTCCGCCTGTGGTCGGCACGCTCGCCCGATCCGTTGAAGCTCGACGCCTTCAACAAGGGCGACTATGTCAGCGCCAGCGCCGAGCAGTCGCGCGCGGAAGCCATCTGCAAATTCCTCTATCCGAACGACGAAAGCCCGGCGGGCCGCGAGCTGCGGCTGCGCCAGGAGTATTTCTTCGTCTCCGCCTCGCTGCAGGACCTGGTCAATCGCCACCTGACCTCCGACGGCCAGCTTCGCAGCCTCGCGATGAAGGTCGCGGTCCAGCTCAACGACACCCATCCGAGCCTCGCCGTCACCGAGCTGATGCGCATCCTGGTCGACCTGCACAATTTCCGCTGGGACGAGGCCTGGAAGATCACGGTCGCGACGCTGTCCTACACCAACCACACGCTGTTGCCCGAGGCGCTGGAGACCTGGCCGGTCGAACTGTTCGAGCAGCTGTTGCCGCGCCATCTCGAGATCATCTACCGCATCAACGTGCAGCATCTCGCGCTGGCCGAAGCGCGCGCCCCCGGCGACATCGACTTCCGCGCCTCGGTTTCCCTGATCGACGAGAGGAGCGGACGCCGCGTGCGCATGGGCCAGCTCGCCTTCGTCGGCTCGCACCGCATCAACGGCGTCTCGGCGATGCATTCGGACCTGATGCGCGAGACCGTGTTCCACGATCTCAACCATCTCTATCCCGGCCGCATCACCAACAAGACCAACGGCATCACCTTCCGCCGCTGGCTGATGCTGGCGAATCCGAAGCTGACCGACCTGCTGCGCGAGACCTGCGGCGAAGCCGTCCTCGACGATCCGACCCAGCTCAGCCTGATCGAAGCCCGCGCCAGCGACGTCGAATTCCAGAAGAAGTTCCGCAGCGTCAAGCTTCACAACAAGACCGCGCTGGCGCGCCTGATCGGCGAGCGGCTCGGCATCAAGGTCGATCCGACCGCGCTGTTCGACGTGCAGATCAAGCGCATTCACGAATACAAGCGCCAGCTCCTCAACATCATCGAGACGGTGGCGCTGTACCAGGCGATGAAGGACGATCCCAACGGCAACTGGGTGCCGCGGGTGAAGATCTTCGCCGGCAAGGCGGCGGCGAGCTACCGCTACGCAAAATTGATCATCAAGCTGGTCAACGACGTCGCGGACGTCGTCAACAACGATCCCGCCATCGGCGGCAAGCTCAAGGTCGTCTTCCTGCCCGACTACAATGTCAGCCTTGCGGAGGTGATCATTCCCGCGGCCGATTTGTCCGAGCAGATCTCGACCGCCGGCATGGAGGCCTCCGGCACCGGCAACATGAAGCTGTCGCTGAACGGCGCGCTCACCATCGGCACGCTCGACGGCGCCAACATCGAGATCCGCGACCATGTCGGCGCGGAGAATATCGCGATCTTCGGCATGGAGGCCGGCGACGTGATGATCCGCCGCAAGCAGGGGCTGGATGCCTCCGACGTGATCCGCAATTCGCCAAAGCTCCAGCGCGCCATCAATGCGATCGGCACCGGCGAGTTCTCGCCCGGCGATCCCGGCCGCTTCGAATCAATCGCGCACGCGCTGCGCTATCTCGACCACTACATGGTCAGCGCCGATTTCGATTCCTATTACGAAGCGCAGCGCAGCGTCGACGCACGCTGGCAGGTGGCGCCGGCCTGGACGCGCGCCTCCATCCTCAATGTCGCGCGCATGGCCTGGTTCTCCTCGGACCGCACCATCCGCGAATATGCCGAGGAGATCTGGAACGTGCCGGTCAATCCGACCACGCCATTGCTGCCGGATCTGCGCGACGTCGCGGGCTGATTTTCCGCAACGTGAAATCGGCTATCCCAGAGGTAATTGCACAAGCCGGCGGCGGACGTGGTATGACGTCCGTCATTGAAAGCCGGATTAGACAATGCACGCCAAGCTCCCGCACCCGTTCGACGACGCCACGCGCATCACCGCCGGTGACAGCAGCTGGCAGGGACACACCAGCGACGATTACTGGGCCTTTGTCGGCCCGTTCGGCGGCGCCACGGCCGCGACGATCCTGCGTGCGCTGATCGACCATCCGCAGCGCGCCGGCGATCCGCTGGCGCTGACCGTCAATTACTGCGCGCCGATCGCCAAGGGGCCGTTCGATCTGGACGTGCTGCTGGTGAAGGCCAATCGCTCCAGCCAGCATTGGAGCGTCGAACTGTCGCAGGGCGGCGGCGAGGTCGCAACGCTCGCCACCGCCGTGTTCGCCGAGCGCCGGCCGTCCTGGGAGCACAGGGTGGCGCAATATCCAGACGCCACGGCGTTCGAGGCAACGCTGCCATTCCCAAAGATCTCGGCGTCCTGGGCCAACCAGTATGAATTCCGCTTCGTCGAGGGCGAGATGCGGATCGGCCCACCGCAGACCGAGCTCGCTGGCACCTATTCCAAGCTCTGGATCGGCGACCGCACGCCGCGCAAGCTCGACATGCTGTCGCTGATGTCGATGTCAGACGCCTTCTTCGGCCGCATCTTCCACGCCAGGCGCGAGCTGGTGCCGTTCGGCACGGTGTCGCTGACGACGTATTTTCACACCGGCAGCGAGGAGCTCGCCGCCGAGGACATCACACGCGTGCTCGCGACGGCCGATTCGAAGATCATGCACAAGAGCTATGCCGATCAGAACGCCGAGCTGTGGTCGCCGAACGGCAGGCTGCTCGCGACCACGACGCAGATCGCGTATTTCAAGGCGTGACTGCTTCCGCAAGCTCGTCATTGCGAGGAGCGTAGCGACGAAGCAATCCAGACTGTCTCCGCGGAGGGATCTGGATTGCTTCGCTGCGCTCGCAATGACGGCGGAACGATATCGCGAGAAACAAAAAGGGCGGCCTCGCGGCCGCCCTTTTGCATTTCGAATGATGCGAGAGATTACTCCGCCGCGAGCTTCACGTCCGGCGCGGCTGCGCGCACTTCGGCGTCGACCTGGGCTTCGAACTTGGCAAAGTTCTTCTGGAACATGCCGACCAGCGCGCGGGCGGTCTTGTCGAACTCGTCCTTGTCCTTCCAGGTGTTGACCGGATTGAGGATCTCGGCCGGCACGCCCGGCAGCGCTGTCGGGACCGCGAAGCCGAAATATTTGTCGGTGCGGAATTCGACGTTGCGAAGCGAGCCGTCGAGCGCGGCGGTGAGCAGCGCGCGCGTCACCTTGATCGGCATGCGGCTGCCGGTGCCATACTTGCCGCCGGTCCAGCCGGTGTTGACCAGCCAGCAATCGACATTGTGCTGGGCGATGAGGTCGCGCAGCATGTTGCCGTAGACGCTGGGGTCGAGCGGCAGGAACGGCGAGCCGAAGCAAGTCGAGAATTCCGGCTGCGGCTCGTTGCCGAGACCGCGCTCGGTACCGGCAACCTTGGCGGTGTAGCCGGAGAGGAAGTGATACATCGCCTGCGCCGGCGAAAGCTTTGCGATCGGCGGCAGCACGCCGAAGGCGTCGGCGGCCAGCATCACCACGTTCTTCGGCTGCGGCGCGCGGCCGGTGCGCGAAGCGTTCGGGATGAAGTCGAGCGGGTACGCGGAGCGCGTGTTCTCGGTCTTGGAGCCGTCGTCGAAATCGACAACGCGGGTGTCTTCGTCGAGCACGCAGTTTTCGAGCACCGCGCCGAAGCGGGTCGAGGCGGCGTAGATCTGAGGCTCGGCTTCCTGCGAGAGCTTGATGCACTTGGCGTAGCAGCCGCCCTCGAAGTTGAAGACGCCGTTCGGGCCCCAGCCATGCTCGTCGTCACCGATCAGCGTGCGGTTCGGATCGGCCGACAGCGTGGTCTTGCCGGTGCCTGATAGCCCGAAGAAGATCGCGGTGTCGCCATTGGCGCCGACATTGGCAGAGCAGTGCATCGGCATTACGCCGCGCTCGGGCAGGTAGTAGTTCAGCGTGGTGAAGACCGACTTCTTCATCTCGCCGGCATAATAAGACCCGCCGATCAGGACGATCTTGCGGGCGAAATCGATCGCGACGACGTTCTCAGACTTGCAGCCATGGCGTTTGGGATCGGCGCGGAAGCTCGGCATGTCGATGATGGTGAGCTCCGGCGTGAAGCTCGGCAGCTCGACCGCCTCGGGGCGGATCAGCAGCGTACGGATGAACAGCGAGTGCCAGGCGAGCTCGGTGAAGACGCGGGTCTTGATCCGGTAGGCCGGATCGGCGCCGCCATAGAGGTCCTGCGCGAACAGGCTCTTGCCTTCAGCGTGCTTGAGGAAATCCTGGTACAGCGTCTCGAACTGTTCGGCGGTGATCGACTGGTTGCCCGCCCACCACATCTTCTTGTCGGTGGTGGCGTCACGCACCGTGAACTTGTCCTTCGGGCTGCGGCCGGTGAACTCACCGGTGTCGGCGCAAAGCGAACCGTCGGCCGACAGCACCGCCTCGCCCGCGGAAAGCGAGTATTGATAGAGTTGCGGCGCGCCGAGGTTCCAGTGAACCCGTTTGAGATTCTTTAAGCCGAATTTGTCGGCACCGAAGGCACCGTTGCGCACGCCCGTCTCTTGCACGAAAAATCCTCCTAGAACCCGCGACACTCAGCGCGACCAAGCTTTGGCGCCATCGCGGTCACCGTGAATTATAGGCCGTCCGGCCTCGGTTGAACGACGTAATAATGGTGAACGCTGGCGTTGCCAAGCCGATCCCGCAGGATTTGGTTTATTCAAGGACCGCGCCAAATGCCGCGCATGTCAGCTCTGAGCGAGCGTATCAAAAAAATACGAATGATCGCGCAACCAAATGCGCAATTCGGCGTTTCCTCTGGTATTGCGACGCACAATCCCGGACCGTCCTATCGTACCTCGCCTTCGCCGATGAGTGCGAACGGCCCCCACATCGCGGGCGTTGCGCGGTGACGAGGTGTCATCAACGTACGTCAACATCGCGCGGCGCAAGGCTTCGGCACGGCCGATTTTTGGTTCGTTCTTGAGCAGTTCGAAAGTCGACGTGGTCAAGCGGGTGGCAGCCTCCGAATCCACTGCCCAATGCGAGACCAGCAGCGCACGTGCACCCGCGTAGAAGAACGAGCGCGCCAGCCCCGACAGGGCCTCGGCGCCGGGCTTGTCGCCGGCGATGGTGTTGCAGGCCGATAGCACAACCCAATCGGCGTTGAGCTTGAGCTGAGCGACTTCACTTGCCGTGAGCAAGCCGTCATCCAGCTCTGTCGGCCGATCGGGAATGGAGAGCGCAAGCGAGGGCTCGCCCAATCCCTTGATATCGCCGGCAACGAGACCGTGGGTGGCAAAGTAGATGATGCTGTATTGAGCAAGCGCTGCACGCTTCAGCGTCGGCTCGGCCTGGTCGTCGTGGCCCTGGTCGGCGTAGATCTGCGCAACGTTGTTGAGCGCGCCCGCGAGAGACCGGACCATCCCGACGTCGCGCGCTCGCTGAACAATCTCGCCGGTCTCTACGAGCATCAGCAGCGCTATGCCGATCAAGCGATGCGGTGATCGCGAGCGCCAAACCCGCAACCAGCGTCAAACGACGGCGTATCATGAACCCTCTCGCTGCCGACTTCGAACCATTACGGTCTTGGGTCGCAGCGATGGGGGACAGCGTTCAAATTGTTGCGCGCTAGTCCACCTTCGCGCGCGCTTCGCCAGCGAGACGGACCAGCATCTTGCGCAGCGCCGTGCCGTCGGTCACCCGCTCCGGGAAGTCCAGCCGCAGCGCAGTCTGGCCATCCTGCATGTCGAGGCCTTCGGGGTCGCAGCCGGTGCAGCGCCAGTCGCCCTCCGCCGCGCCGAGGAGTTTTGTTGCATAGAGGCCCATGGCGTCGCGGTGGTCGGCATTCATGTGCGCGACCGCCCCCTCCTCCGCCGCCAGCAGATCCTCGGCGCCGGTAAGGTCCGTCAGGAACTGCTCGGGCTTGAGATCGACGATGCGGCCGAAGCCGGCGACCAGATGGGTTCCCGTGGGCCTAATTCTGAAGAACGAGAAATCCTTAAACGAAACAAACGCTTCGGCCGATGGATGGGCATTGAGATACCGCCGCTGGAGCAGATCCTTGTCGGCATCGGCCTGTTCCGCCCGGCCGGACAGCATGATTCGGGCACCCTCCAGCGGATCGCCGGCCGCGCGTTCGTCCAGCATCAGGGAGACCCGGTGATCCGCCAGGATGTTCCTGGTGTGCACGGCCAGGCCCGAGATCAGCAGGATCGGCGAGCCGTCGGGGTGGCTCGCCAGATTGACGAGGGAGCAATAGGGATC
Organism: Bradyrhizobium barranii subsp. barranii; assembly: GCF_017565645.3. Lineage (NCBI taxonomy): Bacteria > Pseudomonadati > Pseudomonadota > Alphaproteobacteria > Hyphomicrobiales > Nitrobacteraceae > Bradyrhizobium > Bradyrhizobium barranii. The sequence goes on from NZ_CP086136.1 coordinate 10,001,287, forward strand.
GCCGCTGCCGGCCATCAGCGTTGCAAGCGCCCCCTGGCGCGAGCGCCTGAGCAGCGATTTGGCGAGCTTTCCGGGGTCGAAATCAGGGGTCGGGTGCATCGGCTTTCTCGGGTCAGGTGGTTGCAAGGGAGGTCTTTTTTCGGGTAAACGGGGGTCAGGTTAAGGGTCGAAACGCGGCGAATCTGCTGCGCTTCGTGGAACTTGGTCACACTTCAGCCCAGCTTGCATTGCTCGGTGACAAGGTTCGACCGCCGAATTCGGCACCCGTGTATGCGGCGCATCAGTGAATTGCTCGCCGTTTCAAGCCACGACCCAAACGGAAAGCAGAAAGCAGAGGCTCATGCCCACAATCGCTTTGGTCGACGACGACCGCAACATTCTCACATCCGTCTCGATCGCGCTGGAGGCCGAAGGCTACCGCATCATGACTTACACCGACGGCGCCTCCGCGCTCGACGGCTTTCGCACCACCCAGCCCGATCTTGCCATCCTCGACATCAAGATGCCGCGCATGGACGGCATGGAAACGCTGCGCCGGCTGCGGCAGAAATCCGACCTGCCGGTGATCTTCCTGACCTCCAAGGACGAAGAGATCGACGAACTGTTCGGCCTCAAGATGGGTGCCGACGACTTCATCCGCAAACCGTTCTCGCAGCGCCTGCTGGTCGAGCGCGTCAAGGCCGTGCTGCGCCGCTCTGCGCCGAAGGACCCGACCGTCGCGCCGAAGGAGAACGATGCCAAGGCGCTCGACCGCGGCCTGCTGCGCATGGACCCCGAACGGCACACCTGCACCTGGAAGAACGAGCCGGTGACGCTGACCGTCACCGAATTCCTGATCCTCCAGGCGCTGGCGACCCGGCCCGGCGTGGTGAAGAGCCGCAACGCGCTGATGGACGCCGCCTATGACGACCAAGTCTATGTCGACGACCGCACCATCGACAGCCACATCAAGCGGCTGCGCAAGAAGTTCAAGGTGACCGACAACGAGTTCGAGATGATCGAGACGCTCTACGGCGTCGGCTACCGCTTCAAGGAAGCCTGAGGCTCACGCGCCTTCACGAAAGACTGAGAGCATCGCCGGTTCTCGTTCCAACGGGACCGGGATGGCTCTAGGATGCGGGGACCCTTCGCACGAGATGTCCTAACGCGGGCGTAAGCATTGCTTGACCGAACGCAGCCTGACGAGAACCAGAATGCCGGGGATATCGCATCCGACGGCGTACCGGAGCACGTCGCCGACGACAAGCCGGCCGCGCAAGGCTGGCGGCCGTTCTCCTGGCTGACGCGTGCCGGTCAGTATTTCTTCGCGCTCTCCTTCTCGAGCCTGACCCGCCGCATCGTCTCGCTCAACCTCGCCGGCCTCGTCGCGCTGGTCGCGAGCATTCTCTATCTCTCGCAGTTCCGCGCCGGCCTGATCGACGCGCGTGCGCAGAGCCTGCTGGTGCAGGCCGAGATCATCGCCGGTGCCATCGGAGCGTCGGCGACCGTGCAGACCAACGCGATCACGGTCGATCCTGACCGCCTGCTCGATCTGAAGCTCGGCGACAGCTACGGCGAATCCGACGATTATTCGGCGCTGAACTTCCCGATCAGCCCGGAGCGCGTGGCCCCCGTGCTGCGCACGCTGATCTCGCCGACCAAGACGCGGGCGCGGATATTCGACCCCAACGGGACGGTGCTGCTCGACAGCCGCGACCTCGAGAACGTGCTGATCTTCCCGTTGCCGCCGCCATCGCAGAAGCCCGGCGTGATCGAGCGCGGCCTGACCTCGGTGCGCCTCTGGATCAACCGCGGTGACCTGCCGCTGTATCGCGAGCTCGGGCGCGAGAACGGCAATGGCTATTCGGAAGTAAGCGACGCGCTCCAGGGCCAGAAGCGTTCGATGGTGCGGGTCAATTCGCGCGGCGAGGTGATCGTCTCGGTCGCAGTCCCCGTGCTGCGCTCGCGCGCCATCCACGGCGCCCTGATGCTGTCGACGCAGGGCGACGACATCGACCAGATGGTCACCGCCGAGCGCCTGGCGATCCTGAAGGTCGGCGGCGTCGCTGCCGCGGTCATGATCATGCTGTCGCTGCTGCTCGCCAGCACGATCGCAGGTCCGGTGCGCCGGCTCGCTGATAGCGCCGAGCGCGTCCGCCGCCGCATCAAGGCGCGCATCGAGATTCCCGACTTCACCCGGCGCCGCGACGAAATCGGTCACCTTTCCGGCGCGCTGCGCGACATGACCAGCGCGCTCTACAGCCGCATCGAGGCGATCGAGATGTTCGCCGCCGATGTCGCGCATGAACTGAAGAACCCGCTGACCTCGCTGCGCTCCGCGGTCGAGACGCTGCCGCTGGCGCGCAACGAGACCAGCCGCGCGCGCCTGCTCGAGGTGATCGAGCATGACGTCAAGCGGCTCGACCGCCTCATCTCCGACATCTCCGACGCCAGCCGCCTCGACGCCGAATTGCAGCGCCAGGATGCGGTCCGGGTCGACCTGCGCCGCCTGCTGACGACGCTCGTGTCGGTCGCCAATGAAACCAAGCTCGGCCATGACGTCGCGGTCGAAACGCGCTTCGAAGGCCGCGGCGCGACCGACGCGTTCTCCGTGACCGGGCACGATTCGCGGCTCGGGCAGGTGGTCTCCAACCTGCTCTCCAACGCGCAGTCATTCTCCGAGCCCGGCAGCAAGGTGCGCCTCACCTGCCGCCGCGTCCGCTCCGAGATCGAGATCGTGGTCGACGACAACGGTCCCGGCATCCGCGACGACGCGCTGGAGCGCATCTTCGAGCGCTTCTACACCGACCGTCCGCACCAGGGCTTTGGCCAGAACTCCGGCCTCGGCCTGTCGATCTCCAAGCAGATCGTCGATGCCCATGGCGGACGCATCTGGGCCGAGAACCGCCCGGGCCCTGTGGACGAGGACGGAGCGCCTACGGTTGTCGGCGCGCGTTTCGTGGTGAGGCTGCCGGCGCTATGAGCGACGGTGGCCCCAGCGTTCACGCCTCCGCAGTCAAGGTCGGGACTCTGGCGGTGCTGATCCGCGGGCCCTCAGGCTCCGGCAAGTCGCGCCTTGCCTTCGATTTGATCATGGCGGGACGCGCTGGCGTGGTCGAAAGGGCCGTTCTGGTCGGCGATGACCGTGTCCATCTGGCGACAGTCGGCGACGAAATTGAAGTCCGCCCCGCGCCGCTGCTGGCCGGCCTGATCGAGATTCGGGGACTGGGAATCCGCCGCTGCGACTTCGTGGAGCATGCGACCGTCGGCCTCGTGGTCGATCTGGACGCCGCCGACGCAGAACGGCTGCCTGCGGCGGAATCGCTGAAAACAAGCATTTTCGGTGTCGAAATACCGCGAATCCCCGTCGGGCGCGACTATTCGCCCCTCCCTTTGGTTGTTGCGGCCTTGACCACTACCAAGAGTTCATCTTCCGTTAACCCTTCAGGCGATTGTTTGAAGGGAAATGGTAACCATATGAACCCCACTATCGCGACCGAATAGACCGGCGCAGCTCCCCTCATCCATCCGTCTAGTTTCAGGGAGATACGCAACATCCCCTCTTGCGCGGGGGCTCTGGATGGTCAAAGTGGCGCGTTCGTGCGGTGCACCAAAAGCGCCCGCGAGGAGTTTTCCGATGATTGGTCTAGTACTTGTGACCCACGGGCGCCTTGCCGATGAATTCAAGGCAGCGCTTGAGCATGTCATGGGCCCACAAAAGCAAATCGAAGCGATCACGATCGGTGCCGAAGATGATTCCGATCTCTGCCGAAGCGACATCATCGAGGCGGTCAACCGCGTCGATTCCGGCGACGGCGTCGCGATCCTCACCGACATGTTCGGCGGCACGCCGTCGAACCTTGCAATATCCTGCATGAGCCGGCCGAAGGTCGAAGTGCTCGCCGGCATCAACCTTCCCATGCTGGTGAAGCTTGCCAAGGTGCGCGAGGAGCGTCCGCTGCCCGACGCGATCGCGATGGCCCAGGAAGCGGGTCGCAAATACGTCACCATTGCCAGCCGCGTGCTCGCCGGCAAATGAGCGACGACGCGCCGCTCGGAAACCAGGCCGGGACAGGCGTGCCGGCGGGAGCCATTTCCAAAGACCTCCTGATCATCAACAAGCGCGGCCTGCACGCCCGCGCCTCGGCGAAGTTCGTCCAGGCGGTGGAGCGCTTCAACGCCCAGGTGTGGGTGACGCGCGGCGGCGAGACCGTCGGCGGCACCTCGATCATGGGCCTGATGATGCTGGCCGCAGGACCGGGCACGACGATCACGGTCGCCGCCGCCGGTGACGATGCCCAGGCTGCGCTTGCGGCGATTACCGAGCTCGTTGAAAGCAAGTTCAACGAGGAAGGGATCTGAGCCACGCGCTCAGTGCCGTAGGGTGGGCAAAGGCGCGAAGCGCCGTGCCCACCATCTCGCGACAATCGCCATAGAAGTGGTGGGCACGCTTCCGCCGTCGCTCTTCGAGCTATGGCGGACAAGTCGCTTTGCCCACCCTACGAGGCCTACAACGCCGAAATCACTTCGCCGGCGGCGCGATGTAGATATTCCAGCTCATCGCCGGGCCGGCCTTGCCGTGGGTGAAGCGGCGCGTCGTCATCACGATGCGCTCGGCGTTCGGCGCGATCTCCGAGACCCATTTCTCGAACGCCGGCAGGCGGCCATCGGTTGGATCGAACACGCCGATGAAACCATACTTCTTGGCATCCTCGCGCGACGTCAGCCCGGAATCCCAGGCTTCGAGCGGCATCAACGCGGCCGGATGATCGGGGCTGTAGAACACCATCGGCTGGATCGACTCCATGGTGCCGGCGACGACCGCCCAGCGCGAGCCGAAACGCGTGTGCCAGGCCTGCGTCAATTCATGCGCCAACTCCGAGCGCGCGCCGTAGGTCGCCGTGTTGCCGGCATTGGCCGCCATCTCGCGCGCGGCGATCCAGGGCGAGGCGGCGAGCGTGGCGACGCTGAGCACGAGCCAGATCGCGGCGATGTTGAACAGGGCCGCGCTCTGCACCCGCAGCGCCGGGATCGCGACCAGCGCCAAGGGTACCAGGAAGAACAGCGAGATGCCCCAATCGGTCTTCATGTAGATGCTGAAGGCCAGCGCGCCGAGCGGCGGGCCGACCGCGACGATGATCTGGATGATCCAGACGTTCAACGCCTGCGCAACATTGACGCCGGGATTGGCGCCGCGTCCCCAGGCGCGCGTGACGATGCGTAACGGTGCGCGCAGCAGCAGCGTGAACCAATGCGGCACCAGTGCCATTGCGAGCGCGGCCAGCGCCACCGGCAGCGCCAGCAGCGCCAAATTATGCAGGGCGTAGCCCGCCACGAGCTGATGGACCTGGCGGCTGTCATCGAGGCTGTAGGTATCGCCGGCATAGGTCAGCGGTACGAAATGCACGCCCGCAAGCCAGACGATGTGCGGGATCATCGCCACGACCATCGTCGCGATCGCCACCCACGGCGCCGGCGACAGCAGGAATCGCAGCCGATCGGGATGAATCAGCGCGGCAAGGCCGATGGCGCCGATCATGGTCAGCACCCAGTATTTCGTCATCAGCGCCAGCGCGCCGGCGAGCCCGAACCAGATACCGGACTGCCAGGTCCGCTTCTCGAAGGCGTTGAGATAGGCGAGCACGAGCAGCGGCAGCGTGACGAGCTGGAGCAGGTCGGGGTTGTACTTGAAACCCTTGAAATTGAAGATCGGGTAGAGCGCGACCATCACCACGACCAGGAACGCGCGCCGCGCGTCCACGACGCGCAAGCTCAGCAGCCAGCAAATCACCATGCCGACGCCGACGGTCGCCATCGCCAGCGCATAGGTCGCCCAGTCCGCCGCCGGGAACACCTTGAACCAGAGGCCGGCGACCCAGCCCGACAGCGGCGGGTGCTTGCCGTAGCCCCACAGGAACTCCTGGCCCCAGCCATAGGCTTCTGCGACGTCCATGTGAACGTCCTGCGCTGCCTTGAGATTGATCAGGATGAAGGTCCAGAGCACCGCATGCAGGATGGCGAGCTGGATCACCAGCCAGAGCCGCGCTTCGGGCCGGATCGCGCAGGCAACCATCCAGGCCCGGAAGCGGTTAAAGCTCACCCGGGCTTTTACGCGTGTTCGGGCGGAGGGGATCGAGGTCGTGGACATGAGCCTGGACATGGGCCGTTGCGTAGCGCGTTTTGGGCCCTCGTGGAATCAGCTTGGCGTGAAGAAAGGCCCTGAAAATACAGCAATATGGTTGCCGCACGGGGATGTGAGTGGTATCCCGCGCCCATGACGACCGTCCCCATTTCCAACATCCGCAATTTCTCCATCGTCGCCCATATCGACCATGGCAAGTCGACGCTGGCCGACCGCCTGATCCAGATGACCGGCGGTCTCACCGACCGCGAAATGGCGGGCAAGGAGCAGGTGCTCGATTCCATGGACATCGAGCGCGAGCGCGGCATCACCATCAAGGCGCAGACGGTCCGCCTCGCCTACCACGCCAAGGACGGCAAGGACTACATCTTCAACCTGATGGACACGCCCGGCCATGTCGACTTCGCCTACGAAGTCTCGCGGTCGCTGGCGGCCTGCGAGGGTTCCCTGCTGGTGGTCGACGCCAGCCAGGGCGTCGAAGCGCAGACGCTTGCCAACGTCTACCAGGCGCTCGACAACAACCACGAGATCGTCCCGGTCCTGAACAAGGTCGACCTTCCCGCGGCCGAACCCGAGAAGATCAAGCAGCAGATCGAGGACGTCATCGGCATCGATGCCTCCGACGCCGTGATGATCTCGGCCAAGACCGGCCTCGGCGTCCCCGACGTGCTGGAAGCCATCGTCACCCGCCTGCCGCCGCCGAAGGGCGACCGCGACGCGACCTTGAAGGCGCTCTTGGTCGACAGCTGGTACGACGTCTATCTCGGCGTGGTCGTGCTGATCCGCGTGGTCGACGGCGTCATGAAGAAGAACCAGCGCATCCGCATGATGGGCACAGGCGCGGCCTATGACGTCGAGCGCGTCGGCTTCTTCACCCCGAAGATGGAGCAGGTCGACGAGCTCGGCCCCGGCGAGATCGGCTTCATCACCGCGGCGATCAAGGAAGTCGCCGACACCCGCGTCGGCGACACCATCACCGACGACAGGAAGCCGGTCACCGAAATGCTGCCGGGCTTCAAGCCGGCGATCCCGGTGGTGTTCTGCGGCCTGTTCCCGGCCGACGCCAATGACTTCGAAACGCTGCGCGGGGCGATGGGCAAGCTGCGCCTCAACGACGCGAGCTTCTCCTACGAGATGGAAACCTCGGCTGCGCTGGGCTTCGGCTTCCGCTGCGGCTTCCTCGGGCTGTTGCACCTCGAGATCATCCAGGAGCGGCTGTCGCGCGAGTTCGACCTCAACCTGATCGCGACCGCGCCAAGCGTGATCTACAAGATGCACCTGACCGACGGCCAGGAGATCTCGATCCACAATCCCGTCGACATGCCCGACGTGGTCAAGATCGCCGATATCGAGGAGCCCTGGATCGAGGCCACCATCCTCACTCCCGACGAATATCTCGGCAGCGTGTTGAAGCTGTGCCAGGACCGCCGCGGCGCGCAGAAGGAGCTGACCTATGTCGGCTCCCGCGCCATGGTGAAGTACGACCTGCCGCTCAACGAAGTCGTGTTCGACTTCTACGACCGCCTGAAATCGGTCTCGAAAGGCTACGCCTCGTTCGACTATCACCTGACCGACTACAAGGTGGCCGATCTCGTCAAGATGCAGATCCTGGTCAACAACGAGCCGGTCGACGCGCTGTCGATGCTGGTGCATCGCACCCGCGCAGAGGGGCGCGGCCGCGCCATGGTCGAGAAGATGAAGGAGCTGATCCCGCCGCACATGTTCCAGATCCCGATCCAGGCGGCGATCGGCGGCAAGGTGATCGCGCGCGAGACGGTGCGCGCGCTGCGCAAGGACGTCACCGCGAAGTGCTACGGCGGCGACATCACGCGTAAGCGAAAACTTCTGGAGAAGCAGAAGGAAGGCAAGAAGAAGATGCGGCAGTTCGGCAAGGTCGACATCCCGCAGGAAGCCTTCATTGCCGCGCTGAAGGTCGATAGCTGAGGCGAGTGCTCGGGCCACACCGGACCTGACGAGATCGGGGTCCGGCCCGGATATCGGGGCCGACAAACAAAATTCGCGAAAACAACCCCATGCACAGTAGCCGGCCCTTGTCGGCATTGGGCTTTTTCGATTTTACGAAATCGATTTGACCCGTCGGGCAAAACAGGGGCATGATGGCATCATGGCAGCGGGTGTCCAGCAGGCGTCCATCAGAACGCACCATCTCCGCCGCCGACCGATTGGCAACCTCTGAATTCGATATCCAGGCGCCACGTCGGTGACGGCTTGCGTCGGCTTCTGACCCGTCAGCCGACCTGCCAAGCACTGCTCCTCGAAGACCGCTTTTGGACCCTTAGCCGAAGGTCGCCTGAACCCGTGTCATGTCGGCTTACAGAGGCAAACCCGACGGCAATCCAGCATCGCGTCTATCGCTGCTTCTGACCCTAAGCCGACGTTCGGACCTGTGGGCACCACCTTGATCTAGATCAACAGTAGCGTTGCGGCATTGTGTCCCGGATAGGCGTCTACAGGGTTCTGACTTCCTCCAAGAGGAGGTTCCCATGCCCCGTAAGCCACAAGCATCAGATCATTCGGCATGCGCGCGCCGGCGCGAACAACGATGCCACAGCGTCGACCGATGGTTCGCGTCTCTAGATCAGCAGGAGTCCGGCGATGATCCAGGAGCCCGTGCATATGAACCACCCGACTTGGCGCCTCGCAGCCTTGCTGACGCTTGCGCTCGGCCTGCTCGGTGGATGCAACGAGGCGAAGAACAAGTTGGTTCTACCGCCGTCGCCAAATGTCGGCGTGGCTGCGCCCGTGCAAAGGGCAGTAACGCCCTATCTTGAGCACACAGGAACCATGACGGCGTTTGCTTCGGTCAATCTAGTTGCGCGCGTGAATGGCTACCTGAAGTCGATCAACTATATCGATGGTGCAACCGCGAAAACCGGCGAGCTGTTGTTCGAGATAGAACCGGCGCCCTACCAAGCGCAACTCAAGCAGGCCCAAGCAGCCCTCGCCGGCGCAAAGGCAGGGCTCGTCCAGACACAGGCAGAGTTTGAGCGTCAGAACACTCTGGCCCAAGAGGAAGTCAACACACAGGCAAATTTAGACAAGGCTCGTGCCAACAGGGATTCCGACAAGGCAAATGTCGACGCGGCCGATGCCAATCTGCAAACCGCGCAAATCAACCTTTCCTACACGCGAGTTGAGGCGCCATTCGATGGGGTCGTCACGCGCCATCTGGCGTCGGTCGGTGAACTCGTGGGAACCGCGGGGAATACCAACCTGGCCAGTATCGTGCAGCTTGATCCGATCTACGTGACCTTCAATATCAGCGATCAAAATGTGCTGAGGTTTCGCAAGAACGAGGGCGGCCGTCTCACACTGGCCGAGCTTCAGCAGATTCCGATCGAAGCCGGCTTTATGGACGAAGAAGGTTTCCCCCATCGAGGCAAGATCGACTACGTATCTCCGGATATTGACCCGCAGACAGCGACAATTCTCGTGCGTGGCGTGTTTGAGAACAAGAACCACGCGCTGCTCCCCGGCCTGTACGTTCGGCTCCGCGTGCCGATCGGCCCTCCCAAGGCAGATGCCTTGCTGGTCCCCAACAGACTCCTGCAACAGAACCAGGAAGGCCGCTACCTGCTCGTGGTGGGTGCCAATGACGAGGTGGAGCAGCGCGATGTGCAGCTTGGCGAACACGACGGTCAGCTGCGTGTCGTAACCGCAGGACTCAAGCCGGACGACAAGGTCATAATCACCGGATTGGACCGCGCGATCCCTGGCCGGAAGGTCACAACCCGGTCGATTTCGATCGCGAGCGCACCAGACGGCACTAACACGTCCAAGTAGACGCGCGGCACCCAAAGGGGGCAGCCATGTTTTCAAAGTTTTTCATCGAGCGGCCGGTGCTCGCAAACGTCGTGGCAATCTTGTTGGTTTTGATCGGCGCGGTCTCGGTGTTCAAGCTTCCGGTCGCGCAATATCCCGACATTGTGCCGCCGACGGTACAGGTCAGCACCCGCTATCCGGGCGCGAGCGCCCAGACTGTTATCGATAGTGTTGCGCTGCCAATCGAAAATCAGGTGAACGGTGTCGAGGATGCGCTGTACATGCAGTCCACCAGCGCAAGCGACGGCACCTACAACTTGATTGTCACTTTCGCGATCGGCACCGATCTGAATTTTGCGCAGGTGTTGGTTCAAAATCGCGTCTCCGCCGCGCTGGCCTCGCTTCCAACTCAGGTGCAGGCGCAAGGCGTGACTGTGCAGAAGAAGTCCACCGCGATTCTCGAGATCGTCACGTTGAGCTCGCCGGACGGGCGTTTCGACAGCCTCTTCATGAGCAATTACGCCACGATCAATCTGGTGAACGAATTGGCGCGGCTGCCGGGCGTCGGCAACGTCAACGTTTTCGGCACGGGCGAATATGCGATGCGGATCTGGATGCATCCGCAAAAGATGTACGCGCTCGGCCTCGTCCCTCAGGACATCATCAGACAAAGTTGAAGCCACGAAGAAAAAATTTCGTTGATCTGGGGGTACCGGTTCCCGCAGCAGCAATGCGCATTGTGTCGGGCTCAGCGTCGTCGCCAGGATCGCGCTCAGCAGGGCGGTGGCCGCGATCACCAGCGCGAATTGGGCGAACCAACGTCGTCAGCCAACAAAGCCAGCAGGCAACGGCGGGGCAAATCGGGATACCGCCAACGCCTCCTACACAGGACTTTCAAACCTTTCTACCTTGTTCGGCATCGTTCTCGCGATCGGCATCGTGGTCGACGATGCGATTGTCGTCGTCGAGAGCGTATCGCGCGAGATCGAGGTGGGCTTGCCCCCGCGAGACGCCGCCATCATGCGTCCGGTGAGTCCGGGCAGCAGCGACGCTGGAATGAACACTGACATCAGCACGAGGGTGATGCCGACAATGGGACCAAACAACTCGGTCATCGCCTTGATGGTAAAGCCCAATGCCGCCATCGCCGCAAAGGCTCCGATGATGGTGACCGGAATCGTCGTGGCTGGGACGAGCGAAGCGCGCCAATCCTGTAGAAACAGCAAGATGACGATCAGCACCAGTACGCCAGCTTCACCGAGCGTCTTGTAGACTTCATTGATTGACGTCTCGACAAACGCCGTTGTGTTGAAGGGGATCGCGTAAGACAAGCCTGCCGGGAAGTCGTGCGACAAGGTCTCCATCTTTGTTCCTAACGAGTTTCGCGACCTCCAGCGCATTCGCGGAGGGTGTAAGGTCAATGGCAATGCCGATGCCTTGCTCTCCGTTCAGGCGGAAGCTCTGGGAATAGGTCTGTGCCCCAAGCTCGACGCGGGCCACGTCCTTGAGGCGCACGAGGCGTCCGCCTTCCGCGGTGGCGGAGCGCACGACCACATTTTCGAATTGGGCGGGATCCGAAAGCCGGCCCTGGATGTTGACGGTGTATCTATGAGCGGTTGGAAAGGGGCTACACTTGGCTGGTCGGCAGAATGGTGCGCCTTAGTGGCCTTATGGTGGTCGTGGCACTCGGACTGATAGCCGGGGGAATTTTCGGTCTGACGCAACTGCCGACCGCGTTTATTCCGAACGAAGACCAGGGTTACGGGTTGGTCGCGGTTCAGCTTCCTGATGGCGCTTCGTCGGAACGCACGCTGGCAGCCCTGGCACAGGCCGCGCGCATCGCCAAGGAGCAACCGGGGGTGGCGGACGTGATCGCCATTTCCGGCCTCTCCGTTCTCGACAATAACGCCACTCTGGCGAACGCGGGGATTGCCTACGCGACCTTCAAGCCATGGAGTGAGCGCGGCCGCGCCAAAGACCAGGATCTCAGATCGATCATGCGCGGAATCCAGGACCGACTTGCTGAACTCACGGATGGCAGAGGCTTTGTGCTGGTGCCACCGCCAATTCAGGGCGTAGGCAACGCCGGCGGCGTCACGATGCAGTTGCTCCAGCGCGACGGCACATTCGACTACAAGAAGATGCTCTCCTCGGCGAATGCCGTGATAGACGCCGCCGAATCGCAATCGACGATTGAGCGAGCCGTGACATCCTTCCGAACGGACTCGCCACAGCTTCAAGTCGTCATCGATCGCACAAAGGCGGAAACGCTTGGCGTATCCGTCGGCAGCGTCTTTGCCGCATTGTCATCGTACCTTGGCTCGACCTACGTCAACCAGTTCAACAAGTTTGGTCAGACCCTGCAGGTCTACGTACAAGCAGATTCGCCTCACCGCCTCCGTCCGGAGGATCTTCTGAAGCTCAATGTCAAGACTGCCGATGGCAGCACCGTACCGATCGGATCGCTCGCGCAGGTCCGTCCAGCGGTCGGCCCCTCGCTCATCAGCCTGTTCAATCTCTATCTGACTGCGACGATTTCCGGGCGCGAAGCACCGGGGTTCAGCTCAGGACAGGCAATGGACGTGATGGAGGAGGTCGCAAGCCGCGTCCTGCCGCCGCGTACCGATTTCGCGTGGAGCGGCATGTCCTATCAGGAGCATGCGGTCGGCAACCAGCTTTACATGGCCTTCGCACTCTCACTGTTGCTCGTCTATCTCTGTCTCGCCGGACAGTACGAAAGCTGGCTGTCGCCATTGGCCGTTTTGCTGGCCGTTCCACTCTCGCTGCTCGGTCCTGTTGGCGCGCTCACGGCGCTTGGTGTTGCAAACAATCTTTATGTCCAAATCGGTCTCATGCTGCTGATCGCGCTATCGGCCAAGAACGCGATCCTGATTGTGGAGGTCGCCCGCGAGCGGCGCGCCGCAGGACAGGAACTTCTTGAAGCCGCCGTCGAAGCTGCACGGACGCGTTTCCGTCCTATCCTCATGACGTCGTTTGCATTCCTGCTTGGCGTCTTGCCGCTGGTGACAGCTACGGGCGCCGGCGCCAATGCCCGTCGATCGCTCGGTATCTCCACCTTCAGTGGCATGGTCGCTTCCACCTGCCTTGCCGTGCTGTTCGTTCCCTCATTCTTCGTTGTCACGCAGGAACGCCGGCGAGGCAAAAAATCTAAGGTTTCCGCTGTCACGACGTCGCCTGCTGCAATCATCGACTAGAGGGAGGCTTCGAAATGAAGGTGGCGCTCTTATCGTTCGCCTTGGTTGCAGGTCAATTAGCGATACCGGTTTCAGACAGCATCCCCCAGTTGAATGTGGAGTCGTTGTGCAGGGCTACCACAGATATCGACAATTCAATGGGACTTACCAGGGCCCAAAGCTTCGATGATTGCATGCGTGACGAAATGACTGCGAAGCAGAAGACCATTGGGCTTTGGGCGACCAGTCCAGCTTCTGTGCGCGATGAATGCGAGGGCGAGGCATCCACAGGAGATAGCCAAAGCTACGTCGATCTCCTGACTTGCATACAGATGTCGAATTTGGCGAATGCAGAATCGTCGCCCCCCCCTCTCAGGGGAGCGAGCAAGAACCGAAATAGGAACTAGCTTCGAATTGTTCGCCGAGCGGTCCCACAATCGGTTCTCGCTTGCGCTGACGAAGAGATCGAATAGTTTTTCTGTTGCGATGCATGAGTCCGGATCTGGCCCTTTGCTGACATACTAGGGCCGTTGGCGCGGTGTGGGCTTTTGATCCGAAGCCACCCTGCGCCACGCGCCGCATGTGCAACGCAGCACCTTGCCAATGCCGCGAGCGCGACGACGAAAACGTGATACTCTTTTCCGCCGCCTGCCAGGAATGTTCTGATTTGCTAGGACGACTTAACCGCTTGCCGTACCAAACCCTAATTGCCTTCTGGCACGCCTGCCAAGCCTAGGCCCTCGTAGATGCGCTCGCGCTGGGCCAGGAAGGTCGGGTTTTCACTGCGCCGCTCGTGGCGAAATCTGGCGACAGTAAAGTTCGGGTCCAGCTGGAGGCCGACATTCCGCGCCTCTTGCGCCTCAGTTGCGCGGCCGCTCAGCGCTGAGGCCGCGGCCAGGAAGAAATAGGGCATGGCAACGTTCGGATTTATTCCGACTGATCTACGCAGCCGGTCCAGGGCTGATTCGAGCCGGCCGAGGAACAGGTCGGCGATCCCGAGCAGGGCGTACCAGCGATCCAGTCCGGGATCGCGCGGGCTCAGCCGGATTGCGTTTGTGAGATCGGGTTCTGCCTCTTCAGCGCGCCCGAGTAGCACCTTCATGAAGCCTGCGTCCGCGTGGGCCCAAGCCAGATTACGATCCAGCGTGATAGCGAACTCAAGTTCGCGCAGCGATCGTTCCGTCGCACCCGAGACATGCAGGAGATTGGCGTGGACAAAATGGGCTAACGCGTTGCCAGGGGCAAGCGTCAGTGCCTCGCTGATGGCCGTCTGGGCGATACGTAGCTGTTCGTCCCGATTGGTCGAGGCGAAGGTGCGAAGGTCGTTACCGTGATAGAAGGCGAGACCGACCAACGCCTCAACATTGCGATCATCCAACCGGAGCGCAGCGTCGAACAGGTCACACGCCGCGCGGTCGCGGCGCAGCGACAAGGGTTGGTTGAGGATTGCCCAGCCACGCATGGCCAGGTCCACGGCATCCATGTTGTTCGGCCGTTCGCGCTCCGCCCGGCGGCCCTCTGCGGCGACGAGCTCGATGCCCACCGTCCGGGCCAGGCGCGTGGTGATCTCGTCCTGCATGTCGAAGATGTCGGCGCGCGGCTTGTCGAAACGCTCGGCCCAGAGGTGTGCACCGGTTTCAGTGTCGATGAGCTGAGCGTTGACGCGAATGCGGTCGCCGCCACCCTGCACGCTGCCTTCCATCACGTAGCGCACACCAAGTTCGCGCCCGATCACGCGGACGTCCGCTGGCTTGCTCTTGAAGGTGAAGGCAGTGTTGCGAGCTATGACGAAGGCGCCAGGAATACGCGACAGGTCGGTTGTGAGGCTTTCAGTGACACCGTCGACGAAGTAGTCCTGCTCGCTGTTACCGTCGAGGTTGACGAAGGGCAGGACAACGATGGAGAGCCGCGGTGCGACGGTCGTGTGCGGCGCCGCTGCTGCGGGGTGCGCGGGTGAAATCGCATAGATCTGCACCGGCTCGGCGATGTTCTTCAACTGCTGCTGACCGCGATCTTGCGCAGCGATATCGATTTTGCCACGCACCTGGTCATATGCCGCGCTAGACAGGCAAATACCGCCAGGCTCGGCAATGCCCTCCAATCGCGCCGCCACATTGACGCCGTCGCCCATGAGGTCGCCATCATCCTCCACGACCACGTCACCGAGATTGATGCCGACGCGGAACTCGATGCGCTTATCCTGTCCGAGGCCAGAATTGCTCTCGGCCATGGCCCGTTGCATATCGATCGCTGAACGAACTGCGTCCACAACCGAGGCGAACTCGGCCAGCAAGCCATCTCCAGTCGTCTTGACGATGCGCCCGCGATGGGTGGCGATCACAGGATCGATCAGGTCCTTGCGGATGGCCCGGAGGCGCTCGAGCGTGCCTTCCTCGTCAGTTCCCACAAGCCGACTGTAGCCGACTGCATCGGCTGTGAGGATCGTCGTCAGCCGTCGGTTTGGCCGCTCGATCGCCAAATCTCCCTCCTGGCTCAGTCGGGGCCAGTCTAAGCATTTGGTTGCAGGTGCCAAGGGATTGGACGATGAGGATCACGGTCGAAATGCCGGTTTAGGGCCCATGTGTGACATGCCGGCGCAGTCCGAGGATTTCCGTTCACAGGGGTAGGCCGGAAGAGAGCAGCACCGAAGCCGACATCGCACTGGCGGTTTCTGCATCTATGATGTCAGCCAATGAAGACAGCACCTGACAGAGCAGCGAGCGTCCTTCGTACATTGGAGCGCCAAACCGACGCTTTTGACCCAACCCGGACATCGCAGAGCCACCTTTGATTTTCAGTATGGCCTTTTAGACGCTAAGATGCGTTGACCTAGACTCTGGCTAGGGGGCGAACATGAGGCGGCGTGCTTTTCTCGGTGCCGTTTGTGGTGCGGTAGCATTGCCGCGGCTGGCTGCGGCGGCGGAGAGCGCCAAGAAGAATCGTCTTGCTATTTTCGTCCCGTCAGAGCCGAGCGCGGACTGGCACGAGCTTAGCGGGAAAAAATATCCTCGAGCCCTCTTCGCCGAGCTGCGACGGTTGGGACAGATCGAGGGACAAAACCTCAAAGTCGAAAGTTATGGACGAGAGCAAAACACGTCCGGCCTCGAGGCCTTGGCGACGGAAATCGTTAGCAGCAACCCGGACGTCATTCTCCTCGGTGGTCCTGGCGCACTCATCTTCAAAAAACTGACATGGCGTATTCCAATCGTAACGATAACTGCCGACCCCGTTCGACTGAGGATTGCCGAAAGTCTGGCTCGCCCGGGCGGAAATTTTACGGGAGCCGGCATCGACGCCGGTCCATCAATTCATGGAAAGCGGATTGCACTGCTGCGCGAAATCTTTCCTTCAATATCAAAACTTGGCTTGCTCGCTCTTCACATCCAATACAGCGGGCTCGTCAAGGGTTCGCCTATCCCCGCAGCGGCCCAGGAGGCTGGCCTACCTATCGCGGTGTCGCTATTGGATGTTGGTGCTCAAGAAAATGACTGGCGGGCAGCGGTAGAGAGCCTTTCCGGCGAAGGCGCAAATGCAGTCATGGTGGTCGACTCCCCTGAAACTTTTCAAAACAGCGCTTTGATCGCCAAGTTGCTGACCGACGCGAGACTTCCGGCGATTTTCGCGTTCACCGAATCCGTCGAAGCCGGGGGCCTGATGGCCTACTCCTTTGATCTGGTCGAATTGTATAAGCGCGCGGCCAACAACATCGACGCAATTTTCCGCGGAGCAAAAGCTGGCGATATTCCATTCTACCAAGTGACCAAATTCGATCTGTCCATCAACTTGAAGACGGCCAGGCAGCTGGGCCTTTCCGTCTCTCCTGCACTCTCGGCCAGTGCCGACAAGGTCATCGAGTGAACAGGTCCGGTTATGGCCCGCAGGTGACATGCCCGCGCAGTCTGACGATTTCCGTTCACAGCGGCAGACCGGAAGGGAGCGGCACGCGGCCATAGTGACGCGATTGATCCGAAGGCGACACGGCGAGCTTCAACTTCGGGACGTCAACCCTATTGGCCAATCATCGTTCGAGATTACTGAGCCTGCTTCAAGTAGGCTTCAACCTCGCGCAGGTCGTTCTGCGGAGGAAATGACAGGAGAGCCTGAGACGGACTGCACCACGGATAGGGAAGCGAAGATAGCCAGCGCATCACGCCATCGAGTTCGGCGCCCGATAAGACTTTCATGACTTCAATGGTGATCACCAGCCTCACCACTTTTCCGTGCTCATTGAAATCCCAGTCGTAACGTCCGCATCCAACTCGCAGTGGCTGCCCGCTGGCCTTAGCGGACATCCCCACCAACCAATGGCACTGAAAGCGCGTTCGGTCAGTCTCGGAAGGCCGGGATAGGCAGAACGTGTAGATGTTCTCGTATTCGACACCAAAACGACGCACCAAAATTTCTTCCACGGCGTTCAAGCCGGAAGCCGTGTTGGGGAACGAAATGGCGTCGGTCTTGACCACCATTTCGAGTGCAATGTCTTCAGAGAACGCCTGCCTCATCAAGAACGGTCGGTTGCCGTCCTTGGCCAAGATATAGGTTCTTACTGCTTCGGCAGGTGTGGGCATGGTGCCTCAGGCTAGCACATTCAGGCTACAAACGGGAATGTCCGCCTCTCGCCCATCAGCGAAGTGGCGACACCTTTCATTGAGGCTCGCTTCGTGGGGTAGAGCGGAATGACTTTGCTCACTCTGCGTTCTCCGCATTTTGACCCCAAGCAGACATACCAAGCCCTGTTCATCGAGCGCACGCTTGTTTCAGAAGGCCTAGCGCCAGGATGAGAAAAACCGGGACGATAACTACAAAGGAAAGAAACGCCGTCAGGCTTTTATGCCAAAACAAAAAGCACGTTGCCGCGACGATGACGGTTATCGTTAGGGTCGAGCCAACCAAGGCCAAGGTCTGTTTCGTACGCTTCATAGAGGCCCCAAATACGAAGACACGTGTCAGCTGCACTAACAAGCCCCAAGGCCAGCCCAATTGCCAGTGCCACAGAGTCCGCTTATGGGATGTCTCAATTGGGTGTTGACGTGGTGAATTGCGAGTGCGAGGTGCGTGTCGGTGGACTCAACGCCGCCGAAGCAGATGACTCCGCAATCGTTGAAGCGGTGGGGATTGGTGCAGTCATCCGCCCAGGGACCTGGTTACGTGCCAGTCGTCACAATGCAGTTGATCACAGACGGGTAATCACTTTGCTCCTGTAAGCGAATAAATTCTTTGATTGCGCGATAACACGTCGGCATCGACGCACTTCCACCCATGCTTTGGTTCGCCCAACGATCCAACATGACATGCGTCTTGACGATTTCTGCGTTCGCCGCGCGCAGGATTCCGATGGAAGGCGCAGCCGTTTCAAACAGATACTTGTGGAAGCTGATCACGAAAGTATCGCTTCTCGGCATCCCGTCGCCATACGGAAGAAGGTCCACATCCCGCACAGTCTTTATATTTTTATAGAGCCACTGCGAATCGATCAACGCTTTCCCAATCCCTCTTCCCTCAACGCCAAGCGGAGCAACCCACTCGGGGCCCGGGGCTATGGTGGACCAAAAGATCACGCGATCATCACGGCGGTTCTCCATCGCCTTGAGCATGCAGAGGAATCGTTCCTTTTGTGGATCGGTCGAATGCTCCACCTCGTACTGGAGCTTCTTGAGTTTGTCGGGCCAGGGTATGGGTTTAGGTGGGGGCGGAGGCGGCACAGCGGGAAGATAGATTTTGCGCAGCTTCGGGTCAGCCCCGATAAACGCGTAATTGCGCCCCCCGTCACGGCTGTGGCGGCAACCCACGAGCTCTCGCAAATACCAATTCACCTCCTCAGGAACGTGCGTTTGGAAATTGAACTCGATTAACGCCCACGCATCTATGTGCTCGCGCGCCGCAATTTTCCACCAGTCGTCCGTATCCAAGACCGGATATTCGCGCCCGCCTTTGGGCGGCCACAAGCCGCGTTTCTGCACTGGATTAAGAGGAACTTTGATATTGACCATTCAACGCCTCCCGCACAGTCCGAACCGCAGCGCGAATACGCACCGGCCACGGCGGCGAAGGAAATGAAGTTTCGCCGGCAACATCGGAATGGCAACACGTCGGCGACGCGCCCGATATGAACTATCTCACATTTGTTCTGGCGCCAGCCGCTCGCGGACAATGTCACCCCTTGGCCCATCGCGCCACTTTCCGCGCGGCGAGAGAACTTCCGAAGCTGGTGCCAGACCGGAAGTCGTCGGCTAAAGGTCCAGGCTGGTGCTTCTGACCCAAAGCGGAAAATCAATGCGCTATCACCTTACCTCGTCAGCGCGGGGCGGGAACAATACGGGACTTTTCTCTGGCATGTCTCCTCTTCGATTTGTGGCGCAATCGAACAGCCACCGCGGTGGCAAATCCGTGAGTAGCGCCACCAAGTGACATGCAGCCTGTTCCTTTGAGACGCCCGGCGGGTAGTAGATTGAGGAGTCGCGATCGATTCCGGCATAGAACTGAGCCCGTTTAGCGATGATTTCGCGCTTCTTCTCGTCCGCGAGCTTGAAGCACAAATCTATCAGCCCCTCGTCTGCCGTGCCTCGCGCCAAATCGGTTGAGAACGCCTTTTGAACGGCCTCGATGGCCAAGGATCTCTTTTCCTCATCGACCGCTTCCTTCTTACGCTTGATCCACGTCCTCGCGCACCAGGTCGCAATGACTGCGAGCCCAAAAGCAGCCAGCGTAGCCAATACCGAGGCCTCCGGAGCCAGCCAGGCCGACAACGATGCCAAGACCAGGAAAAGCCAAACAGCGATGGACGCAAGGTAAATCGTGCCGACACCTACTCGGTGGTCGACTTTCCATGGGATGCCGAAAAGACGAAACTTGAGCGACGCGCGCGGGCGGTTGGCAAATGCTCCATCCGCGAGACCAAGGCTTCGTTCAATGTATGCGGCACGTCTCACGAGTTCATCATACAACTCGTCATTTCTCGTATTGTAGGTCACGAGCCCGATCGTTGCGATCAGGCCAAACAACGAGAACACAAAGCTCCGGCCATCAATGTGGTCGACTTTGAGCGCAATGGCTACGGCGGTCGCGATCGGCAGCAGACCCAACAACTTGAACCGGATGTCGGTCAGCGTCCGAAAGTTGCTGCAGACCTCGCCGTATTCCGTGGAAAGTGCGTTTCGACGATCTTGGTCCATGGCCTGCTCCGCGAAACGTCCAGTTCTTGTCGAACCGAAGTTAGTTCGTGCGCACAGTGCAGTTTAGTACGCGCGCGGGTCCACCCAATGTGCGCTAGTTCACGCTTGCGCTCCGGCATACTGAAATCCGCCCTCCCAACGACGTTGGTGAAGTTGGGTTTTCGTCTCTGATCAATGTCTGCTGCTGGCCGATCAGCGAAGTGGCGACACCTTTCATTGAGGTTCGCTTGGTGGAGTAGAGCGGACTGACTTTGCTCGCTCTGAGTTCTTCGCATCTTGACCCAAAGCAGACCTAATCTGTTCAACTTCTCAAAATTGGATTATAGTGCCACTACAACCATTCGGTGCGCAGTGCTGTAGATGAAATCGGTCAAGCGAAGCCTAGCTCTTGTCGCTGCGATGATGAGCGCAATCATTGTCGGTCCGCCGCGTTCCTCGGCGATGGAGAACAAGACGCCCATTGCGTATTTTTCAGAAGGCGCGCCAGACAATCTCGTAGAGGCACTGAACAATTTGTCTCCCGACGCTAGGGATGTCGTCGTTGCGAGAGTTCGCTTGCAGCAACCCGTAATATGGATGGGCGGCCGTCACTGCGAGCTTTGTACCAACGATGTATGGTTCGCCCGTCTGAGAATCACGGAGACTCTCAAAGGCAAAGCTGAAGTCGGCCAAGTGCTCGATGTTTCCTAGGCCAGCGTAGCGAACACCGAAGGTACATCGCCATTCCCCGCACACCGGATCAACGGGGCCGAGAGTACACGGTGGCGATCTATTCTATGGGAGATGGCATTCAGCGGCTCGCTTCATTTCCAATAAGTAAACCTCAATACGACAGATTATCCTCTGATTGGCTTGCATATGAAGGCGAGCGATCGAGGGCAGGATTTCGGGATTAGGTCGTGGGTCCGCTTCTGGCCCATGTGAGACGTGCCGGTGCAGTCTGACGATTTCCGTTCGCAGAGGTAGACCGGAAGAGATCGGCACGCGGCCATAGTGACGCGATTGACCCACAACGGAAGTCGGCTGGCCAGGTTTTCTCAAGCGCGCGCCCGCCACAACGTAACCGCAAGCAGGATATAGGCCGCACAAGTCCACAGCGACTGCCAATTGTCCGGTCCTTCGCTAAGCGCCGCATAGATGGCTGCCACCAGGAATACAACGGCAAACATCGCTTCCGCCATGGGGCGGATTCCCTTCTTCGGGCGATTGAGCAGCGTCATCGCCGCAAAAGGGACCGCCGCCATAGTGAGGGCCGCAAAGGGAAAATCCTTTTCGCGCGGGTCAAACACCAGGCCCAGCGCCGTCTCCGTGCCGATCACGATGGTTACGATCAAGATCAATCCGTGCATGATCGCCAGTCCCGATGGGATCCGGTAGTCCACCGGACCCAGCAATTCCAAAAATGTGGGCGGTGCGCGCCCGGACATCAGGGCGTTGGCGCCGAACAGCGGCGAGGCAGTTGCCGCCACCAGAAGTGCGCCCCACAGAAGCCAGCTGCCCGCGCCGTAGCTTTCATAGAACATCTTTTGAGCGGCCACCCCAAACAAGACTCCGGCGGTGGTTGCCGATATTCCGACCGCAAACCATGAGATGAGCCGGGGCTGCGAGGGCTTCCGGCGCGAGGTCAGCCATGCAGCGCCAAACACCAGGATCGCCAGCGCCATCCCGCTGCTCATTTGCAGTTTCCAGAGCGGATAATTGCTGACGGGGATGCCGGGCGGATATTTCAGCGAGCGCTGCGCGGAATCGAATAAGCCCCACGATCCGCCGACGGTGCCCTCGAACTCATGCTTCCACAATTCATCATACGCCTCGAACAGGTTGACGCGGAAATTCTCGCGCCGGGCAAGATCGAGGACCTCCGAGATCACCCGCGCCTGATTGGTGCGCGATGGTAGCGCCGACTCGCGCATCCGCCCTTCGCTCGGCCAACCTGTTTCTCCAATCAGGATTTCCTTGCCCGGAAACGCCGACGCCACCTGCTTTCGGACGGCGTCGACGTGAGCAGCGGCAGATTTCGCCGCGACCGGGACATTTTCCCAATATGGCAGGATATGAAGGGTGACGAAATCGACGGCGTCACCGAGTTCCCGATAGCGCAGCCAGTACTCCCAGACGTCGGAATAGGTGACGGGGACCGGCACCTGTGCCTTGACCGAGCGGATCAAGGCAGCAAGATCGGAAGGTGTCATCTTCCGATGCAACAGAACCTCATTGCCGACCACGAGTGCGGTGATGGTTTCCGGATATTGCCGGGCGAGGCGTATGCCCGTGGATATCTGCGTCGCGCTCTTCCGTCGGTCCCTATCGAGCCAAATTCCCTGAATGACTTTCAGCCCCACCTTGGACGCAAGTTCGGGGATCTGATCGAGACCAAGATCAGTCGCATAGGTACGAATACAGTCGGTTATTTTGGCAAGCTGGGCGAGATCTTCCGCGATCTGGTCCCGCGGCACTGGTGTCGGCGACTCCGACGTTTGGTTGTTGCGGAAGGGCGCGTAGGATATGCATTGCAGCTTGGCATTCGAATCGATCGGCGCGCGCGCCAGGTTGATCGGTGTGGCCAGCCACCACCACACCGCGGCGATCGCCCCCAGGGATATGATGAGAAGCGCCAGAGGCGTGCGGGGCGAAATAGTTGACCCTCCAACGTAGAGATCGTCGGTCAACCGGCATGTTGTCGTGACCCGACAACAACAGAGATCATCGTCCGCCGGTCCCTACTTGACCTGTGAAAGCTGGTGCCAGATCGTCCGTGCCGCAAGAGGCGGGTCAACATCCAACGAAGGCCTCAAGGGCTACCGCAGGGCGGGTAGAAATAATCTTCCCCATCTCCCGAGATGGCCTTCGGGGACCGGCAGCAGAGCGGCCTTGCTCTGACCGTCGCCGTGCCGGCCAACGAACGTCCCCTGTTGGCCCGAATGCGAAGTCCAGATCGGTCACGGTTGGTCCGGTAGTAAGGGCACGCCGGCAGCGGGCTCACCCAGCGCGTAGCAGACGCGATTGACCCGAAGGCGACAGATCCCCATTGCGGCCTGCTCGTGTACAGCTCGCCAATTGTCGGTTAGGTTCCGGCGTTGTCGTGTGCCGCGCGTAGCTGATCCTCCAGCAGGCCTGGGAGTTGGTCATGCAGCCGATGAACGAGGTCCCCTTCGAGACGTCCCTGGCTGAATATGCCGAAGACATGCTCGACGCCTGTACACGATGCGGGAAATGCGTCGAGGCCTGTCCGAGTGTCGAGCCGGCCGGCATCTCGCGGACGACAAAGTCCGAAGACATCATCGGCGGCATTCGCGAGCTGGTCCGTACCGGCAACGGCCCGGAAGCGTCGCGCAAATGGGCGCAGTCCTGCATGCGGAGCGGGGCATGCATCAAGGCGTGCATATGGCGTCAATCCGCGTTTCCTGCTGAGCATGGCGCGGCTTGGCATCGCGAAGTCGGACAATGAGCTTGCCGAACGGCGCCGGCGGGGTGTCGAGAGGTATCGCGACGGCAGTCGTGGCGTGAACGCGCTTTCGCGCCTGCAACTCGATACGGACGTGCTCGAACGACTGGGTCAGAGATCGGCGTCGGTCGCCACGCCCGTTGAAGCGCCGGATTTCGTGTTTTACACCGGCTGCAATGTGCTCAAGACGCCGCACATCGCCTTGCTTGCCCTCGATATCATGGACGCGCTCGGCGTCAGTTACCAGGTGATGGGCGGGCCGAGCCATTGCTGCGGCATTCTCCAACTCAAGTCTGGCGACGCAGAGATGGCCGGTCGTATGGGATCGAGTACGATGGAAAAGCTGTCGCACTCGAACTCGGGGCAGGTGATCTCCTGGTGCCCGTCGTGCTACGTCCAGTACACGGAGACCATCCTGCCAACGGTGGAGCGACAGCACGGGTCGCGCCCGTTCGAGATGAGCCCATTCATGCGCTTTCTCGGCGACCGGCTGGGGCAGCTCAAGCCGCACCTTCAGCGCAGGGTCGAAATGCGGGTCGCGCTGCACAGGCATCCCGGCGTGGCCGGCGTCGTGGAATCCGCAGCTGAGATCTTGACGGCGGTACCCGGTATCGAACTCGTCGATCTGAACCAGCCGGCGGTGGGTTTGCAGAGCGTGGATGTCGGCGCGCTTCCAAAGTACAAGCGCGAATTGCAACTTATGGAGCTTGAGGCGGCGCGCGATGCAGGTGTCGATGCACTGGTCGCGGTCTATCATTCCGATCATCGCGAACTGTGCGCGCACGAGCGCGACTGGCCATTCCGTATCGTAAATATCCTTGAAGTGGTTGGCGAAAGCATGGGCCTGCATCGGCACGATCGCTACAAAGAGCTCAAGATCATGCAGGACGCCGACCAGATCGTCGCCGACTGTAGCGACCTGATCGCAAAGCACTCGCTTGATCCCGGCAGTGCGCGTGACGTGGTGGTGAAGGTGTTGCTTGGCGACCAGCCGCTTCCCCTGAGGCGTGGCGCGCCCCCGGAGACGCGCGCCGGGGGCGTGGAGCCGTCGTAGCAGCTTGACGTCACCTGTTGGCCCACCGCGCCGGTGAGCCCGGCGCAAACCGGAGGTCGCCGGCTGAGGGGTCAACCGACGCGACTGACCCCGAAGCCGGCTATTCCTCGACTGATCAATTTCCGTCAGGTGCTCTGCGCGGAAAGCCGACGACGCCCGTCAAGGACGTCGTTCTCCTGCCCCCGCACGGCTTCACGACGTCTTCTGCTTCGCCTGCACGTGTCGCGCGAAGTTGTCGAGGATGGCCTGCCAGCCGCCCTGCTGCTGCTCAACCGAGTGTGTCGGTTCGCTATCGAAGACAACGCGGACGACGACGCCCTTCGATCGTCTCTCCAATTGTGCAGGATGCTCTTCATCAGGATCGTGTCGGCACCGCCCGGGACCTGCTCGAAGAAACTGCCGGCGACGAACCGGCAGCGATTGGCGATGCCAAGCCGCTCAAAATGCGCCCGCGCTCCCGGCTCGCAGCGCGCGAGATCGAAGGCGATGCCCTCAAGATGCGGGTTGTGCTGGATCACGCCGCCGATCAATTCACCGGTGCCGCCACCGAGGTCCATGACAATGCGCGCGGTCGCGAAGTCGTGCGCCGAAACGATCCTTGGAACGATGCTCCGCGTCAGGCTGACCATCGCGGCATTGAAGCGGCGGGTGAATTCCGGCGCATTGCTCGTCGCCGCATAGCGATCGTCGCCATCGCCGCGCAGCTCGCCCGCGCTCTTGCCGGAGCGAACCGATTCGACCAGTCCGAGCCAGGATTGCGCGAGCATCTCGCCCTCGAAGAGAACCCAATCCTTGAAGGAGGGGTCGGCGGTCTCGTCGAGCTGCCGGCCGAGCTCGGTCATGGCAAACCGGTCGCGGTCGGCCTGCCTGCATAGGCCAAGTGTCGTCAGGCCAACGAGCAATCTGCGCAGCGCACTTTCATCGGCAGACACCAGCCGGGCGAGCTCGGCCACCGATTTCGCCTCATCGCCGATGGCCTCGGCGAGATTCAGCTTCGCCGCCGCATAGATCACCGCGGTGATGCGATGCGACTGCACGAGATCATGCACGGATGCCGGCCCGCTCATGTGTTGCCTCCTGTCAATGCCGGTTCAATCGGTCGGGACGAACCCCGTTGCCTGCACGATCGCCTTCCACCGGTCGGATTCGGATGCGATCAGCCGGCCGAAGTCTTCCATGGCGATCGCGTCGGGCTCGACGGCCAGCTTTGCCATACCGGCCTTGACCTCGTCGGTGCGCAAGGCCGCCTGGATCGCGGTGTTGAGCTTATCGACGATCGGCGCCGGCGTCTTGGCCGGAACGAAGAACGCAAACCATGTGAGGTCCTCGAGCGACGGATATCCGGCCTCCCGCATTGTCGGCACCGCCGGAACAAACAGGCTGCGGCGCGGTCCGGTGGTCGCCAGCGCGCGAAGATCGCCGGATTGGACGAGCCCGAGCGAGCTGCCGATCGGCATGACGGTCGCGGCAATCACACCCTTGACCAGATCCTGAATCGCGCCACCGCCCTGATAGGGCACGTGAAGAAAATCGAAGCCGGCGGTGCGGCCCAGCGTCGTACCAAGAAAATGGAGCGAGGTTCCGGCGCCCGGCGAACCAAAGGTGGCGTGCTTCGGATTGGCGCGGCACCAGGCCACGAAGTCCGCCAGCGTCTTGACGTCGGCCGGCACGCTGGGACCGACCGTCAGCAATGTCGGGGTCGAGGCGACAGTCGACACAGGTGTGAAATCCCGCGGATAGTATCTCAGTGTCTTGTAGACGTGCGGAAAGAACATCATGAAGCCGAGCGGCGCGAACAGCATGACCGATCCGTCGGCGTCGGCGTTCTTCACCGCCTCCACCGCGATGCGACCGGCCGCGCCCGGACGGGTCTCGACCACAATGGTTTCCGCATAGCCGCTCATCTGGCCGGCCACGAGCCGCGCCAACCCATCCTGCAGTCCGGGCGTGAAGCCCGTCAGGATATGCGCGGTTCTCGCGATCGGCTGTGCGAGCGCCCGCGGCGAAATATGCGCAGCGGCGAACGCGGCAGCGGCCGCCGACAACACATCACGACGCGTGATCATCACCCGTTTCCCTGATCGAGCCCAGACCAAATGAGATCGCAGCATGCTACCTGGCCATCGCTGCGGTCTCTGGAGCCATGGATGAGCCGGGTCGCACGAACACAAAACGGGATATCGCAGATATCTGCGCGTCCTCACGGCCATCCTGGCCGATCAGGATGAGGCCTGCTCCGCCATTCGCCACCGTCAGGACGACCGCTTCACCCGCCCACGTCCCGATAGGCTCCATCCCGATGGTGAGAAACTCACCGATCGGCTGGTCCAAATACTGGAGTCTCAGCTGGGGCGCGATTTCGGCGGGCGCCAGAGCAAGACCGAGCTGTTGTGCACGCGCATAGATTTCCCGCAGCGAAGCCTCGCCTTGAAAGCCGAGCTCGGCAACCGACACGGCAACAAGCTCAACCTCCGCCTTCTTGCGACTTAGGGTAAAGGCCGGTCGAGCGAGTATCTCATCAGCCGAGTTGCCGACGCCGCAGCCCATTGCGCTCATCGCGCTGCGAAGAGCGAACGTGTCCGTGAATGTTCCTATCCGGATCGTCTTCCACGCCAGGACATCTGCAGCCGAGCTGATCGGAATCTCCGATCTGGGAGCCGGCGGGTCGACCTTGACCGCCAGCTGCCTCCGCAAACCATCCTGCGCAGTGCATTGAGCCTCGGCGCGATCTACGGAAATCAAGCTGAACAGGTTGACGACCAATAGGATCGCAAGCGCACTGCCAATGCGCCAGGGTGCCGGACGATCGGGCCTTGCGCGGCCTTGCTGCAAGGCAATGTAGTCAATCTCGGCGCGCGTCGCGCCGAGATCAATCAGCTCCCGATCGCTGAGGGCACAGAGAGCGGTTTGTACCTTCAGTCGTCTTCGGCGCTTCTGCCAAGCGCTCCAGACCCGCAAGAAAAGGCTGGTCACTTGCTGCACGGGTGTGGCAGTCCGTCGCACCTGCGCAACGCCGTTGATGGTACTCATCGGCGATATCCCTTGGCGATACCTTTACCGAGGGCAGGATGTCAGGACTCCGCCGGGCACGCTTGACGTGCAGCTTACATTTTCCTGACCGGCGCCTTACTTTACGCCCCAGCAGGTGCAGAGGCGGCTTCATCCAACGACGGGAGTGGCAACTTGCGCTATCTCTTCGATGAATACGTGCTCGACACGGATCGGCGCGAGCTGCATCGCGGGGCCGATGCTGTTTCCGTTGCGCCACAGGTCTTCGACATTCTCGACTACTTGATCGGCAACAGGGAGCGTGTCGTCAGCAAAGACGACCTCATGAACGCCATCTGGAAGGGGCGCATCGTATCGGAGGCCGCGCTTGCGACCCGCATCAATGGCGTCCGCACGGCAGTCGGCGATTGCGGGGAAGCGCAGCGCCTGATCAAGACGATCCCGCGCAAGGGCTTCCGTTTCGTCGGAGCCGTTCGGGAAGTACGGGAGCCGGACCCTTCAGCCGTCCCTCACCGGTCAGAAGCGAGAACAGCGGCCCTCCCGCTACCGGATAAGCCCTCGATTGCCGTACTCCCTTTCGTCAGCCTCAGCTCCGATCCCGAACAGGAGTATTTCGCAGACGGCATCGTGGAGGAAATCACGATGGCCCTCGCTCATTTTCGCTGGCTGTTCGTGATCGCACGCAATTCGAGCTTTGCGTATAAGGGCCGGGTCGTCGACGTAAAGCAGGTCGGCCGCGAGCTTGGTGTCCGCTATGTCCTCGAAGGCAGCGTGCGCAAAGCCGGAAATCGCATTCGAATCGCGGGACAGCTGATCGATGCCGAAACTGGAACGCATCTCTGGGCAGACCGCTTTGAGGGCCCGATCGAGGACATGTTCGATCTGCAGGACAATCTGACGTCCAGTGTCATAGGCGCAATCGCCCCGAGGCTGCAGCGCGAGGAGATCAAGCGGGCAAGGCGGAAGCCGCCCGAAAATCTGGATGCGTATGATCATTATCTGCGCGGGCTGGCGAAATCCCGTTGGTCCAACAACGCAAACACCGAGGCGCTGCAGCTCTTTTGCAAGGCGACCGAACTCGACCCTCGACTGGCTTGTGGCTATGCGATGGCCGCCTGGTGCTATACCCGGCGCAAGGCGAACGGCTGGATCAGCGATCCCGCGAAGGAAATTGCGGAAGCCACCCGGCTGGCCCGGAAGGCGGTAGAACTGGGGGCAAATGATCCGGTTGCACTGTCCGTGGGTGGATATGCACTCGCCTTCATAGCCCATGAGTTCGACGACGCGGCTGCTTTCGTGGATCGAGCTTTGGCTGACAACCCGAACTTCGCGCAAGCCTGGGCCACCAGTGCCTGGTTGAGAGTTTGGAGGGGAGAGCCGGATCTCGCCCTCGAGCACTCCGCACATGCCGTGAGATTGAGCCCGCTCGATCCGCCCATGTACTACGACGCGCAGGGAGCCATGGCGTATGCGCATTTTCTGGCGGGCCGCTATGACGCGGCAGTATCATGCGCCGAGACCGCATTGCGTGGTCAGACGAGTTTCCTGCTCGTGACCTGCATTGCCGCAGCCAGCAACGCGTTCGCCGGGCGGCATGAACGAGCGCAACGATCCCTCCTGCAAGCCCTTGAATGCAATCCAGATCTTCGTGCCAATCTCGAGAATCTGGCACCGTTTCGCCGGGCAGCTGACTTCGCGATCTTCGAGAAGGGTCTCTGCGAAGCGGGCCTTCCGGAAAAGCACGACGTTGGCCCCCCCTGACGGGGTGGACCAATGTTCGCGGCTTACATTTTCGGGAGCGAAGGCCTATTCTCCACGGATTATTGCTCCCGCGCCCTCGGAGAATAGAGGGCAGGCTTGGAGAATGGTGCCATGCGCTATTTCTTCGAGGACTGTGCGTTGGACACCGAGCGGCGCGAATTGCGGCGCGGGCTCGATGTGGTGCCCACGACACCCCAGGTTCTCGATCTGCTCGAACATCTGATCCGCAGCAGGGATCGCGTCGTCAGCAAGGACGATCTCGTCAACGCGATTTGGAATGGCCGGATCGTATCCGATGCGGCGCTCACAACCCGGCTGAACGCCGTCCGGCGCGCGATCGGTGACTCCGGTCAGCAACAACGTCTTATAAAGACATTTCCACGCAAGGGCTTTCGTTTCGTGGGCGCCGTGCACGATGAGGATCGGCAACCAGGAACCACGGCGGCAGTTACGGTCCCGGTTACCTCTGCAAACGCTATTGGCGAACGGCGATCCGCAGGCTGGCTGGAGGACCTCAGAGGCCGTCTGAAGCTCGTCAGCAGCGTGCTGGCGTCGGTCGCCGCCATCGGCGCAATTGCCGGTGGCGTTGCCGGATACTGGAATGCCTGGAAGACGGTCCGTACCGACGCACAACGGGAAGCTCAAAACATCCCAGCACAGCCGACAGTCAGGCCCGAGATCGCGCCTCGCCTCTCTCGTCGTGTTGCCCTTCGCCAGCCTCAACGACGGTCCGGCGCAAGACTCCTTTGCCGACTTGATCTCGACAGGCTTGACCACCGATCTCGCGCGAACGCCCGCCACTCTCGTTGTTGGACGCGACACCGCCTTGACCTACAAGAAGAAGGTGATCAATTTGCAGCAGCTCGGGACGGATCTCCGCGTCCGCTGGGCCGTGCGGGGCGCGGTGAGACGCAACGGAGACCAGGTGCGGGTCAACGTATCTCTGACCGACCTTCAGACCGCCCGTGACATCTGGTCGGATCGGTTCGACGGCGACCTCGCAAACCTGGCCGTCTTGCAGGATACCATCGCAGCGCGGCTTCTCTGCGTCGCACACTTGCACCTCCGTCAATATGAAGAAGCCCTCCAACAGTGCAGCCGCTCCCTCAATATGACCGGCACGGAATTTGAGGCCTATATGAGCCTGATCTCGGCGTACGGGTGGCCGGGGCAAATGCAACAGGCACGCGGGGGCAGCGAAACTGCTGCACAAAACACCTCCTAAATCGACGTTGCGGCGGCCCATGGCGCGTGCCGATGCTCAAGGCAGCTGCAAGGTAACGAGCTCTGTACCCGCGCATTGCGCGTAACCTTGCCCTCCGCCGACAGATGGGCCACCATCCCCGCGCGCACCATCAACAAGAGCAAAAGCGCCGAGGAAACGCATGAGCAAGCCGTCAGGGTTCGACTATGGCTGGGTCGTTGTCGCCGCGGGAGCGCTGATGACCTGTGTCGGCTTCGGCACGATGCTGTCGCTTGCGGTCTTCCTGCAGCCGATCTCCGAAGCGATGGGCTGGTCACGCGCGGGCGTGTCGGCGGCGGCGACGCTGGATTTCCTCTGCATGGGCGTTGCCGCGTTCTTCTGGGGCACGCTGTCGGACCGGTTTGGCACGCGCATCGTGGTGCTCGCCGGAAGCCTGCTGCTGGGCCTCGGTCTCGTGACTGCGAGCCAGGCAACCAGCCTGTGGCAATTCCAGCTGTTCTTCGGCGTGCTGATCGGCGTCGCTGCCGGCAGCTTCTACGCGCCGATGATGGCGCTCGCGAGCGCCTGGATCGAGAAGAACCGCAGCCTCGCGGTGGCGCTGGTCTCCGCCGGCATGGGCGTGTCGCCGGTGACGATTGCGCCGACCGCAAGCTGGCTGATCTCGGCCTATGACTGGCGCACCGCGATGCTGGTGATTGGCATCGCCGCGTGGGTGCTGCTGATCCCGGCCTGCTTCCTGGTGCGGCCGGCGCCGCAAGCGACTGGCCCGGCAAGCACCGACGCTGCACCGGAGATCGAGCTGACCGCGGCGCAGGCGCTGCGCACGCCGCAATTCATCGCACTCGCGGCGGCGCATTTCGCCTGCTGCGCGGCGCATTCCGGTCCGATCTTTCACATGGTGTCCTATGCGATGGTGTGCGGCATCGCCCCGCTCACCGCGGTGACGGTCTACGGCGTCGCCGGCGTCTCCGGGCTCGGCGGGCGCCTGCTGCTGGGTGCGGCTGCCGATCGCATCGGCGCAAAGCCAGTGCTGGTCGGCGGCCTGTTCGTGCAGGCGATGTGCATCGCGACCTATCTCGCGGTGGCGCAGCTCGGCGAATTCTACGCGCTCTCAGTCGTGTTCGGCCTCGCCTATGGCGGCGTGATGCCGCTCTATGCGGTGCTGGTCCGCGAGTACTTCGGCGCGCGCATCATGGGCACCGTGTTCGGCGCGGTATCGGCCTTTGCAAGCCTCGGCATGGCGCTCGGGCCCTGGGCTGGCGGACTCGTGTTCGACAATTTCCAGCGCTACACATGGCTGCACGCCGGCTCCTTCGCGATCGGGCTTGCCGCCGTCGCGGTGGCGCTGAGTTTTCCGACAAGACGCAAGCAATCGCTCGACCTTGGCCGCGCTGCGGCCTGACGAGGTGGCGCATGAACAGGCCGCAAGGCTTCGATCTCGTTGAACGTGCCCGCGCCATCGCACCGCTGATTGCGCACGAAGCGGACGAGATCGAACGGACGCGGCGGCTGACGCCCACGGTCGTCTCCGCGCTGATCGAGAACGGGTTCTATCGCGCGCTGCTACCACAAAGTCTCGGCGGTGCGGAAGCCCCCATCGAAACCTTCATGCAGATGCAGGAGGAGATCGCGAAGGCTGATGCCTCGACGGCCTGGTGCCTCGGCCAATGCAGCGTCTGCGCGATGATCGCAGCTTCGCTCGATCCCGGCACCGCGCACGAGATCTTCGACACACCGCCCGGCATCCTTGCCTGGGGCGCGATCGCGCATGAGGCGCGTGCGGTCGAGGGTGGCTATCGCGTCACGGCGCGCTGGGATTTTGCCTCGGGCTCGCGGCAGGCGAGCTGGCTGGGGGCGCATGTCCGCATCGTCGGAGCCGACGGGACGCCGCGCAAAAATTCCGACGGCTCGCCGGAGGTTCGCACCATCCTGTTTCCGGTTTCGAGCGCGGTGCTGCATGACGTCTGGCAGGCGATCGGGCTCGCCGGCACGGGCACGGATTCCTATGAGGTGAGCGACCTCTTCATCCCCGAGCGCTTCACCGCGTTCCGCGACGTGCCGTCCGCGCTGCGCGAGACGGGTCCGCTCTACAGGATCGGCACCGGATCGACCTTCAGCCTCGGGTTTGCCGCGGTCTCGCTGGGCGTCGCGCGCGCGACGCTGGATGCCGCCATCGCTTTGTCGCGGGCAAAGCACCTCGCTGGCAGCGAGCGCCATGCGCGACAACCAGGCGGTCCAGGGCCTGATCGGCCGCACCGAGGGCGACTTACGCGCTGCGCGCGCCTATCTCTATGCGACGGCGAATGCGATGTGGCGCGACCTCTGCGCGACCGGCCAATTCAGCCCGGCGCATCGCAGCGCCGTTCGCCTCGCCGCGACCTGGACCATCCATCAATCGGCCAAGGTGGTCGACGCCGCCTATCACATGGCCGGCGCGACTGCGGTGTTCCGCAGCAATCCGTTCGAACGGCGCTTTCGCGACATGCACGCGATCGCGCAGCAGATCCAGGCGCGGGATACGCATTATGAGGATGTGGGGAAGGCGATTTTGGCGGAGGGGTGATGGGCAGCAGCCGCGATGAGGCTGCACTCCCTCGCCCCGTTCTTACGGGGCCGCGACGAGCTTCGCTCGCGCTGAGAGGGTTGGGATGAGGGGCATCTCTCCACACGGGCGGTCGTTGAAGGACCTGTCCCCCCTCACCCGGAATCCGCGCTACGCGCGCATTCCGACCTCTCCCCGCAAACGGGGCGAGGTAAGGGGCAGCGCGCCTTACGCCACCATCGCAGCCTTCTCGCCACCATCGATGCCGCGCTGGGCGGCGAGCAGGCTGATGATCTCGGCGTTGGGCCGGGCCTTGCTGAACAGAAAGCCCTGGCCCTCGTCGCAGCCCTCGGCCCGCAGGCAGCTCAGCTCGGCTTCGGTCTCGACGCCCTCGGCGGTGATGGTGACGCCAAGGCCTTTGCCGAGGCTGACGATGGAGCGGATGATCGCCTGGGCCTCGCGGTTGGCGCCGAGATCGCGCACGAAGGACTGGTCGATCTTGATCTTGTCGAAGGGGAAGCTGCGCAGATAGCTGAGGCTGGAATAGCCGGTGCCAAAATCGTCCATCGAGATGCGGACGCCGAGCGCGCGCAGCGCATGCAGCGTCGCCAGCACCTGCGCGCTCTTTTCGAGCAGCAGCGTCTCGGTAATCTCGAGCTCCAGCCGCCGCGCCGGCAGGCCGGAATGTTTCAGCGCGTCCGTCACCACCGAGAGCAGATTGCCGCTGCGAAACTGGAGCGGCGACAGGTTGACGGCGACGCGGACATCGTCCGGCCAGGTCGCGGCATCCAGGCACGCCCGGCGCAGCATCAGGCCGCCGAGCGGATTGATCAGCCCGGTTTCCTCGGCGACCGGAATGAACTCGGCCGGCGAGACCATGCCGCGCTCGGCATGCGGCCAGCGCACCAGCGCCTCGAAGCCGGTGATGCGGCCGCTCGAGAGGTCGATCAGCGGCTGGTAATAAGGGCGCAGCACGTCGTTCTGGATCGCGTCGCGCAGCTCAACCTCGATCTTGCGGCGGCTCTTCGCCTTGGCGTCGAGCGCGGCCTCGAAGAACGCAAAGGTGCCGCGGGCATCGGCTTTGGCGCGCGACAGTGCCATGTCGGCGCTCTTGAGCAGTTTTTCGGAATCATCGCCGTCGCCGGGCGCCATCGCGATGCCGATGGAGGCGCCGATCACCACGGAATGGCCATCGAGCAGATAGGGATCGGCGATGGCTTCCAGTAAGCGCTTGGCCAGCATCACCGCATCCTCGGGACGCGTCAGCCCGCTCTGCACGATCGCGAACTCGTCGGAGTTCAGCCGCGCCAGCGCGTCCTCCTCGCGCAAGGTCGAGCGCAGCCGCTTGGCGACGCCGCGCAGCAGCTTGTCACCGACCGCGTGTCCCAGCGTGTCGTTGACCGCCTTGAAATTGTCCAGCCCCAGCATCAGCAGCGCGACCTTGTCGGAGCTGCGCCGCATATGCAGCAGCATCTCGTCCACCTGCTGGCGCAGCAGGTTGCGGTTCGGCAAGCCGGTCAGCCCGTCATGCTGGGCCATGAAGGCGAGCCGCGCCTCGGCGCGCTTGCGCTCGGTGATGTCCATCAGCGCCAGCAGCACCGCGGGCCGATCGGCATAGGTCAATTCGCGGGAATAGATCGCAAGGTCGATCAGCGCGCCGTTGGCCTTGACGTGCTTCCAGGTGCGTGCGGCCTGCTCCTCGCTGGAGCGATCGGTGGTCCAGGGCGGCTCGCTGTCGAAAGCTTGCAACGAGCGGATCTTCAGCTTCTCGAACTCGGCACGGCTATAGCCGTAATGGGAAATCGCCGCATCGTTGACGCCGAGGATGCGCTCGTCGTCGAGCGCACAGACGATCATGGGGACAGGATTGCCGTCGAACAGCAGGCGGAACGAGGCCTCGCGCTGCTTCAGCTCGGTGATGTCGACGCGCAGGCCGACCACGCCGCCGTCGTCGGTCAGCCGCTCGTCGATCAGGATGACGCGGCCGTCCGCGAGCATCTGCTCGTGGCGCGCGCCGGGTTGATAAAGCTTTTGCAGCCGCTCGGCGATCCACTCGTCCTCGTGGCCGGCAGCCTCGGGATAGTCGCCACGCGCGACGCCGATGCGCAGCGTGTCCTCGAGGCGCGCGCCTTCCTCGAACAGATCGGCGGTCTTGCTGTAGATCTCGGCGTATTTCCTGTTCCAGAGCACGTAACGGCCTTCGGCATCGAGAAACACGATGCCTTGCGGCAGGATGTCGATGGCCTGGCGCAGGCGCTCATGGGATTTGCGGGCCTCGGCAATCGCCGCCTCCGCCTCGGCGCGGCGGCGCAGGAGTTCGTCGCGTTCGGAAACGGATTGAGGCGCGCGCGCGAAGCGCGGCTTGCGCGGCTGTCGGCGAGCCCGGGCGAGCACGCCTCCCTTTCGCTTTGTTGTTTTTCGAAACCCCAAACTCAACTTGATACGTCCCAGTCGCGCCCAGTGGCCGCAAGTTTTGGGGCAAGTGTCTGAAAAAAAAGTAATCTTGGGTGGCTTGTCGGTCGGTCGCACAGTCTGGTGGCCGCAGGAAAGCAGCCCTTATTGCTGCTTTGCGCGGCGCGGCAGCGCCGCCGGGCGCGCCAAGCCCATCACATCGTCGTCATCGGAGAACGCGATGGCGCAAAATTGCGCGCTGCCTTGAATCATTTCCGAGATCGCGCGCGAATGCATACAGAGGGCTGGGAGCACGCCTCCCACGCACGAATTTTGGTCAATGCACGAGAGGGTTATCGCGTCGTTAAGAATCGGCCGGCCGCGCGTAGGGAACTGCGACTTTCGGACAATATTTCGGCCGAAGGACTGTTTCTTAACCCTGACGCCGCGTTGCGTTATAAGGATGACAGCATGAGTCCCCGCCGCCTCGCCCCTCTCCTCCTTGTCATGACGTTCCTGACCGCCGGCGCCGCGCTGGCCCAGGACAAGGGCAGCGTCAACTCAAAACCGCTACCGCCGCTCGCCAACCCAAACGATCCCAGCATCGGCGCCAAGGAGCTGTTCGCGCGAAAGCTGCTGCCGTCGAAGGGAACGGCTCATGTCATCGGCTCCTACACCAAGGGCTGTATCGGCGGCGCCATGCAGATGCCGCTCAACGGCGACAATTGGCAGGTGATGCGGCTGTCGCGTAACCGCAATTACGGTCATCCCGACATGATCGCGCTGATCAAACGGCTCGCGGCCAGAGCGCACAAGGACGCGGGATGGCCGGGCATTCTGGTCGGCGACATCGCCCAGCCGCGCGGCGGGCCGGCACTGTCGGGCCATGCCAGCCATCAAATTGGCCTGGATGCCGACATCTGGCTGACACCGATGCCGGACCGTCGTTTGTCACGCGAGGAGCGCGAGGACATGTCGGCGGTCATGATGGTGCGCCAGGACCGGCTCGACATCGACCCCAAGGTGTTCACGCCTGCCCACGTGCTGGTGCTGCGCGACGCGGCGCAGGAGCCGGCGGTGCAGCGCATCTTCGTCAATCCCGCGATCAAGAAGGCGCTGTGCCGCGAGGCCAAGGGCGACCGCTCATGGCTGTCGAAAATCCGGCCGTGGTGGGGCCACGACTATCACTTCCACATCCGCATGCGCTGCCCAGCGGGCTCGAGCGAATGCGAAGGCCAGTCGTCGCAATCCGAGGACGAAGGCTGCAAGCCGTCCGACCTCGCCTACTGGTTCAGCGACGCCGTGCTGCATCCGAAGCCTCCGCCGGAGCCGCCGAAGCCAAAGCCGCCGATGACGCTGGCGCAGATGCCGGCGGCCTGCAAAGCGGTGCTGCACGCGGTGGATGCGAAGCAATAGGCGGCTGGCTGGGCAAGCTGCCGCCTCACCCACCGCTGTCGTCCCGGGGCGCGCGAAGCGCGAGCCCGGGATCCATAACCACAGGGAGCGGTGATTGAGCGAAGCGGTAACTCCGAGTCTTCGTCAAATTCCTCCCTGGGGCTATGGATCCCCTTCGCTGCGCTTGTCCGGGATGACAGAGTCATTACTGGCTCCCATCCTCTGAAATGCGCTAGGATCGCCTTGCCGCTCTGCCGTAAGCCGAGCGGCCCTGTCGGGACGCGCATCCCGCCTTTCAGCAATGACCGCAAGCCCCGCATATTCCGCGTGGCCAACGATGAGATTTGACATGCGCGTCCTCACCTTCCTCGCTGCGCTTTCGCTCGGTGCGACCACCGCTCTGGCTGCCGAAGAGCCCAGCGGATGCGACAAGTTCAAATGGCCGATCGAGCGTGAGCGCGCCGCGCTCACCGCGCCGGACCGCGCCAAGCTCGTCTCGGGGAGCGAGCAGGCGGCGTTGCCGTCGTCGGCCATCACGCTGGGGCTGGTGGCCCCCGCGGACGCGAAGCTGCCGACGCCGCCGGAAAGGGCGCCGAAGGACGGCACCTTCGCGGGCTTCACCAGCATCAAGGCGCCGAAGGCCGGCTCTACACCGTCAGCCTGTCCAGCGGGGCCTGGGTGGACGTGGTCCAGGACGGGCACTTCCTCAAGCCCGTGGCCTTCAGCGGCGCGACCGATTGCGACGGCATCCGCAAGACCATGAAATACGAGCTGTCGGCGCAGCCTTTCGTGCTTCAGGTCAGCGGCGCCAAGGACAATTCGCTGTCGATCGCGATCCTGGCGGCACAATAAGCCGCTTTGTTGGACAAACGGCCGCCTTTGACCTGAAGGCTTAGCCTGCTATCTTCGCACCTGCGATATCCCCGCCGGCCGTAAGCCGTTGCGGGGACACGTGGAACAGCGCTTCCGCCCGTCGCACGCCAACCCACCCAACGCCAGATTTGCGCGTGCATTCGCGCGCGCGAACTCGCACGGAGCGCACTCCATGATTCGTATTGCCGGACTTTTCACCGCTTTCGTCCTCCTCGCGAGCGCGAGCCTTTCGCCTGCCGCCGCCGAGGACAAGACCATCACCGTGTTCGCCGCCGCCTCGATGAAGAACGCGCTCGACGAGATCGACGCCGCCTACACCGCCAAGAGCGGCGTCAAGTTCAGCGTCAGCTATGCCGCAAGCTCGGTGCTCGCCAAGCAGATCGAGCAGGGCGCACCGGCCGACGTGTTCGTCTCCGCCGACACCGACTGGATGGACTACGCCATCTCGAAGAAGACCATCAACGAGCCGACCCGCGTCAACCTGCTCGGCAACAGCATCGTGCTGATCGCGCCGAAGGACTCCAAGATCGACAACGTCACGATCGCGCAAGGCTTTGACCTCGCCAAGCTCGCGGGCGACGGCAAGATCGCGACCGGCGACGTCAAGTCCGTGCCGGTCGGCAAATATGCCAAGGCGGCGCTGGAGAAGCTGGGCGCCTGGCAGGCCGCCGAGCCGAAATTCGCCATGGCCGAGAGCGTGCGCGCCGCGCTGACGCTGGTCGCCCGCGGCGAGGCCAATCTCGGCATCGTCTATTCGACCGACGCCAAGGTCGAGCCCGGCGTGAAGGTCGTCGGCACCTTCCCGGCGGACTCGCATCCGGCGATCATCTATCCCGTCGCCGCGACCACCACCGCGAAGGCCAAGACCAACGACTATCTCGCCTTCCTGCGCTCGACCGCTGCCAAGACCATCTTGGAAAAATACGGCTTCAAGTTCCTGGTCAGTCCCACGACTTAATTTTGCAACCTGATTTTTCGTGCTCGAGATCTCTCCCGCCGAATGGACGGCGATCCTGCTCTCGCTCAGGGTCGCCGTCATCGCCACGCTGGTCGCAACGCCGTTCGGCATTGCGCTGGCATGGCTGCTTGCCCGCCATGATTTCTGGGGCAAATCGGTGCTCGATGCGCTCGTCCATCTGCCGCTGGTGCTGCCGCCTGTCGTTACGGGCTATCTCCTGCTCCTCACCTTTGGTCGCAAGGGACTCGTCGGCGGATTTCTGGCCGACTATCTCGGTATCGTCTTCGCGTTTCGCTGGACCGGGGCGGCGCTCGCCTGCGGCCTGATGTCGTTTCCGCTGCTGGTGCGCCCGATGCGGCTGTCGATCGAGGCGATCGATCGCCGGCTCGAGCAGGCGGCTGAGACGCTGGGAGCGGCGCCCTGGAAAGTGTTCTTCACGGTGACGCTACCCCTGGCGCTGCCCGGCGTGCTCGCCGGCATGGTGCTGGGCTTTGCCAAGGCGATCGGCGAGTTCGGCGCGACCATCACCTTCGTCTCCAACATTCCCGGCG
The DNA here is from genome assembly GCF_017565645.3 of Bradyrhizobium barranii subsp. barranii. Taxonomy (NCBI): domain Bacteria; kingdom Pseudomonadati; phylum Pseudomonadota; class Alphaproteobacteria; order Hyphomicrobiales; family Nitrobacteraceae; genus Bradyrhizobium; species Bradyrhizobium barranii. Next base: position 10,040,740 of record NZ_CP086136.1, read on the forward strand.
AAACCCAGACGATTTCGTCGGCGATCTACTCGCTGATCCAGACGCCCGATGGCGACGCGGCCGCGGGACGACTCGTGATCATCTCGATCGTGCTCGCGCTCGGCGCGCTGATCGCCGCCGAATGGTTCGCCCGCCGCGCCACGCAACGCCTGCACGGGAACTGACCATGCTGCGCGTCGACATCGAAAAACAGCTCGGCGAATTCTCGCTCTCCGCAACCTTCACCAGCGAAGGCCGCGTCATCGGCCTGTTCGGCGCGAACGGTGCCGGCAAGAGCTCGCTGGTCAACATGATCGCGGGCCTGCTGCGGCCCGACCGCGGCACCATCGTGATCGACGGCGAGACCGTCGACGACACTGCCGCCGGCATCCATGTCCCGACCTGGCGCCGCCGCATCGGCTACGTATTCCAGGACGCGCGGCTGTTTCCGCATCTCAACGTCGCGCAAAATCTCGACTACGGCCGGCGGATGAACAGCCTCGCGCCCGATCCTGCCCAGCACAGGCGCATCATCGAGCTGCTCGACATCGGCGCGCTCCTTGATCGCCGTCCAGGAAAGCTCTCCGGCGGCGAACGCCAGCGCGTCGCGCTCGGGCGCGCGCTGCTGTCGAGGCCGCGCCTGCTGCTGCTCGACGAACCGCTCGGCGCGCTCGACGAGGGCCGCAAGCTGGAGATCTTGCCCTATCTGGTGCGGCTGCGCGACGAGGCCAATGTCCCCATGGTCTATGTCAGCCACGACGTCGCCGAGCTGCGCCAGCTCGCGACGCAGATCGTGATGCTGAAGCAGGGCCGCGTGACGTCGTTCGGCGGGGTGAAGGTGTTGACGTGAGGGGTTGAGGCCCCTCCCCGTCATTGCGAGCGTAGCGAAGCAATCCAGAGTCTTTTCGCGGAGGCAGACTGGATTGCTTCGCTGCGCTCGCAATGACGAGCTTGCGGCCGCTCCGTCCCGCCAAACTGAAAACGGAGAGCGCGGTGCTAACCCCCCGCCACCGACGTCCACAAATCCGCGAGCTTGCGCCGCAGCGCTTGCCGGCGCGTCAGCGGCGCGGGCGTTTCCTCGTCCTCCGGCAAACGCAGGCCGACGACGTTGACGCGGCCGCCGGAGATCGAGCGCGCGACCAGCACGATCTCGTCCAGCGGCAGCTCGGCGCCCTCCTTCGGCGCCCGGTCGAGATGGACGTCGAAATAGTCGGCGAGGGTCAGCTTACCGTCATCCTCGCCGACCTTGACGCCGTAGATCTCGGCAAGCTCGGCCAGCGTGTGCTCGCCGGAGACCATGAAGTCGCCGAGCAAATGCGGATCCGGCGCCGAGCTGGGCTGCATGTCGACGAAGAAGCGGTCGAGCGACTCGGCCTTTTCCGGCGGGGCCAGCAGATAGATGTAGTCGCCGGGCGCGATCGGATCGGCTTCCGTCGGGGTCAAGATGTTCTCGTTGCGGATGACCAGCGTCGGCTTGGACCAGGACGGGATCAGACCGCGGCGGAAGTACAGGCTCTTGGGCCGCACCGGATAGCCGACGAGCTGCTGTTCGAGCTGGCCAGGCAGATCCAGCTCGACACGGCGCGGACCACGCTCGGCGCGCGGCAGCGCAACGTGCAGCTTGCGCGCGGCGGGCGCGAGCGTCCAGCCTTGCAGCAGGAGCGAGATGATGACGACGACGAAGGCGACGTCGAAATAGAGATAGGCCTTCGACAGGCCGACCAGCATCGGGATCGACGCCAGGAAGATCGCGACGGCACCGCGCAGGCCGGTCCAGGCGATGAAGATCTTTTCGCGCCAGTTGAAGCGGAACGGCGCCAGGCACACGAACACCGCGATCGGCCGCGCGACCAGCATCAGGACGAACGCAACCCCGACCGCCGGCAGCACGCTCGTGCCGAGCCGGCTCGGCGAAACCAGCAGGCCGAGCAGCACGAACATCACGATCTGCGCCAGCCACGTCGCGGCATCCAGGAATGCCACCACGGAATTATGCGCGCGGGTCGGGCGGTTGCCGATGATGATGCCGGCGAGATAGACCGCGAGGAATCCGGAGGCGTGCATGATCTGCGAGCCGCCGAAGATCACGAGCGCCGCGGTCGTGACAAACGGCGCATGCAGGCCCTGCGGCAGCGCAACCCGGTTGAGCGCGACGACGACGAGACGACCCCCGAGGAAGCCGACGACGGCGCCCAGCACCGCCTCCTGGATGAACTCCATCGCCACATGGCCCGCCGAGCTCGATCCCAGCGAGATGTATTCGACCAGCATCAGGGTGAGGAAGATCGCGAAGGGATCGTTGGTGCCGGATTCGGCCTCCAGCGTCGCACCGACGCGCGGGCGCAGGCGCAGGCCCTGGGTGTGCACCAGCAGGAACACCGCGGCCGCGTCGGTCGAGGCCACGACGGCACCGACCAGCAGCGATTCCGTCCAGTTGAGGTCGAGCGCGTATTTGGCGAACGGCGCCGTGATCAGCGCGGTCAGAAGCACCCCGACGGTCGCGAGCACAACGGACGGCGCGAGCACGGTGCGGATGCTGGCAAAGCGCGTCTTCAGGCCGCCGTCGAACAGGATCAGGGCCAGCGCCACCGAGCCGACCAGATAGGTGGTGCGGACGTCGTCGAACTGAAGCTGCCCGGGGCCAGAATCGCCCGCGAGCATGCCGATGGCAAGGAAGACGAGCAGCAAGGGCGCGCCGAAGCGCAGAGCAAGCAGGCTCGACAGGATACCGGCCATGACGAGGACGGCGCCGAGCAATATGGCGAGGCTGACAGAGTCGAGGGAAGCCATCCACCTTCCGGGTACAAATCACTGGAATTGCATCCTTATCGTCGGCAGACTCCCGCGCCAACCCATTTTCTCCCGCTCGCGGCAATCTGCCCGTATTTTGCGGCCTTAACGCACTTCACTTAGCGGTGTATCGATGGCCGGGCCGCTCCCTTTGTGGGAATCTGCGGCGCCCTCGAATCAATCCCTGCCGCCCGCTTCCCGACGAGACTGATGGACATGGACCTCAAAGACTTCATGGAGTTCGTGCAGACCACCGCGCGCAGCGTCGGGGCGGAAATCTCCTCGCCCTGGTTCTACCTGCAATTCGGCCTGATCCTGGCCGCGGCCGGCATCGCCTATGCCGCGGAAGCCGGGGTTCGCAACCGCATCGACATGACATCGCTGGCGATACACTGGCCGCTGCCGCTCCGGCACTTCGCCCGGGTGATGGTCTCGAGCGCCTCGACGGCGGTGTTCACCCTGATGGTGATCCTCTCCCGCGTAGTGATGTATCACGCGACCTGGCCGAGCCGCAGCTATCTCCTGATGGTCGCCGCCAAGCTGGGACTGGCCTGGCTTGCGATCCGGCTCGTGACCTCGGTGCTGCGCAACGCCTTCATCGTCAAGCTGGTGTCGATCTCGGCGTGGTTCGTCGCGGCGCTGTCCATCATCGGACAGCTCGACACGACGGTCGACCTGCTCGATTCCTTTGCGATCGTGCTCGGCGGCCTGCGGCTGACGCCGCTGCTGGTGATCAAGGCCGGCGCGCTCCTGCTTATCGCGCTCTGGGCCACCAAGATCGCCAGCAATTTCGCCGAGAGCCGGATCAACTCGACCACCGATCTGACCCCGTCGGTGCAGGTGCTGCTGGTCAAGATCATCCGGATCGGGCTGCTGGCCATCGCAATCGTCATCGCGCTTGGCGCGGTCGGTATCGATCTCTCGGCGCTCGCGGTGTTCTCCGGCGCGGTCGGCGTCGGCATCGGTATCGGCCTACAGAAGATCGTCGCCAACTTCATCTCGGGCATCATCCTGCTTGCGGACAAGTCGGTGAAGCCGGGCGACCTCGTCACCATCGGCGACAATACCGGGCGCATCAGCGCGATGAAGACGCGCTATATTTCCGTCGCCGCCGGCGATGGCCGCGAATTCCTGGTGCCGAACGAGGACCTGGTGACGCAGAAGGTCGTCAACTGGACCTATACCGACAAGAACACGCTGGTGAAGATCGCCTTCGGCACCAATTACGACGCCGACCCGCGGCTGGTTTGCAAGCTCGCCGCGGAGACCGCGGCCGCCCATCCCCGCGCGCAGAAGGGCAAGCCGCCGAACAGCATCCTGACCGAGTTCGCGGAAGCCGGGATGAAGTTCTCGCTGACCTTCTGGATCGCGGACCCCGACGGCATGGATGGCGTCAAGAGCGACGTGATGCTGGCGCTGTGGGAGGCCTTCAAGCGCGAGGGCATCCGGGTTCCCTATCCCGTCCGCGAGATTCGCGTCCGGGGCGGCGCCCTGCCGGTGGAAACCACCGTAGAAGTCCCGAATTAGGCCCTGTTTCGGGCGCAAGAGCCACGCGTGACTTGCATGAGGGCCCGTGATCATTAGATTATGGCCCTGAAATCAAGCCCTTCCGCCGACATCGAGACCAGCCCCGCATGAGCTACGTCGAAGCCTCCGATACCTCCCTGCGCAAGACCGGACAGATCAAGCTGCACGGGCCGAGCGCCTTTGCCGGCATGCACAAGGCGGGCGCGCTGGTGGCGAAGTGCCTCGACGAGCTCACCGATATCGTCGGGCCCGGCGTGCCGACCGAGCGCATCGACCAGTTCGTCCGCGACTTCGCCTTCAGCCACGGCGCCTATCCGGCGACGCTGATGTATCGCGGCTACCGCTACTCGACCTGCACCTCGCTCAACCACGTGGTCTGCCACGGCATGCCCGGTGACCGTCCGTTGAAGGAAGGCGACATCGTCAACATCGACGTCACCTTCATCGTCGACGGCTGGTACGGCGATTCCAGCCGGATGTATGCGGTCGGCCCGATCGCCCGCAAGGCCGAGCGGCTGATCGAGGTGACGTATGAGGCGATGATGCGCGGCATCGCGGCGGTCAAGCCGGGCGCCACCACCGGCGACATCGGTCACGCCATCCAGAGCTTCGTCGAGCCTCAGGGCATGAGCGTGGTGCGCGATTTCTGCGGCCATGGCCTGGGGCGCATGTTCCACGACGAGCCGAACATCATCCATATCGGCCGGCCCGGCGAAGGCGTTCAGCTCAAGCCCGGCATGTTCTTCACCATCGAGCCGATGATCAATCTCGGCAAGCCGCACGTGAAGATCCTCTCCGACGGCTGGACCGCGGTGACCCGCGACCGCTCGCTGTCGGCGCAGTTCGAGCACTCCGTCGGGGTGACCGCGACGGGCGTCGAGATCTTCACGCTGTCGAAACGGCACGGCGAGACGCAGATCGGGTGATGGCCCGGCAGGACCGCGATGCGATCCTGCCATCCTGTTCGCCGGCGACGATCTGTCGTCAGAGGCGGACCTCTTACAGCACGTAGCCACCATCGATGGTGAGGCTGGCGCCGGTCATATAGCCGGATTCCGGGCCCGCCACATATGACACCAGCGCGGCGATCTCGCCGGGCTCACCGACGCGCTTCAACGGAACGATCTCTTTCAGCCGCGACACCATCGTGGCCGTCATGTCGGTCTCGGTCGGGCCCGGCTGGACGTTGTTGACCGTGATCCGGCGAGGCGCCAGGTCGAGCGCAACGCCGCGGACCAAGGAGGCAACGGCGGCCTTGGTCATGGCATAGACGCTGCCTCCCGGCGTCCCTGTCCGGATCGCCGTGTTGCTCCCGATCGTGATGATGCGGCCGCCGTCACGCATCTGCCCGGCTGCCGCCTGGATGGCCAGAAAGACGCCGCGGATATTCACATCGAGAATGAGGTCGAGGTCTTCCAGGCTGAACTGCTCGACGGGACCGAGGCGGAGAATGCCCGCGTTGACGACGACCGCATCAAGCACCCCAAGCCGGCTCACGGTCTCGGCGACGGCCGCGCGGATCGCGGCGGGATCGGCGCTATCGGCCTTGATCGCGACGGCCTTGCGGCCAGCGTTCTCGATCGCGGCCACGATTTCGGCGGCACTGTCCGGTCGCGACACGTAGGTCAGCGCGATATCGAACCCGTCCCGTGCGAGACGGACCGCGATCGCGGCGCCAATGCCGCGCGCTCCACCAAACACCAACGCGACTTTGCTGCTCATTTTCTCTCTCCTTATTTTGAACAATCGTTCCAGATTTGACCAAAAAAAATTACCCGACGGCGCGCAATGCGATGGCGCCGAGCGCCCGTAATTGGCGCGGCCTGGCGCCACCGCGCGCGGCGATTCGAATACCGGCAACATTCGCCAGCAGAAACTCGGCTGCGTCGTCGGCGTCGAGATCCCGCGCCACGTCGCCGTCGGCCTGCGCTTCGCGCAAGCGTTTCGAAACGGCGCCCTGGAGCGCGCGGCCTGACGCCGCATGGATGCTGGTGAGGTCATCCCGCGAGCGGCCGAACTCGCTGATCGAGCCGATGCCCAGGCAAGCCTCGTTCGCGTCGCGAACGACGCGGTCGATCATCGCCCTGAGGCCGTCAATCGCGCGCGGCGGCGCCCGCAGCGCGGCAAGATGGGCTTCGACCTCGCTGGCCGCGTAGCGGCGCACCGCTGCGCAATAGAGTTGCCATTTGTCGCCAAACGTATCGTAGATGCTCTGGCGGCCGATCCCCATGGCGTCAACAAGCATCGGCGTCGAGGTTCCCTCGAAACCGTGCTCGCGAAACGCACCGATCGCGGCATCGAGCGCCTCGTCCTGATCGAATTCCTTGGTCCTTGCCATGACACGACAATAGTCATTCTGGAACGAATAGTCAATTATAAAATGCGGCGGCATTGCCCGCGACACTGCGCAGATCGGGTGATGCCTGGCTGGACGTCCTAGTGGCGGCGCCGGAATGACGACGGCGGCCGCTTGTAGGTCGCGACAAATGCATCGTTGAATCTGCGAACGCTGCCGAAACCGGCGGCGAAGGCGATCTCCGCCAATGTCATGCTGGTCTGGTCGATCAGACGCTTGGCTTCCTGCACACGGCGGGTCGCGGCGATCTCGCTCGGGCTCGCACCGGCGTGGCGCATGAACAGGCGGAGCAGATGGCGCGGCCCGACGCCCAGGGCTTCCGCAAGGTCCATCATCGACGCGCGATCCAGGAATCCGTCATTGATCAGGCGCATCCCGCGCGCGACGGTGGTGGCCGTTCCCATCCAGGCCGGCGATCCCGGCGCAGTCTCGGGCCGGCAGCGCAGGCACGGGCGAAAGCCGGCGCGCTCGGCGGCAGCGGCGGTCGCATAAAAGGTGACGTTCTCGGAGCGAGCGGGGCGAACCGGGCAGACCGGCCGGCAGTAGATCCTCGTCGAGCGAACGCCGGAGAAGAACAGCCCGTCGAACGCGCGTGCCCGCGCCAGCCGCGCCCGATCGCAGGTGTCCCAGTCGAGATGCGGCGGCAGCGTTTGCCGATGTGCCGAGCCTGTTGCCATGGCGGAAGAATAGTTTCATCGCAGCCCGCCGAGTAGCTGGAATCGGACTCGATCGGGCGATGAGGTCCGAATCCAGCCAGCCTGCGCCACCGCGCCGGATCATGGTCCCGGTCCATCCCGGAGCAGATTCGCAATGCACACGCAGGCGCAACAAACGACGTCAGGACAAACCACGCTCACATTCGAGATCGGGCTCCTGCTCCTCCTCTCACTGATCTGGGGCAGCTCGTTCACGCTGATCAAGGTCGCAATCCCGACGATCCCGCCATTCACGATGGTCGCCGCGCGCGTGACGATCGCGGCGATTCTCCTGATCGCGATCGCGCGCGCTCAGGGGCACGCTCTTCCCGGTCGAGGACCGATCTGGGCGGCATTCTTCGTGCAAGGGCTGCTGCAAAGCGCGCTGCCGTTTACCTTGATCAGTTGGGGCGAGCTGCATATCGCAAGCGGTCTCGCCGGCGTGCTCAATGCGACCCCGCGGATGTTCGTGCTCGCGATCGCGATGATGACCGGACGTGGGCGGCAGGCGATCAGCAGCCGGAAGATCATCGGCGTCGCGCTCGGTCTTGCGGGCGTCGCGGTGACGATCGGCATCGATGCGCTGTCCGCCTTGGGCACGACGGCCCCGCTGGCGCAGGCCGCTGTGCTCGGCGCAAGCCTCTGCTACGCGCTCGCACCGATATGGGGGCAGCGGTTCTCCGGCTTTCCCGCCACCGTCACGGCGGCCGGCGCCATGAGCTGTGCGGCGATCCTCGTGGTCCCTGCCGCGCTCGTCCTCGAGCGACCCTGGACACTGGCACCGACTCCGCACGCGGTCGCGGCCGTCGTCAGCCTCGCGGTGATCTGCACGGCGCTCGCGATGGTGATCTATTTCCGCTTGATCCGCACGCTCGGCCCACTCGGCACGACCAGCGGCAGCTATCTGCGCGCCGGCTTCGCGGTGGCGCTCGGCACGGCATGGCTTGGCGAACGCTTCACCTGGTCGGCCCTTGCAGGCATGACGCTCATTCTCGCCGGGGTCATCGCCATCACGATGCCCCTGCCGGCGCGGCAGCGTGGTCTCGAACCGTAAGAGCGTCCGCGGGGCGGTCTCTTGGACCGCCCCCGAGTCGCCGTTGCAGATCAGGCGTGATTGACCTCGACGACCTCGCACAGGATCGTCTCGGCCTTCGACAGCGCCGCAAGGCTCCGGATGTACGGCGCAAATCGCGGATCCCGGCGAAAATTCTCGATGTCCCCCGCGCTTGCCCATTGCGAGTAATTGATCGCACGCCGGCCCTCCTTGCTGGCATGGACGCTGGACGAAATGAACCCGGGTTGCTTGCTGAAGAAGGTCTCGGTGCCCTCCTTCAGCAGCTGAACCAGCTTTTGCTGGTTGTCCGGCTCGACCGTGAAGACGTTGACGAGGGTCGTGACGTCGCTGCCGGTGCGAATGGTCGCTTCCATTTTCGAGCTCCTGTTCTGGCCGCGGGACGGCGCCGATTGCGCGGCGAGCAAGACACCGGCTCCGATGCCGGTGGCAACGAAGGCACGACGCGACGGCTCAGGTCTGGTCCGGGACATTGATATTCTCCTGTTGCGGAAGATCGGCCGGCCACTCGACCGGCCAACAGCGCTGAGACGAACGAGGCAGGAGAACGAAGACAGCTGGTGTGAAATTTTTTTCCGACGGCTCAGTCGCGCCGAGCGTAGACGGCGCCGGGAATCCGGGCCGGCAACATCCTGACCGGCTCCCGGCGTTGCCGATGTGCGCGAACTCTGCTACCCGGAGCGCGCCGAAAAAGGCATGGCCGGATTGGTAAGCCCGGCCTGTTCCTGACTTGCCAGGAATTCTGCCACCGTCTCCACGGTAGGACCCACGGCCGGACAGAGTGACGCGATCGTCACGCTGCTCGGCGGGTCATGTCGTCGTGTCAACTCGGCCGCCGCTCAGTGTGGAATCTCGTTCCGTCCGTTCCTTCACCTGAACGGAGAGCACCTATGCGACTGCAACATCTCAACCTCGTGACCTCGGACGTCACCGCGCTTGCCGCCTTCTTCGAGCGCTTCTTCGGCTTTGCACCCTATGCCTCGCGCGGCGAGGCCCTCGTCGTCCTGCGCAACAAGGAGGATTTCATCCTGACCGTGATGCGCGGCAAGACAGGCGAGCCGGCCGACTATCCCGCCAATTTCCATATCGGCTTCTACTACGACGAGGCAGCCGAGGTGGAAGCCAAGCACGCCGCGCTAAAGGCCGCGGGCCTCAACCCGAGCAGGATCGCCTCCATGGATCGTGGCGGCGGCGTCCGCGTCCCGCACTTCTATGTCACCGCGCCGGGCAATGTCCTGGTCGAGGTCTGCACCCCGCCGGGAGGGCTTTCGCCGTAGGCAGACGACGAGGCCCCGGCCGCCGCGCCAATGAGCGAGCCGCCGGGGCCGGACACCTCCCGGTTGCAAAACGCGCGCCGTACGGCATGGTTAGGCCTGATGCCCGCCAAGACCGACCACGACAAGAGCAAGCCCGAAGACGCGCCGCACTATCACGGCCATCGCGAACGGCTGCGCGAGCGTTTCTACAGCGCGGGCGCGGATGCGCTCAGCGACTACGAGCTGTTGGAGATGGCGCTGTTTCCGGCGCTGCCGCGACGCGACACCAAGCCGCTGGCGAAAACGCTGATCAAGATTTTCGGCTCGTTCGCCGAAGCCGTCCACGCACCGGTGGCACGCCTGCGCGAGGTCGACGGCATCGGCGAAGCCGCGATCCACCAGCTCAAGCTGATCGCCGCGGCAACGCACCGCGTCGCCAAGGGCGAGGTCAACAGCCGCAACGCGCTGTCGTCCTGGAACGAAGTGATCGACTATTGCCGATCCAGCATGGCGTTTTCAGACAAGGAGCAATTCCGCCTGCTCTTCCTCGACAAGCGCAACCAGCTGATCGCCGACGAGGTGCAGCAGACCGGCACCGTCGACCACACCCCGGTCTATCCACGCGAGGTGATCAAGCGCGCGCTGGAGCTGTCGGCGACCGCGTTGATCCTGGTGCACAACCACCCCTCAGGCGATCCCTCGCCCTCGCAGGCCGACATCCAGATGACCAAGGCCATCATCGACATCGCAAAACCGCTCGGTATCGCCGTGCACGACCACATCATCGTCGGCAAACAAGGTCACGCCAGTCTGAAGGGACTGAAGCTGATCTAAACGACGTCGCCTCTTGGGGGCTAAAGCGGACCTTACCGCGAACCTCGCAAAACGACGCGATTGCCCCAGAGCAGTCATCAGTCCCGCTGGCAACTCGAGGTTGTCCAGAGAGCACGGCGTGGATCCGTTGGATCAGCATTGTTGTCCCATGCGTGACTCGTAAGCGACAGTGGTCGGGATAATGGATTGCTGCCGCGATCGCCACAGATGCGGCGTCTTCGCACAACAATTCTGGTGCTCGTTGCCTTTCGCGATCGCGTGTGATCGGGCGCAACAAAATGGAACTGCGCAAGCCTTTGCGATTACTTGCCGGTCAGGCGCCGCGTCGGCACCCTCTGCGAGCACGGGTGCTTTCCGTTGTTCTGCCTTGCGTGATTATCATCGCCGCACCGCAAGCGGCCCGCGCTCAATGTACAACTGATCCTGTCAACGGCGGCATCCTTCAGAACGGCGGAACCTGCGCAGCCAATAATCCGGTGAGCACCGGTTTCAACATCGCGGTCAGCGCGTTGAACGGCGCAAACGTGACGACCAATGGCACGGTGACGGCCAATGGTGGTGGAACAGGAATACAGGCCACCACCAACGCCACGGTCACCGCAAACGCAAATGTAACCGCCGCCAGCACTGGCCTGATTGCGAACACCGGCGGCACGATCATCATTAATGCGATCACCCTGGCGAATTCTGGCGGCGGCGGCGCGGCCATGATCGCCACCACCGGCACGATCATCGCGAATAGCACGACTGTGAATTGGAACGGCGGCGCCGCGGTCGGGGTGGGCGGGGTAGTGCAGGCCACGGCGGGAGGTCTGATTCAATTCACACCTGGCTCGTCGATCAATCTCAGCGGTGGCTTCGGCAAGTTGATGACCGCCGACGGTGCGACAAGCCAAATCATCGCCAATGGTCTTTCCGTGAACATGGGGGCTTCGGGCGGCATGACCGCGGCTACGGCGCAGAACGGGGGGAGTATCCAGCTTGCGAGCGGCAGCAGCATCACGTTCGCCGGAGGCGGCGGGAATACCGGCTTATCGGCAACAGGGACCAACAGTTCGATCACGGCGACCGATCTGAGCTTGTCGGTAGGTAATGGCGGTGGTGATGTCGGTGTGAACGCCGCGTCCGGGGGCCAGGTGACGTTGACGCGCGGCTCCGTTACCGTTCCGGGCATTGGCGGCGGGGAGATAGGACTTCGGGCGACGGGGGCGAACAGCCTGATTACCGCAAACGATGTGGTCGTCAGCGTGACGGGAGGCGGTGGAAACGCTGGAGTGAATGCGACGACTGGCGGCACCGTTACGACGAGTGGTGGCTCGGTGTCCGTCGTCAACGGCGCGGGCGGGCTGCTGCAGAACGGCGGCAACGTAACCATGACCGGAACCGACGTGACCGCGTCAGGAAATGGCGGCTTCGGCTTTCTGTTCAACGGTAGCGGAAACACGTTGCAGTACAGCAACGCCACCATCGTGGCCAGCGCCGCCTCCTTCTCGGTGCAGGGCGGCGCGGCCAACATCAGTCTTAGTAATGCCGTCGCAGTAACAAATAACAACACCCTGCTCGAAACGGTGTCTGGAGCCAGCACGACGTTCAACGCACAGGCATCGACCTTGCGAGGGGTGATCACGACGGCGGCCGGCGGCATCAGCACAGTCACCCTTGCGCAGAATACCGTCTGGACGATGACGGGCAATTCGAACGCAACCAACCTGACCAACAACAGCAGTGAGATCATCTTCACCCCGCCGACCACGGACCCCACACAACTGTCGAGCTACAAGACGCTGATTGCGAATAACTATGGGGGCGCAGGCGGCTCGATCACGCTCAATACTTTTCTCGGCAACGACACTTCGCCATCCGACAGGCTGGTCATTAACGGCGGCGCAGCGACGGGCTCGACAACGCTAAGAGTATTGAACACGACCGGTCCCGGCGATCAGACCGTTGCGAACGGCATCCTTTTGGTGCAGACCGTCAACAACGCCACCACGGCGCCCGGCGCTTTCTCGCTCGCCGGCGAGGTGCGCGGCGGCGCTTATGATTACTTCCTGTTTCGCGGCGGCATTAACGGCAATGCGCCCCAGGATTGGTTCCTGCGCTAGACTTTCGATTCGGGGCCGACACCCCCGGACCCGCCGATTATCCCGCCGCCGATCCTGCCGCCCGATCCGCCGCCGGACGGCCTGCCGCCCGGCTCCTACCCAATCATCGGGCCTGGACTTGCAACCTACGGGTCCGTTCAACCTATGGCCCGGCAAATCGGCCTCGCCACGCTTGGTACGCTCAACCAGCGAGTCGGCGACACGATGACATTGTTGAATGCGGGTGCCGCCCCCAATGGCTGGGGCCGGTCAGACTGGGCGCGCGTTTTCGGTCAGCAGATCAACGGCGACTACCAGGCCTTCGCCGACCCGCGCACCGATGGCTGGCTGGCGGGCTTCCAAGGCGGAATCGATCTCTGGCGCGGCAGCACCATCCCCGGTCACCGCGACTCTGCTGGACTTTACTTCGCCTATACCCAGGCGCGGGCCGACGTGACCGGGCTGGTCACAAACCCGGCGGCCACTGGCTACATGCTCACCCGCACCGGGACCAACGACATCCAGGCTTACTCGGCCGGCGGCTACTGGACGCATTACGGTCCGACCGGCTGGTACCTCGACGCGATCCTGCAGGGGACGCTCTATCGCGGCAACGCGACGACGCAATTCACGCAATTGCCGCTCACGGGCGCCGGCTTCGTTGCTTCGCTGGAGACGGGCTATCCAATCCCGATGCCGCTTGGCCCAGGCTTCGTGCTCGAGCCACAGGCCCAGATCATCTGGCAACGGGTCTCGTTCGACGAAGCCAATGACGGTCTGGGCCCGGTCGGGCTGGGCACGACGTCGGGTCCGATCGGACGGCTCGGCCTGCGCGGGCAGTGGAATACCACGAGCAGCAACGGGATGCTCTGGCAGCCTTATGCAGGCGTCAATTACTGGCGCAGCTGGGGCGCGGGAGCGGACACCACTTTTGGCATCGATCAAGTGCTGCTGCTGCAGAAGATGCAGACGGTCGAAACCTTCGTCGGCTTCACCGGCAAGCTCGACAAGAGCTATAGCGTCTATGCTCAATTCGGTTATCAATTCGACGTCGGCAGCACGGTCAACGCGGGCTCGCAAGGCGCCAAAGGCACCGCGGGCATACGCTACAGCTGGTGAATAGGGTTTCATCAAGCTGCTTGCGATCTCTACGCGCAGCGAGGCCCGCATTCCGCGGCCTGCCGTATACACTATGTGCATGTCCGGATGCGGCCCTGTTTGGCCGCTTCCATGCGGCCGTCTTCGCTTGGTCACCAATGCCCCGGATTGGCAGCCTACAACGCGCCGATCGCCTCGGCTAAAGCATGATCCGGAAAAGTGCGCAGCGGTTTTCCCTCGCGACAAACGCGGAGCGCGTTTGCGCGGAGATCATGCTCAAACAACAACCTAAAGCGCGATGACGATTCATCCCAATCTCATCGCGCTTTAGGCAAGATGACTGGCCAGCCGGAAGGTCTCTCAGCGAGCTCGGCAGGGCGGGCCGATGATCACTTCCTTACGGCAGCGACCCTCTAAGGTCCGCGACACCAAAATCTACCGTGGCTCCGCCACCGTTCTCAGAAGTCGTCTGGGTGCGGCCTCGCTGTGCGCTGACACAGCGATGACCCGGTCGCCTTTCTTCTCCGCCAGTCCGACATTTCGAGCGAGGATCGCGCCAAGCAAAAGCATCGTGACCATCAGCCCGCTCACGGACGCAGTCACATAAACATTGGACCAATTGCGCATCACTACACCACCCATGCGCACCGCCCCGGCCCGATGCAACATGCGTCGTTGAGTCGTTAGGCGATTTGGTGGCGCGGCAGTGGCGTTCTGGAGTTCACCTCACTTGTTACGCGGTGGCGGCCACTCGTTGCAGGTTCGTGGCGAGCGGATTGCTTTGAGCAGCCTTTCCTGTGGACCGCCGCACTTCCATCACAGGAGGCAGCATGGACTCAGGCATACTCCGAAATTGCGCGGCTTGCTCTCCCGGCCGCGCGGATCTGGCCTGGAGCCCCGGCTGGTACGGTCGGGGCTCTCTTTGGAGCGGCTCTCTGAGACCGTTCAGCTTGGCCTCGGACGGCGGTCTTCGTGCTGCCAGTCGCCTAAGCGACTAACCCGATCACTAGCTCCGTCAGAACTGCTGACTTTGCTATCCGCTTCCGGGATTTCAGCGCCGTTCGTCTGGATCAGAAATAGCTGTTTCTGCATCTCGACGAGGCGCGCGCGGCTATATTGCCACCGGATAAAGCCGCAGCCGCGCCGTGCTAATTGTTGCGCGCAGCTCAAATGACGACAATTCCGGGCTGCATCGTGCGCGTCGGACTGAAGCATCACTTGCGCTGATCTGTTTACGGCGACTTCCGCTTCTGGCCCGTCTCGGACCTCACGACGCCGAAGCAGAATGCCCGCCACTGAGGTGAGAGCTGAAGTCCGCTGATGGTCCCTGGTGAGTGAAATGGCTTATAAAGGCGCTTCCAC
This sequence comes from Bradyrhizobium barranii subsp. barranii, assembly GCF_017565645.3. Lineage (NCBI taxonomy): Bacteria > Pseudomonadati > Pseudomonadota > Alphaproteobacteria > Hyphomicrobiales > Nitrobacteraceae > Bradyrhizobium > Bradyrhizobium barranii. The sequence continues at coordinate 10,055,793 of NZ_CP086136.1, forward strand.
GTGTTAACGTGATCATCACGAACGATCACTGCTTACAGTCCCCTGCTACTACCCCACCTAAAAAATCTATTGTGTGTTCAACGCATTACGTGAAGCGATAGATTCATCCACAACCACCCCTCGGGCGATCCCTCGCCCTCGCAGGCCGACATCCAGATGACCAAGGCCATCATCGACATCGCCAAGCCGCTCGGCATCGCGGTGCACGACCACGTCATCGTCGGCAGAAACGGCCATGCCAGCCTGCGCGGGATGCGGTTGATCTAGAGCCTCAAATCAGATGACAAGGACACGATGAGCGACTGGCTGCACAATCTGCCGGTGCCTGCAATGGCGCTGGTGATCTTTGGATTCACGTACCTGCTCGCCGCGGCCATCTTCGCAGGCATCGCGAGGGCTGCGACGGAGGAGCGCGCGAAGTCGCTGAAGGCGATCTCGCCGGGCATGCTGCCGGTGCTCGGCATCATCTTCGGCCTGTTCGTCGCCTTCATCGCCGCGCAGGTTTGGGGCGACAGCGACCGCGCCAGCGCCGCGGTGAGCCGCGAGGCCAGTGCGCTGCGCAGCGCCGTGCTGCTGGCCGCCGGCCTGCCGGCGGAGCAGGAGACGAAGCTGCGCGGCCTGGTGCGCGACTATGTCGGGCAGGCCGTCGCGGTGGAATGGCCGATGATGGCGCATCAGGAGGTGTCGCTGAAGGTCACGCCGCCGGCGCTCGCCGAAGCCCTGCAGTTCGTCGTTGCGATGACGCCGCAAGGCCCCGGGCAGGCGAATGTACAGCGCGAGCTCATCGCCGCGCTGGAGCAGGCCCTGGATGCGCGGCGGCAGCGGATCATCGTCAGCCTCGCCGCGGTGAACCCGGTCAAATGGTGGTGCCTGTACCTCCAGGCGGCCTGCGCGCTGCTGGTGATCGGCCTCGTTCATTGCGACAACCGGCTGGGATCGGCGATCGCGATGGGCCTGTTCGCCACCGGCGTCGCCACCTCCGTCCTGCTCATCGCTGCGCACGACCGGCCGTTCGCCGGCCAGATCTCGATCCAGCCGGAGCCGCTGCTCCAGATCATGCCGGCAGACCCCGGCAAGAGTTGAGCAGAGCGGCCGGCCCCGCGAGAGAGCATCTCACCGAACGGACTGCCAGCCCTTCGGCGTCCAGCGCAGCAGCGTGCCGGACAGCGGCTTCGGCGCGCGCGCCATCATGTTCCTGGCCAGCGTCCGCAGCGCGTCGATCGCGGCACCGCTGTCTTCGCTTGCATAGAGCACGAGATCGGCCGACGGCGCCGCGACGATCAGGACACCGCCCTGGGCCTGCGCGAGCGGCGCCCAGCTGTCGATCAGCGCGAGCCGGCTGGTCTGATATTAGTCCCCCGTCAGCGTGCCGAACTGTCCTGACGGGACCGCTTTTGCGACCGTCGTGAGCGGCTTCACGCTGTTGCGCAGATTGGCGATGGCGATGTCGAAGACCTGGTCCTGCGTCAAGCCGAGCGCGGCACGATCCTTGTCGTTGAACACCCTGACCGCCCGCGGCGAATCCAGCACCGGGACGATCACCAGCCCCTCTACCAGGGGCCGCGTCAGCGCCGGGCCGCGCGCGTCGACCTCCCGAAGCGCCCGCTGCATGTAATCGGCCGAGCGCACGACCACGCGAAGGGCTGCTCGGGTCGGCTGATCGTTCCGGCTGCTCGCCGTTGCCTTGACGCCGCTGACATAGGCGCCGATCTCCCTGGCGCAGCCGCCCGTATTGGCCTTGCAGAAGGCGTAGATGCGGTCGAGGTTGGTTTGCAGAGGGCCGACCGACAGCGTCAGCGGTCCCTTGATCACGACCGGGGCGTCACGAATCTCGGCGCGGATACGCTCGGCCACGAAAGCCGTAAACGCGGGTTCGTCGGCTGGAATCTGTTGCGCCCGGGCAGCCCCGGCTCCGACGAGATCGCCGGCCACGATCGCGGCGATCAGCCACCGGCATATGCGAGATCGGATGCTCATGCGAACCACCAGCTCGGGAGAGCGGCTCGCCGGCCGATACTCACCCCTCCGCGTCCAATCTACTGCCGGGCGCCGTCAATCCTGTGGGCGCCGGCGGTTGATCGATCAATAGCAATAGCGTTGGCTGACCCGGACGTAATAGCCGTCGGGACGCTGCACATAACAGCCGCGCTGATAGGCGTAGTAACCGGAGCGGCGGCGCTCGCCCTCGGAAGCGATCGCAGCGCCCGTGCCGGCACCGACGACGGCGCCGATTGCGGCGCCGCGGCCTCCGCCGAGCGCACCACCGAGGATCGCCCCGCCGACACCGCCGATGATCGCACCGCCGATGGCATCCTGGGCTGCAGCCTCATGCGCCGGCATCGCCATCGCGACCGTCAGACATGCCGCGATTCCAAAACTTCCAATGCGAAGACCTCGAAGCATGCTCGCCCTCCCTGTGATGAGCCAGTCATAGCGCCGGAAGTGGATTCGGACCAGACAAATAGCCGGCGGCGCGGCTCACGACGCCTACGCGATGGCGTCGGAGGCACAGCGCGAAGACGGCTCGAACCATGCCGCGAGCGATGCACAGGCCGGCCGATCGGACGTCAGGGATCGATCCAGCGCTGCACGGCCTCGGCGGTGTCGGCCGGCGTGGAGTTGAAGCAGATCGCGGCGTCAGGCGCCAGTTGATGGACGAGGTTGAGCACCTTCTCGAACAGCAGCAGGCGCTCTTTCGGCTCGCGCAGCCCCGCGCCGATCACGATGCAGTCGAAGCGCTCGTCGCGCAGTGCGGCCGTGACGCCGGCTTCGGCGGTCGCGTCGAGATCGATCAGGCAGCTCGTGACCTCGTAGCCGAGATCACGCAGGCGCAGCAATTGCGCTTCGATATGATGGCGCACGAGCTCCGGCGTGAGCTGCGGAAATGCGCTGTAATCCGCATTGCCGGGTTCGATGCCGATCGCGAGGACGCGCTTGGCCATGCAGGGCTCCCTACCGCATCGTCTGAAATGCTAACGGACGAACGACCATGCCGGTTCCCCCGCTGGCGGGTCGCGCTGCCGGCGAAGGCGCGGGTCCCGTCCTGCGGCGCATTTTCGCGCCCAGGCTGTAAGCCATTTCACATGCGCCGGGCCGGCAACCTGCCACATTTGCCGGTGATCACGTTGGAGTCACACCCGATCACGGCACCTGGTCCATATCTGACTTGCACGAAATTTCGATAATTCATCAATTTTCGGGAGCGGAAGATGGTCTCATTCGAGAGTCTGAAAAGCGAGTACGAGCGGAATTGGGCCGATCTCGAGATCCGGCCTTCCCGCCTCGGCGACGCGAATGGCGTCGCGCGCAAGGCGATCAACGGCAAGGCGACCTATCAGCAGATCGAGCGGTTGACCGGAGTCCCCTGGTATTTTGCCGCGCTCTGCCACTACCGCGAATCCAACTTCGATTTCGACACCTATCTCGGCAACGGCGAAACGCTTCATCGCGTGACGACCATCGTTCCGAAGGGGCGCGGCCCCTTTACCACGTTCGTGGACGGCGCCGTGGACGCGTTCAGAATCGAGAATTTCATCGGCGCCCACGACTGGGGCATCGCGCGGATGCTGTTCCGGCTCGAGGCGTTCAACGGCTTCGGCTATCACTCGAAGGGCTGCAATTCGCCTTACCTCTATGGCGGTTCGACACTGTACGGCCCGCCCGAGGCGAGGGCCGGAAAATTCGTCCGCGACCATGTGTTCGACTCGAACCACGTCGATTCCCAGCTCGGCACGGCGGTGATTCTGCATGCGATGATGTCGCTCGATTCCTCGATCACCCTCGACGGCAGCCCGCAATTCGCGGCCGCACTGAGCCCGAGGACGATGCGGCGTCGACGATTGTTCTGATGCAACAGGCGCTCAACAAGCTCGGCGCCAATCCGCCGCTCGTCGAGGACGGCATCAGCGGACCGAAGACCGGGGCCGCGGTCTCGCAGTTTCAGCAGCAGAACGGCCTGAGGGACACCGGGCTTCTCGACGGGGCCACGGTCGCGGCACTCACGCGTGCAACGCAGGCGGGAGGTTCCGTGCAGAGCGGCGATCTGTCCAAGATCCTGAAGCGGCTGGAGGACCTCGCACACTTGCTGCGACCGTCAGCCGGCGGCGTAACACCGGGAACGACGACACCGGGCAACACGCTGCCCGCCACCAACGATCCGATCAACCTGTTCGAACGGCTCTTCTCCCTCATCAACAAGACGGCGCCCGTGCCAGGACCGGTCAGCCCGACCAATCCAGCCCCCGTCGATCAGTTGAAGCAGGTCGTCGACCTGCTCAGCACGCTGCTCAACAAGGACGGCAAGCCGGTGCTCGGCCAGGTCAACGGCGCGCTCGGCGAGACCATCGGCAAGCTGCTCGACGGCAAGAAGACGGCACTCGGCATCGGCGGCTCGGTGCTCACTGCGCTGCTCTCTTCGGTGACCGCGAGCCCGAATGCGGGCGGTATTGCCGGACTGCTCGGAACGATCGTATCGGCGGTGCCGGGCCTCGGCCAGTTCGCGATGCCGATCTCGCTGGCGCTCACGGCCTGGGGCGTGCTCGGCAAGTTCGAGAAGTGGGCGCAAGGCACCGCGCCGCCGCCGAAGCCGACGACGTAAAGCCGTTTGCGTCTTCAGCCGTCGGCATCGGCAATGGCTGCCGCTCGCCGCTCCATCAACACGCGCTCGCGCGCATTGTTCGTGAGACGCGCTGCGGTCTCGAACGATCGTCGCGCCTCGGCGAAGCGACCGAGCTTCTCCAGGAGGTCGCCGCGGACAGAATGGAGATGGTGGTAAGTCCCGAGCGCCGGTTCGTCCGCGATCATGTCCACGAGATCGAGACCGGCCTGCGGCCCTTCGGCCATGCCAAGCGCGACCGCCCGGTTGAGCTCGATCACCGGCGAGCGCACCAGCGCCGCGAGCTGGCCATAGAGCTCCGCGATGCGGCGCCAGTCGGTGGCAACGGCCGTCTCCGCCGTCGCGTGGCACGCGACGATCGCGGCCTGCAGCGTGTAGAACCGTCCGGCACCGCCGAGCTCGCGCGCGCGATCGAGCGCGCGAAGGCCGCTGCCAATCTGGCGCCGGTCCCAGAGCCTGCGGTCCTGGTCCATGAGCAGGATGGGCTCGCCATCGATGCCCGTGCGCGCCTGCTTCCGCGCGGCATTCAGCTCCATCAGTGCCATGAGACCGTGGACCTCGGGCTCGAGAGGCGCGAGCCCGACCAGCACCCGCCCCATGCGCAGAGCCTCGTCGCAGAGCTGCGGCCGCAGCCACTCCTCGCCGCCTGAGGCCGAATAGCCCTCGTTGATTATGAGATAGACGACCTCGAGCACCGAGGCGAGACGCTCCGAAAGCGCCTCGCCGCTCGGGATCTCGTAGCTCAGGCCCGACCGCGACAGCGTGCGCTTGGCGCGGACGATGCGCTGGGCGATGGTTGCCTCCGTGACCAGGAAGGCGCGCGCGATCTCGTCGGTGGTCAGGCCGCAGATCATACGCAATGCCAGCGCCGCGCGCGCCTGCCGCGGCAGCAGCGGGTGACAGGCCGTGAAGATCAGCCGCAACCATTCGTCACCGATATCGTCGTCGAGGGCGGCGTCGAAATCCGGCATCGCGTCCTGCTCCTGCATCAGCTCGTGCGTCAGCAGGTCCTGCTTGCGGGTGAGCATCTTTGCCCGGCGCAGATGATCGAGCCCGCGGCGCTTGGCCGTCGCAACCAGCCAGGCGCCGGGATTGTCCGGCACCCCGCTGTGCGGCCACGCTTCCAGCGCTGCGACCAGAGCGTCCTGGGTCAATTCCTCCGCCAGCGGCACGTCGCGCAGCATGCGCGACAGCGTGGCGATCAGCCGTGGCTGCGCGACGCGCCAGGTTGCGTGAATCGCGGCGCGGATCTCGCGATCGATGTCGGCGGTCGTCATCGCCGCCGACCAGAGCCCTTTCCGTTCCGATGGAATCGGAACGGGGCTCTAGATTCTTGTTTTGACGCGTTTTCTTGACGCGAACCGGTATCCACTTCGCTCGAAAACGCTCCAGGACGAGCGGTGGTGTCCATCAGGCGTGGGCAGCCACCCTGGACTGCGCGTCGACCTGGCAGGCGATCTCCACGCCCGGCGTGGCGAATGCCCGCAATTCGCAGGTCCCCTCCCAGCCCGGCATGTGATCGAGGTGCAGCTGCATGAATTCCTTCGCCATGGCCACGGCTTCCGCCTTGTCGCGCAGCTCGAAAATGGCATAGCCGCCGATCACTTCCTTGGCCTCGACGAAGGGGCCGTCGATGACGCTGAGCTCACCGTCGACGATTCGCACCCGTGCGCCGGTCGCAAGCGGCATCAGGCCGCCATTGTCGATCATTCGACCGGCCTTGATCTCCCGCTCGGATATGTCCTGCATGGCCTCCATCAGCGCCGGGCTCGGGGCAGCCATCGGCTGGCTGGAGGTGACGATGTACATGAAGCGCATGAAAAACTCCCTTGGCGAGCAGCAGCCGCTCCGGCTGCAAACCGGCTCGCTATGGATGTGACGATTGAGCCTTGGCTAAATCGACATCGACCGGAAGATTTATTGCCGCAGCATGATCAGGGGATCGGCGGTATCGGGGACGCGCCGCCATTGCGCGTTGTCATCGGCCTCGAACTGCCAGGCCTCGCCTGATTTCGACATCAGGACGATCTGGCCGCGCTCGAGCCGCCATTGCGCCGGATTGAACTGAGCGATCGCCGGATCGCATTTCGGCTTGACGAAGACCTGGAAATTGTCCGGGCCGGCTTCCGTGTTGGTCAGCGTCAGCCCGCACACCGGCTGGCCGTTGCCGCGCACCATCGACCAGTCGCCGATCATCTGGTCCATCGACTTGGCCATCGAGCGGGCGGCGGCGAGATCCTGGAGGATGTAGACGCCCTCGCCCTGCCGCAGGCCTTCGAAGATGCCGGCCTCGACCTCGGTGAAGTCGATCACGGCTTCACCGGTCGCGTCCTGCAAACGAACGATGTCGAGGCCCCTGACGCTCCAGGCAACGATATCCTTCGTAAAGGGCAGCGTGGTCTTGCAGGCCGGCTCCAGCTCCAGCTTGAAACCCTGCGCCGCGGCATCGCCCTTCATCGTGACGACGCAGGTCTTGCTGCGCTCGGTGGTCGAGAGCTCCCACTGCCCGGGCATCGTCTTCTTCAGGGTCGTCGCATCCTGCGCATGCGCGATGCCGATCGCGGCCACGCAGGCCGCGACGGCGAATGCAACGACCCGAAGACCTCTCATCAGCGCCCCTTGAACGGCGTTTCCGCAACCGGCGTCAACGGCGCCTTGCCGGCGAACCAGGACTTGAGGTTGTCGACCACGAGCTGATCCATCGCGTTGCGCGTCACCACCGACGCCGAGCCGATATGCGGCAGCAGCACGACGTTCTGCATGGTCTTGAGCTCGTCCGGTACGCTCGGCTCGGCCGCGAACACGTCGAGACCGGCGGCGAGGATGGTGCCTGATTTCAGCGCCTGGACCAGCGCCGCCTCGTCGACCACCGAGCCGCGCGCCACGTTGACCAGCACGCCGCGCGGACCGAGCGCCTTCAGCACCTCGGCATTGATCATCTTGTTGGTCGAGGCGCCGCCGGGCACGATCACCATCAGCGTGTCCACCGCCTTCGCCATCTCGATCAGATCAGGATAGTGCTTGTAGGAGACGTCCTTCGACGGATTGCGGGAGTGGTAGACCACCGGCACCAGCGAGGCATCGAGCCGGCGCGCAATGGCCTGGCCGATCCGGCCCATGCCGACGATGCCGACCTTGCGGTCGCGCAGCGAGCCGACGCTGAGCGGATAGTTCTGCGTCTGCCAGAGGCCGGAGCGGACGTAGCGGTCGGCCTTGATGAACTCACGCACGGTGGAGATCAGAAGACCCATCGCGACGTCGGCGACCTCCTCGGTCAGCACGTCGGGCGTGTTGGTGACGATGATGTTGTGCTCGGCCGCGTATTTGGCGTCGATATGGTCGTAGCCGACGCCGAAGCTCGCCACCATCTCGATCTTGGGCAATTGCGACAGCGAGTCCCTGTCGGCGCGCACCGTGTGATAGGTCACCGCCACGCCACGGATTTTTTCGCGGATCGCCGGTGTCAGCCGCTCGAGATCGCCCCGGGTCTCCGCCTTGTGCACGACGAAATGATCGGAGAAACCGTTGTCGAGAATTGGCCGCACCGGCCCATAGATCAGAAGGTCGATCTTTTCGGACGAAATCGAACCGGTAGTCATCAGTTTTCCTTTCCAAGCGCGCTCTCGTGCCAGCGCCGTAAAACGAGGTGGGAAACTAGCGCCAGCACCCCATAGATGACAATCCCGGCCAGCGACAACAGCAGCAGCGCTGCGAACATGCGGGGTATGTTCAATCGATAGCCGGATTCGGCGATCCTGTAGGCGAGCCCGGAGCCCGCGCCGGCGGTGCCGGCCGCGATTTCGGCCACAACCGCGCCGATCAGCGACAGGCCGCCGGCAATGCGCAGGCCCCCGAGGATATAGGGCAGCGCCGCTGGCAGCTTCAGGAAGCGCAGGGTTTGCGGCGGCGAGGCGCCATAGAGCTGGAACAGGCCGGCAAGGTTGCGATCGACCGAATTCAGCCCGAGCGTGGTGTTGGACAGCACCGGGAAAAAGGCAACGATGAAGGCGCAGACGACGACCGCGGTCTGCTGCTCCAGATAGATCAGGAGCAGCGGTGCAATCGCGATGACAGGAGTCACCTGGAGGACGATTGCATAGGGGAATAGCGAATATTCCACCCATTTCGACTGGTTGAACAGCAGCGCCAGCGCGATGCCGCCGATGCTGGCGGCGACAAAGCCTTCGAGCGTGGTCAGCAGCGTGGTCGCGAGCGATTGTGACAGCACCGCCCAGTCCTTGATCAAGGTCAGGAAGATGACGGAGGGTGCTGGCAGAACGTAAGGCGGGATGTCCTTGATGCGGACGACCAGTTCCCAGGCCGCGAGTCCGGCTGCGAACACGATGACGGGAAGCACGAAGCGCATCGCGCGTTGCGCGCCGGATGGTTTTGCGGTGACGGCAGCTTGCGCGTTCATAGCATCGATTGCCCCGAATAGGACGGCGCCAGCGCGGCCGACACTTTCCGGCAATAATTGGAATAGGCGGCCGAGGTCCGAAACTCCTCACCGCGCGGCTCGACCGTCTCGATGCGGATATCGGCCTGGATGCGGCCGGGCCGCGCGGTCATGACGACGACCCGCTGCGACAGATAGACGGATTCGAACACCGAATGGGTGACGAAGATGACGGTCTTGCCCAGGGCTCGCCACAGCGCAAGCAGGTCGTTGTTGAGGCGAAAGCGCGTGATCTCGTCGAGCGCGGCGAACGGCTCATCCATCAGGAGGATATCAGGGTCGGTGACGAGCGCACGCGCCAGCGACACCCGCATCTTCATGCCGCCGGAGAGTTCGCGCGGGAAAGCATCGGCGAAATCGGCAAGACCCACGCTGGCCAACGCCTCATCGGCCCGCGCGCGCGCCTCCGCCTTCGGAACGCCTGCGAGCCTCAAGGGCAGCCGCACATTCTCGCGCACGCTGGTCCAGGGCATCAGCGTCGGCTCCTGGAACACGAAGCCGATGCCATGACCCGGCAGCACATCGCCCTCGTGGCGCGCCACCCGCACGATGCCGGACGATGGCGCGCTGAGCTCTGCGATCAGGCGCAGCGCAGTGGACTTGCCGCAACCGGACGGGCCCAACAGCGAGATGAACTCGCCCTTGCGAACGGCAAGGTCGAACGGGCCGAGCGCCATGACGCCATTGTCATACGCCTTCGTCACGCCGCGCAGGCTGACGGCGAGAGCCGTCAGGCCGGCCTCGACCCCGGACGAGCTTTTGACGGATGACATGGACCTTGCGCTACGGCTTGCTCGGGCGCAGCTCGACGCCGACGCCCTTGTTGACGAAGCGCAGCGTATAGGACTTGCGGAAGTCGAGATCCGCCTTCACGACGCCGGCCTTCACCATCTTGTTGAAGAAGGACGTGTAGCGCTCGTCGCTCATCGCGCCGATGCCGTTCTTCAAGGACTCGCCGGAATCGACGATGCCGTATTCCTTCATCTTGGCGACGGAATAGGCGAGCAGCTCGTCGGTCATCTCCGGGTTGAGCTTCTTAATCATGGCATTGCCCGCGGAATTGTCGCGGTAGATGTAATTGTACCAGCCGACCATGGAGGCATCGACGAAGCGCTGCACCAGGTCCGGCTTCTTCTCGACCATGTCGCGGCGCGTCTCGATCAGGGTCGAATAGGTGTTGAAGCCATAGTCGGCAAGCAGCAGCACATTCGGCTTGAAGCCGGCGGCCTTCTCGACCGCGAAGGGCTCGGAGGTGACGTAGCCCTGCATCGCGCTCTTGGGGTTGGCGATGAAGGGCTGCGGATTGAAATTGTAGGGACGGACGTTCTTCTCGTTGAAGCCGTATTCGGACTTCAGCCACTGGAAGTAGCTGGTCATGCCCTCCTTGGAGACGAACAAGGTCAGCGGCTTGAGATCCTCGATCTTGGCGACCTTGGCGTCCGGCTGCGTCAGCATCACCTGCGGATCCTTCTGGAAGACCGCTGCGATGGTGACGACGGGGACGTTATTCGCCACCGCGTCGAACGACATCAGCGTGTTCGCGGCCATGAAGAAATCGATCTTGCCGGCGATCAGCAGCATCCGGTTGTTCTCGTTCGGACCGCCGGGAACGATGGTGACGTCGAGCCCGTATTTCTTGTAGGTGCCGTCGGCGACCGCCTGGAAGAAACCGCCATGCTCGGCCTCGGCGACCCAATTGGTGCCGAAGGTGACCTTGTCCAGCGTCTCGGCGCTCGCCGGAGCCAAAGAGACGAAGGCGGCCATCAAGCCCGCCGTTAACGCTCGCCGCAGATGAGAGGGGGTCATGATGGCACTCCGTCGATCGTGGCTGGCCGATGTGAAGGCAACGCGATAGAACCGCATGAAGTTCGGGGACGCGAGCCGGCCAGGCCCGCGTCCCCTGATAACCCCAAAATACGCGACAAATTCGGGCAAAGAAACCACGATGACGCCGTCTCGCGACTGGATCGACATCAACTGGGCCAATGCGGCCCCTGCGGATTTGTCGCGCTGGATCGCGGTGCTGCCGCTGGCGGCGACCGAGCAGCACGGCCCGCATCTGCCGCTCGAGACCGACGTGCTGATCGCGGACGCGTATCTCGCGCGCGTGCGCGAGCTGCTGCCCGCAAATGTTCCGGCGACGTTCCTGCCCGTTGAACCGGTCGGGGTTTCCACCGAGCATATCGACTATCCGGGCACACAGACGCTGCCGACCGAGGTGGCGCTGAAGAGATGGACCGCAATCGGCGAGGACGTCGCGCGGCGCGGCGTGAAGAAGCTCGTCATCATCACCAGCCATGGCGGCAACAGCGCGGCAATGATGCTGGTCGCGCAGGATCTTCGCGCGCATCACAAGCTCTTTGTGGTGACGACGTCGTGGTCGCGGCTGTCGGGCGCGGAGAAACTGTTCCCGGCGGATGAAGTGCGCCACGGCATCCATGGCGGCGCGATCGAGACGTCGATCATGCTGGCACGCTATCCCGATCAGGTGCGCAAGGATGCGATCGCGGATTTTCCCGCAAGCAGCATCGCCATGGAAAAGCAGTATCGCTGGCTGTCGACACAGCGGCCCGCGCCGTTCGCCTGGCAGGCGCAGGATCTCCACACGAGCGGCGCGATCGGCAACGCGACGCTGGCCGTCCCCGAGAAGGGCGCGCAGCTGCTCGATCAGGGCGCGGCGGCTTTCTGCGAGCTGCTGGCCGAGGTCGATAACTTCGACGTGAACAGGCTCGCCAAAGGGCCTCTCGACTAGCTCGCATCCGACTGGAATCATTCAGGAAACACTCTGGCTGCACACCCGCTTTTGCGGGATTCGAACCGGACGCGACAAGCCTCCGTCCAACTGGGCACGCGGACCACAACGGACCGCCTCAACCCGGATGGAGTTTCACATGTCGATCAAGACCAGGATTGCCGCCGTCGCGCTCGCTGCCCTCGCCGTCACCGGCAGCATCGTGTCCACCACCTCCTCGGCCGAAGCCAAGCAGCCCGGCTGGGTCTGGGGTGTGGGTGCCGGCATCGCCACCGCCGCCGTCGTCGGCTCCGCGATCGCCGCCAGCAACGACCCCTATTACAACGGCTATCACCGCTGCGGCTGGGTCGCCCAGTACAACGCCTTCGGCCAGTACGTCGGCCGCGTTCGTACTTGCTACTGATTTGAGTACCTGAGGCCGATCTCACGTGGATCCCGCGTTCGACACGGGCGCCTCATCCACCCCGTGTCGTGCCCCCGACCCGCCCGGCTGTCCCCCCGGGCGGGTCATTCATTTTGGACCTGAGAATTTGTTGCAGCTCCGTCACACAAGAGTGCGAACCATCCGCTGCGGCAATCCGTGCCAGTTGCTATTGCGAATTAATCGCAATAAGGTTCGCAACAAGCACAGGGGCTTGGGAAGAAATCGCGTCGAATCGGGATCGTCTGGTCCGATCGCGTGAACAACCAAGACTTCGTGACAGGGTCGCCGCGAATCTGCAGGGATATCGCGGCGAATGGGACACATTCGCGTTTGGGGGCGTGCGTTTTGAAGTTGAGAGGTCACCGACACCGGTATTTGCGAACGGCCGCGGCGATTGCCTCGGGCGTGCTGGCTTTTCCCGCGGCCGTACACGCGGCCGATCTGCCGCTGAAGGCGCCGGCGCTGAAAGCGGTCTATGACTGGACCGGCCTCTATATCGGCGCGCATGCCGGCTACAGCCGTGGCTCGTCCAGCTTCGCGCTGAACGACGGCACCGCGATCAACGGCAGCGGCGTCTTCAGCGGCATGATCGGCGGCGTGCAGGCCGGCTACAACTACCGGCTCAACTCCGGCTGGCTCGTCGGCGTCGAAGGCGATTTTTCGTTTCCCAATTACATCACCTCCAACTCGATCGTTTCCTTCCTCGCGACACCTGCCAACACGGTCATCCAGCAGTGGGACTACACCGCCAGCCTGCGCGGCCGCGTCGGCTACACCAGCGGTCCATGGCTCGTCTATGCCACCGGCGGCTTTGCGTGGATGGGCGAGCGCTATTTCGACACGCCGGCCGCGGGCGACGTCCCGAAAATCCTGAACACGCGGCCCGGCTGGATCGCGGGTGCCGGCATCGAATACGGCTTCGCGCCGCATTGGAGCGCACGGCTCGAATATCTCTATAGCCGCTTCGACGGCGCCAACGTCGCCTTCTCCACGGGGGCCCAATACACCTCCTCGTCGCTCGACTTCCAGTCGATCAGGCTCGGGCTCAACCGCAAGGTCGATTGGCCGGGCATGCCGAGCTACAATCCGAAGAGCTCCCTGATCGACACGGAATCGGATCGCTGGGAGATTCACGGTCAGAGCACTTATCTGCCGCAAGGCTATCCGTCGTTCCCCGCTCTCTACAGCGGAACAAACTCGCTCTCGCCTTCAACCCAGGCCAAGGCGACCTGGAGCAACAGCCTGTTCCTGAACGCGCGGCTGTGGGACGGCGGCGAGGTCTATTACAATCCCGAACTGCTCCAGGGATTTGGACTGAACGACACGGTGGGCGCGGCAGGCTTTCCCAACGGCGAAGCGCAGAAGTCGAACTTCCCCTATCCGCATTACAACACCTCGCGGCTGTTCGTGCGCCAGACGTTCGGCTTTGGCGGCGAGCAGGAAGAGCTCGCGAGCGGCCAATTGCAGCTTGCGCAGAAGGTCGACATTTCCCGGCTCACAGTGCAGGCCGGCAAGTTCGCGGTGATCGACGTGTTCGACGGCAATGCCTTTGCCAAGGACACCCGCAAGGATTTCATGAACTGGTCGCTGTGGGCGCCGGGCGCCTTCGACTATTCCGCCGACAAGGTCGGTCTCACCTATGGCGTCACCGCCGAGCTCAACCAGAAGCAATGGGCGCTGCGCGGCGGCTATTTCCTGATGGTCGCGGAGTCCAATTCGAATCATTTCGACACCAGGGTCGGGGAACGCGGTCAGTACGCGATCGAGCTGGAGACGCGGTTCTCGCTGCTCGGCCAACCTGGCAAGCTCAGGACCATGGGCTGGGTCGACAGCGCCAACATGGGCAGCTTCCGCGAGACGCTGGACAATCCTGCGCTCAATCTCGACATCGCGCAGACCCGCCGCGGCCGCCTCAAGGTCGGCTACGTCGTCAACCTCGAGCAGGCGATCACAGAGGATATCGGGCTGTTCGGCCGCTGGAGCTGGAACGACGGCAAGACCGAAACACTCGCCTTCACCGACATCAACAGCAGCCTAGCCGGCGGACTGTCGATCAAGGGCACGAAATGGGGCCGGCCTGACGACGTCGTCGGCATCGGCGGCGCGGTCAATGCCATCTCGCAGGATTATCGCGACTTCCTGGCCGCCGGCGGCCTCGGTGTTCTCATCGGCGACGGCGCTCTCAACTACCGCAAGGAGCGCATCCTTGAGGCCTACTATGCCTATTCGGTGAACAAGAACGTCACGCTGACCGCGGACTATCAATTGATCACAAACCCGGCCTATAACGCCGACCGCGGGCCGGTCTCGATCTTCTCGGGCCGCCTGCACGCAGAGTTCTAGCCCAAAATTCCAGCCCAAGGGCGGGCCTATGAAGCCGAGAGATATCCGCACGGCCGCGATCGGCCGGGCGCTACTCCCCAATGTCTGGGACGCAGCGGCGCTGATCCTCGTGATCGGCGCCATGGTCCTGATCGTCTATGGCGGCGAGCAGACCACGGTGCCGCTGTCCGAGCTCGAGCGCGCACCGGTCACGCTCGATCCGGCAAACCTTCCGCTTTACGCCTTGCGTACCGTCTTACGGATGCTGCTCGCCATCGTCTGTTCGACAGTCTTCACCTTCATCTACGCGGCGATCGCAGCCAAGAGCCGGCGAGCCGAATTGGTGATGATCCCGCTGCTGGATATTTTGCAATCCGTCCCGATCCTGGGCTTCCTCACCTTCACCGTCGTGTTCTTCATGAATTTGTTTCCGGGGCAGGTGCTCGGCGCCGAGCTCGCCTCGGTGTTCGCGATCTTCACCAGCCAGGCCTGGAACATGACGTTCAGCCTGTACCAGTCGATCCGCAACGTTCCGAAGGATCTGGAAGAGGCCACGCAAAGCTTCCATTTGTCCGGCTGGCAGCGCTTCTGGCGCCTCGACGTCCCCTTCGCGATGCCCGGCCTGATCTGGAACGCGATGATGTCGATGTCGGGCGGCTGGTTCTTCGTGGTGGCCTCGGAGGCGATCACGGTTGGCAACACCACGGTGACGCTGCCGGGCATCGGCTCCTATGTCGCGATGGCAATTCAGCAGCAGGATTTGCCGGCGATCCTCTACGCCATGCTGGCGATGCTGCTCGTGATCATCGCCTATGATCAGCTGCTGTTCCGCCCCATCGTCGCCTGGGCCGACAAATTCCGCTTCGAGCAGACCGCCTCAGGCGAGGCGCCGGCCTCCTGGACGCTCGACCTGTTCCGCCGGACTAGGGCGCTGCGTGCGCTGACCCTTCCTTTCGCGGCGCTGAACCGCGCGATCTCGAACTTGCGCATTCCGCTGCCGAAGCTGCCGCCCGCGGCACCAGGTAAAGACCAGACGTCACGCCTCGTCGATACGGTCTGGATCGCATTGATCCTCGCCGGCACGGCCTATGCCGCCTGGCTGACCTATCGCTATCTCTCGGCCAGTCTCGGAATGTCCGACGTTCTTGTCGTCATCAGGGACGGGCTCATCACGTTGTTGCGCGTCGCCATCCTGATCACCCTCGCCACGCTGATCTGGGTGCCGGTTGGCGTGTGGATCGGGCTACGCCCGAAGCTCGCCGAACGAATCCAGCCGCTGGCCCAGTTTCTCGCGGCCTTCCCGGCCAATCTCGCCTTCCCCGTCTTTGTCGTCGCCATTGTCAGCTTCAAGCTCAATCCAGACATCTGGCTGAGCCCGCTGATGATCCTGGGCACGCAGTGGTACATCCTGTTCAACGTGATCGCTGGCGCGAGCGCCTTTCCGACCGATCTGCGCGAAGCCGCCGGCAGCTTCCATCTCCGGGGATGGCGATGGTGGTTCAAGGTGATACTGCCCGGCGTCTTTCCTTATTACATCACCGGCGCGATCACGGCGTCCGGCGGCTCCTGGAATGCGTCGATCGTCGCGGAGGTCGCAAGCTGGGGCGACACGCATCTGAAGGCCACCGGACTCGGCGCCTATATTGCTTCCGCCACGGAAGCCGGCGACTTCCCGCGCGTCGTGCTCGGAATTGCCACGATGTGCATCCTGGTGACGTTGTTCAATCGTCTGGTCTGGCGGCCGCTCTATGCCTTCGGCGAGCGTCGCCTGCGGCTCGGCTGACGAGGAGACCATCATGCTCGATCAACCCTCTGCGCTCATCGACATCCGCGGTGTCTGCCGATCCTTCCCGAAAGGCAGCGGCGAACAGCTCCTGGTGCTGGATAAGGTCGACCTGACGATTCGCTCGGGCGAGATCGTCGGCCTGCTCGGCCGATCCGGCTCCGGCAAGTCCACCTTGCTGCGGATCATCGCCGGCCTGGTCAGCCCGTCTGCGGGACAGGCGACCTGTCGCGGCGAGATCATCGTCGGGCCACCGAACGGCGTCGCCATGGTGTTCCAGTCATTCGCGTTGTTTCCCTGGTTGACCGTGCTCCAGAACGTCGAGCTCGGGCTCGAAGCGCTGGGCGTCGATGCCACCGAGCGCCACAAGCGCGCTCTTGCTGCGATCGACCTGATCGGCCTTGACGGGTTTGAGTCCGCCTTCCCGAAGGAACTGTCGGGTGGCATGCGGCAGCGCGTCGGCTTCGCCCGCGCGCTGGTGGTGCATCCGGACCTCCTGCTGATGGACGAGCCGTTCTCGGCACTCGACGTCCTCACGGCCGAGACGCTGCGCACGGACCTGATCGACCTCTGGATCGAGGGCCGGCTGCCGATCAAATCGATCCTGATGGTGACGCACAATATCGAGGAGGCGGTCCTGATGTGCGATCGCATCCTGGTGTTCTCATCCAATCCAGGGCGCGTCGCCGCCGAGATCAAGGTCGACATGCCGCATCCGCGCAACCGGCTCGACCCCCATTTCCGGCAGCTCGTCGACAGCATCTACGCGCGCATGACCCAACGCGCCGAACCGAAGGCGCCCCCCGTCGAAGGCATCCTCGGCTCCGGTGTCGGCATGACCCTGCACCACGTATCGTCCAACGTGCTGTCGGGCCTGATCGAGACGCTGGCGGGGCCGCCCTATCACGGACACGCCGACCTGCCCGTGCTCGCAAGCCAGCTCCAGCTCGAGGCCGACGAGATCCTCCACCTCGGTGAGTCCCTGCAACTGCTGCGCTTCGCCCAGCTGAGCGAAGGCGACCTGATGCTCACCGACACGGGCAAGCGTTTTGCCCATCTCGAAACCGACGCGCGCAAGAAGCTATTTGCCGAACATCTCGTCACATACGTGCCGGTGATGGGATTGATTCGCCGCGTGCTCGACGAACGTCCCTCCCATACCGCCCCCGCGGCACGGTTCCGCAATGAGCTCGAGGACTACATGTCCGAGGACTATGCGGACGAGACGCTCAGGACCGTCGTGTCCTGGGGACGTTATGGCGAGCTGTTCGCATATGACGAGCAGTCGGAGACGTTCAGCCTCGAAAACCCGGGCGAGAGCGCTTGATCCCGCCTGCGGCAATTTGGTCGGGAACCGGACAAATTGTGCATCGAGTTCATATATAAGGGGCTTGGTCCGGCGTTCGCCGGGTCAAGTATCCCTTTTCCTTGCGCGCAATGTTGTCCGTCGAAATCATCATCGTCGTCGTCCTGATCGTCATTAACGGCCTGTTGTCCATGTCCGAGCTGGCCGTGGTCTCGTCCCGCCCGGCCCGGCTGTCGCTGCTCGCGGCCAAGGGGGTGCGCGGCGCCGAGCGGGCGCTGACGCTGGCGGCCGATCCCGGAAAGTTCCTCTCGACGGTGCAGATCGGCATCACGCTGGTCGGCGTGCTCTCCGGCGCGTTCTCCGGCGCGACGCTCGGACAGCGGCTGACGCAATGGCTGGTCGAGCTCGGCCTGTCCTCGGAGATTGCCGACATCGTCGGCGTCGGCATCGTCGTCACGCTCATCACCTACGCCACCCTGATCGTCGGCGAGCTGGTGCCGAAGCAGGTGGCGTTGCGCGACCCCGAGAGCATTGCTGTCAAGGTCGCGCCCGCGATGCACGTTCTGGCGCGGATCTCGCTGCCGCTCGTCTTCCTGCTCGATCTCTCCGGCAAGCTGATCCTCACGCTGCTCGGCCGCGGCGGCAAGGCCGAGGAGAAGGTCTCGGAGGACGAGATCCATCATCTCGTCAGCGAAGCCGAGAACGCGGGCGTGCTGGAGTCGGGCGAAAAGGAGATGATCGCGGGCGTCATGCGGCTCGGCGACCGGCCGGTCGGCGCGATCATGACGCCGCGCACGGAGGTCAACGAGATCGATCTGAACGATGCGCCGGAGGCCATTCAAGCGATCATCGCGAAGAGCCCGCATTCGCGCTTTCCCGTCTCGGACGGCGATCGCGACAAGCCGATCGGCGTGCTCCAGGCCAAGGACCTGCTGGTCGCCTACATGAACGAGCGCACGCCGGATCTGCGAGCGCTGGTGCGCGAGGCGCCCGGCATTCCGGCATCAGCCGACGCCCGCGACGTGCTGGCGATCCTGAAAGCCGCTCCGGTTCATGTCGGCCTGGTCTACGACGAATACGGCGCCTTCGAGGGTATCGTGACGACGGCTGACATTCTGGAATCGATCGTCGGCGCCTTCCATTCCGAGGAGGGACCGCCGGAGCCGGCCTATGTCAGGCGCGATGACGGCTCGCTGCTGGTCTCCGGCTGGATGCCGGTCGACGAGTTCGGCGAGTTGCTCGGCGTCGAGCTGCCGCCGCACCGCTACAACACGGTGGCGGGCCTAGTGCTGCAACAGTTCAACGTGCTGCCTAATGTCGGCGATGCCTTCGACTTCGCCGGCTGGCATATCGAGGTGGTCGATCTCGACGGTCGGAGGATCGACAAGATTCTGGCGGGCCGGTTGAGTGAGGTCGAGACGGGGTGATTGCGCACCCAACCCTCCACCCGTCGTCCCGGACAAGCGCGCCCTAAGCGCGCGCCGATCCAACGCAGACCGCTCACCCGAACCGCACCCCGATCCGCTTCTCCTTGCGCCAGACGACCGTGCAGGCGAGATGCGTTCCGTCGGCCTGGATGACCAGGGTGAAGCGCTCGGGGATACCGACCGGACTGGTGACATCGAGCGCGGCGCCGGTGTCGGAGAAATTGCGGACGGTGCAGTCGATCGCGCCGCCGCCGAACTCGATGGTTCCGGCTTTCAGCACGCGGTGCCTGGCTTTGTCGCGTCGCTCGTCCATGGGGCCAATTTACACCCTAAGCTGACACAGACGTTAAAACGCAACCACAAGCCCCGATGAATTTTTACCGCCGCAGAATGCGGCGGATCATGCGGTGGCCCCTACGGCGCCGGCTGGAACGTCTCCGCCCGCGCCATCTGCCAGGCATCACGGAAGCGCGGATCTTCGGTGCCTTCGAGCAGCTCGCCCGGACGCAGCGACGGATAGAGCTGCGCAAAGGATCGCACCTGGGTGGTCGATGTCCGCTGGCTGAAGTGGATCGGGCGCAGCTGCTGCGGATGTTCGAGACCGGCCGCGGCGATCAGCTCGGTGAGCGAGTGCAGCGTGGCGTGGTGATAATTATGCACGCGGTCGATCTTGAGCGGCACGTAGAGCGCACGCGCACGCGTCGGGTCCTGGGTCGCAACCCCGGTCGGGCAGCGGTCGGTGTGGCAGCTCAGCGACTGGATGCAGCCGAGCGAGAACATGAAGCCGCGCGCCGAATTGCAATAGTCGGCGCCAATCGCCATCGCCCGCGCCATGTCGAAGGCGGTCGCGATCTTGCCGGATGCGCCGATCCTGATGCGGTCGCGCGCATTGATGCCGACCAGTGCGTTGTGGACGAAATTGACGCCCTCGCGCATCGGCATGCCCAGATGGTCCATGAACTCCAGCGGCGCGGCGCCGGTGCCGCCTTCATTGCCATCGACGACGATGAAATCCGGATAGATGCCGGTCTCCAGCATCGCCTTGCAGATCGCCAGGAATTCCCAGGGATGACCGATGCACAGCTTGAAGCCGGCCGGCTTGCCGCCGGACAAGCGCCGCATCTCGGCGATGAACTGCATCATGCCTGTTGGCGTGGAGAAGGCGCGGTGCGAGGCCGGCGAAATGCAGTCCTCGCCCATCGTGACGCCGCGGATTTTTGAGATCTCCTCCGACACCTTTGCAGCCGGCAGCACGCCGCCATGGCCGGGCTTGGCGCCCTGGCTGATCTTGAGCTCGACCATCTTGATCTGGTCCTGGCTCGCGACGCGCGCGAACGCCTCCGGATCGAACGTGCCGTCGAGATGACGGCAACCGAAATAGCCGGAGCCGATCTCCCAGATGATGTCGCCGCCCATCTCGCGATGGTAGGGGCTGAAGCCGCCCTCGCCCGTGTCATGCGCGAAGCCGCCCTTCCTGGCGCCGGCATTGAGCGCGCGCACGGCGTTCGGGCTGAGCGCGCCGAAGCTCATCGCGGAGATGTTGAACACCGATGCCGAATATGGCTTTGCGCAATCGGGGCCGCCGATGGTGACGCGAAACTTCTCCTCGGCGTGCGTCTTCGGCGAGACCGAGTGATGCATCCACTCGTAACCCTCGCGATAGACGTCCTCCTGGGTGCCGAACGGGCGCTTGTCGAGCTCCATCTTGGCGCGCTGATAGACCAGCGAGCGGGTATCGCGCGAGAACGGCATGCCGTCCTTCTCGCTCTCGAAGAAATACTGCCGCATCTCGGGGCGTATCTCTTCGAGCAGAAAACGGATATGCGCCGAGATCGGATAGTTGCGCAGCACCGCGTGACTCTTCTGCATGAGATCGCGGACGCCGAGCAGCGTCAGCGCGCCGAAGATCAGGATCGGGATCAGCAGGATGTCGAAGATCTTGCCGTCGGCGAGGCCGATGCCTATCAGCAGCGCAGTGACGACCGCGCAGATGGTCAGCACGATGAAACGCGGCGAGAACGGCAGCAGCAGGGTTTCCATCAGCCCTTCGGGCGAAGCTTGCGTCTTGTTATCGTTGGCCACGACCACATCCCTCTCGTCAGTCTGACAGGGCATGATACGCCCGCGCCACGTCCATGGTTATGACGCGGACCCCGCCTTGAGGCTACCGAATCCGGATGCCGCAAATCAATCCATCCCGCGGCGTGCTTCGCAGTGCAATAGATTCAAATGAAATGACAAATCAGTGACCATGAGGCTGCGCCTCGTGCGGAATGACGCCGTGCTGCTCGAGGCCGCCTCGCGCCAGCCAGGCATCGGTGCTCGCGACCGCACGCTCGATATGGTCGTCGGTCCGCGAAAAATCGTAGGGCGATCCCACCAGCGGACAGAGCGGCGGCACCACGACATATTCGATGTCGGACGCCACCCCCTCGAGCTCCGCCACCAATTGCCGGGCGATCAGCAGCGTCAGCGCATGCAGGGCATTGGCAACCGCGCCCACCGGCGGATCCTTCACCGCGCAGGCGTGCCCGGTCGGCAGCACGACCAGCCGTTTTGCGCCTTTCTTGATCGCGACCCGGACCGGGGTGTTCGAGGAGATCGCACCGTCGGCGAGGAACCGATTGCGGTAGTAGACCGGCGAGAACGCGCCGGGGATCGCAGTGGACGCCAGGATCGCGTCCACCGTCGCCCCCTCCGACAACACCACGCTCTCTCCGGAGACGAAATCGGTGGTGACGATGTGCACCGGAAGCGCGGCATCCTCGAGGTTGCGATAGGGGATGTGGTCCTCGACCAGCTTGCGGATGCCGTCATGGGGAATCAGGAAATCGCGCCGCCACATGAATCCGGCGAGGCTCTTCCAGGTGACCGGGAAGACATCATGACGCTTCAGGCCGCGCCAGACCGCCTCCAGCCCCAGCACGCCCTTGAGCGAGGGATTGCCAGCATAATAGGCTCCGTTGATCGCGCCGACGCTGGAGCCGACGACGAGATCGGCGACGACCCCGTGCCGCGCTAGCGAATGCATCATGCCGACCTGGATCGCTCCAAAACTGCCGCCGCCCGCCAGCACGAAGGCGGTCGGTTTCGGCGGACCATGGTCGATCACGGACAAGATTTGCGCAGCTCCCCAGCTCTCGCATTGCAACATCGCGGCGAGATTTTGGCGCGAGCTTATAACAAGGGGCGCGCGAGACGCGCCAATAACAAAGTCGGGGGAGGATGGTGAGGGACGTGGATGGCCTAGCGAGTGTGTGAGAGGCGAAATGGCAGCCTCACACTCAACTGACGTCCCCGCGAATGCGGGGACCCATAACCACAGGGAGAGGGTATGGCGCGAGCTGATAACCACTAGCCGTCGCCAAACCGCTTCCTGTGGTTATGGGTCCCGGGCTCGCGCTTCCGCCTTCGCTCTTCGAGCTACGGCGGACAAATCGCGCGCCCCGGGACGACACCGATGTTTTGGCTACGGAGCGTCAACCAAAAGCCGAACGGCGCTTACCGCTCGACGAACGCCTTCTCGATCACGAAATGGCCGGGCTTGTTGCCGGAGCCCTCGATGAAATCGCGGCCTTCGAACATCACCTTCAGCTCTTCCAGCATCGCCGGGCTGCCGCACATCATGATGCGGTCGGTTTCGATGTCGAGCGGGCCCTGTCCGATATCGTTGAAGATCTGCTCGGAGTTGATGAGGTCGGTGATGCGGCCACGGTTCTTGAACGGCTCGCGGGTTACGGTCGGATAGTAGATCAGCTTGTCCGCCAGCAGCTCCCCGAACAGCTCGTCCTCGCGCAAGGAAGCAACCAGCTTCTCGCCATAGGCAAGCTCGGAGACCTGGCGGCAGCCATGCACCAGCACGATGCTGTCGAACTGATCGTAGACCTCGGGGTCCTTGATCAGGCTGGCGAAGGGCGCGAGACCGGTGCCGGTCGAGAGCAGCATCAGCCGCTTGCCGGGAATGAGGTTGTCGGTGATCAGCGTGCCGGTCGCCTTGCGGCCGACCAGGATGGTGTCGCCTTCCTTGATCTTCTGCAGGCGCGAGGTCAGCGGACCGTCCTGAACCTTGATCGAGAAGAACTCGAGCTCTTCCTCGTGGTTGGCGCTCGCCATGCTGTAGGCGCGCAGCAGCGGACGGCCGTCGACCTCGAGGCCGATCATGGCGAACTGGCCGTTCTGGAAGCGGAAGCCGGTGTCGCGCGTGGCGCGGAAGCTGAACAGCGTGTCGGTCCAGTGCTGGACGGAAAGAACCTTCTCTCGGTAAAACGCGCTCATGATTTTCGATATTCCGAATAATTGCGGTTTTAGGGCAAAAGCGTTGCCCGGCCCCTGAAAACGGGGCGGACACCATTGCCATGGCGGAGGATTTCGCGTGTGTGATCTACGCCATTGAGGCCAATAATCAACCTCGTTCCGGATGCAATTGATGCCGCTCAAACCGGCATTTGCGGCGGAAATGGCCACATCATTAATGAATCTGCTGCCGGGCACGCGCGGCGGGCAATTTCTTTTCCCTTCAGGGCCTGATTGCAGCACTTAATTTCCGTCGCGCTCGCGAGAATTTCATTAAGAATAGCTCTGACTTTCACCCCGGCTTGGCGCCGTTTCCCGCATTTTTGCGGCTTTTGGCGACAGGAACGACTGAACACATGGCGAGCGGCGAGCGGATCTTCGTCCAGGCGATCAGGCGCTATTGCGCGACCCACGGCATCGCGCTCGATGTCCGCGCCGGCGGCTGGCTGCTCGCGATGCGCAGCCGCGCGAAGCGCCACTTCGCGTTCGGCTACGACATCGGCCTCAACAGCGCCATCGCGCACCGCCTTGCCAACGACAAATCGGCCACTGCCGAGGTGCTGGCGCTTGAGGGCGTACCATGCGTTCCGCATCACCTCTTCCTCAATCCGGAGCTGGGCAAGAACGTTGTTGGCCCCAATTGGCGAGACGCAATGCTCGAGCTGCTTCACGACCATCCGCAAGGCGTGGTGGTGAAGCCGAACGAGGGGACATCGGGGCGCTCGGTGTTCAAGGTGACGACGGAGGCGGAACTCGACCACGCGGCTGCCGAGGTCTTTTCGATGAGCGCCGGACTCGTGATCTCGCCCTATGTCGCGATCGAGCAAGAGGTGCGCGTGATCCTGCTCGATGATGTGCCACTCGTCGTCTACAGCAAGCAGCGTGGGTCGGATTGGCGACACAATCTCGATGCCGGCTCAAAGCCGGTGCTGCTGGAGGACGACAAGCATCGTACGGCCTGTGTCAAGCTCGCGACCGATGCCGCCAACGCCATCGGCATCGCTTTTGCGTCAATTGACGTGGTGCGCGTCGACCGTGATTGGCGCGTGCTCGAGATCAATTCCGGCGTGATGATGGAAGCGCTGGCGAAGCTGCATCCGGAGCTGGTGCAGGCGACGTACGACGCGGCGCTGGATCGGGTGTTTGGGGCATAACGTTGATTGAACTCTCGCGACAAAATGCACTGCGCCCCCTCTCCCCTTGTGGGAGAGGGTGGCTCGCCGCGTAGCGGCGAGACGGGTGAGAGGTCTCTCTCCTCAACGTAGATTTAACGTGCGGATAGAGACCCCTCATCCGGCGCTTCGCGCCACCTTCTCCCACAAGGGGAGAAGGAAGTAAGCGCTAATTGTTCGCGCTCGCGGAGTCGTCCATCGCCTTGAACGCCTCCTCCAGCTGCAGGGAGATCGGCACGTTCAGGCGTTCGCCGGTGGGCAGCCGCGCGGTGAACCATTTGTTGTAGAGCGGAACCAGATCGCGATTGGAGCCGAGCTTGCGGAAGGTGCGGTCGACCACCGCCGTCAGCTGAGGCTCACCCTTCCTGAACATGATGCCGTAGGGGTCATAGGACAGGTAATCGCCGGTGACGCGGAACTTGTCCTGCGCCTTGT
Organism: Bradyrhizobium barranii subsp. barranii; assembly: GCF_017565645.3. Taxonomy (NCBI): domain Bacteria; kingdom Pseudomonadati; phylum Pseudomonadota; class Alphaproteobacteria; order Hyphomicrobiales; family Nitrobacteraceae; genus Bradyrhizobium; species Bradyrhizobium barranii. Next base: position 10,080,778 of record NZ_CP086136.1, read on the forward strand.
GGCGCGCGATCAGGCCGGAGAGCAGGATGTCGTCCGTCGCGAACGCATCGGCCTTGCCGTCGACGAGCATCTGGTAGGACTGCTCGTGGTCGGGCGAGGTGACGATGTTGAGGCCGAGCGAGGACTTCTTGTCGGCGGCCTGGATCGCCTGCTCGTTGGTGGTGCCCTTCGTCACCACCACGGTCTTGCCCTTCAGATCGATCAACGACTGGACCTTTGACGCCTTCGGCACCATCAGCTTGGTGCCGGCGACGAACATCAAAGGCGAGAACGCGACGCGCTTGCCCCGCTCGGCATTGGCGGTGGTCGAACCGCATTCCAGGTCGATCTTGTTCTGGAGCACGGCGTCGATGCGGTCGTCCGAGGTGACCTTGACGTAGTCGATCTTCAGATCGGGATCGTCGACCTCGACGCCGATCTCCTCGACGATGGCCTCGCAGAGTTCGAGGCTGTAGCCGATCGGGCGGCCTGACTGGTCGAGGAAGGAGAACGGCGGCGAGCTCTCGCGATAGCCGAGCCGCACGGCGTGCCTGTTCTTGATGGCCGACAGCGTCGGGCTAAGCCCTTCACTGCCGCCGGTCTGGGCGGAGGCGCCGGTTGCCAGCAGGCACGCCGCCAGCAACAGGCCACCCGATATCGCCGTTGAAAGGCGCATGATGCACTCCCGTCAATGGCCGGCCATCGCGGGCAGTTCGCCCGGAACCATGTCCGGCGTCGTCGCTTCGCCGGGTCCGAGCTCGTGCTCGGGCCCGAGCTCACCTTCCCACTTCGCGACCACGGCGGTCGCGAGCGAATTGCCGATGACATTGGTGGCGCTGCGTCCCATGTCGAGGAACGTGTCAATGCCCATGATCATCAGCAGGCCTGCCTCGGGGATGCCGAACTGCGACAGCGTCGAGGCGATCACCACGAGGGATGCGCGCGGCACGCCGGCAACGCCCTTGGAGGTGATCATCAACGTCGCGAGCATCGCCAGCTGCGTCGCGAGCGACATCTCGATGTGGTAGGTCTGCGCGATGAAGATGCTCGCGAAGGTGCAGTACATCATCGTGCCGTCGAGATTGAAGGAGTAACCGAGCGGCAGCACGAAGCTCGAGATCCGCGACGACGCGCCGAACTTGGTCAGCCCCTCCAGCGTCTTCGGATAGGCCGCTTCCGAGCTCGCGGTGGAGAACGCGATCATCAGGGGTTCGCGGATCAGCTTCAGCAGATGGCTATATCGCGGCCCGATCACCACAAAGCCGACGATCATCAGGATGACCCACAGGATCCCAAGCGCGAGATAGAAGCCACCCATGAAGACGATGAGCTTCCACAGCACGCCGAGGCCGTTCTTGGCGACAGTGGCCGTGATGGCGGCCCATACCGCGAGCGGGGCGAACAGCATCACATAGCTCGTCACCTTGAGCATGATGTGAGCGACGTCGTCGATCATTGCCAGGATCGGCTTCGACCGTTCGGGCATCGAGCCCATCGCCACCGAGAAGAACACGGCGAAGATCACGATCTGCAGGATCTCGTTCTGCGCCATGGCGTCGGCGATCGAGGTCGGGATCAGATGGGTCAGGAATTTTTCGATCGAGAAGGCCGAGACCGGCAAGCCGGTCGATTGCCCCGCCTGCGGCAGCGTGCCGGGGAAGTTCGCGCCGGGCTGGAGCAGATTGACCATGACGAGGCCGAGCAGCAGCGACACGAAGGACGCGCTGACGAACCAGCCCATGGTCTTGGCGAAGATGCGCCCGAGCCGCGAGCCGCTGCCCATATGCGCGATGCCACCGACCAGCGTCGCAAACACCAGCGGCGCGATGATCATCTTGATCAAGCGCAGGAACATCATGGCGATCAGGTTGATGGAGGAAGCCCATTCGGCTCTGGTGTCAGGCAGGAAGTTGAAGATCGCCGCCCCCATGACGATGCCCAGCACCATCGCGGCCAGAATGTATTGCGTAAACTTGTTCGACATCGCTTACCCCCACCTACACCGGCGCTTCATGATGTCGCAGATATGACGACGACGCAACACGCTTGGCGTGCTCGCGCGATGGCCTGATGTTCCCGTTGCGAAACGGGTCGGCGCGATCTAGCCTTCATGCAGCGCACAACGAATGCGGCTTGCACGTTTTCTTTGCGCGGCTGCATCAATAATCGTCAAGCAAACGAAGAGGAAACGCCATGAGCAGCAGCATCAATCGCCAGATTCTTCTGGTCGAAAAGCCCAGCGGCAAGCTCGGTGCCGAGCACTTCAAGATGGTCGAGGGCGCGATGCCGGAGCCGAAGGACGGCGAGGCCTTGCTGCAGGTGCGTTACATCTCGCTCGACGCCGCTAACCGCGCCTGGATGCATGGCGCGACCTACCGCTCCGCGGTCGAGGCCAACAGCGTGATGGCCGGCGGCGGCATCGCTGAGGTCGTCAGCTCGAAGGCGCCGGGGCTGGCTGCCAGCGACATCGTGTTCGGCGACACCGGCTGGCAGGAGTTTGCCGCGGTGCCGGCAAAGCATCTCACGAAAATGCCGAAGCTCGAACCGATGACGCATCTGCTCAGCGTGTTCGGCATCGCCGGCCTCACCGCCTATTTCGGCCTGCTGGAGATCGGCAAGCCCAAAGAGGGCGAGACCGTCGTGGTGTCCGCGGCGGCCGGCTCGGTCGGCTCGATCGTCGGTCAGATCGCCAAGATCAGGGGATGTCGCGTGGTCGGCATCGCCGGCGGCGCAGACAAGTGCAACTGGCTGACCTCCGAGCTCGGCTTCGATGCCGCCGTCGACTACAAGGACGGCGCGGTGTTCAAGGCCCTGCGCGCGGCGGCGCCAAAAGGCATCGACGTCTATTTCGACAATGTCGGCGGCGACATTCTGGAAGCCTGCCTGCCGCAGATGAACAATTACGGCCGCATCGCCTGCTGCGGTGCGATCTCGCAATATGACGGCGCACCTGCCGCGCACGGCCCGCGCGGCGTGCCCGGCCTGATCGTGGTGAAGCGGCTCGTCATGCAGGGCTTCATCGTGATGGACTACATGAAGGAGAGCCAGCGCGCGCTCGCCGACCTCCAGGGCTGGGTCGCATCCGGCAAGCTGAAGGTGCAGGAGGACATCATCGACGGATTGGAGAATACGCCGAAGGCGCTGATCGGATTGCTGGCGGGAGAGAACCGCGGCAAGCGCATGGTCAAGCTCTGACGCCGTATTGTTCGAGCATGATCTCCGCGCAAACGCGTTCCGCGTTTGTCGCGAGGGAAAGCCGCGGCGCACTTTTCCGGATCATGCTCTAGTTACGTCGCAATTGCGCCCGTATAATCTACTTGCGGTAGAGGCCGAGGCAGCCAATGATGCTGCATGCGGCATCACCCGCAATGATTGCTTGCATTACATTTAAAAATTGTCGGCGTGACCGACAGGGCAGGGAATTTACCCAAATGTTCAACACGTTGAAACATGCATCAACGCGTCGCGCGCTGCTGGCGGCAACGCTCTTCGCAACTGCAACAGGCGCATTCGCGCAAGCGCCGACCGACGCTCAGAAGAGCGCCATCCGCTCCGCATGCCGCTCGGACTTCATGGCGCACTGCGCGAGTGTCACGCCCGGCGGCGTGGAGGCGTATCAATGTCTCCAGAAGAACATGTCCAGCCTGTCATCGGGATGCCAGACCGCGGTTCGCGCGGTCGAGCCCGCTGCGGCGCCGAAGACTGAAGCTGCACCCGCCAAGTCCGAACCGGCAAAGACCGAAGCGGCCCCCGCCGCCGCAGCCGCTCCGAAAGCGGCGGCGTCAAAGCAGCCGAGCAGCACGCAGATTGCCGCGGTCAAGAGCGCGTGCCGCGCCGATTATCCCAAGGTGTGCGCCAGCGTGCCGCCGGGTGGCGCCCCCGCCCTCGAATGTCTCGAGAAGAACAAGGCCAAGGTTTCGCCGGCCTGTGAGAAGGCGGTGAGCGCCGCAACCGGTGGCGGCGGCGCTGCTGCGACAGCAGCACCTGCGGGCGCAGCTCCTGCGGCAGCAGCACCGGCGGCGGCGCCGGCCGTGATCGTTCTGCGCCCGCTACGGCCGCGCGAAGAACTGTTCATCGTGCGCTCGGCCTGCGGTGCCGACATCCGCACGCTCTGCGCCGGCGTCGCGCCGGGCGGGGGCCGCATCGTGCAATGCATCTCCAGCAATGCCGCGTCGCTGTCACCCCCCTGCAAGGAAGTGCTGGCGCCATTCGCGGCGCGATAAGCGGCGCGGGATTGCGCGCCAAGCGCGCGCCACCGACCGGCCGCGCGCGAATGAATTTTCGCGCGCCTGCCGCGACAGACCCTTTGCAAGTAACCGATTTCGATCACGACAAGACCGGAGAAAGACATGCGTTCATTTCTGCTTATTGCTGCCGCGCTCCTCGCCTTCGGCGCGAGCATGACCTTTGAGTCTACCGATGCCAACGCGGTGGTGTGCGCCCGGGGCGTCTACCGCGCCGGCTGTGCCGGGCCGAATGCGGCCGTCGTGGTGCGCAAGCCGGTTCCCGCGGTCCGCTGTACCAGGGTGCTGGTGAACGGCGTCTACGTGAAGCGCTGCGTCTGACCCCGGATGGCCAAGCTCGCGCGGTTTGGCTATGGTTCGCAACGTCACTGCCCCGGACACGCGCCTGGCGCGTGTCCGGGAGTAAGCTTCGACGCGCCCCGCCTTCGATAATTCCGCTGGCGCGGACGGCCGGAGCACATTAGTGTACCCCTAGATAGTAAGTATACTGTCAATTAGGGAGGCAGACGTTGCGGATCGCCGTGATTGGCGGGGGGCCCGGTGGGCTCTATTTCGCCTATCTCTGGAAGAAGCGTCACCCCGAGGATCAAGTCGACCTGTTCGAACAGAACCCGGCCGACGCGACCTGGGGCTTTGGCGTCGTGTTCTCCGATCAGGCCCTGGAATTCCTGCGCGCCGACGACCCCGAAACGGTCGATGCGATCGCGCCGCATATGGAGAGCTGGGAGAACATCACGCTGAACCTTCACGGCGACAGCGTCGCCATCGACGGCGTCGGCTTCTCCTCGATCGGCAGGCTGGAGCTCTTGCAGTTCCTCCAGCAGCGCGCGCTCGACGCCGGCGTCACGCCGCGCTTCGACACGCAGATCCACGCCATCGACCAGCTCAACGGCCACGACCTGATCGTCGCGGCCGACGGGCTGAATTCGCTGGTGCGGCGCGCCTATGAGGGCGATTTCGGCACGTCGCTGTCCTACTCCTCCAACAAGTTCGTCTGGTACGGGACCTCGAAACGCTTCGACACGCTGTCGCAGACCTTCGTGAAGACCGACCGCGGCGCCTTCAATGCCCATCACTATCGCTACTCCCCGACCATGAGCACCTTCCTGGTCGAATGCGACCACGCGACATGGCAGGCCTATGGCTTCGCCTACAAGGATGCCGAGCAGTGCAAGGGCGTCTGCGAAGAGGTCTTTGCCGACACGCTGGGCGGCCACTGCCTGGTCTCCAACAAGTCGGTCTGGCGCAACTTTCCCTGGGTCTGGAACGAGCACTGGTCGTTCAAGAACATGGTGCTGCTCGGCGACGCCCTGCACTCGGCGCATTTCTCCATCGGCTCGGGGACGCGGCTCGCGATCGAGGACGCCATTGCGCTGGTCAAGGCGCTGGAGTCGGATGCGCATCTGTCGACCGCGCTGCACCGTTATCAGGCCGCGCGAAAACCGGTGGTGCAGAAGCTCGTCAATGCCGCGCGCACCTCGGCCTTCTGGTACGAGCACTTCGCCCAGCACATGCAGCTCGGCCTGATGGACTTCGCCTACAGCTACATCACCCGCTCCGGCCGCATCGACGACCCCCGGCTGCGCACGATGTCGCCCGCCTTCATGACGCGCTACGAGGCCGAGAAGAACGGCGGAGATGCCGCATGAGCAGCGAGATCCGCGATCAGGTGCCCGCCGACAGCCCGGGCGCCCGCGAAATCGGCTTTGCCATTCCGCAAACCTACAATGCCAGCCGCGTGCTGTTCGACCAGCTTGCCAAGGGCCGCGGCGCCAGGCCCGCGCTGATCGGGCCCGCGGGGACGCGCAGCTATGCCGAGCTTTGCGCGGAAGCTTGCCGCTGGGGCAACGGTTTCGCGTCGCTCGGCCTGAAGCGCGGCGACCGCGTGCTGCTGTTCCTCGACGATACCCCGGCCTATCCGGCCGCATTCTTCGGCGCAGTGCGTGCCGGCTTCGTACCGCTCCTGATCAACACGCTGACGCCGCCGGACCTGCTGCAATTCTATCTCGCCGATTCCGGCGCGGCGGTCGCGGTGGCGGATGCCGAATTCGCGACGCGCTTCGATGCGGAGGCCTGCAAGGCGACCTGCCTGCGGACGCTGATCGTCGTCAACGGCGACGCGCGCGGCCACGCCGCGCCTGCGGCGATCGCGGCGCCAGGCTGGCTCGCGCGGTTCCCGGCCGAGCTCGCGGAAGCGGACACCGATCGCGACGAGATGGCGTTCTGGATGTACTCCTCCGGCTCGACCGGCCGGCCCAAGGGCATCGTGCATCTCCAGCACGACATGGCCTACAGCGATGCCGCCTTTGCGCAGAACGTGCTGAAGCTGACGCCCGGCGACATCTGCTTCTCGGTGCCGAAGATCTTCTTCGCCTACGGTTTCGGCAACTCCGTTACCTTCCCGTTCTCCGCGGGTGCCGCGACGCTGCTGCTGCCGGGCCAGCCGAAGCCTGCATCGATCTTTGCCGCGATCGAGCAACACAAGCCGACGGTCTTCTTCGGCCTGCCGACGCTGTACACCTCACTGACCAAGGCGGAGGGAGCAGACAAGACCAACTTCTCGTCGCTGCGTATGTCGCTTTCGGCGGCCGAGGTCCTGTCTGCGGACGTCTTCAACGGCTGGAAGACTCTCACCGGCCTCGAGATCGTCGAAGGGCTCGGCTCGACCGAGGTGCTGCACATCTATCTCTCCAACCGCCCCGAACAGAAGAAGCTCGGCGCCGCCGGCCTGCGCGTGCCAGGCTACGAGGTCGCACTGCGCGACAAGGACGGCCGCGAGGTCGGCGACGACGAGGAAGGCATCCTGTGGGTGCGCGGCGATTCCAACACACCGCTGTACTGGAACCGGCCGGACAAATCCGCCGAGACCATCCGCGAGGGCGGCTGGATCTACACCGGCGACCGTTTCGTGCGCGATGCCGAAGGCTTCCACTTCTTCCGCGGCCGTGCCGACGACCTCATCAAGATCTCAGGCCAATGGGTCTACCCGCTCGAGGTCGAGCTGTGCCTCGCCGACCACCCCGATATCCGCGAATGCGCCGTGTTCGCCGCCGAGCTGCCGGACCGGCGCATGACGCTCAAGGCGGTGGTGGTGATGAACAACCGCGCGACCGATCAGAATGAGGCGACGCGGCGGCTACAGGATTACGTCAAGGGCAAGTTGCTTCCCTACAAATATCCGCGCGAGGTGATCTTCATCGACGAGCTGCCGAAGACGGGAACGGGGAAGATTGATCGGCAGGCGTTGCTGCGGATGTAGCAGTCCCAAACTCGCTGTCATCGCCCGCGAAGGCGGGCGATCCAGTATTCCGAGACGGCGAGAGATGCGGAGAAGCCGCGGCGTACTGGATTCCCCGCCTTCGCGGGGAATGACAGTTGAGACTGGGGCAACGGCGTCACTAAACACGAGAGACGCCCCGCCCTCACCCCGCCTTCCCCAGATGCTCCAGCGCGTCCTCCGCGCGCAGCGGCACGCGCGAGGCCTCGTTGTTGAGGTCGACGAGCTGCACCAAAAGCCCCATCAACGCCTTGCGGTCGGCGGGTTTCAGCGGCTCCAGCATCCGCGCCTGGGCGCGCTCGTCGGCCGGGATGATCTCGCGCAGGATCGCGGCGCCTGATTTCGTCAGATAGAGCAGCTTGATCCGCTTGTCTTCGGGTGCCGGCTTGCGTTCGATAAAATCCTTGGCCTGCAGCCGCTCGATCACGCTGCCGAGGGTGGAGCGGTCGAAGGCGATCACCGCCGACAGCCGTGTCGCGTCGATGCCGGGATGGGTGTGAATCGCGATCAGCACCGCATATTGCACCGGCGTAAGATCGAACGCCTTGCACTCCTCCATGAAGATCGAGACTGCGATCTGCTGCATGCGCCGGAACAGATAGCCCGGCGCGGCATAGACCGCGTCGATCGTGATCGGAAGGGCGGGCTTACTCGGCATCGGGCTGCTTCTCCGGCGCGGCGCTTGCGAAGGCCGGCAGCGCCTTTGCCGCAGCCTCCGCCTTCAGCAGCCGCGGATAGGCCGACACATCGACGCCGAAGCGGCGGGCATTGGCGAGCTGCGGCACCAGGCAGAGATCGGCGAGCGTCGGCCCATCGCCGAAGCAGAACGGCCCCGCCTCGTCCCTGATCAGCGTCTCGCAGGCCGACAGCCCCTCGCGGTTGACCCACGCCGCCCAGTCCTGGACCTTCTCCTCGGCAAGGCCGAGCTCGCGCAGCCGCGCCAGCACCTTCAAATTCTGCACCGGGTGGGTGTCGCAGGCGATCGCCAGCGCGAACGCCCTCACCTTCGCGCGTGGCAGCGGATCCTTCGGGAGCAGCGGCGGATTGGGATGCGTCTCGTCGAGCCATTCGATGATGGCGACCGATTGGGTCAGTACCGCTCCCGCATCGTTCTCCAGGGTCGGCACCAGCCCTTGCGGATTGATGGCGAGATAGGCGGGCGCACATTGCTCGCCCTTGCGAAGATGATGCGGCAGGTGCTCGGCGCCGAGACCCTTGAGGTTCAGCGCGATCCGCACCCGATAGGCGGCGCTGGAGCGGAAATAGCCGTGCAGCTTCATCGGAACCCTCCCTGTATTTTGTTCGTCATTCCGGGGCGACGCGTTAGCGTCGAGCCCGGAATCCATAACCACGATCGGGAGTATGGATTCCGGGCTCGCGCCTTTCGGCGCGCCCCGGAATGACAGCGGCTTTGTAGGCCGTTCGTCACGTTGACGCTACCTAGATCGTCAGCATACTGTCAATCAACAAAACGAACGGGAGCCGTACCATGGAAGCCGTGACCAAGACGCCGGAACGCGAGGCGTTCTACCGGAAGATCGACGGCGAAAACCTCACCGCGCTGTGGACGGTGATGGGCGATTTGATCACGCCGGAGCCGAAGAGCGCCTGCCGCCCGCATCTGTGGAAATTCGACGTCATCCGCGACTACATGACGGAAGCGGGCCGACTGATCACGGCCAAGGAAGCCGAGCGGCGCGTGCTGGTGCTGGAGAACCCCGGCCTGCGCGGCCAGTCGAAAATCACGACCTCGCTCTATGCCGGCGTGCAGATGGTGGTGCCCGGCGACGTCGCGCCCGCACACCGGCACAGCCAGTCGGCGCTGCGCTTCGTGCTCGAAGGCAAGGGCGCTCACACCGCGGTCGACGGCGAGCGTACCGCGATGGAGCCCGGCGATTTCATCATCACGCCGTCGATGACCTGGCACGACCATTCCAACGAGACCGATGAGCCGATGTTCTGGCTCGACGGCCTCGACATCCCGCTGGTGCAGTTCTTCGACTGCTCTTTTGCGGAAGGCTCCAAGGAAGACCAGCAGAGGATCACAAGGCCTGCCGGCGACAGCTTTGCGCGCTACGGCCACAATCCGCTGCCGGTCGACGCGAAGCGATCGTCCAAGACCTCACCGATCTTCAGCTATCCCTATGCCTACACCCGCGAGGCGCTGGAGAAGGCCCGCGCGAGCCAGGAGTGGGACGCCTGCCACGGATTGAAGCTGAAATTCAGCAACCCCGAGACCGGCGATTTCGCAATGCCGACCATCGGCACCTTCATCCAGCTGCTGCCAAAGGGTTTCGAGACCGCACGCTACCGCGCGACCGATGCGACGGTGTTCTGTCCGATCGAGGGCAAGGGACGCAGCCGGATCGGCGATGCCGTTTTTCGAATGGGGCCCGCGCGATCTGTTCGTGGTGCCGAGTTGGCAGTGGGTGACGCACGAGGCCGAAGACGACGCCGTGCTGTTCAGCTTCTCGGATCGCCCGGTGCAGCAGAAGCTGGATCTGTTTCGCGAGGATCGCGGGAACGCGTGAGCCGCCGGTCTCGTAGGGTGGGCAAAGGCGCCCTTGCGCCGTGCCCACCACAGTTCAGCGACTGATGAAGAGATGGTGGGCACGCTTAGGCTTTGCCCACCCTACGGTCGCACGGGTTGTGGCTACCGCCAGTGCAGCAACCGCGTCTCCAGCCAGCCAATCACCTTCCCCACCACAAGCCCGAACACCGACAGGATCACCACGCCCGCGAGCAGCTGGTCCGTCTGCATCAGATTGCCGGCCTGAAGCACAAAGGCGCCGATGCCGTATTGGGCGCCGATCATCTCGGCACTGACGACCAGCAGCAGTGCGACGGACGCGGTGATGCGGAAGCCGGCGAGGATGGCGGGCAGCGCGCCGGGCCAGATCACCTTGCGCACGATGGTGGCGAAGGGAACGTTGAAACTCTGCGCCATGCGGATGAGGTTGCGCGGCACCGCATCGACGCCGCTATAGACCGAGATCGCGGTCGAGAAGAACACGCCGAGCGCAATGGTCGCGATCTTCGGCTCTTCGCCGATGCCGAGCCAGAGAATGAGCAATGGCAGCAGTGCGATCTTCGGGATCGGGAACAGCGCCGAGATGAAGGTGATGCCGACGCTGCGCGCAAGCCGCGACAGGCCGATGGCGAAGCCGACCGCGACGCCGGCCGCCGTTCCCAGCACCCAGCCGACGCCGATGCGCAGGATAGAGGCCGACAGATGCTGCCAGAGCGCGCCTGACATCGCGAGCTCGTAGATCGCCCGCGCGATCGCAGCCGGCGCCGGCAGGAACAGCGGATTGACCAGCCCGGCGCTGCCGGCCGCCTGCCAGATCGCGATGACGAGGGCGAGCGCGATCCAGCCGCCGAAGCGGCTGCTGGCGGGCACGAAGCCGGCGCCGCGAAAACGGACGCGCCGCGTCGTGTCGTCCTTCGCAGACATCCCCGCGCGATCAAGCATGCTGAACCTCGCGCTCGGCGTCGATCGCCTCGTTGCGGATCAGCGACCAGATCTGGTTCTGAAGCGCCAGCAGCTTTTCACGCGCAGCGATCTCGCCGCGCTCGGTGCGCGTCATCGGTACGGTCACGACCTCGCGAATGCGGCCCGGCCGCCGCGACAGCACCACGATGCGGTCGGCGAGCCGTGCGGCTTCCTCGAGATTGTGGGTGACATAGACCGCGCCCATGCCGCCATCGGCGAGCAGGCGGACGAAATCTTCCATCAGCAGCTCGCGTGTTTGTGAATCCAGCGCCGACAGCGGCTCGTCCATCAGCAGGATGGCGGGCTTGACCGCAAGCGCGCGCGAAATGCCGACGCGCTGGCGCATGCCGCCGGAGAGCTGCTTCGGATAGGTTGTGCGGAAGTCGGTCAGGCCGGTGCGACGCAAGGCATCGTCGACCAGCGCGCGGCGCTGCACGGCCGAGAGCTGGGTATGCAGCAGCGGGAATTCGACATTCTCCTCCACCGTCGCCCAGGGCAGCAGCGCGAAATCCTGGAACACGAAGGTCAGCGGATTGAGGCTGTCCGCCGGCGGAGACCCGCGCAGCTCGGGTGCGCCCGAAGTCGGCTGCAACAGCCCGCCGAGAATCGACAGCAGCGTGCTTTTGCCACATCCCGAAGGCCCGACGATCGCCACCACTTCGCCGGCGCTGACGGTGAAGGAAACGTCGTCGAGCACGGCGAGGTCACCGAAGCGATGGCTGATGTGGTTGGCGATCAGGTCCATTCTATCTCTGTCGTCTGTTCCGGTCGTTCCGGGATGGTCCGAAGGACCAGCCCCGGAATGACAAAGGTTTAGTCCGCCTTCACAAAATCCTTGGCGATGATCGTGTTCACATCAAAGCCCTTGTCGGCAAAGCCCTGCTCCTGGAGCCATTTGATCTGGTTGTCGACGTTCTTGACGTCCAGCTTGCCGTCGGGATCGATATAGGCGCAATTGCCGACCACCTGCTCGACCGGCAAGTTGGTGTATTTGGCGATGATCTCCAGCAGCGGCTTGGTCTTGTCGTTGATGGGCGCGACGCCGTCCTTCATGGCGGCGAGGATGACGTCGTGATATTCGCGGTCGGCTTTCGCGAGCACGCCGAGAAATTTTGTCACCAGCACCTTGTTGGTCAGCGTCTTGGGCGAGGCGAACACCGCGCCCAATTGCCAGGGCGTCTCGTCGCCGACCCATCCCAAAAACTTCGCGCCGCCCTCGTCCATCAGCTTTCGCGCGGTGGAGATCGGCAGCAGCGCCGCATCCACGGTTTCGCCCTTCAAGGCGGCGGCTGCGTTCGACAGCGATTGCAGCGGCACGATCTTCACGTCTGCGAGCTTGAAGCCGAATTTGTCGGCGAGCAGCCCCAGCGAATAGTGAAAGGATGAGCCAACCTGCGTCACGGCTATGCGCTTGCCCGCGAGGTCCTTCGGAGTCTTCAACCCGGCGGCATAGGCGTTGTTGCTGGCGAAATAGCCGATCAGGGGATAACCGGCCTTCTCGCGGCTCATGCCGCCGATCACTTTCAGCGTGCCTTTGCCGGCGAGATTGTAGAGACCGGCGGTGAAGGCGGTGACGCCGAAATCGATGTCGCCCGAGGTCGTCGCGACCGCGATCGGCTGCGCCGCATCGAAGAACTTCAGCTCGACGTCGAGACCGGCCTCGCGGAAATAGCCCTTGTCCTGCGCAATGAAGACGGGCGCGGACGACGACAGGCGGAGCACGCCGACCCTGGCCTTCAGCGCGTCTTCGGCCCGGGCCGTGCCCATCGCTGTGATCGCCATCAGGCCAGCCAGTGCGAGCCGCGCAATCCCGATCATCCCGTGTCCTCCGTCGTCGTTCTCTCGGTCGTAATGTTACAACCGTCACAAACCTTCGGGCACGGGCTGGTCCCGCCCGATGAAGGCGCCCTGTTGTTTCAACGTTTCCTGTAATTTTTCAATGGGGATGTCGCGCGGGATGCGGTTTCCTGAGAGCGCGAGCGCCGCGGCGGAACCTGCGGCCTCCCCCATCACGAAACAGGCACCGGAAACCCGCGCCGCCGACTGGCCCTCATGGGTCATCGAGGCGCAGCGGCCAGCGACGAGGAGATTGTCGACGCCTTCGGGCACCAGCATCCGGTAAGGCAGCTCGTTATAGCCGCGCGATTCCGGGATTGGCGGGAACGTGAAGACGACGTCGCCGGGAACATGGGCCTCGATCGGCCAGCCATTGACGCCGATCGAATCCGCGAACGAGGCACAGCCGAGCACGTCCTCGCCGCTGAGCTGGTAGCCGCCCTTGATGCGGCGGGTCTCGCGGATGCCGAGCTGCGGCGGCAAATCGACGATGTAGGATTTTTCAAAGCCCGGCACGGTGCTGCGCAGGAACTCGAATGCGGCCAGCGCCTGCTTGCGGCCCTCGATCTCGCCGCGGGTGAGGTCGTCGGGCTCGATGCCGTTGATGGCATGGCCGTCCTCGCGCGCCACTTGCGTGAAATTCACCCGCCATTCGATGCCTGACTTCTGCGGCCGCACGATCGCGCTCTTGCGCGGGAATGTGTGGGTGCCGGCGGCGATCGCCTTCTCCATCAATTGCGGGATGGTCCGCCAGGCATCGCCCGCCTTGTCGGGATCGATGCCGTTGAGGCGGAGCATCATCGAGGGGTACATCGGATGGCCGTGCTCGTCGCCGAGCTCGAACGGCGCCCCGGCCCAGACCGCGAGGTCGCCGTCGCCGGAGCAATCGATGAAGATCTCGGCGCGGACCGCCTGCCGTCCGGCCTTGGTCTCGACCATCAGCGCATCGATGCGGCTGTTATCGCCCATCACGACGCCGGCACCGAGCGCATGGAAGAGGATGTGCACCTTGTGGCTTGCGAGCAGCTCGTCGGCCGCGATCTTGTAGGCCGCGGTGTCATAGGCCTGGGCGAAGACCTTGCCGAGGATCAGATGCGGCGCGTTGAGGCCGTTCAAATGATCGATCCGCGCCAGCAGCTCGGACGCCATGCCCTGCACCAGCCGGTGGGCCTGGCCGTAGACATTGCCATGCAGGCCGCAGAAATTGGTGACGCCGGCAGCCGTGCCCATGCCGCCGAGGAAGCCGTAGCGCTCGATCAGCAGCGTCTTTCGACCCGCGCGCGCCGCTGACGCCGCCGCCACGATGCCGGCAGGGCCGCCGCCGAGAACGACGACTTCATATTCGCCGTAGAGCGGCACCTGGCGTGCCGGTTCTTCGATCATCATGGCCCGCATGCGCGTCCGCTCCCAAAATCTCTTGCTTGAAGCCGACTATGAATTAACGCAGGGCGAGCTACAATCCACCAAAATACGCGATCAGCTTTCTCGAATCGAGAAAGGTCGACATGGACATCCTGGTAAACCTTCAGGCCTTCCTCGCCACGGCGGATACGGCCGGATTCTCTGCCGCCGCGCGCAAACTCAATGTCTCGACCTCGGTCGTCGCCAAGCGCGTCACGCAACTGGAGGCACGGATTGGCGCGCCGCTGTTCCATCGCTCGACCCGGCAACTGCGCCTGACGGAGGCCGGCCAGCGCTATGTGCATCGCGCCCGCAGTGTCGTCGCCGATGCCACCGACCTGCTCTCGCGAATGGGCGAGAAGGGACACGATCTCGTCGATCACCTCCGCATCAAGGCGCCGACCTCGCTCACCGTGGCGCGCCTTGCCGACGCCTTCAGCGCCTTCCAGACGCAGAACCCGCGATTGAAACTCGAGATCGTGCTGATCGACCGCCCGGTCGATCCCGTCACCGAAGGCTTTGACATCGCCATCGGCGCCTTCCCTCATTCCTTCGGCGGCGTGGTCGACGAGCCGCTGTGTCCGCTGAAGCGGCTGCTCTGCGCCTCACCGGCCTATTTGAAGAAACACGGCGCGCCAAAGCACCCGCGCGACCTCGTCGACCATCGCTGCCTCAGCTTCCTGCCGACGGGACCGGAGTGGATCTTCGACGGCCCGCGCGGGCGCATCAGCATCCAGGTCAGCCCGCTGCTCTCCTCCAACGAGGGCCATGTGCTGGCGCGCAGCGCGATCGCCGGCAACGGCATCGCGCTGATCTCCCATTATCTCGTGGCGGATGCCCTGCGCGACGGTACGCTCAAGCCGGTGCTGCGCGACTTTCCAATTCCCGAGCTGTGGATCAAGGCCGCGATCCCCGAGCGGCGGCGCAACGCCGCCGCGGTGCAGGCTCTCTTGCGCGAATTGAAGAGCGCGCTGCTACCGGTGCTGTAAGGCCGCCTCGTGCGCCCCCATGGCGTCGCCGGCTTCTCCGGGTTCAGGCCGCCGAGCGGATGGTGTGGAGGAAATCGTCGACGTTCGACCTCATCGAATCCGCCTGCTGCTTCAGGGCGGCTGCGACCGTCAGGGCGGCTTCGGCACCGGCGTCGGTCTCGCCCGCCACGGCGCGCACCTGACCGATTTCCTGCGTCACCGCCGTGGTGCCGTTGGCCGCCTCCTCGACGTTGCGCGCGATTTCGCCAGTGGCCGCGCCCTGCTCTTCGACGGCCGCGGCAATCGCCGTGGCGATGTCGGCCAGTTCCTTGACGGTGGAGCCGAACTGCCTGATCGCCTGAACCGATTGGCCGGTCGCGCTCTGGATGGTCGCGATCTGGCTGGCGATCTGCTCGGTCGCCTGCGCCGTCTGGGTGGCGAGACTCTTGACCTCGCTGGCGACGATCGCGAAGCCTCGTCCGGCGTCGCCGGCGCGCGCCGCTTCGATGGTCGCGTTCAGCGCCAGCAGATTGGTCTGGCTGGCGATGGCCTGAATCAGCTGAATGATGGTGCCGATCTTCTCAGCCGCATCCGACAGCCCATGCATCAATTCGGAGGTGCGGTTGGTCTCGTCGGTCGCCCTGTTCGAGACCGCGACGGAGCGGTGCACCTGGCTCGAGATTTCACGGATCGAGGCCGCGAGTTGCTGGGTGGCGGAGGCGACGGTCTGCACATTCATCGATGCCTGCTCGGCGCGGGTCGCGACCGCTTCGGCGAGCCCGCGTCCGCGTTCGGCGACCTTTGCCAACTCCTCGGCGCTGCGCCCCATGTCGTCGGCACGGCCGCCGACACCGGAAATGACTCCCTGCATGCCCTGCTCGAAGCGGCCGGCAAGATCCGACATCATGCGGGCGCGGTCAGCCTCGCTGGCTTCGCGCTGTGCCGTCGCCTCACCTTCCATGCGGCGAACCGCCAGCGCGTTTTCGCGGAACACCTCGACGGCGCGCGCCATGCGGCCGATTTCGTCGCGCGAGTCGCCGCCCGGGATCGGCTCATCGAGCTCGCCCGCCGCCAGCGATTGCATCCGGTCGGTCATGCTGCGAATCGGACCGGACACGCTGGCGCCGATCAACCACGCCAGCACCGCTCCCAGCAGCAGCGCGCCGGCCGCGGTCGCGATGACGGTCTGCTTGGTCTGATCGACCGCTGCCGCGGTCTTGTCGCCCTGCTCGGCGCGCACGGTGCCGAGCTTCGCGTTGATCTTGTTGACGTGGTCGTCGATTGCCGCACTGGCTTTCTTCAATTCGGCCTGCCTGGCGCGCAGATCGGCGGCCACCTTGATGACCTCGTCCAGCGCGGCCGCGTCGGCAGTGATCGCGGTCTTGAGCGCGGCGACCAGCGCCTTCAGTTTGGCGTCGCTCGCCCCCGCCAGCTCAGCCTCGGTGTCTGCGATCGCCAGCTGGGCATAGGACAACGCCTGCCTGGCGTCGTCGGCATCGCCCGTCGACAAAGTGGAGCCATAGCGCATCACGGTGATCCGCAGTGCGTCAACGACGCCGGCCAGACGCATCGGGTTGACCAGCCGTTCCGCGTCTTCGGACCGGTTGGCGAGCGCAACCTGGATACCGCTGACATTGAGGCCGGCGGCTGCACCCTG
Source organism: Bradyrhizobium barranii subsp. barranii (assembly GCF_017565645.3). Lineage (NCBI taxonomy): Bacteria > Pseudomonadati > Pseudomonadota > Alphaproteobacteria > Hyphomicrobiales > Nitrobacteraceae > Bradyrhizobium > Bradyrhizobium barranii. Next base: position 10,097,633 of record NZ_CP086136.1, read on the forward strand.
GGCGTCGGTTTTCGTGGTCGCGGCGCGCAGCCGATCCGCCGCCTCCGCTGCCGCGGTGAACGACGAGCGATAGGTTTCCAGCGCGGTCTTGACCGGGCCGATGCCTTCCGCGATCGCTTGCAGCTTGCCGAACTGCCGGTCGACCTGATCGGCCAGTTTGCCGACGCCGTCGATGGCCTTGGCCGCGGCATCCTTGTCGCCGACATTCCAGGTTCGGATGAATTTCTCGACCGCCGAGTTCGCCTCCAGAAGCGCGGCCCGCGCCTGTGACATGCCGGCGTCGCCGGCAGCGCTGGTCACGAGCTCATTGACCGTTCCGCCGATCCGCTCGACCTGGACCATGGCGAAGCCCGCGAGCAGGACCAGAAAGCTGAGAACCAGCGCGAAGCCGCCGAACACGCGCGGACGAACGCCGACGCGGGACATCATGTGCGATAATTTCATGGCAAATCCGAAATTCTTCAACGGGTGGAGCGGATGGCGGCGAGCAGATCCTTGCCAAACCGCTTCTCGAATTCCTGATCGAGCGGCTTGACCGCGTCGACGAAGGGCTGGCGATCGAATGTCTCGATGACGTCCATGCCGCCGCTACGCACTTGCTCGAGCGATGCGGCATCGAGCTTCGCCTGCCAGGTCGCCTCCGCTCCCTCCTTCGCCAGCGCGATCAGCATGGCCTGGTCGGCCGGCGGAAGCTGTTCGAACATGGCACGGTTGGCGACGAACGCGATCGGCGCGAAGAAGTGACCGGTCAGCGTGAGGTATTTCTGGACTTCGTAGAGCCGGGAGCCGGCGATGGTCGGCACCGGATTTTCCTGCCCATCGAGCCGGCCGTCCTTCAGCGCGGTATAGACCAGCGGAAATTCCATCGGGACCACTTCGGCGCCGAGCGCCTTGAACGTCATCTGGTAGATCTCGTTCGGAATGACGCGAATCTTGAGACCTTTGATATCCTCGGGCGTGCGAACCGGCCGTTTGGAATTCGTGACGTTGCGAAATCCCTGTCGGCCGATTGCCAGCAGCGTCAGCCCCTTGTCAGCGAATTTGGTGGCGATTGCCGCGCCGGCCGGACCTTGTGCCACGGCCTTCGCGTGGGCTGTGTCGCGGAACAGGAAGGGAATGTCGAACACGCCAAGTTCGGGGACGACCGAACTGACCACAGACCCCGACAGCACCGCCATATCGACCGAGCCGGCCCGGGTCGCCGCCAGGATGGCGTTCTCGCTGCCGAGCGCGTTGGTGGCACGCTCGTCGATCACGATGCGCTTGCCGGCCGATGCCACCAGCTTCTGGCGAAACTCATCGGCCCCGATTTGCTGCGGGCTCCCCAGCTGGGAATTGAATGCCAGAGAGATCAATCGCGGTGAAGCGGCAGCCGGTTGCAGAACCAGCAGCCCTGCCGCCGCGGCGACGATCGATCCGGCTTTCCAAAGTCCCAAAACTCGTCTGTGCATTCGACACCATGGCGTGACAATTGTCGTAACCCTAATGGCGGGGAATGATTGAACCCTTAAGGAAGGCCCCGCGGAATTACGGAGATTCGCCTCGATCCGTCGCCGACGAAATTTGGGACGGAGGTCCGATGCAGATGGTATCGGATTGCTGTCTGATAATGAGTGGTTCGAGGGAATTACGATGGGATCAAGGATACACGTGGCCGCCGCCATCGCGATCTGCATCATGGGAGGTACGGCCCCGGCCCGCGCCGAGGTCGCGCAATGCCGGTTCATCCAGGCCAAGCCGGAGCGCGAAGCGTGCTACCAACGTCAGGAAGCCGCGCTGGCCGCCAAGCGCAAGCCGGAGCCCAGCGCGGAAAGCAAGACGCTCGAATCGATGCGCCAGATGCGGCAGGACGACGATGCCGTCTATCGCAGCATCAACAACATCTGCCGCGGCTGCTGAACGGTGCAACTTGTCACCGAAGTGACGGAAGGGAACGTCGATGCAAATTGAGGACGTTGGGGCCCTGAAGAGCGCAATAGACTCCGGGTGGGCTCCCGAATTTCTGCTGTTTTGGGGGCATACCCCAAAGGATCAAAGGATCGATAAGCACGTGCTCAGCCAGTGGTGGCCGGCAACGTTCTCCGTTGACGCTCGGACATACGCGACCGCCGAACACTAAATGATGGTCCGGAAGGCCGAGCTGTTCGGGGATCAAGAGACTCTCGCTGCCATTCTGTCTTCGTCCAGCCCCTCTGAGGCGAAGAGCCTTGGCCGGGCCGTGCGCGGCTTTGATGAAGAGCATTGGATTGCACATCGCTTCGAGACGGCGGTACGCGGCAATTTTGCGAAGTTCGGCCAAAACGCCGAGCTTGAAGACTGGCTGCTGGCGACGGGCGATGCGGTGCTTGTGGAGGCCAGCCCTGTCGACAGGATTTGGGGCATCGGTCTTGCTGCCGACGACAAGCGGGCAAGAGAGCCTCACAAATGGCGCGGACTGAATCTGCTGGGTTTTGCGCTCATGAAAGTTCGCCACTTGCTGAGATCAAAACGGTTGGCGAGCCCCCCTTTCCCCTAGCCGCTACCCCAATTCGCCGCTCGCTTCTCCGCGAACGACGCCAGGCCCTCCGCCGCCTCGGCGCTCTGGCGCTTGACCGAATGCAGGCGCACGAGCCGCTTGTACGCGGCATCGTCCACGGCCATCCCGCCGAACGAGCTCTCCAGCGCGAGCCGCTTGGTCTCGGCCATCGCCTCCGGTCCGTTGGCAAGGAGCTGCTCGACCACCTTGGCGCCGGCGGCTTCGAGGTCGGCGAGCGGGACGACCTCGTGGACGAGGCCGATGCGACGGGCGTCTTCGGCACCGAAACGTTCGCCGGTCAGCGCGTAACGGCGGACTTGCCGTACACTAATGGCATCGCAAAGCTGCGGGATGATGATCGCGGCGGTCAGGCCCCAGCGCACCTCCGTGATCGAGAACAGCGCATTGTCCGCCGCGATCACGACATCGCAGGCGGCAATCACGCCGGTGCCGCCGCCAAAACAGCCGCCCTGCACCAGCGCGACCGTCGGGATTGGCAAGGTATTGAGCCGCTGCACGGCCTCGAAGGTCGCCCGCGACGCCGCCTCGTTCGCCTCAGGCGATTGCGGCCGCACGCCGTTGATCCATTTGAGGTCGGCGCCGGCCTGGAAATGCTTGCCGTTGCCCCGGAGCACGACGACGCGAAGGTTGGACTTCCCGCCGAGATCGTCCATGGCTGCGAGCACGCCTGCGATCAATGCGCCGTCATAGGCATTGTTCACTTCAGGCCGGTTCAACGTGACGGTCGCAACCCCACGCTCATCGAGGGTCCACAGGACGGGGTTGGCAGTCATCGGCGATCCTCCGGGCATCTTGTTTGCCGCCCACTATGGCTGAGGCAACTCATCCCGATCCATATCTTTCCGGCGTAGGGCGGCCGCGTCCATCGCATGGCGGCTTGTGTCATGCTGCTGCCGGGCGACATCACGGGATCAGGGACGGGACATCACACCATGCGCATCTGCATTTTCGGCGCGGGCGCCGTCGGCAGCCATATCGCGGTCAGGCTGGCCCGCGCCGGCCATGAGGTCTCGTGCGTGATGCGCGGCGCCCATCTGGAGGCGGTCCGCGCCAATGGCCTGAAGCTGCGCGTCGGCGATTCCGAGGTCACCGCCAAGGTGAGCGCCTCCGGCGATGCGGCCCAGCTCGGCCCGCAGGACGTCGTGATCAGCACGCTCAAGGCGACCGCGCTGACGGGGCTGGTCGCCAGCATAAAACCGCTGCTCCATGACGACACCGCGATCGTCTTTGCGCAGAACGGTATTCCCTGGTGGTACGGCATCGGCCTGCCGCCGCGGCATCCGACGCCGCCCGACATTTCCTTCCTCGACCCCGGCGGGCGCTTGCGCGCATGCATTCCGAAAGAGCGGATCGTCGGCGGCGTCGTCTTCTCCTCCAACGAGGTGATCGCGCCCGGTGTGGTGCAGAACCTGACGCCGGACCGCAACCGCCTGCTGATCGGCGAATGCGACGACCGCAATTGCGAGCGCATCACCAGGCTTCGCGGCGTTCTCAACGACGCACGGCTGGAATCGCCGCCGGTGGCGGAGATCCGCGAGGCGATCTGGTCAAAGCTCCTGACCAACATGTCACTGTCGGTGCTGTGCCTGCTCACCGGCCAGACCGCGCGCGGCGTGCGCGACGACCCCGCCTTTGCCGAGGTCATTCCGCGCATGCTGAACGAGGCCAACGACATCGCGCAGCACTTCATCCCCGAGGTCAAGCGCGTGACGCGCAGCGGCCCCGCCCCCAACCACAAGCCGTCGCTGCTCCAGGATTACGAGCTTGGCCGCGCCATGGAGATCGACGTGCTGGTGAAGGCGCCCGCCGCCTTCGCCCGCACCGCCGGCCTGTCGACGCCGACGCTCGACCTGATCGCCGCGCTCGCGATCCAGAAGGCGCGCGACAAAGGGCTTTATTCCGCTTGAGCCTTAAGCGAGCTCATCGATCCAGGCCGTGAGCGTGTCGAGCACCTCTGCAAGCGCCTCTTCATTGGTCCGGCCGGACTTCTTCAGCACCGCGAAGGAATGATCGCCGCCGGCGACCTCGTGCAGCGTCGCCTTCGGGCCGAGCTGCGCAATCACGGGCTTGAGGAGGCCGAGATCGGCAAGCCCGTCGCGCGTGCCTTGCAGGAACAGCATCGGGATCTCGACATGGGCCAGGTGCTCGGCGCGCTCCGTCGACGGCTTCTTGTCGGCGTGCAGGGGAAAGCCGAGGAAGGCGAGCCCTTTGACGTCAGGCAGCGGCGCCTTGGACTGCGCCTGCGAGGTCATGCGCCCGCCGAAGGATTTTCCGCCGGCGACAAGCTTCAGACCGGGGCAGAGCCGCGCTGCGTCCGCGACTGCCGCGCGGATGGTGGCGTGGGCGACCGCCGGCTGGTCAGGACGGCCCTGCTTGTTTTCCATGTAGGGAAAATTGAAGCGGAACGTCGCGATGCCACGATCGGCGAGCCCCTCCGCAATCTTGTCCATCGATGCATGCCGCATCCCTGCACCGGCGCCGTGCGCAAGGACGTAGCAGGCGCGCGCATTGGCCGGCTGCACCAGGATCGCGGAGACCGTGCCGATGCGCTCGATGTCGAGCTTGAGCTCTTGAGTTTTGGTCGCCACAATCAGCCATCCCGACAGACGCGTTTTCCGGCCGCCTTGGTAGCGTCACCGGCGCAGCGTGAAAACACAATAATTGCCGCCGCCGACCAGCCTACCAAGCCGGAAAGCCGCATTGACCGAGGTGACCATGTCCTACCGCTCCTCCTGGATGACCGGAGAGCTCGAAATCTTCCGCGACCAGTTCCGGAAATATCTGGCCAAGGATCTGGCACCGCATGCCGAGAAATGGCGCGAGCAGAAGATGGTCGACCGCTTCGCCTGGCGCGGGCTCGGCGAGATGGGCGCCCTGCTGGCCAGCGTGCCGGAGGAATATGGCGGCCTCGGCGCCACCTTCGCCTATGACGCCGCCGTGCTCGACGACCTCGAGAGCACGGTGCCGGAGCTTACGACCGGCGTCTCCGTGCACAGTGCCATCGTCGCGCACTACATCCTCAATTATGGCTCGGAGGAGCAGAGGAAGCGCTGGCTGCCGAAGATGGCTTCCGGCGAGATGGTCGGTGCCATCGCCATGACCGAGCCCGGCACCGGCTCGGACCTGCAGGCCGTCAAGACCACCGCGAAAAAACAGGGCAATTCCTACGTCATCAACGGGCAGAAGACTTTTATTACCAACGGCCAGGCTGCCGATCTCGTCGTCGTCGTGGCACGCACGGGTGAAGCAGGTGCAAAAGGCATTTCGCTGATCGTGGTCGAGACCGCGGGCGCCGACGGTTACAAGCGCGGGCGCAACCTCGACAAGATCGGCCTGCACGCCTCCGACACGTCAGAGCTGTTCTTCGACAACGTCACGGTGCCGCCGGAAAACCTGCTCGGCAAGGAGGAGGGCCAGGGCTTCGTACAGCTGATGCAGCAATTGCCGCAGGAGCGCCTCGCGCTTGCGGTTGGCGCGGTCGCCTCGATGGAGCGCGCGGTCAAGCTCACCACCGAATACACCAAGGAACGGAAGGCGTTCGGCAAGCCGCTGATGGATTTCCAGAACACCGCCTTCACGCTCGCCGAGCGCAAGACCGAAGCGATGATCGCGCGCGTCTTCGTCGACTGGTGCATCGAGCGCCTCGTCGCCGGGGATCTCGACACCGTCACGGCGTCGATGGCGAAATACTGGTGCTCGGACAAGCAGGTCCAGACCGCCGACGAATGCCTCCAGCTGTTCGGCGGCTACGGCTACATGCAGGAATATCCGATCTCGCGCATCTTCATCGATTCCCGCATCCAGAAGATCTATGGCGGCACCAACGAGATCATGAAGCTGCTGATCGCGAGGTCGCTGTAGCTCTGTTCATCGCGCACGCCAATCGCGTGGGCGGCAGCCGAAGCGCTGCTTGAAGCGCCGCGCGAAGTGGGAGAGATCGGAGAAGCCCCAGTCGAACGCGATGGCGCCGATCGCGCGGCCGCCCGATGCCGGATCCTTCAGATCGGCCGCCGCGCCCACGAGGCGGCGATCGATCACGTAGTCCGAAAATGTCGTGCCGGAGCGTTCGAACAGCTTGTGGACATAGCGCTCGCTGATGCCGACGGAGCCGGCGACCGCCGCGACCGTCAACCCAGGCTCGCGCAGCCGCTCGTGAATGGCGCGGCGCAGCGCCAGCACGGTCGCGTCTGCAAAGCTTGCGGCTTCCGCCGTCTGCGCCCGCGAGCGGCGCGACAGGCTGAGCGCAACGAGATCGAGCAGCACGTCGAACAGCCGAATGCTGTCCTCTTCCGCCATCCGCAATGCGCCGGCATTCAGCGATCGTGCGGTCTCGACGATGAGGTGACCGACATGGGGATCGTCGGAGACGCGCTCGGCCCTGAAATCGAACGACGGCGGCAGCCGGTCGCGTAAGGCGCGCGACGGCACCCAGAACGAAGCGACCTCCAGTGTCGGACCGCGATCGTGCAGCAGCGTCACCACGCGGTCGCTGTCGACGATGCCGACCTGGCCGCGCGACAGGCTGACCTCGCTGTCGCCCTGGAGCATGCGGCAGCGCCCGGCGAGCTTGAAGTTGAGATAGAAGCAGCTCTCGCGCGATGCCGCGATATCGGCACGCGAGCGATTGACGGTATGCTCGGGAAACATCACCCGGTTGATTGCGCCGGCGCCGAGCCCGATCGTCTCCACCTTGGCCGGGAAGCGCGACGTCGTGGCCGATTCCGGCGTCAGGTTCATGAATGCCTGGCAGATCGCCTCGCGGTAATAGGAAAACTGCTCGTCCGGCCGGGTCACTGCGGTGTTCCAGACGACGTGCCGCGGCCGGCTTGTGACCTGCTCCATCAGTTCGCTCCGAGACCAATCCGGTTCAGCGCCAGCCAAGCGGAAAATGGCCGGCCGGTTCACACTTCGCACAACAAGAATTGTCCGCCGCGCCTCGCGAGCGCCGCAAAGGACCCACGTCATGCCGATCTAACCACACTCGGGAGCAGCTACAACATGTCGACCTACGTTCTCGTCCATGGCGCCTGGCACACCGGTGCCGAGTTCGAACCCGTCGCGGCCCCGATCCGCGCCGCCGGCCACAAGGTCTATACGCCGACAATCAAGGGCAATCGCCCCGGCGATGCCAAGACGACCGGGCTGAAGGACGCGATCCAGTCGATCGCCGACTATCTCGCCGAAAACAATCTGAAGGACATCGTCCTGCTCGGCCATTCCTATGGCGGCATGATCATCACCGGCGTCGCCGACCTCGCGCCCGAGCGCATTCGCCGCCTGGTGTATTGGAATGCCTTCGTGCCCAACAACGGCGAATGCCTCAACGACATGGTGCCGCCGCACTTTATCGGGCTGTTCGAAGCGATCGCGGCCGAACGCGGCGACAGCTCCGTGGTGTTGCCCTTCCCGATCTGGCGCGAAGCCTTCATCAACGATGCCGATCTCGAGACCGCGCAGCGCGCCTATGACGTGCTCAATCCGCATCCGTTCGCGACTTTCACCGACAAGATCGCGCTCAAGACCAATCCGGCGGAGATGCCGCTGGCAAAGTCCTATATCAACTGCACCGAGGACGTCGCGATGCCGCACAGCCATCCCTGGCATCCGCGGCTCTCGGAGAAGCTCGGCCTGTTCCGTCTGGTGCAGGTGCCGGGAAGCCACGAGCTCTGCTTCTCCGATCCGGCGCGGCTGGCCAAGGCGATCATGGAGGCGGGGCGCGACTGAGCTGCGTCCGTCAAGAGCGCGACGACTTTCGACGATTGCTCCTACCGCCGGCTTCGGCGGCACAGCCCTTGCTTGTCCGCTGACGAATCCAGATCGGTAGAAGCAACCCCTGCTTGTCACGTGTGGCTCCCCGCCATACGCTGCCCGTGTTCGGCAACCGCCATCTGGTTTTGTTTTGCGTCAAGTCAGGAGAAGCGAATGGTTCACGTCTCGCGACGGAAACTGCTTCAGCTTGCGGCTGTTGCGCCATCGGCACTTCCTCTGGCCTGGACGTCGGTTGTATCTGCCGCGACCGGAAAGAAGACCCTGAGCGCGGTGATGCAATCGGACCTTCGCGTCACCGACCCTGGCTTCACGACAGCCATCATCACCCGCGACCATGGCTACATGGTCTACGATACGCTGCTCGGCATCGATTCCAGCTTCAAGGTGCAGCCGCAGATGGCCGACTGGACGGTGTCCGCGGACAAGCTGACCTACACTTTCACCTTGCGCGACGGCCTGAAGTGGCATGACGGCGCACCGGTGACGGCGGAGGATTGCGTGGCCTCGCTGAAGCGCTGGGGTACGAGCGTCGACGGCATGGCGCGCAAGCTGATGGACTTCACGGCCGGTATCGAAGCCGCGGACACCAAAACAATCGTCTTCAAGCTGAAGGAGCCCTATGGCCTGGTGCTGGAGACGATCGCCAAGCCATCGTCGGTCTGCGCCTTCATGATGCCCAAGCGGCTTGCGGAGACCCCGATCACCAAGCAGATTCCCGAGCAGATCGGCTCCGGCCCGTTCAGATTCGTCGCGGCCGAATTCCAGCCCGGCGTAAAAGCCGTCTACGAAAAGAACACCGACTATGTGCCGCGCAAGGAGCCGGCCGAATGGACCTCGGGCGGCAAGGTGGCCAAGGTCGACCGGGTCGAGTGGATCACGATGCCGGACGCGCAGACCGCGCTCAACGCGCTGCAGTCAGGCGATATCGATTTCGTCGAGACGCCGCCGTTCGACATGCTGCCCGCGCTCGAGTCCAATCCGGACATCAACGTATCCATCCTGAACAAGTTCGGCTTCCAGTCGTTCGGCCGGATGAATTTTCTGCATCCGCCATTCGACAATGTGAAGATCCGCCGCGCCGCGATGCTGGCGATCAACCAGAAGGACGTGCTCGACGCGCAAATTGGCAATCCCAAATACTACAAGCTGTGCGGCGCGTTCTTCATCTGCGATACGCCGCTGGCGAGCGACGCCGGCGGCAAGACCCTGATCAAGGGCAACGGCATGGCGGACGCCAGGAAGGCGTTGGCCGAGGCCGGTTATGACGGCACGCCCGTGGTGATCCTGGCGCCGACCGATCAGATCCTGCTGAAGGCGCAGCCGGTCGTGGTCGCACAGCTGTTGCGCGACGCCGGCTTCAAGGTCGATCTGCAGGCCATGGACTGGCAGACCGTGGTCACCCGCCGGGCAATCCAGAAGCCGCCGAAGGAAGGTGGCTGGAACATGTTCTTTACCTACCAGGGCGCCGCCGACTCATTGAACCCGCTGGTCAACGTCCCGATGGTCGGCAAGGGCACGAGTGGCGGCTGGTACGGCTGGTCCGAGGACCCCAAGCTCGAGGAGTTGCGCGATTCCTTTGCCCGCGCGACCTCGCCCGAGGAGCGCAAGAAGATCGCGCTTGAGGTGCAGAAGGAAGCCTACGACCAGGTGATCTACGTCCCGCTCGGCCAGTTCCAGGCGCCGAGCGCCTGGCGCAAATCGCTCACCGGCGTGATCGACGGCCCGGCGACGCCGATGTTCTGGAATGTGGACAAGAACGAGTAGCTTCCTCTCCCCGTTCTCACGGGAAGAGGCAAAGCCCTAATTCGGATGCCACCAGCGGCCGCCGATCACGACGCCCTCGGAGACGATCTTGCGATCCCCGATCAGGTGCTCGCCGACGACGTCCTCGTAGTCGAACTGGCCCTGCCTGACCGTAACAAGCGTGGCGTCGCCGACGCAGCCGGGCTTGAGGCTGCCGAGTTCGGGCCGGCGCAGCGCCATCGCCGCGTTCACCGTCGAGGCGGCGATCACGTCCGACAGCTCCATGCCCATGCACAGGAATTTCGACATGGTCGTGACCTGGTCGAAGGCCGGGCCGTCGATGCAGAGCTGATGGATGTCGGAAGAGATGGTGTCGGGATAGAAGCCGTTGGCGAGCATCGCGCGCGCGGTCTTGAAGGCGAACGAGCCCTTGCCGTGGCCGATATCGAACAGCACGCCGCGCTCGCGCGCATCCAGCACCGCCTTCTTCACCGTGCCTTGCGCGGTCGCCGGCGTATTGGGGAAGGGACGGAACGCATGGGTCAGCACGTCGCCCGGACGCAGGCGGCCCAGCACCTCCTCGTAGCTCGGCGGCGGATGGTCGATATGCGCCATCAGGGGCATGCCGACCTCGTTCGCGACCTCGAGCGCGATGTCGAGCGGCACGATCCCCGACGTGCCCGAGGAGTGCAGCCCCACGCGCACCTTGATGCCGACGATGAGGTCGCGGTTGGCATCGGCCACCTTGGCCGCCTCGATCGGATTCATCAGCCGCAACTCCTCGCTCTCGCCGACCATGATCCGGTGCGAGAAACCGAAGATGCCGGCATGCGAGACATGCAGATAGGCGAGGATGCGAACCTGGCTCGGCTCGATCACGTGCTTGCGGAAGCCCGCGAAATTGCCGGGACCGGCGCTGCCGGTATCGACCGCCGTGGTGACGCCGGAGAGGCGGCAGAATTCCTCGGCGTCGATGCCGAGCGAGGTGCCGCCCCAATAGACATGGGTGTGCAGATCGATCAGCCCCGGCGTCACGATGAACTGCGAGACGTCGCGCACATCGGTGCCCGGATCGGCCTTGAGCCCGGTGCCGATGGCGGCGACCTTGCCGCCCGCAAAGGCGACATCGGTCACGGCATCGAGCTTCTGGGACGGGTCGACCACACGGCCGCCGCGCAGGATCAAGTCGAAAGGCATTGTTGTCTCCGGATGGGGTAGCGAGGCGTGGCCGGCACGTCGGCACGGCCAGGAAGGACTCTTTCGCTTCTAGCAAATTTTGCGCCGACGAGCGTGGCAAACTGCGACGATTGCCCATGACAAAATGGCGATCCCGGGAAGACACGTGCGAAGCTGAAACATCCGCGGCCTATTGAAAAGACGGCGAGCGCGCATCCGGCAAACATGGAGTCGTCGGCAGGTCTCGGGCCAATGAGTGTCCGGCAAAGGTCGAGACGTGGCCGACATCATGTAGCTGGAGAAAAAACGATGGAACGACTGAAATTGCTTGGCGTGATCGCTCTTTGCGCAACCTTGGCGCCGGGAGCGGCCGCCTCTGCGCGCGGCGGCGGACATGGGGGCGGTGGACATGGGGGCGGTGGCGGACATTTCGGAGGCGGCGGCGGATTTCACGGTGGTGGGCACTTCGGAGGCGGCGGAGGCTTCCACGGCGGAGTTGGTCACTTCCGGGCCGCCGGCGGCTTCCATGCGCCACGTCCCGTCGCGGCCGGCGCCGGCTTCCATGGCGGTCAATTCCATCATGCCGGATTCCGGCATCGCTACCGCCACGCATTTGCTTACGGCGGGGGTCTTGGCCTTGGCGGCGCCTTAGCGCTGGGCGCCTATTCGGGCTGGCCTTACTATGGCGGCTACGACGACGGCTACTACGGCGATTACGACGACTCCGCTGATGGCTCGTCCTATTGCGAACAAAAATATCGCTCGTACGACCCGGCTTCGGGAACGTATCTCGGCTACGATGGCAAGCGACACCCCTGCCCATAGCTCGATGTGGTGATGTCTTCGAGCCGTGCTCGCCGGCACTTCGGGAGTCCCTGAGATCGCTGACGACGCACGGCCCGAACAATTCGCAACTGGGCGGCCTGGTTCTTTTTTATTGGGGACTTGACGGGCAGCAAAACCAGGAGAACAGCCCCTCCGCCACGCGCGTCATAAGGCGGGTCTACTTCGTGAACGTATTCGCGACCCTGCGGGAGCGAAGGACGTACGTTATCCAAATCGTGGCACTGATTGCACCGACAACCGTTTGTCCGACCTGTCGAGGTTCGATGATGAAAAAATCGCTGAACGGGCGATTGAGGGCGGCGGAAAAAAACGATGCGACGCAGAGGAGATCGACGAGCGGCATCAGCACCGCGCAGATCATTTGTACGATGAAGAAGGCTGGAAACCTGTGGGAGTGTCTGAACAGGTGCACCGTTGTCCAGATCGCGAAGCCGATCATGGCGGCGTTTACCAGATTTCACTCCAGATCACCGTGGGAAAGTAAGTCCAGACTTTGTCGTCGATCGATTGCACATATTGTCCGACGTTGAAGATCAGGCGCAGGATGCCCATCACCTGGCCGAACGCGAGAAGCGCGAGCCAACCGCTGATGCCGGTCATCTCGCGCCGGACATCTTTGAAGGCAGTAGCGTCCTCGGCGAGAACGGCGGGCTCCCGAACGGCGGCCGCCGGTGGCGATGCCGGCTCTTGCGGCGGCGATTGAAGAAGCTGCTGCGCGATCTGGTGCACCTCCTCGACCGGCTTCCAATCCTCGAAGCCGTGCCGCCGGACCATCACACGCCGAGGATCGGCGATACGAGCGAGGAGCGTAAGGAGTTCCGAAATCGAGATCGGGCCGCGCTGCTGCCCGCCGTCCGCGTAGTATCATAAATCCGTCATGCCGACGCCCCCGCACCCGCACCCGCACCCGCACCCGCACCCGCACCCGCACCCGCCGTATTCTACCCGACGTAGGTACACGTCACGATAGAAAAACGATTAGTGGGGGGTATTGGCACTACACGCCCATGGCGACGCGCGGCAAATGGCGATCCCGGCATGACTCGAACATGCGACCTACGGTTTAGGAAAACGAAAACATTACTTTTCCAACGTTCGCCAACGTACGTCATAGCCCCCGTAAGGTCCTCTTTATACTTGCTTTTCCCTCCCCAAGGTGCATCCTCGTTAGGCGCTCCAACTCGCCCCTTCGAGGTGCCAAGGCGGTGCCACACATCAAGCTTTCAGACGTCGGCCTTCGGTCTTTGCCTCTCCCTCCGAAAGGGACGGTGGACTATTGGGACCTGAGCCTTCCATCATTCGCTTGCCGTGTCTCGCAGGGTGGCGCAAAGACCTTCATCCTCAAGACCTACAACTCGCGCCGAGCGATCGGGAGATGGCCCCTCATCAGCCTTGCGGCGGCTCGCCGTGAGGCAAAGCGAATTCTCGCCGAGAAGACGCTGGGCCGGATCCAACCTCAATCCATAACCGTCGCGAAAGCGCGGGAGCTCTTCCTCAAGGAGAAAGGGAAAGCAAGGCGAGTACGGACGGTCCAAGATCTAAAGGACCGCCTCGACCGTCACTTCGACATTCCAGGGCAGCTTGGGAAGGTAACTCACAATCAGATCGTTCGACGACTTGAAGCGATCAAAACGCCCCAGGAATTCAACGCGGCGCTCCGCGTGGGACGAACCTTTTTCACGTGGTGCACCAACCGTCGCTACATCACCGAAAACCCTACAAGGGGTATCGACCGCCGCTCGGTCCTGTCCCGGACGCGGGTCCTCTCCGATGAAGAACTCAAGAAAGTTTGGACTGCATGCTCCGAGCCTCATAAGGACATGCCGGAGGGCTATCGCACAATCGTCAAACTATTGATCCTAACGGGCCAACGCAAAACTGAGGTCGCAGGTTTGGATAAGGCGCACGTCTCTTATAATCAGAAAACTGTCTCTCTTCCAGGCACCTTAACCAAGAACAAGCGAGGGCATGAACTTCCGGTAGGCAACTTGGCTCAGTCTATCCTGGCTCCCCTGCTCACATGCAATTCTCTTTTGTTTCCAGCTCGCGGCAGATCAACGCCATTTAATGGTTGGTCGAAGAGCAAGAAAGCACTCGACAAAGCGAGTGGTGTCACCAATTGGACGCTTCACGATCTTCGCCGCACATACCGCACAATTCACGCTCGCATCGGCACGATGCCCCACATCGCCGAACGCCTGATCAATCATGTCTCGTCCCGCTCAGACGTCGAAGATATCTACGACAGGCATACTTACCTACCTGAAATGGCGCGCGCGATGAAAAATTACGAACACTACCTCCTTCAGAACGTGCTACCTTAAGTCGTCGGCTGACACTTAACAGCCGTCGCGACGGCTCCCAACAGATGGAGCTAAGCGATGACTGGAAAGGAAGTGGTCAACTGGCGTGGGGTTAAGGCACTTGGAATTCCCTACAGCCGCACGCACTGGTTTAGGCTCTGTGCATCTGGTGAGGCACCGATGTTTTTCAAACTACGTGCTCACAGAAACAGTCCGCCGGTCTGGTGGCTGCACGAGATTATCGAGTGGCTCGAAGCTCGCGCAAAGGCCAAGCCTGCCGACGCTCCGAGAAAGTAAGGAGCGGGGCTGGCCCTCCAAAGCCAGCCCTTCCTCCTTAGAGGTTTTCCTGGCGATCCAGCCTTATACCCCGCCATACGCCCCGCCTTTAGGGTAAGGCGGGGTCGACGGTTGGCATGCGCTGGCCTGGGGCAGCATGTATGGTCGACAAACCCCGACTTGCCGTGCGACTTTGGTGGTGCTGCCGCACCACGACGCGCGAAAGCGCGGGCATGCGTTCCTCCTCATATTGGAGATTGATCCATCTCAGACGTCGTCCGAGCCTCATCAATCTCTTCATCATGAGGACAAGCTTTCAGCGCAGTGGCTCCGAAGATGCGGGAGAGCTCTGGCTCGGCTTACCACGAGCCGACGGACAGAGCTTAGCCTGATAGGAGTGAGATCGTATGACGGGAAACACTATCTTTTGCTCCTCAAGCGTGCATAATCCTTTCTTTGCTTCCTTTGCAGAGGAGTTATCCCATGCAATTAAAGCTCAAGCGCTCACAGCGCACGGGCGGCATGCTGGGCGGAAAAGTGATCTTTGCTCTCGATGCACGCACCGATCTGACGTCCGACGAAAAAGGATTGGTGAGTAAGTACGGGCTTGGAAAGCTCGCCGTATACGACAGCGAGGCGCGTAAGAAACACGGGGAGGCGGCGTACGGTCACTTCGATGAGAGCGCAAGCAGAACCACTGGACGTTCGCTTTGGAAAAGCGCTCGCGGCATTGCCAGTGCTGCCATGATGGCGCTTTCGCTCCGGATCACTGTCGAGACCTTGATGAGCGGCCAACACATCGAATGCAAGGATCTCGACGAGCTGCTTGGCGCCGAAGCGGCCATTCTGAATGCCTGCAAAAACCTCAAGGCGTATCTTGAAACGGCACAGACCTTCGACGGGCGGGAGGACGTCGTTGAGTTCTAAGCTTCCGAAATACGTGCCTCCGTCCCCGTTCACGCCGTTTCTTCGGCGTTTCACGGACGAACGGGCGCGTGATCTGGCTGAAACGATCGGCCTCTACAATGAAGTGCGCAATACGTATGTCGGTTCGCTCTGGGCCAATCCCCAGGCGATTGAGCATGTAAATACGTTGATCGCCGAACGGGTCGGCGAGGCTGTCGATCTGCCGAATTCATCTACGCTCTTGAACGCACTCGACCGCTGTCAGCAAGAGATTCTCGCTCTTGAGACCGCGATCTTTGCCTTCCCGGAAATCGACCTGAAGACTGCTGTTCTCTCCCTGAAGGAGCATGTTGATCTTCGCCAGTACCTGCGCGCCAAACAGCACTTCCTTGCCAACGACGAGCGCGTCGCCGAGCTCCTTATGGATACGCTCGCCGGCGTGTTTGAAGCGATTGCCTCGGCGCTACCAAACCTACAGGACACCAATGACACGGCACCGCCACTCACCGTCCCTGTTGTGTGTCTTCTCCGCAATCCGGGCGATCTCATCGCCCGCCTGATAGCTACGATCTCCCAGCGGGAGACCGCAGAAGCAGGTCTATTTTCAGCGCTCCAAGACCGCCTGTACAGAAATGTATGTCTCGCCTCGGGCGTTTCCCCGAACGATGAGAAGCCGCGTAAGCGGCTCGTCGAGGCAGACAACTCCGATCTTCCTCCCATGGAGCTCGCGGAAGCCTATTTGAGGGAAACGCCTTTTCTCGACCTCTTCCTCTGCCCAATACCCTTTTGCATTCCCGCAAAGGCTCGTTTCGAGCACCAATGGATTGTTGCGCCGCCAGGCGCCGGCAAGTCGACCCTTCTCCAATACCTAATCTTGCGCGACCTTGAGCTTGTAGCCGCAGATCAAGCGTCCATCGTCGTCATGGAAAGCAACCGCGATCTGATCAAGGCGATCGAAGGCCTCAGGGTATTTGCGCCCGGTGAACGCCTTGATGGCAAGCTCGTCGTCATCGATGCCGAAGATGTCGAATGGCCGGTCGCGCTCAATCTATTTGACGTCGGCATCGGGGAGACGCACTCCTACTCGCCGGCGGAGCACGAAGGCTTCCGAAACGCCGTGCTCGCGCTCTACGATTACATCTTCAGTGCCTTACTTTCGGCGGAGATGACCAGTCGCCAGAATACCTTATTTCACTTTACGATCGAACTTCTTCTCACGATCCCGTCAGCTACAATCGACACGCTCATTGATCTCATGCAGCCCGGAGGCCTTGCCAAATTCAAGGAGCATCTGCTCGTCCTTGATTCTGATGCGAGGCGCTTTTTCGAGCTGAAGTTCAACAGCAAGGAGTTCGACCGCACCAAGGAGCAGGTCGTTGACCGGCTATTCGCTGTTAAGCGCATCCGCACTCTGTCTCGGATGTTTGCGGCGCCGAGATCCAAGTTCGACTTTTTCACTGAAATGAGTGCGGGGAAGGTCATTCTCATCAATGTTCCGCAAAGCCTGCTTCAAGAAGACGGCGTGGAGATCGTGGGTCGTTTTTTCATTTCAATGATCTTGCTCGCTGCACATAAGCGTCAGCTTCTTCCAAAGGATCAGCGTCTCCCCTGTTTCGTCTACATCGACGAATGCCAGGATTTTATCAAGCGTGACCCAAAGATCCCGGTCATTCTTGACCAGGCGCGTAAGCTGAATGTGGGCGTGGTCCTTGCGCATCAGCGATTGCAGCAGATGCAACCGCACGTCCTCGATGCACTCTATGGTGCAACTGCAATAAAGTTCGCCTCAAAAATCAGCGACGCGGCGGCCCATGCGCTCGCGCGCGACATGCGAACCACCCCCGAATTCATCCTCAATCAGCCGCAGTACCATTTCGCCGCCTATGTCCGCGGGGTGACAAATGCCGCGCTGTCGGTCGGCATCCCGGCCACCGACCTAAATAGGGCGCCGCGGATGACAGCCGATGAGCACAATGCTGTTCGGAAGAGCATTCGAGAGCGCTACGCGGTCAAGCCAGTGTCTACGGAAGTTTCTCGGACGGATGTTAGGGAGCGGCAAACCTCATCAGAAGAGCCGCCCAATGCGGGATCGGCGGCTGTCCCTGAGCGGGACGGTGATGATTGGCGTTCATAGCACACAGAAGAAAGCCCGCCGAAGCGGGCTTGTTGTTAGTTCGCTGCGTCGACCGTCTTTGAAGGACATGCGCTCGCGCGGTGTCCAGGCTCGTTGCATTTCGAGCATTTGGGAACTCGGCGCTCGCGAACCACGCCGCCGAGAAGCTCGCCGAGTTCGGCGTTTAAGTCCTCGCGCTTGGCGATCAGCTCTTTGACGCGCGCGATCTTGCTGTCCAAATCCATGTGAACCACCTCCTTTCCGACGGAAGAGATAGGCCGTGTAGTATCGCACGTCTGCTCGATTCAGCCGTGCGAGCGTCGGTTCGTGTTGTGCATGTGCCGGTATGTGGAAGGAAGAGCCGCAGTAATGATTGTTCACTTTTTCTTGGGTACACAGGGACAGACGGCCTGCATGCGAAGGCATCTGATACATTGCTTTCCGATGGACGAGACCTTAACCCCAGCTTCGAAACGTCGGCCCCGTTTCCGCCGCTCGTCAGAACCCGTTCTCTTTCGCATCACTGACGGTGACGCGCTTATCCTGCAGCAACTAGCTCGCTATCGCTTCTTGCGATCCACTCACATTGCAGCGCTGGTTGGGCGCTCACTGGATCGCGCTAACGATCGACTATGCCGCCTATATCATGCTGGATATGTGGATAGGCCGCGGGCGCAGCTCGACTACTACCCCACGTCCGGATCGACACCTATGGTCTACGCCCTTGGTGACCTCGGTATACAATTTCTTGCCGAGCGAGGAATGGAGTTCGCAAATCTCGAGTGGAGCCGGAAAAACCGGGAAGCGGGCCGGCCGTTCATTCAGCATCAGCTGGAGGTCGTCGACTTTCACGTCGCCCTGGAACAGTCCACGCGTCGTCGGAATGACGTAAGGCTGCTTCATCCCGAGGAGATTATCACGAGTTCACCTGAGAGCACCCGCAAGAAGCGAAATCCGTTCGCGCTGCGGGGCAGCATCTCGCGCGACGGGAGTTCGCTCGATATCGGCGTGATTCCCGACCTTGTGTTCGGCCTGATGTTTCCGGACGGGTCCCGCCGCTGCTTTATGGTAGAGATCGACCGTGGCATCATGCCCATCACGCGAGCAGATGTCACCCAATCCGGCTTTGAGCGAAAGATGCGCGCGTATCTCGCCGCTTATGCCGAGGGGCGACATATGCAGCAATTCGGTTGGAAGACATTCCGCGTACTCGTTGTGACAACCGATCAACAGCGCCTTCAATCCATGCTCGGAGCACTGCAACGGCTTAAGGCGGAAGATCCGGGCCCGACTTTGTTCTTCTTCGCGTTGCGGGACGAGCTGCGCGTCGAAGGTCCGATCGAACAGGTATGGCGCGATGGATTGGAGAAGAATACGAGATTGACACCAGGCCCACGCGCATGAGGCGAACTGCGCGCAATTTGCGCTTCCGAAAAGAGTGAGCTCAAGAAAGACCTCGACAGCCTTATAATTGGCCTCGTACTTAGGCACCCTGTTGAGCATAGCTGGTACTTATGTTTAAAGCGCAAGCAGCAGCAGCGACCAAGAGCACAAGAACTCCTCTGCGCATGATTCGCCTCCGATTCAAAAACGACTTTGCCGCACAACTTGGTTATTCGAAATTTTGAGCAAGCAAGGGATACCAGGAATCTTCCCCGGTATTGCGGGTCAACCTTCGCGTTAGTAGGGATGCCGATCAACACCTAAAATTAGTGGTGGGAGGAATTGTCTCCGCTCGGGCCCTCAGAGACTGCCACGTTTCGCTTAAGCCGGACACGGGCCGTAGCGGCGAGGGACGCCGTTGATGCTGCAACTTGGATCATCCAAGACCTCCCGGTGCCGCCGCAGTTGGCAAGAAATCCTCCCGATCTACTTGCGCGCCAGATCTCTGAAGATGTCTTGCGAGGGGCCGCCATAGAGTACCTCGACAACCCATCTCGCTGACCTGTCCTCGCCGCCTTTGGACTGACGGGCTTTCTCGCTGAGTCCTATGTCGCTCAGTGCCATACCTCGCCATATCCCCATCTTGAGATCGGACTTCTTTGCCAAACTCGGCAATCCGGTGGGCGCGGCCCGCTTCTAAGTCATGACCAAGTCGCTGACGCCAACGCCGGTCCTGGACTTACGGCTTTTCCGCTTCTCTGGCTGCAGGTCCAAACAACCCAATTGACCCAGAGGCCCAGGCCTGCAGCCAGCCAGCAAAGCTTCCTGCGCATACATTGCGGATATCGGCTTGCACGCGTTATCAAAAAGACCTCTGCTGATCGTGCGGAAGCCTTTCGAGCTGTGGGCCTCCGCGAACGCCATCGTATTCCCGCCGGAGCGCCTTTGCCTTTTTCGGAGGAAATTTCGAGGCAAGAACAGGTGGTGTTTGAAGCTAGGAAATCGGACTTTGAAGGGGTTCTGCCCGGGTCAATGGTCAGCCACGTCTTCGTATATCGCCGGCCGCAGTGCGGTTTCACCCGCCTCGAAAAGCAGGTCCTAGAGCGTGCCGCGGATCATCTGACCGACGAGGAATTTTCTTCAGCACTTGGGATCAAACCCGGAGCCGTTGCGCCGCGTTGGCGATCCATTTACGCGCGCGTCGCGGAGCATGTGCCCTCTTGGCTCGACGCTGGGGCGAGCGTCGGAAGTGCGGCCCGCGGAAAGGAAAGGCGGCAGCGAGTTATCGCGTTCGTTACTGAACACCCGGAAGCACTTCGGCCATATCATGCGGGGCAGGCCAACTCTTGCACGCATTTGACATTGCGTGTGCGTGCGCTACAATACACCCGCAAGTCGTATCGGCAGAATTGCTTTGCCTCGTGAGACGAACGTCGGCCCTGAAATTGTTCGGGACGACGTGACGTCTCAGGAGGTTCAATATGCCAGACGTGAATGAAGAATTGCGTCCAGCACGCCGAGCAATTCGAGCGCTGGGGATGTACAGTGATCTCTCTAAAAGTGAACGCGGAAGGCTCATTGAGATAATCACTGAAAGCACGAATCCCGGGGACTCGTTCGACGGACTCATTCAAGCGAACAGTCTCAGCCCGGAAGAGAGAGAAAAGCTCGTGAGGGCAGCAAGCAAGAATCCCTGGACAGCATTTGACGCGTTGCACTTCCTTAAGGGGTTGACGCCTCATGAGAGGGACATTCTGCGCGCTGCCGCAAATAACATTTAGTGTGAACTCAAAGGCCGACACCGTCGGCCTTTATATTTGGGAGAATTGGCCGTGAGTGATACCAGTTCCAGACTCAATACTGTTTCAGCAGATGCCCGTTATCTTGCTGCTTGGAGCGAAGTGAACACCAGAATTGCTCAGAGGCAGAATGCCTTTTATATCTTTCTGACGATTTCTCTCCTCGTCATCGCATTCAGTTTCTCAAAGGATGGGACCGAGGAACTGCGCACTAGGGCACTCGTGTTACTCGCTGTGCCGCTAACTGGTCTTGCTATGGCCCTGCTCAATGATAAGCATGATCAGACCATCTCTTTGTTGCGATCTTTCTTGCGTGAGTGTGAGAAGCTAGGTGTGACAGAGGAAACTTTGCATCTGGGTAACATCAGCTACAACCTTAACGTGCATTTTGCGGATCCTGCCGCAGAGTTTCGTCGTCATCATAACAAAGCGTTTGTGATCGCAATCGCTCTAATAAGCATGGTCGCGTTTCTCATACTTGTGTCAAAGAACTCAAGCGCAATTGTTTCTCTGGATTTGCTATCGTTCGCAGTGACGTACGTGATCGGCTACGTTGCACTTACAACCGCTGCCATGTATGTAGTGTGGAAGCCTGTTCAGTATGATGAAATAACACCGATTGAACGGCAACAGAACAGGTTCAAGGCGGCGACCGATCGATAACGAAGCGCGGGTCGATATAGTCGGCCGTTAAGAAGCCCAACTGACTGCCGGCATGGCGGCGAATGGCTGCCATAGGGCGAGCAGGATTGGGCGCAGCAGAGCTCTCAGCCAGGCGAGGACGCGGCGGAGATTGTGGCCGATGGCGGAGAGGATGACGTTTGCAGCGTCGCGCACGGCCTACGAGATGGCAGCGGGACCAGGACAACCGTCTGCCGCCTTCTGGCAAGGCTGGGCCATGAAGGCGTTGCCGCTCGGTCGCGATCCGTTGGAGCGCCTCGATATCGATGCCCTCCAAAGCATCCAAACTGCGCCTAAACAGTGCCAAGCTCCGTCAGGCCGCCACCATCGAGAATGTCGACTATCGGACCGCTTGCGGTCTCGACCGCTCCCTCTTTCAGAGCCTCACCACCTGCCAATGAATCCGCGAGCACAACCATCTCGTCATCGGTCCGACCGGCACTGGCAAGTCTTTGCTGGCTTGCGCGCTCGGCAACAGGGCCTGCCGCGATGGCTTCTCGCCCCCCCCTACGAGCGCGTGCCCCGCTTGTTCGCCGATCTCGCCCAGGCGCGTGGCGAAGGTCGTCTCGCTCGGCTGATCGCGGCGCTGGAGCGCGTCACTCTACTCATCTTGGACGACCGGGGACGAAGCGCTCACTGCCGACCAGCGCCGTGATCTACTCGAGGTCGTCGATGATCGTTACGACAAAGGATCATTGTTGATCACAAGTCAGCTCCCCGTGTCGCAATGGCATGACGTGATTGCCGATCCCTCGCTCGGAGACGCCATATTGGACCGCATCATTCACAACGCCCACCGCATCGAGCTCAAGGGTGATAGCCTGCGTCGTCGGGCCGACGATAGGACAACAGCTTGAATACCGCGCGCCCGATCGCCCCAGAGCTCTCAGGCTGTTTGTCGCGCGAAGAGTGGTCGACATCGGACGACCTTGGCTTCGATTTCTCGGTTGGTGGCGTGAACCGACCGTTGTGTTCCGGTACCACAACCAACTCGACCGGTATGTGACATGGATGCGCGATGAGCGCGGATTCTCGCCATCGACGGTGGAGCAATGGAGCCGGATGATCGGCAGCTTGCTGCGCTGGTGCGACCAGACCAACCGGCAACTCAGGGAGCTTCAGCCCGAGGACATCGACGCCTATTTCGTCGCCCCGTCGACGGGACGATGGTCCCGCGTTTCGGTGGCCCACACGCACCGCAGCGCGGCGACAACCAGCATCGGTTGAGGTACTTGTTAACCGTGCCCTGGGCCAGGCCGAGGCTCCGGGCAACCGCGTGCTGCGATATTGTCATTCGGCCCTTTAATTGCAGTTTGTTGTCAAGCTTACATTTCTGAACTCGCCCACGGCTCGGTGGTAGTGCTCGCGCCGTCGGAGCTGGTCCGGTTGCGGAGACGGCGCGGGCGCGGCTTACTTGCCTGTCGGCCAGGCATTAGATCGCCCGGGTTTTGTGATGTCTTCGCTAGGGTCATGGTCCTTTATATGGACGCCTCCCGCTTGCCAAGGCTCGCTTAGAAGGGATGCCACACAGAATACGGCTGCGGTTTTATATCCGGCCTGTTTGTGCAGGTGGGATACCTGCTGGCCCTGATGGAATTCGCTGATCCACGCCTCATTTTCCGAGAGGGCTCGAAGCCCAAAGGACCATTCAGGTTTAGTGGATCACGGTCCGACCTGTTTGCCATCACTCTTCACGGGACTTACGCAACCTCAGAAGATCCACCCTTTCGCTGGCTGAATTGCGGGGCGAACGACCTACGCCGGCGAGCTGTTGTGTTCACGCTGGTACAGCTGGCCATGGGCCAGAAGCGCCCATAGCGTACGCGCAGTCTTGTTTGCCATCGCCACGATGGCCACATTGATCGGTCGGCGCTTGACCAGTTTCACAATCCACTCTGGAGGTGATTTGCTGTGTGTTAGCACGGACCGCGCGCCATGGATCAACAGCGTGCGTAAGTAAGTGTCGCCGCGCTTGCTGATGCCGAGCAACTTCACACGCCCACCCGTGCCGGTCTGACAAGGCACCAGCCCCAGCCATGCGGCAAACTCGCGCCCAGACTTGAACGTTTTGGCATCACCGACCGCCGCAACCACTGCCGTGGCCGTCAGCAGACCGACGCCCGGAACCTCCGCCAGCCGCCGGCAGGCATCGTCCTGTCTGTACCAATCACGTAGTCGGCGCTCGATCTCGACAACCTCTTCATCGAGCCGACCGATCCGCGCGAATTGTTCGCGCAGCGTATCGACCAATACGGCGGGTAATCGATCCGCCAAGTTGGCGAGGATGCCCGGTAGACGCCTGGCAATGCCACTGCGTCCTAGCGGCATGACCTCGCCGTACTCAGTCAATAGGCCACGCAGCGCGTTGATCTGCGCGGTGCGAAACTTTACTAGCTGCTGCCGTATCCGGTGCATCGCGAGCACCGCCTGTTGTGCTTCTGTCTTGATCGCTGCCGTCCTGACGCCTGGCTGCTGCACCGCCATCCAAATTGCCCGAGCGTCAGCCATGTCATTTTTGTTGCCGGAGACAAACGCCTTGACCTGCAGAGCGGGCAGTAGTCTTACCTCGTGGCCCAATGCGACCAACTTTCGTGCCCAATGCTGCGCGCCGCCACAGGCCTCCATACCGATTAGGCATGTCGGACGATTCGCGAAGTGTGCCAGAAATGTCTTGCGCTTGAGTCGGACGCTGGTGATTTCGCCAGTCTCTTTGCTGACCTCGTGCAACTGGAAAACATGCTTGGCTATATCTACGCCAACGACCGCTCGAATATCTTTCATGCTCGGTCTCCTATTTTGCTGCAAGCGCGCTGACCCAGGCATCTTTGATCCTCCCTGCCGGGTGGCACGCTCTCTTGACGCTCCTACCGATTTGGGAGGGAGGCGTCCATTTCATTTTCCGAGTTCGCAAAACGCGCCTCATGATGATGTCCGGATCGGGTGCCTCAACGTGTGCAGCGGAGCGCGGGCCAGCCGCCACCAGCCGATTGACCGAGGTCACCACGACTACCGTCCCAGCGGGACATCGCCAGCCCGGCGGACCGGACCAGTAACTTGCGAGCAAATATCAGATTGGCTTCGGCTGGCCCCAGTCGAACGATGTGCCATCGACCCAGATGCAGTGGAGAATCACGGCGATTTTTCGGGCGATGGCGACCTTTGCCTCCTCATGCCGATCCGCTTGGCGAGCTTCATGCCCCAGGCCTTGAGGGAAGACCACTTTTTGGTTCGATATAGTAAGGACAGTGGCGGCCTCGAACAAGTAAGTTCGGAGAAGCCGGTCGCCCCATCGAGATATCTTTCCGTTGGTGTCCGTTTCGCCGGACTGGCTGCGCCGCGGCGTAAGGCCGAGGTAGACGCCGACTGTCGAAGCCGATCGGAAGCGCGAGGGGTCATCGATCGTGTGGCGGAACGTTAGGGCCGTCACGACGCCGACACCTGGGACCGTCATCAGGCGACGCGTCGTCTCGTCCAGCTTTGCCAACCGGCGGACCTCGTTGTCGAACTTACCCTGTTGTTGACAGACGTTCTCATGGATCGAGAGCAGCGGCGATATCACGCTGAGAAGTAAATGATCAACGCCCAAGAGTTCGCTGACCTGGTCGCGGAACTGTTGGCCGATCGCGCGAGGGAATAGTAATCCACATTCCTTGATCAAGCTGCGGACCTGGTTCTCGATGTCTCGGCGCATGGACACTAGCCGAGATCTGGCGACGAGGATCGCTCGGATCTTCTGGCTTTCCTCGCTTTTGACTTTGACCTCTCGATACCATCCAACCCGCACCAGTTCGGCAAGGCCTCGTGCATCATTTTGATCGCTCTTGTTCATACGGACCGACAAAGCTGCGTGCGCATGCCGAGCGTCGATGCAGACCACCGGAAGCTCAACCCTGCGGAGTTCATGCCATAGCCAACTCGCCATCGCCCCGGTCTCAAAGCCGATACGCTCGGCATGAGCGCGCATGTTTGCGAAGCAGGTCAGTCAAGGCACCAGGATTAAGAGGCCGACCGGAAACTAAAGTTGGGTGATTTCAGCAGGTTGTGATTCTTCGAGGTGTTCGAAGCCATCGGAGAAGCAGATGACCTGGACCGAAATCACCCGCTGTCAGCATGACAGACGAGAGCTCCGCTATGCAAGCGATTGTACGGATGCGGAATGGGCCTTGATCGAGCTTTTGATGCCAAGGCCGAGCAAGGTCGGTCGCCCGCGCAAGACCTGCATGCGATCGGTATGGGATGCGATCCAGTACATTGCGACGACTGGATGCCAATGGGCGCTTCTGCCGAAGGATTTTCCTCCCTTCACGACGGTCCAGTACTATTTTTATGGCTTGCGCGACAGCGAGGCGTTGGATTTGATCAATGAAGCCTTGGTTGAAATCGCGCGTGGACTTGCTGGACGGGAGCCGCAACCAACGGCGGCGATCATCGACAGTCAATCAGTCAAGACGACCGAGAGCGGAGGGCCGCGCGGCTTTGATGCGGGCAAGAAGATCAAAGGTAGCAAGCGCCACATCGTCACCGATACACAAGGAAATTTGCTGAGCGCCATCGTGCACCCGGCCAATGTTCAGGATCGGGACGGTGCCCCGGCCGTCGTCACTTTGGCGTGTGCGAGTTACCCGACTATTGCACACTTGTTTGCTGACGGCGGCTACGCCGGAGAAAAGCTTGAACACGCACTCCGGAAAATCGACGGGCCCACGATTGAAATTGTCAAACGCCCGGATGACGCAAAAGGCTTCGTTATTGTTGCCCGACGCTGGGTCGTCGAACGCACCTTGGCATGGCTCAACCGCTGCCGACGTCTCGCCAAGGATTGGGAGGCTTCCGTCACCTCGGCTGAAGCATGGCTCCTTGTCGCATCAACCCGACAGCTGCTGCGCCGCATCGCCAGATCGGCCAACGTTAAGTCATGAATTTTGAGTCAGATGGGGTATTCGGCCTGTTGCTGAGCCCCGCGTTAGCAGGGTGCTGCGCTTCAGGTTGATGATAAACGTGGTCTGTTTTCGAACAGCCACAAGCATCAGACGGAGAAGCGCAGCATGAAACATTACGCTGGACTGGACGTGTCGGTCAAAGAGACGTCCCTGTGCATTGTCGACGAAACGGGCCGCATTTGCCGGGAAGCGAAGTTGGTGAGTCACCCGGACGATCTTCTTGCTGCACTCAACGATCCGATTTGGCGGTTTGATCGGATTGGGCTCGAGGCTGGACCGCTGTCGCAATGGCTGTTCAGCGGGCTGGCGGAGGCTGGCCTGCCGGTAATCTGCATCGAGACGCGACATGCCAAGGCGTTCCTCAAGGCGCAGGTGAACAAGAGCGACCGCAATGATGCGCGTGGCATTGCGCAGATGATGCGCGTCGGCTTGTTCCGGCCTGTCCACGTCAAGACCCTGATCAGCCAAAAGCGACGGGTCCTGCTTGCCGGTCGCAAGCTGCTTCAGGAGAAGGCCATTGCCATCGAGAATGACATTCGTGGGCTGTTACGCAACTTCGGCTTGAAGGTCGGAATTGTGGGGGTGATCGGCTTTGAACAACGTATCCACGAACTCGTCGGCGGTCAGCCGGAGCTGGCCGAACTCATGGAACCGCTTCTCGTCGCCCGACGCGTTTTACGCGAACAGTTCACACAACTGCATCGCAAAGTGCTTCTACTTGCCCGGGAAAGCGAGGTCTGTCGTCGGTTGATGACGATCCCTGGTGTCGGCCCCGTCACGTCGCTGGCCTTTATCAGCACGATCGACGTTCCCGCCCGCTTCAAGAGTTCGAAAGCCGTCGGGCCGTCCCTTGGATTGACGCCAGTTCTCAACCAGTCCGGCGAAAGCCACCGCATCGGCCGGATTTCGCTGTGCGGTGATGAAGCCATGCGAGCGCTACTCTATGAGGCCGCACAGGTCATGCTGACGCGGGTGCAGAAATGGTCCTGGCTCAAGGCGTGGGCCATGCAGATCGCCAAACGACGCGGGCAGCAGAAGGCGATCGTCGCTTTGGCGCGGCGGCTCGCCGTCATCATGCACCGCATGTGGAGCGACGGAACGGAATTCCGCTGGACACGGGAGGCCACGCCCGCGGCACAATAGTGCGACGCGCGGTCCACGCACCCGTTGTTTAGCGGGAGGAGGTCCCTCGCGGGACGATGGACGAGATGAGTTCGCTTTGGGCTCTTGTACGGTCGCGTCCTTGCGATCAGCACGCGAGTCAGATTGTTCCGTCTCGTTCTACTGATCCCATGCTGGGAGAGCCATACGGCTGATCCCGAAGAGAAGCACGGCCCCGCGAGCGGTACCGAACCCAAGGAGGCACCCAATCAAGCCCTTGACTAAATCCGGCCGAATAGAGAAGACTCTTAGGAATGTAGTTATAGCCATAGAGAGCCTCACTCACGAGGATGTGGCCCTCTTTTACTTTGCGAAGTTTCCCGAGCCGAAAGCGTTCCGCGATTTTTGCGCGCTCATACTCAGCAAACAGACCTCGCACACCATGCAAAATTTTCTCTTCGCTATTCTTCGGGGCAGAAACAGTAACAAATATGATTTCAATTTCGGCCTCTCGCAATTCGTCCATCACCAGTTCTTGGTAGGAATATCGTCGAGCTAGCCGATCAGGGTCATAGACCAAAACGGCTTGCCATGTTTTTTCTCGCGCATCCTGGCGGAGCTGATCCAGCGACGGTCTGACAAGAATGTCTCCACTCCAGCCCTCATCAATGTATTCTTTGACGATGCTATAACCGCGCTGACGAGCGAAATCTCGGAGCGCTGTTAACTGGGTCTCGACGGCTCCCTCCTCCTCTTGTCGCGTAGTCGAGACCCTCGCGTATATTGCAATCAGCTTTGTGCTTGGTACCAATTCTTCGTGGTTCATACTCTCTATAGAGATAAGTTTAGTCCCGACCCCCGGTATGAGTCGACTCGGTTGGTGCAACGTGATGATGAACACATCCAATAACGGAGCGCATTCTCAGGACTCAAATAGAAGATCAAAAGCGCTAGCTAACCGCATATGGTGTCCAGCTGGTGGCTCGTCATGTAATTGATAGTGGACTTGAGGCATCGTCCTTGTTCCCATCCTCGCATCATGTACTTTCCAGCAGCTAAAATGCTAGGCGGCAAACAATGCGGGGATGTCCCGATCGGTGTTGAACTACGTCGGGCCGACGTTGCCGGCATGAATGTTATGCGACCCTCGTGATGTGGGCAACGGGCTTGATCGTCATGCGATCGTGGTGAGCTTGAAGGGCCGCACGCAGAACCGACAATTGCCTATGCGCCTTCAATCGTCGGGAAGCCCTTGTTGGCCTCGATCGTGCCGGCCGCGACCCATCGCAAGGCCATACCGGCGTTCCGCCAGCGTTTGACGTTGCGCGTGACGCGGCGAATGGTGCCCATCATGTTCTCGGCGATGTTGGTACAGGCGAGCGATCGACGAAGCTCCTTCGGCAGCTTCAACCGGACGACAGTTAGGATTTCGTCGAGGCCTTCGAGGATGCTCGCCGCTACGCCGGGCCATTGCTGGTCGAGCCGACGCGCGAGATTGCGGATCAATTTTTCAGCCTTGTCGGCGTCATCGAGCTCCCAGGCCTGGCGCAGCACCCGACGGGTGGCCGCATGATGCTCTTTCGGCAGGCGTTCCATGATGTTGCGCGCCTTGTGGATCTGGCAGCGCTGGATCGCAGCGGCCGAACCGAAGGTGCGGCGGATCGCCTTCGACAACGCTTTCGCCGTCGGCGATGAACAGTCTTGGCACCGTCGGGTCGAGCCCGCGCGAGACCAAATTGTCCAGCAGGGCCTGAACCGTTGCGGCATTCTCGGTCGCCCCTTGTATGAGGCTTCTTTTGTCAAGAAGTTCGGCAGTGCAACGCATGTCTTGTCCTTCGTCAGTTTCTTTGTTCGATCTGAAAGCCCGTTTCTTCGTCCCGACCCGCGGCAGCGCCAGGCCGTCGCGCGCAGGGGCTGTCAAGGTTGGCCGGCGGACCAACCTTTCGAGATGCTTCGCTCTTGCGAGGCCATACCTTGACAGCTTCGAGCACGCCGGCACGGTGGGTGCGGTCGGGATGACGATCAGAGGGGAGCCCGCTTTCGGGCGCGGATCAGTCGCGCCACAACCTTGTATCCGGTGGGTCCAGGGACCCGAACCATGATGCAGTCATGCGCATCGGCAGCGAAGCTCCGAGGCGGCGGACCCATTCTTCCTCTCGGCATGACAGCCATGGGGCAACTCGGGACCCCGCCACCTCGAACCGTCATCGGCGGCCCGTCACAAGCGGACGGACTGGGCCGAAACTGTCGGGTGCCTTCAGTGACCTCCGTTCATTGCGCCGGGCGCAGAACGACGCCGTCCGGTACCACGCCCTCGCGCACCAGCCGCCACAGGGCGATCAGAAGCTTGCGCGCCAAGGCCACGATCATGGTCTTGCGAGTGCCGCGGGCGCTCTCAGTGCGGCCTCGAAACCACTGCGCCAAGGTGCTGTCCTTCTGGAACATGAGAAATCGCCACGCCAATTGGATCATGCCGCGTCGAACCCGAGCGTTGCCGGAACGGGCCAGCCCTTTCTCTCGCCGTTTTATGCCACTCTCGTCGGGCGAACCCGTGAGGCCCGCATAACGTGCGACGGCCCGTCGATCGCGCATGTTTCGCGCCAGCACCTCCTGCACCAGCATGTCGGCCGTCTCGATGCCAACCCCGATCACCGCGCCAGTAGGAGCACCATGGCGTTTGGTCCATCACCGGGCGCTTGCTCGATGCGTTCCAGGCGAGCATCCTCGATTTGGCGGATCTGATCATTGATCAGCCGGCGGCGCTCCATGTCGCGACGCAGCTCAGCCAACATGTTGGGCAGTATTGGCTCTCCCTCAGGAGTGCGCAAATCTTCAAGGCGTCCGGCTGCCTTCTTTAGCTTGGGATTGAAGCCGCGGATGCCGAGCCGAATTAACGCTGCTTTCATTCGGTTGACGATCCGACTCCGATCTCCAACGAGGCTCTCGTGCTCGCGGTTGGGCCGCTTGGCGTCTTCGTCCTTGATTGTCGGGATCGCCACCATCTTGCAGTGATCACGCTCGCCGCGCAGCCAGCCGAGAAAAGAGCGTTTGAGCAAGCTGGTGTCGAGCCGATCGGTCTTGGCGCGCCGGTGCTCGCGCGATACCGCGACGCTCGATGCGTGAATGACGTGGACCTCAATATCATGTGCCCTGAGCCAGCGCGCCAGCCAGAAGCCGTCACGGCCGGCCTCGAAAGCGACAGCGATGCGTTTGATGTGATGCCCAACCTTCGCCGCTTCGTCTCGCCATCGATGCAGCAATTTCAGCAATGCGCTCTCATCGACCGCGAGCTTCTTCAATGGCTGGCGCTCGACACCAGGCACAATGCCGGCGACGAGCCAGCTCGACAGGCTCAGTTCGATAACGGCGATCAGCGTGCCGTCCGGATCGAGTGGGCTCGGCGATCGGCTCAGATCGTTCAACTTTTGCATGGGGCGCTCCATCGGTTCACATTAGCAACGATAGATGCAATATCCTCGCCACCGCCCCATAGCATCTTCCACCAGCGCCAGCGGATGCTTGTTGCCTTCGCCGTCAACCCCGATCGCGGCGACCAGCACGAGATCGTCGCCGAGATGCAGCCCATCGATTTGGACCACCAGAAGGTCGAGCGCGGACAGATCGGCAGCCATGAAGTCGGCCAGCCGCGCCGCCGACAGCGCGACGAACCTCCGCGAGGCCGCCGACTTCGAAACCCCCGATCCGGGCGGTGCCGGCACGTCACCCTCGGGCTCTCAACCTCGGCGACATGGGCAAGCGAACGGTTCCAGCTGCCCCAAGCTCCCCGGCGACCAGACGATTCGCTGGATTGCCGAAGGGCGCGGTCGGACTTCGCGGACCTGATCCCTCTGCTGCGTGGCCGCAGCAGCCGCGGTCGTCACCGCGGCGATGGCGCCAAGGCAAACCACGCCGGGAAGCGCTCCTCGATGGCGTCGTCGACGCGCAGGCTGCCAGAGGCGCTGCAATGGGAACTACCATTGTCCATCCAGGCCCGGTTGCAGCTGTAACGCGGGATGTGATTGCGTGTGCCGGAGTAACGAAGCGTCAGCTTCCGGCCGCAGCGCCTGCAGCGGATCAGGCCAGCGAGCAGCGCATCGCCATGCTTGGGCGCGCCGTGATGCTTGCCGGTTGGAACGTTGCCGGAGACCATGGTGCGGATCGCTTCGAACCTTTCCCAGCTCACGTAAAGCCATCGGCTGCTGCACCCGGGCGGACGATACCGGCCTTCGCCAGCGCATGAGGCGCAATCGCCCAGGACGCGCGCCTGTTCAATATGCACCGTGAACGTGCAGAGAATGCGGCACATTCATGATGCTGAGCACTCGCACAGGGGCGCAGAGGCCTTTGTTCAGAAGAAGCCTTTCCCACTGTCTATCTTGACTTGGATACGGACCCTCTGGTTAGGATTCGATATGGCGTGAATGCCTAGCTGCCAGCCCGCCTTCCCGGTTTCGAAGGAGAAGCCACAAATGACAGAGACCGGCAACGATGCACCGGAAGACTATGAATTAGATCTTCAAGAAGGCGTTGACGACGAAGCAGACAACGACACTGAGGACATAGTCGGCTTTAACATTACCAGCTATGGCGCGGACTACACGGTCGACTCATTGGTGAAGCGTCTCAATACTGGTGCATTCTTTGTACCCCCGTTTCAGCGCGCATACATTTGGAATCAAAATCAGGCTTCACGATTTATCGAATCTCTGCTGCTTGGCCTCCCTGTGCCGGGCATCTTTCTCTACAAGGAGCCTGACACCAATAAGCATTTGATCATTGATGGACAGCAGCGACTAAAGACGCTTCAGTATTTTTGGTCGGGCTTGTTCTTTGAAAAGAAGTTTAGGCTCACGAATATCAGCAAGAAATGGCTGGGCAAAACGTACGAAGAGCTGGAGGAGCCGGATAGGCAGAAGTTAGAAGATTCGATCGTCCACGCAACCATTTTCCAACAAGACGAGCCAAGATTTGGTGATCAAAGCATCTACTATGTCTTCGAACGAATCAACACCGGAGGGTTGCGACTCTCTTCTCAAGAGATTCGCGTCTGTCTGAACTACGGGCCGTTCGCCAAGATGCTTCACGATGTGAACGCGCATGAATCTTGGCGCGACATTTTTGGAAGCCCGAGCAAGCGCCTCAAAGATCAAGAGCTGATACTTCGATTCTTTGCTTTCTACTTCTCTGACGTAACGTATGAACGCCCCATGAATGTGTTCTTCAATAATTTCATGGCGAAGAACAGAAACCTCAACGTTCGGCCCGAGGCCGAATTCGTAAATGCGTTTAAATCCAGCATCGATTTTATTCGAAACTCCGTCGGAGAAAAGGCCTTTCGACCGCGCGGCACACTCAACGCAGCCGTCTTTGACTCAGTAATGGTCGCTACCGCCAGAAGGCTAGCCCGTCCTATTCGTGAGAGTGCGGCTTTTGGGCCCGATTGATGCGGCCGCACATCTTGTCTGACGAGGCGCACAGGATTGCCTTCGGCTTTTCGCCGCCTGACGACCGGTACTTTGCAACGCGCTTGAGGGATAGGTTGGGCGAACGGGGGGCGGACGCCCCGCCGGTCAAGGACCGAGCGGCAGCAGCGCACCTGGCAAGCCGCGGATCAGGTCGGCTTCGGGACATGCCGCGGCGAACGCAAGGCGAATGCGGCTCGTGGTCTCGACGACACGGGCGGCGAGCTTCAAGAGCCGAAGACGCAGCGTCGCGAACTCGGCAGCGGCCAATTCCCGGGCTTTGGGAATGGCGTCGCGCACGGTCAGCATCAGCCAATAAGCGGCCGTATGGAGCACGAGACGGACCTGGTTGGCGAGCGCCGAACGGCAGCTGGTGCGATCGGAGGCGAGCTGCGTCTTATGCAGCTTGATCAGATTCTCGGCTTGGCCGCGCGCGCAATACAGGCTGTCGTAGATCCACTCGGCCGAGC
This sequence comes from Bradyrhizobium barranii subsp. barranii, assembly GCF_017565645.3. NCBI lineage: Bacteria > Pseudomonadati > Pseudomonadota > Alphaproteobacteria > Hyphomicrobiales > Nitrobacteraceae > Bradyrhizobium > Bradyrhizobium barranii. The sequence goes on from NZ_CP086136.1 coordinate 10,131,137, forward strand.
CGACATCGAGGCTGGTGACGACGAAGCGGATGTCGAGGCCGAGCATCGTCGCCTCAATACGGGCGACAGTGCGCCGTTCGCGATCCCAGGACTTTGCCTTGTGGCGCGTCTCGGTATAGCCACGCAGAACCGGCAGGTTCTCGATGGCGCGTCGGGTGCGGATGTCGTCGGCGACCTCGTCGACTTTTCTGGCGAGCGGCTTGGTACCGGACAGACCGAAGATGTAGTCGATGCCGTTGGTCTCGCACCACGCCATGGCCTCCGGCCGGGCATAGTGCCCGTCGCCACGGAACGTAATTCGCGTGTTGTGCCACCGCGTCCGGATATGCCGTACCAGGCGGCGCAGAAGGGCACGCACCTCGACGCCGCCCGGCGTCTTGCCGGGCCGCAGCACGACCGCCACGGGCCGGCTCTTCTCCGTGTCGTAGACGTGGATCGGCAGGAAGCAGCGTTCGTCATAATGAGCGTTGAACAGCGAGAGCTGCTGATGGCCGTGGACGACGTCGCAGGTATCATCGATGTCGAGCGTGACGGATGCCGGCTCGCGCGGGTAGCTATCCATCCATGCGTCGACCAAAATGTAGGTCAGCCGGATCACGTCGCGCAGGCGCGGAGCATTCTCCAGCCGCGACAGCGTCGGCTGGGAACACAAATCCCGGCCCGTGTCCGGCAGCCGTCCGCAGGCCAGTTTGAATGCCGGATCGGACCTCAGATGATCGAGGTCGTCGGCGTCCTCGTAGCCGCAGCAGATCGCGAACATGCGAGCGCGGAGCATATCGACCAGGCTGTGCACGACCCGCGTCGGATCGCGCCGATCCGGGAACACCCGGGCCAGATTGTTGGCCAAACCGAGACGCCGCTCGGCCATCGCCAGAAGCATCACGCCCCCGTTCGAGGTTAGGCGCCCACCATCGAAGGCAGCTGTGACTTTCTTGGCGTGAACGGCTGGAAACGAGAAGGGCGGAATCGTATCGTCGGTCATGGCGGGCGTGGCGTTCGCGGTTGGAGGTGATGGGGTTGGCTTCGCAACCGAATCCTACGCCGCATCAGCGCTTTACCCCTCAGGCGCACTCTTACGAATAAGACGGGCTAGGTGCGTCGCCAATAACGCAGCCTGAAAGCTTCCTCAGCTGCTACAGTGAACTCCTCGCGGCTCCACAATTTGCGGAGAGTATAAATCGCTCGACGGCGGACGAAGTGCGCGTCATGGAGCGGATGAAGCTGGCGTACGACTATATATCGAAAGCGCGATGATAAACGCAGACCTTGATAAGTTGGTCAAGCGAGCGCGCAGCTATATTGATTTAATTGACGCCTCTGCCCTCGATCCCCAAATCGTTACGCTGTTGCATCGCTATATTTGCGTTCTACTTTCATCCAACATCGATAAGTCTATACAGCTCATTCTGATAGAATACGCCAGAATCAGTGGGAACGGCGCGGTAAAGCGGTTTGTCTCCAAGAAACTAGAGCGCGGCACAAATTATCAGACCGAAAAAGTTACTCAGCTGCTGGGGTCCTTTGATCCACGCTGGGCAGAGCAATTTGAGGCCACCGCGAAGCAGTCGGATCTCAAAGAGAAGTTGGATTCTCTGTACGGGTTAAGGAACTCCATTTCGCATGGAGAACAAATCAATATAAGCCGTCCATCGCTTGATGGATACTGGGACGCTCACAACAGAGCAGTGGGCCTGATACGCAAGATAGTGCTTGGATGACCTGCCACTGCTTTTTACGAGCCGAACGGTATTCTTTAGCTAGGCGCAGACATAGAAGCTCACATCGGCTCACGAACTCAGCAGCCGATAGCCGATCGCTCACCCACTCCGCCAGACGGGGTCTCTTTGCTTTGAATTACCCACATCTGCAGTTGCAGGTACCTGCACGGCCTCGAAAGCCACCGAGGCGAATGCCTCGCGCCTTGGCGGCCGCCAGAGCCACTCTGGTCCGCTGGGATATCGCTTGAGCTTCGTTTTCGGCGACGGCGGCCAAAATGTGGTTAGTCTGTTCGCCTGAGGAAAATCGATGGCTTCGAAGTCGGTCCCCGACTCCATGAGATTGGAAACGAAGGCAACGTTTCGAGCCAAGCGGTCGAGCTTGGCAATGATGAGGGTGGCCCGGCGGGGATGTCCCGGGTTGTGTTGAATTTCTGAAGAGGTCGGCGTTGCCCAACAGCGTCCGAACGCCGACGCGACCGCGTTTGCCTGCTTCTCCGAATATGTTTTAGGCAAAGAGTGTGATATAGATTACACTTTCTGATTGATAAGGCGCGCTACGATCGCGTTGTGATTTTGCGGCTGATGCTAACGCGGATGCCAGACATGCATATTCTTAATCGTCATTTCATGACGCGACGTCAGGGGTGCATTGCACTGGGCGGTCTTGTGCTCGCCGCGATGACGGGCCAGTCCCGCGCCCACCAATCCCAGCTCTATCCTCTGGAAGAGAAGAAGCGCGACAAGGCGCGCGGGCGCACCGACAGTCAGTCGTCCAAGAGCAAGAAGAAGGACGCCGGCATTGAGACGGTCATCGGCAAGATCGACAGCGCCCGCATGAACGAAACGCTAAAGGCGCTGACGGCATTCCCGACCCGCTGGTCGAAGTCGCCGACGCTCGCCCAGGCCTGCGATTTCATCAAGCAGCAATTCATCGGCTTTGGTTACGACGCCAGCCGCGTCCAGCTTGTCGAGTACAAACTGGGCGACGGAACGGTCGGCCGCAGCGTGATATGCGCGCCGGAGCGGCTAGATCAGGGCTTTGTCCTGATCGGCGCCCATTACGACTCGATTTCGGAAACGCCGGGCGTGTCGGCTCCCGGCGCCGACGACGACGGCAGCGGAATTGCCGTGGTGCTGGAGATGGCGCGCATCTTCGCCGGCGTCGGCCTGAAACGCGGCGTGATGTTCGCGGCTTTCGGCGGCGAGGAGCAGGGGCTGTTCGGCAGCCAGGCGGTCGCCGATCAGGCCGCCAGGGACAGATGGGCTATCGACGTCATGGTCAACCTCGACATGGTCGGCTTTGTCGATCCGCAACGCCCGACCAACATCGTGGTCGAATACGACATGGGCAACAAGGACCCGAAAAACGACGCCGCGGCGAAGGCTTTCGGGCTGCAGATGGCGCAACATGCGGCCGACTATACCGGCATGACGGTCGAGCACACCGACATCTGGAGCAGCGACTACATGCCGTTCGAGGCCAAGGGCTTCCCCTGCATCGGTCTCTACGACGGCGGGGCGGATGCGCCTTTCTATCATACGACGCAGGACAAGATCGCACAGGTCGATATGGCGCGGCTGACCGACGTGGCCCGCCTTGTCTGCGCCTTCCTGGCCACCACTGCGGAACTCAAATCATCCTGACCGGAGCACGCCAATGTTGATAACGACAGGAAGTGCCACTTTCCGCGAGAAGATAATCATCTCATGTCTGGCTGCGTTTGCCGCAGGCGCGGCCTGGCCCGCCGCCGCCCAGACGCGCGACACCATCAACCGTCTGCCGAACACGATCTACCTGCCGGACGCCGCCCCGGCCGCGCCCTCGGCGGACAAGAACGTCGTCAAGAGCCTGTCGGCGTTGCCGTCGGCAACGCTCGATCTCAAGGGCACGGCGCCAAATCCGGCGGCGATTTCCGCCCAGGTTCAAAGCTTCGTCGCACAGAACGCGAAGGAACTCGGTCTTGAGGGCAACGCCGCCAAGCTGGTCGTCAAGAGTACCCGCGAGACCCTGACCGGCCGCTATGTCAGCATGGAACAGAGGCTGGATGACATCCCGATCATCGACAGCCAGGTCCAGTTGACGGTGAGCGATCAGGGCGCCGTGCAATCCGTCGCGCGCAATGTGGTCGACGTCCCAACGGCGAGCGTCGCCTCCGTCAAGAAGACGGCGGAGGTCTCGCAAAAAGCCGCGGAAGACATCGTGTGGAAGGACCTGAATGCGAGCGGCGAATATCTGGAGCCGCCGACGGCCGAGAAGGCCTATTTGAATGAGAACAATGTCCTGACGCTGGTCTACGTCGTCAAGATGGCGGTCTCGAAGCCCTTCGGCTACTGGGAATACCGTGTGGATGCGAATACCGGTCGCATCGTCTCTAAGAAAGACAGGGCCATCAAGGAAGGCAAGCACAAGCGCGACTTGCCCGGCAGCCCCGATCTCTCCGCCGCCGGCGTACCCGCGGATCGGGAGGCCGCGCTGGCGAAATTCAATCAGCGCATGAAAAGCATGATGCCGGTCGACAAGAAGACAGCGAAGGTCGCCACCGGCAAGGGACTGGTGTTCGAGCCCAATCCGGTATCCAGCCTGAACGATACCGGTTTGGAGGACAATGACCCGCCTTCCAAGTTCGACAAAGCCTATGTTGAAGTCGCCCTCGTCGGGCTGAGCGAGGCCGGAGGCAAGCTCAACCTGCAGGGTCCGCTGGTTCGCATAGATGATTTCGAACCCGGCGACGGAGGCGTCAGCCGTCCGCCCTCGACATCGACGGGGACATGGACCGCACGCCGCGGCGACAACGCGTTCAACGACGTCATGACCTATTTCTACATTAATAGCAGCATCACCTATCTTCAGAAGATCGGATACACCGGAACGCGAGATCTGTTTCCGAATGGCATCGCTGTCGACACTGACGGTCTCAATGGAGCCGACAATTCACACTTCGTGCCCGGCTCTGACCGGCTGGCCTTCGGCCATGGCTGCGTGGACGACAACGAGGACACTGACGTGATCTTCCACGAACTCGGCCACGCGATTCATGACCATATCAACGTTGACTGGGGCGGCGGAGACTCCGGCGCGATCGGCGAGGGTTTTGGCGATTACTGGGCGATCAGCCAGCGCAAACAGATCAAGAATGGTTTTCAGGTCGATCCGGTAAAAGTGTTCGAGTGGGACGGGATCGATGCGTGCTGGGGCGGACGACGGGCCGACCGGCTCAATGCGAGGTATGATCCCAATCGCACCTACGGCGCACACCAGTCGATGGGCAGCTTCGAATCCGACGAGCTGTGGTCGACGCCATTAGTGAGCTCGTTGCTCGAACTCACCGGCGCCGGCGAAACCATCGAGTCGGTCGACCAGGTCGTGCTCGAAGGCATGTCCGGCATCGGCAGCAATTTCACGATGCGGACGCTGGCACTGGCGACGGTCGCCAAGGCGAAGGCGCTGTTTCCCGGCGAGCCGCACGCGGCCGTGTTCGAGAAACACTTCAAGCATCACAAGATCATTCCATGATCTTGTGATGGAGGGTCACGCGGCGGTGGCTTGTTCTGCGAGCCATTGCCGCACCCGCGCGTCGGGGTCGACGTTCTGCGTGACGTCGCTGACGCGGCAATCGAGTCCGCGCCCGCGGCAAAGATCTCGGCTGACTGCTCGAACTTGATGCCGCCGATCGCGACCAGCGGGATGTCGCCGATGCGCTTTTTCCACTCGGTGATTTTTGGAATGCCCTGCGGCGCGAAGCGCATCGATTTCAGCGTGGTCGGAAAAATCGGGCCGAGCGCGATGTAGTCCGGCTTCGCCGGCGGGGAACAAGCCGTCAGAAACTGCAAGGTAGAAATCACCTTTGAGGATATGGGATCATCGTCTTCGATAATAATATCGCCGACGTGAATGCCGATGCGAAGCCGCCGATCAACTGCTTGGCATTGGTCGCGATCGCTTCGAACACCGGCGTCGTGTCCGAAGGTGAACTGGCAATCACCTTCATCTCGGCCGTCGCCGCCTGTTGCTCGCGGGACTGCAAGTCTTTGCTGGGATCGGAGATCGAATGACGCTTAGCTCGGGTGGCCGCTGGCGCAATGCGGGGCTTGGTCTTGGTGGTCTTGCGGCCCTTTGCTGGGCCAGCGTTGCGGGCGATCGCCGCGCTCGTTTTGCCGCCCGTTCTCGATGGCCGCGCCATATCTGCCCCAGGGGTCAAGAAGAGCATCCTATCGGGCTAGACCGTCCTTCAGGAAGGGGCGGATCAGGCTGTGTCGTATGTTGCCAGCAGGCCAAGCTGTTTTCCGCTAAGGGTCCTTCGCGACCTGGTTGAGCCAGTATCAGGCCCGGCCATGTCCGTCAGCGCCAGAAGTCCTTGAACCTGCCCGGCGACAACTCGGTGTATCGCACCGTGTGCTGGATGTTGCGGTGGCCGAGGTAAGCCTGCAACGCTCGCGTATCGTGGCCCTTGTTGGCCAGCGCAAAACCACAGGCGTGGCGCAGCATGTGAGGATGAGCCGGAAAGCCTAGCTTGGCTTCGACACCAGCGCGCTCCACCATACCGCCTTCGGCGGAACAAGCGTCCCTGCCGGGACGAAGGTGTTGGCAATCTCGAAGTCGTCCCTGCGGGCGTTATGCACCGCGCTCTTCACATCGAGATGCACACCTCTTGAACGCCATCATGCGGCGGCTGTAGAGACGACCGCGGAAAGAACCATGAACCCGGCAGTGGATGATTTTTGTCTAATCGGGGTTGACACCGTACCCGCGATTAAAGAACGGACGACTAGTTCGTGGCCACCGAAGCGTGAGAGGTGCGGCGTATCGCGGATGCGCGCTTGACCGACGCCCTCACTAGGATCGTCAACGGCGATCCAAACAGCGACATCGACGAGCTGCTTCCGTCGGTCCATTGCCGAAACACCTCAAAGCCGTGGCTGAGAACGACGCTCACCTCGAAAGTGCTGGATACGGCGTCTTGAGAAAGGCGTTGACCTCGCGAAGTCCGCTGTTTCCGTGCTTGCATATTTGGAGAAAGAGAGAGACCCGAACAGGATTATTGTGGCGATCGGATTGCGGAGGACATCCATCACGGCGCTATCGCATTTCAAGGCTCCGTTCGCGCACGCTAGACTACAGGAGCCATGTCGTCGGCCGGCTCGGGGACGTCCTCTCGTCCGGCCACGTGTCGTTCAGCCGGCGCGAGGAAGCTCGCAAAGACGTATCCGTCCAGAAGACCGTCTCCTTCCAAATCCACGCATACCCAAGACGGTTCCTGGCTGTCGTTCTCGACCACGTTCAGTTCGGTGCCGGCTGGAAGCGTCTTTTCGGACTCGAAGTTTGCTCCTGGTCCGCCTCGCAATTTGAGACCTCCCCGTGCGATCACTACGTAGCGCCCGGCCGCAAGCGCTCTCCCAGCGGCCACGGTACGGCACAATTCCAGGAAGTCAAAGATTCGTTCGCCGTAATATTTTTTCGCCGTCGAAGTGCCCTGCTTCAACCCCTTGGCCGAGTTGTAGCCGCCGGTGTTATAGACGATCGCGACCTTGGCGAATTCGAGGTCGGTGAGGCTTGTCCTGGACTCAAAGCCGAATTTTCTCAGTCGGCGCTGTAATTCGCCGAGACAATGCTTGAGCGAATTGGCGAAGCTCTCATAACGCCGCTCGAGGAAGTACTCGGGGTCGTCCTTGAAGAACTGCAGATCGCGCTGAAACACACCGAAGCCATGGCAGAATTTCTTAGGATTGGCGACCGCGCCCTGATAGCCGGGAACGAAGGCCGCCATATCCTCAAGCGCCTTGCGAGCAATGTCGAACATCGCCTGCCCGTTCGTCTTTGCAATTAGTTCCTCCTTGTTGTGTGGGAAGGCCTGCCGGCCCCGGCCCGGTCCCCTGAAGTCGATCGTGTCCCCGACGCAGAGCGCAACTATGCGCTCGAGCGGAAGCGTCCGTCTGCGGAGCGCGGCCCAGCATGGTCTCTTCCTTCCTGGAAGAGCACCTACGGCCGAACGAAACGAGTTTAAAATGATAATCCCCACAACCTTAGGGCACTATCTTTGGCAGCTCAAGGTTCAGGGTGAAAATCTGGTGCGACTTTAGCGCGCAGTTTAGTCGATCGCAGAAAAGGGATCCCCACTCCCCCCGAAAGCGAGAAGCCTCACAGGCGGGGCCAATTCGAAGGATTGAACTGACGAGCGCGCCTCCTTCCGACGTGCTGTCCATTCCAGCCGCAGCAGACGACCAATCAAGAGGCGGTTGCACATGGTCCCAACGTGTACTATCTTGTCTAATGTAATTAAGATTGCACATTGCGGAAGCCCCAACGCTTCGCCCGTAATTACAATTGCATCTCAAAGCTTCCGGCTAATGAAATAGCGCACCTTTTCTGCAGGCCAGAGAGGAACGGCTATGAAGCGCCTCCGCGTTATCGGGTTTGTCCTCGCGATGACCTGTAGCACAGCTGCAGGTCAGCAGCACGCAGCGATTGTCGAATATTCCGATATGTGCGACGCATCGGCTGCAGCTGCAGTATCAGCGGACATGTTTATTGTTGCAAACGATGAAGACAACGTTTTGCGTGTCTACCGCCGCGGCGAGCCGACAGTCGTACAGGCATTTTCGCTTGACCAGTTTCTCAGACCCGACCCCGACGAACCAGAAGCCGACATCGAGGGCGCGACGCGCATAGATGAGCGAGTATATTGGGTTACGTCGCACGGTCAGAACAAGAACGGCAAGAACCGCCCTAGCAGGCATCGACTATTTGCGACCACGGTAGCGGTCCAAGACGGCAAGGTCACACTCACATTTGTAGGCACCGCCTATAGGGATCTACGGGCCGATCTGATCGCCGCGCCGCAGCTCGCAAAATACAACTTGAAGGTTGCGGCAACCATTGCGCCTGAGGATCCGGGCGGGTTCAATATCGAAGGCCTAGCCGCAACGCCCGATGGTCGCCTTCTGCTGGGATTCCGCAACCCCATCACCGAGAAGGGTAAGGCGCTAGTTGTGCCGGTCGAGAATCCCAAAGAGGTGATCCTGGGTAAAAAGGCCCAGATCGGATTGCCGATCGAAATTGTGCTCGACGGTCGAGGCATTCGAAGTATCGAATTCAACCAAGAGCGTAACCTCTATTTTATCGTCGCTGGGCCCTACGGCGACGTTGGGTCCTTTGCACTCTACACTTGGTCCGGACAACCAGAGAAAGACCCTGAGATTGTCAAGGGAATGGACCTTAGCACGCTGAGTGTTGAGGCAATCTACTTCGCACCAGGTGACAAGATGCACCTCCACGCAATTAGCGATGATGGTGGTCGCAAAATCAACGGTAAGGATTGCAAGAAAGTCGACCGGAAAGCGCAAAGCTTTAGAGCAATGTCTCTGATCATTCCCTAGGTAGAGCCACTACTCTTTAGCCTTCGATTCTGGCCGATAGGAGGAAGTCCATTCACATTAGGAGGGATTTATGGCTAAGCGATCGACACGCCGAATTTCTAGCGAGCAGGCTGAAGGCACGCCACGCCTCGGCACCGTGGTGCGGTTTACGCCGCAGGCAACCCGCACAGGTGTCAAACAACTCGAAGGAAGTGGCTTTCGCGTGGCCTCATCGAAGGATTTCCGTTCAGCCGATGCAGTGCCAAATAATTTCGATGGCGCTGATGTACAGTACTTTGAGCGCTTCGGTATCGCCATCGTCAGGCGGGACGGCGAACGGCTGAGACCCATGGTGGAAAGGGCTATGCAGCAGAAAATCGTAAGCGCCGTCCGGCCCGAGCGGACGTACCGCGCTCTTGGTGGGGCCGGAATGCAACGAGCTGAGGCCCCGCAAGCGTCATTCGCTGGAGTCGCGACACTGGATCAAGACTACCTGCGGGGCTACCGCGATGGCATTAGTGAATTAGTTGACCGCCTGCTGGGCAACGAAGTGGCAGAAGGCGAGCGGGCGGCTGTGGCACGGGTTGACGAGACAGCGGCCACTTGGGGACTGCAGGCGACAAGGGTCATGGGCAGCAGTCTGACGGGTGCCGGCATCAGGGTCGCGGTGCTTGACACTGGCTTCGATCACACTCATCAGGATTTCGTCGGTCGTGCCGTCACCAAGAAGCTGTTTGCGAGCCGCAGTAGCGAGAATGATGTGCACGGCCATGGCACACACTGCATCGGTACCGCTTGCGGTCCGATGCGTCCAACCTCCGGCCCGCGCTACGGCATTGCCTACGAGGCAGAAATTTACGCGGGAAAAGTACTAGGTGATGACGGCTTCGGCACCGATCGCTCGATAATCGCCGGCATGGATTGGGCACTGGATCAGGGCTGCCAAGTTATTTCGATGTCGCTCGGCGCCGCGACCCGACTTGGAGACCAGCCGAGCGACGACTACGAGCAGATCGGACAGGTCTGTCTGGATGCAGGGACGCTGGTAATCGCCGCCTCCGGCAACGAAAGCCTACGTCCGCAGCGGATCGCCCCAGTGGGTTCGCCGGCGAATGCATCCACGATTATGGCGGTGGCGGCCGTGGATAGTGCCCTCCGCATCGCCTCCTTCTCCTGCGGTGGAATGAACCCAGACCAGGAGGTGGACATTGCCGCACCTGGTGTTGCCATACTTTCGAGTATACCTGGAAATAACTATGACCGCTGGGATGGAACCAGTATGGCGACACCCCACGTGACCGGGGTTGCAGCTCTACTTGCTCAATCCAATAATGCCTTTCGCGGCTGGGCGTTATGGGCGCGCCTGCTTCAGATTTCAAAGCGGCTGCGGTTTCCGGCGCGTGACGTTGGCAAAGGATTTGTCCAAGCGCCACCTTCGTGAACCGCAAATCCAGGTGATCTATGTATGGTGGAAAAAGTTAACGTCACGATCCGAATAGAGAAGTCGGAGCAAAATCGAATGGACGAGATCATCGACGCCCTCAAGGTTAGCGGGCTCGACGATGTCGAAAGCCATAAACGGTTCATGATCGTCAACGGTAGCGTCAACGCTGATGCCCTTGATGAACTCCGCAAAGTGAAGGGCGTTGCGTCGGTTCATCAAGACCGCGCCTATAAGACGCAGAAGCCCTAAGAAGCAAAACCCGTCGCAAATTTGAAGTGCCGCCCATCAGTCTTGAAGGTCACCTCCATCCGGACCGCGCGCGTGCGCGAGCCGTGTCACACGCCGGGACTTACGCAACCTCCGTCGATCACCGCGATAGGAAACTATCCTCGCAGTTGAGCAACCCGAGTTCGAAGAGACGAACGCTTTGGTCGCGTATTGGCTAATCCGCTCGACCGTGCCTACGACGTTGGCGCCCGGCGGCGAGGGCCTGCGCGCCGTGACCAACTGCAGCGAAGCCGGGCTTGCGCACCAGCACCTATGGTTCGGGTTCGGAGGGCTCCGTCGGCGAATGCGGCTATCTCGTCAACATCGAGGCGAGCGCGGCCCGAGCGGCTTTGCTTTCTCGCCTCGCTCACGCGGGTGCCTGGCGCCCGGGAAACCATCTTGGTGCGAGGATGAAGTCAAGCAATCATATGGTAACCGCTCGGGAGCTGTCCAATGAGCATACCGGCTTTTCTAGGATTCTTGATCGGCGCCGCGATCGGGGCTGTTGCCACGTCAACGTCCGGCCCGGAGCTTCGCGCGGAAGCCGTTCGGTGGATTACCGAGGCGCGCTGGACAATCTATCTCAACCGGCCGACCTGGCGATTTCCTGCGGTGCTCTCAGCAATACTCAACCTGCTTCAGGTAGAAATCCTGCTTATTCTCGTCTCTTTATGGTTGCTGGGACTGGTTTGGGCAATTTTCAGTTCGCCGACATGGAGCGATCAGACCTATATTCGGTACATCGTCGGCTCGCTGGTAGGTATGGCGGCAGCTCCGTGGATCTGGTTGCATTTTTCACGGAGCTTCGACGTCAGCAAAACTGATGGCGGGGTTGCAAGCGAAAGCGGTCAGCTTCCTAGGTATCGGTTTGTTAGTTTCGTGCTGGGTGCCGCACTACTTGTCGCGATGTTGCATCCTTATATGGCGACGTGGTTGACCCGCACAAATAAGATCGAAGGCTTTGGCGTCGCACTAAGCTTCGTACAACCTCGGAACGAACGTGGATCACAGATCCTGCAGGTTGGACAGCAGGCCCCAACGTCTCTCGGTCAGACATCAAGCCGCCTGGCCAGCGCGACGTCCCGCGCCCATCTGGTCGCGACCGGTCATCCTGATCAGAAGCCGGGAACGACACGCCGGACATTGAAGGACGTCACGACCAATCTGGAAGGATTCAGCGACCTTTCGGTGATCGATCGCGACAAGGTGTATATCGCGTATTTTGAACACGAACGTAGCGCTAGGCGCGGACAACCCACGCTGAGTTTGACTTTCGCTAACCTTCAAGAATACGTCAACGCTGCAAGTCCGAAAATTGATCAGGGGCCCGACGACGCATTCCTGGCAGAGCTAGCGGATTTCTCAGAGTGCATTTCACTGTACGCAGAAAATGTTCGCGATTTCCGGCTGTTTCTCGTCGAATCCAACGTCTTCTTGCGATCGCTGCTGGTTGATGTAGCCGCACAGTGGAGCGAGAGAGGCGTGACATTCCCCGCCCCGCAGCAGATGCCCATTAATCAACGGGAAGGCTCAACGCTGAATTTGAAGAAATTCGATGCGCTCGCGCTCCAAGTGGTGCAGGCGTTAAAGAAGCGCAATGTTCATACTAGCTCAGATGTCTGCGGTAGTGTCGACAAGCTGACGAAAAAAGTCATCTTGCTGAACGGCGTAGGTAAGACCCCCTATCCCGCGTACCAGATAGCCCACTACATGGCAGCGATCGATTCGGTCGAAACCGGAGTTCTGATCCTCCGGGATTGGATCTTCCGGCAGCACACGCAGTACAAGCCCGACTTTATTCGAAGCGACCCGGAGCAAGGTTGGTACGCGATTCGCGCTATGCTGACGTCAAGCCAACTTCCCTATCGTTTCGGAAGCGTGTCTCCGACCCACCGGTCATTGGTAAAGTTTCAGCAGGAAACGACCGAACGCATTGCCGCGCTACTGAACGTTCGCGACGGGCGGTCATGGCGCTCCTTATGCGAACGGCTCAGCGAGCGCGGATTGCACGCTCAAATAGGCCGATATCTCGCCATGACCTACGCCGACGAACGAAATTACCTTTACGAACTGCTTCGGCCCGAGGATTTTGGTCTAGCACCCGGCGAGGACGCCCTGAAAAGCACAGACCTTTCACCGGCGACCTACCTTGAGGAAGCCGAAGCGATACTGGGTGCGTCGGGATGCTTTGAGGGAGTTCCGAGATTCAATCGCCAATTGATCAGTGTATATTACCTCAATGCAGCTCAACTGCGGTACTCACTTCGCATCCTTAAGGAGGGGGACGAAAAGCTTGCCTTGACGCAAAAAATCCGGGCTGACCTGGAGCAGGCAAGACAGCTCGACGCCGAGCGAGAGCGTGAAAACTCTCGTCAAATCAGTATCGTCGAGGCCCGGATCCTGGACTTGTTGCGCCAACCCGAGGAGTTTGAACCGCACCGAGCCCGATTGGCCGAATTCCGCAAGATACTCGACAAGGAAAGCGCTAAGGACTAAAGTTACTAGCATAGCGACTTTCAGTGAGTTCGGATCATGCTGCGCACGCTGACGTTCGTACTTTTCACGCTACTCATTGCATGGGCACCGATTTTCGAAGTATTGGCCCGCACCGATCCGTAGCAGAAAACCCGCTGGGTCAAAGACCCAAAATTGATACTGCGGTTCGCAACATTGTTGCGACGATCATCGTTGTTGCAACAATTGCGGTTGTAAGATCGCCATTTCCGTTATTGCTCACACCTTTGCTGTGATCTGGGCCGCAGTACCTACGTGCTAGTTGGTCTGCAAAAGTTGCGCACCGGCAATTCGGCATCTTGCCCCGAGAATGGAGAGACTCCATCTCCCGCGATCCATGCTTAGGGCGCGAAGCTGACTACCAATATCCATTCGCGGGTATGACTACATCTGCGTGCGCGGGCAAACCATACGTGATGCGGTTGCATGCTCAGGGATGCGACAACGACAATGTCCTTGCCGGAGTCCTCGATCCAACGATGGCAAGGACGCGGGTGGAATCCCAGTAGACGTCAATCAGTCCGCGCCACACAGTATCCAGCTCGCGGCGCAATGCGATCGGCTCGCGCGTAAACCGCAGATAATCCGACACTGCTCGGTCGGTGCTCGGTCCATCCCACCAGATCTGGAGTTTGCCGGCACCCGTCGAATCATCCCAGTATTTGTCTTTGAGGAACTCCTGACCCATGAACAGCAGAGGCACGCCCAACCCGGTTATGAGTAGGCCTGCGATCTGGGCTCGGCTGCGAGCATACCATGATATGGGATTGCTAGGGTCGGCTGCGACGGGAATGCGCGGCTTCTTGTCTGCGTCCGAGTGGGAGGCGAGCAGGAGATCATGGTGCTCGAGCATGGCGACGGCGCGCGGTCCTCAGGGACTTGGAGCAAAAGGAACGCTAGCCCTTCAACTCACCAAGCCAATGATGTTCTGCACTTTAGAAACTTAGAATCGCTGGGAGAAACGATCTCGGCACGATCTACGAAAAATAGCATAATCATCGGAGGAGCGTGCTGCATTGCAAAATTCAAAGCTCACCGAAGAATTTCACAGAGGTCGTCAATTTAAGATAGCATCACTCGTCGGCTGACTAACAGCCGTCGCAACGGCTCCAACCCAACGGAGCTAAGCGATGACTGGAAAGGAAGTGGTCAACTGGCGTGGACTTAAGGCACTCGGAATTCCCTACAGCCGCACGCACTGGTTCAGGCTCTGCGCGTCTGGTGAGGCACCGATGTTTTTCAAACTACGTGCTCACAGAAACAGTCCTCCTGTGTGGTGGTTGCACGAGATTGTCGAGTGGCTTGAGGCTCGCGCCAAAACCAAGCCTGCCGACGCTCCGAGAAAGTAAGGAGCGGGGCTGGCCCTCCAAAGCCAGCCCTTTCTCCTTAGAGGCTTTCCTGTCGATCGTAAACGGTACGAGAGGCCCACGGAGCCACGGACTTGGTGCGGACGGCCTACGCACCGCGCTTGAAGCGTATAGGCATCCAGAACTGCCGGAGGGCCTCGACGGTTGCTGGAATGTTGCGCCAGGCGTTTTGGATGATGGGCTGCGTTCCCAGCGTGCGCCGGGCCGGGGGTAGCAAGGGTCGACCGGCGTCGTCGATGCAATGGACCAAGATCGGCCGCAGCATAAGGTGTTCGGTTCCATTCGGGGGGAGAAGCCGCGACCAGACGAGAAGCCGAAGCTTCATGACGGCGTAGAAGCCCATGCACCAGGGCTGCGGGTCGACTTCGCCGTCCGGTGATCGCACGAACAGCGGCTCGAAGCTCTCCGGTCTCGTCGACAGCGTCTCGCTGATAGCGTTGTGGCGCATCAGCGTGGCGGCGATTGCCGAGAACTCCTCGGTGTCGTGATTGAAGGCGTCGGGATCTACGCCGAGGAGCGGGCACACCCATTCCTCGGACGCCATCGAGACCGGCCCGGCGACGACCGCGGCCACCGCGCCATCGAGCATGGAGAGCGACGTCGCCCGCGGATGCCGAAGCGTCGGCGACCTGGCGCGCTTGCTGATCCATTGCCCGAGCCGTTCGAACGACATGGCATAGTCCGCCATCGTCGTCTTGCGTGCTTTTCGCGTTCCCCGCCCTTGCTTCGGCTTCGTCATGCCACGGCCCGCTTTTCGGCTTCGCGTGCGGCCTTCCAGTTCCAGGCCAGAAGTTCGTGAAGCTGGTTGGTCTTCGTGGCGCCGCTCACCATGCGATCGAGAACGTCGACGAGATACGCCTCGGGGTCGAGGCCATTCAATTTCGCTGTGTTAAGAAGCGAAGCGAGTATCGCCCAGGTCTCGCCCCCGCCTTCGTCACCACTGAACAACGAGTTCTTTTTTCCGATCGCAATTGGCCTGATCGATCGTTCGACCGTGTTGGTGTCCGGCTCGAGCCGCCCGTCATCCAGGAACGTCGTCAGGCCCTGCCAGCGTTCGAGCATGTAGTCGATCGCCTTGATGAGCGTCGAGCGGCGGGAGATCCCGTCCTTCACCGCGATCAGACGGGCCCTCAACGCCTCCATCAGCGGCTTCGTCTCGGCCTGTCGCGTCGCGCGGCGTTCCCCAGCATCGAGACCGCGGATCCTCTCCTCGATCGCGTAGACGGCCGCAATGCGCTCGATGACCTCCGCGGCGAAGGGTGAGTTCGTCGTCTTGTGCACCCTCACGAAGTTGCGGCGCGCGTGAACGAGACAATACGCCAGCTGGATCTGGCCCGACATCATCGCATCGCCCGCCAGCGAGGCGTAGGCGGCATAGCCGTCGACTTGCAGCACGCCTTCGAAGCCGGCTAACTGCGCCACGATCTCCTTTTTGCCGCGACCACCTGCGAACACGTAGGCGACCGCCGGCGGCGCCGGCCCCTTCCACGCCCGATCGTCCGTCGCGTGCGCCCAGAACTGGCAGATCCTCGTGCGGCCGCGTCCCGGATCGAGCACTGGCATCGGCGTCTCGTCGCAGAACAGCCGCTCGAAGCCGTGCATAGTCTTCAGTTGCAGATCGTAGAGGCCCCTGACCAGCCACGCCGCGCTCCCCATCCAGCGCGCCAGCGTCTGACGGTCGACGACGACACCCTGACCCGCCAGGATCTGCGTCTGGCGATAGAGCGTCGATTGCCAGGCATATTTGGCCGCGGCGATATGCGCGATCAGCGCCGTCGTTGCCATGCCGCCCTCGACGAGCCGCGCCGGTGCCGGGGCCTGGACAATCGGGCCCTCACAGGAGCGGCAGGCGTATTTTGGACGGATCGTGCGGAGCACACGCAGCCACGCGGGAACCCGATCGAGCGCTTCGCTGCTCTCCTCGCCGATCCGATGCATCTGACCCGTGCAGCACGGGCACAGCGTGGACGCCGGCTCGATCACCCGCTCGACCCGAGGCAGATGCGCCGGCAGCGCGCCGATGTTGCGCTTCGCTTTGCGCCGCTCCGGCCGCGGCGCGTCCGGTTTGTCGTCATTGGCCGGGAGCTGTGAGCCGGCGGTCCGTTCCAGATCAAACGCGATCTGTTCGGCGCAGACGATCGCCGCGCGCTCCGATCGTGCGCCGAAGATCAGGCTCTTCAACGTGGCGATCTCTGCGCGCAGATCATCGTTCTCGCCTTCGAAAGCCAGCACCATCTCGGCAAGAGCCGCAGGGTCAGAGGGGAGATCTTCGGGGCGAAGCGCCATATCGCAGAGCTACACGAACGCACTCGCAATCGCCAGCAAAACAAGACGCTTCAGGCAACCTTCGTCGGCCGCTTCGTCACCTTCGGGACCACACGCGACCACTCCGCAAGACCTTCAATCAGCATCGCCAGTTGCGCCCCCGTCACCGGCATCGTACCCTCGCGAACAGGTGGCCAGGCAAAGCCCCCATTCTCCAGCCACTTCGTCGCTAGAACCATTCCCGAGCCGTCAAAAACCAGTAGCTTCAAACGATCCGATCGCTTCGATCGGAAGACATAAACGTCACCGCTGTAGGGCTTGCCGCCTAATCCCTCCGCTACCAGCGCGACAAGGCCATGAACGCCTTTACGAAAGTCAATCGGCTGCGTCGCGACGAACACACGGACCATTGGACCGAAAGAGATCATCGCGTCGATCTCACCGCCGCCAGCACGCGCTCCAGCGTCGCGGCGTCGACGCCGACGGGCACGCGCACCGTCGCGCCCGCGATCATCACCTCGATCCGCTCGGCCGGATCCGTCAGAACATGCGCCTTATCGATCGCGTTCGGCTGCGCCTCGACGGCGGCCTCGAGCCTGACTTGCACGAACTGCGGCGCTTCGCTCGACGCGAGCCGCGCCTGGCGCCGCCACACACTGAGCAGTCCCCGGTTCACCCCGTTGCGTCGAGCCACCTCGGAAATGCTCGTCTCCGGATCGGCACTCTCGGCCACGATCCGCGCCTTCTCCGCATCGCTCCAACTGCGCCGTCGCCTCTCCCCTGTGATCACCTCGATCCGCTGATAGGAGGCGGCATCATGCCCGTCTTGATGTCTGTCTTGATGCATGGAACGAGCGTCCCTCGCGTTGTCAAATCCACGCGCGAGTCTCGCTCATCCCGTCCACCTAAACGAGGTGGGGTCGTCGTACCGCTATCTGTCGATCCAGCCTTATGCCCCGCCATACGCCCCGCCTTTAGGGTAAGGCGGGGTCGACAGTTGGCATGTGCTAGCCTGGGGCAGCATGTATGGTCGACAAACCGCGACTTGCCGTGCGACTTCCGTGGTGCTGCCGCACCACGACGCGCGAAAGCGCGGGCATGCGTTCCTCCTCTGATGCGAGATTGATTCCATCTCAGACTTCGTCCGAGCCTCATCAATCTCTTCATTAGGAGGACAAGCTCAGCGAGTCCTCAAAAATGTAGGGGCACTTGCTCGGGCTCTCCGGAGCAGATGGTCAGCGCTCAAGTTGGAGGAGCAAGATCGCGCGACGGGAGAGACTATCTTTCTGCGTCTCAAGCGTGCATACTGACTTTTTTTGCACAGGAGAATTACTCCATGCAACTAAAGCTTAAGCGCTCGCAACGTGCGGGCGGCATGCTCGGCGGCAAAGTCATCTTTGCGCTCGATGCGCGCACCGATCTCACTCCCGATGAAAAAGGACTGGTGAGCAAGTACGGTCTTGGAAAGCTCGTCGTATACGACAGCGAGGCACGTAAGAAACACGGCGACGCCGCCTATGGTCATTTCGATGAAGGCGCAAGCAGCACTACCGGGCGCTCACTTTGGAAAAGCACTCGCGGCATTGCCAGTGCAGCCATGATGGCGCTTTCGCTTCGGGTTACCATCGAGACCTTGATGAGCGGCCAGCACATCGAATGCAAGGATCTCGACGAGCTGCTTGGTGCCGAAGCAGCCATTCTAAGCGCCTGCAAAAATCTCAAAGCATATCTTGAAACGGCCCAGACCTTTGACGGACGGGAGGAGGTCGTTGAGTTCTAAGCTTCCAAAGTACATACCTCCGTCTCCGTTTACGCCGTTTCTTCGGCGTTTTACGGACGAACGGGCGCGTGACCTATCTGAAACGATGGTCCTCTACAATGAAGTGCGCGCTACCCATGTTGGTTCGCTGTGGGCCAATCCTAAGGCGATTGAGCACATCAATACGTTGGTTGCCGAGCGCGTGGGCGAGCTTGTTGATTTGCCGCAATCATCCACGATTTTGAAGGCGCTCGACCGGTGCCAGCAAGAAGTGCTTGCCCTTGAGGCCACGATCTTTTCCTTCCCCGAAGTTGACCTGAATGCGGGGGTGCTTTCCCTCAAAGAGCATGTTGATCTTCGCCGCTATCTGCGAGCTAAACAACACTTTCTCGCCAATGACGATCGCGTAAGCGATCTGCTCATCACGGCCCTCCGTAATGTCAGCTGGGGCTTTATTTCGAGCTTGCCCGCCTTGTCCGAGAGCATGGATGCTGCGCCACTGACCGTTCCACTCGTCTGTCTGTTGCCTAATTCTCAGGAAGTGGTGGATAGAGTAATCGGAACTATCTGCAAAAAGGAGCACGTGGAAGCCGGTCTCTTTATCGCGCTGTACGAGCGATTGTACGCCAGTTTGTGCGAGGCCTCCGGGAACTCTCCCGAAGATGAAAAGCCTCGAAGGCCGATGATCTACGCTGCCGACTCCGAGCTTCCGCCTATAGAGTTGGTCGAGACCTACCTCAAAGGCACACCCTTCCTTGATCTCTTCCTCTGCCCCGTACCCTTTAAGCTCCCGCAAAAGTCCCGCTTCGAGCATCAGTGGATCGTTGCGCCGCCAGGTGCTGGCAAGTCGACCCTTCTTCAGTACTTGATCTTGCGCGACCTTGAACTCGTTGCCGCGGATCAGGCGTCCATTGTCGTGATGGAAAGCAACCGCGATCTCATCAAAGCGATCGAGGGTTTGAAGGTATTTGCGCCTGGGGAACGCCTTGGTGGCAAATTGGTCGTCATCGATGCCGAGGACGTCGAGTGGCCAGTCGCGCTCAATCTCTTCGACGTCGGCATCGGAGAGATGCATTCCTACTCGCCGGCTGAGCACGAAGGGTTCCGAAACGCCGTGCTCGCGCTCTATGATTACATCTTCAGCGCGTTGCTTTCAGCCGAAATGACGAGCCGACAGAACACATTGTTTCATTTCACGATCGAGCTTCTGCTGACTATTCCGTCGGCCACCCTGGACACGCTCATTGACCTCATGCAGCCGGGTGGCCTTGCCAAATTCAAGGAGCACCTCACCAAGCTTGATCCGGATGGGCGGCGCTTTTTCGAGCTGAAGTTCAACAGCAAGGAGTTCGACCGGACAAAGGAACAAGTTATCGACCGGCTCTTTGCCGTCAAGCGTATCCGGACGCTCTCGAGAATGTTCTCGGCACCAAGATCGAAGTTCGACTTCTTCACTGAAATGAGTGCTGGGAAAGTTATTCTCATCAACGTTCCGCAAAGCCTGCTTCAAGAAGACGGCGTGGAGATCGTGGGTCGTTTCTTCATTTCAATGATCCTGCTCGCCGCACACAAGCGTCAGCTTCTCCCAAAGGGGCAGCGCCTACCTTGCTTCGTGTACATCGATGAATGCCAAGACTTCATAAAGCGCGATCCGAAGATCCCGGTTATCCTCGATCAAGCACGTAAGCTCAACGTGGGCTTGGTCCTTGCTCATCAGCGATTGCAGCAGATGCAGCCGCACGTACTCGATGCGCTCTATGGTGCGACTGCGATAAAGTTTGCCTCGAAGATCAGCGACGCTGCGGCTCATGCGCTTGCGCGCGACATGCGAACAACCCCAGATTTCATCCTCAATCAGCCGGCATACCATTTCGCGGCATACGTCCGCGGCATGACAAATACCGCACTGTCGATCGGCATCCCGGCTACGGACTTTACGAAGCTCCCGCGCATGGCAGCGGCTGAATACACTGCCGTGCGCAAGCGTATTCGAGAGCGCTATTCGATCAGACCAGAAGCGCCGGGAACTGTTCAGAAGGAAGTCCGTGAGGAGCGAATGAACCGGGAGACAGCCTCAGAGCCTGCCCGTCCGGCCGAGCCGGACTTTGGGGGCGATGATTGGAGGTCCTAAGTGCCGAGGCCGAACCTCGTGCGATCAGAAGGCGCTGACGGCGAACATAGCACGTGTGGGCGAAGGTTGATCTCGGTTCCGGACAACCCATCGGGCAAGCTCGACGCTCCCAAGCTAGAGGGGGAAACGAGATGGATTACGCAACGCGAACACTGCTGAAGTCAGCCGGAATGAATGTAGGGTGGCTGCTTTCCAGCGGGTTCTTCTATTGGCTCGTGGCGTCCTCACCTGCAAGCGCTATAGTTTCACTTGTGGCAGCTATCGGCTCGGGTCTGCTGCTCTTCTTGGCCATCCGGATTTACTTGCTGTGGTTCGAAAGTATAAAGCAACATCCACCCAGCAATTTCGCGGTGCCGGCTCTAGCTCTCGTTGTCTATTTCTCTCTCCTGATCGCCATGTGGTCCTACTTGTACGTCTTTCTCGCGCGGACGGCAGAGGATGCAAGCTTTCCGTTCTGCTCCGGCGCTGATCCGATCGATCCGAAACAGTTCGGTCTTCTCGAATCCATCTATTTCGCCGTCATCTCCTTTGCCACGGTTGGCTACGGAGATATCTACGCGTGCACGAGCGGATCGCGCTGGGCGCTCGTGGCGGAACTTTCGAATGTCGTGACGATCGGTTTCATCGGGCTTCCTGCCCTCGTGAACATGGTGATTGATCTCGCGCAGCGGAAGTTTGCAAACATCAAATCTACCAATGGCGTCACGGATATGCCCTTTGTCACGGGCACGTTGGTCGTCGGTATGGCAATTATCGCGTTCGCTGAGCCGGTGACTTACGAAGTTCTGACGGCGGGAAATATGCCCGACGGCGAGATTATCCAGATATACGCTGGGATTAGCGCTGCGATGCTCATCTCTATTGCGTTCGGCGCGCTCATGGTGGCGACTAACCGGATGCTGGGCGGGCATGACACGCGACCGATATTGCTCAAAAGGGCGATCCGGCTTGTCGTGCTGGGCTACGTGCTTTTCGTCGAGGGCATCGCCTACCTTTACCTTCTTATTGATCGGCCCGGCGCAAACGCCTTCGCGTTCGCAAGAAGCGGCGAGCATCGACTCGATTTTGGGAGCGCAAGTTATTTCAGCCTGACGACGCTCACGACGACGGGATTTGGCGACATCGCGCCGCTATCGCCGACAGCGCGGATGGCAACAATCGGGGAGATCATGGTCGGGATCGTGTTTGCCTTGTTCGCTTTCGGGCTCGTCATCTCGGCCATCGTGAGCCAGCGCGTGCAAAGCCGCGTATGAGCCAGAGGCCTGGTTCCAGTTCGGCTTTGGGAGATCGAGCGATTCCCCACCACATCTAAAGGCATTCGGGTGAACGGAAGAAGCCCGCCGGAGCGGGCTTAACAGTTAAGCTGTGAGTGCCTGAGTAGCCTTCGTTGGGCAGCCGTTGGCTCGATGTCCGGGCTCATTGCAGATCGAGCATTTGGGAACACGTCGCTCGCGCGCGGCGCCGCCAAGAAGCTCGTTCAGCTCGGAGTCCAGTTCTTCGCGCTTGGCGATCAACTCCTTAACTCGCGCGATCTTTCCGTCTAGCTCCATGTGTATCACCTCCTTTCTGAAGGAGAGTAGATAACGCCCACGTCATCGCTCGTCTGCTCTATTCAGCAACGAGCGCTTCTGCGCTTGTCTTGCTATGTGCAGCCACGTGAACGCATGGACGTCAGTAGCGATAGTTCACTTTTTCTTGGGTGCGCGCCGGCCGGTCGCTTGCACAACGCCGGATCTGGTACATTAGAGCGATGAATGGTGCCTCCACTTTAGCCCCGACACGCCGGCCTCGCTTCCGCCGCTCGTTAGAAATGCTCTCCTTCCGGCTCACTGAAGGCGACGTGCTGATCCTGCGGCAACTAGCGCGTTATCGGTTCTTGCGATCATCGCACATAGCGGCCCTTGTGGGCCGCTCGCTTGATCGCACCAATGATCGACTATGTCGCCTCTTTCATGCAGGATACGTCGATAGGCCGCGCGCGCAGCTCGACTACTACCCCACATCAGGTTCGGCACCTATGGTGTACGCGCTTGGCGACCTCGGGGCCCAATTGCTCAGCGAGCGCGGCGCTGAGTTTGCAAATTGCGAGTGGAGCCGGAAAAATCGCGAAGCGGGCCGACCATTTATTGAGCACCAGCTGGAGATCGTCGAGTTTCACATAACGCTGGAACGGTCCACGCGTGGTCGGAGTGACGTACGGCTCATTCATCCCGAAGAGATTATTGCGAGCTCGCCTGAGCGCACCCGCAAAAAGCGAAACCCGTTCGCATTGCGAGCTACGATCTCGCAGAGCGAACACGCGCACGACATCGCTGTAGTTCCCGACCTTGTGTTCGGTCTGATGTTTCCCGATGGCTCGCGCCGTTGCTTCATGGTAGAGATCGACCGAGGCACGATGCCGATCTCCCGCTCAGATTTTCGACAGACTAGCTTCGAGCGAAAGATGCAGGCGTATCTCACCGCGTACGGTCAAGGACAACATACGCAACAGTTTGGTTGGAAGACATTCCGAGTGCTTGTTGTGACCACTGATCAACAACGTGCCCGGTCCATGATCGAGACGCTCCAACGGCTGAATGTGCCGCAGAGCCCCGGACCTTCCCTCTTTTTCTTTGCCTTGGCCGACGAGCTGCAGAGGAACGATCCGTTGGCTCACAATTGGCAAGATGGAGGTGGCCGCGCCACCCGCTTGAGCTAGGTAGTAGATCAGCCCAGTGTGCCCCCGCCCCAATCGGGGCTCAACGCTACCCCGGTCCTTAACAGGCGCACGGCGCTATGAGGCCATCCTTCGCTGTGACTGGTCCGGCGAGTGCTTTGCTCTCTGAGCCGGCCCCCCGTTGGACGCCTTCGATGACGTCGACCGATAGGAAGCCGAAAGTAGCAATAGAAAAAGCGCCTTGGCTGCTTTGTATCTGGCGGCGGCGCGGTTGTCTTCCCGACCCCACATCACAACTGTCTCTTCGCTGGTGCACACGCACCAAGTCCACCCTCGGCCTCGCCTCTTCAGGGTGACATCATAGATTGGGAATTGATCAGACATTGCACTGCGAAAAGATTGCGAACGGCCAGAGAATAGTTCAAAGGCCTGACCTCATCCACAGGTGCCGACACCCCTTTTTATGCGCCCGGGGGGAATTTTCGCTCGAATGAGGTGTCCGAATTAATCTTGGCGGCTGCAAAACTGTTTGAAGGTTAAAGGACCTCGGTATAGCATCGGGAGGTCCGGCTTTGCTGAAAGTGTTTAGAAGTGCCGCCTCATTGGCGGGTTCACATATGCGCCCCCCGCAGCACGGCACTTCCTCCTCCAGAGATCACTTATCATGTCATCTCCCAGCAAGATTGCGCTCTTCATTGACGGGGCCAATCTTTACGCCACGGCGAAAACGCTCGGTTTCGACATCGACTACAAGCGCCTGCTGGGCGAATTTCAGAGTCGCGGGACGCTGCTGCGGGCGTTCTACTACACCGCCGTTATCGAGGACCAAGAATTCTCCTCGATCCGGCCGCTGATCGATTGGCTCGACTACAACGGCTACACGGTCGTCACCAAGCCGACCAAGGAGTTCATCGACGCCGGCGGCCGCCGCAAGGTCAAGGGCAACATGGATATCGAGCTCGCTGTCAATGCCATGGAACTCGCCGAGCATATCGACCAGATGGTGCTGTTCTCGGGTGATGGCGACTTCCGCTCCCTGGTCGAGGCCGTCCAGCGCCGCGGCGTGCGGGTCACGGTGGTCTCCACCATCGCCAGCCAGCCGCCGATGATCGCCGACGAGCTGCGCCGCCAGGCCGACGTCTTCACCGACCTCGTCGAGCTGCAATCCAAGCTCGGCCGCAATCCGTCTGAACGGCCGGCACCTCGTGAGCGCGAGTCCCGTTATCGCTCGCACCAGGTCCCAGAGCATGAGACCACCCCAGCCGTTAGCGGAAATGACAGCCTGCTCGAGGACTGAGCTTCGAAGAGAGGCTGCTCGTGTGATCCCGAAGCCATGATGACCGGTTGGCAGGCGCACGTCGGCTCGTCCGTTCGAGCTGAGCCGCGGAGAGCGCAACGAATAAGCCAGGCATTTGCGCCGGGCTGATCGCTAATACAAGTCGGTTCTGAGCAACGGACCAACTAGACAAGACTCGGTCGCGTCCAGTCGGTCCGGATTCCGACATTGCAATGCTTGCCCACGAGCGTCGCATAGCTTGTTGCTACCCTCGCGCGCCTTCCGAGACGCCGTCGCGATTGCCGGCAGGTGCGCTTTGGACGCGCAGGAAGGCATTCGAAACTGATGTGAAGCCCGAACCGAAAAGTGGTTCCGGAAAGCTGCGTCGAAGCGGCCTAACTCGCCGCAGCCAACGATAAATTTGGTTATGGCCTGTAATCATGATGACTCCATCGCAAAATTGAAAAATATGTTTGGGGAAAACACGGGAGGTTGGAATGGAAGCTGCCCGCCGCTTTCGAGCAATGGCATTGCTGTGCCGACAGACTGCGGCGCGACAGCCTGAGAGGAGCTGGAAACTGCTGGCAGAGGCAGAATATTGGGAGCATCTCGCGGCTGCGGCTTTAGCTCATTGAGCTTACGCCGAGCGATTTTTCGATCTTACTCTTTTCGTCGACGTCTTAGTTCAAGACCTTTTCTGAGGCATGTGATGTCCAGTACGCGTCAGATTTACAGCTGTGCTGTTTTGAGCGAGCGACACCAAACTCTTGTGGCGGAGCTTAGAGAAGTGGAGAAGCTTCGAAGTAAGCTCCGACATGTCGAAGCAAGAACGCTCGGTAGAAGACGGCGCGCCAAACCGGGCAGCAGAGCAAGAGCCGTGATCTAGCTCGGCGCGAGACTGGCTCTCTAATCAGGATAAGCGATCGCTTCGATTTTCCTTCGACGTTGCACCTCGATATACAGCAACGAGCCGGTCGCCTTCCCAAAGCTCAACGTCGTGCTCGCCATTCATTTGCTCGGCTCGACATCTCGCAGCCCGCTCGTCAATGCAGTCGAGCTTTGCGGCGCAAATCACGCGTCGGCTGCTGTCCACCACGAACACTTTGTACCGCATGATGGCAGTCCCATCGAAAGGGAGACTGACATCGTAGTCGAATAGCCGTCCGAAGCAGTGCTGAACTTCCGTGCAGGCGCGCGGAACCTTTGTAGGTGTGGCAATTCGGCTATACCAAAGGACCATCGATCGCGGGCCATGTGTCAGGTAATCTGGCCAAGGTGGCGCGCTTCAGCGGCGTAATCTCACCGCGTGCCGAAGTGAGCGGCTCGAGCTTAAGAGGGAGAACATCCCGAGCATCATCAGCAGTACGCCCAGCCAAGTTGCGGTCCGGCTAGGCCCCTCGTCACGAATCTCGGCGAGGCGCGTTCCGATCGGCACAGCTGGAGGGGCGGGCGAGGTCATAGCGTCGTTGACGGTGGGCGCTGCTCCGAGAAGCTGCTCAACGTCGACTTGGCTGAGCACGGGGTGCATGGGCGTCGGCTGGCGGCTGTGCTCTGCAATGGGAGCCGCTGACACAAGAGCCCCGTTCATACCGAGATCCGAGGCAGCCTCAGCTATCTTGACTTCAGGGAAAGGCGCTTGAGGCTGCTCAGCCGGTGTCGAGCGCAGCATTTCCGCGCGCGCATCAGCGGCCCCACTCTGCCCAAGCCTCGCAGTTCCCTTATCGTCCACATTAGCGGTGCGTTCTTGGCCGACGCGACGACGAACGGTTTTCTTCGGCTTCGCCACACCTTCGGTCAGGAACCAGCATTTGTGGTGCCCGTCCATTCGATAGACCCAATGCTGGCCGTCGGGAGCCGAGTCGCCAGGCCGTCCCAGGCATGCCGCTTGCGGGGGAGAGCTCACTACGGGTTGGGGGGCAGCAACATTGAAGATATCCGCGAGAGGACCGGCGGACGCAGGAGCTGTGGAAAGAGTTTCAACAAGAAGCAAACTGGCAAAGCAAAATCGCAAATAGCCGGACATCGAAAACTCCCGGTGTTGCGCCCGCCATGACCCTTCGCACCGAGATAGGCGACCATGCGGCTCAAATCTGGCGACGCCATGGATTCATTGTGCTTCGCACGCGAGTTCCGGGACCGAATGCAAGGCCCGGCCGGCAGCTCACGGTTGCAAGGAATAGCTCCACCGGTCCAGTGGTCGAGCTCCCGGGGGGGCCGGCAGACATTGCGCCTTCGGCGCCTTGCGCGATCCGTTGCTATCTTATTCCCGCCGGGCATCGGCTGTTAAGGGTTGGTTTAGCTCCCGGCGGGATCATTGGGCACCACAAGGATCCGTGCATGCAACCGCACCATGCCAATACCTTGGAAAGGATCGGGGTGGTCGCGGATCACGGCAGTGGCAAGCTCGCGACGCCCATCATCCTCGACCAATCGGATTTCTCGACGTCCAATCGAGATGAGATCCTAGCGCTATTGGCGCCAAACAGCCATTCAAAGCTCACCATTTGGCTCGTCCTTGCCGCGTTGGCTGGAGGGTTTGGATTGGGATGGGCTGGTGCTTGGTACGGTCCTGCAACTATCTCGGCTCTCAACCGAGTTGCTCAGATCGATACGGCGGGGCGCCGCATGCCGGACACAAAGTCAGGCGGGAAGGTTGAAAGCGCCCGCAAGATAGGCTCAGCATCCGCCACGCGAACACAACTTGGTTCAGGTCAGCCCTCCACATTCAGTGCGAGCCTCGCTCCGAAGCCTCGGGTCAGAACGTTGAGCGGAGCGCAATCGGCAGAACCTTCTTCGCCTGTCGAGGCGGACATGTCTGTGACCGACTCTCTCCCGTCGTCGGAGCCACTCCTGCCGGTCCCTGAGACGAAACCAACGACCATTGTGGGTTGGACAGTTCTTGACGTTCGCGGCGGAACGGCGGTGCTTGAGGGGCCGGACGGGATCCGAATGGCAGCACGGGGCGACTTAGTCCCCGGCGTCGGGCGCATCGACTCTATCGTGCGTTGGGGTAATCGGTGGATAGTTGCAACTGGTCACGGATTGATCTCGACGCCGTAGGCGTCACGCTTGCGATGAAGGCGTGCCATCCATTCGTCCCGTCACCGATTGGCATCCGGCTATTGTGAGTTGACGCTGGATCTCGGGGGCAGCCAGTTGGGAAAGAAGAATTGAGTTCGTCACAAGCGCTCCTACCAAGCTAACCTCGGCTGCGGGTCGACGAGGAGGGACTATGAACTTCCGGTGCCTGACGCAACGCAAGCTCCGCGCCGTTTTTAAGGGGGCGTAAGGGGGGTAGTGCTCGAACTAGCGCTGATGACCCAGACCGATGCCTAGTGTGCGCGCCTTTTGCCTCAGCGATCCTTCTGAACGCTTCATCAGCTTTGAAAGCTTCGCGACCGATGTCTTCGCCTTTGAATGTGCACGCAGCTCTTTCACGTCGTCTTTAGTGTATTCGCGACGAACAGACTTCTTGTTCTTGCTTGCCTTTGTTTTCTTAGCCACTAGCGCCCTCTCGATTGCACGATGCGGGTTAGTACCACAGCTATCCTGTTCCGCAAGACATCAGCATCGCCGCCAGTATCAGTGACTCCGCGTTGGCGCGAATCGCGGACGAGAATCGTGAATTGGAAAGACTTGAGCGCATCAAGGAACTACTCGACCACCAAGAAAAGATTGGGCCCGGAATTGACGGGCCTTCAGGCCACCCAAGAGTTGGAAGCGCTCTCTACCCGAAGCGAAGAGGTCGTACGAAGGCAGAAACCGCGCGCAAGAAAACCCACAGCGCCACGCACAACGTGACTGTGTCGATAAATTGGTTTAGGTCAGAAGCGGGCTGACCAAGAGTGAGTCATCTCTCAGACCAGTATGAAATCCTTGGCTATCAGTGATTGCAAGTTGGTGTTTCGGAGATCGATGAGCTCGTGGGTGTCGGATACGATAATCACGTCCGGGCCCAGTTGGAAGCTGTGATGCTGGATCAAATCGAAACTCGCGGCCGGCGAGGCATGGGGGTCCGCTTGGCGAAATAGGGCGTGGTCGAGTTCGAGCATGTCGTGGTTCGACGACGTCGCATCGAAATTGTTGACGATGGCTAGTCCAAAGCCGGGCTTGAACACGAAGGTGTCGACCACATTGGCGTTGCCAAACTCGAACGCTCCCCTGGCAACTTGCACTTTGATCGTTTGGGTGTCTTGCAGGCCGCCATCCGACGCAGCGACCTGAACCTGATAGCTGCGGCCATCCTGTGGCATCGACTTGAAGGACAGGGCGCCGGAGACGGGATCGATGGCGAATACCTTTTGATCTTGCCCCCCGATGATCGAGTATTTGATGGTCGTATTGGGGTCAGGGTCGGTAGCGCGCACCGTGTCCACGTATTTTGTATCATCCGTGATGATGATCGACGCAGTCGCGCCGGCGCCGTCAGAGGTGATGATCGGGGCATAGTTGGTTACCGTCGCCTGGAAAATATCGGTGGCTGCCGAACCGCTGGCGTCAGTAGCTGTCACCTTGATGTCGAAGCTGCCAGCATTGCTGGGACCGGGCGTGCCACTGAAAATGCCGGTGGCGGCGTTGAAGGTCAGCCACGACGGCAGTGCTGTCCCATTGCCCAACGTTGCCGCGAGCGTCAGATGGTCACCGCTGTCGGCGTCCTGAAAAGTATTGGCCGGCAAGGTGAGTGAAAACGGCGTGCCCGCGGTTAAAGCCTGGGTCAAGGTTTGATTGACTAGAGCTGGCGCGTCATTGCTGCCGACAACATTCAACGTCAGGACATTTGCGGTAGCTAGAATGCCATCGGAGACGCTGTACTGGAACACAACGTTGTCGGTTTGCAATGCCGCGAGGCTGTTGAATTTGGCAAACCCAACGGCGGTCAAGGATAAGGCCGAATTAGTCAGCGTGTAATCGGTGCCGAGCACCAACTTGCGCCCGCCCGCACTCGTGACGGACAGATCGAAGCCGGAAACCGACAGCAGATCCCCGATATCCGGATCGTTCGCTCCAATCAGCAGGTCTTGGCTGAATATCGGGCCATCTTCACCGACGCTACGCGAAAGCGCAGATACCGACGGCGCTTCGTCGACTACCTTGATCGTGAACGTCTCGAATGCAGTATTGCCCGCGGCGTCGGTCGCGCTTGCAGTAATCGTATGGGTGCCGAGCGCGAACATATCGCCGGAGTGCACCACGGTCTTGTCTTCTTTGAAGACGACGGGATCATTACCGTCAACGAGATCACTGGCCGTTGCCGAAAATGTCGCCTTGGCACCTGCCAGACCCGTCGCATGCACGGTGTGGTCGCCTACCGGCGTCAGCGTCGGCGGGTCTAGGTCTTGATTGTTGCCGAGATGGCTTAATGCCGTCGCAATGGCACTGGTCAATTTGGCTCCAGAGAACGCATCCACGATAACTTGAAGCTGCGACGGATCGTCGGCCGATTGCTGGATGGCGTTTGATACAGAGCCTTGAAACACCCGTTCGATGGCCGCGATGTCATTCAAGAGCGCGTTACTGCTACCGTCGGCTAGCGCCTTTTCGTCGAGTGCTGCGTTGCTTGCCGCAATCAGGGAAGCAATGTTGTCGGCAACGCGTTGGCCGAGGCTCAATGACTCGGACTGAGCAATGCTGCTGATCAGCGCGCTCAGCGCCGCATTATCAGTTAAGATGATGCCGGAGCCGCCAATTGCAGCGGCGATTGCCGCAAACGCGTCATTGGCGCCGGTTACGAATGTGCCACCAGCCCCGACCAGTGCCGACGCGATCAGCGAGACCGTGTTGTAAACCTTGGCAGCTGTCACAGCGACTTCCGCGCCGGCAATGTCGCCAGCCTGAACGGCCGCAATCGGATCGAAAGTAGTCAAATTTAAACTCGGAGGCAGTCCAAATGCTGCAAGAACTTTCAGGTCAGCGACAGAATCGCCCTGCGACTGCAAAGCGCTTATGAGTGTCGTCAACGGCGTAATGACGGTCGAGCCTGTCGGGGCCTCGAGGGGCCCTTTGAATGGAAGTCCTGTAGAGGTGTCTATTCCTCCGTAGGCTACTAGCGGGCCAACTTCTCCAATCGGCTCAAAGTAGCCTCCACTATCGGTTACTGTGAAAAGCTCGTCCGGATCGAGTATGCCGTTATTGTTATCATCCGCGAATACGAGCGCACCCGAAATATTGCCATCAATGACCTTTTGCCACTTAAGATAGGGATAGCCGGTATTCAACAGTATATTTTCGCTCCATACTGCGGGGTCGAAGCCGGTGGGAAGTATTCCCAATTTCAGGAAGAAATTTGCAATGGGTGTTCCTCCTGAACTCGTCGACTGGCCGGTGCTTTGTACGTCCCAATAGGAATTGGTAATCAAAGAGCCGTTTTGTGCAACGAGACCTCCGGCGATGGCAAGCGAGCCCGCGGTAACCTTTCCTGTCGCGTATGACTGAGTGATCGAGCCGCCATAGGAATGCGAGACAAGGCCGCCAACATCTGAACCGGTGCTGCCAGTCACAGGACCTTTTGCGTATGATTCAAATATTGTGCCCGAGTTCATCTGTCCGACGAGGCCGCCAGCATCCCCGCCATTGCCGACTATCACGGAGCCCCTTGCAAAGGATTGCGAAATGGTGCCGTTAAACAAAATTCCTACGAGCCCACCGTCCCAGCTGGGACCACCCGTACTGACTGATCCGGTCGCGTAGGATTGGAAGATCGTGCTGTTGCTTACTGAAGCCCCTACGAGTCCTCCAGCCGCGGTGCTCGAGCCGTCACTGATCACTGACCCAGTAGCGTAGGAGTTCTGGATTTTGCCGCCGGT
The DNA here is from genome assembly GCF_017565645.3 of Bradyrhizobium barranii subsp. barranii. NCBI lineage: Bacteria > Pseudomonadati > Pseudomonadota > Alphaproteobacteria > Hyphomicrobiales > Nitrobacteraceae > Bradyrhizobium > Bradyrhizobium barranii. The sequence continues at coordinate 10,162,690 of NZ_CP086136.1, forward strand.
TGTACCAAAACCGAGCGATCCGACTAAGCCTCCAATCTCCACAAGGCCCGAGCCATACACCCCGCTGTGCCCTTTGATCGTTCCACTCGCGTATGAATGGTCGATCATGCCGGAGTTGCCTCCGGCGAGACCGCCTAGGTCGACAAAAATGGTGCTGTCGCTTGTGATCGTTGCAGAGGAATGCGAGTCTTTAATAATTTTGCCGAAATTCCAACCCGCGATGCCGCCGATAGAGATTCCGTTCAGTCCAGCAACGAAGTTTCCGGCGGTGCCGCTGATCGAGCCAGTAGTATAGCTATTCTCTATCGTTCCGAGGTTACGTCCGGCCAATCCACCGACGTCGTAGCCGCGCGGAGCCGAGACGGAAAGGTTTGTCAGCCCGAGGTTAGAGATCTTCCCGCCAGGGCCAACCTCCGCGAAAAGGCCGACGTAAATACCATTCCCAACTATGTGCAACCCGTTGATCGTGTGACCATTGCCATCAAATGTACCCGCGAACGGTTTCGAGGAGGAGCCAATAGGCGCGATGGTTGCTCCCGAAGCATCGATATCTGCCCCCAGAATATAATGTCCGGCGATGTATTTCCGAACAATTTCTAAATCGGCCAACGTATTGATAGTTACCGCTGGATTTGAGGGAGGAGGCTCCCACCGAAACAAATCTGCTTCGATACCTCGGCGACTCGGGTTGTCTGAAAGTGCTTGGATGTCGTTAGCGATCTGATTGAAGGAGCTATTATTTCGTAAGTCAGCAAGGACTGTGGCAAGGCGCGGGGCTGCCAAACTGCCGTAGTTCCATGCGAGGCTCTCAAGTACCGCTTGTCGTAACGGCGATAAGCTGAGAAAGTTGGCTTCACCGATATCCCGCTCAATCCCCGGAATTCCGGCATTCGTTTGCGTATCGAGGCGATGAGTCAGCTCAGCGAGCGCTGCTGCTAACGTTACTTCAGTAGATTCCGTGACCGTATGGCCGTAGGACCAACCTCCCGAACCATCCGGAATTGCGTACGTGTCGCTGCCGAATCCTACTCGGTAAGCATTTTTGTCCCAATATGCATTTGAACTGAAGGATTCGAACTCCTGTATTATCAAGCTTCCCAGGTGGTCTGGATTAGGCGTCACCGTCGCTGTTAGAGCATCAATTTCAGCCTGCACAATCGCAATGGTTTCTTTTCCATAGCTGCCGGCATTGCTGCCGGCATTCACGCCTAATTGCTGCTGGAGGGACGCCACCGCGGCCGTCGTAGCGGGACCATAGATTCCAAGCCCCGTGTGCACATCGGCTTCCGTCACAAACCCGTTCTTTAGAAGCCAGTTTTGGAGTATAGCTATTTTAGCTTGATCAGTACTTTGCGGATTTAGGATGTCTGTTGGGAAGCCGGATAGTAGGCTAGCGACTAACGTCATCTTCTACTCCCATTTTACCGCGTTACGAACGGCCATCATTTGGCGTGATCAGCACCCATTTTCATAATCCGTGAAAAGGTTCACAGAGCGTCGAATTTCAAAGTAGAGAGGACTGCGTTTGCAAGTTGTTCACTTGCATCTGAGAATCGAAAGAGAATCATGTGTGCCGAATCTTGAATGTAAAGATAGCTAAATCCGTGCGGGTAGTTTCCGAAATGAGCCCGATATGCAGGCCGGCCGTTTATCGTTAGAGTCTCAAAATCATTCGGTTGTCCATGGCTGCGAACATACGTCTCGAGATTGCGCATGGGAGATTGAAAAACAAAGAATGAGAAATTGTTCGGACTTCCAAACGATCCATCTTTTTCAATAAAGCGAGTACAAGAAGACGTTCCCGCATCGACACCGTCACAAGGTAAAACGATGTCGCTTCCGAGAGGAAGAACGTGATCGAGGAAGGATATGGATGCGCCTGAAGGATACCGTAGTGAAAATCCATATTGGATATTTGCGTATGTTTTCCAACCTGAAGCCATTACAGCTTGCGCTGAAGTTCTGTCGACTGCGCGCTCTTTAAAAGCAGTTGTAGAGCTGACAATACCATGGAGGCCGACACTGGCACTGGCATCGGTCGCGAGCTGTCTGGTAGCTTGGTTGACCGCGGTTTGAGCTGTTTGCAGGGCAAGATCGCGAGCCGACTGCGGGAGTTCGGAATGGCTTTGAACGAATATCAGAAGAGTAAGTGTTAGTTGCAGAACAATTGCCAAACTTGAGAGCGGCATGATGCTATTGAACCATAGCGAGCAGGCACGGCAAGAACGTGCCGTGGATATCGTTTTCTCAAATTGAAAAGAAGCGATCATTGATTTCGATGAAGTTTTATCGGCAATCGCTGTTTCCTGGCGTGAATGATCTGCTTACGTAGTTCGAACACGGGATCGTGCGAAACAACGCCCAGCTCCGGCATTGCCCCAAATCTTCGTGCGAAGCGCTCTGCAATTGGCTTCGGACCAAATGTCTTGTTGAGCACGGTTGGAGCTGAAACTCGCCCCGTACAAAGCCATTTCAGAGAATAGAAATGCCCGGTCCGACCTCCAGTCAAAATAGCCTTGACGTTCAGCTAGTACGTCCCGCGTATCGGAAGTACGGGCTCCGTTAGCCTCGTTTCCTTACGATCACGTCGGTCAAGAATACGTTGAATATAGAGCTGCGCTCTCGACGCAGACGCTGCGGTGCCTGCCGATGGCATCGACGTTGCCAGTTCAAATAACGGCGGTCTCGGTATGCCGCCATTTTGTGGGCAGCTGTCGGCGCTCAATTGCGCCTCGCTCGAATTTGATGCTTTTTCTTTCCAGGAAGCAACAAGAATTGCGCGTTTGACGGGAAACGATATCTTTCCACACCCAATTACCCGCCGCTGCCGTCTGACGAGCAGATCCTTCACCGCGCCAGAGGTCGCCGCACGCGCCGTGCCGCCCGCCAGGCGACGCTTACCGGCTTCGAGGAACTCCTTGGACCAGCCATAGTACATTGAGGCGGCAATGCCCTCGCGCCGGCAGAGCTCGGAGATATTCTCCTCGCCCCGCAGTCCTTCCAGCACGATACGGATCTTCTCTTCCGCCGAATACTGCCGCGTGTCTGGCGCCGAATGTCCTTTAGCACTGTTCTGCCGGCGCTTTGCCCGGTCCGGATTTCTGCTTCATCTTCGCTCCTGGTGGCTACGATGAACCAGAAATCCACCCTCCGCAAAATCCTTCAATTTGTCTCACATGCGCTGACGGCGAACAACAAGTATCGGGACGGCTTTACAGTCGCCCAATAATACCTTCATCAGCTTGAACCAGACGTTCGTCATGCCGTTCTCGGAAACGCCGGTGCGGTCATTTCCTTTAGGGTTGGTTCAGAGGATGCGACATACCTGGCGCGGGAATTTCAAGGCCAATTTGATGAAACCGATCTGTTGCAGTTGCCCAACTATCGTATCTACTTAAAGCTTATGATCGCTGGCGTACCTTCGGCAGCTTTCAGTGCGACCACGCTGCATCCGATGAGGCGGTGAGCCTCAGAGGACGGCGACGAGCTAGCTCGTAGACGGTCGTGTTGGAAATGGCCCGAGGAACAAGGATGCAAAGCCTTGGCATCGTTATCCATATCAATTCTGCGCTTTATCCCCTGGATCACCGGCATGGACACGGCGTCAGGGGGTGTCTCCAGGGGCGTATCGAGGGCTTGCTGAGGCAGCGAATGCTGGCGCCTCAGTGGCGGTCTACCAGCCAGTTCGGCATTGCCGATCGCTTCAACTTCGCTGGCATCGCCGGGGAGTGTTCGGGACACTGCCAGCTTGATGAGATTGTCGCATGGGCGCACCTCCTTGGACTGTGTCGCGTGGATCCGTGGTCGGAATAGATATGGAAGTTATTGCGAACAGGCCGAACGCCGCGTGTTGAAAGAAAGCGGGCAACTAACCCCCGTGATCATTCGAGCAAAAAGGCGGACGTTTCACAGCCACTCCAAAAGAAAGCCAAAAGCTAGCCGCCGTAACTGAGCGTCTCAACCTCCTGATATAGCCTTCGAAGATGATCGTCGGACATGTCGATGATGGGCTCATACATGAACGAGTTCATATGGATGTTCTCCGGGGTCATCAACATCACTCGTTCAATGATCGCAATGTTGGCGGTTTCGGTCCCGAACTGCTTTTTGTACTCTCTGAGCAGCTTAGGGGTTTGAGCCGAAGTTATGCCAGCTAGCAGCTTCTCATCCTTTATTCGTTCGGCCATGAATTTTTCAGCAGCAATTCGCGTGGCTATCGACAAGACGACTTTATTCTCGAAGTTCATACCTTCCGTCGCGTCGAGGCATTCCTTGGCGGCGGTGAAGACGTCCGACAATACAGAGCCGCTACCATCGGGCAGCGTTATGGTTGAATGGAACACGCGATTGTAGACCTCGGCTAGTGCGTTCCGCGTGATCGTAGCGCTGTCTGTCTTCCAATGCAGCAATGATGTAAGCGTCCCATAGTCGGCGTCAGCGTCGCCTTTCGTGAATTCAACAAGGTTGCGAATGAACGGTATTGAGGCAATTCGCTTCTTCGCATCCGAGTGAAAGTTTAACTTCCAGTCATTCACGAAGATGTTTTTTATGCCGGCCGCCTTCTGCAGCGAAAGCCCGGCGGAACTTTTCGATGCCATGTAGCAGTAGTCGTAATCGACAAATCGGCTATTTACGGTCCGAAAGAAATCGAAATTGTGTGTGAGGATTATCTGACTAAACGTTTCATCATCTGCAATGTCCTTCAGGTATTGGATGATGGCATATTTGTTCTTGTAGTCGAACGAGTCAGCGATATCATCGACTACGAGTACGCTCTTCTGGTTTGCTGCTCGCCGCGCCTCGATTTCGAAAAGGATGTTCAGGATATATAGGGCTTTCTTTTCACCCGTGCTGAGCGCCGAGATGAGGGCCACCCGATCAACCGATGTGCTTTCTGTTCCATCCTTAAAGATGAAGCCGAGATTCAAGACAGGGTCTTCACCGAGCATGACGGAGATTTTGTTTTTCGCGACAAGCTCGAACGGCACAAAGAACCGGTCGTTGAAGATCTCAATCGTTTCTTCCCAGCGGGTGCGTTCCGCGGCAGCTTCCTTTTCGATCTCGGCTTTCCTCTTCTCTACTAAACGGTAGTGAGCCAGCAGCTCTTTGTAGAGTTCGACATTTGCAAATATATACGACTTCCAGACCTCTTCTCTAAAGGCGTCAACGTTTGCGAGATTGGCTAACAGCTCTTCGCGCTGCTCAATGTACGATTGGAAGTCGCGCACCGTCGCATTTTTTTGGATCAGCTTTTCAATTTCTGAAAACTTCTTTCTGAGCGTTGCGTCGTTTGTGATCCCCTCTTTTTCCTTGGAGATAAGGGCCTCCAGGTCCTTCGCATCGCTTATTTCGAGGCGCGTTCCGGACACGAGGTTTATTGAGTGATTGGCTTTGAAGAAGCCGTGATCAGCAAGGCTCTTGGCTACCGACGCAGCATTGTAGTAGTTGAAGATGCCGCGTTTGAAGTAATTCGATTTAGCGAGGAGCTCATTGTACTTTTTGATGTAGTCCTCGATGGCTGTTTTGACGTCCTTCGTCGCGAGAAGCCCCGTGACTTTATCGTCGAAGACTGTGTCATAATCGACATCGCTGAAGGGGGCAGACTTTTGAGCGAGCAACTCAGATTCGATGCGGAATAGTGCTTTTCCGAACTGATCTTCGCTTGCCGTGAATGTCCGCGAGATTTCCCTTTCGATGTCTCGCTTTGATCCAGATTGGGCTTGGAGCGCTTTAATGAGATTGCCTTTGCATTCCTCGACCTCGAGCTATGGCTGATTTTGGGTGACGCGGCCTGATCAGGCGGCGTGGCTTTCAGTGTTCGGAATGACTTCGATTCCGTCGATGAACTTTACACCGGCGATGACTTTCGGCAACTGGTTCGTGCTCTTCAATCGCCGCCAGGTCTTCGATGCGGCGTCGATGAGCTTGAACACCATCAGCTTCGCAGTTTGTTGCGACAGCGATCCCTTGGTCCGCACCGTTCGGTGGCGCACCGTGGCGAAGACGCTCTCGATCGGGTTCGAGCTGCGTAGGTGGATCCAGTGCTCAGCAGGGAAGTCGAAGAAGGCGAGCAGCGCATGGCGATCCTTGATCAGGCACTCCACCGCACGTCCGTATTTGACGTGGTATTTCTCGACGAAGACGTCGATCGCGGTTTCAGCTTCGGCCCGGTGTGGGGCCAGATAGATGTTCCGCAGGTCGTTCTTCATGGGGCCCTGCACGGATTTGGCGACCTTGTCGAGTACGTTGCTCACTTTATGGCACCAGCATCGTTGGTGCCGCGTGCCGGGAAAGGCCTCGTCCAGTGCCTTCCAGAAGCCGAGGGCGCCGTCGCCGATGGCGAGTTGCGGGGCAATCCGTAACCCGCGTTGCCGCAGGTCGATCAGGAGTTCGCGCCAGCTCTGCGCGCTCTCGCGCACGCCGACCTGGAAGCCGATCAGCTCCTTCTTGCCTTCCGGCGTGGTGCCAATCAGCACCAGCATGCATTCGCTGTGATCTTCCATGCGGGCCTGCAGGTACACGCCATCGGCCCAGATGTAGACATAGCGACGCGCCGACAGATCGCGTCTCTGCCAGCGTTCGTACTCGACCTGCCAATCGGCCTTCAGGCCGGCGATCACCGAAGGCGACAGGTTCGGCGCATCCTTGCCGAGCAGCGCCGAGAGCGCCTCCTGGAAGTCGCCGGTCGAGATGCCGCGCAAATAGAGGACCGGGATCAAGGCATCCAGGCTCTTCGTCCGCCGCGCCCATAGCGGCAGGATTGCCGAACTGAAGCGGAGGCGGTCGCCTGGCCCGCTCGCTCCGCGGTCGCGGACCTTGGGACGAGCGACCTCCACCGGACCGATGCCGGTCGCAATCTCGCGCACCGGACCGTGCCCATGTCGGACCAGGCGCGCTCGACCGTCGGGCAGCGTCAGATTGGCCGTGCTGGCCAGAAACGCGCCAACCTCGATCTCGATCGCCCTGGCAAGCAGGTCCCGCGCGCCGGCACGAACGATATCGGTCAGTGGATCATCAACCGCGGACGGCTGACGGAAAGCAAGAACATTGGTAGTCTCGGTCATGGCGTATCGCTCTCCTCGAGAGGTTCTGGCAGGCTCGTCACCCGCCTCGATACGCCGCCTTCCTCACACCGTCATCACCCAGATTCCGCCATAGCTCCTCGACCTCCTCGTGCAGGCTGACATATTCTTGTTTTAGCTTTGCATTGATGAGCAAAGTCGAGGTCTTCTCGTTATTCCCAAACACCTCGTCATAGGGCCGGACAACCAGTACGGCGTCCTCGGAAAGGGGGGGGCACCGTCGATGGTAACGGTCCGCTTTGTGGTCCGGGTGGGGAATATTCGGTCTTTCGATGGCTGACCATCTGCAATGTCCTGGAAAGTCGTCGCCAGCGATGATTTCATTGCTCCATTGGGAGCGTAAATGGCGAACGCTCTCGCCTTTTTGAAATCGAAGTCCGCTTTGAACTTCTTGATTCCGTAGCAGTTCTCAAGGTCTATACTGATCTTAGGCATAGCGTGCTCCGACAGTTCGCGGCGCATGGTACGGCCGATGCTTGGTTGAGCCGAGTGCCTGTCTCTATTTATCCACGAGGATCACACGGCTTCTTCGGCCAGGCAGCAGTGAACCTGTTTATTGGTCGCAACTGTGGTAGCCTGTCTTATTCGCAAGAGTGCGTCTGAGGGGCTGGCGAGCGTGGTGCAAGCTGATGCGGCAACACGCGAATTAGTTCCGTGGCGACGGGCACGATGCTCGGCCGGAGGCGATGGCGTGGTGCGAGACCAACGGCATCGACTACATCTTCGGCTTGTCCGGCACCAAGCCTCTCGCCAGAAAAGCCGACGAGGTCGCCGACGACATCCGCACGCGACGCGCCACAAGGCAAAGTCCTGGGATCGCGAACGGCGCACCGTCGCCCGTATTGAGGCGACCATGCTCGGCCTCGACATCTGTTTCGTCGTCACCAGCCTCGATGTCGGCTCGGCCGAGTGGATCTACGACAGCCTGTATTGCGCGCGCGGCCAAGCCGAGAATCTGATCAAGCTGCATAAGACACAGCTCGCCTCCGACCGCACCAGCGTCGTTCGGCGCTCGCCAATCAGGTCCGTCTCGTTCTCCACACCGCCGCTTATTGGCTGATGCTGACCGTGCGCGACGCCATTCCCAAAGCCCAATTGGCCGCTGCCGAGTTCGCGACGCTGCGTCTTCGTCTCTTGAAAATCGCTGCCCGTGTGGTCGAGACCACGAGCCGCATTCGCCTTGCGCTTGCCGCGGCCTGTCCGGAAGCCGACCTGATCCGCTGCTTGCCAGGCGCGCTGCTGCCGCTCGGTCCTGGAGGGGCTCGCCCACCCCATCCCTCAAGCGCGCTGCAAAGTACCGGTCGTCAGGCGGCGAAAAGCCGAGGGCAATCCTGTGCGCCTCGTCAGACAAGATGTGCGGCCGCATCAATCGGGCCCAAAAGCCGCACTCTCACGAATAGGACGGGCGAGGGACGTTGCATTCCTTGAAGTAGGAAGATATTTCAGCCTCGGCTAAGTGCTCCCAGTACTCCGCTTCTGCGAGGAGCTTCCAACTCTGTGCGGTATTGTATGCCGCCTGCTGACGACACAGTGAGCCCCTTGCGCGCAAACGCCGAATATCCTTCACTTGTCCACCTCCCTCGGTTTTGTTTTCCACACCTTATTATCTTTCTTTTGTGGCAGTAATAATAATTATGAGAAAAAAACTGTTCACGGTGCGTATGGGAGGGAGCCCTTGGTCAAAGGCTTCCCTTCCTATTAAGACATCCGAGAGGTGGCGCGAAGGGTTTGTCTAAATGTGTAGCCGCACTGCAGGCGCATCGAGGCGGTCGGGAGATCAGACTGCACTACCAGCTGAAACGCGGCGCTGAGGTAGCCGCGGGTTTAGTCACGCGCATCGGCGACGTGAAAGGAGATCAGCGCGCCTTGCCTCCGAGGCGAGGCGTATCTCGCACAGCGAACAGTGGAGGCACCGGGATCGCAGTGCACGAGGCTAGTGTTGTGCGGATGCTAACGCTGAGACCCTCAAGGGCTTTTGCGATCTCGGTCGCCTGCACGCGCACACGACCGAGTTCATGCGCTGTGAGCACAAACCGGTTTAGATCCTCCTTAGCCCTGATCGAGCTAGGTCGCTCGGTTTCTACTATCTGCCGTGTCGCGGCCAACGCCTTTGTGAGCTCGCCATCAACGCGGGCGAGAGTTGCTGAGAAGGCGCGAGCCTTGCTGGCGATCGTTTCAATTTTCGGCGTTTCCGAGCCATCGCACGATTTGAAGGTGCTGTCGTGCAAACGTGCAACGTCGGCGGCGACAGACTGCGCCCTGATGACCTGTGCTTTGACGTGCTCGTTTGCTGCTTCCACGTCTCCAATGTTGCGCACCGATTGATAGAGTTCGATCACTAGACTGCCGTCGGGTGTCTGATCAATTAATTCATCCAGCGGCACGATTGGACGGGTGATCACGGTTTCGGTCTGGGCCTTCCGGTCGCTCGTCCGCGGCGGTAACTGATCGTCGGAAAGCTTTGGAGCCGTGCCGCCCGCTGTGGCACACACGATCTCCGCTACCAGGCATAGGAGTCCTACGCGCACAGTAACCTCCCTACCAGTGGTGATCTCCGTCCGCTCACCAGTTGACGGAGAAAATCTCGCCATCACTCACGCGCCGGCATTGCCGAGCTTTCGTAGATTGCTGCGAATGTCCTCGATTGTCTTTGTCCGTCCTTCGTCAGGCCGGACTCTAACTCCTTCTGGAGGAAATTCTCAGGGGCAGGTCAATAGGTAGCCGCGAGATACGGGACGCCGATCTCCAACGTCGGCGCATCGCCAGCGTTCAGCCGCTCGCGCTCGACTTTGCCGCCAATCCGATCAACACGACCGGTGCGTTGCTCGATAGTCGCAGGATTCCACGATAGGCCATGATGAATGACGTGGCGGCACTCTCTGTGCAGATAGATGCCTTCAGCCCCTACCTGGGTAGAAACCAAGATTTCCGGCCTGTAGGGTGTGTTCAACGAAAGGGCACCTCGCAATGAAATCCATTCCGCGTAGGTTCTTCCTCGCCATCCGCCACAAACCCTTGGACTCCTTGGATGATGCACGCAAGCTCATCCTTCGCTACTGCACCATCCCTCCAGCAAGGACCATCCTGCAATGAAGCAGCCCGCCACCATTGCATGCGGCTGCCAATAGCCGCAGCGCGCGACCGCCACAATGGCACCCGCGCGGTTGGGCAGTGGATCAAGTCCTTTACTGCAAGAACTGAATGATCGTCTGAAGTTGGGTCTTCAGATTGTTCCTGAACTCCACATAGTTGCCGTAGCTCACGGGGTTTTCTCCGTGCGCGCCGCCCGAGCAGCTCAAAGCCAAGCCGTTGATCAGCGCGTCGTACTCAACCAAGCCAGTCTTGATATGTTGAACGCCATCCGGAATCTGGCCTCCCTGCAAAGACATCTGTCCGGCGTGCAGCTCATTCACGGCCCCATAACCATGAACCTGCAACGCACCCCAGCTAACGGGTGGCACGCCGTTCGAGCCGCCCGAGCAACCTTGGCTCATAGACACCATCTGAGCTTGGATCGTGGGCACCGCGCTGCCGAGTAATTCTATCGCTTTCTTCACGGGGTCAACAGCAGCAAACGCCGTACTGGACAATAGAAGCGCGGCGCCCATGAATGACGCCGCCACATTTCTGTAGCTCATCTGAAGATCCTCCAAGACATTTATTCTTTGAGTCCAAACAAATCACGACCGATGCTGTGCCAGGCAACGCGCGCAACGTTCGGTCGCAACAAGCTATCACGACTCAGATTGCGTGTCACCGCTTTGAGCTAGACCCCGCAACTATACGGTCAGTCATCCACCGAGCCGCACGCAGGCAGGCCGCGATTCACACCCGTGGCCCCACGACAATTGATGATATTTTTCCCCACCGGCTTGCATTTGCCCTCGGTGCGGTATTTTTCGGCGAGGTCGCTTTTCACGCCATAGATTGTGTAGTCGGCCTCAACCCAGCTTCTGCCTTGCCCAACGCCTTGTTTCGGGGTCCAGGTGTATATGCCGACACCGCGTTCGTTAGTCGTTGCCGACATGAGTGACGCTCTGTCTCCAGTCGCTGGAACCACCGAAACCGTATGGATCGATGCCCGGCAGTAGACATAGCCTTGCGGCAACTGGATCGTGAAATGACCTTCCTCGCCCTCCCTTGTGGCCTAGGGAACGATCGCAAGCACTGCGGAAACCAAGGTCGGCGACACACCAAGATACGAAGCCGCACCCTTGAGAACCGCGCTGCAAGCCTGGTTGTTGGCGCATTCTTTGAACACGTCGCCGGGCTGTTTCGGTTGCATGACCGGATCAACCTTTACACTTGTCGCGACGAAATCAGTCTGCGCGCAAGCGCCCGCGCCCGCGCTCGCCATCAAAAGAAACAATAATGACAATACACGAACGCAAATCATGCCAGACCCTCCGACAAGAAATCGTGTGTGAATGTGACGAAGATTATTCCATCGGCGGGGATAGTCAACCTCCTGTTGCAGGAATAGTTTAATACGTGTCGGGTCGCACGCCTAGGGAGGTTTGGTTTTGTCGCTAGCGATCCGCGATGGCTCTACCTAGCCCGTCTTATTCGCGAGAGGGCGCCTGAGAGGCTGGCGAGCGTGGTGTAAAGCGCTGATGCGGCGTAGGATTCGGTTGCGAAGCCACCCCATCACCTTCAACCGCGAACGCCACGCCCGCCATGACCGATGATACGATTTCAGACCACTATCGAGAAGCAAGAATTCAACACAAATAAAACCTCTGCCTCGCGCTCGATCTCTTCATGCTTGATAGTCTCGTTTCGGAGGCTGATCACCTACCGCGTCTAATAGGCCGCTCGCGCCGGTTTCTTTGGACGCGGCACGACCGCGACTCCACGTTTCGGCACAGAAATGATCGGGAGTCACTCAATCTTTCTTCAACTTAACCCGTCTTATTCGTAAGAGTGCGCCTGAGGGGTAAAGCGCTGATGCGGCGTAGGATTCGGTTGCGAAGCCAACCCCATCACCTCCAACCGCGAACGCCACGCCCGCCATGACCGACGATACGATTCCGCCCTTCTCGTTTCCAGCCGTTCACGCCAAGAAAGTCACAGCTGCCTTCGATGGTGGGCGCCTAACCTCGAACGGGGGCGTGATGCTTCTGGCGATGGCCGAGCGGCGTCTCGGTTTGGCCAACAATCTGGCCCGGGTGTTCCCGGATCGGCGCGATCCGACGCGGGTCGTGCACAGCCTGGTCGATATGCTCCGCGCTCGCATGTTCGCGATCTGCTGCGGCTACGAGGACGCCGACGACCTCGATCATCTGAGGTCCGATCCGGCATTCAAACTGGCCTGCGGACGGCTGCCGGACACGGGCCGGGATTTGTGTTCCCAGCCGACGCTGTCGCGGCTGGAGAATGCTCCGCGCCTGCGCGACGTGATCCGGCTGACCTACATTTTGGTCGACGCATGGATGGATAGCTACCCCCACGAGCCGGCATCCGTCACGCTCGACATCGATGATACCTGCGACGTCGTCCACGGCCATCAGCAGCTCTCGCTGTTCAACGCTCATTATGACGAACGCTGCTTCCTGCCGATCCACGTCTACGACACGGAGAAGAGCCGGCCCGTGGCCGTCGTGCTGCGGCCCGGCAAGACGCCGGGCGGCGTCGAGGTGCGTGCCCATCTGCGCCGCCTGGTACGGCATATCCGGACGCGATGGCACAACACGCAAATTACGTTCCGTGGCGACGGGCACTATGCCCGGCCGGAGGCCATGGCGTGGTGCGAGACCAACGGCATCGACTACATCTTCGGTCTGTCCGGCACCAAGCCTCTCGCCAGAAAAGTCGACGAGGTCGCCGACGACATCCGCACGCGACGCGCCATCGAGAACCTGCCGGTTCTGCGTGGCTATACCGAGACGCGCCACAAGGCAAAGTCCTGGGATCGCGAACGGCGCACTGTCGCCCGTATTGAGGCGACGATGCTCGGCCTCGACATCCGCTTCGTCGTCACCAGCCTCGATGTCGGCTCGGCCGAGTGGATCTACGACAGCCTGTATTGCGCGCGCGGCCAAGCCGAGAATCTGATCAAGCTGCATAAGACGCAGCTCGCCTCCGATCGCACCAGCTGCCGTTCGGCGCTCGCCAACCAGGTCCGTCTCGTGCTCCATACGGCCGCTTATTGGCTGATGCTGACCGTGCGCGACGCCATTCCCAAAGCCCGGGAATTGGCCGCTGCCGAGTTCGCGACGCTGCGTCTTCGGCTCTTGAAAATCGCCGCCCGTGTCGTCGAGACCACGAGCCGCATTCGCCTTGCGTTTGCCGCGGCATGTCCCGAAGCCGACCTGATCTGCGGCTTGCCCGGCGCGCTGCTGCCGCTCGGTCCTTGACCGGCGGGGCGTCCGCCCCCGTTCGCCCAACCCATCCCTCAAGCGCGTTGCAAAGTACCGGTCGTCAGGCGGCGAAAAGCCGAAGGCAATCCTGTGCGCCTCGTCAGACAAGATGTGCGGCCGCATCAATCGGGCCCAAAAGCCGCACTCTCACGAATAGGACGGGCTAGCAGGCGGTCAAGCAAGGCAAGTGTATCTCGTTGCTCAGGCGTAGGGTCGAACGTGTCGACAGGGGTTTCCAACATTGCTTGTGAACCGCAGCGTTGAGGTTATCGTGAATGAGCCGGCTTCAGCGGCCGTAGCGCAGCTGCGGAGGCGGCGCTTTCACGAGTTCATGGATCAAGAATATGGCAGCGATGCAGAACGCGACGGCAAGGAACACGAGCACGCCATCTGTCAAGTAGAGCTTGTACTCATTCACACTAGAAGCTGAGTTGGCGCCGTAGAGCCGCTGCGCCAACGCGTAGCATGGCGCGTTTTCACAACCTAAATCATGCGCCTTGACTCGGCTCGACCAGAATCCTGGCGCGAGCGGTGAAGTGCCGTTCCATGTGTAGATATTGCTATCGAGGTACCTCGCGAGGAATAATACGAAGGCACTCACGACCGAGACCACGAACGCAGCCAGCGTGACCCACGAGATAGTCGTGTTACGGCCGCTCTCTTCCAACATGGTGTTCGGCGGCACGAGGGTGCCCGCGCGCGCGCGACGCGCCTCTCGAATGTAGAGCGCGGCGACGATCGACAGAGCCACCCCAACGACCAGGGTGACCAGCAGTCCCCAGTATCCCCGCGAGATCAACACGCCTTCCTCAAGATGAGGTCCGTCGAGGCCGCCTCGAACGTACACGCCCCAGCCGATCGCAAGCGGTACAAACGCCTGGCCAATCCAGGTCCACGTCTTGGCAAGCGCTTTCATAACTTTCCCTTCACGTCTCGTCGCGCCGCCATCATGCACGTTCACCGAGCGCTTTGCTCCAATTTATTCGTGGTTCGCTTGTCAATCAGGTCCTTGACGAGGGCCGTGATCTTCTCCGCTGGGATTACAGCAACCGAGATCAAGTCGTGCGGGTTTCGCACGTGCCGAACATTCGTCCGCACACTATACGGCGACGCGTTCGGATCATGGGCTACCCCCGCGAACAAAAGTCACCAGACCGTCCTCGCGCTCGCGACTATCCGTAAGCCTCCGAGGGGAGACGCCTTGCGGCGGGCTGGCCTGATGGTTGAGAACTGTACGTATGGACAGCCATACGATCAGTACGTTGAATCGGCTGGAAGTGGTTGATACAGGCCGGCGCCGGCGTTGGTCTGAGGAAGAGAAGGCGCGGATTGTTTTGGACAGCCTGACCGAGCCGCGCCTGGTTGCGGCGACAGCGCGGCGATATGGCTTATCACGTTCTCTGCTGGTGACTTGGCGAAGAGCCTTCGCAGCGAACCGGACCAAATCCGAGGCTGGTTTTGTCAGGGCAGTTGTGGCCGAGGGTGGGCCCGTGACGTCGGTGGCGGCCTCATCGGAGAGCGCGCCAGCACATTCGACGGAGCGTCGGATTGAGATCGAGCTGGCTGGCGGGCGGCGCGTCATTGTCGATGCGGGCGTCGACGTTGAGGCGCTTCGCCGGATCGTCGGGGCTCTGGATCGTAAGCATGCGGCGTAGGCCGCGGGCTGGCTGGTTTGTCCAGTTAACGGCTAAACCTCGTCGGGCTTTTCGGCCTTCGGCTTAACGATCCGGGCGAGCACCTGGCGGCGTTCTTGAATGATCCAAGGAGCGTCCTTGTGGATCTGGATCAGATTTTTGAGGTTCTCGATTCCATCACGGGTGAACGCCATCACACCGTCTTCACCGACGCCGACGACCCATAGCTGACCATCCTCGGTGTCCATTTCCTCGGCAACCTCGAACAGCCATTCCTCGTTTTCTCCAAGCATATCGGCGACGTGGCCAAGAGTGAACACGTGGCTGACTTTGTTGACGTGCCCCATCAAGCCGCCTGCATCGCAAGGCCTTGCTGTTGAGCAGTCTTCCAATTCCAAGGCAACAGCTCATCGAGCCTATGAGCGGGGTGTGCGGCCATGCGAGCGAGCACGTCGGCAAGCCAGGCCTGAGGGTCGACGTCGTTCATCTTTGCTGAGACGATGAGACTATACATGGCGGTGGCGCGACGCCCACCGCGGTCAGACCCGCAGAATAACCACGACTTTCTGCCCAATGCGATGCCGCGCAGCGCTCTTTCGGCGGCGTTGTTCGAGAGGCAGACGCGGCCATCGTCGAGGAAGCGCGTGAAGGAGCCCCAGCGCTTGAACATGTAGTTCATGGCCTTTGCCAGATCGTGACCGCGAGAGAGCTTGGCGCACTGCTCGCGCATATAAGCTTCCAGATCGGCAACTAAGGGCACGCTTTGCTCCTGGCGAACAGCCCTTCGGTGGTCGGCGCTTTGACCATTGATCGAGCGCTCGATTGCGAAGAGGGCGTCGATACGGCGCACGATCTCGATCGCAATCGGCGAGAGCGCTATCTCCTTCTTGCCAGCAGCCTTACGTCGCGCGTTTTCCTCAAGATCCGCCATGGCGAAGAACGGGCGCCGGGCATGGACCCAACAGGCCGCTTCCATGATAGGCCCAGGACTTCGCTGGGGCTCATAGAGTTTGGTGTATCCGCCGAAGGCGTCGGCCTGCAGGATGCCGCTATAGATGGTCAGATGCGCCTGCGGATGCTCGCCCCTTCGATCGCGCGAGTAATAGAACATTGCCGCCGGCGGATCCGAGCCGCCGAAGGGGCGGTCGTCCTTCACATAGACCCAGCATCGAGCGACATCGCACTTGCCCAAGGCCAACACGGGCACGGTGGTGTCGTCGCCGTGGAGGCGTTCGGCTGCCATGACGTGGGCTGCCAACAGGCGCGACAGCGGCTCCAATACGGTGCAGCAAGCCCCAACGGCATCGGCTGCGGTCGACAGACTGATCGGCACCCCCTCCAGCGCGTACCGCTCGGTCTGCCGGTTCAGCGGCTGATGCTGGCCGAACTTCTCATAAAGGAGCATGGCCAGCAGGCTCGGCCCCGCCCATCCTCGCGGAATCACATGGAATGGCGCCGGTGCCGGACTGATTTTCTCGCAGTCCCGGCAGGTGAACTTTTCCCGCACCGTCTCGACCACTTTCCACTGGCGCGGTACTGATTCCAGGGTCCGGGTCACATCCTCACCAAGCTTGCGCAAGCGATGGCCGCCGCAGCATTCACACGCCGTTGGCGAAGCGATCACCACGCGCTCGCGGGGAAGATGATCAGGGAAGGTATTGCGTTCGGGACGCGCGCGCCTAAATCCGCGCACAGTCGTCGTCCCGGCGACAGCTCTCTCGGCCGCAAGCTCGTCTTCGGTGGCGTTACTCTGGATCCGCGATGATTCCGATCCCTACGGGAGTTCGGGTGTGGCTGGCGACGGGCCACACCGACATGCGCAATTATGCGGAGCCTACGATTATGCGGAGTGCGCGGCCGTTCGATCCGAGATCCGCTCCGTTATCAACAGTTTAGTTCCCAGTGCCCTCTTCCTCGCTCCGCATAATCTGGGGCCTCCCTTCTGTCTTGATGGCAACGAAAGGGAGACAAGGCATGGCCAAGTCGAGTGAGAATCACTGCCATGGGCAGCGCTGCATGGTCGCAGGCGATCTCGCCCCGCTGGTGACGGAGTTCGCACGACACCTGACGGTGTTGGGGCATTCGGTCCTGTGGCCGTTGTACGGCCTTGGCGATTGAGGATGCCGGCGATCTTTTGGCTAGTAGCTCTGCTGAGCCACTCTTTCGTTGTCGCACAACATCTGTTTTTGCGACGCAAACAAGTGGGGTTCTTGACTTTCAATAATGTCGGCCGGCATGCGGGACGTCTTCTGACGCCCGCACACGGCTTTCGGCCAGTTCAATCGCGTGGATTAACTTCGAGTAGTCCTCAAAACTCAAAGTGCGCTTATCAGCACTGGCTTTGAGGGAAGCGATTAGCCTAGCGTGAATGAAGGATGCCCCGATATCCCGCGCCGCAGCTTCATCCTTCTCATGATCCCCTACATAGAGCACGCGGCTCACCGGTACACCGGACAGATTCGCAATTTTTCGAATTAGAAAAATCTTGTCGTTCTTAATGTGCCCCTTGAGCTCTCTGTCCTGATATTCGTTTCTCCCGACGATAATGCCGACGTGTGGGATGCCCGCTAGTTTGAGCGCCGATTCAATTCGTTCCTCATCAGTGAGGGATGCTACGGCAATGGAGTACCCTCGTCCGCGGATCTCTTGAAATGCTTCTTTAACTCCAGGAAACACCTTCGAGTTCACGTAGTCTTCCAATTCCGGTTTACTCATCTGCGGCGGAAACAACGCCTCTCTTCTAAAGGTGGATCGCTTCTTATCCAAAAAGTCTTCGATTTCTGAAGGGGCGCTTCGCAGAACGTTCTTTAGTATGTCTGACGCATGCGGGACGCTATCGACGATTCCCTTCAATAGGGAGAATCTCGCTTCTGTACTTGCCTCAAAGCTGCGTCGAAACTCGAGAGCGAGATACTCAGCCCATTGTGGTTCTCTCAGCAGCTGTTCGATGCCAAATATCCAGGCTTTGATCTTAGCCTCATAGGTATCAATTATGGTATCGTCGAAATCGAAGGCGATTGTATGAATGAGGCCAGGGCCCCAGTAGTAGTCAAACCAGTTTTCGACAATGCTTAGTAGCCTGTTGTGTTCGTGGTTCGGCGATTTGTGCGATTGAAGCGACTTTGACCAGGTAACAGCCGCGGTACGAATGGGTTGGAATCGATCTTGGCCTTGAATGGGTTGGGGCTTGAGCGTCCACTCATAGGCCGAAAAGAGTGCCCGCTTGGAGCCATCTGCGAGCCTGACAATTGTGCCGCGCAAGGTTTGTAGAGCAGAATAATAGCGCACTTCGATTTTTAGCCACGGATATTTTTGGATCAGACTGTTGGCGTGCTCCTCAGCGAAAATTATCTGGGCTCTTCGTCTAGGCGACTCCGCCCCCTTATCCCTAAGGAGGATCTGAATTTCGACCCGTCTATCAATGCCCGCCGCTTCTCGGCCAGCAGCAAACCGATCGATTGGTGCGACAATTGATCTTCCTGTATGTCCAAGTATTTTTATTTTTATAACGCCGCTATCCTCGAACGAGTTCAGAAAGTCGACGACATCGGTTGTCATTTCTCTCCTCCCCTCTCCAGGGTTTAAGATAACACAGCCACAACCAAAAGGCGATATCAAAAGAATGCCCCCATTTAGACAATGGGGGCAGTAAGAACACGATACGCTCGTATGCTTTACCTTTCTGGCGGCCTGCTGCTTTCGGGCGTTACATCACTCGGCAGCAACAGTATGTCTTGGCCGCTTGTTAAAGGGAAATTCCCCAATAACAAATAAAAGCCCTTCTCGCCCTGTCGCGGGAGCGCCACTCCGACCTTAAGCCACTCGTCATCTACGCCCGGCCGCTTCAAGAGCACATAGCACTGGTGAGCTTCTACAATGGGGTAGTTTGCATTCATCGGACCCTCTCAAAGAACAAGTTGCGTTGATTCCTGCCAACTAGCGTAAGCAGGTGCCAATCGACGAATTAACTGGCACCTGCCCGCGCTGATCGAACTGTCAGGAGACGCAATGAGAGTGAACAAGGCAAAACGCACGGCGCAGGCAAGACCTGGACCGCACCTTCAATGCCAAACGGCAATTAACTGCTCGTATTATATACTGGAAACGACAGCTGAGCAATTTGACACCAAACTTCAGCTGATCCTCGGCGCGACCCCGATGATGGGCATCGCCTTGCTAACTGTTGGAGCTAGTACCCACTTTTCTTAGATCGTGAGTCGTGATTCAAGGTCGGGATGATACCCGAAGCAAGAGAAGTCCACCTTTCGAGGAAAGATCGCAAGGTGCTTGAGGCGTGTTGTCGCTCACCGGTGACGTTTCAGCGCGATTTGAAGCGGGCGCGGATAGTTCTGTTGGCGGCGGATGGGCGCGGTACCCGGTCGATCGCCAAGGAAGTCGGGGTCCAGCCGCGGATTGTCAGCCTTTGGCGGCATCGCTATGCCGACCATGGCATTAAAGGGCTACAAGACAAGCCGCGGCCGGGCAAGCAGCCGATCTATACGAAGACGACCGACAAGCGGATTCTGAAGCTGTTGGACAAGCCGCCGCCGCACGGGTTTGCGCGCTGGACCGGTCCTCTGCTGGCCGGGGCGCTGGACGATGTTGACGTCCAATATGTCTGGCGGTTCCTGCGCGCCACAAGATTGACCTCGCATCTCGAAAGTCCTGGTGCGAGAGCAACGACCCGAACTTTACGGCCAAAGCCGCCGATGTCGTTGGCCTTTACGTCGCCCCGCCAGCGAAGGCTATTGTGCTCTGCGTGGACGAGAAGCCTTCGATCCAGGCTTTGGAGCGAGCGCAAGGTTATCTGAAGTTGCCCAATGGCCGCGCCTTGACGGGCCAGAGCCACGATTACAAGCGGCATGGCACCACAACATTGTTTGCGGCGCTCGAAGTCGCCACCGGAAAGATCATCGCAACGCATTCAAAACGCCGTCGCCGCGTCGAGTTTCTCGATTTCATGGACAGCCTCACCGCGGCCTTTCCGAACCGCCAGCTTCACGTCATCCTCGACAACCTCAACACCCACAAGAAGAACGAGGACTGGCTTAAGGCCCACCCCAACGTGCAATTTCATTTCACGCCGACAAGTGCGTCCTGGCTGAATCAGGTCGAGGTATGGTTTTCGATCCTGCAGGGGCAGTCGCTTAGCGGCATCTCCTTTACAAGCCTCAAGCAGCTTCAGGAACACATCGACGCCTACGTCAACGCGTACAACGACAAAGCCGAGCCCTTCGTCTGGACCAAAAAAAGGTCCGTCAACGTCGCTTCAAAGGCCGCCGTATCACTCAGCTCTGATTCCGGGTACTAGATCGCCAAAGGCTAGGCCGTCATGGTTAAGAGATTCTTAACGCGCGAGCAAACCGATCTTCCGGCTGCGCGCGGGCGGGAGCAGTCTTCATTCCCCCGAACGCCTCTCCTTTAGCTAACGCGGGATGGGCGAGTATCATGCGGAGTCAATATGGTTTCTGATCACCCGCGTTCACGCAAGAAAAAACCCTCGTAATGAAGCGAGGGTGTGGACAAAAAGATCGTCCGAGTAAATCCGCACTGGCTGGGCTCTACGGCATTAGGCCGCAAGTCGGGCCTACCAAGATTCCCCGCAACGGGCGACCAACCCGCTAGGTGCTTCTTCCGTTGTGTCATGAAGGGAGACGGATAAGGTCCGTGCCCCGCGCGTTGACGCGGCACCCCTCTCTTGGTCGGCGTCGGTTACCTCAAGAAACGTCGGCTCGATGCCGCCGTCGATCTCGGGGCTCAGTACTCCGCCGCAAGCATGAGCGTGAGCACGCGCGTCGTACGTTCCGGATCACTAGGATCTTCAGAACCGTTCACCAGATCCTTGTCGTAGTAGTCGATCTTCCAAAAGAACTTGCGCCCCACCAGGTTGAAGCTCCCGAAATCGTGCTCGTCATGCGGGTCGTTGTCCGCCGAGAATTCCGAGAACTTCGTCACTTGAACGAGCGCCTCGGCTTTCACACAGTCGGGCAGTTCGTAAACGCCTGATGTCATCATGACCCTGCCGCCGTGGAATGTGCGGCGAAAGGCGTCGTTGAGTTCGCGAATGCGGTTCTTACTCATGGCCGGACCTCTTTAGATGAGTCCGGCGAGCACAAGCGCCGATGTGACGGTGTTGCCGCCACACGCCTCGCAGAACCCCTGTTCCTGGTCGGGTTCCATCTCGACCGTGTAGTCGCATCCCTCCGTCATGCAGATGGCGGGACACACACTGTCCGTAAGAGCTGCCAATAGAAGAAGATCGTCGAGGCTTTCAAAGCCCTTGAGATCGCAGAGCTTCATCAGCTTTACCGCCTTATTGGAAAGAACAAATGCCGACATGTCTTTCTCCTCGCTACGGGCATCCGAACCATTCGGGTGCTCGATTGCGAGGAGATGCGGAAAGATCAAACTCTTGAATTATGTTCGCTCATGACAGGAAATTCTTGGAGCCGCGCGATTGTGCCGGTGTGGCACCAGACAAACGACGGATGCGTTTGGCACCGTCTCCCGCCTAGCGGGCTCCCAAGCCATGCGCGACGATGTTTGCAACCTATGTCGATAGATAATGTTACGCATTTTGCACGCGTTGATTTTCGTCACGATGAACGTGTCGTTGGGATCAAAAACGAAGATCGCCTTTCGCACATCTACATAATCGGAAAAACCGGGACCGGGAAATCGACGGTGCTAGAGACGATGGCGCTGCAAGACCTCGAACACGGCCGTGGCCTTGCTCTCATTGATCCGCACGGCGATCTGGTCGAGCGCATTAACGCGCATGTGCCAGCGAAGCGCCGAAACGATGTTCTCTATCTGAATGTCCCCGATCCCACTCAGCCCTTCGGCTACAATCCCCTCCGCCATGTTAGAGAGGGCTATATTGCGCTTGCCTCATCGGGGATGATGGAGGTGTTCAAGAAGATGTGGCCGGATGCCTGGGGCGTGCGCATGGAGCACATCCTCCGCAATGTCCTCATGGCACTCCTGGAGCAGCCCAACGCGACAATGAATGATGTCCTTCGCGTCCTGACCGAACGATCGTTTCGACAACAGATCGCCCATACGCTGAAAAATGAAACGGTACGCACTTTCTTATTGAAAGAATTCGATCGCTTTTCATTCGGCTATCGGACTGACGGCACGGCCCCCATTCAAAATAAAGTTGGGGCCTTCCTTTCGGACCCGCTGCTCAACCGGCTACTGACCGCGCCCGAGCACGACCTTCACATTCGGCAGATCATGGATCAGGGCAAAGTGCTGTTGGTCAACCTGGCCAAAGGTCAACTCGGGGAAGATAGCGCGTCACTTTTGGGAGGATTGCTGGTTACGACGATAGGACTCGCGGCACTCACTCGGGCGGAAGTCCCACCTTCCGAGCGGCGAGATTTCTTCGTGTACGTAGATGAGTTCCAGACCTTCACGACACTGGCCCTGGCAAACATGTTCGCGGAGTTACGCAAGTATGGCGTCGGCTTCACGGTCGCCCACCAATACCTGCACCAGCTCGAACCGGACGTTCGCCACGCGATCTTGGGAAATGCCGGTTCCATCATTTCCTTCCGGATCGGTGCCGAGGATACCCCGTACCTAGTCCGAGAATTCCATCAGAGATTCGAAGAAATGGATCTCTTGCAGCTGCCGAACTACCACATCTATCTCAAGCTCATGATCGACGGGATGCCATCGAACCCCTTCAGCGCAGTCACGCTTGATCCCGAGACCGCTCAGTGAATTCTCCGAACCCTAACTACAGCTGTGGATGGCTATGCAGCCAACCGTACGGTACGGGGGGGCCGGTTTCTCCACCGGATCATTATGACAAAGTTGTCATATCACTCGGTCATTGTCATCGCTTTCAACGAACTCGAAGTCGCGTTAGGCGGCGCGCTCATGCATTTACTGAAGCAGGACGAGGACGTTGGCGCAGCGTTCGTCGCCCACCTGGG
Organism: Bradyrhizobium barranii subsp. barranii; assembly: GCF_017565645.3. Classification (NCBI taxonomy): domain Bacteria; kingdom Pseudomonadati; phylum Pseudomonadota; class Alphaproteobacteria; order Hyphomicrobiales; family Nitrobacteraceae; genus Bradyrhizobium; species Bradyrhizobium barranii. The sequence continues at coordinate 10,185,711 of NZ_CP086136.1, forward strand.
CGCATCCCAGAAGATTCGTCTGCTACAGGAGCTTGAGGGCAAGATTGACCATGAGGCCACTCGCCAAGAATTTCGCAGCAAGGCATTGACACCTGCGGTTCAAGGCTTGTCTCTGGTCATGTGTGATAAATGTGAGTTCATGCGAGCCCAGGACGGAATGAACATTGGTGGGCTAACGGTTCTCTTTTACTCGATCTTGGAATCAGCGTTACCGGCGGCCACGGAGCCCACCGGGTCGCCGGAAGCAGCCGTTCAGCAATCGAGCCGCTGATTGATTCTTGGCGGGAGACGATCAGTCAAAACGCCTCATCCTTGAAACCGTCGGTTCGAACCCGGTCCTGACATGAAAAATACTTAGGATTGAAGCCAAAAAGCCATTCGCATCGGTCCATAACACACCGAACTCATACTCATTGCTGCCGGATTGAGAGTGGACCAAATTCGCCTTCACCCCGACCGCGCTACACCGTGGGTGTGCCGCCAGCGGCGAGCCCCGCGACAATTGCTGCTCCTCGCATTGCCTCGCCCTAATTGTTACGCATTGCCCTCACCCAGAATGTTACTGGACAACTTCTCGCCGATGACTGGGGCGACGTCACCGAATTGGTTCGGTGGCGTCTATGGCGGGAAGGATCAGTATGGGCGCGCGGCGCGAAGTGGTGTCGGCGGTGACAGAGCGTTACCGGTCGGCCCAACGGGCGGTGACCCAGACGGTTGCCATTGCCGGTCTTGGCGAACAGGCGAAGTTCCAGAACCGTGTCGGTGACGTCGTCTGGCAACGGCCAGCTCAAGCCCGCGGCCTCGAACCGCCGGAGCGCCAGCCGCACCGTCGAGGGTGCCGCGCCCACCCGTCGCGCAATCTCGCGGCTCGGCAGTCCGGCCGCCTTCATTCTGATCACATCGCGCACACGACGCATCGCAAGCCTCTCCGTCGGCATCCAGGTCCCCTTCGCAAAGCCGAAAGGGTTGACCCTATGGGAGCCAGAAGAGGTCTCGTCACCCGGGCGACATCATCTCGGAATCATGGGCGACATCGATCGGAATCCGCACGGGCCCGACTTTTTGGGTGGCTGCATCCACTATGAGACTACCGTTTGCGGATCGTGTACGTCTTTGTGAGCGTTTCTTTGAATATGAACCACCCTAGCCAAACTAAGAAAAATCCGAATGCCAGCATCAAGAGCAATTCGAGGTTCAAATTTGCTAGCCCGTAGGCCTCAGCGAGATAACAAGTGTCTCGAATGATTACCAACCCCATCAGAGCAATTGCGACCGCAACTACGTAGGGCATCAACGCACCCGATGTTTCTTGACCTTCGCGGCGAGGTCAGCGCGCATATATTGATAGACTTTCTTAATCATCCAGCGCTTTAGCTCCACGGTTTGCCGTCGCGGATATAGCGCGACGTGCGCTCAGCCCACAACATCGCGAGAAACATGGCTGTCGGCAGATCACGAGGCTCCTTGCCAGGCCCGATGCAGATACGCGGTCGGTCGGAACTGAGGCCCAACCGATGGGTCGCTTGCGCATCGCAGGCACGGCCGCCATAGCCCCGCTGTTGCTCGATGAAAATTTCGTAGCTTTCCGTAGTCCGCTCGAAACGGAACACGAAAAGATCGCCAGACACGCTTTGGTGGCTCAGTCGCCCGTTGCCGTGCTCAGGAACCTGCTGACGGATTAAAGCCAAGTTCGGGTTGTTGCCGCTGTATACATTCTTTAGTTCCACCGGCGTTGACACTGCTCTCTCCGGTGTCGATGCGACGGGCAGTTGCCTGCCCATCGCATCGCTCTGGTCGAGATCGATTACGCAATCAATGGAAAGTGTCAGGACCAATTGGTGATGGTTCCCAGACGGAAAGACGTTGAACTGTCGTTCCCATATTCTTCTCCTCATTGCCTGTCGCGCTCCTGGTTAGGGTGTTCCGAGCGCTGCACCGGAGGCTTCGCGCACGCGCTCGTGCCGCACACCGGGCACCGCCAACCGCTGGGAAGCGGCTCGCGGTAGGCTCGGATCGGAAAAATCTCTCCACTCGCGCCATGAATTCCATTCAAGCCAATCCAGCATGGCAACTGGGCGAAATGCTCGCCAATGGATGCAATGGATAACGTTGACCCAGCCCGGTAGTGGAGAAGCCCGAGCGCGACCCACGCCGCCTTGACATTCAAGGTCTCAGGAACGATGCGGTGACTATTGAAAAATGGCGGCGATTGATGTCCGGCCCCATGACGATCGCACGCGCTCTTGAGGAGGCACCGCACGCAACCAAGACCCGGAGCGTTCCGCAAAGTCCCCGCGATAACATATTGTCGGTTGTCGCCTTCCGTCCTGATGTGCAACGCATCGATGCCGAGCTGAAAGGCCGCTCGGCTTAATCGCATTGCCGCAGACAGGCTGTCTGTTCCGTCGATGATGAGATCGGCATTTCGAAGGACGGCATTGAGGTCTTCAAGTTCATTGTCGCGACAGGCGAACGTCTGGACTTGGACTTCGGGATTGATGCGTCTGACACGATCGGCCGCGACATCCCCTTTTAGTCGTCCGATGTCATCGCACGCGAAGCCGGACTGGCCAATATTTTCGCGCTCGACGGTGCCGCCATCGACAAGGACGAAATGACCGATTCCGCTTGAGGCGAGATATTCTATCTTGCTCAAGCTCCTTCCGGTACCGAGAAAGGCGATGGTTGTCCCGGAGAGAAGCCGGGTGCAAAGCTGTCCCCGTTGCCGATCAGCGAGCGTACTCTTCACAGTCTTACTCCCTGGATGGGGCAAGGATTGAATCACGGCTGGTCGTCGTTGAGAACCGACCGTGAACGCGACATTTTGACTCACGAGCAGCGAGCGGCTATGTCGCCTGTCGATCACCATTGATTGAGTAAAAAAACATCAACGCCAAAGCCGCCGCATCAAAAAGTCCCATGCGCGCGTCCTCGCTCATCCATGGCTTCCGCGGCGGCGGAACGTACCGCTCGAACGCCGGAATCCTTTTTGCGATCACTTCCGCGAGGCTCTGCTTGTTCACGCAACCAAGGCAATCGAAAGCAGCTCGTACCTGATCACGCGAATATGCGTACACGGGAATGCCACGACTCTTCGCCAGCTCGGCGATTGCCGCGTTGAGGTAGGTGATCCGCGGCGCACGCCGTGTACCCTCCGGCGACGTGTCTTGAAGGACCAGAATGTCCGGCAGATAGCGATCGAACTTCTTGCTGATATGCGTGACGCATCGCCCATGCTTTCGAGGACCGCGGATTTCCCGCATACCCCAATCGAACGGAGACAAATGGCCTTCAAACAGAACGAACCCAAAGCCGCGCGTGTTCAAATAGATGGCGAGCACGAGTGCGTACCGGCGAAGTCCATTCATACACTTGAATCGAGGGGCTTTGTTTCCGATCGCTGAAACAGTTGTTCAAGAAAGTCCAACTTGATGCGTGTCGTCTTGGACGAATCGCCCTGAAGCTCTTCATAGAGTTCATTAGCACGTCGAAGCACGGCCTCGTGTAGCTCTGACATGAGGCCCGGAAATAACTGCAAGGGGGACATATTGAAGACCAGCGCGCATATGAATACCGCATCAATGTTCGGCTTTCGCTTCAACCCTTCAATTCGCGTGACGGCGGTTCTCTTTATACCGATCAAAAAGGCCAGCTCCTCCTGAGTGAATCCCCAGCGGCGGCGAAGCGGACGAAGGTATGATCTGCGAGGGTGGTGCATATATAGTGATACGGCCAGCCATTAAGATGACAGGCATGCACACTATAATCGCCTATGGTACGATCCCGTTCGAGACACGAAAAAGTGCCCGCGTGGAACGAATGAGACGCAGAATACGCGGCGCGCCCTTTCCTCTCGTGACTTTGGGAAGCATGCACAATGTCGCATGAAGAGAAGGTGGACGTGGGGACATGGGGGCGTGGCGGGCCCTGCGCACCCTAGAATTGTACGTACTCGCACTTGAGCATTCCCTCGCCCTGTCTCGTTGTGGAGGCGTGCTACAAAGTCCCCTTAGTCCCCACGCCCCCCTCTGCTGCCGAGACATCGGTGATGATATTAACGCCGTATCGGCCGCACAGCACCTCTACTTTTTGCCTCTCATTCATGGGAATTACATACACGCCGTGGCTCTTGTAGGTTTGCAGGTTGAGTTTCTTTCTCAAAACGCTGCCAATCCATCGATTCGTGATCGGGCGCTCGTACTCGGCGCCGTATCGCTCGATGAGCCCCATGGTCACATCGGCAACGGGAACAATCGGGCGGTCTGTCGTGATCATCAACTCCGCAAGAACTTCCAACACTTGGGCTTCCATGAGGAGGCCACGTTCCGCAACGATCGACGCCTGAGCGTTATGAGCAGCGTTCCGAAGTGCGGCGCGCAGCTCCGGGTTGCCAATGACGCTGAGCTGTGTTTCGGCATGGAATAAGGACCCCGTTTTCGGGGTGATCGGCATCCAATCGGGACCCCGGGATAAGGGTCCACAGTGGCTTCCATCGAGTCATGGAAGCCGAGGTTGGGATGCTGGTGGTGGAGACGATTGGTAAGATCCGTCGCGCCTACTTTGTTGATGGTCGTCCGATCAAGGCGATCTGCCGAGAACTTGGCGTATCGCGGAAGGTGGTTCGCAAGGTCATTCGTTCTCAAGCGACGGAGTTCCGGTACGAGCGCGAGACGCAGCCGCTCCCGAAGATGGGTGCCTGGAGTGCCGAGCTTGATCGGTTGCTGGCAGGGAATGAGAGCAAGGCGGCGCGGGAACGGCTGACGCTGATCCGGCTATTCGAGGAGCTTCGCGGCCTGGGTTATGCCGGCGGCTATGATGCGGTTCGTCGATACGCACGACGGTGGAGCAAGGAACGCGGCACCTCGACAGCGTCGGCTTATGTGCCGCTGAGCTTTGCACCCGGCGAAGCCTACCAGTTCGACTGGAGCCACGAGGTCGTCCTGCTGAGCGGCACCACGGTGATGGTGAAGGCTGCTCATGTCCGGCTCTGTCACAGCCGCATGCTGTTCGTGCGGGCCTATCCGCGGGAGACGCAGGAGATGGTGTTCGACGCCCACGACCGGGCATTCGCCTTGTTCAAAGGCACCTGCACCCGCGGCATCTACGACAACATGAAGACCGCGGTGGAGACGATCTTTGTCGGTAAAGGCCGTCTCTACAATCGCCGCTTCCTGCAGATGTGCAGCCACTATCTGGTCGATCCGGTCGCCTGTACGCCAGCGTCGGGCTGGGAGAAGGGGCAAGTCGAGAACCAGGTCGGGCTGGTCCGGGAACGCTTCTTCACGCCGCGGCTGCGGTTCAAAACCCTCGACGAGTTAAACGCCTGGCTGCTCGACAAATGCATCGCCTACGCCAAGGCTCATCGCCATCCGGAGCTGACCGATCAGACGATCTGGGACGTGTTCGAAGCCGAACGCCCCAAACTCGTTCCCTATGCCGGCCGCTTCGACGGCTTCCATGCGGTGACGGCATCGGTCTCGAAGACCTGCCTGGTGCGCTTCGACAACAACAAGTACTCGGTCGCAGCCAGCGCAGTCGGACGACCGGTCGAGGTTCAAGCCTATGCCGATCGCATCGTGATCCGTCAGGATGGACGTATCGTTGCCGAGCACCCGCGATCATTCGGTCGCGGCGAGACGGTCTACGACCCTTGGCACTATGTGCCCGTGCTGGTGCGCAAGCCCGGTGCCTTGCGTAATGGCGCTCCCTTCAAGGACTGGGTGCTGCCCGCAGCGATTGAGCGTGTACGGCGCAAACTCGCCGGTGCCGACGATGGCAATCGACAGATGGTCGACATCCTCAATGCGGTGCTGACAGACGGATTGCCCGCGGTGGAAGCCGCCTGCGCCGAGGCGGTCGCTCATGGCGTTCATTCCGCCGATGTCGTTCTCAATATCCTGGCCCGTCAACGTGAACCCGCCCCACCGGCCAACATCATGACGCCGGCCGCACTGACGCTCCGTCATGCACCGATCGCCGATTGTGCCCGCTACGACAACCTCCGGAGGACCATCTGATGGAACGAACCCAAATCTTCGACCTCATGGGCGAACTCAAGCTCTACGGCATGAAGGCTGCCTTCGACGAGATCATGGCAACTGCCGTTAAGCGCCAGCACGAACCTCAGCGCATTGTCGGCGACCTGCTCAACGCCGAGATCAACGAGAAGCAAGCCAGGTCGATCAAATACCAGCTCACCATTGCCAAGCTGCCGCTCGCCAAGGACATCGCCGACTTCCAGTTCGACGGCACGCCGATCAATCAGACTCTCGTCAATGATCTCGCTGACGGCGGCTTCATCGCCCAACAACGCAACGTCGTGCTGGTTGGCGGCACCGGTACAGGCAAAACACACCTGGCCATTGCCGTCGCCAGAAGTTGCATCCGCAATGGCGCTAGAGGACGCTTCTACAACGTCGTCGACCTCGTCAACCGGCTCGAGACCGAAACCCGCAACGGTCGGCAGGGACGGCTCGCCGAGCATCTGACCCGCATGGACTTCATCGTCCTCGACGAGCTGGGCTATCTGCCGTTCGCGCAATCCGGCGGTCAGCTCTTGTTCCATCTCATCAGTCGGCTCTACGAGCGCACCTCAGTCATTGTCACCACAAATCTTGCGTTCGGCGAATGGCCGAGCGTGTTCGGCGATGCCAAAATGACCACCGCGCTACTCGACCGATTGACCCATCACTGCGACATCGTCGAGACCGGCAACGACAGCTGGCGATTCAAAAGCCGCGACGATGTTCAAACAACCCGCGCTCGCGCCGTCTCCGCAACCCCGACCAGCTCCGACGACCCGAGCGCTACCAGCAGAGCACGCCGATCAAAGGGGTCCCTTTTGGAGGCCGATAGGGGGCGCATTGCCTCACCCAGAATGTTACTGGACAACTTCTCGCCGATGATTGGGTCGGTGCCATCGAATTGGTTCGGTGGCGTCTATGGCGGGAAAGATCAGCATGGGCGCGCGGCGCGAGGTGGTGTCGGTGGTAACGGAGCGTTACCGATCGGCCAAACGAGCGGAGAAGGGACGGATCCTCGACGAGCTGTGCGCGACGACTGGCTGGCATCGCAAGCATGCGGTGCGCGCGCTCAGGCGACGCGAGGCGGTTGGACCGGGCGAGGTCGAGGCAACAAGAAAGCGAAGACGCAGATATGGCGCGACGATCAAGGACGCGCTGACTGCGCTGTGGGAGGCGTCGGATCGGGTGTGCGGCAAGCGGCTCAAGGTGATGATCCCGACCTTGCTGCCTGCCCTTGAGCGACATGGCCGATTGCAGCTTGGCCAGTCGGACCGTGACCGTGTTCTGGCTATCAGCGCCGCCACCATCGATCGCCTGCTCGTCGATGTGAAGATCGCGGCGAGCGGCGGCAGGCGGCGCCGTGCCGGGTTCCATTCGGCAATCCGGCGCGAGGTCCCGATCCGCACCTTCAATGACTGGAACAGCCCGCCGCCGGGCTTCTGCGAGGTCGACATGGTAGCCCATGGCGGCACGTCGGAGGCTGGCTCGTTCATCCAGACCCTGACGATGGTCGATATCGCCACGGGCTGGACGGAGTGCCTGCCGTTGCTGACGCGGGATGGCTCGCTGGTTGCCGAGGCGATCAACCGCGCACAGAGCCTGTTCCCCTGGCTCTTGCGCGGCGTGGACTTCGACAACGACAGCGCCTTCATGAACGATGTCGTCGTGCCATGGTGTCGCCAACAGAAGCTCGAGGTGACGCGCTCGCGTGCCTATAAGAAGAACGATCAGGCGTTCGTCGAGCAGAAGAATGGTGCCGTCGTCCGCCGCCTCATGGGCTATGGCCGCTTCGATGGCGTCGAGACGGCGCGTATGATGGGCCGCCTTTATGCTGCGGCACGGCTCTACGTCAACTTCTTCCAGCCGTCGTTCAAGCTGAAGGAGAAGCGTCGCGAAGGGGCTAAAGTGATCAAGCGTTATCATGCTCCGTTGACGCCCTATCAGCGCGCGCTGGCCCATCCCAAGGTGACCGCGGCTGTAAAGCGGCGGCTACGCGATCAGTATCGCTCGCTCGATCCGGTCGCGCTGTTGGCCGAGATTCGCGCAACCCAGGACGAACTCGGCAATCGCGTCGATCGTCGTGCCGGACAGGCGCGCTGCCTGCAACGCGCTTGCACGAGCACCGCGCCGGCGACCGCGGCGACGTTTGCGAAGACGCTCGGCAAGACGGTGACGGCCGGCGAGCCGCGTGCCACGCACCGGCGAAGCCGTCGGCCCTATAAGACCAGGGTTCGCATGCCGTCCAAGCTCGACCCGCATCTTGCTGCGATCGAAGTCTGGCTCGCAGAGCAGCCGCAGCTGACTGCACTCGCCATCGTCGGCCGGCTGAGCGAGAAACACCCCGAGGAGTTCGGGACGAGACAGCATTCGATCGTGCAGCGTCTGCTGAGGGCGCTTAGACGGAGGGCTGCCGAGCAGTTGGTCGCGGAGGAGTCGCTCGGCGACGCCACCACCGCTGCCCCATTGTCCGGGGTTGTGGACGGCTCGGGCTATGTAGGGCCCGACCCGCCCACAGCCCCTCCCACCGAGCAAGCTTGGAAAGCAACCTGGCGCGGCCAATCAGTCGACATCGCATCGACCGCTGCAACGGCGCCATCAGGGTAACATTCGCAGATGCGGCAATACGGGGGGTCCCAGTCAAACGCCGATTGACATTACGTTGCGCCGGCGGAGCTCTTTATCGATGTAGCTCCAGTCGGGCACCGGCCGCTGCGGGCTCTGAGACGCCGGTCGTGGGGCCGGGAAAAGCAAAAGCTCCAGGTCTTCATCGGTCATTCCCTCCGGAAGCGGCCAGCTCAACCCAGCAGAGCGGGCGCGGCTCAGGTAGCTGTGCACAACGCCGTTGCTGACGCCCACGCTCCGCGCGATGGCCCGCTCTGGCAGGCCTTGAAAATGTTTTAACCGAAGGACTTCCTTGATCCGGCGCATCGACAATCTCTGGGTAGGCATTGGACTTCCTCGTTAACCACGAGGTCATCCCTAAGCCGGTTGAGTTGTCGGCCGAAGCGCTGCAAGGCTCCGAAAGCCTTGCTCACGATCCCGCGAAATCGTTGCTCACGATCGTCTGAAATCTCTGCTCACGATCCCCTGAAATCCGCGCTCACGATCCCGCGAAACGCGCAATTGCGAGAAGATCACCCAGCCGCCGGCGCCGTTCCATGCCACGCCGCGCGGCTTCATCGGCCCGCAATTGCTGGCGACGATTCTGTTCGACAAGTTCGGCATGCATATCCCGCTCAACCGCCAGAGTGCGCGCTTCAAGTGCGAGAGGATCGACCTGCCGTTGTCGACGCTGGCCGACCAAGTCGGCCACGGGACCTTCGCCGTCATGCCGCTCTTCCACCTGATCGAGCGTCATGTGCTCGCGGCCGAGCGCCTGCATGGCGACGACACCACCATCCGCATCCTGGCCAAAGGTAAGTGCGTGACCGGGCGCATCTGGACCTATGTCCGCGATGACCGCCCCTTCGCCGGACCTGCGCCGCCGGCGGCGGTCTATTACGCCTCGCGCGACCGACGCGGCCACCATCCGCAGAAGCATCTGGCCGCCTTCACCGGCATCCTGCAAGCCGACTGCTACAATGGCTTCGAGCCGCTGTTCGACCCGCAGAAGAAGGTGCTGCCGATCACGCCGGCGTTTTGCTTTGCCCATGCGCGGCGGGGCTTCTTCGAACTGGCTGACATCGAGAAAACCGCCCGGGAAGGCCAGAAAGGCAAACCGGTCTCCCCGATCGCGTTGGAGGCGGTCAGGCGCCTGGATGCGCTGTTCGAGATCGAGCGCGCCATCAACGGCCGCAGCGCGGACGAGCGGCGCGCCGTGCGCCAGGAGAAGAGCAAACCGCTTCTCGACGACATGCACGCCTGGTTGCTGCGTGAGCGCGAAACCCTCTCGCGCTCTTCCGTGGTCCTGAAGCCCATGAACTACATGCTCAGGCGCTGGGACGACTTCGCCCGCTTCCTCGACGATGGCAGGATCTGCCTCAGCAACAACGCGGCCGAAAGAGCGTTGCGGGGCATCGCATTGGGAAGGCGCAACTGGACCTTCGCCGGCTCCCAACGCGGCGCCGACCGCGCCGCCGTCATGCTCACCCTCATCACCTCCGCACGCCTCAACGACATCGACCCGAAAGCCTGGCTCGCCGACGTCCTCGCTCGCATCGCCGATCTTCCCGCCTCGCGTCTGCACGAACTGCTGCCCTGGGAATGGAAGCGCCTGCGCCAAGCCGACATGCCCGCCGATCAGCAGGCCGCCCGAACCTCTCGTGCCACATCATAAACCCGCCAGCGCTCGCGCGCCCGCGACCATCCCGCGGCCTTGCCCGTGTGCGTACGATCTTGCGGCGGATATCGCGGATGATCCGGCCCAGCCGGCTGCGCAGGATGCGCAACTGCCGCTGATGCCGCTTGAATGTACGCATCCGACGGGGCTTACGATTACCCACATTTTTTGAGGTGCAGGGAGTCGAAAAACTTGAGTCGCCAGAATCGCTTGTGATTCTTTGATGGGCACCTGATTCGAGAAGAGGTGCTCTATGGGACTGACTTCACGCGCCCGGGACGGCCTTCTGCTATCCGTTTTGCTCATCGAAGATGAATTGCACCTTCCCCTTGTATCCAATCGACATTCTGGAAACGACTTCGTTGACCATGAAGGATACGGATACCTTCGGCGGGCGCGGCCCAGCCGGCCAATACCAACACGGGGTCCTCGCCTACCGCGCTGTCGTCCACGTACAACCTTGAAGAGGTCCATGCTCGCCTCTGTCAGATTCGCACGTCAGGTGATATTAGCGAGTCCTTCAACCATTGGGCAATATTCATGAACCCGATCAGAAGGTTTGGCGCTACCTCAGCCTCTCCCGCTTCATCTGGCTTCTCCAAAACCGGGAGCTCTGGCTTTCCCGCGTCGGCCTGCTTGAAAACCCTTGGGAGTGCGCAATCACGGCCGAAGAAGTGAGCTATCTCACCGCGCGTGCCCCCGTCCCAAACACGGAATTGCACACGTCCGCCGATTGCCGACGCCGGAGCTCGATCCTCTGGATGTGGCGACCGATCAGGTGATCGCAGCATGCGATGGCGACGTCCGTGCGGCCGTCCGGACCTTGATCGTCGCAAACGGCCTCTTGGAGGCCGAGCTCAGTGATGTCTATGCCGCAACCTCAAAGGGATACGCGCGCGGTGTTAGGAGGCGTGACCAAGACTAGGCGAACCAAATAAATAGACGACGAAACCAAGAGCTGCGCCACGCGAGCAAAAATAGGCACTCCGGCCATCCGAAGCGCACGAACTTCGGACGCGCCCAGCTTTTTCGTGGATCGTTCGAGCTGCATGGCGTGTACGGAAAGCAAGGAGTCAAACCTCCTACCCCAAATAATCTTTCTTGAGCCCTTTCAAATCTCCCAACGCCACTTTGAGTTGGCTGCTTGACGGAGGCGTGTCGTCATGTGGGCCCGGCGTCACATAGTTGTACGCCGCCGTCAGCTTGCCTTTGTGCGCAGGATTCCGCGTGAGCAGCGCAAGCGCTTGAGCGCTGAAATCTCCATAGTTCTTTCCGTCATAATCAGTGATCATCGCAGTATTGTCGCCGTTGGCATGCCGCGACTTCACGAGAAGCTCCTTGCAGAAACGCTCGATTGTTCGGCGCAATCTGGTTGCGCCCTCCTTCCGCTGGTCGCCGTCGTGAGAAAGGATGAACGGCTTCGCCTGTACCAGCATGGTTGCCAAATCATCATCCTGGCTTCGTACTTCCGTCCCGGCGACCGCATTGTCGCGCACCAATTGGAACTGAGCCGCGCCGCGATGACGCCACCGGTGACCGATATCCTTCCACGTCGAGTAATCCTGGGTAAGTACGATGACCTGAATGCCGGCATCCAACAGTGCCTCAATCACACTTGAAGCGAAATTTGGCCGGAAGTCGTCGTCGCTCGTGAGGACCGGATCGTCCAGCAGGACGAATCCCGCCCCGCTATCGATCGCACGGGCCAAGAACAACGAAAGACCTAAGCAGTGCAGTTGCGACTGGCTGAACACCGCTACCGCGTCCCGGATCTGCGGGTTGCTGCGGTCATCATTCGCGGACAACGCGACCTTGAGATCGATGGTACGACGGGCTTTAGCGCTCCGCCTACGCACCGAACTGAAGAATGTCGACTCGCCAGGGCGGAGCCTCTCCCACCAATCCAAAACGTCATCGCTCAGATCGCCGAATTTCTCATCCGCGACTTTTCCGTTCGCGACGTCGATTTCTTTTACCGCCCGCCCAATGGCCGCAACTTTTTCCGCATGCAATCGAAAGAGCTGTAGGGCTTTGAACAACCGTGCGGGATCGGCCGCAACGATCAGTAGCTCTTCCCAGCCTCTCGTTTGAGCACTTTGATCAACCGCCGGTTTTATTGCTTGCGCGAGCGGTTGAGCAGCGGCTGCGTACTCTGCGTGAACGGCATCAAGATCCGCATGCATCTGTTCAAAACGACTAAGCCTGTCCACAAGCGAATTCGTGTTTTTCCAACCGCCAAGATCGGCGAGAGCCGCTTTGATGCACTCGCGAATGACTTCGCAGGCGCGCAGAAACTTCTGGGTCTCCCGCCAGAGCTTGCCTGAGGCGAGCAGCCACGCTTTCGTCCCGATCGGATTTGCTGCTAGCGCTGTGATGCGGTCGACGCGAAAGCCCTGCTGCCGACGCTCCGCGCCAGTTATCTGCATGAATTTCGGTTTAGCCTGTTCCGCCCCTCGAATAAGGACTTGTACCTTCGTGTCCATGAAGGTGAGCCCCGTGGACAACGTGCGTTCAGCGTCCTGATAGTTCTGGTTTGCTTCAACCTGCTTCCGAATGTGAGTGACTCGTTCTGGCGTCAGGCTTACGGGCGAGCCGCACAGTGGACAATCCATTGGAGCCTTGCAATCGTGAACGGCCGGGACTGCCAACGCGCTTTCAAAGAGAGCCACGAGGCGACGCGTTTCCTCTGTGACAGCATCGCGCTCTTTTTGAAAGGCTTCGATTTTCTCAGCGAGCTGCCCATCAAGACGATCGATCGCTGGAAACGGCTTGCGCGTGAACAGGTCAAGTGGGAACTCGAGCTTGCGACGGTTCTCCAAAGCCTCCGCAAGCTGGTTGATGCGTTCAACTCGAGAAGGCGCCGCAGCAACCCCTATCGAGGTAAGTAATGTTTCGACTGACGCTGCAAGCGACCGTTCAAGTTCGATCAGTGTTGGTGCGCCCTGCAACGCCCTTACGTCGTTCGCAAGACCCCCAATATTGCCGAGGGTATCGAGCTCGGCGATCACGGTCATATCTGGCGGATCAAGTTCGGCGGAAAGGCAGGCGACTGCCGAACGGAAGTCCTCCAGATCTTGCGTATCGAGGACGGCCCGGAAATAAGCAGCGCGGTCCGTTGGCGATGCCGTAAAGACGTAGCCGAGCGTATGTTGTGCAAGTACTGGCGCCCGCAGCGGCGGGTGCTGAAGCCGGATGCCTATCTGATCCTCGATGTCGGCTTCCGTACAGGGCTTTCCATCAATCTCAAGCCTGCTGGTACATGCCGCGTTGCCATCATAGTCACTCGCCAATGTGCGCCGGAGCTTCCGGATTTTGCCATCCGCACACGTGAACTCCGCTCCGACGTAGAGAGGTACGCTCGGCGGTATGTGCGCGTTGCGGAGCGCTTGTGAAAATTCGTCCTTTGCGCTGGCAAGGAGGTCGCGTCGCGCGATGTGGCCTGTCAGAAGGAACTCTATGGCTTCGGCAAGGCTCGTTTTGCCTTGGCTGTTGCCACCCCATATCGCGGCCACGGTATCGGGCAACGTGATTGACTGAGGACTGGTGCCGAATCCCCGAAAGCCTTGAATTTCAATTCTTCTAATCCGCTGCGTCATTGCCAGATTTCTTAATTGTAAAGCGCTCGTCGACAACCTGCCGCAGCCGGGCCTTCGCGCCCTGTTGATCGCCTGTCGCCCAGACATCAAGCAGGGCCCGCGCCAGTCCATCTGGTTTTAGATGAGTGCGCAGACGTTCTACGTTGGACTGCGCGGGCCCGTTTTCTGACCCGGCTTGATCGTCAAGAATGTTTTCAGACATAATTCCTAAATATTTGAAGGATTGGTCCGCACTGCCAGACATGTCCGGAAGCTCTTGCAGCTTAGCAGGAACAACCGGAGCGGGAAAAGGAGCGGGAGCAGCACGCGGGCGATGGTGCGCTCATTCATCCACAGGTTAATGAGCGCTCGTACGCTCAGTTCTGGAACTTTGCCAGGCAGCGCAACAAAAACCCCGCCATAAGCGAGGTGTGGACAAAAAGAAGTCCAAGGTAGATCCGCACTGTTCGGGCGCATGTCAGCATCACGCTGTCCGTCAGGCCTTCCGAAGGTCCCCACAACGGTGCTCCTCCTGCTGGAGCGTCCATCCGCTGCGTCTAGCCCGTCCTATTCGTGAGAGTGCGGCTTTTGGGCCCGATTGATGCGGCCGCACATCTGCTCTGACGAGGCGCACAGGATTGCGTTCGGCTTTTCACCGCCTGACGACCGGTACTTTGCAACGCGCTTGAGGTATAGGTTGGACGAACGGGGGCGCACGCCCCTCCGGTCAAGGGTCAAGGACCGAGCGGCAGCAGCGCGCCTGGCAAGCAGCGGATCAGGTCGGCTTCCGGACAGGCCGCAGCAAACGCAAGGCGAATGCGGCTCGTGGTCTCGACCACACGGGCAGCGATTTTCAAGAGACGAAGACGCAGCGTCGCGAACTCGGCTGTGGCTGACCTGCCCCTGAGTATTTCCTCCAGAAGGAGTTAGAGTCCGGCCTGAAGTGCAGCGAGACCGAACTTTGGACCACCCGGAACTAGAGTTTTGCGCCTCGGTCACGTTGGCGGGCTGGTTACGCCGACGTGGTTTTGCAGCAAAATCGGCGGTTGATTGCCGATCGACCCATGGGGCCGTTCTTCATTATAATATCTGCGCCAAGTCTCCACTTTTTCCTCGGCATCCGCAAGGGATAGGAACCAGTGGGCGTTGAGGCATTCGGCCCGGAAGCGGCCGTTGAAGGCCTCGATAAACGCGTTGTCGGTCGGCTTACCGGGCCTGGAGAAGTCCAGCGTGACACCGCGCTGGTAGGCCCACAGGTCCAGATCGCGCGACACGAACTCGCTGCCTTGATCGACGCGGATCGTTGCCGGGAATCCCACTTCCTTGCAGGCCCTTTCCAGTATCGCCACGACGTCGCTGCCGCGGAAGGTGAACCGTGGCTGCAGCACCGGTGAGAAGCGGGAGAAAATATCGACGATCGTGAGCACGCGCAGCTTATGTCCCGTCGCCAACTGATCGTGGACAAAATCCGTCGCCCAGGTCTCGTTCGATCGTGTCGCCGGCCTGCGGTCGTCGCGCAGCTTGGCCTTGACCCGGCGCTTGGGCGTTTTGTTGCGCAATTGCAAGCCCAATTCGCGATAGATGCGCCGTGTCTTGTTCTGGCCATGGCGCCAGCCATCACGGCGGAGCAGAACGTGAACACGACGATAACCGTAGCGGATACGAACATGGCAGATCTCCCTGATCTTCTGTTCGAGGGCAGCCTGGCCGGAGCGACGGGACTTGTAGTGGTAGGTCGAGCGGTCAAATTCGAGAGCGTCACAGGCCTTACGGATCGAGACCTGCCATTCGCTGCGGACCGCGTCGACCAGCTTGCGCTTCCGGCCAGGCTTCATAGCTTTCGGCGGATCACGTCCTGCAGCATCTCCTTGTCGAGCGAAAGATCGGCGACCAACTTCTTCAGCTTGCCGTTCTCCTCCTCGAGCTGCTTCAACCGCCGCATCTCGGTCGGCAGCAGCCCGTCATACTTCTTCTTCCAATTGAAGTAGGTCGCCTGGCTGATCCCGGCCTTACGGCAGATCTCCGCCACCGCAGCCCCGTCGCTGCCCTGCTTCAGGATGAACGCCTTCTGGGCGTCCGAAAATTTTGAGGCTTTCATCGTCGTCCGCTCCTCCCAGCCGAGGGGATTCGGCAGCGAAAACTCTAGCCAAAAATGGTCCAGTTTGCCGGCCTCAGATCAACCGGAAGAGGCGGACATACGGCCTTACGTTGAAGTACGGTTGAATGCGGGCTGAACGCGACTTGGGCGCTGTTGTTCAATCGCCGCAATCAGTCAACCGATAAGGCGAGTGCCGATCACGTGAATCTAAGTGATCCCCACTGCAGACAGGATCGCATGGGCGACTTGGGGGCCCTTTACGTCGCTATGGTTGCCGATGAACGCATCGGCCCGCAGGTTATGCACCTTCCTGGGCACGAATCGGTAGACACCGGAAGCGGGAAGCAGGGTTCCCTTGACCAACTCGACGGACTTCATCTTGACCGCGCCGTTTCGGCCGATTCCGCCATAGATGTCGTTTTCGTCGCCTAGCGCATTTGCGTTGTCGAATGACAGTCGTGAAGCTATCGCGTAGGCGATCCCGACAGCTTTGTCGTTGACTGTATGGGTCGCCAGGATCGGCCCTGCCACTTTCGATTGGCCGACAACCTTACGGAAGTAGCCGTCCTTTCCACCATCGAACCTTTCGCTGAATCCGTTATGAGAAAAAGCGCCTTGCAGCAGCGATAGGCTCGACGGCCGGATTGTCGTCGGGCCGTCCACCGCCGCGGTGACGACCCGCGCGCCGAAACTATGTCCGATCAGATGGATACGCAGATCGGGCCGCAAATTGCGAACGGACCCAAGCACGCCGTTGACCACCTTGCTGACTACGCCGGCGCGTTCCTTCATCTGATAATAAGTGGCGTAGTTCAGCAGCCGCCACGCCGCCGCTTTGATGCCGGTGAAAAAATCTTCGAATGACGCCACGCCACCAGCTTGTTCGTCTATACCGAGGGCTATGCCACCTCCACCTCGCGCTGGCGCCGGGAACGATGGTTTCGACAGGGCAGCAAGTAGTTGGCGGGGTTCTTGGGCGAAGAGCTGGTCGGACGCATCATCCGCAGCGTCGGTTGGCGCGTTTGGCACCAGTGAACGGATGATGTTCACGAACTCTTCCTGCTTGGTGACCTCGCTTTCGATGCCATCAATCAGCATTTTGGCGTGCTCGAGCAGCGCCTCATCGGGAACGTCGAAGGTGCCCTTCAACGAATCCAGCTTCCGCTTGACCGCCAACGAACTCAAGTGGGCACCGTCGTCAAGGCTCGCTGCTCCTCCTGACGGTATCAATTCGTTGTCCGCAAACTTTTTTGAGGGCCAGAAAATGCCGACGACGGCGAACTTTCTGTCTCTCAAGGCGGCGTGGCCAGGCATCAGCGCGGCGAGGTTCGCGAACAGCTCTTCGTAGAGCTCCTGCGCTTCGGCGCTGTCGTTATTCCAGCCATGGCTGATGACGAACAGATCCGTAAGCTGGGCGGCCCCGGAATTGCGCACGGAGTTCTCGATCGCGGCCTTTTGAGACGCGCTGAACTCCTGACCGTCCTTAGTGATCTCCAGCCTGAAGAATGGCATCCCCGCGATGATATCCATGGCTCATCTCCGAACGTAGTTCTAGACCGATTGGATCGCGCGCATGAGATCGACCAGGCCCCTACCCTGAAAGTAGACCGCTCGCTTCAGGTCCGTGGCAGTGGACATGAAAATTTCCTTCACCGCTTCGGGTTTGCCAATGAATTCGCGTCGCACCGACAGAAACGCCGCGATGATGCCGGAAACATGGGGCGCAGCCATGCTGGTGCCGCTGTCTTCCTTGTAGTAAGCGGTGACGTCAGCAGCTTGCGAGGGATCTGCGAGTTGCGAGGCCTCCGCGGCCGGTGCAGCGCTGCCCGACGCAAGATTTGCAGAGCCCGTGTAGCCGCTCCGGCACGAGATGATCTTCTCGCCTGGCGCCACCAAGTCGGGCTTTAGGCGGCCGTCGCCGGTCGGTCCTTTCGAGGAGAAATAAGACACCCCGTAGATGTGGGGCATCTCGCGATGCGTCGATCCGACCGTAATCGCCAGCTCCGCATTCCCGGGATCGTTGATCGTCACGTCCTGTCCGGCGGGGACCGCTCCGAGGGCCAGCGACTGGTTATACCCGTAGCCGGTATTGCCGGCCGCAACGACGACAATGACGCCGGAACGCACGAGCCGATCGACCTCCACACAGAGCGGACTCTGACCGCAGGCAAACCATTTCGGTTCGAAGTCGTAGCCGACGCTCATATTGACGCCATGGACGCGGATACGCCGGCCACCCCCATTGAGCTCCTGGATATATTCGATCGCTGCGATCATGTTGCTGGCGAGACCCTTGCCGCTATCGTCCAGCACTTTCAGGCTGAGTAGTTTACATTGCGGCGCCATGCCCGACATCACCGGGATGTCCGTCACCCTGTCGGGCACGACAGAACCAGTTTCGTTCCGGCGTTGAACAGTTGCGACAATTTTTTTCTTCCCCTTCTCGGCTCGAAACTCACCGGCGATGATGCCGGCAACGTGGGTTCCGTGTCCCTTCGTGTCCAGGCGCGCACTAGCCGCTAGTTCCGCGTCGCTGGCGCTTCCCATGGTGAAATCGCGGTGGGCAACCGGATCGCTTAAGTTAAGATTTTCGTGCTCCGCAAAATGCGGGTGCTCAGCGTCAATTCCGGTATCCAGGACTGCCCACACGATATCTTTTCCCGAGGTGCCAAAGGCATTGCGTGCCGCATCCGCCTTGACGGTGCTGATGGAGAGATTGGTGAAGGGACGAACCTCGTCGTCCTGCCAAATCCTGTAGAGCGGCGACTTGCTTAGCTTGCCGTCGGAAGTCCGCTTTTCCTCTCGCGATCTTTCGCTTTGCCGGACCAATGTCTGGATGTTGGCGGCGCTTAGCCGCCCAAAAAGATATTGCTGACTATACTTGCTCTTGGTGCCATCAATTCCCTGCCGCTTTCCTTTGCCTGACGCGGATTGTTCGGTGCGAGAGGAGGCCTGGCCGGCCGGTTGCGGATGGGAACGGAGCACGCCGGGCAGCGCGTCAATCCACTCCCAGAGCGTATAGCGGGCAGCGGACCTGCCGCCTGAATACTCGAGGTTGACGTCAATAATGATGTCGAACTCGTCCTCTGGCTTGGCATCGCGCACCTTTTCCAGAAGAGGCATTGCGATGATCGTGCGATCTAGCGTTCGCGGCGTGAACGGCTCCTTCTGCGGATCACTTTCAGGAAGATTGGACGGCGGCGGCACCGAGGACGGCGGGCTCGCCGCCGAGTCGGTGCCCTTACGAGGTTTTGGCTTTCTTTTCTTAGCCATGATGCTCCTCTAGCCCCGAATGATGGCGCGGAGAGGCAAGGCTGTCAATTTGCGGTTGTGCGGAATACCAGCCGGTCAAGGTGCGGCGAGATACCGCGTCACCGCAGCCCTTCCGAGGTCGTTGAGCTTAATCGGTGAGTTGAACTGACGTCGGATATGGGCCCTTTTCAACAAGTTTGAAACACAGCTCCGGATGGCCACGCTCAACCTTCTGCTTCATGCGATCGCCAATCTTTGCGAGACATCCAGCTCAACGGTGCTGACCTTTTTTGGTTTGACATGAGTTTGCCATGAGAATGGAACAGTCAACGTGCTGCGCCTTGTTTGGGTTCGTGGGACAAGCGGGCTGTTGAAAAAGGCGGTCGCCGCCGACCAGCGACTATAATTTATTAGCTGCGACGCGAAATTCGGAGATCGTGCGTGCGGCGGCGACTAGAAATGACGGCTTGACCAGCTCGGCTCGGAGCAGTGTCTCCCAGCGTTCCTGCCTTCACTAGTCCGCTGCACCTCCAGCCGCTTGATGACCCCCGATGACGGGTTGCCCAACATCGTCGCGTCCGAAATGTCCGAGTGCGAAATCCGTAGGGCCGAACGCGTCGAAGGCACCGATGCGGTTACAACGACGCGCTTATAGATCGGGCGCCTAGACCAGGTGATATTGGACGGGCAGCTAAGGCCCGGACCCGACGACGCCCAGCCCGCGGCGGGCGCGTCGCTCGGAACAACCGCCGCCCATCGTCGCGGCTTCTAGTCCGGCTGCGCGCGACTGGTGCGGGTCGTGGTTAGAGCGCGGCTATCCGACAAGCAGCCATAGCCCGAGGATCCAGGCGGCGGCCGTGGCCTGCGTGAGGGATGGCCTTGGCTAAGGGCGCTCCTTCACCTTTTGCGGAGAGCACAGTTCCGTACTGATCGATAACACTTTACTGCAGTGCAGTGCAGTCCGTGAGACAGAGCCAGTTTTGTGTTCCAATTGCGATAAATTTGTGTTTCCACTGCATTCAAAATTGTGTTACCATAGCTATTCTAGTTGAAGTTGGACCTTTGAGCTTTTTGGGAGGAATCGATGCGCTTCATTCCCATTCTGTTGCTCTCTTTCCTACTCGGGGTCGGCGCCCTTTCAGTCGCAAATCAAGTCGTGCAATCCGCACAGGCTTGCCAACGTGGATGTTAAGGGCGGTGATCCTCCGCTCGACGCCTCTGAACGAGACGATCTAGAGGCGGACTTCCGGCTGATCGTACAGGCAATCAAGGAAGAGAGATGCATTCCGTTCCTGGGAGCTGGCGCGTCCCTGAGCGACCGCGCGGACAGCCTGCCTAGCGGTCCCGAACTTGCTCGCAGGATTGCTGACGAGGTCAAGTATCCCGGTGAAGACAAGGGCGATTTCTTGCGCGTCTGTCAATATTACGAGACGGTCATGGATGCCTATAGTCTCCGGCGGTTTATCTATAAGAGCTTAACCATAAGCGACGCAGCGCCTGGGATCGTACACCACAAGCTTGCACAGATGCCGCTCACTCATATCCTCACTACGAATTTTGATAACTTGATGGAACGAGCATTCCGAATTGCTGACAAGGAGCCGATCGTCGGCCTTTACGACTGGAGGTACGACAAGGCGCAAGACTTGCCGAGGGGCACTCGAAGAAAACCGATCGTCTACAAGCTGCACGGCACCGCGGAAGAGGATAGGCTTATGAGCATGCTGTGCACCGAGGACGATGTGATCGAGTTCATTGCGCGTCTTACCCGGGGGGAGCCCGTACTCGCGCCCGTGATCCAGACGCTCTTCACCGAGTTCAATTCCTTCCTATTCATAGGTTATGGATTACGCGACTGGAATATCCGCTCAATGATGCGATCCTTGAGGTGGAATGTTCCGAAAACGTCGACCAAGTCATTCGCCGTGCAACGTAAGCCTCGTGCACCGTCGACTGCTTCTGGCCCGAAGAAGGATTGGGAGTGGGACAGCATCTCCCGCTATTGGGACACAAAAGAGAATCTCAAGATCATCGACAGCACTGCCGTCGAATTCACGAGTGCCTTGTATGATCGCTTTAGGCTCGTCTGAACGAAAGTCTACAGTGCTTCAAGGCCCGTTTCTCGGACCGCGGCCCTTCGAAGATAATGAACTCGATCGCAAGTTCTTTTTCGAGCGCGACCAGGAGGCCGCCGACGTCCTTGATCTACTTCTGCGGTCGCGCCTCGTAGTGCTATACGGGCCCTCAGGCGTCGGGAAAACGTCTTTGATGAACGCCGGCGTTTTTCCCAAGTTAAAAGACCGCCGTCTCGAGCCAGTTCCGATCGATTTTGGGCTTGTGAGGAGCAGGCTGGGAGTTTCCACCGGTTCTAGCGTTACTGATTGCTTACTACAACAGGAGTTGATCCGCCAGATCGGGACTAGAAAATGTGCTCCAAAGCCGCCCACCGATCCTCTCAAAACACCTGACCTCTGGTCCTTTCTGCGACAACTCGATTACGGGTCGGGAATGGTGCTGGTCTTCGACGACTTCGAAGAGCTGTTCGGGATATCGCAGGTTGAGCAGGCTAGGGAATTTCTAAGGCTTCTCGGCTGCATCGTATCGAATCGCGTCCCCCCGGAGCACATCTTAGCCGCAGATCGGCAGCTGGCGGCCGTTGAAGCCGGGTCCAAGCGCCAAGCCGAACTGATTGAGCTGGCCCGCGGGAGCGTCGACATTCCGGTGCGTGTGGTCATTTGCGTGCAGGAGTCCTTCCTACCGCAGGTCCAGCAGCTGCAAACGTTCATTCCCAACGTTTTGAAAACATCTTACCGCCTTCAGCCTTTTACACAGGAAGAAGCAGAAAGCGTGATCCTTTTCTCTCTCCAGGCACGGAATTCTGGAATTTCGAAGGAAGATGCAGTTCGGTTTAGCAAAAGTGCCATCAAATCAATTGTCGATTTCCTCGGCGCCCGCAATGAGCGCGTAACACCTGACCTCACCTCCAATCTTCAGATCAGCCGGCCAGTCGACCCGACGGAACTGCAGATCCTATGTCAATCTATATTTCACGAAGCTTTGCGCAGAAACAGAACACCATTCCTCTATAGCGCATCGCTTCTGGCACGCCTCTATAAGCGGCAACGTCTGATCAAGACGGAGGATCTACGCGGCGAGACCGGCATGCGACGCCTTCTCGATCGCTATTACGTTCAGTCGTTACGTCTTTTACCTGCCTTACGCCTGGGTCACAATCCACAGGGCTGGACGCCTTCCTTGTCGAATCTCTTGTTGTTTAATTTGCCGCGCATCGCCATGGCCCGTTTTTGCGAAAATGGACTTATTCTGCCAAACAGGCGCAATACCCAAGTCCAAGAGGTCGCCGAAAGTCAGTTTGGCGTGAACCGATCCGATTTAGACACGTTCGTAGATCGACGCTTTCTGGTTCGGCGGGATGCCAGGCCCGGTACCTTCTTTTATGAGCTGGCCAGTGAATCGCTTGCCGAAATGCTGCGCCGCTTCTTGCGGCGTCGGAGGTCTCTTCGCAATGTCATGGTTTTGCCATTGATTTTGACCTGTGTTCTCCTGCTGCAGTTCCTAGGTTGGGACATCGGGACGAGTGAGATCCTGCTGCCGCGAGTGCCTGCCACACTGCACTCGCCTATAGCAAAATACATTAGCTGGCGGGGCCGTCCGGTCGATCTTGCTTTTGCGGGATTAGCTGAACTATCGCTGAGAGATGTCAGCTTCAATGGAAGCAAGTTTACAAACGCGATAATGAACGGGGCCATTCTTGAGGGTTTCCAAGCCAATCAGAGTATGTTCACTGGAGCAAACCTTGAATCCTCGATTATAGACGGATCCGATTTCATTTCAGCGAAGCTCGACAAAACGAAGCTAAGCGGGGCTACGTTCAATAACTCAACGCTTTCGAAGGTGAACTTCGCGAACTCGTCGCTGAAGGACATCAAGTTTCTTTCCTCTAATCTATATGACAGCGATTTCACTCAGGTGATCAGCCCTACAGGCGAAGCGCCGCACAAGGTTGTAGAATTTAATAACTCAAATTGGTGGCTCTCGAAGGGTTGGGACGAGGCGGCGCGCTGGCACTTTTACCGCCAATTCGAACTGCGAAGTTATGTAGGATCCGTTCAGTACGAAAAGGATTATTCAACGCGGTGCCATAACATCAGAACCGGTACGACTGCCGTCGACCGTGCGGCCTTCGTGGTGACCCTCGCGTGGTTCATTCTCGTGAATGGCGGCGACTTGGAGGAGGCGCAAAGTTACATTGACCAAGCGCGTACTCTTGGAAAGGACTCAGGGGGAAAAGCCTTAGATGTGGAGCTAAGCGCCTCCATCGAGGAATATCAGGCGCAGATGTTCCTGAGGAAAGGCAACGACAAAGCAGCGCGCGATCTGTACGAGTGGCTTATATCGGGTAGAGAGTGGCCGGTAGCTGCTGAGTGGCGATACCGCTACGCTATCGTGCTACAGCATCTTGGCGAGAAAGGTGCTGGGGATATGAAGAAAAGTGCCAGCAAGGACTTTGTCTTTACGCCGACTTACGAACAGGTCCTGTTCGAATGGGATTATCCACCTACCAACAATATCGGCCGCACGGAGCGATGCAAACTCCCCCCAGAATTGGAAAGTCAACGAAAGCGGTGATTTGGGCACCAGTTGTTAATCGGCGCGGGTCCCGACGCCGATCGGCGAACTAACCCGTCTTATTCGCGAGAGGGCGCCCGAGAGGCTGGCGAGCGTGGTGTAAAGCGCTGATACGGCGTAGGATTCGGTTGTGAAGCCAACCCCATCACCTCCAACCGCGAACGCCACGCCCGCCATGACCGACGATACGATTCCGCCCTTCTCGTTTCCAGCCATTCACGCCAAGAAAGTCACAGTGACCTTGCCCCAAGTTTTATCCAGTCCTGAGTTCGCTCCGGCTGACCTTGCCCCCATATGTGGAACGGCCCGCGAGGCAAGAGCTTTTTCAGTCGATTTCACACATTGGAACGGTGCGGTCATATGTCCGGCCTTTGCGCGCGGCACAATATGGCCGCTGGCCTCGATGAGATCCGCGGAACGAGGAGCTAAATCAAGTTTACGCGCTTGAGCGCATTGGGGGCAGTAGCTTCACTCGTTTCGGGATTTCGTCCCATGGGTTCATCGCCTGTTGTTGCACCTCGCCCTCTGCCGGCCTGCGCCGGTCAGATCGTTTTGGCGGTCACTACGTCACCGCGGCAATCGCCAATGGGTCGGGACGCCGATAAATTCCGCCCTTGTTCAGGAGCGCCCAGATGATCCGCGCCGTCTTATTGGCCTGCGCGACGGCGGCAACCTTGAAGGGGCGTCTGGCGAGAAGCGCCTTCAGCCACGGCCGCGCCCGAACGTCGTTTCGGACAAGCCGCAAGACGGCCGTTGCCCCGACAACGAGGAGAGAGCGGAGTTCTGGATTTCCCATCTTCGATATTCGTCCCAACCGCTCTTTGCCTCCGCTTGAATGAGGCCGCGGCGTCAATCCCAGCCAGGCGGCAAAGTGGCGAGCCGACTTGAACCCGCCGGGATCCGGCACAAGCGCTTTGATGGTCGCCGCCGTAATGGCGCCGACGCCAGGGATCGTGGTCAACCGACGCATGTCCTCGTCGTGCTTGGCCTCCGCGACGATTGCGCGCTCGAGCCTCTCGATCTGGTCGGCTGAAGCTTCAATCTCGTCGGCAATAGCCATCAGCGCGAAGCGCGCTGCTGCGGGCAGGCGTGCATCTGTCTCATCCCGTATGATTGCGACCAGCGCCTCAACCTTTGCCAGGCCGGCGGTGGCGATGATCCCCAATTCTGCCAGATGCGCGCGCAACGCGTTGACCGACTGCGTTCGCTGCCGCACTAGAAGAGCGCGGGTCTTCAGCACCATCGCGGCAGCCTGTTGCTCAGCCGTCTTAATCGGCACGAAGCGCATGGTCTTTCGGGTCACCGCTTCGCTGATGGCCTCAGCGTCCGCCGCATCCGTCTTGCCACGCTTGACGAAGGGTTTGACATAAGCCGGCGGAATGAGCCGGACCTCATGACCGAGAGCTGCGATCTCGCGCGCCCAATAGTGGGCGCTACCGCATGCTTCCATCCCCACCAGGCATGCTGGCAGCTTCTCAAAGAAACGCAGAACTTCGCTGCGCCGTAGCTTCCGGTTGAACACGGGTGAGCCCTCGGCATCCGCCCCGTGAACCTGGAAAACGTGCTTGGCCAGATCCAGCCCGATGGTGATAACCTGTTTCACGGAACGGTCCCTCCTTTGTGGCGTTCGAACAACGACCACGTTCTAGCACTTTGATGCTGTTGGAGCGGGCCGTTCCACCACATCAAGTTTTATCCAGTTCTGAGTTCGCCCCTGCCGTTGGATTTGCCCGGTTGGGCGGTGGAAGCGACGGGGGCTGGCGCGGAGCCTTCGGCATAGCGCAGCGCCAGATCCCGGCGCGGGTGGCATGTCATCGCGAACTCGGACGGGGTTCTCCATCCGAGCTGCGAGTGTGGTCGTGTGTCGTTGTAATCGGCCCGCCAACATCCAAGTGTGACGCGGGCTTGTGCCAGTGACGTGAACAACGTCTCGTTCAACAGCTCGTCCCGCAGCCGGCCGTTGATGGGGAAGACGGCCCCGCTCCCTCGGCGCCGGCGATATACTGGCGATGGACGAACCCCGCTAACAGGAGCAATTCACCATGGAAATCGCGACAATTGGGTTGGATATTTCGAAGCACGTATTTCACATCCATGCAGTTGATGGCCAAGGCCAAGTGGCCGGTCGCCAACGCCTCCGGCGAGGCGAGATCGTGTCGTTCTTCTCCTCGCTCGCACCTTGCCTAGTCGGCATTGAGGCCTGTGCGACTGCTCACCACTGGGCGCGGGAGATTCGGCAGTTTGGACACGATGTGAGATTGATCCCGCCAGCCTATGTTAAACCCTACCTACGAAGAGGAGCCAAGAATGACGCCGCTGACGCGGCCGCGATCTGCGAAGCGGTCACCCGTCCCAATATGCGGTTCGTTCCAATCAAGAGCGTTGAGAACCAGGGCTTCTTGATGCTTCATCGTGCAAGAGGCTTGTTGGTCCGCCAACGAACCATGACAGCCTGCGCGATTCGGGCTCACTTTGCTGAGTTCGGAATCATTGTCGGGCAAGGCCGGCAACGGGTGGATGGTCTGGTGGACTTGTTGGATGACGAGGAACTGACGCTACCGGCCCACGCCCGCATCGCACTAGCCGTCCTTGTGAACCAACTGAAGGAATTGGACCGGCAGGTCGAGGCCATCGAGCGCGAGATAGCTCAGATCCAGCGAGTAAATCCGATGGCGAAGTTGCTGTCCACAATTCCCGGGATCGGTCCCATAACGGCCACGGCTCTCGCCGCGACCGTACCGGACGCAACAATGTTCCGCTCCGGGCGGGAGTTCGCGGCCTGGCTTGGCCTGACGCCTAAGCAGAATTCCACCGGCGGGAAGGATCGGCTCGGCCGGATTACGAAACAGGGCGATTCCTATCTCAGGCACTTGCTTGTCATCGGGGCACGTAACGTCGTTCGGTACCCAAAGGCTCGCTCCCGGGTTGGAGGCGGCTGGATCGAAGCCCTGCTTGAACGGCGTCGGCCGATGGTCGTCGCCATCGCCGTTGCCAACAAGTTGGCCCGGATCGTCTGGGCGATGATGACGACCGGGGAATTCTATCGGCCTAAGCTCGCGGCCTGACTTTCCGCGTATGTTGGCCACCTTATGGTGTGAGGGCAAATGACAGCATGATGGACACCGGCGGAGCTGGGGATCGAGCAAGCCCGAAGAGCTTTAAGCGCAACAAGCGCGACCCGTTGATGAGGCCTCGATCCGCGATCTCCATCAGGGCCAGCGGCCATGGCATCGGTCGCACTAACAGGCCGGATACATGAACGCACCCGACCGGAATCCAAAGTGCTGCTGAATCCCTTGCATCCGCGGGGCCGTCTATACATGAAGCTTTCGATGAAGGCATTCTGCGTCGGCTTGCCGGGCGCGATGTAATGCCAGGCGACGCGGCTCTGATCGGCCCATGTCAGGATGGCGTTGCTGGTCAATTCGGTGCCGTTGTCGCTGACCACCATTTTGGGCTTGCCGCGCTCGATGATCAGCCGATCCAGCTCCCGCGCCACCCGGGAGCCAGACAGCGAGGTGTCGGCCACCAGCGCCAGGCACTCGCGGGTGCAATCATCGACGACGGTGAGGATGCGGAAGCGGCGGCCATCGGTGAGCTGATCCGACACGAAGTCGAGAGACCAGCGGTCGTTTGGCGCCATCGCGACCGTCATCGGCGCTCGGGTCCCGATCGCCCGCTTGCGGCCGCCACGGCGACGCACCGCAAGCCTTTCTTCCCGGTAGAGCCGGAACAGCTTCTTGTGGTTGACCACGTAGCCCTCACGCTTGAGCAGAACATGCAGGCGCCGATAGCCGAAGCGACGGCGCTCTTGGGCGATCGCCCTCATGCGTTGGCGAAGGCCGGCTTCGTCCGCCCGGGTCGTTTGGTATCTCATGGTCATGCGGCAGCAGCCGATGGCTTTACACGCCCGCCGTTCGCTCATCCCGTGGGCAGCCACGAGATGTGCGACAGCCTTCCGCTTGGCCGCGGGCGTCACCACTTCTTTCCCAGGAGGTCCTTCAAGGCCGCATTGTCCAGCATGGCGTCAGCCAAAAGCCGCTTCAGCCGCGTATTCTCGTCCTCCAGCGTCTTCAGCCGCTTGGCCTCCGACACCTCCAGCCCACCGAACTTGGCCTTCCATTTGTAGATGCTGGCGTCGCTGACGCCGTGCTTGCGGCATAGATCGGCGACCGACACGCCGGCCTCATGCTCCTTCAAAATCCCGATGATCTGCTCGTCCGAAAAGCGGCTGCGCTTCATGCTCTGGTCCTTGTCGTGGGCCAGAGCGAACTTCAAACTGGATTAAGCCCGTGGGGCAAGGTCACCGCTGCCTCGTTTCTCGCTCTCCGCAATTTCCGTCCCAACTGACGAACAGGAAATCCCAGACGCAATCATCCACTCACCGTCAAATGTGCAGCTAGTCGTTCCGATTAATGAGAGGGCTATTGAAAGACGGTATGCGGCATTCCTCCACACCGAGTCTCACACGGAGAAGCAGATTTTCCAGATGCGGATGGATTTAGCAGGCCTTGAACGATTGACCCTCGAAGAGCATGTAGCACGGCTGCAGGCTCTCTTGGTCAAGTTCAACATCGCAATACGCGTCGTAATCATCAGGTATTTCAAGTCGCTGATTGCGTTCGTGTGGACGGTGATCATGCTTACGCTTTGCCTTGCCGTCGTGAAGCAGCACACGGTTCACAGGCCTGGCAGTTACCCCACCGAATACTGGTGTCTATTTTTCGGCTTCATATGGGCGAGCCTTGCACCTCTGCTCGTGGCTCTTCCTCTGGTATGGGTCACTGCGAGAGGTGACCAAAACAAATCATTGCGACGGGTACGGCGAGACCCCCATCTGATCGGTTTCGAGCGCACAGTTCTGGCACTTTGTCTGACAGCAGCTTTTGCTAGCAGCGTTGGCCTTTGGGAATATCATCTGCCGGAAAACCAATTATACGTACTCTGGATCACGGTGTTCTTCGGGATACTCGGGTGGACCGCTCTAGGCGTGAGGCTTTGGTGGGTTATTTTTCGTCGAACTTGACTCAAGGTAGCCAAGAAACATGCGTGTTCCAGCCGATCGTGATCACCGATTCCAGGCCATCGTGATCACTCATTCCAGAGCATCGTGATCACCGTTTCCACCCGATCGTGATCGCTATTTCCAGCGATCATGATCGGGGGCAATGGGGAGGCGCGCACCGCTGACAGTCTGCAACCCGGCTACCTTGGTCTTTTGCCCAACCGCAGAGGATCGAGATGCCGACCGAGAGACTGTCCATGCGCCACATTCGTGAAGTTCTACGCCTGCACTACAGCGTCGGCATGTCGCAACGCGCCGTTGCCCGCAGCCTCGGCTTGGCCCAGGGCACGGTCAGCAAGTACCTCAATCGAGCCCGCCGCACCGGCCTGACCTGGCCGTTGCGGCCAGAGCTGGATGACGATGCCCGGCTCGAGAACCGCCTGTATCCGCCACCCTCCGATCGACCCAGCGACGAGCGTCCGCAGCCGGATTGGGCGCTCGTGCATCGCGAGCTGCGGCGCCCGAACGTCACGCTGATGCTGTTGTGGGAGGAGTATTGCGACGCAAGCTCCGACAGCTTCAGCTATTCGTGGTTCTGCGAACGCTACAAGGAATGGGCCGGCCGCCTCAAACCGACCCTGCGCCAGGTTCACGTCGCCGGCGAGAAGCTGTTCGTCGACTATTCCGGCCACACGATGGAGGTGGTTGACGGGCTCACGGGTGAGGTGCGCAGCACGCAGATCTTCGTCGCCGTGCTCGGCGCCTCGAACTACACCTACGCCGAGGCCAGCCTCAGCCAGAGCCTGCCGGACTGGATCGCCTCGCACGTTCGGGCCTTTGCCTTTTTCGGCGGTGTGGCCCGGCAGACGGTGAGCGACAATTTGAAGGCCGGCATCACCCGGGCCTGCTTTCACGAGCCGATGGTCAACCGGACCTATGCCGATCTCGCCCGCCATTACCGCACCGCCATCGTCCCGGCGCGGCCGTATCGGCCGCGCGACAAAGCCAAGGTCGAGGTCGGGGTCCAAATCGTCGGGCGATGGATTCTGGCGCGTCTGCGCAACCGCCGCTTCTTCTCGCTCGCCGCCCTCAACGAGGCGATCCACAGCCTCCTTGTCGAGCTGAACGATCGACCTCTCCGGAGCTGGGGGCGAAGTCGGCGCGACCTGTTCGAAGAGCTCGATCATCCGGCGCTCACCCCCTTGCCGGATGAACCGTACGAGTATGCCGAGTGGAAGCGCTGCCGGGTCAACCTCGATTATCACGTCGAGATCGCCAAGCATTACTACAGCGTCCCTCACAGCCTCGTTCATCAGGAGGTTGAGGCCCGCATCACCCAAAAGACCGTCGAGATATTTCTCCGCGGCAAGCGGGTGGCGTCGCATCTGCGCAGCACCTTGCCGCATCGCCCGACCACGATTCCCGAGCATATGCCGAGCTCGCATCGCCGCTATCGCGACTGGACCCTTGAGCGCATTCGTTCGGAAGCCGCCAAGGTCGGTCCCGATGCCCAGACGCTGATCGACGTCATCCTGCGATCGCGGCCACATCCGGAACAGGGCTTCCGCTCGGCCATCGGCATTCTCGGGCTGGTCAAGCGCTACGGCCAGGAACGCGTCGATGCCGCTTGTGCCCGGGCCCTCCTGCTCAACGCCCGTTCGTACAAATCGGTCGCCGCCATCCTCAAGAACGGCACTGACAGAACTGCTCCTCCCGCCGAGGAGGCGCCCATCCTCTTCCACACCAACATCCGTGGCCGCAGCTATTACAATTGATCAGGAGAGATCAGCATGCTCATTCACCCCACCGTCGATCGCTTGCGCGCACTCGGCCTCGCCGCCATGGCCGATACCTGCGTCGAACTGCAGAACAATCCCGAGGCGGCCGAGATGCCGCACGCCGATTGGCTCGGCCTCCTCGTCGATCGCGAGGTCACCGGCCGCGACAACCGCCGCCTCACGCGCCGCTTGACCGGGGCCAAGCTCCGTCAAGCCGCCACCATCGAGAACATCGACTATCGCACCGCCCGTGGTCTCGATCGTTCGCTCTTCCAGAACCTCGTCACCTGTCAATGGATCCGTGACAGCAACCACCTGGTCATTGTCGGCCCAACCGGCACCGGCAAGTCCTGGCTTGCCTGCGCGCTCGGCAACAAGGCCTGCCGCGACGGCTTTTCCGTCCTCTACAAGCGAACATCCCGCCTGTTCGCCGATCTCGCCCAGGCGCGCGGCGAAGGCCGTCTGGCGCGCCTGATCGCGGCCCTGGAGCGCGTCAATCTCCTCATCCTCGACTTATGTGCAGCACGCAGTGATGTGGAGTTGAGGGTTGACAATCGGCGCTGGTCCGGTTTTTGACAGCCCCAACTCCACATAATTTACCCTGTAGGTCATAGCCTCTTAAGCCAATCAACAATGTTGATCGCCGCAGAAGAGACGTGCCCAGCGCGAGGCGGTGCGAGGATCTCGGGGAACACCTGCATAAGCGCTTGGCGTTTTAGATCGATGTCCGCCCTTGCATAGGTCATGGTTGTGTTCAGCGACGAATGCCCAAGCCATTGGCTGATGGTCGCGAAGTCAACTCCCGCCTTCAGGAGAAAGATGGCGGTCGTATGCCGCAAGGAATGGGGATGGATCCGCTTCTGCTGCAGCGTGCGGGTTGCGTTGGCTCCGGCCGTGATGTGCTTCTTGAGCAGGTAACGAACGCCAAAGCGGGTCAACTTGCTGCCCTGGCGGTTCACGAACAGCGGAGCGTCGCGGCCTCCCGAATGAGCAGCACTGTTCGACAGTTCTTGCAGAAGTCGTGCGGTTTGCGGCCAAATTGGACACAATCGCGTTTTGTCGCCCTTGCCGCGCAGCCGGATTTGATGAGGAGGATCAGTGCGGATGTCGCACAGCCTCAGATCGAGGATCTCCTGAACACGGGCTCCCGTGTTGAGCATCAATGCGAACAAGGCATAGTCGCGTTTGCCCCGTTCTGTGGACCGGTCGATCGATTTGAGCAACGCTTCTACTTCCTGCGGCTCAAGGTATTCGATCGGCTTGCTTCGCGCGCCGCGTTTGAACGGTACGCCTAGCACGCGCTGCAGTTCGGCGAGATAGGCGGGCTGTTCGGTTGCGAGAAAGCGAGAGAACGTATGCAGCGCCGCCAGCCGCGCATTGCGAGTGGCTACTCCATTGTGACGCTCAGCCTCTAGAAACGCCAGGAAGTCCTGAACCTGCTTCGCCGTGAAATCGACGAGATCGAGATCCTCGATAGCCTTGGCCGTTTGCGACGAAGTAAAGCGCAGGAACAGAACGAGCGCATCCCGGTAGTTGCGTATGGTGTGTCGGCTGGTACCCCGGAGCGTCGGCAGATACTCTCGGAAGAAGCGCTCGATGCTCTTGCCGAGCTCGTTAGGTCTTTGCGATCTCATGCGGCACCTCCTGTGATGAGGTGGCCGAAATGCCTCTCGAGCCGATCGCTGGCCGCAGCAGAAAGTTGTGGAATCCAGCGGAGGTAATAGGCAGTCGAAACAATTGAGACGTGCCCCATGTACATCGCAAGCTTTGGCAGATTGGATTGGACATCCGCCCCTTGCTGGTACCATCGCAACAGCGATCCGACCGCAAAGCTATGGCGAAAGTCATGCACCCGCGGGGTTCGCCCGTCGGGGCCTCGAACGTCGGCGACTTGGAATAGCGTTTGGACTCCTTCCCGCAGGCCGGTACCTGTGTAGCCGCGCACGCACCCCTTGGTATTGCAAAGCAAGGGTGAATCCGCCGAATGGCTCAGAGGTGATCGCAACCGCTTCCTGAGGTACAACCTCAGCTCCCGACAGGCATCCGGCGACAACGGGACGATCCGCGACTTGTGGAACTTCGACGCACGAATGTGCAAAATGCCATGGCGGGCATCGACGTCGGCCAAGGTGAGACGCAGCAGCTCGCCCCTACGGAGCCCCGCGGTGTAGAGCAGGACCACGGCAAGTCGCATCACCGCTGGCCGCAGCGGCGAACTTGACGTCGGAGCCAAATGATCGGCTATGGCCAACATCCTGGCGACTTCGGCCGCCCCAAAGATGACCGGCGGTGCATGGGGGCTCCGACGTGGGAAGCGATTGATATCCGGAACGAAGCAACTTGGCTCGGTACGCTGACGATAGAGACAAAAGTTGCGCACGATACGCTGGCGATTGCGCCTCGTGTTTGCAGAAAGATGACCTTGTGACACGCACCATCCCTCGAAGAGCGCTTGGTCGAGGTCAGTACAGGTGTTCTTCTCCAGAAATTGACGCAGAGCGTCGATTACGCGCTCCTCATGAACATAGCCGCGCCCGAGTGAACGTTGCCTCTGCAAATAACGGTCCACCACTTGGTTGAACGGGATCGCCGATAAGGTCGCGCTCATGCCGCGTCCTCCTCGATGCCGATGGTCGCCGTTGGCAGAGGAAGCGCGACCTCTCGCAGGGCCCCGGTCTGCAGCCGGAGATAGACACAGGTGCTCTCCAGAGTTCGATGGCCGAGCAGATCACCGATCACCTTGACGCCGACACCACGATCGAGCAGACGCATCGCAAACGAATGGCGCAGGCAGTAGGAGGATGTATCCTGCAGCGGCAGACCGCTCTGACGTGCGCGCTTCTGGTAGAGATCGCCTATGGCGTAGTGCGTGAGGGGACCGACCGGGGGGCTTGCGCGGAGGAAAAGTTCGCGGTGCGCCCCGCCGGGCCGGCCGCGGCGCAGATAGCGCCTGAGGATGCGTATGGTTTGTTCGGCTAGAGGAAGCGCCAGATCTGATCTGGTCTTGCACTGCTTGACGCGGAGCGTGCGGCTATCCCAATCGATTGAGCCAAGCGTCAGTGCGATGATCTCGGAGGGCCGCAGGCCGTAATGCGCCATCAAATGGAGGATCGCATAGTCTCGCCAGCCAAGCCGCTCCGATCGGTCGATGGAGCGCAGCAGCCGCTTTACAAGCGGCCAAGCCAGAGCTCGAGGCGGTCGTTCACCTCGGTAGGCGCGCGGCGCGTCAATTGCGTCGAGCCGTTGCCGAATCTCGCCGTGGTCGAAGCAAAACCTAAGAAAGGCGCGGAGGCGAGCGACAACGTGCTGTAGGGTTTGTCGCTTAATGCGCCGCGCTTTGGTCATTACGAACCGATCGACTGTGGCCGGGGGATGTCCCGGGTTCTGTTGAATTTCTGAAGAGGTCGGCGTTGCCCACCTTGAGCCGGTAGGCTCGGGGTGCTGATTCCACAAAGGAGAGCAACGCCATGACGAGAGATATCACACCGGCTGGTTCGCCGGCGACCGGGGCTGTGGACGAAGCGTTTGCAGAAGTGCGGGCGAGCTTTGATCGGTTCTGCCTTGCGGCGGGGATCGAAGCGCTCGGCACGATGATGGAGGCGGATGTCACGGCGGCCTGCGGGCCACGCCACGGTCGCGACGCGGCACGGCGGGCGCACCGTTGGGGCCGAACGCGGGGACGGATCGGCTTCCACGGCGGCAAGATCGAGGTCGAGCGCCCGCGGGTCCGGGGCGTGGACGGCCGCGAGGTCACGATCCCGAGCTGGGAAACGGCGGCGGCGGAGGATTGGCTCGGTCGCTGGGCGATGAACCTGATGCTGATCAATGTGTCGACGCGCCGGTTCGGCCGCGCTGTCCGGCTGCCCGAAGGTGACGTGCCGGCACCGCCCGGATCGGGGATTTCGAAGTCGGCGGCCTCGCGGAGGTTCGTAGCGCTGTCGGCGGCGCGGCTGGCCGACTTCATGGCTGCCGATCTGTCCGCGCTCGACCTTCTGGTGGTCCAAATCGACGGGCTGCATCTCGGCGACGATCTCGTGCTGGTCGCCGCGATCGGGGTTGACGGCGAAGGCAACAAGCATCCGCTGGCTCTGGTGGAAGGGGCGACCGAGAATGCCACAACGGTTCAGGCCCTGCTGGATAACCTGGTCTCGCGCGGGCTCGACCCGACGGTGCCAAGACTGTTCATTGCCGACGGCGCGAAGGCGTTGTCGAAGGCGATCCGCCGCACCTTCGGTTCGGCCGCTGCGATCCAGCGCTGCCAGATCCACAAGGCGCGCAACATCATGGAACGCCTGCCGAAAGAGCATCATGCGGCCACCCGTCGGGTGCTGCGCCAGGCCTGGGAGCTCGATGACGCCGACAAGGCCGAAAAATTGATCCGCAATCTCGCGCGTCGACTCGACCAGCAATGGCCCGGCGTAGCGGCAAGCATCCTCGAAGGCCTCGACGAAATCCTGACTGTCGTCCGATTGAAGTTGCCGAAGGAGCTTCGTCGATCACTCGCCTGTACCAACATCGCCGAGAACATGATGGGCACCATTCGCCGCGTCACGCGCAACGTCAAACGCTGGCGGGATGCCAGTATGGCCTTGCGATGGGTCGCGGCCGGCATGATCGAGGCCAACAAGGGCTTCCGACGATTGAAGGCGTATAAGCAATTGTCGGTTCTGCGTGCGGCCCTTCAAGCTCACCACGATCGCATGACGATCAACCCCGTTGCCAACGTCACGAGGGCCGCGTAACATTCATTCCGGCAACGTAGGCCCGACCTAGTTCAACAACGATCGGGACATCCCCTGTGGCAGCTGACAACGCATGCAGCGGGGCGCCAGCTGGCAAAGCGTACGCGAGCAAGCTCTTCACTGTTGCGATGTGCTGTTCCAGGGTCGCGCCGGTAAGGCCACGCACCTCCGATAGATACCGTCTGTAGCGACCAAGAAGTGCTGAGAACGGCTCGGGTACTGCTTCTTTGACGAACAGCCGCCTCGCGATGAGAAAACGTTCAACGGCGCGTCGGGTGCCTTGCAATGACGCGGGGGCAAATGCTTGCGACAAGAACCGTCCTGAAACGCCGGTATCGCAATCAAGCCGCGCTGAACACATCCGGTCGAGAGCTTCCTTTAGGCCTCGTACGTGGTGGCAGGCCGTAGATCGGGCGTAGCCAGCCGAGATGAGCCAAGTAGCGAAATCTTCCAACAAAGTGCCATTGGGCGATGCCGTGTAACCCGCGTGAACCTTCCGGAATAAGTGTTCGAGCATGGTTGCCTCCTTCGGATGAACGAGAGAGAACCACGCTACCGTCGTCAGTTATGTTGAGTAGGGACGGTCGAAGCGGCTGTTAATAGCGGGGAGAATCTAGATCGCTCCACATCACTGCGTGCTGCACATAAGTCCAGTCACGTTGAGCTCAACGTGACTGGACGACTGGGGACCCGAACCGCTCACCGCCGACCAGCGCCGGGATCTGCTGGAGATCGTCGATGATCGCTACGACAAGGGATCCTTGTTGATCACAAGTCAGGTCCCCGTGTCGCAATGGCATGACGTCATTGCCGATCCCACCCTTGGCGATGCGATATTGGACCGCATCATTCACAATGCCCACCGCATCGAGCTCAAAGGCGACAGTCTACGGCGACAGGCTGGCGAAAAGAAAAAACCGTGAGCACCTCGCGCACGATCGCCCCGCCGGCCCACAGGCCCCTCCCATGGACCGCCGGGACGATCTCCAAACTAACCCGCCAATCTTGACGAGGAGAGCTGGCAGAGCTGGCCCCGGTTGTTTGGACAGCGCCCCGCTGGATTTAAGTGGATTCCTGCCGGGTTATGCTGAACGCGGGGCTTTACGGTTTTGTCGTTGCGTCGGGAGGGCGTAGCCCGACCAGAGCGACGACAAAACCGTCGGCGACGGTCATGCGGCCATCACCATAGCTTGCGTGCCGAAGTAAGCCTCGTCGGGCGTGTTCGCCTCCGCACCTGATCGCGATCACTGGAATCCGTGATCACCATCGCCTGGAACACCTGATCACCATCCCTGGAATGCGCAGCAATGTCCTGGAAAGTCGTCGCCAGCGATGATTTCATTGCTCCATTGGGGGCGTAAATGGCGAACGCTCTCGCCTTTTTAAAATCGAAGTCCGCTTTAAGCTTCTTGATTCCGTAGCAGTTTTCAAGATCTATACTAATTTTAGGCATAGCGCGCTCCGACAGTTCACGAGGCACGGTACAACCCAAGGTTGGTTGAGCCGAGTGCCTGGCGCCATTTATCCACGAGGATCACATAGCTTCTTCGGCCGGTCAGCAGTGAGCCTGTCTAATGGTCGAAAACCTTCGCGTATTGGCCGATGAGGGCAATGACTTGACGCCGATGATGAGGCGCACGCTTCGTCGGCTGTTCGAGGACTTCGGGCGCCTCGAACACCGCATCGCCGAGATCACACGTGAAATCGAGGCTTTGGCGGCGAGTGACGAACGAGCGCGGAGGCTCATGACTGTTCCCGGGATAGGCCCACTGGTGGCGACGGCATTCGTCGCGAGCGCCGGCAGTGCTAGTCAGTTCGAAGGGCCAAGGACCACGCAGCGTGGCTTGGGCTGGTCCCTCGTGAACACTCAACCGGTGGTAAGACGACCCTCCTTGGGATCAGCAAAAGAGGCAATCACTACCTCAGACGGCGACTGATTCACGGCGCAAGGTCATGCGTCATGCATCTGAACCGTACCTCCGATCGCCTGGGTTCGTGGTTGACGGGCCTCGAAAAGCGCATGCATGCCAACAAGGTCACCGTAAACCGAGTATTCATCTGCGATGTCCTCGGGATTCAATGGCTTGAACAATACGGCGACTTGTACTTGTTGGCTACTGTAACCTTGCAACGTTTGGCGCGTCCGGCCTTGCCGGGCCGGGCTGTCGTGAACGAAACCGCGAAGATGCGTCTCCACCATCCGGCTTCACGTCGAACTCATGCATCAAGAAGTCGTTCTCGGTGGGTACCCGCTGTCAACCGATTTTCGGATTGAGACAGCGGAATTAACACCAAGGAGCGGGACAAGCAGAACTAATAGAAACGATCGTACAAAGGTCACCGAAAGGCGGCCTTTGTTCTGAGTATTGCTTGTTTTTGCATGACAACGGTCAACCGAAACCCGAGGCGAGCTAGAGATTAGCTTTTGCGAGATTTTTACGGTTGTTCGATTTTCGACTTTTGCAACAATATCGGGCACAAGGCGACATGCCGGGGGCAGGGAATGCTCCGATGAGCGGCAGTGTGGCATGGCAGACACGACCCGCAGGGCGCTACCAGCGGCACTTGGTCGCCAAGCAGGCTCACCGTCGATCAGGCGAAGGGGCGACCCGGTTGGCGTCGCTGGCAGCGGATGCCAAAAATTCATTTAGCAAGTGTCGCTTGATCCTGATCGGTTCACGCTCGCCTTGGGAAGCGAGCAAGAGAACGCGCTCGGCAACTTCCAGAGCAGATCGCTGCTGCTGACGAGTGAATGACGGACTGGAAAGAACGTCGTCTAGAACGTCGCGGAGCAAATGTACTGTTGCCGTGTCGTATGCCATGCGCCAAAAATACCCCGCTGTCGAAACAATAGGCGCCGCAGCGCTGGCGCAAGGGAAGGAAGTGAAGCGTCGCCGGGCTCGAAATAAGCGTCCCGGCAGCGCTTATTCTCTAACTGAGCGCTGAAATCCCAGTTGCCCTGAATGATGCAATGGTCATGCCACAAGTTTGTGACGGCGGTTCGCCCGGGGGCTGCCGTGTGACAGTCGAACAGCGAACGGAAGCCCCGATCGCGATCTACAGTCCAAACTCCCTCGACTCTCTCCAGGGGCCAATACGCACCCTGAGTGCATTTGGTTCCATGATAAGGAATTGCAATATCTGAGCCGAGTGTTGCGGCTTAGCTACATCAACATTCAGGCGAACGGGATAGTATCGATTCCTAGGTGGGCGTCGTGCTTTTTTGAACTTCTTTCTGGGAGATTTCTCGTAATGAAAAAGCTTCTGATTGTCGCGGCCGGGATGATGGCCGTGGCTCTATCCGCCCCTGCGGCGGCGGCTGATTTGGCGGCTCGCCCCTACACCAAGGCTCCGCCGCCGGTGGTCGCTCCGATCTATGACTGGACTGGTTTCTACATCGGCGCCAACGGCGGATGGGGCCAAAGCCACAATTGCGTGGATTTCGTCACGCTCGCAGGAACAGTTGCAAGCGGTTGCCGTGATCGTTCCGGAGGCGTCGTTGGCGGACAAATCGGATATCGTTGGCAGACCAATCAGCTTGTGTTCGGATTGGAAGCGCAGGGCGATTGGGCCGACCTCAGCAACACGCGCGTCAGCCTGTTCAACCCGACGCTTTCAACCACAGTTAAGACCGACGGTATCGGCCTCTTCACGGGCCAACTCGGTTGGGCGTGGAACGCGTCACTGCTCTACGTGAAAGGCGGCGCGGCCGTAACCAGCAATCGCCTGACAATATTCGACAACACCACCGGGATCGGTCTGGTCTCGGCAGATAACACGCGCTGGGGCGGCGCGCTGGGTGTCGGCTGGGAGTATGGCTTCGCACAAAACTGGTCGGTCGGTGTTGAATACGACCATCTGTGGATGGGACATGCGAACAACTCCTTCTCCGTGGCCGATCCGCGGCTTGCGGCCGTACTCAACGACCGGATCAGCCAAGACGTGGATATGGTCACTGTGCGCTTCAACTATCGCTTCGGCGGGTATGGAAAAGCTCCTGTCGCGGCGAGATACTGATCGCTCCTGTCTGCGCAAACCAAAGCCCCGGCTCACCGGGGCTTTTTTGCGAGCTATGAATTGCTAGCGGTTGCTTTCTTCTTTGCAGAGCTATGCGGGAAACTGGGTGATGACGGAATGAGATAGGCGGCGTATCGAGGC
Source organism: Bradyrhizobium barranii subsp. barranii (assembly GCF_017565645.3). NCBI lineage: Bacteria > Pseudomonadati > Pseudomonadota > Alphaproteobacteria > Hyphomicrobiales > Nitrobacteraceae > Bradyrhizobium > Bradyrhizobium barranii. The sequence continues at coordinate 10,225,271 of NZ_CP086136.1, forward strand.
GGGTGTCGAGCCTGCCAGAACCTCAAGGAGAGCGATACGCCATGAACGAGCATAGCAACATTGTCCCACTGCGTCAGCCCGATGAGATCGACGATCCACTGACGAATATTTTGCGATCTGGTGCTCGGCAGCTGCTTGCGCAGGCTGTCGAGATGGAAGCCGAGGCGTTTCTCGCCGCGATGAAGGGCCTGAAGCTTCCCGATGGCCGCGACCGCCTCGTGCGGCTCTGCATTCTATCCCCCCGTAGAATGCTGCGGACAAGCAGCCGTATCACGATAGGCTGAAGGGCAGCATTGGGGAAGTCGCTCAACAAGACCAATTCGACCTAAGCTTCCGGCGCGACAGATCTGCCGGAATGCGAGCCCGACTTTTTGGGTGGCTGCATCCACTATGAGACTACCGTTTGCGGATCGTGTACGTCTTTGTGAGCGTTTCTTTGAATATGAACCACCCTAGCCAAACTAAGAAAAATCCGAATGCCAGCATCAAGAGCCATTCGAGGTTCACATTTGCTAGCCCGTAGGCCTCAGCGAGATAACAAGTGTCTCGAATGATTACCAACCCCATCAGAGCAATTGCGACCGCAACTACGTAGGGCATCAACGCACCCGATGTTTCTTGACCTTCGCGGCGAGGTCAGCGCGCATGTATTGATAGACTTTCTTAATCATCCAGCGCTTTAGCTCCACGGTTTGCCGTCGCGGATATAGCGCGACGTGCGCTCAGCCCACAACATCGCGAGAAACATGGCTGTCGGCAGATCACGAGGCTCCTTGCCAGGCCCGATGCAGATACGCGGTCGGTCGGAACTGAGGCCCAACCGATGGGTCGCTTGCGTATCGCAGGCACGGCCGCCATAGCCCCGCTGTTGCTCGATGAAAATTTCGTAGCTTTCCGTAGTCCGCTCGAAACGGAACACGAAAAGATCGCCAGACACGCTTTGGTGGCTCAGTCGCCCGTTGCCGTGCTCAGGAACCTGCTGACGGATTAAAGCCAAGTTCGGGTTGTTGCCGCTGTATACATTCTTTAGTTCCACCGGCGTTGACACTGCTCTCTCCGGTGTCGATGCGACGGGCAGTTGCCTGCCCATCGCATCGCTCTGGTCGAGATCGGTTACCCACTCAATGGAAAGTGTCAGGACCAATTGGTGATGGTTCCCAGACGGAAAGACGTTGAACTGTCGTTCCCATATTATTCTCCTCATTGCCTGTCGCGCTCCTGGTTAGGATGTTCCGAGCGCTGCACCGGAGGCTTCGCGCACGCGCTCGTGCCGCACACCGGGCACCGCCAACCGCTGGGAAGCGGCTCGCGGTAGGCTCGGATCGGAAAAATCTCTCCACTCGCGCCATGAATTCCATTCAAGCCAATCCAGCATGGCAACTGGGCGAAATGCTCGCCAATGGATGCAATGGATAACGTTGACCCAGCCCGGTAGTGGAGAAGCCCGAGCGCGACCCACGCCGCCTTGACATTCAAGGTCTCAGGAACGATGCGGTGACTATTGAAAAATGGCGGCGATTGATGTCCGGCCTCATGACGATCGCACGCGCTCTTGAGGAGGCACCGCACGCAACCCCCCGTGGGTCGGTCAAAATCCCCCGGGTATGGTCACTTGAAACTCCCCCACCTGATGATCGCCGTCAGCGCCGCTGAACAGCAGTAGCCGGTCAGGCAGGACGTTTATGTTCGACCCCTTTAGCCAGCAAGGGGCCGGGGAGTTGAACGTCTTGAAGCGACATCTGCAAAGCACCGTACTTACATTACTTGATCGCAACACCAGCCAGCGCGAGATTCACCGGCTGACGGGTGTCGATCGCAAGACGATCCGGCGTTATCAGGCGCTGCGGGCCGGTGCGGAGGCAAATTCCCCCGGGGAAGTGACCACCGGCTCGGTGAGCGCGGACGGCCAAATTCCTCCACCCCGACCACCGGCTTTTGGGACATCGGAAGCGACGGTCACCAGCAGCCTGGCCCGTTCGGCTTGCGAAGCGCATCGGACGTGGATCGAAGAACAGGTCCGGCTGAAGCGGAACGCGCAGGCGATTTACCAGGACCTGGTTGATCAATTTGGCTTTCCGTCCAGCTACCAGAGTGTCAAGCGGTTTGTGCGCCGGTTGCGGCACGCTGATCCTGAGCAGTTTGATCGTCTTGAGTTCCTCCCCGGCGAGGAAGCTCAGGTCGACTATGGCGAGGGCGCGCCGACGGTTGATCCGAAGAGCGGGCGGTACCGTCGTCCCCGCCTGTTCGTGATGACGCTACGCTACTCGCGGCGCAGCTTCCGGCGGGTAGTCTGGAAGTCCAGCCAACAAGTCTGGGCGCAGCTCCACGAAGAGGCGTTCCGGTATTTTGGCGGGGTCCCCAGCTATGTCGTGCTCGACAACCTGAAGGAAGGCGTCCTCAAGCCGGATTTGTACGAGCCCCAGCTCAACCCGATTTACAGCGCGATGCTGGCTCATTACGCCGTGGTCGCCGATCCCGCGCGCGTGGCCGATCCAAATCGGAAAGGATGCGTCGAGAATGCGATTCAACATACCCAGGGCACTGCGCTGGCCGGACGGCGCTTCGAGACGCTGGAGGCGCAAAACGAGTTCTTGAGGCACTGGGAGGAGAACTGGGCTTCCAAACGCATCCACGGCAGCACGCGCCGTCAGGTCGAGGCGATGTTCCAGGAAGAGAAGCCGCACCTGCGGCCGCTGCCTGTCGCTCCCTTCCGCATCTTCACCGAAGTCGTCCGGACTGTCTGCGACGACACCACCGTACGCGTCGACAACAGCTATTACGCCGCGCGGCCCGCGCCGATCGGCAGCCAGGTCGTCGTGCGCATCTACACCACCACGATCGAGATCCGTGATCGCCACACCCGTGCGCTGCTGCGTGTTCATTCCCGGATGGCGCACCCCGGTTCTGTCGTCCTGCCGACCAGCGAACGGCCGTTCAACCCGTCGCGGCAAACCGCCGTGCTGCTGGCGAGCGCCGAGCGCATCGGACCGCAGACCAGGGCCTTGTGCCAGCAGGTGTTCGACACCGAAGGGCGCCCCGGACAGCGCGCGATGTGGGGCATTGTCGGGCTGGGCCGGAAGTATCCGGCGCGGCTGGTCGAGCAGGCCTGCGCGCACGCCATCGACAACCGCATCTACCGCTACAAGCACGTGCGTGCGACCGTCGAGCGGTTGTTCGAACAGGCGATCGAGCAGGTTGGAGTGACGCCACAGCCGGCATCGCCGCTCACCCAGGATCATCCGCTGATCCGTACCCCCGCGGAATACGGCGACCTCTTCAGCCGCGCTGTGCGGCGCGACGCCGACGACAATGGTCGGCAGGCCGAGGCTCACGACGATCACGCCACGGCAATCCGCGCTCGTGTCGCCTGCGCAACCCCGGCCAACTCCGGCGCCACGAGCGCTCCCGCTGCACCTTCTCACCTTAAACTGGAGACCTAGCCACATGATGACCATGCCGGAAATTGAGCGTTGCCTACGACAGCTGCGCCTGTCGGGTGTCCGCGACACGCTGCAGACGCGCGTGCTCCAGGCGCAGGGCGCCAACCAGCCCTTCCTCGAGACCTTCTCCCTTATCCTGCAGGATGAACTGGACCGTCGTCAGTCCCGTCTTATCGAGCGGCGATACCAGCAATCCGGGCTCGACGAAAAGCTGACGCTCGCCGAGTTCGACTGGTCCTTCAATCCCAAACTGCCACGTCAGACCTGCTTCCAGCTCCACACCCTGGCGTTCATTGCCGCTGGCGAGAACGCTCTGCTTGTTGGCAAACCTGGCACCGGGAAGTCGCACATCGCCAAGGCGATTGCCTATCAGGCGATCCTGCAAAGCCACAAGGTCCAGTATCTTGAGACCGACGACTTCTTCCACCGCTACGCCCTGAACTCTCCGGCACAACGCGAGGTCCGGCTGCGAACCATCATCGACTGCGATCTCCTCGTGCTGGACGATCTATTCCTCGCACGCGCCATCCCCGACGACGCCGGCACTTTGCTGCAGACCCTGATCCATCAGCGTTACAAACTGCGCCGCAGCGTCATCGTCACCTCCAATCGCGTCGTGCAGGATTGGGGGGCATACCTTGGGGACAACACTATGAGCACGACGATCCTCGATCGCCTTATGCATCATTGCCATCTGCTTGAGTTCGACGGACGCAGCTATCGGCTCAAAGAAGCCGCTGAAGCTCTTGCCCGGGAAACAAACTCAAACTAACAGTCCCTTGTCCTGCCTCGCGGGTGGAGGAATTTGACTGACCACACCCGGAGGAATTTGAAGTGACCCGCGGGGCGCAACCAAGACCCGGAGCGTTCCGCAAAGTCCCCGCGATAACATATTGTCGGTTGTCGCCTTCCGTCCTGATGTGCAACGCATCGATGCCGAGCTGAAAGGCCGCTCGGCTCAATCGCATTGCCGCAGACAGGCTGTCTGTTCCGTCGATGATGAGATCGGCATTTCGAAGGACGGCATTGAGGTCTTCAAGTTCATTGTCGCGACAGGCGAACGTCTGGACTTGGACTTCGGGATTGATGCGTCTGACACGATCGGCCGCGACATCCCCTTTTAGTCGTCCGATGTCATCGCACGCGAAGCCGGACTGGCCAATATTTTCGCGCTCGACGGTGCCGCCATCGACAAGGACTGCGGATTCCGATTTATTCCGGCCAGGTATTCCGACTTGAAGCCGGCCATCGTTCCGATTTGAAGCCGGCCACGATTCCGAAATGAAACCGGCCGGCATTCCGATTTGAAGCCGGCCGGGTTTTTGGAAGTCGGCGTTTTCGTTTGGGTCAGTCCCTCAGGCATCAAGTCCCGCGTTGATCAACGTGGGGAAGCGGATGCCGGCCAAGAGAGAACTGACCATGCGACAGATACGACAGATGCTGCGGCTTGCCCGTGATGGGGTGAGCGCCCGGGAGATTGGGCGCACGCTCGGCGTGGCGCGCAGCACCATCCAGGACAATCTCAAGCGTGCCTTGACTGCCGGGCTGGCGTGGCCTTTGGCGGGCGATCTGACCGACGCCGTTCTTGAACAACGTCTGTTTGCCCATGCCGGCGTCAGGCGCGGCTTTCGCCGGCGCCGGGAGCCGGATTGGGCCTCGCTGGCCTGTGAGCTGAAGCGGCCTGGCGTCAATCTGATGGTGCTGTGGGAGGAGTACCGGGCGGTCCACCCGGAAGGTTATGGCTACAGCCGGTTCTGCGATTTATTCCGGGAATTCGACCGGCGGCTGTCTCCGACGATGCGGCAGGACCATCCGGCCGGCGACAAGGTCTTTGTCGATTACTCCGGCAAGAAGATCATGATCGTTGATCGCGAAACCGGGGTTGTACGCGATGCGGAGATCTTCGTCGCCGTGCTTGGCGCCTCGAATTACACCTACGCCGAGGCGACCTGGACGCAGACACTTCCGGACTGGATCGAGGCCCATGTCCGGATGTTCCGGTTCTTTGGCGGGGTGCCACGCCTCGTCGTTCCTGACAATCTGAAGTCCGGCGTGCACCGGGCTTCGTTCTACGACCCTGAAATCAATCGCAGCTACGGGATGATGGCGTCCCATTACGGCGTTGGCATCCTTCCGGCACGGCCAAGAAAGCCGCGGGATAAGGCAAAAGTGGAGGCCGGGGTTCGGTTTGCCCAGACCTATATCCTCGGGCGGCTTCGTCGCCAGACCTTCTTCTCGCTGGCCGAGGCGAACGCAGCCATTGCCGCTGCGCTGGAGCGGATCAACGCGCACATCATGCGCCGGCTTGGTGTCAGTCGCCGTCAATTGTTCGAGACGGTCGAGATGTCGGTCCTGGCGTCGTTGCCGGACGCCGACTATCAGTTTGCGGAATGGCGCGTGGCCCGCGTCTCGCTCGATTATCATGTCGAGATCGACGGCTTCTTCTACTCAGTTCCACACGGCCTGATCCGGGAGCAGGTCGACGTCCGCGCCACCACCCGGACCATCGAGCTGTTCCATCGGGGTTCGCGTGTTGCGGCTCACCAGCGCCGCTACGGCGGCCGCCGGCACGGCACCGATCCCGACCACATGCCCAGCGCGCATCGGCGTTACGCCGAGTGGACTCCCGAGCGGTTCCGGCGCTGGGGACGATCGATCGGGCCCAACACTGAGGGGCTCGTCCTCGCCATCCTGGCCAATCGGCCTCATCCCGAACAGGGATTCCGGACCTGTCTGGGTGTGCTTCGGCTGTTCAAGGATCTCGATCCAGAACGCGCCGAGTTGATCGCGGCCCGCGCGGTTGCGGTCCGCGCGCTGACCTACAAGAGCATCGCCTCGATCATCGCCAACAAGCTCGACCGCAGCGCTCGCCCCACCGATGACGTCGTCGTCGACCATCCCAATCTGCGCGGCCCCGGCTACTTCCATTGAAAGGAAAATCCAGCATGCTGACCCATCCCACGCTCGACCTGCTGCAAAATCTCGGTCTCCACGGCATGGCCAAAGGCTTCAAGGAGCTTGATGCCCAGCCCGAAGCACGCAGCCTCGAACATGCCGAATGGCTGGCCCTGCTCCTGGAACAGGAGAAAACGCAGCGACAGCAAAAGCGGTTTGAGAGCAGAGCTCGCGCCGCCAAGCTACGTCATGCCGCTTGCGTCGAGGATGTCGACTACCGTGCCATCCGCGGGCTCGACCGCACGCTCTTTCTAAAACTCGCCGCCGGCGACTGGATCCGAGCGAGGCATAATCTCCTTGTCACTGGGCCATGCGGCGTCGGCAAGAGTTGGCTTGCTTGCGCCCTCGGCCACAAGGCTTGCCGGGACGACTTCGCCGTTGCCTACCATCGCGTCCCGCGTCTGTTCGCCGCTCTCGCACTGGGACGCGCCGACGGACGCTATACCAGGATGCTGCGGGCGATCGCACGACTTGATCTGCTGATCCTGGACGACTGGGGACCAGAACCTCTCGACGCCGACCAACGCCGTGATTTGCTCGAAATCGTCGAGGATCGATACGAAGCCCGTTCGATTATCGTCACCAGCCAGCTGCCCGTCGATCGCTGGTACGAAATCATCGGAAACCCCACCATCGCCGACGCGATCCTCGATCGCCTCGTCCACAATGCCTACCGCATCGAACTCAAAGGAGAGAGCCTCAGGAAGCAGAAGCAACCCGCTCAAGATCAACCGGTCTCTTGACCTTCCCAGCCCTCGACGACATCATGAAATTGACCCATGCGAACGACGCAACGGGTGGCCGGCTTCAGATCGGAATGCCCGGCCGGCTTCGAATTGGAATGCATGGCCGGCTTCGTCGGAATCCGCACAAGGACGAAATGACCGATTCCGCTTGAGGCGAGATATTCTATCTTGCTCAAGCTCCTTCCGGTACCGAGGAAGGCGATGGTTGTCCCGGAGAGAAGCCGGGTGCAAAGCTGTCCCCGTTGCCGATCAGCGAGCGTACTCTTCACAGTCTTACTCCCTGGATGGGGCAAGGATTGAATCACGGCTGGTCGTCGTTGAGAACCGACTGTGAACGCGACATTTTGACTCACGAGCAGCGAGCGGCTATGTCGCCTGTCGATCACCATTGATTGAGTAAAAAAACATCAACGCCAAAGCCGCCGCATCGAAAAGTCCCATGCGCGCGTCCTCGCTCATCCATGGCTTCCGCGGCGGCGGAACGTACCGCTCGAACGCCGGAATCTTTTTTGCGATCACTTCCGCGAGGCTCTGCTTGTTCACGCAACCAAGGTAATCGAAAGCAGCTCGTACCTGATCACGCGAATATGCGTACACGGGAATGCCACGACTCTTCGCCAGCTCGGCGATTGCCGCGTTGAGGTAGGTGATCCGCGGCGCACGCCGTGTACCCTCCGGCGACGTGTCTTGAAGGACCAGAATGTCCGGCAGATAGCGATCGAACTTCTTGCTGATATGCGTGACGCATCGCCCATGCTTTCGAGGGCCGCGGATTTCACGCATACCCCAATCGAACGGAGACAAATGGCCTTCAAACAGAACGAACCCAAAGCCGCGCGTGTTCAAATAGATGGCGAGCACGAGTGCGTACCGGCGAAGTCCATTCATACACTTGAATCGAGGGGCTTTGTTTCCGATCGCTGAAACAGTTGTTCAAGAAAGTCCAACTTGATGCGTGTCGTCTTGGACGAATCGCCCTGAAGCTCTTCATAGAGTTCATTAGCACGTCGAAGCACGGCCTCGTGTAGCTCTGACATGAGGCCCGGAAATAACTGCAAGGGGGACATATTGAAAACCAGCGCGCATATGAATACCGCATCAATGTTCGGCTTTCGCTTCAACCCTTCAATTCGCGTGACGGCGGTTCTCTTTATACCGATCAAAAAGGCCAGCTCCTCCTGAGTGAATCCCCAGCGGCGGCGAAGCGGACGAAGGTATGATCTGCGAGGGTGATGCATATATAGTGATACGGCCAGCCATTAAGATGACAGGCATGCACACTATAATCGCCTATGGTACGATCCCGTTCGAGACACGAAAAAGTGCCCGCGTGGAACGAATGAGACGCAGAATACGCGGCGCGCCCTTTCCTCTCGTGACTTTGGGAAGCATGCACAATGTCGCATGAAGAGAAGGTGGACGTGGGGACATGGGGGCGTGGCGGGCCCTGCGCACCCTAGAATTGTACGTACTCGCACTTGAGCATTCCCTCGCCCTGTCTCGTTGTGGAGGCGTGCTACAAAGTCCCCTTAGTCCCCACGCCCCCCTCTGCTGCCGAGACATCGGTGATGATATTAACGCCGTATCGGCCGCACAGCACCTCTACTTTTTGCCTCTCATTCATGGGAATTACATACACGCCGTGGCTCTTGTAGGTTTGCAGGTTGAGTTTCTTTCTCAAAACGCTGCCAATCCACCGATTCGTGATCGGGCGCTCGTACTCGGCGCCGTATCGCTCGATGAGCCCCATGGTCACATCGGCAACGGGAACAATCGGGCGGTCTGTCGTGATCATCAACTCCGCAAGAACTTCCAACACTTGGGCTTCCATGAGGAGGCCACGTTCCGCAACGATCGACGCCTGAGCGTTATGAGCAGCGTTCCGAAGTGCGGCGCGCAGCTCCGGGTTGCCAATGACGCTGAGCAAGGGCAACATGATCTGGTTGAGGCGTGGTTCGAGTTTTGGATCAGCCAAAGTCGCATCGAGCTTGACCTCGTGCCTTCTGTGAAAGCGATACAATAACAGCTTGTTGCGCAGCTCGCGCGCTTCTTCCTTGAATGTTTCCGGAAGGTTGATCGGAACATCATCCCGAAGCGGACGCGCGCCCGTTTCCTCTGTGATAAACCGGCTCTCTAGTCCTCGGTCTTCATAGAGGCCGCGTGTGGCCACGATCTTGGGACCAAAAACATGAAATGCCTGCGGATTAAACTCCCGTTGTTGATTCATCATGGTGCGCAGCACCGGCATGCCACGCACGTTGCCGTTGTTAAGGATTTTTACAATTTCTGATCGCTCGTCGCTGAAGCGAAAATCAGCCTCATCAAAGATGAGGGTTCCGCGAAAAGCATCGAGTGTATGGAATATTGGTGAGACGGTTGAGGCGCCGCTCGCGAAGAACGGCTTGTAGCAAAGTGAACCAATCGTGAGGAGCATACGCGTCTTGCCCGTGCCGAAGTCTCCGCGAAGCCGTAGATACGGCAGATCGTTGAATGCGTCGTACAGCCAGGTCAGCAAGACGTAATAACAAGCGACCTGCTCGAAGGACGGACTGAGATCCGCGTATCGATGTATAAAATCCGCGATTTCCGAGACGAGCTGTTGCTCGCTGCCGTACATGCGAGGTTCTGACGGCAGAAGCACAACCTCGTTCTTAATGAGATTGTTGTTCGGAGAGAATGGGACGAGCCGGTACCGCTCCGACACGTCTACGTGACCTTGCAACGTCCAACGTCCAGCATTGAAGAGGACAAGAGACGTAATGCGAATTTCCGGCCGGTATATGAGTTCAATAATCGTCCCGTCTTCGAGCACCTCCGAAACCGTGGGGATGATTTTCCTTTTCTGTTCGTCCCGCTCTGGTCCCGGCATAGGGTGAGCGTACTGACGCAGCGAGCAATTCAAAGTGACGGCATTGTGCCATCGAGGCACGATCGATGCTCTGCGGGTGGTACGGATCGAAGTATCCTCCCGTTCCGATCACGGCTCTCGATATTTCGTTCATAGCGAGGAGCTGGAAGCGCGATGCACAATTCAAAGGGAATGTGGCCCGTTTTCGGATGTCGAGTTGCGCTCACTCCATGCCTATGGCTAGTTTTGAACTCGACATGATCTTTTACTGGAATATAGCCATGGACTTGTAATTCTTGGGGTGTTCCCACGATTTTCTCTACCGTATTCAGTAGTATCGCCCGTCTCGCCTGAAAACTCAAGTTGTGGAGCGCTGTCTGCGCTGCATCAGAGAATTGTTTGATCTCGTCGGCGCTCGGCATTTCGGTGACATAAATAGCGTTCGTCTGTTGTTGCGCACTCGCGATGGTGTTTTTCAACGACGTAAGTTTCTCCCGTAGCGGGGTCGTGTATTCTCTCAGCTGCTCGACGGTGAACAGGCCAGCGCCATACGCTTTGTTGTAGCGATCCTCCTGTACCTTCAATGCGGCTAATTCTTTTTCCGCAGCGGCAACATCGCCGCCAGATGACTGCACCTTCGCCCGGCGCGTCCCCAACCAGCGCCTGATCTGTTCAGAGAGCAATTCTTCCGAGCCCATCAAATCGGCAATCTTGTCCCAAACGAGCCTATCGGCGATGCGCGCATTTATTCCCCGTTCCTTGCACGTTGCTGGCAGAGGAAAGCTGAGCACTCTATCGGTACAACGATAGTAGAGGTGCTTGCCTCGCAGCACACCTTCACCGGATCTACTTCTCCCGCAGACGCATCCAATCTTGCCCGCAAGGAGATACTGATTCTTTCTGTTCCGTTGAGACAGCGCGAAGTTGGCGTCGAGTTGTGCGCGCGCGCGTTCAAAGAGCGTTTTATCTATGATCGCAGGCACCGGAATAATGAACCACTCTTCTCCCGGTCGCATTCGACGACTCGTCTTTTTTACTTTTCGATACGCGTCTTGTTTGATTGGGTGCTGAGGCGCCACAGCGTATGATGCGCCCCAGTGGGCTTCGCCGATGTAGCCCTTGTGCCTCAACAATGTGCTGAGCGTGCTCGTGTTCCAAACCCCCCGCTTGCTTTTGCGGGGCTTTATGCCGAGTCCCTGTAGTTTGCGCACGATTTTCCGTAAGGTGCAGCCGTCGTCGGCGACCCAGGTGAAAATTGACTTCACAATCCGCGCTTCTTCTGGATTAATTTCGTAATATCCATGCCTGCCGTCGAGCTTAGGAATGTAGTTATAGCCATAGAGAGCCTCACTCACGAGGATATGGCCCTCTTTTACTTTGCGAAGTTTCCCGAGCCGAAAGCGTTCCGCGATTTTTGCGCGCTCATACTCAGCAAACAGACCTCGCACACCATGCAAAATTTTCTCTTCGCTATTCTTCGGGGCAGAAACAGTAACAAATATGATTTCAATTTGGGCCTCTCGCAATTCGTCCATCACCAGTTCTTGGTAGGAATATCGTCGAGCTAGCCGATCAGGGTCATAGACCAAAACGGCTTGCCATGTTTTTCCTCGCGCATCCTGGCGGAGCTGATCCAGCGACGGTCTGACAAGAATGTCTCCACTCCAGCCGTCATCAATGTATTCTTTGACGATGCTATAACCGCGCTGACGAGCGAAATCTCGGAGCGCTGTTAACTGGGTCTCGACGGTCCCTTCCTCCTCTTGTCGCGCAGTCGAGACTCTCGCGTATATTGCAATCAGCTTTGTGCTTGGTACCAATTCTTCGTGGTTCATACTCTCTATAGAGATAAGTTTACTCCCGACCCCCGGCATGAGTCGACTCGGTTGGTGCAACGTGATGATGAACACATCCAACGAAGGAGCGCAATCTCAGGACCTCCTCAAATAGAAGATCAAAAGCGCTAGCTAACCGCATTTGGTGTCCAGCTGGTGGCTCGTCATGTAATTGATAGTGAACTTGAGGCATCGTCCTTGTGCTCATCCTCGCATCATGTACTTTCCAGCAGCTAAAATGCTAGGCGGCAAAAAATGCCAAACACGCACATTCGCCCGCCAGCCGTTTTGAGTTGGACTGCCGTAACTTCTCGCGAAGCGCCTCAGCTCGCGTAATGTGCTCGCAAATCATCCGAGAGGACTTTCTCGCCTTTGACGCCGAATTCCTTCGCGCACCTCCCCCCCTATCCGGATCGATGGATAACTGCGAGCAGGGCGTATATGGCTGGCGCATTGAATCACGGCGAGCCCGCGCTGAGAATCGCACGCGAGCGCGGCATTCTGACTCAGGTAATAAGACCTTCCCCTGATTTTGGCGAACCACTCTGGGGTTGTCTCACTCGCCTGTCGGCCGATTGAAAGAGCTGCCTCTGCCAATGCAGCGCCAATTATCGTCTTATTGGTCTTGATGATGTCTCCCACGAGATCAGCCTACTGGACACTGTCCAGATTCGAGGGAGAAGCAGCAGGAATCATGCAGCGTTGGACTGCCCTCGGAGCAGAGAATCCGAGGCTGGTGATCGTCGACATTCTCGAAGTCGTTCGGCCCGACGTCAGCGGCAAGCGGCAGAAGACGCTGTACTCCATCGACTATGACGCTGTGCGCCCGCTTCAGCAATTGGCGGCCCAGCTCAATATTACGATCATAGCGTAAGGCCGGTGCAGAGAATCTGCTGGAAACTATCCGGCACGTGGGGCGTGGCGGGCGCGGGCGACGCTGTCATGCTGCTCGGCGAGGACGTTTCCGGCAAGTTTCTGTACTGCAAGGGTCGCGAGATCGAGGAATATCGCTTCATCGTAAAGATGAATGACAAGTGCCGCTGGGAGCGGCTCGGCCACAAGCCCGAGCACGGCCGAGCGGCTGCACATCATCGGCGTGCTGGCCAACGCAAGGGGGCCGGTCACAACGGAGCAGAATAGCTGAAAAGCTGCACGGCCTGATGGAGCATCGCAATGTGGCCAACCTCCTTCCCGTGATGGCGAAGGAGCGCGAGATTCAAACAAGGCGTGGCCCAGCGCGGGGCTGTCTGCGGCGGCGCCCACTGGCTTACGAACCCCGGGTAACCTCGGTCGCAGTCAATTGGCACAACTCTATTGAGAATATATTAGCGATCGACGCGACAGTGGCGGGCAAGACGTCCCCAGCAGCTGATGCGCTGGTAATCAAACGATCTCGGTAAAAACACGGGCCTGCGTGTTTTTGGTTGTAAAACAATTCAAAACCCTATTAGAGATTGAGCCGCATTCCGGAAACTCGGTTTGATTGCCTGGGGGATATAATGAAATTGGGTTTGCCGCCCGGCCACGGGCTTTCGGAGTTTGTCGTTTCCTCAACTGAACTTCTTCCCAAAATGGATGGAGAGCCATTCATCACTGACATTCAGTTTGAGGCGCTCCAGGCCGGTGTGAGTCTCGGTAGTAACGTCCTCATCAGTGCACCTACCTCTACGGGCAAGACGCTGATTGGCTGGTGGACGATTGCATCCGCAATAGCGGCAGGAGGCCGCGCTGTTTATCTCGTGTCGCATCGGGCGCTGGCAAAACAGAAGTTTGAAGAGGCGCAGCGCCTCTTCCTGCGAGGACCGCTATCGGGCGATCGAGCGGCTATCGTATGCGCAACAGGAGATGCTGTTGAGGACGCTTCAGGCCGTAGAACCAACGCACCCATGACTGCTACAATTCTTGTGGCAACGTATGAGAAATTCTTGGGTTGTTTGTCCGTCGGCGGGCCGCCGCGTGATCTGACGGATGTTTCGTTCGTTTGCGACGAGGTCCAGCTCGTAGGAGATCCGCACCGAGGTCAAAACGTTGAACTGTTACTTGCTCTTATGCGCCGATCTGGCTGGCGACAGCTTGTAGGTTTGTCTGCCGTAATGAGCGAGAAAGATGCGGAGAGCTTCGCGAGTTGGCTCGGTCTAAGGCTCGTTCGCATTGTTTCGAGGGAGAAAGCACTTCGCATCGAATGCAGAGCGCCAGATAATATACACAGCATTTCTGTTGCACCGGGAGCAGTCGGTGAAATTCAGCGAGAACGAAGAAGGGCCGAGCGCGGAACAAATCGGATTGTCGCTGAGCTGATACGGAGTCCGGGCGCAGCCCCCGTTATCGTGTTCTGCATGAAAGTGGACGATACCTATAATCTGTGTGCCGAATGGCATCGAGGAAAACCTGAGTTAGTCGCGATCTCGTGGCCACCATCGTTGGAGCTAAGTGACAATTTGAGGAATGCGCTTACACGGAAGTGTGCATTTCACAATGCGGAGCTTAGTGAAGCTGAAAGACTCTTGGTCGAAGAGCAAATTACTGCGGGGCAAGTGGACGTCGTTTACGCCACTACTACCTTAGCCGCTGGCGTAAACTTTCCATTAGGTAGTGCCGTATTCGCAGCATGGAAGCGTTGGAACTTCGATCGCAAACGCCACGAGACGATTGGAAAGTCTGAATTCCAGAACATGGCAGGCCGTGTCGGACGGATGGGACAAGCTGCGGTTCAAGGACTGGTCATTATGTGTGCCGACGGAGCTGCCGCAGCCGCCGAGGCCGAACAATTGATGGATCTAGATTCCCAGGAAGAGCTTGGTGCCGGAATAACTCCTCAAGACTTTGGCACGCTTACGCTTCAGTTGTTCGCGGGCAAACTCTGTTCGAGCCGGCAGGACGCATTTGATATCGTTGCGTCAACTCTAAGCGCTGCGCGGGAACAGTCGCGAAACATCGCTGGCATCGCGCACTGGCAGGACGATCTTGATCGACAGATAGATCGCTTGGTCGGGACAGGCTGCTTGATCGAGAGTATGTTTGGCGTGGTCGTGACCGCGTTCGGTATCGCCGTGGCTCGGTCGGGTATGAAGCCCGAGACAGCTCTTTTCTTCATTGAGAATTTGGCTGGGCACGCGGTAGGTCTGTCCGAGCTTCTTCCCAAAGCAGACGGCTCTGGATCGGAAGACGATCTTTTGTTTGTCCTTGCCCACTCGGCCATCAGTTCCCCGGAGTTCAATCTAGCTGGCGGCAAAGCAACCAGATCAGTCCATTGGCGGATATCGCAGCCAAACCTCGCGACTAACAGCTATGCTCGCAGACTCTCTGCGCGACTTTGGGACCAACCCTGGATGGGAAACGTGCCCGCAGCTAATGGCGCATTGCTTCTAGCAGAATGGGCGGCTGGGAAATCTCGTAGTGATGTCGAAGCGGCGGTATCAGGCGTTCGGCTCGGCAACATTGAAAACCTCGCCAGAGACGTGGCATGGATATTGACAGGAATTTCCGAGATCATTTCCGACATAACCTCCCCAACACTTGCCGACGAAAGCAAGCCCGCAGCGCTCCGCGGTAATAATCCCGCGATCCAAGCCACCCGTTGTCTCGCGCGATCGCTGCGCCGACAAGCAACACGCATCGCCAACGGTTTACCCTCCGATATTCTTTGGATGACGAATCTCGACCTACCGGGAGGCCAAAGGAGACTCGCAAGACAACAGATGCTTTCCCTTCGTTTTCAAGGGCTGGTCCAACCACATGAATTAATGGATGGATCGCCAGCCGCCGATGGAAAGCGACGGCTCGGGCTAGCAGGTGAGCTCGTTCCAACTCTGGCAAATCAGGTTCGAGATGCGGCGCGGCGCTGGAAAGCCTCCGAGAGAGAATATTTTCAGCGCATCCATCATCGGAGAGCTGACAAGGCCATTTGCGAGCCAATTATCTCGGCGCTGTACGTCGCTAGGGGGACACAACTCGAAGACGCGTTCGCCGCGGCCATGGCGTCTATCTCGGTTGAATGTGAGTCGCTGGACCGTGTTGGGAAGCAAGCGCATCCAGACTTCTTGATTAAGATAGAACAGTATCCATCGATCGTCGTTGAGATAAAATCCAAGGCTAACGATACCGATCTAGTTGCTTTGAATTCCGCGACTGAGGTTCTGGCGGCCTCAGAATTGATAGGTCTGAAAGACAATTTTTGCGTGACGGTTTGCAGCCCCGGTGTAGAGCCAAGTGTTCCAAGCCTTATTGAAAGTTGCCGCCGATTGTGCGTTGTGAACGTATCCGACTTGGCCGAGGCCTTCCTACGCATAAAGGAAGGTTCGCTAACACGGGAGGGTTTCTACAATTGGCTAACAACGCCGGGGGTCGCCGCTAAGGAAGATTTGCCTCATCCCAATTGAGACTAGGGAATCGTCATGGCGGTCGTGCGGTTAGAGCGGTTTCGCCGGAACACGATTGTCCCCCTTGTGGCCGCGCTTCTTTCCCGTTGTGTTTTCGACGGGTGGCAGGCCCGTGTCCGGAAGTACGGCGATATTGTTCGTTTCACTGCCGGCGTCATCCTCATCGGCGGCCTGCTCGGCTTCATTGAAGAGACGATCGACGTGCTCTTCACTGCGTGGCGCAAAACGATGCAGGCGTTGTGGCGCTTTGTCGAGCAAGGGGTGGTACCGGAGGGCGCTACGTTGAAGGTCTAACGAGAACAATGTTGTTTCTGAGCTTGCCGCAACTGCGGTAAGGCGGGCTGGCGACCGGGAAGATTGATGGCTCTTCGTAGCCCAGTAGTAGTTTGGTCGCCTCCCGTGCCTTTCAGGCTCCGGCTTACGTGAATAGCGATTGTGGTGCGAAGGCGATTGCCTTCGACCGGATACAAGTCAATGCGCTGGTGCGCATGGTCACGGCTGCAGCAGGAACGGTCGAAGTTGGCTTAGCAAGCGTGAGTAAAACCGAGTCTTCAGAAAAGAGCCCCACTTTTGAATGTGGGGCAAGTCGCCGTGGCGTTAGTACTCGGAGGCCAACATGATCGTCAGCACACGATTGACGACGGGATCTCCATTTGCGTCCTTGACATCTGGCTCCTCATACAAGTCGATCTTCCAGAAGAACTTTCGACCAACCAGGTCGAAGCTTCCGAAGTCGTGCTCGCCATGAGGATCGTTCTCCTCTGTAAACCCGGAGAAATCCGCCACCTGACGGAGCGCCTCGGCCTTTACGCAGTCGGGTAGCTCGGCGACTCCGATTGTCATCATTACCTTGCCGCCGGAGAACGTGCGTCGGAAGGAATCGTTGAGAAGGGCGATACTATTCATCATCGCACTCCTCCGCGTCCTTGCTCCTATAGGGCGGCATGTGGCGAGCGCCGCAGTATGGACAGTCATCGCCACATTGTGCGGACCACACGTCGCTCCACTCGCGGTTTAATTCCGCGCGGTGATAGTAATTACGAACCAACATCGTCGGCCTCCTAGATTAGGCCGGCCAGCACAAGTGCTGAGATGATCGTGTTGCCACCACATGCTTCGCAGAAACCCTGGTCCTGGTCGGGCTCCATGTCGATGGTGTTGTTGCACCCCTCCGTCATGCAGATCGCCGGGCTCGCATCTTTCAGGAGAGCTACCAACAGAAGATCGTCCAGGTCTTGGAAGCCCCTCTGATCGCAAAGCGTCACCAGCTTTTGAACT
Organism: Bradyrhizobium barranii subsp. barranii; assembly: GCF_017565645.3. NCBI lineage: Bacteria > Pseudomonadati > Pseudomonadota > Alphaproteobacteria > Hyphomicrobiales > Nitrobacteraceae > Bradyrhizobium > Bradyrhizobium barranii. The sequence continues at coordinate 10,242,752 of NZ_CP086136.1, forward strand.
CTCTGGGCAAGAGAAATGTTGGACATCGTGTCCTCCTCGCTACGAGCATCCGACCCATTCGGGTGCTCGTTCGCGAGGCGGAGCGAGCGTCCACTACTGAGCGAAATTAGAAGAAATGCTCAATCGATCGTATGGACGCTCGTCGCGATGCCTCCGCCTCGTCACCGAAACCCGGACATGCATGCAGGTTCCGGATCGCAGGGCGGAACGTGAAAGATCAAATCTGCAACGATTGTCGCGGCTAACGCCAGTTGAGTGGAGAGGCGAAATCGTGCTCCTGGGTCACGAGGCCGACGTGACCTGGGGAGGCGTTACACCCTCTCTGTCAGTGCACGTGGTGCAGGAAGATAGGGCATGTCTCCCGGAGTAACGCGCTTCGCGCGCACCGATTACCGCAACGACGATTGCACCTTTGGGATCAAGGACGAAGACCGCTTCTCGCACATCTACATCATCGGTAAGACGGGTACCGGAAAGTCGACGTTAATCGAGTCCATGGCGCTGCTCGAGCAACCGCACGCCACGATGCACGACGTGCTGCGCATCCTGTCGGACCGGAAGTTCCGCGCCGAGATTGCGCGACATCTGAAGAATGAGACGGTCCGGGCGTTCTTCATAAAAGAGTTTGAGCGATTCTCGTTTGGCTATCGTGCCGACAGCACAGCGCCGATCCAGAACAAAGTGGGCGCCTTCCTTTCAGATCCGATACTCAACAGACTTCTAACTGCTCCGCAGCATGATCTCCACGTGCGGCAAATCATGGATGAGCGCAAAGTACTGCTGGTGAACCTGGCCAAAGGGCAAATCGGTGAGGACAGCTCGTCGCTCCTGGGCGGATTGCTCGTCACTACGCTCGGGCTTGCTGCGTTCAGTCGCGCCGACCTACCCGAGTATGAACGGCGTCCCTTCTTTGTCTACGTTGACGAGTTTCAAAACTTTACGACGCTCGCCATGGCGAATATGTTCTCAGAGCTTCGCAAGTATCGGGTCGGTTTTACCGTCGGCCACCAATACCTCCATCAGCTTGAACCAGACGTGCGCCACGCGGTGCTGGGAAATGCGGGGACGATTATTTCGTTCAGAGTTGGCTCGGAGGATGCGACGTATCTGGCGCGGGAATTTCAAGGTCGATTCGATGAGGTCGATCTTTTGCAGTTGCCCAACTATCGTATCTACTTAAAACTTATGATCGATGGAGTCCCTTCGGCGGCTTTCAGTGCGACCACGCTGGCTCCGATGAGGCGGTGAGCCTCAGAGGACGTCGAAGAGTGTAAGCTCGTAGACGGTCGTGTTGGAAATGGCCCGGAGTGAGAAAGATGTAAAGCATTGGCATCGCTGTTAGTTCTTCGCTTTGTCCCCTGGATCACGGGCATGGACACGGAGTCAGGGGGTGTCTCCAGGGGCGCGCCTGGGCAACGAATGCTGTCGCCTCAGTGGTAGCTCTACCAACCAGTTCGGCATTGCCGACCGCTTCAACTTCTCCGGCTCGCCGTGGAGTGTTCCTGCTCGATGAGATTGTCGCATGGGCGCGCCTCCTTCTACTGAGATCTTGGCAGAGTGTCGCGTGGATCCGTGATCGGAATAGATGTGGAAGTTATCGCGAACAGGCCGAACGCTGTGTCTTGAAAAAAAGCGGAGGCGGAACAACTAGCCGCGTGATTATTCGGGCAGGAAGACGGACCTTTCACAACCACTCCAAGAGAAAGCCAAAGCTATTCGCCGTAAACTGAGCGTCTCAACCTCCTGATATAGCCTTCGACGATGATCGTCTGATCGTCCCACTCGAGTGGCATGAACGGGTCAATGCGCAGCGCTTTGTCCTGGGGAAAGCCAATAGCATTTGTTTCTAGCAATAGCTCAGGATGTCGTGCGCGTGCTTCTGTATTTCCGGTAGCTTTCGTTCGGGTGCGTTCGAGTTGCGCAATTTGTTTATCCAGCTGCCGCCAAAGGTCTTAAGCAATTGACAGCATGTGCCTCCACACCGGCCGGTATCGTCGTGCTGGCTTTCGCACGGTGCTCCGTGGGTTGACGATTGATGGCCGAGCACGGGCTCGCTGCCTTGCTCAAATGTGTTCCGCCATCAGTGGAGCGCTCATGGCCGGTAGTATGATCACTCGCTCAGAAAAGCACTCCGGATGCATGCTGTATCCGTTTTCGGTCCGACTCGATTAAGCGTTGCGGGCCATCCTAATCTTCAGCGAGAGCGAGAGCAGCCGCCTCCAGGACGAGCCCACATTCCTGGATCGCAACACCAGTAGGCGCCGCGTGCCAAGCGTCAGTGCGATGATCTCGGAGGGCCGCAGGCCGTAATGCGCCATCAAATGGAGGATCGCATAGTCTCGCCAGCCAAGCCGCTCCGATCGGTCGATGGAGCGCAGCAGCCGCTTTACAAGCGGCCAAGCCAGAGCTCGAGGCGGTCGTTCACCTCGGTAGGCGCGCGGCGCGTCAATTGCGTCGAGCCGTTGCCGAATCTCGCCGTGGTCGAAGCAAAACCTAAGAAAGGCGCGGAGGCGAGCGACAACGTGCTGTAGGGTTTGTCGCTTAATGCGCCGCGCTTTGGTCATTACGAACCGATCGACTGTGGCAGCTGACAACGCATGCAGCGGGGCGCCAGCTGGCAAAGCGTACGCGAGCAAGCTCTTCACTGTTGCGATGTGCTGTTCCAGGGTCGCGCCGGTAAGGCCACGCACCTCCGATAGATACCGTCTGTAGCGACCAAGAAGTGCTGAGAACGGCTCGGGTACTGCTTCTTTGACGAACAGCCGCCTCGCGATGAGAAAACGTTCAACGGCGCGTCGGGTGCCTTGCAATGACGCGGGGGCAAATGCTTGCGACAAGAACCGTCCTGAAACGCCGGTATCGCAATCAAGCCGCGCTGAACACATCCGGTCGAGAGCTTCCTTTAGGCCTCGTACGTGGTGGCAGGCCGTAGATCGGGCGTAGCCAGCCGAGATGAGCCAAGTAGCGAAATCTTCCAACAAAGTGCCATTGGGCGATGCCGTGTAACCCGCGTGAACCTTCCGGAATAAGTGTTCGAGCATGGTTGCCTCCTTCGGATGAACGAGAGAGAACCACGCTACCGTCGTCAGTTATGTTGAGTAGGGACGGTCGAAGCGGCTGTTAATAGCGGGGAGAATCTAGATCGCTCCACATCACTGCGTGCTGCACATAAATCAAGAATGAGCAGATCGAGACGAGCGATAGCGCGCAGCATCTTGGTGTAACGGCCATCGGCGCGGCCGAGTGCGAGGGCGGTGAAGAGACGCAGCACGCGATGGTACGCAACTGAGAAGTCGTCTCGGCAAGCCTTGTTGCCGAGGGCGCAAGCGAGCCAGCTCTTGCCGACGCCGCATGGCCCGGTAACGAGGAGATTATGTCGTGCCCGGATCCAGTCGCCGGCGGCGAGTTTTAGAAAGAGCGAGCGGTCGAGGCCGCGGATAACGCGGTAATCGACATCCTCGACGCAGGCGGTATGACGTAGCTTGGCGGCGCGAGCTCTGCTTTCGAACCGCTTTTGTTGGCGCAGCGTTTTCTCGTGTTCCAGGAAGCCAGCCATTCGGCGTGTTCGAGGCTGCGCGCTTCGGACTGGGCATCGAGGTCCTTGAAGCCTTTGGCCATACATGCACGCCACGAATGAGACTATCGACCGTGATGCGAAGTGAGAGTGCTGCCATCGTGGCACTTACCGAGGCGCGGAACAGACGATAAAAGGTTTTACCGAGGCCTAGAAATTGCGCGGCCGCACCGTCGGACAATGAAGGGTGCTCCCGCGTGCTTTCAAGATGCCCCTTTGTTGCGTCTCTGTGTTTCTCGCGGGCTCCACTTTCGTAAACGATACGATTGCCGAGCCGATATTTTTTGATAAGCGCGTGTGCTTCGGCATTGAGGCCGACCCGCGCATCGAGCATGAAGATAATCTTCCCGGTAAGGTGACGTCGCTCTGACCGCTTTAATTTGAGCGCCATAGGCTGTGAGGGTGGTAAGACGAGATTGTCTGGCTCGGGAGAGTTGCGGGCGGGCACTTCTCCGGGGAGCGAAGATACCTGGTTAGCAGCATGGGCTTCTGCAGAAGCGTCAAACATGCGAGCCGCTTCAGGAGCCACTTCCGGCCGCTCGGTCGTGCCGGGCGAGACCTCTCTTCGGGCGCTTTCTAAGCCGTACCTCATCCACAGAAAGGCAATAAGCATGGCCGCGGCAGCAAGAGCAAGAGCTACGGCACGCTGGAAGGCTGGATCGTTCATTGGATTGAAAGCGTTCCTCTTATTTTCTTCTTCGAAAGATGCCGTCCTGCTTTCTGCCAGTCGAGGCCCGTCGCTGGGGATGACGCATACGCCGGTAGTTGTGTCACACCACGAACATCCGCCGCCGCAACTTCGCGTACCCAAGCCGTTGGTGGGTGAGTTCGCGCCACTGGCCCCCTGAACACCGATTGGCCTTTGTCCGGTCAGCTGCTGCCAGCGCCGTACAAGCTCAAGTCGCCGTTGCGATAACCTGACCCGGTCGTCCAATGAACCACGCTGAATTGACAGCGCCGAATTACAGGCGCCTATGCCAACATCAGTGTTCTGAGCGCCATCGAAGCACGCCTGCCATTGCTGCAGAAACCTCTCGTATTCAATGTCGTGCGCCTGCTGGTTTGGCGGTCTCTGCTGAACGGCATATTGTTCTGCGTCGCTTTGACCAGTACTGGTCTGTGCTACGGAAGAAAGGTTGAAAATAAGAACATCGTCGCGATGCCTGACTACACGGCAACTCGAATCTACGATTGGCGCTTTTCCGTACATTGCGACGCCGCGCTGATCGGGCGAGACGGGTCCTGTTACAGCATACGGTAGCGCGCCGCATACTTTAGAGAAGACGTAGGCCGTTCCAGTATATTTATCGCGGTCCCTGCGTCCGTCGAAAAGAAGGGTTCTGGGCTGAACTCCGATTTCCAGAAGATCGGCGGATGGGGTTTGATAGTGAAACTGTCGCCGTGCACCCGCAGCTGAAAGGGCGACTGTCGAGCCATTGTGATGCCAGAGGGTCGCTTCCTGCGCGGCCACCTCGGCGGAAACCACAACTACCGCTAAGCAAACACGCAACCAGATCTGCGCGCGAGTCGCATGGCCACAGCTCGCGAACTTCCTCGCCCATACGCCCAGCCGCAGCGTCACACCTTACCTCTTTCCCGCTCGGGTCTGGCGGAAGTGCAATGCTATGCCATAGAAAATCACATCCACGCTTTACAATCTAGAAGGTTCTTGCGAGGCAGCCTACCGCATCGGGCGAGTGCGAACGAACCCCATGCGGCGTCCGCTTGGCTCCACTAAGCGGATCTCCCGTCCCGATAATGGGACAGCAATAGTAACCCTTTATGCTACCTTAGCGGGCGAACCGCTCTTCGGCGGCATTTGCAATTCGCTAGCGTCCGACACACCGCTCTCGCGGCGCCGCCGCGGTCAGGGAAAAATTTACGGGCTTAGTTTGCGATGCTCCTGGGTGTAAGGTATCTCGCGATTAAGTTGGCGAGGGGAGGAAAACATGGCGCAGCGTCTGTGCAGTCTGTGCGCAAAAAACAAAGATATGAAGAATGGCAAGATATGTGAGAAGGGACATTTCGTTTGCTACGAGTGCCAAAAGGGACGCACCAGGTGTCCAATGGATGGCACTAAGCTCTCGTGATCGCCGCGCCTTGAGCTATCGGGGCATTCTGTTCTGAACGAACTAAACTGGCGATGCGTAATCGCGCTTACGGCACTGTCACAGTCCTCAGGTATTGTATGTATTTGTCGCGCGTCGCTTCGAGACTTGCGTGATCCGGCGCATATTCTTCCCTGAATATTTCAACTCTATCGCATATGGGCTGGATTCCCGATGGAAGCTGTTTTTTGGGAAGCGCAGCCGCGATGGCATCCCACTGTTCTTTCATTTTGGCGATCGAGGGGTCCTTGGCGCGGAATCTTAGTATCGTAACGAGCTTGTTGTTCGGCGCTCCGATATCAGCACCGCGCAACACCTCGACGCCCATCAGGTTCAATGCAGCCCTAGTGCTTTCATCCACGGTGAACAAGCCGTCGATCTGCTGCACCTCGAATTTAGTGCCGTGGAAACCAGACGATTGCGACGCGTACCCTTTCCGGTACATTAGGGCGATCGCGTCGCGCACCTGTGGCTCAAGCCATTCTTTGAATGCTGCCATGTAGATCTCTTCTTCCGTGGGCTTGGGGTTTTCCTTAAGCCGCGTCTCTTCTTCCGTTTCCATGAATTGGTGGATTTGTCGTCGCAATACGCCAAACTGCGAGCGGAGTGTCTCTGGATCTTTTCTTTGTATGAGCCCTTCTAAGGAAGACATTGTCGCTATTCTAGCATGCCCGGGAGCATTGGCTTTTGACGCACCCAATTTTAGATCGTCAAGCTTCCGGAGTACCGTTAATCGCTGGGCACGGAAACGGTTGCTATGCGCGCCAGTGAGGACGAGCGTGTGGGCACGCGTAGGCATGCGACAAGAGAGTTATTCTTGTCGTCAGCGGACGCCGTTGGCGATGCGGCTCGAAATGAGGGGCGAGTACGCAGGTAACATGCCGTCGATGACGTTGACGTCATCGACGTTCACGCGACGTCAAAGTAAAGACCAAGAAAAAGAAATTAGCATGAAGACAGATGCGAATTCTTCAATTCGAAACGCGGCTATGTTCGCTTCCTCGATAAGCACAGCGCGTGAACCGACTCGATTCCGTTAGAAGCAATCTCGTCTCGGCCTGGGATATATACCTCTTAGAACCCAACCGTCCTCCCCATGAAGAGATTGAAGGCCAAGCATCGGACGGAAGTCCGTTGCAGCTTCAATCTCCAACTGTGGGGGAACGTATGCCCGCGCTCGCGCGCTGTGGTGCGGCGGCACCACGGAAGTCGCACGGCAAGTCGGGGTTTGTCGACCATACATGCTGCCCCAGGCCAGCGCATGCCAACCGTCGACCCCGCCTTACCCTAAAGGCGGGGCGTATGGCGGGGTATAAGGCTGGATCGCCAGGAAAACCTCTAAGGAGGAAGGGCTGGCTTTGGAGGGCCAGCCCCGCTCCTTACTTTCTCGGAGCGTCGGCAGGCTTGGCCTTTGCGCGAGCTTCGAGCCACTCGATAATCTCGTGCAGCCACCAGACCGGCGGACTGTTTCTGTGAGCACGTAGTTTGAAAAACATCGGTGCCTCACCAGATGCACAGAGCCTAAACCAGTGCGTGCGGCTGCCATCTATAGCCTCATCGCCACGGCAAAGCTCAATGACATCGACCCGCAGGCTTGGCTTGCCGACGTGCTGGCGCGCCTACCGGATCACCCTGCCAGGCGCATTGACGAACTGCTGCCTTGGAATTGGCAGCCTCAAAGCGTCGCTCACGCCGCTTAAGCGCGATCAGTCTTCCGCCAAAAAAACGGCCTAGCCGGGGGCCGTCGCCGGATGCGTACGTCCATTGTGAGCACCCTTGCCGAAGATGACTCTTCTAACGGTGCTCCCAAGACTCCGCACAAACAATCTGAAGGGCCTCGGCGCTACGCTTACGCTCGGCCGCGTGCGCTGTCTTTTTTTAAGTGTGATCTTTCAGCGCTGGAAAAAACGCCAGAGCGACGCGATGCCAGTCGATATTCCACGACGTTTCAAAAGGGCGTGCTCCACAATGCGGTTCCGCTCCTTCTTGAATTCCAAGACCAACGACTGATCGACCGCTGTGCCTTTCTTGCCTTTCAAAGGAAAGAAGCGGGGGTCCGGTCCGAAAAGCTCCTCACGGCCGTGCCCACGTGGATCCAGACGCGACGCGGAGCGCATAGTTTCCAATGGGCACCTTGGTCGAATAGGGCTCGCCGCCCCTCACAAAGACCCAAATTTGATCTTTCGAATTCGCCACTGAGCTAGGCTGTTCAGCTTCTGCCTTTTGCCGCATAGCGGCCAACAACTTTGTAAATCGCCGTCCACTCATTTAAACAATGGAGAAAGCTCAATCGAATCGCTTCTATCCAGAGCCTCTAAGGGATGTCCTTCCCATGGATAGTGGCGGCGCCCATTGGCTACAAAGACAAACGCGCCAAGCGTCCCAAGGAGAGCGCTCGCGCGCGGTATTCCAGCCTGAACATTGATTACCCAATCGTACTTTGCGCGAATTCCATGAAGCGGGCCATGAGGGTCCGAGATGCTGCTATCGACTGCAGCATCCACGGACTGGGTTGTCATCGACGGTTTAAGGTCGCGAACAACTGCAACAGCTGCTTTACAAAAAGCATCGACGCCGGGGTAGATACCGCCAAATAGACGCGACATATCTTTATATTTGTCATCTTTCAGCTGAGTAGAGGCGCTGAGCAGGTTATCTTTGGAAAGCTTTACTCCGGCTGATGCTGATTGGGCCGCCGACAATAAGAATAGCACGTCGCGAGGACCGTTTATGATTCGGGGAAAAACTAAATCAGCGAAATCTTTCTGAGTCAGACCGAACACATCGTTCCATTCGGACTTCAACCGTTTTTTCACACGGAGAGACACAAACTCGATCAGGTCATCTCGTGTCCATTCGAGCCGCGCAACACTATCCGCAAAGTGAGAGTAGTCCGTGTAGTGTTCCTGAACGCTGTCGAAAACGTGGAATTTTGTGAACGCCGCAACGCGAAGACCGGCTGTGTGAATTTCAGCAAGTAGGTTCAGCAAAGCTCCGATTCGAAAGGCATTTGCTCGATCTGTTAGAGCGAGTCCGTGTCCAACGATGTACTCGGGATTGTCAACGACAAGACAGAACCTATGCTTCTCGGCCGCTGTAACTTTTTCAAGGCATTTCAGAGCTGCGCTGGCCAAGTCCTTTCGCCGGACTTGCTTAAGGTACCGGCCTCGCTCTTCTTTACTAAGGCTGAATCCAGTTCCAAGAATCTGTAGGCTCGCGAAACGGTCCTTGACAAAATCCACTACACTTTGCAAAAAATTCTCGGTCACGAAATCCTCGGCTTCTGCATAAGCGTCGCGGAGAGTTTTGGATTGCCCCTTTCTTAGCTGTGCCGGACTTCGCCCAATTAACTCCCCGAGCAAGCCCGCGAGCAACTCTGCACGAAGCAGAGTACGATAATCTTCATCGTTGAATGAGGGATCGTCTACGAATACCCTCGCAGTAGTTGCATCCAGTGATATTGTCGCATAAGGCGAATCCTTCGAAAGCAACCATTTTTTAAACGCAGTTTTTCCAGCACCCGGCCGAGACAGAATAAGGAATGGCCCTTCGCCGGATGGAGCAGATAAGATATTCTGAATGAAAGCCGTTCGATGAAAATAATCTAGGAGGTGTGCATCGCGCTCGGCTGAGAGCGGTCCAAAAGATGCCTGTGACACTTATGCGCTCCTTTTTCCGTTTCCACTCACGAGAACTGGAGAGCGTGACAGAGACAGAGTTGCGCCAGGATCATCCAGTAGCATATAAACAGCCCATCGAAAGAACTCTTCGGCGCGATTACCTGAAACGCTTGCGCTGGCAGCGACCTTATCAAGAGTCGCCAGCTCGCCCTTACGCAAGATTGCACCCGACCTAGTTTGCAAATCTGTGGCGACTGAAGCTGGCGGCACATTTAGCTGCGTAGCTAGAAATCTGCGTGCTCGATCAGCGAGTAGTTGGATCTTGTGGATGTCAGACGTGGGCTTCGGATTCAGACCAAGCGTAAAGGCGCCATCGGCTTCAGAAAGGACGCCAAGGGCAACTAGGAAGCGGAGATATTCCCTCACACGCTCTGATGATATGTAGGCGGCGAGATTCTTGAGGAAGAACTCTTCCGACTTTTGGCTTTCGATCAAGGCAACGATTGAATCCAATTCATATGCATTACCACGTCGAAGTAGTGTAATTAGTTCGGCCGACTTTCTGGTAATTCGAGCATATTTGCGCCCGTCTGGTCGGAACTCCATGGCAATTTCCCTCGCACTGCAAAGCGCACAATTGCTGGTCGCCGTTGTTTTGCTTGCCTCGCGCTTTCCGCCTAGCTCTTGGCGCCCTGGCTGGACGAGGGGAAACACCGCGCCGGACGGACACTGGGCAATCGGCCGCGGTTCGGATCGAAAAATTAGATTTTATCCGTAGTGGCCAACAAGTCAAGGTTGCAGTTCGCCCCCGGGTGTTCCTGCGGAAGGTTCGCCAAGGAAAATAACAGATCGATTGAGAAAGTTTGGGAGGGCTACGTCGGAGCGACCAGCAGCGCCAACCATTTTCAGCCCTCCCAAGATTACTTACTCTACGATGGCGGCGCGCAGCTTCTTCGTGGCCTGCTCATTTCTTTCAACAAGCGCCTCTAATGCATCTAGATCTTCCTTGTCGAGTTTGCCCGCTTTCAATTTGCGCTTGATTTCGCCGATCTCTTGATCGGAAGGCTCTTTCTTGAGGGTCATGAGGTTCTCCTGTTAATTGCGACGAACAGAGAATAGGCCAAGTTGCACCTGAGCGGCTGGCCGACAAGCAAGGGCCACCAAACATCCGGTGCCTCCTTCAAAAGGCGCCAACCGCGCTCCAAATGTCCGCCATCGTTCGATATCGCGATCGCGATCGCGATATCGATCGCGCCTGGTTAGTTTGATCGTATCCCTGAAAACGTCGCGAGGCACCTACCAGAATTGGGTGACCTGCGCCGTCCGTCCAAATCAACGCAGTCATGAACATTTACGGCTGTACATGCGGCGGTCGCGCGTAACCGGCAAGGAGCCCCATCTGGCGAATTGGGTAGCCGATTGGCCATCAGCTACTGAGTTTGTGAGCTGATGTGAGCTTCTATGTCTGCGCCTAGTTCTGGAACTCGAGCCTTCCATATGATTGAGCCGTCACCGAGCGCCTTGAGAGCGCTGCGCAGCTTCGCCGACGTAGGTCGGACGAGTTCAAAGCGCGAGTTGTGGCAGAGGCGTTGGAGCCGGCGCGAGCGTATCGGCGATCGCTCATCGGATCGGCATTCACCATCGGAGCTGTTCGCCTGGCGCCGTGACGCGGATAGCAAAGCTCTGCTACCTGTCTCGCGCAGCGCCGGGACGTGTGGGGTGAGCGCAACCAAAGCGTTGCTTCGCTCACTGCAGCAAGCGTTGAGAATGCAGGGAACTTGAACGCGGGATCACTTTCACGCGAGAGCGTCTTGTCGGCGCCATCGCAAGGCAAAAGTGTGCTACTAGAGATTGCGCGCCGTTAATTGTTCTCGTCATAACACAATTGGAGGTTGTCGTGACAAATGCAGCAGCAGCGCTTACCCACTCGGTATCAGTGACAGAGAATTCCGATGGACGATTGGAGGTGTTTAGTCTCGGAATCGATAGGGCACTCTGGCATATCTGGCAGGAGAAGCCGCATGCCGGTCCGTGGTCAAGCTGGGCCTCGCTTGGCGGCGTTCTCACCAGCTCGCCGTCCAGCGTCGATAATTCCGATGGTCGGCTGGAGGTGTTTGCGCGCGGAACCGATAACGCACTCTGGCACATCTGGCAGGACAAGCCACATGCCGGTCCGTGGTCAAGCTGGGCCTCGCTTGGCGGCGGCATCACCAGCGATCCCGCCGTGGTCGACAATTCCGATGGCCGTCTCGAAGTGTTCGCCCGTGGCACCGACAACGCGTTGTGGCACATCTGGCAGGAGGAGCCGCATGCCGCTCCGTGGTCCGGTTGGGCCTCGCTTGGCGGCCAGATCACCAGCGATCCGGCGGGCGTGATCAATTCCGACGGCCGGCTCGAGGTTTTTGCGCGCGGCACCGACAACGCGCTTTGGCATATCTGGCAGGAGAAGCCGCATGCCGGTCCGTGGTCAACCTGGACCTCGCTTGGCGGCCAGATCACCAGCGACCCCGAGGTGTTCATCAACTCCGATGGCCGTCTCGAAGTGTTCGCCCGTGGCACCGACAAAGCGTTGTGGCACATCTGGCAGGACAAGCCACATGCCGGACCGTGGTCAGGCTGGGCCTCGCTCGGCGGCGGCATCACCAGCGATCCCGCCGTGGTCGACAATTCCGATGGCCGTCTCGAAGTGTTCGCCCGTGGCACCGACAACGCGTTGTGGCACATCTGGCAGGAGGAGCCGCATGCCGCTCCGTGGTCCGGTTGGGCCTCGCTTGGCGGCCAGATCACCAGCGATCCCGCCGCGATCGCCAACAGCGACGGCCGGCTGGAAGTGTTTGCGCGCGGGACCGACAACGCGCTTTGGCACATCTGGCAGGATAAGCCGCACTCCGGACCGTGGTCCGGCTGGGCATCCCTGGGCGGCGTTCTCCTGAGCGATCCACTCGCGGCCTGACGGACTGCACAAGAGGCCGGCCGTCTCACAAGGCGGCCGGCGCCTAACTGACCCATCATTATGCTACTACGTCTTCACGCAACGTCGCTTGATCGCGCGCTAATTCCGGCTTTTGGACCGGCCCTCGGCCCCGTTACCCGTTTTAATCCGTTGAACGGCGATTTACGCTTCGGGCTTTAGGCGGTTAACCGAATCGGCTCGGATCTCATAGAGATCCAACTCGCTTTCAGCGGCAGAAATCTGTGCCGAAATGGCATGTCGCACCCTCTCGCATGCTCGAGCCAACTTGGCACGATCTGTGGACTTCTGATTCGCGTAAGATCGAGTTCGATTCTAGAGCCGAGAGTCAGTGTCACTTATGCGTTATTTCATCTACTGTCGAAAATCATCGGAAGCCGAAGATCGACAAGTCGCGTCAATCGAATCTCAGTTGACGACGTTGAAGCGAGCATTCGTCGACAGATCTGACATTGAAATCGCCGGCATATACGAAGTGTCATTCAGCGCCAAAGCCCCTGGTCGCCCACAATTCGGTGAGATGCTCGCTCAGATCGAGAAAGGAGCAGCTCACGGGATCATCGCGTGGGCGACAGACCGTCTTGCACGCAATTCGATTGATAGTGGACGAATCATCTACATGCTCGATTGTGGCGTGATCCGCGATCTTAAATTTCCAACGTACACCTTCGAAAACAACTCGCAGGGCAAGTTCATCTCCAGCGAAACCTTGATGTCCTCGGCGGCCATCGGCGCGCACCTCTTGGGCAGCCTGGGCGGATGCCTCTCTGAAAACGACATCAACGTCCTCAGCAACCCACTGATGAGGAGCTTCGTCGCGGCGAAGCCATAGTCCGGACTTTGCCAGTAACGACCGCGCATGCCATCGGGCGCGTTGTAAAGGAGGTCACAGGTTTCCAGCTCTACGCGAACGATAAAGATGATCTGCCGCCCGTCTTCCTCGCCGGGCGGAGCATCGTTATAGGGCCAGATCCGATTGCTGATGACGGTTGCGCTCTCAATGACCCGCGATGGGATTTCCTCGAAAGACAGATCATCGTTATCAAGATAGGCCCGTCCCGTGGCCCAAAGCCTTGATGTGTCCCACTCCGGTCTAATCATCCGCGCTACCTTCATATTCCAAATCGACGTTGCCGATCTCCGTTCGGGCTAGCGGGCGGTCGGCGGCATGGCGCCCCTTCAAATGGCGGCGGCAGCCGTGCGCTATGCTCGATCTGGTCGGAGACGCGGGGGCTATCGTTGCGCAGCCGGCCGGCGAGTTCCGAAAAGGAGCTTTCCGCTGGTTGCCCCTGGCCGAGATTATCAATGCCGGTCCCCACCACCGAGACGCGAACCGTACCTTCCAATTGCTCATCAAAAGTGGCGCCGATGATGATATTGGCATCCTGGTCGACCTCTTCGCGAATGCGGCTGGCGGCTTGGTCGATCTCGAACAGTGTCAGGTCCTTGCCGCCAGTAATAGAGATGATGAGGCCACTGGCTCGCTTGAGCGAGGGGTCCTCAATCAATGGATTGGAAATCGCGGCTAGGGCGGCCTTGAGCACCCGCGATGGGCCAGAAGCCTCGCCCCTGCCCATCATCGCCTTGCCCTTTTCGCGCATGATCGAAAGAACGTCGGCAAAATCGAGATTGATCAAGCCCTTTTTGACTATAAGGTCGCTGATGCAGGCCACACCCGAATGGAGCACTTGGTCGGCCAGGGCGAAAGCTTCGGTGAATGTGGTCTTCTCGTTGGTCACCCGAAACAAGTTTTGGTTTGGGATGATCAGCAGGGTGTCCACCGTCTTCAGCAGATCCGCGATGCCGGCTTCGGCAAGGCGCATTCGGCGCTGGCCCTCGAATTGGAATGGCTTTGTGACAACACCAATGGTTAGAATGCCAAGCTCACGTGCAGTCTTGGCAATAACAGGCGCCGCTCCGGTGCCGGTGCCGCCGCCCATTCCGGCGGTAACGAACACCATGTGTGCGCTGGTCAAATGATCACGGATGGCATCGATTGCCTCTTCAGCCGCGGCGCGCCCGACGTCAGGCTGCGAGCCGGCCCCGAGTCCTTTAGTCACCTGGGTGCCCATCTGGATGAGGCTCTTGGTCTTCGACATCGTGAGCGCCTGTGCGTCTGTATTGGCGACGACGAAATCGACACCCTGCAAGCCGGCCGCGATCATGTTGTTGACGGCATTGCCGCCGGCGCCGCCGACCCCGAACACGATAATGCGCGTTTTCAGCCCGCGAACATCGGTAATGTTGGTCATTTTCGGCCTCACGATTGCGTCGGTAAGCTGGGAAATGAGATGACTCGAAATGCTACCTCCAAGCATTGCGATCTGCTTTGACCAAGTCCGCGGCTAGATGGCCAAGTCTGGAACCGGCTCGTCCGTGGCCGTCGATCGAGCCACCAGCTTGGACAGCGGTCCGCAGAGAGCCTTCAAGCCGCGCCGTCATCTTCTTGGCCGCCGAAGCCTCAGCAGTTGCCCGTAGCACCTCAGCCATTAGGCGATCGGCGCGCTCGCGCTCGCGCTCGAAATCCGCCCGATGACCAGCTGCCGTCGCCTCGAGCCGCGCGATCTCTGCCTGCAACCCCAGGATACTTTCCGCTCGCAGGGCGTTGTTTGGCTGTCGACCACCGGTTCGCCGCGGCTTATGCCGCATTTCGGCGAGATCGACGCACACCAACGCGTTGCCATCGTCTGAAAGTGAGCGCGGCAACTGACGCCGCTTGGCAAGCGAACGAGCGGCCCCTGGCGAGACTTTCAGGCGGGCAGCCAGTGCGACATAGGTCAGCCTCTCAATTGGCATCGGCTGTCCTCCTGGGAGCGTACCGGGGCAGTGTGCGCAGATCGGCAAAAGCTAGGCCGTCATGGTTAAGAGATTCTTAACGCGCAAGCAGACCGATCTTCCGGCGGCGCGCGGGTGGGAGCAGTCTTCATTCCCCCGTACGCCTCTCCTTTAGCTAAAGGGATGGGCGTGTATCATGTGGAGTCAATATGGGGTCTGATCACCCGCGTTCGCGCAAGAAAAAACCCTCGCATAAGCGAGGTTGATGGACAAAAAGATTGTCCAAGTAAGATGCGCGCTGGTTGGGCTCTACCGCATCAGGCGGTAAGTCGGGCCTGCCAACGTTCCCCGCAACGGGCGCTCAACCCGCTAGATGCGTTTTCCGCTGCGCCATGACGGGAGGCGGATGAGGCTAGTGTCTCGCGATAATGCTGCACGCCTCTGTTAACCTTTCAGACTAACCCAAGATCCTTTCGGTTGGTCGGGCGGGCATCAGTACTCTATGGCAAGCATGAGGGTGAGGACCCGCGTGGTCTTTTCAGGATCGGCCGGGTCCTCGGAGCCGAATTCGCACTCCTTGTCGTAGTAGTCGATCTTCCAAAGAAAGCGGCGGCCAACCAGATTGAAGCTACCGAAGTCGTGCTCGTCATGCGGATCGTTGTCCTCACTGAATTCCGAGAAATTCGCGACTTGAACGAGCGCTTCCGCCTTCACGCGGTCCGGCAGTGCATCGACGCCTGGCGTCATCATGATCTTGCCGCCGCGAAAGTTGCGGCGGAAATCGTCATTGAGGAGAGCGATCCTATTCGTCATCGCTTTCTCCCGCGTCTTCGCTCTTGTATGGGGACATGTGGCGGGAGCCGCACTGCGGACAATCATCGTCACATTGGGCGGACCACACACGCCCGTCCACTCGCGGCCGCATTCTGCGCAGTGGTAGAAGTTTCGGATTTGCATGGCCGGCCTCTTAGATGAGACCGGCGAGCACGAGCACCGATACGACGGTGTTACCACCACACGCCTCGCAGAAGCCCTGGTCTTGGTCGGGCTCCATCTCGGCGGTATGGTCACATCCCTCCGTCATGCAGATGGCGGGACACACAGTGTCGTGATGACTGCGATAAGCAGATCGTCGAGGCTGTCGACCCCTTGAAGATCGCAGAGCTGCATCAGCTTTACAGCCCTAATGGAAAGAGCAATGGTGGACATCTTGTTCTCCTCACAACCGGCCCGAACCATTCGGGTACCGGATAGCGAGGCGGATCTGCTTGAGCACTTTCAGCGCAGCTTGAGAACGCCCTCCGTCTCGCTACCGCCCCCGAATGGGAGCGGACAAAGAACCTGTCCGAACGCAACTTTGCCTTCTTGCGGGAATCGGAAGTAGGCGTGAGCTTATGCCAAATTGGCAAATATGAGATTCGACGCAATTCCCTATCCTACAGTTGCTGGACAGGCTGAGATTGGCTTGAGGGGGCAAGCGTGACGGCGCTAAAGGGCGTTGACGGCGTCCCATCGATCATCAGCTTGAGATAGATGCGGTAATTCGGCAGCTGCAAGAGATCAACTTCCGCGAACCTCTCGTGGAATTCGCGAACAAGATACGGGGCGTCTTCGACACCAACCCGGAACGAGATGATCGAGCCGGTGTTGCCGAGGACGTGGAGCGTCGCGTCCGGCTGCTCCAAGAGAGCCATAAGTACGTTGCGCAAGATGTGCTCCATGCGCCCCCCAGGCGTCGGGCCACATCTTCTTAAAGACATCCATCATGCCCGAAGCGGCGAGGGCGATACGATCATCGCTGACGTGACGAAGGGGGTTGCGAATCAGTCGCGTCCAGATAGATCACTCTATCCCGCTGCGATGCCGGAATGCGCGAAGCAACACGAGCAACAAGGTCACCGTGCGGATCAATGAGGGCGAAGCCATTCCCCCGCTCGGCATCCCGCAGCGCCATAGTCTCGATCAGACTCGACTTGCCGGTGCCAGTTTTGCCGATGATGTACATGTGCAAGAGCCGGTCTTCCGTTTTGATCCCGAAGACGCGGTTGTCATTCCGAAAGTCGATGCGGGCAAAACGAATGAGATCACTGGCCATATTCCGCCGATGGTGTCTTTGCCCGTCCCCCGCGACTAGACTGCTGATCTTGCCCAAATTCGCGGCTGGCTTTCGGCCCGAAAACGATTCGAAAGGCTAAGCAAAAACTCCGTACCTTAGGCTAGGAATGCGACGTTCCTAGGTCAGGCTGCAGATTCTTATGATGTCGCCCGGGTGTACCGATTTGATCTCGCCAAAACCGCTGGGGGATAACTCCCCCGGCAGCCAGCGCTCGCCTCAGATGGGCCCGAGTGATCAGTTCACCGTGCCGCGATAAGGGATGGTCGCGACGGGGACCAGATCTGGACCGCCCTCGTCTGGACCGTTCGCCTCGACGATTGATCGCACCGCTTCGCGGTCGAGAATGGCGGCACTTGGGAAGACCGGGCCATTATCGAGCACCGAGGGCGAAGTTGTCGACGATCGAAACGCAAGGCATCTAAATAATCGAACCATGCCGGAGCCCATTGGTTCGACCTTTCGGATCGTGGTGGCGAGGCACTCCGGCGCGCGCCGAGGCGTTGCGGGTTTCATGCCTCCACCTCCCGGCCGAGCGCGTCCTGGATCGAGAACAGCAATGTTTCAATCTGGTCGTTCGTCCGGAGCATGACCGGATCGACCTCCTGCGCAAGGTAGCCCACGAGCGCCCGAACGCCAGCGATCGACGTGGGCGCGGTGAGCAGCTGGCCGAGAACCTCGAAGGCGGCGGCGTCTGCCACGCGCACCGCGTCCTCGGCGTCGCCCATCACCTCCGTGTAACGGTTGAGCGCGGCGCCGAGATCGGCGTGTGCCGTCCGGCGCTGGGGTTCGGAGAGGCAAGCAAGCGTGTCGATGCGCTCGTGGTTATAGACGACGATCGGCTGTCCAGCCGGAAGCGCAACACTGGTGTAAGGGTAAAGGCCGATAGCCTCGTCGACCAAGATCCTCTCCCGGCGGCAATAATCTGCCACGAGATCCTCATAGGTGATCGCGGCCCGGCGGTGCTGGTGGATAAGGTCAAAGGTGGGGTCATTCGGGCCTGCGGCCTCTACGACCGCTGGGGCGCCGGCCAAGGCCGCGACGGCGGCCGCGCCGAGAAAACGTCTGCGTGATGTGGTATTTGTGGTTTCAGCCCGCGTCATGGATCACAACTCCTGTGCGGCTTAGGGCTGGAATCCCGCGGTGCTCAAGTGGCTAACCGCGATTTCCGAGCTGATGCTGGCCAGGATCGGGTTCATGCTCGAGTTCAATCCGAACCGGATAAGACCACCATTGGGGCAGGCGCGCGAGCGCCGATGGCAGTTTGGATCTATGTCAACACCAGCAAACAAATTTGCGACAAGGACCACATCAAGCTCTTCGCGACCGCTTGAACCGGTTCGTTAGTTGGAAACTGACCGCTTCTCCCACCCGACACCCGCGTCAAAGGCCCGCGCCGCCTGTTCCAGAAGTTGCTTCTTCCAGGCATAGATCTGGTTCGGGTAAACCTCATTACCCTCGGCAATCGTCGTCGGTATCGGCACCCAGCATCCCCAATTGGGGAGATGTGGCGTCCAAGTTGACGGCCCTTGGCTCGACGACAAATAAAGACGCCGCTCCTCTTCGTCCTAACTCCCCGCCGCGAGTTCTTTCTTTGCGCATGCAAGCTTGGCGACCCGGTTTCTGATCGCCCCCTCACTGCGCGTTAGCTCTCTCGCGATCTCTCTCGTAGCTCGCCCGGCTTCCCGCAGTTCGAGGTAAGCGATCTACACGATGGTCTGAACGAACAGCGGGTTCAGATCCTGATTCTGATAGGCCCGGAGTCAGCCAAGGCCTAACGGTGGCTGACGGTACAACATCAACAGTGGATCGGGCTCCTACCCACTCTGGTGGCGCGCGGATTGTGTCTCTACTGCTACTCTGTAGTGCGCCGCCATCCCTCCGCGGCTGGACTCGCCGCGACAATTTCAATGCTTCCGCGCACGCCGCATTTGCATTCGAAAAGGCGGCTGTGAAAACTATCATCCTTGGAAACAAGCATGTACTTCGGTGAACCCAGACTGGACCTGCGGGCGCGCCAAGGCCCCCGTCCACAGACCCACCTAAACTGGTGGCTCGACCCCCGCGCCCGTTGTCCTAGGTTGCGGGTCGTCTTCGCATGAAGTTACGAGGAATGTCAGGCCCCGTCCCAGTGGTTCACATCGGCGAAGACTCTGCTGAGCAGGTCGCATTTAAGCTGATGGAAAAGGTAGCGACTATGGAACAGCGATCGATACACTACCACGACGATCTCAAACCGGCTGGACCGTTGCGGATCGCAATTGGATTCTCGACGCTTACGCGGAATGTCTGATGGCGGTGAGAGAGCCCAATTGCCGTGGCGCAGTGCGTGACCCCATCGCAACGCTGCCCTCTGACTGAGGGACTTCAAACCTACGAAGTTGCGCCGGACACATCGGCTGTCGCCTAATGCAACGCTCCCAGGCCATCCGTCGGTCTGGTCGAGATCGGACTAAAAGGCGAAGGGGAAATGAAGCGCGACGTCCTGAGTGAATTTGAGAAACGAGCAAGCGGTCCGATGGCATCCGCGGAGCGCACGGCCCTAGCGGAGTTACTGCTCCCCCAATCCGCTGGGCAGATCGTTTTTTCCAGAGGACCGGCGCGCGCGACTAAGAATGTTTGAAAAGGCGCGGCGGCAGGCGCGACCGGTCGAGATCGGGCGGAAGGCGAAGGGCTCAAAATGAGCGAAGAACAGAGCCACGAGGGATCGGTGTCGCAAAATGCGGACGAACTAAAGGAACGAGAGTTCGATCTCAAACTCATTCAAGCGTGGGCGGAGAGCAGGAATCGCATCGCTGTCGCGGTTGCGGTGCTAAATGGCGCAACGCTGGCGACTGTCATCGCGACGATGAAAGATAAGGGCAACATCGAGCCCAACATGTCGACGCTAGGATTTTCGATCTTCGGCTTGGCTGCCGGCATGGTGGCAGTAGCATTCGCGTGGCAGTTTGCGGACTCTGCCATGGAAAAACTGATGAAGCGCGAGAAAGCTGCCACCGCGATCCTGGTTCATTGGCTCGTCGGCCTCGTTTTTTTCCTCGTCATAATGGCGTCGGTCGGAGGCTTCTTATTGTCCGCCAGTTATTTCAGCGGCTATATGCAAGCTGGCTTTAGAGTTGCGCATGGTCCCTATAGAGGGCGAGCAAAAAGTTCAACTCTGCCATGGTGACTTGTCCTGATGGCACACAAGACGCCAGGAATGTTCCGGGCCAACCTCTGACATTAAGATATGCTGGCTCGCGTCGTTGACGAACGACGCGCTCGGCCAACTAGAAACCTCACGCACTCCCGGCCGGCGTGGCCACCTGTAAAGCCGTGACTGCGGCTTGCTCGCGGCCGGCCTCCAGCTGATCGGCGAAACCCGTACAGCCCGTGACACTCTCAGCCGCGGCTTGGATCATCTCCATTGTGGCCGGCACCGCCTCGGCGATCTCACGAATTTCCGTGAATGTACATGCAAGAAGCGATCGTCGTCCTTATGGCGAAAACGCGGTCGTCATTGCGAAATCAACGCGCACAAAGCGAATGATCTGACCTGCGTCCATACCACACGCATTGTCTCTTTGCGCGTGCTCGTGCGGGAGAGCCGTTGTTTTGCCGAGATCCGATCATTCGCCACGACCGCATTTCTCGTCTGGTCCCTCTCCTTCCCGCCTTTGGCGTTGGCGGTGCCAAGGAGGTGCCACACCCGAGAGGAAGCATTTCGCTAATGCATTGAAATAACTTGGCGATCCCGGGAAGACTCGAACTTCCGACCTACGGTTTAGGAAACCGCCGCTCTATCCGGCTGAGCTACGGGACCGCGGAACCCGCTGGTACGGGTTCGATCCCGTCATAGCAGAGCAAAATGCAGTTCGCCAGCCGTCAGGCGGGCCAGACCATCGTCAACCTGAACGGGGCGGCTATACAATCGCTTCCAGGCCCCTCTCGGCGGAGCAGCTCACATGATCGAAAGCATCAGCGCCATCACGCTCGGCACGCATGACATGGGGCGCGCCGTGCACTTCTACCGTTCGCTGGGGTTTGAGCTCCTGTATGGCGGCGAAGCCGCTGCATTCACCAGCTTTCGCGCCGGCACCGGCTATCTCAACCTGACGGCGCAGCCGGACGACAAGCGCTGGTCCTGGTGGGGCCGCATCATCTTCTACGTCGCCGATGTCGACGGGACCTACGAGCGCGCACGCGCCGCCGGATGGCAGCCGTCGACCACGCCGCGCAATGCGGAATGGGGTGAGCGCTACTTCCATCTCACCGACCCCGACGGCCATGAGCTCAGTTTCGCGCGACCGTTGTCCTGACCGCATAAGTCACATCCGCTGACGTTCGCAACGCGCAAGTAGCGCTGTCTCAGCCGCCGTGGCAAGCTCGGCGCGGTTGCCTCAAGCGAGAATTGTATCTGGGTTCTAACCAGGGAGGACGACCATGGTAACCTATGTCGTGCTGGCGAACTTCACTGATCAGGGAGTCCGCAACGTCAAGGACTCGCCGAAGCGGGCCGACGCCTTCAAGGAGATGGCCAAAACGTTCGGCGTGACCGTGAAAGAGATCGTCTGGACGCAGGGACGATATGACGTTGTAACCGTTCTCGAGGCTCCAGATGAGGCTGCCGCGATGTCGCTCAGCCTTAGTCTCAGCGCACTCGGCAATGTCCGCACCGAAACGCTGCGCGCGTTTTCGGCGGCAGATATGACAAAGATCGTCGGCAAGATGCTCTGACGCTCAAGCCCGCGCGAGCGCACTGGACCCGGGATGGCAATCCCGGGAATAGGCCTCTCATGCCCTGATATTGTTCTCGCGCACCACCTTGCCCCAATAGGCGACCTGCTTGTCGAAGAAGCTCTTGAAGGCGGCGCCGTCCTGGAGCAGCAGCGTCATCTGCTGGGTCTCCTTGAGCTGGGCGGCGGTCGCGGGCTCGCTCAGGATCTCCCTGGACGCCGTCGCCATGGCCGCGACGATATCCGGCGGAGTGCCCGCGGGCGCGAAAACGCCCCACCACGCCAGCGTCTCAAAGTCTGGAAAGCCGGCCTCGATCGCGGTCGGCGTATCCGGTAAGCCCGGCAGCCGCTCGCGGCCGAGTTGCAGGATCGGCCGCAGCATGTTGGTGCCGAGCTGGGCCGAGACCAGCGCCGCCGATCCCGCGATCAGATCGACATGGCCGCCGAGCACGTCGTTCATCGCCGGGCCGCCGCCGCGATAGGGCACGTGCATGATCTCGACGCCGGCCTTGGTGCCGAGCACCGTCATGGCGAGATGGCCGAGCGTGCCGATGCCGACGGAGGCATATTTCACCGCGCCGGGCGTCGCCTTGCAGGCGGCGACCACGTCGGCAAAGCTCTTGTAGGGACGGCCGGCGCCGGCGGCGATCACGTAGGGCGCGGTGCCCACCAGCAGCACCGGCATCAGCTCGCGCTCGACATCGACCGGCGGCTTGTCGAGGATGGACGGGATCACCGCGTGGGAATCGAAGGTGACCAGGAACGTCGAGCCGTCCGGAGGACTCTTCGCGACCTGCGCCGCCCCGAGCGCGCCGGCGGCGCCCGACTTGTTCTCGACCACGACGATGCGGTTGAGTTTTGTCTGTAGATTGGCCTGCAACAGCCGCGCCATCGCGTCAGTCGATCCGCCCGGCGGAAACGGCACCACCAGCGTAATCTTGCCGGCCTGCGCCACCGCTGGCGCGATTGCGAGAATAGCGGGCGCTGCCAGCAGCGTGCGTCGTGTGATCGTCATGGTCCCCTCCCCTTTGGTTTTGCGCCTGGCTTTTGCTCTTTGGCGCTTAGGTCGTGCCGAAGCCCGACCCCGCTTTCTTGTATTCTGGCCGTGGTGGACTGAAAATGTCCAGCACGCGGGCCCCATCGGGGCCGGCGCGCATCGTGTGTGGCACATTGCCGGGCGTGCGCCAGAAATCGCCCTTCTTTACCGGAATTTCCTCATCGCCCTGGACGCGGATGGCGGAGCCGTCGAGCAGCACGCCCCATTGCTCCTCGGGGTGATGATGCAGCGTGCCTTGCGCATGCGGGGCCAGCGTCACCACCGACAGCATCGCCTGCTCGCCGGAGAAGATGCGCGTGGTCACAC
This sequence comes from Bradyrhizobium barranii subsp. barranii, assembly GCF_017565645.3. Taxonomy (NCBI): domain Bacteria; kingdom Pseudomonadati; phylum Pseudomonadota; class Alphaproteobacteria; order Hyphomicrobiales; family Nitrobacteraceae; genus Bradyrhizobium; species Bradyrhizobium barranii. The sequence continues at coordinate 10,265,991 of NZ_CP086136.1, forward strand.
CCGCCGCGAGTTCGCGGAAGAGGCCATCGCTGGCATCGTCGATGTTGTGAAATTCGTCCTTCTGGCTCACGCCGCCCTCCCCTTCATTCTGATCTGATCAGGATTTGCCATAGGAGCCCTGGTAGCGGCCCTCGCGGATCGCCTTCATGGTCTCCTCCTCGCGCGCGACCTGGGCGCGGACGGCTTCCAGCAGCGCCGCGGCGCCGGCGGCGGGGAACGACACCACGCCGTCCTCATCGCCGACCACGATGTCGCCGGGCGAGATCACGCTGCCGCCGATCGTAACAGGCACGTTGATCTCGCCGGGGCCGTTCTTGTAGGGGCCGCGATGGATCACCGCGCGGGCATAGCAGGGAAAGTCGTCAGCGGCGAAGGCCGCGACGTCGCGGATCGCGCCATCGATGACATAGCCTTCGGCTTTGCGCCACTGCGCGATGTTCTTCATGATCTCGCCGACCAGCGCGCGGGTCTCGTCGCCGCCGCCATCGACCACGATGACGTCGCCCGGGCCGACCAGCTCGAGCGCGCGGTGGATAGCCAGATTGTCGCCGGGGCGGGTGCGTACCGTGAAGGCCGTCCCCACCAGCTTGCCACCGCGATGATAGGGTTTTAGCCCGACCGCGCCCGGCAGCCGGGCGAGATTGTCTGAAATGACCGAGGTCGGCGCGCCGCGAAAGCCCTCGATGATCTCGGCCGGCGGCTTCGGCACGCTGTTCGCTGCGATGGTGATCGTCATGTCTCAATCCTTCTGCATTCTTCTTATTCGGCGTGCGCCAGCGCCTTCGCCGGCCGAATCCGGAAGGCGCGCCCTTCCTTCATCCACGCCGCGCGCTCGTCGCGCAACAGGGTGCGGCGAACTTTTCCGGAATCATCGCGCGGTGGCGCGCTGACGATCTCGAAACTCTCGGGGTGCTTGTAGCGGCTCAGCCTGTCCTTCAAGAAGTCCGCCATGCCGTCGGCGATGGTCTGACCATCCGCGCCAGATTCGGGCTCGACGATGGCATGCACGCGCTGGCCCAATTCGGGATCGGGCAATCCCACGACGACGCAGGAGCGCACGCCAGGGCTCTCAGAGACCGCAGCCTCGACCTCCGCTGGATAGATGTTGGCGCCGCCGCGCAGCACCATGTCGGCGAGACGGTCGCCGACATAGAGATAGCCTTCGGCGTCCAGCCGGCCGATGTCGCCGAGCGACTCCCAGCCGTCCGCGCGGCGCTTCGGCTCGGCGCCGAGATAATGATAGGTGGCATCCCTGCCGTCATTGTTGAGGAAATAGATCTCGCCGGTCTCGCCGGGCGCGACGTCGTTGCCGTCCTTGCCGACGATGCGCAAGCGCGCCATCTCCCCGATCTTGCCGACCGAGCCCTTGTGCGTCAGCCATTCCGTGCCTGATATGATGCAGGAGCCCTGGCGCTCGGTGCCGCCATAGAGCTCCCAGACGCGCTCAGGGCCGAGCCAGGCGATCCAGTTCTCCTTCAGCCAGGGCGGCATCGGAGCCGCCATGTGGAAGACGGTCTGAAGGCTCGACATGTCGTAAGAGTTCCGCACGTTCTCCGGCAGCGCCCAGATTCGGTGCATCATGGTCGGCACGAAATTGACCCATTGCACGCGCTCGCGCGCGATCTGCCGCAGCGTCTCCTCGGCGTCGAACTTGACGAGGCCGGTAAGCTGGCCGCCGGTGAACAGCGCGTAGTGCGACACGATGAACGGCGCATTGTGGTAGAGCGGACCGGGATTGAGCAGCGAAACCCCGAATGGAATGTTGAGCGGCGGCGCGGCGACCGTGTCGGTCACGGCCGGCTGATGATCGAGGATCACTTTCGGCCGGCCGGTCGAGCCGCCGCTGGTCATGGCTTTCCAGTAGCGAGCCACCGGCGGATCGAGCGGCTCGTCCGAAAAACCTTCCGGCACGAAATCCGCCGGCAGGCGGTTCGGCGCGTTCCAGTCGGCCTCGCCGCCGACCACTAGCGCCGGCTTCAGGATGTCGAGCACCGCAGCGGCTTCGCCGCGCGGCAGCCGCCACGACAGCGACGTCGGCGTCGCTCCGCACTTCCATACCGCAAACGAGGTCTCAAAGAATGCGTTGCCGTTAGGCAAGCCGATTGCGACAAAGTCGCCGGGCTTGACGCCCTTGGCCATGAACGCCCGTGCGCGCCGATTGGCGCCGCGTTCGAGCTCGTCCCATGTCAGCGTATCCTGCCCGTGACGGACGGCGATCGTGCCTTGCGGTTTGCGTTGAGCGTGCCAGCGAGGCACGTCGGACAGGGGCAGCAGCATCAGGTGTTTCCACTTCGTCTTCTTGGCGTCGTCTCAGGATGAGGCGTCGCGAGACGAAGTGTAACAGCCGGAGCCAAGCCTTCAAGATGTCGATGTCAGCGCTCTGCCCCGCAGCCCGGAATATCGAACAGCGCTGCGAGGCCGCATTTCGAGGTCAGCATCTTGTCGCCGTCATGGCCGACCCCGGCGACGTCCCAGACCCGGTGATTGGGCGTGCCGCGGTCGCGCTTGGCCATCGCATCCGCATAAGCGTGGCCGCGGGCGTAGCGCGTGGGACCTTGCGCCTCGGCCATGCAGCTCTTGTCCAGCGCGGGATGCTTCGGATTGGTGTCGAGCGTGCCGAGCAGATAGATCACCTCGCGCTCGACATAGCGCTGCTCCAGCGCGACCGGCGTTGCGTTCGCAAGATAGGGCGGACGCCCGTCCATGCCGTATTTCCAGTTGTTGTAGCCCGGGCAGGATGCGGCGATCGCGGGCACGGGCCGCGTGTTGCTGAAATAAGCGTAGGAGGAGGGATTGGCGACGACGTAGCGGACATCGATATGCTGGCGCGACAGCGCCGCCTCGCCTTTGCCGGCGATGGCATAGCGTTGCGCGACCTGGCCACCGCCGGAATGGCCGGCGACGACGACCTGCTTCAGATTCGGGAAGATGCGCCGGTCCGAGAGTTTTACGAGGATCGCATCGAGCGCATCGAAGGATGAGACCGGATTCGGTGCCAGCGCGGCGTCGCCGCCCTCCCATCCCTCCAGCGACCAGCGCAGCGTATCCGCGGGCAGCTTGTGCGCGTCGATATCGATCTCCGCCAGAAACTGCGGGACGATCATCAGCGCGCTCTTGCCGTCGTCGCCCGCCGCAACCTGCGCAGTATGGGCCGACATGTAATATTCGTCGGCATTGCGCAGGCGTCCGTGCAGCACGATGATGGCGCGCGAGATCGCCGGCAGCGGCAGCGACCAGTCGCTGGAGAGATAGAGCGGCAGCATTCCCTGGCCGCCGACCGAGAGCCGCGCGTCGGCAATCGCCCTCACCGGCTTGCGGTTGGGCGCCTCCTCGTCCGCTGCGAACGCATAGCTGGAAATGAACGCCAATGTGATTGCGGCGAGACGGGCCAACGCTCTCATGACGGATATTCCCCTTCGAATTCAAACCAATAAAGTCTAAGCCGATCATGTGCCGCGCGGCTGTGACTCCCGCGCCACGTCAAGCAAAAAATGTCAGCATTGCAGTCATGAAATTCCCGAGTTCCACGGGTGACAAGCCGGCGATAAAGGGGCAAAAATCGGACCCGACTCAGTTCGGGTTGAGTTTTGCAAGGAATGCTCTCGTAGAATGTCGGACGTAGTTGCATCGCGTCGTGCGGCGCTAGTCGTTGCCGCAGCAGGATTTCTTCTGCTGACGCCGTTGCATGCCCACGCCCAATGGTGGAAGCGCGCGCCGGTCGATTTCGAGGAATGCGCCGACGCCGCCGAGAAGGCCGCGAACAAGACCGAGAAGACGGCTGCGCTTGCCGATTGCAACGCCAAGTTCGCCGGCCGCCGCAAGCCAGGCGGCGGCTATTCCTATTACGATTTCCTCCAGGACCGCACCTTCGACATCGCAGGTCCCAATCCGACGCCGGAGGAGCAGAAGAGGATCGACGAATCCTACACCTCCTACCTCGCCAATCAGCGCCGCAGCAATGAAGCGGCCCAAGCCGCCGCGCGTCAGCAGCGCGAGCAGCAGGAACAAGCGCGGCAACAGCAGGTCGCTCTGCGAACCGAGGTCGAGCGCGTGTCCGTCCCGGTCGCGCGCGTGCCTGTCCCGGTCGAGCGGCCGAAGGTGCAGCAGTCCGTGAGCCCGCGACCGAAGGGCGCGCCCTGCACCAAGGGCTCGTTCTCCTGCGAATGGCCGCGGCTATCGGAAAGCTTAAGCGATCTGAAGAAGCTGTTCACCCCGGCGCCAAGCAAGCCGGCGAAGAAGGGGTAAGCTCCTCGCGCAGCAAACTCCGCTGTCGTCGCGGACAAGCGGAGCGCTGATCCGGGACGACAGCGGGAGTGTGGCGTCAGTTCGGCTGCTTCTTCTTGCTGCGCTTCGGTTTGACCACCGGCGCACGCGCGGGCTCTGTTGTCGTCGGCGAATTGCCCAACTGCGACCTGCTCTCCTGCAACCGCCTGTCATAGCCGGGCGAGTTCACGACCGTTGGCGGCCTTGCGTAGGCGAGCGTCGACGCGGCGCAGAGCGCGGCCAGCGCGAGCCCAATCATCAGACAACGCGTCATCGTTGCTCCTCCTGCCGCCCGGCTCGCACTCAGGCCGCCCCGCGGATCTGCTGCGGCGTCAGCCGCGGCGGACCATTGCCTGCCGCCTCGGCCCGCTTGATCAGCGCAACAATGCGGCGCATCAGCGGCACGTCGACGTTGTTCTGCTCGGCGAGTGCGATGACTGCGCCCTGGAGATAGTCGATCTCGGTCTTGCGGCCCTGCTTCAGGTCCTGCCACATCGAGGAGCGTGCCTCGGGATCGATCTTCATCGTGCGCCCCAGGATCGCATTGAAGATCACATCGGGCAGCCTCAGCAGGGTCGGCGTCCACCTCAGCGGGATCGGCGTCGCCGACACCGGCGCGATGCCGGCGGCGTTCATCGCAGTCACGCCTTCCGCCATCTGATCGGCGAACAGTCTTCGCCAGTCGCGGTTCGCCAGTTGCGCGGCAAGCGGCATGTCGGACAGCGCGCTGAGCGCATTGTTCAAATTGATGATCAGCTTGCCCCATTGCACGCCGGTGATGTCAGGGCTTGCGCGCATGGCGAGGCCGGGCACCGACAGCGCTGCGGCCGTATTCGCCTCATCCTCGCCGACATGGATTTCGCCGGACGTCGAGCGGTGAAAACGCCCCTCGCCCATCGCGATCACGTTGAACGGCACCATGCCGGCGAGCACGGGCCGGCCACCGAGCCGCTCGCGCAGAACCGCGACATTGCCGACGCCGTTTTGCAGGGAGACGATGACGGCGTCCTGCGGCGCATGCCGGGCAATCTGGTCCGCGACATCGGCGGTGTCGGCGCTCTTCACCGTGACCAGCACGATGCCGGCGTTGTGGAAGATCGCGGGATCCTCCGACAACGCGAGCTGGCCCGCGCCGAGCTTCTGCTCGGAGCCGTCGAAATCGGTCAGCCGCAGGCCGAACCGCTCGATCTCGGTTTTGACCCGCGGCCGCACCAGCAGCGCGACGCGGCGCCCTCCGGCCGCCAGCTGGCCTCCGACGAAACAGCCGATGGCGCCCGCGCCGGCCACCACGATCGGTCGATCCGCAACCACCTGACCTTGCTCCCTTGAATGACCTGCCCTCGATAGCAGAGGCAATGCCGGCTGCCCATTGGTTGCGGTGCATTCGCCTTGTAACCGTCATGAGAGCCTCATATGTTTTTGCCCCGGGGGCTGTCACCGGCGAGAACTCGCCGACGAGAACGCCAAAGGAGAGCACCATGGGTCTACTCGACGTCCTCAACGGCATGCAGAACGGCCCCCGCGGCCCGAGCACGCCCAGCTCTGAGCAATCCTCCGGCGGCATGTCGCCAATGACCATGGCGCTGCTCGGCCTGATCGCCTGGAAGGCCTTCAAGCATCTGACGGCTGGCCAGCCCGACGCGGCGCCGGCGCCGCAGCAGCGCTCGCCGCTGCCGCCTCCGACGCCTGTCAATACGGGCAGCAGCGCTGTTCCCGGCGGCCCCGGTGGTAGCGGCGGCCTCAGCGATCTGCTCAAGGGCGGCCTCGGCGGCCTGCTCGCGGGCGGCGCCGCCGGCAGCGTGCTGAGCGGCGGTCTCGGCGATCTCCTCAACCAGCTCCAGCAGGGCGGCCACGGCGAGACCGCGAGCACCTGGGTCGGCAAGGGCGAGAACAAGGCGATCGCGCCCGGCGATCTCGCCAGCGCCCTCGGCGCCGACCAGATCCAAAGCCTGTCCGCCCAGAGCGGCCTGTCGCGCGACGAGCTGCTCTCCGGCCTCAGCCAGTATATGCCACAGGTGATCGACCACCTGACGCCGGACGGACGGCTGCCGACCGAGAACGAGCTCTCGGGCAGACTCTAATCGAACCTTGATCTACGCGTTCTCGGGAAGGGGAGCACTGACATGAGCATGGGCGGCCTGTTGTGGATCATCGTCGTCGGCTTCATCGCCGGCCTCATCGCGCGCTGGCTGGCGCCGGGACCGAACAACCCGAGCGGCTTTATCCTCACCACCATCCTCGGCATCGCCGGTGCGTTTCTTGCGACCTTCATCGGACAGGCGATCGGGCACTATAGCCCCGACCAGGGCGCCGGCTTCATCATGGCCACGATCGGCGCGGTGGTGGTGCTGTTCATCTGGCACCGGCTGGTCGCGAGCGGCGTGATAAAAGGATAGCGGTGCGGGACGTCGGGCACGACGCCGCCCTCGCACTCCGTCATTGCGAGGAGCCCTTGCGACGAAGCAATCCAGACTGTCCGCGCGGACGCTCTCTGGATTGCTTCGCTTCGCTCGCAATGACGAATTAAGTTATCAGATGCATCCCCGCATCCATCCGCACGACCTCGCCGGTCATGTTGCTCGACGCCGGCGTTGCCAGGAAGCAGACAAGCTGCGCGATGTCGTTGGCGGATGAAGCGACCTTCAGCGGCACCTTCGCCACCACGCTGTCGCGCACCTGCTTGGCGCCGGCCTCGCCGCGGCCCTTGGTGAACCAGGGCGTGTCGATATAGCCGGGGCACACCGTGTTGACGCGGATCAGCGGCGCCAGCGCGCGCGACAGCGACAACGTCATCGTGTTGAGCGCGCCCTTGCTCGCGGCATAGGCGATCGACGAGCCGACGCCGCTGATGCCGGCAACCGAGGACACGTTGACCACGGCGGACGGCCGCTCCGAAGCCTTCGCGCCGGCCTCGAGCAGGCTGCGCGCCGCGCGCACCATCTGGAACGGGCCGATCGTGTTGACGCCGTACAAGCGCTGGAAATCTTCAGCCGACAATCCATCGAGATCGGCATGCGCAACATGCTTGGTGATGCCGGCATTGTTGACGAGCACGTCGAGCCGGCCCCAGCCGCTGGCTGCCGCGACGATCTTGCGGCAATCCTCGTCGCGCGAGACGTCGCCCTGCGCGACCAGCACTTCCGCCGCCCCCGCCTTGCGGCAGAGTTCGGCCGTGGCCTCTGCTTCCTTCTGGCTCGAAGAATAGTTGATGACGAGCCGCGCCCCGCTCCGCGCGAGAATTTCCGCAGTCGCTGCACCAAGTCCGGATGCGGACCCCGTCACGATTGCGCACAAGCCATCTTTTGCCATCCGGATTTCCTTCCCCTTGATTGAATACAAGCCTTAAGCAGCTGGCCCTGTTTAGCGAGTTTGCCGCGCCCTGCAAATCGACCAAACTCCGCTAAGCGGAATTAGTCCATAGCAGCTCTTGCGCCCATGCCGGAGCCGCAGATGGGCCTGCGGTCAACGCTTGTCAGGGCCATGGCTTTTTCGGATCATCGGGCGCAAGAAGAGACCGCGCGCCGCGCCGACCGGACGGAACGCGCCAATGGCAAAACACGGGGAACGCTGTGGCGGAGAGTGACAATATCGTCGTCGAGACCGCGGAGAAAATCTTCGCCGATCTCGCCGATCCGCAGACCATCAACAACGACAAGAAGGGTTCGTGGCAGGCGCCGCTGTGGCAGGCGCTGAGCGAAGCCGGCTTGCCTTTGTCCTGGGTGCCTGACGATCTCGGTGGCTCCGGCGCCAGCCTTGCCGACGGCTTTGCGCTGCTGAACGCCGCCGGCCGCTTCGCAGTCGCGGTTCCCCTGGCCGAGACCATGCTCGCAGGCTGGCTGCTTGCGCAGGCGAAAATCGCCTCACCGGAAGGCGAAATGACCGTGCTGCCGGCGAGCCCGAAGGACCGCATCACGCTCGATGCCGACGGCGCGCTCTCCGGCCGCGCCCGCGGCGTGCCCTTTGCCAAGACGGCGAAGCACTTTGCGGTGCTGGCGCATGGCAAGGATGGTATCTCGATTGCCCTGGTCGATGCGAGCAAGGGCCGGATCGAATCTGGACTCAACGTCGGCTACGATCACAGCGATACCGTGACGCTCGACAAGGTCCAGCCCGTCACCGTCAAGCCCGCGAAGGGCTTTGACCAGACCACGCTCATGCTGATGGGCGGCGTCGCGCGCAGCCTTCAAATCGCGGGCGCGCTGGAAGCGATGCTCGACATCTCCGTGCGCTATTCCAACGAGCGCGTCGCGTTCGAGAAGAAGATCTCGAAGTTTCAGGCCGTGCAGCACAACCTCGCCCGCCTCGCCGGGGAATCCGCCGCCGCGCTTGCGGCCGCAACGTCCGCGGCCGACGCCATCGCGAACGCAAAGTCATTCGACGACGAGGTCTACCTCGAAGCCGCCTCGGCCAAGATCCGCTGCGCGGAAGCCGCGGAGAAAGGCGGCGCCATCGCGCATCAGGTGCACGGCGCCATCGGCTTCACCAGCGAGCACATCCTGCACCGCTTTTCGCTGCGGGCGCTGGCCTGGCGCGATGATTTCGGTTCGGAGAGCCATTGGGCCGTCGAGCTCGGCAAGCTGGTGGCAAACCGCGGCGCCGACGAATTGTGGCCGCTCGTGGCTTCGCGCTGATCAGGGGACGAGACAACAATGACCGCTGCCCTCCGTTTCGATCCGATCCGCTTGCCCGAGAAGTGCGAGCAATTGCGCAAGGAAGTGCGCGCCTTCCTCGCCGAGGAAATCGCGGCCGGCACCTTCGATCCGCACAAGCCCAACCGCGAAGACACCGACGCGCCGGAATTCTCCCGCCGGGTCGGCGCCAAGGGCTGGCTGGGCATGACCTGGCCGAAGAAATATGGCGGCCAGGAGCGCTCCTTCCTCGAACGCTACGTGGTGACCGAGGAAATGCGCGTCGCCAACGCGCCGACGCGGCGTTTCTTCGTCGCCGACCGCCAGAGCGGGCCGGTGCTGATCAAATACGCGCCCGAGCATATCAAGATGGATATCCTGCCGCGTATCTGCCGCGGCGAGATCTGCTTTGCGATCGGCATGAGCGAGCCGAACTCCGGCTCCGACCTGTTCGCGGCCAAGACGCGCGCGACCAAGACCGACGGCGGCTACCTCATCAACGGCACCAAGATCTGGACCTCGTCGGCGCACATCGCCGACTACATGATCGCGATCTTCCGGACCTCGCAGCCGACCAAGGAAAACCGCCGTCACGGCCTGACCCAGTTTTTGGTCAAGATGAAGCAGCCGGGCATCCAGGTGAACCCGATTGGGCAGATCACCGGCCAGTACGAGTTCAACGAGGTCGTCTTCACCGATTTCTTCGTGCCCGATGATCACGTGCTCGGTGAGGTCGACGGCGCCTGGAAGCAGGCGACGAGCGAGCTCGCCTATGAGCGTTCCGGCCCCGAACGTTTTCTGGAGACCTATTACGTGCTGACCGAGCTGGTGCGCGCGGTCGGCCCCAATCCGGATACCCGCAGCGCCGAAGGCATCGGCCGGCTCGTGGCGCAGCTCCACACCATGCGGCGCATGTCGGTCTCGGTTGCGGGCATGCTGCAGGCCGGCAAGGAGCCGGTGGTGGAGGCGTCCATCGTCAAGGACATCGGCACGGTCTGGGAGCAGCAGCTTCCGCACCGCGTGCGCGATCTCGCCGCCTTCGTCGAGGAGACCGCGACCAACCGCGAGACGCTGGAGCGGCAACTCGACTTCGCCATCAAGACCGCACCGAAACTCACCATCCAGGGCGGCACCACCGAGGTGCTGCGCGGCATCATCGCGCGCGGACTGGGTCTGCGCTAATTCAATCGAGGATCGTCATGAGCACCTATAAAGATATCGGCGTCGAAAAAGTTGGCCACGTCGGCACCATCGAGATCCGCCGCCCGCCGCTGAACTTCTTCGATATCTCGCTGATCAACCAGATCGCGGATGCACTCGACGAGTTCGATCGCGACATCGAGATCCGCGCATCCGTGCTGTCGGCACAAGGCAAGGCATTCTGCGCCGGCGCCAATTTCGGCGATCCGGCGCGGCAGGCGCAGGAAGCGCGCGAGGCCGAGAAGAAGGGCGACCCGGCCGACAACCTCGGCCCGATCAACCATCTCTACATCCAGGCCGTGCGCATCTTCCGCGCCAAGAAGCCGATCGTCGCGGCCGTGCAGGGCGCGGCCATCGGCGGCGGGCTCGGTCTCGCAGTGTCGGCCGACTTCCGCGTCACCTGCCCGGAAGCGCGCTTCTCCGCCAATTTCACGAAGCTCGGTTTCCATCCCGGCTTCGGCCTGACCGTGACGCTGCCCGAGCTGATCGGCAAGAACAACGCTGAGCTGATGTTCTACACCAGCCGCCGCGTCACCGGCGAGGAGGCAGTGAAGTGGGGCCTCGCCAACGAGCTGGTGCCGCAGGACCAGGTGAAGGCAGGCGCGATGAAGCTCGCCGCCGAGATCGCCGAATGCTCCCCGCTCGGCCTCCTCTCCACCCGCGCCACGATGCGCGCCAACCTCGCCGACCGCGTGATGGCCGCGACCAATCACGAGCTCGCCGAGCAGACGCGCTTGCGCGCGACTGAAGATTTCAAGGAAGGCGTCAAGGCCACCGAAGAGCGCCGCGCGGCGAATTTCAGGGGAAGGTAGTCTCCCCCTCTCCCTTTGTGGTGACGTCTCCCTATTCTTCCTTGAGCGGCCGCACTCTCAGACCCGTCATCCTGAGGTGCGAGCTGCGCGGTGCGCAGCACCGTGCGGAGAGCCTCGAAGGATGAACGGCCCCGCCGGTAGCCGTCGCCCTTCGAGGCTCGCCAAAGAGGCGAGCACCTCAGGGTGACGGATCACTGAAATCAACTGACGCGGAACGTCACCCCGCCGAGCAGAAACTCGTTCCCCGCAACCGCGAGCCCCTTCGCCTTCGCGGCATGCAGCACGCTCGCGACATCCGCCACCTGAAACTCCAGCGCGCTCATGATCTCGCTGGCGCCCTTCACGAAGCGGAAGGTGGCATTGGGCAGTTTCAATTCGGCGCCGCCACTCGGTACGATCCCGATGATCTTCCCCCAATGTTCAGCGAGCGCCTGAGGATCCGGGCTCTGCATCTCCACGCCCGTCAGCGCCTGCGTCACATCCTTGCGGATGAACTTTTGCCAGTCCGGCCCTGCCGGCGGATACGCCCCCAGAATATCGTCGCTGCCTTTGGTATGGTTGAATTCGATGAAGGCGGCGCGGCAGTCGCGGGGGTGGAGCTGCACGCCGTGATAGGGCGCGTGGTCGATCACGTTGGCGGTGCGCACGCCCATCGCATTGGCGTTGCGGCCGCGTTCGTCCGGATCGTCACAGCAGAAGATCGCCATATAGCCGCCGCGGCCGCCGGTCTTCTCGATGAAGCGGCCGGCGGTGGTGCCGCCCTTGAACGGCGCGACCACCTCCAGCAGGATCGTGTCGACCGGGAGCAGCGCGTTCTCCAGGCCGTATTTGGCGACATTGCCATCGCGGTAGCAGACGTCGAGGCCCATGATCCCGGCGATGTCGGAGACCACAGGCGCGAGCTGCGGCGCGACGAGGCAGATCTGCCGGAGCCGCATATAGGGCGCCTATCGTCATGCGCCCTTGAAGGTCGGCTTGCGCTTCTCGACAAAGGCCTTCGCGGCTTCCTTGTGGTCCTCGGTGTCGCTGCAACGGGTGTGATGGATCGCTTCGCCGTCGAAGCAATCTTCCAGCGCCAGATGCTCGGCGTTGTTGATGTTGCGCTTGATGAAGCCGAGCGCGATCGATGGGCCCTGCGCCAGCGACAGCGCGAGCTCGTGCGCGGCCGTGTCGATCTCGGCATCGGGCACCACCTTCGTCACCATCCCGATCGCATGCGCCTCCTTCGCCGTGAGCACCGGCGACATAAGATAGAGCTCGCGCGCCCGCGCGCTGCCGAGCAGCTGCGTCAGGAAATAGGTGCCACCGTAGTCGCCGGAGAAGCCGACCTTGGCGAAGGCGGTCGTGATCTTGCAGGATTCGCTCGCGATGCGCAGGTCGCAGGACAGTGCCATCGAAAGGCCGGCGCCGGCTGCCGCGCCGTCGAGCTGCGCCACCACGGGCTTCGGCATCTGGTGCAGGATGCGCGAGACCTCCATGCCGCGGCGCAGGTTCGCCATTTTCACCTCGAACGGCAGCGGCGCACGGCCAGCCGCCATCGACTTGACGTCGCCGCCGACGCAGAACGAGCCGCCCGCGCCTTTGAACAGCACCGCGCGCACCTCGGGATCGTCGGCCGCGCGCCGCGCGGCCTCGACCAGCCCCGCGACCATGTCGGGGTTGAGCGCGTTCTTCCGCTCCGGGCGATTCATCGTGATGGTGAGCAGCCCGCCTTCGAGCTTTTGCAGGACCATGTCGTTCATGGGACGTCTCCCTTGTTGTTGTTTTGCTCGGGCCTCAGCGACGAAGCAATCCAGACCGTCTCTGCGGAAACATCTCTGGATTGCTTCGCTTCGCTCGCAATGACGATCTCTATTTCTTCACCAGCGGGCAGCGCGACTGCTCGAGCGACTGGAACGCCTCGTTGCCGGGCACGGTGGCGAGCAGCTTGTAGTCGTCCCAGCGGCCCTTGGACTCAGACGGCTTCTTGACCTCGAACAGGTACATGTCGTGGATCATGCGGCCGTCCTCGCGGATCTTGCCGTTCTTGGCGAAGAAGTCGTTGATCGGTGTCTCCTTCATCACCTTGATGACCGCGGCCGAGTCGGTCGTGCCCGCCGCCTTCACGGCCTTCAGGTAATGCGTGACGGACGAATAGACGCCGGCCTGCGCCGAGGTCGGTACGCGCTTGGTGCGCTCCATGAATCGCTTCGAGAACGCGCGCGTATCGTCGTTGAGGTCCCAGTAGAAGGCTTCGGCGAGCAGCAGGCCCTGCGCGGTCTCCAGCCCGATCGAATCGATGTCGGAGACGAAGGCGAGCAGCGGCGAGACCTTCTGGCCGCCCTTGGTGATGCCGAACTCGGCCGCCTGCTTGATGGCGTTGACGGTATCGCCGCCGGCGTTGGCAAGGCCAATCACCTTGGCCTTGGACGCTTGAGCCTGGAGCAGGAACGACGAGAAATCCGACGTGTTGAGCGGATGGCGCACGGCGCCGAGCACCTTGCCGCCGGTCTTGGTGACGACGGCGCTGGTGTCCTTCTCCAGGTCCTGGCCGAAGGCGTAATCGGCGGTGAGGAAGAACCAGCTGTCGAGGCCGGACTTCACGGCGGCAAGACCGGTCACGTTGGCCTGGCCATAAGTGTCGAACACGTAGTGAATGGTGTAGGGACCGCAGGCCTCGTTGGTGAGACGGATCGAGCCTGGGCCGTTGAACATGATGATCTTGTTGCGCGCTTTCGCGATCTCGCCGGCGGCGAGCGCAGTGGCCGAGGCCGCGACGTCGTAGATCATCTCGACGCCCTGGTTGTCGAGCATGTCGCGGGCGATGTTGGCGGACAGGTCAGCCTTGTTGAGATGGTCGGCCGCTAGCACCTGGATCTTGCGTCCCAGCACCTCGCCGCCAAAATCTTCGACGGCCATCTTGGCCGCGGTCTCGCTGCCGGGGCCGGTGATGTCGGCATAGAGGCTCGACATGTCGAGGATGCCTCCGATCTTCAGCGGCGGCTTGTCCTGGGCCTGCGCGGCGGCGCTCGCACTCAGGGCAAACGCTGCGGCAAAAATGCCCGACAAAATATTCTTCATCGAAAAAGACCTCCCTTATCGCGCCGTACTCTGATGGCGGCTTGGTTATTGCTCTTGGTTATTGCTGTTGCCGCAATCATGCCGCATGCGCAAGTGCGCAGCAAGCGCGAGGGCGTTGCGGGCGCATGATTGCCGCACATGTTTTCCGCAAAGCGGAATGGCATGTTGCGGCGAAATGTTTCCACCGTCATTGCTGTGCAAGTTCATTAATTCGCTGATCGAGTGTGAGGCAATGGCGACGCGTCACGCGAACTGCCGTAGGGTGGGCAAAGGCGCGCTCTTCGCGCCGTGCCCACGAGCCCGCGCGACAAATCAAAGACGTGGGCGCGCTTCGCTTTGCCCACCCTACGATAGCCTTCGCGGTTCGCCACGTTTGCGTTAGAACTAGAGCACAACGCAACCTTTCCGGGCACCGTGACGCGACTGCTTCATCTCATCGTCGCACTTCCTCTCGTCGCCGGTCACAGAGCTGGCCCCGGTTGTTTGGACAGCGCCCCGCTGGATTTAAGTGGATTCCTGCCGGGTTATGCTGAACGCGGGGCTTTACGGTTTTGTCGTTGCGTCGGGAGGGCGTAGCCCGACCAGAGCGACGACAAAACCGTCGGCGACGGTCATGCGGCCATCACCATAGCTTGCGTGCCGAAGTAAGCCTCGTCGGGCGTGCGCCCGTCAAGGCTCGAGTGAGGGCGTCCCTGATTGTAGAAGGCCAGATACTTGGCAATTGACGCTCGCGCCTCGGACACGCTGTCGTAGGCGCGGAGATAAACTTCTTCGTATTTGACCGTGCGCCAGAGCCGCTCGACAAACACGTTGTCGCGCCAGGCGCCCTTGCCGTCCATGCTGATGGCGATCTTCGCGTCCAGCAGCACATCGGTGAACTCGAGGCTGGTGAACTGGCTGCCCTGATCCGTGTTGAAAATCTCGGGCCTGCCGTGCTTCGCCAACGCCTCCTGGACCGCTTCGACGCAGAAGGCCGCCTCCATTGTGATCGAGACGCGATGGGCCAGGACCCGTCGGCTGAACACATCGACGACCGCCGCGAGATAGACGAAGCCACGCCGCATCGGAATGTAGGTGATGTCCATTGCCCACGCATGGTCGGGCCGCTCGATCTTCAATCCGCGCAACAGGTACGGGTAGATCTTGTGACCCGGAGCCGGCTTGCTCGTGTTCGGGCGACGATAGACCGCCTCGATCCGCATGCGCTTCATCAGCGTCGCGATGTGGCGGCGACCGGCGTATACGCCCTCCCGCCGCAGCAACGATCGCAGCATACGCGCTCCCGCGAAGGGATAATCGAGATGCAGCTCATCGAGCCGACGCATCAAGGCAAGGTCCTCGGCCGAAACTGGCCGAGGTTCATAGTAGACCGTGCTGCGAGCCAGCTTCAGGACCTTCGCCTGGCGCACGATAGAAAGATCATGATCGCGGTCGATCATCGCTTTGCGCTCAGCAGGCCCGCCTTGGTGAGCGCGCCGGACAAAAAATCGTTTTCCAACGCCAGCTCGCCGATCTTGGCATGTAACGCCTTCAAATCGACCGGCGTCTCGGCCGATGTCTTGTCATGCCCAAACACGCCGGCGGCGCCTTCCAGGAGCTGGTTTTTCCAGATCGTGATCTGGTTCGGATGAACATCAAACAGTTGCGCCAGCTCCGCCAGTGTCTTGTCGCCTTTGACCGCAGCCAAAGCAACCTTCGCCTTGAATGCCGGAGAATGCGTCCGGCGGCTCTTCTTCGTCATCTTCGCTCCTGATTCGCAGCAAGAATCCTCGCCGCTGTCAGGCAGAAAATCCACTCAAGCTACTGTCCGAATTTGCGGGGCCAGCTCTCACACCGCGTTCGCCGCACCGTGCCAGTTCGAGTCCCAAGGCGACGGCCGCGTCGCCGCAATCGTCGATGCGCGTGGCGTGCGTCTCGACGACGGCCGCGAGGTGCGCCTCGCCGGGATCGAGCCAACCGCAACGACGAAGCAGGCGCTGACGTCGCTGCTCACCGGACGCGACGTCACGCTGCGCGGCACCGGCGACACGCCCGACCGCTACGGCCGTCAGGGCGCACTCATCTTCGTCGGCGAAAGCGAGGCCCCCATCCAGGCTGTGCTGCTCGCCCAGGGCGCCGCCCTCGTCTCCGCCGAGATCGCGGACAAGGACTGCGCGGCGGCCCTGATGGCGGCGGAGACCGAGGCACGGCGCCAAAAAAAGGGCAACTGGGCTGACCCGTCGGCCATAAAAAACGCGGAAAGTCCGGACGATATTTTGGCGGGGATCGGGCGCTTTATGGTGGTCGAGGGCAAAGTCCTGTCGGTCCGGCAAGCTGGGGCAATGACCTACCTCAACTTCGGACGAAACTGGACACGCGGCTTTGCCGTGACTATTTCAAAGCGCACGCAACCCGCGTTCGAAAACGCCGGGATTACTCTTAAGTCCCTGGAAAATCGACGCATTCGCGTCCGGGGCTGGGTCGAGGGGAATACAGGGCCGCGCATCGATGTGCGCCTTGCGGGACAGGTCGAGTTGCTGGGCGCAAACGAGCCGACAGGGGTAAGGCCCTAAAAGGGGCCAGGCACGGATTAAGCGACGTGGATGGGGTGCTAGAACGGCACGTATCGAGTGAACGCCGCCGCCTGCGGGCTGCGCCGGCAGCGCTGTGCCTCGTGCTGGGCTCAGCCCTTGCCGGTTGCGGCGACATGAACCGGTTCCAGACCGCAGCAGCCCCGCCGACCGTGGCGATGCCCAAGCCGAAACCGGCCGTCGCGCAGACCCCCGCCACCGAAAAGGAGCACGAGCGCATCCTGGCGAGCTATGGCGGCACCTATGACGACCCCAGGCTCGAATCGCTCGTCAGCAAGACCGTCGACCGACTCGTCGCGGCGTCCGACCGCCCCGACCAGGGCTACAAGGTCACCATTCTCAATTCCGGCGCGGTGAACGCGTTCGCGCTGCCGAACGGCCAGCTCTATGTCACCCGCGGCCTGCTCGCGCTCGCCAGCGACACCTCGGAATTGTCCTCCGTGCTCAGCCACGAGATGGCGCATGTGCTGTCCAAGCACGCCGCGATGCGCGAGGACCAGGCGCGCCAGGCTGCGATCGTGACCCGCGTCGTCACCGACATGAGCAACGATCCCGATCTCACCGCGCTTGCACTGGCCAAGACCAAGCTCACCATGGCGAGCTTTTCGCGCAACCAGGAGTTCGAGGCCGACGGCATCGGCGTCGGCCTTTCCGCCAAGGCACATTTCGACCCCTATGGCGCCGCCCGCTTCCTGTCGGCGATGGAGCGCAATGCCGAGCTCAAGGTCGGCAAGACCTCGCTCGATCCGCGCGCGCAGGATTTCACCTCGTCGCATCCGGCCACCCCCGAGCGCGTGCAGAATGCGCAGACCATCGCACGGCAATATGCGGCGCCCGAGGGCGCCGAGCGTGACCGCGAGACCTACCTCGCCGCGATCGACAACCTCGTCTATGGCGAAGATCCCAGCGAAGGTTTTGTGCGCGGCCGGCGTTTCCTGCACCCGAAACTCGGCTTCACCTTCCAGGCGCCGGACAATTTCACGCTCGACAACACCGCGCAGGCGGTGATCGGCGTGCGCGACGGCGGCTCGCAGGCGATGCGCTTCGATGTCGTGAGGGTGCCTGCCGAGCAGTCGCTGGGCGATTACCTGAATTCCGGCTGGATGGAGGGCGTCGAGAAGGCCTCCACCGAAGACATCACCATCAACGGCTTTCCGGCTGCGTCCGCCACCGCCAAGGGCGATCAGTGGCAGTTCAAGGTCTATGCGTTGCGCTTCGGCAGCGACGTCTATCGCTTCATCTTCGCGGCTCGGCAGAAATCGACCGAGAGCGAGCGCAACGCGCGCGAGACCGTCAATTCATTCCGCCGCCTGACGCTCGACGAAATCCAGGCCGCGCGCCCCCTGCGCATCAAGGTCATCACCGTGCAGCCCGGCGACACCGTGGAATCGCTCTCCCACCGCATGGCCGGCGTCGATCATCCCGCCGAACGCTTCCGCGTGCTCAACGGGCTCGATCGCACCGCGCAGGTGAAGGTGCGGGATCGCGTGAAGGTCGTGGCGGATTGACGCGCGCTTAGCGCGAACGCGGGATCTCGGGCCACAAAGACAGTGCCGTAGGGTGGGCAAAGGCGCGTAGCGCCGTGCCCACGATCCGTAATGATAGCGACAGATGGTGGGCACGCTTCGCTTTGCCCACCCTACGAGACCTGCTCTGCCGACCTACCGCGCCTTTTCCTTCAGAAACGCGATGATATCAGCACGATCCCGCGCGTCCGGGACGTCGAAAAACATCTTGGTTTCCGGCACCATGGCCTGCGGTCCGGCCAGCCATTTGTCGAGATTGTCCTCGGTCCAGACGATCCCTGAGTTCTTCAGATCGGCCGAATAGTCATAGTCGGGCACGCTGCCCGCCTTGCGACCGACCACGCCCTTGTGCATCGGGCCGACAGCGTTCTCATTGATGGAGTGACAATCTGCGCAGCCCTTGTAGAGCGTTTGGCCGCGCGCGGCGTTGCCGGTGGCGTGGGCAAGCCCGGTCGAGAAAGCGATCGCGACGATGGTGAGGACCAGGCTTACGGTGAGGACTAGGCTTGCAAAACTTTGCTGGTGGACGGGATTGGACCGGACGTTCATGAGATCTCCTGCTTGCGTCGCCGCAAACAGGATCGTCCGGCCTGAATTTTATTCCCGTCCGCTGGACGCGGTTTAAGCGCCCGCGTCCATGTCGCCCGCCTCGCGCTGGCCGCTGAGCCAGAGTGCGAGCAGCGTCCAGAACGCGCCTGACAGCAGATACGCACCCGACGCGATGACGCCGAGATTGGTGGCGAGCAGAAGCGCCACCAGCGGCGCGAAGCCGGCACCGAACAGCCAGGCCATATCCGAGGTCAGCGCGGACGCCGTGTAGCGGTACGCCTGCCGGAAGTTCGAGGCGATCGCGCCCGAGGACTGGCCGAAGGAGAGACCCAGCAGGATGAAACCGATCACCATGTAGATGGTCTCACCGAACGCGCCGGCATCGAGCAGCTGCGGAGCAAAACCGCTGTAGATGGCGATCGCGATTGCCGATCCCATCAGCAGCGATTTGCGGCCGACGCGGTCGGCGATGATGCCGGAGGCCACGATCGCCGCGACGCCGAACACGGCGGCGACGATCTCGATGATCAGGAAGCGCACCGGGCTTTCGCGGGTGAACAGGAACACCCAGGACAGCGGAAACACCGTGACCATGTGGAACAGCGCGAAGCTTGCGAGCGGCGCGAATGCACCGAGCATGATGTTCTGGCCTTCGCGCGCGACGGTCTCGGAGATGCGCGCGGGCTGCAATTCGCGGGTCTCGAACAACGAGGCATATTCTTCCGTCGTCACCATGCGCAGGCGCGCGAACAGCGCCACGACGTTGATGGCGAAGGCGACGAAGAACGGATAGCGCCAGCCCCAGTCGAAGAAGTCGTCGGCCGAGAGGTTACCGGCGAAATAGGCGAACAGCGCGCTCGCCACGATCAGGCCGAGCGGGGCGCCTAATTGCGGAACCATCGCATACCAGCCGCGCTTGGAGGGCGGCGCGTTCAGGGCCAGCAGCGAAGCCATACCGTCCCAGGCGCCGCCCCAGGCCAGACCCTGCGCGATACGCGCCAGCGCCAGCAGCCAGATCGCGGCGCTGCCGATGTCGTGATAGCCGGGCAGAAACGCGAGCGCGACTGTGGCGGTGCCGAGCAGAAACAGCGCCGAGACCAGCTTGGCGGTTTTGCCGTACTCGCGATCGACCGTCATGAAAATGACGGTTCCGATCGGCCGGGCCACGAATGCTAGCGCGAAGATCATGAAGGAATAGAGGGTGCCGGTCAGCTCGCTGGTGAACGGGAACACCAGGCGCGGGAATACGATCACCGAGGCGATCGCGTAGACGAAGAAGTCGAAGAATTCCGAGGTGCGGCCGATGATGACGCCGATGGCGATTTCGCCGGGACTGGCCTGGTCGTGGCCATGCTCGCCCGAGTGGAGGTCTGCCATTGCGGGGGTCTGTGCCGTCGCCATTCGTGCGCCCTTAACGTCCTGAAAACCAAAGCCGACCGCCCGGCGGGGCGCCAGGCAATCTGCCCCTGTCTGACCCAACATTCCGCACTGCAACATTGGACAAATTGTCCAATGTCCGGATTGCTGCGCCGCAGCTACCCCTTGGGCCCGCAAAGGAAACTCATTCTCATAAGGCTCGGCCCGTGTCCCGTCTCAAGATCCTGGCGCTGCTACCCCTGGCAGCTGCGCTCAGCGGCTGCAACTACGTCGTGCTGGCGCCTGCCGGCGATATCGCAGCGCAACAGCGCGACCTCGTCATCATCTCCACCGTCCTGATGCTCCTGATCGTCGTCCCCGTGATGGCGTTGACGGTGCTGTTCGCCTGGCGCTACCGCCAGTCCAACACCTCGGCCCGCTACGAGCCGGATTGGGACCACTCGACCAAGCTTGAGCTGGTGATCTGGTCGGCGCCGCTGCTGATCATCATCTGCCTAGGCGCGCTGACCTGGATGGGCACGCATCTGCTCGACCCCTATCGCAACATCGGCCGCATCCATGCGGAACGCGCCGTGGACCAGTCCAAGGCTCCGCTCGTCGTCGATGTCGTCGCGCTCGACTGGAAGTGGCTCTTCATCTACCCCGATTACGGCATCGCTACCGTCAACGAGCTCGCCGCGCCGGTCGACCGCCCGATCAACTTCCACATCACCGCCTCCTCGGTGATGAACTCGTTCTACATCCCCGCACTCGCCGGTCAGATCTACGCAATGCCGGGCATGGAGACGTCGCTCCACGCCGTGATCAACCACGCCGGCACCTACAAGGGTTTTTCGGCGAACTACAGCGGCGCCGGCTTCTCCGGCATGCACTTCAACTTCAAGGGCCTCGACGACAAGGGCTTTGACGCCTGGATCGCGCAGGCCAAATCAGCCGGCGGCTCGCTCGGCCGCGCCGAATATCTCCAGCTCGAAAAGCCGAGCGAGAACGAGCCGGTGCGCCGCTGGGGCACCGTCGATTCCGACCTCTACCGCCTGATCCTCAACATGTGCGTCGAGACCGGCAAGATGTGCCAGAGCGAGATGATGGCGATCGACGCCAAGGGCGGCAACGGCCATGAGGGCCTGAACAACACCCTGCCGCTGGCCTACGACAAGTACGCCCGCCGCGGCAGCCCGCTCGGGCCGGAGCCGACCTTCGTCGCCGGCACCTGCACGCCCGATGCGCCGCAGGGCAGGACCACCGCCTCCATCACGGCACCCGCCGACACCGCGCCGCTGCTCGGTGCCGGCCTGAAGCGGCCGATCTTCACGCCGCTGAAGTCCTCGTCCTTCTTCCTCGGACAACGTCCGAAGTCAGACTCCTAAAGAGAGCTCGCATGTCTCCTGATCTTCTCAAGCTCATCTTCGGCCGTCTCGGCCTCGATTCGCTGCCGCTGCACGAGCCGATCCTGGTCGGCACCTTCGTGATGGTGGCGCTCGGCGGCGGCGCACTGTTCGCCGGCATCACCTATTTCCGCCTCTGGGGCTATCTGTGGCGCGAGTGGTTCACCACCGTGGACCACAAGCGCATCGGCATCATGTACATGATCCTCGGCATCGTGATGCTGCTGCGCGGCTTCGCAGACGCGCTGATGATGCGCGCACAACAAGCACTCGCGTTCGGCGGCTCCGAAGGCTTCCTCCCCGCCCATCACTATGACCAGGTCTTCACTGCCCATGGCGTGATCATGATCTTCTTCGTGGCGATGCCGCTGGTTACGGGCCTGATGAACTATGTCGTACCGCTCCAGATCGGGGCACGCGACGTTTCATTCCCGTTCCTGAACAATTTCAGCTTCTGGATGACGGTCGGCGGCGCGGTGCTGGTGATGGCTTCGCTGTTCATCGGCGAATTCGCCCGCACCGGCTGGCTGGCCTATCCGCCGCTGTCGAACATCGGCTACAGTCCTGACGTCGGCGTCGACTATTACATCTGGGCGCTGCAGGTCGCAGGCGTCGGCACGACCTTATCCGGCATCAACCTGATCTGCACCATCGTCAAGCTGCGCTGTCCCGGCATGACCATGATGAAGATGCCGGTGTTCACCTGGACCGCGCTCTGCACCAACATCCTGATCGTCGCCTCCTTCCCCGTCCTGACCGTCGTGCTCGCGCTGCTCTCGCTTGACCGCTACGTCGGCACCAACTTCTTCACGAACGATTTCGGCGGCAGCCCGATGATGTACGTGAACCTGATCTGGATCTGGGGTCATCCCGAGGTCTACATTCTGGTTCTCCCCGCCTTCGGCATCTTCTCGGAAGTGACCTCGACCTTCTCCGGCAAGCGGCTGTTCGGCTACACCTCGATGGTCTACGCCACGGTGGTCATCACCATCCTGTCGTACCTGGTCTGGCTGCACCACTTCTTCACGATGGGCTCGGGCGCCAGCGTCAACTCGTTCTTCGGCATCACCACGATGATCATCTCGATCCCGACGGGCGCGAAGATGTTCAACTGGTTGTTCACGATGTATCGCGGCCGCATCCGCTTCGAGCTGCCGATGCTGTGGACGATCGCCTTCATGCTGACCTTCGTGCTCGGCGGCATGACCGGCGTGCTGCTCGCAGTGCCGCCGGCCGACTTCGTCCTGCACAACAGCCTGTTCCTGATCGCGCACTTTCACAACGTGATCATCGGCGGCGTGGTGTTCGGCGCGTTCGCCGGCATCAACTACTGGTTCCCGAAGGCATTCGGCTTCAAGCTCGATCCGTTCTGGGGCAAGCTGTCGTTCTGGTTCTGGGTCACCGGCTTCTACATGGCCTTCATGCCGCTCTATGTGCTCGGCCTGATGGGCGTGACCCGCCGCCTGCGCGTGTTCGACGATCCGTCCTTGCAGATCTGGTTCGTCATCGCCGCGATCGGCGCCGGCCTGGTCTTCCTCGGCATCCTCTGCATGCTGATGCAGTTCGCAGTCAGCTTCCTCAAGCGCGAGCAGCTCAAGGACGTCACCGGCGATCCCTGGGATGCACGCACGCTGGAATGGGCGACCTCCTCGCCCCCGCCGGACTACAACTTCGCCTTCACCCCCGTCGTTCACGACAATGACGCGTGGTGGGACATGAAGAAGCGCGGCTATCAGCGTCCGCTCTTGGGGTTCAAGCCGATCCACATGCCCAGCAGCACCGGCACCGGCATCATCCTCGCCGGCCTCGCCACCGCGATGGGATTCGGCCTGATCTGGTACATCTGGTGGCTTGCCGCCGTGAGCTTCATCGCGATGCTCGCCGTCGGCATCGGTCACACCTTCAACTATCACCGCGACTTCGACATCCCGGCCGACGACGTCATCCGGACCGAGGACGCGCGCACCAAACTGCTCGCCGGAGCCAAGTAAATGACTGTCGCTGTCAATCCTACCCAAACCGGCGAGCCGGTCTTCTATCTCGCCGACGAACACCCGCATCCGGAAGGCTACAGCACCCCGCTCGGCTTCTGGATCTACCTGATGAGCGACTGCCTCATCTTTGCGATGCTGTTCGCCGCCTTCGGCGTGCTCGGCGGCAACTACGCCGCCGGCCCCGCCCCGAAGGACCTGTTCGAGCTGCCGCTGGTCGCGGTGAACACCTCGATGCTGCTGCTATCGTCGATCACCTATGGCTTTGCCATGCTGACGATGCAGCAGAACAAGATCGCCCAGACCCAGATGTGGCTGGCGATCACCGGCCTGTTCGGCCTCACCTTCATCGGCATCGAGCTCTCCGAGTTCGCCCACATGATCCATGAAGGGGCGACCCCGCAGCGCAGCGCCTTCCTGTCCTCGTTCTTCACGCTGGTCGGCACCCACGGCCTGCACGTCTCCTGCGGCCTGATCTGGCTGGTGACGCTGATGGTGCAGGTCTGGAAGTTCGGCCTGATCGAAGCCAACCGCCGCCGCCTGATGTGCCTGTCGATGTTCTGGCACTTCCTGGACGTGGTCTGGATCGGCGTCTTCACCTTCGTCTATCTCCTGGGAGTTCTGCGATGAACACCGATACCCACGCCGCCCACGCGGACGGCCATCACCACGGCGACGACCACGCCCACGGCACGTTCTCGACCTACATGCTCGGCTTCGTGCTCTCGGTCGTGCTGACCGCGATCCCGTTCTGGCTGGTGATGAGCGGCGCGCTGCCGAGCAAGCAGATCACCGCACTGGTCATCATGGCCTTCGCGGTCGTGCAGATCGTCGTGCACATGATCTACTTCCTGCATATGAACACCAAGTCCGAGAACGGCTGGAGCATGATGGCGCTGATCTTCACCATCGTCATGGTGGTGATCGCGCTGTCCGGTTCGCTGTGGGTGATGAACCACCTCAACAGCAACATGATGCCGATGCACCAGATGACGGGAATGAAGTGAGCGCGACTCCGAAGTGAGCAGGGCTTGGAAGTGAGCAAGGCTTGAACGTGAGCAAGGCTTGGACCGTGACAGGCAGGGACAAGGGCGCGCGCCGCAAGGCTGCGCGTCCGCGCCTGTGGCTCACGGTCCTCTCGCTCACGGCCTTTGCACTTCTGATCGCACTCGGCGTCTGGCAGATCGAACGGCGCGCCTGGAAGCTGGCGCTGATCGACCGCGTCGAGCAGCGCGTCCATGCCCCGGCCCAGCCGATCCCGTCGCCCGCGGCCTGGCCGGCCGTCTCCACCGCAAACGACGAATACAGGCACGTCAGCCTCACCGGCCGCTTCCTGCATGACCGCGAGACGCTGGTTCAGGCCGTCACCGAGGAAGGCCCCGGCTATTGGGTGCTGACGCCGCTTCAGCGCGGCGACGGCACGCTGGTCCTGGTCAATCGCGGCTTCGTGCCGTCCGAGCGGCGCGACGCATCGACGCGCCAGAACGGCAATCCGGACGGCCAGGTCGAGATCACGGGCCTGCTCCGCATGACGGAGCCGAAGGGCGGATTCTTGCGGAACAACGTGCCCCAGCACAACCGCTGGTACTCGCGGGATGTCGCCGCGATTGCGGCAGCGCGCGGCCTCGACCATGTCGCACCCTTTTTCGTCGATGCTGACGCCGGATCACAAACCACCAGCGGCCCGATCGGCGGATTGACCGTGATCAGCTTTCCCAATAACCACCTGATCTACGCGCTGACGTGGTTTGCCCTGGCTTTCATGCTGGCGGGTAAACTTTTCGTCACATTCGGCGGCGGGCTGTTCCGCCGCAAGCGCTTCGTCCACGAACCGGCCGGCGGCTCCGATGCCACCGCCCGCAGGACGGGATCAGATGCTGGAACGATCGTCGAATCTACCTGACGACGGAATGACGCATGACGCCGTCACGCTGCAATCGCCGGCGGACGCGCGCAGCGAGCTGATCGGCGTTGCGCCGACCGACGACGAGACCAACCGCAAGAACATGGCGCTGCTGATCCAGCTGCGCTGGACCGCGGTGGTCGGGCAGATCGTGACCATCGGCGGCGTGCATTTTGGCCTGGGTATTCCCCTGCCATTGGAACGGATGGGCGCGGTGATCGGCGCGCTGCTGCTGCTCAACGTCTCCAGCCTCGTCTGGGTGCGCCATCGCGCCGCGATCACCAACAACGAGCTGCTGGTCGCCTTGATGCTCGATGTCGCCGCGCTGACGGCGCAGCTCTACCTCAGCGGCGGCGCCACCAATCCCTTCACCTCGCTGTTCCTGCTCCAGGTGACGCTGGGCGCGGTGCTGCTTAATGCCCGTTCGACCTGGTCGCTGGTCGCACTGACCTGCGCGAGTTTCATCTGGCTGACCATGGCCTACCGGCCGCTCGACCTGCCGCCGAACCCGATCAGCGAGGCCTACAGTCTCACCGTGACCGGCATGCTGCTGGGCTTCGTCCTCAACGCCGTGCTGCTGGTCGTGTTCGTCACCCGGATCAACAGGAATTTGCGCGAGCGCGATGCGCATCTGGCGGCATTGCGCCAGCATGCGGCCGAGCAGGACCACATCGTCCGCATGGGCCTGCTCGCCTCCGGCGCTGCGCATGAACTCGGCACGCCGCTCGCCTCGCTGTCGGTCATCCTCAGCGACTGGCGCCGCATGCCCGATCTCGCCGCCGATCAGGAACTTGCCGAGGATCTCGCGGAGATGGAAACCTCTCTGCAACGCTGCAAGACCATCGTGACGGGCATCCTGGTGTCGGCGGGCGAAGCGCGCGGCGAAGGCTCCTCGCCGACGACGGTGACGGCCTTCGTCACCGCGCTGGTGAACGAGTGGCGCGACGCACGCTCGGCCCGCACGCTCTATTTCGTCAACACGTTCGGCGAGGACGTCGCGATCGTCTCCGACGTCGCGCTGAAGCAGGTGATCTTCAACGTACTCGACAATGCCTATGAGGTCTCGCGCGAATGGGTGGAGCTGCTGGCCGAGCGCGAGGGCGACAATCTCGTGCTGTCGATCAGCGATCGCGGCCCGGGCTTTGCGCCGGAGATGCTGGCGCAACTGGGAAAACCCTATCACTCGAGCAAGGGCCGCGCCGGCGGCGGGCTCGGCCTGTTCCTGGTGATGAACGTCGTGCGCAAGCTCGGCGGCAGCGTGACCGCCGAGAACCACAGGAAGCGTGGCGCCACCGTCCGCCTGACGCTGCCGCTCGCAACGCTCGCGATCGGAGGAAATTTTGACGCCTGACCGTTCGCTCATCGTCGTCGAGGACGATGCCGGCTTCGCGCGCACGCTGAAGCGCTCGTTCGAGCGCCGCGGCTACGACGTCGTCCTCGCAGCTTCGATCGAAGAGGTGCGGAAGGTGCTGGAGGAGCGATCCTTTGGACACGCGGTGGTCGATCTCAAGCTCGGCGGCGCCTCGGGCCTCGCCTGCGTCGAGCTGCTGCACACGCACGATCCGGAGATGCTGATCGTGGTACTGACCGGCTTTGCCAGCATCTCCACCGCCGTCGAGGCGATCAAGCTCGGCGCCTGCCACTACCTGGCAAAGCCGTCGAACACCGACGATATCGAAGCCGCCTTCAACAAGGCCGAAGGCAACGCCGAAGTCGCACTCGATGCACGGCCGACCTCGATCAAGACGCTGGAATGGGAGCGCATCCACCAGACGCTGATCGAGACCGATTTCAACATCTCGGAAGCGGCGAGACGATTGGGCATGCACCGGCGCACGCTGGCAAGAAAGCTCGAGAAGCGGCCGGTGAAGTGAGCCTAGGACGACGCCGTCGCGAGCTTGCCGACCTCGGAGAGAAGCAACTTCAGGATCGGGGATTGATTCGCCTTGTGATAGGCGACAACGAGATCAAGCTTGGGTGCTTCTCCCCGCACCGGCCGGGTGGTGATGGTCTCCGGCAAATATCGCTTCGTGTAGGCCGGCAGCATCATGACGCCGCGCGTCGACGCAATCATCGAGATCGCGTGGACGACGTTGTGCACTTCGCGATCGGGCTTGAGGTCGATTCCGGTCCGGCTGAAATAATCCAGAACGATACGGCGAACCGCGGGAGCGGATTTGGACGGTAGGTAGAAGGTCTCGTCCCTGATCTCCTCGGGCGCCACCGCGGCTTGCGATGCCAGCCGATGGTCGCTCGGAAAGACGAAGACCAGCGGATCGGTGCGCACGCGCCGGCAGACCAGATCTTCCATGTGCTCTTCCGACCGGATGAAGGCAGCATCGAGCTTTCGCCGCATCAGGGCCTTGGCAAGCGAGGGCGAATAATCGCTCGACAGGCGGATATCGATGCCGGGAAATGCGTCGCGCAGAATGCGATCCACCTCGGGCAGCAGGTCGATTTCGGCGCCCGACAGAAAGCCCAACGAGAAAGCGGGCTGCGGGGGCTGCGCGGCACGGAGCGCCGCTTCCTTGGCAGCCTCCGCCTGAAGCAGCGCCATTCTGGCGTGCTCGAGAAAGGCCTTGCCGGCCGCCGTCAGCGCGATGCCTTGGGCGCTGCGGTTCATCAAGGGAACGCCGACCTCCCGTTCGAGATCCCGGATTTGCCGGCTGAGCGACGGTTGCGACGTGTGCAGCTTCTGCTCGGCCGCAACAGTCAAACTGCCCGCATCGGCAACGGCGACGAAATAGCGGAGATGCCGAAGCTCCATCGCGATCTCCCATATCTCGCAGGCATGGGGCCAGCTTACAAAGTCTTTTTCCAAGCGGCCAGCTGCCCGTATAGCCGGCGTGAACGAAGTCTGCCTGGCAGGCAGAGGCGCACGGGAGCGAGCTTCACATGCTCAAGAGCATTCAAACGTCTCTGCTGATCCTCACGCTGGCGGGATCTGGCGAAGTGGCTGCGCAATCCTCCAACACGCAGGCAAAGGCAAACAACATGGAACTGGATGTGACAGGATTGAAGCAGGCGTTGCTCGGCGACTGGGAAAGCATCGCACCGGAGGTGCGCCCGAGCGCGGCGAAGAACGCCGATGGCACGCTCAAGCCGTTCTATCTCAAGCGGGCCTTCAAATATCTCCCCTCCGACCGTTTCGAGCTCGAGATCGTCAACTCGGCCGATCCCTACAGCGCCGTGCCGCTCGCGCGGATCAGGATTGGCGGCCATATGCTGTGGAGGGGTGCGCATCCCATCGCTCCGGGCGCGCAGAAGGTCGACTTCGTTGCCGACGAGACCTACGAGGTTACGCCGCTGGCACAGGGATTTGCCGATGTGCTCAACAAGGTCGCCGCGGTCGGATATGCACCGTGGGACGTTGGCGCGCCCCAGAGCATCTTCGGCAAGACCTTCGCTCCCTTCGGTCTCGCCGAGGCCACGAACTTCATGGAATATGATCTCGTCTATCTCAGGGGCGACCTCCTGTTCTGGGGCGCCCGCAACATCGACGGCCGTGGCTTTGACACCGAGCAGAACCGGCCGACCAATTTGCAGATTCCGCTGATCAGGAAGTGACTCGGGTCAAGTTCGTCACACTCTCCCTCGACGCGATGCCCTCAACACGGGGCCTGAACACCCGTGGCCGTGCGAACGCATGGATTGCACCGTCACAAAGCCTGATCCGCTCAAAACAAAAAAGCCCGGCCAACCGGCCGGGCTTTTGATTGCTTGCAATCGACGCTGCGAGACGCTTACGCGGCCTCGTCGGCGACGGCGGTGTCGTCGCCATCGGTATCGCCGTCGGCATCCGCCTCGCCCTCGCCGTCGGCGGCTTCCGCCTTGGCGTTGGTGCGGCGCGGGCTCTTGGCGAGCTGGGCCTCAATCTCCTTGACCGCTTCGGTCTCGGTCGAGTGCTGCACAACCGCGATCTCGCGGGAGAGACGATCGAGCGCCGCTTCATAGAGCTGACGTTCAGAGTACGACTGCTCGGGCTGCGACTCGGAACGGTAGAGGTCGCGCACGACTTCCGCGATCGCGACGATGTCGCCCGAATTGATCTTTGCTTCGTATTCCTGGGCGCGGCGCGACCACATGGTGCGCTTGACGCGGGCGCGGCCCTTCAACGTCTCCAGCGCCTTCTTCACCAGCGCGGGGTCGGACAGCTTGCGCATGCCGACGTTCGCGACCTTGGCGGTCGGCACGCGCAGCGTCATCTTGTCCTTGATGAAATTGATGACGAACAGCTCGAGCTTCGCACCGGCGATCTCCTGCTCCTCGATGGCCAGGATCTGGCCAACGCCGTGAGCGGGATAGACGACGAATTCGTTGGCCTTGAAGCCCTGGCGCTGGGTCACGACCTTCTTTTCCTCGACCTTCGGCGCGGGTGCAGCAGCCTTCACGGCCGGCTTCGCAGCAGCAACGGGGGCTTTGGCAGGGGCGGCAGCAGCAACAGGAGCCTTCGGAGCAACGGGCTTGGCAGCGGAAGCCTTGGCAGCAGCAGGCTTGGCAACGGTCGCTTTCGCGGCCGGTTTGGCAGTCTTGTGAGGCATTGCGCTTCTTTTGTTCTTCGAGGACTTTGCAGCCGGTGCCTTAGTCGCGGTCCGACCCTTGGATGCGCTACGGCTGGCCGCGGCGACTTTTTTGGCCTCCTTATGGGAAGCCCTCGCTGAAGTACTCTTTTTACGCGTTTTCTGTGACACAGCCTGCGCGCGGAAACTGCCACGCCCCTGTTCGACATTTGGTTTCACGGGAACCCAACGGGGCCAACTGGGCTGACGGGGTTCAGCTTAATGTGCTCAATATAGCACATTTCCTGCAAAAATCAATGATTTAGGGGTCTTGAGGGCTGGTTTTCGGCGCAGACGAAGGTATTAGGGTTAAGTTTGGGCGAGAATTAGTCTCCCGAGCCCGGGTTCGGAGAAAAATATTTCTCGAACTTTCCTTCCTGGCCGTCGAATTCCTTCGCGTCGGGGGGTGATTCTTTCTTCTGGGTGATGTTCGGCCAGCTTTTGGCGTAGTCGGCGTTGACCTGGAGCCACTTTTCGAGGCCCGGTTCCGTGTCCGGCTTGATGGCGTCGGCGGGGCATTCCGGCTCGCACACGCCGCAGTCGATGCACTCGTCAGGATGGATGACGAGCATGTTCTCGCCCTCGTAGAAACAGTCGACCGGGCAGACCTCGACGCAGTCGGTATACTTGCACTTGATGCAGGCTTCAGTGACGACGTAAGTCATCCAACGCTCCGAAAAGCTCTTTTAAAAGTCGCGGCTTGCGTAGCGCGGATGGCCCGGCGCCGCAAGGTCGGGAACGGCCGATCATGACGGCTTTACGCGTTTGATCGACCAAGAAATGAATTCAAAGCGCAATTAATTGCGCTTCGCTTCGCTCAGCTCCTCGTAGAGCACGCGGGCCGAGGCGGCATCGCCGCGGCGCTCGTTGAAAGCGGTTACTTTCAGCACGCGCACGGTACGATCGAGCGCGATGGTGATCACGTCGCCGATCTTGATCGCATGGCCCGGCGACTTCTCGCGCGTACCGTTGATGCGAACGTGGCCGGACTCAACAAGTTCGGCCGCGGAGGTGCGCGCCTTCACCACCCGCGCGTGCCACAGCCATTTGTCGAGGCGCTGCCGCTCGGTCGTGGGATCACTCCTTGCGACCGGACAGCTGCTCTTTCAGCGCAGCAAGCTTTGCGAAGGGCGAGTTCGGATCGGCCGGACGATCGCGCTCGCGCGGGTTCGCGCTCGAGGCGTAGGGGCGCAGCGACGGCCCGCCCTGACGGTCGCGGCCCTTGTCGCGGTCACGACCGCGATTGTCGCGGCCCTTGTCGCGATCGCCGCCGAACTTGCCCTTGTTGCGATCGCGATCCTTGTTGTCGCGATCCTTGCCTTCGAAGCGGCGGTTCTTGTCGTCGCGCCCTTCCTGGCGCGGCGCGCCTTCGGCACCACCTTCGCGCGGCTTGCGGAAATCCTTTGCCCCATCCCTGCGATGACCGCCGCCGTGACGATGGCGCTCATTGCGCTTCTCGCCGTCGGCTGACGGCGCGGCCTCGCCTTCGGCGGGGGCGGCGCCAGCTTCGGCACCGGCCTGCTGCGGGCGCTGATTGTGGTGACGCTGATGGCGATGCCGCTCGTGGCGCGGCTTGCGATCGTCGTGACGGCCGCCGGGACGCCAGACCTCGACGAGCTCGGGCTCGCCAGGCACAGCGGCAGCCTCGACCGGCGCGGCGGCATCGGCGGATGCAGCGGCTTCCGTTGCAGCGGCCCCGGCGGGAGCGGCTTCCACCGCCTCGGTGGGCGCAGCAGCCTCTTCCGCGGGCGGCGCGATGCCGGGGGCATCCTCGGGCGTGACGGGGGCATCAGGCGATGCTTCGAGCGCCGGCTCTTCATGCGCGGGCTCGTCGTGCTGCTCCATGCCGGGCGCGTCTTCGACGGTGACGGGCTCGGCGGCGGCTTCGATCGCGGTGTCCGCGCTTGCGGCGGCATCATCGGTCGCAGTCGGTTCAGTCGGAGCCTCTGCGCTTGCTTCGGCAGCCGGCGTCTCCGCGGCGGCAGCCACCGGCTTCGGCGGCAGCGGCGCACGCTTCTCCATGCGATAGCCGAGCGCGCGCAACACCGAGGCGAAATCCTCGCCGGCCGAGCCGGTGAGCGAGGTCATCGCCTGCGTCACCACAAAGCTGCGGCCGTCAAACGCGCCGGCGGGCTTTTCGCCGGGCGAGTTCTCGCGCCAGGCCAGCGCCGGGCGGATCAGATCGGCAAGGCGCTCCAGGATGTCGACGCGCACGGCGCGCTCGCCGGCCTGCTTGTAGCCGAGCACGCGATACGCATCGCGCGGCAGCTGCTTGTCGACCGGGAACGAGGTGCGGCCCGAAGATGCCAGATGCTGCGCGCCCGACAGCGAGGACAGATCGACATTGTCCTGCTTCAGCGCCCACAGCAGTGCGGCCAGCGCGCGTCCGGCGGGCTTGAGCAGGCCGGGGAAATAGATGTGATAGGCGCCGAAACGGACGCCGTATTTGCGCAACACGGCACGCGAGGGCTGGTCGAGATCCTTCAGCTCGTTCGCAATCTTCGGCCGTTCGAGCACGCCGAGCGCCTCGACCAGCTGATAGGCGATGCCGCGGGCAATGCCGGTGACGTCCTCGGCCTTCGAGAGCTCGAACATCGGCCCGAGCAGCTTTTCGATATGCGTCTTGAGCCAGAGCTCGAGCCGGGCCTGCACCTTCTCACGCGGCGCACCGGTGAGGCGCTCGTCGGAGATGATGCGAATGCGCGGATGCAGCGCCTCCTCCGCGGCAGACAGGCGCGCCACGGCATCGCCGGTCCAACGGATCGTGCCTTCCGAGGTCAGCACGAACTGATCGTCCGGCGCATTGCCCAGTTTTTCGGCGCGCGCGTTGATCTCGCCGGCGAGCACCGCTTGCGCTGCAGCCTGCAAGGCTTTCGCATCGGAGCCTGCTTCCGCCGCATCCGGTGCAAAGGTGAAGCCATCGAGGCGGCCGATGACATGGCCTTCGACGATGACTTCGCCGGTCTTGCCGATTTCAGTATTCAAGCTCGTGTTCTCCCGCAGGCGGCGCATCAATACACTGGTCCGGCGATCAACGAAACGCTCAGTCAAGCGTTCATGGAGCGCATCCGATAATTTATTTTCGACCTCGCGGGCGATCCCCTGCCAGCGTTCGGGGTCTTTCAGCCAGTCCGGGCGGTTGGCGACGAAGGTCCAGGTGCGGATCTGAGCGATCCGGGCCGACAGCGTGTCGATGTCACCGTCGATACGGTCGGCCTGGTCCACCTGGGCCGCAAACCAGGAATCGGGGATGCAGCCCTTCTGCATCAGGAAGCCGTAGAGCGTGGTGACGAGCTCGGCATGGGCCGCCGGCGACAGTTTTCGGTAATCGGGGACCTGGCAGGCCTCCCACAGCCGTTCCACGGCCGCCTTGCCATGCGCGATATCGCGCACCTCGACGTCGCGGGCGGCGTGGTCGAGCACGCGCATGTCCTCGGCGATCGGCGCGCGCGTCAGAGCCTCATGGCCGGGCGACTGGTTCAGGGACACCTGGAGCGCGCCGAGCGAGGCGAAATCCAGCTTCGCATTGCGCCATTGCAGCATCTTCACGTTGTCGAAGGTGTGGTTCTGCAGCGCGTTGACGAGCTCGGGCTCGAACGGCCCGCAGCGGCCCGTCGTCCCGAAAGTACCGTTGCGGGTGGCGCGGCCCGCACGCCCGGCGATCTGCGCGAATTCGGCCGGCGTCAGGCGGCGGAACTGGTAGCCGTCGAACTTGCGGTCCGAGGCGAAGGCGACGTGGTCGACGTCGAGATTGAGGCCCATGCCGACGGCGTCGGTGGCGACGAGGTAGTCGACGTCGCCGTTCTGGAACATCTCCACCTGCGCATTGCGCGTGCGGGGCGACAGCGATCCCAGCACCACGGCCGCGCCGCCATGCTGGCGGCGGATCAGCTCGGCGATGGCGTAGACCTCATCTGCCGAGAAGGCGACGATGGCGGTGCGCCGCGGCTGGCGCGTGATCTTGCGGTCGCCGGCGAATTCCAGCTGCGACAGGCGCGGCCGCGTGATCATGGACACGCCGGGCAGCAGCCGCTCGATGATCGGGCGCATCGTGGCCGCGCCCAACAGCAGCGTCTCGTCGCGGCCGCGGCGGTTGAGGATGCGGTCGGTGAAGACGTGGCCGCGCTCCAGGTCAGACGCGATCTGGACCTCGTCGACGGCAAGGAAGGAGACGTCGAGATCGCGCGGCATCGCCTCGACGGTCGAGACCCAATAGCGCGGGTTCTTCGGCTTGATCTTCTCTTCGCCCGTGATCAGCGCGACGGCCTCGCTGCCGACCCGTGCGGCGATCTTGTTATAGACCTCGCGCGCGAGCAGCCGCAGCGGCAGCCCGATCACGCCAGAGGGATGCGCGAGCATCCGCTCGATGGCGAGATGGGTCTTGCCGGTGTTGGTCGGCCCGAGCACTGCAGTGACGCCCGCGCCGGGTGCGCGCTCGGAGGCGAAGGGGGAGGAGGAGAAGGCCATGTCTGGGGATTAGGTAGTGGCGATTTGGGCGAATGTCAGTGCTGCTTTGGGGTGTGTTGAGGGCTGGGAGGTGTCGGCCATGTCTCCGAACGCTACGCTGCAGCCAAGCATTCCGCTGTCATGCCCCGGCTTGCCCGGGGCATCCAGTACGCCGCGGCCTGTCCGCTCAACCACAACGGCCTCGGCGTACTGGATCGCCCGGTCAAGCCGGGCGATGACACCGAGAGTGTGGGAGCGCGCTCCCCAAACCTCGCGCAACTGTCTCACTTTGCGACGCTTTTCCCGTTGGCTTTAAGCTTCGGAACGACTCTAGAACGAATCGCGGCCGAATCGCTGACTCCCGCTGAAGCCTGTTCCGTTCACGCCACATGTCGCGGGACTCTTATTGGTTGTGCACTAGATGGAGTTTTGCCCTGCCGCACAAGCGGCGTTTCGATCACCGGTTCCTTAAAATTGGGGACGGCGCGGAGTCGAATCAGAATCGCGGAGGAGTCAAATGGATTCCCGGGATCACGACCCCCAAACTCATTTTCGCGAAAACAACCCCATGCACAGTAGCCAAACCATTGAAATAACTAGACCTCTTAAACCGCGAAAATGACGGATCGCAGCCCGTCTGATGCGGCGCGCTTCTCACCCTCCCCTGGAGGGGGAGGGTCGCGGGCATGGAGCGAAGCGAAATGCGCAGCGGGGTGGGGTGATCTCTCCCCTCGAACAGTGCCCGCATGGAGAGATCACCCCACCCCGCTCGCGCTGCGCGCGATCGACCCTCCCCCTCCATCCAGGGGAGGGTGGGCAGCGGCGCCTACTGCGTCTTGGCGACCTTTGGCGGCTGGGCTGAGGTGATGAAGCTGGTCGCTTCCAGCATGGCCGGGCCGAGCGGCGTCGGCACTTTCAGCCAGAACGGGACCAGGATGCGCGTGCCCGCGACGGGGGCGAAGGCGATCTCGATGTTGCGCTGGGCGGCGAGGTATTTGATCACGGGACGGTCGGGAATGTAGCCCGCCACGGGCACGAAATAGAGCGCGCAGACCACCACCGGGCCCCTGTAGCCCTTCTCCGCCTTCACGCTCTCCATGCGCTTGAAATCGAGTTTCAGCTCGTAGCGCATGCGGCCGTCGAACACGGGTGCTGCGTTGTGGCAGGCGTCCGGCGTCACGGGGTCGCCGGTGCCGGGCACGCGCAGCAGCGAGGCCGTCATCGGATCCCAGACGCCGCGGCGATGCGCATCGGTGACGACGATGCGGTCGGCATCGACCGGCGGCTCCGGCACGATGCCGAACTCCTTCACATTGCCCTTGTCGAGCGTGATGCGGATCTCTTCGGTCTTCTTCGAGGTGGTGGTGGAGGCCTGGTAGCCGGTCGCGACCAGCGCGCCGTTGACCACCCTACCTTGCGAGGCGCCGGTGCCGGACCCGCCCGCGAACGATTTCAGCAGCCCCGTGGTGCCGCCGGAGGCCGCGGCCGCGAACACGTCGTCGCCGATGTCGATGTTCCAGGCGCCCTTGCCGACGGGAATGCCCGCCAGCGTCGCCTCATACTGGGCCTCGAGCTTGCCCTGCGCCGCGACGGGCTCCGCCCCCCACGCCACCACGAGCCCGCAAAGGGCCGCGAAGGCCAGCCGGCCGGCAGAGCGCGGACTGACTGAGCCGTGACTGACAAAGCCTTGGAGCCAAAGTCGGGGGGATGTGAGCACGAACAATCCAATCGGGGCGCGAACGGTTGTTACTTAAGCCAAAAACCGCGGCAAACAATGTGTCGGGGCGTCAAGGCATGCGGAACTCCATTTGATACTTCGGGGGTGAATGCGCCCTTTATGTGATGGTAAGGCACTTCAATCATTGCCGTTTTGGTGATCGGGGGTGGTAAGGTCGTGCCACTTATTCCCCTGTCATGCCCCGGCTTGACCGGGGCATCCAGTACGCCGCCGCCCCTCGGCTCCAGCCGCGCCGCTGGTGGAATACTGGATCGCCCGGTCAGGCCGGGGATGACACCGGATATGCGGCCTGAGATCCCGGGTTCGCGCTCGCGCGCGCCCCGGGACGACGGGCCAAAAACGGCCCGTCGCCTTGACGTCCCGTCCCTTCCCCCCTATACGTCCGCCCGCTCCCTGCAAGGACACAGAATTAGCCCCCGTGGCGCCCAGAATGGCGGCCGCAAATCGTTTGGGGGACAGAAGAGGATTTCTACCATGTCTCGCCGCTGCGAACTGACGGCCAAGGGCCCCCTCGTCGGCCACAAGGTCAGCCACTCCAACATCAAGACCAAGCGCCGCTTCCTGCCGAACCTCGTCAACGTGACGTTCATCAGCGAAGCGCTCGGCCGCAACGTGCGCCTGCGCGTCTCCACCAACGCGGTCAAGAGCGTCGACCACAATGGCGGCCTCGACCCCTTCCTGCTCAAGGCCAAGGCCGACGTCCTGTCGCCGCGCGCCCTCGAGCTGAAGCGCGCCATCCAGAAGAAGGTCGGCCCGACGGCCGCGCCGGCGAAGAAGGCCAGCTAATCCAATTTTGAAATCGGGCGGGGGCTAAGTTGCGTCGCGTGGCGTAGTCTTAGCCAGTAGAGTTTTGCGTCGCGGCCGGATCGAAAGATCCGGCCGTTTTTGTTTTTGCGCTCAAGCAATGACTTTAAGCGCTCCGAACAAAGTCTCCGTGACGTAAGCCCTTAAGACTACCCACTTAACTCTTCCTGCGCTTGTACTTCGGCTCTTCGAGCGTCTAAATTGCAAAGAATGAGGAAATCGGCAGCGAGATTTCCTCGATAGCTCAAGGGGGAGAGCTCTGGAATGGCACTAACTGCGGTAGAAGCAGAGCTTCTGCTCATACAGAAATTCAAAAAATCACAGATTAATCTATTACAGAATGGCGTCCGCCTAGTTGGCTTAGGCTCAAAGCTTTAGAGCGTTTGCGAAACTTCTGCATTGACGAGCATCACTACTCGTTCTTCCGAGTGGGGCTTAGAGATAAGCACGAACACGCTGAGGCATACCGATTGCTTCAGAGCTTGGTCGACTTGCGCATGATCCACCTCGTGAAATCAAGTCTTTCCGAAGCGCATGCGGTCGGCGAACGATCGGAAGTTTATATGGTAGACTTGTCTGAATATTCGGGTTCACGTCTGAAGAAAGATCTCACGGTGATCGAACTCAAGGGCGACATCTTGGTACTCCGAAAAACCGGAAAGCAGGGCAAAAGCGTTGATGCTGATACAGCTCGCAAGGTAGTGCAGATTTTCCGGACCGGACCGGAACTGAACTTAGCCACTTTTGCCGATCTTGTTTCGCAATGAATTCCGCTATGCTCGCCCCGGTAGCATAACCGGGGAGGGGCATGCCGTGGAGCACGCGCACAAATCCGATCCGAAAAATCTCGTCATCTGCAGTGGCAGCACCGGCAACGAGATCTCCGAGAACATCTCAACGTCCTGATGCTCTATCGCTGCCTGCGCAAGACGGACAGGATGCAGCCGCCGCGCGTTAACCGTCCGTTAACCAACGCAGCCTAGCCTGCGGCAATCGTCCAGCCATCATTAGCTCGAAATGCCTTCCCGGTTTGCTCCAGGAGAAGCGCCGATGTGCGTTGCGTTGTTGACGTATGCCGATCTCAGTGCCCGCCTCAATATCTCGCGCGAGGCCGCTCGTGCCCTGGCGAGACGTCGCCGTTTGCCGCGCTCGCGGGCGGAGGACGGCAAGGCTCTGGTGAGCGTTGATCTCTCCGAGCTCCGCTACACGCCCCGCCCGCGGCGGGCCCGCCGGGCGGACCCCCTCGATGCCTCCCTGGCAAAAGTCGAGACATTGGAGCCATTTCCGTTCCGACGAGATCGGAACGGGGCTCCAGATTCCTGTTCTGACGCGTTTTCCTTGCGCGAACCGGTACCCACTTCGCTCGAAAACGCTATGGAGACCGAAGCATTCAAGGCGGAGATCGCGCGGCTCGAAAATGTCGCCGCCGCCTACAGGGCAGTTTTCGAGCGCGAGCGCGAGCGTGCCGATCGCCTGGCCGTCGAGTTGCTGCAGGCGGCCGCCGAAACGGCGGCAGCCAATGCGTGGGCGGCACGACTGGAAGACGAAGTGGCGGACTTACGGACCGGTCGCCAGGCTGGCGGCGCGACCGCGGGACAAGCCGCACGTCGATTGGGACATCTGGCCGCGGCCATCGTGGGCGCAGACCGCGCGGCTCGCAGATAGCACTCGAACCCTTCTCCATCCCGGCCTGCCGGAGCAATCGCGAGGACAGAATGACTGGCATGACCGATATTCACGAGATGAAGGCGCGCATTGTCGTGTTCGGAGTCGGCGGCGCCGGCGGCAATGCCGTCAACAACATGATCACGTCCGGGCTGCAGGGGGTCGACTTCGTCGTCGCCAATACCGACGCGCAGGCGCTTGCCATGTCGAAGGCGCCGCGCCTGATCCAGCTGGGCACCCAGGTCACCGCAGGCCTCGGCGCCGGCTCGCAGCCCGAATTGGGACGCGCCGCAGCCGAGGAGGTCATCGAT
The DNA here is from genome assembly GCF_017565645.3 of Bradyrhizobium barranii subsp. barranii. Lineage (NCBI taxonomy): Bacteria > Pseudomonadati > Pseudomonadota > Alphaproteobacteria > Hyphomicrobiales > Nitrobacteraceae > Bradyrhizobium > Bradyrhizobium barranii. Next base: position 10,304,778 of record NZ_CP086136.1, read on the forward strand.
ACGATCCGCGATCAGTTGACCGGCGCGCACATGGTGTTCGTGACGGCCGGCATGGGCGGCGGCACCGGCACCGGGGCCGCACCCATCATCGCCAGGACCGCGCGCGAGCTCGGCATCCTCACGATCGGCGTGGTCACCAAGCCATTCTATTTCGAGGGCCAGCGCCGCATGCGCTTTGCCGAAGCCGGCATCGAGGAGCTGCTGAAGACGGTCGACACCCTGCTGATCATCCCAAACCAGAACCTGTTCCGGGTGGCCAGCGCGAAGACCACGTTCGCCGATGCCTTCGCCCTTGCCGACCAGGTGCTCTATTCGGGCGTGGCCTGCATCAGCGACCTCATCGTCAAGGAAGGCCTGATCAATCTCGATTTTGCCGACGTTCTCTCCGTGATGCGGGAGAAGGGCAAGGCCATGATGGGACGGGGCGAGGCTTCCGGCGAGAAGCGCGTGCTCGCCGCCGCCGTGGCGGCCATTTCCAATCCGTTGATCGAGAACCCCTCGATCAAGCGCGCCAGCGGCCTCATCATCTCCATCACCGGCGGCAAGGATCTCATGCTGTACGAAGTCGACGAAGCCGCGACGCGGATTCGCGACGAGGCCGACCCGGACGCCAACATCATCGTCGGCGCCTCGTTCGACGAAAGCCTCGAAGGCATCGTCCGCGTCTCGGTGGTGGCGACCGGGATCGACAATGTCGACCCGGCGCAGCTGGCGGCGCCGGTGGAAACCGCACTCACGCAGCTCGCCGGCAGGCTGCGCGACGACAGCCGCCGCATCGCCGATCGCATCGAGCAGCGCAGTGCGCCGCTTCCGCACGTGGAAAGCCCGCCGCTCCGCCCGGCGGCCGGCCGACCCGCAGTGCAACCGGCAAGGCCCGATCCGGAATATGCGCGCCGCGCGGCGCCTCAGCCGCTCGATCCGTACGGCCGCACCTCTCCGCGCAATATAGCCGACGAAGACCTTCTCGACATTCCGGCCTTCCTGCGCCGCTCCGCCAACTGAGCGATCGCAAGAGGGGGAGTTACTTGCTTGGCGACCAGCGAGCCCAACAACAGGTCGTCATCCCGGGGCGCGACGAAGTCGCGAGCTATGATGCGCAATTGCGCATCTGAGGATCCATCGGACCGCAGTGACTGTTGAGCAATGGATTCTCAGGTGCGCAATTGCGCACCGTAGCTCGCGCCAAGAGGCGCGCCCCGGAATGACGGAGCCGCTTGCGGGAGAGGGCTATCGCATATGACAATCTGGACAGCCTGAGCGCGCGCCTCGTCCTTCGAGACGACCGCTCCGCGGTCTCCTCAGGATGAGGCTAATCGGCATTGGTACCCGTTGAAACCAGGGTCGCGCACTCCGTCCTCATCCTGAGGAGCCCGCCGTAGGCGGGCGTCTCGAAGGATAGCCGCAGGCGAGCTTCCTATCTGCGCGCGCGCCGATCGTTCACGCTGCCGTGCTGCGCGGGGTCTCCGCCGTTTCCCTTTTTTCCGGCTCCTTGTCGCGAGACAGCCATGCCGGGAAGCGAAGCAGGCGATCGTTGCCGTCTTTTGGCGGCTCGATGGGCGGTGCTTCATTGGCCGAACGCGGGAGGTCCAGCACGGCCTGCCCTGCCCGCACCGCATCCGCGCGCTGATCCAGTTCGCGCATCAGGGGATCGAGCACGCTGTCGATTTCGGTCGCCACCGACACGATGAAACTGTTGAGCTCGCGGGCCTCGGGCACGACGGCCGAGGCCGACTCGATCGCCCTGGAGAGACCATCGACGACGGGTGCAAACGCGCCGGCGGCTTGTTTGATTCGCGTTCTTATCGCTTCGATCTCGGCCAAGACGCGATCACGCTCCCGCCTGGTCTTCTCTTCCGAAAGGCGGGCTTCGATTTCGGCGATCTGAGCCGTGAGAGTCGTGGCTTCGGATGCGAGTGCATCGCGGCGCAGGCGCGCACGATCGAGATCGCGGCTGAGATTGTCCACTAGATCGTCCTTCCCGAACATGGCTTTGCTCCGTAGGACAGCCGTGACGCGAACCGCCAGCCGGTTAAGCGAACCGAAGGCTGGATCGGCCGAAAAAGGCATCAACTTCGGTCGCGTCATATGGGCCGACATGGTGACCCCCACCGTCCACATTAGGCGACGGCATGGTTAACAAGCGGTTAATGTCAACAGATGATGGAGCAATGAGGCACCATGCCGCCGACGCCGACTTCGTCTCCTCGCTGCCATCCATTTTCGCTATACTCGCCCCGGTAGCATCACCGGGAGGGGCATACCGTGGAGCACGACGACCAGCACAAACCCAAAACCGAGCCGAAGAACCTCGTCATCTGCTGTGACGGCACCGGCAACGAGATCTCGGAGAACATCTCGAACGTCCTGAAGCTGTATCGCTGCCTGCGCAAGACCGACAAGACGAAGCCACGGCAGATGGTGTTTTACGATCCCGGCGTCGGCACGGTGACGGAGCCTTCGACGTGGCACCGGCTCAAGGCCAACGTCAATCTGGTGCTGGGGCTCGCCACCGGTTATGGGCTCGATGACAACGTGCTGTCAGCCTATTGCTTCCTGGTCGAGCATTATGCGCCGGGCGACCGCATCTATCTGTTCGGCTTCTCGCGCGGCGCCTACACCGTGCGGGTGCTGGCGGGGCTGATCCACAAGATCGGGCTGATCTCGCCGGAGCAGGCGAACCTCGCAGGGTCCGGCCTCGTCGCCTACAAGCAATATTCCGGCACCGGGCGCGGCAACGACATCGAGGACCTCAAGGATGTCGCCTTCGACGAGAGCGGGCCGCTGCCGAAGGACGAATTCGATCTCGCAGCCCAGTTCGCGCGCATCACCTCGACGCGCTGGCCGACCATCCACTTCATCGGCGTCTGGGACACGGTGGCGAGCGTGATCGTGCCGCGACGCGACAATTTCTTCTTCGTGTTCAGCCTGGAGGAGCTCGCCTTCACGCTGCGCAATCCGAGCGTCAAAATCTTCCGGCAGGCGATCGCGATCGACGAGCAGCGCTGCATGTTCCGCCTCAAGGCGTACAAGGAGCCGCAGGAATATTGGCGCAACCGCTACGTGCCCGACGAGAAGAAGGAGCCGCAGGACATTTTGCAGGTGTGGTTCGCCGGCGTGCATTGCGACGTCGGCGGCGGCTATCCGGAAATCGAGAGCGGCGAGTCCAAATATCCGCTGATCTGGATGATCGAGGAAGCCGCGAAGGCCGGGCTGAACTTCAACCCGCGCACCGTGAACCAGCTCGCCTGGGGCATCCAGCGCAAGAACTCGCCGTTCCAGTATGTCGAGCCTGCCTACACCGGCAAGGTCGGCGAGCTGCACAATTCGATGACGGCGCTCTGGCGCGTGCTGGAATATCTGCCGAAGAGCGCGAAATACAAGGAATGGCCGGAGCGGAAGGTTTTTCTGGGCTTCTACATCCCCGATTGCGAGCCGCGCGTGATCCCCGAAGGCGCCCATGTGCACGAGAGCGTGCTGAAGCGGATGGCGGTGGAGCCGGGCTACCGGCCGGTGAACTTGCCGAAGGATTATGTGACCGTGCCGATGCCGGTGAGGCCGCATGCGGAGGCTAGTGTTGAGGCTGATGAGATCGTGACGGCGTAATGGCGCTGCAAGCTCGTCATTGGAGGCGGGAGCGCGCCACATGTTCAGCTGTCGTCCCTGCGAACGCAGGGACCCATAACCACAAGGAGCCGTTTGGCGCGGACCAGTGGCTCGGTACGCCCACCGCCGACAACCGACAGATCACGCGGTATGGGTCCCTGCGCCCCGTGCGCAATTGCGCACTAGGCAGGGACGACAGCGGAGATGGAGGTGGCCTCACCCCGCTACCGGCGCTTTCTGCGTTCGCTGCTACTTTTCATTAAAATTCTCAGGCCGCCCTTAGTCGGATCGCATCAACTCTTTTCCATCATGCCGCTCAAGACCACCCGCGCCGTCCGCGGAATTGGAGGAGAGTGCCAATGCATCCGCGCCGACATGCCCGCGTGAAACCGTCCGGGCTGGTGTCCCGCCAGGCCAAGATCATCACCGACCCGCGCGCGCCGGTGATCCCCTGCACGCTGATCGACTACTCGCCCGGCGGCGCCTGCGTCGATCTCGGCGGGCAGGTGAATATCCCCGACAGGTTCGAACTGCTCCACGTCAACACCAAGAAGCGCTGCCGCATCGCCTGGAAGCGCGGCTCGCGGATCGGCGTGGTGTTTTAGCGGTGCTCAACGCAGCTGAATAATGCCGCTGAGCATTCCGCTCTGCTCCCTCCCCCCTTGCGGGGGAGGGTTGGGGAGAGGGGTGGCCCAGCAAAAGGTCTTGGCTGCGTGCGAGGTGACGCAACAGAGGCTCGCTTCATTCGATAGCGCGTGCCGTGTGGCTACCCCTCTCCCTAGCCCTCCCCCGCAAGGGGGGAGGGAACGCGGTGTGCTTGTGGCGCGACCTTTTCCAACAGCTGTCGTAGCTACGCCCGCATCCTGGCTTTCGTGCCGGCGACGATCTGCATGGCGACGCCGGCGATCCAGCCGAACAAAGCGAGCCAGGTCCACGCCAGGTGCGGCTCGAGGCGGAGCACGATGACGCCGACGGAGGCGAGCGCGGTCAGCGTGGCGCAGAGTGTGCCGGCGGCGCTGAGGAATTCCGCGGCGTCGATCGCGCTGTGCGCGTCGTCGAAGGGCAGCTGCGGCGTGTCGATGCCGAGATAGAAGCCGACGAAGCCGAGCAGCATCATCAGCAGCAGGAAGCCCTGCGTGGTCAGCGGGGCGATCGACGATCCCACATAGGCGCCGACGAACAGCCCGCACGCCGCGCCTGCCATCGCGAGGCCCACGCGCTCGAAAACGTGGGCAGTCTTGCGAACACGAAACCGCATGGCGGGCCTCCCTGAGGAGTTGGGTGCGCGAGAGGGTAGGCCAGTTTTGCGGTGCGTGGAAGGTGAGGAGAGTTACGGATGCGTGAGGGCGCGGGATAGTGAGGGCACGATGGCCCGCGCTGCCCCCACCGCTGTCGTCCCGGACAAGCGAAGCGCAGATCCGGGATCACCACAGGGAGAGATTTGGCGAGGACTTTAAGTTGTGCAGTGGCAACTCATACCGCGCATTATAGTGAGATCACGCGGTATGGGTCCCTGCGCCCCGTGCGCAATTGCGCACTAGGCAGGGACGACAGTTGTAATTGCAGCGCCCTCTCGCGCCCTACCTTGCCCCGAACGTGGTCTTGCCGAACAGCGCCTTTTGCGTCGACGGCTGCGAGCGCCAGTATTGCGGCGGGGCTTCGACTTCGCCGCCGAGTTCGGCCGCGGCGTGCCAGCCCCAGCGGGGATCGTAGAGCAAGCTGCGGCCGAGCGCGACCATGTCGGCCTTGCCGGATGCCACGATCTCCTCGGCGTGCCTGGCTTCGGTGATCAGGCCGACGGCGATGGTGGGCAATCCGGTCTCGCGCTTGATGGCCTCGGCAAACTGCACCTGATAGCCGGGGCCGAGCGGGATCTTCTGCAGCGGCGAGACGCCGCCGGAGGAAGCATCGATCCAGTCGACGCCGCGCGCCTTCAGCGCGTTTGCGAACGTGATGGTCTGGGCCAGGTCCCAGCCGCCCTCGACCCAGTCGGTCGACGACACCCGCATGCCGACCGGCTTGTCGTGCGGGAACACGCTGCGCACCGCGTCGTAGATCTCCAGCGGAAAACGCATGCGGTTTTCGAGCGAGCCGCCATATTCGTCGGTGCGCCTGTTGGAGATTGGCGACAGGAACTGATGCATGAGATAGCCGTGCGCGCCGTGCAGCTCGATCGCGTCGATGCCGAGCCGGGCAGCGCGCTTGGCGCTGTCGACGAAGGCCTCGCGGATGCGCTTCAGGCCCGCGGCATCGAGCGCCAGCGGCGCGGCCTCGCCTTCCTTGTGCGGCAGCGCCGACGGCGCCACCGTCTGCCAGCCGCCCGCGCTCTGCGGAATGAGCTGGCCGCCGTCCCAGGGCCGCGCGCTGGAGGCCTTGCGGCCGGCATGGGCGAGCTGCATCGCGATGGCCGTCGAGGAATGCTTGCGCACGGAGGAAAGGATCTGCTTCAGCGCGGCCTCGCAGGCGTCGCTGTAGAGCCCGAGACAGCCCGGCGTGATGCGGCCGATCGCCTCCACATGGGTCGCCTCGATGCAGAACATCGACGCGCCCGACAGCGCGAGGTTGTTGATGTGGGTGAAGTGCCAGTCGGTGGCGACGCCGTCGTCGGCCGAATACTGGCACATCGGCGACACCACGACGCGGTTCTTCAGCGTCAGGCCGCGCAGCTTGATCGGGGAAAACAGGGCGCTCATGCGGGGAGTTCCGGGGGATGGAGGAATGGAAGCGATTGCATGAAGTTTAGTAGCCCTACGGCGAATTGCCAGCTGCGCGGCGGACATGCCCGCCCGCGGCGCCATGCATTGCGCGCGTCATATGATCACAAGGCGGAGATGCCCCGGTTGTCGCCGAAAACTCCGCTGTCATCCTGGGGCACGCGCTTCGCGCCCCTACTCCAGCTCCTCGAACCTGCCCGGCACGGGCTTGCCCATGCGGATGCGGCCGTCGGGCAACAGCTCGCCATCGGCTTCGGCCGAGAACTGGATCGTGTTGCCGCCGCCGTCGCGCTTGCTGACCTTGCCGAGCGGCCCGAGCTTGTCGGCGAGCGCGGTGTCGTCGAGCACGAACACGCGGTACTCGGTGAGGTGAAAACGGCGCGGCGCCTGCCATGTCAGCGCGGGCACGGATGTGCGCATGTCGCCGTCGGTCTTGATGTCGACGCTGTGGCCGGTCACGTCGCGGAACAGATCCGGCCCGGCGACCAGCCGCGCGCGGCCGCCGTCGATGGCGTAGAGATTCAGCGTGACGATATGGCGCTCGCTGCGGAACGAGACCGCGACGGTGCGCGAGTCCTGCGACCAGGCGGCGTGGAAGGCATCCGGCGCCGAGTCCAGAATGTTGTCGTCGTTGACATTGTCGAGCGTCATCAGCTGACGATGGCCGGGCTCAGCCATCAGGTAGATACGAAAGCCTTCGCTCCCGGACTCGCCGCCGCCATGGGCTGCGACGGACAGCTTCCCGTTCGGCGCACGGCCGCCCTGGATGATGGCGTATTCGTTCTTTCCATACCGATGCTCGGCCGTGGCGAAGGCCGGCGACAGCGCGGCGAGCGTGAAAATGAGGGCGAGGGCGAGGATGGCGCGGCAGGGCATGACGGTTTGTCGGAGAAGGGCGAGCGGACGTTCACTCCACCAGCGTGAACTGCAGCAGCAGGGTGCGCTGGAGCATCGAGAAATTGTCATCCGACACCAGCGTCAGCACAGTCTCGCCCTCGGGCGTGACGTGGGCGTCGATGCCTTCCATGTTGTCGACCTCGTGGCCGAGATCGGCGGCGAACAGCGCAGGGCCGTCGACCAGCGCGTTGGGCGCGATGGATTTCAGGGGGATCGACCGAATGCGGATGTTGATGCCGGTGAACCAGGAGAATTTGCGTTCGAGGATGAGAAGCTCGCCGGACGGCAGCAGCACGGCATCGCTGATGTCGAATTTTTCGGTGCGGCGGACGCTGAACTGGCCGGGCGACGGACCGCCGATCAGGAACGCGACCAGATTGCCGTCGGCATCCAGCCCGCGCTCGGAGAAGGCGATCAGGGTGCCTGCCAGCGGCTGGCCTTTCGGCACGACGACCATCGCTTCGAGCCCCTTGTTGGAGGGCAGCTTGCGCACGGCGGGCGGCGTCGGCAACACCTCGCCGCGGGCGCGCGTGCCGCCTTTGGCGAAATCGAAGCGCAGGATCTGGTTGACGCGCTCAAGCCCGACATAAACGACATTGCCGTCGCGCGCGAGCGACTCGGTGTCGTACCAGAACCGCTTCTCCGTGATCGGCCGGCCCTCGGAATTGAGCATCGGGGACGCCTCGACGTCGTCGAGCCCGATCATCTTGCCGCCGGAATAGCGGATGCTGCCGGTGAACCAGCCGCCCTGGTCGGAGATCGCGAGGAAGCGCTCGCCCTTCGCATCGAGCCGGATGGCGGACAGGCCGCCGAAGCCGCGATAGGGCGAGGTCAGCACCAGGCCGCTGCGATATTGCAGCTGACCGAAGCGCACGCGCGAGCGGTCGCGCGGCTCGAAATTGGGAATCGGCCGCGCGTTCACCTCGACGCTGACCGGCTCGGTGACGGCGTGCTCGATCTGCGCGGTGCGCGGCGGCGGCTCGGTCGTCGGCTGCGCCTGCGCCAGTCGGGAGAGTGCGAGAGTGGAAAATCCCGCCGCCGCGTGGCCAAGAAAGCTGCGGCGGGACGATTGCGCGCTCACGAATGCAATTTGCGTCGCGGGCGACCGGCCTGATGCGTGGGCGCGGTGTTGGTCTCGCTGAACAGCTCGGCGAGCTTCTCGGTGATGGCACCGCCGAGCTCTTCGGCATCCACGATCGTCACCGCGCGGCGATAGTAGCGCGTCACGTCATGGCCGATGCCGATCGCGATCAGCTCGACCGGCGAGCGGGTCTCGATCTCCTCGATGATGTGGCGCAGGTGCCGCTCGAGATAGTTGCCGGGATTGACCGACAGCGTGGAATCGTCGACCGGCGCACCGTCGGAGATCATCATCAGGATCTTGCGCTGCTCGGGCCGGCCGAGCAGGCGCTTGTGCGCCCAATCCAGCGCCTCGCCGTCGATGTTCTCCTTCAGCAGACCCTCGCGCATCATCAGGCCGAGATTCTTCCGCGCGCGGCGCCAGGGGGCGTCGGCGGACTTGTAGATGATGTGACGGAGATCGTTGAGGCGGCCGGGATTGGCCGGCTTGCCGGCGGCAAGCCACGCCTCGCGCGATTGCCCGCCCTTCCAGGCGCGCGTGGTGAAGCCGAGGATCTCGACCTTGACGCCGCAACGCTCCAGCGTGCGCGCCAGGATGTCGGCGCAGGTCGCGGCGACCGTGATCGGGCGGCCGCGCATCGAGCCGGAATTGTCGAGCAGCAGCGTCACCACGGTGTCGCGGAACGTCGCCTCCTTCTCGTGCATGAAGGACAGCGGGTGATAGGGATCGGTCACCACGCGGGACAGCCGTGCGGGATCCAGAATGCCCTCTTCGAGATCGAAGTCCCAGGCGCGGTTCTGCTGCGCCATCAAGCGCCTCTGAAGGCGGTTGGCGAGGCGGGCGACGATGCCCTGCAGATGCGCGAGCTGCTTGTCGAGATAGGCGCGCAGGCGCTCCAGCTCGTCATGGTCGCAGAGGTCTTCGGCCGCGATGACCTCGTCGAATTTCGGCGCGAAGGCATGATATTCCGGCCCGCGCGGCTCGTTCTTGCCGTGCGCGTTCGGACGCGTCGCCTCGCCCGGCGTCTCGTCGTCGCCGAGCTCGCCGTCGTCGAACGTGTCGGAGGTCGAGGCCTGCGCGCTTTCCATCGCGCTCTCGCTCATCTCTTCGCTGGAGGCCTGCGCCTGGTCGGCGCTCATCTCCTGCGCGGCGTCGGAATCGGGCGAGCCTTCGGCGCCGGACTGGTCGTTGTCGCCGTCGCGGTTTTCCTCGTCGTCATCGTTGTCTTCGCTGTCGGCGCTGCGCTCGTCGCCGAGTTCGAGCGCGGTCAGCAGGTCATGCACGGCGTCGCCGAACCTGGTCTGGTCCTCGACCAGGCCATCGAGCCGGTCGAGCCGCTTGCCGATCTTGTCCTCGAGAATGGGCCGCCAGAGATCGACCATCTTCTTCGCCGCCGTGGGCGGCGCCATGCCGGTCAGGCGCTCGCGCACCAGCATCGCCAGCGCATCCGCCAGCGGCGCATCGGCACGGTCGGTGATTTCGTCGAACTTGCCGCGATGGAAATGATCGTCGAGCATCGCGCTGAGGTTTTTCGCAACGCCCGCCATGCGGCGCGCGCCGATCGCCTCGACGCGGGCCTGCTCGACCGCCTCGAACACGCCGCGCGCCTGCGGATTGCCGGGCATCAGCTTGCGATGCAGCTTTGCATCGTGACAGGCGATCTTGAGCGCGATGGAGTCGGCGTGGCCGCGCACGATCGCAGCGTCACGCTTGGTCATCTTGCGCGCGGGCTCGGGCAGCCGCGCTTTGCCCGGCGCCAGACCAGGGCGCTCGGCAGCAAAACTGACCTCGAGCTCCGGCGACTTCGCGATCGCCTTCAGGCAGGAGGCCACCGAGCGCTTGAACGGCTCGGTCGGGGCTTCCTTGGTGTTACGGAATTTGGAGTTGGATGATGATGTGCTCATAGCGACTTCGTAAACGAGTGGCGCGTCACGCCGCCGGGATAGCCCTTGAGGGTGCCGAACTCCTCGTACCCGCAGGAACGATAGAAGCCCGGCGCCTGGAAACTCATCGTGTCGACATGGGCCTGGATCGCGCCCTGCCGTCTTGCCTCGTCCTCGATCGCCGCGATCAGCTTCGTGCCAAGACCCTTGCCGCGCTGCTTCTGGTCGATCCAGAAGTACTGGATGAACAGAACCGTGGCCCACAGGTGTCCGACGATGCCGCCGACGATCTTGCCGCGGTCTTTCAGCGAGACCGCGATGCTCCTGACCTTCTGCTTCCCGAACTGCTCGTCGTTATAGGCGCCGAGCCCGGCGAGCACAGCCTTCTTGGTGGTCCCAATGGTGCGCTCGACGGTGATGTTTGGCATGGTCTAGCTGAGCGCCACGTTGACCGCCGATTCCGGCAGCTCCGCGTTGAAGCAGCGCTGGTAGAACTCGGCGACCAGGGGACGCTCGAGCTCGTCGCACTTGTTGAGGAAGGTGACCCGGAACGCGAAGCCGATATCGCCGAAGATATCGGCGTTCTCCGCCCAGGTGATCACCGTGCGCGGGCTCATCACCGTCGACAGATCGCCATTGGCGAAGGCGTTGCGGGTGAGATCGGCGAGGCGAACCATCTTGTTGACGATGTCGCGGCCCTCCTGGGTGCGATAGTGCTTGGCCTTGGCCAGCACGATCTCCACTTCCTCATCATGGGCGAGATAGTTCAGCGTGGTGACGATCGACCAGCGGTCCATCTGGCCCTGGTTGATCTGCTGGGTGCCGTGATAGAGGCCCGAGGTGTCGCCGAGGCCGACCGTGTTGGCGGTCGAAAACATGCGGAACGCCGGATGCGGCTTGATCACCTTGTTCTGGTCGAGCAGCGTCAGGCGTCCGGAGACTTCCAGCACGCGCTGGATCACGAACATCACGTCGGGACGGCCGGCGTCGTATTCGTCGAACACCAGCGCGATGTTGTGCTGGAGCGCCCAGGGCAAAATGCCGTCGCGGAATTCGGTGACCTGCTTGCCGTCGCGGACCACGATGGAGTCCTTGCCGACGAGGTCGATACGGCTGATGTGGCTGTCGAGGTTGACGCGCACGCAGGGCCAGTTTAGGCGGGCAGCGACCTGCTCGATATGGGTGGATTTGCCGGTGCCGTGATAGCCGGTCACCATCACGCGGCGGTTGCGGGCGAAACCGGCGAGAATGGCAAGCGTGGTGGCACGGTCGAAGCGGTAATCAGAATCGACTTCGGGCACATGAGGATCGACTTCGGAATAGGCCGGGACTTCAAGATCGCTGTCGATCCCGAACACCTGGCGCACCGACACCTTCATGTCGGGCAGACCGGAAATTTCCTCAACTTTGGACAGAGCGGCGGTCGTCATCAATCCTCCGAGGCCCCGGGCGATCCCGAGACCAGTTATTTGCACGTTGGCTGCGGCTGGGTGCGGTTGCGAACTTATCAGAGACAACGTGCCGGCAGAAGCCCGCGCCCCAATCAAAGTTCCATTGTCTTTTCATTTAGATAGGCAAGGAACGCGATTTTTGGAGGGCTGCCTTGCGAATCGCGCTCGAATTTCGGGCGGGAGGCGTGGCCTGCCCACGCGAATGGCACTTTTACCGCGTGCACCTACTTATGTAGGGTCCGAACCCCGTTGCTCCAGCCCCCCACGAAAGACGACGTGACGTCCTTTCTCGATCCCCTCATATCCTTCGTTTCAGCCCATGTATGGCTGGCCTATCTGACCCTGTTCCTGGCGGCGCTGCTCGAAGCCGTTCCGGTGGTGGGATCGGTGATCCCCGGCTCGACCATCATTCTGGCGCTGAGCGCGCCGGTTCCAGGCGGGGAATTGAAGCTGCAATGGGTGCTGCTGGCGGCGGCAATCGGCGCCGTGCTGGGCGACGGCTCGGCCTACTGGATCGGGCACCGGCGGCAGCGCGAAATCCTCAACACCTGGCCGCTGACCAACTATCCGCGGGTGGTTGCCGAGAGCGAAAGCTTCTTCCACCGCTTCGGTACCTGGGCCGTGTTCTTCGCCCGTTTCGTGCCGCCGATCCGCGCCTTCGTGCCCGTCACCGCCGGCGCGCTGGGGATGACCCCCGCGAAGTTTTATGCCGTGAATATCCCGGCGATCCTGGTCTGGGCTCCCGCGCATGTGCTGCCGGGCGTGCTGGCGGTATCGGCCTTTCACCAATATTTCGGCGTGCCGCACCATGGGCATCCGTTCAAGCACATCTGGATCTTGATGGTGGTGACCGTGGCGATCATCGGCGGCCTTGGCATCTGGTACTACCGCCGCCGGCAGAACGGCCTCGCCGCGACGTCCAAGCCGCGGGCTTAGTGCGCCGGTGTCGTCCCTGCCTAGTGCGCAATTGCGCACGGGGCGCAGGGACCCATACCGCGTGATCTATCGATTGCGACCGGCGGGAGTACCGAACGACCAGTCGTCGCCAAACCGCTCCCTGGGGTTATGGGTCCCTGCGTTCGCAGGGACGACAGCGGAGGACGACGCGCTCGCAGAGAGATTCTAACTAGCCCTTCGTCCCGGCGCCGGTCCGACATAGCGCGCCCGCGGGCGGATCAGCTTGCCGAACTGCAATTGCTCGCTGGCGTGCGCGATCCAGCCGACGCTGCGGGCCATGGCGAACAGCGCGAGCTCGCTGCCTAGGGGCAGGCGCAGCGCGTGCACGAGGACGGCGAGCGCGTAGTCGATGTTGACGAGCTCGCCGGTCGCCTCGACGATCCGCTCCGGCACTTCGCGCGTGAATTTGCGCGGCGCGCCGGCACGCGCCAGCGCGTTCAGCAGCGACTGCGCGCGGGGATCGCCGCGCTTGTAGACGCCGTGGCCGAAGCCGGCAAAGCGCTCACCCAGAGCGACGCGCTCACGGACCATCGGGGCGACATCGCGATCGACCAGCGCCTTGACGAGCTGCGAGGCCAGCACGCCGGCGCCGCCATGCTTCGGCCCTTTCAACGCGGCGAGGCCGGCGATGACGGAGTCATAGAGGTTGAGGCCGGTCGATGCCGCGCAGCGCGCGGTGAAGGTCGAGGCGTTCAGTTCGTGATCGGCGAGCAGCACCAGCGCGCGGCGGATGAGGTCGGGCGCGTGCTTGTTGTCGGGCGCCCAGGCCTTCGCGATCTGCTGGTGCAGCGGCTCGGATGACGGCTCGGCGTTGAGCATGGTCGCGACCAGGAGGCGGACAATGCGCCCGCCGACCATCGCGCGGCCATCGGGCGCGCGGGTGAAGGCACGGGCGTCCGCGCTGGTCGCGAGCGCCAGCACTGCGATGGCACGGTCGATCGGCGCGGCGCGGCGCGCGGCCTCAGCGATCGCGCGCATCTCGTCGGAGATCTGGGGCTGATTGTCCGGCGTGAAGGGATCGACGTCGGAGACGTCCCACAGCAGCGTCGCCGTGTGCTCCAGCGTGTCGTTCTCGGCGAGATCGACGCAATTGACGCCGCGGTAGATCGCGCCCTCCTCGGTGATGGTCGAGATCTCCGTGTCCATGACAGGCAGGTCGGCATCGAAGCTGCGCAGGCCGCGCGGCTCCGGCGACGGCACGCGGCGCTCCTTGAGCGCGCGGACGTCCTCCGCCCGATAGCGGTTCTTGCGCGAATCCGGCGTCGGCTCGGAGCGGATCAGGCCACGGCTGACATAGGCGTAGAGCGTGGCCGGCGAGATCGCGAGCTCGGCGGCAGCTTCCCGGGCCGACAGATAGAGTTCCTCGGAATTATTCATATTGATTTATGTAATCAAGATTGATCAATCTGTCGAGAGGCCTGATTTTCTCCTGGTGCAGTGCAAAGGAGATTGGGTCATGAACACCCACCTCACTAAAAGCCAGATCGGGCTGGACGGCGTTCCCGCGGCCGAGACCGTGCTGAGCCATGTCGACGGCGAGCGCGGCGAGTTGATCATCGCCGGCGAGCATGTCGGCACCCTCGCAAGCCAGTCGAGCTTCGAGGGCGTCACCGCCCGGCTCTGGAATGGCGCGAGCAAGACCACGCTGAGCGAAGCCAATGTGCGGGCGAGCCTGGGCGCGGCGCGCGAACGTGCGTTCGCGCGGTTGCCGGAGCTGTTGCCGGCGACACGCGGCATGGGCATCGTCGACGGGTTCCGCGCGGCGGTCGCGGGCCTGCGCGCGGAGAACGGGCTGGAACATGAGGCGACGATCGTCGGCGCGTTTCCGGTGATCGCAGGCGCGCTGGTCCGGCGCGCCAAGGGGCTCGAGCCGGTCGCGCCCGATCCGAATGCGAGCCATGCCGCCGATACGCTGCGGATGCTGCGCGGCGCCTCACCGGAGCCGCGCGAGGTCGCGGCGCTGGACGCCTATCTCGTCACGGTCTGCGACCACGGCATGAACGCGTCGACCTTCACCAACCGCGTGGTGGCATCCACCCAGGCCGATCTGTTTGCCGCCGTCACCGCCGGATACTGCGCGCTGACCGGCCCCTTGCACGGCGGCGCGCCGGAGCCGGTGCTCGAAATGCTCGATGCGATCGGCTCCGGCGAACGCATCAAGCCATGGGTCGATGCGGCCCTCGCCCGCGGCGAGCGGCTGATGGGCTTTGGCCATCGCGTCTATCGCGTGCGCGATCCGCGCGCCGACGTGCTCAAGGCCGCGATCGAGCGGCTTTCGGCTGACGGTGCCGACCTGCCCTTTGCCGGCGAGGTCGAGGCCTATATCCGCAGCGCGCTGCGCAAGAAGAATCCGGACCGGCCGCTGGAGACGAACGTGGAGTTCTTCACGGCGATTCTGCTCGATGCTCTCGCCATTCCGCGCCAGGCCTTCACGCCGATCTTCGCCGTGGCGCGCGCAGCGGGATGGACCGCCCATGCGCGCGAGCAACAGCGGACGGGGCGGTTGATCCGGCCGAGTTCGTCATATGTGGGGGAAATGCCGAAGGCTTCCGGCGAATAGAGCAGAAGGGCACGACAGCCCGGCCGTTCACTCCGCTGTCGTGCCTCGCCCGGACGCACGATGACACGGCAGAGCCGTCGCGCGAGATCGTAATTGCGGGAACGCGCGCACGGTCCGGGCGACGACTTTGGAACATCTTTGGGTCTGGGGACTTAACCGTGAGCCCCCTCGGATCAAGATTCCAATGCTGGACCTGTTTGGACAAGCGGACGAGGCCAGGATCGGCGAGATCGCCGCAGGCTATGCCGCCAACCGGACCGAGGCCGGCACGGATTCTGAAAGACGATTCCGCGACTTGCTGCAGGCTCTGCCGGCCGCGATCTACACAACCGATGCGGAAGGCTGCATCACCTTCTTCAATCGCGCCTGCATCGATTTTGCCGGACGCATGCCGAAGATCGGCGAGATGTGGTGCGTGACCTGGAAGCTCTATCTGCCCGACGGCACGGCGCTTCCCCACGATGAATGCCCGATGGCAATCGCGCTCAAGCAGAACCGGCCAGTGCGCGACGTCGAGGCCGTGGCCGAGCGGCCGGACGGCTCCCGGATCTGCTTCATGCCTTATCCGACGCCGCTGCGCGACGAACGCGGCCGGTTGGTTGGCGCGGTGAACATGCTGGTCGACATCACGGCTCGCAAGCAGGCCGAGCAGAGGATGATGCTCCTCACCTCCGAGGTCGATCACCGTTCCAACAACCTGCTCGCAGTGGCTCAGGCGATGCTGCGGCTGACGAAGGCGGATACCGCAGAAGAGTTCCAGACCGTGTTTGCAGGCCGGCTCAGCGCGCTTGCCAACGTGCAGAGGCTGTTCTCGGCTTCGCGCTGGACCGGCGCGAATCTGAAGACCATCGTCGAGGAGGAACTCCGGCCGTACGCAAGCCGGGACGGCGAGCGGATCACGATCGCAGGAGACGACGTCCGCCTGCCGCCTACGCTGGCCCAGTCGATCGCAGTCGCGCTGCATGAACTCGCCACCAACGCCGCCAAATATGGCGCGCTGTCGAGGCCTTCGGGCAGGTTGGAGATCAGCTGGGAGACCAATGGCGCGGAGCCTCTCGTGCTGCACTGGTCGGAGAGCGGCGGTCCTCGGGTCAACGAGGCGCCGACGCGCAAGGGTTTTGGAATCGGCGCGGTCGACGGCATCATCCGGACCTTGCGCGGAACCATTACCCGGCAGTGGAGGCCGGAAGGACTGGTTTGCGAACTGTCCTTCCCGGAAGGCGTAGCCTAGGCCTCGCGGACCACCGTCTTCAGATAATTGTAGGCCTTGATGATCTCGATCAGGCGGTCTTCGGTCGACCGGTCGCCGCCGTTGGCGTCGGGGTGGTGCTGCTTGACCAGCGCCTTGTACTTGCTCTTGACGTCGGCGAGCGTGGAATCGGGGCCGAGGCCCATGACCTGGAGCGCCTTGCGCTCGGCGTTCATCACCTTGCGCGTCTCGGCCTTGGGCTCGGCCTGCGGCCCCTTCCGCCAGCCCGCGCGGCCGTTGATCTCACTGAACATGCTGAACGGATCGGACGCCATGTCGATCTCGGCTTCCGCACCCTTCTTGCCGCCATTGGCGCCCATCTTCCAGGTCGGGCGGTGACCGGTCAGCGCATCCTTCTGGTAGCGCGCGACGGCATCGGCATTCATGCCGGAGAAGAAATTGTAGTTCTGGTTGTACTCGCGCACGTGGTTCAAGCAGAAGTGCCAGTACTCGCGCTGGTTCTCGCGGCCCTTCGGCGCACGGTGCGCACCCTTGTTCTGACACCCGGCCCATTCGCAGTTGACCACGGCGTCGCGCGGCTTCACTTCCGGCTGCTTGCCTTTCGGCTTGACCCGGATGGAGTCGAAGAACTTTGATGAATCGATCGGCATGACTGACTTTGACTACGCAATGCAAAAACCTTCAAGTCTTGACATTGCAATTAGCTGGGAACCCGCAGCCGAAGTTTCACTCCGGCGTCTTCGAGGTACGGCCGCCGCGGCGGCCTATGCAATTGACGGAGTGCGGCTGCGCGCTTTAATGGCACTCATGGTTATGAAAGACACTATCAGCAACAAGTTGGAGGAAGCTTTCACGCCGGAAAGCCTGCAGGTCGTCGACGAGTCACATTTGCATGAGGGCCACGCCGGCCATCGGCCGAGCGGCGAAACACATTTTCGCGTTTATATTGTGTCTCAGGCCTTCAAAGGGAAGAGCCGGGTCGATCGCCACCGCATGATAAATTCGGCGCTGGCCGCGGAACTTGCCGGCAGCGTGCACGCGCTCGCGATCCACGCTCAGGCACCGGGGGAAGGCGGAACGTAAGACTCCGCTGTCATGCCCCGCGAAGGCGGGGCATCCAGTAAGCACTGCTGGCGAGATTCAATCGATAGGCTGCGGCGTACTGGATCGTCCGCCCCCGTGCGCAACTGCGCACAAGGCGGACGATGACACCGTGCGTCAAAACGACGTTCCCGCCCGCCTGGGCTTGGCCTCTTCCATCTCCGCGTCACGCGGCACCGGTGAAATACGGAGCGCGGTGATGCGGTTGCGTTCGCGGCGGAGGACACGGAAACGGAAGCCGTGGAACGTGAAACTCTGGCCGCGGTCGGGGATCGAGCGCGCCTCGTGAATGACGAGACCGGCGACTGTCGTTGCCTCCTCATCGGGCAGGTGCCAGTCCATGGCGCGGTTGAGATCGCGGATCGGCACCGAGCCGTCGACCACGACGGAGCCGTCCGGCTGGGCGCGCACGCCGGCGACCACGACGTCGTGCTCGTCGGAAATGTCGCCGACGATCTCTTCCAAAATGTCTTCCAGCGTCACGAGACCTTCAACCTCGCCGTACTCGTCGACGACGAGCGCGAAATGGGTTTTTCGCCGCCGGAACGCCTTGAGCTGCTCGGAGACCGGGCGCATTTCCGGCACGAACCAGGGTGGCAATGCGATGGTGGAGACGTCGATGCGCGAGGTGTCACCGTCGGATGCACGGATCGCGCGCAACAAATCCTTGGCGTGAAGCACGCCGATGATGTTTTCCGGCTTCTCGCGCCACAGCGGAATGCGGGTGTACTCGGTCGCCAGCACCTCGCGCACCAGTTCCTCCGGCGGCAGGTCGGCGTTGATCATCATCATCTCGGTGCGGTGGATCATGACGTCGGAGACCTGCAGCTCGCGCAGATCGAGCAGGCCGCCGAGCATGTCGCGGTCCTGCTTCTCGACCTTGCCCTCGTGGTGCAGCAGGTCGACCGCGCCGCGCAGGCGCTCGGTCGGCGACAGGATCGCCTGGTGCTCGCCGGCCAGACCAAACAAGCGCATCAGCAGACGGACGATGACCTCGACGATCCGCAGCAACGGTCCCAGCACATACATCGTCAGCCGCATCGGGCGGGCGACCGCAAGGGCCATGCGGTCGGGCGCGTTGATCGCGATGGTCTTCGGCAGCACCTCCGCGAAGATCACGACCAGCGCCGTCATCACGCCGGTGGCATAGAGCACGCCGACATCGCCGAACCAGGCCGTGAAGATGCTGGTGGCGAGCGCGGACGCGCTGATATTGGCGATGTTGTTGCCGAGCAGCAGCGCGCCGATCAGGCGCTCGCGCATGTCGAGCAGCTGCGAGACGACATCGGCGTCGTGGTTACCCTGCTTGGAGAGCCGCAGCATGCTGGCGCGCGAGGCGCCGGTCAGCGCGGTCTCGCTCGCGGCGAAGAAGCCCGAGACGAGCAGGCAGAGAATGACGATGGTGAATCCGAGCCAGTCCATGCACCACTCAAAAACCGGTTAGCCGCGCATCAAGCCTTCTGCGCGAGCTTCTCTTTGAGGAAATCGCGCACCGGCGCCGGCTCGACGTCCTTCGCGATCACGGCGCGCCCGACCGCCTCCAGCAGGATGAAGGTGAGCTTGCCGCGCTTGACCTTCTTGTCCTGCGCCATCAGCGCCATCAGCACGTCGGCGTCGGCAAGCCCTTCCTGCGCGAAACCGGCGATGTCCTGCAGGCGCGTCGGCAGGCCGGCCTCGATGAGGTGACGCTCGACGCGCGCGGCATCGGCCTCGCCGATCATGCCAAGCTTCGCCGAGAACTGCGCCGCCAGCGTCATGCCGATCGAAACACCCTCGCCATGGAAGAGACGATCGGAGAAACCGGTCGCGGCTTCGAGCGCGTGACCAAAGGTGTGGCCGAGATTGAGCAGCGCGCGCTCGCCGGTCTCGCGCTCATCGCGCGAGACGACGCCGGCCTTGGCGCGGCAGGAGGTCGCGATCGCGTGCTCGCGCGCCGAGCCGCCTTTGAAGATATCGGAATGGTTCTTCTCCAGCCAGGTGAAGAAGGCTTCGTCGCCGAGCACGCCGTATTTGGCGACCTCGGCATAGCCGGCGCGGAACTGCCGCGGCGACAGCGTGTCGAGCACGGCGGTGTCGGCAATGACGAGCACGGGCTGGTGGAAGGCCCCGAGCAGATTCTTGCCCTGCGGCGAGTTGATGCCGGTCTTGCCGCCGACGGAGGAATCGACCTGCGCCAGCAGCGAGGTCGGCACCTGCACGAAATCGACGCCGCGGCGCAGGATCGCGGCCGCAAAGCCGGCGAGATCGCCGACCACGCCGCCGCCGAGCGCGATGACGAGATCGTTGCGCTCGACCTTCGCGGCGATCAGGGCCTCGCTGACCTTTTCGAGGCCGGCATAGGTTTTGGAGATCTCGCCTTCCTCGACCACGATGTGCGAGGTCGGAATGCCGGCAGAAGCGAGCGACGCTTCGGTCGGCTCGAGCCAGTATTTCGCGACGGTGCGATCGGTGACGATTGCCGTACGCACGCCGGGTCGCAAGCGCGCGACCCGCTCGCCGAGCGAGGCCAGCACGCCGCGGCCGATGACGATGTCATAGGCGCGATCGCCGAGTGCGACGTCGACGTTGACAGGATCTGAATGTTTCAACGGCGCAGTCATCGTACGGCACTCGCAACGTCGGCAGGTGATTGGGCGGCCTGTTCGCCGCGGAGATGGGCGCGCAGCGTCTCGATGCATTCCTCGACGATCTTGTCGTGCGGCACGTCGCGCGAGGCGATGGTGAGGTCGGCATGGCGATAGATCGGCTCGCGCTCGGTGAGGAGGCGCGTCACGGTTCCTTCGGGATCGGCGGTCTGGAGCAGCGGGCGGTCGGCGCGGCGGCGCACCCGGCGCATGATGACGTCAGGGTCGGCCTTGAGCCAGATCGAGACCGCCTTGGCCGCGATGCGGTTGCGCGTCTCCTCGCGCATGAAGGCGCCGCCGCCGGTCGCCAGCACGATCGGCTCGCCGTCGAGCAGGCGCGCGATCACCCGCGCCTCGCCATCCCGGAAATACGGCTCGCCATGGCGCTCGAAAATCTCCGGTATGGTCATGCCGGCATGAGCGACCTCGATCTCGGTGTCGGCGTCAATGAAGGGCAGCTTGAGCCGGGCCGCCATGCGGCGGCCGATGGTGGATTTGCCCACCCCCATCATGCCGACGAGCACGATCGAGCGCGTCCCGAGCGCCGACAGGATGTCGGCCTCAGGGGCAGCTTGTATCGGCAACGCGGCGTCGGGCATGGGTCTCGCTCGATCTGCCGCCGGAGGCGGCATGCTTTGGCCACCTATACGACCCCCTCGGGGCCCTCGCCAGAGGACTCTTGCCACGAAACGGCGAACATGTTGGATGATTTCATTGGTTAATTTGGACGCCTGAGACCTTCCCGAGACCTTGCCCAATGCCCAGCCTGTTCCGCTTCCTGACGGTCGTCGCCGTGCTCGCCGGCATCGTCTATGGCGTGGTCTTCGCGCTGGCGAACTTCGTGAGCCCGAAGTCGCGGGAAATGACGGTGACGATCCCGCCGGATAAGTTTCTCAAGAAATAGGAGCTAGCCTCCAGGGCATGCGCGTACAGCCCTCAGACAGCAAGCTCACCGGCCTGTTCCTCGACATGCTCGCGGCGGAACAGGGCGCCGGCCCCAATACGCTCGACGCCTACCGCCGCGACCTCACCGATTTCTCGGAATTTTTGGGCCGCGTCGGGCGCAGCTTTGCCGACGCCGAGACGCAGATCCTGCGCGATTACCTCGGCGATCTCGACAGCCGCGGCTTCAAATCCACCAGCGTCGCGCGGCGGCTGTCGGCGATGCGGCATCTCTACCGCTTTCTCCTGAACGAGCGCATCCGCACCGAGGATCCCGCGGCGATCCTGTCCGGCCCCAAGCGCGGCCGCGGCCTGCCGAAAGTGCTGTCGATCGCGGATGTCGACCGCATGCTCGGCCGCGCCAAGGAATTGAGCGAGGCGGAGGACGCTTCGCCCTCGAAACGGCTGCGCGCGTTGCGGCTCTATTGCCTGCTCGAGGTGCTCTACGCCACCGGCCTGCGCGTCTCCGAGCTGGTGGCGCTGCCGCGCTCCGCGGCCAAACGCGACGCCCGCATGATCGTGGTGCGCGGCAAGGGCAACAAGGAACGCCTGGTGCCGCTCAACGAGGCCTCACGGCAGGCGATGGCCGATTATCTCGCGGCGACGGAAGCAGCAAAAGCCGACAAGAAGAACAGCGTGGCCGCCTCGAAATGGCTATTCCCATCGTTCGGCGAGAGCGGGCATCTGACGCGGCAGCATTTCGCCCGCGACCTGAAAGAGCTTGCTGTCGCCTCGGGGCTGCAGGCCCGGCTGGTCTCCCCGCACGTGCTGCGCCACGCCTTTGCCAGCCACCTCCTGCACAACGGCGCGGATTTGCGCATCGTGCAGACCCTGCTCGGCCACACCGACATCTCCACGACCCAGATCTACACCCATGTGGTCGAGGAGCGCCTGAAGAGCCTGGTGCGCGACCTGCACCCGCTGGCTGAGAAATGACTGTCGTCCCTGCGAAAGCAGGGACCCATACCGCGTGATCTATCTCTGACGGGCAGTGTTAGTACCGCAGGAAGATCGCCTCACTGCCAGTCTTAGCCAAACTTCTCCCTGTGGTTATGGGTCCCCGCGTTCGCGGGGACGACAGCGGGGGGAACGAAACCGCCTTGACTTCGGCCACATCTCCGCAGAAAGAGCCGTGGCCTCACGCATGATTTGGCGGGCTGCTTTAGAGCGCACAAGCCAACTCATTGAAGAAGCTACATTTCTTTCCGCCGATCCAAACCTGCTTCGACGCCTCGCCCCGTCCTCGCTATATTGAGTTGATGCCAGATCACATGCGCAGCTATCTCGACTTCGAAAAGCCGGTCGCCGAGCTCGACTCCAAGGTTGACGAGCTGCGGACGCTTGCGGCCTCGGGCACCGATATCTCCGAGGAAATCGGGAAGATCGAGGACAAGGCGGCGCAGGCGCTGGCCGACCTCTATCTGAACCTGACGCCGTGGCAGAAGACGCTGGTCGCGCGGCATCCGCAGCGGCCGCATTTCAACGACTTCATCAAGGGCCTGATCACCGAATTCACGCTGCTCGCGGGCGACCGCAAGTTCGGCGAGGACGAGGCGCTGGTTGCCGGCTTCGGCCGCTTCCGCGGTGAGGCCATCTGCGTGATGGGCCAGGAAAAGGGCGATTCCACCGAGAGCCGCATCCGGCACAATTTCGGCATGGCGCGGCCCGAGGGCTATCGCAAATGCGTGCGGCTGATGGAGATGGCCGAGCGGTTCGGCCTGCCCGTGCTGTCGCTCGCCGATTCCGCCGGCGCCTATCCCGGCATCGGCGCCGAGGAGCGCGGCCAAGCCGAGGCGATCGCGCGCTCGACCGATGCCTGCATGGCGCTGACCGTGCCCAACGTCGCCATCATCACCGGCGAGGGCATGTCGGGCGGCGCCATCGCCATCACCACCGCCAACAGGGTCCTGATGCTGGAGCACGCGATCTACAGCGTGATCTCGCCCGAGGCCGCCTCCTCGATCCTGTGGCGCGACGGCTCCAAGGCGCAGGAAGCTGCCAACAACATGAAGATCACCGCGCAGGACATGCTGCGCTTCGGGGTGATCGACAGCATCTTGAAGGAGCCGGTCGGCGGCGCCCACCGCGACCCCACCGCCATGATCGCCACCACGGGCGATGCCATCGCCAAGGCCTTTGACGAGCTCCGCGGCCTGGACGGCGACGCCATCCGCAAGCAGCGGCGGCAGAAATTCCTCGATATCGGCCGGAAACTGGGCTGATTCGGCCGTTTTCGGTGTCGTAGGGTGGGCAAAGCGAAGCGTGCCCACCATTCCAAAACAGTATGGGGAGCGAGATGGTGGGCACGGCGCTTTGCGCCTTTGCCCACCTTACGAGACCTTTCGGGCGGCCCCCGACCGCCCCGGTAACTCCCCGTTAACCCTTTTTTTGCCCAAATCAGCGATCTCTGTGCGGATTGGGCCGGAAGGCCCAAGTACGGCCCAAAGTCGCGTCCATTTAGTCTTCGTTGACCATGCCACTGGGCCAACGGGCTCGTGATCCCAGCTCGGGTTGCGACCACATGACCCAGAGGTTAGAATTTTAATCAATGGCTTCAGGGCACAAGCGCTGGAGCGTGGTTCGAAAACGCCCGTCACGACGGGTCCGGATCTCCGGTCGGATCATGCTTCGAGATTGGGGTTCGCGCTCTCTGCCCGGCACGGTGTGGGGTCCATCTTGATTTCTCGTTCGCTTGCTCGCGCGCTTTTGGCTTCGGTTGCGCTGCTGACGGCCAGTGTTCTGCTGGCCGGCTGCGACACCGACCAGGTTTCGCTCGCGACCAACGCCAAGGCCAACCAGCCGGTGCCGCCAAAGCTTCTCGCCGCGATGGTCGAGAAGGACATGGACCTGCAATCGCCGATCCTGGTGCGCCTGTTCAAGCAGGAGGCCGAGCTCGAGGTCTGGAAGCAGGCCCGCAACGGCCAGTTCGCGCTGCTCAAGACTTATCCGATCTGCCGCTGGTCGGGCGATCTCGGCCCGAAGGTGCGCGAAGGCGACCGCCAGGCGCCGGAGGGATTCTACTCGATCAATCCGGGCCAGATGAATCCGCAGTCGGCCTACTATCTCTCGTTCAACACGGGCTATCCGAACGCGTTCGACAAGGCTCTGGGGCGCACCGGCTCGCAGCTGATGGTGCACGGCGATTGTTCGTCGCGCGGCTGCTACGCGATGACCGACGAGCAGATCGCGGAGATCTATTCGCTTGGCCGCGAGTCGTTCTTCGGCGGGCAGAAGGCGTTCCAGCTGCAGGCCTATCCGTTCAAGATGACGCCGGTGAACATGGCCAAGCACCGGAACAACCCGAACATGCCGTTCTGGAAGATGATCAAGGAAGGCTATGATCATTTCGAGGTGACGCGGCAGGAGCCGAAGGTCGATTTCTGCGAGCGCAAATACGTGTTCGACGCAACGAAGACGCCTGACGCGAAGCGCGATCCGGTGTTCGACGCGTCCGCGAAGTGCCCGGCCTATGTGATCCCCGAGAACATCGCCAGCGCGGTGCGCGACAAGGATGCGCGCGACCAGGTCGAGTACAACAAGCTCGTCGCCAAGGGCACGCCGATCGCGCGCATGAACACCGGCATCGACGGCGGCATGAACAAGATTTTTGCCTCGAAGATTCCCGAGGGATCGACTGGACTCTCGGAGAATGCCGAAGGCTCGACCCTGGAGATGCTGGCGATGGCGAAGGCGCCGGGCACGATCCCCGGACACGTCAATCCGCCCAAGCCCAATCTCGATGCGGTCGCCGCCGCTCCCGCGAACCAGGAGCCGGTCGTCGCCGTCAGCGCCCCCGCCGCCACCACCCGCGTCGCCGCAGCCGCGCCGGCCAGCGAGAAATCCCAAGAGAAATCGTCAGGCGGCTTCTTCTCCAACCTCGGCCGCAAGATGGGCCTCGGCGCCGCCGACACCACGGCGACCACGCCTCCCCCGCAAGCGACCGCGTCCGTGGCCCCGACCGCTGCGCCAGCAACACCACCCACCGCGACGTCGAGGCTGAAGGCCGCAGTGACCCGGTTCGTGCCTGGCCGCGACACGTCCAAGGACGCGCCGAAGCCGGCCGTCGCCGCCGCCAAGCCGGCCGAACCGGTGAAGCCGGACACGCGCCTCGCCGCGACGCGGCCGGCGCTGAAGCCGTCGGTGTCGGATGGCGCGAGTGAAGCGACGCAGATCATGGGCGCCGCGCCGGTGGTGTCGTCGAACTCGTTCGACAGCCGCTTTGGGGCGGTGAAGTAAGGCCGGCGCTCGCTTAATCTCTCCGATCCATCTCAGCCTGACGCCGTCATTCCCTTTGATGAGGTATGGTGAAGAGCGCTGCGCCTCACTCAAAGACGGGCAGCGCGACCTACGGCGCCAAATACCGCATCAGCTCCGGATTGCCGCGCACATCATTCGCCTGCCCTTGCAGAGCGACCCTGCCGCGGTCGAGCACGTAGGCATAGTCCGCGACGCGCAGCGCGAGGTCGAGGTGCTGCTCGACGATGATGACGGCGATGCTCTTCGCGAGCTCGATCAGGCGCTCGGTGATCTCCTCGATCACGCCGATCCAGACGCCTTCGGTCGGCTCGTCCAGCAACAACAGCTTTGGATCGCCCAGCATCGCGCGGCCGATGGCGAGCATCTTGCGCTCACCGCCGGAGAGGGTGCCGGCGGGCTGGTCGAGGCGCTGGCCGAGTTTCGGAAAGATGGTCAGCACATGGTCCACCGCGTCGGCCTTCTTGCTGGCGAGCGAGCCGACCGCCAGATTGTCGCGCACCGACAGGCGCGCGAACACCGAATGCTCCTGCGGGACGTAGCCGATGCCGGCGCGCACGCGCTCCTGGGTCGCGCGGCGGCTGATGTCGCGTCCATCGAACGCGACCTCGCCCTTCCATGCCGGCAGCTCGCCGACGATGGTCCTCATCAGCGTGGTCTTGCCGGCACCGTTGCGGCCGAGCACGGCGACGCCGCCGCGCCAGGGAATGCCGAGGGTGACGTCGAACAGGACCTGGCTGCGGCCATAGCCCGCGTCGAGATGCTTGATGTCCAAAAATTCAGGCACGGCGCAGATAGATCTCCTGAACGGATTTATTGGCCTGGATCTCCGACACGGCGCCTGATGCCAGCACCTTGCCCTGGTCGAGCACGGTCAACCGATCGCAGATGTCGCGGATGAAATCGAGGTCGTGCTCGACGATGACGAGCGAGCAATGTTTCTTGATCGGCTGAAGCAGTTCACCGGTGACGCGGCGCTCCTCCAGGCTCATGCCGCCGGTCGGCTCGTCCAGCAGCAGCAGCTTCGGCTTGCCCGCGAGCGCCATCGCGATCTCCAGCCATTGCTGCTGGCCGTGCGACAGCGCCGCCGCCGCGTCGAAGGCGCGATCGGCGAGGCGGAACTGCGTCAGCATGGTCATGACCTGGTCGTGCAGCGCACCCCGCGTGCGTGAGAATACGAGATCGAACAGCGAGGACTGCGCCTGCAGCGCGAGCAGGATGTTGTCATAGAGCGTCAGCGTCGGCAGCACGCTGGTGATCTGGAATTTCAGGCTCATGCCGGCCCGGGCCCGTTCGGTCGGCGTGAACGCGGTGATGTCGGCGTTGATGAAACTCACTTTGCCTTGGGTCGGCACTTCGGCCCCCGCAATGCACTTCATCAGCGTGCTCTTGCCGGAGCCGTTCGGTCCGATCAGGCCGTGAAACTCGTTCTCGCCGACGGTGAGCGCGGCACCGTCGAGCGCGGTGAGCTTGCCAAAGATCTTCTTGATGCCGGCAGCTTCAAGGAGCGGCATTGCGCTTCTCCTTCTCAGTCTGCTTCTCAGTCTGCTTCTCAGTCCGCTTCTCGGTCTCCTTGGGCTTGGCACCAAAGCTGCCGACCCGTTCGCGCTCGCCGAGCACAAAACTGATCAGGCCAAGCGGCCGGAACAGGATCACGAGCAGCAGCAGCAGACCGAGGATGATCGGCCAGATCTCGCGGTAATTGTCAGAGAGCCAGAAGCTGACGCCCTCGACGATCACGGTGCCGATGACGGCGCCGATCAACGTGCCGGAGCCGCCGAACAGCACATAGAGCACGACCTGCGTCGAGACCACGACACCGACCATGTTGGGCCAGACGAAACCTTCATGGAAGGCATAAAGGCTGCCGGCAAGACCTGCGATGGCGCCGCCGATCGCGAAGATGATCGCCTTCAGGTGCTGTACCTTGTAGCCGAAGAAGGCGATGCGCTGCTCGTTCTCGCGCAGGCCCGCAAGCGCCAGGCCGAATTGCGAGCGTACCAGGAAGCGGCAGAGCAGGTAGACCACGACGAGGATACCGAGCACGAGATAGTAGAACGCCGGGCCCTCAGTAAATTCGTAGCCGCCGAGCGACATCGGCGCGATCGAGGGGATGCCGTTCTGGCCGCCGAGATAGTACCAGCCGCGCGCGAGGCGATCGGCGGCGTAGGAGCCGGTCAGCGTGCCCAGCGACACGAAGATGACGCTGGAGGGATGCCGTCCGAGCAGCAGGAAGCCGCCGAGCAGCAGCGCGAAGGTAAGGCCGATGATCGTGCCGGCAGGGAGCACCAGAAAGATGTTGGTGATGTCGAGATCGCGCGCGAGCAGCGCGACGCCATAGCCGGCCGAGCCGAAGAACAGGGCCTGGCCGAAGCTCATGATGCCGGCATAGCCCCAGACCAGATCGAACGACAACGCGAACAGCGCGAGGATGATCACGCGGGTCGCGAACACCGTGAGGTAGTCCTGCAGCACCAGCGGCGCGAGCAGCGCCGCGACGAGCACGACGCCCTCCACGATCGGCAGGACCTTTCGTCCTGCCTTGACCAGTTCCTTGGCCTGTCCCGCTGCCACGCGTTCAGCCATCGCATCGTCCGCTTCGTCGCCGGCGATGGCTTCTCTTACCACAGTCATCGACTTCGGCATTCCGCCTCAGCATTCCTTGGGATCGACGAGCCCGTCGCTGCGTCCGACGATCTCGTAGTTCCCGCCCTTGGCGACGGCGGTGTACATCTTCATCTTGCAGTGCCGCTTGCCTGGCACCATCTCGGCCGGCCCGCCCGGGCCTTCGGCGATCTTGGCGTGATCGAGCGCGGCGGCAACCGAGTCGCGATCGACCTTGCCGGCTTCCTTCACGGCCGCTTCCCAAAGCTTGAGGCCGCGATAGGTGCCGGTCGCGGCACTGCCGGCCGCGAACAGGAAGTTGCCCGGAAAGTCCTTCTCATACGCCGCCTGGATTTTTGCGTCGAACGGGTTCTCCTTGGTCAGCACCTTGAAATAGTCGAGACAGCTTGCGAGCCCCTCGATCTCGGCGGCCTGGTTGATGTTGAGCGTGTTCTCGTCATAGTAGACGCAGGCCAGGCGCCCGCCGTTCTTGAGGAAGCCCGCTTCATAGAGCTGCTTGAAGAACGGGCCGACGCCCGGCGGAATGACGGTGTTGAAAAAGACGTCGACCTTGTTGGAGATGATGCGGTTGACCGTCGATGAGAAGTCGATCTGGTCGAGCGGGTAATATTCCTCGAACACGACCTCGCCGCCGTTCGCCTCAATGACCTTGCGGGCGTAGACGTTGAGCGTGTGCGGCCAGACATAGTTGGCGCTCGGTAGCGCGAACTTTTTGCCACCGTTCTTGATCAGCCAGGGGATGAACTCGTCACACTGCTGCGCCGGCGTCGGTCCGGTGCAGAACAGGTAGGGCGTGCACTCCTTGCCTTCGTAGAGCTGCGGATAGATGTAGAGCGTCTTGCCGCGCGCCACGATCGGGTCCTTGATCGCGTTGCGCATCGACGAGGTGATGCCGCCCAGCACCATGTCGACCTTGTCGCGCTGGATCAGTTTTCGGACGTTGCCGACGGCGACGGATTCGTTCGAGGCAGTGTCCTCGATATAGAGCTCGAGCGGACGGCCGAGCAGACCACCGGCCGTGTTGATCTCCTTGATCACCATCTTGGCGACATTGGCGTCGGCATTGCCGGCATAGGCGATCGGGCCGGTGAGGTCGGTCGCGCTACCGACCTTGATCGGGCCTTCCGCCGCGTTCGCCCAAGGCGCCGGGATCACCCAGCTGCCGACGCCGGTCGCGACCGCGCCGGTGGTAAAGGCAAGATTGGAGAGGAAGCGGCGACGCGAAAGCTGAGTACGATCGAACATGACTAAACCCCTTTTCCAGCGATGAGGCCCTGTGGCCGAAATTTGATGAAGACAATGGCGAGCACGAAGACGAGGACGTCGGCGACGACGGGCGCCATCACCCATGGCAGCGCGGCGCTGAGGGTGCCGATCACGCCGGCGCCCGCCACCGGTCCGATGAAGGAGCCGACGCCGCCGACCATCACCGCGACAAAACCCTGGATCAGGAAGCGCAGGCCGAGATCGGCGTACAGGCTGAACACCGGCACGATCAGCGCACCGGCAAGGCCGGCGAGCGCGGAGCCGAACGCAAACGTGGCGCCGTACATCAGGGGCGTGGAAATGCCTGAGGCCCGCGCCAGCGAGGGATTTTCCAGGGTGGCGCGCATGCGCAGGCCAAAACTCGTGCGCGACAGCAGGAGGTAACAGCCCGCCATCACCAGGAGCGTGATGACGATGATGGTGAAGCGCCAGGCCGAGATATGCATGGCGCCGATATCGATCGAGCCGCCGATCGGCTCGGGCACGGTCAGATAGAAGCCGCCGATCAGGCCGCGCACCGATTCGCGGATGATCAGGCCGAGCGCATAGGTGCCGAGCATCGCCACGATCGGCGCGGCGTAGAAGCGGCGGATGATCAGCGCCTCCAGCACGAAGCCGAGCGCACCGACCACAAACGGCGCCGCGACCATGCCGGCCCAGATCGGCAGGCCCTTGGCGTAGGCGAGATAGGTGATGTAGGCCCCGAGCAGGACGAACTCGCCTTGCGCGAAGTTGAAGATGCCCATCATGCTGGCGATGATCCCGAGCCCCAGCACGATCAGGACGATGATCGCGCCGAAGCTCAGGATCTCGAACGCCGCGACGAACGCGTTAGCCATGCGATGGATTCTTGCTTTGACGCGTTTTCTCGACGCGAACCGGTATCCACTTCGCTTGAAGACGCTCTGCTCCGTCCGTCTGCATTAGTTCCTCTCTCACATCTTCTTCCAGTCGCCGATCTGCTCGAAGGCATGGGCGGCGCGGTAGATGGTGGATTCCTCGAACATGCGGCCGACCAGCATCAGGCCGACGGGCAGGCCGTCGACCATGCCGCAGGGCAGCGACATCGCGGGGTGATGGGTGATGTCGAACGGCGCGGTGTTGGAGATCATCTCCAGCGCGCGGGCGACATAGTCTTCGCGGCTTGCGGTGGGCTCCGGCAGCTTGGTCGCCTTCATCGGCGTGGTCGGCAGCAGCAGCAGGTCGTATTCGCCGAATGCCTTGTCATAGGCCGCGGTCAAGCGACGCGAGATGTTGAGGGCCTTGCCGTAATAGCGGGGACCGAAGCTATTGTTGATGTAGGTCCCGAGCATCAGGAACAGTTTTGTCGTCTCCGACAGCGAATCCGCCTGCCGGCGCCAGCCGCGATGGAAGTCCATCAGCGAGGTCGAGTAGAGGTCGGAACGGCTCAGGCCATAGCCATCGCCATACATCATGGTCTGGGTCATGCCCTCCGTGCCGATCGGCGTCCAGATCGCGGGGCCGACGAGATGCATCGGGATCGAAACGGTCTCGACCGTGGCGCCGAGATCCTTGAAGCGCTTGGCCGCCTCGCGGACGCTTTCGTTGACGGCGGCTTCCGCGTTCGCCTGCTCAAAGCCTTCCTTGAGGATGCCGATCTTCATGCCCTTGACGCCCTGGCCGAGCGCCTTGGTGTACTCCTCGACCTTCGGCGACTTGATGCGGGGATCGTAGCCGTCGTCGCCGGCGAGCACTTCGAGCAGCAGCGCATTGTCGGCGACGGTCGCGGTCATCGGACCGGTGTGGTCGACGAAGACCTCGATCGGCATGATGCCGGTGTAGGGGACGAGTCCCCAGGTCGGCTTCATGCCGTAGGTGCCGCAGAACGAGGATGGCATGCGGATCGAGCCGCCCTGGTCGCCGCCGATCGCCATGTCGACCTCGCCGAGCGCGACGACGACGCCGGAACCAGAGGACGAGCCGCCGGCCGAATAGCCCATCTTGTGCGGATTATGCACGGCACCGACCGCGCCGGTGTGGCTGCCGCCGGACATGCAGAAGGATTCGCAATGCACCTTGCCGGCGATCTCGGCGCCGGCATCGAGCATGCGCGTGACGATGGTGGCGTCGAAATCGGGGACATAGCCCTCCAGCGTCGCCGAGCCGTTCATCATGGGCACGCCGGCGAGCATGATGTTGTCCTTCAGCGCGACGGTCTTGCCCTTGAGCTTGCCGCTCGCCGCACCCTTCACGATCGACTTGCGGTACCAGGCGTTGCGCGGGTTCTCCTCGGGCGAGGGCCGGTAGCCCGGCGTGCGCGGATATTTGACCTCCGGCACTTCGTCCGGCATCGCGCCGACGAGATTATAGGCCTCGATCGAGCCCTGCATCAGGCCGCGGAACGAGGCGACATCGGCATCGGTCAGCGAAAGGCCGCACTGCTTGGCGACGTCAAGAAGTTGGGCAGGCGTGGGAAGGACAACTGTCACGGCGCTCTCCTGAAGTTTCTTGGTACGGTCCCTGCGCGCGGCCGCGATTGGCGCGACGCGCGCAGCGGCCCTGCTGAAACATTCAAAGCGGAAATATTTTCCTTTTCAAGTATTATTTTGAGATGGGGCTGTCCGGATTGCCGCAGCAGGCTCAGACCGACTTGATCAGCTTGAAGTCGAGGCCGTCGGCCTCCGCGAGATACATCTGCATGCGGGCGTGGCCGTTGCGAACGACGACCGGGCCGCGCGCGCCGCCATAAACGATGTTGCGACCCGCCGCGAGCATGGGCGCCATCGACAGCGAACCTGCCTTTTTCGCCACGGCTTCGAGGAAACGCAGGCCTTCATAGCTGGACTGGCCAAGCGAGCCGATCGGCGGGGCATTCGGCCCGAACATCGCGCGATAGCGGATCTGGAAGTCGTCATTGGCCCGCGAGCCGATGCCGGAGAAATAGCCGGATGCGCAGAACATGTTCTCGCTGTTGTCGGCGCCGATGCCGAGCAGCACCGTCTCGTCCATGGCCCCCGCCAGCCGCAGCGTCGTGGCGCCGAGCCCGCATTCGCCGAAAGCACGATTGAAGGTGACGCTGTCGGTGCCGATCAGCGAGATCAGCACGACATCGGGCCGCGCGGCACGGATGCGCGCCAAATGCGGCTCGTGATTGTCCTCGCCGAGAGGGACGAACTCCTCGCCGACGACGTGGCCGCCGGTTTCCCTGATGTAGTTCTTCACGGCGCGGTGCGACTGCCAGGGCCAGACGTAATCGCTGCCGATCAGGTACCAGCGCGACGCCTTTTTGACGTCGGCAAGCCAGTGGATCGACGGCCGGCTCTGCCAGCGCGGCGTCTCGCCGATCGCCATCACGCCGGGCGTACGCTCGCCGCCTTCGTAGACCGGCGTATAGATGTAGGGGATGCGGTGACGCGTGGTGACGTCGCGCAAGCCGACGCGGACCGCGCTGGTGTGCAGCCCGACGATGAGATCAACCTCGTCGAATGCGATCGCCTGCTCGGCGCGGTTCAGCACCTCGTCGAGCGGCCCGCCGGCGTCGTAGATCGACAGCTCGATCTCGCGGCCGAGGATGCCGCCGCGCTTGTTGATCTCGGCAACGGCGAGTTGCGCGCTGTTGGTCGCGCAGGGGCCCCATACACCCGGCGATCCCGTGCAGCAGATGAAGCCGCCGATGCGCAGCTTGTTCGCGCCACGCCGCCTGAGGAAAGCATGATCGCCCGGCGACAGCGAGCTATCGGCTCCCGACGACGACAGATTCCTCAGCAGCAAGGACGGCGGCATCGCCGGACTGCCGTGAGCCGGGAAGTTTACCGTCGCGTGCACGCCAACTCCTGTCTGGCACCAGACCTGAAAGCACAATGAGCAGGCGGCCACGGCATCCGCCCTTTTGTTAGGCAAACATCCTATTTTGAAAATATTGAATATTCAACAATTGAAGTGCATATAGAAGCAGCATTGATTGCAAGACATTCACTCATTTGGGTCAAGACGAAGTCTTAGCCGTGGCAAAACCGAACTCCCCGATCACCGAACACCTCGCCTACCTGCTCGCGCAAGCCAACCGGGAGATCAACCGGCAGCTGGAACTGCGGCTGAGCAAGGAAGGCGTTCCCGTCGAGCAGTGGCGCATCCTTAAGGTGTTGTCGGACGGCGATGGCCACTCAATGGGCGAACTCGCGGACGCGGTGCTGCTCAATCATCCGACGCTGACCAAGATGATCGACCGCATGGTCTCCGACACGCTGGTCTATCGCGTGCAGGACCCGAACGACCGCCGCAAGGTGCTGATGTTCATCTCCGACCGCGGCAAGGTGCTGTGCAAGAAGCTCAACTCGCTCGCGGTCGACCAGGAGGAGCACATCCTGGAAAGCTATGGCGACAAATCGACGAGCGAATTGAAGCGGCTGCTGGAGAGCTTGATCGACAGCTCGAATTGAGCGTTGGCTTGGCGCGCTCTCGCAACACTTCATCTCGTGAGGGCGTGGCGCAAATCGCCACACACACAGCCGTCATCGCCCGCGAAAGCGGGCGATCCAGTATTCCAGAGACGCTAGTGATTCAACCGAGAGGCCGCGGCGTACTGGGTCGCCCGGTCGAGCCGGGCGACGACAGTGGAGCGTGAGGCGCGAGTATAGCGCCTCACACCCGCGCGACAGCGAAGCTAACGGCTACGCGTACCGCCCGTGGCAGTGCTTGTACTTCTTGCCTGAGCCGCACGGGCAATCCTCGTTGCGGCCGACCTTGCCCCAGCTTGCGGGGTTCTTCGGATCGCGAAGCGCTGCGTCGGAAGCCTGCGCACCGAGCGTGACGCTGGCGAGCGCCATTTCGTCCTCGCCGGTGTTGGGGTCGAACTTGTGCGCTTCCATCGGCGGCAGGACAGGAGCTTCCTGCTCCGGCGGGACGATCTCGACGCGCATCAGCTGCGCCGTGACGGCCTCGCGCAGATGCGCGCTCATCTCCTGGAAGAGATTGAAAGCCTCGGTCTTGTACTCCTGCAACGGATCGCGCTGGCCGTAACCACGCAGGCCGATGACCTGGCGCAGATGGTCGAGCATGATCAGATGCTCGCGCCAGAGATGGTCGAGCGTCTGGAGCAGAATGGTCTTCTCGACGTAACGCATCACGTCGGGACCCCATTGCCCGACCTTGGCCGCCATGTGCTCGTCGGCTTTGGTCTCGATGCGGGTGAGCAGCTCCTCGTCGGCGATGCCCTCTTCCTTGGCCCAGTCGTCGACCGGCAGGTCGAGATCGAGCACGCGCTTCAGCTCTTCCTTCAGGCCGGCGACATCCCACTGCTCGGCATAGGCATGCTCGGGCACGTGCTTGGCGACGAGGTCGTCGATGAAGGCGTGGCGCATGTCGGTAACGGTCTCGGCGACGCTGTCGTCTTTCATCAGGTCGACGCGCTGGTCGAAGATCACCTTGCGCTGGTCGTTCTGGACGTTGTCGAACTTGAGCAGGTTCTTGCGGATGTCGAAGTTGCGCGCCTCGACCTTCTGCTGCGCCTTCTCGAGCGCCTTGTTGATCCAGGGATGGATGATCGCCTCGCCTTCCTTGAGGCCGAGACGCTGCAGCATGCTGTCGAGGCGATCCGAGCCGAAGATGCGCATCAGATCGTCTTCCAGCGACAGGAAGAACTTCGAGCGGCCGGGGTCGCCCTGACGGCCGGAACGGCCGCGCAGCTGATTGTCGATGCGGCGGGATTCGTGACGCTCGGATCCCATGATGTAGAGGCCGCCGGGCTTCTTCACGGTCTTGGCGGGCTTCGAGCCCTTCGCCGGCTCGATCTCGACCTCTTCCTCGGCCTTCAGCACGATCTCGCGGAAGTGCTCGATGTCGGCCTTGATCTGCTCGATCTTCTTCGCCTTCTCCGCCTCGTCCTCGATGCCGGCAGTCTCCTGCTGGATCCGCATCTCGAGCGAGCCGCCGAGCTTGATGTCGGTACCGCGGCCGGCCATGTTGGTGGCGATCGTGATCGCGCCGGGCACGCCGGCTTCCGCGACGATATAGGCTTCCTGCTCGTGGAAGCGCGCGTTCAGCACCGCGAACAGTTTTGCCGGCTTGCCGGCGCGGGCCGCGGCGTACAGCTTCTGCATCGAATTCTCGTTGCCGAAATCGATCTGCCGGTAGCCGTGCTTCTTGAGGTATTCGGCGATCACTTCCGATTTTTCGATCGAGGCGGTGCCGACCAGCACCGGCTGCAGCCGCGCATTGGCGCGCTCGATCTCGGCCAGGATCGCGGCGTATTTCTCGTTCTGGGTACGATAGACCTCGTCGTCCTCGTCGAGGCGGCCGACCGGCACGTTGGTCGGGATCTCCACGACTTCGAGCTTGTAGATGTCGAAGAGTTCGTCGGCTTCGGTTAGCGCCGTGCCGGTCATGCCGGCGAGCTTTTCGTACATCCGGAAATAGTTCTGGAAGGTGATCGAGGCCAGCGTCTGGTTTTCCGGCTGAACCTGGACATGCTCCTTGGCTTCAAGCGCCTGATGCAGGCCTTCCGAATAACGTCGGCCGGCCATCATGCGTCCCGTGAACTCGTCGATGATGACGACCTCGTCGTCGCGGACGATGTAGTCCTTGTCGCGCGTGAACAGCGTGTGGGCGCGCAGCGCCTGGTTGATGTGGTGCACGACGGAAACGTTCTCGACGTCGTAGAGCGACTCGCCCTTGAGCTGGCCGGCGTCGCGCAGCAACGTCTCGATCTTCTCCATGCCGCCTTCGGTCAGCGTCACCGTGCGCTGCTTCTCGTCGACGTCGTAGTCGCTCTTGTCGAGCTTGGGCAGGAAGCCGTCGATCGTGTTGTAGAAGTCGGAACGGTCGTCGAGCGGGCCGGAGATGATCAGCGGCGTGCGCGCTTCGTCGATCAGGATCGAGTCGACCTCGTCGACGATGGCGTAGAAGTGCGGCCGCTGGACCATGTCCTCGAGCCGGTACTTCATGTTGTCGCGCAAATAGTCGAAGCCGTACTCGTTGTTGGTGCCGTAGGTGATGTCGCAGGCATAGGCGGCCTTGCGCTCGGCATCGTCCAGGCCGTGCACGATCACGCCGGTGGTCAGGCCGAGGAAGCCGTAGATCTGGCCCATCCAGCCGGAGTCGCGGCGGGCGAGGTAGTCGTTGACGGTGACGACGTGAATGCCCTTGCCGGCGAGCGCGTTGAGATAGACCGCGAGCGTTGCGACCAGCGTCTTGCCTTCGCCGGTCTTCATCTCGGCGATGTCGCCCTCGTGCAGCACGATGCCGCCGATCAACTGGACGTCGAAATGACGCTGGCCGAGCGTGCGCTTGGCGGCTTCGCGCACGGTGGCGAAGGCCGGCACCAGCAGATCGTCGAGCGTTTTGCCCTCGGCGAGCTGTTTCTTGAACTCGACGGTGCGGGCCTTCAGTGCCTCGTCGGAGAGTTTCGAAACCTCCGGCTCCAGCGCGTTGATCGCGTTGACGCGGGACTGGTATCCCTTCACCCGCCGGTCGTTGGCGGAGCCGAAAAACTTGCGGGCGAGCGCGCCGATCATGCCTAGTTCCTGTGTTCGCGATTCAACCGCGTTGCAGCCAAGAAGTTGTCACCCCCCTGCCTATCAACTCACCGTGACGCCTGATGGCGACAGAGCCCGGACTGCGGGGGGTCATCCGCCATATGGGTGGGAATTGGGCAAGTCTGGGTTCAACGGCCAAAAACGCAGCAAAATAAACGCCATCGCCATGGTCGCGACCGGGCAGAGATATGGCCCGGTCAGGGCCTTGTCAACGGCGGGCGCATTGCGGCTAATTCATCATTTTGACAGACTTTTCGCGTTGCCAAGCCCCCCTGAATTGGGCGAGTGTCCGCCCCGCTAGAGCAGCCCCCTGCTTCAACAAAAGGATTTTCCATGACCACCTCGTTCCCGGTAACCAAAACCGGCCTGCGCTTCGGCCTCGCCACCGCCCTCGTGGGCTGCCTTGCGTTGGCGCTGATCGCGGGTCCCGGCCGGGCTGCCGACGATCCGGTGCTGGCGAAGGTCAATGGCGCGGAAATCAAGAAGAGCGACGTTGCCATGGCCGAGGAGGAACTCGGGGCGAGCCTCGCCCAGATGGACCCGGCGACCAAGGACGAGAACGTGCTGTCCTTCCTGATCGACATGAAGATCGTCAGCAAGGCTGCCGAGGACAAGAAGGTCGCCGACGGCGACGAGTTCAAGAAGCGCCTGGCGTTCGCCCGGAACCGCCTGCTGATGGACAGCCTGCTCGCCAACGAAGGCAAGGCCGCCACCACCCCCGACGCCATGAAGAAGGTCTATGAGGAGGCCTCCAAGCAGATCACCGGCGAGCAGGAGGTCCGCGCCCGCCACATCCTGGTCGAGACCGAGGACGAGGCTAAGGCGGTGAAGGCCGAGCTCGACAAGGGCGCCGATTTCGCCGAACTCGCCAAGAAGAAGTCCAAGGATCCGGGCTCCGCCGATGGCGGCGACCTCGGCTTCTTCACCAAGGAGCAGATGGTGCCGGAGTTCTCGGCCGTGGCCTTCACGCTGGAGCCGGGCAAGATCTCCGATCCCGTGAAGTCGCAGTTCGGCTGGCACATCATCAAGGTCGAGGAAAAGCGCAACCGCAAGGCGCCGGACTTCGAGCAGGTCAAGGCCCAGATCGAGCAGTACGTCACCCGCAAGGCCCAGGCCGACTACGTCGCCAAGCTCCGCGCGGAAGCCAAGGTCGAGCGGACGGACCAGCCGGCAGCGGATGCCAAACCGGATGCCAAGCCGGCCGACCCTGCCAAGCCCTCCGACAGCAAGATGGCGCCCCCCGCGAAGAAGTAAGAATTGCTGTCACTTCGCGGACGCCAATAGTATCTAACGTCGCAATGGCCGGGCAAATGCCCGGCCATCTGCATATCCAGACCTCACCAAGGCGCCCCGATGTCCTCCTCCGTCTCCCCGCTCGCCCCCAAAACTGTCCCCGACATGCCCGTGATCGCGGGCGTCCGCCTTGCGACGGCCGAAGCCGGCATCCGCTACAAGAACCGCACCGACGTGCTGCTGGCGGTAATGGACAAGGGCACCGCGGTCGCGGGCGTCTTCACCAGGTCGAAATGCCCGTCCGCCCCGGTCGAATGGTGCCGCGCCAAGCTGAAGGGCGGCAAGGCGCGCGCGCTGGTGGTGAATTCCGGCAACGCCAATGCATTCACCGGCAAGACCGGGCGCAGCTCCACCGCGCTGACCGCGAAGATCGCGGCCAAGGCGGTCGGATGCAGCGAGGGCGAGATCTTCCTGGCCTCGACCGGCGTGATCGGCGAGCCGCTGGACGCGACCAAGTTCGACGGTGTGCTCGGCCGGCTGGCCGAGACGGCCGAGCCCGGCGACTATCTCACCGCGGCCAAGGCGATCATGACCACCGATACCTTCCCGAAGGTCGCGACCGCAACCGTCAAGCTCGGCAAGGCCAAGGTCACCATCAATGGCATGGCCAAGGGCGCCGGCATGATCGCCCCCGACATGGCGACGATGCTGTCCTTCATCTTCACCGACGCGCCGATCGCACCTGCCGCCCTTCAAGCGTTGCTCAAGAGCGGCGTCGAAGACACCTTTAACGCGGTGACGATCGACGGCGACACCTCGACCTCGGATACGCTGCTGGCCTTCGCCACCGGCGCCGCCGCCGAGCACGGCGCACCAAAGATCAGCCGCGCGAGCGACCCCCGCCTGAAGGCCTTCGTGAAAGCCTTCAACCAGGTGCTCGCCAATCTCTCCGAGCAGGTCGCCCGCGACGGCGAAGGCGCGCGCAAGCTGGTCGAGATCACCGTGGAAGGCGCCAAGACCAAGGCGTCGGCTCGCAAGATCGCGATGTCGATTGCGAACTCGCCGCTGGTCAAGACCGCAATCGCCGGCGAGGACGCCAATTGGGGCCGCGTGGTGATGGCGGTCGGCAAGGCCGGCGAGCCGGCCGATCGCGACAAGCTCTCGATCTCCTTCAACGGCATCCGCGTCGCCAAGAGCGGCGCGCGCGATCCGTCCTATGACGAGGCGCAGGTGTCGGAAGCGATGAAGGCCCCGGAAATCGCCATCAAGGTCTCGCTCGGCCTCGGCAAGGGTCGCGACCGCGTGCTGACCTGTGACCTGACGAAGGAGTATGTCGCGATCAACGGGGATTACAGGTCTTAAACCGAACGCCGATGGCCGATCTCAAACTGACATTGGTGGTGGCCTGCGCGCTCGTCGACGCCGACAAGCGCGTCCTGATCGCGCAGCGCCCGGAGGGCAAGACGCTTGCGGGCCTCTGGGAATTCCCCGGCGGCAAGTGTGAGCCCGGCGAGCGGCCGGAGCTGAGCCTGGTCCGCGAGCTGCATGAAGAGCTCGGCATCACCGTCGCCGAACCGTGCCTGGCGCCGTTGACCTTTGCGAGCTACGGCTACGAGACGTTTCACCTGCTGATGCCGCTCTACATCTGCCGGCGCTGGGAGGGGCTGGTCACCCCGCGCGAAGGCCAGACCCTGGCCTGGGTCCGCGCCAACAAGCTGCGCGACTACCCGATGCCGCCCGCGGACATTCCGCTGATCCCGCATCTGATCGATTTGCTGATGTGAGTACGGACCTCATCCTGAGGAGCGCAGCGCGCGCGTCTCGAAGGATGGCCACACGGCAAGAGCGGGCCTGCATGGTTCTCGCCGCGATGCGAAGCATCGTCCGCTAAGCGCGCCTTACGCCCCTCCTCACCAGGATCACTCCTTCCCCGCCTTCTTCACCGCCTCCGCCAGGCTCGCTTTCGCCGACCCCGGCTTCAGCGGCTGCTGCTGGCTCGCATGCGGGGCCCAGCCGGAGAGCCAGATGATGTCGAATGTCGCACGGATGCGGCCGTCGGCATCCGCAAAGCGTTCGGCGTAGATTTCGGCCATCCGCAGCAGCGTCGCGCGGGGCGTCGGCGTGCGCCGCCGCTCGATCAGCACATTGGCCGCGCCCATGCGGCGGAGATCCTGCATCAGCGCAAATGCATTGGCGTAGCGCACCACGACACGGTCGACATCGGTGACCGGAAGCGCAAAGCCCGCCCGCTGCAACAACGCGCCGATGTCGCGCAAATCCGCGAACGGGGCCACGCGCGGCGACACGCCGCCCTCGCATTCGGCTTCGGCCGCCGCAAAGGCCTGGCGCAGCTCGGTCAGGCTGTCGCCGCCGATCATCGCTGCGAGCAGCAATCCGTCCGGCTTCAGCGCACGCCGCACCTGCGCAAGCACCCCCGGCAGGTCGTTGACGAATTGCAGCGCCAGCGCCGAGACGACGAGGTCGAGACTTTCCGGGGCAAAGGGCAGTTTTTCCGCGCCCGCTTCGTCGAGCGCGATCCGCCGAAGTGATGGCGGCCCCGTGAGCCCCTCTCCGGGCGTCCAGAGATCGGCCGCAGCGTGAAACTCCCGCATCACGGCGGCCAGCCGGTCGGTCATGTCCTCTGCAACACGATCGAGCAGGAATGTCACCTCGCCCTGCGCATGTGCGCGCTGCTGCCGCGCATGC
The DNA here is from genome assembly GCF_017565645.3 of Bradyrhizobium barranii subsp. barranii. Lineage (NCBI taxonomy): Bacteria > Pseudomonadati > Pseudomonadota > Alphaproteobacteria > Hyphomicrobiales > Nitrobacteraceae > Bradyrhizobium > Bradyrhizobium barranii. The sequence continues at coordinate 10,345,378 of NZ_CP086136.1, forward strand.
AGCAATGCGCGATCGAACAGAGCGGGCGGGGTTTGCGGGGTCTGGGCCATGCCGCTGGTTACGCCGATCACGACCGCCATGGCAATCTCCTCTCTCGTGTCCCGGACGCGCTGCGGCGCTCTTAGCGCTGCTGCGCAGAGCCGGGACCCAGAAGGCACCACCGCACGATGCGGCGAGATGGGCCCCGGCTCTGCAGCGCACCGCACTGGACGATGCTTCGCATCGCCGGGAGCGCTGCGCTGCGTCCGGGGCGCGAGAGTGTGGCTTGAGCCCCCGTAAACAGAACGCTAGCCTCTCCCCATGGAAGCCGACGCCGCCCCCACCCGCTCCATCGCCGCGCCGTTGCGTGCCGCGTGGACGGCCGGCCGCCACGTGCTGTCACGCGCCGCACGGCTCGCGCTCGACATTGCGCTGCCGACGCTGTGCGTGTCCTGCCGGGAGCCGGTCGATGGCGAGGGCGTCTGCGCGTCCTGCTGGGCGCGGCTGTCGTTCATCGAACGGCCCTATTGCCCGCGCCTCGGCATTCCCTTCGTCTATGATCCCGGCCCCGAGATGCTGTCGATGGAGGCGATCGCGAGCCCGCCGGCTTACCAGCGTGCACGCGCGGCGGTGCGCTATGACGACGTCGCGCGCACGCTGGTGCATGCGCTGAAATACCAGGACCGTACCGATCTGGCGCCGGCCATGGGCCGCTGGATGGCGCGCGCGGGCGCCGAACTGCTCACCGGAGCCGACATGCTGGTGCCGGTGCCCCTGCATTGGCGCAGGGCGTGGCGCCGCCGCTACAACCAGTCCGGGGCGCTGGCGCGCATCATCGCGCGGCAGAGCGGTGTCAGGGTGTGCGGCGAAGTGCTGCGCCGGGTGCGCGCGACCGAGCAGCAGATCGGCCTGTCGCGGACCCAGCGCGCCACCAATGTGCAGGGTGCATTCCAGGTATCCCCCGACCGCCAGGCGGAAATCCAGGGCCGCCGCATCGTCCTGATCGACGATGTCCTCACCTCGGGGGCGACGCTGGACGCCTGTGCGCGGGCCCTGCTGCGCGCCAAGGCGGCCCAGGTGGACGTGCTGGTGTTCGCCCGGGTTGTCGAGAGCGGCCCCCGTCCCATATAATTCAATGACTTCATGACATGAGAGCGCCACACGACATGACCGACGCTGTCGAGATCTACACCAGGCCGGGCTGTGGCTATTGTTCCGCCGCCAAATCGCTGCTGACCCGCAAGAAGGCAACCTTCACTGAGTTCGACATCGCCAGGAACCCGTCCTGGCGCGAAGAGATGTACGACCGCGCCGGCGGGGGCTCGACTTTCCCGCAGATCTGGATCGGCGGAACCCATGTCGGCGGTTGCGACGAGCTCTATGCGCTCGACCGCGAGGGCAAGCTCGACGGCCTGCTCGAAAGCGTAAAGGCGGTGTCATGAGCGAGGATCGCACCTTCACCGCCGCGATGATCCAGATGCGCACCGGCCTGATGCCCGAGCCGAGCCTCGCGCAGGCCACCAGGCTGATCCGGCAGGCTGCCGCCAACGGCGCCGACTACGTGCAGACGCCCGAAGTCAGCAACATGATGCAGCTCAACCGAAAGGCGTTGTTCGAGCACCTCCAGAGCGAAGAGGACGACACCTCGCTAAGGGCCTATCGCGCGCTCGCGGCCGAGCTGAAGATCCACATCCATGTCGGATCGCTGGCGCTGCGCTTCTCGCCGGAGAAGGCGGTCAACCGGTCCTTCCTGATTGGCCCCGAGGGCAATGTGCTCGCGAGCTACGACAAGATCCACATGTTCGACATCGAGTTGCCGGACGGCGAGAGCTATCGCGAATCCGCCAACTACCAGCCGGGCGAGACCGCCGTGATCTCCGACCTGCCCTGGGGCCGCGTCGGGCTGACGATCTGCTACGACGTGCGCTTCCCCGCGCTCTACCGCGCGCTGGCCGAGAGCGGCGCGTATTTCATCACGGTGCCCTCGGCCTTCACCCGCAAGACCGGTGAGGCACACTGGCACATCCTGCTGCGCTCGCGCGCGATCGAGACCGGCTGCTTCATCTTCGCAGCGGCACAGGCCGGCCTGCATGAGAACAAGCGCGAGACCTATGGTCACTCGCTGATCATCGATCCCTGGGGCGAGATCCTCGCCGAGGGCGATGTCGAGCCCGGTATCATCATGGCCAAGATCGACCCGGCCAAGGTCGAGACCGCCCGCCGCGCGATCCCCTCGCTCCAGCACGGCCGCCGCTTCGGCGTCGCCGATCCCAAGGCCGGGCCGGACCATCTCCACCTCGTGCGGGGATCGGCATGATCCGCTACGCGCTCCACTGCGACCAAAGCCACGCATTCGAAAGCTGGTTCCAGAGCTCGTCGGCTTATGATTCGCAGGTGAAGCGCAAGCTCGTGACTTGCCCGATCTGCGGCTCGGCCAAGGTCGAAAAGGCGATCATGGCCCCGCGGATCATCGGCAAGAAGGGCCGCGGACGGGCGACGCCGCCGCCGGAGCCGGCTTCAACGCCTGCGCCCGAGGCCGCGCCGTCGGGACCGACCTCGCTGATGATGGCGCAGGAGCGCGAGTTGCGCACCAAGCTCAAGGAGCTGCGCGATCACATCGTCAAGCACGCCGACAATGTCGGCGAGCGCTTTGCGAATGAAGCCCGCGCGATGCATTACGGCGACAAGGAGCACCGCCCGATCTATGGCGAGGCTTCGCCCGACGAGGCCAAGTCGCTGATCGACGAAGGCATCGAGGTGTCCCCGCTGCCGACGCTGCCGGAAGATAGGAACTAGGCCCCCACCAGCACCGCAACGCCGACCACGATCAGCGCGATACCAAAAATCTCGCGCGGCGCGATCGGCTGCTTGAACGAGTAATACGCCACGCCTTGCGCGAACAGCACCTCGATCAAAGCGAGCGTGCGGACGTTGGCGGCGGCCGTCAGCGCGAAGGCCAGGAACCAGAATTGCGAGGCGAACGCGCCCATGAAGCCTGCGAGCAGCGACGGCTTCCACAATCCCAGGATCGACTGGAGCACCTTTGGCGCGCGCCAGAGCAGATAGATCGTCAGCACCAGCGTCTGCACGAACAGACCGAGCACCAGCGTGAACGACGCCGCCGTCACGAAGGAGACATCAGGCACGTTGATGATCGCGCCGCGAAAACCGACCGCTGACAACGCGAACGCAGCAGCCGCGACGAGACCGGTGATGGTCGGCTTCAGCTCGGCAAAGCTCTTCTCGCCGCCGGGCCGCAGGGCCGTGATGACGACGCCGACAGTCGCGATCACGATCGCCAGCACCTTGAGCCAGGTGAGATGATCGCCGAGGAAGACGAAGCCGAAAATCGCGGTCTGGATCGCCTCGGTCTTGAGGTAGGCCGTCGTTACCACGAAGGAGCGATCGTTCATCGCGAGCAGCATCAGCCCGGTCGCAACGATCTGGCTGAGCGCCCCGAGCAACAGCCAGGGCCAGAACACGGTCGGCGGCATGCCGAGGTGATCACCGGTCGCGACCAGCACCACGCCCAGAAACAGCAGCGAGAACGGGAAGCCGAACAGGAAGCGGATATTGGTCGCGCCCCAGGTCCCCAGCGGCTTCGTCAACGACCGCTGCATCGCATTGCGCGCGACCTGGCCGAGCGCAGCAATGACGGTGAAGGGAATCCAGAGGCTGGCGATGGTGAGCATGCGGGTGGCGGATTGGTTAGGAAGGTAGGTTGATTAGCGTGACGGGAACAGACTCACTGGTCAACCACATGGGCGTCATGGGTGCGATGCTCTCGCAACAAGCACACTGTCGTCCCTGCGAACGCAGGGACCCATAACCCCAAGGAGCAGTTTTACGAAAGCTGCGAGCCCGCGCATCCACCACCGTCCGCCACCGATAGATTCCGCGGTATGGGTCCCTGCGTTCGCAGGGACGACAATTGGGGTTCGGCGCGGCCGGCGTGTTAAACCAACAGATTGCTCAGGTCGCGCCACTCGGGATTTTCCCGCTCGATCAGTTCGATCTTCCAGTCGCGTTTCCAGCGCTTGAGTTGCTTTTCACGGGCAATCGCCTCCTCTGCCCGCTCATAGGCCTCGGTGTAGACAAGCCGGTGCACGCCGTAACGCTTGACGAACTGCGAGCCTTTGCCAGTTCGATGCTCTTCCAGCCGTTTCTGGAGTGAGTTGGTAATGCCGATATAGAGCGTTCCGTGGTGGCGGCTGGCGAGGATGTAGACGTAGTACATGCTCGGACCACCTGTCTTAACTAGATCGGCCGGTGGTTATGGGTCCCTGCGTTCGCAGGGACGACACCTGCCCGTGAGTGACCAGCTCGGAACATCACACCATCCCTTCCGCCACGACCATGTAGTTCACGTCCATATCCGACGAGAGGGTCCATTTGTCGGCGAAGGGTGAGTAGACGACGCCGGTCTGCTCGGTGATGACGAGACGGTTGTCCAGAAGATATTTGGTCAGCTCGTCGGGGGTGACGAACTTGTTCCATTCATGGGTGCCGCGCGGCAGCCAGCGCAGGACGTATTCGGCGCCGACGATGGCGAGCGCAAAGCTCTTCCAGTTCCGGTTCAGCGTCGAGACCACCATCAGCCCGTTCGGCTTCAGCAGCGCCGCGCAGCGCTTGAGGAAAACGCCAACATCGACGACGTGCTCGACCACTTCCATCGCCAGCACGATGTCGAAGCGCTCGCGCGGGTCGATCTCCTCGACCGTGGTGCAGCGGTAATCGATCGACAGATGGCTCTTGTCGGCATGCAGCTTCGCGGCGGCGATGTTGCTGACCGAGGGATCGACGCCGATGACCTGGGCACCGAGGCGCGACAGCGGCTCGCACAACAGGCCGGCGCCGCAGCCGATGTCGAGCACGCGCAGGCCGCCGAGGCAGTTGAGGCTGCGCACGTTGCGCTCGAACTTGCGGCAGGCGGCGTCGCGGATATAGCCGAGCCGCAGCGGGTTGATCCGGTGCAGCGGGGCCATCTTGCCGTTGGGGTCCCACCACTCGGCCGAAAGTTTCGAGAATTTCGCGATCTCGGCGGCGTCGACGGTCGAGCCCGGCTGGGCGGTGGCGGTTGCGGAAGTATTTTGCTGCATGCTCATGGTTAGGCGCGGTCCTACCGCGTGGTGATCGAACTACGGAAGGCGAGCGGCGTGTCGACGGTCGTGATCTTTTCGATCCCCTCGCCAACGCCGCGAATCGTCACGTCGCCGTAGTTGAGAATACGTCCAAGAATCGACTGGTCGACGTCGACACTCTCGACCTTGTCCAGCGCCATTTCAAAGGTCCGGCGCTTGATGAACCCCGTCTTGTGCACAACCCGCAAGTTGGTGACGTCGGTCTCGGTCGTGAAGCGATGGAACCAGCCCTTGATGGTCCAGTAAAGGGCGGCCAAAGCCACGACGCCGGCGGCTATGAGGCACAGCACCCTGAGGCCATCGGCCGTGGCCTGCGGCATCAGGACGAGAAAGGCGAGAGCCACGATCCAGGCCACGATGGCCGGAAAATAGAAGATCCAGTGCGCATTGGTCGAATACAGCACCCGCTCGCCCGGTTGCAGGATCTCGTCGATATAACGCGCCATGATCTCGGTTAACCCATACCCCAAGCCCGACCTTAGGTCGGACCTTACCCTGCCCCCCCGCAGGAACCCGCTTGCCCCCGGCCCCGCCGCTATGTATACGCGCGGTCGGTGTCCGCCGGCACCCGTCCGGTGCGGGTCACCATACTGATCCTTATGAGGGAATGCACGCGTCGTCATGAGCCGCCTCGTGATGAAATTCGGCGGCACGTCCGTCGCCAATATCGAACGTATCCGCAACGTCGCACGCCATGTGAAGCGTGAGGTCGACGCCGGCCACGAAGTGGCCGTGGTCGTCTCGGCGATGTCCGGCAAAACCAACGAGCTGGTGGCCTGGTGCACCGAGGCCTCGCCGATGCACGACGCGCGCGAATACGACGCCGTTGTCGCCTCCGGCGAACAGGTGACGTCGGGCCTGCTCGCCATCGTGCTTCAGGGCATGGGCATCCAGGCCCGCTCATGGCAGGGCTGGCAGATCCCGATCAAGACCAGCGACGCCCATGCCTCGGCCCGAATCGAGGACATCGACGGCAGCGAGATCATCAAGCGCTTCCGGGAGCGCAAGGAGGTCGCGGTCATCGCCGGCTTCCAAGGCATCAATCCCGAGACCAATCGCATCACCACGCTCGGCCGCGGCGGCTCCGACACCTCGGCCGTGGCGATCGCCGCCGCCGTCAAGGCCGACCGCTGCGACATCTACACCGATGTCGACGGCGTCTACACCACCGACCCGCGAATCGTGCCGAAGGCCCGCCGCCTCGACAAGATCGCGTTCGAAGACATGCTGGAACTGGCCTCCCAGGGCGCAAAAGTGCTCCAGGTCCGCTCGGTGGAACTCGGCATGGTCCACAACATGCCGATCTTCGTCCGCTCGAGCTTCGACAAGCCCGAGGATATCGACCCGCATGCCAACCAGCCGCCCGGCACGCTGATCTGCAGCGAGGAGGAGATCATGGAAAGCCACGTCGTCACCGGCATCGCCTTTTCGAAGGACGAGGCCCAGATCTCGGTACGCCAGATCGAGGACAAGCCCGGCGTGGCAGCGTCGATCTTCGGCCCGCTGGCGGATGCCAACATCAACGTCGACATGATCGTGCAGAACGTCTCCGAGGACGGCAAGACCACCGATCTCACCTTCACGGTGCCGGCGGCCGACTACACCCGCGCCAAGGACACGATCACGGCCGCCAAGGGCAAGATCGGCTATGCCCGGCTCGATACCGCCACCGACGTCGCCAAGATATCGGTAATCGGCAGCGGTATGCGCAGCCATGCCGGCGTCGCCGCCCAGGCATTCTCGGCCCTCGCCGGACGGAATATCAACATCCGGGCCATCACAACCTCCGAGATCAAATTCTCGGTTTTGATCGACACCGCCTATACCGAGCTTGCCGTGCGCACCCTACACACGCTCTACGGTCTCGATCAGGCCTAGACGAATTTTCTCTTAGCGGTCGCAGCAAACGCGAAGGTGTACACACCTTCGCGTTTGGCAGGCGTTTTGCTTGGCAAAACAAGCCTCAATTCGCTATACGGCGAACAGGGTGGGCTGCCGCAGACTGTGTCCCAGTTCAGGCGGCGCTGATTCGGTGCAAGCGCTAAATCTTGAGTAGATTTGTGTTTGTGCCTGCGCCGGACGAACAATTTGGTTGTTTTTCTGGAATTTTGGGCCAGCCGCCGGCCGATACCGCCGGGCCAGGCAGACGGAGGAGATTGACGGTTCATGCGGAGCGCGTCGGGAGGTCCCCGCGTCTTGTTGAGACGGCTCCGCGAAACCATGGCGGAGCAGGTCTCGGCCCAGGAGCGGCTGGACAAGATCGTGGTGCTGATCGCCGCCAATATGGTGGCCGAGGTGTGCTCGGTCTATGTGCTGCGCATCGACAACACGCTCGAGCTCTACGCCACCGAAGGTCTCAACCGCGAGGCGGTGCACCACACCGTGCTGAGCGCCCATGAGGGCCTGGTCGGCCTCGTCGCCAGCGAGGCGACTCCGCTCAACCTCAGCGACGCGCAAAGCCACCCGGCCTTCTCGTTCCGCCCGGAGACCGGCGAAGAAATCTACCACTCCTTCCTCGGCGTGCCGATCCTGCGCGCCGGCAACACGCTCGGCGTGCTGGTGGTGCAGAACCGCGCCAAGCGCAATTATGTCGAGGAGGAGCTCGAGGCGCTCCAGACCACCGCGATGGTGCTGGCGGAGCTGATCGCCTCCGGCGAATTGTCTGCGCTGGCCCAGCCGGGCCAGGAGCCGGCCGCGCGCCATTCGGCGCAGAAGGTCGGCGCCATCCTCTCGGAGGGCATTGCGCTCGGCCATGTCGTGCTGCACGAGCCGCGCGTCGTCATCAAGGACTACATCGCCGAGGATCTGCCGAAGGAGATCAAGCGGCTCGACACCGCGCTCGCCAAGCTGCGCGCCGATCTCGACCGCATGCTGGAGCGTGGCGACGTTGCCGAGGGCGGCGAGCACCGCGAGGTGCTGGAAGCCTATCGCATGTTCGCCAACGACCAGGGCTGGTCGCACAAGCTGCATGAGGCGGTCGCCACCGGCCTCACGGCGGAAGCCGCCGTCGAACGCGTGCAGTCCGACACCCGCGCGCGCATGCTGCGCTCGACCGATCCCTATTTGCGCGACCGGCTGCACGATCTCGAGGATCTCGGCTACCGCCTGATGCGGCAGCTGGTCGGCCAGGACCACGCGCCGTCGCGCGAGCAATTGCCCGACAATGCCATCGTCATCGCGCGCGCAATGGGCCCGGCGGCGCTGCTCGACTACGACCGCAAGCGCCTGCGCGGCATCGTGCTGGAGGAAGGCACCGCCAACTCCCACGTCTCTATCGTCGCCCGCGCGCTCGGCATCCCCGCGGTCGGCGAAGTCCCGAACGCGCCCGGCATCGCCGATCCCGGCGACGCCATCATCGTCGACGGCACCTCGGGCTCGATCTATGTGCGCCCGTCGCAGGAGGTCGAAGCGGCCTTCGCCGAACGCGTGCGCTTCCGCGCCCGCCGCCAGGCGCAATACCTTGCGCTGCGCGACCGTCCCTGCGTCACCAAGGACGGGCAGAAGGTCGAGCTGATGATCAACGCAGGTCTTGCGATCGACCTGCCGCATATCGAGGACACCGGCAGCGCCGGCATCGGCCTGTTCCGCACCGAGCTGCAATTCATGGTCGGACAGAGCCTGCCGCGCACCAGCGACCAGCTCGCGCTCTATCGCACGGTGCTGGATGCCGCGGGCACCAAGCCCGTCACTTTCCGCACCCTCGACATCGGCGGCGACAAGGCACTGCCCTATATGGAAGCGGTGATCGAGGAGAATCCCGCACTCGGGTGGCGCGCGATCCGGCTCGGCCTCGATCGCCCCGGTCTGCTGCGCGGCCAGATCCGCGCGCTGCTGCGCGCCGGTGGCGGCCGCGCGCTGCGGATCATGTTCCCGATGATCTCGGAGGTCGCCGAATTCGACTCCGCGAAGGCGCTGGTCGAGCGCGAGCTGACCTATCTGCGCCAGCACGGCCACACCCTGCCGGAGCGGATCGACATCGGCACCATGGTCGAGGTGCCCGCCCTGCTCTACCAACTCGACGAGCTCCTGAAGAAGGTCGACTTCATCTCGGTCGGGTCCAACGATCTGTTCCAGTTCCTGTTCGCGGTCGACCGCGGCAATGCCAAGGTTTCCGAGCGCTTCGACACCATGTCGGCGCCGATCCTGCGCGTGCTGCGCGAGATCGCGCGGAAGTCGAACGATGCGAAGAAGTCGTTATCGCTGTGCGGCGAGATGGCCTCCAAGCCGATCGGCGCGCTGGCGCTGATCGCGATGGGCTATCGTTCGCTGTCGCTCTCGGCGACGGCCCTCGGCCCGGTCAAGGCGATGGTCATCGATCTCGACGCGAAGAAGGCCGAAGCGATGCTCGGCCCGCTGCTGGACGCGCCCTCCGGCAGCGTCTCGATCCGGCAGAAGCTGACGGAATTTGCCCAGGCCGAAGGCCTGGCGTTGTAGCGGGCCTGTCGCCCCCTCCCGCCGCCTCGCCCTCTTCCGCCATTTGAGACTGAACCGATGTCGTCACTCCCCGAAGCCAAACTGGACGTCCTGCTCGCGCATCACGCCTCGCTCGAGGCCGAATCGCTCGGCCAGCTCGCCTCCGAACGCTATGTGCAGATCACCCGCGAGCTCGCCGAGCTCGCCCCGCTGATCGAGGCGGTGAAGGCCTATCGCTCGGCCGTGAAAGAGCTCGCCGACACCGAGGCGCTGATCGCCGATCCCGCGACGGATGCCGAGATGCGCGGCATGGCTGAAGCCGAGCGCAACGAGCTGACGCCTAAGATCGAAGAGCTGGTCCAGAAGATTCGCGTCGCGCTGCTGCCCAAGGACGCCATGGACGACCGCAACGTGGTGCTGGAAATCCGCGCCGGCACCGGCGGCGACGAGGCCTCGCTGTTCGCCGGCGATCTGTTCCGGATGTACGAGCGGTTCGCCAGCTTGCAGGGCTGGAAGGTCGAGGTGATCTCGGCCAGCGAAGGCACGGTCGGCGGCTACAAGGAAATCATCGCGGAGGTCCAGGGCCGCGGCGCGTTCTCGAAACTGAAATTCGAATCCGGCGTGCATCGCGTGCAGCGCGTGCCCGACACCGAGACGCAGGGACGCATCCACACCTCCGCGGCGACGGTCGCCGTGCTGCCGGAGGTCGAGGAGGTCGACGTCGATATCAAGAACGACGATCTGCGGATCGAGACCATGCGGGCGCAGGGCGCCGGCGGCCAGCACGTCAACAAGACCGAATCGGCGATCCGTATCACCCACATCCCGACCGGTATCGTGGTGATGATGCAGGACAGCCGCTCGCAGCACAAGAACCGCGCCTCCGCCATGAACATCCTGCGTTCGCGCATCTACGATGCCGAGCGCCAGCGCGTCGACGCCGCGCGCTCGGCCGAGCGCAAGGAGAAGGTCGGCTCCGGCGACCGCAGCGAGCGCATCCGCACCTATAATTTCCCGCAAGGCCGCGTCACCGACCACCGCATCAACCTGACGCTCTACAAGCTGCCGCAGGTGATCGCCGGCGAAGCGCTCGGCGAATTGACCGACGCGCTGACCACCGAGCATCAAGCCGCACAGCTCGCCGCGCAAGGCGCAGCCGCGTGAACCGCGCCTCAGCGCGCTTTGGCCCGGAACGATCGCAGGATCTTGGCCAGAGCGGGTGCGGCGGCACTCAGCTCGTCCAGGTGAATGCGCGAGAGCGATCGCAGCTTCTGCTCGCCCTTTGCCGTCAGCCTGACGAGGACGCGTCTTGCGTCCTGCGGATCGCCTTCCCGGCCGATCAGCTTCAGCTTCGCCATGCGATCCACCAGCTCCACCGCGGTATGGTGCCGGATCAGGAGGAAGCGCGCGATGTCGCCGACGCTTGCGCCGTCGGGGGCGGCCAGCCCCTTGATCGCCAGCAGCGCCTGATGCTGCTGCGGCGTCAACCCCGCACTCTGGGCCGCGGCTTCGCTGAACGCCAGGAAGGTCCGGAGCTGATAGCGGAACTGTGCGAGCGCCGCGTAGTCGGCCTCACGCATCGCGCCGCCCTTTGAGGGCGCCGCGGACGCGGGACGCGTCGTCTTCCGCTTCGATTGAGTCATTCCTGCCTGCGACGTCGAGCCCGCCGATGAAGCGGGTGGTCACCGCCGAGACTAGCAAGGAAGGACCGGCGGAACCAACCGAGCGGCGCCGCAGATGCACAAATATCGGGGCCTATTCGAAACTGGAGAGCAGGATCTTCACCAGGATGACCTGAAACGCGATCGGGATGCGAACGCTCTTTCGCCTGATCGAGCGCTGGAGCGCGCTGGCGATCTCGGCGCTCGTCAAGGCCCCGGCCGACGCATTGGCAATCAACTCCGCCCACATCTGCGAGAGCGAGCCGCCGGGCGGGATCACCGGCTTGATGGTCACGCCGCAGCCCTGCGCCCAATCCACGATCTCCCGCATCGTGTGAGGTCCGCAGTTGCGCGCGGTCGCAAGGCGCTCGGCCGTCAGCGCGAGCAGCAGCTCGCGCGACGGCAACCAATTCCCCTTCGGCGGCTGTTCGCCGGTGAGCTCCACCGCAAGCTCCTTCAGAGCATTCTGCGCGCGCACGCTCAGCTTCTGCATCGGGCCGGGGGCGCGCTTGGCCTGGACCTTGACCTGGACCTTGGCCTGGACGGAGCCGACGAGGGGTCCGCGCCGGCCGGCTGAACGGCTGCGCGGCTCGGACACGCGGGAGGCATCGCCCGACTGCGGCGCCGCGCGCTGGTCGCTGCCCTCCCCCGCGGGCCACGCGGCCTCCGGCCGCTCCGCCTCCTGCGGCCAGGATCGTCGCTTCCGGGCACCCGCCACTGTCGTCTGCCGCGCCATTTCTCTCGCCGAACCCGCCAGCCTCGTACTCACAAAGACTAATATATATCGTGATCCGATATGTTTTCACGTGATAATTTTCGTCGTTCGACCAAAGACGAAATTGACAGGAGGGCTTCACAAGCAATGCTTAGGACCAAGAGCTACACGCGGATGTGACGTGCCCGACGCGGCAGGCCAGCGAGGTCGGCTGGCCGGACAGGTCGTGCTTGCGCCTGCAAACAAGAACGATGTTCGGAGGAAACGACCATGACTGACGATCTCATCCGCCGCGGCCTCTCGCGCCGTGGCCTGCTCCAGACCACCGCCGGCCTCATCGGCGGCTCGATGCTGCCCGCGATGCCGGCCTTTGCCGAGGACAAGCCGGCGATCGGCTCGTATCCCGCCGGCGTTTCGGGTTCCACCGCCTTCATCGGAATCTCGGTCCCGCGCACCGGCACCTACGCCGTGCAGGGCGAGGACGAACTCAAGGGCTACCAGCTCGCGATCGAGCACATCAACAGCGGCCACGACCTGATCAAGAAGATCTCGCCGAAGACCAGCAAGGGCGTGCTCGGCAAGGAGCTGAAGTTCGGCGTCGCGGATTCCGCGGCCAAGCCGAACGAGGCGGTGCAGGCGCAGCAACGCTTCATCAGCGAGAACAAGGCGATCATGATCACCGGCGGCACGTCGAGCGCCGTTGCGGTCGCGCTCAACAAGCTCGCGCAGCGCGAACACGTGCTGTTCGTGTGCGGCATTTCCGGCTCGAACGACACCACCGGCAAGGACTGCGTTCGCTACGGCTTCCGCCAGAATTTCTTCGGCCAGACCGCCGCCGCGGCGATCGGCCCGGTGATGGTGAGGGAGTTCGGCAAAAACAAGAAGGCCGCCTACCTGACGCCTGATTACACCTACGGCCACACCGTCACCAAGTCGATGCAAGACTTCCTCGCGACCGCGGGCTGGACGACGGTGACCAACCAGGTCGCACCGCTCGGCGCGCCCGACTACTCCTCGTATCTGCTGAACGTCGCGAACTCCGGCGCCGACGTGCTCATCAACGTCAACTGGGGTCACGACGCGGTGCTGTCGACCCAGCAGGCCAAGCAGTTCGGCGTGCTCGACAAGATGAAGCTGGTCGTTCCCTACCAGGTGCCCTTCATCGCGCGCGAGACCGGCGGCCTGATGCAGGGCGTCTACGCCGCCACCGACTATTGGTGGACGATCGAGGACAAGTTCCCGCTCGCCAAGATGTTCAACGAGGCCTTCGAGAAGAAGTACGGCTACAAGCCCGAATGGGGCGCCGAGAACGCCTATGTCAGCTTCGCGCACTGGGCCCACATGTGCGAGCAGGCCGGCAGCTTCAATCCGCCCGACGTGATCAAGGCCTACGAGAAGGGCGAGACGATCCCTTCCCTGGTCGGCGACGTGCATTACCGCCCCGAGGATCACCAATGCGTCCGCCCGGTGATCATCGTGAAGGGCAAGCAGCAGAAGGACATGAAGAACAAGGAAGACTGGTACGACGTCGTCGAGATCGTCCCCGGTGAAGGCCTGATGCAGAAACCGGACGCGTTCGGCTGCCATCCCGGCGATTACAGCTGAGCCCGCGCTAACCCCTGTGACGCCGCGGGCTGCACTCTGGTCCTGCGGCGTCACCTTTTTCTGACGCGCACCATGGCGCGTCACAACGGCGATTGTCGCATGATCAGTTGGCCCAACCTCGTTTCGCAGCTTTTCAACGGGCTCGCGCTCGGCGCCCTGCTCGCGCTGATCAGCTCCGGCCTGACCATCATCTACGGCACGCTCGGCGTGCTCAACCTCGCGCATGGCGCGATGTTCATGATCGGCGGCTATGCCGGCTTCGTCGCCTACCAGTACACGGAATCCTTCATCATCGCCGTCATCGCGGGCTCGCTGTTCGTGATGCTGCTCGGCGTCGCGATGGAACGCGTCATCATCCGCCATTTCTATCATCGCCCGCACGAGGATCAGCTGCTCGTGACCTTCGGGCTCGGCATCTGTTTCGTCGAGCTCGTGCGCCTGATCTTCTCGAGCCAGTCGCAGCTGGTTCCGCCGCCGGCCCTGTTCCAGGGCATCACCAATCTCGGCTTCATGTTCTATCCGACCTACCGCCTCGCCGTCGTCGGCATCGTCGCGGTCGCCCTCGGCGCACTGTTCATCGTCCTCTACCGGACCCGGCTCGGCATGATCGTGCGCGCCGGGATCGAGGATTCGGTGATGGTCGATTCGCTCGGCATCAACGTCTACCGCGTCTTCATGGTCGTGTTCGGCATCGGCGCGATGGCCGCCGGATTTGCCGGCATCGTCAACGCGCCGGTGGTGTCGCTGACACCGGGCATCGGCGACGACATCCTGGTCCAGACCTTCGTGGTGGTGGTGATCGGCGGCGTCGGCTCGTTTCCGGGCGCGATCCTCGGCGGCCTGATCGCCGGCGAGATCATCAGCGTCACCTCCATGTTCAACCCCGGCTACGCCTATGTGATGCTGTTTGCGGCGATGACGCTCGTGCTCGTGGTGCGACCGCATGGCCTGCTCGGCGTCCAGGGCCGCGAGTAAGCGATTTCCTGATGCTCAAGCAACGCCCGTTCCTGATCGAGACCCTGACCGCGATCGGTTTGATCGCAGCCCCGTTCGTGCTGCCTCATCTCGGCTTCGCCCCGAACACCGTGAACCGGATCCTGGTCTGGGGCCTGTTCGGTCTCGGCTTCGACATCCTGTTCGGATTCACCGGCCTGCTGTCGTTCGGCCAGTCCGCCTTCTACGGTACCGGCGGCTTTGTCGCGGCCTACCTCCTGACCCGCGCGGGTTTCGGCAACGTGCTGGGCGCACTGATCATCGGCATGATCGCGGCGGCCGCGACCGGCTATCTGATCGGCCTGATCGCACTGCGCCGCACCGGCATCTATTTCGCCATGATCACGGTGGCGATCGCGGAGGTGTTCTTCTTCGTCGAGTTCAATCCGCTCTCGGATTTCACCGGCGGCGAGAACGGCCTGCCGGGCGTACCGACGCCGAGCTTCAATCTCGGCTTCACCACCATCCACTTCACCAATGGCTGGTCGCTCTATCAGTTCATCGCACTGTGCTACTTCATCGGCGTCATCATCGCGCTCAGGATCGTCCGCTCGCCTGTCGGCGCGATTCTGAGCGCGATCCGCGACAATCCGCTGCGCGCCACCGCCGTCGGCCACAACATCCACGGCTACAAGTTGACCGCCTTCGTAATCGCTGCGGCCTACGCGGGCTTCGCCGGCGGCCTGCTCGGCGTATTGCAGGCCTTCATGCCGCCCGACGCCTTCACCTTCGACACCTCGGGCCAGCTCGTGATGCAGACTGCCATCGGCGGCCGCGGCACGCTGTTCGGACCGCTGGTCGGCGCAACAGTCTGGCTGTTCCTTCAGGATTTCCTCCAGTCCGCGCTGGGCCTCGGAGCGGCCTGGAAGCTGGTGCTGGGCGTCGTGTTCGTGGTGCTGGTCTGCTTCCTGCGCGGCGGCATTGTGGGCGGCCTCGTCGATCTCTACGGCCTCGCGTCCGGCAAGCGAGCGCGGAAGGCTGCGGAGACGGAGGAGGAGGCCGAGATCGAGACGCCACAGCAAGCTCCGCCGGCGCCGATGCAGGCCAAGGAGGTCGCGCATCCCGCCTATTCCGGGCCGATCCTGAAAGCCACCGGCCTGACCAAGCGCTATGGCGGTCTCGTCGCCAACAGCGACATCGATTTCAGCGTCAATCAGGGCGAGTTGCGCGGCATCATCGGCCCCAACGGCGCCGGCAAATCGACCTTCTTCAAGATGCTGACCTGCGAGATCGCGCCGACCTCCGGCCAGATCGTGTTCGAGGGCCGCGACATCACGGGATTGAAGGTCACCGAGGTCTGCCAGACCGGCCTCACCAAGAGCTACCAGGTCAACCAGCTCTTCACGGGCCTCACGGTGCGGCAGAACCTGACGATCGCCGCACTCGCCGAGCTGCGCGGAAAATTCCGGCTCGACCTGTTCCGCAAGCTCTCGGGCGTGAAGGGCCTGACGGAGCAGGTCGAGCACACGCTCGCCCTGGTCAATTTGACCCGCCGCGCCGACACGCCGGTATCCGAGCTCGCCTATGGCGAGAAGCGCCGGCTGGAGATCGGGCTTGCGCTCGCCACCTCGCCACGCCTGCTGCTGCTCGACGAGCCGCTCGCCGGCATGAGCCCGCGCGAGCGCGTCGAGACCGTCAAGCTGCTCAAATCGATCGCGCGCGGCCGCACCATGATCATCATCGACCACGACATGGATTCGCTGTTCGAGCTGGTCGAGCGCGTGACGGTGCTCCAGGAGGGCAAGGTGCTGCTGGACGGCACACCGGAGGAAATCAGGACCAACGCCGCAGTGCAGGAAGCCTATCTCGGCGGCGTTCACGGAGAGATCGCCGCATGAGCCTGATCGAGGTCAATGGCCTGAACAGCTATTACGGCGACTCCCACATCCTGTTCGACGTCGCCATGCGCGTCGAGCGGCACGAGGTGGTGGCACTGCTCGGGCGGAACGGCGCCGGCAAGAGCACGACGCTCAAGAGCCTGATGGGCGTCGTGACGCCCCGCAGCGGCAGCGTAAAGTTCGACGGCATCGATATCGCTGGACGCAAGAGCCACAGAATCGCGCAGGCCGGCATGCAGCTCGTGCACGAGGAGCGCCGGATCTTCGGCAGCTTGTCGGTGGAGGAGAACATCGTCCTCGCCGGGATCACCGCACCGAAGCGCTGGCCGCTCGAGCGCATCTACGAGATGTTTCCGCGGCTGAAGGAGCGGCGCAACAACCGCGGCACCGAGCTCTCCGGCGGCGAACAGCAGATGCTCGCGATCGCCCGGGCGCTGGTGCGCGATCCCAAGATCGTGCTGCTGGACGAGCCGTTCGAGGGGCTCGCGCCCGTCATCGTCCACGATCTCGTCAAGGCCTGCCGCGAGCTCGCGGCCGCCGGCCAGACCATCGTGCTGGTCGAGCAGAATCTGGCAGCGACGCTGGCGCTGGCGACGCGGATCTACATCATCAACAACGGCCACATCGTGCACGAGGGGCCGGCGCAGGAGCTCAAGGCCCAGCCGGAGCTGCTGCAGCGATACCTTGGCGTCTAGGTCGAGTCCTCCTAAACTCCGGGATATCTGCTTTCGAGGGGGTAGCATGCGGCCTCGTCCCCGGAATGTCGCCTTGGGCCCAAAGCGGACACAGGGTCGCCTTTAGCCGAGGTGAGGTCTTGCCAAGCCGAACCGAACCTGAGGGAGGAGACGCTATGAGCGCGATCTGGCCGGAGATTCCCTTCGAGGCATGGAGCGAAACCTGTTCCGCGCTTCATCTGTATTGCCAGATTGTCGGCAAGTATCGGCTCGCGAGAACGCCATGGGTCAACCATTCCTGGCACGCGACCTTCTACGTGAATGCACGCGGGCTCACGACTTCGCTGATTCCAGACGCATCAGGTATCGAGATCGTCTTCGATCTCTCCCGTCACGTCCTGATCGGAGAAGCAGCTGATGGGCGCAGGGCGGAAATGCCGCTCGGGCGAATGTCCGTCGCCGAATTTCACGCCCGGTTCTGTGATTTGGTAGGACATCTCGGCGGAACACCAGAATTTGACGGTCGGCCCAGTGAGGTTCCAGATCCGATCCCGTTCACGGAGGACCGCCAGATCAGGCCCTATGACGCAGACGCCGTGACGCGGTTCTTCCGCGCCCTCGTCGCGATCAACGGAGTGTTTTATCGGTTTCGGACGGGGTTCACCGGGAAGGTCAGTCCGGTCCATCTCTTCTGGGGCAGCTTCGATCTCGCGGTGACGCGCTTCTCTGGGCGTTCCGCTCCGCTTCACCCGGGTGGCGTCCCGGGTTTGCCGGACGTCGTGACACGCGAGGCCTATAGCGATGAGGTCTCGTCCGCCGGCTTTTGGCCGGGCGGAGGTGGCACAGACTTTGCGGCTTTCTACTCCTATGCCTACCCCACCCCGAATGGCTTTGCTGACGGACAGGTCATGCCGGCGGGCGCATACTTCGATCGGAAGCTCGGCGAATATCTCCTGCCCTACGACCTTGTGCGAAAATCCAGCGAGCCAGAGGCCACGCTCATGGCGTTTCTGCAAACCACCTATCAGGCAGCAGCTGATGTCGGACGCTGGGATCGTGCCGCGCTCGAATGTCCGATTGGCTCTCCCCTTCGACCCCGCCCGCTGAACAGGAACTGATGAAGGTTCGATGAAAGATCGCTGGCTCGCAGTTTCGGTGGAGCGAAGCTGCGCCAGTCGATTTCGAGTTTGTCTCGATGATGGGTTTCGCAACAGCTCTACCCGTCCGGTCTTGCTGCAGCGCTATCTCGATCAACTGCCAAGTGCCGCAATCATCCGCTTGGCGTGATCGGCGAGCACGGCCATGTCTTCCTTGCGCGTCTGCGCCGGCAGCAGCTCGATTCCGGCCCTGACCGGCATGACGTGCATGTGCAGGTGGAAGACCACCTGCCCGCTCGCCGGTTCACTGAACTGCTGCAGGATGATACCCTCCGCGCCGAACGCCTTCATCGCCGCAATCGCGATCCGTTTGCCGGTTCGGGCGACCGCGGCGAGATCGTCATCCGCGATGTCGAGGATGCCGCGCGCCGGCGCCCGGGGGATGACCAGCGTGTGTCCGGGCGAGCGGGGCATGATGTCGAGGAAGGCGAGGCTGCGGTCGTCCCTGAAAACCTCGAAGCAGGGAATCTCGCCGCGCAGGATCTTTGCGAAGACGTTCTGATCGTCGTAAGCCGCCATGGATCCCTCCCACGCTGCGAGGTGCGATCAGACGCGCTCCTTTCCGTTGACGCAAGCAATGCCGCCGATCTATCCACGATACCAGGCAGGATGGCTCCATTGGCGACAGGTTTCGATTCCGGACACAGCATCGAGAGCGCGCGGCGCGCGCTTGCGGCGCGACTGCAATCGGCCGGCATCGAAGAGCCCGCCCTCGACGCGCGCCTGCTCGTCGGAGCCGCGCTGAGGCTTGATTTGACCGGCATCGTCACGCAGGCGGCGCGCCAGCTCACGCCCGAAGAGGCTGCGCGGCTCGAAGCCTATGCGCAGCGCCGGCTCGCGCATGAGCCGGTCGCCCGCATTCTCGGCGCGCGCGAATTCTGGGGCCTGCCGTTCCAACTGTCCGAGGCGGCGCTGGTGCCGCGGCCGGACACCGAGACCGTGGTCGAACTGGCACTGGAAATCTTTCGGGAGGCCGCGATATCGGGGCCGCGCCCGCGAATCGCGGATATCGGCACTGGATCCGGCGCGATCCTGCTCGCGTTGCTGCACGAAATTCCCGATGCCTTCGGTGTCGGAACCGATCTCAGCCTCTCCGCGCTCGACACCGCGCGGAGCAATGCCGCAGCACTGGGCCTCGCCGACCGTTCCGGCTTCGTCGCCTGCTCCTATGCGGCGGCGCTGCGCGGCCCGTTCGATCTCATCGTGTCGAATCCGCCCTATATTCCCTCAGGGGAAATTCCGAAACTGAGCCTCGACGTGCGCGAGCACGATCCGCATCTGGCGCTCGACGGCG
Source organism: Bradyrhizobium barranii subsp. barranii (assembly GCF_017565645.3). Lineage (NCBI taxonomy): Bacteria > Pseudomonadati > Pseudomonadota > Alphaproteobacteria > Hyphomicrobiales > Nitrobacteraceae > Bradyrhizobium > Bradyrhizobium barranii. The sequence goes on from NZ_CP086136.1 coordinate 10,364,848, forward strand.
GCAATGACGGCTATGACGCCTACCGCGCCCTGATCCCGCAGGCGGCCGAGCGGCTCGCCCCCGGCGGGGCGTTGATCGTCGAGGCGGGGCAAGGGCAGGCCCGCGATATTGAAACCTTGATGACGGCTGCCGCGTTGTCTGTGGACAGGCCGCCCAAGGCCGATTTGGCGGGCATCCCGCGGGCGGTTTCGGCCCGAAAAATGCCCCCATAAAAGCCGGATCGGGTTGCAAAAAACCTCTTGGAATATCCCTTGGGAACGACTACGTTCCGGTCAACACATCGGTGCCGGCCCCGTAGACCTACGGGCAAAAGCCGGGCTCTCGGGCGAGAGCTTTACTGATTTAAAGGTTCCAAGCCGCAGGTCCTGTTGAGCGCGATGGCCATTGGAGCTGCGCTGCTCTCCGACCGCAAAGTGAACGAAAGCCTGATATTGCGCTTGAAGACTTACGCAACAAAGCTGGGCTTGTTTCGGCAGGCGATATGAATGGGTTCGCTGGCAATGGATGCTGGCGGGTGGGGAACGCGTCTTTGTTGAACGCGACGGTCGACGGACATCGGCAGGGTTCAAGCCGCTCTTGCGCGCGGTGCGCACGAGAGATGTGAACCGCTGTCATCAGGTCACTCCGAGCAATCAGTAACGCGTGCAACCTTTAGGGCTGGAATTAAAGGCAGGACATGAGAAACGGTCAGAACAAGCAGCGGATGCGCAACCGCAATAACAATAATAATAACAACAACAACAACCGGCGCGGCCAGAACCCGATGACCCGGGTTTACGAATCGAACGGACCCGACATCAAGATCCGCGGCACGGCTTCGCACATCGCCGAAAAATATCTTCAGCTCGCGCGCGATGCGCGCTCTTCCGGCGACCCGGTCGCCGCCGAGAACTACTACCAGCACGCCGAGCATTATTTCCGCCTGATCGCGGCAGCCCAGGAACAGTTCCGCCAGAACCAGCAGCCGCGCGGCGACGAGCCCGTCAGCAACAGCAGCGACGACAGCGAGGACGACGGCGAGAATTTCTCGAATTTCGGCCAGGAGCCGGGCTTCGTCCCGCAGCCGCCGCAGCAGCAACAGCCCTTCATGCGCGACCGCGACGGCCAGCGCGATCACCAGCGTGATCATCAGCCGCGTGACGGCCAGCAGCCCTATCAGCGCGACAACCAGCAGCCCCGCGAACATCGCGAACGCGACCATCGTGCGCAGCCGCAATATCAGCCGCAGCCGCTGCCGCTGCCGCTGCCGCTGAACCAGCCGCAGCCCGTCGTTGCCGACACCGGCAGCGTCGATCGCCTGCCCTCCTTCATCACCGGCGCACAGCCGCAAGTGAATAGTGCCGCGAATGGCGGTCCTGGTGGCGTGGAAGGCGGCGGTGGCGGCGAACGCTTTCCGCGGCGGCGCCGCCGGCCGCATGGCCCGCGCCCCGAGCGCGAGGCGGCTCCGGCCGGCTCCAGCGACGAAGTCGCCTCCGGCGAGTAAGCTTTTTCCGATGTTCTGATCTGCAATCGTCCCGGCCTCGCGCCGGGACGATTTGTTTTCAAGTGCGCGTCACCGTCGAGGACGGCACCAGCACCGGCTTCAACGAGGGAATCAGCCGCGCGCGCTCGCGCTTGGCGGGGATCGCGCGATAGACCTGCTTGGTCGCCTCGACAATGTGCACGCCGGCAAAGGGCAACGACAGCGCCGCGCCCGCACGCTCCCACACCTGCGCCGATTTCAGCACCCAGCCGCCGGCATAGGGCGGCATGAACAGCGCCTCGCCCCAGGCGGTCGGCGTGAACCAGGTCTGGCGCAACAGGTCGGTGATCTGCGAGCGCGAATAGGGCCGGCCGTGACCGAACGGCGTGCTGTCGGTGCGGGTCCATACCCCGCGCCGGTTCGGGATCACCGCGATCACGCGGCCGGAGGGCGACAGCACCCGCCACACCTCGCGCAAGAGCGCGGCCGGATCATCCGACATCTCCAGCGCATGAATTAGCAGGATCCGGTCGACCGCGGCGTCAGGAAGCGGCAGCGAGAATTCATCGACCAGCGAGGCCAGCGCCGGCCGGCCCGTCGGCCATTTCAAGACGCCCTGCGCCGACGGCATGAAGGCGATGCAGCGCTCCGCGTCCTCGCGGAACAGGCCGAGATAAGGGGTGGGATAGCCGATGCCGAGCACACGCTGGCCCGCGGCGGTCGGCCAGCGCTCCCTGATGCCGCGATTGATCATTTGCCGCGCCACAATCCCGAGGCGACGGGAGTAGAACTCGCGGAGGTCGACGACATCAATGGTCATGACGGCAATGTAACATGCACGAGGCGGCTCCCGCGCCCGGAATATTGCATTGCCTGCGCAACGTTAACGCCATATTTGTCTGCGGGGCTGAGCGCGATGGAGATGACATGGCCGCCGAAATTCGTACTTTCACCTGTTTAAACGACAATTTCGGTTATCTGATCCACGATGTGGAAACCAAGGCGACGGCGTCGATCGACGCGCCGGAGGCCGGCCCCATCCTGAAGGCGCTTGAGCGCGAGGGCTGGCAGCTCACCGACATCCTGATCACCCATCATCATGGCGATCATGTCGGCGGGGTCGCAGAACTCAAGCAGAAATACAATTGCCGCGTCGTCGCGCCGCATGACAAGACGACGAAGATCGCCAACGTCGACCTGCGCGTCGCCAATGCCGACATCGTCAAGGTCGGCAGCTTGCTGGGGCGCGTGCTGGAGACGCCCGGCCACACGCTCGACCACATCTCCTACGTGTTCGACAATGAGAAGACGCTGTTCGCGGCCGACACGCTGTTCTCGATCGGCTGCGGCCGCGTGTTCGAAGGCGACTACCCGATGATGTGGGACTCGCTTCTGAAGCTGCGGGCGCTGCCTGACGACTTCAAGCTCTACTGCGGGCACGAATACACCGCGTCCAACGTCAAGTTCGCGCTCACCATCGACCCCGACAATGTGGCGCTCCAGGCACGCGCGGCGGAAGTGGCAAAGCTGCGGGCCGAGAATAGGCCAACCATTCCATCACTGCTTGGTGACGAGAAGCGAGCAAACGTGTTCCTGCGTGCTGATGAACCGTCGGTCGCAACCAGGCTACACATGAAGGGCGCGGACGCCGCCGCGGTGTTTGGCGAACTGCGCGAGCGCAAGAACAAATCCTGAAGAAGAAATCCTGACGGGGATCGATGCCGACCGCAGCCGAGATCATCGCACGCCTCGAACTCCGACCGCATCCCGAAGGCGGTCACTACCGCGAGACGTTTCGTGACCAGACCACTGATACCAACGGCCGGTCGCGCTCGACCCTCATTTATTTCCTGCTCGCGCGCGGCGAACGCTCGCACTGGCATCGCATCGACGCCGTGGAGATCTGGCACTACTACGCCGGCAGCCCGCTGACGCTGCGCATCGCGCATGAAGGCTGCTCGCAACACGAGGTGCGGCTCGGCACGGATCTTGTGAGCGGCGAACGGCCGCAGGGAATCGTGCCGGCGAATGCCTGGCAGATGGCGGAGAGCATGGGAGAGTGGACGCTGGTCGGCTGCAGCGTGGCGCCCGCATTCGAGTTCGCAAAATTCGAGCTCGCGCCGAAGGGCTGGGAGCCGTAAGGCGCACTGTCATTCCCTGGCGCCTCATGGCGGCGAACCCGAGAACGACGGTCACCGCTTCCGCAGCACCATATCCTTCGCCGCGATCAGGCCGCCGCCGGCGATCAGAATCGCGGCGAGAGCGATGTTGGCGCTGGCTTTTGCAAAACCGGCGGCGATGAGGAATCCGGTCGAGAGCAGCGGCGTCGCATAGGATGCGGCCCCGAGCACGCGGATGTCGCCGCGCTTCATGCCGATGTCCCAGGCGTAGAACGCGGCGCCGACGGGGCCGATGCCGAGAGCGGCCACGGAGAGCCATTGCAGCGTCGTCTCCGGCCACACCGTGGTTTCAAGCAGACCATGCATCAGCGCGGCAAGCGCGGCGGTGGCAAGGCAGAAGCCCGCGACCGCATCGGTCGGCACCGCTTTCAAGCGCCGCGACAGCACCGAATAGGTCGCCCAGACGAACGCTGCGATGAACGCCGCGATCAATCCCGGCAGCTGGCCCGGTGCGAAGCCGGAGGTGCTCCCGGCGAACAGCAGCACGGTGCCGACGAGGCCGAGCACGGCACCAATGATGTGATGCACCGCAAGCCGCTCGCCCGGCAGGAACGACGAGAACAGCACGATCAGGAGCGGCCACATGTAATTCAAAAGGCCGGCTTCGGCCGGCGGCGCAAAGCGCAGCGCCAGGAAATACAGTGCGTGATAGCCGAACAGGCCACCGACGCCGACGACCCATACGACCAGCGGCTGACGCAAGCTCCTCGCCGCGTCGCCGCGGCCGACCCAGGTGAGGAGGCCGACGAGACCGCCGATCGCGAACGTCATGGCGGCGAGCTGGAACGCCGGAATCTTTCCGGTCGCCACCGTCATCACGGAAAGCAGCGACCACATCAGGATCGCGGTCAATCCGATCAGTGTGGCTGTGCGCGGGGTCATCAATCGAAAGGCCCTGAGGACGATGATGCCCGGCACGAGGCCGGGCATTTCGTCTTCACTATCGCCTTGTCGCGCCTGAATCTACAGGCTTGACGCCCTATCAGGCGTGATACTGGCCGCCATTGATGGTCAGCGTCGAGCCGGTGATGAAGCCGGCCTCGTCGGCGGCGAGGAACACCACCGCGCGCGCGATCTCCTCCGGTTCGCCGAGACGATTGACCGGGATCTGCGGGATCACGTTCTTTTCCAGCACGTCCTTCGGCACCGCCTGCACCATCTCGGTGTTGATGTAGCCCGGTGCGATCGCGTTGACGGTGATGCCGCCCTTGGCGTTCTCGATCGCGAGCGCCTTGGTGAAGCCGATGTCGCCGGCCTTTGCTGCGGAATAGTTGACCTGGCCGAATTGCCCCTTCTGGCCGTTGATCGACGAGATCGAGATGACGCGGCCGAACTTGCGCGCGCGCATGCCCTCGATGACCTGGCGCGTCATGTTGAACAGCGAGCCGAGATTGGTGTTGATCACGGCGTTCCACTGCTCGAGCGTCATCTTGTGGAAGGCGGTGTCCCGGGTGATGCCGGCATTGTTGACGAGCACGTCGACGGGGCCGAGCTCGGCCTCGACCTTCTTCACCCCTTCGGCGCAAGCATCGAAATTGCTGACGTCCCATTTGTAGACGGCGATGCCGGTCTCGGCCTTGAACTTCTCCGCCGCCACATCGTTGCCGGCATAGCTTGCCGCGACCTTGTAGCCGGCCGCCTTCAGCGCCTTGCTGATCGCAGCTCCGATGCCCCGCGTACCACCCGTCACCAGTGCAACACGTGCCATATCGTATTCCTTCCCTTGGACTCTGCGGACGTTTCTGAGTTATCGTTTTAGATGCGGATTATGCGGTTGGTTTGACGGACATCAAGAACAAAACGCCCGGCATCGAGCCGGGCGTTTGTATTTAGTCGAGGCTGGCGCTGTTGCGAAGAATATTTGATTTGCAACCGCCGCCTTTTTAGTCGCGTGCGATGCACTCATCTATGTGTGCAGCGCACGCGCAAGTGACACGTAAGTTAGATGTCAGCTTCAGTCGCGCGCCAGGCACATCGCGATACCCATGCCGCCGCCGATGCACAGCGTGGCGAGGCCCTTCTTCGAATCGCGCTTCTGCATTTCGTGCAGCAGCGTCACCAGCACGCGTGCGCCGGAAGCGCCGACCGGATGGCCGATCGCGATCGCACCGCCGTTGACGTTGACCTTCGAGGTGTCCCAGCCGAGATCCTTGTTGACGGCGCAGGCCTGCGCCGCGAAGGCCTCGTTGGCCTCGATCAGGTCGAGATCGCCGACGCTCCAGCCGGCCTTCTTCAGCGCGGCGCGCGAGGCCGGGATCGGGCCCGAGCCCATGATCTTCGGATCGACGCCGGCTTGCGCCCAGGACACGATGCGCGCAAGCGGCTTCTTGCCTTCCTTGGCGGCCTGCTTCGCCGTCATCAGCACAACGGCAGCGGCGCCGTCGTTGATGCCGGAGGCCGAACCCGCGGTGACCGTGCCTTCCTTCTCGAAGGCGGGCTTGAGCTTCGCCATCCCGTCGAGCGTTGCGCCATGACGCGGATATTCGTCGGCGCTGACGACGATGTCGCCCTTGCGGGTCTTGATGGTGACGGGAACGATCTCGTCGTTGAACTTGCCGGCCTTCTGCGCCGCCTCGGCCTTCTGCTGCGAGTGGACCGCGAACTCGTCCTGCTGGGCTCGGGTAATCTGCCACTGGCGCGCGACGTTCTCGGCCGTGTTCCCCATGTGATAGCCGTTGAAGGCATCCCACAGGCCGTCCTTGATCATGGTGTCGACGAACTCGACCGGGCCCATCTTGACGCCGCCGCGCAGATACTGGGCGTGCGGAGCCATGCTCATGGATTCCTGGCCGCCGGCGACCACGATCTCGGAATCGCCGTTGAGCAGCGCCTGGTAGCCCAACGCGACGGTGCGCAGGCCCGAGCCGCAAAGCTGGTTGACGCCCCAGGCCGGGCTCTCCACCGGGATGCCGGCGGCAATCGAGGCCTGGCGGGCCGGGTTCTGGCCCTGAGCCGCGGTCAGGATCTGCCCCATGATGACTTCGGAGACCCGGCCGGGCTCGATGCCACCACGCTCCAGCGCGGCCTTGATGGCGATGGCGCCGAGGTCATGGGCGGGAAGGGTCGCGAACGCTCCGTTGAAGCTTCCGACCGGGGTGCGGGCGGCGCTGACGATGACGACATCGTCTGACATGGGCATCTCCTGGTGTTGAAAGGGGGCAGGCGGGGCTGGGGAAACGGCTCGCCAGTCTCGAATGGCATCCTGTTAACGTCGTTGAGGCATGTCAATCGGCCGGCGACCGAATTCATGCCGCAACGCATTCAAAATAGCGTTCTTGGCGCTTTCGCAAGCACGTTTTTGCTGCCCGATTAACCGTGGCGCACAAAACGGTAGCGTGACCCCTTTGAAAATGCTTATTTTGTTGCGTTGCGTACTCTTCCCGCCCTGCGGCATTATCCGCCGGGTTCCCGTTCTCCGCGCTTGCAAGTGAGAGCCCATGGCGAAATCAGACCAACCCACCACCATCAAGAAATACGCGAACCGCCGGCTCTATAACACCGGAACGAGCACCTACGTGACGCTCGAAGACCTCGCCGCCATGGTCAAGGACGGAGAGGATTTCCTGGTCTACGACGCCAAGACCGGCGACGACATCACCCGCTCCGTGCTCGCCCAGATCATCTTCGAGCAGGAGAACAAGGCCGGCCAGAACCTGCTGCCGACCACCTTCCTGCGCCAGCTCATCCGCTTCTACGGCGACAGCATGCAGATGGTGGTGCCGAAATATCTGGAGCAGTCGATCGCGACGCTGACCCAGGAGCAGGAGAAGTTCCGCAAGCAGATCGCCAACTCGCTCTCCGGCACTCCTTTTGCTCCGTTGGAAGAACAGGTCCGCCGCAACATGGAGCTGTTCCAGCAGACCTTCTCGATGTTCAAGCCGTTTGCCCCCAACGCGGGCCGTCCGGCGACCAGCCCCGAGCCGGAGGCCGACGCAAGCGCTGCGGCGCCGACGGACACCAGCAACATCGACGACCTTCGTCAGCAGATGAAGGACATGCAGGAACGCCTCGAGCGGATGTCGAAGAAGGACGAGTAGGGATTTCGTTCGTGCCGGCGCGTCCACCTGCGGCGGGCGCGCGGGCCGCCGGTTCATTGCAGCGCGACTTGCGCGCTGTCGTCCCGGCCAGGCCGGAGCCGCCATGTCCGACCGCAGCACCCACTGGGACAACGTCTACGCCACCAAGGGCGAGGCCGAGGTAAGCTGGTTTCAGGACAGCCCGGCGATCTCGCTCGAGATGATCGGCTCGGCCTGTCCAGACCATGGCGCCGCCATCATCGACATCGGCGGCGGTGCTTCGCGGCTGGTGGACGCTCTCCTGGATCTCTCCGCCACGCGCTTGAAGCGGCGAAGAAGCGAATCGGCCGGGCGGCCTCAGCAGTCGACTGGATCGTTGCCGACGCCACGACATGGCGGCCGGGGCGCAGCTACAACGTCTGGCACGATCGCGCGGCATTTCACTTCCTGACCGATCCGCGCGACAGGGCCGCTTATGTCGAGCGCCTGCGGTCGGCGATTGCGCCCGGCGGCCACGCCATCATCGCGACATTTGCGCTTGATGGCCCGGAGAAATGCAGCGGCCTTCCGGTGCAGCGGCACGATAGCGCGAGCCTTGCTGCGGAGCTTGGGCCGGAGTTCGAGCTGATCGAGACGCGGAGCGAGACGCATCACACGCCGTGGAAGTCGACCCAGGCGTTTCAGTTCAGCCGGTTTAAGCGACGCGGCTAGGACGAAGGAAAGTGCGGCGCCCTACGCCGCCAGCTTCACCGCATGCGCAAAGTCCCAATAGAGCTTCCGCGCTTTGGTGTAGAGCGGGCCCGGCTTCAGCTCGCGATCGTCGATGCGGATGACGGGGGCGACCTTGGCGAAATTGCCGGTCGAGAAGATCTCGTCGGCGGCGAGAAAGTCGGCATAGCGCAGCGTCTTCTCGACCACGGTGACGCCGTCGCCGCGCAGCAGGCTGATGACGCGCTGGCGCGTGATGCCGTTCAGGAACGTGCCGTTCGGGACCGGCGTGTAGACCACGCCGTCCTTGGCCATGAACACGTTGGAATTGCCGAACTCCGCGACATTGCCGAGCATGTCGAGCATCAGCGCGTTCTGGAAGCCGCGCCCGGCGGCTTCCGCGAGCGCGCGCGAATTGTTCGGATAGAGACAGGCGGCCTTGGCCTCGACCGGCGCACATTCGGCCGTGGGCCTGCGGAACGGCGACAGCGTGATCGCGTTGCCGACGGGTTTCGGCATCGGCGCCTCGTAGATGCACAGGCACCAATTGGTCGTCTCGGGGTCGAACAGCACGCCGCCGCCCGAACCGTTCTGCGCCCAGTACATCGGGCGGACGTACAGCTCGGCCTTCGCGCCGAAGCGCGCGATGCCTTCGTGTGCGAGCGAAAGCCATGTGCCGGTGTCGACCACCGGCTTCAGGCCAAAATTGATCGCGGACTGGTTGGCGCGGGCGACGTGACGGTCGAGGTCGGGCGCGACGCCCTCGAACGCGCGCGCACCGTCGAACACGACCGAGCCGAGCCAGGCCGCATGCGTGCGCGGGCCCATGATCGGCACGTTGCCGTCGTGCCATTTGCCCTCGAAGAAGGTCCAGCTCGGCGAATATTCGATCGGTTTCTTGATCTCGGCCATGACCGGCCTCCCTTGGAAATACCCGGGCACTATTGTCCCAATGTCTAAATGATTCCCTGCTGGGATATGGTGCGTTACCCTCTCCGACGAGGGAGAAGGATCCATGCCGCTCGATCCGCTTGCAAGGCGTTTGTTGACCATGATGGCTGCGGCCGCCCCGCAGGGGCGGAGCCGGCCGAGCGTCGAGGCACGGCGGCAGTCGCTGGCCAAGCTGATGCAGTTTGCACGCACTGATGCGCCGGATGTGACCACCGCCGACGGCACGCTTCCGGGTCCCGGCGGCGAGCTGCCCTATCGCCTTTATTCGCCCGCGTCTGCCGGCGACCGTGCACCGGGCTTCGTGTTCTTTCATGGCGGCGGGCTCGTGGCCGGCAGCATCGCGACGCATGACCGCATCGCGGCGGCGCTGGCGCATGTAACCGGCTGTCGCCTCGTCTCGGTCGATTACAGGCTCGCGCCCGAGCACAGATTTCCTGCTGCCGTCATTGATGCGATCGCGGCCACCGAATGGGTCGCGCGGCAAGCCCCGTCGCTGGGCATCGACGCCGAACGTCTGGTGGTCGGCGGCGATTCCGCCGGCGCCACGCTCGCTGCGATCGTGTGCCAGGAAGCGATGCAGACCGCCGGCCTCTCGATCGTCGCGCAATGCCTGATCTGCCCGGTGCTGGATTTCGAGGAGACCTCGCCTTCGCGCGAGGCATTCGCCGAAGGCCATCTGATCGATCGCGCCACCATCGAAGCCGATCTCGCCGATTATCTGCCTGATGGCATCGACACCGCCGACCCCCGCATCTCGCCCTTGCGCGCGACGCGGCTTGCAGGCCTGCCGATCGCGATCATCCACACCGCCGAATTCGATCCGATGCGCGACGAGGGCAATGCCTATGCGCGCAAGCTGCTCGCCGCGGGCGTCGCGGTCGAGCACGTCTGCCATGACGGCATGGTCCACAATTTCCACGCCATGGGCGCGATCCTGCCGCAGGCGCAGCTCGTGCTGTCGCAGATCGGCGAACAGGTCCGGCGGGCGATGGAGAGATGAGGCGCTTACCCTCTCCCCCTGTGGGTGTTCAGACCGGGGAGAGGGTGGATCGCCGCGTAGCGGCGCTTCGCGCCACCTTCTCCCACAAGGGGAGAAGGGAAGAAAGCATCACGCGCGCGCGCCGAGCACGGCCCGCGCCGCCACGACATATTCCAGCCAATGCGCATCCGCATAGCGTTCGGCCTGCCGTGCGCAGGTGACGTCAGGGGCATGGGCGGCGGCAATCGTGCGCGCGAATCGCTCTTCGGCGACCGTCACGTCGCCAGGCTCGGCCGACGGTACGCTAGCCGCCGCCGCGGTCGGAGCGACAGCGAGGCCCGCCAGACCAGCGAGCAGGATGCGGCGTGACGTGTTCATGGCTGTGTCCTTCCAATGTCCGGCCCGCACTCCGGCCGGCGCGTGTGTCAGTGCGATCACGGCAGGGTAGCCGCGCACATCCGTGCCGTCCATCGCTTACGGATACCGCTTGACCACACGAGCGATCACGTTCCATCCAACAACGGTTCCGTCATCAAATCGCCACGCGTCGGATTGTCACGTGTCCCATCACAACCCATCGCATCGCCAGGCTTCGCGCGCTGTCGCGATGGGACTGCTTTGTCTGACGATCTCGGCAGGCACTGCCTTCGCTGCCGACGATGAGGACGACGCGCCGGCAGAGCCCGATGTCCCCAACATCTACCTCGATCTTCGCACGATCTATGCGACGATCCCCGCCGGCACGCTCGGGCTCGGCTTCGGCAACACAACATTGTCGGCCGCATTCGAAGCGCTGGCGGTACGCAGAGGCACGACGCTGCCGAGCGGCTTGCCGGCGGCGTCCGCAAGCGCGTGATGAGCGCGCAGGTCTTTGCCGACAAGGTTCAGTTCGGCCTCACCGAGAGCATCGGCATGGCGGAGGCCACCGTCAGCATGTCCGGCATCGACGCACTGATGAGAGCGGCCGATCATGCGCTCTACCAGACCAAGGCGGAAGGCCGCAATCGCTGAATCGCATGGGCGCCCCCGCCGCCTGCAAGCAAGGCGGCGGAGTGATCGAAGGACGCGGCGTCTACTCCGGCACCGGCACGTCGAACGTGTTGAGGGTAACCGAGACCATACAGTAGACGCCGACGAGATAGGACAGCTCGGCCGCGCCGTGCTCGCCGAACTCCTTCACCGCGGCGCGCCAGGTCAATTCCGGCAGCACACCGCCGCTGACCAATGCGGACGCCACGTCGTAGGCGACGGCTTCCTGCTTGGTGAGATCGACCGGCCGCTGGCCGGCGACGATCGTCGCGAGCTTCTCGTCGGAGAGGCCGCGCTGCTCGGCAACGAGCACATGAGCATAGAGCTCGTAGCCGGAACGGAAATGCGAGCCGGTGACGAGGATCGCGACCTCACGCACCGGCGCCGGCAGCAGCGGGTTCGATGCGATTGCCTTGACCAGCTCCCACACCGGCTTGCCGAAACGCGGCTCGCGGATCCAGGGATTCCAGGGCCCAAGCAACGCGCCGTCGTCGCGCATGTTCACGAAACCCTTGAAGTGATCCTTGATGCCGGCTCGCATGTCGTCATAGAGCGGCTTCTGTTCGTCGCTCAGGTCTTTCGGATCGAGAATGGGAAGGCGCACGGCATGATCTCCTCGTTGAGAAGAGGCGAAGCTCACCCGCGTCCGCACGCATGGCAAGTGAAGTTGCCGTGACGATCGTGCCATTTTGCAAGTGGCGGGGAGACGTCGGCTATGATGCCTCGGGGCTTGGTGCGATCTGTGGATTTGCGACGTCGTCGACGTCGAGCGTCAGCGGCTCGCCCGTCGTGAGGAACGACGACAGGGCCGCCTCGAACGGCGCAGGATCGAGGCCGCGCCCCTTCAGCCATTCGGGCTCGTAATAGGTCTGCCGGTAGCGCTCGCCGGAATCGCAGATCAGCGTCACCAGCGACCCTGATACGTTCGCCTGTCGCATCTCCGAGGCGAGGCGGCACAGTGCCAGGAAGTTGGTGCCGGTGGAGCCGCCGACCGGGCGGCGCAACCGGCGCGACAGCACGTTCATCGCCGCGATCGTTGCCGCATCCGGGATCTTCATCATGCGGTCGACCACGCCGGGGACGAAGGAGGGTTCGCAGCGTGGCCGGCCGACACCCTCGATCAGCGATGGGCGTTCGCAAACGTGAGAGCGGTCCTGCGTGCGGAAGCAGTCGAAGAAGGCGGAATGCTCGACATCGGCGACGCACAGCCGTGTCGGATACTGGCGATAGCGCAAGTACCGTCCGATGGTGGCCGAGGTGCCGCCGGTGCCCGCGCCCATCACGATCCAGTCGCGGCTCACCCTGCAATTGCGTGAAGATCGATTCGGCGATGTTGTTGTTGCCGCGCCAGTCGGTAGCGCGCTCGGCAAAGGTGAACTGGTCCATGTAATGGCCGTTCAGCCGGGTGGCGAGCGCGGCGGCTTCCGCGTAGAGCGCGCGGCCGTCGTCGATCAGATGGCAGTTGCCGCCATAATGCTCGATCGCGGCAATCTTCTCCGCCGAGGTCGTGCGCGGCATCACGGCGTAGAAGGGCACGCCGATCATCTGCGCGAAATAGGCTTCCGACACCGCCGTCGATCCCGACGAGGCCTCGACCACAGGCGTGCCTTCGCGGATGTGCCCGTTGCAGAGCGCGTAGAGGAACAGCGAGCGCGCAAGGCGGTGCTTCAGGCTGCCGGTCGGATGTGTGGACTCATCCTTGAGATAGATGTCGATGCCTGATAGCGCCGGCACGATCAGCCGGATCAGATGCGTGTCGGCCGTGCGGCACTGGTCGGCCTCGATCGCGGCGACGGCCTCGTCCACCCAACCGCGCCGATAGGCCGGCCCGGCCGGATTGAGTTGGCGGAAGGGAAATGTCTGCATCGCCTGAATCTCCCATGATGCGGATCGCGCATCAATAGCAGCTGCTCAAAACTCCAGCGGCGCGTTGTCGACGACCTCCTTCATCACGAAGAAGGTGCGGGTCTGGCGTACGCCGGGCAGTGCGATCAGCTGTTCGCCGTGGATGCGGTTGAAATCCTCCATGTCGCCGACGCGGATCTTGAGGAAATAGTCGAAGTCGCCGGCGACGAGGTGGCAGTCGAGCACGCATTTCAGCCTGGTGATCGCTTGCTCGAAGGTGGCAAAACTCTCCGGGGTCGAGCGGTCGAGCACGACGCCGACCATCACAAGCGTGCCCTTCGCCACCTTCTTCGGCGCGACCATGGCGCGGACCGCGGCAATGAAGCCGTCCTCGAACAGGCGCTGGGTGCGGCGATGGCAGGTGGCGGGGCTGATGGCGACGGTTTCGGCCAGCTCGGCGTTGCTCAGCCGGCCGTTATTTTGCAGCAATCTCAACATCTTGAGGTCGGTACGGTCGAGCCGAGCGGCCATGGAAGAAGCTTTCGTCGTTTGGCTCTAGTTCGGAAGAAAGTAGATCCATTTGACGCCAGACTGCAAGTTATACAACAGTTGCTGCGTAATATTTGAAAGCACATTTGTCTGCGGCAGTGCTAGGCGCTTGAGCCAATTCAACGCCAATCGGGATGACCCAATGATGCTGGACAAATTCGCGCGCTATCCGCTGACCTTCGGCCCGACGCCCATCGAGAAGCTGGAGCGGCTGTCGAAGCATCTCGGCGGCAATGTCGAGATCTATGCCAAGCGCGAGGACTGCAATTCCGGGCTCGCCTATGGCGGCAACAAGCTGCGCAAGCTCGAATACATCATCCCCGACGCGATCGCCTCGAACGCGGACACGCTGGTCTCGATCGGTGGCGTGCAGTCCAACCACACCCGCATGATCGCCGCCGTCGCGGCCAAGATCGGCATGAAGTGCCGACTGGTGCAGGAAGCCTGGGTCCCGCACGAGGACGCCGTCTATGACCGCGTCGGCAACATCATGCTGTCGCGCATCATGGGCGCCGACGTGCGCCTGGTGGATGACGGCTTCGACATCGGCATCCGCAAGAGCTGGGAGCAGGCGATCGAGGAGGTGAAGGCGGCGGGCGGCAAGCCCTATGCGATTCCCGCCGGCGCATCCGTGCACAAATTCGGCGGGCTCGGCTATGTCGGCTTCGCCGAGGAAGTACGCAAGCAGGAAGCCGAGCTCGGCTTCAAGTTCGACTACATCGTGGTCTGCACCGTCACCGGTTCCACCCATGCCGGCATGCTGGTCGGCTTCGCCGCCGACGGCCGCGCGCGAAAGGTGATCGGCATCGACGCCTCGTTCACGCCGGCGCAAACGAAGGCGCAGGTGCTTTCGATCGCGCAGAACACCGCCAAGCTCGTTGAGCTCGGCAAGGATATCGTCGAAGACGACGTCGTGCTGATCGAGGACTACGCTTATCCCGCCTATGGCGTGCCGTCGGAAGAGACCAAGGAAGCGATCCGCCTCACCGCACGGTTAGAGGCGATGATCACCGACCCTGTCTATGAGGGCAAATCGATGCAAGGCCTGATCGACCTGACCCAGAAGGGCCATTTCGAGAAGGGTGCAAAGATTCTCTACGCCCATCTCGGCGGCGCGCCGGCGCTCAACGGGTATGGGTACGCGTTCCGGAACGGCTGAAGCAGCGCCGTACCTCGCGCCTCCACTCGCTGTCGTCCCGGGCAAGCGTAAGCGCAGACCCGGGACCCATAACCCCAGGGAGATGTTTGGCGAAGAACGTCTCCCCACGTGCCCCAAGATAAATCACGCGGTATGGATCCCGGATCTGCGCTCCGCTTCGCTGCGCTTGTCCGGGATGACGAAAAGCCCTACCGCGTCTTGACGATCTGGAGCAGCTCGTCGCCGTAATGCTCGAGCTTCTTGTCGCCGATGCCGGGCACGTTGCGGAGCTCGTCGAGCGTCGTCGGCCACGCCCGGACGATGCCGTCGATGGTCGCATCGTGCAGCACGACATAGGCCGGCACGCCGCGTTCGCGCGCGATGTCCGAACGCCAGGACCTCAGCCGCGCCCGCAATTCGGGATCGACATCGCCCTGCGGCGCGTTGGCCGCAGGCGCGAGGTCACCACGGCGGGATTTTGTCCGGCTCGCGCGAACGCGCGTGCCCGGCGCCTCCTCGCGTAGCCACACCTCGGTCTCGCCACGTAGCACGCCGCGCGCGCTCTCCGTCAGCTTCAGCGCGCCGAACGCCTCGCTGTCGCTGTACAAATGCCCCATCGCCACCAGCTGCCGCAGCACCGTGCGCCACTGCTTCTCGTTCAGCTCGCGCCCGATGCCGAACACGGACAATTTGTCGTGGCCGAACTGCGTCACCTTTTCGGTGAGGCGGCCAATCAGGACGTCGATCAGCTGCATCGCACCGAAACGCTGCCCGGTGCGATAGGCGCAGGACAGCAGCTTCTGCGCCAGCACCTTGCCGTCGCGCATCTTGGGCGGCGTCAGGCAGTTGTCGCAGTTGCCGCAATTGTTCGCCGTCTCCGCCTCGCCGAAATAGGCGAGCAGCCGCTTGCGCCGGCACTGCGCGGTCTCGGCGAGGCCGACCAGTGCGTCGAGCTTGCCGATCGACACCCGCTTGAAATCGTCAGAACCGCTGGACTCGTCGATCATGCGGCGCTGCTGCACGATGTCGGAGAGACCATAGGCCATCCAGGCCGCCGACGGCTTGCCGTCGCGGCCGGCGCGCCCCGTCTCCTGATAATAGGCCTCGATGCTCTTCGGCAGATCGAGATGGGCGACGAAGCGGACGTCGGGCTTGTCGATGCCCATGCCGAAGGCGATGGTCGCGACGATGACGATGCCGTCCTCGTTGAGGAACCGGTCCTGGTTGCGCGAGCGTATGCTGCTGTCGAGCCCGGCGTGATAAGGCAGCGCGGCAATGCCGGCGTCGTCGAGCGCGGCGGCAACCTCCTCGACGCGATTGCGCGACAAGCAATAGACCACGCCGGCGTCGCCGGCATGCCGCTCCCGGATGAATTCTTTCAGCTGCGACACTGCGTTGCGCTTGTCGACGATCTCGTAGCGGATATTCGGGCGGTCGAAGCTGGAGACGAATTGCGGGCTGTCGGCGAGCCGGAGGCGCTCGACGATCTCCTTGCGGGTCAGCTCGTCAGCGGTCGCGGTCAGCGCGATGCGCGGAACGTTTGGAAAACGTTCGGCGATGATGGAGAGGCCGACATATTCGGGGCGGAAGTCATGGCCCCATTGCGAGACGCAATGCGCCTCGTCGATCGCGAACAGCGCGACCTTCGCCTGCGCCAGCAGCGACAGGCAGCGCGGCGTCACCAGGCGTTCCGGCGCGACATAGAGCAGGTCGAGATCGCCCGCGATCAGGCGGCGCTCGATGTCAGAAGCTTCCTGCAGCGTCAACGACGAGTTCAGCGCGGCGGCGTTGACCCCGGCCTCGAGCAGGCCGGCAACCTGGTCGCGCATCAGCGCGATCAGCGGCGACACCACGATACCGCAGCCTTCGCGCAGCAGTGACGGCAGTTGATAGCACAGCGACTTGCCGCCGCCGGTCGGCATCAAGACCAGGCAATTGCCGCCATCCGTGACGTGCCGGATGATCTCGCCCTGCGCGCCGCGGAACCCCGGCAAGCCGAACACCGAATGCAGCACCGACAGCGCGTCGCGGCCGTTGGCCGGCGCAGGCAGCGGGGCGGTGGAGGGAGCGGACATGGGTGTGTCGGTGCAAGGCCGTAGGATTCGTCACAAGGCCAGTCGCATGACCGCGCGGGCATGGCAAGACTGTTTGCGGGGCTTGCACCGCTGCTTCCTCTCCCTCTCCCCGTTCTTACGGGGAGAGGGTTGGGGTGAGGGGCCTCTCTCCACACATGAGATTGCCGATGGACCTGTACCCCCTCACCCGAATTCGATCTGCGATCGAATTCGACCTCTCCCCGCAAGCGGGGCGAGGTGAAGAGAGCTACGCCCCGATCCGTCGTAGCGCTTCCGCGACCGTCACGATCGGCATGTCGCGCTTCCGGGCCGCCTCCAGCGCATGGCGCATCAGGTGCGGCGTGCAGCCATAGGGGCTCGGCGCGTTGGCGACGTCGTGGCTGTAGAAGATCAGCCATCCGCCGCTTGCGACCGCCTCGTCGAAATAGCGATCGACGCCCGCAATATCGATCTCGCAATCGACCAGAGGCGAGGCGCGCAGGAACTGGAGGTCGATGACGTCGCGATTGACGCCGGGAAGGATGCCGCGCGCCGAGCGAAAGGCCTTTGCGAGTTGCGGCTTGCGCCAGACCGAGGCGATCCCATAGGGGTAGGCGAAGTTCTCCAGCACGATCGAGGAATCGATAGCGTGGAAATGGCTGCGGTTACGCTCGATCTCGCTTGCCATGGCGGCCTCGTCGAGATTGGCCGAGCTCTGGTGCGAAAATGTATGACAGGCAATCTCATGACCGCCCCGGTAAAGCCGCACGATCGCGTCGTTCGACAGGCCGTGCCAGTGATCCGAGGGACGGTCGATCAGGCTGCCGGCAAGGTAATAGGTGCCGCGGCCGCCATGCCCCTCGAGAAGCTCGGCGCCCTCGCCTGCAGCGCTATCGGGCGCGTCGTCAAACGTAAAGCTCACCATCGGCGCATGCGCAGGCAAGCGGTGCGGCGCGGCACGGAAATGCCGGGCCAGCCGATTGCTCACGCGTCCCTGGAGTGCCGACCACACGACTGCGTTCCTGCGATTCCGTATTTCTGTACTGAAACATTCGAGAGCTGGTTGAGGCAAGCTTAACGCCCGGGTAATCCTAACGTGGAACCAACGCCCTTCGGCTCGCGCGCCAGGGCCCACGTATCGGCTTCCGCACCGAGATATTGGAGCCAGTTGCGGAAAAGCGCCGCCGCGGCGGTGCCGGCGGCGATATCGGCGCGCAAGTTCAGCGCAGGCAGTTCGTTGGTGAGCGCCGGGTGGCGCTGTTGGGTCGCCTTCTTCTCGAAGCGGGCGAGCTTCTCTTCAGTCGCTGCGTCAAAATAACTCACGGGCAGGTGCGGATAAGCCTCGCGCTCGCGCGCGAGATAGCGGCCGATGTCGCGCAGATACTCGCGCTGGAGCGACAGCGCATCGTATTCCGGGTGGCCCTGGAAGAACACGAAGCGGCTGGCATATTGCCTGACGAAGATATCGACGCCGGCCTTTGCCGAACGCGTCAGCACCTGATAGCCGGCCTGCGTGAGGTCGCTCTCGGCGATCTCGTTCAGGCGGGAATGCGAGACCTTGAGGGGCGCAGGCGCAGCGCGCGTCAGCGCATCGTTCGTCGCAGCTTCGCAGTCGAAAATGCCGTGACATTTGGCCGGGAGCCGCCGACGCGCGATGCCGTCGAGATGCAGCACCGCCGCATGCGCGGCGAGGCACGACCAGATCGTCGAGCGCGTGTTGACCTTGGCCCAGTCGATCAGCTCGGTGAGGTCGCGCCAATACGGCTCCTGGTCGAGCTCGGGCGCGACCGGCTCGGCGCCGGTCACGATCAACCCGTCGAACTTCTGGTGCCTGAGCTCGCTGAGTTCCGAATATTCGCTTTCGACATGCCACTTCGCCTCGGGCGACCGCTTCACCGAGGGCAGCGAGAAACAATGGAAACGGATGCGGCGCGGACCTGCGGCCGCCTGGAGCAGCCGCATGAACTGCCGCTCGGTCGCCTTCAGTGCCGGATCCGGCATGTTGTTGATCAGACCGATCGTGAGATCGGCAAAACCGTGGTCGCGCGCGAGATCGCCCTCGGCCGGTACCAGCGCCGGGCTCGAGATACCTTGATCCCTGTCGATCAAGATCGTCATCGGCGCCGTCGCCTACTCCGCGGCCTGGAGGCGTGCCGACGGGCAGGCCTTCTCGAGCGCCTGGTCGATGTCCTCGATGATATCTGCGGAATGCTCGATGCCGATCGAGAGGCGGATCGTCTCCGGCAGCACGCCGGCGACGCGCTGCTGCTCCGCCGACATCTGCCGGTGGGTGGTCGAGGCCGGATGGCACGCCAGCGACTTGGCATCGCCGATATTGACTAGGCGCGTGATCAGCTTCAGCGCATCGTAGAAGGTCTTGCCTGCTTCCATGCCGCCCTTGATGCCGAAGGTGAAAAGCGAGGAAGCATTGCCGTCGAGGTATTTCTGAACGAGCGGGTAATAGGGGCTGTCCGCAAAGCCGGTGTAGTTGACCCAGGCAACGCGCGAGTCCTTGCGCAGGAATTCGGCGACCTTGCGGGCGTTCTCGACATGGCGCTCCATGCGCAGCGCGACGGTCTCGATGCCCTGGAGCAGCAGGAAGGCGTTGAACGGCGACAGCACCGAACCCATGGTGCGCTGATAGACGCTGCGGGCGCGCTCGATATAGGCGGTCCGGCCGAAGCGCTCGGCATAGACGAGACCGTGATAGGAGGCGTCGGGCTTGTTGTAGGCCGGGAAACGGTCGGCGTGCTTCGCCCAGGGGAAGTTTCCGGAATCGACGATGGCCCCGCCCAGCGTGGTACCGTGGCCGCCCAGAAACTTGGTGAGCGAATGCACGGCGATGTCGGCCCCGTAATCGAACGGCTTGAGCAGGATCGGGGTCGCGACGGTGTTGTCCACAATCAGCGGCACGCCGTGCGCATGCGCGATCTTGGCGAGAGCCTCGATGTCGCAGACATTGCCGGCGGGATTGCCGATGGTCTCGGCGAACACGGCGCGCGTGTTCTCGTCGATCAGTTTTGCGATCGCATCCGGCTTGTCGCTCTCGGCGAAACGGCCGGTGATGCCCTGCCGCGGCAGGATGTGCGAGAGCAGCGTGTGCGTGGTGCCGTAGAGCTGCGGTACGGAAACGATGTTGCCGCCGTGATCGGCGACGTTGACGAAGGCGAAATGCAGTGCAGCCTGGCCGGTCGCAACCGCGAGCGCGCCGACGCCGCCTTCGAGCTGGGCGATACGCTTCTCCAGCACCGCGCTGGTCGGATTGGCGATGCGGCTGTAGCGAAAACCCTCAGCCTCGAGATTGAAGAGCGCGGCGCCGTGATCGGCGCTGTCGAAGGCATAGGCCGCGGTCTGGTAGATCGGCACCGCAACCGCGTGCGTGGTGGCTTCGGGCTCGTAGCCGGCGTGAATAGCGATCGTCTCGTTGCGCATCGTGCCACCTCCGCGTGGAGCGGGCCGCACTTATTGGCCTGTATGAGGCATGTGCGTTGTCCGCCGTTCCTCTGTTAGAGGCGGGTGGTAAAGCGGACAATAATTCGCCTAGAGATCGAGGAAGTAACCCTAACGATTGTTGGTGAATTGGCTAAAACTTGAATCGAATTGGATTAATGAATTCGTACGCCTTAGCCTCGCCGCTGCGCCATAGCCGATGCAAAGCATCGGCGTTCCAAGGACGGCGGCCGAAGGCCGCCTATGCCACCCTCTCCCCTCGTCGTGGGAGAGGGTGGGATTTTCACCTTACTCCATCGTCTCCCAGAGCCGGTGAGCGAGCACTCCGGCACGCTTCTCGATCGCGGCCGCCGCATCGAGCGCGAGGTCCTCGCGATAGCGGCCGGCGATCAGCTGCACGCCGATCGGCTTGCCGTCATGCAGGGCCACCGGCACCACCGCGCCGGGCAGGCCCAGCACGTTGATGGCGGAGATGAAGCGGATCTCGCCCCAGAAAATTTCCTTCACGCGATCGGCGCTGACGGTGTCGTCGCGCGGTCCCGGCGTCGGCTTCACCGTGGTCGGCGCCAGCACGACCGGATACTCCTCGAAGAACAATTGCCAGGCGCGGATATGACCGTTGCGTGCGGCCGTCGCCTGCATCCAGGCCTTGAGATCGAGCACATTGGCCTTGGTCTTCATGCCGCCCCAGGCCTTGTGGAAGTCCTCGGACGTCACCTTCAGCATGCCGGCCTCCTGCATCACCACGGTCTCGTTGGTGATGATGTCGCACCAGGTCTGCCAGACGCCGTCGATGTCGGGGACATCGACCTCGGTCACGCGGTAGCCGGAACGCTCCAGGTGATCGGCGGCCTGCCGCAGCGCCGCGCGGACGGACGGATCGACGTCCATGTCCTCCGGGATCCTGGCCAGTGCGACCTTGATCGGTCCCTTCGGCTTCGGCCCGGCCAGCGGCGCCGGCACCCACCAGGGATCGCGCGGATCGCGCTGGCTCATCACATCGAGCGCGAGGCGGACGTCGCCGACGTGACGGGCGAGCGGGCCCTGCGCCGACATCAGATGCGCCAGCATCGGCCGCTCCGCCGTTGCGCTTCCGTTGAAGGCGGGGATCCGACCCTGCGTCGGCTTGATGGTGGCGACGCCGTTGCAATGCGCCGGCCAGCGCAGCGAGCCGCCGATGTCGTTGCCATGGGCGATGGTGCCGATGCCGGCGGCCACCGCCGACCCCGCGCCGCCCGAGGAACCGCCGCAGGTGATGTTCGGGTCCCAGGGGTTCAGCGTCAGCCCGTGCAGCGGATTGTCGGTGAAGCCGCGGAAGGAGAATTCCGGCGTGTTGGTGAGGCCGATGACGATCGCGCCGGCTTTCTTGAGATTGCGCACCACGGGCGAATCCGACGGCGCGATAAGATCCTTGTTGGCGGGCACGCCGTTGAAATTCGGCCGGCCTTCGTAGTCGACATTCTCCTTGATCGTGATGGGCACACCGTGCAGCAGGCCGAGCGCGCCGCCCCTGGCGCGCTGCTTGTCGGCCGTATGCGCAGCCTTCAGCGCTTCCTCGCTGAGATCGACGACAACCGCGTTCAGCCGCGGATTGACGGCGCGCATCCGGTCCAGATGCGCTTCGACGGTCTCGACCGCGGAGATCGCGCCGTTGCCGATCGCGGCTGCGGTGTCGACCGCGGACCATTGCCAGACCGGACCTTTCGGACGGCGTGCCGTGGCCGACTTGCGCGATCCCGGCTTCTTGACCGTCTTCTTGACCGCCTTCGCAACGGCCCCCTTGCGGGCGGTGCTCGCCTTGACCGAGGTCTTCGTTACTTTCCTTGCAACACTTTTCTTCTTCGTCGCCGTCTTCTTCGCCACGCCGCATCTCCAAAAAATTGCGCGGCGGAGGTTATGGAGATCACGCGAGCGTGTACAGGCGCGTTTCTGCATGGCGCGTCGCCGCGACGCTCTGCCACGGGCCGGCGCGAGAGACGCGCATGAACCTTTGGCCCCACTGTCCTGACCCATATACTGGTTGAATGGTGGAACAAACCACCGCCAAGATTGTGCCATCAAGATTGTGCCATGGCGATTAGGTTTTTGACGTAGCTATTCTGACAGCGACGCATCGGAGCATTTGCCATGCTCGTGGAATTCGACAGCGGATACGACCAGCAACCATTTCGAGATCTGTGCGCCGACTATCCGGGCGCTGAAACCTACGATCCCGACGATTTCCGGATTGAATGGGGGCCGAACTTTCACCGCGGCCGGCTCGACGGATCGGCGCGTGTGCTCGTCGTCGGTCAGGATCCCGCCCAGCACGAGACAATCGTGCGCAGAATTCTGGTCGGCACCGCGGGACGCCGCACTCAGGGCTTTCTCGCCAAGCTCGGCATCACGCGGAGCTACGTGATGGTGAACACCTTCCTGTACAGCGTCTACGGGCAGAGCGGCGGCAACAAGCACAAGAACGAGCCGGGCATCGTCGAGTATCGCAACAAATGGTTCAAGGCCGTCCTTGCGCCGGGCAATATCGAAGCCGTTGTTTCGCTCGGCGGCCTCGCCGACGAGGCCTGGAAAGCCTGGCTCAAGACGTCCGACGGCGCGGCCTACAAGACCCTCGCCTATCAGCACATCACCCACCCGACCTGGCCGGAAAGCTCGGCCCACGATAACGCGACGCGGGCCGCGAACACCAAGATCATGCTGACCAAGTGGAATGCCGCGCTCGCGGCTCTCGCGCCTGGGCTCCAGCATCCCGACGTGCCGACGACGCTCGTGCCGTATGGGGACGCCTTCAAGCCGACCGAGCTCTTCGACATCATCGCAAAGGATCTGCCGGCAGGCCTGCCGGCGTGGATGCGCGGAGACACGCCATGGGCCGTGCGCCAGGGCGCCGATGCGGCCACCAAGCGGCGCACGATCACGATCACCATCCCCGACGGAGTGATCCGATGAGCCCGGCTGCCAACCCGAAACGATGGGCCCTGAGCGGGCGGATCGTGACGATGACCGCCGAGGGCGACGTCATCAAGAGCGGGACGATCTTCATCGAGGACAATCGCATCGCGGCGATCGTACCCAAGGGACAGCCGGCCCCGGCAGGCTTCGAGGCCGTCGTTGCAGTGGCGACCGGCGGCACCATCTATCCTGGCCTGATCGAGCTGCATAATCACCTGAGCTACAACATCCTGCCGCTCTGGCGCGTGCCGCAGCCCTACGGCAATCGCGACCAATGGCAGAACGCCAGATCGTACAAGACGTCGGTCACCGGCCCCATGAGCGCGATTGCGCTGGCCGACGACGGCTCGCTGCTGCCGGCCCTGGTCCGCTATGTCGAAGCCAAGTGCATGGTCGCGGGCACCACGACGAGCCAGGGGATCACGCTGTCGAACTGGAGCGGCACGATCCACAAATATTACAAGGGCGCGTTGCGCGCCGCCGAGATCGGCAGCCCGCCCGACCTGCCGAAGGCACACTCGAAGATTCCCGACATCGATGCCGAGGATTGGGCGAAGTTCGACAACGAGTTGAAATCGTCATCGTGCTTCCTGCTGCATCTCAGCGAAGGCATCGACACCAAGGCGCATAGCCACTTCCTCGCCTTGCGCAATTCTGAGGGAGATTGGGCGATCGAGCCGTCACTCGCCGGCATTCATTGCACGGCACTCGATGCGACCGACTTCGGAACGATGGCGGAAAACCATGCCAAGGTGGTCTGGTCCCCCTTGAGCAATCTGCTGCTCTACGGAAAGACGACCAATGTCGTTGCCGCGCGCACGGCCGGCCTCACCATTGCGCTCGGTTCTGACTGGTCGCCGTCCGGCAGCAAGAACCTGCTCGGCGAGCTGAAGGCGGCCAAGGTCGTGTCCGCGCATTTCAATCTCGGCTTCAGCGACTACGACATCGTCTCGATGGCGACGCGCAATCCGGCCGCGATCCTCAAGTGGGATACGAAGCTGGGAACGATCGCCAATGGCAAGTTCGCTGACCTTCTGGTCGTGAAGGGAGTCACCGGCGATCCCTACGCTCATCTGATCAAATCGCGCGAGCAGGACATCGTTCTGGTTACCATCGGCGCACGAGCCCGTTATGGGACGAAGACGGTCATGCAGAAGGCGGGCGGAATCGGCGAGGCGCTCAAGATCGGCAGCAGCGCGCGGGTGATCGACTTCACCTCGCCCGACCAGGACCCCGGGATCGAGAGGATAACGCTGGCGGAGGCGACGAGCCGCCTTCGCGCCGCGCTCGGCAATCTCGGCACGCTGCAACCGCACAGCCTCGCCATGAGCGATGCGATCGCCCGCGGAGCGGTGTCACGCACCGGATGGCGTCTCGCGCTCGACGAGCAGTTCGGCAAAAATGTCCAGCTCCGCCCGCGGCTGGAATATAACGGCGTCAGGACCGGTCCGGATTTGGCGGCGGTCGCGGCAGCGGCCGAGCCGCTGCACCCGATCAAGCTGGATGGCCTCACGGTATCAGGCGATCCCGCGTTTCTGGACACGCTGAAGAACGAACCGAATCTTCCAGCGGGAATCGCGACGGCGATCGCGGCTTTTTACTAGTCGTTCGTCACACCAGCGGCGGATTGAGGCGCGCAAAGCCTTCCTGGATGCGATAGGGGTAGTAGGGATAAGGCGGCATCACGGCGCTGACCTCGTCGAGACGCGCGATCTGCGCAGCGCTCAGCGACCAGCCAACCGCGCCGAGATTGTCGCGCAATTGCGCCTCATCGCGGGCGCCGATGATCACGGAGGATACGGTGGGACGCGACAGCAGCCAGGCGATAGCGATTTGCGGCACCGTGCGGCCGGTCTCCGCGGCGATCGTATCAAGCACGTCGACGATGGCATAGAGCCGCTCGTCGTCCACGGGCGGGCCGAACTGCGCGGTGGCGTGCAGACGGCTGCTCGCAGGGAGCGGCTTTCCGCGCCGGATCTTGCCGGTGAGCCGGCCCCAGCCGAGCGGGCTCCAGACCAGCGCGCCGACGCCCTGGTCGCGTGCGAGCGGCATCAGCTCCCATTCGTAGTCGCGGCCGAGCAGCGAATAATAAACCTGATGCGCGACATGGGGCGGCCAGCCGTGCCGTTCGGCAATTGAGAGCGACTTCATCAGCTGCCAGCCGGCGAAATTGGAGACACCGACATAGCGCAGCTTGCCGGCACGTACGAGCGTATCGAGGGTGGACAGGACCTCCTCGATCGGCGTGAACGCATCGAAGGCGTGAAGCTGGAGCAGATCAAGGTAATCGGTACCGAGCCGGCGCAGCGCAGCTTCGACCGAGGCGACCAGACGATACCGCGAAGAGCCGGCATCGAGCGGACCGTCGCCCATCGGCAGGCTCATCTTGGTGGAGATCAGCACCTTGTCGCGGCGTCCCCTGATCGCGGCGCCGAGGATTTCCTCTGACGCGCCGTTCGAATAGACATCGGCGCTGTCGAACAGATTGACGCCGGCTTCGAGACAGATGTCGACCAGCCTGCGCGCTTCTTCGGCGCCGCTGCGGCCCCAGGCCGAGAACAGCGGGCCTTGGCCGCCAAACGTGCCGGTGCCGAAGCTGAGGACGGGTACCCTGAGACCGGAAGCGCCGAGATTGCGATATTCCATGATCATTCTCCTATTCCGCCGGGCACGCCGCGACTGCGGACTGCGTTCGATCGAGCTGAAGGCTCCATAGCACGAGACCGACGGCCGTGATGCCGGCCGCGACCAGCGGCAGCGCGGAGAGACCGAGCCCGCGATCGATGGTGACGCCGCCCGCCCAGGCGCCGAGCGCGTTGCCGAGATTGAAGGCGGCGATGTTGAGGCTGGACGCGAGCGTGCGGCCGCTGGGGCCAGCGGCTTCCAGCACGCGAAGCTGGAGCGGCGCGACGGTCGCAAAGGCCGCAATGCCAAGCAGCAGGATCAGCGCGATGGCTGCGATCTTGACTGACAGCACGGCAGCAAGGCCAAGCAGCACGATGGCGAGCGCAGCGAGCGTGCCGATCAGGGCACGCGCAAGGCCGCGATCGGCGAGCTTGCGCCGGCGACATTGCCGATCGCGAGACCTGCACCGAACACCAGCAGGATCGGCGACACCGCGGCTTCCGGAAAACCGGTGAAGCGCGTCAGGATCGGCTGGATATAGGTAAAGACGACGAACAGGCCGGCAAAGCCGAACACGGTCATGGCGAGGCCGAGCAGCACCTGCGGACGGCCGAGCACCGCGACCTCCTCGGAGAGCGAGATCGGCTTGTCGCCATTGCCGACATAGCCGGGCACGAATGTGGCCACCACTGCGAAGGCGATCACGCCGATCACCGTCACCGCCCAGAATGCCGCGCGCCAGCCGAGCATCAGGCCGAACCAGGCGCCGAAGGGCACGCCCAGGAGCGTCGCGACCGTCAGGCCGATGAACATGGTCGCAATCGCCGACGCGCGCTTGTCCTCCGCGACGAGGCTGGTCGCAACGACCGACCCGACGCCGAAGAAGGTGCCGTGGGCGAGCGAGGTCAGCACCCGCGCCGCCATCAGCCATTCGTAGTTCGGCGCCAGCGCGCAAGCGGCATTGCCGAGCGTGAAGATCGCCATCAGGGCGAGAAGGACGGTTTTCCGCGGCATCCGCCGCGTCGCCAGCGTGAGCACAGGCGCGCCGACGAAGACGCCGAGCGCATAGCCGGAGATCAGCAGCCCCGCGACCGGCACGGAGACGTGCATGTCGGCGGCGACCTGGAGCAACAGGCCCATGATGATGAACTCGGTGGTGCCGATGCCGAAGGCACCGGCGGTGAGGGCGAGAACGGCGGGAGGCATGCGTGGCTCCAATGCGAGGGACGAGCCACGCAGATAGCCGCAGCGCGGCAAAACCATTAGGATGTCCGCAATCCAATCATTTGTGACGTGAATTCAACATGGCTCGTTTCGATACCAATCGCTCCGCCGAGATGGAGGTTTTCGTCCGCGTCGTCGATCTCGGCGGATTCACCCAGGCCGCGCGAAAACTGCGCCTGACCCCGTCGGGCGTCAGCAAGCTGATCTCGCGGCTGGAGACGCGCCTCGGCTCGCGGCTGATCAACCGCACCACGCGCAAGCTGACGCTGACGGAGGAGGGCCAGGCCTTCTACCAGCGCGCCGTGCGCATCCTCGGAGAGATGGAATGGGCCGAGCGCGAGGCGGCTTCAGGTGCGGCGCCGCGCGGCCGCCTCACGGTCAACTGCAACATTCCCTTCGGCATGCTGCACGTCCTACCGCTGATTCCCCGCTTCCTGGAACGGCATCCCGAGGTCACACTCGACCTCGTGCTGACCGACACGCTGATCGACCTGATGCAGGAACGGGCCGATATTGCCATCCGCGTCGGGCCCCTGAAAGCGTCACGTCTGGTCGCGCGAAAGCTCGGCACCAGCCGCATGGTCGTCGTCGGCACCCGAACTATCTGGCGCGCTTCGGCACGCCGAAGACGCCGGCGGATCTCACCCAGCACCGCGGCATCGGCTGGACCTTTCCGCGCATCCGCGGCGGCTGGCCATTCCGGCGCGGCGACCACACCGAGGAAGCCATGCCGCCACCGGCCGCCCGCGCCAGCGACGGCGAAATCGCCCGCCGCCTCGCCCTCGGCGGCGTGGGCCTCGCCCGCCTCGCCCTCTTCCACATCGGCCCCGACATCGAATCGGGCCGCCTCGTCCCGGTGCTGCAAAGCTACAATCCCGGCGACCGCGAAGACATCCACGCCGTCTATGTCGGCCACACCGCGCCCCTGCCCGCGCGCGTGCGCGCGTTCATCGATTTTCTCGCCGAGCATGTGCGGATGAGCGACCCCGCGCTGAAGCGGGCGGGGGACGGGAGGTGGAGGGTGGCCTAGGGACGTCGAAATCGCCGCGATACGCGCGTTCGGTGCTGCCCATCGTGTCATGGGAGCGGACCAACTATCCGTTGGCCGTTGCGCGCTGCGATCGTCGGCAGCATGTCCATGTGCTGCTCGCGCGGCTCGGGGATCCTGTGCAGATCGCGGAAGAATTCCTCGTGACGACGCGGCGTGGAGACGAGGATGTGTCTCGCGTCGGCCGGCCCCTCATTGGTGAAGCCGTGAACAACTCCTCTCGGCACGAGAATCCGCGAACCGGGTCCAGCGACCTCGGTCTGGTCTCCCACGAGGTATTTCACCCGGCCCTCCAGGAGGACAAACAGCTTGTCCTCCTCCTCGGAGATGTGGGCGGGTGCGCCGAAGCCCGGCTTGATGGTCATGTCCAGCACCGTGAACGGGCTTTCCTGCGGATTGATAATTTTCGTCGTGAGACCGGCAAATTCGGTCGTTTCGAACTTCGTTGTGATGACGCTCTGCATTGGCCAAGGCTCCATTGACTTCGGAGCTCGATAGATTGCATGCGGGAGGGCCGCAGATTAGTCCCCTTCCGCAAGCCACAGCGGCTGTAGTTCTGGCCAATTGGCATCGGAGTTTCCCGAAGACCAGTTCTGCTGCCCGAACGGTCCACCTCAAACTGTCGGCATGAACAACGACAACAACGAAAATCACCGCCCGGCAGCTGCAAGGTGTCGCTCGAACACACGGGTAAAATCCGCGACCTTGGCGCTCAGATCGGCCCGCGACGGATATGTGAGATGCAGGCGGATCGTCCCGGAGAACTCCTCTGGCAAAACCGGCACGACGAGCCTCGATGCGTATTCCACTCTGCAGAGGGCTTCCGGAAGCAGACCAATCCCCTGGTGATTCAGCACAAGCTCACGAGCAAGAGCGAAGGAGTCGACCGCGACATGAAAGGCGGGCCACGTCGCCCCGCCCGGCAAGGAGCGGGATAGAAGGCGCAGCAATTCCGGCCTCGATGGCCCGATCAAGGTCGACGCGTCGCGAATATCGACGGGGATCCCGTGACGGCTCACATAGTCTGAGCTCGCATAAAGACCAAACTTCATGTCGATTGCGCCCTTGATCAGGGCTTCCTGAGGATTGGCCGCTCCGATGCGGAGCGCAATATCAATATCCTGGGAGATGAGATCGAGCACGTCGTTAGTGAGCGACACCTCAAGGCGCACATTGGGGTGATCGTTTCTGAAATCCCCGATCGTGGCTGCCACGATCCTGACCGGAAAGTCGGCCGGCAGCGTGATGCGGATTTCGCCGGCATATGGGTCGTCAGCACCGCTTACCCCCCGGAGCGCGTTGACAAGCAGGGCAAGCGCGCCAGCCGAACGCTGGTAGAGTTCTCGTCCTGCGGCCGTGAGGGCAAAAGCGCGCGTGGACCTCTTGAAGAGCCGCGCACCGAGCGCCGCCTCCAGGCTGCGGATGCGCAAGCTGACGGACGACCTCGGCGTGTTGGTTTCGCGGGCTGCCGCCGCAAATCCGCCGGCGCGCACGACAGCGACGAATGTCTGCAGGGAATTCAGGTCGATCGGCTGCGCGTCGGTGTGAGCGAGACTTGAATGTTCATTCTGATCATCCTTCTCGGCCTCTTCGAGAGCGCTGCTGTGTGCCTTCATGACGTCCTGTTTCCGGTGATGGTCCGGCGCGCGCGGGAACTTCATGAGGGAAGGGAGCGGCAACCGATAGCGAACCTATGGACGGCAACAATGACCGGAGCGCACCAGGAGCGCGATGCAATTGAGCGTGACCGTCGGTTGATTGAGCAAGCCGCGATATCGTCAGCTCATCTTTCATGGTGGATGCTCTCAGGGGAGAGGGCGGGATGAATCCCGCCCTTTCATCGTCAGATAGTCGGATGAAGGTCGCGAACGGGGCTCACCTCCTCGAGGAGCGAGGCGATCTTGAGCACCGTCGATTCCGCCAGCCAGGAGGAGACCATTTGCACGCCGATCGGAAGACCGTCATGGCTCGTTCCAAACCGCATCGATAGAGCGGGCATTCCCGTCAAGCTGAACGGTGATGTGGCGCTCATGACGTGAAAGGGTGAAACCGTCACGCCATCGACCACGAGGTCGTTGAGACCATGCTTGGTCGCCGGGAACGGGGTCACCGGGCATAGCAGCGCATCGTAGCGCTGGAAGTATTCGGCGAAGCTGTCGCGAAGGCGCTCTATGGCCTGCTCGGCGGCGACGAAGTCGGCTATCGGCGTGTCAGGTGTATCGAGGACCAATTTGGCGTGCCTGAAGATCTGGGCCTCGTGGCCCGCGGTGACCTTCGCAAACTCGGGCCGGGCTTCCATCTGCTGGAGCTGCCAGAGCACGCTGTTGGCATCGGTCTGCTCCAGCACGGGCAACCGGACCTCTTCGACGAGACAGCCAGCACCACTCAGCGCATGAGCGGCCGCCCTCACCGTCGCGACCACCTCTCGATCGACTGGTCCGAAGATGCCCGGAGAGGCAAGCCAGCCTACACGGTAGGGTCGAAGACTGGCGCGCCGACAGGCCTCTCGACCGTGCCACGTTTCCAGTCCCCTCCACGTCGCACGCAGCATGCGGATTTCCCGCACTGCGCGCTCCCATTTGCTTCACGCCAACGCTTATGGGACCTATCCTGCTGGGGCGACTTTCGGCCCGTCGCGTCGCACTCTGTAGGCGTTGAACAGCCCGAGAGTGTCGTACAGCCACCGCCTATTCCATCGTTCCCAGCCGAAGCCCTTTCGTTTCTGAGCATGCGCCAGATGGCGCCTGACCTTCTTCTCCACCCAGTCTTTGATGAAGCTGAAGCACTCGCTGGAATGCCCCACCGCGAAGTAGTTCACCCACCCCCGGAGCATCGGATTGATCAAGTTTATCACTCGTTCAACCGGTTGCGACCGGTGTCGGCGGAACACCTCTTTGAGCGCCCGCACCAGTGCCGTCCGCTTTTTGAGCTTGGGCGTGTAATGCGGCCGCATCGCTCCGCTTAGTCCGCGGAAGTAGCGGAACTCAAAGCCCAGGAACCCAAAGCACTCACCGCGCTCAAGGTCCACTGTGCGGCTCTTTTCATCATTGATTTCCACCTGCAGCTTGGCGAACTCCTCCCGGAGTCGTTTGGTCACGGCTCCAATCAGCCAGTCATGACGCTTGTAGGCGTCGATCAAGACCACCAGGTCGTCAGCGAATCGCGCGTATTCGACGTAGGTGTACTTGCCGTTGCGGGTGACTTCCCGCGCTCGCTCCAGCATCCTGTCCACCTCATTGAGGTAGAGATTACTGAGCAAGGGCGAGATCACACCGCCCTGCGGAACGCCCTTCTTGCCTGAGGCTTTCAGCATCATCTTTAGGAGATGCAGTATATGCGCGTCATCAACCCGCCGCGCCACTTTCTCCAACAGCCGGTCATGCCGGACATTGTCAAAGTAGGCCCGTAGGTCAATGTCGAGAATCCGCGTCTTCCGTTGGACTATCGCTTCAGCCACACGCTTGATGGCGCCATGTGCTGTCCGTTTGGGCCGATATCCATACGACCCCGGTTGAAAGTCAGCCTCGAACACAGGCTCGAGGATGAGCTTGAGCGCCCCTTGCACCACTCTGTCGCGGATCGCCGGAATCGAGAGGACACGGACTTTGCCCCCGTCCTTCGGTATCTCCTGCCTCCGCGCGGGAAGTGGCTGGTAGGTGCGCCCGATCAGTTCGTCCCGTAACTGCTCAAGCAGAGCTTCCACGCCTTGCGTCTCAATGGCCTCGAAGGTGACACCGTCTATTCCCGGTGCTCCATCGTTCTCTTTGGCCATCTCATACGCAGCGCGCAGGGTCTCCATCTTGCAGACGTGGACGTATAGTCCCCAGAACCGCCAGGACGGTTCAGCCTTTGCCTTGACGTATATTCTCCGCCTCAGGTCCTGCAAATCAATGGACGCCTTTGTCATCTCGTCCTTGCCTTCCCTATGTTGGAGACATTGCAAATGGCAGGGTCCCTTGGCTCCACGGATATTACTCCGCTTCATTGCTACTCCGGACCCGGCCGCCACCCTCTCGTCTTCGGCCGACTTCCCGGTTTCGCCGGTTATACGGCCTACCTTGCTCCGACGATTTCGCGTCGGGACGAGGAGGGCTTCTCCAGTTGCTCAGCATGTCCTTGTCACCGTGCTGTCGCTTCCACCCCGCCGAGGTGAACATCCGTATCGGTCAGTCTTCAGTTGCTCATGCTGCCTTCGCCCTCCGGTTGAAGGCTCGGCCCTCGGGGATACTCACTTTCGAGGCCACAACGCGTTCACTTTTATTACGGCCCGATGACTCGTAGCCTCCCCTGGGGAGACTTTGTCGATAGGCTTCAGAGTTTCAGTTTCCATCACCTCTGCTATCCAAACTACGGGGCTCTGACTTCTACCCCGGCAGGTTTGTCTCCTGCTGAACATGCCAGCCTTCGCTGGACACACAACCTGACGGGTCGATTTCGTGCCCACCCCTGTATCGAGATCGGGCGAGCTGACCGAGAAGCCGTCGGCGCCGTCGGGTCCTGCCATCAAGGAATAAGCGAGCGCCACATCGCGCACCGAGCGCGCCATCGGACCGATATGCCAGAAGCGACGTGGCACCCGAGGCCAGTGGCCTGTCATCGGCATTCGACCGTGAGTGGCCTTGAATCCGACGACACCGGTATGCGCTGCCGGGCCGCGCAAAGAGATCGAGAGATCGCTGCCCACACCGAGTGGCGACATGCCCGCTGCGATGGCAGCGGATTCACCGCCGCTCGATCCGCCCGGCGTGTAGTCGAGGTTCCAGGGGTTGTTGGTTTGGCCCGTCACGAGATTGTCGGTTTCGATCGAATAGGAAAATTCGGGCGGGTTCGTCTTTGCGATAAGAATGGCGCCGGCGGCCTTCAGCCTGGCCACGACGGTGGCATCAGCGTCAGGCATGCGCCCCCTGAAAATCGGCGAGCCGCGCTGTGTCAGCACACCCGCCGTGTCGATCCCATCCTTGACCGTGAACGGAACGCCATGGAGAGGGCCGAGCTGGGCGCCCGATATCACCGCCGCTTCGGCCGTCCTGGCGCCTTCCATCGCGCCGTCGGCCAGCGTCACGATCGCATTCAGCTTGGGATTGACCGCCGCGATGCGGTCGAGATGCGCCTGCATGACCTCGACGGGCGAAAGCTCCCGTTGAGCGATCAGCTGGGCGATGCGGGTGGCGTCCGTTCTAACGATGTTATCCATCATATCTGTCCTACCTGCCATTTGGTAGGCTGGACATGTCCCTCGCATTTATGGACTTCAATCCCTACCTGCCATTTGGTAGGGACACGTTGAGGTGATCACGATGAGCGAAAATGCGAAGGAAGCGATCCTGGCTGCAGCGCGCAGGACAGCGCAGGCCCACGGGTATGGCGGGTTGAACTTCCGCGACATCGGGGCTGAAGTCGGCATCAAGGCTGCGAGCATCTATCATCACTTCCCCGGCAAGGCCGAGCTGGGTGCGGCGGTGGCGAGACGCTACTGGGAGGATACGGCGGCGAACCTCGAAGCTCTTTCAAAAGCGAACGGAGATCCAAGAAAGGCGCTCCGCGCCTATCCGGGACTCTTTCGTCGATCGCTCGAGCAGGACAATCGCATGTGCCTCTGCAGCTTCATGGCGGCCGAATATGATGATCTGCCGGACGCCGTGAAAACCGAGGTGCAGGCGTTCGCCGATGTCAACGTGGCGTGGCTGACCAGGATGCTCGCTGCGGCTTCAGTTCCCGCCAGCAAGCGTGAAGCAAGGGCGCGCGCGATCTACGCGGCCGTTGCCGGCGCGCAACTGATGGCGCGGAGCCGCGCCGACCTGAAATTGTTCGATGCGCTGATCGAAAGCTTTCGCGGATCAGGCTTGATCCCGACCTGAAAGCCGATCCTGCCTGCGCCGTCCAAATAGCTGGCGGAGATGAATCGTGGACATCTTTGGCTTCTTCACGTCGGCGCTTGCGTGCCAATTGACAGTCAATTGGAGAACGTGCTCGCCCGGCGGACGAGCAGTTCATCGCCCTTTCGGCTGACTTCGAGCGCGGTGGCCTGGTATGGCGTTGAGACAACGACGCGCTGACCGGGCGCCAGTACTGTCACAAAGCGGATCGGCGTTCCCGCTTCACCCTGTGCAAGAGTCGTGACGACGCGGAATCCATCGGGCTCGACCGTGTAGTAGGCGACGCCGGATACATCGCCGAGATTGATGCTCAGGCCCTCGATCGGCCGCAGGCCGTTAGCGTGTGCGGCCCCGAGTGAGGCGAAGGTGACGGCGGCTGCGAGAAGCGAGCTGCGGACTGACATAGGAACCTCCGTTGGCTTCGGCGGCGGGCGGGTTGCCCGTCTGGCTGATCGCGGCGGAATCGCGGTTTCCGTAAAGCTCGCGCAATTTGGTCTTCAGGACTTTTCCGGTCGCCCCGTGCGGAAGCTCGTCGACGAACAGAACATCGTCCGGCATCCACCACTTCGCGATCTTGCCCTCGTAAAAGGCCAGGAGATCTTGCGCCTTGAGCCTCGATCCCTGGCGTCGGACCGCAAGCACGAGCGGGCGTTCGTCCCATTTTGGATGCGCAATACCAATCACCGCCGCTTCGACGATTTCGGGGTGGGCCATCGCCAGGTTTTCGAGCTCGATAGACGATATCCATTCGCCTCCGGACTTGATGACGTCCTTCGAGCGATCCGTAACCTGCATATAACCGTCGCTGTCGATCGTGACGACATCACCCGTGAAAAACCAGCCATCGGCACGCTCGCTTTCCGGCATCTTGTAATAAGCGCGGGCAATCCAGGGCCCCCGAACCACGAGGTCGCCAACGGCCTTGCCATCGTGGGGGAGTTTTCTGTTGTTGCCATCGCGAATGCCGATTTCGACCCCGAAAAGCGCACGTCCTTGTTTGACCTGGCGAGACCGCCGTTCAGCTCTCGACGAGGTCATGTGCTTGCGCAGTGGCTTCGAGATCGTCGCGAGCGGGCTGGTTTCCGTCATGCCCCAGCCATGCAGAACTTCTACTCCGTATTCGTCCTGCAGCGTTTCCATCAGGGAGGCCGGACATGCCGTGCCACCGATCAGCGCGCGATTGAGCGTCGTCGGCTTCACGCCGGCGCTATGCAGGTATCGAACATAGCCCAGCCAGACCGTCGGCACGCCGCCGGCGAAAGTCACCCCGTGGTCCTCGAACAACCTGTGCAGGCTCTCACCGTCGACGTTTTGTCCGGCCATCACCAGCTTCGAACCCGTCGCCGTTGCACAATACGGCATTCCCCAAGACATTGCGTGGAACATCGGCGAGACAAGCGCGACCGTGTCATCCAGAGAAATGCGACAAGCGTCTGGGAGCGCTGCGGCGCAGGAATGCAGCACGGCGCTGCGATGGCTATACAGCACACCCTTTGGGTTTCCTGTCGTTCCCGACGTATAGCACAGTCCGCATGCCGTGTTCTCGTCGAACTCGGGCCATGCATAAGCTTCCGAGCACCCGGAGAGAAATCCTTCATAGGATGGGAAGCCTTTGGCTCCCACGATCTTTGCGTCGCCCGCCTCGCCCAGATATATCCACGCTTCAACAGTCGGACATTGCGGCATTAAAGAGTGTACGAGATCGATAAAAGCCAGATCGAAGAATACAACCGCATCTTCGGCGTGGTTGATGATGTATATGATCTGGTCCACGAACAGCCTTGGATTGATCGTGTGGCAAACGGCTCCCATTCCGGAAATGCCGAAGTATAGCTCCAGATGCCGATAGCTATTCCAGGCTAAGGTCGCCACGCGATCGCCTGGCTTAATGCCGATCGAGTCCAATGCATTTGCGAGCCGAGAGCTGCGCTCGAGAAGGCCGCTGTAGTTCGTGATGTGATCGGGCCTGTCGGGAGTTCGGGAGACGATCTCGACATCGGGAAAGGAGCGCGCCGCGTGCATGAGAATGGACGACAGGAGCAACGGAGTTTGCATCATTAGGCCAAGCATGGCGAATGTTCCCTCGGTTTCAACGCTTTCACTTCAGCCGCAAGCGACTGTTCGTGCGGGCAGGAGATGGTCCGCACGGGTATCCATTTGGCGGGAGGTTTTCATCAGCCAGGACGACGTCTCGCCCGCCCTCTCGCCCTTGGGCGCCCGGTCCCCGAAAACGCGCCTTCGCGCGAGACCTGAGAAGGATGGCGAGCTTGAAGTGAACGACTAGCAGCCTGATCGCAAAGGACGTGACGAGCCATATGACTGACAGGGGCATTTGTCTTCCAAACACGATTTAGATTCGATGCTGTGAATGAAGCTAAGACTCTGGAAGCTGGATGTCGTGAGCCGCCGGCGCCCTTTCACCGGTACTGGCACGCACCGCTCACTGCCACGTCGCGCCGCGAAGCGGTCAGGGCCGACGCGGAGACGGATAACGGCGGCGCGGATAGGGCTGGAAGCAACGCCAACGTCATGAGCAGGGTACGACGGTCGATGCCGGAGCGCAGAATGGCCTCCTTCATGTTCGGCTATCCCTAATTCAAATAGATCGGGTGGAGCAGGTTCGGCGAAAATGCGATGGACCGCTCTGCCGCTGATCACGCTCATCGCCCTTCCCGTTCGCTGGGAAGGCGCCATTTGGCCGGAAATTAGTTCGAGACCGATTTCACCTTGCGGACGAGCACGCTGTCGCCGTTCCGGCTGATTTCGAGCGCATTTACCTGGTCCGGTGTTGAGAACGCCACGCTCTGACCCGGTGCAAGAACACACACCACACGGATCGGCGTTCCCGTCATGCCCTGTGCAAGGGTCGTTACGACATGGAATCCGTCGCGCTCTACGGTGTAGTAGGCGACACCGGACAGTTCGCCAACGTCGACGCTCATGGCATCAATCGGACGCAGGCCATCGGCGTGGGCGGGCTGCAGAGACGCGAATGCTGCGGCAACAAGCAGGCTACGGATCGACATAGCGATCTCCTTTGGGTTTCGGGATAAAACCTGTAAGGCATCGAGGCTGAAGAGCACTGCGACGAGCCGGCCGGGCGATATTACGTCCGCCCGGCGCCTTTCGGCATTTAGGCGTTCGCGTCGCCGAAGCTTGGCGGATTGATACCCATCGCCGCGATCAGCTCGCTGAAGGTTGCGCCCACACTCAGGTATATGCTGACGGGCGGCCCTCTTTGACCCAGTGCTTTTCAGCCTCAGAATCGGGGTCAGGCGGCTTCATTCCTTGGATGGTCCAGAAATCGATTGGCGTTTCGTCAATGTGGACCTCCCAGCGATAACCCCGCTCGCGTATGAAGGGATTGAGCGTAGTGTTGACGCGCTCCAGCCACCACGCTCGCCGCTCGGGAGCAGTTGCGCGAGCAATCTGAGAGCTGGCCCCGGTTGTTTGGACAGCGCCCCGCTGGATTTAAGTGGATTCCTGCCGGGTTATGCTGAACGCGGGGCTTTACGGTTTTGTCGTTGCGTCGGGAGGGCGTAGCCCGACCAGAGCGACGACAAAACCGTCGGCGACGGTCATGCGGCCATCACCATAGCTTGCGTGCCGAAGTAAGCCTCGTCGGGCGTGCGCCCGTCAAGGCTCGAGTGAGGGCGTCCCTGATTGTAGAAGGCCAGATACTTGGCAATTGACGCTCGCGCCTCGGACACGCTGTCGTAGGCGCGGAGATATACTTCTTCGTATTTGACCGTGCGCCAGAGCCGCTCGACAAACACGTTGTCGCGCCAGGCGCCCTTGCCGTCCATGCTGATGGCGATCTTCGCGTCCAGCAGCACATCGGTGAACTCGAGGCTGGTGAACTGGCTGCCCTGATCCGTGTTGAAAATCTCGGGCCTGCCGTGCTTCGCCAACGCCTCCTGGACCGCTTCGACGCAGAAGGCCGCCTCCATTGTGATCGAGACGCGATGGGCCAGGACCCGTCGGCTGAACACATCGACGACCGCCGCGAGATAGACGAAGCCACGCCGCATCGGAATGTAGGTGATGTCCATTGCCCACGCATGGTCGGGCCGCTCGATCTTCAATCCGCGCAACAGGTACGGGTAGATCTTGTGACCCGGAGCCGGCTTGCTCGTGTTCGGGCGACGATAGACCGCCTCGATCCGCATGCGCTTCATCAGCGTCGCGATGTGGCGGCGACCGGAGTATACGCCTCCCGCCGCAGCAACGATCGCAGCATACGCGCTCCCGCGAAGGGATAATCGAGATGCAGCTCATCGAGCCGACGCATCAAGGCAAGGTCCTCGGCCGAAACTGGCCGAGGTTCATAGTAGACCGTGCTGCGAGCCAGCTTCAGGACCTTCGCCTGGCGCACGATAGAAAGATCATGATCGCGGTCGATCATCGCTTTGCGCTCAGCAGGCCCGCCTTGGTGAGCGCGCCGGACAAAAAATCGTTTTCCAACGCCAGCTCGCCGATCTTGGCATGTAACGCCTTCAAATCGACCGGCGTCTCGGCCGATGTCTTGTCATGCCCAAACACGCCGGCGGCGCCTTCCAGGAGCTGGTTTTTCCAGATCGTGATCTGGTTCGGATGAACATCAAACAGTTGCGCCAGCTCCGCCAGTGTCTTGTCGCCTTTGACCGCAGCCAAAGCAACCTTCGCCTTGAATGCCGGAGAATGCGTCCGGCGGCTCTTCTTCGTCATCTTCGCTCCTGATTCGCAGCAAGAATCCTCGCCGCTGTCAGGCAGAAAATCCACTCAAGCTACTGTCCGAATTTGCGGGGCCAGCTCTGAATCTGTAAAAAAACTTGCTCAACCGCTGCGTCTCAGGTGCTCTCGGTAGGGGAAGATATCTCTTGAGACACCTTCTTCTGACGAGAATATGGCTACCGTGTCCCGTACGGCCCGGGATCGATCAAGCGCGTCACGCGGGCGACGTAGAGAAGTTGCTTGGGTGAAAACCAAAAGGCGCGCTTTGGGTTAAGATCGTCATCGACCGCGATGTTGAGCGACCGAAATGCCGACATCCAGGCAAGCTTGGTACAGTAGAATCCCGTATCGTCGTTGAGATTGAAATTCCAGAAGTCATAGGGTTTCCCAACGTGCTTCCTGGCTTCTGCCGGAATTTTTGCTCGATCCGCAACGGAAAGTTTGGCAAGACGGCCGAGCCATACGACTTCGCCGGCGCGTTCGGTTGTCCAATCTGTGTAGGGTCGTCGGATGACGCCCCTGCCCCAGAGCGCCTCGATAATCCATGGAGCGCCCGCCTCGTCGATGTCAATGATTGCAACGTGACCAACGTAGATGGGACCACTGACTGAGTAAGTCCCGCCTCCGGGCTTGCGGGTGCCGGTGTATCGTTCGCGGAATTCCTCGTAAGTCAGTTTACGCATGCGCTCGGTTTGAGCCGGCGTGAAGTAAGGCGCCCTATTCGCAACATTGGCGATGAAGCGGTCGCGCTCTTCGTACCATTTGACTTTGTCGGCATCGACTGGACGCGGCGACCCGGCGTCGTACGGCACAAAGACGCCTGGCTTCTTGGGCCAGAGGAAGTCGCCACTCTGAAATTGCTTCGCATCGGGCATCGGAGGCGGACCGGTGACGGCCCTGACCGGCTCTGATCGCGCCAACAACGACAGCGCAAATGCGCCTCCCATCTGGCGAAGATAGTCCCGTCGATCCTGCACCGGATTGCTCCTCACAGCGGGTTAATAACCTTCCTTAGGGTCGTCGATATTTACGTCGGTTGGGATCTCATAGATGTCACCCTTATTCAGTGGAAGATGGGGATTCTTGACGTCATACGTGCTCGCGCCAGTTTGCTGGTTGACGCACCATCCGCGGATTTTAACGGTCGCAACCTTCTGGAACCTGGCTTGCATCAAAAGGCCGTATTTCTTGCAAGCGTCCATCGACGCGAAATCGAGATGTTCTGTATTGTGAAGGCTCCAGACCTGCTTTCCCGGCGCCGCCGGTGGAGAGACAAAGAACATCATAAAGAGAATGAATCCAGACATTGTACGGCCTGCCCTAGCGAGGAAGGTTGCGGATGGCGTTGATGATGCTTTGCTGGTTTGTCGTAGTATCCAGCTTTTCTTGCGCATTCACGCGGCTGATGACAGTGACCCGGTCGGGACCATCCTTGAAGTTGCCGCCAACCGGCAGGGTTTGGACGACGAGAGTGCCGCTGCTGGTAGTATCCGGACTGAGGGTTATGAGCAGCGTCTCGTCCATGTCATAGGAGCCGGACAATGCGCCAAAGGCGGCGCCGAATGGGAACGTATAGGTGAAACTCCCGTTGCCGCCGAATTTGACGAATATTTGCGAGCTGTAGGTCGGCGAGTCCAGCTTGGCGAGCGACCCCATAGCCGTATCCTTCGCTTCTACAAGGCGTACGAGCCATTCGCCGATTCCAAGGTGCTCGGTCAGAACATGAGCGCGCGGACTGTCGACCGGACAGATCAGCTGATTCCTGGGATTCGAAATGAGCTCTTTCGAGCTTGTCTTGAAAGTGATGGAGACGTCACGGGTACCTTTGGCATCGACGGCGCCGCCGGGAGCGCCGACCGATCCCAGCGCCCAGCTGTTAAAATATCTAGCCGCTGACAGTGTCGTGCTCTTGCCCGTCGAACCGACGCCGCCATTGATTTCCGAATCCGTCTTTGGCGATAGCTTGATGGCAACGAGCCATTTGTTGGCCTTGAAGGAGGCGTATTGCGGCTCGCTAAGCTTCACGAATGCGTAGCGAAGTTCGCAAGCTGTGTGTTGAAGGATCTCGCGAACCGGAAGGCTAGTGTCGTCGAGCGTGGGAGGAATAATGCTGCATCCGCCTATCCAGACAGCGCTAGCGACAACGACCACGTAACTAACTATCCGCATACGGCACCGCCCTGCACAGAACAAAACAACCGAATTATCTGCAATTCCCAACGTTTAATGGCCGACGGCGGCGACCACTTGCGACTCTTGAGGACTTGCGCCAGTAACGCGAACGCTCCAGGTACCCAGTGCGGGCGATTGTATCGTGCAGGTCGCAAAGGCGTCCGCCACCGATGAGGTACACGCTGGGCTGTTTGCGTTTGGTGCCGTTAATTCGAGCGTCAGCGATGCGAAGGTTGGCGTTGTGTTGACACTGACCGTGAGAGAACCGCTTGAGTTGGTAATTGCGAAGGTCCCGCTCGAGTGATCCGGGGTATTTATGAAAAGATGGTAGGGAGCACCGTAAGCCCGGACACCGGGGTTTTTGAAGAACGCGTTTGGATTGGCAGCGAAAGCCGGGTTGGTGTTGGATCCGGCGACCGACGTGATCCAAGTTATGTTCTTGAAGACCTCGACATCATAGGACAGGTCCTTTCCTGCCCGGCAGTCCTCGGGCCCCCCTGACGTGACGCCGACGAGCTTTAGGGCGCCGTCGATAGTCGCGAATGCCGGCCCGCCGGAATCTCCATGGCACGTACTTCCAAGAATCTTATTTTCATTGCGGAGCTCGAAGCTCCAGCAGAAATCTTCGCTAAAGCTGATATCCTTGCAGGCCGCAGCTTGTATAGTCGCCCACAGTTTGATGCCTTCGGAGCCGTCGACAGGCGGTCCTGGCTGAGGTGCGCCGTTCGCTTTGAGCGGACTATGCACTCCAAAGCCGACGATGGTTGCAAATTCCCCAGGCTTAAGTGATCTCACCGTATTGAGCGGCGCGGGCATCACATCGGTGATCTCTTTGGCGAGCTTAAGGATCGCGAGATCCTTCTTGGGGAATGCATAGTCCGGGTTGATAATGATCTCGTCGACGGCGACGGCACCGCGATCATGGAAGAAGACTGAGACAAACCGTTTATCATCGGGCTTCACATCCTCCTGACCGCGCTTGTAGGTCGCTGAGAGACAGGCTTTCGCCGACTTCGCATCTACCTGCTCGCAAAAGCAATGCGCCGCCGTGAGCACGGCCGTCGAGGAGATCAGAGTACCTGTGCATAAGGCTGAAGAGCCGTATCCATCCCAGGCGTAAGCGATCTCAACAACGGAGGGATAGTCGACGGTGGCGGCCGAGCCGGGGCCGACAACGTACGGAGTGAGCGTCGCCGGTTTCAGCCCGCCCAGACCTTGGAGATGGGGCGGCAGTGGAAGTGTGCGACCATCCGTGCCGAGCTGAAGAATTTCTTGCATATCTGTCGGGACGATGATCGCGTCGAACCGCTGTTTGGCTTCGGCTGGCGCAAGTGTCTGCAGGTCGGTTTGCGCCTGATGCAGTTTGTTCGAGAAATCCTGGAGCTGCGTCTGGTGATCTTGCAGGAAATCAAGCTTGCGAATGTTTGGTGCCGAATCCAATTGCTGGAAACGCAGCGTATTCTCGATCGTGCGTATGTTCGCAATCGCTCCCCTGCCAGCTATTTGGCTGAAGGCGTTGATATCCATGGTTTGGCTTTTGCCGCCGGCGATCTTGGTACTGGCGGCCTTATTGACGGTCTTGACGGTTTGGAGGTGATTGTCGACGAATGACGATAGATCCTTCAGCCTGCTCGAAGCACCCCTGAATGGATCAGGAGCTTTCAGCTCGGCAGCCGAGCTGAAACTGGCGCTCCCAACGATAGTCAAACACGCGGCAAAATACGCCGATGCGCACGCGCGCAAGCTGACAAATGTCCCCATCACCGGTATTCCCCAATTCCGGCGTTCTATTCAACTTATGATGGCACCAAAGAGAACAGCGAGCAAGACAGCAATCGCAAAAAAGAGAGGAGAGATTTCTTTCGCACGCGCCTTCGATCGACTCGCAGGATGATCAGCATGGCCGATTGGGTGGTCTAAGGTTTGCGACAAGCGGACGAAGGTTTGCGCTAACAATCACTCAGTCTTCCTCTAGAACGATACCATCGGCGCTGCACAATGACATTCCCGATCAATTCTCCAGAAAAGAAGGAGGTGGCCGGAAGTAACCTCAGCCAACAATCGGTCTAGATCCGTGAGCAGGCAAATCCTATGGCATTCAGCGACTGCTCAAGCGGCTGCTCGCCGCAACTCTCTGATCATCGCGCTCGATACAGGGCGCTCTTTTGGAAGGGCTCCTATCCTGCAGCTCGATAACTTCTGAGAGCAGATCAACCGTGCCTCGCAAGCTGTCCCTCAACTCGGCAAGTCTTCGATTCGACAACATCACGGGCCGCTGCGACAGCCTCAAAACGAATTCAAACACTCGATCCGAATGGCGCATAAGTTGAAGCAGATGTTCGCCGCTCGGACCGTTTGAACCAGAAAGCCAATTCTTGGTAGTCTTCTCGTTTGCGCCGGTCCATTGCATAAGAGTTTTATGGGCCTGATGACTGCCAGCTAGCTCCGACTTGAGAACATCTGCGATCAAGGTCGCATACGTTGAGGACGCGAAGCCCCTCTCCGCCGGAAACTTTTTGCCCGTTTTAGGAAACATGTTCCCCCCCGAGCCGCGCTATAGTTTCAACTAACCGATCACGCATTGATGACGTTACTGGGGCGGCGATGTTGCCGGTTGAATCGAATACGAACTCGCAAGTGCCCAGTACCACCCTCGTGTCCGCAGCCGAATACGTGCGGATGTCGACCGAGCAGCAACAATATTCAACGGCTAACCAGTCCCAAGCTATCCGTGAATATGCCAGCCGGCACGGCTTTCGCATCGACAAGACTTACGAGGACAGCGGCAAGAGCGGCCTCAATTTGGATGACCGTCACGCGCTCAAACGGTTGATCGACGATGTTCAGAATGGCAAAGCCGCGTTCTCGACATTCCTAGTTTACGACATTAGTCGCTGGGGTCGGTTCCAGGATGCCGACGAAAGTGCCTACTACGAATACATCTGCAAACGAGCGGGCATCTCGGTTCGATATTGCGCTGAACAATTCGAGAATGACGGCAGTCCGGTTTCGACCATCGTTAAGGGCGTCAAGCGCGCGATGGCTGGTGAATACAGCCGCGAACTTTCAGTCAAGGTCTTCGCAGGGCAGCGGCGTCTCATCGAGCTGGGCTATCGGCAGGGCGGCCCGGCGGGGTACGGGTTGCGCCGACAATTGATAGATCAGAATGGTCTTCCCAAAGCAGAGCTCGTTCGCGGAGAGCACAAAAGCATTCAGACCGACCGGATTGTTCTGATTCCTGGCCCAGAGGAGGAGGTCGAAACCATCCGCTTCATCTATGATGCCTTCGTGGTGCAAAGCAGAAGCGAGGCAGAGATTGCCGAGAGTCTGAATCGAAAAGGCATCGTTACTGACCTCGCACGTCCATGGACCAGGGCCACGGTTCACCAGATCCTCATCAACGAGAAATACATCGGCAACAACGTCTGGAACAGGTGTTCCTGCAAGTTGAAGGGCAGCCGGGTCTATAATCCTCCCGAGCGCTGGATCCGACACAACCAAGCTTTTGAGCCGATTGTCGACGAAGACACTTTTAGATCAGCCCAGGCCATTATTTCCGAACGCTGCAAGCGTTATTCTGACGAAGAGCTTCTCGATGTGCTGCGCGGCCTCTTGGAGCAGCACGGCTACCTGTCTGGTATTATTATCGACGAATTGGAATTCGGCCCCTCCAGCAGTGCTTATCGCACTCGCTTTGGCAGCCTTGTCCGCGCCTATGAACTCATCGGCTTCACGCCGGACCGAGACTACCGCTATATCGAAATCAACCGCGCACTGCGGCGAATGTATCCTGACTTCATCGCTTCCACCGTACGCGGCATCGAGGAGATCGGCGGATCGGTTCGACAAAACGCCGAGACGGACCTCCTCACGGTGAACGATGAATTCACGGC
Source organism: Bradyrhizobium barranii subsp. barranii (assembly GCF_017565645.3). NCBI lineage: Bacteria > Pseudomonadati > Pseudomonadota > Alphaproteobacteria > Hyphomicrobiales > Nitrobacteraceae > Bradyrhizobium > Bradyrhizobium barranii. The sequence goes on from NZ_CP086136.1 coordinate 10,409,709, forward strand.
TTCACTGTGCATGGTTCGGGCACAGGAAACGATCGCCGGCTCTCATCGCTGGAAGGTTCGTTTTGATACGGGCTTGCGCCCCGACATCACTGTCGCCATCCGAATGAACCAGATGAACAGCGCCGTGCTGGACTATTACCTGCTCCCCCGCTTCGAAATGGAAGCCGATCAGGTTGCCCTCGCCGAGAACAATGGGCTCGCATTTGATGCGTATCGCTTCGACACCCTCGACATGCTGTTTGAACTTGCCGCTCGCTCGCAATTGATGGAGGTCAGCTATGGGATCGGCTCAATGCATTGAGATCATTCCAGTCGGGTCAATTGACGTCGTCAATCCACGGGCCCGCAACCGTCGCATCTTCAAGGAAATCGTTACGAGCGTCGCCGAGCTCGGATTGAAGCGACCCATCACTGTCAAACGGAAGCCGGGAGAAGCCGAGCCGCGCTACGACCTGGTCTGTGGCCAGGGACGGTTGGAGGCTTATCAAGCGCTTGGCCAGCGCGAGATTCCCGCGATCATCATCGACGCCACCGATGAAGACAGCGCGATCATGAGCCTGGTCGAAAACTGCGCTCGACGACAGCATCGTGCCATCGACCTTCTGCATGACATCGAAGGGCTGAGACAGCGTGGTTACGATTTCGAGGATATCGCGCGCAAGACCGGCCTTAGCCTCGAGTATGTCAAGGGCGTGAGCAGCCTGTTGGAGGGCGGGGAGCACCGCCTGCTTCGGGCGGTCGAAGCCGGGCAAATGCCCGTCAGTATCGCGGTTATGATTTCCCAGGCCCAGGACAACGACATCCAGGCCGTCCTGCAACAGGCTTACGAAGAGAGGTTGCTAAGGGGGCAGCGCCTGCTAGCAGCCAAGAAATTGATCGAGCAACGGCATCACGCGCTTGTTGTAGGTAAATGCCTCATCTTCGGTCGAGACCAGGCACTCGATCTCCAACAAACCGGATAGCGATTATTCAGGAGCACCGGATGATCTTGAAAGCCGTCGAAAACGGCGTGTCGGAAGCGCGCATTGCCAAGGCGCTGAATGTCGACGTCGCCAGCATTCGTCGGCGCCGGAAGCTACTGGACGGCATCTGCGCGGAGGCGGTCGAGCTACTGAAAGAGAAGCATTTGACCCTCAACTCATTTTCAGAGCTGCGCAAACTTGCGCCGATCCGGCAGATTGAGGCCGCCGAGCTGATGATCGCGATGAACAATTTCTCCAACAGCTATGTGCGCTCGCTGGTGGCGGCAACGCCTCGCAACCAGCTCGCCAGCGGCTACACGCCGCGTACCCCGAAGGGATTATCAGACGAACAGCTCGCGCTGATGGAGCGGGAGTCAGCGTCGCTCGCGCGCGAGTTCAAGGTGGCCGAACAGACCTATGGCACCGACCACCTCGATCTGGTGCTGGCGGTTGGCTACCTTTCAAAGCTTTTACGCAACGGCAAGGTGGTCGGCTATCTCGCCAAGCATTTTCAGGAATTGCTGTTCGAATTTCAGCGCATCACCGAGTCAGAAGCAACAGCCGCCTAACGCCCACGCCGCGCGACATTTTTCGTCAATTCCGCAGCATTCGCGTATGCGTTGTTATGGAACACTGCCTCGATAGCCCGACCAGCAAACCGCCTTCACATCACACCGAGCAAATGATGCGTGTGGCGCAAGTTAGGGAATCACGTCGTGTTCGATAGAGTAGTGGCGACCACATCACCCCATTCGATGACAGATGCGGCCGCCGACTTCGTCAATGTAAAATAAAGTCGTTCGATCCCGCGCTCGTGTTGAGATTGAAAACGTTGAGAATCTCGATGGTTTCAGCCAACGCGGCGCCACCATGAGCCGCATCGGGAGTAATTGTGTAAAAATCGGTCGCCGCGACCCGCTGGAACGTCGCGCCACTGGCCAGTGTGCCATAACCATAAAAGTCCAAATGATCGCCGGCATTGGCTCCCGCTCCGGCAAAATCGGTCACCACATCGCCATTGGCCTCACCGAAATTGAATTTGAAGGAATCATTGCCGGCGCCGCCTGTCAGGCGATCCGCGCCGGCTCCGCCGTCGAGCGTATCGGCGCCGCCTCCACCATTCAGCACATCGTTGCCGCCACCTCCTGTCAAGACATCGGCGGCGCTACTGCCGGTCAGCACATCGTTATAGGCCGAACCCGTCAGATTCTCGAAACCAGTCAGCGTGTCCGACCCGGCGCCGAACGTGTTCTGTGCCGAGGTTACGGCAAGACTGACCGTTACCCCTGCGCTCGCATGCGCGTACGAGACTGTGTCGATGCCGGCACCGCCCGCCAGCACGTTGTTTCCCGCGTCACCCTCCAGGAGGTCGTTGAATTGGGAGCCGGTCAGGTTCTCGATGTTGGCCAGAATATCACCCTGAGCATCACCGCCGCTACCCTGCCCCGTCGCCAAGCTCACGTTGACGCCAGTCCCCGAGGCCGTGTAGGTCGCCGTGTCAGTGCCCTGCCCGCCGTCGAGCGTATCCGCGCCGCCAAGTCCGACGAGGATGTTGTTGCCAGAATTTCCGACGATAACGTTGTCAACCCCATTGCCGGTGCCATTGATGTTCGAGGTCCCCGTCAACGTAAGGTTTTCCACGTTGGTCCCGAGCGTGTATGTGACCGACGACTGCACGGTGTCCGTACCCTCGCCCGCGTTCTCCACGACCGTGTCACCGGTGTTGGTGATGATGTAAGTATCATCGCCCAGCCCGCCAATCAGCGTGTCGGCTCCGCCGCCGCCGGCGATCTGGTCGGCAAACGCGCTGCCGGTGATGATGAATTTCTCACTCTGATTGTGTATGTCGATCGTCACACCTGCGTCGGCCGATGCCGCCGAGACAGCTTCGACGTTGGTGATCTGTGCATTCGTTGCGGTGTTGAGGCCCGTGGACGTCGCAGACAGGACGATGGTGTCTGTGCCTGCGCCGCCATTCACGATATCGGCCCCGATAAAGCCGATGATCTTGTCGTTGCCGCCACCGGCCGTGATGCTGTCAGCTCCGGCTCCGCCCGTGATGATGTCATCCGATGTAGTGCCGGTGATGGTGAACCCTTCGCTTTGGCTATGGAGGTCGATGACCACGCCCGCTGCTGCCGACGCAGCATTGATGGCTTCAACGTTGACGATTTGGGCGTCCGCGGCGGTGTTCAGATCACTGGACGTGGCGGACAGGATGACGCTGTCCGTGCCCGCGCCGCCATTCACGGTGTCGGCTCCTACAAAGCCAATGATCGAGTCGGCGCCCCCGCCACCCGTGATCAGGTCGGCGAGTGCGCTGCCGGCGATGGTGAACCCCTCGCTTTGATTGTGCAAATCAATCGTCACACCCGCGGCTGCAGAAGCCGCCGACACAGCCTCGACATTGGTGATTTGGGCGTTCGTTGCGACGTTGAAGTCCGTGGACGTCGCGGACAGGACGATGGTGTCTGTCCCCGCGCCGCCATTGACGGAATCAGCCCCGACGAATCCGATAACCTTGTCGTTGCCGCCGCCGGCGGCGATGCTGTCGGCCCCGGCTCCGCCCGTGATGGTATCATCCAAAGCACTGCCCGTGACGGTAAATCCTTCACTCTGGCTGTGAAGGTCGATGACCACACCGGCTGCCGCGGACGCAGCGTTGATAGCCTCGACATTGACGATTTGGGCATTGGTGGCCGCGTTCAGATCAGTGGACGTGGCCGACAGCACGATGCTGTCCGTTCCCACGCCGCCGTTGACGGTGTCCGCTCCCACAAAGCCAGTGATCGAGTCGTTACCCGCTCCTCCTGCAATGTTGTTAGCGGCTGACGTGCCGGCAATCGTATCGTTACCCCCAAGCCCGAACGTCGCGGTTGCGCCAGCCGCCACGGTGATGGCCTGGCCAGCAGAGGTTCCGAACTGAAGCGTTAGCGGTTGAGCGTAAAGATTGCCTGCCTGATCCTCCGCAACAACGTATATGCTTGGCCAGCTGCTCAGGGCCGCCGTCGTTGTGAGAACTCCAGTGTTGGCATCGATCGAGATTCCATTACTGCTTTGGCTGATCCCTGACGTTCCGGCGGCATTCGACGCAAAGAAATACTTGAACGGTGAGCCGGTCGCATCTCCTGTTTGAGCAATCGATCCAATGACCGTTCCCGCAGCAATGTTAGTCGTTCCATCAAAATTCGAATTCGCCAACGTAAACTGCCATCCCGTCGGGCCATGGGTATCAAGCGTAAATGTCACCGGCGAGGTCGCACCGACATTGCCCGCGGCATCGGTCTCGCTTGCTATTACCGTATGTGACCCATCAGCCAGGCCGGTCGGCGCAAAGCTCCAGGCACCGCTGGCGTCCGCTTCGACCGTTGCAACAATCTCCGTGCCATCCACCGTGAAGTGAATCACGGCGTTAGCCTCCGCCGCACCTGCAATTGCGGCGTTCGAGGTGATCTTGTCCGTCGCGGATAGACCGGTGTCACTGGCCAGACTTGCCGTCACCACGGGAGCCGAGGTATCGACGGCGAAAGCCAGAGGATCACTGATCGCGCTGATATTGCCTGCCGCATCGGTTGCGGTCACCATATAGCTGTGAGTTGACCCGTTCGTGAGGCGGCCGATGGTGTAAGACCAGTTGCCCAAACCGTCTGCCGTTGTGGTCCCGAGCGCCTGGAATCCATTGATAGCAAAGTCCATCGAAGTGGGAGTTCCCCCACGAGGATTGCCGTCGACAAAATACAAGGAGCTAGCCACGCCAGGATAAAGGGTTGGATAAAGCGGCGATCCATTGGACGTGAGGGACAGATAGTAGGTGCCAGAGCTAAGCGTCGTGGACGGAAGCTTGACCTCGGCGCCAAGTATTCCGATATTTGCAGTATCTATAAACAGCGTCGTTAATTCAGCCGCACTATAGTCGTGGCTGGACACCGCAGATCCCAGCTGCCCTTGAACTGGTCCAGCGGCGTAGATCGTTACGTCAACGTCCGCGGGGAAGTTCGGCGCCGCGCCGCCGGCTCGGACCACGAAATCAATCGATGTAATGGTAGAAACCTGGCTAAGCGAGAAGGGCTCGTATTCATTTGTTTGCCCAAACCCGTTGGCAATCCAGCCGTTCGCCACAGTTTGCGTAACAGGATAGGTCTGGAACAACGTGCTGGATGAGGTCCCGTCGTAAATTGCGACGGCACTGCCAGCCTCGGCCGTTCCGGTCAGCATCTGCGCTGCGGTATTGTTAGCGGCGTTGACGTAGCCGTTCGATACCGCAGCATCCACGGGCGCAGCCGGCTTTGCCGGCGCAACACCATCGATGACTAGCACACCATCAGGATTCGTCACAGCTGCCCTGAGGTCGGCATCATTACCGAAATTGTCTTTGATCGGTAAGCGGAGCTTTTCTCCCATTTGATTGACTGGTTTCGCTTCGGCTTTCGCTCTGCGATCCTTGGCTTGTCAGAGAGCCGAGAGGAGACTGAAGGCGATGGAACAATCGGGGGAGGAAGCCGAAGCTGATGGCTTTGTGGGGAAGCTTACGCGCCGGACGCGTTCTGGAGGCCGGTTATGGTCTGCGGAGATCAAGGGGCGCGCTGTTTTCGAGAGCATGAAGCCCGACGCCCGGGTATGTGATGTCGCACGGCGTTATGGTGTGAAGGCCCAGCAGTTGACGACGTGGCGCAGATTGGCGCGTGCTGGCCGGCTCGCATTGGTCACGGACGACGCGGCGGATTTCGTGTCGATCGAGCTGAGCGATCCAGTGGCGTCAGGCAAGAGCGAGGGGCCCGTCGAGATTACGATTGGCAAGGTTTCGGTCCGCCTGGATGCGGACGTGTCGGCGGTGCGGATCGCGGAGATCGTGACTGCGATCGAGCGCGGCGCATGATCATTCCGGCGCAGGGACTGCGGATTGTGCTTGCTGTGCGTCCTGTTGACTTCCGGTGTGGGCACGACGCGCTGGCCGGTCTTGTGCAAAACACGCTTGGGCTCGATCCGCATTCGGGCCTGATCGTGGTTTTTCGTTCGAAGCGCGCCGACCGGCTGAAGATTTTGCTATGGGACGGCACGGGCCTCGTTTTGGTCTACAAGCGCCTTGGCCGCGATGGTCGTTTCGAGTGGCCGCAGATCAGCGACGGCGTCATGCATCTGACGCGCGTGCAGTTCGAAGCGCTGTTCGATCACCCATGTTGATGCCCCTCCTTGTTAGGCTGACAGATTCTTAGATCAAGTTGCGCGATGACGTGGTTTCGAAGGTCTCCGATGGCGTGAAGAACGGATGGTGTATTCGGGAAGAGATAGGCGCCGCTGGGCTGGCGATCAATTAGCAAACGCTTGGTTCGGATCTGAACATAGAGCCAGTTTACTGGAATCTCGAGCCTTCGGGCCAGTTCGGGCGGGCTGAGGTATGAGTCGTCATGCTCCCATCGGCTGCGCTGGGCAGTTACCTTGATGGCGGCGGCACGACGGAGCCGCCCAACGGTGATAGGCAGCACCTTATCGGCGCAACGGGGAGAGCGGTGACCTTCCCGAGTAAGGATTGTGGCGATCTTGTCGTCTGGGACGCCGTCGCGAGCGAGCGTCAGAAGGCGTTCCCGCATCTCTGTGCCTCGCGTCAATCTGGTGACGGAGTTGACGCTCATCTTCACTTCGAGCTCCGTCACGGCGCCTCCCCGCCAGACGATCCTAGCCAGGGCCAAGTCGCGCTCACCGCGGTCGAGAACGACCTTTTCGATGAGACATCGCAACAACGCCTTGCGATGCGCATCCGAGATAGTCTCGTCACCCCATATCTGCGGGAGGCGGCCGGTGAGGCTGATGACCTTGTCGTTGAGCTCCTTGCTTATGGCCACTTGTGTGATGGCTTTGGGCGGCGTCTGTCGGGCAAGCGCCTCTTCGGCGGCGCGCACGTCGTTTAGCGCCGCTTCCCATCGACGCTCGAGTTCCGAGGCGACCAACCGATTATCTGGATCAGCTCGGTTGAACTGCCGTTCGGCGAGCGCCGCCGTGTATCGCTTGCGCTCGAGCTCTCGTTCTGCACTGGAGCGTAGCGCATTGTTCGTCTGCTGCTGCACCCGGCGGGAGCGCGACAAGGCATCGAGTTCGGCCGGCGCTAGTGCGGTTAGGAATGCGTCGCCAACGGCTGCATCGATATGGGCGGCGCGGATGTGTTGGCAGGTTGGCTGACCTTCCTGGGTACGCAGGTGATTGCATACATATTCGCCGCCGCCCTTGTAGCGGACGTACATCTTATGGCCACATCGTGCGCACCAGGCAATGCCGTGGAGCAGGAGCTCGCCATTGCGAGGCGCGCCGCGGGTTTTGATGCGCATGTATTCGGCTCGGTTATCTCTGATGACGGATCGGATTTTTTCATAAATTGGCCAGTCGATATAGGCTGGATATCGATCTTTAACGACGATCCGCCACTCCTCCATCGGCCGCGGAGCCTTTTGTGGCAGGGCCCCCTCCCGCTTCGGCGGCCGGAAGCGGGTTCGTCCATAAACAAAGGCGCCCGCGTATGCGGGGTTCTTCAAGATCGCCGCGACGGCAGCCAGCGTCGCGCGCGTCCAGCACAAATCGCCATATCGATCACGACGCGGCAGTTCCAGGTCACGCTCGTTCAACGCTCGCATGACCTTGGCAACGCTGCGCAGCTGCAGGAATAACTGGAAGACGAGACCGAGCCGCCCTTGCACGGCCATGTCGGGATCCTTAACGACCACACCGCTCGGGTCCCGCATCAGCCCGATTGGCAGCATAACCGCAAGTTCGCCGCGTTCGGCTTTGGCCAGCAGGCCGGCGGTCAGCCGGCTGCGGATCGTATGTAGCTCAAGCTCGGAGATCGAACCCTTCAGCCCGAGAAGCAACCGTCCGTTGGGAGTGCCCGGATCATAGACACCATCGCGGTCGGCGATCAGGCAGCCACGTAGACCACAGATATCCAGGAGCGGATACCAGTCGGTACAATTACGCGCCAAGCGGGTCACGTCGATCGACAGGATGAGTCCCACTTCACTCAGGCCAACACGGCCAACGAGTTCCTTGAAGCCGTTACGCTGTGCTATAGACGCGCCGCTCAACCCGAGATCGGCATCAATCACGTCGATGGCCGCCTCACGCCATCCGAGTTCGCGGGCGCGCTGGCGAAGCGCGTATTGAAGGCGCAGGCTCTCCTGATTGCTTACGACCTGATGGGGCGTCGACTGCCGGATGTAGACTACGGCTTTGCGCGCCAAGTGGCTTGGTGTGACCAGCTCGGACTTCATGAGGGATCTCCGCCAAAATTGCGGCGACGTCTTCGACGATCTGGCGTCGGAGCGCGGGCGTCAGCGTCGACCAAAGATCGGCTGGATCCATGCTCATGTGCGTCGGGACAATCCGCTGTCGATAAAAGCTCGAGTAGAGCCTCCATACTCAGCTTAATCTGATTTGCCTCTTGCTCATAATATTCGATTGCGGTTGCTTGAATCAGAAGACTGCTTCCTGCGCGATACTCAACTTCATACGAAGCGGGAATGCCTCGGCCTCGCTGACCGATCTTCCTAATCACTCGATATGAGCGCCCCCACAAAGGATGGTGGGGGTCCCCAACCTCGACCACCTCCGGAAATGATTCGTCAGACTCACTATCAGGGACATTCCTCAATCCCCTCGTTTGAAGGGCTGAACTGGAAGCGAGTGGGCGAACGGATTGTCGCGACGCCAGCTGCGGCGAACTGACTCAGACCCGACAACCTGTTTCGCGCGGGGCTTTGGGATGATAGCTTGCGGATGTGCCGCCGTCCCCCATTGATCCCGCCCGTCTTGCAGCGCTGCCCGCCGATGTGCGCGCGCTCTTCCGCGCGCAGGAAGCGATGATTGAAGCCGAGCGTCGTCGCGCAGACGATGAATGCTCGGCGCGCCTTCATGTCGAGAGTGAACTGGCTGCGTCCAAAGAGAGCGTCGAACGCCTCGAACTGCTCGTGAAGGAGTACGAGCGCGCACGTTTCGGTAAACGCTCGGAGAAGTTCAATCCCGATCAGATGCAACTGGTTCTCGAGGACATCGAGATTGCCATCGCCGAAGTCCAGGAACGCCAGGACGATCGTGCGCGCCGCGCCGGCACGGCGCCGTCCAGCCGCCGGACCAGGCGCGCTGCCCGTGCCTTTCCCGCGCACCTGCCGCGCATCGAGCAGGTGATCGAACCCGAGAACCTCGAGTGTCCCTGCGGCTGCGGCCGGATGGTCCAGATCGGCGAGGATCGCTCCCGCCGTCTCGATGTCATGGCCGCCCAGTATCGTGTGATCGAGACGGTGCGACCGCGCTACGCCTGCGCAAAGGGCTGCACCGGTGTTGCTCAGGCGCCGGCGCCCGCCCATCTCGTGGAGGGTGGCATCCCCACCGAGGCGCTGCTGGCGCAGGTGGCGGTCGCCAAGTTCAGCGAGCACATGCCACTCTATCGTCAGTCGCAGGTTCTGGCTCGGCATGGCATCTTCATCGATCGCGCCGTTCTGGCAGACTGGATGGGAACGGTCGCCTTCCACCTCGCGCCGCTGGTCGAGCGCATGAGCGTCGTGATGAAGCAATCGGGCCGCTTGTTCATAGACGAGACCAGGGCGCCTGTGCTCGATCCGGGCCGGGGCCGAACGAAGACCGGCTATCTGTGGGCTGTCCTGCGCGACGATCGCGGCCACGGCGGCGCTGATCCACCAATCGTGGTCTACCACTACGCGCCAGGACGCGGTGGTGACCATGCTGAGCGCATCCTCGAGGGCTTCGACGGCATCCTTCAGGTCGACGGATACCAGGGCTATCATCGGCTCGCACGGCCCAAGCGCAAAGGCGGCGTGCCGCTGCGGCTGGCCGCATGTTGGTCCCACTCAAGGCGCAAGATCATCGCAGCGACTCCGAAAGCCGGCTCACCCATCGCCGAAGCCGTTCTCGCGCGCATCGCCGCACTCTATGCGATCGAGAAGGAGATCCGTGGCGCCGACGCCCCGGCTCGGCAAACGACCCGTAACGAGCGATCACGGCCGCTCGTCGCTGAACTCGAGAGGTTTCTGCGCGAGCAAGCCGCTCGCCTGTCGCCGGGCAGCGAGATGGGCAAGGCGATCGCCTATCTCCTGAACCATTGGGATGGCCTCACCTTGTTTCTCGACGATGGTTGCGTTGAGATGGACACCAATCCCGTCGAAAATCAAATCAGGCCGCTGACTCTGACGCGTAAAAATAGTTTATTTGCTGGTCACGACGAAGGTGGTCGTTCATGGGCGCGCATAGCTTCGCTCATCGCCACCTGCAAAATCAACAGCGTGGAGCCCTACGTCTGGATGAAAGCGACGCTCAAAGCGATCGCAACCGGTCACCCGCAGTCCCGGATCGACGAGCTCCTGCCCTGGTCGTTCGGCCGCACCTCGTAATTCTCCGTCGTTGCCGCCTCCATACCCCCCGCCAACGATTTGCAAACACGTTGATCAACAGACTGCAATCCCCACGCCAAACCTTTGCGAGTGGGACGCGAACGTCGCTTACTTTGATCGTGCCGCCGTTCAGGCTGAACGCCGTGATGGCGAGATCGGGGGAACTGTCTCCGGGACCAACCGTATAGGTGAAGGTCAATTTGTCGGTTCCGGAGCCGCCGACATAACCGGCGGTAGCTCCGTCATTCAATGTCATGGTCGGGCTGCCGTTAGACGTATCGACCGTCGCGACTCGGCCCATCAGAACAGTTATTGTGACCACATGGCCAACGCCGAGAACGCCGGACCCGTTGGTGATACCGGCACCCGATGTCGATACAGAAAGCGTGCTCAGACCGTTATAAGTGCCGCTGCTGTCCTGGATGACGTCGACGGAGGTTCCGGCGAAGATCGCGGCACGTTGGCCTGCAGTGAAGGCAAAGCCGCTCGCGACGAGGGTATCGTCGCCGGCTCCACCGAGAACATGGAAGCCGGTGGCGGCATCGGCAACAGTGAACGTGGTGCCGCTGGCGTTGGTGCTGGCGATATCTGCACCGTTGACCACCGTCGTATGAGTCAGATCGAGTGTCGCGTCGGCGGTATGGAGATGATCGCTCGTACCGCCACTGATGGACGTAAGATGCGACACGCTGGCCTGATCGATTTCAACCGATTGGTCGGGTGAGAGAGCTAACGCCCAACTTCCGTTAAGATGAATCTGGCGCAGATCGAAAGCACCCGAACCACCTATGCCGATGGAATTCCTTCCGCTGATTGCGCTAGCCGTGAAGACATCGTCATAATTGAAAGTAGCAATGTCCCCTATGTTGATGTTGTTGAAATTTTGACTCCCGGTAAAATCCACGGTGGCCTTGCCGGAGGAAACGTACACGGCAGCACTGCCGCTGTTCCCGCCGCCATGATAATGGATATCGGCAGTTCCGGTTGAGAGCGTAAATGTATCGGGACCATTAAAAAAGGACGGTTTCCCGGTAACGTCCAATGTCGCAGTCCCGGTCGACAAGTTAAAGATGCCGCCATTGCCGCTCGTGATCGTTGCGGCGCCGCTCGATAGGTTGAACGTGCCGCCAAAACTGCTAATCGTTGCAGCTCCGCTCGACAGATTATAGGTGCCAGCCTGAGTACTATTGATCGCTGCAGTCCCGATGGACGTGTTGACCGTATAATTGGCGCTCGCACCCAGGTTGAGCGTCACCGCACCATCGCCGAGAGTGACCGCGCCTCCACCAAACGCTTCATTGTCGACGTTGATCGTCAAGTCGGAGCCGTTGGCGAGGGTCAGGTTTGATTGCCCTCCGGTGAGGTTGACGAGATCTACCTCCTCCATGCCGAGGAACTGCGCCAGCGCGCTCAGATCGAACGATCCCGCACCGAACAGCGCCAGCGTATCGTAGCCAGCTCCACCATCAATCTGATCGGCGGAGTTTAACGTTGCTGCCGTTCCGTTGATCGTGTCGTCGTTGCTCGTCCCAACAATCGTGTCCGTACCGGTCGTGAGGGTATAAGTAGTCATCTTAAACATCTCCTCGTCGCGGATGCGATGATGAACGTTCGGGACTTGATTTAACGATTGTGAGAGAATAGTGCGGCGACAGACTGCAAATAAAAGGGGTCGCTACCGGCGCTCAGAAAGGTGAGCTATCTTAAGAACTCGCGCTGCTAGTCCCTTTCGGCGCCACCGCATTCGACTTGCACGCCACCGCGCTAGGGGTGCCGCTCACTTCATTTTCCAAAATGTTGGCCACGATCAACATGCTTTGACCTCCATCACAAAGGGCGAAAGCTAATTTGGGCAAAGAGCTGGCCCCGCAAATTCGGACAGTAGCTTGAGTGGATTTTCTGCCTGACAGCGGCGAGGATTCTTGCTGCGAATCAGGAGCGAAGATGACGAAGAAGAGCCGCCGGACGCATTCTCCGGCATTCAAGGCGAAGGTTGCTTTGGCTGCGGTCAAAGGCGACAAGACACTGGCGGAGCTGGCGCAACTGTTTGATGTTCATCCGAACCAGATCACGATCTGGAAAAACCAGCTCCTGGAAGGCGCCGCCGGCGTGTTTGGGCATGACAAGACATCGGCCGAGACGCCGGTCGATTTGAAGGCGTTACATGCCAAGATCGGCGAGCTGGCGTTGGAAAACGATTTTTTGTCCGGCGCGCTCACCAAGGCGGGCCTGCTGAGCGCAAAGCGATGATCGACCGCGATCATGATCTTTCTATCGTGCGCCAGGCGAAGGTCCTGAAGCTGGCTCGCAGCACGGTCTACTATGAACCTCGGCCAGTTTCGGCCGAGGACCTTGCCTTGATGCGTCGGCTCGATGAGCTGCATCTCGATTATCCCTTCGCGGGAGCGCGTATGCTGCGATCGTTGCTGCGGCGGGAGGGCGTATACGCCGGTCGCCGCCACATCGCGACGCTGATGAAGCGCATGGGGATCGAGGCGGTCTATCGTCGCCCGAACACGAGCAAGCCGGCTCCGGGTCACAAGATCTACCCGTACCTGTTGCGCGGATTGAAGATCGAGCGGCCCGACCATGCGTGGGCAATGGACATCACCTACATTCCGATGCGGCGTGGCTTCGTCTATCTCGCGGCGGTCGTCGATGTGTTCAGCCGACGGGTCCTGGCCCATCGCGTCTCGATCACAATGGAGGCGGCCTTCTGCGTCGAAGCGGTCCAGGAGGCGTTGGCGAAGCACGGCAGGCCCGAGATTTTCAACACGGATCAGGGCAGCCAGTTCACCAGCCTCGAGTTCACCGATGTGCTGCTGGACGCGAAGATCGCCATCAGCATGGACGGCAAGGGCGCCTGGCGCGACAACGTGTTTGTCGAGCGGCTCTGGCGCACGGTCAAATACGAAGAAGTATATCTCCGCGCCTACGACAGCGTGTCCGAGGCGCGAGCGTCAATTGCCAAGTATCTGGCCTTCTACAATCAGGGACGCCCTCACTCGAGCCTTGACGGGCGCACGCCCGACGAGGCTTACTTCGGCACGCAAGCTATGGTGATGGCCGCATGACCGTCGCCGACGGTTTTGTCGTCGCTCTGGTCGGGCTACGCCCTCCCGACGCAACGACAAAACCGTAAAGCCCCGCGTTCAGCATAACCCGGCAGGAATCCACTTAAATCCAGCGGGGCGCTGTCCAAACAACCGGGGCCAGCTCTCAATGAGATCGACAGCACTCATTGAACTTCAACGTCTTCGTCGGCGCCGAAAACACACCGCTCACATTGGATGAGCGCCTGGGCGGCAACTATCCTGGCCTTCACAGACCATAGCGCCTTGCGTCGAATCTGATGTGAAAGTCCTCAGAAAAATGCGGACCTTCGGAGTGCTCCCGAAACAAGAGTAGTGGTCACGCCTACTCGACCGCCACGCCAATTGCGAGGTACGCCAATCGGATAAGCCCCCTTTTGCTCCCAAGAGACATATTCTAGTCACCTTGAACCTGCTTAGGAAATTTGTGCGAGAATGATCTAGACGGCTGACCCGCCCCAAACTTACTCCTCGTAAAACTACGGGATCGCTTGATGTCAGGATCGGCTAGTTTGCCGACATCTACAACGAATTGTCGACGACAGCTGAAAGTTTCGCACAGTGATATAATGATGCCACTGATCAAAAGAAGCGGCACGCTGGTCAGCGGGGTTCGAACCTGCGCCACTAACACCGCGTTGCGAGCGCAGCATTGCTCCACATACCTCCGTCGAGGCGCTTCCTCTTCATCCAACGAAGTCGCGACACTTTGGATTGACCGACAGAAGTCGCCTTGCAGCGTTGACCCATTATTGAGCGGCGCGCCCTCGCCCACTCGGCCGCATTCGCAGATCCCTTGTTATGGAAGAAGTCGGCCGAAGGCCGACGGCAAACTAACTTGCGCCCGGGTCGGCATCGGTGAGCAACCGCACGCGTATCTAGTGTCCGCTTTGCGCCCCAAAAGCGGCCGTACCGGTGAGGTCGCCCTGTGACCCTGAACCGACGTTCGACGTGAATTTGCCACTCGGGCTGACCGGACGATGTATCCTTCGGAGCCCGTCTTGGGTCATTGGCGTGACTCCCGCTAAGGGTTCAGACACATGAAACCCCGACACTATGTTGGCATCATCAGCTTTGTTGTCGCGGCCGGCCTGCTGGGCACAGGAGCTCTGGTGGTCGGCCAGTCCCACGTGCCGGCACAAGTCATCGCATCCTCGGTGACACGTACACCGGAGCTTATCGAGCGCGCGTGGCGACTGCCCGTGGCGGCCACGTTCCAAAGGCAAGTTAGCTGGCAGTCCAACGGGTCGCGTTGCGGACCCGCCGCCGTTGCCAATGCGTATCGGTCGTTAGGGGAGGCAGCAAGCACGGAGGGTGCGGTGTTGGCTGGCACGGGTCGGTGCTGGACCGGCGTATGCATCCTCGGGCTCACGTTGGACGAACTGGCGGAGGTCGCCCGGGCCAACACGAGCCGGAAAATTACGCTCCTGCGCGATCTCAGTGAAGAACAGTTTCGGGAGCATTTGCGTCGCTCCAATGATCCGGGCCGGCGCTACGTCGTAAACTTCAGTCGCGAGCAAATATTTGGCGCCGCCCTCGGACATCATTCGCCGATTGGCGGCTATCTCGAAGCTGAGGATCTCGTGTTCGTCCTCGACGTCAATTCGGACTACCAGCCATGGCTGGTCGAGCGGACCCGTCTGTTCGCCGCCGTAAATACGCTTGACGGCGACAAGAAGCGGGGACTGTTACTAATAGAGTAACAACGTCGCAATGCAGTCAATTCAGGCGCTCCAACTGTGGGCTCATTCTGGCGGCTTTCCTAACGCGAAAATCTCCGAAATCGTCCGCTTATCGGCGTAGACCGGAAATGGCTGGCGGGCGACTAGAACGACGCTTTTGACCCGAAGCAGAAGTGTCGGGCCCACTGTTCCACTGGGCGTCATGGGAACGATCAACAATTTGAGAAGTTGTATCCGTGTGGCAGGTTCCAAATGCCGGGAGGATGTTGTGCGTCAGCCCCTTGGAATGTTTGCCGCGATGATCTTGATGGCTTCCGGATTTGCGGCCCATGCCGGACAGACCGAGTATGACCCGGCCAAGGTCAGCGACAGCCTGAAGGCAGTTTTCCAATTCGGCTCGGTCTCGACCACGAAGGCGCTGAACGCCAACACGGTCACGCTGCTTACTGGTACGATCGGCGGCACCTATGTGCAGTTCGGTGCAGACCTCGCTTCCGTGCTCGACGACGACGGTAAGCTGCGCGTCCTGCCGATCACCGGTAGAGGTTCGGTGCAGAGCGTCGCCGACATCCTTTTCCTTAAAGGCGTCGATCTCGGCATCGTGCGCGCCGACACGCTCGACTATCTCGAGAAGAAGGGCTTCGCCAACAACATCAAGAAGCGGTTCACCTATGTGACCAAGCTCTACAATGAGGAGATGCAGGTCATCGCACCGAAGGCAGTCAAGACTCTGAGCGATCTCGAAGGCAAGACGGTGAGCGTCGACCTGCCCAATGGCGGCACGTTTGTAACTGCACTGACAGTTTTCGAGCGGCTCGGGATCAAAGCGAACTTCGTTTATATCGAGCAGCGGATCGCAATGGAAAAGTTGAAGAAGGGCGAGCTCGACGCCGTCATCGTGGTGGGCGGCAAGCCGTACCTGTCTGTCACTACCTTTAAAAATGACGGCCCTTTTCATCTTGCTGCGGTCGACTATTCGAAGCCCCTGCAGAGCGATTATCTGCCGGCGACGTTGACCTCGAAAGATTATCCGAACCTGATTCCCGAGGGGGAGACGGTGGATACGATCGCGGTGCCGGCGGTGCTTGCAGCCTACAATTGGGCACCCAACACTGAACGCCGTCGCAAGCTCGCCCTGTTCGTTGACGCCTTCTTCGCGAAATTCGCCGCTTTGCAGAACCCGCCCTTTCATCCCAAGTGGAAGGAGGTCTCCCTGACGGCACCCCTCGCCGGCTGGAATCGCCTGCCGCTCGCGCAGCAATGGCTCGACCAACACGGCGTCGAACCGGTAAAGCGAGAACGCTTTGAGGCATTCCTGCAAGAGAACCCAGCCGTCGCTAATATCCAGTCGGAGGCCGATAAGGAAGCACTATTCCGGCAATTTCAGACCTGGGAACAGGGGAGAAACGCGCAGGCACGGATGAACTCCCAGGTGGACTCCAAGAAGGTTCGAGACCGGGACTATACCTCTCACTCCGCAATGCAAGCTGCACCTCCACGCCACGCGCCCCGCCGATCCCACCCTCCAAGGCGGGCACTCGGTAGCTTGACGGGGCAAGGCTCGGTAAGCGAATGCAGCCATCCCGATTTCTGCAATCGCGCAAGCGAGGAAGCCTGGCGAAACCCATTCCCCGGCGCCAATCAGGGACTCACAACTTTCGATGATCCGTTTCGAGGCTTCGCTCCGACACAGCTCAGATAATGGAAGCCCTCCGATCGCGCGCTGATGTTCGTCGGGGGGCGCCCTGTCGCCGAGCGTCGTGACGTTGTCGGCCATCTAAGGTCAACTCGCACCCTTTCCGGCGACTTAGGAAGGTCCGCTGCTGGCCCTTAGCCGAAGGTCGATCGAGCGCTTGTCATGTCCGCTGTCAGGGGCAAACCGGACGCCGATCCAACTTGGTGTCCACCGCTGCTTTTGACCCAACTGCGACATCGCGCGGAGACGCGCCCGGTGAGCTCAATGCAGCGACCATGATCGAGACGTGATACAGTGCGTGCCGCCGTCCTCAAGCTGCCGTGAGGATCGAATGAAGCGGCGAGAGTTCATAGCGGCTTTTGCGGCGTTGCTCGTTTCACCACGGAAGCGGGGGCGATCATGAGGCGCAGACATTTTCTGGGTTTTGTAACCGGAGGGGCCATTTCGCCAATCGCGGCTACAGCGCAGCCGGTCACGCGCCACATTGGCGTACTCGTCCTCGGCAATCCGAATCCCGAGTCATTCCTGAAAGAACTGCGCGACGGACTTCGGGAACTCGGCCATCTCGAGAATCGGGACATCCAGCTGCAAATCCGTTCGGCGGGAGGCAATGCAGCTGTGCTTGCCGACGCGGCCGCCGACCTCGTGAGGCTAAAGGTTGACATTATCGTCGCCTGGCAGACGCCTGCGGCTACGGCTGCAAAACGTGCCACAGCCGAAATACCGATCGTGATGACCTCAGGCGATCCGGTCGGCACTGGTCTCGTCGCCAGCCTGTCCCGGCCGGGCGGCCACGTAACCGGAGTGGATAGTTTCGGGGCTCAGCTCGGAGGCAAATGCGTCGAACTGATTCGCGATACGATTCCGTCGGCGCATCGGGTGGCGATCCTTGCCAATGCGGCTGACCCATTCACCAAATCCTTCCTCGCGGAGATTGACAAAGTCGCGGGCAGTATCGGTGTCGCGACGCAGCCATTGATGCGCCATCCCGACGATGAATTCGAGACCGCTTTCGCTGAAATGCGGAATGGCGCGGCCGATGCTGTGATCATTCAGCCCACTCTTTTGCGCGCTACCAGCATTGAGTTGGCGCTGAAAAACAAACTTGCGTCATTCTCCATAGTACGGGCATTGCCGGCGGCGGGTGGGCTCATGGCGTACACGCAGGATGCGGCGGAGCAGACCCGAGCAATGGCAAGCTACGTCGACAAGATATTGAAGGGAGGAAAGCCGGCGGAGATGCCGGTTTCGCAACCGACCAAATTTGAGCTGATCATCAACCTCAAAACCGCCAGGGCACTCAATCTCCATATTCCGCCGACCCTACTCGCGCGGGCCCACGAGGTGATTGAATAGGGCGGTGCATGTCTCCTTATGGCCCGTCGCATCAGTTGGCGCAGTGCTGCGGCATGTCCGAAGTTGAGGTTGGAACGGAAGTAGCTGGCCGACTGTAAAAACGACGCGATTGACCCGAAGGCGACGTTCGGCCAGCGACCGCAATGATAGCCTTCGTGAGGATCAGGGCCATGACTTCCTACAGCCGGGACAATCGTCAGAGCGCGACTGTTTCCTCGACCACATGTTTCAGCGGCGTCCCCTCAGCGGACAGGGTCATTCGCAGTTTGAGCTTGCCACCCTTCACCTCCCCGCTACGCACTAGGTTCTCAATTTCACGTTGCGATGTAACTCCGACATGCTTCAGAAATTTACGGATAGCCATATTGAAGCGGTCTTCATCGAACTCGGCGGTCATGGCTGTTCTCCCTGATTGGGCAGGTAAAGTCTAACACGAGGCGAGCAATGACGAAACACCGAGGCCCCGCTCGCGTCGCCGCCGACTTCCTCCTCAACCTGATTGCCTGCAACCTCGGCCCGAAGCTGAAGACTACACCTCGAAGCGAAAGTCTCACTCAGTGGAGTGCTTCCGCGCGTGGCCCCTTTGAGACATGCCGCCGGGCTCAAGATATGTCTGGTTATAGCAGAGAACCGGAAACGATCGGTGCTCGGCCAGAAACCGGATATCTGCCTGATCGGCACTTGAGGCAGGACGTGCGCCACGTCTCACGCGTCCCGAAAAAGTGCTAATCTTGGACACTGCACCGGACACACGCGACGGCCGAAAGCTCGTCAAGCATTGGATGAAGGGTGATCGTCTGGTCGCTCGCAGTATGCAGTCGGAGGAACAACAATGCAATTGCGGGACTTTGGGCGTACCGGGATGCAGCTCTCGGTGCTGGGCTTCGGCTGCGGTGCAGTGGGCGGACTTATGGTACGCGGCGATCCTGCCGAACAGGAGCGTACCATCGCGCAGGCGATCGCCGCTGGCGTGAACTACTTCGATACCGCGGTGCAATACGGCAATGGGGAATCCGAAAAGAATCTTGGCCGCGTCTTGCAAAAGCTGAAACCGGCTAACGTGGCCGTCGGCACCAAAGTCCGATTGCTGCCCAGCGAGTTCGGTCGCATTGCCGACGCAGTAACGATGTCGCTCGAAGGGAGTCTAAGGCGAGTAGGCCTTGACCATGTCGACATCTTCCAACTGCACAATCCGATTACCGAGACGGGAGGCGGATTCGCGCTGAGCGTCCGACAAGTGCTCGGAGACGTCGTACCGGCCTTCGAGCGCCTGCGTCAGCAGGGGAAGACTCGTTTCCTCGGGATTACGGCAGTAGGAGACACGGCCGCACTGCATCAAGTGATCGATGCCTGCGTCCTCGACAGCGCTCAAGTCGTCTACAACATGCTCAATCCATCTGCCGCCGAGGAGTTGCCGACGAACTATCCGGCGCAAGACTACGGACGATTGTTCGATCATACCAAGGCGGCCGGCGTTGGAGTGGTGGGCATCCGCGTGCTGGCCGGCGGCGCACTATCGGGCTCAACCGAGCGTCATCTGATTGCGGCTCTGGCACCCGAGCCGATTGGTTCGGCCATGACTTACGATGCCGACGTCGATCGCGCACGCCGTCTAATCCCGCTGGTAAAGGAAGGGTTCGTTACAAGCCTGACCGAAGCCGCCACGCGCTTTGCGCTGTCTCATCCGGCGATGGGCACTATCTTGGTTGGCATAGCGACGCAGCAACAGTTCGAGGACGCACTCGCCGCGGTTCAAAAAGGCCCATTACCGCGAACTGCATTCGACCGGCTGTCAGCACTGTGGCAGGAATTCTCTGGTGAACCACGATGATCGTCCAGGTCGCCCATACCCGATTGCAGCGAGTCTAGAATCGGCGGCCCACCGAGATTCGCAAATCAGTCATTATGGAACGTCTACGTCTGTCCTTCTCTCAACAGCGGACACTTCGCCATCCATCTGCGACGTCCGCTAAGTGCGGCCAGAGACGTACATTGCGCTGACGCACGAGAAGCCATGTCCGCTGAAAGCCATCTGAGAAACTTGGGGTGCTATAGACAGGCCTCCACGCGGTCACGCGAATTGTTTAGGAAACCTTCATGCCGGATTGATTAGGAATAGCCGTCGCGCTATTCGCTATACTGGCAGTGCAATAGGAGTCGAACGAAGAACCGAAGACTTTTCCCAAAATGCCCACTTCACCCACCACGTTGATAGCCAGTAGATCACTCAGCTATTCTACCGTCTCTCGGGTAGCCGGGCAGCATGCGGCCGCCTTGCTCAAACTTTCAGAATGGCCTTCCGGTCGCAATTTGCGCCAGGGACCTGCGATCGGATTCGCTTAGTTGGCGGCTACCGGCGCAGGCGGTCGTATTGGCGAGCCGACTCGCAAATCCTGCTCCTTGTGAATCCAGAAAGCGGCCGGGCTCAGCGAGCCCAATTAGGAGCTGCGCAATGATACCTCGTGCCACATGAGGTCCACTGCTGCCGTCGCAGGCCAATGTAGCCAATATTGTCGCTGCTCTGCGGGAGCCCAACGCGGCGGGCTTCTTGGGCCAATTTGCCCGTTGGGTCTTTTCTTCGAGTGGTGAAATCTTGGCGGTAAGGACCTTCAAGTGCGTGATCGCATCCATTCGATTAAGCGCTTTCCCTTCGGGAACATCTGACATCCATAGATTGGTCCAATATTCCCACGTTACAGCTCGCCCGTCTTGCGGGCCTTTGAAGCTCTCCGGTGCGCAGGGGTTTCCATCTTCGGGCGGCTCCTGCGCGAAGCCCAAATCGTTCAAGTCCACCTCATTCGACCAGCCACGCGCGGAGGCCCGATCAACAGTGGTTCGCCATACCTGAGCGTTTTGGAGCGAGGCGCCCTTCATCTTAGCATCCTGCAGAACTGCGCCTTGCAATTGTGCGTTGACGAAGGATATGCCTTGAAGCTCCGCACCCTCCAAGTTGGCACCCTGGAGCTCCGCATCCTGTAATACTGCACCCTGCAACTTGGAATAGGAGAGATTTGCGCCCTGCAAACTTGCAGACTGCATAGAAGCGCCCTGCAATTGGGCGGCGAGCAGCCATGCGCCACGCAGCTGCGCGCAAACAAACGATGCGCTTTGCAAATTAGCCCTCGTAAGGAAGGCGCCCCTCAGATCCGCTAACTCAAACGAAGCATCCTGGGCTTCCGCGTCATCCAACGAAGCTCCCCGCAACCTCACATTCTTCAGGTTCGCCTCCCGAAGCTGCGCTCCCACAAGCGATACGCCTTCCATCCGGGCCCCGGTAAAGTCTGCCTTCCGCAAATTTGCGCGGTCTAATACTGCGTATCTCAGGTCGCGGCCCCGCAGGACGCGCGTCCGGCGTAATTCGGAGACAGTCTTCTCATCCTCCGGCACGAAGTTTTCGTCAGGAAGAATGAGCCTACGAGAGAACAGGCTCGTTTCGCGCTGGGTGGTATCATCGATCGGGCCGTCGAAGAGCGCCTTACGGGCCGCGACGAAGAGGGACTGGGTTTCGACCCCGCAATTTACGGTTTGGGTCCGTTGTGCGCCCTCCACTTTGGTGATTGATGCCCAAAGACGTTGCCACAGAGATGATAGAGGCGCTTTGCTTTCCTCAGACCGGCAACTTTGAACGGAGCCGGGCAAACGTTCCGCAAGGCCATCAGCCGACTCATCCGGCACGGTAGCAAGGACGACTGAGAAGAGCACAACAATGGACGTCACCAGCGCGCCGGCGATCAGGGCTGGAAACGCCTGCCAGCGACCGAACCTTGAACCGCCCGATGACCACAGAAGCCAGAGCAGCGCTAAGTCAATCAGCAGGTTGGCACGGTGCCACCATGTCACGGCAACGCTATGATAAGGTAGAAACTGCAGTTGTATGAACAGCAACAACAGCACCGGGAAGACCGCAAAAGTCGCCCACACCATAATCTGGACCGGCGGCGACCACTTTCCGAGGTGCCGTAGCGCGAGAAGTTGCGCCCCCGCAAAAGAGTCCAATTGCTTCAGTGCTAAAGCTCGGGTGGTCGGGTTTCCTCCAGACTCTTTTTCAACCGCAGCGACGAAAGCGCTCACCTTGTCGGCCATCAATCGCAACTGCACCAAGACGTAGAAATGCAAGGTAACGAATACGGCTGGCGTCGCCAAATAGAAGCTTAAGAGCGGCAACTCAATGGAGAGGAGCGGGACCTTCACTGAGCTCTCAAGGAATAGGGCTCGATGGGTGGTCGACCCTACGATTGCCGCAAGGGTAATCATGACGGTCACAAAGTATAGCCACTGTGCCGCTACGCGCTTGGCAGCCTCGTTTGCGGCGTCCGCGATAGTTTTGAGCTCCGTTTTCAGCCTTAAGCTAGGCTGTGCTGCCGGAGAAACTGGAGCTATGGCGGAATCTGGGTGATGACGGTGTGAGGAAGGCGGCGTATCGAGGCGGGTGACGAGCCTGCCAGAACCTCTCGAGGAGAGCGATACGCCATGACCGAGACTACCAATGTTCTTGCTTTCCGTCAGCCGTCCGCGGTTGATGATCCACTGACCGATATCGTTCGTGCCGGCGCGCGGGACCTGCTTGCCAGGGCGATCGAGATCGAGGTTGGCGCGTTTCTGGCCAGCACGGCCAATCTGACGCTGCCCGACGGTCGAGCGCGCCTGGTCCGACATGGGCACGGTCCGGTGCGCGAGATTGCGACCGGCATCGGTCCGGTGGAGGTCGCTCGTCCCAAGGTCCGCGACCGCGGAGCGAGCGGGCCAGGCGACCGCCTCCGCTTCAGTTCGGCAATCCTGCCGCTATGGGCGCGGCGGACGAAGAGCCTGGATGCCTTGATCCCGGTCCTCTATTTGCGCGGCATCTCGACCGGCGACTTCCAGGAGGCGCTCTCGGCGCTGCTCGGCAAGGATGCGCCGAACCTGTCGCCTTCGGTGATCGCCGGCCTGAAGGCCGATTGGCAGGTCGAGTACGAACGCTGGCAGAGACGCGATCTGTCGGCGCGTCGCTATGTCTACATCTGGGCCGATGGCGTGTACCTGCAGGCCCGCATGGAAGATCACAGCGAATGCATGCTGGTGCTGATTGGCACCACGCCGGAAGGCAAGAAGGAGCTGATCGGCTTCCAGGTCGGCGTGCGCGAGAGCGCGCAGAGCTGGCGCGAACTCCTGATCGACCTGCGGCAACGCGGGTTACGGATTGCCCCGCAACTCGCCATCGGCGACGGCGCCCTCGGCTTCTGGAAGGCACTGGACGAGGCCTTTCCCGGCACGCGGCACCAACGATGCTGGTGCCATAAAGTGAGCAACGTACTCGACAAGGTCGCCAAATCCGTGCAGGGCCCCATGAAGAACGACCTGCGGAACATCTATCTGGCCCCACACCGGGCCGAAGCTGAAACCGCGATCGACGTCTTCGTCGAGAAATACCACGTCAAATACGGACGTGCGGTGGAGTGCCTGATCAAGGATCGCCATGCGCTGCTCGCCTTCTTCGACTTCCCTGCTGAGCACTGGATCCACCTACGCAGCTCGAACCCGATCGAGAGCGTCTTCGCCACGGTGCGCCACCGAACGGTGCGGACCAAGGGATCGCTGTCGCAACAAACTGCGAAGCTGATGGTGTTCAAGCTCATCGACGCCGCATCGAAGACCTGGCGGCGATTGAAGAGCACGAACCAGTTGCCGAAAGTCATCGCCGGTGTAAAGTTCATCGACGGAATCGAAGTCATTCCGAACACTGAAAGCCACGCCGCCTGATCAGGCCGCGTCACCCAAAATCAGCCATAGCTCGAGAAACTGCTCGTTCTCGCTTTGCCATGGGACCTCATTGTCCACGGTTAGTTGGGAGGAGCAAGCAACTGTGAAATTGATCCCTTGGCCGCACTCCGTCCGCAGCGCCAAATTTTCTTTCGTTACTTGTGCACGCGGAACAATGGAGCAACCTATAATTGATGGAACTTCTATTCAAGAGCAAGCCCATGGCTGATGCCCGATGACAACGCACTTTATCAAACGCCAGAATGTCACGGCCGAAACACCGTGATTTCTCGGACGGCACTCGGCAGGCCAGCGAGCCGACCCGAGCGGTAGGTACCGATCAAGGGCGAGCAAGCGGCTCATCTCGAGGGGGGAATTGCTACGGCGAATCCGCGTCTGACTTTACGCTTCCCGCAGCCTGCGGGTTGAACCCATATAACAGCTCGATCTTGGCCACCTTATCATAGAGAGCTTCTAGTTCTATCAACCGCTCCTCGTCCGTCATCGGCTTTCTGGTGAATCGCAAAATTGTTTTTTCAAGCGGAGCAGTCAGCTTAATTCGCCCCAACTCGCGTAACCTGGCTGTTCGTTCCGCACCACCTCGAGTCAATAACGCTGACGCCAACGTGGCCGACGCCGACAGAATTACGATTATGTATTTTGCCCAGTCTTCGGGGCCTATGATGGAGGTGTGGTGAGGAAACGGATATGCGGCGACAATAGTTATTGCCGCCGAGAGCAAGACAAACAAAAACCGGAGCGCCCCGCTACGAAATTCCCACTTTTCTGATTGCTCCACATACCAATCGCGCGTGTTCAAGACATGACCGCCGATCAGTGCTCTTGCATCTTCTTCAGTCAGTGTTGACTTGGAGCCGCCATCACTCATGAAAGCCCCCCTAAACCGATCTGCCGGGAACCTCTGCCGATAACTGACGAGAATAAGCGCGATGCTGGGGCCCTTTCAACCGGAGCGTGAAAATAAATGGCAGCCGCGTTCTCACCCGGTCACACCTTTGCGAGACAAGCCGGGAGGCAAAGAGTCTGAAGAGACGGTTCAAATCTGAACTGTGCGCCGCTGATCAGATGGCTGCCATGGGTCGATAGTGTTGAAAAAGTCGAAAATCGAGCGGGCGAGAAAATCTCGCGAAAGTCGGTTCTTAGACGTTCCTGCCGCTGCAAAGCCCTTTAGGGCCGATCCGAAGGTTCGTGGTCGCTTTTGTGTAAAATGATGAGGTCCTCACGTCGTCCAATGAGAAACGCATCAGCGGTCGTAGAAAATTTCGTTCGTCAGCCAAAAAGGACTTTTCAACACTATCGGTCATTAGCAGACATCGCAAATCGCCTGGGTGGTGGCTGTCCCTCCTCGAAAGCGGAAGTCGCTCGGCCCGGTGAAGAGCGGCCCTGATCAGAGGATTCGCACATGAGATGTTACGGAATAGGTCGGCCAACGGCCGACGCAGAGACCGGCTAAGCTACATCGATCGTCCGCTATTGAGCACCGCGCCCTATGACGGACTCGGCGCCAGCCAGAATTCCGTATCCAGCAATGTGCGTACCGCAGCCGGCGTACTGAACCCATTCGCAACCAAAATTTCGGCTATATCTTTCCCGCTGAGAAATATGATCGGATGGCGATCTTCGCGGACTTCTTCATAGGCTTGGCGCGCGATGACCGATGTGGTCACAAGCACCCCAAACTGTCGATGGCGGATCCGAGAAATCAACCTTGAAACCTCTCGAACGCCCACGGTATTGATCGGCGCGCCATCCAACCCAGGCTGGTAGCACTTGGCTTCGAGTGAAAACTCGGCATAGACCGGATCGTCCGTCAGACCGAGCAAGTATCGACCAACAGCATCTCGGCCTCCATCAACACTGCTTCGCGTGATGGCGTCGACGATCACACGCGGATCATGCATTTGAAAGCCGGATCATGGCCGGGATCTTTGCGCGCCACCGGCTCGACTACAACATCACGATCCGCGCGCGCTTCGGCACCACGGTGTGTGCGCTGGTGAAGGCGGGGCTCGGCATCGCCATCATCGACCAGTTCACGGTGGCCCATGGCGGCTATCCGGGAATCGAGCTGTTGAAGATCACCGAGCCGACGCGGTTCGAGACCTATATCGCGGTGAAGCGCGGCGCGCCGCTGTCGCTCCATGTCGAGTATTTCATCGAGTCCCTGCGCGCCGAGATGCGCGCGGTGGAGCCGTCCCGCAGCGAGGGCAACGCCGCCCCGGCACGCGCGCGGAAGAAATAACATTATGTTAGGTTTGCCCAATAAATGGGTAATTGTGTTAGGCAGGGGAAAGGCTATCGTCGCAACTGGAAGCCCCCTTGGAATTGTGCGGATTTCCCCGCTAATGGCCAGGACCCAACGCTCCCAACGAGACGATAGCCAACCATGTCCAAGCGCGGATACGCCGCCAGCAAGAAGCTTCTCACCGGCCTGATCGGGGCGCCGATTGCGCACTCCGCCTCCCCTGCCATGCACGAGCGGGCCGCCGAGGCGCTCGGCCTGCGCGGTCACTACCAGCTCATCGAGGTCGCCGGCGCCGATGCGGCCGGGCTCCGCATGATGCTCGAGGGCGTGCGGCGGCTCGGCTTTGCCGGCGTCAACGTGACTTACCCTTACAAGGAAGCGGTGGTCCCGCTGCTCGACGAACTGGCGCCGGGTGCGGCCGCCATGGGCGCGGTCAACACCGTCGTCGCCAGGGACGGCCGGCTGATCGGCCACAACACCGACACGACCGGGTTTGCACGTGCGGTCGCGCCGCTGCTGGCACCGTCCGGAAATGCAGTCGCCGTGATCGGAACGGGCGGCGTCGGCAAGGCGATCGCCTTTGCGCTGGCGAGCCTGAAGGTCTCCGGCCTCCGCATTTTCGACAGCGAGACGGCGCGCGCCGAAAAGCTCGCTTCATTGCTTGCCAGGCACGGTGGCGCCACGGTAGCGAAAAGCGTCGAGGACGCGCTCGATGGCGCAACCGGCCTCGTCAACGGCACGCCGGTCGGCATGCTGCCGAACCGGGGCATGCCGGTGCCGGCGACCTTGCTGCACGAGAAAATGTGGGTCGCGGACGCTGTCTATTCACCGCTGATCACGCCGCTGCTGGCAGCGGCACAGGCCAAGGGCGCGCGGATCATGACCGGGCGGGAGCTCGCGATCTACCAGGCCGCTGACGCCTTCGAATTGTTCACCGGCCTTGCCCCATCGACCGAGGTCATGGGAGAGGCATTTGACGAGGTGATGGCGGCACGAAGCGCAGCCTACAACGCAGCGTAACCGAAGCGGCCGGACACAAGGCCGCGGACAACATCAACGAAAAATGGGAGGAGTGACTATGAAATCGACCCTAGTGGCAGGCGCCTTGCTTGCCTTCGCGACTGCAACCAGCGTCCACGCGCAGGCGATCAAGCTCGCCGACGTCGCCGAACTCTCGGGCGGCGGCGCCACTGTCGGCACCAACTGGAAGAACGGCATCGACCTCGCGATCGAGGAGATCAACGCCAAGGGCGGCGTGCTCGGCCGCAAGTTGGAGGTCACCCATGCCGATTCGCAGTCCAACCCCGGCGTTGCCCGCGCCCAGGTGCAGAAGGCGCTCGACGCCGAGCCCTATGTGCTGCTCGGGCCCGGCTATTCCGGCTCGGTCAAGGTGACGGCGCCGCTCGCGGCCGAGGCCGGCATCGCTCAGATCATGGGCGGCGAAGCCGCCGAGCTGACGCAAGCCGGCAACAAGTTCCTGTTCCGCACCTCGTTCGGCCAGCAATCGTCGATGCCGAAGGTCGCAAAGTACATCCACGACGACATGAAGGCGAAGACGGTCGCGGTGGTCTGGGTCAACAACGACTTCGGCCGTGGCGGACGCGACGTCGTCGTGAAGGAACTCGACCGGCTTGGTTCCAAGGTGGTCGCCGATCTCTCGACTGAAGCGGGACAAGCCGACTTCGCCGCCGACGTCGGTAAGATCAAGGCCGCCAATCCCGACGCCGTGTTCGTCTACCTGAATGAAGAAGAGAGTGCGCGCATCCTGAAAGAGCTGAAGCGCCAGGGCGTCACCGCGCCGCTGATGGGCGAGACCACGCTGATCGGCCAGAAGGTGATCGAGCTCGCCGGCGATGCCGCCAACGGCGCGCGCGGCCATGTCGGCCTCACCACGGACGCACCGGTCGACCTGATCAAGGCGTTCCGCGACAAGTTCGCCAAGAAGTACAATTACGTGCCCGACCATAACGGCCTGAAGGGCTATCTCGCCGTCTACATGGTCAAGGCCACCACCGAGAAGATGGGCAAGGTCGACAGCAAGGCATTCGCCGACACGCTGCACGGCCTGACCATCAAGGCCGCGGACGAGCCGGGCATTCTGATGGACGTCACCTTCAGCGAGACCGGCGACATCGACCGGCAGAGCTTTCTGGTCGAGGTAGTCGAAGGCAAGCAGGTGGTGAAGCAGGTGCTACCCAAGGTGAAGTGAGGCTTTTTCGCCTCTCCCCGCGCCCGTCCCGCCGAAGCTTCAGCGAAGGCGGATGCGGGGGCCTCTCTTCTCCCTCGCCCCGCTCTTCGCGGGGAGAGGGTTGGGGTGAGGGGTGATTCTGCAAGGACGGTGAGAGATGGGCTCGCGGATAGAGCCCCTCACCCCGCCCTCTCCCCGTAAGAACGGGGCGAGGGAGACGACAGAGCGGCGGTAGGGACACGAGAGGGGAAAATGTCCAATCTGTTCGATCTTCTGGTCGCAGGCCTTGCCACCGGTGCGATCTATGCGCTGGTCGCGGTCGGCTTCACGCTGCTGTGGCAGACCTCGCAAACCATCAACTTCGCGCAAGGCGAGTTCGTAATGCTGCCGGCGTTCCTGATGCTGGCGGCGATGCATGCCGGCGCGCCGTTCTGGCTCGCGATCATCCTCGGCATCCTGCTCTCGATGCTCCTGCTGGGCCTCGCTTTCAAGATGCTGCTGGTCGATCCGATGTTGCGCCATGGCGTGCTGCCGCTGGCGATCGCGACGATGGCGCTTGCGATCGGCATCAAGGAGGCCGTGAAGCAGTTCTTCAGCGCGGAGGCCTCGCCCTTCCCCTCGATCGTGCCGACCGGCGATATCTCCATTCTCGGACATGCCGTATCGCTGCAAAGCATCGGCGTCCTCGTCCTCGCCATTCTTGCCGTCTTCGGCCTGACGAGCCTTCTCAACCGCACGTCGCTCGGTCACCAGATGCAGGCGGCGGCGCAGAACCCGACGGTGGCGCGCATCATCGGCGTGCCGGTCGAGCGCATGATCCTGCTGACGTTCCTGATCAACGCCTTCCTGGTCGCGCTGGCGTCGCTTTTGATCACGCCGATCTACCTCGCAAAATTCTCCTCCGGCGAGGTGCTCGGCCAGGCCGCCTTCATCGCCGCGATCGTCGGCGGCTTCAACCAGGTGCGCGGCGCCATCGCCGGCGGCCTCCTGATCGGCGTGCTCGACAATCTCGCGGCCGCCTATGTCTCGACGCAGTACCGCGCCGCCGTGCCGATGATCTTCCTGATCGCCGTCATCCTGTTCCGGCCGCAGGGCTTGCTCGGCCGCGCCGAGGAGCGCACCGTATGAGCGGCTTCGCCAAACCGTTGAAGATCGCGCTCGGCCTCATCGTCATTGCCGGCCTGATCATCGTCCCCATGAACTTCAACCGCTACGGCCTGTTCATCCTGAGCCAATGGGCGGTGATGAGCATCGCCGCGATGGGGCTCAATTTGACGCTCGGCTATGCCGGCCAGGTCTCGCTGGCGCAAGGCGCCTTCGTCGGCATCGGCGCCTATGCGGCCGCGATCATGACCACCCATGGCTGGCCGCTGCCGGCGGCGATCGTGGTCGCGATCGTCTTGAGCTTCGCAGTCGGCTGGGTGCTCGGCTATCCCGCGCTGCGCGTGCAGCACCATTACCTCGCTTTCGTCACCCTCGCCTTCTCCACCCTCGCCTTCCTGGTGTTCCGCAACGAAAGCTGGCTCACCGGCGGCATCTACGGCATCTCCAACATTCCCCGGCCGCACATCTTCGGCATCGCGACCAACAAGCCGCTGCCGTTCTATTATGTCTGCCTCGGCTCGCTTGCGATCGTGTCGCTCGCGGTGTGGTGGCTGATCCGCTCGCCCTGGGGCCGCGCCTTCATGGCATTGCGCGAAAATCCGCTGCGCGCGCAGTCGCTCGGCGTCGACACAAGGCGCTATACGCTGATGGCCTTTGCGATCGGCTCGGCGCTCGGCGGCGTCGCCGGCGCGCTCTATGCGCCGCTGACACAATATATCGATCCCGTGCCGTTCAACCTGTCGCTCTCGCTCGACCTCTTGATGATGGTGATCGTCGGCGGTGCCGGCTTCTATTTCGGCCCCTTCCTCGGCGCGATGATCGCGGTGCTGTTGCCGGAATGGCTGCGCTTCACGGAAGGGTATTATCTGATGCTCTACGCGGTCGCGGTGATGCTGCTCTTGATCTGGTCGCCGACCGGCATTCTGGGAATTCTCGACCGCTATCTCGCCGAGCGCCGCACCAAGGCGGCCTCCGCGCTGCGCGCCGTGGCAAAGTCCCGGCTGGAGACGGTGCAATGAGCGCGGTCCTGGAAGTCACCGGCATCAAGAAGAATTTCGGCGGCATCAGCGCGGTCGACGGCGTCTCATTCGACGTCCGCGAGGGCGAGATCCTCGGCCTGATCGGCCCGAACGGCTGTGGCAAGTCCACCCTGTTCAACTGCATCCTCGGCCAGCTCACACCATCAGGCGGCGAGGTCAAGCTCGACGGCAAGGTGGTCACGGGCCTGCGTCCCGCCGAGCTCAACCAGCTCGGGGTCAGCCGCACTTTCCAGCTCTTGCAGGTCTTCCCAAAGCTCTCGGTGCGCGAGAACCTGATCCTCGCGGGGCAGGAGCACCAGGGCAATATGGCCTCGCGCCTGGTCGGCCGCTCCGATGCCGGGCTGACCGAGGCCGCCAACCAGATGATCGGCTTCTTCAAGCTCGACCATCTCGCCGACGAGCCGGCCGGCGGGCTCTCCTATGGCCAGCAAAAACTGCTCGATGCCGCGATGGCCTTCATGGGCGGCCCGCGCCTTGTGCTGCTCGACGAGCCCGCCGGCGGCGTCAACCCGTCGATGCTGTCGGACCTGAAGGATCGCCTGGTCGCGATCAACCGCGAGAAGAACGCCACCTTCGTCGTGATCGAGCACAACATGGAATTCGTGATGTCGCTGTGCTCGCGCGTGATGGTGATGGCGGAGGGCAAGGTGCTGGCGATGGGGCGGCCGGATGAAGTGCGGAAAAATCCCGCCGTGATCGAAGCCTATCTCGGACATTAGGAAGCCATCATGAGCGACCCGATCCTCTCGGTTCACAATCTCGTCGGCGGCTACGGCAAGATGACGATCCTGAACGGCACTACCTTCGCCGTGCCGCAAGCGACCATCACCACCATCATCGGCCCCAACGGCGCCGGCAAGTCCACCGTGTTCAAGGCGATCTTCGGCCTGTTGAAGCTGCGCGAAGGCAAGATCAGCTTTGCCGGCCGTGACGTCACCAATTTGAGCCAGCGCGCGCTGCTCAATGCCGGCATCTGCTACGTGCCACAGGGCCGCAACATCTTTCCCGAACTGTCGGTGGGCCACAATATCGAGCTCGGCGGCGTCTCCGCCGGCAAGGGCATCGACCTGCCCGCACGGATCGAAGCCGCGCTCGACCTGTTTCCCGCGCTGCGCCGCAAGTCGGCGCAGCAGGCCTCCACACTCTCCGGCGGCGAGCAGAAGCAGCTCGAGATCGCGCGCTCGCTGCTGCTCGAGCCAAAGCTCGTGCTGATCGACGAGCCCTCGATCGGGTTGTCGCCGCTGATGGTGCAGCAGACCTTCGACATCCTGAAAGGCTTGCGCGACCGCGGCGTCACCATCCTGATGATCGAGCAGAACGCGCGCTCGGCGCTGGAGATTTCCGACATCGGCATCGTGCTCGAGCTCGGCCAGACCCGCATGGTCGATGGCGCGAAGCGAATTCTGAACGATCCGCGCATCGGCCAGCTCTTTCTCGGCGGCGCCATGGAGGACAACGCAGCATGAACAAGCGTTCGATCGCGACCGTCTCGCTCTCAGGCAGCCTGGACGAAAAGCTCCGCGCCATCGCATCAGCCGGGTTCGACTCGGTCGAGATCTTCGAGAACGATCTGCTGTCGTTCGGCTCGGGCCCGCGCGAGGTGGCGCAGCTGTGCAAGGACCTCAATCTCGAGATTTGCGCATTCCAGCCGTTCCGCGATTTCGAGGGCATGCCGGAGCCGCAGCGGACACGCAACTTTGCCCGCGCCGAGCGCAAGTTCGACCTGATGCAGGAGCTCGGCACCGACCTGCTGCTGATCTGCTCCAACGTCTCGCCCGCCTCGCTCGGCGGCATCGATCGCGCCGCGGACGATTTTCGCGAGCTCGGCGAGCGCGCGGCCAAGCGCGGCTTGCGCGTCGGCTATGAGGCGCTGGCCTGGGGCCGCCATGTCAACGACTACCGCGACGCCTGGGAGATCGTGCGCCGCGCCGATCATCCCGCGATCGGCGTCATCCTCGACAGTTTTCACGCGCTCGCGCCCGGCTTTCCGGTACGCGCCATGGCCTCGATCCCCGGCGACAAGATCTTTCTGGTGCAGCTCGCGGATGCGCCAAAGCTCGAGCTCGACATCCTCTCATGGAGCCGGCACTTCCGCTCCTTCCCCGGCCAGGGCGACCTCCCGGTCGGCGAGTTCATGCAGGCCATCGCGGCGACCGGCTATGCCGGGCCGCTGTCGCTCGAAATCTTCAACGACCAGTTCCGCGCCGGCTCATCCGCGCAGACCGCGGTCGACGGCCTGCGTTCGCTGATCCTGCTGGAGGACCAGCTCGCACCGGATTGGCCGAAGCTTGTCAGCGAGCCGCTGGCGCCGAAGGCGAAGAGCCATGGCACCGGCTTCATCGAGTTTGCCGTCAACGAGACCAAGGCGGTCGACCTCGCCCGCCTGTTCGCGCAGCTGGGCTTCCGCAAGACCGGCAAGCATCGCAGCAAGGCCGTGGAGCGCTGGTCGCAGGGCAAGGTCGAGCTCGTGATCAATTGCGAGACCGACGGCTTTGCGCATTCGCATTACGTCACGCACGGCCCCGGCGTCTGCGCGATTGCGCTCGACGTCGACAATGCCGGCATTGCCATGCAGCGCGCCGAAGCGCTGAAGACGCGCACCTTCTACCAGCCGGTCGGGCCGGGCGAGCTGGAGATTCCCGCGATCCATGGCGTCGGCGGCAGCCTGCTCTATTTCCTCGATCAGGCCGGCAAGAACTGGGATACCGATTTCGAGCCGGTCGCAAGTGACGCGAACGCCGACGCCCTGCTTGCCGTCGATCACATCGCGCAGTCGATGCCCTACGACGAGATGCTGTCCTGGCTGCTGTTCTACACCGGCATCCTCGACCTGAAGCGGCTGCCGCAGATGGAGATCGCCGACCCGCGTGGCCTCGTGCAGAGCCAGGCGGTCATCAACGCCGACCAGAGCCTGCGCTTCGTGCTCAACGGCTCATCCGCCAACCGTACCCTGCCGGCGCGTTTCATCTCGGAGTTCTTCGGCTCGGGCGTGCAGCACGTCGCGTTCTCCTGCTGGGACATTTTTGCGACGGTCGCCGCGATGCGCAAGCGTGGCGCGGATTTCCTGGATATCCCCGATAACTACTACGACGACATCGAAGCCAAATATGACCTCGCGCCCGACCTGATGGCGCAGCTGCGCGCCAACCACATCCTCTACGACCGCGAAGGCGACGGCGAGTTCTTCCAGGTCTACACCCACATCTTCGATGAGCGCTTCTTCTTCGAGATCGTGGAGCGACGGGACTATCAGGGATTTGGGGCAGCCAATGCCGGGATCAGGCTCGCGGCGCAGGCCCGCGAGGTAAGGCCTGCGAGCATGCCGCGGGTGTAGGCTCCATCCACGTCGTCATTGCGAGGAGCGAAGCGACGAAGCAATCCAGAATCTTTCCGCGGAAAGATTCTGGATTGCCTCGCTGCGCTCGCAATGACGATGTGGTGAGTAGCTGCGAGCTTAACTTCGGCCGTCCCCGCGGAGATTCCCCCTCACCCCGCAAGCGGGGAGAGGGGAAGAGGCGGCCGGAGCATCAACTCACTTCATCGCGCACTTGTCGTGGAAGCGATCCTGATCGTTCTCCACGATGGTCGCGACCGTCTTCAGCGAGAGCTGGCCTTCGCCGTCCTTGACCACGTCCTGGAGATAGAAGCTCTGCACCGGAATGTGGTTCTTGCCGTATTTGAACGGGCCGCGCAGCGACTTGAAGTTGGCCTTCTCCATCTCGGCCTTCATCGCGTCCTTCTTGCTGGTGTCGCCCTTCACCGCGACCACCGCGCTGTTGATGAGCTGGGCCGCGTCATAGGCCTGGGCGCCGTAATAGGTCGGGCGCAGATTGGGGTACTTCTTCCGGTAGTCGGCGACGAAGCGCTTGTTCTGCTCGTTCGGGAGATCGTTGACCCATTCCTGCGCGCCGGGCACGCCGAGCGCGTTCTCCTTCTGGAGCGGCAGCGACAGCTCGTCGACCGTGAAGGCGGTGTAGAGCGGCATCGTGCTCTTCAGGCCGGCCTGCGCATATTGATTGAGGAACTGCACGCCGGCCGCACCGGGATAGAACACGAATATCGACTCGGCGCCGGAGGCGCGCGCCTTGGAGAGCTCGGCGGAGAAATCGAGCTGGCTCGGCCAGACCGTGTATTCCTCGCCCTTGACCTCACCCTTGAACGTGCTCTTCAGACCCGCGAGCATGTCCTTGCCGGCCGCGTAGTTCGGCCCGATCAGGAACACGCTCTTGACGCCCTTCTGGTTCATATAGAGGCCCATGGCGGCCGGCGTCTGGTCGTTCTGCCAGGAGGTCGAGAACACGTAAGGCGAGCACAGTTCGCCGGCGAGCTGCGACGGACCGGCATTGGCCGAGATCAGGAAGGTCTGCGAGTCCACCGCGGTCTTGAGCGATGCCAGGAGCACGTTCGACCAGATGTAGCCGACGATGAAATCGACCTTGTCGGACTGCACCAGCTTCTCGGTCTTCTGCTTGCCGACATCGGGCTTCTGCCCGTCGTCCTCGTAGATCACCTCGACCGGCTTGCCGTCCATCTTGCGGCCGATGTGATCCAGCGCGAGCTCGAAGGAGTTGCGCATGTCGTTGCCGATCACGGCGGTCGGGCCGCTGAAGGTCGAAACGAAACCGATCTTGATGGTGTCGCCGGCGAATGCCTGATTTGCCAGCACCAGCGCCGCTGCGCCCGCCAGCCAGAATGCCGTCCTCATAACCACTCCCCTCCTTATTATTGATCCCGGAAACGGGGTGATCGCCGCCCCGGGTCTGTCTCTATTGAACGCAAAATCTGTCGCGCCGCCAATGGCTCAGCGCCCGCCCCTGCACCATATTTCGCCCCAATCGAGGATGGCAAGAAATATAATTCTACTCACTTCGACCAAGGCTGCGGCGCTTTTTCGCGGGATGACGATACGCCCCGCCTATGCCGCCATTGATGACGGCTATTGGACTACGGCGCCCAATGCGCACTTACATGAAGGAGAGCAGCAGCGAGATTCGAGGGTGTTATCATGGCCGCAAATCCCCACCGCGTCGTCATCGTCGGAGCCGGCTTCGGCGGGCTGGAGGCGACCTACCGGCTTGCGGGCGCGCCGGTCGACATCACGCTGATCGACCGCCGCAACCATCACCTGTTCCAGCCGCTGCTCTACCAGGTCGCGACCGCCTCGCTCGCGACCAGCGAAATCGCCTGGCCGGTCCGGCACCTGATGCGCGACCGGCGCGAGGTGACGACCCTGTTTGCGACGGTGAGTGGCGTCGATGCCGACCGGCGCTGCGTGCTGATCGACGACGGCAGCGAGGTGCCCTACGACACGCTGGTGCTCGCCACCGGCGCGCGCCATGCCTATTTCGGCCATGACGAGTGGGAGCAGTTCGCCCCCGGCCTGAAGACGCTGGAAGACGCGACCACGCTGCGCCGTCACATCCTGGTTGCATTCGAGCGCGCCGAGCGCGAGACCGATCCGGCCAAACGCGCGGCGCGGCTGACCTTCGTCATCGTCGGCGCCGGCCCCACCGGCGTCGAACTCGCCGGCACCATCGCCGAAATGGCGCACCACACGCTCCCCGCCGACTTCCGCAACATCGACACCCACAAGGCACGCGTGGTGCTGATCGAGGCCGGACCGCGCGTGCTCGCAGGCTTCCCCGATGATCTCTCGGCCTATGCGCAAGCGTCGCTGGAAAAGATCGGCGTCGAGGTCGTGCTGGGCCAGGCCGTCACCGAGATCAACCGTGAGGGCGTCGTATTCGGCGGCAAGCTGCTCGAAGCAAAGACGCGGATCTGGGCCGCCGGCGTGCGCGCCTCGCCCGCCGCCGAATGGCTAGGTGCACCAAGCGATCGCGCCGGGCGCGTGGAGGTCCAAGACGATCTGACGATACCTGGTCATCCCGAAATCTTTGCGATCGGCGACACTGTTGTGATCAACGCCTGGGAGGGGAAGCCGGTGCCCGGCATCGCGCCGGCCGCCAAGCAGCAGGGCCGGCACGTCGCCGAGACCATCAAGGCGCGCCTGCGTGGCGAGAACAAAGGTGCATTCCGTTACAAGCACTCCGGTAGCCTCGCACAGATCGGCAAGCGGCTCGCCGTGATCGATTTCGGCAAGGTCAAGCTGCGCGGCACCATCGCATGGTGGATCTGGGGCATCGCCCACATCTACTTCCTGATCGGCCTGCGCCACCGCCTCAGCGTCGCCCTGAGCTGGCTCTGGATCTACGCCCGCGACCAGCGCGCGGCGAGGTTGATCACGCAGGGGAGTAGCAAGGTGGCGTAGGGACGCTGCCGCTTCTCCCTCTCCCCGTTCTTACGGGGAGAGGGTTGGGGTGAGGGGCTTCTCTCCACACGCGAGATCGTCGATAGACCTGTACCCCCTCACCCGGATCGCAAGAACGATCCGACCTCTCCCCGCAAGCGGGGAGAGGTGAAGGAAGACCGCGCTCGCGGCTACGCTGTTGCCTACTTCACCAGCTCACATCCGCCCTCCGCGAGCGGCCGGAACGCCTGATCCGCCGGGATCGTCGAGACCAGCTTGTAATAGTCGTACGGATATTTCGACTCCTCCGGCTTCTTCACCTCGAACAGATACATGGGATGCACGACGCGGCCGTCCTGGCGGATCGTGGTGTCGCCGAACAGCTTGTCCTTACCCCTAAACTTCTTCATCTCGGGCACGGCGTCCTTCGCATTGTCGCTGCCGGTCGCGGCGACCGCGTTCAGATAAGCGAGCGTCGAGGCATAGACGCCGGCCTGGTTGCCGCTCGGCATCTTGCCGTTCATGCCGGGCCGCGCAGCGAAGCGTTTCGCAAACGCGCGGGTGTCGTCGTTCATGTCCCAGTAAAACGCTTCCATGAGCTGGAGGCCCTGGGCGACCTTGATACCCATGCCATGGACGTCGTTGATGAAGAGCAGGAACGCGACGAGCTTCTGCCCGCCTTGCTGGATGCCGAACTCGGCAGCCTGCTTCACCGCGTTGATGGTGTCGCCGCCGGCATTGGCGAGGCCGATCACCTGCGCTTTCGAGCCCTGCGCCTGCAACAGAAAGGAGGCGAAGTCGGAGGTGCCGAGCGGATGTTTCGAGGAACCGAGCACCTTGCCGCCGTGCGCCTCGATGTATTTCTGCGCCTCCGCCTCGATGCCCTTGCCGAGCGCATAGTCGACCGTGAGGAAATACCAGTCCTTGCCACCGCGCGACATCATCGCGGCCGCGGTGGTGTTGCCGGTCGCCCAGGCATCGTTGACCCATTGGATCGTATTGGGCGAGCAGGCCTTGCCGGTGAGATCCGAGCTTGCGGTGGACGACGCCAGGAAGGTCATGCGGCTGTCGCGCAGCAGCGTGTTGATGGAGAGGCCGACGGCCGAATTCGGCACGTCGACTATGGCGTCAACACCCTCGACATCGAGCCATTTGCGCGCGATCGCGTTGCCGACATCCGCCTTGTTCTGGTGGTCGGCGTAGACGATCTCGACCTTGATGCCTTTGCCGCCGCCGTTGAAATCCTCGGCCGCCATCCGCGCGGCCTCGACCGAGCCCATGCCGTTGGTGTCCTGGAAGATGCCCGAGATGTCGTTGAGCACGCCGACGCGCACGACATTGTCGGAGATCTCGGCGCTCGCCGCGCCACTCATCAGGCTCGCCGCCAGCGCGAGTGTCCATTTCAGGTGTTTCATCGTTCCCTCCCCTTTGTGTGTCGCGCCGGTCGCCGCCGGCACGTTCTGGAATCAGACCTGCCGTTCCGGCAATCTCAGCACCAGCCCGTCGAGCGCGGGCGTAATCATGATCTGGCAGGCCAGCCGGCTGTTCGGCAGCCGCTCGGCGGCGGTGCCGTCGAGCAGCGCGTCTTCGTCATCAGCCATCGCGGGCAGGCGCGCGAGCCAGGCTGCGTCGATATAGACGTGGCAGGTCGCACACATGGCATTGCCACCGCACTCGGCCAGGATGCCGTCGAGACCATGGCGGGTCGCGGCCTGCATGGCGCTTTCGTCGCCTGAAGTTTCGACACGATCGGACTTGCCGTCGGCATGGATGAAAGTGATGGCGGGCATCAAGGCTCCTCGTCAGGCCGGGGTGATCGTGATCGGCAGGCTGTCGAGCCCGCGCAGCGTGTTGTTGAAGCGGCGTTTCGGCTCGCCCGTGATCTCGATCTTCGCGATACGCCGCGCCAGCGCCGTCAGCATCACTTCGCCTTCGAGGCGCGCGACGAGCTGGCCGACGCACATGTGGATGCCGGAGCCGAAACCGACATGGCCGGACGAGCGGCGCGTGACGTCGTAGCTGTCGGGCTTGTCCCAGCGGCGCGGATCGCGATTGGCGGCGGCAAGGAACATCAGCACCTTCTCACCTTCGCCGATCGTCGCGCCTGACAGCTCGACCTCACGTGTGGTGGTGCGGAAGAAGGTCTGCACCGGGCTTTCGAAACGAACCGCTTCCTCGAAGGCGCTACGCGCGAGCGTGAGATCGCCGCGCAGGCGCTGCCATTGTTCGGGGAAGCGCGCGAGGCAATAGACGGCCGCGCCGATGCCGTTGACAGTGGTGTCGAGACCAGCCGACAGCAGCGAGCGCACCAGCAGCGGCGCTTCGGTGGCCGTGATCGCGCCCTCGTCGACCTGTGCATGAATGCAGGCGCCGAAGCCGCCGGGCGCAAGGTTCTCGCGCTGGCACTGCTCGGCAACATAGGCTTGGTGGGGCGTCGAACGTGCAATCGCCTCCCGGCGCAGCTCGTTGGGCGGCCCGAATGCGTTGAACACGACGCTCGCGTAGGGAATCAGATGCTCGCGCCCCTCGGATTTCAGCCCAAGCGCATCCGGGAAGATCGAGAGCGGATAGGCCTCGGCGAGGTCGGCGATCGCGTCGAAGCTGCGCCTTTCGATCAGCGCGTCCACCCGCTCCTCGGCCGCCGCGGCAAAGCGGTCGCGCACCTGCTTCATCACGGTCGGCGACAGCACCTTTGAGAGCACGGCGCGGGTCCGCGTATGCGCGGGCGGATCCGCCTCGAGGATCAGGCTCGGCGGCCGCCACGGCGTCTCCTTCTTGAAATCGGAGAGGCCCACGCCGCGGCTGGAGCAGAACGTCGCGGGATCGTTCAGCACGGCGTGGACCTCGGCATAGCGTGCCACGCCATAGACGTTCCACTGGTCGAGATAGACGACCGGACCTGCCTCCCGCAGCAGCTCGTGCGTGGGATAGGGGTCGGCGAAAAAATTCATGTCGAAGGGATCGACGTCGAGATGCGGGACGCCTGATACGGCGGAGCCAGGTGCGCTCATTGAAGTCCTCCCTCATTTTGATCTTGTGAAAGAGCCGCGCTTGCCCTTAGGTCTTCGGACACGCCGCGAGACAAAAGACCGATATGCCGCCGTCTTCGACCAGAGCCCGCCAAAGGCCCGCACCCGCCGAAACCGGGCCGACGCTCGATCTCGACCGTTACGTCCCGGCTTTCATCACCTTCATCGCCAACAAGCTCTCGAACAGCGCCACCGCGTTCTACCAGCGAGAGTTTGGCGTCAACGTCACGGAATGGCGGATCATGTCGCTGCTGGCGATCGAGCCCGGCATTCCCGCCTCGCGGATCTGCCACGTCATCGGTTTTGACAAGGGGCCGGTGAGCCGGACGCTTGCCGGCCTCGAGAAGCGTGGGCTGGTGTCGATCCGCACCGACCCGAACGACGGCCGCACCCATTCCATCGCGCTCACGGCCAGAGGCCGCGCCACCCATGACAAGGTGATCGTCGCGGCGTTCGAGCGCGAGCGGCGGCTGTTGTCCTGCCTGAGCAAGGACGAGCGCGAGGTGCTGATCGATCTGCTGCGCCGGCTGCACGAAAATCTCGGCGCAGTGACCGGCAGCAGCACCACCTGACGCGCGCGTGAAGCGCGCGGCATCGCCGCCTTCAGGCATACGCCGGCATTTGCCCGCGGCACCCTCTCTGCCGAGCATCGTTTCCTCCAGGATCAGGCGCAGCGGTTCCCCCGCCGTCATCCTTGTCTGGAACGGTTCGCACAAATTAGTTGCTTAAGCAACAAAAGAATCATGCAGGATATTGCGGCAGAATGGCTGGCGTATTTTGCGAGCTGCTCGACCCATCCCCGTCATTGCGAGCGCAGCGAAGCAATCCAGAGCCCCACCGGGGAAAGATTCTGGATTGCTTCGCTCCGCTCGCAATGACGATGTGGACAGAGCGTGGCCTCACTCCGACTTGATCTGCCCGTGGCTACAAACCGATCCACTCACCCGACGCATCATCATGCACCCGCGCCACTGCATCGGTCCGCCGCGTCAGCACGGCGCGCTGGTTGATGTAACCCTTGTCGGTGATCTCGCCGCCGTCAACCGACGGCGGCTCGGCGAGCAGCAACGCGCGCGTCGCGTGGCCGGAGGAGTTGGTGCCCTGCTGCTTCAGCTTCGCCAGGCCCAGCGCGATCGCGGTCCTGACCTTGCCATGCGCGAGCACATCGTTCACGCCCGCCGTCTCGGGTAAGCCGGCATGGGCACGGCAAGCAGCCATGTTCGGGAACACCAGGAAGCGCACCTCGTCGCCCCCATGGCCGGTGACGACGATGTCCTGCGCGAGCGGCGCCAGCGCGGCGATGCCGGCGACGCGCAGCGTGCCAACGCTGACCCAGGTGCCGGAGTTGAGCTTGAAGTCTTCCGCAACACGACCATCGAAGAACAACCCGCGCTCAGGCCGTTCCGCATCGGCAAGCTTCACGGCATCGCCAATGAGATAGAAGCCCTCGTCGTCGAAAGCCTGCTTCGTCAGCTCCGGCGCCTTCCAGTAACCCGGCGTGACATTGGGGCCGCGCACGCGCACCTCCAGCTTGTCCCCTGACGCGACGAGCTTCAGCTCGGCGCCGGGAATGGGCACGCCGATATTGCCCGAGCGCGCCGCGAGGAAATGACAGTCGGTCGCCAGCGGCGACGTCTCGGTCGAGCCCCAGGCCGACACCATCGGCAGCGAACGACCAACAGTCTCCACCGAAAGCTGTTCGAGCGCGTCCCAGAGGGACTGCGGCAGCGCGGCGCCGGCATAGAAGGCGAATTTCACCTCGCCGAAGAAGCGGCGGCGCAGCTCCTCGTCGCCGCGCAGCGCTGCGATCAGCATGTCGAAGCCGCGCGGCACGTTGAAATAGACCGTCGGCATCACGCTTTTCAGATTGGCGAGTGACGTTGCGAAAAGACCGGGCGCGGGCTTGCCGCCGTCGATATAGAGCGACCCGCCGTTGCGCAGCACGAGATTGAAATTGTGGTTGGCGCCGAAGGTATGGCTCCAGGGCAGCCAATCGAGAATGACGAGATCGCTGGCAGCCTGCTCCAGGAACGTCCAAGTTTGCGCCTTGGCCTGCTGGCTCGAGGTCAGCATGCGCTGGGTATTGATGACGGCTTTCGGCGTGCCGGTCGAGCCCGAGGTAAACAGGAATTTTGCGATCGTGTCCGGTGTCACCGCGGCGAAGGCTTTTGCGACGTTGCCCGTTTCGGGCGTCGCCGCAATGTCACGGAAGGCCAGCGCATCGGCATCGCCGGCATTGCCACTGATGATCTGCGCCTCGTGCAGCGGCTTGATCGCGGCGAGTGCAGCAGCGAATGGCTTGGTCGCGGAGACATAAATCGCGCCCGGCTGAAGCAGCGAAATCATGCTCTTGAGCTTGTCGAAATCTTTCGACATCAGCGAATAGGCCGGCGAGATCGCGGCCAAGGGAACGCCGACATGCTGGGCGGCCAGCGCGAGCAGCGCATGGTCGATGCTGTTGTCGGAGAGGATGACGACGGGACGCTCGGCGCTGAGCTGTTGCGCCAAAATCCAGCTCGCTGCTGCGCGTACCCGCCGCAGGGCGCCCGCATAGGTTATGGTGGCCCAGGGCGTGTCGGCGCTGTCGCGCTCGGCGAGGAAGAGCGTGTCAGGCGTCTGCCGCGCAAAATGCTCCAGCCAGTCGCCGATGCAGCGCGCGCCGTCGCGCAAGGGGTCTGGCGAGCTCAGCACGATGCTGCCGTCGGCGCGATGCTCGGCGACGGTCTTGGGCGTTGCGAACAGGCTCGAAGCGTCACCGCGTGCGGCGGTTGTCATGGTTTCCTCCTCGCCCGTATCAGGGATCGGCTACAGCCTCGTTCCGGGCCGCTTTGGCCATATTGTTGGGCACGACAATTGTTGTCGTCAACAACAATCTTCCGCACAGGCCTTCGGGGCGCTAAGGTTGCACGGCAGGAGAGATCACGTGACAGCCAGCGCAGCCCGAACTGAGCCCCGCCCCTCCCCACGCAAACGTGCCGGCAACGGCGCCGCGCGGCCGAACGACGCGGACGAGATCGGCCTCGACGCACTGGTCGGGCACGCGGGTTATGCGGTGCGTCGCTTCCAGATCTGGATCTTTCAGGACTTCATCAAGACGCTCGGCGAGGTCGACATTAAGCCGACGCAGTATTCCGTGCTGACGGTCATCGGCGCCAATCCGGGCCTCTCCCAGATGGCGGTGGCGAAGCGTCTCGGCATCGAGCGCGCCCGGCTGGTGCATCTGCTCGACAGCCTCGAACAGCGCAAGCTGGTGAAGCGGGTCAAGTCGAAGGCGGACCGCCGCTCCCACGCGCTGCACCTCACCGCACCGGGGGAGACGGCGCGGGCAAAGTTCAAGCGCCTCGCCGCCGAGCACGAGCGGCATGTCGTGGAGAAGATCGGCAAGGAGCACCGGGAGCAGCTGCTCCAGATCCTCGCCGGCTTCACCTGATTGACGCTGCCCAATATTTGCGCAAATGCCCGTATCGGGGCGCTGGCACGACGGCCCAACAATCCTCGAAATATCTTACAAGCCACTGATCCTTCGATAACATCCGAGGCATAGCGCCTGCCCGGATTGTGTACACAATGGCACATCGCTTGCTTCAATCCGGGTAAGACCTGTTGCCGGAGTTTTGTCACCATGGGGGCTGAGCAGCCTGAAACGATCGCCGCGATTGTGGCCGCGCATCGCGCGGGCACGATAACGCCTGCGCAGACCGTCGCGCGAACCTATCAGCGCATCCGCGATCACAACGATCCCGCAATCTTCATCAGCCTGCGCGACGAGAAGGACGCGATCGCGGAAGCCGAGAAGCTTGCCGCAAGGGATGCCACTAGCCTGCCGCTCTACGGCGTGCCGGTCGCGGTGAAGGACAATATCGACGCGCTGGGATTTCCGACCACCGCGGCCTGCCCGGCCTTCTCGTATACGCCGACGCACGATTCGACCGCGGTGGAACGTCTGCGCCCGGCCGGCGCGATCATCATCGGCAAGACCAATCTCGACCAGTTCGCAACCGGCCTCGTCGGCGTGCGCTCGCCTTATGGCATTCCCAAGAATTCGATCCGGGAGGATCTCATTCCCGGAGGCTCGAGCTCGGGATCGGCGGTCGCCGTCGGTGCCGGACTCGTGCCACTGTCGCTGGGCACGGACACCGCCGGTAGCGGCCGGGTGCCGGCGATGCTCAACAACATCGTCGGGCTGAAGCCGAGCCTCGGCATGATCTCGAATGCGGGCCTGGTGCCGGCCTGCCGCACGCTCGACTGCATCTCGGTATTCGCTCTGACCGTCGACGACGCCGCGTTGGCACTCGCCGTGATGGCGGGTCCAGACCAGGCCGATCCGTTCTCGCGCGACCGGCCGCTGGGCACGATCACGCCGTTCCCCGCGAATTTGCGCCTCGGCGTGCCCCGCAACGGGCAGCTGATCTTCTTCGGCGACAGGAAGGCGGAAGCCGCTTACGGCGATGCGCT
This sequence comes from Bradyrhizobium barranii subsp. barranii, assembly GCF_017565645.3. Taxonomy (NCBI): domain Bacteria; kingdom Pseudomonadati; phylum Pseudomonadota; class Alphaproteobacteria; order Hyphomicrobiales; family Nitrobacteraceae; genus Bradyrhizobium; species Bradyrhizobium barranii. The sequence continues at coordinate 10,453,954 of NZ_CP086136.1, forward strand.
GAAGCGCTGGACTGCGCTCGGCGCTAAGCTGGTCGAGTTCGACCTCGAGCCGTTCTACGAGACGGCGCGGCTGCTCTATGAGGGTCCCTGGGTCGCCGAGCGTTATCTCGTGATCAAGGATCTGCTGGCGTCCGCACCTGATTCGATTCATCCGGTGACGCGCGAGATCACCGTCGCCGGCGCGCGGCTGACCGCTGCGGAAACCTTCTCTGCGCTCTACCGTTTGCAGGGCCTGCGCAAGATCGCCGAGCGGACGTTTGCGAACATCGACGCGCTGGTGCTGCCGACTGCGCCGACCGCGTATACGACGGCGCAGGTGCTGGCCAATCCGATCGAGCTCAACAGCCGGCTCGGCACCTACACCAATTTCGTCAACCTGCTTGATCTCTGTGGCCTCGCGGTACCGGCGTCGATGCGCACCGACGGCATTCCGTTCGGCATCACGCTGCTCGCGCCTGCGGGGCGCGATGCGCTGCTTGCGAGCATCGGCCGTGCATTCCATGCGGATACGAAGCTGACCGTCGGCGCGAAGGGCGTTGCGCAGGTACCGCTGGCGCCGCTTGCCGCAAGCAGTAGCGACGAGATTCCGATCGCAGTGGTCGGCGCTCACCTGTCCGGCATGGCGCTGAACGGCGAATTGAAGGCGCTCAACGGAAGGCTGGTCGAGGCGACCAGGACAGCGCCGGACTACAAGCTCTATGCGCTCCAGACCACGCCACCGAAGCCGGGCATGCTGCGCGTCGAGGCCGGCACGGGCGCGTCGATCGAGCTGGAGATCTGGTCGCTGTCATCATCCGCGTTCGGCAAGTTTGTGAATGCGATTCCAGCGCCGATGGCAATCGGCACGATCAGGCTTGCGGATGGCCGCAGCGTGAAGGGGTTTCTTGTCGAGCCCGAGGTGCTGGGCGAGGCACGAGACATCACGGCGTATGGCGGCTGGCGGAAGTTTATGGCGGAAGCTGCGAAGGCGTAGCTGCCGTAGGGTGGGCAAAGCGTAGCGTGCCCACCAACAGCATTAGTTAGGATAGATGGTGGGCACGGCGCCTTGCGCCTTTGCCCACCCTACGGTACCGCGTTTGCCGCCCTAAACCGACACCGCGTAAATCTCATACTCCCCGCGCACCAGCTCGATATGCGCGCGCATGGCGGCGGCGGCGCCCTGCTTGTCGCCGCGCATGATCGCGACGACGACGCGGTCGTGCTCGGCTTGCGACTTTGCCAATCGGCCGAGGTTGCGGAACTGGGCGCGGCGGAACGGTTGCACGCGGACGCGCGTCGCCAGCGTGATCTCGGCGATGTAGCCGTTCTGCGATCCCGCATAGATCGCATTGTGGAAGCGCTCGTTGACCTCGTGGAAGCGATCGGGATTGCCGGCGTAGCTGAGCACGCGCAGCTCTTCGTGGATGGCTTCGAGACCATGGCGTTCGGCAGCGGACATGCGCTCGGCGGCAAGGCCCGCGCACAGCGCCTCGAGCTCCGCCATTGCCTCGAACATGCTCTTGAGACGCTCGACCGAGGGCTGCGCCACCACCGCGCCGCGATGGGCGCGCGATTCGACGAGGCCGCTCGCCACCAGCTGGCGCAACGCCTCGCGGACCGGTGTGCGCGAGACGCTGAAGCGCCGCGCGATGTCGGTTTCATCAAGCGGCGCGCCGGGCGCCAGGGTTCCACGCACGATCTCGTCGGCGAGTTGAAGCCGCAGTTCCTCGGCGCGCGTGATCTTGTGCACGCTGGGCTGCGCCCGGTCGACGCGCGGCACCACAGGCTCGGCCGGCAGTGTTCCGGGCGGAAGATCGTCAAGCGTCATACGGTCAGGTCTCTTTCGACTCGTCGATGATGCTGACATGGGCGGCGACGACGCGCCAGCCCTCCGGGAAGCGAATCCAGGTCTGCATCTGCCGGCCGACCTTGCCGGGAGCCGTATCGCGATAGAACAGGGTGGAGGCCACGGCCGTATCGCGGCCGTAGCTGGTGATCACGGTTTTCGCGGTGCGGCGGTTGAGGCCCACTGGCGAACGTCCGGCGCGGAAGCCGGAGATCGCCTCATAGCCGTAGAGGTTCTCACCGATGCCATAGCGCAGCGTGCGGGGATCGTTGCGGAAGAGCTCGCCGAGCACGGCGACGTCGTTCGTGATCAGCGCCTGCTCATAGTGCTCGAACGCGGCTTTGACTTCCGCGATCACCTCGGGGAGATCGATCTCCATTTTAAATCCCTCTCAAAGTCCCCTTGGCGACGGCGCGGAGACCACGCCCATCTTCTCCAATGCGTGCGCGACGCGCAGCGCGATATCCTCGCGCCAGGGCGCGGCGATGATCTGCACGCCGATCGGCAGCGGCTCGAGCGGCACCGGCACGGCGACGACCGGCAACCCGATAAACGAGATCGGCTGGGTGTGGATGCCGATATTGGCGCGAACCGGCAACTCGACGCCGTCGAGCGTGAAATTCACCTGGCCGAGCTTCGGCGCGGTGCAGGGCGTGGCCGGTGCAATCAGCACGTCGACGGATTTGAAGATCTCGGCGAGCTGCGCGCGATACCAGCGGCGGAATTTTTGCGCGCGGTCGACCAGCGGCGCCGGCACCATCGCGCCGGCGATCAGCCGATCGCGCACGGCGGGATCGAAATCGTTCGGGCGCTTGCGCAGGCGATCGAGATGCAGCGAGGCTCCTTCGGTGGTGGTGATGACATAGGCGGCCGCGCGGGCGCGCGAGGCTTCGGGCACGTCAACGATCTTCGTCGCGCCGAGCGCCTTGGCGACGCGGCTGACGGCTTCGACGGCCTCGGGAAACACGTTGTTCTGAAAGTGTCCGCCGGCAATCGCAATGCGCAGGTCCGACACCGGATTGGCGAGCAGCGGCAGCGTCGGCTCCAAGCCACGTGTGGTGCAGGCGGCATCGTCCGCATCCGGTCCCTGCATCGCGTCATAGGCGAGCGCGAGATCGGTCGCCGAGCGCGCGAACGGGCCGAGATGATCGAGGCTCGCGACGAACGGGAACGAGCGCGCCCGCGACAGCCGGCCATAGGTCGGCTTCAGACCAAAGATGCCGCAGAAGGAGGACGGCACGCGGATCGAACCATTGGTGTCCGAGCCGAGTGCGATCGGCACCAGCGCGCCGCCGACGGCGCTCCCCGAGCCACCGGACGAGCCGCCGGTCATCCGGGTCGTGTCATGCGGATTGCGCGAGGGACCGTCATGGACGTTCGCGCCGGTGAAGTCGTAGGCGTATTCGCCCATGTTGAGCGCGCCGACGAGCACGGCACCGGCAGCTTCCATGCGCTCGATCAGCGTGGCGTCGCGCTTGGCCGGCGCGAGGTCGCGGTTGATCTTCGAGCCGGCCCGCGTCGGAAGGCCGGCAACGTCGAACAGGTTCTTCACCGCGAACGGCACGCCGGCGAGCGGGCCGACCTCCTTGCCCGCCGCGATGTCGGCGTCGATCGCACGCGCCTTCGCACGGGCGCGATCGGCGGTGACGTCGGTGAAGGAATTGAGGACGGTGTCGTGCTGCTTGATGCGCGCAAGCGCGGCTTCAGTGGCATCGAGTGCCGACATCTTGCCGCCGGCCACAGCCTTCGCGATGTCCGCAGCCGTCATTTCTGGCTTGGTAGTCATGGCGGGGTCAGACCGTGAAGATCGGCGCGGGCTCGGTCTCGTCCGGCAGCGCGAATTCGTCGACCAGTCGGCCAAGCCGCAGCGAGACTTCGAGATTGGCGCGCACCGCCGGCCTCCAGGCCTCCTCGACCGGCAGCGCCAGCGCTTTCGATACGGCGTCGATATAGTCGTCCAGCGGCTCGGCCATCACGCTCCCAAACAATCTCTCAGTGCACTCTTAGTGGACCTGCAACGGCGGATGCGGGATCGCCGTCAGCAGCTCCTTGGTGTAGTCGTCCTGCGGATCGCTGAGGACTTTTTCGGAAGAGCCCTCTTCGACGATTCGACCTGTCCGCATGACAATGACACGATCGCACAACAAGCGCACTACGTTCAAATCATGCGAGACGAACAGATAACTCATGCCTAGCCGCGCCTTGAGGTCCTGGAGCAGGTTCAGGACCACGGCCTGGACCGAGACGTCCAGCGCCGCGGTCGGCTCGTCCAAGATGACGAGTTTTGGATGCAGCGCGATGGCGCGCGCGATGCCGACGCGGGCCTTCTGGCCGCCGGAGAGCTGGTGCGGAAACCGATCCAGCAGATTGTGCGGCAGCCCGACCATGGTCGCGAGTTCCTCGCAGCGCGTTCGCAGCGCGTCGCGGCCCCTGATGTCGCCGAGCTGCATAATGGGGTCGGCGATGGCGCGGGCGGCGGTGAAACGCGGGTTGAGGCTGTCGGTCGGGTCCTGGAACACCATCTGGATGCGGCTGCGCTGCGGCAGCCGGGCGAAGGACGCCGGCTGGATAGCGCCGATATCCTCGCCGTCGAACTGGATCAGGCCCGAGGTCTGATCCAGCAGCCGCATCACCATCATCGACGTCGTCGATTTGCCGCAGCCGGACTCGCCGACGAGGCCGACGCTCTCGCCATGGCCGATGGAGAGGCTGATGCCGTCGACGGCGCGGAAGACGTCCGGCTCCACCGGCGGCTTGCGGCCGAACAGTTTTCCGAGCGTGGCCGTGGCGCCCTGGCGGGGGTATTCCTTGACGAGCTTTTCGATGAGGAGGAGGGGCGTCTTCTCCCTCTCCCCGCTTGCGGGGAGAGGGGGGCTCTCCGCGAGCACGGTGCTGGGAGAGCCCCCCTCACCCGCCGCACTTCGTGCGTCGGCCTCTCCCCGCGTGCGGGGAGAGGCGAAGGCAGCGGCCTCCTCTTCAGGCAGCAAGTCTCGCAGCGACACGCCGAGCCGCGGCGTCGCGCGCATCAGCTTCTTGGTGTAGGGGTGCTGCGGGTTGGCGAAGATATCGGCGGCTTTCGCGGTCTCGACGACGCGGCCCTTTTCCATCACCACGACGCGGTCGCAATAGGCTGCGGCCAAACCCAGATCATGCGTGATCAGGATGGTGGACATCGCCTTGCGCTTGGTCAGCTCGACGATCAGGTCCATCACCGCCTTCTGGGTGGTAACGTCGAGGCCGGTGGTCGGCTCGTCCGCGATCAGGAGCTGCGGATTGCAGGCGAGCGCGAGCGCGATGACGACGCGCTGGCACATGCCGCCTGACAGCTCGAACGGATAAGCGTGGTAGCGCTCGCGCGGGCGGGCGATCTTAACCTGCTCCAGCGCCTCGATCGCCTTCTCGCCGTGATCGCCAACCTGCGCCTGCTGCACATGGGTGCGCAGCACGTCCTCGATCTGATCGCCGACTTTCCGGATCGGGTTCAGTGCCGCGCGCGGGTTCTGGAAGATCATCGAGACTTCGCGGCCGCGCAGATCGCGCATCTCGTCTTCGGTCGCGGCCTTCACGTCGATGCCGGAAAACATGACCGAGCCCTCAGCGATCCGCCCCGCCCGGTCGAGGATGCGCATCACGGCGTAGGACGTCACCGACTTGCCCGAGCCGGACTCGCCGACGATGGCGAGCGTCTCGCCCTTGGCGACGGAAATGTTGACGTGCTGCACCGCTTTGACGATGCCGCGGCGGGTGGTGAATTCGACCGTGAGGTCCTGGACGTCGAGCAGGGGCTGGGCGGTCATGAGGGCCTCCCGATCAAAAATGGCGAAAACAACCCCATGCACAGTAGAATGGGGTTGGAATCATTGGGGAATTTCGGCGGGAAATTTGAGCGTGAGGGGCGCGCATAGGCCTCTCGCTCCCTCCCCTCTTGCGGGGGAGGGTTGAGGAGAGGGGTAGCCCCGGGAGAGGTCGGAGTTCGTGGCTACCCCTCTCCCTGCCCTCGAGAGCGAGCTTTGCTCGCCTCGGACCCCGCAAGGGGGGAGGGAATGAGAGAGCAGTGCCCGCCTCACATGTGAGCCTCGCCTGGCTCGCTGCGAACTTGGAAACCATCATCACGTCCTCCGCTGCGGGTCGACGATGTCGCGGAGGCCGTCGCCGAGGAGGTTGAAGCAGAACACGGCGATCATCAGCGCGAGGCCGGGGAATAGCGCGATCCACCACTCGCCCGACACCATGAAGCCCGCGCCCTCGGCGACCATGATGCCCCATTCGGCGGTCGGCGGGCGGACGCCGAGGCCGATGAAGGAGAGGCCCGCGGCGTTGAGGATGGCGTACCCCATGGTCAGCGACATCTGCACAATCATGATCGGCATGATGTTCGGGAGAATATGCACGAGCAGGATGCGGAATTCGCCGTTGCCGGAGAGCCGCGCGGCCTGCACGAAGCCGGCGTTGCGGCGGACATTGGCTTCGGCGCGCGCGACGCGGGCGTAGAGCGGGAAGTTCACGATGGCCGTGGCCAGGATGATGTTCTGCACGGTGTTGCCGAGGGCTGCGACAATGCCCATCGCCAGCACGAACAACGGAAACGCCATGATGGTATCGGCGATGCGGCCAACGATGCGGTCGGTCCAGCCGCCGAAATAGCCGGCCGCGATACCGGCAAGCCCGCCCATCAGGAACACCAGCACGACGGATGCGACCGCGATGAACGTATCGAGCCGTGTCGCCACGACGACGCGGCTAAAAATGTCGCGGCCGAGCTGGTCGGTGCCGAACCAGTGCGCCATCGACGGCGGCTTCAGCGCCGCCGCGGTATCGGAAGCGAGCGGATCATACGGCACCACATAGGGACCGAAGATCGCGGCAATAAGGATCACGATGAGCAGCGCGAAGGCGAAGCCCGTGACCTTGTTCTCGCCGAGGACATAGCGGGTCTGTTCGAGGATCGCGACCAGCCCTGATGTCCGCGCGGGACCGACGGGTTCAACAGCAGGCGCAACGGAGCTCATGATTTAGCCCTCCAACCTGACACGCGGATCGATCACGCCGTACAGAATATCGATCACGAGATTGAGCAGCACGTACATGACCGCCATGGTCAGCACAAAACCTTGCACCGGCGCGAAGTCGGACGAGATCAGCGCTTCCACCGCGTAGGAGCCGATGCCGGGCCAGGCGAACACTTTTTCCACCAGCACGTTGGCCCCTAGCAGGAACGAGAACACCATACTGAGCGTGGTGATCACGGGCAGCATCGCATTGCGGAACGCGTAGGTGATGATGACGGTCGACGGCGACAGTCCGCTGGCGCGGGCCGTCCGCACGAACTCCGACGACAACACCGCCAGCATCGAGGCGCGCGTCATGCGCGCGATCGGCGCCAACGAGAAGATCGCCAGCGTCGTCGCCGGCAGGATGAGCTGGCTCAGCGCGGAGCGGAACGCCTCGAAGTCGCGCGCGATCAGGGTGTCGATCAGATAGAAGCCGGTCACCGTGGGCGGCGCGCTGTAGAATACGTCGAGACGGCCGAGCGGCGCCGGCGACCAGCCGAGCCGGAAATAGAAGACGTAGACCAGCACGAGGCCGGTGAAGAACACGGGTAACGACACGCCCGCCGTCGTCGTGACACGGCAGAGATGGTCGCCCCATGATCCCGGTCGCGTCGCCGCCAGCACGCCGAGCGGAATGGCGATCACGACCGAAACGATGAGGCCGAGCAGCGTCAGCTCGGCGGAAGCCGGCAGGCGATTGCGGATTTCGGCCGCGACCGGCTGTCCCGTGGTGAGCGAGTTGCCGAAATCGCCATGGGCGAGGTCGTTGGTGTAGCGGAAGAACTGCTCGATCAGCGGCTTGTCGAGGCCAAGCTTCTTGCGGATCTGCTCAACGGCTTCCTTGGTCGCTGCGGGACCGGCGAAGTACGCCGCCGGGTCGCCCGGCAACGCACGCGTCAGCAGGAAGGTGACGATGACGACCCCGATCAGCGAGGGAATCGCGAACATCAGGCGCTTGCCGATCATGGTCAGCATGGGGTGCTCCTGCACGTATTGCGCACGCTGCTCGCCGCGCACACCGCTGCGCCCCCTCTCCCAAGCAGCCGGGGTCTACCCCGGTTGCGCATCGCTAATTTGCGCAAGTCGGGCAAGCCCGACTTGCGATGGGAGAGGGTTGGGGTGAGGGGTAGCCCCGAGCGAGATCGGAGTTCGTGGCTACCCCTCACCCGTCTCGCCGCTACGCGGCGAGCCACCCTCTCCCACAAGGGGAGAGGGAATGAGAGAGTTGCGCTCACCTCACTCGACCAAGACACCCAGAGAGACGCGGCCGTGTCGCGCGCGCTCATGACCGCTCACCCCTTCGCCAGCGCGCGGTAATCCAGCCTCCGGTGGAACCAGTATTGGTAGCCGCTGATGTTCTTCTGCATCGCGACGTTGACGAAGGGCTGGTACAGCGGGATGCGCGGGATGTCGGTGAAAGCGAGATCGACGAAGCCCTTCACGTCGGCATCGTAGGTCGCAGTGTCGCCGGTCGCCGCCGCCGTGCGGGCGCCGTCGATCAGCTTGTCCATCTCCGCCGACTTGTAGCTCATGGTGTTGAAGACGGAATTGTTGCCGTGATAGCACCAGTAGAAGAAGTATTCGGGGTAATCGAGCCAGCCCGAGAACACGTTGGTGAAGAGCGGCATCTCCTTCTTGTTCAGCTCGGTGCGCCAGTTGGCGCCGGGCACCTTGTTGATGGTGGTCTTGATGCCGATCTGCGCGAGTGACTCCTGCACCAGCACGCAGAGCGGCTCGTTGACGCCGGCAAAATTCAGGTCGAACGAGATCGTGGTCTCGAAGCCGTTGGCGAGGCCCGCCTCCGCCATCAGCGCTTTCGCCTTCTCGATGTCGGTGTTGTATTTGTGCGGCTGCGGCCAGGCGACTTCGGTCGGCTTGTCCTTCGGCGCGCCGAACATCGGGTTGGCGAGGCCAAACATCACCGCGTCCATGATCTTCTGATAGGGCAGCGCATAGGCGACCGCCTGACGCACCTTGGGATTGTCGAAGGGCGGCTTGGTGACGTTCATGCCGATATACTGGATGCCGTTGGAGAACGGCAGCGACACGACGTTGAGCTTGCCGTTCGCCTTCATCTCCTGAAAGTCCTTGTTGGGCAGCTCGTAGGAGATGTCGGCGTCGCCGCGCTCCAGCAGCGCGCGGCGGTTGCCGGCCTGCGGCACCATGCGCCAGATCACGCGCTTGATCTTCGGCAGGGGACCGCAGACCCAATCCTCGTTGCGCTCCATGATGACTTCGGTGCCGGCGGTCCACTTCGTCACCTTGTAGGCGCCGGAGCCCGCGGTCTGCTGCTTGGTGAATTCGAGACCCCAGGGGTCCTTCTCGCTGGCGTTCTTCTTCACCAGCTCGGAGTTGACGATGCAGGGCACGATGACCGCGAGATCGGGGATCGTGAGCTTGTCCTTCTTCAGGAAGTCCACGCGCACGGTGGTGTCGTCGATCACGACGAACTGCTCCGGCTTGGTCAGCGAGCCCGCGCTCATCTGGAAGGTCGGGAAGCCGCCGACGCTGACGGCGCGGTCAAGCGACCACTTCACGTCCTTGGCGGTGACAGGCGTGCCGTCGTGGAATTTGGCGTTCTTGCGCAGCTTGAAGGTGACCGACATGTCGTCGATCTTCATGTCCTCGGCTAGTTCGCCCTTGAACTTGTCGCGGTCGTAATAGGGCACGCCGCCGGGGCCGACTTTCATCTCGTGGCTGATGAGGCGGTCGTAGCAATTCCACGACACTTCATAGCCGGGCACGTTGGTGCCGACCCCGTGGATGTCGAGATTGTTCGGGCCGCCTTCCGAGACGATCAGCAGCGTCTCCGAGCGCGCATCGGCATAGGCGGTGGAGATGACCTGTGGCATCGCCGGAAGCGCCGCGCCTGCGGCCAATCCGGACACGGACTTGAGGAAATCGCGGCGCTTCATGAAAATGCTCCAACGCAAAAGTTTCTGGTTGGAACAGGGATTCGCAAGGTTCGTGCCAGCGCTTAATGGGATCTTAATTTCCAGATAAAACGTTGATTCCAATCGATATTTTTTGGATTTCGGCGGCTGATCGCCTTTTGGGCAAGCCGGTCAATTGCATACAAAGATGCGATTCTGCTCCAAAAATAAGCTGAGCAGGAGGTCGCAGATGGCCTGGGCGGTTCAGCCCGACCAGATCAGATCCTGGAGTTCGACGAGATCGTTCGCCCTGTCCTGCCAACCATCGATACAGACGTGGCTGTTGAGGTCGCTGGCGCGGTGCAGCAGCATCAGCGCCATCAGCCGGCGCTTCAGTGCGAAATCCAGCTTCGCATAGCCAAAGCCCTCGAGCAGGCTGCGCACCCTCCCCGGCCGGCCCGCCGCCATGAAGGCGCCGGGGCCGAGCAGATCGTAGTCGCGCCATCCTGTCAGCACGTCGCCGAAGTCGAACAGGCCCGCGAGCGACCATTGATCGTCATGACAGGCGAGCAGGAAGTTCTGAGGGATATATTCGCCGACAAGGATCACCGGCGGCGCATCCATCGGGATCAGTTTTGCAGCGTCACGCAGGAGATCGTCGAGGCCTTCGAGGAATTTCGGTGCAAGGCCGAGGCGCATGTGCCGCGCCCTGCAGCCTTGCATCTGGGCGCGCATGAACGCATCCCAGCGCGGCTCGATCTCCACCAGCGATCCAAGCGGCGCGCGCTGCACGGCGGCGATGGTCTCGCCGATCTGCCGCAGCAGGCGCTCCTTCTGCGCTTCGGCCAATTGCGGCCACACCTCCGAGCCGAGCGTGCCGGCAAGGCGCGTGATGGCGAGATAGGGCCAGCCATCGCGCTCACCCTCCGCGACGATCTCCGGGATCGGCAGATGAAGGCGGCCGGCAAGCTGCGCCAGCGACCCGCGTTCGGAGACGAATTGCGCGCGCAACAGCGGCGGGAAGATTTTCAGGATCAGCTTCTCACTGAGGCCGACGACGAGATTGGTGCCGGTCGCAAACACGTGCGGCGAACTGGTATCGAGACCATGGCTGCGCGCGATGTCGATCGCAATTCCCAGCCATTGCCGTGGATCAGAGCGAAAGGCGAGAAAGCTGTCCGCGTCGGTGAAGTGAGGTAGTTTCATCGACATCGCAACCTTATGCATTTGAGTTCGTCATGCCCCGGCTTGTCCCGGGCATCCACGTTCTTCGTGCTGCGGCCAAGGCGTGGATGGCCGGGACATAGGCGAGCTAAGCGACGCCGTCCTTCGGACGACTATGCCCGGCCATGACGCTGTGGGAAGGTCTCGCACTCTAATGCCGAGCTTCCGCCCGCCGTTACCGGTCCGGGCTGGCGCGCTCGAACTGGCGCAGCAGCTTGTTGCCGCGCTCGACCGCGGCATCGAGCGCAGCCTGCGCGCCCTTCTGGCCGGCGAAGGCCTGCTCCAGCTCGTCCTCGATGGCGCCGCGGATCAGCACGAAGGAGCCGAGCCGGATGCCCTTCGAGTTGTCCGTCGGCTGATGCAGCGTGATCTCCTCGAACGAGATCGCGGAGCCCGGATTGCGCTCGTAAAAACCCTGCGCGCGCGTCAGCTCGAAGGCGGCGCGGGTGATCGGCAGATAGCCGGTGTTCTGGTGCCAGGCGGCCTGCACGCCGGGCTGCGACAGATAGGCGAAGAACCGCGCCACGCCCTTGTATTCCGCGCGCGGGCGGTCGCGCAGCACCCACAGCGTGGCGCCGCCGATGATCGAATTCTGCGGCGCGTTCTTCACATCGGGCCAGTACGGCATCATGCCGTAGCCGATATCGAACTTCGAATTCGCCTTGATGTCGGCCCGCGTCGCCGAGGAGCCGATGAAGATGCCGCATTCGCCCTTCTGGAAGCGCGGCTCGGCCGACTGCCCGCGGCCGCCGTAATCGAACACCTTGTCCTTCTGCCACTCGGCGAGCTGGGCGATGTGTTGCACGACGACCGGGTTGTTGATGGTCAGCTCGGCATCCAGCCCCGCAAAGCCATTGGTCCGCGTCGCGAGCGGCAGATTGTGGAAGGCGGAGAAATTCTCGATGTGGATCCAGGACGGCCAGGAGGTGGTGAAGCCGCACACAGCGCCGCGCTCGCGCAGGCGTTTTGCGGCAAGCCCAAGCTCGGGCCATGTCTTCGGCGGCGTCTCCGGATCGAGGCCCGCGTCGCGGAACATGGTCTTGTTGTAATAGAGGATCGGCGTCGAGGAATTGAACGGGAAGGACAACAGATTGCCGGCCGCATCGGTGTAATAGCCGGAGACTGCGGGAAGGTAATCGCCCAGCGAGAACGGCTCGTTCATGTCCCGCATCATGGTGAACACGGGATAGATCGCGCCCTTGGCCGCGGTCATGGTGGCGGTCGCGACCTCGTTGACCTGGACGATCGCCGGTTGGCTGCGCGAGCGGAAGGCGAAGATCGCCGCCGTCACCGTCTCGGTGTAGTTGCCCTTGTAAGCAGGCACGATGCGGTAATCGGACTGCGAGGCGTTGAAGTCGGCGGCGAGCTTCTCGAGCTGCCGGCCAAGCTCGCCGGACATGGCGTGCCACAGCGCGATGTCGGTTGCGGCGCGCGCCTGAAGAGGCATTGCGAGGACGATGAAAGCGGCGAGGATCCGCAAAAGACTCGATGCTGAAATCACGATGGCTCTTCCCGTGTCGCGCGGCAAAGGCGACCGTACCTGCTTAAGGCGCGGCATTTCCTGTTTCAACCGGGAATGAACGGCGGCCGCGCCGTACAATCGCTCCGCCGGGTGCGGCGGGATGGCCTTCCCTCAACCATCTGCTAGATTGCATTGAACCTTTTTGCTTCGCCATAGACTCCACCACTGAGGGGTTGAGTGTGCCAGTGCTGAACCGTGCCGAACTCACGCGGACCGGGGTGATCTTCGTCGCGCTTCTGCTCGCGGTCTGCGCGACGAGCGCTGCTGCGCGCGAATTCCGCGCCGCCGACACCCAGGCCGAGGATTACCCGACCGTCCAGGCGCTGCGCTACATGGGCGCGCTGATTGCCGAGCGCACCGGCGGCCGGCACGAGATCAAGGTGTTCCACTCCCGTCAGCTCGGCGAAGAGAAGGAGACCATCGAGCAGACCAGGGTCGGCGCGATCGACCTCAACCGGACCAATGTGGCGCTGATCGGCAACTTCGTCCCGGCGATGAACGTGCTCGCCATGCCGTTCCTGTTCCGGTCCATCGAGCACATGCAGAAGGTGCTGGACGGGCCGATCGGCAGCGAGATCCTCGGCAGTTTCGAGCCCTACGGCTTCGTCGGGCTCGCCTTCTACGATTCCGGCGCGCGGTCGATCTACAACGGCGTCCGTCCGATACGGACTGTCGCCGACCTCAGGGGATTGCGGATCCGGGTGCAGCAGTCGGAGTTGATGAGCGAGATGATTCGCTCGCTCGGCGCCGAGCCGGTCGAGATGCCCTATGGGCAGGTGCTCACCGGGCTTGCCAACCATCTGATCGACGGCGCCGAAAACAACTGGCCATCTTTCGTGACGACAGACCATTACAAACATGCCGGCCACCCCGCGCTCACCGAGCACACGATGAGCCCGGAAGTGCTGGTGATCTCGCTGAAGGCCTGGAAAAGCCTGTCGGCGGACGACCAGCAGATATTCCGCGAGGCCGCGGCTCGCTCCAGCCGGTTCATGCGCGAGAAGTGGCACGACCTCGAGGAGCAGTCGCAGCACAAGGCTGAAGCCGCCGGCATCACGGTCGCCAGGGATATCGACCGCAAGCCGTTCGAGGACGCGATGGCTGCGATCTATGCCAAGGCGGGGCGCGATCCCGCCGCGGCCGCGCTGATCGAACGCATTCGCAAGGTGGAGTGAGCCGCTTGGCTGCACTTGGACACAGCGAGCACGCAGACAGGCCGCCCGGCCCGCTCGGGCGGCTGCGCGCACGCCTGGTCGGGATGCTCCGCGCGGTGCCGATCCGCTGGCGCATCCTGTCGATCGCGGCGCTGAACTCGGCCGTGGTCGTGGTGCTGGTGGGGCTGATCTGGAACGGCACGCAGGTGCTGGGCTCGGCCTGGGGCGACGTCCGCCAGGTGCGAGAATCCGACCGCATCCTGGCGCTGCTCGAAAGCGAGACCGGGCGCCTGCACAATCTGATCCACCGCTACATCAACCAGCCGAGCCCGGACCTGTTCGCCGAGATCCTGCTGCTGCGCGAGGCGGTCCTGGGCACGCTGACCGACCGTGCCGCCAAGGACCCGATGCTGTCAGGCTCGGTCGAGGAGCTGGAGCGCACCACCGACCGCTTCCTCAACGGCTTCGGCGAGCTGCGCAGCGTGCAGGCGACCATCGCCAAGACCTATGAGGAACAGGTGCAGGGCCCGGCCAGGGACATGGCCGGACTCTATTCCATCATCGAAGGCGCCACCGGTCATCGCGACGCGCTGATCTGGCCCTCGCTCGGCAAGTCGCGCGAGGCCTTCACCGCGATGCTGGTCGCGGCGAATTCCTATTATCTCTCGCTCTCGCCGGGCGCCGCTGATGATGCGCGCCGCAACACCGAGACGATCGAGAAGACCATTCCGGTCATGATCGATCTCGCCGACAACGACCTGCAGCGCATGGCCCTACAGCGGCTCGGGACCCGCACCATGGCGCTGCGCGAGGGTTTCGCCAAACTCTCCGAGCAGCTGACGAGCCGCACCGAATTGCTGCGTAACACCATCGACGCCAGCCAGGCCGAGGCGATCGGCGCCATCGACGACCTCTCCACCAAGATGCGCCAGCGCGAGCAGAAGGCGCAGGAGACGTTTGATCGTACCCTGGCCGATATCTCGCGGCGGGTGCTGTCGATCGCGATCTTCCTCGGTATCATCCTCACCGCCGGCGTGCTGATCGCGCTGTCGATCCGCCTGCCGCTGCAGCAGATCATGACCGCGATGCGCGCGATCACGCTCGGCGACCTCGACCGCGAGGTGCAGGGCACCAAGGCTCGCGACGAGGTCGGCGCCATGGCGCGCGCGGTCGAGGTATTCCGCGAGAACGCGATCGCGAAACGCGAGACCGAGGACGAGCTGCGCGCGTCGAAGGAGAAGGCCGAGAGCGCGCTGCTCGAGCTCAACACCGCGCAGCAGAATTTGATCGACGCCGAACGGCTGGCGGCGCTCGGCGGCCTCGTCGCCGGCGTCGCGCACGAGGTCAACAACCCGATCGGCATCAGCCTGACCGTTGCTTCGAGTTTTGCGCGGCGCACCGAGATCTTCGAGGCCCAGCTCAAGGGCGACGGCGGCCTGCGCCGCTCGCAGCTGGAGGAGTTCGTGCAGTCCTCGCGCGACGCCTCGCAGCAGCTCGTCGCCAACCTCACCCGCGCCGGCGAGCTGATCCAGTCGTTCAAGCAGGTCGCGGTCGACCGCTCGCATGCCGAGCGGCGGCAGTTCTCACTCAGCGAAGCCACCGACCAGATCATCGCCAGCCTGCGTCCGGTGCTGAAGCGCTCGCCGATCACGCTCCAGGCCGACGTGCCCGAGGGGCTCCTGCTCGACGGCTATCCAGGCTCCTACGGCCAGATCCTGACCAACCTCTTCCTCAACGCCGCCAACCACGCCTTTGCCGACGGCCGCGCCGGCACGATCACGATCTCGGCGCGGCCGCGCGGGACCGACGACATCGAGATCATCTTCGCCGATGACGGGGCCGGCATGACCCCTGACGTGCAGCGCCAGGCCTTTGACCCATTCTTTACCACCCGGCGCAATGAAGGTGGTACGGGACTCGGCTTGCATATCGTCTATAACCTTGTCACCCAGCAGCTCGGCGGGCGCATGATGCTGGAATCCAAGCTGGGACAAGGCACTACTTTTCGCATTATCATGCCCCGGGTCGCCAAGGGCGGCGCGCAAAGCACAGAGACTGACGGGACTTCTCAATGGCCGAACAGGACGATGTCCTCCACCTGATCGACGATACCGGTACCGCACCGGAGGACCAGAACGCACGGAAGTGGAAGATCGCCGTCATCGACGACGATCCGGCCGTGCATGACGGCACCCGCTTCGCGCTGTCCGACTACAGCCTCAACGGCCAGGGGCTGGAGATCCTCTCCGCCCATTCCGCGGCGGAAGGTCGCAAGCTGATGGCCGCGCATGGCGACATCGCCGCCGTGCTGCTCGACGTCATCATGGAGACGGATGTCGCCGGCCTCGAGCTGGTCGAGTTCATCCGCAACGAGCTCAAGAACGAGACCGTACGTATCATCCTGCGCACGGGACAGCCCGGCCAGGCGCCGGAGCGGCGCGTGATCGTCCAGTACGACATCAACGACTACAAGGCCAAGACCGAGCTCACCGCCGACAAGCTGTTCACCTCGCTGACCGCGGCGCTGCGCTCCTATCAGCAGCTCGAGCGCATGGTGCAGACGCGGCGCGGGCTCGAGATCATCATCGACGCGGCCTCGACGCTGTACGACTTCAAGTCGATGCAGCGGCTCGCCGAGGGCGTGCTGACCCAGCTCGCCTCGCTGCTCAATGTCGATTGCGCCGGCATACTGGTGCTGCGCGACAATGGCGGCGTGGACCCCGAGCTCTCCGTGCTCGCCGGCAGCGGCTGCTACAGCCGCTTCATCGGCACGACCTCGTCGAAGGCGCTCGACCCCGATCTGCGGACGATGGTGGAAGCCGCGTTCCAGGGCCGCAAGAACGAATTCGCCGACCACCGCAGCGTGATCTATCTGCGGACCGGCTCCGGCCGCGAGGTGGTGGTGCTGCTGCAGGCCGAGCGCGAGCTGTCCGAGACCGACCGCTCGCTGGTCGAGATCTTCTCCAGCCGGCTCTCGATCGCCTTCGACAACGTCATCCTCTACCAGCAGCTCCAGGACGCCAACACGCAGCTCGAGGACCGCGTCGCCCAGCGTACCCGCGCGCTGATGCAGGCCAACCGCCGCCTCTCGGCGCAATGGCTGCGGCTGCAGCGCGCCAACGGCTTCAAGAACGAGATTTTGGGCACCGTCGCGCATGACCTCAAGAACCCGCTCGGCGTCATCCTCGGCCGCACCGAGATGCTGAAGGAGCTGATCTCGACCGGCGCCTCGTCCGACGGCGTGGTCGCCCAGGTCGATCACATCCGCGATGCGACGAAGCGCCTGACCACGATGGTCGATCATCTGATCTCCGACGCGATGGCCGATGCCTTCGACATCACTATCCGCCGCGAGCCGGTCGACGTCGCGGCGCTGGTGAAAGAGGTCGCCGACGCCAACCACCCGCTCGCGGTCAACAAGCAGCAGGCGATCAGCGTCACGGCGCCACCCAACATCGTCACCATGTGCGACACCGACCGCATCCGCGAAGCGATCGACAATCTGATCAGCAACGCCATCAAATACAGCCCGATCGGCGGCAGGATCATCGTCGCCGTCACCCATGAGGCCAGCGATACCGTCGTCCGCGTCAGCGACGAGGGCGCCGGCCTGTCGCCGGAGGACCTCGGCCGCCTGTTCGGCCGGTTCCAGCGGCTGTCGGCCAAACCGACCGCGGGCGAGAGCTCGACGGGGCTTGGGCTTTCCATCGTCAAGCGTATTATCGACATGCATGGCGGCGAGGTGACGGCCGAGAGCGACGGTCCCGGCAAGGGATCGACCTTCACCATCACCCTGCCCGCGACCGAGTTGCCGTGATTCGAGTACCGAGATCTGAGTGATATGACCCAAAGCCAGCACATCATGATCGTCGACGACGAGGCCCCGGCCCGGGAGATGGTCGGCGATTACCTCAAGATGCACGGCTTCACCGTGACGCTGTGCGACGGCGGCAAGAGCTTGCGCACCGCGATCGACGGCAGCATGCCCGACCTCGTTGTGCTCGACCTCAACATGCCCGAGGAAGACGGCCTCTCGATCATCCGCGACCTCAAGAGCCGCATCAACGTGCCCGTGATCATGCTGACGGCGACCGCGAGCCCGATCGACCGCGTCGTCGGCCTCGAGCTCGGCGCCGACGATTACGTGGCAAAGCCCTGCGAGCTGCGCGAGCTGATGGCGCGCATCCGCTCGGTGTTGCGGCGGAGCACGCCGGTGAAGGCGGCCGAGACCGCGCCCGCCAAATCGGACAAGGATCAATTGGTGCGCTTCGGCACCAAATGGCTCGACCTCGAAGCGCAGGCCTTGCGCGACGACGAAGGCAACGAGCATCCGCTCACCGCGTCCGAGTTCGGGCTGCTCAAGGTGTTTGCGGCCAATCCGAAGCGCGTGCTGTCGCGCGAACGCCTGCTCGAACTGGCCAATGCGCGCGACGCCGAAGCCTTCGACCGCGCCGTGGATCTGCGCATCATGCGCATCCGCCGCAAGATCGAGCCCGACCCGACCAAGCCGGCCGTGATCCGCACCATCCGCGGCGGCGGCTATCTGTTCTCGCCCGCGGGCGAGAAAGCGTAGCGCGCGCGGCACCTACCGCTGTCGTCCTGGGCTCGCTTCGCGCCCCGGAATGACGGCATGGGTGGCGCGACCGAACGCAAGCCCGGAATTTCGTTCCCGGTTGCCCCGGGGCGCTCCCCAATCCCCACCCCCGTATTTTCCGTACATTGAAATTCCACGGCTTTTCGCCCCGAATGTTTCGTCGCGGCCTGTCCGACGAAACAATTTGGCGGCGCACGAAACCATTTTTCGCTTTTCGTGCAGACGTCCCGAAACGTTCGCTGATTAACACTTTGGTCCAAGGAAACGCCGCTCGGTTGCGGCGCTACGGGGAGCAAGTCAATGCCGAACGTCATCGCCATCAACGCCCAAGCCAGCCAGAGCATCATTGCCGCTCAGGCGACCTCGGACGACATGCTTCTTGAAAGCATTGCGGACGGCAACCGGACGTCCATGCACATCCTCTATTGCCGGCACAATGTGCGGGTTTATCGCTTCATCCTGCGCATCGTGCGTGACGCGACCACGGCGGAAGACCTCGTCAGCCAGGTGTTCCTCGACGTGTGGCGCACGGCAGGCCAGTTCCAGGGCCGCTCGCAGGTCTCGACCTGGCTGCTCTCGATCGCCCGCTTCAAGGCGCTGACCGCGATGCGCCAGCGCCGCTTCGAGGACATCGACCAGGACGACGTGCGCCAGATTCCTGACGATGCCGAGACGCCCGAGACCTCGCTCGACCGCAACGACACCAGCGCCATCCTCCGCGCCTGCGTGCAAAAGCTGTCGCCCGCGCATCGCGAGATCATCAACCTCGTCTACTACCATGAGAAGTCGGTGGAGGAGGTCGGTCAGATCATCGGCATCCCGCAGAGCACGGTGAAGACCCGGATGTTCTATGCCCGCAAGCAGCTGGCCGATTTGCTTAAGGGCGCCGGCGTCGACCGTTTCGCCGCCTAAGACCAAGGATTTCAATGGGATAGGACCGAACTTTCGGCCCTGTCCCCGGACACGGAAGTGTTACCGCCGACGAAATAATTGAAACAAAGCACAACATCAGGCGGAAAAACTTCCCTCCTATAAAGCTCACATACGGTTTCGTTAAACCTCCCAAGACTTCCAGCGACCCGGACGGGATGCCCCCCTCCGGGTCGTTTTGTGTTTGGCGGGCTGAGGCCCATTTTGGCCACCCAAGTGAGGCGGCACCGCTCCATCATTCCCTCCCCCCTTGCGGGGAGGGGCAGGGAGGGGGGGGGGTACCGCACGGGGACTCCCTCGATTTGTCGTGCGCGGCACGATCGAGGCTCGATAGACCTTTCCCGGGGCTACCCCTCTCCCCCCGCCCTCCCCCGCAAGGGGGGAGGGAGCGCACCGGCGCTGTGGCCAACAGGGTTGCCTCGCATTGCCGCCCGGTACGCCCCACACCAGGCAGCCGCCCCTCACGAAGGCGTGACGCCACGTAACAACGCGCGCAGCCATCCCGAACTGCCCTCGTGACCTCCCTCACGAGTGCCCGATGCTCGAACTTGTCTTCGCCGTCCTTGCCGGCATCCTGACCATCGCCGCGCCCTGCACGCTGCCGATGCTGCCGATCCTGCTCGGCGCCTCGATCGGGCGAGCGGGGCACTTGCGGCCCGCGATGATCGCGCTCGGCTTCGTCGTCTCGTTCTCGGCGACCGCGCTGCTGTTGGGTGCGATCACGCGGCTGTTCGATTTCGATCCGAACGTGCTGCGCGAGGCCGCGTCGATCCTGCTGCTCGGCTTCGGCCTGTTGATGCTGTGGCCGGTGCCGTTCGAATGGCTGTCGATCCGGCTCAATGGCTGGCTCGATCTCGGCAATTCCGGCGCCGTGCAGCGCGAGGGCGCGCTTGGCGGCCTCGTGCTCGGCACCACACTCGGCCTGGTCTGGACGCCCTGCGCCGGTCCCGTGCTCGGCTCGATCCTGACGCTGGTCGCGACGTCGAAGAACGCCAGCTGGGCCGGCGTGCTGTTGATTGCCTATGCCATCGGCGCAGCGATTCCGATGCTCGCGATCGCCTATGGCGGACAGGCTGCGACCACGCGCGTGCGCAGCCTCGCGCGGATCTCGCCGCGGCTGCAGCAGGGCTTTGGTGTCGTCGTGATCGCCTTCGCGGTCGCCGCCTATTTCCAGTACGACACGCTGATCGTGGCGTGGCTCACCGGATTCTATCCCACCGGCCAGATCGGCCTGTGATCATCCCTCATCTTCACCGGAGGACGCTTCCATGACTTTCAAACTGCTCGCCGTCTCCGCCGCACTGATCGGCATGGCCGTGACAGGCGCCGTCATCCCCGGCATCTGCGACGAGGCCGCGCGCGCCACCCCTGTCGTCACCGCTGCCGCAAGCCAGCAGACCGCACCTGACTTCACCGGCATCAACACCTGGTTCAACTCGAAACCGCTCAGCATCGCCGACCTCCGCGGCAAGGTCGTGCTGGTCGATTTCTGGACCTATGGCTGCGTCAACTGCGTCAACACGCTGCCGCACGTCACCGACCTCTATGCCAAGTACAAGGACAAGGGCCTCGTCGTGGTCGGCGTGCATACGCCGGAATTCCCGTTCGAGCGCTCCGCCGCCAATGTGCAGGCCGCGCTGAAGCGCCACGGCATCACCTATCCGGTGGCGCAGGATAATGATTCCAAGACCTGGAACGCCTACCAGAACCAGTATTGGCCGACGCAATACATCATCGACCAGACCGGCAAGATCGTGTTCCAGCACGAGGGCGAGGGCCGCTACGACGAGATCGACCGCACCGTGGCAAAGCTGCTGAACGCCAACAGCTGAGGCCGGATCGCCGCTGCCGCCGTTGTTGCTTGACTCCACGGACCCGTCCGTGGAGTTTCCCGAGCGACGGAATCAGCGCCCGCAATGGACGACGCGACCACCAGCACCGACATTCGCCTTCGCGAAGGCGCCTCGATCGCGCAGCGGCTGGTCATGTCCGGCTTTGCGGCCGCCGTGGCGCTGTGCTTCACGCCGGGCCTGTTCACGCACGACACGTTGGAGGTGATCGTCTCGGTGGCCGCGCTCCTCGTCGGAGCAGCGTTCGTCGTCGGCATCATGCTGGCGCCGGCGGTGGTGTGGATCATCACGCCGAACGAGATCCTGATCGGGCAGCAGCGTCCGTTCGGAAAGCTCCGGACCAGGATCGTCGCGAAGGACGATATCAGGGGATTACAGGTTCCCGGCAGCAAGCGGGCGAAAGCCCGTTTCCAGCTGGCCTTCACGCTGGCCTCGGGGGAGCGCCTGACGTCCCCGCCGATCTCCGACGTCACGCATGTTCGCGACACCGTGGCGCGGATCGCCGCACAGTTCGATGTCCCCGATGTCGAGTCACCCGTCAATCCGCTTGATGCGAGCAATCCCGAGATGCGTCTCGGCGAGCCGCTCGAGGCGTTTTCCGCGCGGGACATAAGGATCGTCGCACTGATCGCCGTCGCCTTATCCGCCGCTCCCTACGCCTACAAGCTCTGGCGTGGATGGCCGCCCAGCCATGTCGACATCCTGCTGCTTCCGCTCGGCGCGATCGCCGCATTCGCCGTTTACAGATACGCCAACCTCGTGACCGGCGCGTTCTGGATCATCCGCGAGAGCGATATCCGCGTCGAACGCCTGTGGGGCGACGGCACGCCGCGCGCCGACCATATCGAGGGGCACGACGTGAAGACGATCACCGTCGACCGCCGCGGCCGGTCCGAGGACGAGCACTGCATCGTCACGATCCGATTGCGCTCGGGGCGCCGCTTTCGCAGCCCACGAATCGGGTCGCGGATCGAGGCCCGCGCGGTGGGGACCGAAATCGTCCGGCGGCTCGGGATCGCGGCGGAGAATAACAAGATTTAGCTCTCCCCCGCTTGCGGCGTCGCGATCGCATTTGAAGGCGATCTGACAGAGTCGCCTGCGGCCATCCTTCGAGACGCCCGCCTACGGCGGGCCCTCAGGATGAGGACGGAGTGCGCGGCGACAATTTCGACGGGCTCCGATGCGTCTTAGCCTCATCCTGAGGAGACCGCGAAGCGGTCGTCTCGAAGGACGAGGCGCGCGCTCAGACCGCCGCTAGGAACTCCTGTGCGATCGTCCTCCCCCGCAAGCGGGGGAGGGAGCGCACCACCATTGCCGCGACAATCTAGGCTTTTCGCGCCATCCCCTGTTTGTGGCATTGCCCGGCCTCGTCAAAAAACCAAAGCATTCTCGTGACATACCAGCCGGGCGTGCCATGAACTTGCCACGAAGCTGCCCCTGAGTTCAGATGGTCCAAATGATTTACGCTGTGGCAGCGGGGAGAGCTTGAAATGACGGATTATCGTCGCCTGACCGGGGCGTTCATCGCGGCGCTGGGCCTGGTCCTGACCACCTCATACGCCTCCGCCCAACAGCCCGACCGCGGCGATGAGCCGGGGCTGGTCGCCGACGACGCCTATCAGCTCGAGCCGGAATGGCAGAAGCAGGTGGTCTACTTCCGCACCACCGAGACGCCGGGCACCATCATCATCTCGACCGCTGAGCGCCACCTCTACCTGGTGCAGCCGGGCGGGCGCGCGATCCGTTACGGCATCGGCGTCGGCCGCGACGGCTTCCAGTGGCAGGGGCTGGTGAACATCACAAACAAGAAGGAGTGGCCGGACTGGACGCCGCCGCCGGAGATGATCCAGCGACAGCCCTATCTGCCGCGCTTCATGGCCGGCGGCCCCGGCAATCCGCTCGGTGCCCGCGCCATATATCTCGGCACCACCGTCTACCGCATCCACGGCACCAACCGTCCTGATACGATCGGCACCAAGGTATCCTCGGGCTGCTTCCGTCTCGTCAACCATGACGTCGCCGATCTCTACGATCGCGTCCCGGTTGGCACCAAGGTGGTCATCCGACAGAAGCCCGAACTCTGATCTTCCTCGCCTTAGCGAATAGTCCTTTTCCCGATTATTTCGAGAGAGCAACATGATGCGCACTTTTCGAGGCGGCCTGCTGATCGGGCTCGCCGTTGCCGTACTGGTCGGCGCCCTGGCGGTGATCTATGAGTTCTACGATACTCGCACCCTGAAGCGCACCGTTCGCCGCGGCGAGGTGCTGTGCGGCGTCAACAAGGGCCTGCCGGGCTTCTCGATCCCCGATGACAAGGGCAACTGGACCGGATTCGACGTCGATTTCTGTCGCGCGGTGGCAGCCGCCATCTTCAACGATCCCGGCAAGGCCAAGTTCGTTCCACTCGACGCCAGCGAGCGCTTCAAGGAATTGCAGAGCCGCAAGGTGGACATCCTCTCGCGCAACTCGACCTGGAGCATGGCGCGCGAGCTCGACTATGACCTCTATTTCCCGGCGGTGGCCTATTACGACGGCGCCGGCTTCATGCTGCCGCGTTCACGCAACAAGGAGACGTCGCTGGACCTGACCGGCAGCAAGGTCTGCGTGCAGGCTGGCACGACAACGCTGCTCAACGTCGCCGACTACTTCCGTGCCAACAACATGAAGTATGAAGAGGTGAAGTTCGACAAGCTGGATGACGTGGTGAAGGCCTACGACTCCGGCAAGTGCGACACGCTGAGCGCCGACGTCTCGCAGCTCTACGCGCTGCGGCTCAATCTCTCCAAGCCCGGCGACCATATGATCCTGCCGGACATGATCTCCAAGGAGCCGCTCGCACCCGTGGTGCGCCAGCGCGACGACGACTGGATGATGATCGTGAAGTGGACGCTCTACGCGATGATCAACGCCGAGGAGCTCGGCGTGAGCTCGGAGAACATCGACGAGGCGCTGAAGTCGAAGAAGCCGGAAGTGATGCGCCTGGTCGGCACCGAGGGCAATTACGGCGAGCAGCTCGGCCTCACCAAGGACTGGGTCGTCCGCATCATCCGTAACGTCGGCAATTACGGCGAGATGTACGAGCGCAACATCGGCGAGAAGTCCAAGCTGAAGATCCCGCGCGGCATGAACCAGCTATGGAATGCCGGCGGCGTGCAGTACGCGCCGCCGATGCGGTAAGGGCGGTCTAACCGCCGTCATTGCGAGCTTGGGTCAAAGCTCGCACCACGTTCTCAATCGTCATGCCCGGGCTTGTCCCGGGCATCCACGTTTTTGAGGCACCGCAAGAACGTGGATGGCCGGGACTAGCCCGGCCATGACGGAGCTTGGGGCAGGCGCTCTCCACACTCTCAACTGTCATCGCCCGGCTTGACCGGGCGATCCAGTATTCCGAGACGTCAATCGTATGCGGACAGGCCGCGGCGTACTGGGTCGCCCGGTCAAGCCGGGCGACGACACCGCGTGTGAGGCGCGCCCCTCGCGCCTCACATCCACTCGCCTCAATACCCCCGCGCCCTTGCCAGCTGCTCGGTGTGGTAGTTCGCATCGCCGAACAGCTCCTCGCACACCCTGGCGCGCTTCATGAAGAAGCCGATGTCGAACTGGTCGGTCATGCCCATGCCGCCATGCATCTGCACGCCCTCCTGCACCGCGCGCGTGGCGGTGGTGCCGGCGCGGGCTTTTGCCACGGCGACGCTTGATGCGGCCTTGGCGACGTCGGCATCGAGTGCCTGGAGCGCCTTCATCGTGGCGGCGCGAGTGATCTCGATGTCGACATAGAGCTCGGCGGCACGGTGCTGCAGCGCCTGGAATTCGCCGATCAGCTTGCCGAACTGCTTTCTGTTCTTGAGGTACTCGACGGTGCGGTTGAAGACTTCTTCGCTCAAGCCCACCATTTCGGCGGCGACCGCGCCGCGGCCGATGTCGAGCACGCCGTCGAGCAGCGCTGCACCCTGATCGACCTCGCCGAGCACGCTATCGGCGTTGACCTCGACATTGGCAAGCTCGATCCGTGCCGCGTTGTGCGCATCGACCATGATGGTGCGCTCGATCGCAACGCCCTTGGCCTTGGGATTGACCAGGAACAGCGTCAGCCCTTCACGCTCGCCGGCGGCGCCAGCGGTACGCGCCGCGACGATGAAGAGGTCCGCGACGTGGCCGTCGACGACCAGCGCCTTGGCGCCGGAGAGCTTGAAGCCGTTGCCGGCGCGCACCGCCTGGAGGCTGGTCTGAAGCGGGCGATGCTTGGCACCTTCGTCGATCGCGAGCGTCGCGAGCAGCGAGCCGTTGGAAATTTTCGGCAAGAATTCCGACTTCTGCGCGGCATTGCCGCCGCGATTCAGGGCCGAGGCCGCGACCACGCTGGTGGCGAGGAAGGGCGACGGCATCAAGGTGCGGCCGATCTCTTCCATCACCACACCGGCTTCCACGAAGCCGAGACCGCTGCCGCCGAACTCTTCCGGCACCAGGAGGCCGGCAAAGCCCATCTCGGCGAAGGAATGCCACAGCTCCTTGGAGAAGCCGGTCGGGTCCTTGTTGTCGCGTAGGGATCGCAGGTGCGACACCGGCGCCTTGTCGCTGATCAGCCCGCGCGCGGAGTCGCGGAGCATCGATTGTTCTTCGGTGAGGACGAGGGCCATGTGCGTGTTTCCGATTCGAAAATCTACTTTTTGTTCGTCATTCCGGGATGGCCCGTAGGGCCAGGCCCGGAATCCATAACCACGATCGGGAGTATGGATTCCGGGCTCGCGCTTCCGCCTTCGCTCTTCGAGCTTCGGCGGACAAGTCGCGCGCCCCGGAATGACGGGCGGGTGGTGAGAGCGTGCTCACGCCCCCGGCAAATCCAGGATGCGCTTGGCGACGATGCCGAGCATCACCTCCGTCGTGCCGCCCTCGATCGAATTGGCCTTGGTGCGCAGCCAGGCGCGCGGGCGGGCACCCTGCCTGGAGCGCTCGCTCTCCCATTCCAGCGCGTTGACGCCACCGGCCGACATCAGGATCTCGTGGCGGCGCTTGTTGAGCTCGGTGCCGTAGTACTTCATCGCGGACGAGAACGCCGGATGCGCCTGGCCGGCCTTGGCGAGATCGACCGCGCGTTCGGCGCAAGCGGCGAGCGCGGCCTCGTCGACGTCGAAGCTCGCGATCCGGCCGCGCAGCATGGAATCGTCGAGCTTGCCTTGTGCATCGGTGCCGACGGAATCCGCCGCGATCTGGCCGAGCGGCCGGCCGACGCCGCGCTCGCCCATGCCTGATATCATCGCGCGCTCATGCTGGAGCAGATATTTTGCGACGTCCCAACCGCGGTTGACGGTGCCGACCACGTGCGACTTCGGCACGCGGACACCGTCGAAGAAGGTTTCGCAGAACGGCGAATAGCCGGAGATCAGTAGGATCGGCTTGGTCGTCACGCCCTTCGAGGCCATGTCGAACAGGATGAAGCTGATGCCGTCGTGCTTCTTCGCCGTGGGATCGGTGCGGACGAGGCAGAAGATCCAGTCGGCATAGTCGGCGTAAGACGTCCAGATCTTAGAGCCCGTGATGACGAAATCGTCGCCGTCGCTCTCGGCGCGGGTCTGGAGCGAGGCGAGATCGGAGCCGGCGTTCGGCTCGGAATAGCCCTGGCACCAGCGGATCAGGCCCGCCGCGATGTCAGGCAGGTGCTCCTTCTTCTGCGCCTCGTTGCCGTATTTGAGCAGCGCCGGCCCCAGCATCCAGATGCCGAAGCTCGACAGCGGCGGACGCGCGCCCATCCTGGCCATCTCGGCGCGCAGCACCTTGTGCTCGGCAGCGCTGAGGCCACCGCCGCCATATTCCCTAGGCCAGTCCGGCACGGTCCAGCCCTTGTCGCGCATGCGCTCGAACCAGATGCGCTGCGGCTCGGACGCGAATTTCGTATTGCGTCCGCCCCAGAACACGTCGGTATCAGAGGTCACCGGCTTGCGCATCTCCGGCGGGCAGTTGGCTTCCAGCCAGGCGCGCGTTTGCTCGCGGAATTTCTCAAGATCGGCGGGTTCAGATTCACTCATGGTCGTTTCCATCAATCAAAAAGACTTGTTGGGCGCGACTCTGAGCCATCGCACCGTGGAATTCAACCACTTCCGCGGC
Source organism: Bradyrhizobium barranii subsp. barranii (assembly GCF_017565645.3). Lineage (NCBI taxonomy): Bacteria > Pseudomonadati > Pseudomonadota > Alphaproteobacteria > Hyphomicrobiales > Nitrobacteraceae > Bradyrhizobium > Bradyrhizobium barranii. The sequence continues at coordinate 10,481,079 of NZ_CP086136.1, forward strand.
GCTGCATTCGGCTATAGTCGCCGCCACGGCGAGCTTGAAAACAAAGAGGAAATAACAATGCGCCTGAAACTACTTTCGCCTGGCGAAATGAACGAGAGCCAGCGGCAGACCTATGACGAGTCGATTGCCGGCAAGCGCGGCAAGCCGCCGGCGCCGATGATGGCCTGGCTCAACAGCCCCGACATGGCCCGTCACGCCACGCGGCTCGGCGAAGTGCTGCGCTACGACACGATATTCCCCGCCAAGCTTTCGGAGATCGCGATCCTGGTGACGGCGCGGCACTGGACTGCGCATTACGAATGGTATGCGCATAAGCGCCTGGCGCTCCAGGGCGGCATGGATCCTGAGATCATCGACGCGATCCGCGATCGCCGCACGCCTGTCTTCGACGATCCCAAGGGCAAGATGATCTACGACGTCGCGAAGTCGCTGCATGAAGGCCATGGCGTCGAGAAGGGCCTCTACGATGCAGCGGTGAAAGTCCTCAGCGAGCGCGGCGTGGTCGAGGTGATCGGGCTGTGCGGCTATTACACTATGGTGTCGATGACGCTGAACACGTTCGAGTTCGAGCTGCCGGAGGGCGAGGTGCCGGAGCTCTCATAGTTTCGTATCCGGAAACGATGGGTTTCGGGATAGGCAGGTAGCACTGTCCCGATGCCCGCCTTATCTGGAGTTGGTCAACGGAGCAGCACCATGTCGCAAAGCCCAGCCGTCCATGCCGGCACAAGGATCGGCCACGTTCATCTCAAGGTCGCCGATCTCGATCGTGCGCTCGGCTTTTACTGTGGCGTGCTCGGCTTCGAGCTGATGCAGCGCATGGGCTCGGGCGCGGCGTTCATCTCGGCCGGCGGCTATCATCACCACATCGGGCTCAACACCTGGGAGAGCAAGGGCGGCTCGCCGCCGCCACCGGGCACGACGGGCCTCTTCCACACCGCAATCCTCTATCCGACGCGGCCGGCGCTGGCGGATGCGCTGCATCGCGTGCTCACGGCCGGCATTGCGCTCGACGGCGCCAGCGATCACGGTGTCAGCGAAGCGCTGTATCTGCGCGATCCCGACGAGAACGGCGTGGAGCTGTATTGGGACAAGCCGAAAGAGCAATGGCCGCTCGGGCCGGATGGCAAGCTTGCGATGTTCACGAAGCGGCTGGATGTCGAGGCGTTGCTGAAGCAGCGCGAAGCTTAAATACCGCTCTCTCCTCGTCATTGCGAGGAGCGAAGCGACGAAGCAATCCAGACTGTCTCCGCGGAAAGATTCTGGATTGCTTCGCTGCGCTCGCAATGACGGAGTGTGTGGAGGCGCCGTCGCGGCTCTAGGCGACCTTTGACCGCGGCTTCCCCCGCACCATGATCAGCGCCGCAGCCGCCACCTCCAGCGCGATACACAGATAGAACGGCAGCGTATAGCCGCCAGAGAGATCTCGCAGGAAGCCGACGACGCCCGGGCCGAACGCATAGGTCACCTGGTTGATCGCCGTATTCAGGCTGATCAGCACGCCGAACGAGGCGGAGTCGAATTCCTGCTGCACGATCAGCGACGGCAGCGTGATGAGATTGCCGACCGAGAAGCCGAACACCGCGCAAGCCGCGATCAGCGCATAGTCGTTGTGCAAATTGATGACGACGCAAAGCGCCGCGGCCTGGCTGAGGAACGACAGTGCCGCGGCCAGCCGCTGGTTGAGGCGGTCGATCACCATCGAGAACAGCACCCGGCCGATCACCGCCATCGCGGTCAGCACCGCGACCGCCACCGCCGCGCGCTCGCGGCCGATCACGGGATCGAGGAACGAGATCAGGTGCACGATGAAGCCGACCTGCGCGAACAGCACCAGCGCGAACGCAATCGTCACCGTGAGGAAGCCGACATCGCGCAGCGCCCATGCGCGGATCTCCGTCGACGATTGCGGCCTGGCCTTCGCCGTCGCGTGCCAGCCGTGAAGATCGGGCGGCCGACCGACGAGAAGGAGGATCACCGGCAGCAGCAACACCAGCATGGCGCCGGCGGCGGCGTACATCGCGCTGGCAAAGCCGACATGGCCGATCAGGGTCACCAGCAGCGGCACGCCGACGATGCCGCCGAAGCTGGCGCCGTTGAGCGCAAGGCTGATCGCCATGCCGCGCTTCTGGTCGAACCACAGGCTGATCGTGTTGGTGATCATGGCGAGACTGGTGCCGGCCCAGCCGAAGGCGAGCACGGCGTCGGCGAGATAGAGCTGCCAGGGCTCGCGCACCGCGCCGATCGCGACCGCGGCCGCCGCCATCGCCAGCGTGCCGGCGATCAGGCAGAGCCGCGGGCCATATTTTCTGACGGCCTCGCCAACGAAGACGACGAGCAGCGCACCGAACAGATAGAAGAACGTCGTGCCCGAGGAGATCAGCGAGGCCGGCCAGCCCCGCGCGCGCTGGAGCTCGGCGACATAGACGCTCTGGCCGTAAAAGCCGAGCCCCCAGCCGAAGGTCGCGAGCAGGAAGCAGACCGCGACGATGCGCCAGCCTTCGTAGCGGAGCGCGGATTCGTCGATTCGGGGCTGTTGAGGATTGTCGAGCATTTGCCGCCTACTCCGTCATGCCCGGGCTTGTCCCGGGCATCCACGTTCTTTCTTCGACGTCCCGAGACGTGGATGGCCGGGACAAGCCCGGCCATGACGCAGCATCTATTATCTCACCTCAGAAAATCACTTCGACCTGGATCGAACTATCAACGCTGCTGACAGCCTCCTGCCAACTCAGATCGCATCCGGGAATTCGCCCATCGCTGCGTCCAGCCGCGCCTTGCGGCGGCGGGCCCAGGACGCCAGCGAGAGCACGGCGAGGCCGAGCACCACCGGCGGGAATACCACCATGTTCACCGCCGACCAGCCGTAATTCGCCAGCAGCTGGCCGGAGGAGAACGAGCCGATCGCCATCATGCCGAACACCAGGAAATCGTTGAAGGCCTGCACCTTGTTGCGCTCCTGCGGACGGTGCGTCTCGAGCACCAGCGCGGAGGCGCCGATGAAGGAGAAATTCCAGCCGACACCAAGCACGATCAGCGTGGCCCAGAAATGCATCGCGGTGAGGCCGGAGAGGCCGATGCCGGCGGCCACGGCCTCCAGCAGCAGGCCGGCGGCGACGATCTTGGGCGCACCGAAACGCGCAATCAGCGCGCCCGTGAAGAAGCTCGGGCCGTACATGGCGACGATGTGCCATTGAATGCCGAAATTGGAATCGCTGACACTGAGGCCGCACATCTTCATGGCGAGCGGCGCCGAGGTCATCACCAGGTTCATCATGGGATAGGAGATGACGCCGCACAAAGCGGCCGCGATGAAGCGCGGCTGGGTCACGATGTCGAGCAGCGGCCGGCCCCCGTGCAGATCTGCCGGTGCCGGCTTCGGCATGTCGACGCCGGCGACGATGCCCATCGCGATCAGCGCGACGGCGGCCTGCACCAGGAAGCTGAAGGCGAACAGATAGGGCGACCAGACGTCCATGGTCCATTGCACGAGTTGCGGACCGAGCACGCCGGCGAACACGCCGCCGGCCATCACCCAGGACACAGCTTTCGGCCGGTAGGCCGCGCTCGCGCCGTCGGCGGCGGCGAAGCGATAGGATTGCGCCACCGCGCCGTAGAGCCCGCCGAGGAAGGTCGCGACGCAGAACAGCGCGAACGACGCATGCAGAATCGCAAACGAGCCGCACAGGCCGGTGAGCGCGCCCAGACCCGTGCCGACGATGAAGGCCGCGCGGCGGCCGAAGCGGCGCGAGATCGCGCCGGTCGGCAGCGTGCCGGCGGCGAGCCCCAGCACATACATCGAGATCGGCACGGTCGCGAACGACATGTCGGGCGCGAGCGTCGCGCCGACGATCGAGCCGGTGGCGAAGATCACCGCCGAGTTGGCGCCGGTCAGCGCTTGCGCCGCGGCAAGGCGCACAACATTGGCACGCACGCGGGCGTCGGCAGCGATTTCGTGGGCTGTAGTCACGTCTAACATCGGCATTTCCGCCCCAAGGGGCTCACAAGAGCCTTGTTGATTCCCGGCACTATGGAGGGGCGTGGGAGGGCGGGCAACCGGCGCAAACGGGCGCAGGCCATGCCCCTGACGCAATCGGGCGGATGATACCGGCCCGCGCTATTGACGGCTTGCGCTCGATCAAATCCTATCCGCCGCGACCTCTGGGAGTATCGTTCATGTCCGTCGACGACCGGCCCACGCTCAGCGCTCCCGACGACGATCCCTGGCTCTGGCTGGAGGAGATCGAAGGCAAGCAGGCGCTCGATTTCGTCGCGCGGCAGAATCAACTGACGCTCGCCGCGTTCGGGGGCGCGGCCTTCGAGCGCGACCGCGATGTCCTCGCGGCGATCTACGATCGTCCCGACAACATCCCCTATGTCAGCCGGCGCGGCAGCGATCTACACAATCTCTGGAAGGATGCCGCCAACCCGCGCGGCCTGTGGCGGCGAACCACGCTGGCGGAATTTCGCAAACCGCATCCGGCGTGGGAGATCATGCTGGACATCGACCAGCTCGCGGCGAGCGAAGGCGAGGACTGGCTGCTGAGCGGGATCGCCACGATGCCGGGACACTCGCGGGCGATTCTGAGCCTGTCGCGCGGCGGCAGCGACGCCGTCACCTTGCGGGAATTCGACCTCGACACGAAGAGCTTCGTTGCGGACGGATTTACGCTGCCGGAGGCCAAGGGCGGCGTGGACTGGATCGATGCCGATACGCTGCTGCTGTCGAGCGCCCATGGCGAGGGCATGGCGACTACTTCCGGATATTCGCGGACCGTTCGCGTGTGGCAGCGCGGCCAGCCTGTCGATCAGGCGCAAACGATCCTCGAGACCACTGCCGATCACATGGCGATGTCGGGCATGGCCGACGACACGGGACCGGCGCCGCGGGTCTGGATCGTCGACCAGATCGACTTCTTCAATCACGCGATCTGGCTGCGCGATGCGGCCGGCACGACGACGAAGCTCGATCTGCCGACCGGCATCTGGATGCAGGCCCATGGCGACTGGTTCGCGATGAAGCTGCGCAAGGACTGGCAGGTCGCGGGGCGTACCTATGCCACCGACACCGTGCTCGGCATCTCGCTCTCCGCGTTCCTTTCAGGCCACCGCGATTTCGCGGTCCTGTTCGAGCCGGCGCCGCGGCGCGCCCTGCAAGGCCTGTTCTGGGCGGGCGGCAAGCTGGTGCTGTCGATCCTCGACGAGCTCAGGCCGCGCTTCGAGATCTGCACGCCATCAGCGACGGGCTGGAGCCGCGAGACGCTTCCCGGCCTCCCCGAGATCGGCGTCGTCGATATCTGGCCGCTCGATCGCCATCCGTCCGAGAGCAATGGCGACTTGCTCGCCAATGTGCAGGACCCGCTCACGCCGCCGTCGCTGCTGTTGCTGGAGCGCGGCGTCGCAAGCCCGACCGTGCTGAAGCAGGCGCCGAAGACGTTCACCGCCGACGGCCTCGTGGTCACACAGCACGAGGCGATCTCGATCGACGGCGAGCGCATTCCCTATGTCCAGACCGGTCCCGCTGGCGAGACCGGCGATGCGCCGGTCTATATGAGCGCCTATGGCGGCTTCGCCCATGCGGTGAAGCCGTACTACAACCCCTCGCTCGGCAAGCTATGGCTCGAGCGCGGCGGCACCATCGTGCAGGCGAATTTGCGCGGCGGCGGCGAGTTCGGCACGCGCTGGCACGATGCCGGGCGCCTCGCCGGCAAAAAGCTCTCGCATGACGATTTCGCGGCCGTGGCCGCCGATCTCGTGCGCCGCGGCGTGACGCAGCCAAAGCGGATCGCGGCGCAAGGCGGATCGAACGGCGGCATCCTCATCACCAACATGCTGGTGCGCTACCCCGAGCGCTTCGGCGCGCTGTTCTGCACCATTCCGCTGATCGACATGCGCCGCTACACAAAACTGCTCGCGGGCGCGAGCTGGATCGCGGAATATGGCGACCCTGATAAACCCGAAGAGTGGGAGTGGCTGAAGACCTACTCGGCCTATCACAACGTGAAGGCCGGCCAGTCCTATCCGCCGATCCTGATCGCCACGACACGGCGCGACGACCGCGTTCATCCCGGTCACGCGCGCAAGATGGCCGCAAAGCTGCAGGCGATGGGCTACGAGGCCTGGTTCTACGAGCCGGAGGCCGGCGGCCACGGCTACGGCAAGGACAACAAGGAGCGCGCGGGGTTCGAGGTGATCGGCTTCCGGTTCTTGAAGGACAGGATCGGGTGGAAGGATGAAGGCTAGCGTTCGGGCGCTGACGCTTCCGCATCGTCATGGCCGGGCTTGACCCGGCCATCCACGCCTTACCCCACCGCACGAAGAACGTGGATGCCCGGGACAAGCCCGGGCATGACGAACTCCTAGCGCGAAAACACCAGCGTGAGATTGTTCGCCGGCATCTCGATCGTATCGACGAGGCTCAGCCCCGCTCCGCGTGCGAGCGTCTCGACGTCGCTGATATCACGCACGCCCCATTCGGGATTGCCTTCGCGCAACGAGGTGTCGAACACGGCATTGCTGAGCGCGGTGTGCTTGCCGTCGCGCTTGAACGGGCCGTAGAGGAACAGCTTGCCGTCGGCCCTCAAGTAACGGCCGGCGCCGGCGAACAGGCCCTCGGCCACGCTCCACGGTGCGATGTGGATGACGTTGGCACAGAACAATGCGGCAAGACTCGTCGGGCCCTGCCCGCTTCGCATCTCCGGGCACCAGTCAGGGTCGGTGAGATCGATCCGCAGGGGCGAGCGGATGTTTTGCAGGCCCGAATGAACGCGCCAGGCCTCGATGCTCTTGAGGTGGCGCTGGTTGAGGTCGCTCGGCCACCAGATCATGCCGGGCGTGTGCTGCGCGAAATGGACCACGTGCTGGCCAGTTCCGCTGCCGAGCTCCACGACGTTGCCGGTCAGGCCTGCGAGATGCTTTTCCAGCGCCGCCCAGAGCGGCTCGTGATTGCGATGAAATGCCGGTGCATCGAGCCGCCCATCCGACTCGACCCGTCCGCCGTCCCTGCCAAATTCGACGACATATTCAGCCAATTGAGGTCCCCTTGAAAAAACGAGAACGGGAAAAAAACACGATGGGCGCCCAAACGCCCCGAAAACAGCCGGCCAGCACCCCTGGCCCGAATCCGCCGGACAAATAAGCTCTTTAGTTGCAATGCGGAAGATATTAACTCCATTTTGCCGCGCGCATAGTCTTGATTGTCAGCCGATGCCCTTTGTGCTTTGGAACACTATATTTCCGCGAACGAGATCATCGACATAACGCCTCGGAATGACACCTTGACCGCCTTTCCACGGACGCCCGTCCTTTACGTCCTGCTGGCGATCGCCGCCGGCCTTGCCGCAGGCCCCGCGCGGGCGCAATCCGCCGTGGCTGACGGTCAGAAGCTCGCCTTCGACCGCGGCAAGGGCAATTGCCTGACCTGCCACGTCATCAAGGGCGGCGACCTGCCGGGCACGATCGGACCGGAGCTGAAGGACATCAAGTCAAAATACCCTGATCGCAACGAGCTGGTCGCGATCATCTTCGACGAGACCAAGCGCAATCCGCAGACCATGATGCCGCCGTTCGGCCGGAACCGGATTTTGACCGAGCAGGAGATCAGCGCGATCGTTGATTTCCTCCAGACCCTGTGACCGCCGGCACGCCAAGAGAATGTCCAGGAGATTCGAGATGACCATCACCACCGGCCCTCATCCGACGCGGCGCCTGATCCTTCAGGGCGCAGCCGGCGTCGCGCTGCTCGGCCTCGGCAACCTGCCGTTCGCGCCCGCGCGTGCAGCGGCCAACGACAAATATCCGGAGGAAGCATTCAAGCAGAAGAGCGAGGCGGACGCGATCAAGGCGCTCTACGGCAAGACCGCCGAGCCGTCCGACAAGGTCAAGCTCGACGCACCCGAGATCGCCGAAAACGGCGGCGTGGTGCCGATCTCGGTGACGACGACGCTCGACAAGGTCACCTCGATCTCGTTCTTCGTGGCCGAGAATCCGAGCGCGCTCGCGGCGAGCTACAAGATTCCCGATGGCACGATCCCCGCTGTCGCCAACCGCCTGAAGATGGCCAAGACCACCAACGTGACCGCGATCGTGGAAGCCGACGGCAAGCACTACAGCGCGACCAAGGAAGTCAAAGTCACAGTCGGCGGCTGCGGCGGTTAGGAGAATTTAGATGGCATCCAGCATTCGCGTCCGCGCCACGGCCAACGGCGACATCACCGAGGTGCAGGTGCTGATCCAGCACCCCATGGACACCGGCCTGGTCAAGGACGCCAAGGGCGAGGTGATTCCGGCGCACTTCATCCAGCGACTGAAGTTCGAATGTAACGGCAAGGATGTCTTCGTCGCCGATTGGGGCACCGCGGTCTCGAAGGACCCCTACGTCAAGTTCAGCTTCAAGGGCGCCAAGAAGGGCGACGACCTCAAGGTCTCCTGGACCGACAACAAGGGCGGGTCGGACACGACCACTGCGAAGATTTCGTGATGAATGTCCGCTTCTGTCTCCTGCTTGGTTCGGTGAGCGCCGCGCTGGTCGCGTTCGCCCTCACCTCGCCGCGCGTCATCGCGGCCGACAAGGTCGATCCCGTTGCCGATGCGAAAGCGTTCCAGAACTTCTTCTTCCAGAAGTTTCCGACCGTGAAGCACGAGGATTTCGTCAACGGTCCTTATTCGATGAACGAGGACATGAAGCGGCAGTGGCAGGAGGAGGAATTCCCGCCCTACGAGTTCGCGCTCGACGCCGGCAAGGAGATGTTCGCGACCCCGTTCAAGAACGGCAAGACCTATGCCGACTGCTTCCCGAACGGCGGCATCGGCATCCGCCAGAACTATCCTTACTTCGACACTGGGGAAGGCAAGGTCGTCACGCTGGAGCTCGCGCTCAACCGCTGCCGCGAGGCCAATGGCGAGGCGCCCTATTCCTACGTCAAGGACGAGATGGCCTCGCTGACCGCCTACATGGCGTTCACCTCGCGCGGCAAGCCGATGGACATCAAGATTCCCGATGATCCCCGCGCGCTCGCCGCGTACGAGAACGGCAAGCGCTACTTCTACACGCGCCGCGGCCAGATGAATTTCTCCTGCGCGAGCTGCCATGTGCAGAGCCCCGGCGAGCGCATCCGCGCCGAGATCCTGGCACCGGCGCTCGGCATTCTGAACGCGATGCCGATCTACCGCTCGGAATGGAGCGGGATGGGCACCACCAGCCGCCGCTTCGTCACCTGCAACAGCCAGACCCGCGCGGTTCCGCTGGAGCCGCAGGCCGATGAATATCGCGACGTCGAATATTTCCTCTCCTACGTCGCCAACGGCCTACCGATTTCCGGGCCGGGAGCGCGGCCATGAAGCTGTCACTTCCTCTCGCCATGTTGCTCGCATTGAGCCTCGCGCCAGCAGCGCGCGCGGCAAACGAGGCGGACTACAAGGCGGCCTATGCCGCTGCGGAGGCCGCCTCCAAGGAGGCAGCCGGCATGCGCAACCAGTGGACCGTGACCGTATCTGCGCTGGCGGCAGCCAAGAAGGCGGCCGACGGCGGCGATTTCGACCGCGCGGTTGCCGCTTCGAGGGAGGCCGAGGCGCTGGCGAAGGCCTCGATCTTCCAGGCGACGTCAGAAAAAGAGGCGTGGAAGGCGATGGAAATCCGCTAGACTAAAAATCTCGTGGAACCGTCGAATTGCCGTTGAGAGGCGCGGAGAATTTCTGGATGGCCATCCGCCGCCGCGATTTCCTGAAGAGCACCGCTGCTGTCGCCACATCGCTCAGCCTGCCGCGGCTCGCGCGCAGCGCCGAGACTGCGAGCATTTACGACCTCGAGCGGTTCGGCAATGCGCGCATCCTGCACACCACCGACACGCATGCGCAGCTCAACCCGGTCTATGTCCGCGAGCCCAGCGTCAATATCGGAATCGGCGAGATGGCGGGACGGCCGCCGCATCTGGTTGGCCGCGCTTTCCTCGAACGGTTCGGGATCCGCTCCGACAGCGCCGATGCGTATGCCTTCAGCTGCTTCGAGTTCGAGAAGTCGGCGGGCCGCTTCGGCAAGCTCGGCGGCTTCGCCCATCTGAAGACGCTGATCGATCGCTTGCGCGGCGATGCCGGCGAAAAGCACTCCGTGCTCGTCGACGGCGGCGACCTCTGGCAGGGCACCGGGCTTGCCAACATCATGCAGGGCCGCGACATGGTCGAGGTCGCCAATCTGCTCGGCATCGAGGCGATGACCGGGCACTGGGAATTCACCTATGGCGAGCAGGCGCTGCGCGACAATCTCGAGCGCTTCAAGGGCGAGTTTCTGGCGCAGAACGTCTTCCTGACCGAGGAGGCCGCGTTCAACGACGCCCCCGCCTTCGACAAGGCGAGCGGGCGCGTGTTCAAGCCTTCGATGATCAAGGAGCTCGGCGGCCATCGTGTTGCGATCATCGGCCAGGCCTTCCCCTATGTGCCGATCGCGCATCCCAAGCGGTTCACGCCGGACTGGACTTTTGGCATCCGCGAGGAGGAGTTGCAGAAGCATGTCGATGCCTTGCGCGGCACCGAGAAGGTCGATGCGGTCGTCCTGCTGTCGCACAACGGCATGGACGTCGATCTCAAGCTCGCGAGCCGCGTCACCGGCATCGACGTCATCCTCGGCGGCCATACCCATGATGCGATTCCGCAGCCCATCGCGGTGAAGAACGCGAGCGGCACGACGCTCGTCACCAATGCCGGCTCCAACGGAAAATTTCTGGGCGTCCTCGATCTCGCGCTCGACAAGGGCAAGGTCGGCGATGTCAGGTACCATCTGCTGCCGGTCTATTCCGAACTGCTGAAGCCCGACCCTGGCATGGCCGAGCTGATCGGCCGGGTGCGCGCGCCGCATGTGACCGACTGGTCGGAGAAGATCGCAACGCCCGACCGCCTGCTGTATCGCCGCGACAATTTCGCCGGCCCGGTCGACGAGCTGATCTGCACCGCGCTGCGCAGCGAGCTCGACGCCGAGATCGCGCTGTCGCCGGGCTTCCGCTGGGGCGTCACCGCACTGTCAGGCCAGCCGCTGACCATGGAGGATGTGCTCGCCGAAACCGCGATCACCTATCCCGAGACCTATGTGCAGGAGATGACCGGCGCCCAGATCAAGGAGGTGCTGGAAGACATCTGCGACAACCTCTTCAACCCCGATCCCTATTACCAGCAGGGCGGCGACATGGTGCGCGCCGGCGGGCTCAGCTACACCTGCACGCCGACGGCTGCGATCGGCAGCCGCATCTCCGAGCTGAAGCTCAATGGCGGCAAGGCGCTCAGCGCGAGCAACCGCTACAAGGTCGCGGGCTGGGCCTCGGTCAACGGCCAGCAGGGCGCACCGGTGTGGGATGTCGTCGCCAAATATCTGCGCTCGGGCCGGATGTTTCAGGAGCGGCTCGGCTCCGGCGTGACGCTGAAGGGCGTCGAGGGCAATCCAGGCATTGCAGGACAGGGATGATGCGATCGCAAATCTGTTGCGCGATGCTGCTGGCGGCGCTCGCCTTCGCCGCCACGCCATGGGCCTCGGCGCAGCAGGTGCCGCTCCAGGACAAGCCGTTCGCCGAGCACAAGATCGTGCTTCAGCTCTCCGACGGCGATGCGAAGAAGCACGCGCTGGTGCTGAGCGTCGCCAACAATCTCCTGAAGGCCTACGATCCGGACAAGGTCGCGATCGAGGTGGTGGCGTTCGGTCCCGGCATTGATCTTCTGTTCACCGGCAGCGAGCGCCGCAAGCAGGTCGAAAGCCTGATCGTGCAGGGCGTGCGCTTCGATATCTGCCTCAACATGGTCGACACGATCGAGCGGGAGACCGGAAACCGGCCGGAGTTCATCCCCGCTGCGACGCCGGTGCAGGTGGGCGTCGGGCAGATCCTGTTCCTGGCGGAGAATGGGTACACGGTGGTGCGGCCGTAGGGGTGCCCGGAGTTTGTGGCACGTCCCTGCAACACACTCACTGTCATCGCCCGCGAAAGCGGGCGATCCAGTATTCCAGAGACAGCGAGGGGTACGGAGAAGCCGCGGCGTACGGGATTCCCCGCCTTCGCGGGGAATGACAGCGGTGGGTGGGGCAACACCATGGCGTCCCTGACGGCTCTCGGGCGCGCAATCCGGCTCTGCCGATCCGGCCGCGGCCCCACCACGCAGAACAAAAATCTTCTAACTTTTCTCGTCTACACAGTGAATTGCTTCTCTTTCCAGCCTCTGGCGTAGTAGAATCCTCGAAACCAGTTCCACGCCGGGTCTTGCCATGATCTTTCGCCAGCTCTTCGACAGCGTTTCGGGCACCTACAGCTATGTCCTCGCCAGCCGCCCCGGTGGCGAGGCGCTGATCCTCGATCCCGTGCTGGAGAAGGTCGACCGTTACTGCCAGCTGCTGCGCGAACTCGACCTCAAGCTGGTCAAGGCGGTCGATACCCATCTGCATGCCGATCACGTCACCGGGCTCGGCGAGCTGCGCGACCGCACCCATTGCATGACCGTGATGGGCGACCAGACCAAGGCCGACGTTGTGGCGATGCGGGTCGCCGACGGCGACAAGGTGACGATCGAGGGCCTGTCGCTCGACGTGATGTACACGCCCGGCCACACCGACGATTCCTATTCCTATCTGATGGGCGACCGCGTCTTCACCGGCGACACGCTTCTGATCCGCGGCACCGGCCGCACCGATTTCCAGAACGGCTCGTCGCGCGCGCAATACGAGTCGATCTTCAATCGCCTGCTCAAGCTGCCGGACGAGACGATGGTGTTCCCGGCGCATGACTACAAGGGCGACACCGTCTCCACCATCGGCGAGGAGAAGCGCTACAATCCGCGGCTCCAGGTGCGTTCGGTCGACGAATATATCGAGCTGATGGCGAACCTGAAGCTGCCCAATCCGAAGATGATGGACGTCGCGGTGCCCGCCAACATGCATGTCGGCCTGCATCAGGAGGAGCTGGAGAAAGAGGGCCGTGCAGTCAGCGCCGTCGAGGCGATCCGCTCGCTCGGCCGTCCCGATATCCTCTTGGTCGATCTGCGCGAGACCAATGAGCGGATGAAGCACGGCATGCTCGAAGGCGCGCTGCATACGCCCTACCCGTCCGTTGAAGACAGTCTGAAGCCCGGCGGCATGCTGCGCGAGGTCGCGGCCGCCACCGGCCGCCGCGTCGTGTTCTTCTGCGCCTTCGGCGAACGCTCGGCGATGGCTGTCGCCGCCGCCAAGGAAGCCGGCCTTTCCAACACCGCCCACATCGCCGGCGGCATCGATGCCTGGAAGAAGGCCGGCGGCCCTGTGGTGCACTGACGCCCCCTTCTTGCGGTAAGTCAGGAACCGCACATATTTTCGGGGTAGAAGCGGATGACGCATCACCATCCGGGATCACCCATGGCCAAGATTGGCAAGCCGGGCAAGCCGCCCAAAGTCGCTGATGACAAACAAGCGGACAAAAAGGCGAAGAAGCCCTCGCCTCCGCTCGACGACGACGATTACGACGACGGCGACATCGCGACGCCGAAACGCGACCGCTACGGTTCGGATGACGAGCCGTTGTGAGGGATGTGAAGCTCGCCCCACCCTCTCATGTCGTCCCTGCGAACGCAGGGACCCATACCGCGTGATATCTCAATTGTGATAGGTCGCCGTACCGAACGGCGATCCTCCGCCAAACTCCTCCCTGTGGCTATGGGTCCCTGCGTTCGCAGGGACGACAGCGAGGACAGCGCCCCACCCGCGCTACCTGCCATGCGCCTGCGTTCATGGACAAATAACCGCTCTCCCCGATAGTTTGCGCTCCCTTTAGGACGTGAAACGGAACTGCAATGGTCGACGTTCTCGCCGCACCGCAACAAGGCAAGGCGGACAGCGCGCTGCGCACGCTGACCGGGATTTCGATCGCGCATTGGGTCAGCCATTTCCATCTGCTGGTCCTGCCGATGCTGTTTCCGTTCCTGAAGAGCCAGCTCGGCGTCGGCTATATCGAGCTCGGCTTCGCGCTCACCGTCTCTGCGGTCGTATCCGGCCTGACGCAGGCGCCGACCGGCTATCTCGTCGACCATTTTGGCGCGCGCAAGATCCTGCTGGGCGGGCTCGCGCTCGGCGGCTTCGCGCTGATCCTGCTCGGCCTGCACCTCAGCTATGCCTCGCTGATTGCCTGCGCGGTGCTGCTGGGTCTTGCCAACAGCGTCTACCACCCCGCTGACTACGCCATCCTGGCCGAGCATATGGACGAGGCGCGGATGGGCCGTGCCTTCTCGGTCCACACCTTTGCCGGCTATCTCGGCGGCGCCGTGGCGCCGGCAATCGTCGCGGCGCTCGTCACCGTCTCCGGCGGTACGGGTGCGCTGATCGCGTCGGGCGCGATCGCCGTGCTGGTGGTCCTGCTGCTGATCGTCATGAACATTCCCGATGCCGGCGCGCACAAGACCAAGCCGGGCAACGCGAACCTGCCCAAGCAGGCCGTCATCACGCCGGCGCTGATCACGCTCACCGCGCTGTTCATGCTGCTTAGCCTGTCGGTCGCAGGCATCAACAATTTCGGCGTGGTGGCGCTGATGAGCGGCTACGGCGCGTCCTACTCCGCCGCCAACGTGGCGCTGACGGCGTTTCTCGGCTCCAGCGCTGTGGGCGTGCTCGCGGGCGGCTTCCTCGCTGATTACACCGAGCGCCATGGCTATGTCGCAGCCGCCTGCTTTGCCGCAAATGCGCTGATCGTGCTGCTGATCGCGCTGGTGACACTGCCGGGCTGGGCTTTGACCGTCACGATGGCGACTGCGGGCTTCCTCTCCGGCGTGATCGCGCCGTCGCGGGACATGCTAGTGCGCAACGCAGCGCCTCCCGGTGCGGCGGGCCGCGCCTTCGGCATCGTCTCCACCGGCTTCAATCTCGGCGGCATCGTCAGCCCGCTGCTGTTCGGCTGGATCATGGACCAGAGCGCGCCGCACTGGGTGTTCGGGGCGTCCGTGATCTTCATGGTCGCGACCGTGGTGCTGTCGCCGTTCACGGAGCGGAAGCCTGCCAAGGCGTAGCCAAGAATTCAGTCGTCGTCCCTGCTAAGAGCAGGGACCCATAACCACAGGGAGCAATCGTCGCGCGAAGCTGGTCACTCCGAGTCTTCGCAACACTACTCCCTGTGGTTATGGATCCCGGATCTGCGCTTCGCTTGTCCGGGACGACGGATCGAGAAACGCAAAACAACAAACGGGAAGAAACACCATGAGTACCCCTGATCTCGTGATCCGCGGCGGCACCGTCGCGGATGGAAGCGGCGGCGAATTGTTCGAGGCGGATGTCGCCATCACCGCCGGTAAGATCACCGAGGTCGGGAAGATCTCCGCGAAGGGACAGGAAGAGATCGACGCGCGCGGCAAGCTCGTCACGCCCGGCTTCGTTGACGTCCACACTCATTATGACGGCCAGGTCACCTGGAGCCAGGACATCACGCCGTCGTCGCAGAACGGCGTCACCACGGCGATCATGGGCAATGCGGCGTCGGCTTCGCGCCGTGCAAGCCCGCCGACCACACCCGCCTGATCCAGCTGATGGAGGGCGTCGAGGACATTCCGGAGCCCGTGCTGAGCGCCGGCATTCCCTGGGCGTGGGAAAGCTTTCCGGATTACATGAACTGGCTGTCGAAGCGCGATTTCGACATCGACGTCGGCGCGCAGCTGCCGCATGCGGCGCTACGCGTCTATGTCATGGGCGAACGCGGCGCGCGCCGCGATCCCTCGACGGCCGAGGACAACGCGGCAATGGCGAAGCTCGCGGGCGAGGCGGTGCGCTCGGGCGCGCTGGGCTTCTCGACCTCGCGCACGCTCAACCACCGCACCTCGACCGGCGATTTCACGCCGACGCTGAAGGCCGGCGAGGACGAGCTCACCGCCATTGCCGGCGCGATGCATCGCGAAGGCCGCAGCGTGCTGCAATTCGTGCTCGACCTCTCCACCCTCCACGAAGATCTGCCGATGATGCTGCGGGTCGCCGACAGCACAAAGTGCCCGATCTCGTTCTCGATCACGCAGAACGACAAGGCGCCAAACCGCTGGCGCCAGACGCTGGACGAGATCAATGCGGCCGCACAACGCGGCCTCTCCATCACCGCGCAGATCGCGGCGCGCCCGGTCGGCCTGCTGCTCGGGCTGGAGCTGTCACGCAATCCGTTCCAGACCCATCCGAGCTACAAGGCGATCGCGCATTTGCCCTTGAAGGAGCGCTTGGCACGGCTGCATCAGCCGGACGTGCGTAAGGCGATCCTGAGCGAGACGGCGACCGCGACCGATGATCCGCTGTTCTTCCGGCCCAACTACGACAAGATGTTTTTGCTCGGCGATCCCCCCGATTACGAGCAGCCGCCGGAGAACGCGCTGGGGCCGCAGGCGCGCAAGCAGGGCCGCCAGCCGGAAGAGCTCGCCTACGAGGCGATGCTGTCGGATGAGGGCCGCGGCATGCTCTACGTGCCCTTCCTCAACTATGCCGACGGCAATCTCGACGCGACGCGCGAGATGCTGATCGATCCGCAATCGGTGCCGGGCCTCTCCGACGGCGGCGCGCATTGCGGCATCATCTGCGACGCGAGCTTCCCGACCTATCTGCTGACGCACTGGACGCGTGACCGCACGCGCGGCGAGAAGCTCACGATTCCCTTCGTGGTCGCCGCGCAGTCGCGCAAGACCGCGCTGTCGGTCGGCCTCACCGATCGCGGGCTGGTTGCTCCCGGCTATAAAGCCGATGTCAATGTGATCGACTACGACCGGCTGCATCTGCATCCGCCGAAGGTGCATTACGATCTGCCGGTCGGCGGGCGGCGGCTGTTGCAGGATGTCGACGGCTATGACGCGACGATCGTGTCGGGCGTGGTGACGCGGCGGCAGGGCGAGGCCACGGGAAGGCGACCGGGGAAGTTGATCCGGGGTGCGCAGGGGATGCAGTAGCGAAGATTGCGAGTGAGGCGCGAAGACCGCGCCTCACATTCAGTGTCGTCCCTGCGAACGCAGGGACCCATAGCCACAAGAAGTGGTTGTGGAGCTAGGCTGGTAACTCCGAGTCTTCGCCAAACCACTGCCTGTGGTTATGGGTCCCGGATCTGCGCTTCGCTTGTCCGGGACGACAGTTGTGGTTGTGGCCGGCAGCGTCGCCCCCTTACGTCGGCGACACCGCGCCCTTCAGTGCCGCGGCCTGCGGAGCCGCACCACGGGTCAGCCTGGCCTTTTCCGTGTTCGGCCAGAGCAGCATCAGACCGATGACGCCGGAGCCGACCATGACCACCGCGTTGATGGTGAAGCCGGTCAGGTAGCCGTCGACCATGTTACCGGCGCGCTGGATCACGCTGCCCATCACGTTCGGCGCGATGATGCCCGACAGCGTGTACAGCGCGCCGTAGATCGCGATGACCGCGCCGCGCTGCGACGCCGGGGTGAACTCGCCGAGCATCGGCGGGCAGACGACGTAGATCGCCCCGCACAGGCCGGAGCCGACGACGAGCAGCGCGATCTGCAGGCCAGCACCCTGCACATGCGCCATCATCGCCAGGATCAGGCCGCCGATGATCAGCGGCACCGAACCGAGCACGCCGCGCGAGATGCGCGTCGTGTAGCCGCGCGCCATCATCACCTGCGAGACCCACCCCGTGAGGATGACGACGGTCGCGCCGAACACCCAGGGCAGGATCGAGACGTAGCCGGCCTGGCTCTGCGAGAAGCCCAGGCCCTTGACGATGAACGGCGTAAACCAGGTGAGGCCGAGCGACAGCGCCCAATAGGCCCCGAAGGTCGCGATCACGCAGCCGAGGAAGGTGCGCGAGGTCAGCAGCTGCACATAAGGGATTTTCGGCTCGGTGACGGCGAGAACCTGCGTATCCTCGAGCGGGCCTTCCTTGCCGAAGGTCAGCCAGGCACAGACCCAGAGCAGGCCGACAACGCCAAGCGCGCCGAAGGCGTAGTGCCAGGAGTGATTGACGATGACCCAGTTCAACGCCGGCACGGCGAGGATGACGCCGAAGGCCGAGCCTTGCGACAGGATCGCGGTCGGCAGCGTGCGCTTCTCGTCGGGGAACCATTTGTAGATGGCGTGGGCTGCGACCGAGAAGGCAGGTCCTTCGCCCGCGCCGAGCACGATGCGGCAGATCAGGAGCGTGGTGAACGAGACGGTGCCCACCATCGGGAACTGCGCCAGCGCCCAGATCACCGCCAGCGTCAGCAGCACCCAGCGCGTCGGCACCTTGTTGACGATGAAGCCGACCACGATGGCCGAGATCGAGAACAGGAAGAAGAACGAGGAGCCGAGCAGGCCGAATTGCTCGGCATCGAGCTTCAGGTCGGTCATGATCGGCACGCCGGCGAGACCGACGACGATCTTGTCCGCGAAGTTCACCACCATGAAGAGAAAGAGGAGAAAAGTGACGGTCCAGGCGCCCTTCGGCGTTGCCTTGGTTTCCCCTGCCGTCCTGCCCGCAACGTCGGGCGTTCCCTGAGCGCTCATCAATCTCCCCGTATGTCTTTTTGTCGGCACGTTTTTGATTTGGCCGTTTTGGGAGCTAACAACGGCTTCAAGGCCAACGCAACCCCGGCATTTCCACGGCAAGTGTGCTACGCAGCATTGAGTTAATTCCGTCCGGCGCATTGACCTTGCTGAGCATCCGAAACCTCTCAAAAACCTTCTCCTCGGCCGGCGAGCCGGTCCATGTGCTGCGCGGTGTCGACCTCGACCTCAAGGCCGGCGAGCGCGTCGCGCTGACCGGCGAGTCCGGCAGCGGCAAGAGCACGCTGTTGCACCTGATTGCGGGTCTCGATGCCGCCGACAGCGGCACAATTCGCCTGGAGGACACCGAGGTCACCAAGCTCTCGGACGCGGGCCGGGCCGAGCTGCGGCGCGACCGGATCGGCCTGGTTTTTCAGCAGTACAATTTGATCCCGAGCCTGTCGGTCGCCGACAATCTCGCCTTCCAGGCGCGGATCGCCGGCCGTCACGATGCGGCATGGTCAAAGGAGCTGATCGAGCGGCTCGGGCTCGGCAATCTGCTCAAGCGTTATCCAGAGCAATTATCAGGCGGCCAGCAGCAGCGGGTCGCGATCGGCCGGGCGCTGGCGACAAAGCCCTCACTGCTGCTCGCGGACGAGCCGACCGGCAATCTGGACGAGGATACCGCTGACGACGTGCTGGCGCTGACGCGCGATCTCGTCACCCGCACCGGCTGCGGCTTCCTGATGGTGACACACAGCCTGCATCTCGCCGGCACGCTTGACCGCCACGTCACCTTGCATGCGGGACGGATCGCATGAGGCGCGCGCTGTGGGTCCTCGCGGTGCTCCTGAGCCACTGGCGACGGCACAAGATGCAGTTCGCGACGCTGCTGATCGGGCTGATCGCGGCGACCGCGCTGTGGAGCGGCGTGCAGGCGATCAACCAGCAGGCCCGCAATGCCTATGACCGCGCGGCGGCGACGTTCGGCGGCGTGCGCACGGCGATGCTGGTGGCGCCTGATGCCGCGACCTTTTCGCAGGAGCTGTTCATAAAACTTCGCCGCGCGGGCTGGCCGGTCTCGCCGGTGCTGGAAGGCCGCGTCCAGGTTAACGGGCGTTCGGTGCGGCTGCTCGGCATCGAGCCGGTGACGATGCCGGCCGATGTCGGCAACGCGCCACGCCTTGGCGCCTCGGATTTGAGCAGTTTTGTTGCGCCGCCCGGCCAGACATTGGTGGCGCGGGAGACGCTGACCGATCTGCAGGAACAGGAAGGCGCGGCACCGCCGAGCAGCAACGGCGCAAAACTGCCGCCGCTGCGCGTGCTGCCGCAGCTCGTGTCCGGCGTGCTCGTCGTCGACATCGGCGTCGCGCAGCGGCTGCTGAACAAGCCGGACCAGGTGTCGCGGCTTTTGATCGGCAAGCCGAAGGGCAAGCCGGCGCCGCTGGCCAGCATCGTTGGCGAGCAGTTGCAGCGGGTCGAGCCGAATGCGGAGACGGAGCTGGAGCGCCTCACCGACAGCTTTCATCTCAACCTGACCGCCTTCGGCCTGCTGTCGTTCTTCGTCGGTCTCTTCATCGTCAACTCCGCCGTCGGCCTCGCCTTCGAGCAGCGGTTGCCGATGCTGCGCACGTTGCGGGCCTGCGGTGCCTCGGCGCGGCTGGTCAACACGGTGCTGGTGATCGAGCTGGTGGCGCTGGCGCTGGTCGCAGGATTGATCGGGCTCGTCTGCGGCTATTTCATCGCGGCTGCGCTGTTGCCCGACGTCGCGGCGTCGCTGCGCGGGCTCTATGGCGCGCAGATCCCGGGACAGCTCACCCTGCGCTCCGAATGGTGGCTCGCCGGTATCGGCATCAGCATTGCGGGTGCACTGGTGGCCGCGGCGACCAGCCTGATCAAGGCGATCAGGATGCCGGTGCTGGCGACCGCACAGCCGTACGCCTGGCAGCAGCGGCAGCGCCGCTGGCTGGTCCTGCAGAGCGGCGCGGCCTGCGCCGTGTTCGCGGTCGCGCTGTTGCTGCTGCACTACGGACAATCGCTGATTGCGGGATTCGGCGTGCTGGCCGCATTGATGTTCGGTGCGGCGCTGATCCTGCCTGCTTTCCTCGAGATCATCCTGCTCGTGGGCCAGCGCTGGGCGAAGGGACCGCTCGCGCTGTGGTTCTGGGCTGACAGCCGGCAACAGCTCTCCGGATTGTCGCTGGCCCTGATGGCGCTGCTGCTCGCGCTGGCCGTCAATGTCGGGGTGTCCACCATGGTGGAGACCTTCAGCCGCACCTTCGTCGGCTGGCTCAACGGGCGGCTTGCCGCCGACGTCTACATCAGCGCCTCCGACAATGCGCAAGGCGTCGCGATCCGGAGCTGGCTGAAGGAGCGCAGCGACGTGCAGGCGATCCTGTCGGGCGGACGCGCCGACACGCAGGTGCAGGGCCAGCCGGTCGAGTTGCTCGGCCTGCCCGATCACGCGCTCTATCGCGAGCGCTGGCCGCTGCTGGAGACCGCGCCGCGCGCCTGGACCCAGCTCGTGCCCGGCAATGCCGCCTTCATCAGCGAGCAGTTGAGCCGCCGCCTCAACGTCCGCGTCGGCGATGTCATCGAGGTGCCGGCGCCGGGCGGCACCTGGGAGCTCGACATCGCCGGGATCTATGCCGACTACGGCAACCCCAAGGGGCAGCTCGCCGTCAACGTCGCGGCGTTGATCCGGCACTTTCCGCAGACGCCGCAGACGCGCATCGGCCTGATCGTCGCGAAGGAAAATATCCCCGGCCTGATCGCGGCGTTGCAGAAGCAATTCGCGCTCGACGACCGCAGCGTCGCCGATCAGGCGACGGTGAAGGCGGAATCGATCCGCATCTTCAACCGCACCTTTGCGGTGACGTCGGCGCTCAATGCGTTCACGCTCGGCGTGGCCGGCATTGCGCTCTTGACCAGCCTGTTGACGCTGGCGAATTCACGCCTGCCGCAGCTCGCGCCGCTGTGGGCGATCGGCATCACCCGGCCGCGCCTTGCCGCGATCGAACTGACCAAGACGTTGTCGGTTGCGCTGTTCACGGCGCTGCTGGCCGTACCGCTCGGATTGCTGGTGGCGTGGTGCCTGATCGCGATCGTCAATGTGAAGGCGTTCGGCTGGCGGCTGCCGTTCCACGTGTTTCCGCTGCAGCTGGTGGAGCTGGTCGCGGTCGCGCTGATCGCTTCGCTGCTTGCCGCGCTGCTGCCGATGATACGACTGGCGCGGATGCAGCCGGCGAGCCTCGTCAAGGTGTTTGCCAATGAGCGCTGACAAGATTTCGCGGCGCGCCTTCGCCGGCGGCATCGCCGCCCTCGCTGCTGCCCGCCGCGCTGGCGCGCAAGGCTATGCCGGGCTCGGCGAGACCGCCGACGGCTTCGCGAAGGTGACACCGGGAAAGACGTTCAGCTTCCCGGCCGATCACGGCCCGCATCCGGAGTTTCGCATCGAATGGTGGTATCTCACCGCGAACCTCGTCGATAGCAGCGGAGCGGCCTGCGGCCTGCAATTTACGCTGTTCCGCCAGGCCGCGCGGCCGGGCCCGCAAGGAGAGGGCTGGGCCAATCAGCAGATCTGGATGGCGCATGCGGCGGTGACGCGCGCCGATACTCACCGCTTCAGCGAGGTGTCTGCACGCGGCGGCATTGGACAGGCCGGCGTCACCGCAAAGCCATTTGCGGCGTGGATCGACGATTGGGAGATGAAGGGTTTTGAGCGCACCGACGATCGCGCCCTGGCACCGCTGGCGCTGAAAGCATCGGGCACCGACTTCAGCTACGCGCTGACGTTAGAAGCCGATCGTCCCGTGGTGCTGCAGGGCTATCACGGTTTCAGCCGCAAGTCCGAGCGCGGGCAGGCGTCCTACTATTACAGCCAGCCGTTCTACCGCGCCCGCGGCAGCCTCACGATCGACGACAAATCCGTCGATGTCTCGGGCCAGGCCTGGATGGACCGCGAGTGGAGCAGCCAGCCGCTCGATGCCGACCAGACCGGCTGGGACTGGCTGTCGCTACATCTCGCGTCCGGCGACAAGCTGATGCTGTACCGGCTGCGACAGAAGGACGGCCAGGAGTATCCGTTCGGCAACTGGATCAGCGCCGCGGGCGACACGCAGATGATCGCGGGTGGCGATATCCAGATGAGTCCGAAAGCGACCGCCGAGATCGCGGGGCGCAAGCTGCCGGTGGAATGGCAGATCGCGATCCCCTCACGATCATTTTCGATTGCCTGCAAGCCGCTTAACCCAAAAGCCTGGATGGGGACCGGCTTCTCCTATTGGGAAGGGCCAATCAGCTTTGCCGGCACGCATGACGGCGTTGGCTATCTCGAGCTGACCGGCTATTGAGGCACGACCTCCTCAAAAGGATCCGCGATGTATCACCTCACCGCCCTCGTCACGCTGCTGGCGATCGCATTCTACATGTTCACCTGCATCAACGTCTCGCGCGCGCGCACCAAGACCGGAGTCAAGGTGCCGGCGATGTCGGGCCATCCGGACTTCGAGCGCGCCTTCCGCATTCAGGCGAACACGCTGGAATGGATGCCGGTCTTCCTGCCGGCGCTCTGGCTGTTCGCGATCTATATCGGCGATGCCAGTGCAGCGGGAATCGGCGCGGTTTGGATCATCGGCCGCATCGTCTACTTCATCGGCTATTCGCAGGCGGCGGCAAAGCGCGGCCCGGGCTTTGCGATCCAGGGCATTGCGGCGATTGCGCTGTGGGCGGGGGCATTGGGGGCGGTGGTGTTGCGGATGGTGTGAGGCGCGGCGGCCACAAACTCCGCCGTCGTCCCGGACAAGCGGAGCGCCGATCCGGGACCCATACCCACAGGGAATAGTTTGGCGAAGGCTCGGAGTGGGCATCTCGCGCTACACTTCTCCCTGGGGTTATGGGTCCCCGCGTTCGCGGGGACGACAGCCAGGGTGTGGCGCCAGCGTTGCCCCCTTGCCCCTCGCTACTTCGTCAGCGGGCAGCCGCTGTCCTTGGCGGCGAAGAACGCCTTGTCGCCTGGGACGGTTGCGAGCAGCTTGTAATAGTCCCACGGCTTCTTCGACTCCGACGGCTTCTTGACCTCGAACAGATACATGTCGTGGACCATGCGGCCGTTCTCGAGCACCTTGCCGCCCTGCGCAAAGTCGTCGTCGACCGGCAGCTCCTTCAGCTTCTTGGCGACCGCGTCGGGGTCCTTGGTGCCGGCGGCCTTGACCGCCTTGAGATAACTCAGCGTCGCCGAATAGGTGCCGGCCTGGATCATGTTCGGCATCCGGCTGGTGCGCTTGAAGAAGCGTTCGCCGAAATGGCGGGTGCGGTCGTTGAGGTCCCAGTAATAGCCCTCGGTCAGCACCAGGCCTTGCGCGGCCTGCAGACCGAGACCATTCACCTCGGCGAGCGTCATCAGGAGGCCGGCGAGCTTCTGGCCGCCGGAGACGATGCCGAACTCGGCCGCCTGCTTGATCGAGTTGGTGGTGTCGAGGCCGGCATTGGCGAGGCCGACGATCTTCGCCTTCGAGCTCTGCGCCTGGAGCAGGAAGGAGGAGAAGTCCGACGAGTTGAGCGGCACGCGGACCGAGCCGGCCACCTTGCCGCCATTGGCGGTGACGATCTCGCTGGTGTCCTTCTCCAGCGCGTAGCCGAAGGCATAGTCGGCCGTGAGGAAGAACCAGGTGTCGCCGCCGGCTTTCGTCAGCGCGCCGCCGGTGCCGACGCCGAGCGCACGGGTGTCATAGGCCCAGTGGAAGCCGTAGGGCTGGCAGGCATCGCCGGTGAGGCGCGAGGTCGCGGCGCCGACGACGATGTCGATCTTCTTCTTTTCCTTGGAGAGCTCGTGGATCGCGAGCGCGACCGAGGAGGTCGTCAGCTCCGTGATCATGTCCACGTTCTCGACGTCGTACCAGCGCCGCGCGATCGACGCGGCGAGATCCGGCTTGTTCTGGTGATCGGCGGTGACCATCTCGATCTTCTGGCCAAGCACTTCGCCGCCGAAATCCTCGATCGCCATCTTGGCGGCTTCGACCGAGTATTTGCCGCCGTAGTCGGCATAGACGCCGGATTGATCGTTGAGAATGCCGATCTTGACGCCTTGCGCGAAGGCCGGCGCAGCCAGCAACAGAGCAGACGTTGCGACAGCGGTCAAAAGTGCTGATTTCATATGTTGGCTCCCAGCAGTTTTCTGTTTTGAAATCGCGCGGATACTAGTGAAGAACCCCGCGCCTGCCCATCCATTTCGGCGTAGGCCGTTAGTATGGGATTCTGCGCGCCAACCACCGCTGTCGTCCCGGGGCGCGCGTAGCGCGAGCCCGGGACCCATAACCACAGGGAGAAGCTTTGCGAAGGCTCGGAGTTACCTGTCTCGCGCCGCAATTTCCCCCTGGGGGTATGGGTCCCCGCTTAAGCGGGGACGACAGCGAGGGTGTGGATACGCCAGCGGCCACTCGCAACAACTAAGAAGCCACCACCTCCGGCTTCTTCCCCTCGTTCCGCCCTTCCGCCAGGTTCCGCACCACCACATAGAAGATCGGGGTGAACAGCAGGCCGAACAGGGTGACGCCGATCATGCCGAAGAACACGGCAACCGCCTGCCGCATCTCCGAGCCGGAGCCGGACGATATCACCAGCGGCAGCACGCCGAGGATGAAGGCGAAGGAGGTCATCAGGATCGGCCGCAGGCGCAGGCGGCAGGCGTCGATCACCGCCTCCAGCCGCGGCTTGCCTTCTTTCTCGATGTCGCGTGCGAACTCGACGATCAGGATCGCGTTCTTTGCAGCTAACCCCACCAGAACGACGAATCCGATCTGGGTGAGGATGTTGACGTCCTGCCCCATGATGCGCACGCCGATGGTGGCGGCCAACAGGCACATCGGTACGATCAGGATCACCGCGAACGGCAGCGTCCAGCTGCCATATTGCGCGGCGAGCACGAGATAGACGAACAGCACGCAGATCGGGAACACGAGCAGGCCCGCGTTGCCGCCGGTGACCTGCTGGTAGGAGAGATCGGTCCATTCGAAGGTGAAGCCGCTCGGCAAGATGTCGTCCGCGAGCTTCTTGATGGTGTTGAGCGCGGTGGTCGAGCTGGTGCCCGGCGCCGGCTCGCCTTGGAGCTCGGACGCAGCATAGAGATTGTAGCGCGCGACGCGGTCGGGGCCGGAGACGTCCTTGAACTCGACCACGCTGCCCAGCATCACCATGTCGCCGGAGGCGTTACGCGTGCGCAGGCGCGAGAGGTCGCTGGGCTCTTTTCGGAACGGGAAGTCAGCCTGCGCGGTGACGTGATAGGTGCGGCCGAACAGGTTGAAGTCGTTGACGTAGGTCGATCCGAAGTAGGTCTGGATCGTGTCGTTGATGCTGGCGATGGGCACGCCGAGCTTCTGCGCCTTGGTGCGGTCGATATCGACGAAGAGCTGCGGCGTGTTGGCCGAGAACGGGGAGAAAACCGTGGGGCCGAGCAGCAACGGCGATTTGCGCGCCGCGGCGACAAGCTCGTCGGTGGCCGCGGCGAGCAGCTCAGGTCCTCGGCCCTGGCGGTCCTGGACGCGGATGGTGAAGCCGCCACCGGTGCCGATGCCGGGCACGGCCGGCGGCGGAATCACGATGATGAAGGCGCCCTGGATTGCGGCCAGGCGCTTGCGCAGTTCGACCGTGATGGCGTTCGCAGACAATCCCTTCTTCATCCGCGCCTCGGGCTCGTCGAAAACCGGGAACAGCGCCGCAGCATTGCCCGCCTGCGTGCGGGTGGCGCCCGAGAAGCCGGCGAAGGCGGCGACGCGGACGATGCCGGGCGTGTCCAGCGAGATCCGCTCGATCTCGCGCACGACTTCGGTGGTGCGCGCCAGCGACGCCGCGCCCGGCAATTGCACGGAGATGATGACGTAGCCGCGATCCTGCGCGGGAATGAAGCCCTGCGGCGTGGTCGCGATCAGCCAGCCGGCGCTGCCGATCAGCACGACATAGATCAGGATCATCACCACCGAATGGCGGATCACGAAATTGGCGAGGCCGGCATAACCATGCGAGAGCCGGTCGAACACGCGGTTGAAAACGCCGGTGAACGCATTCCAGCCACGCGCGAGGAGATTCCAGGCGGCAGGCGGTCGCTTCTCTGCGTGCGGCGTGAGGATCATCGAAGCCAGCGCCGGCGACAGCGTCAGCGAGCAGAAGCAGGAGATCGCGGTCGCCACCGCAATGGTGACGGCGAATTGCTGGAAGAACTGCCCGGAGATGCCGCCAATGAATGCGGTCGGCACGAACACGGCGCAGAGCACCAGCGCGATAGAGACCAGCGCGCCGCCGACCTCCTCCATGGTCTTCAGCGCCGCATCGCGCCGACTTAAGCCGTGCTCGAGATGGCGCTCCACATTCTCGACCACCACGATGGCGTCGTCGACCACGATGCCAACCGCAAGCACGAGGCCGAACAAAGTGAGGTTGTTGATGGAGAAGCCGAGCGCCGCCATCACCGCGAAGGTGCCGACCAGCGAGACAGGGATCGCGATGATCGGAATGATCGCGGGCCGCCAGCCCTGCAAGAACACCAGCACCACGATGACCACGAGCAGCATGGCCTCGTAGATGGTCTTGATCAGCTCGTGGACGGACTGCGCGATGAACTCGGTCGGATTGTAGCCGATATTGTAGTCGAGGCCTTTCGGAAAGCTCTCCTTGAGCTTCACCATGGTGTCGGAGATATTCTTTGCCGTCGCAAGCGCATTCGATCCCGGCCGCTGCGTCACCAGCATGGCAACCGCCGACTTGCGCAACAGGAAGCTGTTGGTGGAGTAGGCGAGAGCACCAAGCTCGATGCGGGCGACGTCGCGCAGCCGCACCGTGCGGCCGTCGGAGCCGGCCTTGATCAGAATGTCCTCGAACTGCTTCTGGTCCTTCAGGCGCCCGGTGAAAACGAGGTTTGGCTGGAAGGCCCGGTCGGCGATCGGCGGTTCGGCGATCTGGCCGCCCGCGATCTGGACGTTCTGGGCACGGATCGCGGCCAGCACCTCGGTCGAGGTCAGGCCGAGATTGGCGATACGATCAGGGTCGAGCCAGAGCCGCATCGAATAGTCGCGTGCGCCGAAGATCTGGATATCGCCGACGCCGTCGATCCGCAGCAACTGGTCACGGACCTGGAGCAGCGCGTAATTGGAGATGTAGAGCTGGTCGAACGTATCGTCCGGCGACAGCATGAACACGACCATCAGGATGTCTGGCGAGTTCTTGCGCGTGACGACGCCGTTGCGCTGGACTTCGTCCGGCAGCTGCGGCTGTGCGATCGCGACGCGGTTCTGCACCAGCACCTGCGCCTTGTCGAGATCGGTACCGAGCTTGAAGGTGACGGTGATCGTCAGTTGCCCGTTCGAGGTCGCCTGGCTGTAGAGATACAGCATGTCCTCGACGCCGTTGATCTGCTGCTCGATCGGAGCGGCGACGGTGTCGGACACGGTCTGCGCCGAGGCGCCCGGATATTGCGTGGTGACGACGACGGTCGGCGGTACCACTTGCGGATATTCGGAGACAGGCAGCGTCGTATAGGCGAGCGCGCCGACGATCAGCAGCACGATCGACAGCACCATCGCCAGGATGGGCTGGTTGATGGAGAGACGGCCAAGGTTCATGACTTGTCACCGGACTTGGCCGGCGCTGGCGCGGGAGACGGAGCGACTTTGGCGCCGACGCGGGCGCGCTGGATGCCGTTGACGATGACGCGGTCCTCCGCCTTCAGCCCCTCGCGGATCACGCGAAGGCCCTCATCGAGCGGACCGAGCACCACGGGGCGGGCCTCGACGGTGTCGTCCGGCTTCACGACGAACACGATCTTGCGGGACTGGTCGGTCGCGACCGCGACGTCGGGAATCAGCAGCGCCTCATAGGGCGCGCTGCCGATCAGCCGGACGCGGCCGAACTGGCCCGGCAGGATCGAGAGATCGGTGTTCTTGATCACGGCCCGGCTGCGCAGCGTGCCGGTTGAGACATCGAGGCGGTTGTCGAGGAAGTTGATGGTGCCCTCGTGCGACGGCTTGGTCTCGCCGGCGAGCGTCACCTGCACCGGGTTCGCGGTGTCGCGCGAGCTCGGGCGGCGGCCTTCGAACCACAGCTTGCTGTATTTGATGAAGGTCGCCTCATCCATGTCGAAATAGACGTAGATCGGGTCGAGCGCGACGATCGAGGTGAGCAGCGTCGAGGTGCCGGTATCGCTGCCCTGCACGAGATTGCCAGGGCTGACGAGATGGCGACTGACGCGGCCGGTGAGCGGCGCGGTCACATGGGTGAACTCGATATTGAGCCGGGCGGCCTTCAGCGCACCTGCGGCCTGCGTCTCCGCGGCATGCGCGGCCTGCAAGGCCTGGCGACGCTGGTCGACGGCCTGCTCGGAGACCGCACTGGTCTGGACCAGGTTCAGGCCACGGTCGAGCTCGCGCTTGGCAAGCTCCACCTTGGCACGCGCGTCGGACAACTGGCCGTCCGCCTGCTCGGCCACCGCCTCGAACGGGCGCGGGTCGATGACGTAGAGCAGGTCGCCCTGATGCACGATCGCGCCGTCCTGGAACTCGACGGAGTTGACGAAGCCGCCGACACGGGGGCGCACCTGCACCTCCTCGACCGCCTCGAAGCGGCCGGTGAACTCGTCCCAATCGGTGACGGTGCGCTTGACGGGCTGGGCGACGGTCACCGGCGGCGGCGGTGGGGCGGCGGCCTGCGAGGCCGGTTGTCCGCAACCAGTGAGAGCGAACGTCGCGGCGAGGAGCCCGGCAATTGCGCAAAGTCGAGGTAGGACGAAATCGTGCGTTTTGACAAAATGCTCGTTTCGGTCCGGTCCGCTCATCCCAAGTCCCTCGCACATTTGCCGCAGCAAAAGCAGCGTACTCGCCTACCCGCGGGCGACACAAGATGGGTTTCAATGATGAAATCTTCAAGACGAAAGCGCGCGCAACGCTTGGGAGGATGCCCTAGCCGGATGACGGGTTGACAGCGAGAGAGATGATGACAAGCGGCAGCTGATGCGCGTCGGCGGAAGGTCAGCAATCAAGACGCGGCGCTCGCCACCCTCCCCTGGAGGCGGAGGGTAAGAAAGTCGCCAGCGTCTTCGCACATGACGGACACCGTCCGCTCGGCTAGATTACTCCCAGAAAAACAAAGCCGAATTGTCCTGGGAGGACAGGCGTGCACCAGGGACGTGTCGTTTACGGCGCGATCGAGGAGGTCGTGTTCGGCCATCCCGCGGCCGAGGCCGTTGTTGCGCAGATGGACCGGCTGGGGACGCACCGCGCCTTCCTGATGGTCTCGGGCACGCTGAACCGTCAGACCGACGAAATCGCGAAGATCAAGGACGCGCTCGGCGCGCGCTGCGCCGGCCTGTTCGACGCCATGCCGGCGCACACACCGCGCGAGGCAGTGATCGCGGCGACCAATGCCGCACGCGAAGTGAACGCCGACCTGATCGTCACCGTGGGCGGCGGCTCGATCACCGACGGCGCCAAGGCGGTGCAGCTCTGCCTTGCCAACGGCATCGACGATGTCGACGGCATCGAGCGCATCCGCGTCCACAAGGGCGTCGCGCCGGAAATGACGGCGCCGAGCGTGCGCCAGATCAGCGTTCCGACCACGATCGCCGGCGGCGAATTCAGCGCGATCGCCGGCGTCACCGACCGTGTCACGCATGTGAAGCAGATGCTGCGGCATCCGCTCACGGTGCCGCGCGCGACCATCCTCGATCCCGCCATCACCGTGCACACGCCGGAATGGCTGTTTCTCTCCACCGGCATCCGCGCCGTCGACCATTGCGTCGAGGCGATCTGCTCGCGCGAGACGCACCCTTATGCCGATGCGCAGTCGGTGAAGGGGCTGGCCATGCTCGCCGACGCGCTGCCGCGGGTGAAGGCCGACCCTGCCGACCTCGACGCCCGCATGGATGCGCAGATCGGCACCTGGCTGTCGATGGGCGCGCTGGCCGCCGGCGTGCCGATGGGCGCGAGCCATGGCATTGGCTATGTGCTGGGTGCGGCCTTCGACGTGCCGCACGGCTACACCTCCTGCATCATGCTCCCTGCGGTGATGCGCTGGAATGCGCGCGACAATTCCGAGCGCCAGACGATCGTCGCCGCCGCGATGGGTTTTCCCGGCCACAACGCCGGCGACGTGCTCGACGCCTTCATCCGCTCGCTCGGCATGCCGCGCAGCCTCGCCGACGTCCGCGTCTCGCCTGAGCATTTCGACGCCATCGCCGAACAGGCGATGCGCACCAACTGGATCCCGCGCAACCCGCGCAAGATCGGCGGCCCCGCCGACATTCGCGAAATCCTGCTTCTCGCCGCATAATTTCAAGCCGGAGGACTGATGTATCCAGGTCAGCATGCTCGTCTACGCCCGCTCCAGCCCGCCTTCATCATGGCTGCAACCGGCGAGGCCGTCACCTATCGCGAGCTCGATGCGCGCAGCAACCGCCTGGCGCATCTGTTCCGCGAGCACGGCTTGAAGCGGCTCGACCATTATTCGATCTTCATGGAGAACAATTCGCGCTACCTCGAAGCCTGCGGCGCGGGCGAGCGCTCCGGGCTGTACTACACCTGCATCAACTCGTTCCTGACGCCGGGCGAGCTCGCCTATCTCCTCGTCAACAGCCAGTCGAAAATCCTGATCACGTCCGTTGCGAAACTCGACATCGCCCGCGAGGCGATCAAGGCCTGTCCGGACATCAAGCTCTGCATCGTCGCCGACGGCCCCGGCGAGAGCGACCGTATCGTCGGCCTCGCCGAGGTGACCGCCGACCTGCCCGAGGCTCCGATCGCCGATGAATGGCTCGGCACCGCCATGCTCTATTCATCCGGCACGACCGGACGGCCGAAAGGCATCCTGCGCCCGCTGCCGGAGGAGCCGCCGAAGCACAATCTGCCGCTGTTCGATTTCCTGACAAAGCTTTGGCGCTACCGCGAGGCATGGTCTATCTCTCGCCTGCCCCCCTCTATCACTCCGCGCCGCAAGCCGCGGTGAACCTCACGATCCGCATGGGCGGCACCGTGATCATCAAGGAGACGTTCGATCCCGAACGTTATCTCCAGCTCGTCCAGCAATGGGGTATCACCCACACCCAGCTGGTGCCGACGATGTTCTCGCGCATGCTGAAGCTGCCGGAGGAGGTGCGCGACCGCTACGACCTGTCGTCGCTGGAGATTGCGATCCACGCCGCAGCGCCCTGCCCGGCATTGGTCAAGGACGACATCATCAAATGGTGGGGGCCGATCATCCACGAATATTACGGCGCGACCGAAGGTCTCGGCTTCACCGCCTGCAACAGCGAGGAATGGCTTAGCCACCGCGGCACCGTCGGCAAGGTGCTGCTCGGCGACCTCCACATTCTCGACGAGAACATGAGGGCGTGCCCGACCGGCACGCCGGGCCAGGTCTGGTTCAAGACGGCATCGTCGTTCGAATATTTCAACGACCCCGAGAAGACCAGGGAGGCGCGCTCGGCCGACGGCAGCATGAGCACGGTCGGCGACGTCGGCTATGTCGACGAGGATCGTTTCCTCTATTTGACCGACCGCGCGACCTTCATGATCATCTCCGGCGGGGTGAACATCTATCCGCAGGAGTGCGAGAACCTGCTGATCACCCATCCGAAGGTCGCCGATGCCGCGGTGTTCGGCGTGCCCAATCCCGATCTCGGCGAAGAGGTGAAGGCGGTGGTGCAGCCGATGCCCGGCATCGTGCCGGGCGAGGCGCTCGCCGAAGAACTGATCGCCTTCTGCGGCCAATCGCTGTCGCGGCAGAAGGTGCCGCGCTCGGTCGATTTCGAGAAGGAACTGCCGCGGCTGCCGACGGGCAAACTTTACAAGCGGCTGCTGCGGGACCGCTATTGGGGGAACAAGACGTCACGGATCGTGTGAGCCCCACTGTCGTCCCGGGGCGCGACGAAGTCGCGAACCCGGGACCCATAACCACCGGCGGGAGTCGTCACGCGAGCAGGTAACTCCGAGTCTTCATCAAACGACTTCCTGTGGTTATGGATCCCGGATCTGCGCTTCGCTTGTCCGGGACGACGGCGGAGTTTGTTGAGGCAGCTGCCCGCAACATCTGCACAGGAACCATCCCTTCGCACCTGCACTCTCACATGAAGAGAGTGTGAACGCCTGCGGCCTTCCGTCATCCGAATTGTCGAGGCGGCGAGCGGCCTTGCCGGTTGCCTCGCTGCACGCGCGTCGCTATCGTCTGACAAACAGGCCGCAAAGGCCCAAAAGACTAATGTCCAGGGAGGATGAGCATGCGGAGCGTGTGGGCGCTCGCCGCAGTGGCGGCGCTATCTGTGCTGACGGCCTCGACCACTGCGCTCGCCGGCGGGCCCAAGCAGGGCGGAATCCTGCGGATGTACCACCGCGACAGCCCCGGCAATGCCTCGATCCATGAAGGCGCGACCTATTCGCTCAATGTTCCCTTCATGCCTGTGTTCAACAACCTCGTCATCTACAAGCAGGACGAGGCTCAGAACAGGATGGACAACATCATTCCGGAACTCGCCGAGAGCTGGGCCTGGGTCAACGACAACAAGACGCTGACCTTCAAGCTGCGCCCGGGCGTGAAATGGCATGACGGCAAGCCGTTCACCTCCGCGGACGTCAAATGCACCTTCGACATGCTGATGGGCAAGTCGCAGCAGAAGTTCCGGCAGAATCCGCGCAAGACCTGGTACGAACAGGTCAATGACGTCTCCACCAACGGCGACCTCGAAGTTTCCTTCAACTTGAAGCGGCCGCAGCCGTCGCTGCTCGCCCTGCTCGCCTCGGGCTACACGCCGGTCTATCCCTGTCACGTCTCGCCCGGCGACATGCGCACGCACCCGATCGGCACCGGCCCGTTCAAATTCGTCGAGTTCAAGGCCAATGAATCGATCAAGCTGACCCGCAATCCCGACTATTGGCGCGAGGGGCGACCCTATCTCGACGGCATCGAGTTCACCATCATCCCGAACCGTTCGACCGCGATCCTCGCCTTCGTCGCCGGCAAGTTCGACATGGCGTTCCCGACCGAAGTGAGCATTCCGCTGCTGAAGGACGTCAAATCGCAGGCGCCGAAAGCGGTCTGCGTGGTCGAGCCCAACAATGTCGCCACCAACATCATCGTCAATTCCTCCGCGCCGCCGTTCGACAATATCGACATCCGCCGCGCCATGGCGCTGTCGCTCGACCGCAAGGCGTTCATCTCGATCATGTTCGAGGGCCAGGGCGATGTCGGCGGCACCATGCTGCCGCCGCCGAACGGGCTGTGGGGCATGCCGAAGGAGATGCTCGAGACCATTCCCGGCTACGGCCCCGATGTGAACGCCAACCGCGAGGAAGCCAGGAAGCTGATGCAGAAAGCCGGCTACGGGCCGGACAAGCATCTCGCCGTCAAGGTCTCGACCCGCAACATCCCGGTCTACCGCGATCCCGCGGTGATCCTGATCGACCAGCTTAAGAGCATCTATATCGACGGCGAGCTCGACGTGGTCGAGACCGCAAATTGGTTCCCGAAGATCGCACGCAAGGACTACATGCTCGGGCTCAATTTGACCGGCAACGCCGTCGACGATCCCGACCAGTCGTTCTACGAGAACTATTCCTGCGGTTCCGAGCGCAACTACACCAATTACTGCAACAAGGAGATCGAAAAGCTGTTCGACGTGCAGTCGCAGGAGACCGACGTCAACAAGCGCAAGAAGCTGGTGTGGGACATCGACAAGAAGCTGCAGGAGGACGTCGCCCGCCCGATCATCTTCCACGCGCGCACCGGCTCCTGCTGGCAGCCCTATGTCAAGGGCATAACGGTGATGTCGAACAGCTCCTATAATGGGTATCGCTACGAGGACGTCTGGATGGACAAGTAGCGCAGGCGGCTGGCGGTTTCGACAGGAGGCGATGCATGTTTGCCTATCTGGTGCGGCGCCTGTTCCTGATGCTCGTGACCCTGTTCGGGATCTCGGTCGTCATCTTCTTCCTGCTGCGCATCGTGCCCGGCAACATCGTCGACATCCTGTTTGCCGCGGCGGGCTACGTCGATCCCGCCGACAAGGCCAATCTGGAGAAGGAGCTCGGCATCGACCAGCCGCTGGTCGTGCAGTACTGGCACTGGATCAGCGGCTTTCTGCGCGGCGATTTCGGCTACTCCTATGTTTCCGAGAAGCCTGCGCTTCAGGAGATTTTGCCGCGGATCCCGATCACCGCGCGGCTCGCCGGGCTGGCACTGTTGTTCTCGGCGTCGATCGGCATTCCGCTCGGCGTCATCAGCGCGGTGAAGCAGGGCACGCGGCTCGATTACGCGTTACGCGTCGTCAGCCTCAGCGGATTGTCGCTGCCCTCGTTCTGGCTCGGCCTGCTGATCCTCACCGCGTCGGTGGCGATGTTCAACCAGATGCCGATCTTCAATCCGAATCCGCAGACCTGGCTCGAAGCGTTCGCGACCTACGCCGTGCCTGCGGCCGCCGTCGGCTTCCGCAGCGCGGCGCTGACCATGCGCATCACGCGATCCTCGATGCTCGAGGTGCTGCGGCAGGACTATATCCGCACCGCGCGCGCCAAGGGCGCCTCCGACGCGGCCGTCAACTATAAGCATGCGCTGAAGAACGCGATTTTGCCCGTCATCACCGTGATCGGCATCGAGGCCGCGTTCCTGATCGGCGGCCTGATCGTGACCGAGACCGTGTTCAACATCCCCGGCGTCGCGCGCTTCCTGGTCGAAGCGATCCGCTGGCGCGACTACCCGATCGTGCAGAACCTCGTGATGTTGATTGCGGTCGTGGTGGTGAGCGCGAACTTCATCGTCGACATGCTCTACGCGGTGTTCGATCCGCGCATCCGGTATACGGATTAGGAGATCAGCTTGGCCGCGAGTGACTATGATCTCGAACTGAGACGCGCCGGCGCGCATGCGACTGGTGGCTGGCGGCGCGTGCTGTTCCTGGCGCAGCGGCACGTGCTGGGCGCGGCCGGGCTGATCATCATGACGCTGTTCGTGCTCACGGCGATCTTTGCCGACTTCATCGCGCGCTACGATCCCCTGACCATCGACGCCGCCCGCGCGCTGGCGCGCCCGAGCCTGGCGCACAGGATGGGCACGGATTCCTTCGGCCGTGACGTGTTCAGCCGCATCATCCACGGTGCACGGATCTCTCTGGCCGTCGGCATCGGCTCGACGGCACTTGGCGGCACCATCGGCGTCATCGTCGGCCTGACCTCCGGCTATCTCTCCGGCTGGGTCGATCTCGTATTCCAGCGCGTCTCCGACATTCTTCAAGCGCTTCCATTGCTGGTCCTGGCCCTGATCATGACGGCGGCACTCGGTCCGTCCTTGCCGAACGTCATCATCGCCATCGCCATTCCGCTGATCCCGACGGTATCGCGTGTCATTCGCGCCAACACGCTGGCACTGCGCGAACTGCCCTTTATCGAAGCCGCCAAGTCGATCGGCATGAGCGAGGTGCGGATCGCGCTGCGCCACGTGCTGCCGAACACGCTGGCGCCACTGATCGTGCTCGCGACCGCGCAGCTCGGCTCGACCATCCTGACCGAAGCCTCGCTGTCCTTCCTCGGCCTCGGCATTCCCGAACCCTATCCGTCCTGGGGCCGCATGCTCTCGGAATCCGCGGCGGAATATGTCCGCACCGCGCCGTGGCTGGTGATCTTCCCGGGCATCGCGATCAGCCTCGCCGTGTTCGGCGCCAATCTGTTCGGCGACGCCCTGCGCGACATCCTCGATCCCCGGCAGCGCGGCTGATGGCAGACAAATCCGATCTCGTGCTCGATGTGAAGAACCTGAAGACGGTGTTCTTCACCAATTCCGGCCTGTTCAAAGCCGTAGACGATGTCTCCTTCACCGTGAGGCGCGGCGAGACGCTGGCGATCGTCGGCGAATCCGGCTGCGG
The DNA here is from genome assembly GCF_017565645.3 of Bradyrhizobium barranii subsp. barranii. NCBI lineage: Bacteria > Pseudomonadati > Pseudomonadota > Alphaproteobacteria > Hyphomicrobiales > Nitrobacteraceae > Bradyrhizobium > Bradyrhizobium barranii. The sequence goes on from NZ_CP086136.1 coordinate 10,517,387, forward strand.
CAAGAGCGTTACCGCACTGTCCCTGATGCGGCTGGTGCCCGATCCGCCCGGCCGCATCGTCGGCGGGTCGGTCACGCTCGAAGGCACCGAGCTGCTGGCGCTGGATGAATCCGAGATGCGCGCCGTCAGGGGCAATCGCATCTCCATGATCTTCCAGGAGCCGATGACCTCGCTCAATCCGGTGATGCGGATCGGTGACCAGATCGTCGAGGCGGTGCGGCTGCACCGGGCGATGCCGGCCAGAGAAGCGCGCGACATCGCGGTCGAGATGCTGCGGCTGGTCCGCATTCCCGAACCGGCACGGCGCGCGCGGGAATATCCGCATCAGCTTTCCGGCGGCATGCGCCAGCGCGCGATGATCGCGATGGCGCTCGCCTGCCGGCCGGCGCTGCTGATCGCGGACGAGCCGACCACCGCGCTCGACGTCACCATCCAGGCGCAGATCCTGGCGCTGATCCTCGACCTTCAGAAGGAGCTCGGCACCGGCCTCGTGCTGATCACCCATGATCTCGGCGTCGTCGCGCAGACCGCGCAGCGGGTGATCGTGATGTATGCGGGGAAGAAGGTGGAGGAGGCAACGGTGGAAGCGCTGTTCGCCGATCCCAAGCACCCCTACACGCGCGGGCTGATGGCCTCGATCCCGGCCGTGCCGGCGTCAGGTGTTCCGGTGCAGGCGCGGCTGAACGAAATCCCCGGCACAGTGCCGTCGCTGGTGCGCCTGCCGAAAGGCTGCGCCTTTGCACCGCGCTGCAAGCTCGCGATCAAACGCTGCGAGGCCGAATATCCGCCGCTGGCGGACTGGGGCGGCGGCCATCTCGCGGCGTGCTGGCGCGCGGCCGAAGTGGCGGAGGTGGCATGACCGAAGCGCTGCTCGAAGTCACCGATCTCAAGAAGCACTATCCGGTGCGCGCCGGCGTGTTGCGGCGGCAGGTCGGCACCGTGCATGCGGTCGACGGCGTCTCGTTCTCGGTTCATACCGGCGAGACGCTGGGCCTTGTCGGCGAATCCGGCTGCGGCAAGTCGACGGTGGCGCGCAGCGTGCTGCGGCTGGTCGAGCCGACTTCGGGCCAGATCCGCCTCGACGGAGAGGACATCACCCGTCTCTCCAAGACCGCGCTGCGGCCGCATCGCCGCTCAATGCAGATCGTATTCCAGGACCCGTTTGCCTCACTCAATCCGCGCATGACCGCGGGCGACATAGTCGGCGAGCCGCTCGTCGTACATGGGCTCGCGACCGGAAAGGCCCTGGAGCCACGCGTCGCAAAACTGTTTGAGCAGGTGGGCCTGCGGCCTGATCAGATGCGCAACTTCCCGCATCAATTCTCCGGCGGCCAGCGCCAGCGCATCTGCATCGCACGCGCGCTGGCGCTCGGGCCGCGTTTGATCGTCTGCGACGAACCGGTCTCCGCGCTCGACGTCTCGATCCAGGCGCAGGTGATCAATCTCCTGATCGACCTGCAGAAGCAGCACGGCTTCTCCTATCTCTTCATCGCGCATGACCTCGCCGTGGTCGCCCATATCAGCCACCGCGTCGCCGTGATGTATCTCGGTCGGATCGTCGAGATCGCCGACAAGGACGAGCTGTTCCGCAATCCGCGCCATCCCTACACGCAGGCCCTGCTCGCGTCCGTGCCGGTTGCGAACCCGTTTGCCAAGAAGCTCGCGCCGCTGGTCGACGGCGACGTGCCGAGCCCCGTCAATCCGCCACCGGGCTGCGCATTTCACACCCGCTGCCGGTTTGCGATCGAGCGGTGCAAGACGGAGCGGCCGGCGCTGGTGGACGCGGGCGGCGGACATCAGGTGGCGTGTCTGCTCAACGAGGGGACGGGACGGAGCCAGTAGGCCGCAAAGCCCGGATCACCGGCCAGGCCGCCAGCGCGGCGGCCAGATGCTTGAGCGTGTGGCCCGAGACAATGTGGCCTGTCGCTTCAAATATGGTCACGTCACCCAGCTCGAAAAGCTTGGCCAGCGCGTAAAAGAAGATCACGCCGCCCAGAGACACGCCAAGCGCACCGGGCCGGGGCCGTGTCAACGCCAGTCCCACGGCCAACGCCATGCCGCCGAACTGCACGACCACCCATGGCGTGAGATTCTCGCGTGCCACCCAGGCCGCGAGCAGGCCCGCAACCGTCACCAGCACCACCGCCGCCTGACCGGCACGCACGCTGATGCGCTCGCTGGCCGCGATGCCCAGAAAGCCCGCGAACGCCACCGCCATACCGAGACGATCGGCCACCAGCCGCTGCGGCGCGTCGGGATCCAGATGATAGATGCACGATCCTATGCAGGTGAGGATCAGACCCACGAAGAGGCAACCTGCACCCGCGGGCGCATCAGGGTGGGCACGCAGGCGCAGCAAGCCCCAAGCGCCCATCGCCAGGAAGGCAAGATTGCTCAGCACGTCGCCGGCGTTGCGCACGCCCAGCCACGTGCGAGTGTCGACGAAATGCGGGATGTGCCAGGCGGAGGCGGGCAACGCCGGCGCGAGGAGCGCCACGAGCGTCAGGACGAAGAGTGCGCCGATCAGATATTTTTCGCGAACTTGCGGCGGGGCGAACGAGAACCGGCGGGACACTGACGGCAGCAGGGCATCGGTCTCTCGGGCGTGGTGATTTGCGCGCAACATGCAGGCCTCCACATGATTTGACATCGCTCAATATTAGTAGCCCAGAATTGAACAATGTTCAATAATAATCGTGAGCGAAATCAAACAGGCAATATCACATTGGAATTATTTGGATTTATTGGGACGCCCGCGTGCAGCCACGGCGGCGAGTCGAGTTTGAGACGGCATCTCTCCCCATCGTCATTGCGAGCGCAGCGAAGCAATCCAGAGTGCTTCTGCGGATGCAGACTGGATTGCTTCGCTGCGCTCGCAATGACGGAGAGAGGCTAGCCTGCCCCGATCTCCGCCACGATCCTGCCCGTCGTGACCTGCTCGCCTTCGGCGACGTCGATCGCGGCGACCACGCCGTCGATGCCGGCCTTGTGGACGTGCTCCATCTTCATTGCTTCCAAGGTCATCACCGGTTGACCGGCGGTGACGCGGTCACCGGGCTTGACCAGCACGGCGACGACGCGGCCGTTCATGGCGGCGCGGACTTTGCCATCGCCGCCATTGCTCGCGGCCGCCTTCGGCGCGGCGAGGGTGAGATCGGTGACCGCAAGCGGGATGCCGCGATGCTGGAGGTAGAGCCGGTCGCCGTCGCGCAGGAATTTTGCGCTGTCCATCACGCCGTCGTGGCGGAAGCGGATGGCGTCGGGATCGAGCTGGTCGATCTCGAACTTGTCCTGACGGTCGTCGGCGGCGACGATGTAGCCGCCATCGCGCTCACGCGTGACTTCGAGCTCGTGGGTGTGGCCGGCGATCTCGACTTTCGCCGGCAGCGGGAATGTTGCCGCCAGGCTCCGGCCACCTTGCCATGACGGCGCGCGCGGATTGGTGACATAGAGCAGCAGGCCCGCCAGCGCCGTATCGAACGCAGCATTCGCCGGCGGCGCCAACAGTTCGGCGCGATGTGCGCCGATGAAGGCTGTCGTCGCCTCGCCTCTGGCAAATCCGGGATGGCGCAGGCAGGACATCAGAAATGCTTGGTTGGTGGTCACGCCAAACGCAGTGAGTTGCTCCAGGCCGACGATCAGCCGCCCCCTCGCCTCCTCGCGTGTCGCGCCATGGCTGATCACCTTTGCGATCATGGAATCGTAGAACGGCGGGATCTCCGCGCCCGATTGCAGCGCGTGCTCGACGCGGATGCTGTCAGGCACCTGCCAGCGCGCCATGCGGCCGGACTGCGGCATGAAATCCTGAGCGGCATCTTCCGAGCACAGCCGCACCTCGATGGCATGGCCCGAGAATCGGATGTCCTGCTGCTTCACCGGCAGAGGCTCGCCACGCGCGACACGCAGCTGCAGCTCGACGAGATCGAGCCCGGTGATCGCCTCGGTGACGGGATGCTCGACCTGGAGGCGCGTGTTCATCTCCATGAAGTAGAACTCGCCGCTGGCGTCGAGCAGGAATTCCAGCGTGCCGGCGCCCTCATAGCGCAGCGCCTTGACCGCCGCGACCGCGACCTCACCCATTTTCGCGCGCAACGCGGGCGTGACCGCCGGCGATGGTGCCTCCTCGATCAGCTTCTGATGTCGCCGCTGCACCGAGCAGTCGCGCTCGCCGAGATGGATGGCGTTGCCATGGCTGTCGCCGAACACCTGGATCTCGATGTGGCGGGGATTCTGGATGGCACGTTCGAGGATGACCGTGGGATCTCCGAACGCGGCCTTCGCCTCCGACCGCGCACTGCGCAGCGCATCGGGGAAGGATTCGGCATCGGTGACGAGCCGCATGCCGCGTCCGCCGCCGCCCGCAACCGCCTTGATCATCACGGGGAAGCCAATCTTCCTGGCTTCCGCCAGCATGACCTCGTCGCCCTGGTTGGCACCCTGATAGCCGGGCACGCAGGGCACGCCGGCCTTCCTCATGATCTCCTTGGCGCCGGCCTTGTTACCCATGGCCTCGATCGCCTGCGGCGAGGGACCGATGAAGACGAGACCAGCCTCCTTGCAGGCCTGCGCAAAGTCCTCGTTCTCGGCGAGGAAGCCGTAGCCGGGATGGACGGCATCCGCGCCGCTCACCTTGGCCGCGGCGATGATCGCGGGAATGTTGAGATAGGATTGCGCCGGCAGGGCTTCGCCGATGCGCACGGCCTGGTCCGCCTGCCGCACATGGAGCGCATCGCGGTCGGCATCCGAATAGACCGCAACGACGCCGAGGCCGAGCTGCCGCGCACTCCGCATCACCCGCAGCGCGATCTCGCCGCGATTGGCAACCAAAACCCTGAAGAACGGCCGGTGCTGCACTGATCCGTTCCTCATGGGCGGGCCACCGAGAATTGCATGCGCTGAGGGGTGCGCGCATCGCCCTCGCGGCAGATCGCGAGCACCTCGGACAGCATCGCACGGGTGTCGCGCGGATCGATCACGCCGTCGTCGAGCACGCGCGCGCTGGTCGAGAACACGTCCATCTGGCCGTCGAACACGCCGATGATCTGCGCCTTCATCGCGTCGAGCTTTTCTTTCTCGACCGGCTTGCCGCGGCGCGCGGCAGCGGCTTCCGTCACGATCGCCATGGTTTCCGCCGCCTGCTCGCCGCCCATCACGGCGGTCTTGGCGTTGGGCCAGGAGAAGCAGAAGCGCGGATGGAAGCCGCGTCCGCACATGCCGTAATTGCCGGCGCCGAACGAGGCACCGCAATAGATGGTGATCTGCGGCACCGTCGCCGACGTCACCGCCTGGATCATCTTGGAGCCGTGCTTGATCATGCCGGCTTCTTCATAGGCCTTGCCCACCATGTAGCCGGTGGTGTTGTTGAGATAGAGGATCGGCGTGCGGGTCTGGCAGCAGGCCTGGATGAAGTGCGTCGCCTTGTTGGCGCCGGCGGGATCGAGCGGGCCGTTGTTGGTGATGATGCCGATCGCCTGGCCCTCGATGCGGGCGTGACCGCAGACGGTGGCGGGGCCGTAGTTGGGCGCCATCTCGGTGAAGTCGGAATCGTCGACGATGCGCGCGATCACCTGCTTCATGTCGACGGTGCGCTTGTGGTCCATCGGCATGATGCCGAGCAGCTCGTCCTGGTCGTAGCGCGGCGGCTTGAATTGCGGAGCCGCCCGGCCCGGCCGCTCCCATTCCAGCGCTCCCATGATCTCGCGCGCGATGCGCAGCGCATCGCGGTCGTCCTCCGCGAGATAATCGCCGAGGCCGGAGACCTGCGTGTGCATCTCGGCACCGCCGAGCTCTTCCTCGGTCGCGATCTCGCCTGTCGCGGCCTTCAGGAGCGGCGGCCCGGCAAGGAAGGCGCGGGTGCGGCCGCGCACCATGACGATGTAATCGGACAGGCCGGTCTGGTAGGCGCCGCCCGCGGTCGACGAACCGTGCGTGACGGTGACGACCGGCAGCCCCGCAGCGGAAAGCCGCGCGAGATTGCGAAAGATGTTGCCGCCGCGAACAAAGTCCTCGACGCGGTAGCGCAGCAGATTGGCCCCGGCGCTTTCGACGAGCTGGACGTAAGGCAGCTTGTTCTCCAGCGCGAGCTCCTGCACCCGCAGCGTCTTATCGAGGCCATAGGGCTGGAGCGCACCGGCATCGATGCCGGCGTCATTGGCGCTGACCATGCAGCGGACGCCGGAGACGAAGCCGATGCCGGAGATGACGCCGCCGCCGGGCACGCTCTTGTTCGCATCTGATACGTCGAACATGTAGCCGGCGAGCGTCGACAGCTCGATGAAGGGCGCGCCGGGATCGAGCACCAGCGCGACGCGTTCGCGCGGCAGCAGCTGGCCGCGCTTGTGGAAGCGATCCTTTGCCGCCGCCGACGCCGCACGCGTGCGCTCTTCCAGCGCGCGCATGCGGTCGATCAGCGCGAGCATGCCGTCGCGGTTGGCGTGGTAGGCGGCGCTGCCGGGGGAAATGGTGTTGTCGAGAATGGACATAACTCTATCCTGCTCGTCATTGCGAGGAGCGAAGCGACGAAGCAATCCAGACCGTCACCGCGGAAAGACCCTGGATTGCTTCGCTTCGCTCGCAATGACGGTTGAGGCGATACCTTACCTATTCGTCCCAAAGATCTTCCGCGCCTCGGCGGGGCTTGCGATCTCGCGGCCCGCACGGCGGGCGCAGGCGGCGATGGCTTCGATGAGCTGGCCATTCGAGGTCACCTTCTTGCCGTTGGCGAGATAGAAGGCATCCTCCAAACCTGTGCGCAGGTGGCCACCGAGTTCGGCGCAGCGCTGGTGCAGCGGCCAGATCTCTTCGCGGCCGATCGCGGTGACCTGGAAATGCGCCTCGGGGCGCTTCAGCTTGATCAGGATCGGCAGCAGATCAGGATCGGACGGCATGCCGGAGGCAACACCCATCACGAAATTATATTCGAGCGGGCCTTTGTACATGCCGACCTGGTGGTACATGCCGACACAGCGGACGATGCCGACGTCGAAACATTCGAACTCAGGGATGGTGCCGACGGCGTTCATGACGTCGAGATAGTCCTTCACCTTCTCGACCGCGTTGTCGAACATCATCGGCGGCCAGGCCCAGGTGTTGTCGGCTTTCACCTTCAGATAGTTCAGCGAGCCGGCGTTGCAGGCCGCGATCTCGGGCCTGGTCTCGCGGATGCAGTCGAGCGCGCCGCTGTAGTTCGGCCCTGAGACGCCCGAGGTGTGATTGATAATGACGCCGGGGCAGGCCTCGCGGATGGCCTGCTGAATCTCCTTGCTGACGCTCACGTCCCAGGACGGCAGGTGCCCCTTGTCCGGCGCCTGCTGGCGCAGATGGATGTGCATGATGCTGGCGCCGGCGTCGAACGCAGCCTTGGCTTCGCGCGCCATCTGCTCGGGCGTCACAGGCACGTTGTGCTGCTTCGGGTCGGTGAGCACGCCGTTCAGCGCGCAGGTGATGACGGCCTTGTCGCTCATGCCAAAAATGTCTCGCACGTTGAGAATTCAACGCTTGCGATCATGGGACGCGCGGGTATGCGGCTTCTTGCGCGGAGAAGCTGGAAGGCACGGCTATCGTAGGGTGGGCCAAGGCGCTCTCGCGCCGTGCCCACCACGTCTTGGCGCTGAACGAAGATGGTGGGCACGCTTTCGCTTTGCCCACCCTACGAGAGCGCGCCTAACTCGCCTCCGCGAGCCTCACCGTCTCGGTGCTGCGGTAGATCGCGAGGTCGCGCGAGCCGACGAAGATCGCGCGCGGTTTCAATCCATAGAAGCGCCGGATCGAATGGCTGAAATGGGTCGAGTCGGGATAGCCGATGTCTTGCGCGAGATGGGCGAGATTGAGGTCCTGGTTGGCGAAGTGCAGCAAATGCCGCGCGCGCTTCCAGGCGCGGAAGGAGCGGAACGAAATGCCGGTCTCCTCCTTGAACAGATGCAGGAAGCGCGAGGCCGAGAGCCCCGCTTCGGTGGCGCACGTATCCGCCGTCACCGGCTCGCCGGAGAAGCGGCCGATGCGGGCGACGGCGCGCATCACGCGCGGATCGAGCACGCGACGCGGCAACGCCTCGCCAAAGCACATCTCGTCGAATTCGGCGGTGGTGATGTCGCCATAGCGGCGCTGGCGCAGCAGCGTGTAGGCGGCGAGGATCTTGCGGGCATAGACGGCCCGGTCAGGTCCGGTCAGCCGCGCGGCCAGGGCCTCGATCACGCCGTCCGGCATGCTTTCCGGCTCGAGCGTCACGCTGATTGCAGTGCGGTAGTCGCTGGCGATGGAATGCCGCTGGTTCGGCAGGGTGACGAACAGCTCGCCGGTGGCGAGAACGTCGTCGATCGTCAGATGCAGGCTGCCCTTCACAGCGACATAGACGTGGCAGCAGCCGGGGGTGCGCTTGCGGGGGCGGCCGAGCAGGCCGGCATAGAATACCCGCTCCGGCGTGATCAGCATCAGATGGTCGGATTCGCGACCGTTATCTTCCATTGGGATCCTCCTCGCGCGGCTCTTTGGCCGCTGCGGACGGAGGTCACCTTAGCGGAAATTTGGGCGCTGTCACGGCGCGATAGCGCTGTCATGGCGCGCAAAAGATTACCATTCCGGGACGATGATCAGTCGTCCCGGAACCGCGATGAGACCGCAGTCCCATCCTGCGGAATGCTTACGCCCTCACGCGCGGCGCAACATTCTGCTCGACGCCGGCCTTCTGCTCCGCAGCAACCGCGCGCTTGAATCCTTCGCGTTGCTGCAATCGCGCCCAATACGCTGCGACATTTGGCCCGAAATCCTTGGCGAGCCCGACATTGTTGGCGAGCCGGAGCGCGTAGCCGATGACAATGTCAGCGGCAGTGAAGCGGCCTGCGCACAATGTTTCGGCATTGGCCGTCGCCGCCTCGACCGCGCGCAGGCGCCCCAGGAACCATTTTGCATAGTCCCCGGCGACCTGCGGATTGCGGCGCTCCTCCGGCTCGAGCTGGGTGTATCGGAGCACCAGCGTCTGCGGGAAGGTTAACGTGGCATCGCTGAAATACATCCAGTTCAGGAACGCGCCATAGGCGGGATCTTCGGGTCCGACCATCAACGGCGTCGGTCCGTGCTTGATGCCAAGGTAATGGCAGATGCCGGAGGACTCGGTCATCTTCGTCTCGCCGTCGACCATGAAGGGAATGGTGCCGAGCGGATTGAGCGCAAGGTACTCCTTGGCGAAGACCCGCGGCGGGAACGGCAGCATCTTCAATTCATACGGAAGCCCCATCTCCTCCAGCATCCAGAGCGGACGGAACGAGCGCGCGGCGTCGCAGTGATAGAGCGTGATCATCAGGAAATACCTTTACTGCCGGGCAGCGTGCCCATCATCTTGCACAGGACCATCAGCATGACCTCGTCGGCGCCGCCGCCGATCGAGGTCAGGCGGCTGTCGCGATAGGCGCGGCTGACCGGCGTCTCGTTGGTAAAGCCCATTCCGCCCCAATATTGCAAGCAGGCGTCGGTGAGCTCGCGGCCGAGCCGGCCGGCTTTGAGCTTGGCCATGGTCGCAAGCTTGGTCACGTCCTCGCCGGCCACGAGTTGCTCGGCGGCGCGATAGATCAGCGCGCGCAACAGCTCGACTTCGGTCTGCATCTCCGCGAGCTTGAAGTGCACGACCTGGTTGTCGAGGATCGACTTCCCGAAGGCCTTGCGGTTGCGGGTGTACTCGATGGTCTCGTTGATGATGTATTCATGCGCCTTCAGGCAGGCCGCCGCGCCCCAGAGCCGCTCCTCCTGGAACTGGATCATCTGGTAGGTAAAGCCCTTGCCCTCCTCGCCGATGCGGTTGCGCTTGGGCACGCGGACATTGTCGAAGAAGATCTGCGCGGTGTCCGAGGAGCGCATGCCCATCTTGTCGAGCTTTCGCGCCACCGTGACGCCCTTGCTCTTCATGGGCACGCAGATCAACGACTTGTTGCGGTGAACCGGCCCATCGCCGGTGTTGGCGAGCAGGCAGATCCAGTCGGCCTGGGTGCCGTTGGTGATCCACATCTTGCCGCCATTGATGACGTAGTCGTCGCCGTCGGAGCGCGCGTTGGTCTTGATCGAGGCGACGTCGGAGCCGGCGCCGGGCTCGGAGACGCCGATACATGCGACGTAATCGCCTGATATCGAGGGGCTGAGGAATTCGCGCCGCACCTCGTCCGAGCCGAACCGCGCCAGCGCCGGCGTTGCCATGTCGGTCTGCACCCCGATCGCCATCGGCACGCCGCCGCAGGTGATGGCGCCCAGCTCCTCCGCCATCATCAGGGCGTAGGAATAGTCGAGGCCGGAGCCGCCGAACGCGACCGGCTTGTTGAGCCCGAGGAAGCCGAGGCTGCCCATCTTCTTGAACAGCTCATGCGCCGGGAAGATGTCGGCCTTCTCCCATTCATCGACATGAGGATTGATCTCGTTGGCGATGAATTTTTGCAGGGACCGGCGGATGTCGTCGTGGTCGGCGGTGAATAGCATTCTATCCTCTCGTCATTCCGGGGCATCGCGAAGCGATGAGCCCGGAATCCATTCCTCTACGGTGTATGCGGCCCGATGGATTCCGGGCTCGCGCTCCGCGCGCCCCGGAATGACAGAAAGTCACAGCCCCATCTGCCGCGACGCCAGATCCTTCATGATCTCCTCCGTCCCGCCGCCGATGGCGTTGACCTTGACCTCGCGGTAGATGCGCTCGGCCTTGATGCCGCGCATGAAGCCGGCGCCGCCGAAGATCTGCACGGCTTCCGAGGCACAGAACGCCATGGTCTGCGTCGCCTGGTTCTTCATCATGCAGATCTCGGCGACCGGGCTCTCGCCCTGCTCGAGCCGCCAGGCCAGTAATTCCAGCATCGACTGGGATGCCGCGACCTTCTGCGCCATGTCGACGATCTTGTGACGGATGACCTGGTGCTGGGCGAGCGGCTTGCCAAAAGTCTTGCGCTCCTTGGCATAGGCGATCGCCTCGTCGAGGCAGACCCGCGCGAAGGCGGTGCAGCCCGCCGCCATGCCCATGCGTTCGCTGTTGAAATTCCGCATGATGATCTTGAAGCCCTGGCCTTCCTCGCCGATCAGATTTTCGGCCGGCACGCGGCAGTCGTCGAAATGCAGCGTCGCGGTGTCGGAGGCCCACCAGCCCATCTTCTTCAGTTTCGTGCGTGACAGGCCGGGCGTGTCGCCCTCGATCAGGAGCAGGCTGACGCCGCCGGCGCCCTCGCCGCCGGTACGCACCGCAACGGTCAGATAATCGGCGCGCATCCCTGAGGTGATGAAGGTCTTCTCGCCGGTCACGACGTAGTGATCGCCATCGCGCCGCGCCCTGGTGCGGAGGTTCGCCACATCCGAGCCGCCACCCGGCTCGGTGATCGCCAACGCGGAGATCTTCTCGCCTGACAGCACTTGCGGTAGCACCCGCGCCTTCACTTCCGGGCGCGCCGCCCGCGCGATCGGCGGCGAGCCGATGGTGTGGCTCATCAGGCTGGCGCTGACCCCGCCGGCCCCGGCACGCGCCAATTCCTGGCTCGCGACGATCTTCATGAACTGGTCGGCGGCGATCCCGCCATATTCCTCGGGGAATCCGAGCCCCAACAGGCCAATCTCGGCCGCCTTGCGATAGAGCACGCGGGGAAATTCGCCAGCCTCGTCCCATTCATGGGCAAAGGGCGTGATCTCTTTCTCGACGAAGCGGCGCATCACCTCGCGGAAGGCGTCATGCTCGTCGGTATAAAACGGGCTCTTCATCGTCGTCTCGCCCTGCTGGCGGATTCGTGTTGGCCACCATGGCCGGAACATCTGCCGTTCACTTGCGCAGAGTGGCTGACCGGGGGAACCGCTCCACGCAGCCTAAGGCCTAGCAACTCAACGCAAGACGATTTTCGCCCCCCGCAGGCCAACTCCGGGGCAAAAAAAGACGTGCGCACAAACTCCGGCTGGCCCCAGGGCCACGCCGGGCATGGTGCCCGGCAAATAGGGACGCAGGCGGCACAAGACCGCCGAGGGAGGGATTTTGGCCGTTCGTTATTACGACTGGATCGTCCATCACGGCCGCCGTACGCCTGACAAGGTCGCGGTGATCGACCTCGCGAGCGAGCGCCGCTTCACCTATTCGCAGCTCGACGACCGCGTCTCGCGCCTGGCCGGATTTCTCCGTGACGCGCTCAAGGTGTCGCGCGGCGACCGCGTCGCCGTGCTGGCGCTGAACACGACCGATACGCTGGAGGTGCAGTTCGCCTGCGGACGGCTCGGCGCGGTCTTCGTGCCGCTGAACACCCGCCTCACCGTTCCCGAGCTCCAGTTCATCACCGGCGATTGCGCGCCGAAGGTGATGATCCACGACACCGATCTGGCCGAGACCGCGCTCGCCGTCGCAAAGCTCTGCAACGTCACGACCAGCCTGCTGCTCGGCCGCGGCGGCAGCTATGAGGCCGGCATCGCGTCCGCCAAGGCGCTCGCCCGCGCCGAGGAGGTCACGCTCGATAACGTCTCGACCATCATGTACACGTCGGGCACCACGGGCCATCCCAAGGGCGCGACCATCACCCATGGCATGACCTTCTGGAATTGCGTCAATCTCGGCGGCCCCGCCTGCATCGGGCCGGCCTCGGTGCTGCTGACCGTGCTGCCGCTGTTCCACACCGGCGGGCTCAATTGCTACACCAACCCGGTGCTGCATGCCGGCGGCACCGTGATGATCATGCGCGCCTTCGATCCCGGCACGGCGCTCGGCCTGATCAACGATCCCGCGCAGGGTATCAACGTGTTCTTCGGTGTGCCCGCGATCTACCAGTTCATGGCGCAGCATCCGGCCTTCGCGACGACTGACCTGACCCGGCTGATCGTCTGCGGTGTCGGCGGCGCGCCGATGCCGGTGCCGCTGCTGAAAGTGTGGGAGGCGCGCGGCGTCGCGCTCCAGCAGGGCTACGGCATGACCGAGACCTCGCCCGCCGTGCTGGTGCTGGATCGCGAGGATGCGGCGCGCAAGGCGGGCTCGGCCGGCAAGCCGGTGCTGCACACCGAGGTGCGGATCGTGCGACCCGACGGCAGCGATGCCGATGTCGGCGAACTCGGCGAGCTCTGGGTCAAGGGCCCGAACATCACGCCGGGCTACTGGAACAGGCCGGAGGCAAACAAGACGTCCTTCACCGACGGCTGGCTGCACACGGGCGATGCGACGCGCGTCGACGAGGAAGGCTTCTACTATATCGTCGACCGCTGGAAGGACATGTACATCTCGGGCGGCGAGAACGTCTATCCGGCCGAGGTCGAGAACGTCCTGCATCAGCTCACCGCGATCGCGGAAGCCGCCGTGATCGGCATTCCCGATCCGCAATGGGGCGAGGTAGGCCTCGCCATCGTCGCGGCCAAGCCCGGTCAGCGGCTGACCGAGGCGGATGTCTTTGCGCACTGCGCGGCCAATCTCGCGCGCTTCAAATGCCCGCGACAGGTGCGCTTCGTCGATGCGCTGCCGCACAACGCCACCGGCAAGATCCACAAGCCGACCTTGCGGAAAGAATTTTCGGTGGCGTCCGAAGTCGACAAGAAAGTCGCCAACGCCTGATCAAAGCGCCCCTTGCGGGCGCTTCTTCGTTTCTGACGTGCCTGCTCCAACCCAGAAGAAACCGCAAAGAAAACCCCAAGGAATTTTCATGAACAAGAAACTCTCCCTGCTTGCCGCAGCAACGGCGTTGACGCTGCTTGCGATCCCGTCCGCGTATGCGCAGAAGGCGTACGACACCGGCGTCACCGACACCGAGATCAGGATCGGCAATGTCGAGGCCTATTCCGGCCCCGCCTCCGCCTACGGCATCATCGGCAAGACCGAGGAAGCCTATTTCAAGATGATCAACGACCAGGGCGGCATCAACGGCCGCAAGATCAACTGGATCTCCTATGACGACGGCTACTCGCCGCCGAAGACCGTGGAGCAGATCCGCAAGCTGATCGAGAGCGACGAGGTCTTCCTGGTCTTCAACGCGCTGGGCACGCCGACCCAGACCGCCGTGCAGAAATATCACAATTCAAAGAAGGTGCCGCAGCTCTTCCTCGCCACCGGCGCCAGCAAGTGGAACGACCCGAAGAACTTTCCCTGGACCATGGGCTTCCAGCCCAGCTACCGGGTCGAGGCACAGATCTTCGCAAAATACATTCTGAAGGAGAAGCCGGACGCGAAGGTCGCGATCTTCTATGCCAACGACGATTTCGGCAAAGACTACCTCGCCGGCATCAAGGACGTGCTCGGCGAAAAGGCGTCGAAGCTGATCGTGGCGGAGGAGAGCTACGAGACCTCGGAGCCGTCGATCGACGCCCACATCGTCAAGCTCAAGGGCACCGGCGCCGATGTCTTCGTGAACATCGCAACCCCGAAATTCGCGGCCCAGGCCATCAAGAAGATCGCGGAGCTGGAGTGGAAGCCGATGCACCTGATGACCGACGTCTCGGTCTCGATCGGCGCGGTGATGAAGCCGGCCGGCCTCGAGGCATCCGAGGGCGTGCTGTCGGCCGGCTATCTGAAGGATGCGTCGGATCCGCAGTGGAAGGACGACGAGGGCATGAAGAAGTTCATGACCTTTATCGACAAGTACATGCCCGGCGCAAACATCTCGGACGCCAATCTGGTTTACGCCTATGCCGCAGCCCAGACGATGGTGCAGGTGCTGAAGCAGTCGGGCGACAATCTGACCCGTGAGAACGTGATGAAGCAGGCCGCGAGCCTCAAGGACTTCGTCCCTGACACGCTGATCCCGGGGATCAAGATCAACACCTCGGCCACCGACTTCGCGCCAATCGAGCAGCTCAAGATGTGGCGGTTCAAGAAGGACCAGTGGGAGCTGTTCGGCGACATCATCAGCGCCGAAACGGGCGGCTAGCCACGCATCGCAGCGACGGGCGGAGACGTGCAGCTGACGTCTTCGCCTGCACTGACGTCGATCCCCGCGACCGGCAGGCCGAGCCGGCGCGGGTCATCGATGGCCGCAAAGCGCGGACATGCCCATGCCAGGATCGCCCCGCCCAATGGCGGCAGATCGAGCTGAAGAACGAAGGCATCCGCGTCGATCGCGGTCGCGGCATCCGCAACGCGCACGCCGTCGAGATAGAACTGCACGCCGATCCGATCCAGCGGCCCGCGAATCTCCGGCGACGCGATCCGAATGATGGTGCGCCCAGGCGGCGCCTCGATCCGCAAGGCGGCTTCCGGCTCGCTCCAGCGGAAGCTGCGGCCCTGCCAGACCTCCCAGGCATGGAAGCCGGCCTGTGCGACCATCTGATCGCCGAGACTCTGCGCAGCTCCGCCAAGGCTTCCCCGAATATCACGGATACAATAGAGGCGCTGATAGTGGATCAGCGCGGCGATATAACGCTTCAGCCAGCGCGCGATGCTGCCGCGAGAGCCGCCCATGGTGAGCAGGGTCAGACTGCAGCGCGCATAGCCTGCCGACAAACGTGCAAGGCCAAGCGCAAGGCGGTCGCCGGCCAGTGCGATCGCGCCCCAACGCCCGATCGCCTGCAGGCCTTCGCTTGTCACGCGGCCGGCGCGCATCCGTGCACCAAGGGCGCTACGCGCCAGCACGACGTTGAAGTCGCCGCGGCTGCTCCACTCGACCGGAGTTTCGAGCAGCTCGCTGCCGGGATCGTTGCGCGCTTCGCTGAGATGGCGGATCTCGCCCTGCACGAAATCGAGCGTGAATGTCTTCAGCTCGCCGATTTCGCCGATATAGTAGTGATGGAAGCGCGCCTCCTCGAGATAGCCGATCGTATGGCCCCTCGCGTGATACGCGGCGGCGAGCACCCATTCGGCGAAATGACCGAGCTCCTCACGCAGGCCGCCGCATTCCCAATAGACGTCGCGCCGCGTCACGAAGCACTGGTCCAGCACCTTGCGCCAGGGATGCTGCTTCATGCCGAACTCGATGTCGGCCTGGTACATGGCGGCCTCCGCCACGGACAGCCGGTTATGGCAGATCGGCACCGATTGACAGGAGAACCCCGCCCAGTCGGGACGCGCGCCGATCGCGCGGATGCAGGCCTCCATCACGTCAGGCTCGGGCCGGCAATGCGACTCCGTAAAGAACAGATATTTGCCGCGGGCCTTGGCGGCGCCGAAGGCGCAGAGCCCGATGTCATGGTCCGAATTGGTGAATTCGAGGCGCGCTTTGCCGCCGGCCAGCGCCTTCAGCTCGTTGAGTGCCTCGAAATCAGGCGGCACCACCAGAATGATTTCGTAAAGCGATTTGTCGGCGGTCTGCGACGTCCAGCCGAGCCAGGACAGCTCCCACTGCCCGCGGTGATGTTCCAGCGGGATGATGATGGAGAACAGCGGAGATTCACCGCCGTATGGTGCGGGCACGTCCTGCATATTCCCTTATAGACGCACGCGACGCCATTCCTGACTCTTTCTCGCGGACTATACCGACAGAAACAACGCGAACGATTCCTCCACCGTGCGGCGCAGATGCTTTCCATACAATGCATGGTTGGCATCGTCGGGGCCGACCCGTCCCAGCGACGGCTTCGCAACGTTGCGGAGCGGCACATAGGCGATCGGCGCTGCGATCGGCGTCAGTTGCGAGCCGGGTCCGGCGCGGAGCGTCGAGATGATGCCGTACATTTCGCCGGCAACCGTCGGCCGCGACACCGTGATCACGCGGTGCTGGCCGTGCTTGATGATGACGAGATAGATGAAGCCGGACTGATGCGGCACCGCAACTTCGCCGGTATGCTCATAGGCGGCGTCGGTTCGCTCGCCCTCGCGGAACACCAGTGAGGACACCTTCGGCTCCCAGACGATCTCGGTGCGATAGGCGAAGATCGCATCCTTGTCGCCGAAGGACGGCCGCAGCGTGATGTAGACGTCCTCGAGCCAGGTCACCGCGCGATGCGCATAGGAGCCGAGGCTGTCGGGCGCGACATCGTTTGCGGCCGGAGGCGTCACCACGGCGGCGCTTTTGCGCAAGGAGACGCCCAGCGCCTGCTCCAGCCGCACGGTCGTTGCCAGCGTGAACGGCCGCCGGCCGCCGAGCACCTTCTCCAGCGTCGACAGGCTGAGCTTGGCCTGCTCGGCCAACGCCTGCCGGGACATCCGGCGCCTGGCGAGTTCCTCGCGAATGGTCTCCGCGATCTCGCGGCTCTGCTCGTCCGAAAGCTGCCTGTCGGTGACTTTATCCTGCGTCTGCATCGTCAACCCTGCTCCACGGACGCAAGTCTAGCAGGGCGGACAAGCCAGCACAAAACCGTACTTGGCGATCCCGGCCTTGGCCTGCCGGGGCCGGCCGCGGCGGAACATTGCCGATCATTCTGCTCGCGCATTCAGGCGCTCCCGACGGATGCTCCGAGCCAGCGAACACCCTTCGGGAGCAGGCGAAATGGATAGCTACGACACAGCCGACGGCGACGAGCACCCCATGTTGGGGCGGCTGATCAAGCTCGGATTGTTTCTGCTGGTGCAGGGCATCGCGGTGATGCTGGTCGCCTTCGTGGCCCTGCTCGTGAGTCTTGAGCCCGGATGGTCGGCGACGACGGAGCAGGCCAGCCTGCTCCAGCCCGGCGATGCCAAATCCGGCACCCTTCTCCTGAAGGAGGACGGTGCCTACACGGAGGCGATCCGCCTCGGCATCGACGTCGACATCACGGTATCAGGCCCGACGCTGCGCGCCCGCGTCACCCAAGCCTTCCGCAATCCGACCAAGGACTGGGTCGAGGCGACCTACGTTTATCCGCTTCCCGCCGGCGGCGCCGTCGACACGCTGAAGATGGTGGTCGGCGACCGCGTCATCATCGGCGACAGGCACGCGTGATCTACGAGCAGGCGCGCCGCGCCGGCCAGAAGGCCGCGCTCACGGAGCAGGAGCGGCCGAACATCTTCACCAATTCGGTCGCCAATATCGGTCCAGGCGAAACCGTGCTGGTGCAGATCGAATATCAGGAGCCGGTGCATCAATCCGGCAATGAATATTCGCTGCGGCTGCCGCTGGTGGTCGGGCCGCGCTACAATCCGGCGCCGATCGTGCAGAGCGTCGACTTCCGCCAGGACGGCTCGGGCTGGGGCGCGACCAATTCGGAGCCGGTGCCCGACCGCGACCGTATCGCGCCGCCGGTGCTGGATCCCGCCAGGAACGCGCCGGTCAATCCGACCAGCATCACGGTGCGCCTGAAGGCAGGCTTCGCGCTCGGCGAGGTCAGGAGTCACCACCATAACGTCAAAGTCGAGAGCCCGGACAATGCGACGCGAATCGTCACGCTCGCTGACGGCGCGGTGGCCGCCGACCGCGATTTCGAGCTGACCTGGAAGCCGGCCGCGGAGAAGGCTCCGTCGGTTGGCCTGTTCCGCGAGCGTGTCGGCGATGCCGACTATTTGCTCGCCTTCGTCACCCCGCCCAGTGCCGAGCAGGCGACGCAAAAGCCGCTGCCGCGCGAGGTCGTGTTCGTGATCGACAATTCCGGCTCGATGGGCGGTACGTCGATCGTTCAGGCCAAGGCCAGCCTGACTTACGCACTCTCTCGCCTTCAACCCAGCGACCGCTTCAACGTCATCCGCTTCGACGACACCATGGACGTGCTGTTCCCGGCCTCCGTGCCGGCCGACGCCACGCATGTCGGTGAAGCCACTTCGTTCGTCAGTGCCTTGCAGGCCCGCGGCGGCACCGAGATGGTGCCGGCGATGCGCGCCGCGCTGACCGACAAGGCTGGCGACACCGGCATGGTCCGCCAGGTGGTGTTCCTGACCGACGGCGCGATCGGCAACGAGCAGCAATTGTTCGAAACGATCACCGCGATGCGGGGCCGCTCGCGCGTGTTCATGGTCGGCATCGGGTCCGCACCCAACACCTATCTGATGACGCGCGCCGCCGAGCTCGGCCGCGGGGCCTTCACCCATATCGGCTCCGTCGAGCAGGTCGAGGAGCGCATGCGCGGCCTGTTCGCCAAGCTGGAAAACCCGGCCGTGACCGGCCTCAGCGTAAAGTTCTCCGACGCCAAGGCGGACGTGACGCCTGCGATCATTCCCGACGTCTATCGCGACGAACCGCTGGTGCTGGCGGCAAAGCTCGACAAGCTCGCCGGCTCGCTCGAGATCAAGGGACGCGTCGGCGACCGCCCGTGGTCGGTGACGCTGCCGCTGCAAAACGCCGCCGAAGGCAAGGGCCTGTCAAAACTCTGGGCCAAGCGCAAGATCGGCGACGCCGAGGTTGCGCGCACCATGCGCGAGATGACACCCGAAGACTCCGACAAGGCGATCCTGGCGCTGGCGCTCGACCATCAGATCGTCACGCGGCTCACCAGCCTCGTCGCGGTCGACAAGACGCCGAGCCGCCCCGAGGGCGCGCCGCTCAAGCTCAGCGAGCTGCCGCTCAACCTGCCGGCCGGCTGGGATTTCGAGAAGGTCTTTGGCGAGCGACCGCATCTGACGCCCACACAATTGCGCGAACGCCATGCGGATGCGCGCAACCAGCCGGCGACGAGGCGGCCGACGCCCGCCGCGCCGGATGCGATCCGCCTACCGAAGACCGCGACCTCAGCCGAGCTCAAGATGATCGCAGTTTTCTCCTGATCGTGCTCGCCCTGATCCTGTACGTGTTCAACCGGCGTCAGCCCTTGCTCACTGACGCCGCTTGAGAGAGGAGCCCCCCGAACTCCTCTGTTTGCGCGCGCGGCTGCCCGTCCCATACCAACGGCCGCGCGCGCCTTTTCCTTCTTGCCGTCATTGCGAGCGCAGCGAAGCAATCCAGGCTGCCTCCGCGGAAGGATTCTGGATTGCTTCGCTGCGCTCGCAATGACGCGTGTGGAAACAATGCTCCGCCTGATCTCCCCCCTCGCTCTCGCACTTGTCGGCCTCATCCTGTTCGGCGACGGCGCCTACATCCATGCCAAGGCCTGGCTCGCCCAGGTGCTGCTGGAGCGCGCGTTCGACAGGAGCGTCGCGACCGGCGAGGCGGTCAGGCCGTGGTCATGGGCCGACACCTGGCCGGTCGCGCGGATCGAGGTGAAACGGATCGGGGCCAGCGCGATCGTGCTGGAAGGCACCAGCGGCCAGGCCCTCGCGTTCGGACCCGGCCATATCCATCAAACGGCTGATGCCGGCGAGCGCGGCATTGCGGTATTTGCCGCGCACCGCGATACACATTTCCGCTTCCTGCGGAATGTCGCCATTGGTGACGTAATCGATGTCACACGCCGTGACGGAAAGCACTTTCGCTATCGGGCGGATTCCTCCGCTGTGGTTCGCTTCGATGAGTCCGGCATCGATCCCGCGGCGCCGGACGTCGAACTGGTGCTCACAACCTGCTGGCCCTTCGACGCCGTCACGCCCGGGCCCGAGCGCTACGTCCTGCATGCCACCTTGATCGAAACAGGTGAATAGCGGTTCGCAATCGGCCATCCGGGATCGATAGAGACCGCGCCGAACAGCCGGGGAACCGCGCTTGATCGGGCCGCTGAACTGGCGTCGTCTCCCATAGACCTGTAAGAACAGCCGATTGATCTTTTGGCGCTGTAATTTTCAGGACAACCTGTAATGGACGACGAGTTCAGGCAGCGCCTCGAACAGCGCCTGGAGCAACTCGAAAATCGTGTCGCGCTCCTTGAACGGAATCAGGACCTCATTGCTGCCGGACAGAGACGGTCCTCGCTGCGGAGCCTCTGGCGACGCCCGCCGATGTGGACCTTCGAGCAATATCCGCCGCGCCTGCTCAACCTGACTGCCTTCCCGCCTGCGCCCGCGATCCCGGCGAATGCGCCGCGGATCACGATGGTCACACCGAGCTACAATCAGGCGCAATATCTCGGCGCCACGATCGAGAGCATCGTCAGTCAGAACTATCCGAAGCTGACTTATCACGTGCAGGACGGCGCCTCGATCGACGGCACGATCGATCTCCTGAAGAGCCGAGGTGAGAGCATCAGCTGGGCGAGCGAGCCGGACGAGGGGCAGTCGAACGCCATCAATCTCGGCTTCGCCGGTGCCGACTGCGAGATCATGGCCTATCTCAACAGCGATGACATGCTGCTGCCCGGAGCGCTCGCCTATGTCACCGACTATTTCATGTCGCATCCCGATGTCGACGTCGTCTACGGCCATCGTGTTTTCGTCGACCGCGAGGGGCTCGAGGTCGGACGCGCCGTGCTGCCGCCCCATGACGGCAAGGCTTTGCAATATGCCGACTACATCCCGCAGGAGACGATGTTCTGGCGCAAGCGCGTGTGGGACAGGATCGGGCCCATCGACGAGAGCTTCCACTACGCGATGGACTGGGATTTCATCCTGCGGGCGCAAGCCGCGGAATTCAAGTTCGTGCGCCTGCCGCGATTTCTCGCCTGCTTCCGCATCCACGATGCACAGAAGACGGCTTCGACCTACGCGCTCGGCGTCAGGGAGATGGGCATCCTGCGGCGCCGCGTTCTCGGCTTCGATCCGACGCAGATGCAGATCCGGCGCGCCATCGCTTCCTATCTCGCGAAGCAATTGGCCTATCACTACGCCTACAAGCTGCGCCTGCTGCGTTACTGAACGATAGCAGAGGCGTGATCACCATTTGAAAGAATGCGCGTCACGCAGTCGTGGCACGTCGTCCGATCGTTCGCACTTTCGCCAAAAGTCTGGTGATGCTAGCCTTGTCGCGAAGCACCCGCCATTCCGCCACGCGGCATGGAGCCATCACGATCAGTCCCGCCAGACCGGCGCAAGACAGCGCGCTGCAACAAGAACAAGAGGTGAGGAAGCGCCATGGAAGCCAAGGTACCTGCTGCGTCCGTTTTTCCGCGTCCATGGTCTCCAGCGCCCGATGCCAGCGACATCGTCAAGGGCATCCACGCCATGCTGCACCCGCACAACATCGTGCTGGTGGGCGCGACCGACAAGCCCGGCAATTATGCCGAGCGCATCTGGAACAACCTCGTCAAGTACGGCTACGAGGGCGGGCTCTATCCGGTCAACGCCAAGCGCGAGGCGATCTGGGGTGTGCCCTGCTACAAGGATTTTGCGAGCCTCCCGGAAAAGCCCGATCACGTGCTGGTGCTGGTGCCCGCGCGCTTTGCCGTGCAGGTGATCCGCGACGCCGCTGCGGCCGGCGCGCGCTCGGCCACCATCGTCACCTCGGGCTTCAGCGAGTTGCAGGATGAGGAGAGCCAGAAGCTCGCTGCCGAATTGCAAGCCGCGATACGCGAAACGGGGCTCGCCGTCACCGGCCCGAACTGCCTCGGCAACTTAAGCGCCGGCGAAAAGCTCTTCACCAATATCGACGACCGCGTCGTCACCATGGAACAGGGTGCGGTGGCGATCGCCGGGCAATCCGGCGCCATCGTCATGGCGATCCGGCAGGCGCTGGAGGATCGCGGCGTCGGGGTCGGTTACATGGTGACGACCGGCAACGAGGCCGGGCTCGAGACGCCGGACCTGATGCGCTATTTCGCCGAGGATCCGAGCATCAAGGTGATCGTGGTCTACCTCGAAGGCGTGCGCAACACCAAGGCGTTTCGCGACGCCTGCAAGGCCGCGCGTGCGGCAAGCAAGCCGGTCATCGCACTCAAGCTCGGTTCGTCCGAGGGCGGCCGCGCCGCGGCGATGGCGCATACCGGTGCGCTCGCAGGCTCAATCGAGACGTTCGACGCCATCGCGACCCGCGAAGGCGTGATCCGGGTTGGCGGGCTCGACGAGCTGATCGAGACCACCGAATGCTTCGTTCACGCGGCCGTGCCCAAGGGCGACCGGCTCGCCGCGGTCACACTATCAGGCGGCAAGCGTGGCATGCTGCTTGACGCCTTCTATGCCGAAGGCCTGAACTTTGCGCCGCTGAGCCCGCACGTCGGCTCCGAACTGGCGAAGATGCTCGGGCCGGGCTCGATCGTGGGCAATCCGCTCGATGCCGGCTTTGCCGCGGTGGTCGATCCCTCCGTCTACATGAAGTCGATCGAGCTGATGATCGACGACCCCGATATCGACATCGTCATCGTCGATGCCGAGCTGCCCAAGGCGCCGCACGAACTGCGTGAACGCAATCTGCGCATCGTCGATGGGATGGCGAGCCGGGCCGGCAAGCCGGTGATCTACATCAGCGCGATGTCGGTCGGCTTCACCGAATTCACCAAAGGCTTGCGCAAATCGCTGCCGCATCTCGCGGTCATGCAGGGCATGGACCGCGCGGTGACCGCGATCAAATCGCTGCTCGACTATGCGAAGCTGCGCAAGGCAGTGCCCGACATCGCCTCGAGCTCGAAGCCTGCCGCCCGCGCCGTGCTGGAGAAGGCGCTGAAATCGGCGAGCGGTGCCGCGCTCGACGAGGTTGCCTCGAAGAAGCTGCTGAAGGCCTATGGCATTCCGGCCTCGAAGGAGGCGATTGCGCAGACGGCGGCGGACGCCGCGAAGATCGCGAAGCAGATCGGTTTCCCGGTCGTGGCAAAAGTCGTCAGCGCCGAGATCCTGCACAAATCCGACATCGGCGGCGTGGTGCTGAATCTCAACAGCGCCGCCGAGGTGAAGAAAGCATTCACCGACATCACCGCGCGGGTGGCGAAGCTGAAGGGCAAGCCGAAGCTCGACGGCATCCTGATCGCGCAGCAGGTCAAGGCCGATCTCGAGCTCGTGGTCGGCGCCTCGCTCGATGCCGAGATGGGTCCGGTCGTGCTGTTCGGCACCGGCGGCATCGACATCGAGCTGATGAAGGACGTCGCGCTCGCCGGCGCACCGCTGGACGAGGCCGAGGCCCGGCTCCTGATCGGCCGCACCAAGGCCGGTATCAAGATGCGCGGCTATCGCGGCAAGCCGGCCTTGCACGAGGCCTCCGCGGTGAAAGCGCTCGTCGGCCTGTCCAATTTGATCGCAGATGCCGGCGACCGGATCGCCTCGATCGACGTCAACCCGTTCCTGATCAACACCAAGACGGGCGTCGCCGTCGACGCCCTGATCGTGCTGAACAATGCTGCGGCAAAACGCGCGGCCGGGCATTGATGTCGCGTAAGGCGGATTGGCGGGTTACGCTTCCGCCTTCGCTCTTCGAGCTACGGCGGACAAGTCGTTAACCCGCCCGCTCTAGTATTGCGGCCGCAGCATCGTCCTTCCAACCATCCCGCTTTGGCCGTAAAATCGCCCTGCATGGCACGCGCGAGCAACCTCGTAATCGGAACGGCGACGCTGGCGGTCATCGCCGTGGCGTTCGGCGGCGTGCTCGGCGTGCAGAAATGGCGCACCGCCCAGAGCCGGAGCCAGTTGCGCGTGGTGTTCGAGGGCGGCTCCGCTAGCGGCCTGCGCCGCGGCGGGCCGGTCAATTTCGACGGCGTTCCCGCGGGTCAGATCCTGTCGATCAAGCTGGATAATCCGCGCAAGATCGTGGCGCTGGTGATGCTCGACAACACCGCGCCGATCCGCAAGGACACGGTTGCGGGCATCGAGTTCCAGGGTCTCACCGGCGTTGCCGCGATCTCGTTGATCGGCGGCGCGCCCTCCGCGCCGCCGGTGCCGCTGGATACGGACGGCGTCCCCACGCTGATCGCCGATCTCAGCGACGCCGAATCCATCGTCGACACCCTGCACAGCGTCGATCGCACGATCGTCAGCAATGCCCCTGCGATCAAGGACGGCCTGCGCACGTTCGAGAACTACACCGCCGATCTCAGAAGCAAGGGCGGCGAAATCGACTCCGTCATGGCCAAGGTCGACAGCGCCTTCGCGGGCTTCGACAAGGTGGTCACCAAGATCGAAGGCGTGGTCCCCGGCTTCGCCGACGGCAAGGCGGACGAGCTGTTCGAGAAGATCAGGGGACTGCACGAGCTCGCTGATGCCATGAAGAAGAAGTCGGCTGCTTACGTCGAGGACATCCGCCGCTCGCTGCTCGACGTCAGCGAGGCCGCCAACAAGATGGCTGGCACGCCCCCGCCTGCCGCCGCCCCGCGCCCGCCGCGCAAGCCTCCGCAGAAGAAGCAGTGACGCCTTCTTATCCTCCCCTGGAGGGGGAGGATTCGGATCGCATGCAGCAAAGCGAAATGCGATCCGAGGTGGGGTGAAGGTGCTTCCCAACATGCAGTGTCCGAGTGGAGAGATCACCCCACCCCGCTCGCGCTTCGCGCGATCGACCCTCCCCCTCCAGGGGAGGGTGGCAGCGCCCTACCACGCGTAGCGCACGACGCCCTTGCCGGCGTAGGAGCGGGTGACGTTCGAGAACTCGCCCTCGAAGGTCGCCGACGCAGACCAGCCATTCATCCAGTTCATCTGCACCGCCGCCGTGGTCAGCGCGGAATCGCGCGCCAGCGCTGCACCGTTCACGACGAAGGCCGAGCCCGGCAGGGTCTGGAACACCGCGCCGACGGTGCGGTCCGGATTGTAATCATGCGCCCAGGCGACGCGGCCGCGCAGGGTCATCAGGCCACCGGCCGCGGCGAATGATTTGTCGGCGCGCAGGCCGAGCTCGGTACGGGTGCTGGTCACGTCCTTGGCGGCATAGTTGAGCGCGAAGGTGCTGTTGCCGACCACCGCGAACTCCGAATAGTTCGGAAGGCTGAACATGGTGGCCTGGGCCGCCGCATAGGACGTGAGGCCGATCCACTGCGTAGCGTAGCGGTAACCGCCCTCGACACGGCCCGAGAGCGCGTTGGCGTTGAACTGCGCCCGCAGCTGATCGACGCCGGCGGCCGTGACGATGCGGTTGGTCGTGACGTCCTGCCAGCCATAGGCCAGCGCAGCGGTGATGTAGGCAGGTCCTGCCGTGTGACGAACGAAGGCGCCGGCCTGGAACAGGTCGGAGCGGCCCCAGCCGAGCCCGTTGACGTTGAAGCCGGTCCCACCGCCGGCAAGCGCAAAGCCGGCGATCGTCGACGGCGAGAAGCGATAGTCGAGGCCGACGGCGGTGCCATAGACGCTGCTGGTGGTGTTGTTCGAACCGAGACCGACATTGCCGTCGGTGGTCTGCGAGCCGCCATAGCCGGCCGCCCACACATCCCAGCGCTGCTCGAAGGTTGCGGCCGGTGCTTTGCGGTAGATCGAGGCGAAGGCGTCGCGCGCGTTCTTGTCACGCCCGCCCTTGCCGGTTGCGGCATAGGCATTCGCGCCCGGCTCGTCGGCATAGGGCGTCGCACCTGATGTGCCGCTGCGTCCCGAGCCGAACACATCGGTCAAGAGGCCAAG
Organism: Bradyrhizobium barranii subsp. barranii; assembly: GCF_017565645.3. NCBI lineage: Bacteria > Pseudomonadati > Pseudomonadota > Alphaproteobacteria > Hyphomicrobiales > Nitrobacteraceae > Bradyrhizobium > Bradyrhizobium barranii. The sequence continues at coordinate 10,543,464 of NZ_CP086136.1, forward strand.
GAACAGGTTCATCGCATTGAAGGTCGTCTGCTGCGAACCCGTTGCCGGTTCGCCGGAGGCCTGGGTGAGGCCGTTGGGGCCGAGGCCCGCGAATTCGGCTTGAAGGAAGCCATTGGCGTTGAAGAAATTCTGAAGCGTCGTGGCGACGTTCTGCTGGTTGATGTTGAGCGCGTATTTCGCGCCATAGTTCAGCGTGAAATCGAGGAGCACTTCGTTTGACCCGACCGTCGTGGTGCCGACTAGGCCACCCGGCGCGGCAACGCCGGCGAAATTACCGGTGGCGCTGCCGAAAAACTGCATGATCGAGTAGTGCTGCATTATCTTGCTGCCGGGATACAGCGCGACACCCACGGTCCCGTCCAGCGTGACGTTGCCGCTGACGAGCGCATGGCTCGTGCTGAATCCACTACCGGCCTGCACAACATAGACCGAGCCGGGCTGCAAGGTGAGATCGCCCTGGACCTGCATGCTTGAGCCCGGGCCGCCGTCGCCGGGCGCGTAGATACCGCCGTTGGCAATAAACGTGTTGCCGACGATGCCGGCGCCGAACAACGCACCACCCGCGTTCACGGTAGTCAGGCTCGATTGCAAGATATCACCATCGACGCGCAGGATGCCGCCATTGACGGTCGTCGTGCCGGTGTAGGTATTCGTTCCCGAAAGGACCAGTGTGCCGCTGCCGACCTTCTCCAGCGAGCCGGAACCGATTGCGCCGCAACCGCAGGGATCATAGTCGCCGATGACACCACTGACCTCCGTCGACAAATTGTTACCGCCGACGACGAGTGTGTTGCCGCCACCAATATAATAGGTGCCGCTGCCTTCGATCGAACCGGCGGTAATGCGGCCATCGCCGGCCGGGCCGGTACCGCCCCCGAAATCGACGATGCCTGTCCCTGTGGTGATGAAGCGTGCGTTGCCGCCAGTGGAATTGTCGGCGAACTTGGTCTCGCCGCCATCCTTGGTGATGATCGTGGCGTTGCCCGCGGTCGTGAACGAGCCGAAAGCGGTCTGGCCGTCGGCCTCGTTAATAATTGTTGCGTTTTCGGCGGTCGCGGTGCTTCCGCCAAACGCGCCAAACGTGGTGCCGCCAAAATCCTTGTTGACGATGGTCGCTGAGCCGGCCGAGGCTTGATCGATGAACGCGGTGATGCCGCCGTTCTGGTTGGTGATGGTGGCGGAGCCAGAATTGGTTCGGCCAAAGAAGCCGATCAAGCCCCCATCATTGGTGATGGTCGCCCGGCCGGCGGTGGCAGTGTCGGTCCCGCTCCCCAACGGATCACCGAACAGCAGCTGGCCGTTATTGGTGATCACCATAGAGCTGGCGGAGGTCGCGTTGAGGAACATCGTCGTACCGGAGACAGCGTTCAGGAGCGATGTAATTCCCGACGTATCGGCATTGACGATATTGAAGAGGCCCTCGTTGTTAACGGCGCCAATGATGCTCGCGGTGTGGGTGGCGTCACCGAGTTGCAGCGCTGCGCACGAACAGATGAAAGTGTCGCCGGTATAGGTGTTGGCGCCGAGCAGCGCCAGGATGCCGGGTCCCTGCACGGAGATGCCACCACTGCCGGTGATGCGCGAGGCGATGACGGCCGATGGGTCTGTCGTGCCGGTGACATCGTTGGTGAAGAACGTCGTCCCCCCGGAGGCTAGCCTGAGATCGCCGCCCTGAATGGTGTAGACAGAACCGTCGCCGGTGAGGTCGAAGCCCACGAGGCTGGTGAGCTGCACGCCGCCTGGCGTAACCGTCACCGTGCCACCGCTTGCCGGCGTCGAGACTCCCGAGTAGCCGAACACCGTGCCGACTGACGAGGGATCGTAAGCAGTGCTGGTCGAACCGAAGACGTCCGTCCAATTCGTGGTGGTGGTGTCCCAGACGCCGCCTCCGCCGTTGACGGCGCCGTTCGGCGTGGTCTGCGACCCGTTGAAGATTTGCTGCGCTGCTGCGGGGCTCGCCGCCGCCGCCGCGCTCAAGGCGAGGCCGATCCAGAATGCCGCGCGAACAGCGGTGGCACGACGCGAGCAACCCCGCCCGCTCGATGGCAACCAAGCCCCCACGCTCTTCCCCTCACCCGCGGCGCTCCCCAGCGGCGCCGCGAGGAACTTAGGCCATGAGGCTGGCCGGTAGAACTACGGTTCCTCGAGAATCAGCCAACGGGACCGCAACTTGAGCAGATTCAACAACTCATGTTGCAACCGAGCCACGGTTTTGCCGGGCTCAATTCCTACCCCGTGCATGCGCCCATGCGTCAGAATGTCCGTTCTATGTACAGCTGTTCACATCTTGGCTGATCATCCAGGGCCGCGCCCCGTGCCCCCATTCCTCGGTGCATTCGCATGAATGGCAAGCGCGCCGTCCGCAATAGCTCAGTAATTGCTCGCCGCCGACCCATTCGGGATGCCGTCGATCGGACATTCCTCCGTCCCCGGCGTCGAACGGGTCATCGCCTCGACCATGTCCCGCGTCCCTTCCGGGTCGGCGATCCAGTTCTTGTAGAAATCATAGGGGCAGGCCGCGACGCCGCGCGGGCTTTCGCCGGAATTGATCATGCCGGTGTAGCCGCGGTGGACCAGCTTGTAGAGATGGTTCTGCGACTGGCCGTTGCGGCGCGCATCGCGGATCAGATGTTTCGACAGCTGGGCATATTGGATGCCGTAGTCCTCCTCGCCGCACTCGCCGAGCGTGCGGCCGTCGAAGCCGATGATCGCGGAGTGACCGAAGTAGGAATAGACGCCGTCGAAGCCGGCGGCGTTGGCGACGGCGACATAGACGTTGTTGGCCCACGCCATCGCCTTGGAGATCATGACCTGCTGCTCCTTGGCAGGATACATGTAGCCCTGGCAGCGCACGATCAATTCGGCGCCCTTCATGGCACAGTCGCGCCAGATCTCCGGAAAGTTGCCGTCGTCGCAGATGATCAGGCTGACCTTCATCCCTTTCGGGCCGTCGGAGACATAGGTGCAATTGCCGGGATACCAGCCCTCGATCGGCACCCATGGCATGATCTTGCGGTACTTCTGGACGATCTCACCCTTGTCGTTCATCAGGATCAGGGTGTTGTAGGGCGCCTTGTGCGGATGCTCCTCGTGGCGTTCGCCGGTCAGCGAGAACACGCCCCAGACCTTCGCCTTGCGGCAGGCCTCCGCGAAGATGGCGGTCTCTTCACCTGGCACCGCCGAGGCCGTCTCGTACATCTCCTTGGAGTCGTACATGATGCCCTGGGTCGAGTATTCCGGGAAGATCACGAGATCCATGCCGGGCAGGCCCGCCTTCATGCCCACCAGCATGTCGGCGATCTTGCGGGCGTTATCGAGCACCTCGGCCTTGGTGTGCAGGCGGGGCATCTTGTAATTGACCACCGCGACGCCGACGGTGTCGTTGCTGCTGGAAATGTCACCGTGAAGCATTTGGGCCGCTCCTGTCTTTTGTTCGTTTGATGTTGGCGCGTGGCGTCAGTGGCTGATCATCCAGGGCCGCGCCGTCGGAAAGCCCTTGGCGCCGCTCTTGGTCTTGGTCATCAGTCGCGCGGGCTTTGTCTTGTCCGTCGAGCTCTTGTCCTTCACGGTCTTGCCCGACGAACAGCAACCGCAGCCGGGACCGTGCGAGGCCTTGTATTGCGCAAGCGTCTGCGGCGCATGCGTGCTGCGCTCGTTGACGGCGTGCGCCTTGCGCTTCTCCGCCGGCATGCAGAAGAAATTCGGCGCGGTCAGGATCACCCGCGGCGCCATGATCTCGCAGCGCGGACAGCTTTGCGGATCGTCGCATTCCGCCATCGGGCGCAGGTCCTTGAACGGCCCGCAATCGTCACAGAGATATTCGTAGACCGGCATCGCATCATCCCTACGCTGTTGCCTGTGAGAGAATTCCCGCGGCGGATGCGGGGCGGCAAAGTCGCGCCGTCCCGCACCCCGTCGCGCAGGGAGACTATTTGTCCGGCGAGATCGGCATCTGGATATCGCCGGTGATGTGCTTGATCGGTCCTGCCGCCGAGGGCATGACGTCAAAGTCAAAGATCTCCGTCGGCAACCACAGCGTGGCGCAGGCGTTGGGCACGTCGACCACGCCGGAGATGTGGCCCTGGCACGGCGCGGTGCCGAGGATCGAATAGGCCTGGGCGCCGGAGTAACCGAACTTCTTCAGATACTCGATCGCGTTGAGGCAGGCCTGGCGATAGGCGATGTGGACGTCGAGATAGTGCTGCTTGCCGGCCTCGTCGACCGAGATGCCCTCGAAGATCAGGTAGTCCTTGTAGTTCGGCGTGATCGGCGACGGCTTGAAGATCGGGTTCTTGATGCCGTATTTCGCCATGCCGTCCTTGATCACCTCGACCTTCAGATGCAGCCAGCCGGCCATCTCGATCGCGCCGCAGAACGTGATCTCGCCATCGCCCTGGCTGAAGTGCAGATCGCCCATCGAGAGACCGGCGCCGGGCACATAGACCGGGAAGTAGATCTTCGAGCCGCGCGAGAGATCCTTGATGTCGCAATTGCCGCCGTGCTCGCGCGGCGGAACGGTGCGCGCGCCTTCCGCGCCGATCTTGGCCTTGACGTCGCCCTTGGCGCGGCCGCCATGGGCGGTCGGCGCGAATGGCGGATTGGCGAGGCCGGGCACGCGGGTTGGGTTGGTCGAGATCAGCTCGGCCTCACGCTTGTTCCAGGTCTCCAGCATCTTCGGATCGGGTAGACAGCCGATCAGGCCGGGATGGATCAGGCCGGCGAAGTTGACGCCGGGCACGTGACGCGACGAGGTGTAGAGACCCTTGATGTCCCAGATCGACTTCTGCGCCAGCGGGAAATGGTCGGTCAGGAAGCCGCCGCCGTTCTGCTTGGAGAAGAAGCCGTTGAAGCCCCAAAGGCTTTCCTTCATCGGGCCGACATCGAGCAGGTCGACGACGAGGAGATCACCGGGCTCGGCGCCCTTGACGCCGATCGGACCGGACAGGAAGTGCACGATCGAGAGATCGATGTCGCGCACGTCGTCGGCGGAATCGTTGTTCTTGATGAAGCCGCCGGTCCAGTCATAGGTCTCGATGATGAAGTCGTCGCCGGGGTTGACCCAGGCCACGATCGGGATGTCGGGGTGCCAGCGGTTGTGCACCATGTCATTATCGTAAGCCGATTTGGTGAGATCGACCTTGATCAGTGTCTCTGGCATCGAGATGCTCCCCTTTTACTGCGGTTGGTTAGACGGATAGATATTTCGAGACCTGCGCGGCATCGACGGCGTCGCGCGGATCGTCGCGCACGATCTCGCCGTTCTCGATCACCAGCACGCGGTCGGCGATATCGAGCGCGAAGCTCAGGACCTGCTCCGACACCACGATCGAGAGCCCCTTTTCGTCGCGGATGCGCTTCAAGGTGCGCGCCATGTCCTTGATGATCGACGGCTGGATGCCTTCGGTCGGTTCGTCCAGCAGCAACACCTTCGGCTTGGTCGCGAGCGCGCGGGCGATGGCGAGCTGTTGCTGCTGTCCGCCGGAGAGATTGCCGCCGCGGCGGCCCTTCATTTCCAGCAGCACCGGAAACAATTCGTAGATGTCGGCCGGCACTTCGGTCCCGCCGGAGACGACGAGACCGGTCTCGATGTTCTCCTTCACCGTCATGGTCGAGAAGATCATGCGGCCCTGCGGCACATAAGCGAGGCCCTTGGCGACGCGCTCGTAGCTCGGCAGGCCGCCGAGCTCGGCACCGTCCATGGTCACCGAGCCGCTCTTGGCGGGGAGGATGCCCATCAGCGACTTCATCAGCGTGGTCTTGCCCATGCCGTTGCGGCCCATGATCGCAACGATCTCGTTGGGCGCGACCTTGACATTGAGCCCGTGCAGCACCTCGCTCTGGCCGTAGGCGACGTGAAGATCGGAAATAGCCAGCATCATCGCGTCTCCTTAATGGCCCAGATAGACTTCGACGACCTTGAGGTCGTTCTTCACCTTCTCCATGGTGCCCTCCGAGAGGATCTGGCCCTGGTGAAGCACGGTGACCTTGTGCGCGATGTCCTCGACGAACTTCATGTCGTGCTCGATCACCAGCACCGAACGGTTCTTGATGATGCGGTTGAGCAGCTCGGCTGTCTTGGCGCGCTCGGACACGCTCATGCCGGCGACGGGCTCGTCCAGCATCAGCAGATCCGGATCCTGGATCAGCAGCATGCCGATCTCGAGCCACTGCTTCTGGCCGTGGCTGAGCAGATCGGCGTTCACGTTGAGCCGATCCTTCAGGAAGATCATTTCGGCGACTTCGTGCACCCGGTCGCGCACGGCGGCGTCGCGGGTGAAGGTCAGTGCGCCGAATACCGAGCGGCCGCGCGGATAGGAGATCTCCAGATTCTCGAACACCGTGAGATCGTCGTAGATCGAGGGGTTCTGGAATTTGCGGCCGACGCCCGTCTTGACGATCTCGTTCTCCTTCATCCGGGTCAGCTCCTTGCCGCGGAACTGGATCGAGCCTGAGGTTGCTTTGGTCTTGCCGCAGATCAGGTCGAGCACGGTGGTCTTGCCGGCGCCGTTGGGACCGATGATGACGCGGATCTCGTTCTCGTCGACGTAGAACGAGAGATCGTTGACCGCCTTGAACCCGTCGAACGACACGGTCAGCGCTTCGACCGCGAGCAGGAATTCCTTGGGCTGATGACCGACGAGCATGATCTATCTCCTCACTGCCAGCGTGGCATCGGCATCGTGGTGACCTACGAGCATGATGATCTCCTCACTCCGCCGGGGCGCCGTCGGCGACCGAGCTGTCGGTCCACCCTTCAGGTTTCGGTTTGCGCGACGAGATCAGGCGATCGATGCGCGGCTGCACGTAGTCGCCCCAGATCCCGGCGAGACCGTTCGGGAAGGCCAGGACCACGGCGATGAACAACCCGCCGAGGCCGAACAGCCACAATTCGGGAAAAGTTTCCGACAGGCTGGTCTTGGCGAAGTTGACCAGCAGCGTGCCGTAGACCGCGCCGAGGATCGACAGCCGGCCGCCGACCGCGGTGTAGATCACCATTTCGATCGACGGCACGATGCCGACGAAGGACGGTGACATGAAGCCGACATTGAGCGCGAACATGGCGCCACCGATCGCGGCGAACACGGCGGCGATGCAGAAGGCGAAGATCTTGAAATTCGCGACGCTGTAGCCGGAGAAGCGGACCCGGTCCTCCTTCTCGCGCATCGCGACCAGGATGCGTCCGAGCTTGGAGTGCCGGACGAACTGCGCGATCATGATGCAGGCGAACAGCAGTCCGACTTCGAAGAAGTACAGCACGACCTTGGCGTGGTCGGGCCGGATGTCCCAGCCCTTCAATGTCCGCAGGTCGGTCATGCCGTTGATGCCGCCGGTGTAGCCCTGCTGTCCCACGATCAGGATGGTGAGGATGGCCGCGACCGCCTGGGTGATGATAGCGAAGTAGGTGCCGCCGACCCGGCGCTTGAACATCGCGGTGCCGATGATGAGAGCGAAGATGCCGGGCACGAGGATGATGGCGGCGATCGTGAAGGTGAGGCTGCTGAATGGCTTCCAGAACAGCGGCAGCGCGGTGATCTGATTCCAGTCCATGAAATCGGGGATACCGGGCGTGGATTGGATCTTGGTGTTCTCCACGCTCGATGCCTCGAGCTTGAGGAACATCGCCATGCAGTAGCCGCCGAGCCCGAAGAACACGCCCTGACCGAGGCTGAGAATGCCGCCATAACCCCAGCAGATCACCAGCCCAAGCGCGACGAAGGCATAGGTCAAATATTTCGCGACCAGATTGAGCCTGAAGACGTCGAGCGTGAGCGGCAGGACCACCACCAGGAAGACCGCGAGCACCAGAATTCCGATGAACTCCGATCGATTGAAGAAACGATTGTCGGTCATTGCATCAGCCCCAGTTTCTCACTTGCGGACCTTGAGGGCGAACAGCCCTTGCGGCCGCAGCATCAGGATTCCGACTACCGCGAGCAGCGTCAGCACTTTCGCCATCGAGCCCGACATGAAGAATTCGAGGGTGGATTGCGTCTGCGAGATCGAGAAGGCCGAGGCGATGGTGCCGATCAAACTGGCGGCGCCGCCGAACACGACCACCAGGAACGTGTCGACGATGTAGAGCTGTCCGGAGGTTGGCCCGGTCGAGCCAATCATCGTAAAGGCGCTGCCGGCGACACCGGCGATGCCGCAACCGAGACCGAAGGTGTAGCGATCGACCTTTTCGGTGTTGATGCCGACGGCTCCGGCCATGATGCGGTTCTGCACGACGGCGCGGACCTGGCGGCCCCAGCGCGACTTGTACATGACATAGGCGACGCCGATGGTGATCAGCAAAGTGAGGCACATCACGAAGACGCCGTTGATCGGCACCTCGATGCTGTCGGTGACGTGCAGCGAGCCGAGCATCCATTGCGGCAGCTCGACGCCGACCTCGCGCGCGCCGAACACGGAACGATAGGCCTGCTGCAGCATCAGGCTGAGGCCCCAGGTCGCCAGCAGCGTATCGAGCGGGCGCTTGTAGAGATGCCGTATCAGCACCCACTCCACCAGCATTCCCAGCGCACCGGATGCGACGAAGGCCAGGATCATCGCCAGGAAGAAATAGCCGCTGAACAGGCTTGGCAGATAGGCTTGGAAGAAATTCGAGGTCATCCAGGTGACGTAGGCCCCGAGGATCATGAACTCGCCGTGAGCCATGTTGATGACGCCCATCTGGCCGAAGATGATCGCAAGCCCAAGCGCCATCAGGACGTAGACTGAGAACAGGATCAGTCCTGCAAACCCCTGCATGACGAAGATGGAGCCAAGATCACCAAGCGAATAGTCGCCGAACATCGATGTCCTCCGTCGGGGATAAGGTCCCGCGTCGCGAGCAGGTTCGCGACGCGGGGGTCTTGGGCGTGGATTTGCGGTCCACGCCAGGGAGAGGCTTGGTGTTGAGGAAAGGCGCGAGCGACGTCGCGACTTACTGGTAACCCTTGGGGAACGGATCCGGCTCGACGAGATCGGCGGTCTCGTAGATCAGCTCGAACTGACCATCGAGCTTGGCGCGCCCCACCCGGGTCTTCGACCAGAGGTGATGGTTTTCGTGGATGCGCACATAGCCTTCCGGCGCACCCTTGAACTCGACGCCGGGCGATGCCGCCGCGATCTTGTCGACGTCGAAGGAGCCCGCCTTCTCCACCGTCAACTTCCACAGCCACGGGCCGAGATAGGCAGCCTGGGTGACGTCTCCGATCACGGTCTTCTCGCCCCACATCTTCTTGAACGCGGGCACGAACGTCTTGTTGTTGGGATTATCGAGCGACTGGAAGTACTTCATGCAGGCATAGGCGCCCGCGATGTTCTCGCCGCCGATGCCGTCGATCTCGTCTTCGGTCACCGAGATCGTCAGCAGCGCCTGCTTGGAGAGGTCGATGCCGGCGGCCTTGAGCTGCTTGTAGAACGCGACGTTCGAGCCGCCGACGACGTCGGTGAAGATCACGTCGGGCTTGGTCAGCTTGATCTTGTTGATGACCGAATTGAACTGGGTGTTACCGAGCGGATAATACTCCTCGCCGACGACCTTGCCCTTCAGCACGTTCTCGACGTGCTTGCGCGCGATCTTGTTCGAGGTGCGCGGCCAGATGTAGTCGGAGCCGATGAAGAAGAAGGACTTGGCGCCCTTTTCCTTGGCGATCCAGTTCAGGCCGGCGAGAATCTGCTGGGTCGCCTCCTGGCCAGTGTAGATCACGTTCTTGGACTGCTCGAGGCCTTCGTAGAAGGTCGGGTAGTAGAGCATGCCGTTGTACTGCTCCATAACCGGCAGCACGGCCTTGCGAGATGCGGAGGTCCAGCAACCCATGATCGCCGCGACCTTGTCGTTGACGAGCAGCTTCTTGGCCTTTTCCGCAAAGGTCGGCCAGTCGCTGGCGCCGTCTTCCTGGATGAACTTGATCTTGCGCCCGAGCACGCCGCCCATGGCGTTGATCTGCTCGATAGCGAGCTTTTCGGCCTCGATCGAGCCGGTCTCGGAGATGGCCATGGTGCCGGTCGCCGAGTGCAGGATGCCGACCGTGACCTCGGTATCGGTGACCGCGAGGCCCGTGGTGTTGACCGCCGAGGTCGCCGGAGCCTGCGCGAAAGACGCCCGCGGCAACATCGTGATGGCCGGCACGGCGGCCATTCCCATCAATAGTTTGCGCCGGAGCGGCGACAACAGGCCTTTGTTTGCTTCGTCTGACATGAGCACCCCACTTTTGTTCGAGGACACGCGATTGGTGCCGTGAGGATGGCTCGAATTTGTGCAGCGCAAGCATACGCAAGATCGCGTATACTGCACCGCAAAATACCGACGTAGGCTTCTGGTACGGAATTTGCGAGGGCTCTGGGACGTATCGGGAGTGGGGTAACGAGTGGCAGGGCGGCAGCGAATAGACCGCGTCAGGCGCCAGTACAACCAGTGGGTCGCCAACCAGACGCTGGAAGACTACGCGCTGCGCTTCACCGCCAAGAGCGCGCGCCGCTGGTCTGCCGCCCGTGTCGCCAACACTGCACTCGGCGCCATCTCCTTTCTGGCGCTGGAAGCGATCGGCGGCACCATCACGCTGAACTACGGCGTCACCAACGCCAGCGCCGCGATCCTCGTTGTCTCCACCATCATCTTCTTCTGCGGCGTGCCGATTGCCTATTACGCAGCCAAATGCGGCATCGACATTGACCTGCTCACCCGCGGCGCCGGCTTCGGCTATATCGGCTCGACCGTCACCTCGTTGATCTACGCCTCCTTCACCTTCATCTTCTTCGCCATCGAGGCGGTGATCCTGGCAACGGCGCTGGAGATGTGCTTCGGCATTCCGCGCCCGATCGGCTACCTCATCAGCGCAGTGGCGATCATTCCGCTCGTGACCTACGGCATCACGCTGATCAGCCGCTTCCAGCTCTGGACGCAGCCGATCTGGATCATCCTGCACATCCTGCCCTTCGCCGCGATCGCCTGGGCCAACCCTTACTCGTTTACGGAGTGGCGCAAGTTCGCCGGCGAGCATGGCGACCCGAGCGGGCATTTCGATCTGCTGCTGTTCGGTGTCGCATCCTCCGTGGTGTTCTCGCTGGTGGCGCAGGTCGGCGAGCAGGTCGACTTCCTCCGGTTTCTGCCGCGCGACCGCCGCACGTCGCGAACGTCGTGGTGGATCGCCCTGCTGATCGCGGGCCCGGGCTGGATCATCTTCGGCGCACTGAAATTGTTACTGGGCTCCTTTCTCGCCTTCTTCGCGCTGAGCCACGGCCTCTCGGGCGAGCTGGCGGCCGAGCCCGCGCACATGTATCTCGAAGCGTTTCGCTACGTGCTGTCGCAGCCGGACCTGGCGCTGGCGCTCACCGGCACGTTCGTGATCCTGTCGCAGCTCAAGATCAACGTCACCAACGCCTATGCCGGCTCGATCGCCTGGTCGAACTTCTTCTCGCGTTTGACGCACAGCCACCCCGGCCGGGTGGTCTGGCTGGTGTTCAACGTGATGGTGGCTCTGCTCTTGATGGAGATCGGCGTCTACAAGGCGCTGGAGCAGACGCTGGCGCTCTATTCCAACGTCGCGATTGCCTGGGTCGGCGCGCTCGTCGCCGATCTCGTCGTCAACAAGCCGCTTGGCCTGCGCCCGCCGCAGATGGAGTTCAAGCGCGCCCATCTCTACGACATCAATCCGGTCGGCGTCGGGGCGATGACGATCGCGACCATCGTCTCGATCGCGGCGTTCTACGGCCTGTTCGGCCCGACCATGAAGGCGCTCGCCGCCTTCGTCGCGCTGACGGTCGCCTTCGTCACCGCGCCGGTCATCGCCTGGCTCACCGACGGAAAGTACTACATCGCGCGCAAGCCGAAGCGGAGCTGGGCCAACATCGAGTCGATCCAGTGCTGTATCTGCGAGCACAGTTTCGAGCCGGAGGACATGACGTCCTGCCCCGCTTACGCCGGCCCGATCTGCTCGCTGTGCTGCTCGCTCGATGCACGCTGCCACGACCTCTGCAAGCCGCATGCGCGGGCGCAGGTGCAGTTCGCCGACGCGCTCGGCAAGATTCTTCCCGAACCGATCTACCGGCGGATCAACTCGCAGTTCGGCCACTATATCGGCGTGTTCGTGGTCTCCGCCGGCCTCGTCGCGCTGGTGCTGGGACTGATCTATCTTCAGACCTCGGCGAGCGTGCCCGGCGAGAATTTACTCGTCTCGAACGTGCTCTGGAAGGTGTTCTTCTCGCTCAGCATCATCATCGGCGTGGTGGCCTGGCTGTTCGTGCTGGCGCAGCAGAGCCGCCGCGCCGCCGAGGCCGAGACGCGGCGGCAGACGACGCTGCTGATCCAGGAGATCGACGCGCACAAGCGCACCGACGCCGAGCTCCAGCGCGCCAAGGAGGTCGCCGAATCCGCCAACCTCGCCAAGAGCCGCTACGTGGTCGGGCTGAGCCACGAGCTGCGCTCACCGCTGAACGCGATCAGCGGCTATGCCCAGCTCCTGGAGCAGGACGCGACGCTCAATACCAAGCCGCGCGACCAGGTCCGCGTGGTTCGCCGCAGCGCCGATCACCTAGGCATTCTGGATATCTCCAAGATCGAGGCGGGGCGGCTGTATCTGTCGCGCGACGAAGTGCGCCTGAGCGAATTCCTCGACCAGCTCGTCGGCATGTTCCGTCTCCAGGCGGCCGCCAAGGGCATCGACTTCGTGTTCAGGCGGCCCGCGCATTTGCCGGTCGTGGTCTACGCCGACGAAAAGCGGCTGCGCCAGGTGCTGATCAACCTGCTCTCCAACGCGATCAAGTTCACCCAGACCGGCAGCGTGCAGTTCGTCGTGCACTATCGCAGCCCCGTTGCCGAGTTCGAAGTGATCGACACCGGCCCCGGCATCCAGGGCGACGACCTCGAACGCATCTTTGCGCCCTTCGAGCGTGGCGCGCTCGGCGTCTCGCAGCCGCAGACCGGCACCGGGCTGGGCCTGACCATCAGCCGGCTGCTCGCCGGCGTCATGGGCGGCGACATCAAGGTCTTGAGCACGGTTGGCGCCGGGAGCACCTTCAAGGTCAAGCTCCTGCTGTCGGAAGTCGCCAATCCGCTGCGCATCGCGCCGGTGGAGGCGCCGGTCTCCGGCTATCGCGGCGCACGCAAGACCATCCTCATCACCGACGACGACCCCGTGCATCGCGACCTCCTGCGCGAGGTGCTGGCGCCGCTCGGCTTCATCCTGCTCAGCGCACCCGATGGGCCAGGATGCCTCGCGCTGGCGCAGCATTGCCGGCCCGACCTGTTCCTGCTCGACATCTCGATGCCTGCCATGGACGGTTGGGCCGTCGCGGAGGCCTTGCGCACGAGCGGCCATCACCAGGCGCGCATCCTGATGGTGTCGGCGAGCGCGCTTGAGGCTCACGGCACGCCGCTGGCGCAGCCCTTCCACGACGGCTATCTGATGAAGCCGATCGACATTCCCCGGCTGCTGGAGACGGTCCGCCAGCTCCTGAAGATCGAATGGCAGTACGGCGCGGACCAGATCGCGGTGCCGTTCTGGCGGCTCGAGAGCGGATCAAGGCCACCGGTGCGGCACATCGAGGCGCTGATGGGGCTCGGCCAGATCGGCTACGTCAAGGGCATCCAGTTGAAGCTGGACGAGATCGGCAGCGAGCACCCCGAGCATGCCGACTTCGTCGCGGAAATGCGGTCGCTGGTCGACCGCTTCGATCTCGACCGGTACATGGCCACATTGAAGACGTTGCATGCGCATGAGCATTGAGTCGAGGAAGCGCGATGTCGCGCTCGTTGTCGATGACTCCCCGGAGACGCTGCGGCTGCTCACCGACGCGCTCGACGGCGCCGGGATGACGGTGATGGTGGCGCTCGACGGCGCGGCCGCGATGCGCATCGTCGACCAGATCACGCCCGACATCGTGCTGCTGGACGCCGTGATGCCCGGCATGGACGGATTCGAGACCTGCCGCCGCCTCAAGCGCGACGCGGGCGTTGCCAACGTGCCCGTGATCTTCATGACGGGCCTCGCGGAGACCGAGCACATCGTGCGCGGGCTGGAGGCCGGCGGCGTCGACTACGTGACAAAACCGATTGTGATCGAAGAGATGCTGGCGCGCATCCGTGTCCATCTCGGCAATGCCCGCCTGACCCAGAGCGCGCGCGCCGCGCTCGACGTCTCCGGCCGCTTCCTGTTCGCAGTCAACCGCCAGGGTCATGTGCTCTGGGCGACCCCGCAAGCCCAGAAGCTGCTGGCCGATCATCATGGCGCGCAGGCCGACGACTTCGTCCTGCCGCCATCACTCCTGCAATGGCTGGAGCAGGCGAAGGACAAGGGCAGCTCGAAGTCGCAGGCGGCTCCCCTGCCCGACAATCCGCAACTGCGGCTCTACTACATGGGCGAAACCGCGCCGAACGAATTCCTGCTGCGGCTGTCCAAGGAGTCCGGCACTGCGCTGCCGCCCGAATTCACCAGCGAGCTCGGCCTCACCACCCGCGAGGGCGAGGTGCTGGCCTGGCTCAGCAAGGGCAAGACCAACCGCGACATCGCGCAAATCCTGGGCTTGAGCCCGCGCACCGTCGACAAGCACCTGGAGCAGATCTACGCCAAGCTCGGCGTGGAGAACCGGACCGCGGCGGCGGCGATTGCAACGAATGCGACGAGAAGGAATTCGTAGCGACACTGCAAATGAGTTGAGACGCAGTTCGCCCGACAAACAGTGTCGTCCCGGACAAGCGAAGCGCAGATCCGGGATCCATAACCACAGGGAGAAGTTTGGCGAAGAGTCGGAGTGAGCGGTTCGCCCTATAACCACTGCCTGGGAGTATGGGTCCCGGGCTCGCTTCGCGCCCCGGGACGACAGCCGTGTGCGTGGCAATCGCTACCGCCCCTCACACGAACAATCACTCACCCGTAAACAAACGCCCCGTCATCCAGATCCGTCTTCGGGATCTCGTCCTTCTCGGTCCAGTAATCCTGGATGTGCTGCCATTCCGGCTTGTCGCCGCGCTTGGGGAGCAGGTCCATGTTGCGCATGATTTAGCCGGGATTGAAGTTTTCCGGATCGATCCAGGGCAGGATCGGCATGTTGTGGTCCTCAGGCCGCAGCCTGACTTCGACCTTCTTCGTGCCCTTGGCCTTCATGTGGCCGAGCAGCCGGCAGACGAAATCGGCGACGACGTCGACGCGCAGCGTCCAGCTCGCACGGAAATAGCCGAACACCCAGACCATGTTCGGCACGCCCGTGAACATCATGCCGCGATAGGTCACGGTGTCGCCGAAGGCGAGCGGCTTGCCGTCGATCTCGAAGGCGATGTCACCGAGCGCCGCAAGATTGAAGCCGGTTGCGGTGACGACGACGTCGGCTTCCAGCAGCTTGCCGGACTTGAGCTGGATGCCGTTCTCGACGAAACATTCGATCTCATCGGTGACGACGGAGGCCTTGCCGCTGGCTATGCCCTTGAACAGATCGGCATCGGGCACAAAGGCGATACGCTGCCGCCACGGCCGGTAGGTTGGCGTGAAGTGCGTCTCGACGTCGTAGTCCGGACCGAGAACCGCGCGGATCTGGTCGATCAGATCCTTCTGCTCCGGCTTGGCAATGCAGAGCTTTGTGAAAGCATCCTGCTCGAACAATATTTTGCGGCGGACGATCTCATGGATCCATTCCTCCTCGACCTGAAGCCTGCGCAGCTCCTCCGCGATTTCGATGGCGTTGCGGCCGAGACGGAAATAGGTCGGCGAGCGCTGCAGCATGGTGACATGCGCGCAGGCGTCGGCGATGTTCGGCACCAGTGTCGCCGCGGTCGCGCCCGAGCCGATCACGACGACCTTCTTGTTCGCGAGGTCGATATCGTCTGGCCAGCTCTGCGGATGGACGATGCGGCCCTTGAAGCGGTCCATGCCCTTCCATTCCGGCGTGTAGCCTTCCGAATGGCGATAGTAACCCTGGCACATCCAGAGGAAGTTGGCGGTGAACGTTTTCGCCTCGCCGGTGTCGGTCGTCGTCGCCTCGATGGTCCAGAGATTTTGCTCGCTCGACCAGCTCGCGGAATTGATCTGGTGCTTGTAGCGGATGTGCCGGGCGATATCGTTGTCGTCGATCACCTCGTTCATGTAGGCGAGGATTTCCTCGGCGGTTGCGATCGGCGGGCCGACCCAGGGCTTGAAGCTATAACCGAAGGTATGGAGATCGCTGTCCGAGCGAATGCCGGGATAGCGATGCGTGCTCCAGGTGCCGCCGAACGTCGCCTGCGTTTCCAGGATGACGTAGCTCGTGCCGGGAAGCTGCTTTTCGATGTGATAGGCGCTGCCGATGCCGGAGATGCCGGCACCGACGATCAGCACGTCGAAATGTTCAGAGGCCTGCTTGGTTGTGGCGTGACTGCGGACAGCGACATTCATTGTTGCTTCTGTGCCTTGCTTGTTTTTGTGGCCGCCCTTGACCGGACGGCGCGTTTCCTCCGCGACGGGCATGGTCGCCCACCGCGCTTCCACTTCAAAATGACACAGATCAATTCGCGGTCAAACTATAACGCCGCACCCCAGCTCCGCGCGGTCTGCAAAATCCAGTCGCGATAGAGGGTGAGCGGCGTGACGCCGGTCAATCCGCCGCAGCCGGCGGCGCCGTTCGGCCCCGTGGACCAGCTGATGACGCCGACAAGCACCGGACCGTTCGGCTTGTCCTCGAACACCGGACCGCCGGAATCGCCGGTGCAGGCGCCAATTCCGTCGCGAACACCGTTGGTTACGGGATCGACCAGCCGGATCTGGAACGTGCCGGGCTGGCCCGTGGCCACGAGCCCGGCAACGCGCGTCGCGCCGCCGCTCTTGCCGTCGCCACGCACGGTGACGCCGATACCGGCGATGACGAAGCGGCTGCCAACCTGGATTGGAATAGTCGGCGCACCGACCGACACCGTCGATTTTCCCTTGAGTGGAATTTCCAGTTGCAACAATGCCACGTCCGCGGTGGCGCGGTGCGCCTGCATTGCCTGCATGTTGAAGTTGGGATGGATCGCGACGGTGCGCACGTTCAGCAATTGCGGCGCACCGTCAGCGCCGCGATCGACGATCTTGTAGTCCGCGCCGGGCTGCACACAGTGAGCAACCGTCAGCACGACCTTCGGAGCGATCAGGCTGCCGGTGCAGAAATTGCCACGCGAGCCGACGATGGTGACGACCGCGCGCGCGACACCATCGGCCTGCGGCGTGCCGCCGCCGACGATGGCGTGTGCGGGCTTAGCGAGCAGCAGAGCGGCTGCGATGAGGGTTGCAAGCTTCTTCATGGGAACACGCTTTGGCGTCGGCATCGGTGACGGCGGGATTGCTTCGGACTGGCCCTTGCCGATAGCGCATGCTAGCGCTCTTGGAAAGGAATTGACGAGGGCGGGATCTTGACGATCGAGGCTGTGATCTTTGATTTTGGCGGCGTGCTGACGAGCTCGCCGTTCGAGGCGTTCGCGCGGTACGAGACCGAGCGCGGTCTGCCCGTCGACATCATCCGGCGCACCAACGCCGCCAATCATCTGGAAAACGCCTGGGCCAAGTTCGAGCGAGCCGAGGTCGATATCGACACCTTCGACAAGCTCTTCGCCGAGGAATCGCGCGCGCTCGGCGCGGAGGTGCGCGGCCGCGACGTGCTGCCGCTGCTTCAGGGCGATCTGCGTCCCGAGATGGTCGAGGCCCTCAAGCGCGTCAAGGCGCAATTCAAGACCGGCTGCATCACCAACAACCTGCCCGCCAACGCGATCGGCAGCATGACCGGGCGCTCACTCTACATCGCCGAGGTGATGGTTCTGTTCGACCACGTCATCGAATCCGCCAAGATCGGCCTGCGCAAGCCCGACCCGCGCATCTACCAGCTGATGGTGGAGACACTGAAGGTCGACCCGAAGAAGTGCGTCTATCTCGACGATCTCGGCGTTAACCTGAAACCAGCGCGCGAGATGGGCATGACCACGATCAAGGTGGCCAGCGGGGCCCAGGCCATCGGCGAGCTAGAGGCGGCGACAGGGCTGAAGCTGAGCTAGTTTAGCCTGTCATTGCGAGGAGCTAAGCGACGAAGCAATCCAGAGTCTTTCCGCGCAGGGATTCTGGATTGCTTCGCTGCGCTCGCAATGACGGCGTAGAGCCATCTCACCTGGCAGACTGACTACTCCGCCGCAGCGGCGATCCGCTCGGGAAAGGCGTCCGCCAACGAAGCGCGATCCGGCTTCAGCACACCGCGCTCGGTGATGAGGCCGGTGACGAGACGCGCCGGCGTCACGTCGAACGCGTAATTCGCGACCGGCGAGCCCTCCGGCACGATGCGCACCGTCTCCAGCCGGCCGTCCGCGGTGCGGCCGGTCATGTCGGTCACCTCCGTGCCGCTGCGCTGCTCGATCGGAATGTCGCGGATGCCGTCATCGACGGCGAAATCGATCGTCGGCGACGGCAGCGCGACATAGAACGGCACGCCGTTGTCGTGCGCGGCAAGCGCCTTCAGATATGTGCCGATCTTGTTGCAGACGTCGCCATTGGCGGCCACGCGGTCGGTGCCGACGATGGCGAGGTCGACCATGCCGTGCTGCATCAGGTGTCCGCCGGTGTTGTCGGGGATGACCGTGTGCGGCACGCCGTGATGGCCGAGCTCCCAGGCCGTGAGCGAGGCGCCCTGGTTGCGCGGACGGGTCTCGTCGACCCAGACATGGACCTTGATGCCACGCTCATGCGCGAGATAGATCGGCGCCGTTGCGGTGCCCCAGTCGACGGTGGCGAGCCAGCCGGCATTGCAATGGGTCAGCACGTTGACCGTCTCGCCCGGCTTCTTCTTTGCGACGATCGCCTCGATCAGCTTCAGGCCGTTGCCGGCGATGCCGCGGTTGATCTCGACGTCCTGCTCGACGATCTCGTCGGCGCGCGCATAGGCCGCCTCCGCCCGTTCAACCGGATCGACGGGCGCGAGCGCCGTGCGCATCTCGTCCAGCGCCCATTTCAGATTGATCGCGGTCGGCCGCGCCACGACCAGCGTGTCATAGGCGCGCTTCAGGCCGGCGTCGGATGAGTCCTCGCGCATGGCCAGCGCCATGCCATAAGCCGCGGTTGCACCGATCAGCGGCGCGCCGCGCACCAGCATGTCGCGGATGGCGACCGCTGCGTCTTCGCATGAGGCCAGCTTCGCAACGACGAACTCATGCGGCAGCCGGCGCTGGTCGATCGCGCCGACCGACCAGCCATCGCGCTCGCGCCAGATGCTGCGGAAATGCTTGCCGTCAACCTTCATGGCATTCTGCCTTTCGTATCACGCCCGCAGGATGCGCCCGGCCACCGCATCGAGCTTTTTCAAGAGCTCGGGATCGCGTGCCTCGGGCGCCGTGATCAGCGCGGTGTCGAGTGCGCGGTCCGAACCGATCGGGCACGGTTCGTGCTCGCGCGGAAAATCCGTCGCGAGCCGCGCCACGAGCGCCTTCGCCTTGTCGGCGTTCGAGGTCAGCACGCGGATGATGTCCTGGACGGTGACGGCGTCGTGGTCGGGATGCCAGCAGTCGAAATCCGTCACCATCGCGACCGTGGCGTAGCAGATCTCGGCCTCACGCGCGAGCTTTGCCTCGGGCATGTTGGTCATGCCGATCACGGAATAGCCCGATGTCTTGTAGGTCATGCTCTCCGCGTAGGTGGAGAATTGCGGCCCCTCCATGCAGACATACGTGCCGCCGCGCGCAAACGCGATGCCCTCGGCTTCAGCTGCCGCCGCAAGATGGATGCGCAGGCGCGGCGAGACCGGATGCGCCATCGACACATGCGCGACACAGCCCCTGCCGAAGAACGAACTCTCGCGCTTGTGGGTGCGATCGACGAACTGGTCGACGAGAACGAAGGTGCCTGGTGGCAGCTCCTCCCTGAACGAGCCGCAGGCCGACAGCGAGATCAGGTCGGTAACGCCGGCCCGCTTCAGAACATCGATGTTGGCGCGATAGTTGATGTCGGAGGGCGACAGCCGGTGACCCTTGTCGTGCCGCGGCAGGAACACGATCGGCAGGCCGGCAATCGAGCCGCGCCGCAGAGAGGCCGACGGCTCGCCCCAGGGGCTCTTGATCACTTCTTCGCGCGCACCCTCGAGACCCGGCAGATCGTAGATGCCGGAGCCACCAATGATGCCCAATACCGCCTGCGTCATGCCTGCTCCACCCGTTCGCCATGTGCGACATGGTTAAGCTATGCCAGTTTTGCGGCGGTTTTGGAACGGGGGCGGTGGGGCGATGCCGGTGCTGTGAGGAGCCTGGAGTGCTCGCCTCACTCTCAGTGTCGTCCCCGCGAAAGCGGGGACCCATATCCACAGGGCGCAGTTTGGCGAGGATTCGTCGTTCTGTACCGCGACCTTCAACGATCGATAGATTCCGCGGTATAGGTCCCTGCGTTCGCAGGGACGACCCGGGGAGAGATAGGTACGTCTAATTAAGCCGCAGTCGCCAGCTGCAGCTGGGTCGCGACCATCCGCTCCAGCGTCTCGACCGACTGGAAGTTCTCGGGTGTAATCTCGGACTGCGGGATGGTGAAGTCGAACTCGGCTTCGACGCCGAGCATCAGATTGACCATGTCCATCGAGGTCAAGCCCGCATCGACGAGCTCCGCCTGTGGCGTGATGTCCGCGGTGAGCGCGTTCTGCTCGAGGATGCCCTTCACCAGCTTGATGATGCGATCGCGCACGTCGGTATCGAAGGCCTGCATCGGTAAATTCCCATCTGTCTATTCAACGGTCGGACCGGTTGCCGGTTACGATGGGCGCGACGGGCCGATCCCACAATGGGCGCCACCATTACTTCGCCTTTCTTAGTAAACGATGACTCAGATTGTCTGGAATTCCGAGTTCTTCCAGATCCCTAACGCGATCGCCGAATTGTCGGCGATGCGAACAACCCGAACTTAACTGTTCGTTGGGAATTGCGGTTTGTTTACCCTCTATTTCATCGACGAATTTGAATTAAATCCGTAGCCTCGTC
The DNA here is from genome assembly GCF_017565645.3 of Bradyrhizobium barranii subsp. barranii. Classification (NCBI taxonomy): domain Bacteria; kingdom Pseudomonadati; phylum Pseudomonadota; class Alphaproteobacteria; order Hyphomicrobiales; family Nitrobacteraceae; genus Bradyrhizobium; species Bradyrhizobium barranii. The sequence goes on from NZ_CP086136.1 coordinate 10,564,390, forward strand.
TCACAAGCAAAATGGTCGGAGGATCGTTTGCACGGCATCGCGAATGATGCCGGCGATCCTGAACGGCAAACCGGAGGCGGACGAGTATGAACGTGCGTGAAGCAGTCCTCACTGTCGACGAAACGCAAACGAGCTTTCTCGAACACGGCCCCTCCCTCATCGAACGCGCTACCCGGACGGCCGCTGCGGCGGCTGCCGATGCGGACGAGATCGATCGCGGCGCCCGCTTCCCCCACAAGGCTTTCGAGGTCGCGCGTGAGCAGAAACTGCTCGGCGTCATGATCCCGGTCGAGTTCGGCGGCTTCGGTGCCTCGATCTACGACGTCACCGATATCTGCTACACGCTCGGGCGCGCCTGCGCCTCGACCGCGATGATCTATGCGATGCACACGACCAAGGTCGCCTGTGTCATCAGGCATGGCCACGGCATCCCCTGGATGGAAACGATGATGCGCCGGGTCGCCCGCGACCAGTGGCTGCTCGCCTCCTCCACCACCGAAGGCCAGAACGGCGGCAACATTCGCGCCAGCGCCGCGGCAGTCGACCACGCCGGCGACGCAGTCTCGCTGGTGCGCGACGCCACCGTGATCTCCTACGGTGCGGAGGCCGATGGCCTCGTCACCATCGCCCGCCGCGCCACCGAGGCCGCCGCCTCAGACCAGGTTCTGCTGGCGCTCGCCAAGGACGATTATTCGCTGAAGCAGACGCAGGGCTGGGAGACGCTCGGCATGCGCGGCACCTGCTCGACCGGTTTCGAGCTGAAGGTCGATTGCCCGGCCGACCGCATCTTCCCGGAATCCTATGACAAGATCCATGCCCAGACCATGACGCCGTTCGCGCATCTGTGCTGGTCCTCGGCCTGGGCCGGCATCGCTGCTGCGGCGGTGACCCGTGCGCAGGCTTTCGTTCGCAAGGCGGCCCGCACCTCGGGCGGCCAGATGCCGCCGGCCGCGGCGCATTTCACGGCCGCGAAGATGTCGCTGGCCAAGCTGCGCGCGCTGATCGCAGCCAATGTCGACACCTTTGCCCGCGCCGAGCATGACGAGCGCGCGCTGAGCTCGCTCGATTTCCAGTCCTCGATCACGCTGTTGAAGGTGCAGGCCTCCGAGCTCGCGGTCGAGACCGTGATGCATGCGATGCGCACCGCGGGCCTCTCCGGCTACCGCAACGACGGCGAGTTCACCATGGGCCGCCACCTGCGCGACGTGCTGTCCTCACCGATCATGATCAACAACGACCGCATTCTCGCCAACGCCGCCACGTCGACGCTGATGAGCGGCATTCCGGCAAGCCTTCGGGACTAGAAAGCCTTCGCGACTGACGTGCCTTTCGGCCAAAAAGAACAATTTCAGATAGCAGGAAGTCGAACATGAACATTGCTGTTCTCCCCAGCTCGCCCGAGACCGCGCCGCAAATCGCAGATCCGCTCGATCATCTCGCCGACAAGCTATTCCACCCCATGGGCTCGGACGGCGTTTACGCCCGCACCGCGCTCTATGAGGGCGTCGTCGAGCGGCTGGCCGCGCTGATCACGAACCATCGCGAGACCGGCACCGAGGTCATGCGCTTTCCGCCGGTGATGAGCCGGGCCCAGCTCGAGAAATCCGGCTATCTCAAGAGCTTTCCGAACCTGCTCGGCTGCGTCTGCGGCCTGCACGGCACCGAACGCGAGATCAACGCGGCGGTGAGCCGCTTCGATGCCGGCGGCGACTGGACTTCATCGCTCTCGCCGGCCGACCTCGTGCTGTCGCCCGCGGCCTGCTACCCGGTCTATCCGATCGCAGCGAGCCGCGGAGCTTTGCCGAAGGGCGGCCTGCGCTTCGACGTCGCCGCCGACTGCTTCCGCCGCGAGCCGTCGAAACATCTCGACCGGCTGCAATCGTTCCGGATGCGCGAATATGTCTGCATCGGTAGCCCCGACGACGTCGCCGATTTCCGCGAGCGCTGGATGGTGCGCGCGCAGGCGATCGCCCGCGACCTCGGCCTGACCTTCCGCGTCGACTATGCCAGCGACCCCTTCTTCGGCCGCGTCGGCCAGATCAAGGCGGTGAGCCAGAAGCAGCAGCAGCTCAAGTTCGAGCTCCTGATCCCGCTCCGCTCGGAGGATCAGCCGACCGCCTGCATGAGCTTCAACTATCACCGCGAGCATTTTGGCACGACCTGGGGCATCCAGGACGCCAATGGCGAACCGGCCCACACCGGCTGCGTCGCCTTCGGCATGGACCGCCTGGCCGTCGCCATGTTCCACACCCACGGCACGGATCTCGCCGCCTGGCCCGCCAAGGTGCGGGAGATCATGGGCATGCAGCCGTTAGCCACGGCCGATGCCCATGGTGAAGGCTGGCGCTAGAGCATGATCCGGAAAAGTGCGGGGCGGTTTTCCGAAAAGATCGTGCTGAAACGATAGAGCGAACGAGGCCTCCCATTTCCACGGGTAAAACGAGCGTGATCCACACCAAGGTCCGATGCCGCGAGATCACCGAGGCCGACGTCGATGCGGTCGCGGACCTGCTGACGCGCGGCTTCGTCGGCCGCTCGCGCAATTACTGGATTCAGGGTCTACGCCGGCAGGCCTTCCGGCCCGTGCCGGAGGGCTATCCGCGCTTCGGCTACATGCTCGACAATGACGGCGCGCCCGTCGGCGTGCTGCTGCTGATCTACACGGCGCGAAAGCACGGCGAAGAGACCGGCATCCAGTGCAATTTGTCGAGCTGGTATGTCGATCCGGCCTACCGCAACTACGCCCCGCTGCTGACCAAGATCGCGCAGCGGCACAAGGATGTCACCTATCTCAACATCAGCCCGGCACCGTGGACCTGGCCCATCATCGAGACGCAGGGCTTTCGTGCCTATTGCCACGGCATCTTCTTCTCCGTTCCTGCACTCGCGCGCCCTCCGCGCTGGAGCAAGATCGAGGTCATCTCGCAGCACGCCAAGGCGATCGAAGGGCTGACCGACGACGAGACGCAGCTCCTCACGCGGCATGCCCGCTACAATTGCCTCAGCTTGGTCTGCCGCACGCCGAAGGGGACGTTCCCCTTCATCCTGCAGCCGGTGCGCATCCGCCGCGGCTTCATCGCACCGCCCGCGATGAAGCTGATCTATTGCCGCAGCGCCGCCGAATACGCCGCCTGCGCAGGCCGCATCGGCCGGCTGCTGCTGCGACTCGGCAAGATCTCGGTGGCGATCGATTCCAATGGCCCGATTCCCGGCCTCGCCGGCATCTACACCGAGCGGCGCGGGCGCAAGTATTTCAAGGGTCCGCACCGGCCGCAGCTCGGCGACCTCACGGATACGGAGCTCGTGCTGTACGGGCCGTAGGGGACACTCGACCCAAACATCCGCTGTCGTCCCTGCGAACGCAGGGACGACACCTGATTTGTTGCAGGCTCTCGGCCAACTCTGGCTTGCAGGCACTTCCGCATTCGCGCGCCGACACACACTCTACGCATCCCCGGTCACCCTCCGTAAACTACTGCGCTTAAGGGAATTTTCCCGCCTCTTCGCTACGCTCAGTGGCTGAATTACGTTGCGTTAGGTCCATTGCCCGCCGAGACCCGTCGATCCCATGACGCCGATCCGCGATAACGAGCTTGGTGCACGCCACGCAGAGGGCCCGCAGGCCCTCGTCGGGCTGAGCCAGCTTGCGCTCAATCACATGGAGCAGGGCGTCTGCGTCTACGACGCCGACAACCGGATCGTGCTGGTCAACCAGAGCTATCTGTCGCTGTTCGACATGTCGGCCGACATCGTGCATGTCGGCACGAGCTACCGCGAGGTGCTCGCACACAGCGCGGCGCGCGGCAACTTTCCGCAACACGAGATCGACGCGCTGTATACGAAGCGAATCGCGCAGATCGCAGGCGGGAAGCCGTTCCGCACCGAACAGACACTCGCGAGCGGACTCGTCATGGCGCTCGAGCTGAAGCCGCTTCCCGGCGGCGGCTGGATGACGATCTGCGATGACGTCAGCCGCCTCGCCCGGCTCGAGGCGGAATTACGCGTGCAGACGGAGCGCAGCCAGCACGCGCTCGCCAACATGTCGCACGGCCTCATCATGTACGATGGCGACAGCCGTGTCGTCGTCTGCAATGAGCGGTTCCTGAACCTCTACAATCTCGACCCCGACATCGTGAAGCCGGGCGTCTCGCATTGCTCAGTGATCGAACACTGGATGTCGCGCGGCAACCAGCCGGGCATGTCGGCCGACGAGTTCCATGACGCCAGGCTGGAGGATGTGCGCAGCAGAAAGGCGAAGACCCTGCTGGTGATGCGCTATGACGGACGGATGGTGCAGGCGGTGTGCCGCTTCCTGCCCGACGGCGGCTGGGTGACGGTGCATGAGGACGTCACCGAGCGGCTGCAGTACGAAGAAGCGCTGCGGCAACAGAACTTCATCCTCGATGCGGCGCTGGAGAACATGGCGCACGGGCTCGCCTTCTACGACAGCGACATGCGCCTGCGCGTCTGCAACACCACCTACCGCAAGATCTATCGGCTGTCGCCGGAGGAAACCAGGCCTGGCACGCATCTCGGCGAGCTGATCGAGCGGTCGATGGTGAACGGGGCGTTCACTTCCGAATACAGTCCGCAACAGCTGCTGGAAGCCGCCAGCGCGAGGATCGCGAACCACGATTCCTCGCCGATGCGCCGGCGCATGTCGAACGACACCGTGATCTCGGTCCGCTACTGCGCGCTGCCCGAGGGCGGCTTCGTCGCCACCTACGAGGACATCACCGACCGCGAGCGCGCGATCGAAGAGCTGAGCGAGCAATACCGCCGCTTCGACGCGGCGCTGAACAACATGAGCCAGGGCCTGTGCATGCTCGATGCGAGCCTGCGCGTCATCGTCTGCAATCGCCGCTACATCGAGATGTATGGGCTGTCGCCCGATGTCGTGAAGCCCGGCGTCTCGATGCGCGAGATCATGGAGCATAGCTGCGACCTCGGCATCCATCCGAACACGACCGCCGCGAGGATCTATGCCGACTATGTCGAAAGGCTGCGCGAGGGCGAACACACGCTGCACCGTCACCTGAACGACGGCCGCATCATCAAGCTCAATCACAAGCGGATGGAGCACGGCGGCTGGGTTGTCACCTATGAGGACGTCACCGAGCGCCACAAGGCCCAGGCCCGCGTGGCGCACATGGCGCAGCACGATTCACTCACCGACCTGCCCAACCGCACGCTGTTCCGCGAGAAAATGGGCGAGGGACTGAACCAGGTCGCGATCGCCGGCGGAGCGATGGCCGTGCTGTGCTTCGACCTCGATAATTTCAAGACGGTCAACGACCGCCTCGGCCACGCCGCCGGCGATCGGCTTCTGCGCTGGGTCGCGTCACGGCTGAAGGAGAATGTCGGCGAGCATGACACTGTCGCCCGCCTCGGCGGCGACGAGTTCGCCGTTCTCCAGCGCGGACCGCAGCCGCAATCGGCGGAACGGCTCGCCCGCCGCCTGGTCGAGATCATCGGCCACCCGCCGCCGCTGGAAAGCCAGTCGATCCATGTCGGCGTTTCCGTCGGCATCGCGATCGCGCCCGATCACGGGCTCGATGCCGACGAGCTGATGAAATGCGCCGATCTCGCGCTCTACCAGGCCAAGGCCAAGGGCCGCGGCGCCTACCAGCTGTTCGAGCCCGAGATGGAGGAACAGGCGCGCGGCCGGCACGCGCTGGAGCACGATCTGCGTAGCGCGCTTGAAGCACGCGAATTTCACCTCGTGTTCCAGCCGCAGGTGCGGCTCGACACCACCGAGCTCACCGGTTTCGAGGCGCTGCTGCGCTGGAAACACCCCTCGCGCGGCTTGGTCTCGCCGGCCGAATTCATTCCGCTCGCGGAAGAGAACGGGCTGATCGTCCCGATCGGCGAATGGGTGCTGCGCACGGCCTGCGCGACCGCGGCGTCCTGGCCCGATGTCACTGTCGCGGTCAATTTGTCGCCGGTGCAGTTCCGCTCGCGCGGACTGGTCGTGATGGTCACGAGCGCGCTTGCGGAAGCCGGCCTGCCGCCGGAGCGGCTCGAGCTCGAGGTCACCGAGACAGCGCTGCTCGACGACAGCGAGGCGACGATCGAGATCCTGCACCAGCTCCGCGCTCTTGGCGTGCGCGTCAGCCTCGACGATTTCGGCGTCGGCTATTCCTCGCTGAGCTATTTGCGCAAGTTTCCGTTCGACCGCATCAAGATCGACCGTTCCTTTGTCGGCACGCTCGGCGAAAGCCCGGAGAGCGTCGCCATCGTCCGCACCATCGCCAGCCTCGGCTCCGTGCTCGGCGTCGAGACCACAGCGGAAGGTGTCGAGACCATCGAGCAGCTCGACTTCGTCCGCGAATGCGGCTGCACCGCAGTCCAGGGCTATTATTTCGGCAGGCCGTGCCCGGCAGCCGAGGTCGGACGCACGATCGAGCGACTGAACGCGGTCAGGCGCGTGGCGTGACGCTCCGCTTCACCTCGCCGCTCTCTCTATCGTTACGCCCGACACGACCTCAGGCGATTGAGCGTGGCACGATCGGCCGATGCGAGCGCATTGCTCCACTCCCGTTCGGAGAGGTCTCCGACCAGGCTGGAAAGGCTGATGGCAAGCGCACGAAGCCGCGCATTCTCCTCAAGAAGCAAAAGAACGTCGTTCGACGGGGATTCATCGTCCGAAAAGCTAGCGCCTTCGCAGAGCTGCTGCGACAAGAGTTCGAAAGACTCATCACGCACGATATCTTCGGCAGTGGAAATCAGCTTCTGTCTCTTATGACGCATTAAATCTTCATCACTCATGGCAAATTCCCCAACTCAGGACATGCCTCCAACCGCATTTGGATACATCGATTGAGTCGGCGGCGGATTTGAGTCCGAAATGGGCTCACACGATGTACGCCTCGTGTCCCCCGGCGCCTCGCTTGCTTACTCGTTCGCTTCACCGGCGTCTTTCAGACCGGCTCGCAGTGCGGTCACGACGCGATGGGCCACGTCGATATCCCTGACCGACAATCCATCCGCAAGGCCGTTGACCCACGGGACCTGCAACCGGCCGGCGGCATCGTAGATCTGCCTGCCCTTGTCGGTGAGCACCACAAGCTGCGCCCGGCGGTGATGCGGGTTTGTCTCGAACACGACAAGACCATCCCGCTCGAGGTCGTTGACGATACGCTGCACGTTCTGGCGATTGGCGCCGAGATTGCGGGCGAGCCAGGCGACCGGCTCCGGGCGCTCGGCGTCGGCGATCGCTCCCAGGATCTGCCAGCGCGCACTGGTGAGGCCGAGCGATGTCACCAGCCGATCGCCAGCGGTCAGAAGCAGGCTGTTGGCGCGGAACAGGTCGAGGATGAGGCCGGTCAGGGCTTCGCCCGCCGGGGTCCGCTTCGTCTTGGTCATTTGGTACCATTGATCCGTGTTGACATCATGATGTCAATTGTCTATATCCGGGACTGTCGAATTGACATTATGATACCAAATTGACCGGAGCAATATCATGCCCCGCATGCGTCCCCTCGACCCTGCCTTCCCGATCGACCGTCAGATCGCGCTCGAAACCGGCCCCGTGGTGCTCGTCAACGTGTTCACGCTCGACGCCGAGGATGAGCAAGGCTTCCTCAAGACGTGGCAGGACGACGCCGCCTTCATGAAGCGCCAGCCCGGTTTCATCTCCACCCACCTTCACCGCGCCGTCGGCGACAGCCCGACCTATCTGAATTACGCGGTGTGGGAATCCAACGCGCATTTCCGCGCCGCTTTCACCCACCCGGAATTCCGCGCAAAGATTGCCGCCTACCCCACATCCGCAGTCGCGAGCCCGCATCTGTTCCAGAAGGTCGCGGTACCCGGTATTTGCGTCGCGTAGCTGCCTCATCGTCATTGCGAGCGCAGCGAAGCAATCCAGACTGCCGCCGCGGAAAGATTCTGGATTGCTTCGCTGCGCTCGCAATGACGGAGGAATGTGGCACGAGGGGTGGGCGCGCTTCCGCCTTCGCCCTTCGAGCTACGGCGGACAAGCCGCTTCGTCCACCCTACGATGTCTCAGCTCGCAGCAGGCAGTGCGCTGTCCGGCGGCGTGCCCCATGGGCGGTCGGCTGAGGCGAGCCCGATCAGGCGGCCCTGGATGTAGTCGCAGCCCCAGTCGCGCAGCATGGCGGCGGCCTCTTCGTCCTGCACCCACTCGGCGACCGTCTTGATGTCGAGGCGGCGGGCGAGGTCGATCAGGGTCTGCACAAAGGCGCGGTCGTCGGCGGAACGGGTGATGTTCTGCACGAAGGCGCCGTCGATCTTGACGATGTCGACGCCGAGCTTGCGCAGGTTCCGGAACGAGGTGTAGCCGGCGCCGAAATCGTCGATGGCGATGCGGCTGCCGAAATTCTTCAGCCGCGTGACGAAGCCGCGCACGTCATCGATGTCCTGGATCGCGACCGTCTCGGTGATCTCGACGATCAGCCGCTCGGCGACGCCGGGGTGGGCCAGCATCAGCGACTCAATTCCAGCCCACCAGTCCGGATCCATCGTCGTATCGGGCGAGATGTTGAGGCTGAGGCAGATGTCGGGCGCGGCCGCGAGCTCGGCGACCACGAGCTCGAGCACGCGGTGATCGACCAGGCGGATCAGGCCGAGCCGTTCGGCGACTGGCACGATGTCGGGCGCGAGCAGCACCTGTCCGTCGCCCTGGTCCATCCGCACCAGGCATTCGTGGAACGCGCAGTCGCGCGAGGCGGCCGAGACCACCGGCTCATAGGCGAGCTTGATGCGGCGCTCGTTCAGCGCGGTGACGATCTCGTCGGTGACACGGATGTTGACGCGGCGCTGTGCGTCGCGCGCGGCATCCGGGCGCCACGCCGCGAACGAACCGACGCGGCGTTGTTTTGCCGCGTCCAGCGTCTCATGGGCGCGATTGACGGCCTCGTCGGTGCTGCGGGCATAGCGCGGCACGCTGACCGCGCCGATCGACGCCGTGACCGAGACCGGGCCGGATTTGGTGGGCACCACCTCGTCGCGGATGCCGGCAAGGAAGCGCTCGGCGGCGACGTTCATGTCATCGACGGTGCAGTTCTTCAGGATCAGGCCGAACTTGTTGCCGGAGAAACGGCCGAGCACGTCGCCGCCGCGCAGGCGGGCGCGGATGCGCTTGGCCACGTCGAGGATCACGGCGTCCGCGACATCGAAGCCGAAAGCGTCGTTGACGCGGGCGAGATGATCGATGCCGACCAGCATGAAGGCTGCGGTCGAGCGGAAGCGGGTCGTCTCCTCGATCGCCTCGGCCAGCGCCGCGATCAGGTGGGAACGATTGAGCTCGCCGGTCAGCGGATCGAGCTGAGCCAGCTTGGTCAGCTCCTCGTCCCGGGCGTGACGCTCATTGTTGATGCGGATGGAGCCGATCGCGCGCACCGGGCGGCCATCGGGGCCGGCGAACCAGCGGCCGGTCTCCTCGATCCAGACCACGGGATCGGCGGCGCTCATGCGCACGCCATATTCGACCCGGTAGGGCGTGCCGTCGGCGCCGTGCACCGGCGAGGTCTGCGCCAGCGCGGCGGTCCGCAGCGTCTGCGCGGGCTCGATCAGCTTGGCGAATTCGGCGCCAGTCGCGAGCCGCTCGGGCGGGATGCCGGGAAAGACGCTGGCGACCTGCTCACCCCACACGATGGAATCGCTGGCGATGTCCCAGGCGAAAACGGCCTGACCAAGAGCGGCCAGGATGTCGGAGGCTTGCGGCAATGTAGGGGTCAAATTCGCCTCGTTTCGGGACAGCAGGGAGTCCTGAGTCGGCACAGAATACGGCCAGATTCGACTCCGACTCTAGGCAAAGTTCATAAACAATTTGGAAACCATGTTTCGCAGGCCCGCGGAACCAAACCGGCCCGGCCGGCATAGGCCTTGCGAGTACATGACACGCACCGGCGCCAGCGTCTCGAAACGCGACAGGCCTCGCCGGATCAACGGTGATTGCGATGTTAAGTACTGATGGATCGGACTGCACGGACAACGGCACGGGCACGGCCCTGGTGCCGCTGCTGCCGACGTTGCAGTGGGTCCACAAGGCGCCGCTGCCCCGTCCCGATCCGAGCTTCGTCACCCAACTCATCGCCAATGCGGAGCACCTGCCCCAGGCCAGCCGGCTCCGCCGCGCCTCTTCCGAAGATGCGCAGACGGCCTATGGCGGCAAGCGCCCGCTCGGAAGCGTCACCGCGCGCACGCGGCAGGTGGCTTAAGCACGACGAATTTGCTGAGAGAGGTGGTGCCCTTCACCTCGCCCCGCTTGCGGGGAGAGGGAGCGCACCGCCATTGCGGCGGCGACTCACGATCAGCGCGGCGCGTCGGGAGACGGCGGCGTGCCGTTGCCCGGTTGCAAATCCGGCGAGGGAATTTCCGGCGAGGGCGGGGTCACCGGCTTCGGCGCGGGATGATCCTTCAGCACGGATTCGGCGACCGACTGCGCTGAAGGCGCGGGTGGCACCGCCGGCGCAAACACCGGCTCGAACTTGGGTTCGGGCGCCGCGTCGTCCGCTGCCGCTTCGGCCTGGCGCTTGGCCTTGCGCGGCGCCGGCACTGTCGTCTCCGCGACATAGGTGACGCGGCGGCGCGTGCGCTGGGCGATACCGCCGAGGAAATCGGCCATCGCGAGCAGCACCAGCAGGAAATAGGTGGAGTTGCCGAATTTGGGCCACATCACGAATTCGGCCGCGGCAGCACCGAACACGATCAGCGACAGCAGATGATCCATCAGGAATTTCGAGCCGGGCCGCGCGCCTTTGACCACCTCTAACAGCAGCAACACGATACCGAGCGCGAGCATCACGTCGGCAAGCGTGACCGGCCAGGTCTCGCCCGTGATCATCGGCACCTTGAACAGCACGTCCGTAAAGGACACGGACGGCATCAGGAAGGCGATGATGTTGTAGACCGCGAGCGGGATCAGGAGCAGCGGGAAACCGACCATCGGCGAAATGCCTTCTCGATCAAGATATCCGGACAGGACAATGCGGCCGCGAAGCATTAGCTCCGCCGCCGTCATTGTCATATCTCATTGGGTGGCCGAAATCAGGCAGGCGAAATGATCCTGCCCGGAGAAAGGTCCTAAACTCAGGACTCTTTCTTCTTCAGGACCTGACGGCCCTTGTACATGCCGGTCTTGAGGTCGAGATGGTGCGGACGACGGAGCTCGCCGGAGTCCTTGTCTTCCGCATAGGTCGGCTTCTTGATGGCGTCTGCCGAGCGGCGCATGCCACGACGCGACGGCGAGGTTTTTCTTCTCGGAACGGCCATTTCAATATCCTCTAGGGATTGGTGTTGTCAGGGCATCGTCCGCGAGGGGACGGCTCAGCACCCGCAAACCGAGGCGAGCTGAATGCCGATCAAGGCCGGGCTTATAGAGGAAGGCTGGCCGTAAATCTAGGCTTTTGGACCGGAAAATACGTCCGAAAAGGGCCCAAAATCAGCGAATTTCCCGCCAGCAGGTCAAAAGCGAGTTCGCCTGCGCCCTCGCCACATAGGTCCCCGCCAGCCGCCGGATGCCAGGCCCGGGGGTCCGGGCGCTCCGTTTGACCGGATTGGGCAGGATCGAGGCCAGAAGTGCCGCCTCCCGGGGCGAGAGGTTGGCCGCCGATTTGCCGAAGGCATAGGCGCTGGCCGTCTCGACCCCGAACTGGCCCTGGGGACCGAGCTCGGCGATGTTGAGGTAAATCTCGAGGATTCGCGCCTTGGGCAGGACGAGATCGATCCACAGCGCCAGCGGGAATTCCAGCGCCTTGCGGACGAAATCCCGCCCCTGCCAGAGGAACAGGTTTTTTGCCACCTGCTGGGTGATGGTGGAGGCGCCCCGGAATGGCGTGCCGTCCTCCTTCGCATCGTCGATCGCCTCGCGCAGCGCGCCCCAGTCGATGCCATGATGCTTGCAGAAATGGGCGTCCTCGGCCGCCACCACCGATCGCAGCAGTGAGGGCGACATCGCGGCCAGATCAATCCACTCCCGATGCATCGGCGCACCCCGGAGCGACCGCCAGGCCATCAGCGTCGAAACGGGATGGCCGGTGCGGTAGAACGGCGCGATCACGTAGGGCGCGAGAGCCACGACCACGAGCGCTACCAGCAGGATCTTGACGATGCGCAAATCGACCTTTCCGGCGCAAAATGAAACGCGGCCACGGATCCCGCCATTAAGTCTGTGATAATTCGGGCCTTTTCCAGCACTTTTTAGGCCTTCCAAACGATTGACTGGGGCGGGCGCATAAAGGATTGTCCCGCCGAATTTTAGTTCTGGAGCCCTTCTTGATGACCGGCACGTCCCCGTCCGATTTCGCCAAACGCCTGGACAAGACCGCTGATGACACCGAAGCCCTGCTTGGACGCCTGCTGGCGGACGACATCCTGCACGATGAGATCGCCCGTCCCAAGCGACTGATGGACGCAATGCGCTATTCGAGCCTCAACGGCGGCAAGCGTCTGCGGCCGTTCCTGGTGGTCGAGAGCGCGGCCGTATTCGGCGTTCCCCGCGAGGCCGCCTTGCTCGCCGGCGCCGCGCTCGAATGCATCCACTGCTATTCGCTGATCCATGACGACCTGCCGGCGATGGACAATTCGGACCTGCGCCGCGGCCGTCCCACCCTGCACAAGAAGACCGATGACGCGACCGCGATCCTCGCCGGCGACGGCCTGTTGACGCTCGCCTTCGACATCATCACCCGCGATGAGATCCACCGCGACGCCAATGTGCGCCTCCTGCTGACGCGCGCGCTGGCGCGCTGCGCCGGCATCGGCGGCATGGTCGGCGGCCAGATTCTCGATCTCGCCGGCGAAGGCCGTTTTGGCGGCAACGAGCCGATCGATGTCGCCCGCATTCAGCAGATGAAGACCGGTGCGCTGCTGCGCTACGGCTGCATCGCGGGCGCGATCCTCGGCCAGGCCTCGCAAAAGGAATATCAGGCACTCGACGATTACGGCCGCGCGCTCGGCGAGGCCTTCCAGATCGCCGACGATCTGCTGGACGTCGAAGGCGATGCGGCGGCCCTCGGCAAGCCGGCCGGCGCCGATGCCGCGCTCGGTAAGACCACCTTCGTCACCCAGCTCGGCATCGAAGGCGCCAAGCAGCGCGTGCGCGACCTGCTCGCGCGGGCCGACGGCGCCGTGTCGATCTTCGGCGACCGCGCCGCCGTTCTGCAGGCCGCCGCGCGCTTCGTCGCCGAGCGGAAGAACTGATGTAGTGCACGATCTTCACCTCGCCCCGCTTGCGGGGAGAGGTCGATATTCAAGCGCGGCTTGAATATCGGATGAGAGGGAGCCTCCGCGAATCCAGCTCTCACCGTCCTTGCGGAGGCGCCCCTTAACCCCAACCCTCTCGCCGCAAGCGGGGCGCGGGAACAGGCCGCCGCTGCGGCGACAACGAGAGTTGAGCGAGAGGGCTGGAGCCATCATGGCCACCGACAAAGACGATCCCGTCCTCGTCCGCTTCCGCAAGATGTCGCGGCCGATGCGGCTGATCTATGCGCGGCCGCGCACCTTTATCGCGCTCGCTGCCGGCATCCTGGTCTGCTTACTGCTGCCGGGATCGCACCGGTTGGTGACGCGGCTGCTGTTCGGCTGGGATGCGTTGATCGCGGTTTATCTCGTGCTGGTCTACGCGATGATGCTGTGCAACGACCAGCAGCACATCCGCCGCAGTGCCGCAATGCAGGACGACGGCCGCTTCGTGATCCTGCTGGTGACGGCGATCGGCGCCTTCGCCAGCATCGCAGCGATCATGTCTGAGCTCGGCACGCCGCATCGCGGGGCGTGGGAGTTGACCATCGCGATCGCCACCATCGCGCTGTCATGGGCCGCCGTGCACACGACCTTCGCGCTGCATTACGCCCATGATTATTACCGGCACCCGCCGGGCGGATTGCAGTTTCCGAGCGGCGATAAGGAAGATCACGCCGATTATTGGGACTTCGTCTATTTCTCGTTCGTGATCGGCATGACCGCGCAGGTCTCCGACGTCGGCATCACCGACAAGACCATCCGCCGCACCGCGACCGCGCATGGCATCGTGTCGTTCATCTACAACACGGCGTTGCTGGCGCTGACAGTGAACATCGCGGCAAGCGCGATCTCGAACTGACGTCATCCCGGCAAGTGCCGAGACGACGGCGTCGATGGCGCGGTCCTAGTTGCACACCTCGGCATTGGCGTCGTTGCCGGGGCCGCCGCCGCCGCGATATTCGAGATGACAGCCACGGTTGACCGGGCGGCAGCTGCCGCCATTGCAGAAAATCTGCCCGCCACCCGAGGCGCGGCCGGCGCTCGCGGCAGCCGCAATGCCCGCGGCGGCACCATCGCCGCCCGCCGCGCCACCGGCCTGACGGCGCTGCCGTGCGGGACGCTCATCGCCGTCGTCGCGCTTGGCAGTCGCGGGCTTGGCCGTCGCAGGTTTGGCGACGCGCTGCTTCTCGCACGCATTGTCGTCGTTGATCGCATAGCCCTCACGGCAAACGATCTTCGTGCACTTGTCGCCGTCGGCCTTGAAGCCGTGCTCGCAGACCAGCGGGCAGACGCGCGACGGCTTTGACTTGACGGTATCGAGCGCATCGGTGCTCGCCACTTTCACGTCGAGCCTGGTGCCGGCGTAACGGTTGAACTGCGACAGCGAGCGCCGCGAAGTCGTATTCCAGTTGCCATCGGCCTGCCCGGAGAAGCAGCCGACGCGGCCGAGCTCGGTCTGCACCAAGCGGCTGAGGTCGACCGGCGTGGTCGTCGGCGTCAGCGAAGCGACGCTGGCGCCGGCGGGGCTCGCCGTGCTGGCGGGTGCAGCACCTGGCGCCGCTGCGGCGAGGTTGACGCGCTGCTGCTCGGCCGCGGCCGCCTGTTGCTGCACCTGCTCCTTGGCCTTCTGCGCGGCGAGCTGCGCCTGCTCGGCGGCCTTCGCATCAGCCGCGGCCTTGGCCTGCGCATCCTTCTGCGCACCGAGGGCGGCAAGACGATCGCGTTCGGCCTCGGCCTGCTTCGCCTTCTCGGTGGCCGCCGCATGGGCCTGCTCGGCACCGATTTTTTCGACCTGAAGCTTGGCGAGATTCGCATAGAAGCCGTCAGGATGCTGGGCCAGGAATGCCTCCCAGGCCGGCCTGTTGCCAACCTGGAGCGCGAGCTCGTAGTCGCGGCGGATATCGGCCGCCTGCGGGTTCACCACCGGCGCCACCGGAGCGGCCGCGACCACCTTGACCGGCACCAGCGGCACGTCCTCGCCGCCGAGCGAGCCGTACACGAACGGCTCCTGCTTGTTGCCGGTCGATTTGAGCACGTCGTCGCGCACGAAGCCGAAGGCGCGGCGGACGTCGAGGCCCGGCGTCGTCAGATGCTTCGACAGCGCGACCGTAAACGGGCTGTTGGCGCCGTCGCCGTCCTGCGCCGTGAAGCCGGCCTTGGCCGAGTAGGCGATCAGCGTGTTGGGGCTGTTCGGCTCGACCTGGGCCAGGCCGCGGCCGATGCCGCGCGAGACAACCGTGCGCTTCATGGTCTTGCCGAACGGATTATCGCGGCAGGCGTCGAGGATCACCAGGCGAAGCTGCTTGGCGGGCTCGACCGTGACCAGGACGCGGTCGAGCGACAGCCCCTGGTCGTAGACATCGGTGTCGCGTTCGAGCTTGGCGTCAACAGGGATCAGATAGTTCGAGCCTTCGACCTCGATACCGTGGCCGGCATAGTAGATCACGGCGATGTCGGCATCGCGCGTCACATCGGCAAAATCGCGCAGCACGCGCCGCGTCTCCAACGCGGACAGATCATGCCGGGACTCCACAATTTCGAAGCCGGCGTCCTTCAGCGTCTCGGCCATCACTGCACCGTCATTGACGGGGTTCGCGAGCGACGGCGCGTACTGATACGACGAGTTGGCAAGGACCAGCGCCACGCGCTTTCCGGCGAGAGCGGGCGCAGCGCCGAACAAGAGAGCCAGAAAAAGCGGACAAAGTCCGAGCAGGCTACGCATGACAGAACTTCCAGAGATCGGGAGCAATTCGGTCGCCCTTTGGGGATTGCCTTAGCAGAATCCGCCATCGCATTTGTGATGGAGATCACGAAGACGACGCCTGCAAACTGCCAAGGAACTCTTTAGTCTCGCCAGAGCGATAGCGGTTCGCTGGCGCAGGCCAAGTATGCGCTCAGTCACCCCCGATGTGTCCCCGGTATTGCGGCAGCTCGTCCGTGATCACATGCCAGGGCGCCTTCGAGCCCACGAAAATGTGGGCGCTCGGCCGGATCGAGGGGGCGTCAACCAGGGTTCCCATGGCGACATGGACCCATTTTCCCTCGCGCACCCGGGAATAAAGGAGCGAGCCGCAGCGGGCGCAGTGCGCGTCGTGGGTTGTGTCGTCGCCATAGATGAGGCGCTGGTCCTCGCCACGGACGATGCGCAGCTTGTCCTGCACGATCCCGGCGAATGGCTTGAAGGCGGAGCCGGTGGTGCGGCGGCAGTTCGAACAGTGGCAGTTCAGCGCGTAAGAGAACGCGTCCGCGACCTCGTAGCGCACGGCACGGCAATAGCATTCGCCGGTGAGGATCCGAGCGTTCGAATTTTCTGATCCGGTCATTCCAGCGTCCTCGCGCAATTGGCGCAGACACCCATAGCGCATTTTGATGTGTACGACTAAGTTCGCCCCGAGCCATCATTCAAAGGGGTGACCCATGAGCCAGAACCGTTCGAGCGTCGAAGCCGTCGTGCAATCCTATTTCGACGGACTTTACGAGGGCGATGCCGAAAAACTCGGCGCCATCTTCCATCCCTCCGCCGATTTGCGCTGGGTCGAGAAGGGTGAGCTTCAGGTGCTGACCGTGCCCGACTGGCTCGATCGCGTCCGCAAGCGCCCTTCCGGCAAGGCCGAAGGCAAGCCGCGCGAGGATTTCATCGTCACCATCGACCGCTCGGACGACAGACCGCCTTCATCAAGGTCAGGTGCCAGCTGCCGCCGCGCTTTTTCACGGATTATCTGGTGGCGATGAAGCTGGCTGACGGCTGGCAGATCGTGTCGAAATCGTACCGATATGATCTGACGGAGTGAGCGGGGACGACCCTTCCGCTGCCCGAATTCTGACGAACTCGCCTTTGATTTTCCGTCATTGCGAGCGCAGCGAAGCAATCCAGTCTGTCTCCGCGGAGAGATTCTGGATTGCTTCGCTGCGCTCGCAATGACGATGTCTGAAAGTCCCCTATGCCTCTCGACCGCCGTACCCTGCTTGCCTCGCTGTGCTGGATGGCCGCCTCCCCCGCGCTCGCCGTAGACGCACCGCCGGAGCTCGAATCCTACGAGCGCGAGAGCGGCGGGCGGATCGGGGTCTATGCCGAGAACCTCACGACTGGCGCGAAGCTCGCATGGCGCGCCGACGAGCGCTTCGTCATGTGTTCGACGTTCAAGGCTTCGCTCGCGGCCTGCGTGCTGGCGCGGGCCGATCGCGGCGAGGAGCAGCTTGCGGCCATGATCCCCTACGGCAAGGCCGACCTGCTCGACTACGCGCCGGTCGCCAAACAAAATCTCACCGCCGGCGCGATGTCGGTCACCGACATGTGCAAGGCCATCGTCGAGCTCAGCGACAACACCTGCGCCAACCTGCTCTTGGCGCGGATCGGCGGCCCCGCCGCGCTCACGGCCTTCTGGCGATCGCTCGGCGACACCACCTCGCGGCTCGACCACAACGAGCCCGAGCTCAACCGCTCACCGCCCGGCGATCCCCGGGACACCACGACGCCGGCGGCGATGGCCGGCAATCTGAAGCGGCTGGTGGTAGGCGAAGCACTGTCGCCGGCCTCGCGGACCCAGCTCACCGAATGGATGGTGGACTGCAAGACCGGCGCCAACCGGCTGCGCGGCGGCCTGCCGGCAGGCTGGAAGATCGGCGACAAGACCGGCAACAACGGCAAGGATGCGTCGGGCGATATCGCGGTCGTCTGGCCCAAGCTCGACAACAAGGCGGATGTACCAATCCTGATCGCGGCCTATACCCAGGGCGGGAGGCCCAACGCCGCGCAGATCGAAGCCGCGTTCGCGCGCGTCGGACGCATGGTGGCCGAACGGCTGGCGTGAGCCGCGACGCATTGACCTTTTGGCCGCTTCCGGGCCAAGACAGGCCATGATCGCAGCGAAATTTCAGACCTTTCTCATCCTGCTCACGGTGCTGGCCGGCACCGCGCTGGTCGCCCGC
Organism: Bradyrhizobium barranii subsp. barranii; assembly: GCF_017565645.3. Taxonomy (NCBI): domain Bacteria; kingdom Pseudomonadati; phylum Pseudomonadota; class Alphaproteobacteria; order Hyphomicrobiales; family Nitrobacteraceae; genus Bradyrhizobium; species Bradyrhizobium barranii. The sequence goes on from NZ_CP086136.1 coordinate 10,582,528, forward strand.
CGCTTCAACATCGCGCCCGCCATTCTCCTGATGCTGTCCGGCGTCGGCCTCGCCTTCGTGCCGGGCATGCCGCCGGTGGAACTGCCGCCGGAACTGGTGCTGCTGATGGTGCTGCCGCCGCTGATCTACTCGGCGAGCGTCGCGATGAGCTGGCGCGAGTTCAGGAACAATCTGCGGCCGATCGTGCTGCTCGCGATCGGCGCGGTGATCTTCACCGCAGCGCTGGTGGCGAGTGCCACGCATTATGTGATCGGCCTGCCCTGGACCATCGGATTCCTGCTGGGCGCCATCGTCGCTCCGCCCGACGTGGTGGCGCCGCTCGCGATCGCGCGCCGTCTGAGCATACCGCGCCGGCTCCTGGTCGTCCTCGAGGGCGAAGGGCTCGCGAACGACGCGACCGCCCTGATCCTCTACCGCTTCGCGCTTGCGGCCATCATGGTCGGCCATTTCTCGCTGCCGCTGGCGGCCGGCGAGTTTATCCTCATCGTCGCCAGCGAGATCGCCTTTGGCATCGGCATTGGCTGGCTCTCCCTTCGCTTCCGCAAATGGTCCAGGGATCCGCAGGTCGAGCTGACGCTGTCGCTGATCACGCCCTACGTGTCCTACTGGCTGCCCGAGCATATCGGCGGCTCCGGCGTGATCGCGACCGTGGCCTGCGGCCTCTATGTGAGCTGGAACGGGCCGCTGCTGATCTCGGCGTCGACCCGCCTGCAAGGCATCTTCTTCTGGGATCTCATCATCTACCTGATCGAGGGCCTGCTATTCCTGCTCACCGGCTTCCAGATGCGGGCACTCTACGAGAAGTCGAAGGCGTTTCCGCTCGACGATATCATGATCGCGACCGCGGTGGTCCTGGCGGTCATCGTCATCGCACGCTTCGTCTGGCTGTATCCTGCGATCTATCTGCCGCGGATATTGAGCAAGAGCCTGCGCAAGCGTGACCCATCGCCGCCATGGCAATGGCCGTTCGTGCTCGCCTTCACCGGCGTGCGCGGCGCGGTGTCGCTGGCGGCCGCGCTGGCGCTGCCGTTCACGTTGCCTGATGGCAATGCCTTCCCGTATCGCGACCTGATCTTGTTCGTCGCCTTCGGAGTCATCTTCGTGACGCTGATCGGCGTCGGCCTGACGCTTCCGCCGGTGGTGCGCTGGCTCGGTGTCGCCGAGGCCGGCCGCAACGAGCATGTCGCCGAGCACGAGGCCGAGATCTCGGCACGCCGCCAGGCGCTCGAGGCGGCGCTGAAGTCGCTCGACGCAATGACCGAGGAAAAGGATGTGTCGGACGAGGTGATGCGGCTCCTGCGCGCGCGTCACGAGATTCGTGTCAACCAGCTTCCGGATTCACTCGACCCCAACCATCACGACGTCTCCGCCGCCGGCACCGCCCTGACCCGCGACCTGATCGTCGCCGAGCGAAAGTTCATCCACGACCTCCTGCGCGACGGCAAGATCACCGACGAGACACGGCGCCGGATCGAGCGCGACCTGGACCTGGAAGAGGCAAGCCTGGCGAACAGGGAGTATCGCGGGGTGCCGCTGTAGCTTTTTCGTCATTGCGAGCGAAGCGAAGCAATCCGGACTGCTGCCGTGGAACGACTCTGGATTGCTTCGCTTCGCTCGCAATGAAGGCAGCGCCAACTATCGCCTCTCGCAGAATTCCCCGACCCCCGCCGCAACGGCGCCCGCAATCAACTCCTGCCGCTCCGACGAGTTCATCTCCATCTCCTCGTCGCGGTTGATGATCGAGCCGGCTTCGAGCAGCACTGCCGCGCTTCGCGTTCGCGACAGCACGACGAGCCCGTCATAGCGGTAGACGCCGACATCCTTGTCGAGCAGCTGGCGCCGGTAGCGGCCCATCACCGGCAGGGTGTATTGGCTGGCGTAGTGCAGCCCCTGCTCCTTCAACTGTCTGCCGATCATCCGGGCCAGCTTCAGGCTGCTGGTGAAGTGCGGATTGCGCTCGGACACGAACAGCGAGTGGCCCGAGAAGCGGTCGCTGAAATAGCTCTTTGCGCCGTTGAATTCCCAGGTCTCGAGCAGCTTGTCCGGCACTGAGTCGTGATGGATCGACAGCACGAGATCGGCCCGGCCGTCATTCGCGGCACTGACGCGCTTGAACAGGCTCGGCCGCGCCTTGCCGTCGGTGACGAGCAACCGGGTTGCGGCAAAGCCTTCGGCTTTGAGTTTTGCCGTGATCAGCCTTGCGAGCCGGAAGTTGAAGCCGAACTCCGGATCATTGCGCGCGCTGAGAGCGCCGTAGGAGTCCGGGGTATGCCCGACGTCGACGACGATCCGGAATTTCGGCATCTCACATTTGGCTGGTGCGGGCGCAGGCCTAGGTCTGGCTTTCGCAACCTTCCGGGCGGAAGCAGCACGGCCCGCGTCGACCGACGGAAGCAACAGCGCGACCATCGACACGAGGAGAATTGTGACGATGCCCCGTCCTAACGACAAGTCCTACTCCGCGGCCGCGATCCTCGGCCTGCCGACGAAGTCCGCGACGTCGCCGAAGCGCTGCACGACGATCGCAACGACTCGCCCATTCCCGTCCCGAGCTATGGCTGATTTTGGGTGACGCGGCCTGATCAGGCGGCGTGGCTTTCAGTGTTCGGAATGACTTCGATTCCGTCGATGAACTTTACACCGGCGATGACTTTCGGCAACTGGTTCGTGCTCTTCAATCGCCGCCAGGTCTTCGATGCGGCGTCGATGAGCTTGAACACCATCAGCTTCGCAGTTTGTTGCGACAGCGATCCCTTGGTCCGCACCGTTCGGTGGCGCACCGTGGCGAAGACGCTCTCGATCGGGTTCGAGCTGCGTAGGTGGATCCAGTGCTCAGCAGGGAAGTCGAAGAAGGCGAGCAGCGCATGGCGATCCTTGATCAGGCACTCCACCGCACGTCCGTATTTGACGTGGTATTTCTCGACGAAGACGTCGATCGCGGTTTCAGCTTCGGCCCGGTGTGGGGCCAGATAGATGTTCCGCAGGTCGTTCTTCATGGGGCCCTGCACGGATTTGGCGACCTTGTCGAGTACGTTGCTCACTTTATGGCACCAGCATCGTTGGTGCCGCGTGCCGGGAAAGGCCTCGTCCAGTGCCTTCCAGAAGCCGAGGGCGCCGTCGCCGATGGCGAGTTGCGGGGCAATCCGTAACCCGCGTTGCCGCAGGTCGATCAGGAGTTCGCGCCAGCTCTGCGCGCTCTCGCGCACGCCGACCTGGAAGCCGATCAGCTCCTTCTTGCCTTCCGGCGTGGTGCCAATCAGCACCAGCATGCATTCGCTGTGATCTTCCATGCGGGCCTGCAGGTACACGCCATCGGCCCAGATGTAGACATAGCGACGCGCCGACAGATCGCGTCTCTGCCAGCGTTCGTACTCGACCTGCCAATCGGCCTTCAGGCCGGCGATCACCGAAGGCGACAGGTTCGGCGCATCCTTGCCGAGCAGCGCCGAGAGCGCCTCCTGGAAGTCGCCGGTCGAGATGCCGCGCAAATAGAGGACCGGGATCAAGGCATCCAGGCTCTTCGTCCGCCGCGCCCATAGCGGCAGGATTGCCGAACTGAAGCGGAGGCGGTCGCCTGGCCCGCTCGCTCCGCGGTCGCGGACCTTGGGACGAGCGACCTCCACCGGACCGATGCCGGTCGCAATCTCGCGCACCGGACCGTGCCCATGTCGGACCAGGCGCGCTCGACCGTCGGGCAGCGTCAGATTGGCCTTGCTGGCCAGAAACGCGCCAACCTCGATCTCGATCGCCCTGGCAAGCAGGTCCCGCGCGCCGGCTCGAACGATATCGGTCAGTGGATCATCAACCGCGGACGGCTGACGGAAAGCAAGAACATTGGTAGTCTCGGTCATGGCGTATCGCTCTCCTCGAGAGGTTCTGGCAGGCTCGTCACCCGCCTCGATACGCCGCCTTCCTCACACCGTCATCACCCAGATTCCGCCATAGCTCTCCCGTCCCCGAGCCGGACTCGGTCAGGAACTTGTTGTCCTCGGCGCGGAGCATGGCGGATCCTCCCGATTTGATTTTCGGGAAGATTGGCGCGGACGCGGGAAGACGTCAACGCAAGCACGGCTTCGTGAAGTGGGTTGGCGCAGCGTAATCGCCGCCTTTATCGCAGGCCGAAGGGGGCAGATCTTAGGGCTCCTATCCGCCCCCATCGCAATTACCTGACGGTGACGGCGACTGTGTATACCTTGCCATTATCCGGGTCGGCAGGGTCCGCCGTCACGCGCCGATACGTGAAGGAGTCTTCACCGACATACCCCTTCTTGGATTGGTACACCACGCTGGTGAGCCGCACGGTCTTGGCCTCTCCGCTTCTCAATTTGCGTTGCCCGGTGCTCGCTCGCGTCGTCACGGCACCGCTCTTCGGCGGAGTCACGACTTCAATGCTGACGGGCCAGACCTTGCCACTGCTGTCGACGCGCCAGTGTCCGCCGCATTTGCAGATTTCCTTTGCCTCGCCCGATTTCACGACGAGCGACGTGTTCCCCCCGCCCGCATGTGCGCCACAGAGGATTCCGAAGAACAGGACGAGCCCCGCGGTGATTTTGATCAAGAGGGCCGACGGTAGGCGTACCGGGTAGGTTGTCATTTCATAAGTCTTCAATGAAAAAATCTTAGAGTTATTGTATGGGATTGTTCCGGCTGGCGAGGCCGATGCACTCGTGCCCGGCTATCTCAAGGTTCTCGCGACTCGAAATCCAACGTTGCTCACGCGTCCTTCGGACTGCACGCCGTAACGGCTCCCCGCTTCGACTGCATCCGCCTTGCTGACCCAGGAGCCTCCCCTGAGGACACGCTGCTCGCATCGGCCTTTCAGCCAAGGACTCCCGTCCACAGGCGCGCCCTCATAAGTGTCGTTGACGCAATCCTCGACCCATTCCCAGATATTGCCGTGCACCTGATAGAGGCCCCACGGATTCGGCTGGAAGGAATCGACAGGAGCCGTCTTTTGCCCGGAGGCACCCTTTGCATTCTTGTCCTGGCTGGCCCTGTCATCGTAGTTGGCCTGGCCCCGAGACACGGAGACTCCCCACCAGAACGATGACGTCGTTCCCGCGCGCGTCACATATTCCCGCTCGGCTTCGCTCAGGAGGCGGTACGTCTTGCCGGTGCGGGCCGACAACCAGGCTGCATAGCTCTTGGCATCCGACCAGGAAATGTTGATCGCCGGTCGTCTCCCGCGGCCCCAACCGTTGTCCCAGGGCTTGTACCCATTGCATCCCCCATCGACGACGCAGGCGTCCCATTCCGCAAACGTGACAGCGTAACGGCCAACCGCGAATGAATGGGCGAACGTCACCTTGTGGCGAGACGATTCCGCGGTGCGTTTCGATGCACTCTCCGACGTCCCCATCATGAACGCGCCCGGCGGGACCACAACCATCTCCGGACACTTTTCACATTCCTTGAAGCTGGCCTTCTGCTTCAGAGCCGCCTCTTCCGAATCGGACAACACCTTGATGCCGAGCGCCGTCAATCCTTCGCGCTGCTGGGTCGTGTCAGGAGCCGGAAGCGTGGCGTTGGTGGAGGCCACCTGCACCGCCTGTAACGCCTTGAGCCGTTCGCGAACCTCTGCCGACCGCGAGCTTTCGGGAAATTTGCTCAGAAATTCTTCGAACATTGCCGGCGACCGGCCGTCCTTTATCGCGTTCCAGACGATCTCGTCGGTTGCGAGCGGGGGCGGAGGAGGTGCCGCTGCCGCCGCGCGTTCCTTCTTCAGCTCGTCACGACGCGACAGCGCGGCGGAGACGTGCGAACTGTTCGAATATTTGGCGGAATATTCCTCGAAGATCGCGGGGTCGTGCGACTCCTTGATCGCGTTCCAGACGATCTCATCTGCAGGCGGAGGTGGCGGCGCTTGAGCAGCAGCGATCTCCTTCCTCAGGTCATCCCCGCGCTGTCGTGCGGCCGCGATGTGCGGGCTCGCCGCATATTTACTCACGAACTCATCGAAGATCGCGGGATCGCGCGATCCCTTGATCGCGGCCCAGACGATGTCCTCGGCGGCGGGAGGTGGCGGAGCTTGCGTGGCGGCAATCTGTTTTTTCAGCTCGTCCCTGCGCGCCTTGGCGTCCGCCAGATGCGGGCTTGCCGGAAATTTGCTGGCGAAATCATCGAAGATTGCCGGATACGTCGAGCCTTTGATGGCATCCCAGACGACCTCGTCGGCGGTCGGAGGCGGTGGAACGCGGGCGGCAGCGGCAGCGATCTGCTTTTGCAGCTCGTCGGCGCGCGATTGCGCCTCGCCTCGATGCTTGCTGGCTGGAAACTTGCTGAGGAAATCATCGAAGATCGCGGGATAGTTCGAATCCCTGATCGCCGCCCAGACGATTTCGTCGGCGGTCGGCGGCGGGGGTATGCGCGCGGCAGCCACAGCTTGCGCCTGCTTGAGCTCATCACGCCGTGATTCCGCCGCCTTCAGATGTGGCGTCGTCGGAAACTTTGCGATGAACTCCTCGAACACGGCCGGATAGGTCGAATCCTTCACGGCGTTCCAGACGATGTCATCCGTCGTTGGCGGTGGCGGCAGTTTCGGTGCATCGACGATCGAGATGACAGAGCCGCCCAGTGATCCATAGACGAACGGCTCCTGGTGACGATTGGTGACCTTCAGCACTTCGTCGCGAACTCGGCCGAATGCAATCCTCAAGTCCAAGCCGGGAGCGGCGATGTTGTGCAGCAGCGCGGCCGTGAAGGGACTGTTTTTGGCATCGCCGTCCAACGCAACCGATCCGGCCTTGGCCGCGAAGGCAATCAGCGTATCGGATATCGCCGGCTCGACCTTCGCCAACCCGCGACCGATCGATCGGGACGCTATGGTTCGCTTCATGGTCTTCAAGAACGGGTTGTCCCGGCACGCATCCAGGATGACGAGGCGAAGCCGCTTGGTGGGCTCGATCGATTTCAGAATGCGATCGAGGGAAATGGCTTCGTCCTCAATGTCGAAATCGCGGGACAACTTCGCGTCGACGGGGATGACGTAGTTTGCACCATCGACCTCGATGCCATGGCCGGCGAAATAGACGACGGCCACGTCGGCATCGCTTGCCATCTCGGCGAAATCGCTGATCGCGCGCCGCATGTCTGAAATCCCAAGATCACGGCGGGCATCGACCGCGGAAAATCCTGCAGATCTGAACAGGGAGGCAATCTCGGCGGCGTCATTCCGGGGATTCGGAAGGCTCGGGACATTCCGGTACGACGAATTGCCAATCACCAGAGCGACGCGCTTCTCGGCCAGCGCCTGACCCGCGAACCCGTAAAAAACGAGCGCAAGAATGGTAGCCGCCACCCAGCGCATAATTCTCCCCAAATCGCCCTTTGCGAGTATATCGCTGGTTGTAGCCCCTGCAAGCAGCACCACGAGCCCACATCATTCGACGGGGGCAATACCAAGTCCGTGATTCAGGTCACTGAGCGATTGGCGACGGTGGCGACTTAAACCGGCCGCTCCCCCTTCACCGTCACGCGCGTGCCCGAGCGCGTGTGCGGCCAGTAGTCCCACATCGCGCGGTGCTGGGTGCAGCGGTTGTCCCAGAACGCGATGGCGTTCTCGGTCCAGCGGAAGCGGCATTGAAACAGCGGGTTCTCGGCGTGCTGGTAGAGATAGGCGAGCATCGCATCGCTCTCGTCGCGCGGGATGCCGTTGATGTGCCGGGTGAAGCCGCGGTTGACGTAGAGCGCCTTCCTGCCCGTGACCGGATGCGTGCGCACCACCGGATGCTCGGCGCTCGGATAGGACGGACGATCGGCGACGCCGTAATTGGCGTAAAGCCCGCGATAGATCGGCTCGCCGTCATGCAGCGCGGTCAGCCCGTCGAGATACGCCTTCATCCGGTCCGACAGCGCCTCATAGGCCGCGTACATGTTGGCGAACAGCGTGTCGCCGCCGCGCGGCGGGCACTGCTTGATGTAGAGGATCGAGCCCATCGGCGGCTCGAGATCGCAGGACACGTCGGAGTGCCAGCCCTCGCCATTGGCGCGCGGCGAGTTCTTGTCGGCGTAGATCTTCATCAGCGCCAGGTCTTCGTCCTCGTGAGGTGCTGCGGGATGGAAATGCAGCTCGCCGAACTAGCGGCCGAACGCGAGATGCTGTTTTGGCGTGATGTCTTGATCGCGGAAGAAGATGACGAGGTTTTCGGCAAGCGCGCGGTGGATCTCGTCCATCTGCCGGTTGGAGCGGGCATCGCCATCGACGAGGCTGCCGATATCGACGCCGGATATTTCCGCGCCGATGATGGGGGTGAGCTTTTCGACCGCAATGGTCTCGTAGGGCGCGCCGTCCTCGGCCGTGTGGCGGTAGCGCGGACCTTGCTTGCCGGATAGCGAGCTCATGGGTGTTGCTCCCAATCATTGTTGATTGGGGCCATCGTAGCCCGGACGCAGCGAAGCGCAATCCGGCAACGGTCGTTCCGCGGTGGGCAGCGCCCCGGATTTCACGTTCGCGCAAAAAATAAGGCGGGTTACGCTTGCGCTAACCCGCCCTACAATTTCAATGTTGAGTGGGCGCCTACTCCGCCGCGGTCACCGGCACCTTGGCGCCCTGGCCGTAGCGCTGGTCGATGTAGTCGATCACCAGCGCCTTGAAGTCGGCGGAGATGGTGGGGCCGCGCAGCGTGCGGAACTTCTTGCCGTCGACGAACACGGGCGCGGCCGGCGCTTCGCCGGTGCCCGGCAGCGAGATGCCGATATTGGCGTGCTTGGATTCGCCGGGGCCGTTGACGATGCAGCCCATCACCGCGACGTTGAGCTCTTCGACGCCCGGATATTTCGTCTTCCAGCCCGGCATCTCGTCGCGGATGAACGCCTGGATCGAGCTCGCCAGCTCCTGGAACGTGGTCGATGTGGTGCGGCCGCAGCCGGGGCACGCCGCAACCAGCGGCACGAAGGTGCGGAAGCCCATGGTCTGCAGCAATTCCTGGCCGACCTGCACTTCGCGGGTGCGGTCGCCGCCGGGCTCCGGCGTCAGCGAGATGCGGATGGTGTCGCCGATGCCCTGCTGAAGCAGGATGCCGAGCGCGGCCGACGAGGCCACGATGCCCTTGGTGCCCATGCCGGCCTCGGTGAGACCGAGATGGATGGCGTAATCGGAACGCGCCGCGAGATCCTGATAGACCGCGATCAGATCCTGCACGGCCGAAACCTTGGCCGACAGGATGATGCGGTTCTTGGGCATGCCGAGCTCTTCGGCGCGCGCGGCCGAGAGCAGCGCCGACTGCACCATGGCCTCGCGCGTCACCGCGCGCACGTCGCGCGGATTGGCGGACGCGGCGTTCTCGTCCATCAGCTTGGTCAGCAGCTCCTGGTCGAGCGAGCCCCAATTGGCGCCGATGCGGACCGGCTTGCCGTTCTTGTTCGCGATCTCGATGATGTCGGCGAACTGGGTGTCGCGCTTGTCCTTGAAGCCGACATTGCCGGGATTGATGCGGTATTTGGCGAGCGCCTCGGCGCAGGCCGGATAGGCCGCGAGCAGCTTGTGGCCGATATAGTGGAAGTCGCCGATCAGCGGCGTGGTGATGCCGCGCTTGGCGAGGCCGTCGCGGATATGCGGAACGGCGGCGGCGGCCTCCTCGCGGTCCACGGTGATGCGGACCATTTCGGAGCCGGCGCGCGCAAGCGCTGCGACCTGGGCGATGGTGCCGTCGATATCGGCGGTGTCGGTGTTGGTCATCGACTGCACGACGATCGGCGCACCGCCGCCGACGGCGACGTCGCCGACCTTGACCTGGGTGGTCCGGTGCCGGGGCGCCGGGCCCGCGATGTCGGAATCGATGGGGTTTTCGAGCTTGTTCATGGGGTCCAAATATCAGGTTTTGGTGACGTTGAGCAATGCATCGCGCGGCGCCGCAGCCGTTGAGCTGGGACGGTTAACCAGAAAAAGCCCAGCAATTACAAGGATCGCAGCGGCCCCGAATGTCAGGCTCAAGGTGTCGTGCATGATGAAATAGCTACCCACCACGCCAAACAAAGGGGTGATGAAGGTAAAAGCCGACAATTTGCTGGCCGAATAGGACTTCACCAGCGCGAACCAAAGCGTGAACGTGGTTCCAACCACCCAGATCGCCTGGAAGGCCATCAGGCCGAGCGACAGCGGCGACGGGGTCTGGGTGATGGTCTCGCCAAACAGCCAGGCGGCCGTGCCCAGGATCGGGATCGAGGTCGCGACCTGATAGCCGAGTGCCTTTTCCGGCGCCGCGAAGCGCAGCCGGGTGCCCTTGGCGACCAGTGTGGTCGCCGCCCAAAGCCCTGCGCCGGCCACGATCAGGAGATCGCCGAGCAGGATGTGCGAATCCACATTGGGCTGCGGCACGCCGATCGCGAGCGCAACTCCGGCAAAGCTCACGGCCAGCCCCAGCCATTGGGTGCCGCCGAGCCGCTCGCCGAGCACCTGGTAGGACCCGAGCGCGACGAAGAACGGCGCCGTGTAGAGGAACACCACCGCGCGCGAGGCCGAGGTCAGGCGCAGGCCCTGGAAGATCAGCACGAACTCGACGCCGAACATCAGCCCGGCGACGAGGCCGGCCTTCCACGTGCCGTCGCGCTCGAAGAATTTGACGCCGCGCAAGCTGCCGATAATGAACAGCACGGGCAACGCACCCATCGAGCGGATCATCGCCTGGAGCATCGGCGGCACCTCCGGCAGCACCAGCTTCACTGCGATCTGATTGAAACCCCAGGTCAGGCACAGCATGAGCATCAGGGCGATGGCGCCGGCACTGAGGGGGCGACCGGCGGACGGTATGGCTTGTGGTGCGGACATTTCTTCCCGAATACCGGCTTGCGCCGTTGTTGCTTTATGCAGCTTTCTGACAATGGGCGCAGACGCCCGTAATCTCCACCACGGACAGTTTTGGTGCGAAGCCTGAGCTGCGCGCGGCGGCATTGAGGTCCTTGGCGAAGGATGCCGACGGGATCTCGCCGACCAGGCCGCAGCGCTCGCAGATCAGGAACGCCACCGCCGAGGTCGCGTCGTGGTCGTGGGCGGCGCAGGCGAGATAGGCGTTGCGGCTTTCGATGCGGTGCACGAGGCCGTTGGCCATCAGGAAATCGAGCGCACGGTAGACCGTGATCGGCGCCGGCCGCGGCATCGACTTTGCCAATTCGTCGATGATCTCATAGGCGCCGAGCGGCCGGTGGCTGGACAGCAGCGCCCCCAGCACCTGGCGGCGGATCGGCGTGAATTTCTGCGCGCGAGCCTCGCAAACCGTCTCGGCGTGCGCCAGCGCGTCCGCGGTGCAGCGGCCGTGATCGTGGTCAGGCGTCGGAAATGCCGGCTTTGCGAGGGTCATGTGGCCTGCCTTCTAGCATTTCGGCCGTGGAACCCAAAGCGCGACCGGGAATGCGCCTGTCAGCCATGCTCTTGCTGCGGGACAGCGTCCCGCTAATCCGCCACGAAATAATCATAAGCTTGCTTATTATAGTCAAGCTCATTGGAGATAACGTTATGACCCGCGGGTCCGTCGACCAGAACTTCCTGTTTACGCTCGGTGAACTCTACCGCCTCTTGCGGGTCTATGCCGACAAGGAGGCATCGCGCTTCGGCATCACCCGCGCGCAATGGGCGGTCCTGGCCAAGGTCGAGCGCAGCGAGGGCATGAAGCAGTCGGAACTCGCCGAGTTGCTGGAGATGCAGCCGATCACGCTGACGCGCCTGATCGACAAGCTCTGCGACAGCGACTGGATCGAGCGCCGCAGCGACGCCTCGGACCGCCGCGTCAAGCGCCTCTATCTCAAGAAGGCCGGCCGTGCGCTGCTCGGCAAGATGGGCGGCCTGAAATCGGAACTCACGGCGAACGCACTCGACGGCATCAGCCCGGCGGACGCCCACCGTCTCCTCACCCAACTCGAATCCATCAAGGAAAACGTGCGTAACGCGATCCAGACATCCGGCGCGGAACAAGCGCGTAAGGAGCAGCGCTATGGCTGATCAGGTCCTCAAGTTCCAGCCCGAGCAGAAGAGCGACAGCGGCAAGCCCACCAAGAAAGCCGGCACCGATCCGCGCCGCCGCCTGGTGGCGGGCCTGCGCCGCTACCGCCGCTTCCTGCTCCTGGTCGTGCTGCCGCTCGTCGTCGCCGTCGGCGGCCTCACCTTCTATCTGAACGGCGGCCGCTATGTCGGCACTGACGATGCCTTTGTCGGCGCGCAGAAGGTCCTGGTGACGCCCGACATCTCCGGCAAGATCCAGAAGGTCGTCGTGAGGGAAGGCCAGATCGTCAAGCAGGGCGACGAGCTGTTCGAGATCGATCCCGTGCCGTTCCGCCTCGCGGTGGACGAGGCCAGGGCGCAGCTGATGCAGGCGCAGTCGACCTATGACAACCTCCGCGCCAACATCAAGATCTACGGCGACATGCTCAACCTCGCGCAACAGGGCGTCGACCTGAAGCAGCGCGACGTCGAGCGCAAGCAGGCGCTGGTGAAGAACAGCTACGGCTCGCAGCTCGACCTCGACAACTCCGCGAACGCGCTGGTCACATCAGGTTCGATCGCGCAATACGTCAAGCAGCAGATCTCGACGGCCAAGACGCAGCTGCTCGGCGACACCGACCTGCCGCTGGAGAAATTCCCGCCTTACGCGCAGGCCAAGTCCAAGCTCGACAATGCCGAGCGCAATCTCGACCACGCCGTGGTACGGGCATCGATGAGCGGCGTTGCGACGCAGGTCGAGCAGATTCAGCTCGGCCGCTACGTCACCGCCGGCACGCCGGTGTTCTCCATCATCGACGTCGCCCACCCCTGGGTCGACGCCAATCCGAAGGAGAGCGACCTCACCTACGTCACCGAGGGACAGCCTGTGACGCTCGAGGTCGACGCATTCCCGAACCACCTCTTCAAGGGCAAGATCGGCTCGCTTTCGCCCGGCACCGGCGCGCAATTCGCGATCCTGCCGCCGCAGAACGCCACCGGCAACTTCGTCAAGGTGGTGCAGCGCGTGCCGATCAGGATCTATTTCGACGAGACCGACAAATACGTGCGGAAGCTGAAGGCCGGCATGAGCGTCTACGCCACCATCGACACCGGCCACAAGCGCTCGCTCGCCGGCCTGTTCGGATTGTCGGCGACGGCGAACCAGGACAAGGACTGATCCGATGTCCGGCCCCAATGCCAGCCTGATGGTCCCCGGCCTGCGCCGGAACATGGTGACGATCTGCGCCATGACCGCGACCATCATGCAGGCGCTGGACACCACCATCGCCAACGTCGCCTTGCCCTACATGCAGGGCTCACTGTCGGCCTCGCAGGACCAGATCAACTGGGTCTTGACCTCCTACATCGTCGCCGCCGCGATCATGACGGCGCCGGTCGGCTGGATCGCCAACCGCTTCGGCCGCAAGCGCATCTTCATCATCTGCGCCGCCGGCTTCACCTTCGCATCCGTGCTGTGCGGCTTGGCGCAGGACATCAACCAGATGGTGCTGTTCCGTCTGCTGCAAGGCGTGTTCGGCGCGGCCCTGGTGCCGCTGTCGCAATCGGTCATGCTCGATTATTACACGCTCCAGGAACGCGCCAAGGCGATGTCGATCTGGGGCATGGGCGTGATGATGGGCCCGATCATGGGCCCCTCGCTCGGCGCCTGGCTGACCGAGACCTATTCCTGGCACTGGGTGTTCTTCGTCAATTTGCCGTTCGGCGCCATCACCGTGCTCGGCCTGATCGTCTTCATGGACGAGACCCGGAAGGATATCAGCCTCAAATTCGACTGGTTCGGCTTTGCCGCGCTGGCGGTCGCGATCGGCTCGCTTCAACTCGCGCTGGACAGGGGCGAGCAATTGGGCTGGCTCGAATCCAATGAGATCATCGCAGAGTTCATCGTCTCGGCCGTCGCCTTCTACTTCTTCCTCGCGCACTCCTTCACGACGTCGACGCCGTTCATCCGCTTCGCGCTGTTCAAGGATCGCAACTTCGTCACCGGCTGCATGTTCATGGTCGTGATGGGGCTCGTGCTGTTCTCGACCATGGCGCTGGCCTCGCCCTACATGCAGAACGTGATCGGCTATCCCATCATCACCGCCGGCCTGCTGCTGGCGAGCCGCGGCTTCGGCACCTTCTTCGCCATGATGCTGGTCGGCCGCATGATGCGTTATTTCGAGGCGCGCACGCTGATCATCACCGGCCTGACGCTGACCGCGGGCTCGCTGTTCCAGATGACCGGGTGGACCGACCTGACCCAGGTGCCGGAGATCGTCACCGTCAGTGTCGTCCAGGGCTTTGGCTTCGGCCTCGTCTTCGTGCCGCTCTCGACGGTGGCGTTCCTGACATTGTCGAACGAGCTGCGTACCGACGGCACCGCGATGCTGACCCTGATGCGCAACGTGGCGAGCTCGGTCGGCATCTCCGTCGTCATCGCCGAGCTGACGCAGGGAACGCGGCGGACCTACGCGATCCTGTCCGAGTATATCAATCCGTTCAACCACGCGCTCCAGATGCCCAGCGTCAGCGGCATGATCAATCTCTCCACCGACGCCGGCCGCGCCATGGCCGACAGGATGGTCAGCGTGCAGGCCCAGATCATCGCGTTTGCGCACGACTATATGCTGGTGATGATCTTCATCCTCTGCACCATCCCGCTCGCCTTGCTGATCGGCTCGACCAAGGCCACGCTGCGCAAGCAGGCCGCGGGGCCGGAACATGCGGTGATGGAGTAACCACAGGTGTCATGCCCCGGCTTGACCGGGGCATCCAGTACGCCGCAGCTTCTCCGAATCCCACAACCGTCTCTGGAATACTGGGTCGCCCGGTCAAGCCGGGCAACGACAGCGAACAGGTGGCACGAGCTTCTACAACAACTCCTCGCAGCCCAAATCGTCCACCGCCATCATCACCCGCTCCAGATTATTCCACCAGATCAACGGCGGGATGTTGATGCTCCACTGCCAGACCGGCTTGGTGATGTGCCAGAGCACGGACCAACGGTAGTCGCGATCGAGCGCACCTCGCGTGTAGCCCGTGATGCCGCTTTCGATCAGCGTGTCATGATAGAAATTGAGCAGCCAGCGTTCGAGCGCCTGCCGTCGCTCCGGGTACCATTGCATCGCCATCATGTAGGCGAGATCGTTGGTCGGGACGTCGATGCCCCACAGGTCGAAGTCGAAGATGCGCGCGGTATCGGCGACACCGGTGCGGGGCAGCAGGAAATTCCAGCTATGGGCATCACCATGGGTGATGCTGAGATGACGGCGCGAATGATAGCGCTCGGATAGCCGGGCCGACTGATTGATGAGGCGACGGTAGATGAGACGTCGCTCCTCGCTGAGACGGTCACCGAGCAAATCGGCAAAGCGGTCGTAATGACCTGCAAACGCCTCCATGTGCTGCGTGCTGTCTTCGGTGCTCGCCCAGCTGCCGAGGGTCTCGCCGAGATCGGGATGGTCCCACCAGGCCGCATGCCAGCGCGCCAGCGTCGTGACGATCGCGATCGCCTGCTCGCGTGACGGCGGCAGCGGCCATTGCGTTGCGACCTCGTGGCTGTCAGTGAGATCCTCGAGCAGCAGGTGCCAGGCGAGGCTCTCCTCGTCGAAATGCGCGTCGAAGCAGCGCGGCACCAGTCCCAGCGGCATCTTCGGCGCAGGCTGCGTGTAGTACGCCACCTCGTGCCGGCCGGCATTGGCGAGTGTCTGCGCAAACGCGGAATTGGCGGTCTTCAGGATCAGCGATTGCGGCGCACCGGCGGATTCCCCGACATAACGCAGGCCGAGGCGGACGATGTGTGACACGACGGTGTCACGCTGATGCAGCACCTTCACCTCGCGCACCGCGCCAGCGTCCAGCACGCCACCCCTGCGCAGCGCAGCCGTCAGTTGGGCGGGCTCAACGACCGCCGGCAGTTGTGGAGGTGTCATGACCACGATGCCCCTGTCCCGCGCCATACTGCACGATCACGACCCCACGCACCAGCCGCAGACCTCGCGCCCGGCTCAAGCCGCTGCGGTCGAGTCGCGCACAGTCCGGACGACGACCGAACGCAGCGATTCCAGGTTGGCCGCCATGCCCGCGATCGCCTGCCTCACCTCCGTGGCGCGCGCGTCCACCGAGGCGGCGTCGCGGCTGACATTAGCGATCTTGGCCGAGACCTCCTTCGCAGCGGATGCCGATTCGGAAATCGACCGCGCGATCTCCCTCGTCGCGGAGTCCTGCTCTTCCATCGCCGCCGCGACCGACGTCGCCACGCCGTCGATCTCGACGATGTGGCCTCCCATCGTCTCGACGGCATCGACTGCGGCCTGGGTCGAGGCCTGAACCTCGGCGATCAGGCGCCCGATCTCTTCGGTGGATTTGGCGGTCTGGTCGGACAGGGATTTCACTTCGGCCGCAACGACCGCAAAGCCGCGGCCGGCCTCGCCGGCCCGCGCGGCCTCGATCGTGGCGTTGAGCGCCAGGAGGTTGGTCTGGCCGGCGATGCCGCCAATGAGGTCGGAGACCTCCGCAATCTTCTTCACCGCGCCCGCCAGCGCCTGGATGGTCGAACGCGCCTGCTCGCGGCCGGCGACCGCCGATTTCGTGACCGTGCTGGTCCGCGCCACCTGCGTTGCGATGTCCCGGATCGAGGCACTCAGTTGTTCGGCCGCGGCCGAGACGGTCTGCGAGCTGCCCAGCGCCTGGGTGGACGCCGAGGCGACCGCCTGCGACTCCGCGGACAGCGACCGGGCGATCTCGGACAGGCTGGAGGCGGCCCGTTCGACGCCCTGGCTTGCCACGCTCGCAGAATCGACCGAGCGGCCGGTCTCGCGCTCGACGGTCTCCGCCATCTGGTGCAGGGCGCCGCGTTTGGCCGTCGCGGCCTCCTGCTCCTTCCGCAACTGCTCCTCGCGCAGCCGCGAATTCTCGATCGCCCCCAGCTTGAACACCTGGAGCGCCCCCGCCATCGAGCCGACCTCGTCCTGGCGGTGCGCGAAGGGGATGTCGACAGCGAGTTCGCCGGTCGCGAGCTTCTGCATCGTGTCCGTCATGCGTACGATCGGGCGCACCACGCCAAGCGCGACGCCGAGCAGGCCTGCGGCAATGAGGGCCAGGACGGCTGCGGAGACGCCGAGGAGAATGTAGAGGATCGAGCTGTCGCGTTCGGCGGCCAGCTTCTCCATGTCCGCATTCTGCTTGTTGGCGCTCTCGACGATGCTGTCGATGATGGCGCGGTGTGCGGTATAGGCGTCCTTGAGCTGCGCATAGGCGCGTTCGGCGCCGGCCACGTCCTTGGCTTTGAGGGCCGGCAGGAGCTGGTCGGACAGAAGCTTCCAGAACTTCTGCACCTCGGCGTCGGATTTCGACACCAGCGCCGTCTTCAGATCGGTGGAGAGACTGGAGGTGGTCCAGAATGCCTTGCGCTCGTCGTAATCCTTGCGGAGCTGGACCAGGCGTTCGCCATGGGCCGACAGCTGGTCCGGCTCGCGCATGGCGAGCGTGGCCTCGAGATAGGCTTCGATCACATATTCGGGCGGCGGCAGGATGTCCGCGATGAGGTCGTTGCCGAGCTTGATGTCGGAATAAAGCGGACCGCCGACCTTGAGCTCGCGCAGGGCGTAAAGGCTGGTCGAGACGACGGCAGTAAAGCCGATGGCGAGAACGATCCCGAATGCAATGACCGCAGAAGAAAGCGAGAGACGAATTTTCATGAAACAATCCAATGGCGCAGGTCGAAATCCGAACGGACCCTAAACAACTGCGGTAAACACGGGATTGCTTCGCGCGGAAATTGTATCCCGCGGGCACCGGAAAATTACGAAAAGAGGACGTCAGTCGGTCGTTTGTGAGTCAGCGAGACCAACTCAGGGCACGAACAGAAACGTCTCAGGCCCGATGAAACGCAGCAACCAGCTCAGTTGCGCTGGATGAGAAACGCGTGGCGGCTGTCGATATCGCCGCCACGCGTTGCTGCCTCACATGTCGAAGAAGACCGTCTCGTCGTCGCCCTGAAGCCGCAGGTCGAGCCGATAGACCGCCTTCCCCGCCTCGCGCGTCGCGATCAGCGTCGCGCGGCGATCGGCCGGCACCAGTCCCAGCACGGGATCGGTGGCATTGCCGGCCTCGTCGCTGAAATAGATGCGGGTGTAAAGATGCCGCAGCATGCCGCGACCGAACACCGCAAGGACGATGTGCGGCGCCTGTGGCTTGCCGTCGGGATCGGGCACCGCGCCCGGCTTGACGGTGTCGAAGGAATAATTGCCGTCCTTGTCGGTGCCGCAGCGGGCAAAGCCGCGGAAGCTGGCATTGGGCAACGCGCGCTTGTCCTGGGGGTCGGCGAAGCGGCCCTGCGCATCCGCCTGCCAGATCTCCAGCATGACGTCGGGCACCACGACGCCGTCGCCGTCGAACACGCGGCCTTCGATGCGGAGGCGATCGCCGGTGACGTCGGGCGTCAGCGTCGAGTTGGTGAACGCGTCGTTCCAGGCGTATTCGCCGGTCGGTGTCAGGCCGTATTTGAAGAACGGACCGACGGTCTGCGATGGGGTAATACCGTTGTCCTGCACTTAAGTGTTCTCCATTGGCGTGGCGTTCTTGCCGCGCAGCACGATGTCAAAGCGGTAGCACAGCGCCCATTCGGGCTGCGTGTTCTCGAGGTCGAATGACGACACCATCCGCGCCCGCGCCTTCTCGTCCGGCACCGAGTTGAAGATCGGGTCGAACGGGAACAGCGGGTCAGCAGGGAAATACATCTGCGTCACGAGGCGCGTGACGAAGGAATGGCCGAACACCGACAGATGGATATGCGCGGGACGCCAGGCGTTGTGGTGATTGCCCCAGGGATAGGCGCCAGGCTTGATGGTCACGAAACGGTAGTAGCCATCGGCATCGCTCACGGTGCGGCCCGCGCCGGTGAAGTTCGGATCGAGCGGCGCCGGGTGCTGGTCGCGGACGTGGACGTAGCGGCCGCAGGAATTGGCCTGCCAGATCTCGACCAGCGAGTTCGGCACGCCGCGGCCGTCCTCGTCGCGCACATGGCCGTGCACGATGATGCGCTCGCCGATCGGCTCGCCGGTATGCTGGGTGGTGAGATCGGCATCGCCCTCGCGCACGGTCTCGTGGCCGTAGACCGGGCCGGTCAATTCCGACAGCGTGTGGCGCATCGGGATCAAGGGCTTGTTCGGCGCGCGCTTGATCGAGCTCTTGTACTCGGGCGACAGCGGCAGCGGATGCGCCTTGTTGCTGTCGACGGGATAGATGAATGTCATTGGCGAACTCCTCCCCGGCCATTTTGCTCCGGCCGGTCAACGCTTCCCCCGATCATTATAGAACATAACTAATCTAGGGAAGCGGGTTTGGCAGGTGTCCTGCGCCCGGCAGGACCGCCCTATTTGATCGGCGGACGCGGCAGTACGGCCTCACCGGCCTCCAGCCGGTAGGTGTGGTCGAGCGAATACCAGGGGGTCGGGACGTCTCGTGCGGTCGGATGCGGCGTGTCGTGGCGCTGGAACTTGCCGATCAGTGCCTGCGTCACCCCGAACTGCACGTCGCTGTCGATATGCGGGTCGGCGGGGTCGTAGACCTGCGAGATCAGCACCTTGAATCCGGGCTTGAAGATCAGTGCGTGCAGATGCGCGGGCCGATAGGGATGCCGGCTCTGCGCCTCGAGGAGGCGCCCGACCACGCCATTGGTCGGGATGGGATAGCCCACCATCATCACCGAGCGGAAGGCGAAGCGTCCGTCCTGGTCGGTCGTGAACTTGCCGCGCAGGTTCATGTCGGCCTGATCAGGGTCCTGGTTCTCGTAGAGACCGACCGGCGAGGCGTGCCAGACATCGATCTCCGCACCCGTGACGGGACGGCCGTCCTTGTTGATGACGCGGGCGCTGACGAACAGCGGCGCGCCGGGCGTCTCCGAGCGGACGATCGAGCCGCCATTCTCGACCCGCGGCGAGCTCAGCCGCCAGAACGGGCCGAGCAGCGACTGATCGGTTTCGGTATTGCCCTGATCGCCGTTGTTGAGCAGGCACACCAGCGGCGAGACGCCGAGCGAGCCCGCCATCAGCACGACTTCGTTGTGCGTGTCGGTCGTGAGCTTGCCGAGCTCGGCCACGATCGCGGTCGCGTCCCGGAATTCCTTCTCGGTCAGGCGGACATCGCGGACGAAGGCGTGCAGATGCTTGACGAGGGAGACCATGATCTGGCGCAGCCGCGGATCGGACGTCCGCTCCATCACCGCCAATGCCGCAGCCGTGACGTCCTGCTCGCGCTCGATGATCATGCTCGTCTCCGGATTACCCGTCATTCCGGGCGCGAGTGAAACGAACGAGCCCGGAATCTTCGCCTCTCCCCGCAAGCGGGGAGAGGGAGAGGAGAGAGTTTAATTCAGCTTCTCGATCGCAACCGCAACACCCTGGCCGACGCCGACGCACATGGTGGCCAGCGCGAGCTTGCCGCCGCGCTTTTCCATGCCGTGGACGGCGGTGAGCGCGAGGCGCGCGCCGCTCATGCCGAGGGGATGGCCGAGCGCGATGGCACCGCCATGCGGATTGACGAAATCGGCATCGTCGGCAACGCCGAGCTGGCGCATGCAGGCGATGCCTTGCGAGGCGAAGGCCTCATTGAGCTCGATCAGGTCGAAATCGCTGATCTTCTTGCCGAGGCGCTCCATCAGCTTGCGGGTCGCCGGCACCGGGCCGATGCCCATGATGCGCGGCGGCACGCCGGCCGAGGCGAGGCCGAGGATGCGGGCGCGCGGGGTGAGGCCATGCTTCTTCACGGCGGCTTCAGAGGCCAGGATCATCGCGGCGGCGCCGTCATTGACGCCGGAGGCGTTGCCGGCGGTCACGGTGCCGGGATTGCGCACGATCGGCTTCAGTTTTGCCAGGCCTTCCAGCGTCGTCTCCGGGCGCGGATGCTCGTCCTTGTCGATCGTGATCGGGCCCGCCTTGCCGCCGGGGATGGTGATCGGCGTGATCTCCTCGGCGAAATAACCCGCCGCGATCGCCGCGCCCGCGCGCTGCTGCGAACGGATGGCGAAGGCGTCCTGGTCGGCGCGCGAGACCTGGAATTCCTCGGCGACGTTCTCGCCGGTCTCCGGCATGGCGTCGACGCCATACTGCGCCTTCAACAGCGGATTGATGAAACGCCAGCCGATGGTGGTGTCAAAAATCTCGGCGGAGCGCGAAAAGGCTTCCTGCGCCTTGCCCATCACGAAGGGCGCGCGGGTCATGGATTCAACGCCGCCCGCGATCGCAAGCTCGATCTCGCCGGAACGGATGGCGCGGCCGGCCGCACCGACCGCGTCGAGGCCGGAGGCGCAGAGCCGGTTCAGGGTCTGGCCGGGAACCGAATCCGGCAGGCCCGCAAGCAGCAGCGCCATGCGCGCGACGTTGCGGTTGTCTTCGCCGGCCTGGTTGGCGCAGCCGAAGAAGACTTCGTCGACCTGTGCCCAATCGAGATTGGGATGCTTGGCCATCAGCGCCTTGATCGGGGCCGCCGCGAGGTCGTCGGCGCGCACCTTGGCGAGCGACCCGCCGAAACGGCCGATCGGGGTCCGCACGGCATCGCAGATAAAGACGTCACGCATCGTTGTTCTCCCTGAATGCCGCGGTCCGGCCCAAATTCTTCAATGTCCGCGGAGTTTTAGGAGGGTGCCCGCGGCAGGTCAATTGACGGTTTCTTGCTTGTTCCGAGGGGGGCGCACGCTGCCAATGCATGCCGTGGTGCGGACAACGTGGAAAACCTCCCCTCGCCGGCCAAACCGGTAGGAGCAGGAGGCGAAATTTTGTAGGTTGCGCCGCCCATGACAATGCAACAGCCGATACCTGTGCCGCCCCCTGACGAAGCGCCCACGCCGCCGGCGGAAGCCATCGCGCGCGTCACGCCGATGATGGAACAGTACCTTGAAATCAAGGCGGCTCATCAGGGCCTGCTGCTGTTCTACCGGATGGGCGACTTCTACGAGCTGTTCTTCGAGGACGCCGAGATCGCCTCGAAGACGCTCGGCATCGTCTTGACCAAGCGCGGCAAGCATCAGGGCGCCGACATCCCGATGTGCGGCGTGCCGGTCGAGCGTTCCGAGGACTATCTGCATCGCCTGATCAGCGCCGGCCACCGGGTCGCCGTGTGCGAGCAGACCGAGGATCCCGCCGCCGCCAAAGCGCGCGGCAACAAGAGCGTGGTGCGCCGTGGCGTGGTGCGGCTGGTCACGCCGGGCACGCTGACCGAGGACACGCTGTTAGACGCGCGCGCCAACAATTATCTGCTGGCGATCGCGCGTGCCCGCGCCTCCGGTGGCGGCGACCGTTTTGGGCTCGCCTGGATCGACATCTCGACCGCCGAATTCACGGTGATGGAATGCTCTAGCGGCGAGCTCGCCGCGACGCTGGCGCGCATCAATCCGAACGAGGCGATCGTCACCGACGCGCTCTACAATGACAGCGAGCTCGGACAGACCTTGCGCGAGCTGCCGGCGGTGACGCCGCTGACCCGCGACGTCTTCGACGGCGCCACCGCGGAAAAACGCCTGTGCGATTATTTCGCCGTCGCGACCATGGACGGGCTGGCGCAACTGACGCGGCTGGAGGCCACCGCCGCAGCCGCCGCCGTCACCTATGTCGACCGCACCCAGGTCGGCAAGCATCCGCCGCTGTCGCCACCCGCGCGCGAGGCCTCGGGCGCGACCATGGCGATCGATCCGGCCACCCGCGCCAATCTCGAACTGACGCGAACGCTCGCGGGTGAACGGCGCGGCTCGCTGCTCGATGCCATCGACTGCACGGTGACCTCGGCCGGCTCGCGCCTGCTGGCGCAGCGACTGGCCGCGCCGCTGACGGACGCGCTCGCAATCGCGCGGCGGCTCGATGCCGTGAGCGCCTTCGTTGCGGACTCCGCTGCGCGTGAAGACATCCGCAGCATCCTGCGCGGCGCGCCCGACATGTCGCGGGCGCTGGCCCGTCTTTCGGTCGGCCGCGGCGGACCGCGCGACCTCGCCGGCCTGCGCGACGGCATCATTGCCGCCGACCAGGTGCTGACGCGCCTCGGCGAGCTCGACCAGCCGCCGCAGGAAATCGCGGTGGTGATGGCGGCCTTGCAGCGTCCGTCGCGCGAGCTCGCATCCGAGTTTGCCAGCGCCCTCGACGAGCAACTGCCGCTGATCAAGCGCGACGGCGGCTTCGTGCGTCAGGGCTACGAGCCCGCGCTCGACGAAACGCGAAGCCTGCGTGATGCTTCGCGCCTCGTCGTGGCCTCGATGCAGGCGCGCTACGCCGATCATACCGGCGTGAAGGGCCTCAAGATCCGGCACAACAACGTGCTCGGCTATTTCGTCGAGGTCACCGCGCAGCACGGCGACAAGCTGATGTCGGCGCCGCTGAATGCGACCTTCATCCACCGCCAGACGCTGGCCGGCCAGGTGCGCTTCACCACCTCGGAGCTCGGCGAGATCGAGGCCAAGATCGCCAATGCCGGCGACCGCGCGCTCGGCCTCGAGCTCGAGATCTTCGAGCGGCTGTCCGCGAAGGCGCTTGATATCAGCGACGATCTGCGCGCCGCCGCCCACGCCTTCGCGCTGCTCGACGTCGCGACCTCGCTGGCCAAGCTCGCGGTTGACGACAATTATGTGCGGCCGGACGTGGATGACTCCCTCGGCTTCGCGATCGAGGCGGGCCGCCATCCCGTGGTCGAGCAGGCCTTGAAGCGCAATGGCGAGCCGTTCATTGCCAATGCCTGCGATCTCTCGCCAACACCGGCGCAAAAATCCGGGCAGCTCTGGCTGCTGACCGGTCCCAACATGGCCGGTAAATCGACCTTCCTGCGCCAGAACGCGCTGATCGCGCTCTTGGCGCAGATCGGCAGCTTCGTGCCCGCCACGCGCGCGCGGATCGGCATCATCGACCGCCTGTTCTCGCGCGTCGGCGCCGCCGACGACCTCGCGCGCGGCCGCTCCACCTTCATGGTGGAGATGGTCGAGACCGCAGCGATCCTGAACCAGGCCGGCGAGCGCGCGCTCGTGATCCTCGACGAGATCGGCCGCGGCACCGCGACGTTCGACGGCCTCTCCATCGCCTGGGCCGCGATCGAGCATCTGCACGAGAGCAACCGCTGCCGCACGCTGTTCGCGACGCATTATCACGAGCTGACCGCGCTCTCGGCAAAACTGCCGCGCATGTTCAACGCGACGGTGCGGGTGAAGGAATGGCAGGGCAATGTCGTGTTCCTGCACGAGGTGCTGCCGGGCTCGGCCGACCGCTCCTACGGCATCCAGGTCGCCAAGCTCGCAGGCCTGCCGCCGGCCGTGATCACGCGCGCCAAATCGGTGCTGGCAAAACTCGAGGCCCAGGATCGCGGCCAGACGGCCCGCGCCCTCGCCGACGATCTGCCGCTGTTCGCTGTGCCCTCGCGCGCCGCCGCAGAAGCCGCGCCGCCGACCGAGGCCGAGCTATTGATGGACGCGGTGAAGGCGCTGCATCCGGACGAGATGTCCCCGCGCGAGGCGCTCGATGCGCTCTATGCGTTGAAGGGCAAGCTGCCGAAGCAGTGACGGTGCCGTAGGGTGGGCAAAGCGCAGCGTGCCCACCCTTCAACGACCAATTCGCGGAAAGATGGTGGGCACGGCGCGCGAAGAGCGCGCCTTTGCCCACCCTACGACGTCTGCGCGCTTGGCTTACGCCCTTGCCGCCATCGCAGCAGCTTCCGCGGCGGCGCGCTGCATGCTGGTCGACATCTCGTTCGTGACCGTGCTCTGCTCCTCGACGGCGGCGGCTGTCGAGGTGACGTATTCGCTGACGTTGTTGATGGCCTGCTTGATCGAGCCGAGCGCGCTGACGACGTCGCCGGAGATGCCGTTGAGGCTGCCGATCTCCTGGCCGATCTTGTCGGTCGCCTGTCTCGCCTGATTGGCGAGGCTCTTCACCTCGGAAGCGACCACCGCGAAGCCGCGGCCAGCCTCGCCGGCGCGCGCCGATTCGATCGTGGCGTTGAGCGCGAGCAGGTTGATCTGACTGGTAATGCTGTTGATCATCTCGATGATGCCGCTCATCGCCTTCGCCGCCTCGGTCAGCCGCTGCGCCTGCGCGTCGGCAGAGGCAACCTGCTCCACCGCGCTCATCGCGGTCTCGCGGGACTTGGTCATCGCTTCGGAGATCTCGCGCACCGACGCGTTCAGCTCCTCCGAGCCTGCGGCGACCGATTCCATCATGCCGCGGACGCGCTCATTGCCCATGCGGACCAGCACCTGCCGCGTGGTGTCAGTGGCGTATTTCACGACCTTGAACGGCTTGCCGTTGAGATCGAGGATCGGGTTGTAGGAGGCCTGGATGTAGACCTCCTTGCCGCCCTTGCCGATGCGCTTATATTCAGCCGCCTGGTACTGGCCGCGATTGAGCGTTGCCCAGAACTCGCGATAGGCAGCGCCGTCGCGCTCCGACGGCTCGACGAACATGCTGTGATGCTTGCCCTTGATCTCGGCCAGCGAATAGCCGAGCGTGCCGAGAAAATTGGCATTGGCGGTGATGATCGTGCCGTCCATGTTGAATTCGATCACGGCCTGCGCCTTGTCGATCGCCGAGATCTGACCAGCGAGGTCGGCGTTCTTCAGCTTCTCCGCGGTGACGTCGGTCGCAAATTTGGCAACGCCGAACGGCTTGCCGTTCTCGTCGAGCAGCGGGTTATAAGAGGCGAGGATCCAGACCTCGCGGCCGCCCTTGCCGATGCGTTTGTATTCGCCCGCCTGGTATTCACCGCGGTTGAGTCTGGCCCAGAATTCGCGATAGGCCGCGCTGTCGCGCTCAGCGGGGGCTACGAACAGGCTGTGATGCTTGCCCTCGATCTCGGCCAGCGAATAGCCGAGCGCCTGGCAGAAATTCTGGTTCGCAGTCACGATAGTGCCGTCGAGCTTGAACTCGATGACGGCCTGGGCGCGGCCGATGGCGGACACCTTGGAGGCTTCCGTCATGGCATTGATCTTCTTCGCGGTGATATCGGTCGCGATCTTCACGACCTTGATCGGCTTGCCGTCGCCGTCAAGCACGGGATTATACGACGCCTCGATCCAGATCTCGCGACCGCCCTTTGCAATCCGCTTGAACTCCGCGGCCTGGAACTCGCCGCTCTTCAACGCGGACCAGAACGCCTTGTACGCCGCGCCGCCTCGCTGATCGGCGGGCACGAACATGGAGTGATGCTTTCCCTTGATCTCCTCCAGCCCATAGCCCAGGGCCTTCAGGAAATTCTCGTTCGCGGTGAGGATGGTGCCATCCAGTGCAAATTCGATCGTCGCCTGCGAACGGCCGATGGCGTCGAGCTGTGCCTGGGCATTTCCATGGGGATTACGACCAAACATCAAAACATCTCCAGAATGGATCGCATGGTGCCGCAGCGCAACGCGCCTCAAAGACAGGCGAGCGGACGCCCTCGGACAGACCGAGCGTTGGAATATGACTAGCTGTGAACTATGTGGGTCCGTTCACGCGTACAGAGGACCCGCCTTGATGCCCATGTCCGCCCAAACGCGGAAACGACAACCGACGAGTAGCTTTACGGGGAATGCACCAAATTTAGATTAATGCACCTATCGGAATCGGGCAGCCCATCTCCGAAGAAATACGGAGTGATGGAACCGAACATAGCCGGCGGAAGAAACGGCCGAAACGCGAATTAGCAACGATCAAATCGATACTTAGCGACGTCGCGACATGAACGGATTGCGGCCCCGCGCGCGCTTTTCCGCGCGACTACCGTCCAGGATGCTGCCCCATTAACGCAACGCCTTCCGGCGGCCGTCAGCGGCCCACCCTGGCAAACGGCTCGATCAGCTTCAAGGTGGCGGCGAGGCGGATGCTGCGCTTGCCGGCGAGCGCGATCGCTTCCATGTCGGCGCCCTTGTCATCGCAGTGGCCGGAGAAGCCGATGCCCACCTCATAGCCACCGAACAAGGGATGCTCGCTCTTTGCCAGCGTGTGTTCCTGATTGACGAATTCACCTTTCCAGCGACCGTTCGCCGAAGAATAGGCGCCGAGATAATAGAAGAAAGCATCGCCGCCGAGGATGCGGCCGTCGCGCAGCAACATCACACCGGTATGGCCACCGGTAATTCCATCCAGCATCCGGATGTCGATCGAATAGAGTCCGCTGACGATGCCGCCCTCGCCGACCGCACCGGGCGGGGGAACGTCATCGTCGCCGAGCGGCGTCATCACGGCGCGAAACACCGAGGCGTCCTCGACCACTTCTCCCTCGAAGCGGTAGAGCTTGCCCTGCGGTCGACCGCGAATGCTGATTGTGACGGCGTCGGAACTGACCAGCGACCTGTGCTGCGGCGACCGGCTGTGGCGCTTCGTCCGGAGCCTGGCGACGATTTCGCCGTCCACAATCTCGTAGGTGCCGAAGTGCGCGAAGGCCGTGTTGCCGCCAAGCATTTTCCCGGCATGGGCGTACAGCACGCTGCGGCCGGAGCCGTCGTGTACAATCCCTCCACCGCACGCCCCGATCTTGCTCTGTTGCCAGTTTAGCGGGTCTGCCAGCCCGGGTAACTAACTATCCTGACGCAGGGTTGAGGTCCCAAGCGTAGCGTAACTCGCCTTACGAAGCGCGGCGCGGCTGATGCATCGGCCTCTTCCGTCGTCCCATCCACCACAGCGTCAGATTCCAGCCGATGCAGGTGGCGAGTGCGCAACTCAAGCCGATCGCCGAGCCGAACTGCGTGACGGCGACGTGCAGCACCGCAATTGCCAGACCGAAGCCGAGCAGGCCCCAGGCGGAGTTGGCGAGCACGGCGGCGGTCGGCGGGCCGCCGATGCGCGGATGCAGGATCACCATCATGCTGGTGAACACGATCGGGTAGAGCGCGATGACGCCGCTCACCCGCGGGCCGACCCAGCCCGAGGTCGAGACCACGATCGCAACCAGCGTCGCGACCAGCGAGGCGCGGAATGGAATGTCGTACCAGCGACGCGTCACCAGCGGCATCTTCACATGGCGGTACCTTGCGAGCAGCGGGATGCAGATGCCGAAGGCGACCAGGTTGACGGCGAGCCCGGCGGTCAAAGTCCAGTCGAACAGGCGGATGATGGAGGCCAGCACGATCCACACCGCGACCGCGCTGCCGGCGCTCACCAGCAGATTGTTCCGCTGCGCCAGCACGACATAGGTGAGCCCAAGGACGATCGTCGCGGCGTTGACCGGAAGGCTCGACAGCGCGCCTTGCGCGATGAAGGCGGCGTCGTGGTCGAGCGCGAGGAAGACGTAGGAAGGACCGGCCGAGATCGGCAAGGTCGCCACCAGTCCGCCGATCACCGGACCGGTGCGCTCGGCAATGAACGACGCGGACACGACGAACGCCGCGGCGATCGCCATGCGCAGGATGAGGAGGATGATGAAGTGGAGCTCGGGGGGCATTTTTTTGCTTCTTACCCTCCCCTGGAGGGGTCCGAGACGAGCGAAGCTCGCTCGCGGGTCGGCTCATATGGAGCGTAGCGAAAGATGAGACGGGGTGGGGTGACAGTCTCTCGACGGATACGGCGCCCGAGTGGAGAGATCACCCGCCCCGCTCGCGCTGCGCGCGATCGACCCTCCCCCTCAAGGGGAGGGTCAGGAAGTCACATCCGCTGCATCGACACCGAAACCTTCGGGCCGTTCTTGATGGTCTGGTAGACCACGCAATAGCGCTCGGTGAGTTTCAGGAGCAGATCAAGCTTGTCCTGCGGCGCGTCGGTGTCGACCTCGAAGCGCAGGCGGATCTCGGCGAAGCCGACCGGGGTCTCCTTGTCGACGCCGAGCGTGCCGCGGAAATCGAGATCGCCTTCGGCATAGACGTTGCCGGTCTTGAGCGGGATCTCGATGGCGGTCGCGACCGATTTCAGCGTGACGCCGGCACAGGCGACCAAGGCTTCCAGCAGCATGTCGCCGGAGCAGAGCTCGAGGCCGGAGCCGCCGGTCGCGGGATGCAGGCCAGCCATTGCGATGGCGCGCCCGGTCTCGACCTTGCAGGCGATGCCTTCGCTGTCGGTCGAGCCCTTGGCCTTCAGCGTGATCATCGCGGTCTTGGGATCGGTCTTGTAGCGTTCCTTGATCGGGGCCTGCATCTGGCGCAGTTCTGCGGCGTCCATCTTGTTCTCTCCCGGAAAAATCGTCCCTCGATGTACCGGCTCAGAGAGAAATTGTCACCACCACATGGCCTGACCGGGACCCTGGGTTGCGTCACGGTCGGGCACGTTACGGTCGAGCGAACGGTCGAGTGATGTCAGCACACTTCGCTTGAAATTCTCGAACAGCGGCGAGTTGCGGTCGCGCGGACGGCCGAGATTGATCTCGATCTGGTCGAACAGCCGGCCCGGCCGCGGCCGCATCACCAGCACGCGATCGGCCAGCACCACGGCCTCGTCGACGTCATGTGTGACGAGGATCAAGGTCGGCCGGGTGTCGGCCCAGAGGTCGAGCAGATGATCCTGGAGATCCCTGCGGGTGAAGGCGTCGAGCGCCGAGAACGGCTCGTCGAGCAGCAGCACTTCCGGCTGCGGCACCAGCGCACGCGCGATCGCGACGCGCTGCGCCTGCCCGCCCGAGAGCTCGCGCGGCCAGGCCTGCGCCTTGTCGGCGAGGCCGACGCGGGCGAGCGCGCGCGCCACCTTCTCGCGCCGCTCGGTCGCGGGCAGCTCGGCAAGGCCGAAGCCGATATTGTCGGCGACGCTGAGCCAGGGCAAAAGCCGCGGCTCCTGGAAGATGATGCCGATTTTTGCGTGCGGCGAACTGATCGCCTCGCTGTCGAGCGTCACCGTGCCTGCGCTCGCGCGATCGAGGCCGGCGATGGCACGCAAGAGCGTGGACTTGCCGCAGCCGGAGCCGCCGATGATGGCGACGATCTCGCCCTGTTTGATCTCGGCGGAGAAGCGCGCCAGCGCCTGCACGCCGTTGGGATAGGTCTTGCTGACCCGGTCGAGCGCCAGCATCGCGTTACGCTCCCTTCGCGCGCCCGAAGGCGTCCTGCCAGCGCAGGAACGGCGCGGCCCCGACCTCGATCAGCCAGTCGGTGAGCTTGCCGAGAATGGCGAAGATGACGATCGCGGCCAAAATCTGCGCGGGCTTGCCGAGCTGCTGGCCGTCGAGCAGGAGATAGCCAAGGCCTTCGGAAGCGCCGATCAGCTCGGCCGCCACCACGAACATCCAGCCCAGACCAAGGCCGACACGCAAGGACACCACATAGGCCGGCAGCACCGCGGGCAGCAGGATGCGGCGGATCATCGCCGGGCCGGAGAGACGGAAGGTGCGGCCGACCTCGACGATCTTGCGATCGACCGAGAGGATCGCGCCCATCACGCCGAGATAGACCGGGAAGAACACGCCGACCGCGATCAGCGCGATCTTGGAGGTCTCGAAGATGCCGAGCCAAAGAATGAACAACGGCACCCAGGCGAGTGAAGGGATCGCACGCAGCGCCTGCACGGTCGGATCGAGCAGCCGCCGCGCCAGCGACCAATAGCCGGAGATGGCACCGAGCACGGTGCCCGTGATCACGCCGAAGGCGAAGCCGAGGCCGACCCGCCACAGCGTCGCGGCGATGTGGCGGACCAGCTCGCCGGAGCGGGCGAGCTCGGTGATGGTCGCAAACACGCGCGAGGGCGGCGGCACCAGACGGCCGTTGGACCAGCCGGACCAGACCACCAGCTCCCAGCCGAGCGCAAGGATGAGCGGCAGCAAGATCCCCAACATCGGCCGCGCATAGCGCGCGAGCCGCGAGGGCGCGGCGGCGCTCTCGGCCGGTTCCGAGGTCTGTTGCAGGACTGGCGCGTCGGAGATCATGGCCGGTAGGAAGCGCGTCTCACGCCGGAATGCAACATGACTCTTGCCGCGCCCTCAGCCCGTCGTCCCGGGGCGCGCGAAGCGCGAGCCCGGGACCCATAGCCACAGGCAGACATGGCTACGGGGACTCGGAGTGACCGCCTTCGCGTCAAACTACTCCCCGGGGTTATGGGTCCCGGGCTCGCTTCGCGCCCCGGGACGACAGCGGAGTTTGTTGCGCGCGCCTGCCTCTTGCGCAGAACTAGTTCGTCGGCAGCGGGACCTGGTCGTCGATCAGGGCATCCAGCGTCGCCTTCACATCGACCTTGGCGTCGACGACGCCGGCCTGCTGGAGGGCAAGGCCGGCAGCCAGGATCGACTCGCGCTGGGGTGCGCCGATGCGGCTGTGGGTGAGCTCGGTGCGCTCCTTGAGCTGCTTGTCGACGACGGCGTCCGGCAGCTTGGTCACGGCGATGAAGGTCTTCTTCAGGTCGTCGTAATTCGCCAGTGAATATTTGCGGGCCTCTTCATACACCGCGAGCACGCGGCGGTCGGCGTCCGGATAGTCCTTCAAGAACTGCTCGCGCACATTGAGGATGCCCCAGGTGTTGGCATCCGCCTTGCGATAAAACAGTTTTGCACCTTCCTCGACCTCGGCCTGCGCCATCATCGGATCGAGGCCGGCCCAGGCGTCGACGTCGCCGCGGATCAGCGCGGTCTTGCCGTCGGCGTGCTGGAGCAGCACCGGCGTGATGTCCTTTTCGGTGAGGCCTGCACCGAGCAGCGCGCGCACAAGGAAGATGTGCGGATCGGTGCCTCGCGTCACCGCGACGCGCTTGCCCTTGAGATCGGCAACGCTCGCGATCTTGGAATCCTTCGATGTCACCAGCGCCGTCCATTCGGGACGCGAATAGACGTAGATCGACTTGATCGGGTTCCCGTTGATCTTCGCCACCAGCGCCGCCGAGCCCGCGGTCGAGCCGAAATCGATCGAGCCGGCGTTGAGGAATTCGAGCGCCTTGTTGGAGCCGGCCGACTGCACCCAAATGATGCTGATGCCGTCCTTGGCGAATTCCTTCTCCAGCAGACCCTTCTGCTTCAGGACCATCGACACCGGATTGTAGGTCGCCCAGTCGATGCGAATTTCCTTGAGCGGATCCGCCGCCCGTGCCGCAGCGGTCATGGCGAGCGCAACAGCTCCCGCCAACAGAATGCGTCGTGTAATCCCGGTCATGCCCAGCCTCCTCAAAAACTTCATTGTTTTTCAATGAGTTATTTCTAGAGGTCAACGAGAAAATCGCTATCCCGAAAGCCCCTCGGCCGAGAACGATTTTGCCCGAGGCCGGCCTTTTCCAGCATGGAACGACTATTGCCAGAGAATGGCGGGTGACAGCGCCTGTCACCTCTTATATCCGGTGAGACATGGACAGCGTCGCGACTGAGCACAAGCCAGAGGTGGACGATCGCTTCGACACCGCGCGGATCACCGCCGCGGTCGATGCGCTTGCCGAGAAGCATCAGGGACGTGAGGACAGTTTCCGCACAACCATGGCGCAAATGCTGAAGGCCGAGCTGATCGCAGCGCGCGCCGCGGCGCAGGCGATCCTGCTGAAGGACCGTCACGGCCGGCGCTGCGCCGAGCGGCTGTGCCACGTGCAGGACGAGATCATCCGCATCCTGTATTCGGCGGCGACCCGGCATCTCTACCGCTCGCCGATCCCGAGCGGCGCGGAGCGCATGGCGGTGGTCGCGACCGGCGGCTATGGCCGCGGCCTGATGGCCCCGGAATCCGACATCGATCTCCTGTTCATCCTGCCCTACAAGCAGACCGCCTGGGGTGAGCAGGTGGCTGAGGCTATTCTCTACTGTCTCTGGGACATGGGGCTGAAGGTCGGGCACGCCACGCGCTCGGTCGATGAATCGATCCGGCAGGCGCGCGGCGACATGACCATCCGCACCGCGATCCTGGAAACGCGCTTCCTGACCGGCGACCAGCCGCTCTATGACGAACTGGTCGCGCGCTTCGATAAGGACGTGGTGCAGGGCACGGCGTCCGAATTCGTCACCGCAAAGCTCGCCGAGCGCGAGGAGCGCCACCGCCGCGGCGGCCAGTCGCGCTACCTGGTCGAGCCCAACGTCAAGGACGGCAAGGGCGCCTTGCGCGACCTGCACACGCTGTTCTGGATCGCCAAATACGTCTACCGCGTCCGTGATACCGACGAGCTGGTCGAGCGCGGCGTGTTCGACGCACAGGAATACCGCACCTTCCGCCGCTGCGCCGACTTCCTCTGGTCGGTGCGCTGCAATCTGCACTTCTACTCCGGCCGCGCGGAGGAGCGCCTCTCCTTCGATCTCCAGCGCGAGATCGCGGTCCGGCTCGGCTATACCTCGCATCCCGGCATGCAGGACGTCGAGCGCTTCATGAAGCACTACTTCCTGGTCGCCAAGGAAGTCGGCAACCTCACCGCCATCCTCTGCGCCAAGCTCGAGGACCAGCAGGCCAAGCCCGCGCCGGTGCTGAGCCGGATGATGGCGCGGCTGCGCCCCGCCCCCGCGAAGCGCCGCGTCCCCGACAGCGACGACTTCCTCGTCGACAACAACCGCATCAACGTCGCCGCGCCCGACGTGTTCAAGCACGATCCGGTCAATTTGATCCGGATCTTCCGCCTGGCGCAGAAGAACAACCTCGCCTTCCATCCGGACGCGATGCGCGACGTGACGCGCTCGCTCGGCCTGATCAACGCGCAGCTGCGCGAGAACCCGGAAGCCAACCGGCTGTTCATGGAGATCCTGACCTCCGACAACGCCGAGATCGTGCTGCGTCGGATGAACGAGACCGGCGTGCTCGGCCATTTCATCCGCGCCTTCGGCAAGATCGTCTCGATGATGCAGTTCAACATGTATCATCACTACACTGTCGACGAGCATCTGATCCGCTGCGTCGGCTTCCTGCAGGACATCGAGCGCGGCGGCATCGAGGAGTTCACGGTCGCCAGCGATCTCTTCCGCAAGATCCGGCCCGAGCACCGTGCGGTGATCTACATCACGACGCTGCTGCACGACATCGCCAAGGGACGGCCGGAGGATCACTCGATCGCGGGCGCCAAGGTGGCGCGCCGGCTGTGCCCGCGGCTCGGCTTTAGCGCGGCCGACACCGAGCTCGTGGCCTGGCTGATCGAGGAGCATCTGACGATGTCCACGGTCGCGCAGTCGCGCGACCTCTCCGACCGCAAGACCATCGAGAATTTCGCCGCCGTGGTGCAGTCGGTCGAGCAGATGAAATTGCTCACGATCCTGACCACCGCCGACATCCGCGGCGTCGGCCCGGGCGTGTGGAACGGCTGGAAGGCGCAGCTGCTGCGCTCGCTCTATTATGAGACCGAACCGGTGCTGACCGGCGGCTTCTCGGAAGTCGATCGCGGCAAGCGCTTGACGGCCGCCTACGCCGAATTCCGCATGGCCTTCGCCGAGTGGCCGGCGGACGAGCTCGATGCCTATATCGGCCGGCACTATCCCGCCTATTGGCTCAAGGTCGAGCTGCCGCGGAAGATCCGCCATGCCCGCTTCGTCCGCTCCAGCGAACAGGCCGGCCACAAGCTCGCGATCAATGTCGGCTTCGACGAGGTGCGCGGCGTCACCGAGCTAACGATCTTCGCCGCCGACCATCCCTGGCTGCTCTCGATCATCGCCGGCGCCTGCGCCTCGGCCGGCGCCAACATCGTCGACGCGCAGATCTACACGACGACCGACGGCCGCGCGCTCGACACGATCTCGATCTCCAGGGAATACGACCGCGACGAGGATGAGGGCCGGCGCGCCACGCGCATCGGCGAGATGATCGAGGACGTGCTGGAAGGCAAGCTGCGTCTGCCCGAAGTGGTGGCGCGGCGCACCGTGCGCAGCAAGGCGCGGCCTTTCACGATCGAGCCGGAAGTGACCATCAACAACCAATGGTCCGACCGCTACACCGTGATCGAGATGTCCGGCCTCGACCGCCCCGGCCTGCTCTACGAGCTGACCACCGCGATCTCGAAGCTCAATCTG
The DNA here is from genome assembly GCF_017565645.3 of Bradyrhizobium barranii subsp. barranii. NCBI lineage: Bacteria > Pseudomonadati > Pseudomonadota > Alphaproteobacteria > Hyphomicrobiales > Nitrobacteraceae > Bradyrhizobium > Bradyrhizobium barranii. The sequence goes on from NZ_CP086136.1 coordinate 10,617,248, forward strand.
AACATCGCCTCGGCCCATGTCGCGACCTTCGGCGAGCGCGCCCGCGACGTGTTCTACGTCACCGACCTCCTCGGCGCGCAGATCAACGCACCGACGCGCCAGTCCGCGATCAAGAGCGCGCTGACCCACGTGATGGCCGGCGACAAGGCGGTGCAGCCGGCGGCGTGAGGAGAGAGCTAAATCTCCACCCCCTCATGCCGCAGCAGCCAGCGCTTGCGCTCGAGGCCACCGCCATATTTCACCAGCGAGCCGTCGGCGCCGATCAGGCGGTGACAGGGCAGCACCACGCTGATCGGGTTGGAGCCGTTGGCATGACCGACAGCGCGAATGGCTTTGGGCATATCGATCCTTTCGGCCAGCGCGCCATAGCTCATCGTGGTGCCGGCAGGGATCTTTGCCAACGCGGTCCAGACCTTCTGCTGGAACGGCGTGCCGGCGATGCGCCATGCGACGCCCGAGAGCTGGCCGAGATCGCCTTCGAAATATGCTGACAGCGCGGTCTTCATCGCCGCCGGCGCGGACCGATCAACCAGGTCCACGGCGCCGTAGTGCAGGCGCAACAGCTCGCGCATGCGGTGCTCGTAGTCTTCCCAGTCGAGCGCGCGCAGCGCACCCTCGGCATCGGTGACGAGCAGCGCGATCCCGATCGGCGTCGTCAGGCGATCGAGGCCGAATCGTTCAGGCGGTTTGGTTGATCGAGCGGGCATTGCGACACCAGGCCATCGAAACACGCCATCGCACTTGCCATGCCGGCCGTGCTAACGTCCACCCGAAAGCTGACGCTTTGGGGGGCTCAACTTGATTCTGATCACCAATGTCCTGGTGGCGCTGGTCGCCGCACTGCACGCCTACTTCCTGATCCTGGAGATGTTTCTCTGGGACAAGCCGCTTGGCTTGAAGACATTCCGCAATACGCCTGAAAAGGCCGAGATCACGAAGGTGCTGGCGGCCAACCAAGGGCTCTACAACGGCTTCCTCGCCGCCGGCCTGATCTGGGGCCTCGTCCACGGCAACCCGGCCTTCGCATTCCAGATCAAGGCATTCTTCCTGCTCTGCGTGATCGTGGCCGGCGCCTACGGCGCGGCGACCGTCAGCACCCGCATCCTGCTCGTGCAGGCGCTGCCGGCGGCGATCGCGCTGGTTGCGCTGTTTCTGACCTGATTCTCGTGACCTGAGACGCTACGGCGCAGCGTCGCGATCCTTGCGCGGCACCTCGCCTTCCTCCACACTCTCCGGCAGCGATGGCGACCGTTGCAATCAACGGGAAAAGACCGTCGGCCGGAAATTCCGTCAGGAGGAACAACCCAACATGAGCTATCGCAGAGCCTTCATAGCTGCCACGGCGGCGCTCGCCTTCGCGTTCTCCGCCAGCCAAGCCCTCGCCCAGAAGAAATACGACACCGGCGCGAGCGACACCGAGATCAAGATCGGCCAGACCGTGCCGTTCTCCGGCGCCTATTCCGTCTACGCCAATATCGGCAAGACCCAGGCCGCCTACTTCAAGATGATCAACGATCAGGGCGGCATCAATGGCCGCAAGATCAATCTGATCCAGTATGACGATGCCTATTCGCCACCGAAGACGGTCGAGCAGGTGCGCAAGCTCGTCGAAGGCGACGAGGTGCTGTTCACCTTCCAGATCATCGGCACGGCCGCGAACGCCGCCGTGCAAAAATATCTCAACGGCAAGAAGATCCCGCAGCTGCTGGCTTCTACCGGCGCCGCACGCTTCAACGACCCGCAGAACTATCCCTGGACCATCGCCTACAATCCCAACTACGTGTCCGAGGGACGCATCTACGCCAAATACATTCTCGCCAATCACCCCAATGCCAAGATCGGTGTGCTCTACCAGAACGACGACATGGGCCGCGACTATCTCGCCGGCCTCAAGAGCGGCCTCGGCGACAAGGCCGCCAAGATGATCGTCGGCGAGGTGTCCTACGAGGTCACCGACCCGACCGTCGACTCGCAGGTGGTCAAGCTGAAGTCCCTCGGCGCCGATCTTTTCTACGATGCGTCGACGCCGAAGTTCGCGGCGCAGGCCATCAAGAAGGTGGCCGAGCTCGGCTGGACGCCGGTGCACATCCTCGACATCAATGCGAGCCCGATCTCGGCGACGCTGAAGCCGGCCGGCCTCGACATCTCCAAAGGCATCATCTCGACCCAATACGGCAAGGAGCCGAGTGACCCGCAGTGGAAGGACGATCCGGGCGTGAAGGCGTTCTTCGCCTTTATGGACAAGTATTTCCCCGAAGGCGACAAGCTCAACACGGTCAACACCTATGCTTATTCGGTCGCCGAGTTGCTGACGCAGGTGCTGAAACAGTGCGGCGACGACCTGTCGCGTGAGAACGTGATGAAGCAGGTCGCCAACATCAAGGACTTCACCCCGAGCTTCGCGCTGCCCGGTATCAAGATCAACACCGGACCGAACGATTATCGCGTCAACAAGCAGATGCAGATGATGAAGTTCAACGGCGAGCGTTGGGAGCTGTTCGGCCCGATCATCGAGGACAACGGCCCGGCGGGTTAGTAACTGCGTGGGGTGGATTAGCCCTGCAGATGCGCAAAGCGCATCTGCTCGGCGTAATCCACCTCTTCGGCATCCGCGGCAACAGAAGTGGTGGGTTACGCCTGGCGGACTGCGCTTCGCGCAGCCGCAAGACTAACCCACCCTACGAATTGCGCGTCTCCACCCACCTTGCGTTGCAGCAACGCCTCATCCACAATCGCCCTCAGCGGTGACGTCCTGTGCGCAAGAGCACCCGGGCAGATCATCGGCAATAACAAACTGAGGAAATTGCGAATGAGGAATGGAATGCTGCATCTGGCCACGGCAACGGCGCTGACCCTGGCGCTGTCGGTCACCGCGGCCAGTGCCCAGAAAAAATATGATCCGGGCGCCAGCGACACCGAGATCAAGGTCGGACAGACCATGCCGTTCTCGGGACCTGCGTCGGCCTATTCGTCGATCGGCAAGACCCAGGCCGCCTATTTCAAGATGATCAACGACCAGGGCGGCATCAATGGTCGCAAGATCAACCTGATCCAGTATGACGACGCCTATTCGCCGCCGAAGGCCGTGGAGCAAATCCGCAAGCTCGTCGAGAGCGACGAGGTGCTGCTGACCTTCCAGATCATCGGCACGCCGGTGAACGCGGCCGTCCAGAAATATCTCAACTCCAAGAAGGTGCCGCAGCTGTTCGCAGCGACCGGCGCCTCGAGGTTCACCGATCCGAAGAACTTTCCGTGGACCATGGGCTACAATCCCAACTACTTCGTCGAAGGCCGAATCTACGGCCAATACATTCTGAAGCAGCATCCGGACGCCAAGATCGGCGTGCTCTATCAGAACGACGACCTCGGCAAGGACTATCTGAACGGCATCAAGGCCGGCCTCGGCGACAAGGCCGCCAAGATGATCGTGACCGAAGCGTCCTACGAGGTCTCCGATCCCACGGTCGACTCGCAGATCCTCAAGATCAAGGACGCCGGCGCCGATTTGTTCTTCAGCGCCACCACGCCGAAGCAGGCCGCACAGGCGATCAAGAAGATCGCCGAAATGGGCTGGCATCCGATCCAGATCGTCGACATCAACGCCACTTCGGTCGGCGCGGTGCTGAAGCCGGCAGGCCTTGATGCGGCCAAGGGCCTGATCAGCGTCAACTACGGTAAAGAACCGCTCGATCCAACCTGGAAGGACGACGCCGGCCTGAAGAAGTATTTTGACTTCATGGCGAAGTACTATCCCGACGGCGACAAGGACTCGAACTTCAACACCTATGGTTATGGCACAGCCCAGCTCCTGGTCCATGTGTTGAAGCAATGCGGCGACAACCTGACGCGCGAGAACGTCATGAAGCAGGCGGCGTCGCTGAAGGACGTCACCAGCGATATCGCGCTGCCCGGTATCAAGGCCAACACCTCGGCGACCGACTACCGCGTCAACAAGCAGCTTCAGATGATGAAGTTCAACGGCGAGCGCTGGGAACTGTTCGGCCCGATCCTGGAGGATGCCGGCCCGATTGATTAGTTCTCGGAAACAACTGCCTCAACGACGTCATGCCCGGGCTTGTCCCGCCTGCGCGGCCGAAGCCGCTTCGGCGCGGCGAAGGCCCGGGCATCCACGTTCTTGGAGCGGCAACGAAGGCGTGAATGGCCGGGTCAAGCCCGGCCATGACGGCGGAGGGAGATGCGCGCAGAGACATCTACTCCGGTATCTCCCCAAAATTCTTCCCCACCGGCAGCACCGCGTGCCGGATCAGCCGTGAATCCTCCACCGCGGCCTGGCGATGCTTCACCGCTTCGCGATAGACGGGATCGCGGATCATCTCGACGAAGGCGGCGACGCTTGGATATTCGGCGATGAAGCAATGGTCCCAGCGCTCCTCTTGCGGGCCGATCAGCATCAGCTCGAATTTGCCCTGCCAGACGATGCGGCCGCCGAGGCGCTCGAACACCGGGCCGCTCTCGCGGCCGTAGGCCGCATAGGCTTCCGCGCCGCTCGCCTTGCGGCCGTCGGGATAGGCGGCCTCTTCGCGCAAACGCACCAGATTGAGCATGTGGATCGGGCCGGGGCGATCGTTGTCCCGGAACTGCGCAAAAATCTCCTTGCTCGGATCGATATGGCCCATGCCGGTTCCCTCTTGTTTTATGCAGGCGATCCTAGCTCTGCCGCCCGGCGAGCGGAACTGCGGCAGGCGAATGCCGCACCTCCTAATCGCGCGTTAAGCTTTGGGTAACCGGGCCTTAAACAGCGACCGGTAGCGTGCGGCGGGGCGGGCTGACCGGGCGTTTTGCGTATGGCGTGGGGAAAGAAAAAGGGTGGGCGGAAGGAGCCGTTGTTCGGCTTGCCTGCTGCGCTCGCCGATCTGCGCCTGACCGCGGCCGACCGCGTCCCCGGCGGCGAGGACAAGCCGAAGAAATCAACGAAAGCATCCGCCAAGCGCAAGAGCGAGGATGCCGGCGACGAGCCGCCGCGCGAGCGGAAGGCACAAGCCAGCCGCAGCGGCGCCAAGCGCCGGTCGAAGTCGGGCGGAGGCTTCAGCCTCGGCCGCCTCGTCTATTGGGGTGCGGTGCTCGGCCTGTGGGGCATGATCGCCGTGATCGGCGTCGTGATCTATGTCGGCGCCCATCTGCCGCCGATCCAGTCGCTGGAGATTCCCAAGCGGCCGCCGACGATCCAGATCGTCGGCATCGACGGCAGCATGCTGGCGCAGCGCGGCGAGATGGCCGGCGCCAACGTCTCGCTGAAGGACCTGCCGCCCTATCTGCCGAAGGCCTTCATCGCCATCGAGGACCGCCGCTTCTACTCGCATTTCGGCATCGACCCGATTGGCATCCTGCGGGCCCTCGTCACCAACGTGCTCCATCGCGGCGTCTCGCAGGGCGGCTCGACCTTGACGCAGCAGCTCGCGAAAAACCTGTTCCTGACCCAGGAGCGGACCATGGCGCGCAAGCTCCAGGAGGCGGAGCTCGCGATCTGGCTGGAGCGCAAGCATTCCAAGAACGAGATCCTGGAGCTCTATCTCAACCGCGTCTATTTCGGCTCGGGCGCCTATGGCGTCGAGGCCGCGGCGCAGAAATATTTCGGCAAGTCGGCGAAGGACGTCACCGTCGCCGAAGCCGCGATGCTGGCGGGCCTCGTCAAATCGCCGTCGCGGCTGGCGCCGAACCGCAATCCGGAAGGCGCGGAAGCGCGCGCACAGATCGTGCTCGCGGCGATGGCGGATGCAAAATTCATCACCGAAGCACAGGCGCAGGCCTCGATCGGCCACCCCTCCTACAATGTGAAGCCGGCCGGCGCCGGCACGCTCAACTACGTCGCCGACTGGATCGGCGAGGTGCTGGACGATCTGGTCGGCCAGATCGACGAGAGCATCAAGGTCGAGACCACGATCGATCCGAAGCTTCAGAGCGTGGCGGAAGCCGCCATCATCGACGAGCTCGCAGCCAAGAGCGTGAAGTTCAATGTCAGCCAGGGCGCGCTGGTGGCGATGACGCCTGACGGCGCAGTACGCGCTATGGTCGGCGGGCGGAACTATTCCGACAGCCAGTACAACCGCGCGGTCACGGCGAAGCGCCAGCCGGGCTCCTCGTTCAAGCCGTTCGTGTACCTGACCGCGCTCGAGCAGGGGCTGACGCCCGACACGGTGCGCCAGGACGCGCCGATCGAGGTCAAGGGCTGGAAGCCCGAGAACTACACCCATGAATATTTCGGCGCGGTGACGCTGACGCAGGCGCTGGCGATGTCGCTCAACACCGTCGCCATCCGCCTCGGTCTCGAGGTCGGGCCGAAGAACGTGGTGCGCACCGCGCACCGGCTCGGCATCTCCTCGAAGCTCGAGCCCAATGCCTCGATCGCGCTCGGCACCTCCGAAGTCTCGGTCGTCGAGCTGGTCGGCGCCTATGCCCCCTTCGCCAATGGCGGCTTCGCGGTGGCGCCGCACGTCGTCACGCGGATCAGGACGCTCAGTGGCAAGCTGCTCTACATGCGGCAAGCGGAAGAGCGCAACCAGGTGATCGACCCGCGCTATGTCGGCATGATGAACACGATGATGCGGGAGACGCTGATATCAGGCACCGCCAAGAAGGCGGAGATCCCCGGCTGGCCGGCGGCCGGCAAGACCGGTACGAGCCAGGATTACCGCGACGCCTGGTTCATCGGCTACACCGCCAACCTCGTCACCGGCGTCTGGCTCGGCAATGACGACAACTCGCCGACCAAGAAGGCGACCGGCGGCGGCCTGCCCGTCGAAGTCTGGTCCCGCTTCATGCGCACGGCGCACGAGGGCGTGCCGGTGGCCGCCTTGCCGAACTCGCAAGCGAGCTGGGGCCTGTCGAACCTCGCGCAGGCGGCATCGCAGGTATCGCCGCCGACGGCGACGACAGTACCCGGACCGGCACCGGCGAGCAGTGGCGGCTATCGCCCGCCTCCGACGCGCGCCAATGTGCGGCCGGAAGCCGCAGCAGGCCTCGACGGCTGGCTGATGGACCGGCTGTTCGGCGGAAACCGGTAGCTCCGAGCTGAGGTCCCCAGGGCCTCAAAACAAAAAACGCGAAAACAACCCCATGCACAGTAGCCGGTGATATCAGGCGCGATGCACGGTGGATTGTAGGAAACGTTTGATCCGGCGGGGCAAATCGAGCGTGCCGCGCAATCGTCGCAAAGTATGGCGGGGATCGCGCAAAGCGCGCTGACGTCGCCCCACTCTCAATTGTCATTCCCCGCCACCGGGTCTCGCCCTTCGGCGAGCCCGATGACAGGCTCCAGCGGGGAATCCAGTATTCCGAGACGTCGAGATTCAAAACAGCTGCCGCGGCGTACTGGATCGCCCGCCTTCGCGGGCGATGACAGTGATGGATGCGGCCAGCAGCGTTTGCTCGGGCTGACATCGCGCCACGGCTTCGGCAAGTCCTGCCCAACAAGTCCTGCCCAAGACGGCAAGATTTACCGATGCCGAGATATCCCTGAACGCCAAAACACCAGTCTCTTCAAGGCTCCGACATCGGCCTAGGAATTGCTCTCTTAGGTTGAGTTCCGAAGACTCGGGTTTAGTGGGAAGGAGCGTTCCATGATTACAGGTCTATCCAGCGCGGCGTTGCCCTATCCGCGTCCTGCATCAACGTCCGGTTCCAATGCGACAACGACATCAGATCTCCAGCCGGAGGCGTCGACTGCAACTGACGCTGCGACCAGCAGCCCCGGAATCAGCGTGTCGCAACTCAAGCCGCTGCAAGGCGCCAAGCCGATCTCGGTGGCTGATAACCCGGTCCTGCGCGACCTGATGGCAACGAATTGGCTGATGACCCACGGCGCGAACGCGACTCAACCGGCCGTCTCGGACGACGCGCCTGAGAACACCTATGCCCAGGTGAAGGTTGACGGCAAAGTGGTGGCCACACTGTACAATGGCGGGTCCTCGACGATGACCAACGCGGCGGCCGCAAAGATCGGCAAGCTCGAGGATCCTCCCGGTCTGAGTGGACCTGATCTGGCGCAATGGCGAGCCGACAATTACGCCAAGCTGCTTGGCGGCACCGTCGAAAAAGCGTCCACCGCGATCACGCAATCGCAATGGACACCGCGTCAAAGCAGTTCTGCGCCCTATAGTCGCGATCAACTCGACGCGGCCTTCCAGGCGATGCTGGCCGAGGGCCAGAAGGCCGCCGCGCAACTGCAATCATCCTATCTCGCCTCGCGCGCCCAGCCGGGGACAAGCGCAGATATCAGCGCCTGACCTGAGATGGTTTGAGGACGCGCGGCATCCGGGCGACGAATTTTGTCAAAGCACATCAAGCAAAATCATCCCGGCTAACGCCGAACAACGAGCAGCCATCGTCGGCGTTCAACGCCCGCGATGTCGCGCGACGAGAGCTGCTCGCCTGGATAGTCCGATGGGTTGGTCGTTCGGGAAAATCGGGAAGCGTGGCACGAGACGCACTGATGTCGCCCCGTTCTCCGCTGTCATTCCCCGCGAAAGCGGGGAATCCAGTACGCTGCGGCTTCTCGGCTTAACAATGACCGCCTCTGGCATACTGGGTCGCCCGGTCAAGCCGGGCGACGACAGTGAGTGCTGGGCTAGCAGCGAGGCCTAATCTGCGACGAGGCCTAATCCTCGACCCCATAGCGGTGCAGGTCGTTGCCGTGCGTATCGAGCCACTTCTTGGCGCGCTCCATCGACGGGCAGGCCTTTCCGCAGACGCGCCAGAACCGCGCCGAGTGGTTCATCTCGACGAGATGGGCGACCTCGTGCGCGGCGAGGTAGTCGAGCACGTAGGGCGGCGCGAGGATCAGGCGCCAGGAGAACGACAGCGAGCCAGCCGAGGTGCAGGAGCCCCAACGGCTGGACTGATCGCGGATCGAGAGGCGCTTGACCCTGACGCCGAGCTCGACGGCATAGGCCTCCGCCGAGCGCTGGAGATCGTGGCGCGCCTCGCGCTTGAGGAAGTCGCTGATGCGGCGGTCGACATGCTCGACCCCGCCGGCGACGCAGAGAATGCGTTCACCGCTGTCGCGCACTTCCGTCCATACCGTGCCGCGCGTGCCGGCACGATGAACGATACGATGGGGGTTGCCGCGTAGCGGTATCACTGTGCCGGGTTGGAACGGCGCAGCCTTCGGCAAACGACCAAGACGTGCAGCGATCCACGCGCCGTGACGTTGTGCGAAGTCCTTGGCTTCGGCCAGCGTGCCGCGCGGCGGGATGGTGAGGATGGCTTCGCGATCGCTCGGATGAATTCTGAGCGTGTAGCGGCGCGCGCGGCGGTGCCGGCGCAATCGAATCGCAAAAAACTGCGATCCATGGGTGATGACCAGGGTCTTCGGCTCGTGGGGCCGTCGATAGAGGAGTGCGCGAGTGGCCATGTCTGTCAGTCCGGGGGGCAGGAGGGCGCCCGGATTCTGCCATAACCGCCGCCAGGGAAAGCGCTCGGCGCAAAAACAAATCATTTGCCCAACATACAGCGGTCTAGCGTCCGGGAGACCCTACAGACTGGGGTTGGAACCCGGTTTTTTCGCCCCCGCTGGACGCATGCGGCACCCCCAAGGGCTGAGGTGGGACTCACTCCTATAAGGCTACCTAAATACCGCGAATCTGGAGGGAACCAGCCCCTGCCGGAACCTCCGACAGGGCGCCGATTTTCAGCGGGAAAGCCGAAAAACGCGCTTATTCGGCCGCGAGGGCCTGCAACGAGCTCGGATTCGCAGCCGAGACCATGAAGTCATGGATGCGCGGCACGATTTCCGACTTGAAGCGCGAGCCGTTGAACACGCCGTAATGCCCGACGCCCTTCTGGACGTAATGAACGCGGCGGTGATCGGGGATCGAGCTGCACAATGTGTGTGTTGCTTCGGTCTGACCGAGCCCGGAGATGTCGTCGTTCTCGCCTTCGACCGTCATCAGCGCCACGCGCGTGACCTTCGAGGGGTCGACGCGTGTTCCGCGATGGGTCATCTCGCCCTTCGGCAGCGAGTGCTTCACGAACACGGTGTCGACCGTCTGCAGATAATACTCGGCGGAGAGATCCATCACCGCGAGATATTCGTCGTAGAAGTCGCGATGCTTGTCGACGAGGTCGCCGTCGCCCTTCACCAGATTGGCGAACAGGCGCTTGTGGGCGTCCATGTGCCGGTCGAGGTTCATGCTGATGAACCCGTTGAGCTGCAGGAAGCCCGGATAGACGTCGCGCATCATGCCCGGATGCGGGAACGGCACCTTGGTGATGACGGTGTTGCGGAACCAGTCGATGCCGCGCTCCTGGGCGAGCTTGTTCACCCCGGTCGGATTGCGGCGGGTGTCGATCGGGCCGCCCATCAGCGTCATCGACGTCGGCACGAAGGGGTCGCGCCGCGCTTCCATGATCGAGACGGCGGCAACGACGGGAACGGAGGGCTGGCACACCGCCATGACATGGGTGTTGCCGCCAAGGACGTGCAGCATCTCGATGACGTAGTCGATGTAGTCGTCGAGATCGAAGCGGCCATCGCTCAGGGGCACCATGCGGGCGTCGGCCCAATCGGTGATGTAGACCTCATGCGCCGGCAGGAACGCCTCGACCGTGCCGCGCAGCAGCGTCGCGTAGTGGCCGGACATCGGCGCCACGATCAGCACGCGCGGCTGCGGGCTGCGCAAGGGACGGGCGAACTTGCGATCGAAGTAGAGCAGCTTGCAGAACGGCTTTTCCCAGACCGAGCGGACCTCGACGGGAACGCGGATGCCGTTGACCTCGGTGTCGTTGAGGCCCCATTCCGGCTTGCCGTAACGGCGCGTGGTGCGTTCGAACAATTCACAGGCCGCGGCGACGGACTTGCCGACCTCGGTGCGCGCCCACGGATTGAGGGGATTCTGAAACAAGAGCTTGGTCGCATCGGTGACCGCACGCGCCGGATTGAGAGAGGCCTGCCCCATCTCGTACATCCAGTACATCGGCGTCGTCAGGACCGGACTGCCTTCGGCCGCCAGGGGCGGCGCGCCGCCGAACTCACCAATAGGCATCGTTAAAATCCTCTTCGCATCGCAACATACTGCCGAATGCGTAATATTGCGTCAATGCATGGTTCCGTACATCTACGGAGCCGGAACGGCTAAATCAGCCTGAATCCACGGGAAAGTGAGATTATTCACCGCTCGAGAGCAGCGAGCCGTGCTTCTTGGCGCTCCGCAAAAGGGCAAGGAATGCCCCAAAAGATGCAACCAGCAGCACCGCATTGATGGCCAACGCACGCAACATCAGATCGATCCGGAGGGTCTGTTCGATCAGGAGCGCCCGCATTCCCTCGAACACATAGGTCGGCGGCAGCGACCAGGCGACGTATTGCAGCCATGCCGGCAGCACGCTGACGGGATAGTAGACGCAGGCGAGCGGCATGATCGCGAACATCAGGGTCCAGACGATGCTCTCGGCGCCAAGGCCGTTTCGTAAGACCAGCCCCGAGACGAAGATGCCGACCGCCCAGCTCGTGAAGATCAGATTGCAGAAGAATGCGATCAGCGGCAGGCCGAGGGCATAGACGTTGAAGTGAAACAGGAACAGCGCGAGCAGCGTCATCGGGATGACGCCGATCGCGAGCCGGATCATGCTCATGATCATCAGCGACAGCAGAAACTCGATCGGCTTCAGGGGGCTCATCATGAGGTTGCCGATGTTGCGCGCCCACATCTCCTCCAGAAACGAGATCGAGAAGCCGAGCTGGCCGCGGAACAGGATGTCCCAGAGGATGACGGCGCCGATCAGCGTGCCGCCGGCGCGCGCGAAGAAATTGGCGTTCTCGGCGATGTAGAGCTGGAGAAAGCCCCAGGTGATGACCTGGAGCGCGGGCCAATAAAGCAGCTCGAGCAGCCGCGGCCAGGACGACATCAACAGATACCAGTAGCGCAGGATCATCGCGCCGATGCGATGGATGGAAATGCCGCGGTGGAGGGAGAGCTCGGTCATCGCGCCGCCTCCTTCGCACCGTTCACCCGCCCGCGCGCGACGTCCAGGAACACCTCCTCCAGCGTGGTGCGGTTGTAGCGCGCCATGATGGCCTCCGGCGTGTCGTCGTCCTCGATGCGGCCGCGCTTCATGATGATGACGCGGTCGCACAGCCGCTCGACCTCGAGCATGTTGTGCGAGGCCAGAAGGATGGTCGCGTTGTTCTCCTTGCGATAGCGCTCCATATGCGCCCGCACCCAGTCGGCCGTATCCGGGTCGAGCGAGGCGGTGGGCTCGTCCAGCAGCAGCAGCGCGGGCTGGTTGATCAGCGCCTTCGCCAGCGCGACGCGGGTCTTCTGCCCGGCGGAGAGCTTGCCGTTGGCGCGGTCGATGAACTCGGTGAGATCAAGCTCGTCGGCCAGCCTGGCGATGCGATCGGAGACGTTCTTCACCGCATAGAGCTTGCCGAACACGGTGAGGTTCTGCCGCACCGTGAGGCGCATCGGCATGTCGACATAGGGGCTCTCGAAATTCATCCGCCCCAGCACCGCCGCGCTCTCCTCCGGCATCCGATGCCCGAGCACCCGCACGCGGCCGGAGGTCGGCAACACCAGGCCCATGATCATCGCGATGGTCGTGGTCTTGCCGGCGCCGTTGCCGCCCAGGAGCCCGGTGATGCTGCCACGCGGCAGCGAAAAGGAGATATCGTCGACGGCGCGGGTCTGCTTGTAGACCTTGACGAGGTGATCGACCGCGATGGCCGCAGAGGAGCCGCGCTCCGCGACAGTCGGCGGACTTGAAGCTTTGTCGTTCCCGGTCATGCTAGCCGTTCTTCTGCTATTGCAGCGGATAGCGCAAGGCTTGTAATCCGGGTGGTTCCGCGAGCCCCGCGTTTGTGACCGAGAAGGCACCGCCACATTGGCCGAGATGACTGAGACTGCCGATACCGATTTCCGCCACGCACAGCGGCATATCCGCCTGGACACGATCTTGCGGCTGCGCTGGCTGGCGGTGCTCGGCCAGCTCGCGGCGATCTTCATCGTGGCGCAGGGGCTGGAGTTCAACGTCGAGATCGTCCCCTGCGTCAGCATCATCGCGCTGTCGGCGGCGCTCAACCTGGCGCTCCAGACCGTGTCCAATCCGCTGCAACGGCTGGAGCCGATGCAGGCGGCCGGACTGCTCGCGCTGAACATCGTGGAGCTGGCGGGGCTGCTGTTCTTCACCGGCGGACTGCAGAACCCGTTCTCGTTCCTGTTCCTCGCGCCCGTGCTGATCTCGGCCACGGCGCTGCCGGCCCGCCTCACCTTCGGCCTCGGCCTGCTCGCGGTGGCCTGTGCTTCGGTCCTGTTCTTCTTCCATCTGCCGCTGCCCTGGGATTCCGACGATCCCCTGGTGCTGCCGCCGATCTATCTCATCGGCATCTGGCTCTCGATCGTGCTCGCGATCGGCGTCACCAGTCTCTACTCGTTCCAGGTGACGGAGGAGGCGCGCAAGCTCGCCGACGCGCTGGCTGCGACCGAGCTGGTGCTGACACGCGAGCAGCATCTGACCCAGCTCGACGGCCTGGCTGCCGCAGCGGCGCACGAGCTCGGTACACCGCTCGCGACCATCTTCCTGATCTCGCGCGAGCTGGAAAAGACGGTGAAGGACCCAAGTTTCGCCGCCGACCTGAAAACCCTGCGCGAGCAGACCCAGCGCTGCCGCGACATCTTGAGCAAGATCACCCAGCTTTCCTCCGAAGGCGCGCCGTTCGACCGCATGAAAATGTCTGAGCTGATCGAGGAGGTGGTGGCGCCGCACCGCGATTTCGGCGTCGACATCAAGGTGCGGATCGCAGTGGCGGCCTTCGCCGAGCCGATCGGCTCGCGCAACCCCGCGATCCTCTACGGCGTCGGCAACATCGTCGAGAACGCGGTCGATTTCGCCCGCACCACCGTCGAGGTGAATGCATGGTGGAACAAGGACACGATCGAGCTCGTGATCTCCGACGACGGCCCGGGCATTCCGCCCGATATCCTTAACCGGATCGGCGAGCCCTATTTGTCGCGGCGGCGCAATCTGGATGACGGCGGCGGCGAGCGGCGTGGGCTCGGGCTTGGCGTGTTCATCGCGCGCACCTTGCTGGAACGCACCGGGGCCAAGGTCTCGTTTACCAACCGGACCTTTCCGGAACACGGTGCTGTGGTTCACATCAATTGGCCGAGAGAGCGTTTTGAGACTATCGAGACGCTCGAAGAAACAATAGGATAGGCCGCGACCTTGCGTCGCACAGCAGGGCCGATCGACTATTTGCGGCCTTGGCACCGCCTGATTGCGACGCCATATGTAGATGTGCAGAGAGAGGACAACACCTTGAACGCCATCGCCGAACTGAATGAACAGACCGACCGCTCGCTTCTCATCGTGGAGGACGACAAGCCGTTCCTGGAGCGGTTGTCGCGCGCGATGGAGACCCGTGGCTTTGCGGTGACGTCGTGTGACACCGTCTCGGATGGCCTCGCGCAGATCGGCAAGGCCGCGCCCGCATTCGCCGTGGTGGATCTGCGGCTCGGCGACGGCAATGGTCTCGACGTCGTCTCCGCGCTGAAGAAGAAGCGCCCCGAAGCCCGCGCGATCGTGCTGACCGGCTATGGCAACATCGCCACCGCCGTGACCGCCGTGAAGATGGGTGCGATCGATTATCTGTCGAAGCCCGCGGATGCCGACGACGTCGTCGCCGCCCTGCTCTCGACCAGCTCGGAGAAATCCGAGTTGCCGACCAACCCGATGTCCGCCGACCGCGTCCGCTGGGAGCACATCCAGCGCATCTACGAGATGTGCAACCGCAACGTCTCGGAGACGGCGCGCAGGCTGAATATGCACCGTCGTACGTTGCAGCGGATTCTGGCCAAGCGCGCGCCGAGGTAACGGTCTCGTAGGGTGGGCAAAGGCGCGTAGCGCCGTGCCCACCGCTTCTACTTCAATCCTGATCGGCTTGGATGGTGGGCACGCTTTCGCTTTGCCCACCCTACGGCGTCCGCGTTCGCCGCGCCGCTATTCCCAAAAATCCGCGTGGCCCTGCGGGTCGACCACACGGTTGATCCGGAGCGCTGCCGCCATCGCGAAACGCACCGTCATCTGCTTGCGCGTGGCGGCGGCGATCTTGTGCTCGGGCGCCTCGCACTGCATGTGCGCGCCATAGGCGTCCGCGATGATCAGGCCAGTGTCTTGCGGAAAGATCTCGCACGGCAGATCCTGCGTGAAGGCGAAGAATAGCCGGTCGCAATGGGCGCGGTATTCGTGCCATTTCTGGTCGGCACGCAAATCCTCGACCGACGATTTGATCTCCACGATCCAGATCTCGCCGCGCTCGTTGAGCGCCACCAGATCGGCGCGCCGGCCCGACGGCAGCGGCAGTTCGCTGATGCAGGTAAAGCCGAGCGAGCGCAGCAGCCGCGCCGTGCCGCGCGCGATCGCCAGCGCCGTCTCGGACTGGCGGCGGTCGGGCGGCGGAACCAGGGCGATGTTGCGGGCGGTGCTGTCCATGGGGGGAGCATAGCCGATTCCGGTGGGCCCGTCATTCCGGGGCGCGACGCAGTCGCGAGCCCGGAATCCATGGCCACAGGGAGAAGTTGTCGGGTGAGCAGGTAACTCCGAGTTTTGGCCAAACTACTCCCTGTGGTTATGGGTCCCGGGCTCGCGACTACGTCGCGCCCCGGGACGACAGCGGAGTGCGGGAACCTCGCCTCCCCCACGCACTTATCACGCAGCCGCCACACCTCGGCGGAGCATCGAGGCTGCTCGCGCATGATCGACGATCTCTGGTACAAGAACGGCGTGATCTACTGCCTCTCCGTCGGCACCTATATGGATGCCAACAGCGACGGCGTCGGCGACTTCAAGGGCCTGCTGCGGCGGCTCGACTATTTGCACGGCCTCGGCATCACCACGATCTGGTTGATGCCGTTCCAGACCTCGCCGGGCCGCGACGACGGCTACGACATCGCCGACTATTACAGCGTCGATTCCCGCTACGGCACGCTCGGCGATTTCGTCGAGTTCACCCACGGCTGCAAGCAGCGCGGCATCCGCATCATCATCGACCTCGTCGTCAACCACACCTCCGACCAGCATCACTGGTTCAAGGAGGCGCGGCGCGACAGGAATTCGCTCTATCGCGACTGGTATGTGTGGTCGGACAAGAAGCCGGCCGGCGCCAACAAGGGCATGGTGTTTCCCGGCGTGCAGAAGTCGACGTGGACGCGCGACAAGGAAGCCGGCGCCTGGTTCTTCCACCGCTTCTACGATTTCCAGCCCGATCTCAACACCTCAAATCCGCATGTGCAGGCCGAAATCCTGAAGATCATGGGCTTCTGGATCCAGCTCGGCGTCTCCGGCTTCCGCATGGACGCCGTGCCGTTCGTGATCGCCACCAAGGGCGCGAAGGTGAAGAAGCCGGTCGAGCAGTACGACATGCTGCGCGCGTTCCGCGAATTCCTGCAATGGCGGCAGGGCGACGCCATCATCCTCGCCGAAGCCAACGTGCTGCCTGAGACGGACATGGAATATTTCGGCCGCGACGGCGACCGCATGCACATGATGTTCAACTTCCACGTCAACCAGCATCTGTTCTATGCGCTGGCATCCGGCGATTCGCGTCCGCTGGCGAAGGCGTTGAAGGCGACCAGGCCGCGGCCGGCCAGCGCGCAATGGGGTCTGTTCCTGCGCAATCACGACGAGCTCGATTTGGGACGCCTGACCAAGGCGCAGCGTGACATCGTGTTCAAGCGCTTCGGCCCCGACAAGGACATGCAGCTCTACGACCGCGGCATTCGCCGCCGCTTCGCGCCGATGGTCGGCGGCGACCGAAGGCGGCTCGAGCTCGCCTACAGCCTGATGTGCACGTTGCCGGGAACGCCCGTCATCCGCTACGGCGACGAGATCGCGATGGGCGACGATCTCTCGCTCCCCGAGCGCAATTGCGCGCGCACGCCGATGCAATGGTCGACCGAGCCGCATGGCGGCTTCACCAAGGACGATAAGCCGGCATGCCCGGTCATCGACACGGGCCCCTACGGCTACGAGCACGTCAATGTCGCAAAACAGCGGCGCGATCCCAATTCCATGCTGAACTGGACCGAGCGCATCGTCCGCATGCGCAAGGAGGTGCCCGAGATCGGCTGGGGCGACTTCGTGATCATTCCGACGCGCGATCCCTCCGTGTTCATCATGCGTTACGACTGGCGCAACAATTCCGTGCTGTTCGTTCACAATCTGGATGAGAAGCCGCGCGAGATCGCATTCTCGGCGGGGCTGTCCGGCGAGGCCGGCGCGCACCTGATCAACCTGCTCGCGGAAGATCACAGCCACGCCGACAAGCGCGGCCAGCATCGCGTCGTGCTGGAGCCCTATGGCTATCGCTGGTACCGCGTCGGAGGGCTGGATTATTTGCTGAAGCGGAGCGACATCGACGGGAATGCCGCGGGTAACAAGCATCCGGGGTAGGTGCATCTCCGCACACGGCCGTCGTCCCCGCGAACGGCTACATGTGTGGCGGCATCACCACCACGCCCTCGTTGCCGCGCAGATCCAGCACGCCTTCCAGCCTCTCGCCCTCGCGATCCAGAAACGTCGACAGCAAGATCTCGCTGTTGAAACGGATCGCGCTGGTGGTCACGGCGATCGGGTCGGGCCCGAGATTGAGCACGACGATGATCGCGGTGCCCTCGGCCTCGCGGCGATAGACCAGCAGATCGCCTTGCGCGGCGATCGGATGGTAGTCGCCCTCGACCAGCGCCGGAGATGCCTTCCGCAAGGCAATCAGCCGCTTGTATAGACTGAGGATCGAACGCGAATCGGCTTCGAGATCGACGACGTTGTCGTGGATATGGTCCTCCGGCAGCGGCAGCCAGGGCCTTACGCCGGAGAAGCCGCTGGCCGGCGACGCATCCCACTGCATCGGCGTACGGCAGCCGTCGCGCCCCACTCCGATGCCGGGCACATTCTTCTCGAAGGGATCGCGCACGTCCTCGGGGGAGATCGCCAGCTGATGCATGCCGATCTCGTCGCCGTAATAGAGCGTCGGCGTACCGCGCAGCGTCAGCAGCAGCATCGCGGCAACGCGCGCCTGCTCCGGCCCGACACGACTCGCGACGCGCGGACGATCGTGATTGCCGAGCACCCAGTTCGGCCAGGCGCCCTTCGGCAGCGCCTTCTCGTAATCCTCGACGATTGTCTCGATCGAGCGCGCGCTCCAGAACGTCGAGAGCAGCGCGAAGTTGAACGGCATCTGCGCGCCGGTGAGATCGTTGCCGTAGTAGGCCATCAGCCGGTGCAGCGGCAGATAGATTTCGCCGATCAGCACGCGGTCGCGATACGCGTCCGTGACGCGCCGCATCTCGGCGATGACGTCATGCACCTCCGGCTGGTCGGTGGAGTATTGCGTCAGGATCCTCTCGTTCGGCGGCCGGCCCTCGACGTAATGCGGGTTCGGCGGGTTGTCGCGGAATTCGGCATCCTTGATCAGGTGCCAGATCACATCGACGCGGAAGCCGTCGACGCCCTTCTCCAGCCAGAACCGCATCGCGTCGTAGATCGCCGCGCGGACATCCGGATTGCGCCAGTTGAGGTCCGGCTGCTCGGCAAGGAAGGCGTGGTAGTAATATTGACCTGTCGTCTCGTCGAACTGCCAGGCGCTGCCGCCAAATTCGGACAGCCAGTTGTTCGGGACACCGCCATCGGCGGCCGGATCGCGCCAGACGTACCAGTCGCGTTTGGGATTGTCGCGCGAGGACCGGCTCTCGACGAACCAGGGATGCTGGCTTGATGTGTGGTTGGGCACGAGGTCGAGGATCAGCTTCACCCCGTTGTCATGCGCAGCCGCGAGCAGCGCATCGAAATCCGCCATCGTGCCGAACAGCGGATCAATGCCGGTATAGTCGGAGATGTCGTAGCCGAAATCGGCCATCGGCGAGGGAAAGATCGGCGACAGCCAGATCGCGTCGACGCCGAGCGATTTCACGTAAGGCAGCCGGCGCAAGATGCCGGCGAGATCGCCGACGCCGTCACCGTCTGAGTCCTGAAAGGAGCGCGGGTAGATCTGATAGAAGATGCCGTCGCGCCACCAATTGTCGCCGCCCTGAGCCATGGCCGGAATACCACTCACTAATCTACCCTGCGCGAGAAAACGCGAAAGGAACGCCCCGGTTCAAACCAGCAGGCCAATTGGGACGGCCGTGTGACGACCGGCTGTTCCCGGGTCTACGACACGAATCTTTTGCTTGGCGGCATGGCAAAAATCGGCATTGTGAGGCCATGACCGAGCAAAACGACACCCAAGAATCCCAACAAGCCAAGGCCGGCGCGATCATCGTCCCCGTGACGCTGTTCGAGCAGAACTGCACCATCATCTGGGACGAGCCCGGCAAGAAGGCCGTGGTGATCGACCCCGGCGGGGACGTGCCGAAGATTCTGGACGCGATCAAGCAGACCGGCGTCACCGTGGAGAAGATCTGGCTGACCCACGGCCATATCGACCATGTCGGCGGCGCGGCCGAATTGCGCGATGCGCTGAAGGTGCCGATCGAGGGGCCGCATGTCGCGGATAAATTCCTGCTCGACAACGTGGTCGAGAGCGGCGCGCGCTTCGGCATGACGGAGGTGCGCAATTTCGAGCCGGACCGCTGGCTCGACGAGGGCGACAGCGTGTCGATCGGCGGCCTGCAGTTCGACATTTTGCACTGCCCGGGCCACTCGCCCGGCAGCGTGGTGTTCTTCAACAAGGACTTGCGCTTTGCCCATGTCGGCGACGTGCTGTTCGCGGGCTCGGTCGGGCGCACCGACCTGCCCGGCGGCAGTCACGCCACGCTGATCAACTCGATCAAGACCAAGCTTTTGCCGCTCGGCGACGACGTCGGCTTCATCTGCGGCCACGGCGCCGGCTCGAGCATCGGCCAGGAACGGATGACCAATCCGTTCATCACCGGCGAGATGTGAGCGCTACTCGGCGGCCTCTGCCAACGCCGCCGTCTCACTGAGGTTGCGCTCGCCCCAGTCGCGGATCGCGGCGACGACCGGCACGAAACTCTTGCCCTTGCGGGTCAGGCGATACTCGACCTTGGGCGGCACCTCGCCAAAATCCTTGCGGTCGATCAGGCCGCTTTGCGTCAGCGCCTTCAATTCGCGGCTGAGCACGCGCGGGGTGATCTCGGCGCTGCCGGCCATGCCGCGCAACAGGCCGCTCCTGATCTCGCCATAGCGGCGCGTACCGTCCCTGAGGTCCCAGACGATGCGGAGCTTGTACTTGCCGCTGATCATCTTCTGAAACGCAGCGACCGGGCAGGCGCGAGCCGGAATTGCCTTTGCCCTGTTGTCTCCTCCATGCGCAGCCAGCTTGCGGGAGGATAGGAGCGACGTCGAAAAAGTCCATACTATCAATTTTGTCCATACTTGCAGGATCGCCCGCAAGGCGCAGATGATGGCGCACATGACGAACAGGGAGCGTCACATGAAGCACTTCATGATCAGGTACGAATTCAGGAACGGCACGACGGAAGCCTGGCACCAGGAGATCGGCCGCTTCATCAAGGCGATCGAGGGCGATCCGGAGTTGAAGGGGCGGATCGGCTATCGGGTCCTGAAGAACCGCGACGACGCCAGCTACTTCCACCTCGCCAGCGTCACCGACGAGGCCGCGCAAAAAGCGCTGCAATCGCGCGACTTCTTCAAGGCCTATCAGGAGATGACGCGGAAGGTCGCCGGCGGCGAGGTGACGGTGGCGCCGATCGAATGGATCGATCAGACGGCGTAGCCGTCGCTTATCGAGCGACGAACTACTTCATCAATCCCGCGGCGGTCAGTGCGCGGGTGATGATCTGGCCGAGATCGAAGCCGCGAGCCGCCTCGCGCTTCGGCTCGGCCGGCTCTTCGGCGACGGCGGCGCGGATCGAGCGGGCGAGATGCGGCGCGGGTGAAAGCGCCGGCTTCAACGTCCCGGGCCCGGCCTTCTTCCCGGCCGCGTCCGGAATCCAGCCGGTGAGGCCGAAGAACTTTGCGATGTGGTACGACGAGGAGATACCGGCCTCGATCAGGAACGCGCCTTCGATGCCGTAACGCTGATCATTGTCGGCGAGGCCGAGCGGCGTGCCGTGTGCCATGTCGGTGATGGCGTAGGACTCGACCAACGTCTCGCCGTCCTTGTTCCACCAGGCCTGGCGCGGATAGCCGTCGACAATGGTCTCCGCCATCGGCACGGCCGGCAGGTCGTGCAAATCGAGCCACTGCTTGACGATCTCGCTGGCATTGCCGGGATTGACGGTGCGGTCGGCGCTGCCGTGCCACACTGACATCTTCGGCCACGGCCCGCGATGGTTCGAGGCCCGCCGCACGAAATCGCCGAGCTCGCGCTCCGGCCGCTGCGGCGAATGAAACATGCCGTCGAGCGCCTCGCGCAAATTCGACGCGATGCCGTAGGGAAGTCCAGCGATGATCGCACCGGCCGCAAAAACTTCCGGATAGGTCGCGAGCATCACCGACGTCATGCCGCCGCCGGCGGAGAGACCGGTGATGAAGACGCGCTTGGGATCGATGCGGTGTGCTTCCGCCATATGCGCAATCATCTCGCGGATCGACCGCGCCTCGCCGCCGTCCCGCGCAGTGTCTTCCGGATTGAACCAGTTGAAGCAGGTGTTGCCATTGTTGACGCGTTGCTGCTCGGGCATCACCAGCGCGAAGCCGTAATGCTTCGCGAGCGTCGACCATCCCGCGCCGAGATCGTAAGCAGCGGCGGTCTGGCCGCAGCCATGCAGCACGACGACGAGCGCGCGCGGCTTCTGGAGCTGCGCCGGCACGAACGCGAACATGCGCAAGTTTCCGGGATTGTCGCCGAAGCCCGTGACTTCTTCCAACGGGCTGGACACGTCCGCGCTCCGGCCGAATTCGGCAAGGCGCAGACCATCCACCTTTGGCAGATGTCTCAAGAGAGCGAGATTTTTGGCAAGCGACACGGCAACTCCTGGCAGGCGACGTTCAACGTTCACCCAAACCAAATAGTTGCTGCGGTGCAAAATAAAAAGCCCGTGTGCTGTCTATCACCCGAAATCACGCAAAAATCCGCAGGAATACGCATGAATTAACCGCAATGCCTCAACTTCGTGCAGAGACGCGGCGCATCCACGCCAGAAATGCGGCGCAGATCGTGATTAACGCCGCAAACGCGGCGAGCGAAACGAAGAAGCCTGCGCGCGCCGATTGCAACGCTTCAACCGCAAAGAACGCCGCGCCGATTGCGGCCACTCCGGCCGCATTTCCGATCTGCGCTGTCGTGCCGTACATGCCGGACGCCGAGCCTGCCGCGACAGGCTTCACCGTCGAGAGCACCGCACCGGATAGCGGCGCCATCACCAGCCCCTGCCCGTAGCCGAAGATGATAATGACGAGTGCGAGCAGGATCGGCGCCGGCGCATCGATATAGCCCGTGACCAGCGCGAGTGCGGCGAGGCCTGCGATCTGCAACATGCAGCCTTCGATCAACACCTTGGTCCCGCGATGGCGCGCCCGCGCGCCGCTGTGACGCGACGCGACCACGAAAGCCAGTGCCAGCGGAATGAAGGCCATGCCGGCCGCGAGCGGCGGGATCTTCAGGCCGCGCTGCATGAACAGCGTCATGACGAGATAGAACGAGAGATTGGCGACGAAGAAAAAGAACGCCGCGCCGAGCCCACGCAGGAAGGCTGCGTCGGACAGCAGCGTCAGATCGATCAGCGGCATGCCGCCGGCGCGCGCCACTGCATGCTCGAGCTTCAGGAACGCGACAAGGATCGCGCCGCCGCTTGCCATCACGGCCCATAGCCACGGCGCCCAGCCGACATCGTGACCGAACAGCAGCGGTCCGATCAGGCACAACAGCCCCGCGAACAGCACCATGCTCCCCTTGATGTCGAGCCGCGTGCCGGCCCGGCGCGGCACCGACGGCATGATGCGCCAGGCGGCGGCCGCAATGACGAGGCCGCAGGGCACGTTGACGAAGAACACCGAGCGCCAGCCGGTCCCGGCGAGGTCGATCGTGACCAGGAGACCCCCGAGCAGGAAGCCTGCGGCGCCCGCAAGCCCCAGCACGATGCCGTAGATGGCGAAAGCGCGGCTGCGCTGCTCGTCAGTGAACAGCAGATGCAGCGTCGCCAGCACCTGCGGCACCATCAGCGCCGCAGTCGCGCCCTGCGCCAGCCGCGCGATGATCAGCTCCGCGCCCGATTGCGCCAACCCGCACCACAGCGAGGTCACCGTGAAGCCGAGCACGCCGGCCAGGAAGACATTCTTCGTGCCGTGGATGTCGCCGAGGCGGCCGCCGGTGACGACCAGCGTGGCGTAGGCGATCAGATAGATCGCGATGACGGATTCGATCTGCGCCGGCGTCGCATGCAGATCGACCGCGATGGTCGGGATGGCGACGTTCACGATGAAGGCGTCGACGCCGAACATGAATTGAGCAGCGACGACGATCGCCAGCACGCCCCAGCGGCGCGACGAATCGACCTGTTTTGTGACGGTTTGATGCATTTTCGCGCGAGCCTTCGGCGATTTATTTGCGCGCAAAACTCGCAGATCGGCGTCATTGGCGCGATTACCTCCGAGGTAGGACTTGCCGCTTTGGCCCGATTGCTGCATGGCAATTCCCGCTGGTTTTGCGGGCTCGGAAGTCTTCCGGATGTACGACTACGACATGGTGGTGATCGGCTCGGGCCCGTCGGGGCGCCGGGCTGCGGTACAATGTGCCAAGCTCGGCAAGGCCGTGCTGGTGGTGGAGAAGGGCCGGCGGGTCGGCGGCGTCTCGGTCCATACCGGGACGATTCCTTCAAAGACCCTGCGCGAGACCGTGCTCAATCTCTCCGGCTGGCGCGAGCGCGGCTTTTACGGCCGCTCCTACAAGGTGAAGCAGGACATCGCGGCGAGCGACCTGATGATCCGTCTTCAGAAGACGCTCGACCACGAGGTCGAGGTACTCGAGCATCAGTTCAGCCGCAACCTGGTGCGCACCGCCAATGGCGAGGCGCGGCTGGTCTCACCGCACGAGGTCGAGATCACGAGCTCAATTGGCGAGGTAAAGGTGGTGTCGGCCGCCTTCATCCTGATCGCCTGCGGCACGCGCCCGTTTCGCCCCGACTACGTGCCATTCGACGGCACCACCGTGCTCGACAGCGACGAGATCATCGAGCTGCCAAAGCTGCCGCGCAGCCTGGCTGTGATCGGTGCCGGCGTGATCGGCGTCGAATACGCCACCATCTTCAGCGCGCTCGACGTGCCGGTGACCCTGATCGAACCGCGGCCGACCTTCCTCGATTTCATCGACAAGGAATTGATCGACGAATTCGTGCACGAGCTGCGCGATCGCAACGTCGCGCTGCGGCTCGGCGCCAAGGTCAACTCGATCGAGAAGACCGCGCAGGGTGGCATCATCACGCATTTGTCGGACGGGCGGCACGTCACCACGGAAATGCTGCTGTTCGCGGCCGGTCGCGTCGGCGCCACCGACCGGCTCAACTTAGAGGCCGCCGGTATCGTCGTCGACCATCGCGGCCGCATCTCGGTCGATCCCGTGACCTTGCAGACCAGCGTGCCGCACATCTACGCCGCCGGTGACGTGATCGGCTTTCCGAGCCTTGCTTCCACCTCGATGGAGCAGGGACGCGTCGCCGCCTGCCACGCGCTCGGCATGGAGCCGCTCGCACCGCCGGAGTTCTTCCCTTACGGCATCTATTCGGTGCCGGAGATATCGACCACAGGGCTCACCGAAGAAGAGGTGCGCACACGCGGCATTCCCTACGAGGTCGGCATCGCACGCTTCCGCGAGACTTCCCGCGGCCACATCATGGGGCTGAACAGCGGCATGATGAAGATGATCTTCTCGACCAAGACGCGCCGGCTGCTCGGCGTGCACATCCTCGGCGAAGGCGCCACCGAGCTGATCCATATCGGCCAGGCCGTGCTGAATCTCAAAGGCACCATCGACTATTTCATCCAGAACACGTTCAACTATCCGACGCTGGCAGAGGCGTACAAGATCGCCGGGCTGGATGCGTGGAACAGGATGACGCGGTAGCGGCGTTCTTCGCGGCGAATTTGGCGAACAGTCCCATTGCGGCCAGCCTTCGAGACGACCGCTGCGCGGTCTCCTCAGGATGAGGTCTCGCTTCGCGGCGAGGTATTAGACCCTCATGGTGAGGAGCCCGCGAAGCGGGCGTCTCGAACCATGCAGGCCAAGCAGGTCGTTGCAGCGTCTCAACGCATGCCTGCATTCCGCCGCGCGGGACACCACGCGATTGCCATCGCTATCGCCAGCACGTAGCCTCGCCACCTCAACAAGCAGAAGATTCAGCCGGAGAGAACGCCATGGCGCGCCTGAAGTTCGGAGCCTTCCTTGCCCCGCATCACCCGATCGGGGAGCATCCGATGCTCCAGTTCCGGCGCGATCTCGACCTGGTCGAGCAGCTCGACGCGCTCGGCTATGACGAGTTCTGGTGCGGCGAGCACCATTCCTCCGGCTGGGAGATGATCGCCTCGCCCGAGATGTTTCTGGCCGCGGCCGGCGAGCGCACCAAGCGGATCAAGCTCGGCACTGGCGTGGTGTCGCTGCCCTATCATCATCCCTTCAACGTCGCCCAGCGCATGGTGCAGCTCGACCACATGACCGGCGGCCGCGCCATTTTCGGCTCCGGTCCCGGCGCGCTGGCGTCGGACGCGCACACGCTCGGCATCGACCCGATGACGCAGCGCGACCGCCAGGACGAGGCCATCGGCGTGATCCGCCGCCTGTTCAACGGCGAGCGCGTCACCGCGAAGAGCGACTGGTTCACCATGAACGACGCCGCGCTCCAGATCCTGCCCTTGCAGGAGGAGATGCCGTTCGTGGTGGCCTCGCAGATCTCGCCCTCGGGCATGACGCTCGCCGGCAAATACGGCATCGGCATCATCTCGCTGGGCTCGATGACGACGCAGGGGTTGATGTCCCTGCAACAGCAATGGCAGTTCGCCGAGGACGCCGCCAAGAAGCATGGCACCAAGGTCGATCGCGCGAACTGGCGCGTGCTGCTGACCTGGCATGTTGCCGAAACGCGCGAACAGGCCCGCCGCGAAGCCGGCGCCGGCCTGATGCGCTGGCACAACGAATATAATGTCGGCACGCTGCAGCGGCCGGGCCTGACGGCGTTCGCCTCGCCCGACGAGGCCGTGGACAAGACCGCTTTCGTCGACGGTGCGGCCTCCGTGATCGGTACGCCCGACGACCTCGTCAAGATGATCAAGAACGTGATGCAGGTGTCGGGCGGCGTCGGCGCCGTGATCGGCTTCGTGCACGATTGGGCCAATCCCGAAAATACCCGCCGAAGCTGGGACCTGGTGGCGCGTTACGTCGTGCCGGAGATCAACGGCTATATCGACGGACTGCGCAAGTCGCAAAAGTTCGTGATTGAGAACCGCGCGATCTTCGAACGCGCCGGGCAGGCCGTGATGGCGAAGATCATGGAGAACGAGAAGGCCGCAGAGGCCTTGAAGGTGACCGGCGCCGGCCGCGTCGCCATTCCCGCCGTCAACGCCCCGGATTTGCAGAAGGAAGCGGCGAAGCGGTAGGCCCGTCGGAACTACGCTTGTAACGACGTTCACAAGAAAGACATACCGGCCTGTGCTATGCTGACCCCGGTCAGCTGGCGCGGGTCGTAGTCATCTGTATTCGCGCGCCTGTTCGGTCGGTCAACCGGAGCAATCGTCATGTCGATGCAGAATGTCGCCCCTGCGCTTCCGTTCACCGCACCCAGGCGCAACGAGCTGACGCACATCCCCGGCGACGAGGGCTGGCCGATCATCGGCAAGACCTTTCAGGTGCTCGCCGATCCCAAGGGACATATCGAAGCGAACGGCGCCAAATACGGCCCGGTCTACCGCACCCATATTTTCGGCGAGACCAATGTCGTGCTGCTCGGGCCCGAGGCCAACGAGCTCGTGCTGTTCGACCAGCAAAAGCTGTTCTCGTCGACACACGGCTGGAACAAGGTGCTGGGCCTGTTGTTTCCGCGCGGCCTGATGCTGCTCGATTTCGACGAGCACCGGCTGCATCGCAAGGCGCTGTCGGTCGCGTTCAAGTCGGGGCCGATGAAGTCGTATCTGAGCGATCTCGACCACGGCATCGCCGCGCGCGTCGCGCAGTGGAAGGCGAAGCCCGGCGAGATGAAGCTCTATCCGGCGATGAAGCAGCTCACGCTCGACCTCGCGGCGGCGTCGTTCCTCGGTGCCGATATCGGGCCGGAGGTCGACGAGATCAACCGTGCGTTCGTCGACATGGTCGCGGCCGCCGTCGCCCCGATCCGCCGGCCGCTGCCGGGCACGCAGATGGCCGCCGGCGTGAAGGGACGCAAGCGCATCGTCGCCTATTTCCGCGAGCAGATCCCGCTGCGACGCGGCAATCACGGCGGCGACGATCTGTTCTCGCAGCTCTGTCGCGCCACCCACGAGGATGGCGCCCTGCTCTCCGAGCAGGACATCATCGACCATATGAGCTTCCTGATGATGGCGGCGCACGACACGCTGACCTCGTCGCTGACCTCCTTCATCGGCGAGCTCGCCGCCAATCCGGACTGGCAGGATAGATTGCGCGCGGAGATTCTTGCGCTGGGGCTCGCACCGGGTTCGCCGAGCAGCTTCGACGACCTCGAAAAAATGCCGCTGTCGGAGATGGCGTTCAAGGAGGCCCTGCGGATCAAGCCGCCGGTGCCGTCGATGCCGCGCCGTGCGATGCGCGATTTCACCTTCAAGGGTTTTACGATTCCGGCCGGTACCGCCGTCGGCGTCAATCCGCTCTACACCCACCACATGAAGGACATCTGGCCGGAGCCCGATCGCTTCGATCCCTTGCGCTTCACCGAGGAAGCCCAGCGCAACCGGCATCGCTTCGCCTGGGTGCCGTTCGGCGGCGGCGCGCATATGTGCCTCGGCCTGCACTTCGCCTACATGCAGGCAAAATGCTTCGCGCGGCACTTCCTGCAGAACATCGAGGTGTCGCTGGAGCCGGGCTACAAGCCGGACTGGCAGATGTGGCCGATCCCGAAGCCGCGGGATGGCTTGCGGGTGCGGGTGAAGGCGGTGTAGGCGCCCTCGCCGTCATTGCGAGCGAAGCGAAGCAATCCAGGCTGTTTTTGCGGAAACAGCCTGGATTGCTTCGTCGCTTCGCTCCTCGCAATGACGCAAGTTGCAGAGATATCGCGGGCTCAACTCTCGTGCCCCGGACGCGCTGCAGCGCTTGCGCCCCTGCGCAGAGCCGGGACCCAGCAAGCCAGAGGGTAAGCTGCGGATAGATGGGCCCCGGCTCTGCGGAGCGGCACTTCACGCCGCACCGCATCCGGGGCTCGAGACCTATCCGCTACGCCTCATCAAACGCCTTGCGCAACGCTGACAATCCCTGCTGCTGCTGGCTCCAGTTGCGACCGCCGGTGATGGCGCCGTCGATGACGAGGTCGTGGCCGTTGATGAAGCTCGACTCGTCGCTCGCCAGGAACACCGCAGCAAGGGCGATGTCATCAGGAATGCCGGCGCGCGGGATCGGCTGCGCGGTCTTGTAGACATCGCGCATCACCGCCGGCGTCTTCTCGGCGGCCTCTGTCGACAGCCCCAGCGCCTTGCCGAAAATGCCGGTCGCGATCGCGCCGGGCGAGATCGAGTTGACCCGCACGTTGGACTCGCCGAGCTCCATCGCCACGCATTTGGTGAGATGGATCACCGCCGCCTTGGCTGCGCCATAGACGACCGAGGAGGAAAAGCCGGCGAGACGGCCTGCAATGCTGCCATTGTTGATGATGCTGCCAGACCCCTGCTTCTTCATGACGGGCGCGGCATGCTTCATGCCGAGCATGACGCTGCGCACCAAGGTCGCCATCGCCGCGTCGAACCGCTCGACATCGAGGCCTTCGATGCCCCCGGTCTGCGCCGGGCCGCCGGCATTGTTGAACAGGCAGTCGATCCGGCCGAATTTCTCCACCGCGAGCGCGATTAGCGCCTGCATCTGCGCTTCGACCGTCACGTCGGTCTGGCGAAAGATGCAGGCGGCCCCGAGCTGCTTCGCCAGCGCCTCGCCTTCCGGTATGCGCCGCCCCGCGATCACAATTTTGGCACCTTCAGCAACGAAGACTTCCGCGGTACGCAGGCCGATCCCGCTCGTCGCGCCCGTAATCACCGCAACCTTGCCATCCAGCCTACCCATGGAATGTTCCTGTTTTCGAATGATTTGATGTCAAATGCCGGACGCCGATCGATCTCGGCGCCGCGACAGTCACTATTCCTGCCGGTCTGCGACAAGGCAAGCTTTGCTTGTGCATGCGACATGCGTAACATTCCCGCTCCTTTCTCGATTTACGCGCGCATAGCGCAACCGGGCCGGGCATGGAGAAGCTGATCGACGAATTCCGCAAGGGCTGGCAGGGCGTGGCAGCGCCATCGCTCGCTCTGAGCCTCGGCTTCGCGGTCGCCTGCCTGCTGGTTGCGACGGTGGCGCGCTGGGGTCTCGCGCATGTGCGGCCGGACGTCTACTTCACCCCGTACTTTCCGGCCGTGTTCTTCGCCGCCGCATTCGGCGGGTTGCGGATCGGCATCATCACCGCGCTGGTCGGCGGCGTGCTCGGCGTCGTCGTCAATTTCAGCGACGCTCTTGCCGATCGCTCCAGGTTCACCTTGCTGACCCTTTATTGGGGCGTCTCCGCACTCACGATCTGGGGCGTCGAGCATTATCGCGGGATGCTGGCGGAGCAGCGCCGGATTTCCAAACGCCTGATCGAGGAAGAAGACTATCGAAAGCTGCTGGTCGACGAGCTCCAGCACCGGCTGAAGAACAAGCTGTCGACCGCGCACGCCGTGCTGCACCAGGTGCTGCACGACCAGCCGCAGGTCTGGGCCCGGATCGACCCGCGGCTACGGTCGCTGGCTGCAACCGACGATCTGATCTCGCGGATCGACAAGGGCGGCTGCGACATCCGCGATCTCCTGATCGCGGAGCTCGGACCTTACGGCCATGTCCGCTTCACGCTCAACGGCGACCGGCTGTTCCTGCCGCCGAAGCTCGCGGTCACGCTGTCGCTGATGTTTCACGAGCTCGCCACCAACGCGGGCAAATATGGTGCGTTCTCCGCGCCGCGCGGATTATTGCAGGTGTCGTGGACCGTCAGCGGCGACCGTCTGACCGTCACCTGGGACGAAACCGAGGGCCCGAGCATCGACAAGGTCTCCGAGCCCGGCTTCGGCACCAAGCTACTGAAGTCAGCGCTGTCGGCTTTCGACGGCAAGTCCGAGGTCTCGTATCTCAAGACCGGCCTGCATTGCATCATGCAATGCCGCATCCCGCAGAACGGTTAGACGCGTTACGAGCGCAAGAGACGCGCGCTCCGCTCGCAGTTTCGCTGCGCGCGTTGACGCTCCGTTAATGACGATGGGTCGGGCGCGTCGCATCGCCGCAAAACACCCCCGTATTTCTCCGTACCCCTTAACCAAACCTAAGAGGGAACTGCGCAAGATCGCGTCCATTGCAAAGGCGCGTTGAAACAACAAGATTCATGACTTCTATGAACGACAACAGATATTCCGGCGCGAGTGAAGCCGAACTCGGATTTCTCAAGGAAATCGTTAGAATGCTGCCTGCCGGTCTGACCGTGCAGGATGCGCAGGGCGAGCTTCTGCTGGTTAACGATGTCGCGGCCGCCCAGCTCGGCATGGACGGCAGCCGTCCGTCGCCCGATCTGACGCCGCGCCGGGAAGCCTGCCAGCGGGCACTGAGGTCCGGCGAGGCGGTCATCTCCGAGGAAGCGCTCCAGGACGGAGCCGCACGCCAGGTGCTGCTGACCACCCATCGCCCCGTCCGCGTTGCCGGACGCGAGCTGCTGATCTCGGCGTCCTCCGACATCACCGAACAGAAGAACTTCGAGGACCAGCTGTTCCGCTCGGCCTATTTCGACGAGCTGACCGGCCTGCCCTCGCGGCGCGTGATCGAGCATCGCGCCGGCAGCCTGCTCGCGCGCGACGGCAAAGGCGAGCGGTTCGCGCTCGCCTTTCTCGACGTCGACAATTTCAAGCACATCAACGACTATTACGGCCACGCCGTCGGCGACGCGCTGCTGGTCGAGCTGTCGAAGCGGCTCGGGCGCGACTTGCGCGATTCCGACATGCTGTCGCGCATCTCCGGCGACGAATTCCTGCTGCTGCTCTCCCCGATCCAGAGCCAGGAGGAAGTCGCCGAATTCATGCAAGCGACGCTGGAGCGGCTGACCGCACCGTTCTTCATCGACAATTCGGAAGTCTTCGCCTCCACCTCCGTCGGCGTCAGCCTCTATCCCGACCACGGCCGCAGCTTCGAGACGCTGCGCCAGAACGCCGACATCGCGATGTACCGCATCAAGAACAGCGGCAAGGGATCGGCGGCCTTCTTCGACGCCAGCATGGAGCGCGAGGCGCTGGCGCGGATGAAGATCGAGCAGTCGCTGCGGCTCGCCATCCTCGAAAAGCGCTTCTGCTGCGCGTTCCAGTCCAAGGTCGACATCCGCACCCAGGCCGTGACCGGCATCGAGGCATTGGTGCGCCTGCGCGACGACGAGGGCGTGATCCAGGCGCCGGGCTCGTTCATCAACCTTGCCGGCGAATTGGGACTGATCGACGAGCTCACCCATCTCGTACTCGCCGAGATCGTCAAGTCGATCGACCTGATCAACGACAGCTTCGGCGCGGAAGCGACCATCAGCATCAACGTCGCCGCCAAGCAGGCCGGCAACCCCGAATTCATGCGCAGTTTCGCGCGGGCGCTGGACGACCGGCTTTCCACAGCGCTTCATGATCGAGGTGACGGAAGATGCCTTCGTCGCCAAGAATCATTTCCAGACCGAGATCCTGCCGATGTTCCGCAAGCTCGGCGTCGGCATCTCCATCGACGATTTCGGCACCGGCTATTCCTCGCTCTCGGCGCTCGCCGACATCACCGCCGACGAGATCAAGATCGACCGCTCGTTCATCACCGACATCCATAAGCGCCCGCGCAGCCAGGGTATCTTGCGCGCGATCGAATCCCTGAGCGAAGCGCTCGGGATGACCGTGATCGCCGAAGGCCTCGAATCCTACGAGGAGCTGGCCTATCTCCAGGCCGCGACCAAGATCCGCTACGCGCAAGGCTATTATTTCGCCCGGCCGATCTTCCTGGAGGAGCTCAAGCTCGCCACGCCCACCTCCAGCGAATCCCGTCCCGGCGTGTCCAACCGCCCGACGCAGCAGAACCGCCAGGGCTATTCGCGGGCGAGCGGGTATCGGCGGTAAGGCGACAACGGCGCAACGAGTACCGCCGTCGTCCCGGGTTCGCTTCGCGCCCCCGGGACGACGGCAATTGCTGAGCTGCTTACGTGCCATTTCCCCCTTTGAAATTACTGCCCTTTTGCTAATACACAGGCGGACTTCCCTGAGGTACGCCATGCCCTCCTCCCCAGACGTCAGCGATCCCGCCTATGTCCGCGCGCGGGCGATGGTGACGCTGTTCGAGCGGCTGGAGCATCTGTGCGAGGGCGCGATCGCGATCGATCGCGGTGGGCGGGTGATCTACGTCAACGAGAAATATCTGGCCTCGCTGGGCCTCAAGCACACCACCGAAGCGATCGGCCGGCCGATCGAGGAGATCATCCCGAACAGTCTGATGCGGAACGTCGCCGAGAGCGGCGAGCCGATCCTGCTCGACATCATGGAGCTCGGCGGCGAGCAGCTCGTGGTGACGCGCATGCCGATCGAGGACGAGGACCGCAACGTTATCGGCGCGATCGGGTTCGTGCTCTACGACCACCTCGAGAGCCTCAAGCCGCTGCTCGCCCGCGTCACCCAGCTCGAGAGCGATCTGCGGCTGGCGCGGCGGCAATTGTCCAACGCCCGCGCGGCGCGCTTCACCCTTGCCGATTTCGTCGGCACGACAGCGGCGATTGCGCAGGCCAAGGAGTTCGCCAAACGCGCGGCGCGGCAGAGCGTGACCGTGCTGCTCACCGGCGAGACCGGCACCGGCAAGGAGCTGCTGGCGCAGGCGATCCACAATGCGTCCTCGCGCGCGGAAAAACCGTTCGTCAGCGTCAATGTCGCGGCGATCCCGGAAACGCTGATCGAGTCCGAATTCTTCGGCACTGCTCCGGGCGCCTATACCGGCGCCGACCGCAGGGGGCGCGAGGGCAAGTTCCGGATCGCCGATGGCGGCACGCTGTTCCTCGACGAGATCGGCGAGATGCCGCTGCAATTGCAGGCCAAGCTGTTGCGCGTGCTGCAGGAGCGCGAGATCGAGCCGCTCTGCTCGGACAAGATCAGCAAGGTCGATGTGCGCGTCATTGCCGCGACCAATGTGGATTTGCGCAAGCGCGTCAGCGACGGCGCCTTCCGCGCCGATCTCTACTACCGCCTCAACGTGCTCTCGATCGACCTGCCCCCTCTGAGAAAATGCCTCGACGACCTGCCCGACATCTGCGCGCGGCTGATCGAGGACATCAGTGCCTCCGGCGACTTCCTCAATGCCAGGATCACGCCGAGCGGATTGTCGGCGGTCGCGCGCTACGACTGGCCCGGCAACGTCCGCGAGCTCCGCAACATTCTGGAACGCGCACTGATCCTCAGCGATTCCGGGCGCCTGACCGGCGACGATTTCGTTCACATCCTGCCGGTCAGCGCGGAGGCCGGCCCTGGACCGGTGCCGCAGATGACCGGCTCGGTCGTGCCCTATGCCGAAGCCGAGGCGGAGTTCGAGAAGCAGACGCTCGAGCATGCGCTCGCCGCCAGCAACGGCCAGATCTCGGAAGCCGCGCGGATGCTGCGCATCTCGCGCGCGACGTTCTACAAGAAGCTCGCCAAGTTCGGACTGGCGTCGGGAGCGCCGCCCGTCTGACTTTCGAGACGGCACGTGTCCGGAGTCTCGGACTCCTGACACCGTCATATCGGCGCTCGCCTGTGGCATTCGCGCGTGATCCGCCGCAATTTCAGGCATTCCCGCGCAAAGCTCCGGATCTGGCGCAGGGCTTGCTCTAAGGCGGCCTGAGGAAACGCAAGGGCTGATGTGAAGCCAGGGGATCGTTAACGCGAACTCGTCGCGGCCTGCGACGATCCGGCACGCGCACGTCAAGAGACTGTCACATGCGCCTCGTGCAAGCTCCGCCGGAAGGTGGAATTGCAATGTATGCACACTTGTGCAAATCGCTGTGATCAAGGCAGTTCATTCAAGGAGGAAATCATCGTGCGTCGATCGCTCATTCTCACGGCAGCCATCCTCGGCCTGGCCGCGAACACCTCCGCGCAGGCCGACGACCTCAAGGTCGCGCTGATCTACGGCAAGACCGGCCCGCTCGAAGCCTATGCCAAGCAGACCGAAACCGGCCTGCAGATGGGTTTTGAATACGCCACCAAGGGCACCATGACGCTCGACGGCCGCAAGATCGTCGTCATCACCAAGGACGACCAGGGCAAGCCCGACCTGTCGAAGGCCGCGCTCGCGGAAGCCTATCAGGACGACAAGGCCGACATCGCGATCGGCACGACCTCTTCGGCCGCGGCGCTGGCCATTCTTCCCGTCGCCGAAGAGAACAAGAAGATCCTGATCGTCGAGCCGGCGGTTGCGGACCAGATTACCGGCGAGAAGTGGAATCGCTACGTCTTCCGCACCGGGCGCAACTCCTCGCAGGACGCGATCTCGAACGCGGTCGCGATCGGCAAGCAGGGCGTCACCGTTGCGACGCTGGCGCAGGACTACGCTTTCGGCCGCGACGGCGTCGCCGCCTTCAAGGAAGCGCTCGCCAAGACCGGCGCGACGCTCGCCGCGGAAGAATACGCCCCGACCAACACCACCGACTTCACCGCGGTCGGCCAGCGCCTGTTCGACGCGCTGAAGGACAAGCCCGGCCGCAAGGTGATCTGGGTGATCTGGGCCGGCGCCGGCAATCCGCTGGCCAAGCTGCAGGACATGGACCCGAAGCGCTACGGCATCGAGCTCTCGACCGGCGGCAACATCCTGCCGGCGCTCGCCGCGTATAAGGGCCTGCCCGGTATGGAAGGCGCGACCTATTACTACTACGAGATCCCGAAGAACCCGGTGAACGACTGGCTCGTCGCCGAGCACCAGAAGCGCTTCGACGCGCCGCCGGACTTCTTCACCGCGGGTGGTTTTGCCGCCGCGATGTCCGTCGTCGCCGCCGTCACCAAGGCGAAGTCGACCGACACCGAGAAGCTGATCACGGCGATGGAAGGCCTGGAGTTCGACACGCCGAAGGGCAAGATGGTGTTCCGCAAAGAGGACCATCAGGCGCTGCAGAGCATGTATCACTTCAAGGTCAAGGTCGATCCGAACGTCGCCTGGGCCGTGCTCGAGCCGGTGCGCGAGCTGAAGATCGAGGACATGGACGTTCCGGTCCGCAACAAGCGTTGAGATCAAATTCCCTCTCCCCGCATCGGCGGGGAGAGGCTTCTTCCACATTCCCAGAGTTCTCCCGATGGCCCTGACGTTAGAGACGCGCGACCTCACCATCCGCTTCGGCGGTCATGTCGCGGTCAACAACGTCACCTGCACGTTCCGCCCCGGCGAGCTCACCGCCATCGTCGGGCCGAACGGCGCCGGCAAGACCACCTATTTCAACCTGATCTCGGGCCAGCTGCGCGCTTCACACGGCAGCATCCTGTTCGACGGCACCGACATCACGCAGCATTCCGCGCCGCTGCGCACCCGCGCCGGCCTCGGCCGCGCCTTCCAGCTCACCAACCTCTTTCCGAACCTCACCGTGGAAGAGAACGTCCGCCTCGCGGTGCAGGCCGCCAGCGGCACCCATTACGACATGCTGCGGCCCTGGATGGTCCGCCGCGACCTGATCGCCCGCGCCGATGCCATCCTCGACCAGGTCGCACTCGGTAATCGCCGCGGCGTCGCGGCGACTGCGCTGTCGCATGGCGACCAGCGCAAGCTCGAGGTGGCGCTGATGATCGCGCTCGAGCCCAAAGTGTTCATGTTCGACGAGCCGACCGCGGGCATGAGCATCGACGAGGTGCCGGTCGTGCTGAACCTGATCGCCCAGCTCAAGCAGGACAAGAGCAAGATCATCCTCCTCGTCGAGCACAAGATGGACGTGGTGCGCTCGCTCGCCGACCGCATCATCGTGCTGCACAACGGACAACTTGTCGCCGACGGTCCACCGGCCGAGGTGATCGCCTCGCCGATCGTGCAGGAAGCCTATCTCGGCGTTGCTCCAAAGAGTGCCGCATGACCGATCTGCTCAAACTCTCCGGCGTGCACACGCATATCGGCCGCTACCACATCCTCCAGGGCATCGACCTCGCGGTCCCGCAGGGCCAGACCACCATGCTGCTCGGCCGCAACGGCG
The DNA here is from genome assembly GCF_017565645.3 of Bradyrhizobium barranii subsp. barranii. Taxonomy (NCBI): domain Bacteria; kingdom Pseudomonadati; phylum Pseudomonadota; class Alphaproteobacteria; order Hyphomicrobiales; family Nitrobacteraceae; genus Bradyrhizobium; species Bradyrhizobium barranii. Next base: position 10,653,541 of record NZ_CP086136.1, read on the forward strand.
CCGGCAAGACCACGACGCTGCGCACCGTCATGGGCCTGTGGCAGGCCTCCAGCGGCGAAATCACGCTCGCAGGCGAGCGCATCGAGAGCCGCGCCACGCCCGACATCGCGCGGCTCGGCGTCGGCTACGTGCCGGAGAGCATGGCGGTGTTTTCCGACCTCACGGTGAAGGAAAACCTGGTGCTGGCGGCGCGCGACGGGCCGCTCGACGACACCCAGCTCGACTGGATCTTCGGCTTCTTCCCCGCGCTGCGCCGGTTCTGGCTGTCGCGCGCGGGAAGCCTCTCGGGCGGACAGAAGCAGATGTTGTCGATCGCGCGCGCCATCGTCGAGCCGCGCAAGCTGCTGCTGATCGACGAGCCGACCAAGGGATTGGCGCCCGCGATCGTCATGGCCCTGATCGAGTGCCTGAAGGAGATCAAGCGCAAGGGCGCGACGATCCTGCTGGTCGAACAGAATTTCTTTGCCGCCCGCGAGCTCGGCGACAACGTGCTGGTCATGGACAACGGCACCATCGTTCATCGCGGCGAGATGGCGGCGCTCGCCGCCGACGTGGCGCTGCAGGAGCGGCTGCTCGGCCTGAGCCTGGAGGCGCATCAGTGACTGAACTCGCCGCAAATGATCCGCTGCCGAAGCCGAAGCGCGATCTCGCGCCGATCCTGCTGCCGATCGCGCTGGCGCTTGCGATGATTCCTCTGGTGGGATCACCCAGCACCTGGCTGACGCTGACCGCCGCGAGTCTTGCCATGGGCATGATGATCTTCATCATGGCCTCGGGGCTGACGCTGGTGTTCGGCCTGATGGACGTGCTCAATTTCGGCCACGGCGCCTTCATCGCCGTCGGCGCCTATGTGGCAACCCTCGTGCTGGCGCCGTTCGCGGCCTCGATGCAGGCGGATTCACTCTGGATCAACCTCGCGGTGCTGGCGCCGGCGGCACTGCTGTCGATGGCGGTGTCCGGCGCGCTCGGCCTGGTCGTCGAGCGCGTGCTGATCCTGCCCGTCTATGGCCAGCATCTGAAGCAGATCCTGATGACGACGGGCGGCCTGATCGTCGCCGAGCAGACGCTCTATGCGCTGTGGGGACCGCAGATCATCCCGACGCCCCTGCCGACATCGCTGCGCGGCTCCTTCATCCTCGGCGACGTCGCGATCGCCAAATACCGCGTGCTGGCGATGCTGATCGGCCTCGCGGTGTTCATCGCGATCCAGCTCGTGCTCAACCGCACCAAGCTCGGCCTGCTGATCCGCGCCGGCGTCGAGAACCGCGAGATGGTCGAGGCGCTCGGCTATCGCATCCGCCGCCTGTTCCTCGGCGTGTTCATGACGGGATCGGCGCTCGCCGGCCTCGGCGGCGTGATGTGGGCGCTCTATCGCGAGCAGGTTCACGCCTCCATGAGCGACGACCTCACCGTCCTGATTTTCATCGTCGTCATCATCGGTGGCCTCGGCTCGATCGGCGGCTGCTTCATCGGCGCCATCCTGGTCGCGATGGTCGCCAATTACGGCGGCTTCCTGGTGCCGAAACTCGCCCTCGTCTCCAACATCCTGCTGATGGTCGCCATTCTGATGTGGCGGCCACGCGGCCTCTATGCGGTGACCAGCCGATGATGCTCCTGTCGGGCGATCCGCCGAAGAGCCGCGTGCTCACGCTTCTCCTCATCGTCATCATCCTGGCGCTGGCGGCGACGCCGTTCCTGTTCCCGGGTGCCAAGGCGCTGAACGTCGCGGCCAAGATCTGCGTCTTCGCCGCGCTCGTCGCCTCCTACGATCTGCTGCTCGGCTATACCGGCTCGGTGTCGTTCGCCCACACCATGTTCTACGGCATCGGCAGCTACGCCATCGCGATCGCGCTGTACGGGATGGGCCCGAACTGGGCCGCGGTCGCAACCGGCATCGTCGTCGGCCTGCCGCTCGCGGCACTGCTCGCGCTCGCGATCGGCCTGTTCTCGCTGCGGGTCGCCGCGATCTTCTTTGCCATGATCACGCTCGCGGTCGCCTCCGCCTTCCAGGTCTTCGCAGCTCTCCTGGCTGACCGGTGGCGAGGACGGGCGCAGCTTCCAGCTGCCGGAATTGCTGCGGCCCGGCACGGTGCTGATCTCCAAGAACCTGTTCGGATTCGAGATCAACGGCCGCATCCTCACCTTCTACCTGGTGTTCGCCGTCTCGGCCCTGATGATCCTCGCTTTGTTGCGTGTCGTGAACTCGCCGTTCGGACGCGTGCTCCAGGCGATCCGCGAGAACCGCTTTCGCGCCGAGGCGCTCGGCTTTCGCACCGTCTTCCACCTGACCTACGCCAACTGCCTCGCCGCGCTGGTCGCCGCCAGCGCCGGCATTTTGAACGCGCTGTGGCTGCGCTATGCCGGCCCCGACACCTCGCTCAGCTTCTCGATCATGCTGGACATTCTGTTGATGGTGGTGATCGGCGGCATGGGCACGATCTACGGCGCGATCATCGGCGCCACCATCTTCATCCTCGCCCAGAACTACCTGCAATCGCTGATGGGCGTCGCCTCCAAGGCGGCGAGCGAAGCCGGCCTGCCGTTGCTGCCGGGGCTGTTGCATCCCGATCGCTGGCTGCTGTGGCTCGGGCTGCTGTTCATCGCCAGCGTCTACTTCTTCCCGACCGGCGTCGTCGGACGTTTGCGCAATGCCGGCCGCGACAAGAGCGCGGGCGCTTCGCATTAAGCTGCGGTTAATGATGCAGCGCAGCGGTTGTGATGGGCGCGGCACAACCGCGACGTGATTCACGCCCCACTGCATACGGGCGCGACTGCACAACCGGATTAATGCTTAGGTAACTGGCTTTCCTAAGGTTTGCGCCATTTGTGCGGTGTATTCCTGTCCTTCCAGGGAGGGGGAATGCGTCAGGTCTTTTCCACGGTGACAGCCGGAATGTCATCAGCCGCGACCAACGGCTGGGCGGCCTTGGCGCGGCGTGGTCCTGTCCTCTGGCTGACCCTGTGCGGCGTGTTGCTGGTCGCCGGGATCTTCGCCGTGACCGCCATGGCCGTCGGCGAATTCCGCGAGCGGACCCTGGCCAACCGCGAGCGCGAGCTGGAAAACACGGTGCAGCTGATCGCGCGGCACTTCGATCAGCAATTCCAGGATTCCGACGTCGTCGCCGCCGACCTGATCGGGCAGATGAACCTGCCGGAGATCACCTCGCCGGCGATGTTCCGCGAGCGCATGTCCGGGCTCGCGACGAACCAGATGCTGCGGAGCAAGATCAGCTCCGTCTCCTATCTCGGCGACATCGCGATCTACGATGCCGACGGCGAGCTGATCAACTGGTCGCGGGCCGAGCCGCTGCCCAAGATCAACGTCTCCTCGCGCGCCTATTTCCAGACGTTCAAAACCGATCCGATGGCCGAATCGGTCATCCTGGAATCCGTCCGCAGCTTCATCATCGGCAAATGGACCACGATCGTCGCGCGGCGGCTGAGCGGCGCGGACGGCACCTTCCTCGGCGCCATGGTCCGGCGGATCGATCCGGACAGCTACCGGCAGTATTTCGCTTCTGTCGCACTTGCCGAGGGTACGGCGATCTCGCTATTCGATCGCGAAGGCAAGATGCTGGCGCGCTATCCACATGTCGAGGAGCTGATCGGCAGGAATTTCAAGGACGCGCCGCTGATGCGCAAGATGCTGGCCGAGGGCGGCCGGCACACGCTGCGCGTCAAGGGACCGATCGACGGCGAGGACCGCCTCGGCTCGGGGGCCTCGCTGTCGCATTTCCCGCTGGTCATCGTCGCGACCAACACCACGAGCGCCGCGCTGGCCGACTGGCGTCAGCAGACCGGCTTCATGGTCACCACGGCAACGCTTTCGGCGATCGTGATCGCATTGATCCTCTTCCTGATCATCCGCCAGATCAGCCGGCAGAACCGGGAAGCCCAGGAGCGGATCGAAGCGGAACGGCTGCGGCTCGACACCGCCCTGAACAACATGTCGCAAGGGCTGATCCTGTACGACGCCGCCGGATTTATCGTCACCTGCAACCGCCGCTACTCCGAGATGTTCGGCCTGTCCGACGACGTCATCAAGCCCGGCTGTCACATCCGCGAGGCGATGCAGCATCGCAAGGAGCGTGGCTCGTTCGGCGGCGACGTCGAGACGTTTTGCACCGATGTGATGCGGGTCGTCGCCGAGGGCAAGGTCTCCAGCAGGATCCACGAACTGCCCAACGGCCGCGCCTTCCAGGTCATCAACACCCCGCTGGCGCAGGGCGGATGGGTCGCCACGATCGAGGAAATCACCGAGCGGCGCAATCTGGAGCAGGAGCGCGACCGCAACTACATGTTCCTGCGCGAGATCATCGATCACATCCCCTCGCAGATCACGGTGAAGGATGCCCTGACGCGGCAATATCTGCTGGTCAACCGGACCGCCGAGGAGCAGTTCGGCCAGTCGGGTGACGTCATCGTCGGCAAGACTCCTTTCGACATGTATCCGGAGGCCGCCGCCAGGATCGTCAACGACGACGACAGCAAGGCGCTGCAGGCGCCCGGGGGATTGTTCAAGGACGAGCACGCCTGGCAGAGCCAGACCAAGGGACCGCGCTACATCACCTCGACCCGGATCGGCATTCGCGACAAGTCCGGCGAGCCGCGCTACCTCATCAGCGTCGTCGAGGATGTCACCGAGCGGCGGCGCGCCCACGAGAAGATCGCGCATATGGCGCATTACGATGCGCTGACCGACCTGCCGAACCGCACGCTGTTCCGCGAACAGATCGAGCGCGAGCTGGCGAAGGTCGCCGGCGGCGAGCAGTTCGCGCTGCTCTATATCGACGTCGACGAATTCAAGGGCATCAACGATTCGCTCGGCCATCACGTCGGCGACGAGCTGCTGAAGGCGATCGCGACCCGGCTGCGCGGCTGCCTCAAGAAGAGCGACCTGATCGCGCGGCTCGGCGGCGACGAATTCGCCGTGATCCAGAGCGGAATCCAGTCCTCTGCGGACGTGCTGTCGTTCGTGACGCGGATCTACGAGGCGATCCGCCAGCCCTATCACTGCCTCGGCCATCAGCTCTCCACCGACGCCAGCATCGGCATCGCGCTGGCGCCGCAGGACGGGACCGATCTCGACCAGCTCATCAAGCACGCCGATCTTGCGATGTACGGCGCCAAGGCCGAAGGACGCCGCACCCATCGCTTCTTCGAGCCGGAGATGGATGCGAGCGCCAAGGCGCGCCTGACCATGGAGCAGGATTTGCGCCAGGCGCTGGTGAACGGCGGCTTCGAGATCCACTACCAGCCGCTGGTCGACCTGCGCACCAACGACGTGTCGGGCTGCGAGGCGCTGCTGCGCTGGCGGCATCCCGAACGCGGCTGGGGTCGCCGGCAGAGTTCATTCCGATCGCCGAGGATACCGGCCTGATCAACGAGCTCGGCGACTGGGTGCTGCGCATGGCCTGCAACGAGGCCGCGACCTGGCCGGCGCATGTGCGGATTGCGGTCAACGTCTCGCCGGTGCAGCTCAAATGCGACACGCTGGCGCTGCGGATTGCGGGCGCACTCGCCGCCTCCGGGCTCTCTCCCTCCCGGCTCGAGCTCGAAATCACCGAGGCCGTGCTGATCCGCGACGACGAGGCCGCGCTCTCGATCCTGCACCAGCTCCGGTCCATCGGCGTGCGCATCGCGCTCGACGATTTCGGCACCGGCTATTCCTCGCTGAGCTATCTGAAGCGCTTCCCGTTCGACAAGATCAAGATCGACCGCTGCTTCGTCGCCGACATCGCGGAGACCAGTGGCGCGCCCGTGATCGTGCAGGCGGTGGTGAACATCGCCGCGGCGAGCCACATGACCACCGTCGCCGAGGGCGTCGAGACCGAGGCGCAGCGCGAGATGCTGCGCGCGCTCGGCTGCACGGAGATGCAGGGTTATCTGTTCAGCAAACCGAAGCCCGCCGCCGAGGTGCGAAAGCTGTTCGGTCCGAACGATGCCGCGCCGGTGGCGGCGGTGGCCTGAGATGGCGAAGCCGCGGAAAACGTCAGCGAAAGGCGTCGACGTCGCGGATTCCTATGCCGTGCGGCTGATGCAGCATCTGGTGGTGCCGACCTTCGTGATCGACCCCAAGCGCCGCGTCGTGATCTGGAACAGAGCCTGCGAGCGGCTGACCGGCGTCCCCGCCGCGGAGGTGATCGGCACGACGAAACACTGGCAGGCCTTCTACGAGACCCGGCGCCCCTGCCTCGCCGACCTGGTCGCGCTCGACCGTCCCGAGCAGCTGCCGGAGTTTTATTCGGAATATGCCGCACGCGGCCACAACGGGCTCGGCTTTTCCGCGGAGAACTGGTGCGTGATGCCCAAGCTCGGCAGCCAGCTCTATCTCGCGATCGACGCCGGTCCTATCCACGACGAGGCCGGCCATCTGATCGCCGTGGTGGAGACGCTGCGCGACCTCACCGATCAGAAGCGCGCCGAGATGGCGCTGAAGGAGCTCGCCACCAAGGACGGGCTGACCGGCCTGTCGAACCGGCGCGCCTTCGACCAGATGCTGATGAGCGAATGGGCTCGCGCCCAGCGGACGCAGAAGCCGATGGCGCTGCTGTTCGTCGACGTCGATCATTTCAAGCTGTTCAACGACCGGCACGGCCACCAGAGCGGCGACGAATGCCTGCGCGCGGTCGCTGATGTCGTCAGCCGCCATGCCGTACGCCCGCTCGACCTCGCCAGCCGCTATGGCGGGGAAGAGTTCGCGCTGATCCTGCCCGACATGGAGTGCGATGCCGCCTGCGCCATCGCCGAGGAGATCCGCGGTGCCGTCATGGCCTTGCGGATCGCTCATGGCGCTGCTGGCGCCGGCAACCACGTCACCCTCAGCGTCGGCGTCGCCAGTCATATTCCCACTGAGGCCGACGGCAGCCCCGACCGGCTGCTGGGTGCGGCCGACGAGGCGCTCTATGCGGCAAAACGGCTCGGCCGCAACCGCGTCATCTGCTCCGAGCGGGTGCTGGCGGAGTTTGCGCGCGCCGATCGCGACGCGCCCGCCATTCCCATCGTCGCCAATCGCCGGTCCGGCCGCGGCTGACGTTCATCCCACCGAAGGTTCTATTGCGTTCGGCCTCACCAGCAGGTGATGTTGCGCCGGAACAACACGGACATTTTCTTCTCGAAAAGCCGCAATTTCTCGGGCGCTCGTTTGAATATAGATAAGTCGTTGCCTGGAGCCGTATTCGCTTTGAAATTTCCCCGCCCATCTCGCAGTGCCCTCCCCTCCGCCAAAAACGCCATCGCCTGGTCGCGAGTGACGGCCGAACCCGGCTCGGCCGCCAAGACCAACCGCTGATGACCGAAGCAGCCGGTTCGTTTCGCGGACGTGTCCACCGCGGAACGCAGCAAATTGGTGGCACCTGCATCGAGCTCGAGGCCGCGGGCGAGCGAATCCTGCTCGACCTTGGCCTTCCGCTGGATGCCGACGGCGCGTCCGACGATCTTCTCCCGCCGGTGGCCGGGCTTCGCGTCGAAGATCCAACCCTGCGTGCGGTTGTCCTGTCGCACGGACACGGCGATCATTGGGGTTTGCTTCCCCTGTGCAGACCCAATGTCCCCCTCGCCATGGGCGCTGCGACCGCGCGCATCATGTGTGCGGCAGCTCCTTTCGTGCCCAACGCCTTCGTGCCCAATGCTTCATTCGAGCTGAACGATCGCAGAACCTTCCAGATCGGCCCGTTCAGCATCACGCCCTATCTTGTCGATCACTCGGCCTATGATGCCTATGCGCTGCTGATCCAGGCTGCCGGCCGGCGTCTGTTCTACAGTGGCGACATTCGTGCGCACGGTCGCAAGGGCGGTCTGTTCGAGCGATTGGTGAGCCATCCGCCCCGCGGTATCGACACGATGCTGATGGAGGGGTCGAGCCTCGGCCGTCTCGACGAGCACACGCAATTCCCGACGGAGGACGACATCGAGGCGCGGCTGACCCAGAGTTTTAAACAGCCAGGCTTCGTCATCCTCTCGGCGTCCGCGCAGAACATCGATCGCATCGTCAGTATCTATCGCGCCTGCAAGCGTAGCGGCCGGACGCTGCTGCTGGATCTCTACGCAATGGAGATATTGCGGGCCACCGGCAACGAGCGCCTGCCGAACGTCGACTGGCCCAATTTATCGGTCTATGTGCCGGAATATCAACGGCGGCAGATCGCAAGGAACAAGCGCTTCGACCTGCTGGATCCGTACAAATCCGCACGGATCTACCGCGAGCGCATCACCGAGATCGCCGATCGCACCGTGATGCTGTTTCGCCCGGCGATGGCCGACGACGTGGAGACCGCAAATCTCTGGCCCGGCACCAGAGCGATCTGGTCGCAATGGGACGGATATCTGAAGGACGGTCCTGGCGCCAGACTGAAGGCGGATCTCGCGACACGCGGCGTTCCCATCGAGATCATCCACACCTCGGGCCGCGCCAGCATCCTGGATCTCAAGCGGCTCGCGAACGCAATACAGCCGGACAGGCTGGTGCCCGTTCACACATTCGAAGGCGAGAGTTTCTCCAGATATTTTGACAACGTCACGCGACGCAGCGATGGCGAATGGTGGGAGGTATGAGATGCACTTCAGACGCGGAATCCGGGGCGACGACTTTCGCAAGGCACTCGAGACACTCGCCCAGCAGGATGGGTGGTGGAAAGACGTTCTCGCCGATCCCACACTCATCATCGGCATTCGGGACGAGTACCTGAACGTCTATTGGCAGGGACAATCCATCTTCAAAGTGTCATTCAAGGGCGGGAAGGTGACCGCCTCGACGCACGAAAAGTATCTGCTGAATCCGGACTTGAAGGATCAGGTTTCGCTCGTCGAGGGGAAGTTCGCCTTCGGCAAGGCCGAGCAAAGGATGCTGACGCGCGACTACGAAGGCGCAGAGACGCTGGCGAAGCTCAAAAGGGCCGCATCGCCCTATTCCGGACAGGAGAAGGAAGGCGTCCACGAGATCGCGACGTCCAATCTCTCCGTCGTCGACGTCGAGATTGCGATCAACGCATCCGGCGTCCCCGGCATCAAGCGGAACCTCCCCCGCACGGACCTGGCGAACTTCGAAACGACGGCGACCGGCGTGGATCTAGTGTTCTGGGAGGCCAAGACGTTCAGCAACCCCGAGCTGGAGAACGGCGACATTGTTCGGTCAGCTCGGGGACTATCAGAAGGTGATCGACCTTCACAAGACGGAGTTCGATGACAGCTATCGATGGATTGCGAAGAATCTGGCCGAGATGGCGGAATGGAGCAACGGACACCGCAATGTGGCTGCGGCGATCAGCGCCGTTGCGGACGGGGCCAAGCTCAACGTGAGCAGCGCCAATGTCGGGCTGCTCGTGTATGATTTCACCGCGGTTCAACGCGATCGCAAGGACAAGGAAGGCAAGACGCTGAACGACAGAGTGATTGAATCGCTCGCGAAGGTGGGCGTGGGTCCGGAGCGGATCAGGTTCAAAGGCACGACAAAGGGTCTCACCATCTAAGTTGGCACGCGGGAGAAACCTGGCTTTGCATCTTCCCGAGCACGAAGAGCTCACCTTCGCGATCGGCGACATCCACGGCTGCTTTGAGAAGCTGACGTCGCTTCTCGCCGCGTGCGACCAGATTCGCGGCCAGCGGAGCGCCCAGTTCGTCCTTGTCGGAGACTACATCGACAGGGGGCCCCAAAGCCGCGAGGTGATGGATTTTCTCGTCGGCAGCGAGGGGAAGCAGGACCGCCCCTTCGTCTGTCTGCGGGGCAACCATGAGGAGATGCTGCTTCGCGCGGCCGACATGGAGCGCACCGACCGCGACCTGATGAATTGGTGGGGAAACGGCGGCGAGCAGACGCTCGACAGTTACGGGATCGACGATCCGGCCGATCTGCCGCGCGAGCATCTCGACTGGATCCGCGCGCTTCCGCTGATGAAAATGGAGCATGGACGAATTTTCGTCCACGCAGGACTACGGCCGGACGTACCGGTGGCGTCGCAGTCCGAGCGAGACTTGCTCTGGATCCGGGAACCCTTCCTGTCGTCGGATCATGACCACGGGCTTTTCGTTGTCCATGGCCATACGCCGGTCCGGTCCGGGACAGCTGATCTGCGAGCCAACCGGTTGAATCTGGATACCGGCGCCTGCTTTGGCGGCCCGCTCACCGCGGCCGTGTTCGCCACCTCGGAGACGGGCCCGTTGATGTTCGTGACCGATTCCGGCGAGATCTCGGCACCGGCCGCCCTCCGGGATTGAAGAGCGAAGCATAAGACCAGGAATTGGGCGATGCCGGGCGTCCGGGCCCGGGCAAAGCGGAGGTTGCCCACCCCCCGCCAATCGGCTAAATGAACCTCGACTAGCACCCGTAGCTCAGCTGGATAGAGCGTTGCCCTCCGAAGGCAAAGGTCACACGTTCGAATCGTGTCGGGTGCGCCAGTCTCCTTACTCTTTACCGAGACTGTGTGCCGGACCGAGACTGTGCGCCGGCTTTTGACGCTGTGACGGCACCATCCATCAAATGTTGCGGCTCGCAATCTGGCCTTCGCGACGTCGCGCGCGCGTCCGGCCGCTAAGCACGTCGAATGGAAAAGCGGTCACAAATCTCTGACCAGCCGCGCAATTGATTGCACCCTTAAATTGTACTATTGTTCCTGGGTTGCGGAAAATGAGCCTGATCGCAGCATGTTTCTGGTCGCGATCATCGGGGCGGGTCCGATTGTAGGCGTGATGTCGCAGACCGATATCCGGCTATTGTCGGATTGAATCACCCTGGGAGCGCGCTCGTCCCGCAAGCAATGAGCCAACACGGGACCTGCTTGACGACGTCGGTCCAGTGGCGGCGCCAGGAACAGGGCTTCGCAATCAAGCGAGTCGGGAGAGGTGCTTCAGATGAAAACCATCGCCCAGTTCGTCGAGGATCGCATTACGACGCTGTCCGACCTGAAAGACGCACTCCAGACCGCGATGCAATTGGAGTTCTCCACCATCCCGCCTTATCTTTGCGCGCAATGGTCGATCAACAGCGACCCGGGCGGCGTCGGCGGTATGATTGAGGACATTGTGGTGCAAGAGATGTATCACTTTGCCCTGGCAGGCAACATGCTGACCGCGATCGGCGGCGTGCCATCCATCGCCAATGCGGCCTTCATTCCGAGCTACCCGACCAACGTCCTGCCCGGAGGAATTCTGCAAAAGTTGCCCGTTGATCTGAAGCCGCTTACGCCAGATCAAGTTCAGGTCTTCATGCAGATCGAGTATCCGGAATTTCCACCGGTCGCGCTCACCGCAAGAACGGGACCCGCGACGATCGGTGATTTCTACGATGCGATCGCCGAGGGTTTCACCACAGTCAATCCCACGATCAATGCCAGCGCTTTCGCGGTCAATTCGGGGGAAGCAACGCCGATCAAGAGCATCGACAATGCGCAGGCGGCGATCCTGCTGATCAAGGGCGAAGGTGAAGGTACGGAAGGCTCTCCTGACCAACCCCCAACCGGCAATGCAACATTCGCCCACTATTATGTCTTCAAGGAAATCTACACCGAGAAAACGCTGGTGCAGGATGCGGCTGGCCATTGGAGCTTTACGGGAGCACCAATCCCGTTTCCGACCTGGTTCGATTTTCAGCAATCGACCGTCACACCGAGTCCGTCACTTGCGTTCAACCAGGCCCTGTCGCAGCTCTTGATCGGGCTTCAAACGTGCTGGACAAGCGGTACAAGACCCGGCATCGGCGCCATGTTCACACTTCAGTCGCTTGGCACGGACCTCATCCAGCAAGGCATTCGTCCTGAGTTCCTATGGGCGCCTCCGTCGGCATGAACTCCGGATCTACCGCCTGCCTCCCAGAGCAAGCACTCACGTCAGCATCGAGATGATCGACTGGATCTGATCGGAGGCGGACGTCACCAGGGCGTCATACGACGTATGACCGTGCGCGGCAGCCTTCAAAATGCATTCGGCGACAGCGGCTTTCAGACCGAACACCGACTGATCGGCCGGTACGCTCGCCATCACGGTCTCGAGGGCCTGGCGCATGGTCTGAATGAGCTCGGAGCTGTATTGCATTGGCTGTCCTCCGCGCTCCCATATAGGAACGCGTGCCTAGGCTCGCCACTCACAAGCCTGAGATTTCTCTTTGATGAACCTTGGACAGATCGCCTCAATTCAAGCGCCAGATGGCCGCATTGAGCAGGCCGGCAAAGGCGACCCAGGCTGCGTAAGGCACGAACAACGCGGCGGCCAGCCTGTCCCGTGATGTCTCGAGGCTGACGTAGGTCACGATCGCGACGAACAGACAGATGAGGATGACGAGCGCGGCGCCGATCTGGTGCATCGTGAACATCACCGGCGACCAGACGATATTGAGCGCCAGTTGCGCGACCCAGACCTGCATGGCTCGACCCGACGGCTCACGGCGAAAAGTCCGCCAGCCCGCAACCGCGATCATAATGTAAAGGATAGTCCACGCCACCGGGAACGCCCAGTTCGGCGGCACAAAACCCGGCTTGGCAAGGGCCGCATACCATTCTCCCGGAAGATTGGTCGCACCGATCAGCCAGCCGATGCCGACCACACCGACGACGAAGGCCAATAGCTGAAGCATCCATCACCTCGCGCTTCTCTTCGGGCAATTGTATCATCGACCCATGAGCGAATCCGGCACGGCGACTGGCGAGGCCTCGCCCGTCCGCAAGATCATCCATATCGACATGGATGCCTTCTATGCGTCCGTGGAGCAACGCGACAATCCGGAGCTGCGCGGCAAGCCGGTCGCGGTCGGCGGCTCCGCGGAACGCGGCGTCGTCGCGGCCGCGAGCTACGAGGCCCGCAATTTCGGCGTTCGCTCCGCGATGCCGTCGGTGACCGCGAAGCGGCAATGTCCCGACCTGATCTTCGTCAGGCCGCGGTTCGAGGTCTACAAGGCGATCTCCAGGCAGATCCGCGACATCTTCGCCGAGCACACGCCTGTTATCGAGCCGCTGTCGCTCGACGAGGCCTATCTCGACGTGACGGAGAATTTGCAAGGCATCCCGCTGGCGCGGGACGTCGCCTTGCTGACCCGTGAGAAGATCAAGGCCGAGACCGGCCTCAATGCTTCGGCGGGCATCTCCTACAACAAGTTTCTGGCAAAGCTCGCCTCCGATCATCGCAAGCCCAACGGTCAGTTCGTGATCTCGCCGGAAATGGGGCCCGCCTTCGTCGAGACGCTGCCCGTCGGCAAGTTCCACGGGATAGGCCCCGCGACCAGTGCGAAGATGAATGCGCTCGGCCTGTTCACCGGCCTCGACATCCGCAACCAGACGCTGGAGTTCATGAACGCGAATTTCGGCAAGTCGGGCGCCTATTACTACTGGATCTCACGCGGCGTCGACGAGCGGCCGGTCCGGGCCAACCGGATTCGCAAGTCGATCGGCGCGGAGACGACGTTCTCGACCGACCTCGACGAATACGGCGCGCTGGCCGCCGAGCTCGAGCCGCTCGTCGACAAGGTCTGGCGCCATTGCGAGACGACCGGCAACCGCGGCCGCACCGTCACCCTGAAGATCAAATTCGCCGACTTCGAGATCATCACGCGCAGCAGGTCCGTCACGGCGCCGGTTGCAGGCCGGGACGATCTGGGGCGGCTGGCCTGCGGCTTGCTCGAAGCCGAGATACCGCTACCCAAGCGCGTCAGGCTGCTGGGGGTGTCGCTTTCTTCCCTCCAGGACAGCGACGATGCGGAGCCGCAGCTGACTTTCGGTATTTGAACCAGACTGGAAAGACCCTCCGCGAACACGACATCTTTGTCCGCGGCGCGGCTCCAAACCAGCCATGGAAGGTGGCGGGATTTTCAGACCCGCCACCCGTAGAAGCCGATCCGCTCGGGCCAATCAATGCCTCACGTGCTCGAACACGACGATCACACCCGTCGGCTCCGGCTCGTGGGCCATCAGGCGCGTAAGGTCGGCATCGCTCCAGTTGGCGAGGCTGACGACTTCGCCGGTCTGGCGCTCGGCGCCGACCGACGGGGTCGGCTCGAGCACCTTCAGGCCCGTTTCGTCGACGAAGAAAGTGTGTTCGCCGAACATGCTGTTGAGTTGCGGCATGGCGGGATGTTCGTCGGGCAGCACCTGGGCGCCGAGTTGGTTGACGGTCTGCTTCACCTGTTCGGATGTGAGCTTCATGAGCTGCTCCGTTTCTGTCGTGCCGGGTTTCAGTGAGTTGAGCCAAAACGGGCGTTCCCTGCGCCTGTGTCGCCTGGCTCAAATTCCCGAACGGGTGTTGCGCACGAATGTTCCGGAAAAATGCATTTCGTGGTCGCGAGTTTCATCCGCCGCGCTCACGGCACGGGATCGCCACACGATGCACACGATCCGCCTGTCGATGGCGCTATTCGGCGGCTTCGACGATCCGGATGTCGCGGTCGGCACCGTCGCCGAGCAGGTCGTGAGCGGCCTTGTAGGCGGGACTTTCATACGCCGACTTGGCTCGCTCGACGCTGTCGAACTCGATGAGAACGACGCGTTCCATCAGGCCGTGCTCGTAGGCCGCAACCGGCATCCCGCGCGCGAGCACGCGTCCACCGGCGGCCTCGATGGCCGGACGCGACAGCTTGGCGTAGGCCGCCATGGCGTCGCGGCTCTTGATCGCGCGGTAGGTGGCAACCCAATAAGCTTTTGCCATTTTGTTTCTCCTTGTTCTCGTGAACTAGTGCTCGCCTCGGTTCTCGCCAACCGAGAGCGCGCAGATGCGTGACAGATATGTGTAGGGCAGACCGGTCTCCTCGGCCCAGGCGTTGAACTGTGCCTGCACCTTTGCGAGATCGCCCTTGGACTTCACCTCTTCGGCGATGTCGAGGCCGGCATCGCGCAGGCAGGCGACGACATCCCTGGAGGTGACAAAACCATCCCAGCCGACGAAGCGCAGCAGCATCTGCCCTGTATTGCCGCCGAGCCGGCTGCCGCGCTTGGTGAGGAGATCGAGCAGGCCGACCTCGTTGGATGGCGGCCACTTCGCCAGAAACTTGCCGAAGCTGCCGTGCTCTTTTGCGATCTCCTGGACGAAGCTGGCGTTGTCGCGCACCGACATGATCTTGGCGCCGTTGCGCACGATGCGCGCGTCGCGCACGAGGCCCTCCCAATAGTCCTCCGGTTGGAAGGTGAGCTTGGCCGGCTGGAAATGCAAAAACGCCGCTTCAAAGCCGTCCCATTTCGAATCGATCACGCTCCAGGCAAAGCCCGCGCAAAACACCCGCCTGGTCATCTCGGCGAGGATGCGATCGTCGCCGAGCTTGGCCAGCCCCTTCAGGTCGGGCTTTTCGGGCATCAGCTTGTCCAGCGCCTTGGGGCCGCCCTTGCGTTTCTCGGCGCGGGCACGAATGGTCTTGAAGGAGGTCATGCGGATACGGGCGGTTGAGGATGCGCCACGACATCAGAATTCGATGACACGGTCCAGCCCTGCGGTGCTCGGCCACCTGCGCACGCCAATGCACCGCAGCATGCGGCCGGCCATTGGCCTGACGAAGACAGCGGCCATTCTGGTCTGCTTCTTGCTTTATAAATAACGTTTTGGAATTCCCAGACCTTTTCAAACCCGCCCATGGATTTTCAATGCGTTGCCTGGTCGTGGCCGATTTGCACTACTCGCTGCCGCAGCTCGACTGGCTGGTCAGCGCGGCGCCGCAGTTCGACCTCGTGATCTTCGCCGGCGATGCGCTCGACATCGGCTCGATGGTGGATTTTCGCGCGCAGATCGTGGTGGTGAAGAAATACCTCGCGCTGCTCGCGGCGCAGACGCGCGTGATCCTCTGCTCCGGCAATCACGATCTCGACGAGCGCAATGCGGAGGGCGAAAAGATCTCGCGCTGGATCTCGGAGGTGCGGGAGCTCGGGATCATTTGCGACGGCGACAGCCTCACCATCGGCGACACACTGTTCACGGTGTGCCCGTGGTGGGATGGCCCGCTGGTCAAGCAGCGCATCGTCGAGCAGCTGCGCGACGCCGCCGCCAATCGCCCGCAGCGCTGGATCTGGGCGCATCATGCGCCGCCGGCGAATTCACCGACGAGCTGGGGCGGCAAGCGCTTCTTCGGCGATGTCGATCTGGTGCAGTGGATCATGCAGTATCAGCCGTCGATGGTGATCTCGGGCCATGTTCACCAGTCACCCTTCATCGCCGACGGCTCGTGGTTCGACCGGCTCGGGCAAACATGGGTCTTCAACGCCGGCCTGCAACCGGGACGGCCGCCGACGCATGTCGTGCTGGATCTCGCTGCGGACAAGGCGTTCTGGCTGGCAGCGGGCGAAGCGCAGTGGATCGACCTCGGCGCGCCGCTGAAGCGGCCCGCAAACACCATCGAGGAGCCGCCGGACTGGCTCACATCCTTGGATCGGATTGCCGATCCGAGCCTGGCGAGACCTCGAGCGGCGGCAGGTTGATCATGCTCTGGAGCACCTCGCCGACCATGGCGAGATGCGTGCCGTGGCCGGCATATTGCCGCTTGAGATCGGCGAGATAGGTGTTGGCGACGTTGAGCCGCTGCGCCAGCGTGCGCGCGAGCAGCAGCGCGACCTCGGGCCGCTGGATGAGGAATGACGCCGCGTCCTCGAACTCATAGATGACCGAATCCGAGCTGGCCCGCACCGTTGCCGTATGTGGCAACCCGAGCAGCACGGACATCTCGCCGAACACGGCGCCGGGCTCGGTGATGGTCGCGACCACCGTGTCGCTCTTGAGCACCTCGAGCTTGCCCTCGACGAGGACGTAGAGATGGCCGCTGCTGGTGCCGCCCTCGGTAACGACCGACGTGCCGGCC
This sequence comes from Bradyrhizobium barranii subsp. barranii, assembly GCF_017565645.3. Lineage (NCBI taxonomy): Bacteria > Pseudomonadati > Pseudomonadota > Alphaproteobacteria > Hyphomicrobiales > Nitrobacteraceae > Bradyrhizobium > Bradyrhizobium barranii. Next base: position 10,670,294 of record NZ_CP086136.1, read on the forward strand.
TTGACCTGCCGCTCCGTTCCGCCGGTGCAATGATCCAGAACTGCGCGCATCGCCGAAGCTCCCATCGCTGGGGAAATCCAGGCGATACTAGAGCACGATCCGTGCCAGGCGGCAACGCGCGGACGGCTATCGCGACAGGCGCTTTGCGAGATGAACCGACTGCCAGTCTCCGAGGCCGGTATCCCGGAAGCCTGCCTTCTTCGCCAGACCGCGCATCTCGGCATTTGTCCGCGCAGTCTCGGCGGCTATCATCTCATGGCCAAGATCGGTCGCCCGCGTCTCCATCGCCGTCATCAACTGCAAGCCGAGGCCCAGGCGCTGGAACGCATCGGCGACCGAGATGGCAAACTCGCCATGCCGTGCAGTGGCATCATAGGCGTAGTTCGCTTCGCCGATGATGGTGTGCTGCCCTCCCTGCCTGACTTCGGCAAGCAGGGTGAAATGATCGGGACGGCCCGTCCTCGCCACGCATTCGGCCGCGACCAGGGCGAAGTAGGTACGCGCGCCCATGAAGCGCTTGTTGCGTGACGCCGTGGACAGGCCGGTGAAATAGACCGACAGGTTCTCGACGTCGGATACGCTGGCGGTCCTGATGCAGACCATGCCCCTCGCTTCGGCCAGTTCGAGCGCCTCGACGACGGCTCCCGGAAACAACAGTGACATGCGTGATGCTCTCGGCAGGTTGCGTGGCTCGCACACCTAACCGAGGCCGCGCTTCCGCGACTTGGACACCACTGCCAATCATGCGGCTGAAAACGAACAGCTCGTTGTCCCGTGCCGTACATCACACACGGGAGAGTGACGGCACCTCGTCGGGCATGATCGCCTGGAGGCCGCCGAAGCGGCGCTCGCGGCCGTGGAAGGACGCCAGAGCCGCGGAGAGATCGCCCGCGTCGAATTCGGGCCACATCCGCTCGGTGAAGTGCAGCTCGGCATAGGCGCCTTCCCAGAGCAGGAAGTCCGACAGCCGCTTCTCGCCGGAGGTGCGGATGATGAGATCGACGTCGCGAAGGCCGGCTTCGCCGGTGACGAGCTGCGAGAAGGCTTCGCGGGTGAGGCTCGTCAGTGCCGCCGCCTTCGCTGCGGCGTTGAGGATGGCGTCGCGCGCGGAATAGTCGACCGCGATGCGCAGGTGAAGCGCGCTGCCGTGCGCCGTGGCGTCCTCCGCGCGCGCGATCGCATTGGCGATGCCGTCGGGCAGACGGTCGCGTCGACCGATCACGGTGAGGCGCACGCCGTTCCTGGCGAGGCTCTGCACCTCGTTGGCGAGATAGAAGCGCAGCAGCGTCATCAGCGCGGCGACTTCGGTCTTCGGCCTGCGCCAATTGTCGGTGGAAAAGGCGTAGAGCGTCAGCGTCCCGATGCCCTGCTTGGGTGCGGCCTCGACGATGCGGCGGATCGCCTCCACGCCGGCCTCGTGGCCGCGCAGGCGCGACAGGCCGCGGCGCGTCGCCCACCGGCCGTTGCCGTCCATGATGATGCCGACGTGAAGCTTCTCGTTGCGAGAGGTCATGTCGCTTTGCATTGCAAAGTCTCCGGTCAAAAAAGGGGGATCAGGTCGAGATGATGCCGAGACGGCCGAGCGGCGGCGCGTCGCGGCCGGCGGCCTTGGCGGCGTCGCGCACCAGCCGCTCGAGCACGGCGAGATAGTCGAGGAAGCGGCGGCGACCGGCCTTGGTCAGGCGGCAGGTGGTGTGCGGGCGGTTGCCCTCATAGCCTTTGGTCACCTCGACGAGGCCGGCCTCCTGGAGCACGGCGAGATGCCGGCTGAGATTGCCGTCGGTGAGGCCGCAGAGCTGCTTGAGGTCGGCGAACGCCAGACCCTTCGGATGCGCCATCAGCGAGGTCAGAAGCCCGAGCCTCGCCTTCTCGTGGATGACGCGGTCGAGCCCTTCATAGGAGAAGGGTGCGCTGTCAGTCTTCGACATCATGGTCTCCGGACGCGAAATACAGAATGCCCGCCATCACCGACTGCCCGATCACGAAGGGCAGCCCCATGGTCCACGGCGATAGCGTGTGAGTCCGGCTCGCGAGCACCACGACCGCGAAGCCGGAAATAAAATACCAGGCGCCGGCGAGCGCGACGGTGCGCGGCAGCGAGCGGACGGAAGCGAAAATGCCGAGCGACACGAGGATCTGCCACAGGCCGGGCAACAGCCACAGCGTCTCGCTCGCGAACTTCCACATCACCACCGCGAGCAGCACGCCGGCGACGCCTGCGGGCAGGAACTGCTCGACCGCTTGATGGATCATGGCATCGGCCAGGCCCGAGTGATGGCGGCGCGAGCGCGCGCGCATCTCGATGCCGATCATCAGAACGGAGAGCACCGCGGCCATGAACCAGCCGAAGAAGAAGCCGACCGGCTCGCTTGTGGGATCGCCGAGCAGCCAGAATTGGAGGATTGCGGTAAGAAGCGCGACGGCGCCCGTCGCAGCGATCGTCGCCGGGCCATAGCCGCGGAACGCCGTGCCCGCCGCAATCTGGTTGCGGATCGCCACGATGTCGGCCAGTGCCTTGTCGAGATCGCGCATTGGCAACGCCAAAACCCCGCTCCGCCCAATTAACCGGGACCGCCCGTCCCGTCACTTTGTACCGCAAAGTATATCGCACCGCAAAGTAAAGGCAAGCCCGGAAGTCGCAGCCGGATGGTTCGATCCGCATAAACAACTGCCGGTTGCGCCGCACGACCTCGGCCGGATAAGATGGCTTCAAAAGCATTCCGGGGGGAAGGAAGTATGTGGCTTAAGTCATTTGTCGTTGCGTCTCTGTTGCAGGTGAGCGTCGCCGGCATCGCGCATGCGAAGGGACCATTCGGCAGCGTCAATGTCGGCAACTGGATCGGCGGCGCCTTCAGCAATGACGAGACGGGCGCTTTCTCCCATTGCGCCGCGACGACGCCTTATGCGAACGGCGTCATCCTCGTCGTGAGCCAAAATGCCGCCGGCACATGGTCGCTCGCCTTTGCGAGTCCCAGCTACCGCTTCAACAAGGGCGAGAACGCCGCGATCGACGTGACCTTTGACGGGCAGGAGCAAGCCAGGCTGTTCGCCACGGCGTACCAGCCCAACATGCTCACGGCCATCATGCCGGTCAATGTTGTGCGCACGTTTCAGAAGGCGAGCCTGATGGTGGCGACAGCCGGCCGCGCCGTTCTGAATTTCGATCTGACATCGACCGGGCCGGTGATCGCCGCATTGGCCAATTGCGTGACCAAGGTGAAAGCCGACGGGCTCGACAAGGCCGGCGACTTCACCAAGATGGCCGCCAAGCCGCAGCCTGCGCCGGACAAGCAGGCGCCGCCGGCCGGCAGCAAAGTTGCCAGGGCCAAGACCGGCACCGGCTTCGTGGTCAGTGCGAACGGCCATGTCGTCACCAACAACCATGTGATCGACGGCTGCGTCGGCGACATCAAGGGCAACCTCACCGGTGAGGCCGCGATGGTGCTGCGCGTCGTATCGAGCGACGTCAACAACGATCTCGCTTTGTTGCAGGCGCCGTCGACGACGACATTCAAGGACTTTGCGCGGATCCGCGATCGCTCGATACGCTCCGGCGATTCCGTCATCGTAATCGGCTTTCCCTTCCATGGTTTGCTCACGTCGGACTTCACCGTGACGACCGGTATCGCGAGCTCGCTCAGCGGCATGCGCAACGACACGCGTTTCCTGCAAATCAGCGCGCCGGTGCAGCCCGGCAATAGCGGCGGCCCGCTGTTCGACACCACCGGTCAGATCGTGGGCGTGGTCACCGCAAAGATCCCCGCGCTGCGCATCGTCGCTGCGACCGGCAACATTCCGGAGAACATCAACTTCGCCATCAAGACCGGGATGCTGCGCGACTTCCTCGACAATTCCGTGGTGCCCTACCAGACCGCCGAACCGAAGGGCGAGCTCAAGACCACCGACATCGCCGGCAACGCGAGGCCGTACACGATGCTGATCTCGTGCAACGGCACGGAGCAGGCCGACGCGAAGCGGTAGACTGCGCTTCAGCCTCCGCTGTCATGCCCCGCGCAGTGTTTAGCCCGGACAGATCACTGACGGGTGTTCGGAGACATAGCTGACACATCAACATTGGCTGGATTGGTCCGATTCGGGAGGCCGTCCATGCCTTGGAGCGAGGTGTCAGTGATGGATCAGCGTCACGAGTTTGTGCGGCTGGCTTTGCAGGAGGGCGCCAACCGGCGCGAACTGTGCCGTCGGTTCAACATCAGTCCTGACGTCGGCTACAAGTGGCTGGCGCGCTGGCAGGCCGGCGATCGGGAGCTGGCCGACCGCTCCCGGCGCCCGCATGCGATGCCCAAGCGGAGTGAGGCTGCGGTCGAAGTAGAAGTCCTGGCTGTACGCGACAAGCATCCGGCTTGGGGAGCACGGAAGATTGCCCATTGCCTGAAGCGGGGCGGGCAGACGGTGCCTGTGCCATCAACGGTGCACCAGATCCTGTGTCGGAACGGCCGGGTCAAACCGAGTGAGAATGCGCCGCCCAATCCGGGCCACCGGTTCGAGAAGGAAGCTCCCAATCTGCTGTGGCAGATGGACTTCAAGGGCCACCTGCCGCTGGCCGACGGGACACGATGCCATCCGCTGACCATCGTCGACGATCACTCGCGCTACGTGCTGTGCCTGAAGGCATGTGCCGACGAGCAGCGTCTCACCGTGCAGAATCACCTGTCGACGACGTTCCGCTGCTATGGCCTGCCAGAGGCCTTCTACACCGACAATGGCTCACCCTGGGGCGATACGTCCGGCATTCGTTGGACCGGACTGAAGGTGTGGCTGCTCAAGCTTGGCGTCAGGGTGGTGCACGCCAGGCCATGCCACCCACAGGCCCGCGGCAAGAACGAGCGCTTCCATCGCACCCTGAAGGCCGAGGTGTTTGCAATGCGCCGCTTCCGAACTCTCCCGGAAGTCCAGCGCGCCTTCGACGCCTGGCGGCCGGTCTACAATCTGGAGCGGCCTCACCAAGGCCTCGATATGCAGGTCCCTGCCGATCGCTTCCGGCCAAGTGCTCGCCCCATGCCGGCCCGCGTTCCGAACGTCGAATACGACAGCGGCGAGATCGTGCGCAGGGTCTCATCGACAAGACCCTACATCTCCTTCAAGGGACGCTTCTGGAAAGTTCCCCAGGCCTTCGCCCGCGAACGCCTTGCCATCCGGCCACTGGTTCGTGACGGCCACTACGGAATCTTCTTCGCCAGCTGGCAGGTCGCATCGATCGACTTGACCAATGGCCAACCTGTCAGTGATGTGTCCGAACAGGTGTCAGCCATGTCTCCGGACTAAACAGAAGGCGGGGCATCCAGTACGCCGCGGCTTCTAGATTCGACACGACCGTCTCGGAGTACTGGATCGCCCGGTCAAGCCGGGCGATGACACCTTTGATGAGGATCCGGCGCACCCGCCCCCTCACCCGTGGCAGCACGCTCCCTTCGCCTGCGGCTCGTACTGGTCGCGCAGGCGGACCCAGTCCATCGGATAGGGCAGGCCGTCCTCGTGACGACCGAGCGGGGTGAGGTCGAGATACTGATAGGCCGCGTTCATCATGTCGAGACCGCGCGCGAAGCATGAATAGGTATGGAAGATCTCGCCGGCCTCGTTGCGGTAGAACACGCTGATACCGGGCAGCTCCGGACCGTAGAACGGCGTGGTGCCGAAATTGTATTTCGGCACGCCCTTGTCGATCTGCTCGCGCGTGAACGAGACCTCGTAGTCGTAGTTGAAGTCGTTGCTCCCTGACGAGACCCAGTCGAAGGTCCAGCCCATCCGCTTCTTGAAGGCCTCGAGCTTGGCGACCGGCGCCAGCGAGATCGCAACCGTGGAGGTGTCGCGCGCGGCGAGGTGCGGCACGATGCGATCGAGACCGTCGGCCCAGAACGAGCAGCTCTTGCACGCGGCCTCCCAGTTGGGTGCAAACATCACATGCTGCACCACGAGCTGCGGGCGGCCCCCGAAGAGATCGCCGAGCGTCACCTTGCCGTTCGGTCCGTCGAACACATAGTTCTTGTCGACCTTCACCCAGGGCAATGCGCGGCGCTGCTCGGCGAGACGCTCACGGGCCTGGCTGAGCTCCTTCTCATGTGCCAGGTGGGCCTTGCGGGCCGCGATCCATTGCTCGCGCGAGACGATCTGATGTTGCTGCATGGTATCCTCCATGGTGTCAGGCGACGAAGGCGTCGAGCTTGTCGAGGGACGAGCTCCAGCCGCGCTGGTGATTGTCGCGTGCGGTTTCGTCGAAGAACTGGGCGTGATGGAAGATCATCAGCGTGCCGGCGCTATCCGGCTTCAGCGTGATCGTCACCAGCGATTCGCGCTCCGGCGTCGAATGCCAGGCCCAGGTGAACACCAGCCGCTCGTTCAGCACGACCTCGCGATAGATGCCGCCGGCCTCGAAATATTCGCCGTCGTCACCGGTGAAACTGATGCGGTAGCGGCCACCGGTACGGACATCGAGCTCGGCGTCCAGCGTCGCCGGCTTCATGTTCGGCGGCCCGAACCACTGGACTAGCTGCGCGGCTTGCGTCCAGGCGGCGTAGACTTTCTCCGGCCGTGCGCGGAGCCGGCGCGTGAGCGTGAGGCTTGGACGTTCGTTTGGACGTTCGGCTGTGCGGGGATCGGCGTTGACGGCTGCGTTGGCCATGTCTCTTCCTCCACGAAGGCGGCGAGGCGGTCGAACTTCTCGGACCAGAACTGCGCGTAGCGATTGAGCCAGTTCATCGCCTGCTCCATCGGCTGCGCGGTGAGCCGGCAGGACACCGTGCGTCCGGTCTTCTGCCGCACGATCAGGCCCGCATCCGTGAGCACGTCGAGATGCTTCATGATCGCCGGCAGCGAGACCGGAAACGGCGCGGCCAGCTCGCTCACCGACAGGCCGTCCCGCTGGCCGAGCCGCGCGAGAAGGGCACGCCGCGTCGGATCGGACAGTGCCGCAAAGGTCCGGTCGAGCGTCTCGTCTCTATACTTAACCATTTGGTTTAGTATAGATGTGAACGAGAAGGCGTCAAGCAGGAACCCGCGCGTCCGGATCTGCACGACTGCGTGATCAGGCAGTGCTCAGTGTGAGGCGCGACTAGTACGGACGAACGTACCGACCGCGTAGTGACGGCTGAAGCGGAGGCCGTACGGCCACCTGGGCAGGATTTTGCGCGCAATAGCCCTTGCGGCCCGACGCGCTCATCTGACACTGCTCGCGGGTCTGATAGGAGCAGTCGCCGGGATAGCCGTATTCCGAGTTCTGAATGCACCACGCGTAATCATAGTCCGCGCGCGCCGGGCTCCCGCCAGCGAGCCACACAAGGACTATGGTGCCCAGCACAAATTGCGCCTTGCCCATGACCGACCTCCCATTTCGCCGCGCGACATGCGACCTCACAGAGTGAAAGGCTCGCGGAGCCGGTTTATTCCGGAGCGATCGCGCAAAAATACGCGGCCGCGCAATGCGCGCGCGGCTAGTACGGTGCAACGGGCCGCGCGCGACGGTGCGGCCGAGGTTGCGGCTGCGGCGCCTGGCCATAGGCCACCATTGGATTGGGCCCGCAGTACAGCAAGCGGCCGGAGACGCTGGCCTGGCATTGCTCATAGGTGCTGTAGGCACATTCGCCGGGATAGTCATACTCGCCGCCCTGGGCGCACCAGGGATAGTCGCGAGCCGCCGCGGGCGTGATGGTGACGAAGCCGGCAAGGACCGTCGCGCCCAGCGTCAGCAGCGCGAATTGCGTCTTGCGCATGATCCAGACTCCTCTCTTCACAGGGCGAGATACGCGCCATGTATCATCAGGTTTCGCCGCGCCGTTTTATTCCAGATCAACGGAACGAAGTACGCAAGAAAAAAGCCCTGCCAGGCGGCAGGGCTCCAATCTCAGGGATCACAAGATCGCTACTCGACCTTCAGGCCGGCGAACTCGACGACCTTCTTCCACTTCTCGGTCTCGGCCTTGATCTCCTCGCCGAACGCCTCCGGCGTCTGCACCCGCGGCTCGCCGCCGAGTTCGACCAGGCGCTTGGTCATGTCGGGCTCCTTCATGAGCGTATTGATCTCATTGTTGAGCTTGGCGATGATCTCCTTGGGCGTGTTCTTCGGCGCGCCCATGCCGAACAGCGCGCTGGCCTCGTAATCCTTCACGGTCTCGGCAATCGCCTGCACGTCGGGCAGCTGCGGCGAGCGCTCCGTGGTGGTGACACCGATCGCGCGAAGCGAGCCGGAGCGGATGTGCTGGATGATCGAGGGCATGTTGTCGAAGATCACCTGCACCTGGCCGCCGAGCATGTCGGTGATCGCCGGCGCCGCGCCGCGATAGGGCACGTGCTGCATCTTGCAGCCGGTCAGCGCCATGAACATCTCGCCGGACAGATGCACCGAGGTGCCATTGCCGGACGAAGCCATGTTCACCTTGCCGGGATTGGCCTTCACATATTCGATGAACTCGGCGACGTTCTTGGCCGGAACGTCCTTGTTGACGGTCATCACGTTCGGCACCCGCTGGAACGAGGCCACCGGCGCGATATCGCGCACGAAGTTGAATTTGAGGTTGGTGTAGAGCGACGCGTTGATGAAGTTGGCCGGATTGACCAGTTGCAGCGTGTAGCCGTCGGGCTCGGCATTGACGACCGATTCGGTGCCGATATTGTTGCCGGCGCCGGGCTTGTTCTCGATCACGAATTGCTGGCCGAGCCGTTCCGACAGCCGCTGACCGATCAGCCGCGCCAGGATGTCGGTGGCTCCGCCCGGCGGATAGCCGACCACCCATTTCACGGGCCGGGCCGGATAGTCGGCGGCAAGGGCCTTCGACAGCGGGGTGGCTGCAAGCGGACTGGCTGCGAGCAGGCCCAGCGCGGTACGGCGAGTGATCATCTCAAGGGGTCTCCCAACGTGTTGTTCTTGAAAGCCAGATGGCTTCAAAGTCGACGCGGTTGTAACAAAGCTTGCCGCAGGCGGAAAGTGCGCCCGGCGCATCACGACGAAAGGATAAGGCATGCCGGTCAAGGTCGAAGCCCTCGATCATCTCGTCATCAACGTCGCCGACGTCGCAGTGACCGCCGAGTGGTACCGCAAGATTCTCGGCATGGAAGTCAAGGTGTTCGACCCCGGCGGCGGCAAAGCGCCGCGGACTTCGTTGCAATTCGGTAACCAGAAGATCAACGTCCGGCCGCGCGATGCCGACAAGGTGGAGTGGTTCACCGCGGACCATCAGACCGCCGGCAGCGAGGATCTGTGCTTCCTCACCTCTGCCGCGCCCGACGAGGTGGTGGCGCATTTGACGGCACATGGCGTCGCGATCGAGGAAGGCCCGGTTCCCAAGCAGGGCGCCCGCGGCATGCTGCGCTCGGTCTATTGCCGGGATCCGGATGGCAGCCTGATCGAGATTTCGTCGTACGAGGACGGTGGTCGATAGGGCCGCGCTGCCGGCCCAAGCGCCGTCATTGCGAGGAGCCCTTGCGACGAAGCAATCCAGACTGCCCCCGGCGGAGACAGTCTGGATTGCTTCGCTGCGCTCGCAATGACAATGGAGAGAGCGGGCGCTACACCTCCCCCGATTTGCTCCCCGCGCCATCCGATGGCAGGAAGACGCAATAATCAAAAGGCAGCCGCCATCAAGATGCAGGCTGCACGGGGAGGATTCATGCCTATCCAACAGACCGCAGCCGGACTCGTAGGACCGTTCGACGGGCTCGACGTGCCCTGGCTGCTGAAGCTGCGCGCAGAAGTGCGACGCGATCATGCGTTCCTGATCTGGGCGCCGTTCGGCGCGCCGGCGCGGCGCTGGAGCTATGGCGAGTTTCACGAGCGCGTCGGCGCGCTCGCGGCGGGGCTGGCGAGGTGCGGCGTGAAGCCGGGCGAATATGTGCTCATTCATCTCGACAATTGCATCGAGGCGCTGCTGGCCTGGTTCGCCTGCGTCGAACTGGGCGCCATCGCGGTGACTACCAACACCCGCTCGGCACCGGCGGAGATGGAATATTTCGCCGATCATTGCGGCGCGGTCGCCGCGATCACGCAGCCGGCCTATGCCGAGCTCGTCGCGCGGAACTGCCGCAACATCCGCTGGATGGCGGTGACCTCGCACGATGCCGGGGCAGCACCTGCGCAAGCCGTCTCGCGCGGCGACAGTTTTGAAGCGCTGTTCGCCGATAGCGCTGACCGGCCGCTTCGCGCGACCGATCCGTTCGCGCCGTGCAGCGTGCAGTACACGTCAGGCACGACCTCGCGCCCGAAGGCGGTGCTGTGGACCCACGCCAACGCGCTGTGGGGCGCCAAGATCAACGCCGCGCATGAGGACCTTCATGCGAGCGACGTGCACCAGACCTATCTGCCGCTGTTCCATACGAATGCCCTCGCCTACTCCATGCTGGCAACACTGTGGGTAAGCGCCACCTGCGTGATCCAGCCGCGGTTCTCCGCAAGCCGCTTCTGGGGCGTCGCGCGCGAGCACGGCTCGACCTGGACCTCGACGATCCCGTTCTGCATGAAGGCCCTGCTCGAGCAGGAGGTCCCGAAAGACCACAAATTCCGCCTGTGGGGCACCGCCATCAACGAACCGCCGGCCTTCGCTGCGTTCGGCGTCAAGATGATCGGCTGGTGGGGCATGACCGAGACCATCACCCACGGCATCATCGGCGAAGTCGACCAGCCCAACATCCCGATGTCGATCGGGCGCGCGGCTCCCGAATATCAGATCCGCATCACCGACGATGACGGACGGCCGACCGAGGTCGGCGACACCGGCAATCTCGCGATCAAGGGCATCGCCGGGCTGTCGCTGTTCGCCGAATATCTGCACAATGAAAAGGCGACGCGCGAAAGCTTCGACGAGCACGGCTTCTTCCTCACCGGCGACCGCGTCGAGCGGCTGGAGAACGGCTTCATCAGGTTCGGCGACCGCGCCAAGGACATGCTGAAGGTCGGTGGCGAGAACGTCGCGGCCTCCGAGATCGAGCAGGTGATCGCGGTGGTAGCAGGCGTGCGCGAGGCCGCGGTGGTGGCGAAGAAGCACCCGATGCTGGAAGAGGTGCCGGTTGTCTTCATCATCCCGCACGGCGGCGTCGCGGGCGCTGCGCCCAATCTGCATGATCGCGTGATGGCGGCCTGCGGCGCGGGACTCGCGGATTTCAAGGTGCCGCGCGAAATCAGGCTTGTCGACGACATGCCGCGCTCGACGCTGGAGAAGGTGGCGAAGGCGGAGTTGCGGAAGATGGTAGGGTGAGCGGCCGCGCCAAACGACGACTCCCGTAGGGTGGGCAAAGCGGCTTGTCCGCCGTAGCTCGAAGAGCGAAGGCGGAAGCGTGCCCAACATTCGGGTCGCAATTGAGGAAGCATGGTGGGCACGGCGCGCGAAGGGCGCGCCTTTGCCCACCCTACGGCATCGTGCTCAAAACGATCCCAGCGCCACCGGCCGGAACGCCTGCAGCAGTTGCTGATCCAGCTTGCCGCCCATGCCTTCCATCATCGTGAAGGCGCGCGAGTGGGTGAAGGGCATGCGGTAGGCGCGCTTCTCCACCAGTGCCGCGTAGATGTCGACGATCGTCGTGACCCGCACGATGTCGCTGATCTGGTTCGACGACAGGCCGTTCGGATAGCCAGAGCCGTCGAGGAATTCGTGGTGATGCAGCACGACGTCGAGCATCTCCGGCGGGAAGCCGCCTTGCTCCGCGAGCGCGTCATAGCCGCGGCGCGGGTGCTGGCGCACCTCGGCCATCTCTTCGTCGGTGAGCTTGCCCGGCTTGTCGAGCAGCACGGAGGGAACGAAGGCCTTGCCGACGTCGTGCAACAGCGCGGCGCGGGTCAGGCGACGCTGGTCGTCCTCGCGCATACCGAGATGCTGCGCGAAGGCGACGGCGAAGCCGGTGACGAACAGGCAGTGGCGATAGCTGCCGACATGATGGCAGCCGACGGTGGTGAGCCATTCGCGCAGCGATGAATGCTTGATCGCCTTCAGGATCTTGCTCTCGGCGGCGATGACGTCGTCGAAGGTCAAGGGCACGCCGAGCGGCAGCTTCTCGAACATCTTCCTCAGCACCGCATGCGCCGCCTCGACGCCACGGTTGAGCGTCTTGCCGCGGTCGGTCGCGTCATAGGTGGCGGTGTCGGGGAACGCGGCGCGGATGCGCTGAAGAATTGCATCGGGCTGCAGCGGCCGCGAGATCGTGTCGGTGGCGCCCAGTGCCCAGGCCTGCATGGTGCCGTGATGCAGGGCATCGGCGAGCACGAACAGCCGCGGCATCGTGCGATAGGCATCGCCGCGCAGCTTGTTGCGCACCCGCTGCACGCTCTCAGGCGAGCGCAGATTGATGTCGACCACGAGACCGGACAGATCGCGCGACGGCTGCTCGGGAATGTCCTGCGTCGTCACCGTCGAAACGTCGCCCACGGCCTTCAGGATGCTGGCAAGCTCGGTGCTCTCGTCGCTCCGGTCGGAAGCGAGCAAGAGCCGGCGTTTGGCGGCGGATTTGGCTGGCGCGTTCATGGCTTCCCCAGAGCACGGGAGTGTATTTGGCGTCAGCCTAAGCCGGATCAGGTTCTCCGGCCCTTAAGAGGCGTGCTCAATGGAACCCTGCGGAATTGCGCGCAATTTTAGGGATTTTGGGCCCCCGCCCTGCTTCCAGTCAAAACGGCGAAAACAACCCCATGCACAGTAGAACGGGCCTTGATGGGAAAGGGGAATTTGGGGTGCTCTCACCCACTCTCCGCTGTCGTCGCCCGGCTTGACCGGGCGACCCAGTATTCCGAGGCGGCGCAGCCGGAGCTGAGAGGCCGCGGCGTACTGGATGCCCCGCTTTCGCGGGGCATGACAGCGAGATTGTGGAGACGCCTACCAAAACAAATCCGCCGGAAGTTGCCCTCCGGCGGATCAGCTTACTTGGCAATTGCGCCTCGCCTTACGCCTTCATCGCCTCCTTCACGGCCTCGGCCGTGATCGGCAGGGCCCGGATGCGGGCGCCTGAGGCGTTGAAGATGGCGTTGCCGATTGCCGGGGCGATGACCGTCACCGCGGGCTCGCCGACGCCGGTGGCCTTTTCGCCGTTGGCGATCACGGCGACGGCGACCTCGGGCATCTGGCTCATGCGCAAGGGCGTGTAGCTGTCGAAGTTTGTCTGCTCGATGCCACCGTCCTTGAGCGTCGCCTTCTCGTACATCGCCAGCGACAGGCCCCACAGCGCCGCACCCTCGACCTGGGCACGGATGTTGTCGGGATGCACCTGCGTGCCGACGTCGGTTGCGACCGTGAGCTTCTTCACGGTCACCTCGCCCGACGGCGCCACCGCGACATGGGCGACGCACGCCGTCCAGCTCGCGGTCGCGCGTTCCTGCGAGGAGACGCAGGCGACGCCCATGCCCTCGCCTTTCGGCAGTTGCTTGGTGCCGTAGCCGGACAGCCCCATCGCGGCGAGCAGCGTGTTGCGCAGCCGCTGCGCGCCGCCGTCGTTCTTGCCCTTGCCGTCGAGCAGCGCGATGCGGAATTGCGCCGGGTCCTTGCCAGTCGCAGCCGCGATCTCGTCGATCATGCTTTCGATCGCCCAGAACGTCCAGCCGGGCGCCACCGAGCGAAGCTGCCCGGACGGCGTCGCATTGTGCGCGAGCTCGTTCTTGATCGCGCGCACATAATGGTTGGGCACGGTGTAGAAGAAGTCGGCCCCGTTCACCGTGAAGGAATCGAGCGGACCCTTCTTGTCGACCGAGGGCGTCAGGAAGTCAGGGATGCCCCAGCGCGCGGTCGGCCAGGCCGAGACGACGTCGTGGCTGAGCGCGACGAGCTTGCCGTCGCCGTCCACGCCGACCTTGACCTTCTGGTAGGTGAGCGGACGCGAGAAATCCATCGTCATGTCGTTCTCGCGCGTATAGATCACCTTCACCGGCTTGCCGATGGCCTTCGCCGCCTGCACCGCCGGCACCATCATGTCGGCATCGAGCCTGCGGCCAAAACCGCCGCCGAGCCACATCTGGTGCATCACCACGAACTTCGGATCGATCCCGGCGGCGCCTGCCGCAATCGCGCCGGAGCGCGTCGCGAACTGGTTGCCGGAATAGATGTGCAGGATGTCGCCCTTGAACTCCGCGGTGGCGTTCATCGGCTCCATCGGCGCGTGGATGTTGATGCTGGTGGTGTACTCCGCCTCCAGCACTTTTGCGGCCGAGCCGAACGCCGCGTTGGGATCGCCGTCCTTGACGAAGAACTGGCCGGAATCCTCGAGCTTCTGAAGCCGCTTGGCTTCGTCGAGCAGCGACTCGCTCGAGACCTTCGCGTTCGGACCGCCGTCATAGGCGATCTTCAGCGCCGCGGCCGCCTTCTTGGCATTGGCGTAGGTGCTGGCGACCGCGACGACCCAGCCGGATGTCGTGCCGGTCTTGTCGTCGAGGGTGATGGCCTTGATGAAGCCCGGCACCTTCTTCGCCGCCGAGTCGTCGACCGACTTCACCGTTGCGCCGAAGCGCACCGGCGGCGTCACCACCGCGCCATAGGCCATGCCCGGCAACATCACGTCGATGCCGTACTTGGCCGTGCCGTTGGTCTTGGAGGGGATGTCGAGCTGCGGCACCGACACGCCGATCATGGTGTACTGGTCCGGTGTCTTCAGCTTGATCGCCTTCAGCTCGTCCGGCGTGAAGGTCTTGGTCGCCTTGCCGCTCTTCACGACGTCGGCGAACGACATCTGCTTCTTCGACTTCGGATGCGAGATCACGGAATCGCGCACCACGAGCTCCGACGCCGGCACGCCCATCGCGGCAGCCGCGCCTTCCGTCAATGCCGTCCGGCCGGCTGCGCCGGCCCGGCTCATCGCGTCGAAGTTCATCATGGTCGACCAGCTGCCGCCGGTGATCTGCGCCCCCAGCACGGGGTCGTTGAACTTCAGATCGTTGGAGGCAAGCGCGACGCGCATGTCGCTCCACTTCGCGCCCAATTCCTCGCAGACGATCTGCGCCATGGTGGAGGCGATGTGCTGGCCCATGTCGGCCTTGCCGCAGGTCACGGTGACCAGGCCATCGGGCGCGATCGCATACCAGACGCTCGGCTCGAAGTTCGAAGGCGCAGCGAGCGCCTCACCGATGCCGGGCACGCCGGCATAGCCGAGCACGAGGCCGGTCGCTGCCGTGCCGACCAGGAAGGAGCGGCGGCTGAGATCTGATGTCTCGGGTGTGATGGTGTTCACGTGCTTATTCATGTGGGCCTCCGTTCGTTGCCGGAGACGGATGCGGTGCGCATCTCGGTAGCGGCGCGCATGATCGCCTTCTGGATCCGCGAATAGGTCATGCAACGGCAGAGATTGCCGTCCATATGCGCCACGACCTCCTCCTTGGTCGGATTGGCATTCTTGGCAAGCAGCGAGGCCGCCTGCATGATCTGACCCGACTGGCAGTAGCCGCATTGCGGCACCTGCTCGGCGATCCACGCCTTCTGCAGCGGATGATCGCCCTTGGCGGAGAGGCCTTCGATGGTGGTGATCTTCTTGCCGGCGACATCGCCGACCATGGTCTGGCACGAGCGCACGGCTTCGCCGTTGACGTGCACGGTGCAGGCACCGCACAGCCCGGCACCGCAGCCGAACTTGGTGCCGGTCATCTGCAATTGCTCGCGGATCGCCCAGAGGAGCGGCGTGTCGTTCGCCGCATCCACGGACAGACTCCGCCCGTTGATGGTGAGAGTTGGCATAGGCGTCTTCCCCTGCCGGTGCATGAAGCCGCTTACGGCGGCAACTTGAACAGTGGACGCCCACCGGGCTGGCGCCCACCTTGATCGCAAGAATGATCGGGTTCGCAGCCAGAGGCAAATGCAATTTGGAATCGATCGAAACTATCGCGGCAGCTCAGTGTTGTGCGTTGCGACAACGGCACCCGATGCAGCGACTGGACGCAACAGAGAATGCATCAGGCATGCGTGCCATCGCGTTCAGGCAGTTTCTTCCAGGTAACCCGTCGGGCTAGGATCGACGCGAAAACAACAACCAGCATAAAGAGGCGGGAGACATGCCAAAAATCGATCGGGACGGCGTCGGGATCTACTACGAAGTTCACGGCGACGGTCCGCCGCTGTTGCTCACCCACGGCTATTCCTCGACCTCGGCGATGTGGCATGGCCAAGTCGACGCGCTCGCGAGGGACCACAAGCTCATCCTGTGGGACATGCGCGGCCACGGCCAGTCCGACTATCCCGACGATCCCCATGCCTATAGCGAAGCGCTCACCGTCGGCGACATGGCCGCGATCCTCGAGCGGTCGGCGCCGAGCGCGCCATCATCGGCGGGCTCTCGCTCGGCGGCTACATGTCGCTCGCGTTCTATCGCGCTTATCCGCAACGCGCTCGTGCCCTGCTGATCATCGACACCGGCCCCGGCTTCAAGAAGGACGACGCGCGCGAGGCCTGGAACGCACGGGCGCTTGCGACCGCCGACAAGCTCGACCATGAAGGTCTCGACATGCTGAAGTCGGCGACACGCGAGCGCGCCACCGCGAGCCATCGCAATGCCAGGGGATTGGCGCTCGCCGCACGCGGCATGCTGACCCAGCGCGACGCCCGCGTGATCGAGCTGCTCCCCGACATCAAGGTGCCCTGCCTCATCGTGGTCGGCGCCGACGACGCGCCGTTCCTCGCCGCGTCCGACTACATGGCCGCAAAGATCCCCGGCGCACAAAAGGTCGTGATCCCCGCCGCCGGTCACGCCGTCAACATCGATCAGCCCAAGGCTTTTATTGACGCGGTGACGCCTTTCCTGAAGAACTTGCCGGGATAGGACGGTCGGAAGGACACTGGCAATGAAGCAAGCGATACTGGCTGCGAGCGCGGTGCTGCTATCGATGTCTGCGCAGGCAGAACCGTTCGGCGGCACGCAGCCGCGCCGGCCCTTCGTTGCGACCTTGTCGAACAACACGCCGCTCGCCTTCGGCATGGATGCCGAGCAGACCGCGCGGGCACTGGGTCAGCCTCTGCAATATGTGCGCGGGCGGCCCGGCAACGAGATCTATCTCGCGCTTCGCAACCTCGGCGGCAGCGGACTGATCCCCTACCGCCATCGCCTGTTCCTGCAGTTCCGTCACGGACGGCTGGCGGGATGGAAGGAAGACTACGGCGAGAACTGGATGTGGGAGTGAGAGCGACGCACAGCCGCCTCCCCTCATCCTGAGGAGCTTGCGGAGCAAGCGTCTCGAAGGATGAAGGCCACGCTGATGTGTTCACGGGCCTCTATCCTTCGAGACGCGCTCCGTTGGAGCGCTCCTCAGGATGAGGGCAGAGAGCTGAAATTTCGGATCGACAACAAAGAAGGACAACCCGCGTGGGACAAGACATCAAGCTGACGGCTTCCGACAATTTCCAGCTCGGCGCCTATCGCGCCGATCCCTCAGGCGCCCCGAAGGGCGCGGTGGTGGTGATCCAGGAGATCTTTGGGGTCAATCACCACATCCGCTCGGTCTGCGATCGCCTCGCCAGGGAAGGCTATGTCGCGATCGCGCCGTCGACCTTCGACCGGACCTCGCCGAACTTCCAGTCGGGCTACACGCCCGACGAGATCGCCGAGGCGCGCAAGTTCGTCGCCAGTCCCGACTGGGACGCGATGCTGCGCGACACCCAGGCCGCGATCGACGCGGTGAAGAGCGTCGGGCCGGTCGGCATCATCGGCTTTTGCCTGGGCGGCAGCGTCGCCTTTGTCGCGGCGACGCGGCTGTCGGGCCTGAAGGCCGCGATCGGCTATTACGGCGGCGCCGTGGTGCGCTTCGCCGACGAGAAACCGAAGGTGCCGACGCAACTGCATTTCGGCGAGAAGGATGCCGGCATTCCCCTGACCGACGTCGAGACCGTCAAGGCGAAGCGGCCGGATGTGGAAGTCTTCATCTACCCGGGCGCCCAGCACGGCTTCCATTGCGACGAGCGGCCGAGCTACGACAAGGCGAGCTCGGATATCGCCTGGCCGCGCTCGATGGAATTTTTCGCGAAGCATCTGACGAAGTAGCGCGCGCCACTCAAAGCAGGAATCGGGTGGCTGCATCACGGCACCCGGCGATAGAGCTGGCCGATCAAGCCAACTCGCGCCGGGAGATCGCCATGCAGCAAGCCATCACGCACCTCGTCATTCGCAACCCGTTCGGAACCATGGACGTCCCGGGCCCGGACGATTCTGAAGTCATGGACTACGCGGCGACCGCCACGCTGGCCGGCGATGCGGCCGACATCAACGCGGCGGCATGGACATCCATTGCCGCCCTCTCCGATCCGCTCGAAGGCATCTGGGCTAGCAGATGGAATGGCGGCGCCGATCCGACCATTGCGGGCGATACGCCGGACAGATGGAAAGAGGGGCGCGCGGATATCCGCATCGCGGGGAGCCGGATCTATCTGCGCTTCGACTGGGACCATGGCCGCCGGCACGGCCTGATCGATGCTGCGCGCGAGGGCGCGCGCCTGGTCGGAAAGTACATCAACCTGACCACGCCTGCGATCACGCGGCCATGGGTCGGGCTCGTGGTCGATGGCACGCGCATCGACGGATGCTTTCCGAACGGACGGCTGGATTTCAGGCGGTGAGCTAGAACCAGCGCTCGCCGACGAACACGGTGTCGCCGGGGCTCAAGGGAGTGCCGAGCGGGACGATGGCGCGCATCGCGCCGCCGGCTTCGGTGTGCGTGACGGTGACCACGTCGCGCTTGGCGCGGGGTGAGAATCCGCCGGCGATCGCGACCGCGCTTTCGACCGTCATGTTCGGCACATAAGGATATTGGCCGGGTGCGGTGACTTCGCCGAGGATGAAGAACGGGCGGTAGGCTTCGATCTCGACCGCGACCGAGGGCTCGCGGATGTAACCGTTGCGCAGGCGCGCGGCGATTTCACCGGCGAGACCCGCCGGGGTGCGGCCGCGGGCCGGCACCCCGCCGATCAACGGCATGGTGATCGAACCGCCAGCATCGATGGCGTAGCTGTTGGTGAGGCCTTCCTGGCCGTAGACCACGACGCGCAGCCTGTCGCCGGCGTCGAGATGATAGGAGGAGTCGTAGCGCACCGGCGCCGCCATCGGCGCGGCGTAGCCGACCGGCATGGGTGCAGGCGACGAGGCAAAGGAATTGCGCAACGCGCCGATGGCACCGCCACCGTCGGCGACGACGACCGGCTGCGGTGCGCCATAGGGCTGGCCATAGGCCATGGAATCGAGATCGGCACGGGGCTGCATGACCGCGACGGGACCGGCGGTCTGCATGCAGCCGCCGAGGGCAAGCGCGGCGGACGCTGCCAAGGAGGCTGTCAAGATCGACCATCGAAACGCGCGTGCAACCGGCACAGGACCTATCCCTCGAAACGAGACGGCCCCAGTCTTGCACTGGTTATGGTTAACAAAGCGTTGAGGGGGGCAGCGCGGCAATGCGGATGCGATGACACCGCACACTCCGTCATGCCCGGGCTTGTCCCGGGCATCCACGTTCTTGGTGCCGCACGAAGATCGTGGATGGCCGGGACAAGCCCGGCCATGACGACTTGTTCGTGGCGAACTTACGCGCTCACGCCCACGCCGATCGGGCAGGACACGCCGGTGCCACCGAGGCCGCAATAGCCGGCGGGGTTCTTCGCCAGATATTGCTGATGGTAGTCCTCGGCGAAATAGAACGCGCCGGCGGGCGCGATCTCGGTGGTGATGGCGCCGAGACCTTTTGCAGCAAGCGCCTTCTGATAGAGCGCCTTCGATTCATCGGCCGCTTTCTTCTGCGCATCTGAATAAGTGTAGATCGCGCTTCGGTACTGCGTGCCGACATCGTTGCCCTGACGCATGCCCTGCGTCGGGTTGTGGCTCTCCCAGAACGTCTTCAGGAGTTTCTCGTAAGAGATCTTCTTCGGATCGAACACGACCAGCACCACTTCGGTGTGGCCGGTGCGCCCCGAACAGGTCTCTTCATAGGTCGGGTTCGGCGTGTGGCCGCCGGCATAGCCGACAGCGGTCGCGTAGACACCGTCGCCGAGCTGCCAGAATTTGCGCTCGGCACCCCAGAAGCAGCCGAGCCCGAACACGGCCTGCTCGAGGCCCGCGGGATAAGGCGGCTGTAACTTCGCGCCGTTGACGAAATGGGTGGTCGCGGTGGGAATGGCTTGCGCACGGCCCGGCAGCGCTTCCGCGGCGCTCGGCAATGCGGTGGTCTTGCGCATGAACAGCATGATTGGCTCTCCGAGACGAGCTGTCCGTCGCTTGAGCCAATGCAACAAGCCAAGGGCTCAGGCGGCGCGCTCGCGATCAAGGTGGGAATATAGGTATCTACGCAGGAGGGGGCAGCCCTGTTACGGCTGCCGTCAACGCGAGGGTCAGTCTCGGCGGGAATTGAAAGATCAATCCCGGGAATAACCGATCAGCGGCTTCCGCGGGCGGAACAGGATCATCAGCAGGATGCCCAAAATGCCGAGCACGGCGAAAACCGGCTGATCCAGCACCAGGCGGATCACCGAGGTCCAGAGCCAGGGCGCCTTGGCCTCGACCCAGGTGCGGAATGCCGTCTGGCTGGCCTGGTTGATGTCGTTCCAGAACTGGCCGAACCGGGTGAACCGCAGGGTCTGGTCGGCCACCCAGCGGGCGCCGTCATAGACCATGAAGATGAACCCGCCGGCCAGCAGCAACAGCCCAATCAGTCGGAAAATGCCGCGGATCATGCCTCACCTATATGGTCGTCCGATCGGACGACCTCTGCAATGCCGCCAGCCAATAGCCGGGCGACGGCAGAAATTCAACCTCTTCAGGGCGTTACGGCGCGCGCTGGAGCGCCCGAGGCCTGTTTTCCAGCCCCGGAAAGCGTTGACGGTGCCGCAGACCCCCTCTATAAGGGCGCCAACTGGCGGTGGGCGCAATCCTGCCGCCGCTGTTCTTTGAGCAGTTGCAGGCTCCCTGAGCTTTAAGGGCTTGGAGCCTCAGAGACGACCGCAAGGCCGTCGCTCATGTTCCGGGAACAGCCCAGCAACCGAACACCCTAAATCCGAGCGTCGATTAAGCGGTCAAGCAGCCGGCGCTACCCGAACAAGACGCGACCGGTACCGCAAAGGATATTGAGACCATGGCCAATACCACTTCCGCCAAGAAAGCGACGCGCAAGATCGCCCGCCGCACTGCCGTCAACAAGTCGCGCCGCACCCAGATGCGCGGTGCCGTGCGTACCGTCGAAGAAGCCATCGCCACCGGCGATCGCGCCGCCGCGCTGAAGGCGATGGCGAGCGCCGAGCCCGCGCTGATGCAGGCCGCGCAGCGCAACATCGTTCACAAGAACAACGCGAGCCGCAAAGTCTCCCGGCTCACCGCGCAGATCGCCAAGCTCGCGAAGTAAGCTCGTCGAGTCATCCGATCGACTGATCGGATCGACATCGCGCTCGTCAATCAGCCCGGCTCGCGCCGGGCTTTTTGTTGCCTGTCACAATTCACGCTTGCGGTCGTTGGGCGACCACTCTTCCGTTGGAAGACTCGTGTCGTCTTCGCTGCGCTGCGCCCGTAATTTCACTGGCGGATGTTTTTGCAACAGCGGAAACTTTCACTGCGCTGCGAAAAACCCCTGCGGGGCGGGCTTAAGTTGAATCCGCGCGCGCGAGAGTTCTGCACACCGTAGTTTTCCCGGAACCGGTTCGCGATGGAGTTACCCTGCGAAACGAGACTCAAAAAGCGGTGTCTCAATAATCACTTATCGACATAGCGTCGACAAGCATTTGGAAAAATTGCCCGCAAGGCGTGCGCGTGACGCTTTTGTAAAAAATTTTTGGCGGTGGCGGAGATTTGTCACATGACGCGCGGCGCCTTCGAATCTGTGCACGGATTCAAACTCTTGCTCGCAAGCCTGTGCACAACTCCCGCGCGCCGTTAACGCTGGTCAAGTTTTTAGTCGCCTCAAGTGTGAATCAATTTCGTTGCGAGTCTTTCCGCATAGTGTATTCCTTAAGTCGTCCGCAGCGCCCACGATCTCAAGACCAGCGCGGTTTTAGAAACGGGGCGAGCGTGCAAATCGGCGGCGGTGTGCACGTAGGCGACGCTTCAACAAGCGATTGTCGGTTCAAAACCCATAGCAATATGGGAACGGTAGCTCTTTGTCTGAATGTCTCCAAGTGGGATCTTCGATCCCGCTCGCGCCAGACGCAAACGAGAGATGTCATGAAACTACCGCGACACACGTGATGGCGTAGCCGAGCGGACGAACAGTGCAGACGGGCGGGACATCGGCGACTTCAGTCGCAGTTGTCTTCAGGACACGCAGGACCTTGCCGTGAGCAATCACGGCAGGACGGGGAGGGTATCATGTCTTACGGACTCAACGCGGTATTGAAACAAGCCACCTACTCCAACGATGCCGGTTTAGATCAGCCCAACCTCCAGCCTCCCGCGTGTGACGGAGCGCCGAGTACGCGCTGACCTCGCGACCCCTCCATCTCTGACATCGCCAGTCCGACCCGCGGCGTTCGCGCCGAACGGCGGAGCTGTGTCCGACGATGGAATCGCTCGAGGTCGTGCCCTTCGAAGGATCCTGGCGGGACCCCTTCATGGCACTCACAACGCAACTTTATCTCTCAATAGAAGTTTTTTGACG